>NZ_CP089312.1:4800000-8306813 GCF_021545335.1 Streptomyces sp. GQFP | reverse complement strand
GAACACGGCGTTCGGCGCCGAGTGTGAACATGTGCTGTTGGTGGTGGCGGGGCAGGCGGTCGTACTCCGGGGCTGAGACCGGGTGTGGCTGAGGCGGGGTGGCGGCTGTGCTCCGGGGCTGAGACCGGGTGCGGCTGAGGCGGGGGTGGGTCGCGCAGCCCGGCGCTTACGGGGTGCCGCTCTCGGTGGGACGGGAGCCGCCCCTAGCGGCACGCATGCCCGCAGCTGGGTGGGCTGAGCGGGAGCCGCCGCGCGAGCTGACCGCGCGGCCCGTCACCTGCGAACCCCGCCCAGCAGGGGCGCCCCTCCAGGGGCGCGGGGAACTGCGCGCTCAACCCCCACCGCCCCGCAGCCGAACGGATCCGGACGGACGGGTCTTTCAGGGGCGCGGGGAACTGCGCGAGCACCCCCCACCGGCCCGCAGCCGGGCGAGCTGGCGCGCCTCCCCAGGGGCGCGGGGAACTGCGCGACCAGCCCCCACCGCGCCCGCGGCTAAGACACCGCCCCGCTCCTCCTCGCGATGATCCGGTACGTGTTCGCCAAGCGCGCCCTGCGCAGCAGAGCCTGTGGCTCGCGGCGGGTCGTTGTGATGATCGTGCAGTGGTGGGACTCCAGTTCCGTCACCAGGTTCGCCGGCGGCATCAGGTGGAGGTGGCGGGGCTGGGCGTACCAGGGCCACCACCTGCCCAGCAGCGTGCCGAACGCACCGTGCGGATCCGGGACCTCGATCAGGAGGTGGCCGCCGGGCCGCAGGACCCGCAGAGCCGCGCGGAGCTCCTCGCGGGGATCCGGGGTGTGTTCCAGGTGATGGAACATGCTGACGACGTCGTAGCGGGCGTGCAGGCCGTTGACGATCCTCTCGTCCGTCAGGCGGCCTCTGTACGCCTCCTCGATGTGGCCCGAGGCGCGGGCCTTCTGGACCCGGCGTGTGGTGTCCACGCCGTCGAACGCCGTGTACGGGAAGTAGCGCCTCGCCGCCGCAGGGAACGCCCCCTCCCCCGTCCCCACGTCCAACCAGCTCTCCGGCTCCGGGAAGCGCAGCATCGCGCGGGCCGCCGCCCGGTGCCGGCGGGGCGCGACCGGGTGCCGGGCCTCGGGCAGGTCCCGGTGGTAGAAGGCCAGGCCCTCCGCGGTGAGGCGCGGGTTCTGGAAGGCGTGCGCGCAGTCTCCGCACTCGTCGACGACGGACGTCCCCGGCCCACTCCGCCCCCGCCGCCCCCGCTGCCTGAGGTCCGGTGCGCGCAGGCGGGTGCGCAGCCGCTTCGAGCCGCACCACGGGCAGTCCTCCCGGCGCGGCTCGTGGAACCCGTCGATCGTCCCGGTCTCCTGTGGGGCGGGGGGCATGGGCGGCTCCTGCCGACTGCGGTGCTCCGACATTGCGTAGCAAAACGTTACGTAGGGGATCGTGATCCCGGGTGCAATGACATGGCTTCCACGTGGCGGCGCCCTGTTCGATCGCTGCCGGTACTGTTCGGCGAATGAGCTCGCTTAATCTCGACGACTTCACCGATCTGATCGAGCGTCCCGACGGCGGTGTGCGCCGCGACGCGGAGGCGCGCAGGGAGCGCCAGATCGTGCCGCCCGGGTCGCTCGGGCGCCTCGACGACCTGGGTGAGTGGCTGGCGGCGGCGCAGTCCTCCGTACCGGTGAAGCCGGTCGAACGGCCGCGGGTCGTGCTGTTCGCGGGGGATCACGGGATCGCCGGACTGGGGGTGTCGGCGCGCCCCGCCGGCAGCGCCGACCAGTCCGTGCGGGCCGTGCTCGACGGCTCCAGCCCGGTCGCCGTGCTCGCGCGCCGGCTCGGGGTGCCCGTACGGGTCGTCGACATGGCGCTGGACTGCGAGCCGGACGCGCTGCCCGACGGGGTCGCCGGGCACCGGGCGCGGCGCGGCAGCGGGCGGATCGACGTCGAGGACGCGCTGACCCTGGAGGAGGCGGAGGCCGCCTTCCTCGCGGGGGTCGCCGTGGCCGACGAGGAGGCCGACTCGGGTACGGATCTGGTGGTGCTCGGCGATGTGAGCGTCGGCGGGACCACCCCGGCGTCGGTGCTGGTCGCCGCTCTGTGCGGGACCGACGCCTCCGTCGTCACCGGGCGGGGCGGGCTGCCGATCGACGACCTGGCGTGGATGCGCAAGTGCGCCGCGATCCGCGACTCGCTGCGGCGGGCCCGGCCGGTGCTCGGGGACCAGTTGCAGCTCCTGGCGACGGTGGGCGGCGCCGACCTCGCCGCGATGACCGGGTTCCTGCTGCAGAGCGCGGTGCGCAAGATGCCGGTGATTCTGGACGGTGTCGTATCGGCCGCCTGTGCGCTGGTCGGGCAGCGGATCGCCTTCCGGGCCCCTGACTGGTGGCTCGCCGGGCACAACAGCGGGGAGCCGGCCCAGGCGAAGGCCCTGGACCGGATGGCACTGGAGCCACTGCTCGACCACGGCGTGACCGTGGGCGAGGGGACCGGCGCACTGCTGGCCCTGCCGCTGGTCCAGGCCGCGGCGGCCCTGGCGGCGGAACTGCCCGAGGTGCCCGAGGCACCCAAGACCGAGGAGGCGACTCCCGAGGTCGCGGAGGAGACCTCCGGGGCAGAGGGCCTCTAACCGGTTGGACATATAGGACCTCTAACCGGTTGGATATATAGGGCATGCAGCACAAAATGCCCCATATGATCACCCTCCATGGGAGATGCCCCGCTCACGCCGAACGTTCAGCGACGCCCCAGTACCACCGCCTCACGGCGAGCCGCCGCCTTCGCCGTCCGGTATCTGCGGATCGTCACCTTCGTCAATCTCCTCAGCGCGGTGTGGGTCTCCTTCGGGAACGACGTACGGCGGCACAACGAGGAGAACTTCTACACGCCGTATCTGCTGGCCGCCGGCTTCGCCTCCGGGGTCTTCACGACGTTCCTCGCGATCACCATGCGGCGCCGCAAACGGGCCGTCTGGATCCTGAACATCGTGCTCGGCCCGCTGTTCCTGCTGCTCTGTCGCTCCGCACCCCGCTCTCCCTCTTCGTGCCCGCGCTCGACCTGCCGGTGTGGGGTGCGCCGGCGCAGATCCTGGTCGTCTTCGGCATCGCGGAGATCTGCCTCGGCTGGTGGCGCACCCTTGTCATCGCGTACGTCGCCATCCTCGCCGGCACGCTCTACGCGCGCGTGAGCCTCGCCGTGTTCCTGGGCTGGCGCTACCGCGCGTACGTGACCGCCGCCGCGGTGATCGTCGCGATGGTGGTGGAGGTGATCCTCAAGGACAACCTCGCGGGCAAGGAGCATCTGGCGGCCATCGTGGCCGTACTCGTCCTGTGCGGGGTCTCGGCGCTGCGTCACGGACGTACGACGGGAGCCCGGGAGGGTTCGGGGTCGGGCTTGCCGCCGATCAGGTCCTGAAGGCGGCGGCGGGGGCCGGCCCAGCGGCGGTCGTGGCGGTAGGCGCGCAGGGTGGAGCGGGAACGGGAGCGCGGGCGGCGGACGTAGAAGCGCTTCGCCCAGGGCGAGCCGGGGCGGGCCAGCCGGATCGCGCCGATGATCGCGACGAAGGGGACGATCACGCCGAAGATCGCCGTGCGGGGCTTGCCCTTGCTCAGGGCGAGGAGGGAGAAGAGGAAGTTGATGCCGACGCTGACCATGGCGCCGCCCCGGTTCTGGACCTGCTCGTCACTGAGGTCGTTCACGCCGAACGGCAGGAAGCCCAGGAGGACCAGGCCGACCAGGGCCGCCGTAAGCACCACCACCTCGACGCTCTGCCGGCCGGCCTCGGTCCAGTAGACGTCGTCGAGGTGCAGGATCAGCGCGAACTCGTCCAGCACCAGGCCCGCGCCCATCCCGAACAGCACCGCGCACAGTCCCGCGCCGAATCCGCGCTGTCCGCTGGCCACGGCCCCGAATCCGCCCACGACGGTCAGGACGACCCCGGGCACGACGTGATGGATGTGCATCCCGCCCGCCTTGACGTTGCCGAACGGGCCCTTGCCCGCGCGGATCATCCGGGTGACGACCCGGGTGATCAGGAACGTCAGGACGAAGGCGGCGAGCGCCAGGAGCAGCGGCAGCTTGCCCGGCTCGACGATGTTCCGCTCCAGCCAATGACCCATGCGCGCACTTTATCCGCTTATACGCCGTTATCGACCGCTTACCCCACCGGCGCCCTGGGCAGGTCGCACCGTCGCGGGTACTCTGCGCCGGTGTCCACGCCTCCGCCGCCCACGGAACCGCCCAAGCCCTCCGAGCCCCCTTCCGCGTCCCCGCCCTCCGATCCCCTGGACGGGCTCCGGTTCGCCTTCGGCACGCTGACCGTGCTGCCGGTGAAGGTGACCCGCTGGGACCGGGACGCGGCGCGCGGCGGCATGCTGTGCGCGCCGGTGGCCGGTCTGGCCGTCGGTGCGTGTGCCGCCCTGACCGGTCTGCTGCTGCTCTTCCTGGGCGCGGGTGCGCTGCTCGCCGCCGTCGCCACGGCCGCCGTGCCCGCCGTGCTCACCCGGGGCCTGCATCTCGACGGTCTCGCCGACACCGCCGACGGGCTGGGCAGCGGCAAGCCCGCCGATGACGCGCTGCGCATCATGAAGCAGTCGGACATCGGCCCGTTCGGAGTGATCGCCCTCCTGTTCGTGCTGCTGGCCCAGGTGGCCGTCCTCGCCCAGCTGTACGGCGACTCCTGGGCCCGCGGTGCGCTCGCCGCCGTCGTCTCGGCGACCGCCGCCCGCCTCGCCCTCACCCTGGCCGCCCGCACCGGCGTACCGGCCGCGCGGCCGGACGGGCTGGGGGCGGCGGTCGCGGGAACGGTGCCCGTGCGCTCGGCGCTGCTGGTGACGGCCCTGGTCACGGCCGTGGCGGCCGGCTACGGCGCGCTCTTCGGGGCGTACGACGCCGTGCTCACCGCCCTCGCGGTCCTCGCCGCCTGCGCCGCCGCCGAACGCCTCCTGCAGCACTGCACACGCCGCCTCGGCGGGGTCACCGGCGACGTCTTCGGCGCCCTCGCGGAGACGGCGGCGACGGCGGCACTGGTCGTGCTCTCGCTGGGGTAGTGCGGACAGGCGCCTCCTCGGACGCGGAGCCCAACTCGGGCTCTCCGCAGACCACTTGGCCGCGGCACGCCAGCGGAACGTGGCCCGGATTCATATCGAACCTCGGTACGATCTGCGCCTCAGCGCCGCCGGACGCGTTCGACGCGACCCTCGTGGAAGGACACCGAGACACAGTGCAGGCTCCGCTGCCACGCCGGTCGAAGGGGCCATCGGCGATCGCCGCGGCCTCCGCTGCCGTCGCCAGGCCGGACTCCGAATCCGAGGACGATTCCGAGCCCCGCCCGGAACCCGAGGCCCCGACACCGCCGATGTCCGCGGCGGCGGCCGCGTTCGTGGTGGAGGAGCTCGCGGCGAATCCGGGAACACCCGCCGAGCCAGAGACGTCGGCGCAACCCGCGAGGACCGTGAAGCCCACCGTCACGCCGCCTCCGGCCGGGCGGCGGTTGCCCCGGGTCGCCCTGCTGGCCGGTGCCGTCGCGGTCGGGGCCGCGCTGATCGGCGGTGCCATCATCGTGGTCGGCGCCGGTGACGACGACGGGCAGGCGTCGGCGTCGGCGCCGAGTGCCGTACCGGGCACCACCCAGGGCGGCGGGCCGTCCGCGAGCGAGCCGAGCAGGCCCGGCTCGGCCTCGCCGTCCGTCTCGCTGTCCGCCTCGCCGTCGGCGAACCGCACCAGCGCGTCGCCGAAGTCACCGGCCTCGGAACCCACCAAGGACAGCGGTGCCGGCGCGCCCGTTCAGGACGAGCCGTCCGCCACCGTGGCCGCCGGCGACGGCGGCGGTGCCGCGAACGGGTCGGTCAGCAGCGACGCCGACACCTCCTGCACCCCCACCGCGGGTTCCGGCGCCATGACCGGCTACTTCGCCTGCGCATCCGCCGGAAACGTCCGTCTCCAGGTGACCTTCCACACCTCGGAGCGCTTCCTGCACGCCTTCTTCGACACCGACGGCAACACCTCGACCGGTTACCGGCTCCCCTCCCCGTCGCCCTCTGCCCTCGGCGCCGACTACATGATCGAGAACGGCGTCCTCTACCGGAGCCGGTCGACCAGCTGGAAGTGGAGCGAGATCACAGCCCGTCCCACGGAGACGGTCAGCCGCTCCACCTACACCTGGACACTGCCGCTGAGCCGGCTCGGCTCACCGACAGGCACGCAGCGGGTGCAGTTCAACGCCGGAACCGAGTTCACTCCGGTACTCACCTTCAGCCCGAAGTAGCCGATCCGCTCCACAGAAGCGAAACCAGCCACCGAGCGTAGGCTCGTGCCGGGTGTACCGACCCTGGTACTGACCGCTCCCCAGGGCCGGATCTAGGGTCGCTCATGGGGCCCGGTCGACCCATTCCACTCGGCCACAGAAACTTTTCAGACGGAAGCGAGAATTCACCACCGTGACTGCTCTCACTCTCAGCACCGCCGCGGTGCCCGGCCTCCGGGCCGACGCGATCGTCGTCGGTGTCGCCAAGGGCACCAAGGGACCGGTCGTCGCACCGGGCGCCGAGGCCGTGGACCAGGCGTACGACGGCAAGCTCGCCGACGTCCTGGGAACCCTCGGCGCCTCCGGTGCCGAGGGCGAGGTGACCAAGCTGCCCGCTCCGGCCGGCTTCAAGGCACCCGTCGTCGTGGCCGTCGGCCTCGGCGCGCTGCCCGAGAAGGACGAGACCTTCGGCGCCGAGTCGCTGCGCCGGGCCGCCGGTGTGGCCGCCCGCACCCTCGCCGGCGCCAAGAAGGCCGCCTTCGCCCTGCCCATCGAGGACGCGGCGGACGCCGGTGCGATCGGCGAGGGCGCGCTGCTCGGTGCGTACGCCTTCGACGCGTACAAGGAGATCGGCAGGAACGGCAAGGACGCCAAGAACGGCAAGGCGCCGCTCGCCGAGGTCGCGCTGCTCGGCGGCAAGCCGCGCGACGCCGCGTACAAGGCGGCCGTCGCCCGCGCCACCGCAGTGTCCGAGGAGCTGAACCGCGCCCGCGACCTGATCAACACCCCGCCGAACGACCTCGACCCGGAGGCCTTCGCCGCCGTCGCGAAGGCGGCGGCCGAGGAGCACGGCATCGGGGTGGAGGTACTCGACGTGGACGCGCTGGAGGAGGGCGGCTACGGCGGCATCCTCGGCGTCGGCGCCGGCTCCGCCGCCGGACCCCGGCTGGTGAAGCTGACGTACACGCACGAGGCCGCGAGCAAGCACCTCGCGTACGTCGGCAAGGGCATCACCTACGACTCGGGCGGCATCTCGCTCAAGCCCGCCGGGCACAACGAGACGATGAAGTGCGACATGAGCGGGGCGGCGGCGGTCTTCGCGGCCGTGGTCGCCGCCGCACGTCTCGGCCTGGAGGTCAACGTCACCGGCTGGCTGGCACTCGCCGAGAACATGCCGTCCGGCTCCGCCACCCGTCCCGGTGACGTGCTGCGCATGTACAGCGGCAAGACGGTGGAGGTCCTCAACACCGACGCCGAGGGCCGCCTCGTCCTCGCCGACGCGCTGTGGGCCGCCTCGGCGGAGAAGCCGGACGCGATCGTCGACGTGGCGACGCTGACCGGCGCGATGATGCTGGCGCTGGGGAACCGGACGTACGGGATCATGGCGAACGACGACGCGTTTCGCTCCGCGGTGCACGAGGCGGCGGAGGAGGTGGGGGAGGCGGCGTGGCCGATGCCGCTGCCGGACCACCTGAAGAAGGGGATGGAGTCTCCTACCGCCGATATCGCGAACATGGGTGAGCGGTACGGGGGTGGGCTGGTCGCGGGGTTGTTCCTGCGGGAGTTCGTGGGTGAGGGGATCACTTGGGCGCACCTCGACATCGCGGGGCCCGCGTTCAATGAGGGGGGTCCCTTTGGGTACACCCCCAAGGGCGGTACCGGTACTGCGGTGCGTACGTTGGTGCGGCTGGCTGAGCTGACTGCTGTCGGCGATCTGGGCTGAGGGGCGTTTTTGTGACGGGACCTCGTGGGCGGGTAGTCCGAGGTCCCGTTGCGCCCAGTAGCTCGGTTTCCCGGTGTTGATCGGCGGGTGCGGGTCGCGTGTGGTTGATCGCGCAGTTCCCCGCGCCCCTTGGGTGGGTCACCTCCCCCCTTGATGAAAAGTGCGTGGGGTGTCCGTCACACAGGCCCGGCGTCTCGTATGCGTCCGACAAGTGCGAAGATGGGGCTCGGCAGGATAGGGCCCCCACCACAGGGCCGAAGAAAGACGGCCGGACACCAGCCGCCGCCCGGTCACTGACGACCGGCGTACGGCGCACATGCATGGAGGACGTGACGTGGCGAACGACGCCAGCACCGTTTTCGACCTAGTGATCCTCGGCGGTGGCAGTGGCGGGTACGCCGCGGCGCTGCGCGGGGCCCAGCTGGGGCTTGACGTCGCCCTGATCGAGAAGGACAAGGTCGGCGGTACCTGCCTGCACCGGGGATGCATCCCCACCAAGGCCCTGCTCCACGCGGGCGAGATCGCCGACCAGGCCCGCGAGAGCGAGCAGTTCGGTGTGAAGGCCACCTTCGAGGGCATCGACATCGCCGGGGTCCACAAGTACAAGGACGGCGTGATCGCCGGTCTGTACAAGGGCCTCCAGGGACTCGTCGCCTCCCGGAAGGTGACGTACATCGAGGGTGAGGGGCGGCTCTCCTCCCCCACCTCGGTCGATGTCAACGGGCAGCGGATCCAGGGCCGCCACGTCCTGCTGGCGACCGGCTCCGTGCCGAAGTCGCTGCCGGGCCTGGAGATCGACGGCAACCGGATCATCTCCTCGGACCACGCCCTCGTCCTGGACCGGGTGCCGAAGTCCGCGATCGTCCTCGGTGGCGGTGTCATCGGCGTCGAGTTCGCCTCCGCCTGGAAGTCCTTCGGCACCGACATCACGATCATCGAGGGGCTCAAGCACCTCGCCCCCCTCGAGGACGAGAACTCCTCCAAGCTTCTTGAGCGCGCGTTCCGCAAGCGCGGCATCAAGTTCAACCTGGGCACGTTCTTCTCCAAGGCCGAGTACACCGCCGACGGCGTCAAGGTGACCCTCGCCGACGGCAAGGAGTTCGAGGCCGAGCTGCTGCTGGTGGCCGTGGGCCGCGGGCCCGTCTCCGCCGGTCTCGGCTACGAGGAGCAGGGCGTCGCGATGGACCGCAGCTACGTCCTGGTCGACGAGTACATGCGGACGAACGTCCCGACGATCTCCGCCGTCGGTGACCTGGTCCCGACGCTCCAGCTCGCGCACGTCGGCTTCGCCGAGGGCATCCTGGTGGCGGAGCGGCTGGCCGGTCTGAAGGCCGTCCCGATCGACTACGACGGCGTGCCCCGGGTGACGTACTGCCACCCCGAGGTCGCCTCCGTGGGCATCACCGAGGCCAAGGCCAAGGAGATCTACGGTGCGGACAAGGTCGTCGCTCTGAAGTACAACCTCGCGGGCAACGGCAAGAGCAAGATCCTGAACACCTCGGGCGAGATCAAGCTCGTCCAGGTCAAGGACGGTGCCGTGGTCGGCGTCCACATGGTCGGCGACCGCATGGGCGAGCAGGTCGGCGAAGCCCAGCTGATCTACAACTGGGAGGCGCTGCCGGCCGAGGTCGCGCAGCTCATCCACGCCCACCCGACGCAGAGCGAGGCGCTCGGCGAGGCCCACCTGGCCCTGGCCGGCAAGCCGCTGCACTCCCACGACTGACCCTCGGTCGACGGACGACGACACAGACTTCCGCAATTTCGTAAGGAGCAACCGAAACCATGGCGGTTTCCGTAACCCTTCCGGCGCTCGGTGAGAGCGTCACCGAGGGCACTGTCACCCGCTGGCTGAAGGCCGAGGGCGAGCGCGTCGAGGCCGACGAGCCGCTGCTGGAGGTGTCCACCGACAAGGTCGACACCGAGATCCCCTCGCCCGTCTCCGGTGTCCTGGCGTCCATCAAGGTCGCCGAGGACGAGACGGTCGAGGTCGGCGCCGAGCTGGCCCTGATCGACGACGGCAGCGGCGCCCCCGCTGCCGCCCCCGCCCCGGCCGCTGAGCCGGTCGCCGCGCCCGCCGCTCCGGCCCCCGTGGCCGAGGCGCCTGCCGCTCCGGCTCCTGCCCCGGCTGCGGCTCCGGCCGCCGCCCCCGCCGGTGGCGCCTCCGGCACCGACGTCACCCTCCCCGCGCTCGGTGAGAGCGTCACCGAGGGCACCGTCACCCGCTGGCTGAAGTCGGTCGGCGACAGCGTCGAGGCCGACGAGCCGCTGCTCGAGGTGTCCACCGACAAGGTCGACACCGAGATCCCGGCGCCCACCTCCGGTGTGCTCCTGGAGATCGTGGTCGGCGAGGACGAGACCGCCGAGGTCGGCGCCAAGCTGGCCGTGATCGGCGCCCCGGGTGCCGCTCCGGCGGCTGCCCCGGCACCGGCCGCCCCGGCTCCGGCGCCCGTCGCCGCCGCCCCGGCGCCCGCTCCGGTGGCCCCGGCCGCGCCCGTCGCGCCCCCGGCCCCCGTGGCTCCGGCCCCTCCGGCCCCGGCTCCGGTCCAGGCCGCGGCTCCGGTCGCTCCCCCGGCGCCCGCGCCGGTCGCGCCCGCCCCGGTCACCCCGGCTCCGGCTCCCGTCGCCGCGCAGGCCACCGACGAGGGTGCGTACGTGACCCCGCTGGTGCGCAAGCTCGCCGCCGAGAACGGCGTCGACCTGGGCGCCGTCAAGGGCACCGGCGTCGGCGGTCGTATCCGCAAGCAGGACGTCCTCGCCGCCGCCGAGGCCGCGAAGGCCGCCGCGGCCGCTCCGGCGCCCGCCGCCGCTGCCGCCCCGGCCGCCAAGAAGGCTCCGGCCCTGGAGGCCTCTCCCCTCCGCGGCCAGACCATCAAGATGCCTCGCATCCGCAAGGTCATCGGCGACAACATGGTGAAGGCCCTGCACGAGCAGGCCCAGCTGTCCTCGGTCGTCGAGGTCGACGTCACCCGCCTGATGCGCCTGCGCAACAAGGCCAAGGACTCCTTCGCGGCCCGCGAGGGCGTCAAGCTCTCCCCGATGCCGTTCTTCGTCAAGGCCGCGGCCCAGGCACTGAAGGCGCACGCGCCCGTCAACGCCCGGATCAACGTGGACGCGGGCACGATCACCTACTTCGACACCGAGAGCATCGGTATCGCGGTGGACTCCGAGAAGGGCCTGATGACCCCGGTCATCAAGCACGCGGGCGACCTCAACATCGCCGGTATCGCCAAGGCCACGGCCGAGCTCGCGGGCAAGGTCCGGGCCAACAAGATCACCCCGGACGAGCTGTCCGGCGCGACCTTCACCATCTCCAACACCGGCTCGCGCGGCGCGCTCTTCGACACGATCATCGTGCCGCCGAACCAGGTCGCGATCCTGGGCATCGGCGCGACGGTCAAGCGTCCGGCGGTCATCGAGACGGAGGAGGGCACGGTCATCGGCGTACGCGACATGACGTACCTGACCCTGTCCTACGACCACCGCCTGGTCGACGGCGCCGACGCGGCCCGTTACCTGACGGCCGTCAAGGCGATCCTGGAGGCGGGCGAGTTCGAGGTCGAGCTGGGCCTCTGATCAGCCTCGCAGTAGTACGTACCGTGCCCCGCCGGAGTCCTCCGGCGGGGCACGGTCGTTTCGCGCAGGCGTCTGGCCAGGCTTGGGATTCCGGGTGCGGACCGCGCCCCAAAGGGGCGCGGGGAACTGCGCGACCAGCCCCCACCGGCCCGCAGCGAACGAACCGCCTGTCCAGCGGAGCACTCAGTGGGGCGTGAGCTTGTTGTCCGTCCAGCCCGCCAGCGACTCCACCCACACGTTCGGGACCGCCAGCTTGGCGGCCTTCGGGAGGTGCCTGGTCCGGTAGGCCTTCAGGACGTCGTACGTGGCGTCCAGGCAGTCCCTGGAGGTCAGCTCGCCGGTCTCCGGGTCGACGCCGACCAGGAACCCGCGCCCCTCGACGACGGGGATCATGTCCCGGGCCGCCGGAACATCGCTCCGCGACGAGTTCGTACAGCGATAGCGGCTGTACGGGTGGTCGGACTTCCCCGGATAGTGCGCGTCCCGGGACATCTCGCTCAGCATCTTCTTGTACGAGCCCTCGGTGTGCCAGGCCCCGATGTCACCACCGGGCGGCGTGTACAGCTTGCCCGACGGGTTCTCGACCGCTCCGTACACCCAGCGGTCGGTGCCCGTGATCCGGAAGCCCCAGCCGACGTGCCCGAACTTCTGCGCGCCGTCGGGCTTCACGAAGACGCATGCCCCGCCGGAACGCCGGGGGCCTGCAGCGGCCGACATGCCCTGGAGCCCCTCCGCGGTACCGGTCACTGTGGCCGGTTTCTCCTCGCCACTCGTGACGGAGCCCGACCGGCACCCCGTCCCGCCCACGACCACCCCGGCCACCACCACCGCGACCCACAGCCCGAAACCGTTCATCCCATCCCCCGATGGTCCGAGGGACGCCCCGTTCGCGACCCTCCGCAGACGCCGACACCGTTTCGGGCGACCGGGTTTCGCCGGCGAGAGGGCGGTGACACGGCGGTGACGGCTCCGGACCGGCTCCGGTACATGCGCCGCCCTACGCGCTGTGGCGTGCGCCCTGTCCGGTCTGTAACGCTCGTCTCACGGACGCCCGCACTCGCGCCCGGAAACCCTCTGGACAGGGACGCGGCCGTATTGTCTATAGGTCAACGCCCCTGGGGCCGAAGCCCCTCCCTCAAGGAGCCCTCATGACCGCGCCCGTCGTCCACTCGCTGCGCGAGCAGATCCGCGAGCACATCGTGGAGGGGATCGTCAGCGGGCGCTGGAAGCCGGGCGAGCGGATCGTGGAGCGCCGGATCGCGACCGAGCTGGAGGTCAGCCAGACCCCCGTACGGGAGGCGCTGCGCGAACTGGAGTCGCTGCGGCTGATCGAGTCGGCCCCCAACAAGGGCGTGCGCGTACGGAATCTGACCGCCGCCGACCTGGAGGAGAGCTACCCCGTCCGGGCCGGTCTGGAGGCCATCGCGGCCGAGCTGGCGGCGGCGAAGCTGGCGGACGACTGCTCGGCCCTCGAACCGCATGTGGCCGCCCTGTACGAGGCCGACCGCGCGTCGGACGGCACCGGCCAGGTCCGGCACACGGTGGCGTTCCACCGCGAGATGGTGCGCGCGGCCGGGAACTCGGTGCTGCTGCACACCTGGGAGGGGCTGGGTATCGAGGTGTTCACGGCCCTGTCGATCCGCTGGCTGGGGACGGTCCAGCAGTCGTACGCGGAGGAGCACGAGGAGCTGGTGGCCGCGTTCCGCCGCCGGGATCCACGGATCGCGGAACTGGTGAAGGCGCATGTGCTGGGGTGCGCGCCGCGCCCGTGACGCAAGCGGTTGCTCACTCACTCATCTGCGGAAACCCGCCCTCGGCACGACACTCGGTGCCCGGTCGAAAGGCACCCCGTGCCTACTTTCTCGTGATCAAGAGGTTTTGCCCTTCAACCCTTTGATCGATCATCGATCAGAGAGTTATTGTCACCGACGGGTCCCCACAAGGACCCACAGCCCTGTCCTGCCAAAGACCAAGGGCACCCCCCCTTCGACTGAGGAAGGCGGCGACATGACCGACCCCAAGGCCATCCAGCCGAGCGAGCTCGACCAGCTCCCTGACCGCGACCCCGAAGAGACCGCCGAATGGCAGGCCTCGCTGGACGCGGTCACCAAGGCGGCCGGGCCGCACCGGGCCGCGTATCTGATGCGCCGCACACTGGAGCGCGCCGAGGGCAACGGCATCGCGCTGCCCAAGCTCCTGGAGACGGACTACGTCAACACCATCCCGACCGCCGCCGAGCCCGTAGTGGACGGCGACGAGGCGATGGAGCACCGGATCGCCGCCTGGAACCGCTGGAACGCGGCGGCCATGGTGACCCGGGGCAGCAAACACGGCGTCGGCGGCCACATCGCCACCTTCGCCTCGGCCGCCTGGCTGTACGAGACGGGCTTCAACCACTTCTTCAAGGGCAAGGAATCCCAGGAGTCGCCCGGTTCCGGTGACCAGCTGTACATCCAGGGCCACGCCTCCCCCGGCATCTACGCCCGCGCCTTCCTCGACGGCCGGCTGAACGAGGGCCACCTCGACAACTTCCGCCGTGAGTCGGGCGGCAACGGCCTCCCGTCGTACCCGCACCCGCGCCGGCTGCCCTGGCTGTGGGAGTTCCCGACGGTGTCGATGGGCCTGGGCCCGCTCTCGGCGATCTACCAGGCACGCTTCAACCGCTACCTCACCAACCGCAGCATCAAGGACGTCTCGGCGTCCCACGTGTGGGCGTTCCTCGGTGACGGCGAGATGGACGAGCCGGAGTCGACGGCGGCACTGGCGCTGGCCTCCCGCGAGGGCCTGGACAACCTGACCTTCGTCATCAACTGCAACCTCCAGCGCCTCGACGGCCCGGTCCGCGCGAACTTCAAGATCGTGCAGGAGCTGGAGGCCCAGTTCCGTGGCGCCGGCTGGAACGTCATCAAGACCCTGTGGGGTACGGCGTGGGACGAGCTGTTCCAGCTCGACACGACGGGCGCGCTGGTGCGCAGGCTCCGTGAGGTGCCGGACGCCCAGGTGCAGACGTACCAGACCCGTGACGCCGCCTACATCCGCGCCGACTTCTTCGGCAAGGACCCGGCGCTCGCCGAGATGGCGAAGCTGCTGAGCGACGACAGGATCCTGGAGTGCTTCCACCTCTCGCGCGGTGGGCACGAGTCGCGCAAGGTGTACGCGGCCTACAAGGCGGCGCTCGCGCACAAGGGCGCGCCGACGGTGATCCTGGCCCAGACGGTCAAGGGCTTCACCCTGGGCGAGGGCTTCGCGTCGAAGAACGCCAACCACCAGATGAAGAAGCTGACGGTGGACGAGTTCGAGCAGATGCGTGATCTGCTCGAACTCCCCATCAAGGACAGTGACTTCGTCGACGGTGTGGTCCCCTACGGCCACCCGGGCGCCGACTCCCCCGAGGTCCGCTACCTCCAGGAGCGCCGCGCGGCGCTGGGCGGCCCGGCTCCGGCCCGCCGTACGCACGCGCTGGCTCCCCTCCCCGCCCCCTCCGAAAAGGCGTTCACGTCGTTCGACAAGGGCTCCGGCTCGCAGAACGTGGCGACGACGATGGCCTTCGTACGCCTGGTCAAGGACCTGGTCCGCGACAAGGAGACGGGCCGGCGCTGGGTACCGATCGTGCCGGACGAGGCACGCACCTTCGGCATGGAGAGCCTCTTCCCCTCCCTCGGGATCTACTCCCCCAAGGGCCAGACGTACGAGCCGGTCGACCGCGACCAGCTGATGTACTACAAGGAGGCCAAGGACGGTCAGATCCTCAACGAGGGGATCACCGAGGCCGGTTCCATGGCGGACTTCATCGCCGCGTCGACGTCGTACTCGACGCACGGCGAAGCGATGATCCCCTTCTACATCTTCTACTCGATGTTCGGCTGGCAGCGCACGGCCGACCAGATGTGGCAGCTCGGCGACCAGCTCGGCCGCGGCTTCCTGGTGGGCGCGACGGCCGGCCGCACGACCCTGACGGGCGAGGGCCTGCAGCATGCGGACGGCCACTCCCCCGTCATCGCGGCGACGAACCCGGCGGCGCTGTCGTACGACCCGGCGTTCGCGTACGAGGTCGCGATGATCGTGAAGGACGGCCTCCGCCGGATGTACGGCGAGGCGGCGCCGGGCGAGGACCCGAACGTCTTCTACTACCTGACGGTGTACAACGAGCCGATCCCGCAGCCCGCGAAGCCGGCGGGGTCGGGTGCCGATATCGACGAGGGCATCGTCAAGGGGCTGTACCGCTTCAACACGGCGGAGTCGGCGGGGCTTTCGCCGGCGGCCAACGCGCCGCGCATCCAGTTGCTCGGCTCCGGTACGGCGATCCACTGGGCCCTGGAGGCGCAGCGGCTGCTCGCCGAGGAGTGGGGTGTGGCGGCGGACGTGTGGTCGGCGACGTCCTGGACGGAGCTGCGGCGGGATGCGTTGGAGGCGGATGCGGCGTTGCTGCGGGGTGAGGAGCGGGTGCCGTACGTGAGGCAGGTGCTCCAGGGGGCCGAGGGCCCGGTGCTCGCGGTCTCCGACTACATGCGCCAGGTGCCCGACCAGATCGCGCAGTGGGTCGAGCAGGACTACTCGTCGCTGGGCGCGGACGGGTTCGGGCTGTCGGACACGAGGGATGCTGCGCGGCGGTACTTCGGGGTGGACGCGGAGTCGATCGTCGTCGCGGCCTTGGCCCAGTTGGCGCGGCGGGGTGAAGTGAAGGGGGCGTCGGTGAAGGAGGCGCGGGAGCGGTACGGGTTGTAGGTACCCGCAGTTTCTTCGCCCCCGCCGCCCCTACCCGTCCCATCCTCGGGGGCTCCGCCCCCGAACCCCCGCTCCTCAAACGCCGGAGGGGCTGAATACCCAGCCCGTCCGGCGTTTGAGGACGAGGCCGTTCAGGCCGAAGCGGGGGTCTGGGGGCGGCAGCCCCCAGAAGGATGGGACGGGTAGGGGCGGCGGGGGCGAAACAATGTCCCTATGCGCGCTGCCCGTCTCATCAAAATGGTGCTGCTTCTTCAGGCCCGGCCAGCCATGACCGGCGCCGAGCTGGCCCGGGAGCTGGAGGTCTCCGAGCGGACCGTCGCCCGGGACGCACAGGCGCTGTCCGAGGCGGGCGTGCCCGTGTACGCAGACCGGGGGCGGGTCGGCGGATACCGGCTGGTCGGCGGGTACCGGACCCGGCTCACCGGACTGGCCCGCAGCGAGGCCGAGGCCCTGTTCCTGAGCGGAGTGCCAGGCGCCCTGCGCGAGATGGGCCTGGAGGACGCCGCCTCGGCAGCCCGCCTCAAGGTGGCCGCCGCGCTCCAGCCCGCCCTCCACGACACCCCCCGCACAGCGGCCCAGCGCTTCCACCTGGACGCCCCCGCCTGGTTCAGCGAACCCCCCACCCCCGAGTCGCTGCCCACCGTCGCGGAGGCCGTGTGGGACGACCGTACGGTCCTGGCCCGCTACCGTCGCGGCCCCGCCGACGCCGACGTGGAGCGCACCCTGGAGCCGTACGGGCTCGTCCTCAAGGCGGGCGTCTGGTACCTGTGCGCCCGGGTGCCGGAGCACACCGGTCCTGGGCCCTTCCGGGTGTACCGCGTGGACCGGTTCGCCTCCGTCCAGGTCTCCGAGGGCCGCTTCACCCGCGACGACACCTTCGACCTCCCCGCGTTCTGGGCGGAGCGCGCGGTGCAGTTCGCGCGGTCGATCCTGCGCGCGGAGATCGTCGTACGGCTCTCGGCGGAAGGGGCGCGCAGACTTCCGTACGCCGTCGATCCTGTTGCTGCCAGGGACGCGCTCGCGGCCGGAGGCGAACCCGACGACCAGGGCCTGGTCACCGTGACGCTCGCGGTCGAGTCGGCGGAGGTCGCCCATACGCAGCTGGCGGCGCTCGGAGCGGAGGCGGAGGTGCTGGCGCCGCCGGAACTGCGGGCGCGGTTCGCACGGGACGCGCGACGGCTCACCGCCCTGTACACGCCATGAGCACGCGCACCGCACCCCCATCGACCCTGTACACCCCATCACAATCCGTGCAGCTCCACGTGCGCGCCTCTCCCCCAGGGCCGATGCTGGACCCGTGATGGACGAGACGGAGTTCTGGGAGCTGGTGGACGCGACCCGTGAGGCCGCCGAGGGTGACCCCGAGGATCAGGCCGATCTGCTGGTCGAGCGGTTGCTCCAGCTCGATCCGGACTCGGTCCTCGACTTCGCCCGGCACTTCGAGTCGCGCTACAACCGCGCCTACCGCTGGGATCTGTGGGGCGCCGCCCGGGTGCTGCTCGACGGGGCCGGCGAGGACGGCTTCGACTTCTTCCGGTGCTGGCTGATCGGGCAGGGTCGGGAGGTTTTCGAGGGCGCTCTGCACGGCGATCCCGACTCGCTCGCCGATCTGCTCGACGACTTCGACGACGAGATCGACGGGGACGGCGAGGAGCTGGGCTACGCGGCCGACGAGGCGTACGAGCAGCTCACCGGCACCGTCACCCCGGACCTGGGTATTCCGCCCGCGCCCGCGGAGCCCGAGGGCACGCCGATCGACCTGGCGGACGAAGGGGCGCTCGCCGACCGGTTCCCCAAGCTGTGGCAGCGCTTCAAGGGCGGCTGACCCGCCCACGGGCCCCGTTCGTCATACGGCCGTGCGCCTACGGGTCAGGTCCGACGGGATGTACGCCTGCTGCGTCTGGTCGGCCCGTACCGCGTGGTGCATGGGGGCCGCGTTGGCCTGGTCGAGGGCGGAGGCCGTGACCGCCGCCGGGCCCAGGACGACCGTCGCCACCGCGCAGAGCACGGTCCACGGACCCCGCGCTCCCCCGGTCCAGCCGCCGGAAGACCTCTTGCCGTCGGCCCGCTCCAGCGGGTTCGTACGACTGCTGCTGCTCATGATCCCCACCTCCAGTCAGTGCGTACGACGAAGGTAGGACCGGGAGTTGGGGCGCCCCGTTGAGTGCGCTGTGACGTACCTGTGAGCCCGAGCCGGCCCACTTCCGGCTTCCGCCTCAACGCCTGCCCTGCAGTCGCGCCGCCGTCTGTCTGATCGCCGGGAGGCGGGCCGTGAGGGCGGCGCCGGGGCAGCTCGTCATGTAGCCCTCCGTGTGGCCCGCCAGGGCGGGCAGGGAGACCTTGGTGCCAGAGCGGTACCGGCTCAGGCTGTTGCTGGAGACCAGAGGTACGCGGGTGCGCGGGTCGGTGCCCGAGAGGCCGAGTTTCCAGGCGGCGAGGGCGGCGATCGCGTCGGTCATGGCCTGCGGTACCGGCACGCCCGCCGTGAAGGTGCCGAGGGCGGCGATGCCGGTGGTTCGGTGGTTGAAGCCCTGGGTGTGGGCGCCGGTGACGGGGCGGTCTACGCCTCCCGCGCGGCCCTCGTAGATCGTGCCGCAGCGGTCGACGACGAAGTTGTAGCCGATGTCGTCCCAGTCCCGGCTGCCGGTCTGGCCCGCGTACAGGTAGCGGATGATGCGGGGCGCGTCGGCGCAGTCGTAGCCGTTGGGCGAGTCGGTGTGGTGGATGAACACGGCGACGACCCGGTCGTCGTAGCGCGGCGGCGGCTGGCTGCGTTCGGCGTCCGCGATCCAGGCGGTACGGGGCACGATGCGCGGCTTGGCGGCGGGGTGGGCGACGGCCGGGCGGGCCGCGACGGGGTGGGCGGGGCGCGCGGTCGTCCGGTCGATGCCCGCCGCGCAGAGGACCAGGCCGACGGCGGCGGCGATTCCGGGCAGGCAGGCGAGCACCGCGCGGGCGGCGCCCGGCACGCGGCGGACACGCGAGTCACCCATGGACCCCTTGGAACCCATGGGCCCAACTGTGGGTCGGTTCCGTTCCGCCCGCGATGTGTGGTGTGCCACTTGGTGGAACCAACGTCCCGGTCCGGGACGTTTTTAGAGGTCCGGGGATCTGAAGCGCCTGTGGGAGTGAGCGGCGGCTGATCACCGGACCCGTCCCGCGCGTACTACCGCATGCAAACCGCATGTACAGGGGGACCAAGGGGTCCAGGAGAAAGGCGGCCGGAGTGGACCTGCTCGACATCCTGCTGTTGCTGGTGATCCTCGGCTATGCCGCGTCCGGTTACCGGCGTGGTCTGGTGGCGGGCTGTGTCTCACTGGCCGGGTTCGTGGGCGGCGCCGTCATCGGGGTGTGGGTGCTGCCGTGGATCATGGAGCTGGTCGAGGCCGGGACGCCCGGCGCCACGGTGACGGCCGTGCTCACGGTGCTGGTGCCGGCCGTGGTGGGTCATGAGCTGATGGGCAGACTCGCGCTGAAGCTGCGCCGCGAGCTGGACCAGGGGCCGCTGCGGGTCGCCGACGGGGTCGGCGGGGCCGCGGCCAACGCGGTCGCCGTGCTGCTGGTGGCCTGGGTGGCCGCGAGCGTCCTGGGCGCCTCCTCCTCGCCGCTGGTCACGACGGCGATCCGGGACTCGGCGCTGCTGGGCGCGGTGCAGAACGCGATGCCGGAGACCACCCCGACCTGGTTCTCCCGGGCCACGTCCGCGCTCACCCAGGCGGGCTTCCCGCAGGTCTTCAACCCCTTCGAGAACGAACCGGCGACGAGTGTCGCCAAGCCCACCGGGGACAGCGTCACGGCGAGCGCGACGAACGCGGCCAAGATGAGCACGGTCAAGGTCGAGGGCGTCGCGGGCAACCAGGGCCGCGAGGGCAGCGGCTTCGTCTACTCCGCCCGCCATGTGATGACCAACGCCCATGTGGTGGCGGGCATCGACGAGCCGACCGTCCGGGTGGGCGGCGTCGGGACGGCGTACGAGGCGCGGGTGGTGCTCTTCGACCCCGACAAGGACGTGGCGGTGCTGTACGTCCCGGATCTGCGCGCCCCTGTCCTGCGCTTCGACGACAGCGCGAAGCGGGGCGACTCGGCGGTGGTCGCGGGCTATCCGCAGGACGGCGACCTGAATCTGCAGGCGGCGACGGTCGCCGACAAGGTGCGGGCGCGGGGCCAGAACATCTACAACGACGAGACGGTGACCCGCGAGATCTACTCGATCCGCTCGACCGTCCGCCCCGGCAACTCCGGCGGCCCGCTCCTCACCACGGACGGCAAGGTGTACGGCGTGGTCTTCGCCCGCTCCACGTCCGACGACGAGACGGGCTACGTCCTGACGGTGGACGAGGTCTCCGGCGACGCCGAACGCGCGGCGGCCTCGACGACACCGGTGGACACGGGCGACCTGGTCACGTCGTAAGCGTCCTGGCGGCTCCTTGGTGCCTCCTTGGCGCCTCCTTGGTGACTACAGCTCCCGGCCCATGAGTACGTCGTCCACGAACTCCCCGTCCAGCAGGAACTCCCGGGGCTGTATGCCCTCGACGACGAAGCCCTCCGACTCGTACAGCCTGCGGGCCGGGGTGTTGTGTCCGAGGACGCGCAGCGAGAGGCGCAGGGCGCCCCGGCTGCGGGCCTCGGCCACGGCGGCCCGGATCAGCAGCCGCCCCACGCCCATGCCGCGTGCCTCGTCGGCGACGGCGAGCCCCTGGATCTGCCGGACATGCGCGTTCGACGCGAGCGGGGTGGGCCGGGCGAGCCGCACATAGCCCACTGTCCGGCCGTCCCCGGTCACGGCGACCAGATGGTCGCGCGGGTCGGAGTTCTCCTGGAAGAAGGGCGTGTACGGCGGTCTGGCCCGGGGTGTGACGGAGTGCAGGGTGGACCAGGTGGCGCGGTCGAGCCGGCCGAGGACGTCCTCGTCGTCGGGCAGGGCGAGGCGCACGAACGGCTCGCCGCTCTCGTACGCGTCGTTCCGCTGGTGTGATCGCTGTGAGTCGGGCGGCATGGAGATCACTGTAGAGCGGGGGTACGACAACGGGTCAGGGGCCGGTGGCGCAGGATAGGACCATGGAACGCTCGCGAATCGTGGTGGCCGGTGCGTCCGGTCTCATCGGTACGGCGCTGGTGCGGTCCCTGACCGCCGACGGGCACGAGGTGCGCCGGCTGGTACGGCGTGCGCCCCGGACGAAGGACGAGGTCCGCTGGGACCCCGCAGGACGGACGGTCGACCCGGCCGGGCTCGTGGGCTGCGACGCCGTGGTGAACCTGGCCGGGGCGGGGGTCGGGGACCGGCGCTGGACGGACTCGTACAAGCGGACGATCCGGGAGAGCCGCCTCCTGGGGACGGCGACGCTCGCCGAGGCGGTCGCCTCGCTGGACGAGCCGCCGCGGGTCTTCGTGAACGGCAGCGCGATGGGCTACTACGGGGAGACCGGCGAGCGGTCCGTGGACGAGGACGCCCCCGCGGGGGACGGTTTCCTGCCGTCGCTGTGCGTGGAGTGGGAGGCGGCCACGGGCCCGGCCCAGGAGGCGGGCGTCCGGACGGCCTTCGCGCGGACCGGGCTGGTGGTGGCGCGCGGGGGCGGGGCCTGGGGAAAGCTGTTCCCCCTGTTCAAGGCGGGCCTCGGCGGGCGGATGGGCGACGGACGACAGTACTGGTCGTTCGTCTCGCTGCACGACGAGGTGGCCGCGATCCGGCATCTCATCGACACCGACGGGCTGTCCGGACCGTTCAACCTGACGGCACCCCAGCCGCTCACCAATCGCGAGATCACGGCGGCGATGGGGCGTGTGCTGCACCGGCCGACGCTCTTCACGGTGCCGTCGCCCGTGCTGCGGCTGGTGCTGGGCGAGATGTCCGGGGATGTGCTCGGCAGCGCGCGCGTGCTGCCGAAGCGGCTCCTTGAGTCCGGGTTCACGTTCGCGTTCCCGGAGATCGACGACGCGATCCGGGCGGCACTGGCCTGATCCCTGCCTGATCCCCCCTCCGCGCCCCGGGACCACACCCGGTTGACCGTGTGCGACCGCATGCGACCGCTGTGCGACCGTGCCCTGTTCATGCGCGACTTCCGCCTGCCGCGAGCCGCCCTACTCTCGGTCCGAACGGTCCGAACGACCGAACTCGCTTATCCCGTAAGCCTGTTGGGGCAGCGGAGCCCCGGCCGGCCGCGTCACACCGCGATCGAGGGAGGGCACGTGCTTGAGCCCACGTACCAGGCGGACGTCGTCATCGTGGGGGCCGGGGTCGCCGGACTCGCGGCCGCCCATCGGCTGACCAGCGCAGGAGTAACGACCGCTGTCCTGGAGGCCGCCCCTTACGTCGGGGGCCGGATGGCGACCGAGAAGGTCGACGGTTTCCGGCTCGACCGGATCGGGCAGCTGCTGTCCACGTCGTATCCCGAACTGCGGCTGACCCCGGGCCTCGACGCGCTCGTCCTGCGTCCCTTCGCACCCGGTGTCCTGGTGCACAGCGACGGACGCAGGCACCGCGCGGGCGCTCCGCTGAGCGGCGGGGGCGCACGGGGCGCACTCGGTGCGGTACGCGCCCTGGCAGGCGCCCCCAGGCCGGCGCGGGCGGCCAGGTCCCCCCGGCCGGTGGCATCGGTGGGGGCGCGCACCGGCGCACCGCTCGCCGGTGCGGTCGGCGGCGCGGTCGACCAGGCCCGGCTGGGCGCCGCACTGGGCCGGCTCGCCGCCGTCCCCGTACAGCGCCTGCTGGCCCGCCCCGAGCTGCCGGCCGCCCGCGCCCTGGCCAACCGCGGCCTGCCCGCACGGACGATCGAGGGCTTCCTGCGCCCGCTGCTCGCCGCGCTGCTCTGCGACCCCGAGCTGACCACGTCGAGCCGGTGCGCGGATCTCGCGCTGCGGGCGTTCGCGAGCGGCCGGCTGTGCGTGCCGGAGGGCGGCGCGGAGACCCTGCCGGAGCTGCTGGCGCGGACACTGCCGCCAGGCACGGTGCACACCGGGGTGCGGGTCACGTCCATCGCCACGAACCTCGTGACCACCGCCGACCACGGCGAACTGCGCTGCCGTGCCCTCCTGGTGGCGACCGACGCCCGCGCCGCCGCCGACCTGCTGCCCGGCCTGCGCGTACCCGACTTCCACCCGGTGACCGTCGTCCACCACACGACCGACGAGCCCCCGGAGACCGGCGCGTTCCTGCTCCTGGACGCGGACCGCCGGGGCCCGGTCGCACACACGTCGGTGATCAGCCGCGTGGACCCGTCCCGCTCCCCCGCAGGCCGCCCGCTGATCTCGTCAACGGTGCTGGGCACTCCTCCACAGGACGTGGACAAGGCGGCACGAGCCCACCTGTCCCGCCTCTACGGCATGTCGACCACCCACTGGGAGACCCTCGCCGTCCACCACACCACCGAGGCGGTACCGGCAATGCGCCCACCCCACGACCTACGCCGCCCGGTACGCCTCCTGGCAGGCCTGTACGTATGCGGCGACCACCGCGACACCAGCACAGTCCAGGGCGCCCTGCACTCGGGCCACCGAGCCGCGTCCGCCATCCTGACGGACCTGGGCGCGGAGCCAGTACACGCACCTGAGCCGTTGCCGACGTGCACGCCGGCAACGGCGGAGGCGGCGTAGCGGGGCCCAGACGGGCGTGAGCGTGATAGCGACGGTTCGACCGCGCCCCTTCAGGGGCGCGGGGAACTGCGCGACCAGCCACAACGGCGCAGCACCGAACCGACGACACCAAGCGGCACCCCCGCCTACCCGAGCGCAGCAACCTTGTCCCGGTACCCCCTGACAGGCGCCGCATCCCGATACGGCTCCAACCGCCGTTCAAAGTCCCGCACATACTCCGTCGCCCGCACAGACCGCATCTCCGCCGCCGCCCCCGCCGCCTCGGCCCCCAACTGACAGGCCTGGTCCAACTCGCCCAGTCCCAGCCGGGCCGAGGCAAGCACAACCCGGCAGAAGAGCCGACTGCGCGCGAACGCAGGCGCGCGCAACTGCAGCGAACGCTCCGCATGCTGGGCAGCGGCCCGGAACTGCTGCAGATCGCGATGACAGTGCCCGAACTCGTCGGCAAGCTGCGCCTCGTCGAAGAACCGCGCCCAGTGCGGCACCTCGTCACCGGGCCGCGCCGCTTCGAGCGCGCGTTCGGCCCGTACGAGCGAGGCTGTACAGGCCCGAACCTCACCGAGCACCCCGTGGGCGCGCGCCTCGCACGCGTGCAGCAGCGACTGCACGACGGGCGGCGCGGTCGTACCGACACCCTGCTGGGCCACCCGCGCGAGCTGCACGGCCTCCCGCCCGTGCCCGAGGTAGACGGCCTGCCGGCTCATGGTGGCCAGCACGTACGAGCCGTACGCCCGGTCCCCCGCCGCCTGCGCGAGCCGCAGCGCCTGCACGAAGTAGCGCTGGGCGAGTCCGTGCGCGGCGATGTCGTACGACGTCCAGCCCGCGAGCCGGGTGAGATCGGAGGCCGCCGCGAACAGGCGGCGGCCCGTCTGCTCGCCGTACGTGCCGCGCAGCATGGGCTCGGTCTCGTGTTCGAGGTAGCGGACGAGCGCCTGTCTGGCGTGGCCGCCGCCATAGGCGTCGTCGAGGGTGCGGAACAGCTCGCCGACCGAACGGAGGGCGGCGATGTCGCCTCCGGTGACCTTCTGCCCGGGCCCGCGCTCGGCCTGCCCGCGCTGCCGGGGCACGCCGGGCCGCCCCTGCACGGGCACCCGGACGGCGGCCGACTGCTCACCACGCCCCACCCGGTCGTCGGGCCGTCCGATCAACCAGTCCCGGCTGGGCACGACGAGCCCCGCCGGGGTGAAGGCGATCTTGCGCAGCTCGGCATGGCTGCCGGAGTCCTTGCGCCACAGCCCGCTGACGATGTCGACGGCCTCCTCGGGGGTGGCCGCGAACTCCAGCCCCGCGTAGACAGGGGCGCAGGCGTCGAGCCCGAGGTCCTGGGCGGTGAGGCGTCGCCCCAGGCGCCGGGTGAACACCTCGGCGATGAGGGCGGGGGTGGTGCCGCGCGGCTGCTGTCCGCGCAGCCATCGGGTCACCGATGTCTTGTCGTATCTGAGATCGAGTCCGTGTTCAAGGCCGAGCTGGTCGACCCGACGGGCCAGACCCGCGTTGGAGAATCCCGCTTCTGCGATGAGCGCGGCGAGCTGTCGATTGGGAGTGCGCTGCGCGGGTCGTTCCGTCATCTGCGGTGCGGTCTCCTGCCTTCGGGCCCTCTGATGTGCCCGGTTTGCTGGTGAGCAGCCCTTATGGCCTGGCGAACGGCGCGAATGTAGCGGAGCGTAAGCAGCCGATCGCACATTTCGCCGTACATTCATCCGATCGTGTGAGGATTGGGCGCCGGACTGACGGGCAGCGGCCGGACGTACAGTGGCTTGGGCGCGTTATGTGCCTGACGGAACCAGGGAGCCAGGTAGCCGGGGAGGCGCTTGCCGTGAGTGAGTTGCGGTTCGTCCGTATGGGGTTCGGTGCGGAGGGCGTCGATGGCACCGATGCCGCCGCCGGCGTCGAGTACGTCGACTACCAGGAGGCCTGGGACGAGCAGCGCCGGGTGCACGCGGCCCGCTTCGCGGACGAGATCCCCGACACGTGCCTGCTTCTCGTGCACCCCCCGGTCTACACGGCCGGACGGCGTACCGACCCGAGCGAGCGCCCCCTCGACGGCACGCCGGTCATCGACGTGGACCGCGGCGGCAAGATCACCTGGCACGGGCCCGGCCAGCTGGTGGGCTACCCCATCCAGAAGCTGCCGCGTCCGGTGGACGTCGTGGCGCATGTGCGGCGGCTGGAGGAGGCGCTGATCCGGACGTGCGCGGAGTTCGGGGTCGAGACGTCTCGGGTGGAGGGACGGAGTGGGGTGTGGGTGCTGGGCGACCCGGTGGAGTCCCGCCCCGCGGCAACGCTCGGCGGCCTCTCCCTGGACCTGGACCCGCGTCTGACGGACGACGAGTTCGACCCTCGGCTGAACGGGCCCGAGTACGCGCCGTCCAACGCCGGGCAGCGCCGCGAGGACCGGAAGCTGGCGGCGATCGGGATCCGGGTGGCGAAGGGGGTCACGATGCACGGCTTCTCGTTGAACGTGAACCCGGACAACGTGTGGTTCGACCGGATCATCCCGTGCGGGATTCGCGATGCGGGGGTTACGTCGCTCGCGAACGAGTTGGGGCGGGATGTGACGGTGGGGGAGGTGCTGCCGGTGGTGGAGCGGCGGTTGCGGGAGGTTTTGGAGGGGGCGGAGTTGCGGGCGCGGGTTGTGGAGGGCGCGTCGGCGTAAGGGCTTTTCTTCGCCCCCGCCGCCCCTACCCGTCCCATCCCTCGGGGGCTCCGCCCCCGAACCCCCTTGTCCTCAAACGCCGGACGGGCTGACAAACCAGCCCGTCCGGCGTTTGAGGACGAGGCCGTTCAGGCCGACAGCGGGGGTCTGGGGGCGCAGCCCCCAGGGATGGGACGGGTAGGGGCGGCGGGGGCGAGAAAAACCGCCCCCGGGAATGCACCCCCCGTCCCGAAGGTTGCCCGTCTCGTAGGGCGGGAAGCGCACGGGCGTACCCTGGTGTACGCCGAAGAATCGAAGCTACAGGGAGCCATCGTGTCCGCAGTCGCACCCGACGGACGCAAGATGCTGCGCCTGGAGGTCCGGAACGCCCAGACCCCCATCGAGCGCAAGCCCGAGTGGATCAAGACCCGGGCGAAAATGGGTCCCGAGTACACGAAGATGCAGAACCTCGTGAAGAGCGAGGGCCTGCACACCGTCTGCCAGGAAGCCGGCTGCCCCAACATCTACGAGTGCTGGGAGGACCGCGAGGCGACCTTCCTCATCGGCGGCGACCAGTGCACCCGCCGCTGCGACTTCTGCCAGATCGACACCGGCAAGCCCGAGGCCCTCGACCGCGACGAACCCCGCCGCGTCGGGGAGTCCGTGGTGACGATGGATCTGAACTACGCCACCATCACCGGCGTCGCCCGCGACGACCTCGAAGACGGCGGGGCATGGCTGTACGCCGAGACCGTCCGCCAGATCCACGAGCAGACGGCGGCCCGCGAGGCCGGCCGGACCAAGGTCGAGCTGCTCGCGCCCGACTTCAACGCCGTACCGGAGCTGCTGGCCGAGGTCTTCTCCTCCCGCCCCGAGGTCTTCGCGCACAACGTCGAGACGGTCCCCCGCATCTTCAAGCGCATCCGCCCCGGCTTCCGCTACGACCGTTCGCTCAAGGTCATCACCGACGCCCGCGACTACGGTCTGGTCACGAAGTCCAACCTCATCCTCGGCATGGGCGAGACCCGCGAGGAGGTCAGCGAGTCGCTCCGGCAGTTGCACGAGGCCGGGTGCGAGCTGATCACCATCACGCAGTACCTGCGTCCGACCGTCCGGCACCACCCCGTCGAACGCTGGGTGAAGCCGCACGAGTTCGTCGAGCTGAAGGAGGAGGCCGAGCAGATCGGCTTCTCCGGGGTCATGTCCGGCCCGCTGGTGCGTTCCTCGTACCGCGCCGGCCGCCTCTACCAGATGGCGATCGAGAAGCGGGGGGCCTACGTCGCCTCCCAAGCGGTCTGACCCGGCCTGACACACCGTCACCCACCTTGCCCAGCAAGGGCGCAGCAGACGTGTGAATTCGCGCACAAGTAACTACCCGCCAGTAACGGCCGATTCCATGCGGTCCTGACCGTCCTCCCAGTTGAGGGCATACGTCAGGGCCGCATCGGCGTTTTCGCCTTCCGTATCAAGGCTTCATCGGTGTTTGACCGGCAGGTCACGCCCTGGTAACACCAATCAGTGACCCTGTCTTTACACGATGTGCACCCTTACCCAGAGCCGTTCCGAGGGGGGACCACCACCATGCAGGCCGCGCCCGTCCGCGCCACACCCATTCCGTCGTTCACCGACGCACTGCGTGCCGTCGAGTCGCTGCTGATGAGCAGCGGCCAGCGCACCGCCCGGCAGAACGCCTGGACCTCCGTCCTGGAGGACCGCCGTCGCGCCAAGGACCGGGTCGAGGCGCAGCGCGTCCTCGAACAGGCCCTGGCCACCCGTCACTGAGCACCGCTCCCCCGCCTCCCGACGGCACCGCCGTCGTCGGCGCTTCCAAGGCCACGTAGACTTCACGGCATGGCGAGGAAGGAAACTGCGGCGGACGCCGCGAACCCCGGGCGACTCAAGCAGATCGCTCTGACGTACAAGATGACCCGCAAGGCCGACAAGAAGATCGGTCTTGTACTCGCGGCTGTCGGAATCTTCACCTTCGGTGTCTTCCTCGCGATCGGCTTCCTGATCGGTCACCCGATCTATCTCGGAATTCTCGGGCTCCTGCTCGCCTTCCTCGCGACGGCGATCGTGTTCGGGCGCCGGGCCGAGCGGGCCGCGTTCGGACAGATGGAGGGTCAGCCGGGTGCCGCGGCAGCCGTGCTGGACAACATCGGCCGGGGCTGGACGACAACTCCGGCGGTGGCGATGAACCGCAGCCAGGACGTGGTGCACCGCGCGGTCGGCAAGGCCGGCATCGTGCTGGTCGCCGAGGGCAACCCGAACCGGGTGAAGGGCCTGCTGGCCGCCGAGAAGAAGAAGATGGCCCGCATCGTCGCGGACGTGCCGGTGCACGACCTGCTGGTCGGCACGGGCGAGGGCCAGATCGAGCTGAAGAAGCTCCGTACGACGATGCTCAAGCTGCCGCGCGTTCTCGCCGGCCCCCAGGTGACCGCCACCAACGACCGGCTGCGGGCGATGGGCGACCTGATGAGCAACATGCCACTGCCCAAGGGCCCGATGCCCAAGGGGATGCGCATGCCGCGCGGCGGCAAGATGCGCTGACGCCGACATTCCCGTTGTACGACGATGGGGCGCCCGGAGCAATCTGCTCCGGGCGCCCCATCGTCGTACCGCACGGAAGCGCTAGATCCGTACTTCCACCGTGCGCGCCAGGCGGTCGTGCAGTCCTCGGCCGTCGCGGTCCCAGATCAGGGGCGGGAGGGCGAGGAAGAACAGGATCGTCCGGAGTGCGGCGCGCAGCGGGCTGACGCGGCCGGTGTCCAGGGCGACGACCCGCAGGCCGAAGAGCCGCTTGCCCGGGGTGAAGCCGAGTGTGCCCAGGGTGAGCAGGAGCAGGGCGAGGAGGATGAGTGGCGCCCAGACCTGCGCGGCCTCGTTATAGCTGTCCGTGACCAGGCCGTATGCGATCAAGAGGCACAGGCCCCAGTCGACGGCCAGGGCGCCGAGGCGGCGGCCCGGGCGGGCGATCGAGCCGGGGCCCTCCTCGGGCAGACCGAGCTGTTCGCCCCGGTATCCGAAGTCGACACCGGCTTCCTCCGCGGCTGCGCGCGGTCCGGAGAGCCACGAGCCGATTGCGTCCCTGTTGTCCACCCGACCACCGTACTGCGCCCGATTTTCGATACCTACAGGTGGGTCGCCCGGCCGGAGTCCGGTTAACTTGGTCGAAACAAATGGGTCATGCCTGAGAAATCACCTGTCCCTAAGGTCGGATCCAACGTGTGCCACCGCACTGGCCGCACGAACGAACTACCACCCCGGCACGGACGGCCGGGAGTAGGAGGAGCTGGATGTTCCAGAACGCCGACGAGGCCAAGAAGTTCATCGCGGACGAGGACGTCAAGTTCGTCGACGTCCGATTCTGCGATCTGCCGGGTGTGATGCAGCACTTCACGCTGCCGGCGACGGCCTTCGACCCGGACGAGGAACTTGCCTTCGACGGCTCCTCGATCCGCGGCTTCCAGGCCATCCACGAGTCCGACATGGCGCTCCGCGCCGACCTGTCCACCGCACGTGTCGACCCGTTCCGCAAGGACAAGACGGTCAACATCAACTTCTTCATCCACGACCCGATCACGGGTGAGCAGTACTCCCGTGACCCGCGGAACGTGGCGAAGAAGGCGGAGGCGTACCTGGCGTCGACAGGCATCGCCGACACTGCGTACTTCGGCCCTGAGGCGGAGTTCTACGTCTTCGACTCCGTCCGCTTCGCGACCCGCGAGAACGAGTCCTTCTACCACATCGACTCCGAGGCGGGCGCCTGGAACACCGGTGCGCTGGAGGACAACCGCGGCTACAAGGTCCGCTACAAGGGCGGTTACTTCCCGACCCCGCCGGTCGACCACTTCGCCGACCTGCGTGCGGAGATCTCCCTGGAGCTGGCCAACTCCGGCCTCCAGGTCGAGCGCCAGCACCACGAGGTGGGCACCGCCGGCCAGGCCGAGATCAACTACAAGTTCAACACGCTGCTCGCCGCGGCCGACGACCTCCAGCTCTTCAAGTACATCGTGAAGAACGTGGCGTGGCGCAACGGCAAGACCGCGACCTTCATGCCGAAGCCGATCTTCGGCGACAACGGCTCGGGTATGCACGTCCACCAGTCCCTGTGGACCGGCGGCCAGCCGCTCTTCTACGACGAGGCCGGCTACGCGGGCCTGTCGGACACCGCCCGCTACTACATCGGCGGCATCCTCAAGCACGCCCCGTCGCTGCTCGCGTTCACCAACCCGACGGTGAACTCGTACCACCGCCTGGTGCCCGGCTTCGAGGCCCCGGTCAACCTGGTGTACTCGCAGCGCAACCGCTCCGCCGCGATGCGTATCCCGATCACGGGCTCCAACCCGAAGGCCAAGCGCGTCGAGTTCCGCGCGCCCGACTCCTCCGGCAACCCGTACCTCGCCTTCTCGGCGCTGCTCCTTGCGGGCCTGGACGGCATCAAGAACAAGATCGAGCCGGCCGAGCCGATCGACAAGGACCTCTACGAGCTGGCTCCCGAGGAGCACGCGGGCGTCTCCCAGGTCCCGACCTCCCTCCCGGCCGTCCTCGACTCCCTGGAGCGCGACCACGAGTTCCTCCTCCAGGGCGACGTGTTCACGCCGGACCTGATCGAGACGTGGATCGACTTCAAGCGCACGAACGAGATCGCGCCGCTGCAGCTGCGTCCGCACCCGCACGAGTTCGAGCTCTACTTCGACGTGTGAGTCGGCCGGCGCCGCCAGGCGCCCGGTAACGGTGTACGTCAGCGCCCTCGCCCCGGTTTCGGTGGCGGGGGCGCTGTCATACGTACGGACTATGCTGAAAAGACCTCGCACAGGAATCGAACCGGGCGGGATGAGAGAGGCGACGGGGATGACGGGGATGTCCGAACAGGACGACAGCGAGCGGGAGTTCGACATCAAGTGGGCGGACAACGCCGAGCTGAAGGAGCCCTCCGCTCGGGCGCGGATGCTGGCCGCTCGGTGGAAGGAGAATCCTCCGGAAGCGGTGCCGTTCCGGGGTGAGCCCGAGGGGGCGGGGCCGCGCAGATCGTCCTGGATATCGACGGTCGTGGTGCTTGGCTGTGTCGCCGCGGTCATTCTGGTGCTGGGGTACGTCCAGTTCCGGGCTCCGTACTAGCCGTACCGGCTGTGCCGGCCGTGCTGGCGGTGTCGGCCGTGCTGGTGTGAGTCCTGGCCGTCCTTATATCGCGCGACCTGCGGGTGCCCCCCCGGCCTACGATCACGCGATACGGCGGACGGCACCGGGGGCGGACATGCGCGATGACATCAGGGGTGGCGAAGCAGCGGCTCGGCGGCTGACAGTGGGGGCCGCGCTGTCCGATGTCGTCGACGTCGAGGACCCGCGGGCCTGGCTCGGGCTGGACTCCGGCATTCGGTCCTGGTTCTACTGGCTTCCGCTGCCGCCCACCGAGGTCGCCGCCCTCCGGCACCCCGACGCGCTCCCCGAGTCCCGGCTCGCGCTCGCCCTGTGCCACCCCGACGGGCGGATACGTGAGGCGGCTCTCGGGGCGGCGGCCGGGTATCCCGGACTGTGGCCGCTGGTCGTCGTCCGAACCGCCGACTGGGTGGCGCCCGTGCGGGAGCGGGCCCGGGAGGTGCTGCGGGCAGTCCTCGACGACGTGGACACGGCCGTCGGGCTGGCCCCGCTGATCCTGATGGGCGGTCGACGCGGCCGGGGTGTCTTCGCCGTCGACCTGCTCGACGAGGTGCTGCGCCGGGCGCCGCGTGAGCGTCTCGCGCCGATGTTCACTTCCACCGACCGTGGCGTACGCCGGTTCGCGTACCGGCTGGCCGTCGACGAGGGGGACTTCTCCCCCGCCGTACTCGCCCGGGCCGCCGCCCGCGACCCCGACCCCGTCGTCCAGGACCTGTGCGCCGAGGCCGCCCTGGCCGCCATACGGGAGGGAGGGGCGGAGGGTGACGTGCTCGATGCTCTGCTCGGGGCGCGGGGGCCTCGGGTGCGGTCCGCCGGGGTGACCGCGCTGCGGCGGGCCGGGCAGGGGGAGCGGGCCGAGAGGTTTCTCGCCGACCGGGCGGGGGTGGTGCGGGCCTGTGCTCGGTATGTCGTACGGCAGGTGGGCGGTGACCCGGCTGCCTGGTACCGGGACCAGTGTGCCCGGCCGGACGACCCGGCGCTGTCCCCCGGTGCCGTCGCCGGGCTGGCGGAGTGCGGGGAGCGGGCCGACGCGGAGTTGCTGTGGCCGTTGCTCCGGCATTCCGACCCCAGGGTCCGGGCGCGGGCGGTGGCCGGGCTGCGGGCCCTGGACGTGACGGACGTACGACGGCTGCGGGCACTGCTCGACGACCCGGCGCCCGGAGTGGTCCGGGAGGCGACGCTGGCACTGCTGCCCTTCGCGCGGTCGCTGGACCCCGAGCAGCTGACGGAACGGCTCGGTGACGAGTGGCCTCGGCATGCGCGGGTGGCCGCGTTCCGGCTGCTGGATGCGTGCGGGGGGCTGGTGCGGCTGCGGGCCGCGGCCTCGTTGCTCGACGATCCCGACGTCCGGCTGCGGGAATGGGCCGGAGCGTCCGTACGTGGCTGGCAGGCGACTGCCGATGTGCCGCGCGGGTCGGCGGAGGTGGTCGAGTTGCTTGCCCCCGGGCGGCAGCCGGACAGGGAGCGCCTGCTGAGCGGGGGCGACCGGTCCCAGGTCGGCATCGAAGCCGAGCCCTTACTGGTCCGCGGAGGTGGTCACGCTGCTTGCGCCCGGGCGGCAGCCGGACAGGGAGCGCCTGCTGAGCGGGCGCGACCCGTCCCAGGTCGACATCGGAGCCGAGCCTTTGATGGGCTTCGGAGGTGGTCGCGCTGCTTGCCCAGGGGTGGCAGCTGCCCTGGTAGTGGGTGGTGAGCGGGCGCGACCGGTCCCGGGTCGGTGCCGGGGGCGAGCCTTTGCTGGGCCTAGGGGTGGGCGCGACCGCTTCATGGGACGGGGCGGGTGCACACTGGGCAGTGGGGCGAGTGCCTGACTGCGGGGTGGTACCGATGTCGAACCGAGTGCGGAGCGATCGAGGGCTGACCGTGCGGATGACGGTCACGCTGTTTCTGCTCGGACTGCTGTACCTGACCTTTGTCGCCGCGTTGATCGTGTTGCTGAAGTCCTGGGTGCTGGTCGTGGTGGTCGCGGCGGCGTTCCTCGGTGCGCAGTACTGGTTCTCCGACCGGGTCGCCCTCTTCGCGATGCGCGGGCGGGTCGTGGAGCGGGAGGAGTATCCGCAGCTCCACGGGGTGATCGACCGGCTGTGTGCCGTGGCCGATCTGCCCAAGCCCGTGGTCGCCGTTTCGGATATGGACATGCCGAACGCGTTCGCGACCGGGCGGAACGCCGATCACGCCGTGGTGTGCGTGACCACCGGGCTGCTGCGGCGGCTGGAACCGGCGGAGCTCGAGGGTGTGCTCGCGCACGAGCTGTCCCATGTCGCGCACAAGGACGTCGCCGTGATCACCGTCGCGTCCTTCCTCGGCGTCATCGCCGGGCTCATCGTGCGGTTCGCCTTCTACTCACAGCTGTTCGGCGGGGGCCGGCGGGACCAGAACACCGCTGTCGTCTTCATGGCCGTGATGGGTGTCTCCGCCGCTGTGTACTCGATCAGTTTTCTGCTGATCCGTACCCTGTCCCGGTACCGGGAACTGGCCGCCGACCGCTCCGCCGCGCTGCTCACCGGGCGGCCCTCGGCGCTGGCCTCCGCGCTCACCAAGGTCTCCGGCGACATCGCCAGGATCCCGTCGAAGGACCTGCGGACCGCGCAGGCCTTCAACGCCTTCTACTTCACGCCCGCCCTCGGCAAGGAGCCGGGCCTGGCACGGTACTTCTCCACCCACCCCAGTCTGGAGCAGCGGCTCGACCAACTGGGGCGGATCTCCGGCGAGTTGGGGGAAGCGGCGGCTCCTGGCGGCGGCTCCGGGAAGGTGTGAGGAGGCCTTATGGGGCTGCTGGACATTCTGCTCGGGCGTACCAAGCCCGTCCTGCCCGATCTCGACCGGCTGTTCGGGCTGCCCTCGGCCGCGGTGACCCTCCAGGCCGCGGCCGGCTTCACGCCCACGGGCCGCGGGTCGGTGTGCTTCGCCACCGTGGAGGGCGCGGCCTTCGAAGACGTACGCAAGGAGGTCCAGGAGCTGCTCGACGCGGACACGGAGCGGACCGGGCCGCCGGTCGAGCTGGTCCGGGACGAGTACGGGTACTCGTGGCTGGTGTCCTGGCGTGGGCCCGAGGATCTGCCCGCGCTCGTGGGGGATCTGCACGCGGTCAACAGTGCGTTGGAGGCCAGTGGGTTCGGGCCGCAGTTGTTGTGTTCCGTGGTCGGGTTCGAGCGGGTGGAGGGTGCGGGGAGTGGGGGTGTCGATGAGGGTGGGGCGCGGCTTGGGCTTGTCTATCTCTACAAGCGCGGGACCTTCTATCCCTTCTCTCCGTTGACCGGCGGTGACGGTCACGGTCACGGTCAACGGCGGGACAGTTCCCTGGAGTTGCAGGTGCGGGCCGCGCTCTCCGGGGATCTGCGGATCGAGGAGGACCTGAGCCGGTGGTTCCCGGTTTGGGGTGCCCCCGGTCTGTGAGGTGACAGACCGGGGACACGACCTTCTACTTGCCCTACTGGTCCTACTTGCCCTTGCGGTCCTGGCGGCGGGACTCCAGGGGGCGCTCGCGACGGTAGCGGCGCTCCCACTTGGCCTGCTGGTCCCTGCGCTGACGGTAGGCGCGGTAGCTGGCGGGCGAGGAGCCCGTGGCCGGGGCGCCGCCCCCGGATCCGGACGAGGAGGCCGCTGTGCCGCTCCCCGTACGGCCGTAGCGGAAGTAGACGTAGAGCAGACCTGCGGCGCCGAGCCACAGGATGCTGTTGTCGAAGCCCATGATGATCAGAACGACGGTCGCGGAAATGACCAAGGTGCCCATGACGGGACTCCTTGTGGTGGCGTGGGTGGTTGAGCGGTGATGTGCGTGACGGTGTGCTCCGACGGGGCGCTGGGGGTGGGCGTCCCTCCGTCGGTGCGTAGAGAGTAGCCCCGAGTCCCGTGAGTGACGCCTGTCCGACGAGAAGCGGTGTCTACGGCTTCGCTACGCCTGTCCAGCGTAGGGACGGAGGAGGCGTCGGCGCATCTGCATTTCTCCGCGCACGGCGTGAGTGAATGGCTCATGAGTGAATGGGCTCATGAGTGAGCTGCTTCCCTTCTCGTGCGACTTCGACGGTGAACTACTCAGCGGGGTGTACGGGGGTGACCCGGGCGGGGATCCGGGTGCGGCGACCGTCGTTCTGCTGCACGGCGCCGGCAACGGAAGCAAGGAGCGGCTGCTGCCGCTGCTCGCCGAGTTCGTCGCGCGTGGCTGCCAGGGGCTCGCCTTCGACTTCTCCGGGCACGGTGAAAGTACGGGCGCGCTCGGCGAGTTGAGCCTGCGGCGGCGGTTCGAGCAGGCCGTCGGGGTCATCGGGGCGCGGGTTCCGGTGGACAGTCCGCTCGTGCTGGTGGGGTTCAGCATGAGTGGGCAGACGGTGGCGGATCTCGCGGGGCACTACGGGGAGCGGGTCGCCGCGCTCGGGTTGTGCGCGCCCGCCGTGTACGGGGGCGAGGCGTGGGACGTGCCGTTCGGTGACGGGGACGGCCGCTTCAGCGAGTTGATCCGGACGCCGGGGAGTTGGCGCGGGGCGCCCGCGCTGGAGGTGCTGCGGGCGTACGACGGGCGGGCGGTGCTGGTCGTCCCGGGCGCCGATCATGTCATTCCGGCCGAGGTGACCGATGCGGTGACGGAGTCGCTGGCGGCCCGGGCGCAGTTCACTCGCCTCGAACTCCCCGACGCCGACCACTTCTTGGGGCTCCGGTTCCGCGATCACGCCGACGACCGGCGGGAGTTCGTGGACGCGGTGCTCACCGGTCTTGGCGACCGGGGGTGGACGGCGACGCGGGCCTGGGTGGCCAAGCAGCTGCCGGAGGGGGCTGCCGTGCGTGACTCGCGGACGCTGTACGGCGGTTGGAGCTCCCAGATGCGGCAGCTCACCCTGGACGACGGTGGTGGTGTGGTGCTGCGGTCGTTCGTGAAGCCGTTCTTCCGGCATCACGGGCCGGGGCTGCTGGCCCGGGAGGCGGACGTACTGACGCTGCTGGCGGCGCGGGAGGGTGTGCCCGCGCCTCGGCTGATCGCGGTCGACGCCGATGCCGAACACTGCGACCATCCCTCGCTGTTGATGTCGTTGCTGCCGGGGCGGGTACAGGTCGACGCCTCGGGGGAGGACCTGGAGCGGCGGCTGGAGCTGCTCGCGGGTCAACTCGTACGGATCCATGAGGTCGTACCCGAGAAGCTGCCGCGTGACTACCAGGCCTGGACGTCTCCGGAGCGGGTGCGTACCCCCGGCGGAGCGCTGTGGGAGCGGGCCGTGGAGGTGATCCGGCGGGCGGCTCCCGCGTACGAGGGGTGCTTTCTGCACCGGGACTTTCATCCCGGGAATGTGCTCTTCGAGGGGGAGGGGGAGGGGGACGAGTTGCGGGTCAGTGGGGTCGTGGACTGGGTCGAGACCTCGTGGGGGCCTGCGGATCTCGATGTCGCGCACTGTTCGACGGCGGTCGCGCTGTTGTACGGGGTGGAGTACGGGTTGGGGTTCGGGGAGCGGTATGCGGCGTTGGGTGGGCGGCGGCTGGCGGATGGGCGGGAGCACTTGTACTGGCGGTTGCTGGATGCGTTGGGGTATGCGGCCGATGCGGGGAAACTGGCCGGGCCTTGGAGGGAGTTGGGGCGGGGGGATTTGACCGCTGGGGTGCTTGGGGGGCGGTTGCGGGAGTATGTGGGTGGGTTGTTGGAGCGGTATGCGTGAGGGGTGGGTGGGCTGGTTTCTTTCGCCCCCGCCGCCCCTACCCGTCCCATCCCGTTCCTGGGGGCTGCGCCCCCAGACCCCCCTTTCGGCCTGAACGGCCTCGTCCTCAAACGCCGGACGGGCTGGAGGTGCCGGGCGGGCTGAAAGATCCAGCCCGTCCGGCCTCTCGTTCAGCGGGAGTAACGCATCAGTGCTCGGACCATGTGGCATGTCGTGTCCGACGGGGGGTGGATGCCGACCAGGTTCGCGGCGCTGCGGATTGTTTCGTTGCGGGCCTGGTTCGGCATGTAGACGCCCGAGTCGAGCAGGGCGATCGCCAACCGCATCGCCTTGAGGCGGCGGTTGTGGGTGACGTACCACTCGCGGGGGCGGCCCGGCGGCAGCGGGCGCTTCTCCACGGGGGCGTACGGCAGTTCGAGCGGGACCCCCCTCCTGGCGGTGGACTGGGTGGGCGACGGCTTGAGAGCGGCAGCGGGCACAGGCATCCTCCTGTCGCGGTCAGGGTGGCACCGGAACCCCCGGCGACACCCTCGAACACTCATCCCATTCTACTGCCTGGCACTGACAAAAGGCCCTGGCCACAAGGCCTCTCGCGTACCGTGGGCCCCATGGAAATCTGGATCAACCCGGCCTGTTCCAAGTGCCGCGGAGCGCTGTCGCTGCTCGACGCCGAGGGTGCCGAATACACCGTCCGGCGGTATCTGGAGGAGCTGCCCAGCGAGGGCGAGATTCTCGACGTACTCGAACGGCTCGGGCTCGAACCCTGGGACATCACCCGGACCCAGGAAGCCGTCGCCAAGGAGTTGGGGGTGCGGGAGTGGGGGCGGACAGAGGGGGACCGGGGGCGGTGGGTAGCCGCGCTCGTCTCGCATCCCCGGCTCATCCAGCGGCCCATCATCACCGCCGACGACGGCAGTGCCGTTGTCGCGCGAACTGACGAGGCCGTGCGGGATGCCTTGTCCCGGCGGCCGACCGTGTAACCGTGTGACGTACGTTACTTCGGTGGCTTCCGTAACCGCTGAGTAACACCGTTCGGTATCTCGTACATAGCGGCGTCCGCTCCCCTATCTCTTCAGGAGGCGCGCATGTCGCGTAGGAGAACCGTCGGTACGAAGAAGAAGCTCGCGCTGCTGGTCAGTGCCGTGGCGGTGGCTGGCGGTGGTGCCTTCGCCATGGCGGCCACCTCCAACGCGGCGCAGACCGCCGCCGATTCGACCGTCTGCCAGGGGCTCGCCACCGCCCTCGGCAACAACCAGAGCTTCATCGCGGGGCAGAAGGCCAGTCCTGACGCCCAGTCGGCCGCCCGGATCGCCAACCGTGAAGCGGTCATCGCGCAGATCAAGGTTCAGCAGGAAGCGTCCGGGTGTGTGGTTGGGGAGTCGGCTCAGGACTCCCAGGTCACGCCGCCCGCCGCGCAGCCTGTCACCCAGGACCCGTCTCCGGCTCAGACCGCCTCGCCCGCGGCGCCGGCCGCCCCCGCCGCACCCGCCAGCGGGCAGCAGGTCTGCACCGGGTCCACCGTCACCCTCTCCGGGGAGGGCGGTGCGCCCGCCGCGTCCAGCAACCAGTTCCCCGCCGGGACCACGTTGCGCGTCACCAACCTGGACAACAACAAGTCCACGACGGTGCAGGTCACCTCGGTCTCCGGCAGCTGCGCCCTCCTCAACAACGCGGCCTTCGAGCAGGTCCGCGAGCCCGGCAAGTTCCTGATCCGCCGGACGCTGATCGAGAAGGTGGGGTGAGGTTCCAGCGTCGGCATCTGCTCGGAAATGGGTCCTGTCACTCTCGGCCAGGGGTGGCAGGGCCCTTCCGTGTGCGGGTGCGTCGTCCGTCGGGGTCCTTCTCAACCCCTTCGCATACGAGTGTCCGGCGCCGCTTCCCCTCAGGGGCCCTCGGTTCTCCTCCGCCCCTCCCCCGCCCCTCCCTGTCGTCCTCCGCACGTGAAACGCGCCACAAGAACACCAGGTAACACGGGGTTCACATTCGAGCAATGATCGGGAAATCGCCTGTTGACAGGCTCGCGGGTAACAGGAAGCGGCGCCCCAGTGCCGCAGCGCCGCAGCACCCGCAAGTGCGCCTAGACCCACCCGAAGGATGGTCCCGTGACCTTCAAGGCTGAGTACATTTGGATCGACGGCACCGAGCCGACGGCCAAGCTCCGCTCCAAGACCAAGATCCTGGCCGACGACGCCAAGGGCGCCGAGCTGCCGATCTGGGGCTTCGACGGGTCTTCCACGAACCAGGCCGAGGGGCACTCCTCGGACCGCGTGCTCAAGCCTGTCGCCTCCTTCCCGGACCCGATCCGTGGCGGTGACGACATCCTCGTCATGTGCGAGGTCCTCGACATCGACATGACGCCGCACTCGTCCAACACGCGTGCCGCGCTCGCCGAGGTGGCCACGAAGTACGCCGCTCAGGAGCCGATCTTCGGCATCGAGCAGGAGTACACCTTCTTCGACGGCTCCCGTCCGCTGGGCTTCCCCGAGGGCGGCTTCCCGGCCCCCCAGGGTGGCTACTACTGCGGTGTCGGCGCCGACGAGATCTTCGGTCGCGAGATCGTCGAGGCCCACCTGGAGAACTGCCTCAAGGCCGGTCTCGCCATCTCCGGCATCAACGCCGAGGTCATGCCCGGTCAGTGGGAGTTCCAGGTCGGCCCGGTCTCCCCGCTGGAGGTCTCCGACCACCTGTGGATCGCCCGCTGGCTGCTCTACCGCACCGCCGAGGACTTCGGCGTCTCCGCGACGCTGGACCCGAAGCCGGTGAAGGGCGACTGGAACGGCGCCGGTGCGCACACCAACTTCTCCACCAAGGCGATGCGCGAGGGCTACGACGCGATCATCACCGCGTGCGAGTCCCTCGGTGAGGGCTCGAAGCCGCTCGACCACGTCAAGAACTACGGCGCCGGCATCGACGACCGCCTGACGGGCCTGCACGAGACCGCCCCGTGGAACGAGTACTCGTACGGTGTCTCCAACCGTGGTGCCTCGGTCCGTATCCCGTGGCAGGTCGAGAAGGACGGCAAGGGCTACATCGAGGACCGCCGCCCGAACGCCAACGTCGACCCGTACGTCGTGACGCGGCTGATCGTCGACACCTGCTGCGAGGCCCTGGAGAAGGCCGGTCAGGTCTGATCCCCGGTTTGACCAGACAGTGAGAAGGGGTGTCCACCACACGGTGGACACCCCTTCTCTGCTTCCCCTCCTCTCTGCTTCAATAGGGACCATGACCGGCTTCCAGAAGTACCTCGCGACAGGTCGTCACGACCTCGAGCCCTTCTGGCCTTCCCGTCAGCACCATGACTTCGACCGGGTGTGTTGTCGCGCGATGAACGCGCCGGCCCTCTAACGCCGCACCTCCCGGCCTTCGGCCAGCGCGCAGTCGACGTACGTCAGTCCAGACGACCTCCTCGCGCGAAAGAGCTGACCTCTCATGGCGACCACCACTCGTTCCCTCTCCCCCGTCTCTCCCCTCTCCCCGGCCCCCGCGTCCCCCAACGGCTCCGCACGGCACCGACTGCGTGCCGTCGACCGGGACGAGGTGGTCGACGTCACGGACTTCCTGCCGCCGGGCGCCACCTGGCTGCCGGCTCCCCCGCACACGCTGCCCACACTGCCGGGCCAGCCGCCGATGATCGGCTACCTGGTCCTCGTACCGGCCGACCAGCAGCCTCCCGTACTGCCGTTCGCGCTCCCGGACCCCGAGCCGGCCCTCTCCCCGGAGCAGCCGGGTACCGACGGCGGGCGGCCCCTCGTACGCGTGGACAACGTGGAGCGCACCGCCGAGGTCGACGGGCAGCCGCTGGATCTCACGTATCTGGAGTTCGAGCTGCTCGCCCATCTCGTCGCGCACCCGAACCGGGTGCACACCCGCGACCAGTTGGTGACCACGGTGTGGGGCTACGGGCATGTGGGTGACGGCCGTACCGTCGACGTCCACATCGCGCGGCTGCGCCGGAAGCTCGGTACGGAGCACCGGCAGGCGATCCAGACGGTTCGGCGCGTCGGGTACAAGTACACGCCCCCGACCGCGCGTTGACCCTGTCACCCGTACCCAGGGGTGTGCCTCGCACCACCCCCCGGTACGGGTGTTCGCGTCAGTGACCCCGCAGGCCCGTAACTCATGGCTCGGGGACGTTCGAACGCGGTGATCGCGGGGCATCCTGTCGTCATGGAGCGGGCGATCGGCGAGCACACGTCCAATCATTTTCGCCGAACTCGGACTTGATCGGACTTCAAGTGCCGGACAGCGACAATCGCCATGTCCTGGCGGTACTCGCCTATCTGGACCAGGGGCGTTGAAAGCGCACGAAAGTCGACGATGTCCGTCCCCGTTCGACGATATCCGCCCCCTGGTCGGGCACTTGTTGTAAGAGATCCGCAACTCCCGGTATTGCAGGTGAAGTTGGGGTCGAATTGTCCCGCGAAACTCTCACCAATTTCTGAGGCGGCTGAACACTCCTGGGACGCCCCGCGTATCTGATGGCGCCGCTTCACTCCTGTCGGGCGCCTCGATAGCCCCGCAAGGAAGTCAGAGGAGTTCCATGGGACGCAACACACGTAAACGACGCTCACCATTGGCCGTTCGCGCCGTGGCCGCATCCGCGGCCCTCGCGATCGGTGGTGGTGGACTGGTCTGGGCGAATTTCTACGCCTCGGCAAACGAGGAGACCGGCGCCCAGAGCCAGACGAAGGCCGCCGCCGCGCAGGTCGCGACGATCGACTGCCCGGATGTCGGCCAGAAGCTCACCAAGGTGCCGCGCAAGGCCCGCAAGGCCGTTGCCCTGGAGCTGTCGAAGCTCGACCAGCAGGTCACGGACGCGTACAAGCGTCTCGCTGACACGCGTCAGGCTCAGGCGGGGGACGCCAGCTACGTCAACAACGCCATTCTCAGCCCGCTGAAGTCCAAGCGCGCTGCCACGATCAACCGGATCAACACAAACATCCGGAACGCGGGCGGTCAGGTCGGCCAGGCCGACCAGCTCGCCGGGTGCACGGGTGTGCCGGCCGAGCAGCCGGAGGTCGTCGACGGCAACGGGAACGGCAACCAGAACAACGGTGGTAACCAGAACAACAACGGCGGCAACCAGAACAACGGTGGTCAGGACCAGAACAACGGTGGTCAGGACCAGGGCGGCGACGCCGGTCAGGACCAGGGCGGCGACGCCGGTCAGGACCAGGGCGGCGATGCCGGTCAGGCCGGCAACGGCCCGGTAGCCGCCGACTTCCAGGACATCACTCAGGTTCAGCCGAACGGCGGCCCGCAGGGTGTGAACGGCAACGGTCTCGCGGCGAACGGTGACTCGGGTTCGACGGGCACGTTCAGCACTGCCTGTGGCACCAACGAGAACGAGAACCGCAACTCGGACAACGTGATCGTCGCCCCGGGTGTCAGCAACGGCGCCCAGCACCAGCACGACTACGTCGGCAACCAGGCCAACAACGCTTTCGCGAGCGACGAGGACCTGGCCAACGGCAACACGACCTGCCAGAACCAGGGTGACAAGTCGTCGTACTTCTGGCCGGTACTACGTGTGCAGGACGGTCAGAACGACATCGACGCCAACGCTCCCGGTGGTGGCCAGGACGGCAACGTCGGCACGATCATCCAGGCCAGCCAGGCCGAGCTGAAGTTCGTCGGCAACAAGCAGAGCGATGTCGTCGCCATGCCGACGGCCCTGCGCATCATCACCGGTGACGCCAAGTCCTTCGTGAACGGTCTCGCCAACGCCAACACGAACTGGTCCTGCACCGGCTTCGAGGACCGTCAGCTGACGGACAAGTACCCGATCTGCCCCGAGGGCAGCTCCGTGGTGCGGACGTCCTTCTTCCAGAGCTGCTGGGACGGGCAGAACATCGACAGCGCCAACCACCGGACGCACGTCGACTTCGTCGAGCAGGACGGCAGCTGCTCCAACGGCTTCCAGGCCATCCCGCAGCTCCAGGTCCGTCTGGTCTACGACGTAGCGGCGCCGCAGATCAACAACGGGCAGGTGGTCAAGCCGTTCGCGGTGGACTCCTTCCCGGACCAGCTGCACAAGCCGATCACCGACCACAACGACTTCATCAACTTCTTCGACCAGAACACGATGAACCAGATGGTCCAGTGCATCAACAGCGGTCAGAACTGCCAGTGACCGACTGAGCTAGGCAGCAAGAAGCCGGCGGTGGGATTTCCCACCGCCGGCTTTTCGCTTGCCTTCCCGGGCCCGCCCGGACTTCCTGAGCCGGGCCCGATGCCTTCCGGTCAGCTGCTGTGACCGCTGCTGTTGTGGCTGCCACCGGGATTCATGTGCGCGGATCCCTCCTCCAGGGCCCCGCCGAGCGAGTCCTGCAGCGCCGCGACCGTCTTCTCCGGACCGACGGCGACCCACTTGCGGCCGACGAGGTAGTAGCCGCCGTAGTCCTTCGCCCCGCTGAGCCATTCCGCCTGACCGCGGTCGGTGGCGAACGTCGCGAGGACGAACTTGCCGTCGGAGTTCTTGCAGATGGCCTGGCGGATCGTGTCCGCGTCCGTCTGCATGTTCGGCTTGCAGCCCGCCTCGCTCGCGAGGTGTTCGAGGCTGCCGGTCGCGGCCACCGGCACCGCGTCGGTGGCATCGTGCCCGGACGCGTGCTCGTCACCGCCCCCGCAGGCCGTGAGCGCCAGCCCCAGCACCGCCACGGCTCCGACCGCCGCACTTTTCGGTCGCGTCAACCTCATCTGTCGTTCCTCCGGTCGTTCCGACGCCGAGCCGTTCGGCCCATGCCGCAGAGGGCCCAGGCAAGGGGCCTCTTCTTCGATACGGCTCCCACGCGCCCAACGCTCAATCGGTTCACCTCCACCGCACACCCGGGCCCCCTTTCGGCGCGCCAGGTGACCATCCACCGATTCGCTCGTTCTGCTGAACGTGCAGTCACAGGATGTCGCCTCGAACCCCCACCCCACCACCGGCACCAACGCCAAGGGCCGCCCCGTCGTCGACGTGGAGCAGGCCGAGGCCGCGCTCGTCGAGCACTACCCGCGGCTCGTCCGGCTGGCCTATCTGGTGCTGCCGCCGAGCCTCGGCCGCAACCGGCGCGTCCTGACGGCGCACGCCCTCGTCCAGCGCGCGCTGCCCAGGGGCCGCACCTCCTCGACCGCGATCCCGGCCCAGTCCAAGGGCCGTGCGGGCGACGCCGGTTACGCGCTGGTCCGGCTCCAGGTGCTGCGTACGGCGCTCGCGGCGGGGCAGCCGTGGCGGGGCCGTACGCTGCCGAAGCGGTCGCAACTGCCGCCGCTGCTGCCCCAGGTGTGGGGCCTGCGCCTCTTCCCCCGTTCGGGCGGCGCTGACGAACTCGCCCTGGACCAGCGGCTGTCGGCCCTGTCCGGGCCCGCCCGGGCCGCGTACGTCCTGCGCGGCCTGGAGAAGCTCCCGGACGGCGACGTACGCACCGCCTTGGAGGCCGCCGGGGTGGACCGGCCGACCGAGGCACTCCGTGAGGCGGACGAGGTCCCGGCACAGTACGCGCTGCTCGACTCCGCCGAGTTCGACCCCTGTTCGCTCCACGCCCGCCCGACCGACCTGATGCGGCGCAGGCAGCACCTCAAGGCGGCGCTCGTCGCCGCGGCGGCCGTCGCGGTGTGCGGCACACTGCTCGGCCTGCCCGGCGGCGGCTGGGCCCCGGACGGCGCCGCCGCTCCCGCGTACGCGCAGAACCCGGCCGCCGAAGCCGCCCTGGATCCCGCCCAGTTGACGCTCGTACCGGCCGCCGCGTGGAAGTCCTCCGCGCGCACCGACTTCTCCGTCTGGCCCGCGCGCGGTGACCTCGTCGGCGACAGCGCCCTGCTGCGCCGCGCCCTCGCCGTGTGGGCCCGTCCCGGCGAGACGGTCCAGGTCTCGGCGACCCCGGGCACCCCGTCCGGCGGCCCGGCGGGACCGCCCCAACTCCTGTACGCGGGCACGGTCGACGCGGCTCGCGTGGTGATCCTGTACGACGGTCTGCGCATCGCCCGGTACGCCGAACCGAAGGACGGCACGGCCGGCGCCGCCCTCGACTTCGCCCGGGTCGACGGCGCGAGCGGCGCCGAGGCCGACGCGGTGGTCCTGGACCGGGCCGACGGCAACGTCCGCTATCTGACGGCTCCTTGGGTGCTCAAGGCGGAGATGCGGGACCTGCGCAAGCCGGCGGCGACGCCGATCGACCTGGGGCTGACCGACGGGGTGACCGGGCCGCTGGCCAGCCCGATCGCGCAGAAGGGCGCGTGTCAGTCCTGGAACACGCTCCAGGTGACGGACACCGGGGGTGCGCGTCTGCTGAGCGACCTCGCGGAACTCGTTCCGGCGCATCTGACCGTGGGGCGCCCGGGTGCGCCGCGCGAGGCGTCGGCGCCGGCTGCGCTGGCGACGTGGTCGCCCTTCGCCTGCTCGCTCGCCGCGACGCACTCGCAGGGGGTGCGCACGGTGAATGCCTGGCAGTACGCGGAGCAGCCGCTGCCCGATCGGAGCGGGGCTGCGGACTGGGTGTGCACCCGGGCTGAGACCTGGCGGGGTGGTGGGGCTCGGGTGTTGGCGCAGTTCCATACGCCTGGTGGGCAGTACGGGGCGGTGGCTGCGAAGTCGGAGAGCAGCTCCGCTTGTGGGCCGCGGGATCCGAATGTGCTGGCTGGGGTGTTGTGGAAGTCGGGGGCTGGTGAGTGGTTCATGCTGGCCGCCGGCGCGGAGAACACGGCGTCCATTACGGCTACGGGTGGGGTTGCCTCTACTGTGCGGGGTGCCTTGCTGGCGGCCAGGACTGAGCAGGGGGCTCAGGCTGGGTTGAAGGGGACTTTGAAGGATGGGCGGGGGATTGGGGGGTTGCGTTAGCGGGTGCGGGCCGGTGGGGGCTTGTCGCGCAGTTCCCCGCGCCCCTGAAGGGGCGCGTCGGTGCACCGCGAATTGGGCAGCACCCTCTAGCTGACACTCTTGTCAGCAAGTCCGTGCACGGGGGTTTCCCCGCCCCCTACCCGTCAGTACATTGACGCCATGTCCAATATCAAGGCGCGCAAGGTGTCCTTCTCCTGGGAGGGGACCCCGTTGCACTGGGTGCCCGGGGATCCGTTCACCTCGCACACCATCAATGTGCTGCATCTGCTGCTGCCCGCCGGTGAGCGGTGGTTCGTGCATGTGTACAAGCAGGTGCTGCCCTACATACGGGACGAGCGGCTGCGGGCGGATGTCGTCGGGTTCATCGGGCAGGAGGCCATGCACTCCCAGGCCCACGACGAAGTCCTCCCGCATCTGCGGGAGTTGGGGCTCGATCCGACGCCTTACACCGCGCAGGTGGACTGGCTCTTCGAGAAGCTGCTCGGGGACCGGAGCCCGTTGCCCGGTCGCCGGGGCCGCGAGTGGTGGCTGATGGAGCGGGTCGCCGTCATCGCGGCCATCGAGCACAAGACCGCGTTCCTCGGCGACTGGATACTCAACGCGTCGGAGCTGGACCGGCGCGGCGCCGATCCGACCATGCTGGATCTGCTGCGCTGGCACGGCGCCGAGGAGGTCGAGCACCGGTCGGTCGCCTTCGATCTGTTCACGCATGTCGACGGGGGTTATCGGCGGCGGGCCCGGACCTGGGTGACCGGGGTGCTGGCGATGTTCTTCCTGTGGCAGCGCGGGGTGCGGTTCTTCATGGCGAACGACCCGGCCCCAGGACTCCGCAAGCCGACCTTCCGGGGCTTCTACGTGCGCGGGAAGCGCGGTCTGCTGCCGTCGACCTGGGCCATGGCGAGATCGGTGCCGCGTTATCTCCGCCGTGACTATCACCCCTCCCAGGAGGGGTCCACCGAGCAGGCCGTCGCTTATCTGGCCTCCTCCCCCGCCGCCGTCGCCGCCGACAAGGGCGCCGCCTGATGTCCCGGCCACTGGCTCTCGCGCTCACCGCCGGGGCCGCTCTGCTCGCCCGGCGGGCCATACGGCACCGGATCGAGGGTTCGCCGCTGTGGCCGCTGCCCGCGCTGGCGGAGCCGGTCTCCGGCCGACCGCGTTCCCGGTCCCTGCGACTGACGGTCGCCGCCCATGAGGTGGTTGCCGAGGGAGTCGTACAACTGCGGCTGGAAGGGCGGGAGTTGCCGAGGTGGGAGCCTGGCGCACATCTCGATCTGGTGCTGCCGTCGGGGCTCGTACGGCAGTACTCGTTGTGCGGGGACCCGGCGGACACCTCCGCGTACACCGTCGCCACGCGGCTGGTGCCGGACGGGCGCGGGGGCTCGCGCGAGGTGCACGAGGGGCTGCGGGCAGGCATGACCGTCGAGGTGCGCGGCCCGCGCAACCGCTTCCCGCTCGCTCCGGCTCCGGCGTACGTCTTCGTGGCCGGGGGGATCGGCATCACCGCGATCCTGCCGATGATCCGGGCCATCGACGCCCAACCCGGGCTGGAATGGCGGCTGTTGTACGGGGGACGGAGCCGGGCCTCGATGCCCTACCTCGCCGAGATCGAGAAGCTGGGCTCGGGTGGCGGCTCCGGGCGGGTCACCGTCGTCGCCGAGGACGAGGACGGGCTGCCCGATCTCGACGCGCTGTTCGCGGGTGTGGCGGCGGAGCTGCCCGAGGGCACCGCCGTTCACTGCTGCGGACCTGAGGGGTTGACGGCGGCGGTCGAGGCGCGGATTCCCGAGGGTGCCGTGCTGCGGCTGGAGCGGTTCGCTCCGCGTACGCCGGCTGCGGGCAACCAGGCCTTCGAGGTCGAACTCCGGTGCAGCGGGCGGACGTTGACGGTGGCCGCCGACTCGACCGTGCTGGCCGCCGTACGGAAGGAGTTGCCGGACACCGCCTACTCGTGCGAGCAGGGGTTCTGCGGGACGTGCCGACAACGCGTACTGGCAGGGGAAGTCGACCATCGCGACGAGCTGCTGACCGATGCCGAGCGGGCGGACTCGATGCTGATCTGCGTGTCGCGTGCACGACGTGGTCCACTTGTGCTGGATTTGTGAACACCCTGGGTCGGACCGGTCCGTTGAGGGCCGTAGTCGATCGGTAAGGTGTTCGCATGACAACCGGGGTTCGCCGCAGAATGGGAGTCGAGGAACGCCGGCAGCAGTTGATCGGCGTCGCCCTCGAACTGTTCAGCCGCCGCTCGCCCGACGAGGTCTCCATCGATGAGATCGCGTCGGCCGCGGGCATCTCGCGCCCACTGGTCTACCACTACTTCCCCGGCAAACTCAGCCTGTACGAGGCCGCGTTGAAGCGTGCGTCGGACGATCTGGCGGGCCGGTTCGTGGAGCCGCAGGAGGGTCCGCTCGGAGCGCGGCTGCTGCGCGTGATGCGCCGGTTCTTCGACTTCGTCGACGAACACGGGCCCGGTTTCGCGGCGTTGATGCGCGGCGGTCCCGCGGTGTCGGCGGACGGAGCGCGGGACGGGGTGCGCTCTGCGGCCGGCAACGCCTCGGCGACGAACGCGCTCATCGACGCCGTACGGCAGGCCGCGTACCTCCAGATCCTGTCGCATCTGGAGCTGGACGCCGAACACGCGCCCGCCCGGCTGGAGTTGGTCATCCGGACGTGGATATCGCTCGTCGAGTCGACCGCGCTGATCTGGCTGGACGGGCGGCGCGTGCCGCGTGCCGAGCTGGAAGCGCAGCTCGTGCACGACTTCGCCGCGCTGGCCGCCGTAAGCGCGGCCTATGACGAGGAGATGGCCGCGCTGCTGCGCCGGATGCTCAAACAGGAGCCCACCGACGGCCCGTTCACCGATCTGGTCGGACGGCTCATCTCGCTCGCGTCGTAGCCGAGGGGCGGGTCAGGCGTCGAACTTCCGGTAGGAGTCGTCGAGTTCGCGGACCTCGACCGAGGCGTGCAGGGTGAGGCCCTCGACGGGCTTCACGTGGGTGCGCACCAACTCCAGTACGGCTTCCGTCAGTTGGTTCTTCGTCTCGGTCGTGCGTCCGGTCAGCATGCCGATCCAGACGTGCACGATGGCGTGGCCGTCGGTGTCCGCGCCGACCGTCGCGTCCTCGGTGCGGCGGAACTGCGTCTTGCATGCCTCCGGCGTCGCCTTCGCCGTCGCGACGACCTCCTCGTGCAGCGCGAGCGCGAACGCACGCCGGTCGAAGGCCTCGGTCAGCGGACCCGAGTAGTCGACGGTGATCTGCGGCATGGGTCAAACCCCTGTTCTGCTTCTGCGACTGCTACGGCGAGATGGCAGCTCACCCTAACCGGCGGGCCCCACCGGCCGAACTTGAGCAGCACCCGGGGGGGGTAGGGGCGCGGGGAACTGCGCGACCAGCCCCCACCGCCCCGCGGCCGACGAACCACAGGTCCCTCAGAGCGTTACTCGGCGAGCCGCAGCGCCAGCATCGCGATGTCGTCCTCCCGTTCGTGGCCGAAGCAGACCAGCAGGGTGTCGCAGAGGGCGTCCAGGCCCGGCAGCGCGCCGGTGGCGGCGGCGCGGAGGTGTTCCAGGGAGTCCGCGAGGTCGGTGCCCCGGGTCTCGATCAGGCCGTCGGTGACCATGAGGAGCCGGTCGGTGGGTTCGAGGAAGAGTTCGGTGGGCGGCGGATGGGGCAGGCCCACGCCGAGCAGCGGGCCCTCGGCCTTGGCGTAGTCGGCGCTGCCGGTGTCGCGGATGAGCAGTGGCGGGATGTGGCCCGCGTTGGCGATGAGGGTGCGCCCGGTGCCGGGCTCGACGTGGACCAGGCAGACGGTGGCCGTGACCTCGGGGTGGTAGCGCTGGAGCATCCGGTCGAGGCGCTCGGCGAGCACGGCCGGGTCGCTCTCCTCGACGCTGTAGGCGCGCAGCGCGTGCCGGATCTCGACCATGACGGTGGCCGCGTCCAGCGAGTGCCCGACGACGTCGCCGACCGCCGTGAGCACACCGTCGTCGGTGCGCAGGGCGGCGTAGAAGTCGCCGCCGATCTCGGCGTCCTGCGACGCGGGCACGTACCGGACGACGACGTCGATGCCGGGCAGCTCGGGCAGCCGGTCGGGGCGGGGCAGGAAGCTGTGCTGGAGGGTGAGGGCGACATGCCGCTCGACCTGGTACATGAGGAGCGGTTCGGCGGCGAGCACGGTGGCCTGGGCGAGCCGGGCGATCAGGGACTCGTTCTCGGGGCTGACCCGGCGCACACTGCGGGTGGGGGTGGCCAGGCACACCGCCGCTCTGCCGTCGTGGGTGGGGATCAGCACCAGGCGCGCGTCGTGCTCGACGCCCGGCCGGAAGAACCCTGCGGGCCACAGCGGCGCGGGCACCGTGGTGATCTGCACCCCGCTCTGCCCACGGGAGAGGCGCCGGAGCAGACCCGCCACGACCCGGTGGGCGCCCTCGTCCGGCATAGCGAGCGAGGTGCGGTCGCGGGAGGTCGCGCGGTACAGCTCGTCGTCCGGGCCGAGGAAGAACACGGCGGCGGGCTGGCCGGTGAGGCGCGCGCAGCCGTCGGCGGCGGCGTCGGCGAGTTCCTGGAGGGAGCGCGCCGCCTGGATGGTGAAGATCGTCTCCGACAGCCGGGTCAGCCGCCGGGCCAGCGCCTGGTCGTCGGCCCGCAGCCGGGCCGCGCGCACCGCGGCCCGCAGCACCGCGTCGATCTCCTCGGGCTCGGCGGGCACCGACAGATACGCCTCCCCACCCGCGTCCAGCCCGTCACAGCGGTCCCCCGGGGTGACGGTGCCGGCCGAGAAGTGTACGACGGGCAGGCCGGCCATGTGCGGCCTGGCCTTGAGGCGGCGGCACAGCTCGACCCCGCTCATGTCGGGCAGGTGCACGTCGATGAGGGCCACGTCGGGCAGCATGCCCTTGCGCAGGCGTACGTCGAGTTCAGCGAGCGCCTCGTTGCCGCTGGCGACGGCCACCACCTGGTGACCGGCGCGGCGCAGCAGCGCACCCATGGCGTAGCGGCCGGCCGCCGTGTCGTCCACGACGAGCACGGTGGTGTCCGCCGTGTCTGACCACTTGCCGTTGCCGTCCATCTGGCCGCCCTTGGACACACCGGTGGGGCAGACCGGGGTTCGTGGTCTGCCCCACCAAGATAATGCCGTTGTCAGGAGGTGCGGGAAAATACCGCGACGGTCCTTGCCGGAACGGCGAACGTGCCCGATTCCCGCTCGTACGTGGCCGACTTGACGACGGGGTCAACTCCCGCCCGCAGTACGGGGTGCAGCGCGTACGAGGTCCCGGCGAGCGAGCCGACCCGCTGCTCACCGCGCTCGGGCGTCGCGTTGAACACGACGACAAGATCGCCGAGTTCCATGGTGATGACGCCGGGTGTCTCGTCCTTGCCGGACAGCGGGAAGGAAAGCTTTGCCTGCACCTGGCCCGCCGTGTCGAGGGAGAAGACGCTTTCTGTCGTACGAATTCTCAGCAGGTCCTGGTACGCGGCCGAGGCACCCTCGATCTGAGCGCAGCCGACCCCGACGGTACTGGTCGCCAACAGGGGCTTGGCGTAAGGCCACTTGGAGGCGTTGTCGGCCGCTGCCGGGAGCCCCCGTCCGAATCCGTTGCCGTCGGCGCAGTTCCAGTGGACGGCGTTGAACCAGTCGCCGCTGTCGTAGGAGTTACGGTCGAGGGACTTGGAGCGCAGCAGGTCGGTGCCCGCCTGGGAGAGGGCCGGGCCCTGCGAGAGGGTGGCCGTCGCCATGGCGAGGACCTGCATACGGGCCCGGTCGGCCGCGCTCGTCGTGGCGGGCAGCTTGAAGGCGAGGGCGTCGAACAGCGACTCGTTGTCGTGGGCGTCGGCGTAGGCGAGGGCGTCGCCGGGTGCGTCCGCGTATCCGGCGGGCCGGCCGTTGTAGTCGACCTGGGCGCCGGTGACGTCCTCGCCGTCGGTGCCGGTGAAGCGGTAGGCGGCGAGGTTGCCGGAGAGGCCCACCTTGATGAGGTCCTGGTAGTGCAGGAGGCGGGCCTTCTGCTCCGCCGAAGTGCCGTTGCTGGTCGAGGAGTTGGGGTCGGTGTAGAGGCCGGACGCGAAGCCCTGGACGCCGGGGTCCTCGTCGAAGGGGCCGCCGCCGCGTACGGCGTCCCGGGCCCGGTCGGAGAAGGTCGCGATGCCCGTCCCGGCCATGTTCTTCTGGGTGGCCTGGACGAAGCGGGCGTCGTCGGCGACCTCGCCGAAGTTCCAGCCCTCCCCGTACAGGATGATCTTCTTGCCGTCGACGCCGTCCCTCTTGAGGGTGAGCGCGTCGAGGGCCTTGCGGACGGCCAGGATGTTGGCCTTGGGGTGGTGGCCCATCAGGTCGAAGCGGAAGCCGTCGACCTTGTACTCCTTGGCCCAGGTGACGATCGAGTCGACGACGAGCTTGCCCATCATGGTGTTCTCGGGCGCGGTGTTGGCGCAGCAGGTGGAGTTGGCGACCGTGCCGTCGGCGAGGAGCCGCTGGTAGTAGCCGGGGACGACCTTGTCGAGGACGCTCGTCTTGGCCTGGCCGCTGGCCGGGGTGTGGTTGTAGACGACGTCCATCACGACCCGCAGCCCGTCGCTGTTGAGCGACTTCACCATCTGCCGGAACTCGACCGTGCGCCGCGTCCCGTCCGGGTCGCTCGCGTACGAGCCCTCCGGGACGGTGTAGTGGTACGGGTCGTAGCCCCAGTTGTAGGCGTCCTTCGCGGCGATCTTCGCGACGCACGCCTGCTGCTGGTCGGAGTCGGCGGCGTAGGAGGCGAGGTCGCAGTCGACGGTCGCCTGGTCCGTCTTCTTCTCGGGGATGGTGGCGATGTCGAAGGCGGGCAGGAGGTGGACGTACGAGGTGCCGGCCTTCGCCAGCTCGCGGAGGTGCTTCGAGCCGTCGCTGTCCTTGTCGGTGAAGGCGAGGTAGGTGCCCTTGACCTTGGCGGGCACGGTGTCGTCGGCGACCGAGAAGTCCCGGACGTGGAGTTCCTGGACCTGGGCGTTGGTGAGCGGTACGGCCTTGGGCTTGGTGTACGTCGTCCAGCCGCTGGGGGCAAGGGACTTGTCGTCCAGGTCGACTACGAGGCTGCGCTCGGAGTCGGCGGTCAGGGCGACGGAGTACGGGTCGGTGACCTCGTTGGTGACGATCGCGGAGACGCTGGGCGCCCACACCTTCACGACGTACCGATAGGGCTTGTTCTTCCAGGACTTGCTGCCGGTGACGGACCAGACGCCGGTGGTGTCGTTCCGCTTCATGGCGACCGTGGAGCCGTCGAGGTCGAGCTGCACCGACTGGGCGGTGGGTGCCCAGACGGAGAGGGTGGGGCGACCCTTGCTGAAGGTGGGGCCCAGGTCGGCGTTCGATGCGGTGGAGTAGAGATCGTCCAGTACGCCGGCGACCTGGACGCCCGTCGCCGCCAACACGGCTCCGTTCGCGGCCCGTTGGGAGGCGACGAGCTGGCCGCGCAGGGCCTCGCGGACCCGGTCTCGGTCGCGTGGGTCGACCGTCCAGGCGGTGTACGTGGCGAGGTGCGGGAACTTGGCCTTCTGGGCGTCGGTGAGGGCCGACCTGGTGAGGCGGAGCCAGCGTTCGTCGGTGCTGGTCAGGGTGCCGTCGTTCGCCGTGATCGAGCCGGTGCGGGAGTAGAGCAACTGGGTTGAGGCGGCGGTGTCGTTGCCGTTCCAGGCGAGGGTGTTCCGGTCGATCCAGACCGCCTTGGAGGTGGTCAGGTCGAGGGCGGCCGAGCTGCCCGCCGGCTGCGGGAGCAGGTACTTCTCCTGGCCGTTCAGGAGCCATACCTCGTGGCCGTTGGTCTTGAGGTCGAGGGCCTGGTCGGTGGAGAGGTCCTTCTCGTCGCCCTTGTGGATGATGTAACTGAGGCTGGTGGCATCGGCGTTGAGCGGTACCTCGTAGACGGCGCCGTACGTGTCGGTGCGGACCGGCTCCAGGGGCTTCGCCCAGTCCGTGGGGTTCGCGGCGCCGGACCAGACGTGCAGGCCCCAGCCGTCGTAGTTGCCGTCGGCGCGGTGGTAGTGGAGGACGGCCTTGGTGGTGTCCTGGTCGGGGTAGTCGGCGGTGGGCTTCTCCGTGAGTACGGCTTCCTTGCCCTGCTCGGCCCAGATCTCGCCGGTCTTGGTGACGTCGATCGAGCGGTCGATGGAGACGTCCTTGTTGCCGTCCTTGTCGATGACGAGGTAACTGACGCTGGAGGCACCGGGCTTGAGCTTGACGTAGGCGAAGGCGCCGTAGCTGTCACGGCCGATGAAGTCGTGGCCGTCGGGCCATGTGGTGCCCTCGCCGTCGGCGATGTCGCCCCAGGCGTACAGGCGCCAGTCGGTGTAGTCGCCGTCCGCGCGCTTGTAGTGGACGATCGCGTAGTCGCGCGAGGAGGCCGTGGGGACCTCGGGGGCGGGCGGGGTGCCCGTGGTGGAGGTCGCCGTGGTGCTTGCGGTACGTCCTGTGCTGTCGACCACAACTGCCTTGTAGCGCAAGGCTGTTCCGGGGGCAATGTCCTTGCCGAGGGTCTGGGTGACCCGGTAGGGCGCGTGGTCGGCGGAGCCGAGGGTCTGCCACTTGCCGTTGCCGATCTGGGCGGCGAAGGCGACGCGGTTGAGCGGGTCGGTGCCAGTCCCGCTGCCGCCGCCGACGTCTGCGGTGATGTCGACCGTGCCGGTGGCGCCGGTGGCCGGGGCGGTGAGGGTGAGGGTCGGCTTGGTGGCGGGGGCGGCAAGCTTGGCGGTGGCCTTGAGGACGATGGCGGAACCGGCCGGGACGGTGACGGTGAGCTGGCGGTCGGTGCCGCTGGTCAGCGTGGCGTCGGTGCCGTAGATGCCCTTGAAGGCCATGTCGGCCGAGCCGGTCGCGAAGGTCGCCGTCTTCGGCTCGGCCGCGTTGTTGAAGGCGACGACGTACTCGGTGCCGGACTTGGCGTCGGTGCGGGAGACGGCGTAGACGCCGGCGCCGTCGGCCGCGTAGCGCTCGGTCTGGACGCCGTCGGTGAGGGCGGGGTTGGCCTTGCGGAGGGCCGCGAGAGCACTGATCTGCTTGTAGAGCGGTGCACTCGAGTCGTAGGCGTCGCTCGCGTGGGTGCGGTCGGTGCCGAGTTCGTCGTCGTCGAGGTAGTCGGTGACCTTCGAGGCGAACATGGTCTGGCGGGCGTCCTTGTCGCCGCCCGCGCCGGTGAAGCCCTGCTCGTCGCCGTAGTAGACGACCGGGTTGCCCCGGCTGAGGAACATCAGCTCGTTGGCGAGCCTGTCCTTGGCGAGGAGTTCGGCGTCGGTGGCGGTCGGGTCGTCCTGCTTGAGGAAGTAGCCGATCCGGCCCATGTCGTGGTTGCCGAGGAAGGTGACCTGCTCGTACGCGTTGGCCTTGTCGGTCGTGTACTTGTAGTCGTCGCCGAAGACCGAGGCGAGCTTCTGGGCGCTGCCGCCCTGGGAGGCGTACGAGCGGGCCGCGTCCTGGAAGGGGAAGTCGAGCGTGGAGTCGAGGCGGCCCTGGGTGACGTACGGGGAGGTCACGGACGTGTCGGCGGAGTAGACCTCGCCGAACATGAAGAAGTCGTCGCGGCCCTTCTTGGCGGCGTACGCGTCGAGCGCCGTCGCCCACTGGGTCCAGAACTCCATGTTGACGTGCTTCACGGTGTCGATCCGGAAGCCGTCGATGTCGAAGTCCCGTACCCACTTCTCGTAGATCTTCTCCATGCCGGAGACGACCTCGGGGCGCTCGGTCCACAGGTCGTCCAGGCCGACGAAGTCACCGTACGTGGCGGACTCGCCGGCCCAGGTGGAGTCGCCGCGGTTGTGGTACATCGTCGGGTCGTTGAGCCAGGACGGGACCTTGGTGTTCTTCTTCGCGGCGGGGACGACGGGGGTGCGCGGGAAGGAGTCGGTGTCGACGGACGGGAAGTCGGCCTTGCCGTCCGCGTAGTCGGCGTCGTCGAAGGGCTCACCGTCCTTGGTCAGGTACGGGAAGGCGCCCTTGGAGAGGTAGTCGTAGGACTTCTCGTCGTAGTCGACGACATCGGCGGTGTGGTTGGTGATGACGTCGAAGAAGACCTTCAGGCCCTTGGCGTGCGCCTTGGAGATAAGGGTTTCGAGGTCCTGGTTGGTGCCGAAGTGCGGGTCGACCTGGGTGAAGTCGGTGATCCAGTAACCGTGGTAGCCGGCGGAGGCGTCCGCGCCGGTGCCCTGGACGGGCTCGTTCTTGAAGATCGGGGCCAGCCAGATGGCGGTGGTGCCGAGGCCCTTGATGTAGTCGAGCTTGCCGGTGAGGCCCTTGAGGTCGCCGCCCTGGTAGAAGCCCTTGTCGGTGGGGTCGTAGCCGGTGGCGAGGCGTGAACCGGTGAGTCCGCCCTGGTCGTTGGCCTTGTCCCCGTTGGCGAAACGGTCCGGCAGGACGAAGTAGAACTGCTCTCGGGTGAGGTCGTTGCGGGCGGCGGTCTTCGCCAGCTGCGCGTCGGACGGGGGCGCGGGCGGGGTGGCGGCTCCGGCGGACCCGGCGGCCAGTGGCTGGACGAGGGCCGCGGCGAGCGCGGTCACGGTGAGGGCCGCGATCCGTGCGGCGGACGCGGTACGGCGCGATGAGGGCGCCGTCCATCTCGGTATCACAGGGGCACTCCTTGCGGCGTACGGCTCTTGGGTCCGACCCGGCGCGACCGTATCGCTAACGAAAGGTTTACAGCAAGAGTCTTGAAACCGATCGCAAGTACTTTCACCCAGAGCCTTGACGTGCCCTTCTCAACTGCCCCACTGTCACGACTTGTTGAAGCCTGAAACCACCCCCCGCCCGTCGTTGAAACCTTTCGGAGCCGCACATGACCACCAGACACGGACCCCGGCCCCGGGGTGCGGGTGTCGTCCGACGCACGGCTGCCGCTGCCGCAGCCGCCGCACTGGCCCTCGCCGGGGCGATCGCCCTGCCCGCCACCCCCGCGCAGGCGGACGCCACGACGTCCGGCGACGTGATCGCCAACCTGTGGGAGTACAACTGGGACTCGGTCGCCGCCGAGTGCACGAACGTCCTCGGGCCGAACGGCTACGGCGCGGTGTGGGTCGCGCCGCCCGCCGAGTCGCTGCGGCAGACCAACTACTACTGGTGGGACGTGTACCAGCCGTACTCGTCCAACCTGAGCGGTCGCTTCGGAACGGCGGCCGAGTTCGCGACCATGGTGGACGCCTGCCATGGCGCGGGCGTCAAGGTGTACACGGACGCGGTGATCAACCACACCGCCGCGCAGACCGGCACGGGGTACGCCGGCACGACGATCAGCAACAAGTACGACACCCCGGACTGGGACCCGGACGACTTCCACACGTCGGCGGAGTGCAACGACTCCGACCTGATCATCGACGACTGGTCGAACCTGACCGAGATCCAGAACTGCGAACTGCTGGGCCTGCCCGACCTGGAGACCGAGGACGACGACGTCCGCTCGGGCATCGCGGCCTACCTCAACAAGCAGATCGCGGTGGGCGTCGACGGGTTCCGTATCGACGCGGCGAAGCACATGCCGGTCGCCGACCTGAACGCGATCTGGGCGAAGCTCGACAACACGACGTCCGGGGCCGACCCGTACATCTTCCAGGAGGTGTACCCGGGTTCGACCCCGGCGGCCTCCGACTACTACGCGGCCGGTGACGTCCTGGACTTCACCTACGCGAGCAAGCTGAAGTCGGCGTTCCAGGGGAACGTGAGCGACCTGGAGTCGTTGTCGTCGTCGGGTGTCCTGACCCCCGCCAACTCGGTCTCCTTCGTCACGAACCACGACACCGAGCGCAACGGCCTGCACATGAGCTACAAGGACGGCGACACGTATCGGCTCGCCAACGTCTTCCAGCTCGCCTACAAGTGGTCGACGCCGACGGTGTATTCGGGCTTCGAGTGGTCGTCGTCGGACCAGGCCCCGCCGAACTCCAGCGGCTTCGTGACCGACACCAACTGCTCGAGCGGCTGGTACTGCCTCCAACGGGACACCGCGATCACCGGCATGGTGAAGTGGCACAACGCGGTGGGCTCGGAGGCGGTGTCCAACTGGTCCACCAAGTCGTCGAGCGTCATCGGCTTCGGCCGGGGCACGGGCGGCTACATCGCGATCAACAACGGTTCGGCGGCGGCGACTTACACCTTCGCGACGGGCATGGCCGACGGTACGTACGCCAACGTCATCGACAACGGCGCCACGACGGTCACGGTGTCGGGTGGGAACGCGACGCTGACGGTCCCGGCGAAGGGCGCGATCGCCTTCTACAACGGCGAGTTCACTCCGTGCACGACCTGCGAGGGCGGCGGTGGAGGCGGTACGACCGTCACGGCGACCTTCAACGAGTACGCGGCGACCACGACCGGCCAGGACGTGTACGTCGTCGGCTCGATCGCGGAACTGGGCGGCTGGGACACGTCGAAGGCGGTGAAGCTGTCGTCGACGGGATATCCGGTGTGGTCGGGCGGGGTGAGTGTGCCGACGAACACGTCGTTCGAGTACAAATACGTGAAGAAGGACGCTTCGGGGAACGTCACCTGGGAGTCCAACGCCAACAGGACGGCCGCCACGGCGACTTCGGCGCTGAACCTCAACAACAGCTGGAACGTGGCGAGTTCGAACGCGACGGACGTCACCTTCAACGTCACGGCCACAACCACCCTCGGCACGAACGTCTATGTCGTCGGCTCTGTCGGGTCGTTGGGCTCCTGGAACACGGCGGACGCGATCCCGCTGTCCTCGGCGGCGTACCCGGTCTGGTCCCGGTCGGTCATCGTCCCCAGGAGCACGTCCTTCGAGTACAAGTACATCAAGAAGGACGGCTCCGGGAACGTGACCTGGGAGTCGGGCACCAACCGCTCGTACACGACAGGAAGTTCGAGCGGCTACACGACCGCTGACACGTGGAAGTAGTGGCAGCGACAGCGGCAGTGGCTCAGCAGGTGGTCTTGCCCGCGTAGATCGCCAGAGCCGTGTTGGCGCCCAAGGTGGCCGTGAACTGCCCACTGGAGTTCACGGTCACCGACGTGTTGCTCTGCACATCGCAGTACGTGCCCGCGGCGAGCGAGGTCTGGTAGGTACGACTCAGGCTGCTCGACTCGTGGTTGATGGCGACGTAGCCCTTGGCACCCCGCCCGAACGCAATCGCATCGCCCCCGTTGTCCCACCAGTTGGTGACGGACTCACCGCGCACGGCATTACGGAAGGCGACCATGCGGAGGATCTCCGGCCAGGCGTGCTGACACTTCCACCCGTCCTGCCAACAGGCGGTCACGGAGCCGCTGTTGGGCGGACCGGCGTCCGTGTCGGAGAACTCGTACCCGGAGTTGATGTCGGGCGCACCATACGGATAGGCGAGCATGAAGACGTTGGCGAGGGTGTAGTTGGCGTTGTCCTTGTAGCTGAGCGTGGAGCCGTTGCGCTCGGTGTCGTGGTTGTCGACGAAGACGCCGGCGACGGAGCTGCTCATGTAGCCCCAGCCCTCACCGTAGTTGCTGAGGTAGGCGAGGTTCTCGTTGTTGAAGACACGCTTGAGGTCGTAGGCGTACCGGAACTCCTGGACGTCTCCGTTACCGGTGTACTCGGTGGGCTGGACGGCCTCCCCACTGCCGTAGATGACCTCCTGCTTCCAGTACACGGACGTGTTGCTGAGCCGCGACTTGATGTTGGCGAGGTCGGTGGCCGGGATGTGCTTGGCGGCGTCGATCCGGAAGCCGTCGACTCCGTAGCCGAGCAGGGAGTTCATGTACCCGGCGATGGCGGAACGGACGTACTCCTCGCCGGTGTCCAGGTCGGCGAGCCCGACGAGTTCGCAGTTCTGGACGTTGGTGCGGTTGGTGTAGTCGCTGATGGTGGCCGTGCAGTCGTCGAAGTCGAAGGACGAGTACAGACCGGGGTAGTTGTACTTCGTGTACGACGACCCACCGGTGCCGGTACCACTCCCCGCCGACATGTGGTTGATGACGGTGTCGACGACGACCTTCACCCCGGCCGCGTGACACGTGTTCACCATGCTCTGGAAGGCGGTGGCGTCACCGAGCCGCCCGGCGATCTTGTAGCTGACCGGCTGGTACGACGTCCACCACTGCGAGCCCTGTATGTGCTCGGCGGGTGGCGAGACCTGGACGTAGCCGTACCCGGCGGGCCCGAGGGTGTTGGTGCACTCCTTGGCGACCGAGGCGAAGTTCCACTCGAACAGGACGGCGGTGACGTCCTTGGTACCGGGCGGGGAGGCGTAGGCGGTGCCCGTCGGAACGGCGAGCGCGATGGACGCGCCGGCCGCGAGGGCGAGCGCGCCGGAGAGGGTTCTGCTGGCCATGTCGGGGGTCCTTCTCCGTTGAAGGTCCAAGCAAGATCGTTTGCCGATTCTTGCTGCAAGATGACTGAAAACTTTCAGCCGACCAGAAGGTACGAGTCCACTTGTGGAGCGGTCAACCCTTGGGACACTTCCTCTTCACGGGCGCGAAATCTCTTCACAACGAGGGGCGTTGAGTAAGCGGTGGGCGCTGCCCACGAATCACTGCACGCCGTGGAGTCGGGTTTGTTCCGACGCGATCAGCTCGCCTCGCACGTACGACTCGGGCGCGCCTTGGCAGCGGCAGGAGAGTTGGAGGCGGCCGTGGCTTCCTCGCTAAAGGGATCGGGCAAAGTCGGCGAGCGTGCGGAAGTCGTTCTCGCGCAGTCCGATACGCGGGTTGACGTGGTGCAGAAGCCCAGGCCCGTGGTGGTGGGCCGTCACGTACGCCTGGTCCAGATCGCTCTGTTCGTCGTCCACCCAGGCGAAGGAACGGCCGTTGGCGTAGTCCACCAGGGGACCCGTCTTCCAGTGGACCCCGTCGGGGCGTTCTTGGAGCAAGGCGTCACCGAAGTCGACGAAGGGGAGCTCGGGAAGGCCGAGCACCGGGGCGATCCATCGGTTGGCTTTGTCCATCCATGTGGTGGCCCAGCACAGTTCGTAGCCGAGTTGGAGCAGAGATCGACCATGCTCTGGGTTGAGCCAGACCCGCAGGGGCCGCCGCCGGGCCGAGAGTCCTCTGTGTTCGTCCGGGGTTCCGCTGTCCTGGGGCACTCTGAGTGTGGTGTAGCCGTCGGGGCGCTTCTCCGGCTTGGCCGCATAGGGGTTGAGTGGCCCATCCACGTCCAGGAACAGCAGTGGTCGGTTCACGATCTCCCCCGGGTCTGGCTCTCAGCATCGCCTGCGCCGTGGAAGCGTAGCTGCAGCGATCGTCTCGGCGTCGGGATGGGAGACCACTCCTCGACCCCACGGACGCGCTGTTCCTGAACCGAACGAACCGTTGCGGAGCTCAGGGCCGCCGACCCCGCCAAAGGCAGTCAGATTCGGCGGTTCCGGCATGAACGGATCCGGCCCGTCCGCCGTACCCTTACCCGAATCGAGGCGGGCCGCGAGTACCGCGGCCACGGGGGACGAGAGGCGATCATGGCGGCGACGAGCGATTCGGTGCGAAGAGGCACCGTGCTTCCGGTGGATGCGGCGCGTTGGGCGATGTGGGGTTTTGTCGTCGTCAATGTGGTGATCGTCGAGGCGTTGTTCGTGAGCGCCGGTTCGGGCAAGAACGGCGTGCTCACGGTCGCGAAGTTCTTCGGGCTGCACGCGGCGCTGCTGATGCTGTTCCAGTTGTTGCTGGTGGCGCGGCTGCCGTGGCTGGACCGGCGGATCGGGATGGACCGGCTCACCGTGTGGCACCGCTGGGTCGGCTTCACCCTGCTGTGGACCGTCCTCACCCACGCCACGCTCGTCGTGCTCGGTTACGCGACCCTCGACGACGCGTCCATGGGGAAGACGTTCGTCGCGCTGAGCGGCGTAACGGCCTCCCTGCTGGGCATGCTCGCCGCGGGCATCATTCTCGTCATCGGCGTGATCTCCACCCGGTCCGTGCGGCGGCGGCTGCGGTACGAGGTCTGGCACGGGCTGCATCTGCTGCTGTACGTGGCCCTGGGGCTGGCGTTCGTCCACCAGTTGGAGGAGACCACGACCTTCACGTCCTCCGCGTTCGCCGAGGCCTACTGGTGGCTCCTCTGGCTGTTCTCCTTCGGCGCCCTGCTGACCGGGCGGATCGCCATGCCCCTGTGGCGCAACGCCTACCACCGATTCGAAGTCACGGCCGTGGTCCCGGAGTCGGACAACGTGGTCTCCGTGTACGTCACCGGCCGCCACCTCGACAAACTCCCCGCCCGCGCGGGCCAGTTCTGCATCTGGCGGTTCCCCGGACACAACCACTGGTGGCTGGCCAACCCCTTCTCCCTGTCGGCGGCGCCCGACGGACGGGGGCTGCGCCTCACCGCGAAGGCGGTCGGCAGCACCAGCGCAGGCCTGCGCAACGTCCCGGTCGGCAGCCGCGCCCTCGTCGAGGGGCCGTACGGGGCGTTCACCTCACTGCACCGGAGCCGGCCCGGCGCCCTCCTGATCGCCGGCGGCGTGGGGATCACGCCTGTGCGGGCGATGCTCGAGGAGCAGTCGGCCGGTGACATCGTCGTGCTGTACCGCGTCCGCAGCGAGGCCGACGCCGTACTGCTGAACGAGATCCGCCGGCTGATCGCGCTCCGGGGCGGCCGACTGCACCTGCTCACCGGCAGGACCGCCGAGGGCGCCCCGCCCTTCGGCCCGGACAGCCTGCGGCGGCTGGTCCCCGACGTCACCGACCGCGACGTGTACGTCTGCGGCCCGCCCGCCATGACCGCGGCCGCGCTGGCCGGCCTGCGGGAACTGCGGGTGCCCGCGCGACAGGTGCACGCGGAGAAGTTCGGCCTGGCCTGACCGGGAGCAAGCCGGTGTCCACGAGTGACCGCAGCAGGGCCCGCCGCCCAACCGGGCGGGGCCCCAGGGTTCTGCCCCGTAGCCACCTGCGAGAGTCGGCCTTGTGGGGTTCTCGGACCGTGGTCCACCGCACGGTCGTGACCACCGGCGGCTTCGCCTCCTCGGGCGGCGCGGTACAGCTCCAGGGTGGAGCCGAGCGCACCCGTCTGCACCTCGCGGATCCTCCGCCGACGGCTTGGATCCGGGTCGTCAGCCGTGGTTCCGTTCCGTAAGGGAAGCGAGCCCGTCCTCCAGGCCCTGGCGGAACGCGGACCGCCGGTTCTCCGGCATGTCGAGCAGCAACCGGTCCTCCAGCTTCTGCACCGCCGGTGCGCACGCCGCCAGCAGTTCCGCCCCCTCCCGCGTCAGCCGGGCCTCCATGATCCGCCGGTTCCCCGGGGTATGGGCGCGCTCGATCAGCCCACGCTCCTCCAGCGAGCGCACCATCTCGTGCATCGTCTGGGGTCTGACGAAGGAGCGGCGGGCCAACTGGGCGGAGGAGAGCCCGCCTCGGTGCTGAAGCACGGTCAGGGCCGTGTACTGGAACGTCGTGAGCCCGTACGGGCGCAGGGCCTCGTCCATGAAGGAGCGGATGGCCAGTTCGAGCTGCTTGACGAGATAGATCGTCAGCGGGCCCTTGTGACCCTCGGGGTCCGGATCGGGATCCGCGCCTGGAGGCGGACCCGGAGTCGGGTCCCGATCGGCTGCCTCCGCCATCGTTCGCACCTCTTGGTCGGTCGTCGGTGAGATCGGGCGAGACCGTCGTCGAGGTCAGACGACCGGTGTCCGCACCCGATAGCCGACAGGTAGTAGTTCCAGGTCACGTCGGCGAGCCACGGTACCCCACAGCCCATGGGGCATCCACAGCGTCATCCCGATGGCGAGGGCGCCGAGCCCGATCAGGTACCAGGTGCCTCCGTCGTTCCCGAACCAGTCCTGCACCAGGAAGAACACGATCGCTCCGATGATCGGTCCCTCGAAGGTTCCGAGGCCGCCGATGACCACCATGAAGATCATGTACGCGGACCACTGGACCCCGAAGATGGAGTCCGGCTGCACCCGCAGGGTGCTCGCGAGGGTGAGCCCACCGGCCGCGGCACCGCCCACCGCCGCCAGGACGAAGACCAGCCGTTTCGCCGAGGTGACCCGTACCCCGACGGACGCCGCGCCCACCGGGTCGTCACGGATCGCCTCCAGCGAAGCCCCCAGCCTGCTGCGCAACAGCACGAACACGGCCAGCAGCAGCACACTCATCAGCGCCAGGGCGAGCCAGTACACCTGGGCCTGCCGCACCGCCGGATCGGTGGCCGACAGATCGGTGAGCGAGCGGCCGGAACCGCCGCCCAGCGAAGGCGTGTTCACCACGACCAGCCGGAAGAACTCCGCGATCGCCCACATGCCGATGGCGAACTGACCACCGGTGAGCCGGAACGCGAGCAGCGAGGTGGGGACGGCGACGGCACCCGCGAGCAGGGCCGCCAGGACGACCGCGAGAAAGGGGCTGACGCCGCGGTCGACGAAGAGGAAGACTCCGTACGCGCCGAGGCCGATGAAGCCCTGCTGGCCGACGGAGACCAGACCGGCGTAGCCCGCCAGCGCGTTCCACATGGCCGCGACGATGACGAGGACGAACAGGGTCGTCAGCTTCGCGGTCACCTCGGGCGTGAAGGCGAAGGGGGCGAACGCCAGGGCGAACAGCAGGGCGGTCAGGGCACCGGACGCCGTACGGGAGACGGGGGTCCACCGGTGGATGGTGGCGGTGGCGGTGGCGGTGGCCATCGGTGATGCGGTGGTCATGTGCGGCTCCTTCTCATGCCGAGCAGTCCCTGCGGGCGGAAGGCCAGGACCGCGAGGAACACCGCGTGTCCGGCGACGATGGAGAAGCGCGGATCCACCTGCGCGCCGACCGTCTGGGCGACGCCGAGGACCATGCCCCCGACGAGCGTCCCCCACAGTGAACCGAGCCCTCCGATCACGACGACCTCGAAGGCGAACAGCAGCTGGGTCGGCCCCATGGACGGGCTGAACGACGACCGCATCGCGAAGAACGCTCCCGCCAGACCGGCGGTGGCGACGGCGATGGCGGCGGCCCAGGCGTACACCCGGCGGCTGTCGATCCCGACCAGCTCGGCGGTGTCCGCGTCGGCGGCGGTGGCGCGGATCGCCCGGCCGATGCCCGTACGGGCCAGCAGCAGTTGGAGCCCGCCGAGCAGCGTGACGGCCACCGCCACGGTCAGCACACCGAGGTACGGGATGCTGACCGACGACCCGAGCTGGAGACCGGACGTGGACAGCGAACCGACGTCCAGGGAGCGGGAGTCGGCGCTGAAGATCTCCAGCAGTACGTTCTGCAGCACGATGGCGAGGCCGAAGGTGGCCAGCATCGACGACATCTCGCCGGTGCGCAGCGCCTTGCTGAGGATGCCCCGCTGCAACGCCACTCCGACCAGGCCCATCACGGGCAGGACCAGCAGTACCGCGAAGAACGGGCTGATGCCGACGGCGGCGGCCAGCGCCGCGACGAGGAACGCCCCGAGGACCGCGAGGTCGCCATGGCTCAGGTTGACGGTCCGCATGACGCCGAACATCAGGGACAGGCCGCAGGCGAAGAGCGCGTAGAGGCCGCCGAGCATGACGCCCTGCACGATGGCGTTGATCCAGTTCATACCGGCTCCTCCTGCACGGTTGCGGCTGTGGCACGGCTCAGCCCGAAGTACGCCTCGACGACCTGTTCGCGGGTGACGTCGTCTGCGGGTTCGTCCAGGACGACGCGGCCTTCGAGCATGCACAGCACGCGCCGGGCCACCCCCAGGGCGCGGCCGAGGTCCTGTTCCACCAGCAGCACCGTCGTACCGCCGGAGAGGATCGTGCCGAGCGAGTCGTAGATGGTGTCGACCACGATGGGCGCGAGGCCCAGTGAGACCTCGTCGAGCAGCAGCAGCCGGGGGTTGGTCATCAGCGCCCTGCCGATGGCCACGGCTTGCTGCTCGCCGCCCGACAGGTTGCCGGCGCGCCGCTTCAGCAGTCCGTCGAGCAGCGGGAAGGCGGCCACGACGGCTGGCAGGTCCCACGGTCCTGGGCGCCGTACCCGGGACGCGACCAGCAGGTTCTCCTCCACGGTGAGGTCGGCGAAGAGCCGGCGCCCCTCCGGGACCAGGGCGATCCCGGCCGCGACACGGTCGTGGGCCCGCTGGGCCGTCACATCCACGTCGTCCAGGCCGATACGGCCCTCGGCCGGCTGGTGTGCTCCGGCGACGGCCCGCATGAGGGTGGACTTTCCGGCACCGTTGGCCCCGACCACCGCCACGACCTCGCCCTCGTCCACGGCGAAGGAGACGTCGCGGACGGCGCGCAGCAGGCCGTGCCGTACTTCGAGGTTCTCGACCGACAGCAGAGTCATGCCGCGCTCCCGAGGTAGGCCTCGACGACCCGGGGGTCGGACATGACGGCGTCCGGTTCGCCTTCGGCCAGGACGCGGCCCTGCGCGAGACAGACCAGCCGGTCGATCACCCGCAGAAGCGCGTGGATGACGTGCTCGATCCAGACGATGGCGATGCCGTCGACGCGCAACTGCTGGATGGTGGCGATCAGTTCGTCGGTTTCGGCGTCGGTGAGGCCACCGGCGATCTCGTCCAGCAGCAGCACCTGCGGATCGGTCGCCAGTGCCCGCGCCATTTCGAGCCGCTTGCGTTCCAGCAGGGTGAGCGCGGCGGCGGGCCGGTTGGCCTTGCCGAGCATGCCGCAGCGCTCGAGTACGCCGAGGGCGTGCTGTTGCGCGTCCCGGCGCCGGTGCGAACCGCCCTGCACCGAGGCGACCAGCACGTTCTCGTAGGCCGTCATGCCGGTGAAGGGGCGCGGCACCTGATGGGAGCGCCCGATGCCGCTGCGGCAGCGGCGGTCGACCTTCCAGCGGGTCACGTCCTGACCCTGGAAGGTGACGCTGCCCTCGGACGGGGCCTGGGCCCCGGAGAGGATGTCGAGCAGGGTCGTCTTTCCGGCGCCGTTCGGGCCGACGATGCCCAGGGCCTCGCCGGGGGCGAGGGTGATGTCGATGCCTTCGAGGACGACCAGGCTGCCGAAGCGTCGGTGTATGCCGTTCGCGGCGAGCACCGGCGGGGCCGGGGCGGTCGCCGGGGCGGCCTCCCCTGTCCCCACGGTGTCGGTCACGGGCTCAGCGGAGGGGCTCAAGTTCGCCTCCGAGCGGGATCTCGCGGAAGGCGCCGTTGTCGACGATGACCGGCTCGACGGCGAACTTGCTGCCCCCCGTGGCCTTGCGCCACTGCCCCATGACCAGCGGCTCCGTGGACACGTTCTTCACCGGCCCGGATGTGAAGTCCAGCGGCCCGGCGACGGTGGTGAGCTTGGCCTTGCCGAGGGCGGCCGCCAGTTCCGTCCGGTCCTTGGGGTCGGAGGTCGCCTTCAGGGCGTGGACCGCGGCCTCGAAGAGCGCCATGTTGGACCCGATGACCTGGGTCCACTGCTTGCCCGTCGACTTCTCGTAGTCGTCGGCCAGTTGCCGGGCGGTCTGGTCGGTGAGGGTGGAGGTGAACGGGAACTGGGGCGACCACCAGAAGCCGGCGCTGAGACCGTGTCCGAGCGAGCCGAGCGCCTCGATCTGGGAGGGGAGGAGACCGGTCTTGGCGATGCTCGCGATGCGTGGACGGTAGCCCTGCTGCCGGGCCTGCTTCCAGAACGTGGCGAAGTCGGGCGGCAGCGGGAAGGTGTTGAAGATCTCCGCGTCCGCCTTCTTGAACGCCGCTATCTGCGCCGAGTAGTCGTTCGTCCCGTCCTCGTACGCCCCCGGGTCGACGATGGTGAACCCGCTCTTCTTCAGCTGGGGTCCGAGCCCCTGCCGGATCGCCTTGCCGTCGGGGTCGTTGGGCCACATGACGCCGACCCGCCGGTTGGTCTCCACCCCGCCCTTTGTCCACAGGGAGGTGTACGCGGCATGGAGCTCCGCGACGCCGATGAAGAAGTGGTACGTGTACGTGAACGGCTTCTCGGGCGTGGCGCCGCGGCCGAAGTACCAGGCCTCCCACGGCACGGCGGTCGACAGACACGGGATCTTGGCCGCCTCGCACGCGTCGGCGACGGGGTTGACCGTCTCCGGGGTGGAGGTGACGAGCATCAGATCGATCTTCTCGCTGTTGATCAGGTCGGCCGCGACCTGCGCGGCGGTCTGCGGACTCGACTGGCTGTCGCGGTCGATGATCTCGACGGAGTACTTCTTGCCGCCGATCCGCAGCCCGTCCTTGAAGGTGGTCCGCAGCTTCTTCATCAGGAACGCGTTCGCCTCGCCGAAGCCCGCGGCCGAGCCTGTGCTGGGCGAGACGTAACCGATCCGGAGCACCGAGTCGGTCTGCGCCGAGGACTCCTTGATGCCGCCGCAGGCGGTGAGCAGACCGCCTACGGTGAACAGACCGGCGGCTCCGGCCGTCCCCCGAATAATGGATCTTCGGGACAAATTGCCGTTCGCGGGTGTGCTCATGGGTGTACTCACGAATGCCTCCGGGGCACGTCGAGGGAGCGGAACCGAGGGTGGCGAAGCTGCTCGGGAAGCCGGAACCGGCGGCTGGAGTCGCCGGGGGAAGCCGGGACCGGCAGGGGAAAGCGGGCGGCGGGTTCCTTCGCGTCCCGGTAGGGCCGGACAGTGAGCCCGATATCAGGAACCCTGATGATGACCACGATGATGCACACGGCGACGCCGGATGACAAGGGTGTTGCCGAGACGTATCGGAGTCGCTCCTCGGGCGCCACCCACCCGGCGCCTCGGCGGGGAAAAGTTGCCGCACCGGCCTTGACGGGGCCCACTCGGTGGGCGTAATTCTTTCTCAGGTTTCCTGATATCCGAGCGGGGCGGCCCACACGCGAAGCACGCTTCGGCAGTGCCTTCCGGGGCCGGCCCGATCCACGACTCCGCAAAGTACTCGGGGGGAGCCGAGTGACTCTGCTGGCGCCGGTGTACTGGGCGGTTTCCCGGCGCCACTTCCTGGGCGCCGTGCTCGGCTTCATGGTCGGCGTGGCCATGGTCATGATGGGGAGCCTCGGCGTCACCACCGCCCTTTCCGCTGTGATCGTCCACGCGAAGCGGGAAGGCCCCTCGGCTGTCGCAACGCAGTAGGGCCCGCCGCCCCGAACCGGGCGGCGGGCCCTACGAGTTCGGCCTCAGGCCGTCGTCCACCACACCGTCGTGTCCGCCGGCAGCTTCGCCTCGTCGGCCACCACGGTCACCTCGGCGCTGGCGACCAGCACCTCCCCGTACGCCGGAATCGTGACCGCTTCGCCGCTCGTGTTCGCCGCGCACACGAACTGGCCGCGGCGGAAGGCGAGTACGCCCTGCGGCGCCTTCAGCCACTCCACCGAGTCGCCCGCGCCGAGGCCGGGGTGTTCGCGGCGGGCGGCGAGTGCCGTGCGGTACAGCTCCAAGGTGGAGCCGGGCGCCCCGGTCTGTGCCTCCACGCTCAGCTCGGCCCATTCCTCCGGCTGCGGAAGCCAGCTGCCGCCCGTGCCGAAGCCGTACGACGAGCCCTCTCGCGTCCACGGGATCGGGACCCGGCAGCCGTCGCGGAAGCCGTCCTGGCCCGCGCCGCGGAAGTAGGCCGGGTCCTGACGGACCTCGTCGGGAAGGTCCACGACGTCCGGGAGGCCCAACTCCTCGCCCTGGTAGACGTACGCCGAACCCGGGAGCGCCAGCATCAGCAGACTCGCCGCGCGTGCCCTGCGCAGGCCCAGGGCACGGTCTCCGGCGAGGCGGATCTGGGTGCCGAGGCCGGGCTCGTTGGCGAAGCGGGTGGCGTGGCGGGTCACGTCGTGGTTGGACAGGACCCAGGTGGCGGGGGCGGCTACCGGGCGCATCGCGTCCAAGGTGCGGTCGATGACGTTCTTCAGTTCCGTCGCGTCCCAATAGGTCGCCAGGTACTGGAAGTTGAACGCCTGGTGGAGTTCGTCCGGGCGGACGTAGTTCGCCGTACGCTCGATGGTCGGGGTCCAGGCCTCGGCCACGAAGATGCGCTCGCCCGCGTACTCGTCGAGGATCAGGCGCCATTCGCGGTAGATGGCGTGCACGCCGTCCTGGTCGAAGAACGGCATGACATCGTTGCCCAGAAGCTTGACCTGGTCGTGGGTTCCGAGGTCCGGGAGGCCCTCCGCCTTCACCAGGCCGTGGGCGACGTCGATACGGAATCCGTCGACGCCCATGTCCAGCCAGAAGCGGAGGACGGAGCGGAACTCGTCGCCCACCGCCGGGTGTTCCCAGTTGAAGTCGGGCTGCTCCGGCGCGAAGAGGTGCAGGTACCAGTCCCCCGGGGTGCCGTCCGGTTCCGTGATCCGCGTCCACGCCGGGCCGCCGAAGACGGACTCCCAGTCGTTGGGCGGGAGTTCGCCGTTCTCGCCCTTGCCGGGGCGGAAGTGGTAGCGGTCCCGGAGCGGTGAGCCGCAGCCCTCCGCTACCGCACGCTTGAACCACTCGTGCTGGTCGGAGGAGTGGTTGGGGACCAGGTCGACGATGATCCTGAGGTTCAGTTCGTGGGCGTCGCGGATCAGGGCGTCCGCGTCCAGGAGGTTGCCGAACATCGGGTCCACGGCCCGGTAGTCGGCGACGTCGTAGCCGGCGTCAGCCTGCGGGGAGGCGTAGAAGGGGCTGAGCCACACGGCGTCTACGCCCAGGTCGCGCAGGTACGGCAGGCGGGAGCGTACGCCTTCCAGGTCGCCCATGCCGTCGGCGTTGCTGTCGGCGAAGCTGCGGGGGTAGACCTGGTAGATGACCGCGTCGCGCCACCAGTCGGGGGTGGCGGCGACGTTGGTGGAGGTCGGGGCCGGAGCGGTGGAGTGCTGGCTCATAACGTCCTTGATACGTAACGGAGTTCGGGTCATGGGGTGGTTTCTGCTGGTTCGTCGAGCGACATGGGCGGCCCCCGGTGTCAGCGGGGTCGGATGGACACCGTGGGCCGCCGACCCGTACGGCTGAGCCGTACGGGAGTTGGTGTCAGCCCTTTGTGCCGCCCGCTGTCAGGCCCGCCACCAGGTTTTTCTGGACCAGGTAGAAGAAGGCCGAGACGGGTATCGCGACCAGTACCGCTGTGGCGGCCATCAGGTTGCGCTGGGCGTCGTGTTCGCTCACGAAGCTCTGGAGGCCGACCGCGAAGGTGTACTTCGTGTCCGACAGCATGAACGTCGAGGCGAAGGCGACCTCGCCGAACGCGGTGATGAAGCTGTAGAACGCGGCGACCGCCAGGCCCGGCTTGGCGAGCGGGAGGATCAGTCGCGCGAAGGTGCCGAAGGGGGTCAGCCCGTCGACGCGTCCCGCCTCGTCGATCTCGAAGGGGATCGTGTCGAAGTATCCCTTGAGCAGCCAGGCGCAGTACGGCACGGCCGTCGAGCAGTAGACCAGGATCAGCCCGAAGTAGTTGTCAATCAACTGGAGGTCGGACAGGATCTGGTACATCGGGACGATCAGTACGGCGATCGGGAACATCTGGGTCACCAGGAGCACCCACATGAACTTGCGGTAGCCGGGGAAGCGCATCCGGGACACCGCGTACCCCGTGGTCGCCGCGACCATCACCCCGATGACCGTCGTCCCCAGCGAGACGATCAGCGAACTCTTCATCCAGTCGAAGAAGTTGGTGTGCTGGAGGACGAACGAGTAGTTGTCGAGCGTCATCTTGTCCCAGATGCGCCCGGGGTGGAGATAGTCGTCCTTGTCCGGGCCGAGGGACAGGAAGAACAGCCAGGCGATCGGGAACAGCGCGATCAGGCTCGCGACGGTCAGGATGCCGTGGGAGGCGAGGGTCGTGACGAGGCCGCGCCGGCCGCGTCCCCCGGGCTGCGGGGTCACAGACGCTTCGGCCGGGTTCGTCGGCTCGGACTTCTGGGCTGTCATGGCACTCATGGGTACGGAAGCTCCTGCCTCAGTTCGCGAGCTGCTGCTCATTGCGGTTCAGCCAGCGGCGGTAGAAGGAGGTGAAGACGACGAGGATGGCCAGCAGCAGCATGCCGTAGGCCGCCGACTGCGCGAAGTCGCGCGGCTGTTGGCCGAAGCCGAGGTAGTAGGCCCAGGTCACGAGGATCTGCGCGTCGGGCGCGGTGGTGCCGAACAGCAGGAAGATCACGGCGAACTGGTTGAACGTCCAGATGATGCCGAGGAGTACGACCGTCGAGCTGACGGAGCGCAGGCCCGGCAGAGTGACGTACCAGAACTTCTGCCAGGCGCTCGCGCCGTCCATGTCCGCGGCCTCGTACAGGCTGGAGTCGATGGACTGGAGGCCGCCAAGGAGCGAGACCATCATGAACGGCACACCGCACCACGTGTTGACCATGATCGCGGCGAACCGCTGCCAGAAGGTGTCCTCCAGCCACAGCGGTGTCGGCAGGTGCACCGCGTCGAGCATCGAGTTGATGATGCCGCCGTCGGCGAGCATGAACCGCCAGCCGAAGACGGTGACGAAGGTGGGCACGGCCCACGGCAGGACCAGGATCAGCCGGTAGAAGGTGCGACCGCGCAGCTTCTGGTTGAGGAGGAGGGCGAGGCCCAGGCCGATGCAGTAGTGCAGGGTCACGCAGAGCGCGGTCCAGACGATCGTCCAGATGAAGTGCGACCAGAAGCGGTCGTACGCGGTGTCGCCCCACAGGATGTCGGCGTAGTTGTCGAGGCCGATGAACTTGTAGGTGGCGTCGATGTGGTTGACGCCGATCGTGCGGGCCGAGTTGAGGCTGTTGGCGTCCGTGAGCGTCAGATAGAAGCCGCGCACGAGCGGGTACAGCACGAGTCCGCCGAGCACGACGACCACGGGGGCGATCATCGCGTACGCGTACCAGTACCGCTGGTAGGCGTGCTTGAGACGATCGAGCCGTCCGGGCCGCTGCCCGGGCTCACCGCGGCGCTTGCCGGTCGCGCGGTCGATGGCGACTGTCATGGTTCGACACCTTCTGGAAGATCAGGGGGCTGCGGCACACACCGGTGGCCGTCGGAACCGGTCGGTTCCGACGGCCACGCGGGGTCACTTGCTGAAGTCCGGGACCAGCTTGGCGATCGCGGTCTCCGCGTTGCTCAGGCCCTTGTCCAGGGACTCCTTGCCGGCCGCGATCTGGGGCAGCTCGGTGTCGAGCGGGCCCCAGAGGGAGCTGTACTCGGGCAGGGCCGGGCGGGGCTGCGCGGCCGAGAGGACGCTCTGGTAACCGGCGATGCCCGGGTCGGCCTTGACCTCGGCGGTGTAGGCGTCGTCGCGGGTGGGCAGCGTGGAGTTCTTCAGGGCGATGGTCTCCTGGGACTTCGCCGAGGTCATGAAGTTGAGGAACTTCAGCGCGGCCTTCTGGTGCGCGGAGTCCGAACCGGCGTACACGGAGAGGTTGTGGCCGCCGGTCGGGGCGCCCGCCTTGCCGGTGGAGCCGGCCGGGACGGTGGCGATGCCGAGGTTGGCCTTGTCCTTGAACGCGGTGCCCTTGTAGAAGTTGGTGATCTCCCACGGGCCCTGGACGATCGCGGCGACCTTGCCGTTGACGAACGCGTCCTGGATGTGGGCGTAGGCGTCCGCGGTGGTGTCGGCCTTGTGCAGGCCCTTGCCGTCGAACAGGCCGAGCCAGGTCTCGTAACCCTTCTTGGCGGCGGCCGAGTTGACGGTGATCTTCTTCGCGGCTGCGTCGACGGTGTCGGTGCCCTCGCCGTAGAGGAAGTTCTGCGCGTAGTAGGCCTGGGTGGAGCCCCAGTAGCCGTCGACGCCGGTCTTGGTCTTGATGGTGGCGGCGGCCGTCTTCAGGTCGGCCCAGGTCTTCGGGGCCTCGGTGATACCGGCCTTCTCGAAGAGTTCCTTGTTGTAGACCAGCGCGAGGGTGTCGGTGACGATCGGGACGCCGTACGTCTTGCCGTCGTACTTGGCCTGCTCGATCAGGCTGGGCTGGAACTTGGCCTCGTCGGCGAGGGCCTCGGTGCCGTCGAGCGGCAGGAAGTAGCCCTTCTTGGCGAAGGCGGGGGTCCAGCCGACCTCGGAGCGCAGCACGTCCGGGGCGCCCGAGGCCGCGGCGGCGGTGTCGAACTTGTTCTGGGCCTGGTCGAAGGGGACGTTGACGTACTTGACCTTGATGTCCTTGTTGGCGGCCTCGAACTCCTTGACCAGGGCCTGGTACGTCGGTGCCTCGTTGGTGGCGTTCGTGGTGTCCCACCAGGTGATGGTGACCGGGCCGTCGGCCTTGTCGCTGCCGCTGTCGTCTCCGCCGCAGGCCGTCGCCGCGAGGGCGATGGACGCCACCAGCGCGGTGGCCGCTATGCCACGCCGCATGAGTTCTCCTTGAGGGTGAAAGCCCGTGTACTGGCGGTAACGGCCCCGTCCGCCGTTTCCACCGATGTGCCGGCCGCTTCGTTGCCGCCGCCGGGCGACGTGAACGTAACAGCCGTGTAAGCGTTACGAAAGACCTTGCAGAAAAAAAGTGCAAGAACCGACGACAGTTACCGTGCCGTGACCCGTCCGACACCGCCCCGAGCTCGCCTCGAACCCCTCCCGTACCCGCCCTGACCCCGCACTGGGCCTGCTCTCTACCGTCGATCAGCACGATCCGGGACTCTTGTGCAAGACTCTGCAAGCTCTTGCCAACCAGGCCCGACCAGAACACCGAGGGAGCGCGATGACGCAGCAACCCCCAGCGGCAGGCGGCCGTTCCGGCCGTCCGGTGGGCCGTCCGACCGCCCGTGCCCGACGGATGTTCGGTGGGCAAGGGGAGGGGCGGCCGGTACAGTCCAGCCCTGTGACCACACGGCTTGCCGACATCGCCGCCCAGGCGGGGGTGAGCGAAGCGACGGTCAGCCGGGTCCTCAACGGGAAGCCGGGCGTCGCCGCCACCACCCGCCAGTCCGTGCTCGCCGCCCTCGACGTACTGGGCTACGAGCGCCCCGTCCGGCTGCGGCAGCGCAGCGAGGGCCTGGTGGGCCTCATCACCCCGGAGCTGGAGAACCCGATCTTCCCGGCCCTGGCGCAGGTCATCGGCCAGGCCCTGACCCGGCAGGGTTACACCCCGGTCCTGGCCACCCAGACGCCCGGCGGCTCCACGGAGGACGAGCTGACGGAGATGCTCGTCGACCGGGGCGTGGCCGGCATCATCTTCGTCTCCGGACTGCACGCGGACACCTCCGCCGACATGCAGCGCTACGAGCAACTGCGCGCCCAGGGCGTGCCGTTCGTGCTGGTCGACGGCTTCTCCCCCAAGGTGCAGGCGCCGTTCATCTCCCCCGACGACCGCGCGGCGATGAACCTCGCGGTCACGCACCTCGTCTCGCTCGGCCACACCAACATCGGTCTCGCGCTCGGCCCGAAGCGTTTCGTGCCGGTGCAGCGCAAGATCGAGGGCTTCGTCCGCACGATGCAGGACCTGCTGGGTCTGACGGCTCAGGACGTCGAGACACGTCTCGTCCAGCACTCGCTGTACACGCTCGAGGGCGGTCAGGCAGCGACCACGGCGCTCATCGACCGCGACTGTACGGCGGTGGTGTGCGCGAGCGACATGATGGCGCTGGGCGCGATACGGGCGGCCCGGCAGCGCGGTCTGGAGGTCCCCCGGGACATCTCGGTCGTGGGCTTCGACGACTCCCCCCTGATCGCCTTCACCGACCCGCCCCTCACGACCGTACGCAAGCCGGTCCCGGCGATGGGCCAGGCCGCCGTACGCACGTTGCTGGAGGAGATCGGCGGTACGCCCGCCCCGCACAGCGAGTTCGTGTTCATGCCTGAGCTGGTGGTTCGGGGTTCGACGGCCTCGGCCCCTGGGGAACGTACTCGTTCCTAGGTAGGAGTTCGGGGCGCCTCCCCTGCCGTAGAACGTGCGGGTCGTACAGGACCAGGGGATGATCTGGAAGGGGGCCGTATCTGGCAGACTCTGTGCCCATGGGTGAGACGACCGTGACGACGAAGGAAGGCCATGACATGGCCGCTCCGCACTCTGTCGCGGGCCAAGCTGGCCAAGCGGACCCGGCAGACGCAACGGACGCCACGAACGCGCCGGACGAGGTGAACGGCCGCGCGGGCAATACCTTCCTGCGCAGGCTCCGCGCTCCGCGCCGGCCGCGGCTGTGGTTCGAGATCCTGCTGATCGCGGTCAGTTACTGGACGTATTCGCTCATCCGCAACGCGGTACCGGAGCAGAAGGCCGAGGCGCTGCGCAACGCGGACTGGATCTGGAAGACCGAGCACAGCCTGGGCATCGCCTTCGAGGAATCGGTCAACCACGCGATCAACTCGGTGACTTGGCTGATCGTGGGCATGAACTACTACTACGCGACGCTGCACTTCGTCGTCACGCTCGGTGTTCTCGTGTGGCTGTACCGCAGTCACCCGGGCCGGTACGCGGCAACACGTCTGACCCTCTTCGCGACCACGGTCGTCGCACTGGTCGGTTACTACCTGTATCCGCTGGCCCCGCCCCGGCTGATGAACGGCGGCGACTTCGTCGACACGGTGATGATCCACCACACCTGGGGTTCGATGGCCTCCGGCGACCTCAAGCACATGTCGAACCAGTACGCGGCGATGCCGTCGATGCACATCGGCTGGTCCACCTGGGCCGGTCTGACGATCTTCGCCCTGGCGACCGTCCCGTGGGTGCGCGTCCTCGGTCTGCTCTACCCGATGGCCACCCTGCTGGTGATCGTCGCCACCGCCAACCACTTCTGGCTGGACGCGGTGGGCGGCCTCATGTGCCTGAGCTTCGGCTTCCTGGTGGCCCGCCTCTGGTACGGCAGCCTCCCGTACGCCCTCCCGAAGCTGGTCCCGGTGCAGGGGCAGGGCGGGCCGCTGCTCCCGGTCAAGCCATAGCCGGCTGACCGGGGCGGCTTCTACACGGACGCGGCCCCGTAGAACAGCGTGTCCACGACGCTCCGGGCCCGTCGGGTGGTCCTGCGGTACGCGTCGATCATGTCGCCGACATGCCCCGGCCCGTACCCCAGATACCGCCCCACGGCGCCCAGTTCACGCCCGTCGGAGGGGAAGGTGTCCCCGGCCCGCCCGCGCACCAGCATCACGGCGTTGCGCACCCGGGTGGCCAGGACCCATGCCTCGTCCAGTATCGCGGCGTCCTCGCCGGAGATGAGATCGGCGGCGCAGGCCGCGGCGAGGGCTTCGCGGGTACGGGTGGTCCGCAGCCCGGGTTCGGCCCAGCCGTGCTGGAGTTGCAGCAGCTGGACGGTCCACTCCACGTCCGAGAGGCCGCCCCGCCCGAGCTTGGTGTGCAGGGTCGGATCGGCGCCACGAGGCATCCGCTCCGACTCCATCCGTGCCTTCAGCCGCCGGATCTCGCGCACCGCGTCGTCGCCGAGCCCCTCCGCCGGGTAGCGCAGCGGGTCGATCAGCTCGATGAAGCGGCGCCCCAACTCCAGGTCTCCGGCGACGACTTCGGCCCGCAGTAGCGCTTGTGACTCCCAGACGAGGGACCAACGGCGGTAGTAGGCCTCGTACGAGGTCAGGGTGCGCACGGTCGGCCCGGACTTGCCCTCGGGGCGCAGATCCGCGTCGATGAGCAACGGCGGGTCGGAGCTGGGTACTTGGAGCAGTCGGCGCATCTCGGACACCACGGCGTTGGCGGCCTTGGCGGCCTCCTCCTCGCCGACGCCCTCCCGGGCCTCGTGCACGAAGAGCACATCGGCGTCGGAGCCGTAACCCAGCTCGTGTCCGCCGAAGCGGCCCATGCCGATCACCGCGAACCGGGTGGGCAGGGTGTCGCCCCACCCATCTCGCACGACAGCCCTCAGGGTCCCGGCGATGGTCGCCGCCGTGATGTCGGAGAGTGCGCCGCCGACCAGGTCCACGAGGGCGCCCTGGTCGGCCTGGGCGGGCGACTGCTCGGTGCCGTAGGAGCCGACGATGTCGGCGGCGGCCGTACGGAAGAGTTCGCGTCGGCGGACACCGCGGGCGGCGTACACGCCCTGTTCGCCGGTTTCGGAGCGTCCGACGGCGGCCAGTATCTCCTGCTCCAGGTGGTCGCGTTCGCGGGGCTCCAGCTGGCCTCCGCCGTCACCGTCGCCGAGGAGCGCGACGGCCTCGGGGGCCCGCATGAGCAGGTCGGGGGCGAGACGCCCGGCGGACAGGACGCGGGCGAGGTTCTCGGCGGCGGCGCCTTCGTCCCTCAACAGCCGTAGATACCAAGGGGTTCGGCCGAGCGCGTCCGACACCTTGCGGAAGTTGAGCAGTCCGGCGTCCGGGTCGGCGGAGTCGGCGAACCAGCCCAACAGGACGGGCAGCAACGTACGTTGGATGGCGGCCTTCCGGCTCACCCCACTCGCCAACGCCTCCAGGTGCCGCAGGGCGGCGGCCGGATCGGCGTACCCGAGCGCGACCAGCCGCTCCCGGGCCGCACCGGTGCTCAACCTGCTCTCGCCGGGGGCGAGTTGGGCGACGGCGTCGAGCAGCGGCCGGTAGAAGAGCTTCTCGTGCAGCCGCCGTACGACGGACGCGTGCCGCTTCCACTCCCGGTTCAGCTCGGCGACGGGGTCGGTGCGCAGCCCCAACGACCGCCCGATGCGCCGCAGATCGGCCTCGCCCTCGGGGACGAGATGGGTGCGCCGGAGCCGGAACAGCTGGATCCGGTGCTCCATGGACCGCAGGAACCGATAGGCGTCGTCGAGCTGTAGGGCATCGGCACGCCCGACGTACCCACCGGCGGCGAGCGCGTTCAGCGCGTCGAGAGTGGTCCCGCTCCGCAGGGAGGTGTCGGCCCGCCCGTGCACCAACTGGAGGAGCTGCACGGCGAATTCGACGTCGCGCAGACCACCGGGCCCGAGCTTCAGCTCCCGCTCGACCTCGGCGATGGGAATGTTCTCGACGACCCGACGGCGCATCTTCTGCACGTCGTTGACGAAGTTCTCGCGCTCGGCGGCATGCCAGACGAGGGGGGCGAGCGCGGCGACGTACTCCGCCCCCAGCTCGACGTCACCGGCGACCGGCCGGGCCTTCAACAGGGCCTGGAACTCCCAGGTCTTGGCCCAGCGCTGGTAGTAAGCGAGATGGCTACTAAGCGTCCGCACGAGCGGGCCGTTACGCCCCTCGGGCCGCAGATTGGCGTCGACGGGCCAGATGCTGCCCTCGATGGTGGTCTCGGAGCAGATCCGCATGAGATGGGAGGCAAGCCGGGTGGCGGCGCGCAGCGCCTTGCCCTCATCGGCCCCCTCAACAGCCTCCCCCACAAAAATGACATCGACGTCGGAGACGTAGTTCAGCTCGTGGCCACCGCACTTGCCCATGGCGATGACGGCGAGCCGGCAGATCGAGGCGTCCTCGGGTGCGGCGGTCCGGGCGATGGCGAGGGCGGCGCGCAGGGTCGCGGTGGCGAGGTCGGCCAGTTCGGCGGCGGTCTCGGCGATGTCGGTCGTACCGCACACGTCGCGGGCGGCGATGGACAGCAGGCAGCGCCGGTAGGCGACGCGCAGCGAGACGGGGTCGGTGGCCTCGGCGAGCCCGCGTTCGAACTCCTCCACTCCGGGGTGGAGGTCCCGGGGCTCGTACATGACGAGGGCGTGCCAGTCGCGTGGATGCCGGATGAGGTGATCCCCGAGGGCGGCGGAGGCGCCGAGCACGCCGAGCAGCCGGTCGCGCAGCGGCTTGGCCGCTATCACCGTGTCCAGCAGCTCGTGCCGTGCGGTCCGCCCGTCCTGCGCCTCGACGAGCCGGACGAGCCCGAGCAGCGCGAGATCCGGGTCGGCGGTCGCGCCCAGCGCGTCGAGCAGCACCGGGTCGTCCCGCAGGGAGGCCAGCCCGGCACTCTCGAGGAGCCGCTCGGCCCCGGAGGGATCGGTGAAGCCGTGCCGCAGCAGCCGCGTGAAGGTACTGCTCCTGCGCCCCGGCGCCATCATCCTGGGCCTCCCGTCGGACCAGCGGATCAAGGTCGTACGGCCATGAGCCTAACCGGAGAGGCCGCTGGAAGCGCCGGCCGGACCGGAGCGATGTCCACTGGTGGGACCGATGATTTCCGCCGCCGTACGGGGTCAGCCCTACGACGGGACCACCGACGTCGAGGAGGCACCCCATGTCCGGCACGACTGCCCCGCAGACCCGGCTCGACCCCCGCTACAGCGACGAGACCGCCACCCCTCCCCCGTGGCCCGAGACAGAAGCACGGCTCAGCTCCGCAGAACTCTTCTGGATCTCGACGGTACGACCCGACGGCCGCCCCCACGTCACCCCACTGCCCGCGATCTGGTCGCACGGCGCGCTGCACTTCTGCACGGGCCCCGAGGAACGCAAGGCCCGCAACCTCGCCCAGAACCCGCAGGTCGTGCTGACGACGGGCACCAACACCTGGGACAAGGGCTACGACCTGGTGGTGGAGGGCGAGGCCGTACGGGTGTCGGACGACGACCGTCTGCGCGAGCTGGCCGCGGCCTGGGAGGCCAAATACGGCAGCTTCTGGCACTTCGAGGTGCGGGACGGTCACTTCCAGCACGGCTCCGGACACGCTGTGGTCTTTTCGGTGGCGCCCCGCACGGTTTTCGGCTTCGGTAAGGGGGAGCCGTTCAGCCAGACGCGCTGGCGGTTCGACTGAGGGCCCTGAGCGCCCTGAGCGCCCGTCAAGGACGACGTGAAGCGATCTGGAGGACTGCCATGCAGTACACGCTGGAAGTGATCCCGCTGCCCGTGAGCGACATCGACCGGGCCCGCGACTTCTACCGCGACAAGGCCGGTTTCCACGTCGACATCGACCAGGAGGTCATGCCGGGAATGCGCATCGTCCAGCTCACGCCACCCGGCTCGGGCTGTTCGATCGCCCTCGGCGACACCGTCTGGGAGACGATGGACGGCCCCACCCCGGCCCCGGGCTCGTACCAGGGCCTCCAGCTGTGCGTCCCCGACATCAAGGCGGCCCACGCCGAACTGACGGAACGCGGCCTGGAGGTCTCGGAACCGATGCAGTACTCCCCGGACGACGGCGCGACCTTCATGTACTTCAAGGACCCGGACGGGAATGGCTGGGCGATCCAGGAGTACCGAGTGCGGGCACAGAAGCCCCTGCACGAGCTGCTCGGCGAACTGGCGGCGCGCCCCTAAAGGGGGCGCAGCCCCCCTTTAGGGGCGCGGGGAACTGCGCGACAAGCCCCCCCCCGGCCGCAGCAGGGGAAAGCGGCCGGTGGACCCCAAAACAGCCCCTAAAGAACCGGCAGATTCTTCCGCAGCTCGAACGCGGTCACCTCGGACCGGTACTCCTCCCACTCCTGCCGCTTGTTCCGCAGGAAGAAGTCGAACACGTGTTCACCAAGCGTCTCGGCGACCAGTTCGCTGCGCTCCATCAGCGTGAGCGCCTCCCCCAGGTTCTGGGGCAGCGGCTCGATGCCCATCGCGCGGCGCTCCGCGTCCGAGAGGGCCCATACGTCGTCGTCGGCGCCCGGGGGCAGTTCGTAGCCCTCCTCGATGCCCTTGAGGCCGGCGGCCAGCAGGACGGCGTACGCCAGGTACGGGTTCGCGCCCGAGTCCAGGGAGCGGACCTCCACGCGCGCGGAGCCCGTCTTGCCGGGCTTGTACATCGGAACGCGGACCAGGGCCGAGCGGTTGTTGTGGCCCCAACAGATGTACGAGGGGGCCTCGCCGCCGGCGCCCGCCGTGCGCTCCGAGCCGCCCCAGATGCGCTTGTACGAGTTGACCCACTGGTTGGTGATGGCGGCGATCTCCGCCGAGTGCTTCAGCAGGCCCGCGATGAAGGAGCGGCCGACCTTGGAGAGCTGGTACTCCGAGCCCGACTCGTAGAACGCGTTGCGGTCGCCCTCGAAGAGGGAGAGGTGCGTGTGCATGCCCGAGCCGGGGTGCTCGCTGAACGGCTTCGGCATGAACGTCGCGTTCACGCCCTGCTCCAGCGCCACCTGCTTCATGACCAGGCGGAACGTCATGATGTTGTCCGCCGTGGAGAGCGCGTCGGCGTAGCGGAGGTCGATCTCCTGCTGGCCGGGGGCACCCTCGTGGTGGGAGAACTCGACCGAGATGCCCATCGACTCCAGCATCGTGATGGCCTGGCGACGGAAGTCCTGGCCGACGTGGGTCGGGGTGTGGTCGAAGTAGCCGGAGTTGTCGGCCGGGGTCGGGCGGGTGCCGTCGAGCGGCTTGTCCTTCAGGAGGAAGAACTCGATCTCCGGGTGGGTGTAGAAGGTGAAGCCCAGGTCGGAGCCGCGGGTGAGGGCGCGCTTGAGTACGTAGCGCGGGTCCGCGAAGGACGGCGAGCCGTCCGGCATGAGGATGTCGCAGAACATCCGGGCCGTACCGGGGGCCTCCGCGCGCCACGGGAGGATCTGGAACGTCGACGGGTCCGGCTTGGCGATCATGTCGGACTCGTATACGCGAGCGAATCCCTCGATCGCGGAGCCGTCGAAACCGATGCCCTCGTCGAAGGCCTGCTCCAGCTCCGCCGGGGCCACGGCCACGGACTTGAGGAAGCCCAGCACGTCCGTGAACCACAGCCGGACGAACCGGATGTCACGCTCCTCCAACGTCCGGAGCACGAACTCCTGCTGCTTGTCCATCTTCCGCTTCCCCATCCTTGCTGGTCAGGCCGCCTGTCTCCCGCACCACGGAAGGCGGTCGGGCACCTGAGCATCCCACCACAACAGCATTTCATGCGCGTTGCGCACCTTGATCGTCCAGCCGACCTCGGAGTGAACGCCTCACGTACGGCGGGTGGACCGCTCTGCAGCCCATCTTGCCTGTTCGCGGCGATATCCGTAATGGGCGACCACCGACCGGAACCGTTGCGGGCCATCGGGGCCGACGATCAGCCGCCACGGATTACGATCAGGGGACCGACCGTCCCTTTCCCCGTCCCTTTCCCCAGAAGGATCGATCCCATGGGTTCCGCCAAGAAGAGCGCCAAAGACAGCGGCAGCGGCAGCGCGGCGCGCAAGGCGCGCATAGAGGAGATGCGGCGCGCCGAGCGCTCGCGCGAGCGCCGGAACCGGATCCTCACGATCGGCGTGAGCGTCGTCATAGTGGCCGGCCTCGTGGTCGGTGCGACGGTCCTCGTGCGGTCGCAGTCCGACGACGACAGCAGCACCGCCGCGAGCGACTCCAAGGGCACGGGCAAGTTCGTCACCGGCGCGGACGGCGTCAAGACCTGGGACACGAAGCTCACCCAGAACCACGTCACCAAGACCGTGAACTACCCGATGGAGCCCCCGGTCGGCGGCGACCACAACGCGGTCTGGATGAACTGCAACGGCGACGTCTACACCAAGGCGATCAACAACATGAACGCCGTGCACTCGCTGGAGCACGGCGCCGTGTGGGTGACGTACAACAGCAAGGCGTCGAAGACCGACATCGACGCGCTCGCGGCCAAGGTGAAGAAGACGCCGTACACGCTGATGAGCCCGGACGACAAGCAGGCCGACCCGATCATGCTCTCCGCGTGGGGCAAGCAGCGCACGGTGACCAGCGCCACCGACCCGAACGTGGACAAGTTCTTCTCGGAGTTCGTCCAGGGCGACCAGACCCCCGAGCCGGGCGCCGCCTGCACGAACGGGCTGTCGCAGTGATGCGCGCGCCCTGGATCGCCGGTGCCGCCGTGACGGCGCTCATCGCGGCGGGCGCGATCACCTACGCGGTCGCCGACGGCGACGACTCCGGGATGACGGCGCCCGCCGCCGACTCCGCGGACGCCGGGTTCGCCCGTGACATGGCCGTCCATCACCAGCAGGCCGTCGAGATGTCGTACATCGTGCGCGACCGGACGGACAACGAGGAGATCAGGCGCCTCGCGTACGACATCTCGCAGACGCAGGCCAACCAGCGCGGCATGCTGCTGGGCTGGCTCGACCTGTGGGAGCTGCCGAAGGTGTCCTCGGACGCGCCGATGTCCTGGATGGACATGGCGGGCATGGCCGACGGCAAGGACGGCGCGCTGATGCCGGGCATGGCGACCAACACCGAGCTGACGAAGCTGGGCAAGCTCAGCGGCAAGCAGGCCGAGGTCTTCTACCTCCAGCTGATGACCGAGCACCACCAGGGCGGTGTCCACATGGCCCAGGGGTGTGTGGAGCGGTGCGAGGTGGGGGTCGAGAAGCGGCTCGCGCAGGGCATGGTCGACGCGCAGGAGTCGGAGATCTCCCTGATGGCGGGGATGTTGAAGGAGCGCGGCGCCAAGGCGCTTTCCTGAGCGCGCAGTCGGGACATATGCCTCAACTCGCTTGCACATGCGGTTCCTTGGGGGGTTCTTGGCCCAGCCATGTCCCCCTGATTCCCCTGGCATGAACGGTTCATCGCGAGAGTCGGATGATCACTCGCGTTGAACCGCATCAGGGGGTTCCTCAATGAGATCCAATCGCGCCATCACGCGCGCCGGTGTGAGCCTGGCAGCGACCCTGCCGCTCCTCGCCGGCGCGCTGGCGCTCGGCATACCCGCGGCCCATGCCGCGGACTCCCCGGGCCGGGACACGCTCGCCGGCACCAGGCCCGCGTGGGCCACCGCCAAGGCCGACAAGGGAGCCACGTCCGACAGCTCCAAGGTCTCCGCCCGGGTCTACCTCGCCGGCCGGGACGCCACCGGTCTGGCCGCGTACGCGAAGGCCGTCTCCGACCCGACGTCCGCCGTGTACGGCAAGTACCTCACCGCCGCGCAGGTCCAGCAGCGCTTCGGGGCGACACCGGCACAGGTGGCGGCCGTAAAGGCGTGGCTGACGTCGGCGGGCCTCAAGGTCACCGGCGTGACGGCGCACTACGTCACGGTGACCGGTGACGTGGCCGCCGCCGAGAAGGCCTTCGGCACGCAGCTGCACAACTACGCCAAGGGCAGGAAGACGTACCGGGCGCCGGCGAAAACCGCCTCCGCGCCGGAGAGCCTGAACGGTGCCGTCCTGACCGTCACGGGTCTGGACAACGCCCCGCACACGGCGACCCACGACGACACGCTGCCGGCGCCGGAGACGGTGTTCCGCAACGCCGGGCCGTTCTCCTCGTACTACGGCTCGAACACCGCCACCACGCTGCCGACGGCGTACGGCAAGCAGATCCCGTACGCCGTCGAGGGCTACACGGGCAAGCAGCTGCGGGCCGCGTACGGCGCGGGCAGCTGGACCGGCAAGAAGGTGCGCGTCGCCATCACGGACGCCTACGCCTCGCCGTACATCGCCGGCGACGCCGCCACCTACGCGGCCAAGCACGGCGACGCCGCCTACCGCAGCGGCCAGCTCAAGCAGGTCCTGCCGACGGACTACAGGTACACCGAGGAGTGCTCGGCAGCCGGCTGGTACGGCGAGGAGACCCTCGACGTCGAGGCCGTGCACGCGGTCGCGCCGGCGGCGGACATCACGTACGTCGGCTCGGCGTCCTGCACCGACGACGACCTGCTGGACTCCCTCGGCACGATCGTCGACAAGCACCTCGCGGACATCGTCTCCAACTCGTGGGGCGACATCGAGGCCAACCAGACGCCGGACCTGGCCGCCGCCTACGACCAGGTGTTCAAGCTGGGCGCGGTCGAGGGCATCGGCTTCTACTTCTCCTCCGGCGACAACGGCGACGAGGTCGCCAACACCGGTACGAAGCAGGTCGACACCCCGGCCAACTCGGCGTGGGTGACGGCGGTCGGCGGTACGTCGCTGGCGGTCGGCAAGGGTGACGCGTACCAGTGGGAGACCGGCTGGGGCACCGAGAAGGCCACCCTGTCGGCCGACGGCAAGTCCTGGACGGACTTCCCGGGCGCCTTCACCTCCGGCGCGGGCGGCGGCACCAGCGCGACGGTCGCGGAGCCCTTCTACCAGAAGGGCATCGTCCCGAACTCGCTGGCGAAGGCCAACAGCGAGAAGGGCAACCGGGTCGTCCCGGACATCTCGGCGATCGCCGACCCGAACACCGGTTTCAAGGTCGGCCAGACCCAGACCCTGCCGGAGGGCGGCGTCGCGTACAGCGAGTACCGCATCGGCGGTACGTCCCTTGCGGCGCCGGTGATCGCGGCCGTACAGGCGCTCGCGCAGGAGGCCCGCGGCGGCGCGCCGATCGGCTTCGCCAACCCTGCGATCTACGCGAGGTACACCTCCCGTGCGGGGCTCTACCACGACGTGACCGACAACCCCACGGGGTACGGCCTCGCCGTGGCACGCCTGGACTTCACCAACGGCTACGACGCCACGGACGGGATCCTCACCTCCGTCCGCAGCCTCGGCAAGGACAGCTCGCTGAAGGCCGTACGCGGCTACGACGACGTGACCGGCGTGGGTACGCCCGCGAAGGGTTACGTGGAGTCGTACCGCCGCTGAGGCAGCTCCTGGATGGATGGGGTGGCGGAGGGACGTGGGGTGGCCCACACCTCTCCGCCACCCCATCGCGTCGCATTGACGATTACACTTGGCGGCGTGCCTCAACTACGCCTCGCCCTGAACCAGATCGACTCGCGCGTCGGCGACATCGCCGGGAACGCGGAATCGATCCTCCGCTGGACCCGGCACTCCGCCGAGCAGGGAGCGCATCTCGTGGCGTTCCCGGAGATGGTGCTGACCGGGTACCCCGTCGAGGACCTCGCCCTGCGCTCCTCCTTCGTGGAGGCGTCCCGCGCGGCCCTGCGCTCGCTCGCCGCGCGCCTGGCCGACGAGGGCTTCGGTGAGCTGCCGGTGGTTGTCGGCTACCTCGACCGCTCCGAGACCGACCTGCCGAAATTCGGCCGCCCGGCGGGCTCCCCGCGCAACGCGGGCGCGGTGCTGCACAACGGCGAGGTGATCCTCACCTACGCCAAGCACCACCTCCCCAACTACGGCGTCTTCGACGAGTTCCGCTATTTCGTGCAGGGCGACACGATGCCGGTGCTGCGGGTACACGGTGTGGACGTGGCCCTGGCCATCTGCGAGGACCTGTGGCAGGACGGCGGCCGGGTCCCGGCGGCGCGCTCGGCGAAGGCTGGCCTGCTGCTCTCGATCAACGCCTCCCCCTTCGAGCGCGACAAGGACGACACGCGCCTGGAACTGGTCCGCAAGCGCGCCCAGGAGGCGGGCTGCACGACCGCCTACCTGGCGATGGTCGGCGGCCAGGACGAACTGGTCTTCGACGGCGACTCGATCGTGGTGGACGGGAACGGCGAGGTGATCGCGCGGGCCCCCCAGTTCACGGAGGGCTGCGTGGTCCTGGACCTGGACCTGCCGGCGGCGCTGCCGGACCCGCCGGTGGGCGTGGTGGACGACGGTCTGCGCATCGACCGGGTGGTGCTGTCGGAGGAGCCGGTGGAGGCGTACGAGCCCGAGCTGGCCGGGGCGTACGCGGAACGCCTGGACGACGACGAGGAGATGTACTCGGCGCTGGTGGTTGGCCTGCGGGCGTACGTGAAGAAGAACGGCTTCCGGTCTGTCCTGATCGGCCTGTCCGGCGGCATCGACTCGGCCCTCGTGGCGGCGCTGGCGTGCGACGCGGTGGGCGCGGAGAACGTGTACGGCGTGGCGATGCCGTCCAAGTACTCCTCCGACCACTCGATCGGCGACGCGGAGGAACTGGCTCGCCGGACGGGGCTGAACTTCCGTACGGTGCCGATCGCGCCGATGTTCGACGCGTACATGGGCTCCCTGGGCCTGACGGGCCTGGCGGAGGAGAACCTCCAGTCACGCCTGCGCGGCACGATGCTGATGGCGATCTCCAACCAGGAGGGCCACATCGTGCTGGCGCCGGGCAACAAGTCCGAACTGGCGGTGGGTTACTCGACGTTGTACGGCGACTCGGTGGGCGCGTACGGCCCGATCAAGGACGTGTACAAGACGTCGATCTTCCGGCTGGCGAAGTGGCGGAATCGGGCGGCGGAGGAGCGGGGTCAGACCCCGCCCATCCCGGAGAACTCGATCAGCAAACCGCCGAGTGCGGAGCTGCGTCCGGGGCAGATCGACACGGATTCCCTCCCCGACTATCCGGTACTGGACGCGATCCTCGAGCTGTACGTGGACCGGGACACGGGTGCCGACGCGATCGTCGCGGCCGGGTTCGACGCGGAGTTGGTGACTCGGGTGCTGCGGATGGTGGATACGGCGGAGTACAAGCGGCGGCAGTATCCGCCGGGGACGAAGATCTCGGCGAAGGGGTTCGGGAAGGATCGGCGGTTGCCTATTACCAATGGGTGGCGGGAGTCGGCGTAGGGGGCGGGGCGAGATTCGCCCCGCCGCCCTTACAACGGCTTCTTAGCTCCAGTGACTCAGCCCAGACACACGGTCCGGGCTTCGGTCGCTCCGTCACATGACTACGTCCGTCACGCGGCGGCCGAACCCGATCGGCTCCAGGAGGCTACGCCTCAGGGGAATCCGAAATGAGCGCGATCCTCATCCACTTCACCCCTGGGATTGATATGTCCGCGCTTCGGTGGTCGGCAATGGCGACGAACTCCCACCCTGCAATGAACGGCTCCCCCACGCTCAGAACCGTCCAGGGACCTGCCACTGCCCAACCTACGGCAAGCACTCGGCAGAGCATCTCACCGGGCTGCACCCCTTCCTCCAGCAGAATCAGAAACCGCACGTCCTGAAGTTTTTCGTCCTTCCAATACTTTTGATTCTTCCTTCACCAAGCTCCAACGGGAAGCCACGGATGACTCACGCGGTTAACCGATTCAGGGCTCGCTCGTTTGAAACGCGAAGAAAAACTTGGAGTTCGACCAATCCGACCATCGAAACCCTCCAGGATCGCCCAAGCTGAGCCTGGTAAGGCGAGATGTCGCCAGGGTGAGCTTGTCGTTATAGCCGCCGCTGTTCACATCTTCGGAAGTCCCGCCCCCATGTTGACACCGCCAACCTCACGAACCAGAGCCCAATCGCACTGACGCGAAGACCGACGTGAACTCCACCGGCGAGTAGAGGCGGCCGGGCGGAGTCCCACCTGGCACAGAACCCTGATACGCGAAGGTGGCGATCTCGATCCCCGAGACCGCCACCTCCACTGCGCACCGTACCCCTCACGCAGCCGCAAGCACTGAAAGGGTTTTCCTCATCTCAAGGACTCCAAACAGTTTGCAAGGCGGATAACATCCGGATTCCCGCCCCACCCTCGCGAATGGCAGGCTTCAAGGAGCCCCCGGGCTATTGAGCGTACACTCTCGACAATCTTGCCCATGGGAATCATCGCCAGCGCTTTACTCCCACCCGATCCCCCGAGCGTTACCACACACTCTCCGGGTACTGGGCAATCGACCATCACCCAAAAAGGGCCGTCAAAGAAGCGCACGCGCCCAGACCGGAAGCTTTTTCCCCTGGCAGCCTCGAGCACACTGGCCAATTCGCAAGTGAAGGCAACCGGCATGTCGTTCCACTCGAACTCGGGAAATACCTCGCCGCAGGATTCGATCCACACGCTTCCCCAGATGGCTTCGGAGCGGGAAATCTCTAGGGATTCAAAATCGCAGCGCAGGGAAAACTCCACGACTATCTCCAGACCGGATATGCCGTCTCGATCAACTTTGTGCTCTTGTTCAACCACATCTCAATCTCCAGCCCTTCGGCCATACCGCGGAGGAACACTCTTTCCCCTTGGGACGGACCAGCAGTCACGGCAAAACGATAAGCCGTCATGATGGTCGACTCGATCTTTTTTGCCGACATATAGTCGGGGAATTTTGTCTTTTTGCCACTTTGCTTGTAAACCGCGCCACCGGCCGTATGATTCCTAATCACATGAACCATATCTACCGCGACAACCTTCCAGGACGGCAAGTTTATCGCCTTGGGGATGAGGTAAATTCCCGCACCCTCGGCCGCCAGACGCTTTCCGCTGCCTCCGATCGGGAAGGGAACCATACTCGAGTAGAGGCCGAAGTTGTACGCCGGCCGGCAGGTGACGTCGGCTCCGGTGAAGTAGCTGAACCCTCCGAAGGTGAAGCCATCGAGCAGGCCGAGGCTAGCCTGGCCCGTTGCCTCGACGGCTCCCCTGGTGACCTTGTCGGAGATGGCCTTCGCCGACTGAACCGCCGGGTGCTGTGTCGCAGTCTCGCGGTCTTCCTGAACGCAGTTGCTGCCCCAGCCCCATTTGCCTGTGAACAGATCCTTCAACTGCGTCGTGATGCTGCACATGCCGCTCGGGTCGGTGCGGCTGGTCGGCGCGTTCTCCACGTAGGCGTAGGACTGCGTGTAGGGCGTGCTCTCGTCCGGGACGTACGGGTCGCGGCTGGTGAAGCGGCCTGTGTTCGGGTCGTAGGTGCGGGCCCGCAGGTTGATGCTGGTGGCGACCGCGTCGTAGTCGTTCCGGATGGTCTGGTCGGTGTACTCGCCCGTGAATCCGAAGCGGTTGCTTGGTGCGTCCTCCGCACCGAGGTTCAGGTTCGTGGGGTTCTCGCCGAATGGTCCGAAGGTGTAGTTGGCGACCTCCCTGCCGGTGGAGTTGGTGAGGTCGGTGACCGAGCCGATCAGATCGTGGTGGTAGTAGAAGGTGCCTTGAGGCTGCTTGGTGGATTCGATCTGGCCGAGCTCGTTGTAGGTGTAGGCGGCCGACCAGCCGCCAGAGCCAGTGCTTTCCCCTGCCAGCAGCGGGAGTTCGTTGTTGATGTCCCAGGTGTACGACCTGGTGGTACCGCCATTGACCGCGGTGGCGCGGTTGCCGTCGACGTCGTACGTGTAGGTGGTCGTTTCCTTCGACTTCAGCCGGTTGGCGGCGTCGTAGGCGAAGGTGTCGATTCCGTCGGTGGTTCGGTTGCCGTCGGCATCGTGGCTGTAGTTGGTGGTGCTGGTGCCGGTGACTGCCTTGGTGAGCTGGTCCGCAGCGTCGTAGAAGTAGCTGGTGGTGCCTCCGGGGCCGGTCTGTGTCAGGCGGTTGCCGACCTTGTCGTAGCTGTAGGTCGTGGTCGGTGAACCGGACGGGCAGGTGTCGGCCTTGGTGGTGGAAGAGCAGTCGCCCTTCAGTCGGCCGGTCTCGTCGTAGGTGTAGTACTCCGACTTGGCTGTGGTGCTGCCGGTGTTGTTGTTCCGTACCTGGTCGACCCGCTGCGGTCGGCCGTCCCCGTCGAGCACCCCGTGCCAGGACGACAAGGTCTTGGTGCTGTTCGAGCTGACGATGTCGGTGAGCATCAGGGCGCGGTCGTAGGTCCTGGACTCGGCGTATCCGTTGGGGAGGGTGACTCCGGTCAGGAGGCCCGGGAATGCGTGGGCGTAAGTCGTCTTGAGGCTGTTGGTTGTGGCCGTGAGGCGGTCGCCGTCGGAGTTGTAGGTGTAGGTGGTCTGCTGGCCGTCCGGGTTGGTCCGGCTCGTCAGGTGTCCGGCGTCGTCGTAGCCGTAGGCGAAGGTCTTGCCGGTCGGCAGGGTGACGGTCTTCAGCCTGTCGACGGCGTCGTACACGAAGGTGCTGGTACCCGTGGCGTCGACCGTCTGGCGGCGGTTGCCAGCCGCGTCGTAGGCGATGGACGTCGCCGGGGTCGAGTCGCTGTACGTGGTACCCGTGAGCCGGTTCAGCGCGTCGTAGGTCTTCGTCGCGACGGTGCCACGGGCGTTCGTCGTCTGGTCCAGGTTGCCGTCGGCGTCGTAGCGATAACCGACACTGCGGTTGAGCGGGTCCACGACCGACGTCAAACGGTGGGCGGAGTCGTAGCTGTACGTGGTGGTGTGCTGGTTGGCGTCAGTACGGGTGCGTACGTTGCCGGATGTGTCGTAGGTGTATGCGGTGGTGCCTTCATCGGGGGCGGTGACCGTCTTGATGCGCCCGAGGGAGTCGTAACCATAGGTGGTGCGACGGCCACTCGCGTCCTGTGAAGCGGACAGTTGGCCGAGGTTGTCGTATTCACGCGTCTGCCGTCGGCCGTATGGATCGGTGACACTGGTCTGGTTGCCTGCGGCGTCATAGCCATATCGGGTGGTGTAGTCCGAGGCTGTGTTGCCGGTGAAGTAGCCGCGGGGGTCAGTCTGCGCCACCAGCAAGCCGTCGGCGTCGTAGGCCCAGGTCTGCTTGCGTCCGATCGGGGACGTTTCCGAGGTGCGGTTGCCGTCGGTGTCGTACCCGTAAGTGGTGACCTTGTTCAACGGGTCGGTCACTGTCGCAAGGAGATCCGCAGACGTGTAGGCGTACTTGGTGACCTTGTTCAACGGGTCGGTGATCTGGGCGACGTTTCCGTTGGCGTCGTAGCCGGTCAGCGTCACGTGGCTCAGCGGGTCGGTGACCTTGGTCGGCTGGTCGAAGGCGTCGTACTCGGTGCTGGTCACGGCGCCCGTCGGGTCGACGGACTTGATGAGGTTGCCGTTGTCGTCGTAGCCGTACGTGGTGGTGTACTTCGTGGCGTCGGCACCGGCGACATTGCCACGCGGCGTTGTCATTGAGGAGCGGCGACCGGCACCGTCGTAGCCGTAGGTTGTCCGACGACCGGTTTCGTCCACGGCAGCCGTCTGATTGCCTCGGGCGTCATACTCCATCGTGGAGTACTTGCCGTCAGAGCCGGTGACCTTGATCGGCTGGTTCGCCTTGTTGTACTCGTACGAGGTGATCTGCCCCAGCGCGTCGGTGACAGTCTTGACGTTGCCGTTGTCGTCGTAGCCGTACCCGGTGGTGAGGCTCTCCGGATCCGTGGTCTTCGACAGGCGCCCTTGGGCATCGTAGTCGTAGCGAGTGGTGTACTCAGCCGGGTTGGCCCCTGCCACGTTTCCCCGCGGATCCGTCTCGGTTTTCAAGCGGTCGGCGCCGTCATACCCGTAGGTCGTCTTCCCCCCTCCCGGGGTCGTCACCGATTCCACAAGGCCTGCGCCGGTGTAGCTGTAGCGGGTGATGCCACCACCCGGCGCGGTCTCCGTCTCGATCTGTCCGTTGGCTGTGTAGGTGTACGCGGTGGTGCCTGCCGGACCTGTAGCGGTCTTTACTCGGTCACCGCTGCCGTCGTACTCGTACGACGTGCTGTAACCGCGGCCGTTCGTCACGGACTTGAGGCGGTCGGAGGTGTCGAAGGAAATCTTTTCCGTCACCCCACCTGTCACCTGAGAGGCGAGGTTGCCACGAGCGTCGAACGTCCGCGAGATCTTGTTGGAGTTGGCGTCGTACTCGGCCGTGGGGTTGAGATTCTGGTCGTAGACGCGGTCGGTGCCGCCGCCCTCCGGACGGTAACTGCGCATGAGGACACCAGCCTCGTAGACGTCCGTCCAGATGCCTCCCGCCGGGTCGGTCACATTCGACTCGCCAGAACCGGCCGGAGCGTCCGTGGCAGCCCTCCAAGTGAAGCTGAAGGTACCGCCGTTGGCATCGACCTGGCTGCGTATGCGCCCGGTGGTCTCGTCATAGGTGTTCTGGGTGACGGTGTTGCCTCTGGGATCGACGACCGTGGCCAGCCGCCCACCGGTGTACGTGTACTGGGTCACGCCGCCGTCAGTGCCGGTAACCCTCGCCAACTGACCGGCCTCGTAGCCATAGGCCACCTTGCGGCCGTCGGACAGTGTCACGGAGTTGAGCCGGCCTGTGGCCGCGTCGACATCGAACGTGGCGTCCCGGCCAGCGGCATTCGTAATCTTCGTGAGCTTGGTGTCCGAGTAGCTGAGCGCCAATCCCTGCCCGGCTCCGTCGAGCCAGCCGGTCATGCGGCCCGAGGAGTTGAAGACACGGCTCGTGTGATCGGCGTTGGTCACCGTGAAGCCGCTGCTCGTCTGGGTAAGCACGTAACGCACCGGCTTGGGTGCCGTGAAGGTACCGTCACTCTGCTTCGCGAACTCGACCTTGGCGCCGTCCGGTTCGGCCAGGGTGACCGTACTGGCGGCCATCGTCAGGCCAGCCTCGAACGGCAACTTCCACCCCTTGCCCAGCAGCCCGCCCGTATCGGTAGCGGCCGACGAGTAGGACCGCGAAAGGGCCAACGGAAGCCCTCTTCCGGACATGACCGCGTCCGTGACGGTTTCCGTGACCGCGCCCGTGGCCGTGTTCACCGGGTCGGCGATCCGAACCTGGTACCAGCAAGTGCACCAGCCGGACAGGCTCTCACCGATGCCAGGCGTGTAGACCACCGGGGCGCCGGGAGAAGTGACCGCCGTGGTCCACTTGGTCGGCAGCCAGTACTCACGGTAGGTCGGCTTCGTCTGGTCCGGAACCTGGTAGAAGTGGTTGGTCATCTCCGTCGCGTAGGAGAGCTTCGCGTAGTAGACCGTGCCCGCCTTCCCGACGAGCAGCCCATCGCGAAGGGACCAGACACACGTCGCAGGCGCGCTGCTGCCCGATACCCAACGTACGCACAGGCCGTTGGTCTCCGCGCTGGACATGGTGGTCCGGCTCGTCAACCGGGTAGCCACCAACTGGTTGTCCGACGCCCGGTACAGCTGGATACGCAGCATGACTGGCGGAATGTTCGTACTCTCGGTCCATCCCGCCTCCACGGACCACGTTGTTCGGCCCGGCCGGAAATTCGGGTACACCTGGGGGCTGACCGGCGGATTCGCCTTCAGAGCCGTCGCCACTCCGGCGGGATCAAGCTGGGACTCATCGTTGACAATGTAGGTATCACCCCAGAGCGCCCCCTCGAAGGCCGGGAGATCCTCGGCTGCCGCCGGGGCCGCCGCCGTGGAAAGCTCGAGCTCACCGTCAGCGGTCAGAACCGAGTCACGGCTCTCGTCGACTGCACCACTCAGCGCCTGCTGCACCGACTTGCTGTGCCGCAAAGCGGGGCGCATCACCGAGAGTTGCTCATCGCGTTTGACCTGCGCCTCACGCTGCTTGGCGGTCATCGCCTTCACAGGCTTGAGGGGCTTCGACATCCGAGCCGCCGGGCGCCCCGTGTCGACGGAGTCCCCGTCGGCTGCCGCCACCGGGCCCGCCGACAGAGCGCCCCCTCCCAGGAGCGCAAAGAACGTCAAGAGAACAACGAAAGTCCGGACAGCGGCCGGAAGCACCGGTCTTATTCGACGCCGTACAGGCAAAGTCACTACACATCCCCGTTTCCACATGAGAGTCATAAGATCCTCAAAGACTCAGGGACTGTAGCTTTACCGATCAAGAGCATGTCAACAGAGTAAATTCGGCCGCTGCGGCCTGATCTCACACTCGAACCACGCCATCGCGCCTCCGGCTCTGCGCATACTTACCCACCGGCACGTTGAGTAGAAGCCGCCCTTGGCCGCGTCTTCGCCTACCAACAACTCGGCTCTGGTAGAAGGCAGTTGAGAAGATTTTTTCGGTGAATCAGTAGGTCTTCGAGGCTGATCGGGCTGCAACACTCAACTTCGAGGAACCGCGCTGCCTCCCCGCTGCCAACCACGCCGGGTACGCCCGCCAGACGATTGGTGCGACTCTACGAAGAGGTCCGATTCTCCTAGGCGCCGACTGGGGGCAAGCCACTTTTCATGATTCATTCGTGTCGGCAACCTTGACGCATCGCCCCTCGCCGCTTCCCGCCGTAGCTCGACTCCCGCCGACGGCGCCTTGAGTTGCGGCGCCGTCGGGCCACCAGGTGTCATCACACTGGATACGCGCCGAAGCCGACATCCCCGGTGTGCACGAGCCCGACGAACGAGGACCAGGCCGCAGTCGGCACGACGAGTGCGGGGCCGGTTCTGTCCTTGGAGTCGCGGATGCCGACGTGGTCGGCGCATGCCGCTATCTCGACGCACGCGCCACCCGAGTCGTTGCTGTACGAGGACTTGAACCAGGCGGATTCGTCGGCCACTTCAAGTGTCGTGATCTTGGTAATGATGGCTATGTCCACTCTCGTGCTAGTGCTTCCAGGAAGCCGGCTGTGCGAGCCGGGGGCAGGGCGCTGTCGCGCATGGCGTCGAAGCGGCGGATGTTCCTCTGAACTTCCCGCCGCTCGTCTGAGACGCTGATCGTGTTCCACATGTCGACCTCCACCACAGGGTCGAGTGTCTCGGAGAAGTCCAGCAGAATGAAGTTGGATTCCGTGCGGTACGTCACGACGTCGTGAGGCAGGATCTGGACGGTCACGTTCTCCAACTCGCCCAGCTTCACGATCTCCTCGTACTGGGGGCGCATCACCTCGGGGCCACCCACCATCCGTCGGACCGCTGCCTCGTCCATGATGACGCGTAGTTCCAGAGGCTCTTCCGAGCGGGTGATCAGCTCCTTCCGCTCCAGCCTCAGCCGGACGTTCTGTTCGACGTACTCGCTCGTCGTCTCGTCGACCGGCTTCGCGATCCGGTACAGAGCGTTGGCGTAGTCCTCCGTCTGGAACAGGCCGAAGACGAAGGCCGGCTGCCAGGCGCGCATCACCTTCGCGTCCTGCTCCAGGCCGCGGAACGTCGGCATCCTCGACGGCATGAACGCCTTGTACGGCATCCACGGCTCCTTGCTCAACGACTCCCTGTGCAGCTGGAGCAGCAACTCCCGGTCCTCACGGGGGAGGTCGATGTCGAGGTGGTCGATGAGGCCTTCGAGGTCACTCACACGTGGCAGGTCGTTCTCGCCGATCTCCACTCGCGCGAGCTTCGTGTGGGAGAAGCCGAGCGCCTTGGCCACCTCCTGAAGCGTCTCGCCCTTCCTGTCCCTGAGCTTGCGCAGCTCCTTGCCCAACTCCCTGCGCCGGAAGGTCGCTCCGCGCTTTGCTGCCACTCCGTGATCCTCTCCCCAACCCTGCCGGTGCTCAACGTGCCCTGTGCTCAGTGCCGTCGGGGGGTCTGTCCCTGAGTGCGCCACCCTCTGCATCCCACTGAACAACCCCCTGCCCATGTTCGGGCATGTGCCAATTTTACCCTCACCCCAATTGTGCTTGCACAGCAAATCGCACACGAGGCACGGTGGTTGAGCGCACTGATCGAGATCGGCCGTCTCGGGGTGCACTGGGCGGGCCCGAACGAGGCTTCGGGGCCGTACGGCGGGCAGCACCCAAACCACCAGCGACGATGCGAGGGCACCATGCGCAACACCTCACAAGCCCTGTCGGCCACAGAGCCAGCCGTGCTCCATGCCTTCAAGGTGGATTTCGTCCCCGCCTACTCCCGCGTCCGGCACATACGGAGGATCACCGCCGCCCATCTACGCCTGTGGGATCTGCCCTCGATGATCGAACCCGCGACGCTGGTCGTCTCCGAGTTGGTCACCAATGCCAGTGCGCCATGAGGCGCTCTGTTGTATCCCCGGTCCAACCGGGAGGAACTGAAGGGAGGTTCCTGGGTCCGATGGCTTACCTGGATCCGAAAGGAAAAGGGGACCGTAGCATGCCAGAAAATCAGCGCTCGTGTTCAAGTGCGGAAGCGAGGCGCTGAGGGACCCGCGCGATATGGCGAAAGCTGTACTGCCTGAACCCCAATCTCCAAAGGATGCAATGTGTAACATCCGCCGGAAATCTGCACTTGTCACCGGCGCCGCACCCTGCGGTGGAGTAATTGCATATCCATCGCACCCTTCGGGTCGCGGAATGATTCCCAGTGAGGGAATTAAAGGAGATGAGTGGGGCGCCTAAGTCGCGCTAGATACGTACAACAGAGATGAACATGGGATCACCTAAAGGGCGCGAGCCCCATGGTGACGGAGGCCCCGTAGTAGTCGCAGGAGTAACGACCTGCCAAGGCGGGCGGGAAAGCCGCTCACAGGGCGAAGGGGGCCAGGTGATCGGACATCACGATGCTGGGAGGTATGCGTAATGCAGAACGCCGAAACGGTACTTGATGTCCTGCGTGAACGCGGCAGGCAGGGCCTGCCGTGCAGCGAACTGTATCGACAGCTGTTCAACCCGAACCTGTATCTGCTCGCCTACGGGCGCATCTATGCCAACCATGGTGCGATGACCCCCGGGGTCTGCGGGGAGACCGCGGACGGCATGTCCGAAGCCAAGATCGGACGCATCATCGAAGCCATGCGCCACGAGCGCTACCGCTTCAAACCCGTGCGGCGCACACACATCCCGAAGTCCAACGGGAAATTGAGGCCGCTGGGCCTGCCGTCCTGGTCGGACAAGCTCGTGGGCGAAGTGATCCGCCTCCTGCTGGAGGCGTATTACGAGCCCCGCTTCTCTGGCCGTTCACACGGTTTCCGTCCCGGCCGGGGCTGTCACACGGCGCTGTCCGAGGTGACATACAACTGGACAGGGACGACCTGGTTCGTCGAGGGAGATATCTCCGACTGCTTCGGATCGCTCGACCATGACGTCATGGCGGCGATCCTGGCGGAGAAGATCCACGACAACCGGCTCCTACGCCTGATTCAACAGATGTTCCAGGCGGGATACTTGGAGGACTGGAAATGGCATGCCACCTTGTCGGGAGCCCCGCAGGGCGGCGTCCTCTCCCCTCTCCTGTCCAATATTTACCTGGACCGGCTGGACACCTTCGTCGAGACAGTTCTCATCCCGGAATACACCCGAGGGAAAGCCAGGCGCAAGAACCAGGCATACCGAGACCTGGAGAACGCGATCAACGCCGAAAGGAAGCGGCTCGCCTACCGAAAGGAGCACACCGAGTCCGCTCAAGTCCGCGCATGGCGCAAGCAGTTACGCAGCCTTCCGGCCGGTGATCCACAAGATCCCGGCTACCGCAGACTGCGCTATATCCGCTACGCGGACGACCACCTCCTCGGGTTCACCGGACCCAAGGCAGAAGCCGAGACGATCAAACAACGTCTGGTCGAGTTCCTGCGCGATGACCTCAAGCTGGAACTGAACCAGGACAAGACCCTGATCACCCACGGCCGCACCCAGGCCGCACGGTTCCTCGGCTACGAGATCACCGTCCAGCACGCCGACGACAAGATCTCCCGGGGCGGCCGCATCAACCGTGGTGCACGCTCCATCAACGGGAAGATCCAACTCCGGGTGCCCAAGGACGTGATCAAAGCCAAATGCGCCCCCTTCCTCAAGCACGGAAAACCCGCGCACCTGCTCCCGCTGACCGTATGCACACCCCTTGACATCGTCGGCATCTACGGAGCGCAGTACCGGGGCATCGTTCAGTACTACCTGCTGGCCGGCGACGTCTGGAGACTCGACCGGCTCAAGGGGGTCATGCTGACCTCCCTGCTCAAGACCCTGGCCGCCAAGCACCGGTCGAGGGTGACGACGATGGCCAACAAGTACAAAACCACCATCAAGACACCCCAAGGACCACGCAGGTGCTTCGAGGCCCGGGTCGAACGGCCAGGCAGAAAACCACTGATCGCACGGTTCGGTGGTATTCCCCTCACCCGCAAGCGGACGGCCGTCATCGACGACCTGCCGCCCACCCAGTTCACCCCCCGCAGCCGCCCGCGCGGCAGTCAGCTCATCGACCGGCTCCGCAAGGGATGGTGCGAACTCTGCGATGAGCGATCTTCGGTGGAAGTACACCAAGTTCGCTCCCTCGCAGGGCTTCACGGCAAGGGTGAACGGACCGCATGGGCACAGCTGATGCTCAAGAAGCGGCGCAGAACTCTCGTGGTCTGCCCGCCTTGCCACGGAGGGATCCATGCGGACCAAGGATGAGGAACACGCACAAGTCACTGGAGAGCCCGCTGCATCGAAAGGGTGCACGGCGGGTTCGGACCGGGGGCCACTGGAGAAGGATCCGTTCAGCGGACACCTCGCCAGTGGCCTACCGGTACTCCAGCACTCCGATGGCACCTCGGTGAACCTCCGCGTGCAGCAGCGCCACTCCGGCGAACTGCGTGTCGAAGTCGCCGACGGGACACCGAAGTCGGCCAAACCACGCGTGGCAGGGCACGACGACGAGAGCGGCCGAGGGCTGCTGATCGTCGCCGCCATTGCGCGCGAGTGGGGCGTCAGTCGCGGTGGAGAGGTGACGTGGTGCTCCCTCGCGATCCCCAGGGGAGTGTGCGTGAACACCGCCCCGAACAGCGAACAGAGAGCCCCGCGACGCGGCGACCGTCCGGGAGCGTGGCCCACCAACCGCATGGGAGTTGATGAACATGGCAGAGCGTAGCGCTGCGGCGCTGCACTGGGCACTGGCGGCTCTGGCCCTCTGGAGCCTGGCCCGCCTACTGCCCGCGACCGGTAGCCGCCGCAAGGTGCCGATGACGATTCGAACTGTCGCGACCACTACGAAGGGGAACGTAGAGGGTTACCCGATCCTCACCGCACGGGTGCTGTCTCCACGCCGGTCGCCGTACAGTACCGACCGGGCACCTCTGGACGGTTCGGCGTCCCGCCTGTCACGGCCGTACCTGCCTGCTCTAACCGAGAGCCTGGCCTCGGGAACGGCCACGGCACTCCGTGCGGCCCGGGTACGGCCGTACAGCCTCGGCATCCGGATCTCCGTCCCGGCAAGTGGTTGCGGCCGATGAGCAGCGCAAGGAGCACGAGAGTCAGCGCGGCCGTGCGGCAGGCCGAACTGCCCATGCTGCGCGCCTACCGCCTGTGGCACGAGCACACCCGCAAGTGCGTCGACGGCTGCAAGAGCGTGCGCAAAGCACAGGACGGCTGCGAGAACGGGCGGGAACTCTGGGCGAGTTACCGTCACGCCTACGCCGGAGGCGACCGATGACGCAGCCGACAACGAACACGGCCCGGTGCGGGAAGCTCCGCGCTTCCCTGTTGTACGGCGCCCCGATTCTCAGCGAGGTAGGCGCGTGCGTCCTCCCCCACGGGCACGACGGGGATCACCGGGACCCTCGGGGCGGCACCTGGAACGTCATCCCGCTCTACCCCATGACCAACCCCGGCAGGGGGACGGACGAATGACCCTCGCCCCCGAGCCTGCCTGGCCTCCGGAACCCCCGTTCGTGTCCAGCCTCTGCACCATCGGCACCCACGGCCAGTGCCAGGACGCGAAGCCCCGGGAGAGCGGCATTCCGGGACTGCGCTATCTGGTGTGCACGTGCCGCTGCCACCAAACAGCGTTCGTTCCACGTGCGTTGGATGCTCAGTAGTCACCGTGGTCCGCCTTCGGGCGGACCCTCAGCGGACGACGTCGAACACGTTCTTCTGCAGGCCGTTGGCGTACACCTCGGACTCGACGAGCTTCAGCTTCTGGGCGTCCTTGTCCGTGTCGCTGAACAGACGCTTGCCCGCACCGAGCAGCAGCGGGAAGACCAGCAGGTGGTAGCGGTCGATGAGGCCGGCGTCGGAGAGGTTTCGGTTGAGGGTGGCACTGCCGTGGATGATGATCGGGCCGCCCTCCGTCTCCTTCAGGGCGGCCACGTCGTCGAGCGAGCGCAGGATCGTGGTCTCGCCCCAGTTCGGGACCAGGTCGGCCTCGGTGAGGGTGGTGGAGACGACGTACTTCGGCATCACCTTGTAGTCGGCGAAGTCCTCCATGGCCGGCCAGACCGGGCTGAACGCCTCGTAGCTGGTCCGGCCCAGCATCATCGCGGTGGCTTCCTTCTGCTCCCGGCCCTTGAGTTCGTACGCCTCCGGCAGGAACTCGATGTCCTTGAAGGTCCACCCGGAGTTCCGGTAACCGGGCTCGCCGCCCGGGGCCTCCACGACGCCGTCGAGCGAGACGAAAGCGGTGCTGATCAGGGTGCGCATCTCGGGTCTCCTGGGTACGTCTCGGGGTGTGTCCCGTGGCTGGTTCTCAGCCGGCTCGGTTCCACCTTGCGGTTCGGTTCCACCTTGCGGTTCGGTTCCACCTTGCGGTTCGGTTCCACCTTGCGGTTCGGTTCCACCTTGCGGTTCGGTTCCACCTTGCGGTTCGGTTCCACCTTGCGGTTCGGTTCCACCTTGCGGTTCGGTTCCACCTTGCGGTTCGGTTCCACCTTGCGGTTCGGTTCCACCCTGACTGACTCCAGGGCGCGGGGAAACTCATCGGCCGCCGATGTGGGCCCGCAGGAGCTTCGCCGCCGGGTCGTGGCCGTAGTGCTCGGCCATGTCCATGGGGGTGTGGCCGTCGGGATCGGCGAGTTCCGGATCGGCTCCGAAGGCCAGCAGCACGGCGGTGGTGTGCACGGTCAACGGTTTGCCGCTCTGCAGCGATCTGTCGCCCTCGACGTCGATCGCATGCGTCAGCAGCGTCATGTTGCTGAAGACCTCATCGGGGTCGGCCCCCTCGGCCAGCAGCCGCGCCAGGGTCTCCGCGTCCTCGAACTCGACCGCGTGATGGGCGGGCGTCCAGTAGTCGCTCACCGAGGCATTCAACCGCTGCCTCAGAACGTCCGCCAGCGACTATCGACGCCACCCACCACCAGTCCCCGGCCACCACTTGAGTGGGCAAACCCCCTCAGTGGTGCACCCGCTCCGCCCGCTCCGGCATATGCGACGCCACCAACCGCTCCCGCCCAGCCGACGGAGTCACGCCGCGCCTGTCCACCACGTACGCCGTCCCGGCCACTCCCAGCCCCAGCAGAGCCAGCCCCGCCCCCACCACCGCCGGAGACGTCACCTCCAGTCCCGCCGCCAAGGCGAGATCCCCGACCCACGCTCCCCCGGCATTCGCCAGGTTGAACGCCGCCTGGTTCGCCGAGGACGTCAAGGACGGGGCCGTCGACGCCTTCTCCGAACGCCGCCACGCCCAGCAGCACGACCGCCAACGCCGCGCTCCACACCGTACTCATCAGCAGCGGGAACGCGCCCAGTACGACGGCCAGTGACACCAACCCGCCGAACAGCGTGCCGCGCATCGCGTGGTCCGCCAGCCGGCCGCCCAGCAGGTTGCCTATCGTCGCGCCCACCCCGAACAGCGCCAGCAGCACCGTCACGCTGGAGTCCTTGTAGCCCGCGGAGTCCGTCAGCATCGGCGTGATGTAGCTGTACGCCGAGAACAGTGCGCCGAAGCCCGCCACCGTCGTCCCCAGGGCCAGCCACACCGGGACCGATCGCAGCGCGGCCAGTTCGCCTCGCAGGCCCGCCACCGGTGCTTCCGTCCGGGTCTGCGGGACCAGCAGCGCCAGTGCTCCTATCGCCGCCACGCCGATCACGCTCACGCCCAGGAAGGTCGCCCGCCAGCCCAGCTGCTGGCCCATCGCCGTCGCCACGGGAACGCCGACCACGTTCGCGACCGTCAGGCCCAGGAACATCAGGGAGACCGAACGGGCCTTGCGCTCGGGGGCCACCATCGTCGTGGCCACCACCGCGCCCACGCCGAAGAACGCGCCGTGCGGCAGTCCGCTCAGGAAGCGGGCGGCCAGGAGGTAGTCGTAGGTCGGGGCGAACGCCGACAGCGCGTTGGCGGATACTGCCGCCGCTTGTACTCCGCCGTATCCACCATCCGCAGCACCCGAGTCACCAACTCCGCGTCGAAGTTCATTGCGGGCTAAGGGGTTCGGGAAGGATCGGCGGTTGCCTATTACCAATGGGTGCGGGAGTCGGCTTGATCAGCGGGGCAGGCGCCCGGAAAGACCGATGATCCCGCAGTGCCCTTTCCCGGGAACTCACATCCCGGGAAAGGGCACTGTGCTACGGCGTCGAAGGTGGAACTGACTTTCAGACCAGATGCCCGTACCAAAGGAAGACGGGCGCGTCGGCGCCTTCGCGGACGGTATTCAGGGTGCCGTCCTGATCGGATATGAGGAAGTTGCCGTTCTGGTTCTGGATGTGGTTGTTGTCGGCGGTCCAGAACTGTCCGGAACGGCCGCCTCCACAGGGGCTCATCCAGACGGCGTTCAGCTCGGTCGCGTTGTCGGTGGTCAGGCATGCACCGGTGTAGCGATTCACCAGTCGGCGCATCGTGTGGCCTTGCCACTGATTCGACTCCGTACCCCAGTACCAGTCCTGCGTTGTCTGGGAGGTGCAAGGAAGCACCAGAGCGTTGCCTCCGGATGAGCCGAGACATCCGTTGGTGTTCGAGTACCACCAGTAGGTCGCTGCGGACGCGGGGGACAAGGCGCCCGTGATGGCGAGCATAAAGGCACTGAGTCCCATGATCACGGTCAGCCTGAGCTTACGTCTCCATGATGTCATGAGCGAAACAATCACATACTCGCGCCACGGAAGAAAGGCTTCCGCCTATGGCCGAATTGTGCAGAGAAATCCGACCTCGGCAAGAGATTACCGTCACGACCACGCACGCCGCCCGCTTTCCGACGACTGCAACACCGTGAGGGTAAATTCTCGGATAACTGTTTTCTGCGAGACAGGGCCTGCGCACCGCACCTGCTGAAATGTCGCGGCTGCCACGAACAGCGGACTGGACGAGACGGGTTCGCCGAAGACCAGCGAGGCGTTCGGTTGGACGTCATTTGTCCTGGGCCGGCGGACCTTGGGTGTTCGTCTCTGCGGTGATCTCGATCTCGGTGTGGGTCATGCGGAGCGACGGCAGTCGGGGCGGCGGCCCGCCGTTAGTGACGCCCGGCGCTGAAGAACTAGCTAGGTGCAGGCGCGGCGGCGTTCGGTGTTGCGGCGAAGCTTGCCGAAGTTGTTCATCCAGGAGTTTGTGCGTTCTGCGACCCAGCGGCCGTCGGTCTGGATCGGGGATCGGGTCTCCGTGCCCCGCTTCGAGATCCGGGGTGTGATGTGGCGCTGGGTGAGATCGCGGTAGACCGCCCCATAGTCGTAACCGGCGTCCGGGCTCAGGGCTGGGTGCCGCGGGACCTGTCCGAGTTGCCCGACCACCGGTATGCCGTAGCTGTCGGTGAGCTGGGACCGTTTGAGGCCCTGCTTGCCCCGGTCCACCGGGGACCGGCCTGCGCACTCGCCGCCCGTTGGTGCCTTGGTGATACAGCCCGACCAGGTGGCCGGCAACACCGGCAGCGATCCACTCGTCTCGCCGGCGCTGGATCGTCGTGGCCGAACACGCCTTGTCCGCGACCCGCTCGTAGCCCATCCCCGACACCAGTGCCACAACGAGCCGGTCGAAGACCACCGCGTCCTCGATCCGGGGATTGTGGCGGCCCAGCGGGTGCAAGTCTTGCCGGGCGGGCAGCAGACGGAGGAACTCCTCACGGATCGGAGTAATGCTGGACGCAGGACGCGCACCTTTTCGAGTGATGTGGATCGGTGTCAGGATGCCTACGACCCATCGCTCCATCGAAGGAGTTCAGGCGTGGAACCCTCCCCGGTGACCGTCGCCGAGTGGCGCAGGTTCCTCAGTGACTACAGCTCCACGTTCCTGAACTCGGGCCTTCTCCGTGAGGCCGAGTCGGATGGGAGGGCGCAGTTCCTGCTGAGTGAGGCCCAACGGGAGGCTGGATGGCTTGGCTACGGGCCGGCGAGCGAGGAGGCGGTGCTGGCTGCTGAAAGGCGACTTGGGGTCCGGCTGCCGCCGATGTACCGGAACTTCCTGCTGACCAGCAACGGCTGGAAAAGCATCGGCCTTCTCGATCTGCTCAAGGTCGATGAAATCGGGTGGTTTCCTGACCTGACCGATCTCCTCGACTACTGGTCGTCGCCAGACTCGGGATACTTCGCCGAGGATCTCGAGAAATTCGAGCGGTGCCTGTTGATCTCAAATGACGACGGCGGCAGCGGTGGCCATTGGGTGCTGTTTGCCGACAGCGCCAGGCAGGACGGCGAGTGGACCGCGTACGAGTGGTGGCCGGGCGACGGCACCGGTCCTGAGCGGCACGACAACTTCGCCGCCATGCTGACAAGCGCAGCGGAAGTCATTTCCGCAGAGGAACCATACGCGTCGGATCAGGCTACGGATAGTGACGATCGCGCTGGCTAGGGCGATGAAAAACTGGGCGCAGGCTGCATGGCGTTCGGTGCAACGCCTCAGTTTGCGATCTACTCTTCGGTCGGCTCGGAAGAGTCGGAAGAGGATGCGTCGCGCTCCGGGCAGCCGATGATCACGGCACCGCGGTAGCGGTCCGACGAGATCGTCGACATCTCGTCAAGCGACGAGTCGGGTACGGGCAGCAGGTGGGCGTCGACCCAGGTGTCCCCCGTGGCCGCGTTGGCCCATGGGTCCTCGATCACGACGGCGCCGGGTACGGCTCCGTGGCAGAGCACCCAGTGCGGCACGTCGAACCCCTGCATCCCGGCGAGCGAGACCAGGAGCAGCACGTGCTCCCGTCGGCCGATCGCGCTCCGGATCGCGGTCATGGGCAGGTGGCCTGAGTCGATCGGGACACCGACCCGTCCGGCGTCCGTCCGTGACACGCGTTGGAGCACGGCACGCCACTCCTGCTCGCTCGCCGGATAGTGGTCGAGCAGCACGGGCCGGTCCACGTCGAGAAAGACCGTGACCGGGGACGACGGCCACGCTCGACGCACGGCGACGCCCAGTCCGACGGGCTCGCACGCGGGGAAGTTCGTCGCGTCGCGCCACAGCGTCAGCTCCGCCGGACGGTCGAGCGACTCCCGCGGCAGCGCCCCCGCGTGTGCCTGCGCGACCAGGGCGGTGACGGCGCCGCACGTGAAGTGCGTCGTCTGCCCGTAGTACGGGGGCTCGGTCACCGCGCCGTCGTGCAGCCAGCGAACGTACCCGGCAGCGGGCCCTCCCGCGTCCTCCGCCTGCGCGAGCGGAACACGCAGCGGGGCGAAGCCGACGGCGGCGGCCACCTCGGCGCTCGCCGTCCACCCTTCCCACTTCACCTGCGCGAGCCCTCGGTGGCGTGCGGAGGACACCACGGCGTCGACGGCCGCCGGCACGTCACCGACGGCATCGACGATCTTCAGGTAGGCCGTGTGCGGGCGTGCCGTCACGAGCGCGGCAGCGGCCCAGTCCTCGCCGTCGTCCCCGGGAACGGCCACGACGTGCGGGGCGTGGGCGGAACGGTCGACCGCGCGCCAGCGCTCCAGCACGTCGTGGTGTCCGAGCCGCCTCAGCGGGGTCGGCAGCGTGTCGGGCTCGAACGGGACGACGGTGCTCTTCACGGGCGTTTCCTGGTGAGGCGGCATTCCGGCACTCCTGGCGGGTCGGAGGGGGCGATCGGAGGGGGCGAGGGGCGGGGCTTCGCTCGCAGGTCTCCGTGACGGCGCGGACTCGGACCCGGACTCGGACCCGGACTCGGAGGTCCCGGCCGATCGACGGTCCGGGAAGCGGGCGGACCCCGGCCCGGGTCGACGCGCCGCGCAGCGTGCCCCGGGGGCCGGTGACGGTGACGGTGGCGGTGACGTGCCGGCCGACGCGGGTGCGCTGCCCGTCGTCATGCGCGGGACTGCCGCAGCACCCAGACGAAGTACGGAGCTCCGACCAGGGCGATCATGAGGCCCGCCGGTATCTGGGCGGGTGCGACGAGCGTGCGGCCGAGGGTGTCGGCCACGCAGACCAGCAGCGCGCCGAGCAGCGTCGCGACCGGGATCGCGCGGCCGTGGCGGGCACCTACCAGTGACCGGGCGAGGTGCGGGGCGACGAGCCCCACGAAGCCGACGACGCCGATGGCGATGACGCTGAGTGCGGCGAGCACCGCGGCGATCGCCAGTGCGGTGAAGCGTGTGCGTTCCACCCTGACGCCGACTACCCGCGGGGTGTCCTCGTCGACGGCGAGCAGGTCGAGCCGGCCGCGCATGGCGAGCAGCGCGGGGAGCGCGAGAGCCAGGGCCACCGCTACCGGTACGACGTCGGGCAGCGTGCGCCCGTAGGTCGTACCGGAGAGCCAGGTGAAGATCTGGGGCGTGTTCCACGGGTCGGCACGCAGCAGGAGGAACGTGGTGACGGAGCTGAGGCCGTACCCGCAGCCGATGCCGATCAGCACGAACCGGTCGGGCAGGAAGCCGCCGCGCCAGGCCAGCAGGGCGATCACCCCGAACGTGGCGAGCCCCGTCACGACCGCCGCGACGACGAGCAGCGGCCGTCCGCCGGGCAGGCCCGACGTCACGACACTCACCGCACCCAGCCCGGCGCCCGCCGTGATGCCGAGCACACCCGGCTCCGCCAGCGGGTTGCGCACCGCGCTCTGCACAGCGCATCCGGCCAGTCCGAGCGCCGCGCCGGCGAGGACCGCGGCGGCCACGCGCGGGACCCGGTCGTCGAGCGCCTGGCCGATCAGGTCCGGGGCGGTTCCCCGGATCCAGAGCGCGATGTCCCCCGTCCGCAGCCAGAGGCTCCCCGCGAGGATCGCCACGAGGACCGCCGCGGCCAGGAGTGCCACCGCGCCGAGCACGACGAGGAGGAACGCTCGGCGCGACCGTGCGCGAACCCGCGTGTGCGGTGGTTGTCGGAGTTGGCCCGTGTCGCGGAGGCGGAGGGCGAGGACCACGATCACGACGGCGCCGAGCAACGCGGTCGGTACGCCCGTGGGAATGGCGGCGGCCCCGTCGGCACCCTGCACCGCACGCAGCGACGCGTCCGCGAGCAGGATGAGCAACGCGCCGAACAGCCCGGACGCGGGCACCAGGAAGAGGTGCCGGTGCAGCGCCCGGACCCGTCCCGCGATCAGGCGGGTCAGAACGGGGGCGCCGAGTCCGACGAAGGCGATCGGGCCCGCGAGTGTCACCGCCGTGCTGGTCAGGAGCACCGCGCAGAGCACGGCGGTCACGCGGGTGGTCCGGATCGGCACGCCGAGGGTGGACGCGGCGTCGTCGCCGAGGTTCATCACGTCCAGCCTGCGGGACAGCGCCAGGGCGACGCACAGCACCGTGGCCACGAGGGGGAAGGCACGTACCGACGCGTCGATGTTCAGCTGCGCGAGCGAACCGCTTCCCCAGGCGAAGAGACCGGTCGTGTTCTGGGCGAACAGGATGAGCAGCATCGCGGTCGCCGCGTCCAGGGCCATCGCCGTCGCCGATCCGGCGAGGATGAGGCGGGTGCCCGTGGTGCCCGCGGCCCGGCCCGCGAGGACCAGCACGAGCGCCGCCGCGAGCAGGCCGCCGGCGAAGGCGACGGCGCCCGACGCCCACAGCGGGACGGCGAGACCGAGGGCCGCGACGAGCGAGAGCGTGAAGTAGGCCCCGGACGTGACCGCCAGGGTGTCGGGGGAGGCGAGCGCGTTGTGCGTGACGGACTGCAGCAGCGCGCCGGCGCAGCCGAGGGCGAGGCCCACCGCGACACCCGCGAGCAGGCGCGGCAGGCGCGAGCCGGTGAGGATCTCGCCGACCGGCACCCCGCCGGCGCTCTTCCGTTCCCCGACGAGATACCGCACCAGGTCCCCGACGCCGACGCCGGAGGTTCCCTGCGTCAGATGCCACATGCCCACCAGGGTGGTCACGACGAGAAGGAGTGCCAGGACGGCCACCCCGGAGGGGCCGCCGCCGTGTCCGGCGTACGGCAGCGGTCTCCTTCCGGGTGCCGATATCCGCGGTGTGCTCACTTCTTGGCGAGTACGTCGACGTACGCATCGATCGCCTGCGCGCAGGAGCGCGGACCGCCGGCGCCCCAGACCCGCGCCGGGAACGAGTGCGCGCGGCCTTCCTTCACGGCCGGGATGGTCTTCCAGATCGGGTTCTTCTTCAGCGCCGCGACGTACCCGCCGGCTCCTTCGTCGTTGGCGTAGAAGAGGTTGGCGTCACCCACCGCGGTGAGTCCCTCTACGTCGGTCTGCGCGAGGCCGTAGGCGGCGTTGACGCCCCCGTCCCCATGGGCCTTGTTGATGTCGTCGGTCCACACGGGGTTCATGCCGAGCTCTTCGCCTATCTCGGTGAACAGGGCGCCCTTGGCGTAGGGGCGGACGGTGAGGTTGCCGCCCTGGAGCCATCCGTCGAAGAACAGGAAGTCCTTCGTCGGCAGATCGGCGTCGGTGACCTGCGTCTTGGCCGTCGCGAGGTGCTCGTCGAACTCCTTGAGCACCTGGTCGGCCCGCTCGGTGCGCCCCGTCGCCTCGCCGATCATGCTGAACACGTCCCGCATGTTCCCGATCGGGTCCTTCGGATTCGCCCCCAGCGTGGCCAGCACGGGGACGCCTCGCTTCTCCAGCTTCTTGATGATCTCGTCGTCGGCCTTGAACGCCTCCACGACGATGAGGTCGGGCTTCGCCGCGTAGAGGGTGTCGAGGTCGGGCTCACCGCGGGTACCGACATCCGTCACCCCCTCGGGCAGCTTCTCCGCGCTGACCCAGGTGCGGTAGCCCTTCGCGTCGGAGACCGCGGTGGGGGTGACACACAGGGTCAGGGCGTCCTCGATCTGCTGCCATTCCAGGACCGCGATCCGTTCGGCGGGCTTGTCGAGTGTCACCTGCCGGCCGACACCGTCCTTGAAGGACACCGGCTTCTTCGAGGTCGTCGTGGTGTCCCCGGCGCAGCTCTTCGACGAGGGCGACGCGCTGCCGCCGGCCTCGGCCTTGTCGACACTGGTCGTGCCGCAGGCCGTTGCGGCGAGGACGACGAGCCCTGTGGAGGCTGACGCCGCGAGGCGACGGGCACGGTTCATGAAGGGTCCTCTTTCTTGTGGTTCTTGTGGTTCTTGTGGTTCCTGTGGTTCGCAGGAGCGGCGGATGCGCCGCTCCGGGCGGAGTGCCGCCCGATCGGGTCGATACGCAGACGGCCCGTGCGGGGGTCCACGCCGACCTCGACACTGATGTCGTAGACCGCGCCGATGTTCTCCGCGGTGAGGACGTCGGCGGGTGCGCCCGCAGCGTGCACACGGCCGGAGCGCATCAGGACCAGCGTGTCCGCGACGCGGGAGGCCTGGTCGAGGTCGTGCAGCACGATCCCCACCGCGGCGCCGTGCTCCTCGACGAGATCGCGCACCAGGTCGAGCGTCTCGATCTGATAGCGCAGGTCCAGGTGGTTCGTCGGCTCGTCCAGCAGCACGACGCCGGTGTCCTGGGCCAGGCAGGCCGCGAGCCAGACACGCTGCATCTCCCCGCCGGAGAGTTCCCCGACCGGCCGGCCGGCCATGTCCCGCACGCCGGTGACACCCATGGCGTGCTCGATGGCGCTCCGGTCCTCGGCGGACAGGCCGGCGAAGCCCCGCCGGTACGGGTGGCGTCCGAACGCCACGACCTCCGTCACCGTCAGTCCTTGGGGCGCGGGCCGTGATTGGGAGAACAGCGTGACCTCGCGCGCGAACTGACGGGCGCTGAGCAGAGTTGCCTCGCGCTCGGGGTGTCCGTCACGGGCACCGAGCGTCACCCGGCCGTCGTGCACCCGGTGCAGTCGGGAGAGCGCGCGCAGCAGCGTGGACTTCCCGCTGCCGTTCGGCCCCACCAGAGCGGTCGCGCGACCGGCCTCCAGGGCCAGCGAGACGCCGTGGACGACCGGCGTCCCGCCGTACCGCAGTACAAGATCGTGCCCGCTGAGGGCGGCCACCGGCGTGGCCGGATCGGTCGGATCGGCCGGATCGGCCGCAGGCCGACCGGTGCGCCGGGAGGAGTCTGTGCACATGGGTGGGTCCGGATGGTTGGAGGAGCAACGACTGCGGCACCCTCCGTCCGGCCGTTGCCGACCGGGCCACAGACTCTCCAGCGCCCGGAAACCACCGTACGCAGCGAGCAACAACTAAGGGTTGCCTTGCCTAACTGGGAGAAGGTTATATTCCGCTCGACGTGTCGACAATCAGGAGTTCTGGACACCCGATACGGGATTCCGGACACCGTCCGGGGTGCCGTCGGTCGCGTCGAAGTACGCGCCGGGCGTGGTTCCCATGACCCGCCGGAAGGCGGCGATGAAGGTGCTGGGCTGCGCGTAGCCGAGCGACTCGGAGACGGTCTGCACGTCGACTCCCTCGGAGAGCAGCATCAGCGCCCGATGGACGCGCAGTGCCTGTCGCCACTGCGCGAAGGACAGCCCCGTCGCGTGGCGGAACGCACGGGTGACCGTACGGTCGCTGATCCCCAGCGCGCGGGCCCACTCGTCCAGCGAGCGGCAGTCGGCGGGATCGTCCAGCAGGGCTTCGGCGATCGCGTCGATCCGGGCGTCGCCGGGCAACTGCAACGCGAACTGGCGCTCCGACGGCTGGAGCACGTCGAACACGACCGACTCCGCCCGCGCCCTGGCCGCGCCATCGAGATCGGTGCGGGACAGATGGGTCAGCAACGACTCCAGCACCGGCGTCATCGCGATCGCTATCGGCTCCTCGAACGCGAACGGCGTGCGGTCGGGGGCGAAGAAGGCGTCGTGGAACTCCGCACCCGCCGTCGCCCGTCCCCCGTGCAGCACTCCGGCCGGCATCCACAGCCCGTGTCCCTCGGACACGGTGAAGACGCGGTCCCCCACACGGGACGTCAGTGTTCCCCCGCGTACCCAGACGAGCTCGTGCACGGGATGCGAGTGCGGCGTCCACTCCGTGGGAACGCGAGGAACCCGCGACCCGGCGAAGATGACGAAGGGGGCTGTCGCCTGCTCCGGAACAGCCGCGGCTCGGCGCACCACGGTGCCCGGCTCACGCCGCCACGTCCCGGGGCTCGCACCACCACGAGACGATCGGACCATGCGTACGAGTCTATCCAGGGCCCGCACGGACGTCGGCGGACGCGTAGCCCACGACTGCGGTGGTGGTCAGACCCAGCCGCGCCGACTGGCCTCGACGCCCGCGTGGAAGCGGCTCTTGGCATGGAGCGCTGTCAGCAGTGTCTGTACGCGTCGGCGGACGGTCCGGGTGGTGATCTCGGTCTGCCTGGCGATCGCCTCGTCCTTCCACCCCGCGGCGAGCAGAGTCATCACCTCCCACTCCTCCTTGCCCAGGCCCGTGTCGTCGCGGTCCATCGGCACCGCACGGCTCCAGCTGGTCTCGAACAGCATCAGCAGGGCGTCGAGGAGCGGCGAGCGCCGCACGAGCAGCGCCTTCGCGTTCTGCGGCTCATGGTCCATCGTGATGACGGCAGCCGCACCGTCCGCGATCGCGCCCTTGAACGGGAGTTCCGCATGGATCCTCGCCTGGAGGCCGCGTACGGCCGCGCGCTTGGCCTTCACTTCCGCTGACAGGCCCTGTGGGTCGCAGAGCTGACGGAAGCGAACACCGCGATCCAGCGCGGACTGCTCCACTGGGCCGCCCTGTCCTGCGGTGTACGGGGCCATGTCCCACATCAGCACTTCGTCCCTCGCGTCGCGCAGCAGCTCGTGATAGCGGTTCCCGACGTCCCCCCAGGTCTCCAGTTGCTCGATCACGCTGTGGGCGTCGTCGGCCTGCCGAGAACGGAGGTAGCGCTCCTGCAGACTCGGCAGCGAGCCACGGACCTGCAAGAGCGCTTCCTCGTGCTTGAGCACCAGGCCCCGTAACGAGCGGTCCGGATTGGCGGCGGTCCACCCCGCATGGGGATCACCCGTCTTCGCCAGGACGTTCGCGCGCAGGACGAGGCCGTGCGCCCGCAGCCAGTCCAGCAGTTCTGAGGCTGCCTTGACCGTCCGCCCCGTCTGCGACGCGAGTTCGGCCGTGGTGGCCGTGTGGCGATCGAGCAGCGCGAGATAGATCGTCTCCGCGCCCTCCGGCATGCCAAGACCGGTCAACTCAGGTAATCGGTACGACACATGGCCTCTTTCCTGTTGCGGACACGGTCCGCTACGTGACGTACGCGTCCTCTGGTCCTCAAGAGGACGCGCGCGCCAGCATGCGTCAAGAGCGAACGGGTGTCCAGCCCGTGCCAGGAGCAATGAAGGGACTCGCATGAGACGCCTGAACGTGCGTCATGCGGCCGCCGGACTCACCGCGACAGCCACCGTGGTCGCGCTGTTGACGGTGCCCGGACATGCGGCCGCCGAACGCGATCCGGACGGCATCGCCGCGTCAGCCCCGACCACCGCGCGCATCACACTGATCACCGGCGACGTGCTCACCGTGCGCGACTACGCGGACGATCACGAGTCGATCACCGCCGACCCGACCGGCCCGTCGCGCGGCCTTGTGTCGCTGTACGAGTGGGAGGGCGACACGTACGCCGTCCCGGCTGCCGCCCAGGAGGGAGTGAACAGCGGCCAGTTCGATCGCCGGCTCTTCAATATCGACGCACTGAGGAGCCAGGGGTACGGCACCTCCGCACCGATACCGGTCATCGTCGACAACCGAGACGAAGCCAAGGCACCTGTCCAGCCCCGGCACGGCCGGGCCGGCCGTGACCTCGACAGCATCAACGCGATGGCCGTCGCAGTGTCCAAGGGCGAGGCGAAGGCCTTCTGGCGCGACTACGACCACACCCCCGCCGGTCTCCGGGCGCGCGGACTCGCGCGGCTCTGGCTCGACGGAACGGTCTCGGTCGATCTGGCCGACTCCGTGCCCCAGATCGGCGCTCCCACCGCCTGGGAGGCGGGCTACGACGGAGCGGGCGTCACGGCCGCGGTGCTCGACACCGGTGTCGACGCCACCCACCCGGATCTCCAGGGGCGGATCACCGGCACGCGGAACTTCACGACGGAGGCAGATGCCGTCGATCATCACGGCCACGGCACACATGTCGCCGCCACCATCGGCGGCAGTGGCGCCGGGAACGGCCACAAAGGCGTCGCCCCCGCATCCCGCCTGCTGGTCGGCAAAGTGCTCAACGACTCGGGCAGCGGCTCGTTCAGCGGGATCATCGCCGGAATGGAGTGGGCCGCCCGCAACGGCGCCGACGTGATCAACATGAGCCTCGGCAGCTCCGCCGAGGACGACGGAACCGGACCGATCAGTGTCGCCGTCAACACACTCACCGAAGAGACCGGCGCTCTCTTCGTCGTCGCCGCAGGCAACTCCGGCCGGCGGCAGATCGGCAGCCCCGCCTCCGCCGACGCGGCTCTCACTGTCGGAGCCGTCGACAAATCGAATGGGCTCGCCCCCTTCTCCAGCCGCGGCCCGCGCACGGGCGACGCCACGCTGAAGCCCGAAGTCTCTGCGCCGGGCGTCGGCATCGTCGCCGCCCGCGCCGCCGGAACCTCGATGGGCACCCCGGTCGACCAGCTCTACACCACCGCGAGCGGCACCTCCATGGCGACACCGCATGCCGCCGGAGCCGCCGTGCTGGTCAAGCAGCAGCACCCCGAGTGGTCCGCGCCAGAACTCAAGGCCGCCCTTGTCACGACGGCCGCCCCGGGTGGCTACCAGGTGGCCGAGGGCGGGGTGGGCCGAGTCGACCTCACCCGGGCCGTGTCACAGGCGGCGTACGCCACGCCCGCCGCGCTGAACCTCGGCGCCGTCCGATACGCCGAGTCCGGCGACTACCAGCCGGTCGAGCGCCAGGTGACCGTCCACAACTCGTCCGGCACCGAACGCACCTTCACGCTCCGGGACGACGGCGTTGACGCCGCCGGCGCGGAGATTCCGGCCGACGCCATGACCCTCGCCAGCACCTCGGTCACCGTGCCGGCCGGTGGGACAGCGACCGCGGCCGTCGTCCTCGACCCCAACCTGCTGAAGAGAGACACGCACTACAGCGGCCGGGTGACGGCGACGGCACAGGACGGGACCACCGTACGCGTCCCCTTCTCGTTCCTGATGGAGAAGCTGCTCCACGACGTCACCATCACCGGCGTCGGCAGCGACGGGGTGGCGGCCGGCGGTCCCAGTCAGGTGGCCCTTCTCAGCGGAACCGGACGGAGCGCACCCCCGGAGACCTCCTCCTTCAACAGCGCCGGTGAAGCGCGCCTGCGAGTCGCGCCGGGTGAATACATCATGTACGCGAACATCTTCACCCCCGACGCCTCGCGGTCCTGGACCGAGGAGGCGACGGTGGCGTACGACACCTCGGTGACTGTCGACGGCGACGTCGACATCACCCTCGACGCACGCGAAGCGACCAGGACAACGGTGGACACCGGCCGCACGACCGAGTGGCGAGGAGGCGCGATCTCCTTCTATCCCCACGGATACGACCTCACCTCCTTGATCCCCGGGGAGATCGAGCGGATCTCGACCCTGCCCTCGGAGGGCGACAGCGAGAGCGAGCTCGCGCTCTACTCCTCGTTCACGGCACCCGTCCTGACCGCGAGGGTGGCAGCACCGGAGGGGATCACCCTCACCCCGACCCAGTTGGACGGCGCCAGGCAGTTCAGCGGGCGCCGCACCCTGAGGGTCGTCGACGCCGGGACGGGCACGCCCGAGGAGTACCGCGGCATCAAGGCGCGGGGCAGGCTCGCCCTGGTCACCCACTCACCCGACGTGCCGATCTCCTCGCAGATCGAGACGGCGGCACGGCACGGCGCAACCGCGGTAGGCGTCATGAACCCCACGCCCGGCCGCCTGGTCGCCGAGGCCGGCTCCACGGCGGTGCCCGCGTTCGCGGTGTACGGCGAGCAGCGTGAGCAGTTGCTCGCGGCGCTCGCCGGCGGCGACGTCCGCATCCACCTGCGGGGCACGCCGTACAGCGACTTCCAGTACGACCTCGTCAACACCGTGGAGTCGATCCCGGAGGACGGTCTGCGGTTCACCGCCGACGACACCAACACCGCGAGAATCGACGCGGACTACTACCGCCACGCCGAACCGGTCGGCAACCTGCTCCAGGCCTGGCGCCGTACGCGCGGCTTCTTCTACATCTCCACCGAGGTGCCGATCCGGCTCGGGGCGCCGCGCGAGGAGTACGTCACGGCTGATCCCGACACCCGCTACTGGACAGGCGCGGACATCGAAGGATCCAACGGCGTCGCCTACTTCGACCTCAGGTGGCACGGCTTCACCCCGGGAGAGAAGCGCGAGGTCGACTGGTTCAACCAGGTGGCCAACCCCACCCGGGGGGACACGGTGACAAGGCAGGGCTACAGCTCGGCGGTCGGCGACTACCTGTCCATCGGAGCAGCGCCCTTCCCGGACAGCGATCCGTCCCACTCCCCCGTCGCGGTCTGGGACGACGACATGTCGCTGGTGCTCTACCGCGGCACGACGGAACTGGGGCGAAAGGACTACTTCTACAACACCTTCCGCATCGACCTGGAGCCAGGCACATACCGCGCCGTGCAGCAGGTCGACCGCACCTCGCCGGGTTGGGAGTTCTCGCGGTCGGCCACGACGGAGTGGAGCTTCGAGGTCACCGAGACCGGCGTCGCCCGGCACATCCCGGTGCCGAAGCTCACTTACGACGTGGGCGTCGACCTGCGCAACCGGATCGAGGGAGGCAAGCGGCAGAGCTTCACCGTCCGGGCAGCACCGCAGCGCGCCGGCGACCCCGAGGTCACGGAGGTGAAGACCTGGGCCTCCTACGACGACGGCGCCTCGTGGACCCCCGTCGGTCTGACACCGACGGAGACACCCGGCGAGTACACCGCCGCGGTGCGCCTCCCGCGAGCCGGGAAGAGCTCGGGCTATGTGACGCTGCGAAGCGTCGCCGTCGACGCTTCGGGCAACAGGATCGACCAGACGGTCGAGCGGGCGTTCGGCCTGAAGTAGACACGAACGCGGTACGTGGCTGCGGAGGGCCTGGGCCAGGGCTGATGCGTCCATCTGGCCGACCTCTCCGGTGACGGCCTCGACGACTGCCTGATCGTCGACCCGCGCTCGGGGGCCACGGAGGTGGCCCGGTGGGGAGGGGTGCCTGAGGGCACCCCTCCCCACCGGTGCTACGGCGTGTGCCCCTTGGTCAAGCACGTGAGGACACTGCGGTCACATCGCGGCCGGCCTCCGCAGCAATGCGCGCGATGCCCGCGACCCCCGACACCGCCGTGCCGGCCTCCGACCGACACGCGGACTGGCCCGCCATGCCGAGTCTGCCGCGCGTGTTCGTCGCCGACGCCGACCAGAAGTTCACACAGGCCCTCGCAGCCGGCGGCCGTGCCGTCACTTCCCTGACCGACGACGCCTTCGGGCAACGCGGAGGGCGTATCAAGGACCGTCAGTGACGTACCGTCTCCGCCTGCCCCGGAACGTGCGACGCCACCAACCGCTCCCGGCCCGCCGACGGAGTCCCGCTCACCGCGCGTCGGTCGACCACGTGGGCCGCCCCGGCCACACCGAGCCCCAGTACCGCAAGCCCCGCCCCCACCAGCGCCGGAGACGTCACGCCGAACCCCGCCGCCAAGGCGAGACCCCCGACCCAAGCGCCGCCCGCGTTGGCCAGGTTGAACGCCGCCTGGTTCGCCGAGGAGGCCAAGGACGGGGCCGTCGACGCCTTCTCCATGACCATCAGCTGGAGTGGCGAGCCGGTGATGAACGCGGCCATGCCGAGCAGCATCACCGCCAACGCCGCGCTCCACACCGTACTCATGAGGAGCGGGAACGCGCCCAGTACGACGGCCAGTGACGCCAACCCGCCGAACAGCGTGCCGCGCATCGCGTGGTCCGCCAGCCGGCCGCCCAGCAGGTTGCCTATCGTCGCGCCCACGCCGAACAGCGCCAGCAGCACCGTCACGCTGGAGTCCTTGTAGCCCGCGGAGTCCGTCAGCATCGGCGTGATGTAGCTGTACGCCGAGAACAGGGCGCCGAAGCCCGCCACCGTCGTCCCCAGGGCCAGCCACACCGGGACCGATCGCAGCGCGGCCAGTTCGCCGCGCAGGCCCGCCACCGGTGTCTCCACCCGAGCGTTCGGGATCAGCAGCGCCAAGGCCCCTATCGCCACCACGCCGATCACGCTCACGCCGAGGAAGGTCGCCCGCCAGCCCAGCTGCTGGCCCATCGCCGTCGCCACGGGGACGCCGACCACGTTCGCGACCGTCAGGCCCAGGAACATCAGGGAGACCGAGCGGGCCTTGCGCTCGGGGGCCACCATCGTCGTGGCCACCACCGCGCCCACGCCGAAGAACGCGCCGTGCGGCAGTCCGCTCAGGAAGCGGGCCGCCAGCAAGTAGTCGTACGTCGGGGCGAACGCCGACAGCGCGTTGCCCGCCACGAACAGGGCCATCAGGCCTATCAGGAGCTTGCGGCGGGACATCCGGGCCGTTACCGCCGCCAGCAGCGGGGCGCCTGTCACCACGCCCAGCGCGTACGCCGAGACCAGGTGTCCGGCGGACGGGATGGAGATGCCGAGGTCGTCGGCGACGTCGGGCAGCAGGCCCATCATCACGAACTCGGTGGTTCCGATGCCGAACGCGCCTACGGCGAGGGCTAGCAGGGCCAGGGTCGGCGTGCGCCGGGACAGCATAGGGAAAGCAGCCTTTCGGGGGGTGCGGCGGAGCGCCGGTCCGTACAGTTTATGTTCAAGTACGGAACAAAGGCTGCCACGCCCGGTATTCCCCGGGGGTGCCCGCTGGTTACGAGCCCGTTGCCGACGAGGGAATCTTCACCCGCGCCGCGATCGGCAGGTGGTCGCTCGCCGTGCGCGGCAGGGACCAGGAGCTGACCGGCTCCACGCCCTGCACCATGATCTGGTCGATCCGTGCCATCGGGAACGACGCCGGCCAGCTGAACCCGAAGCCGCTGCCCGACGCGCCCTGCGTCGAGCGCATCTGCGCCGTGACGGCGTTCAGCGCGCGGTCGTTCATCGTGCCGTTGAGGTCGCCGAGCAGGATCTTGCGGGTCAGCTTGTCGTCGGAGAGCGCCTCGCCCAGCGCGTTCGCGCTCCGGTCGCGCTGGCGGGCCGTGAAGCCGGCCTCCATCTTCACGCGTACCGACGGGAGATGGGCGACGTACACCGCGACCGGTCCCTCCGGCGTCGCCACGGTGGCGCGCATCGCACGGGTCCAGCCCAGCTTGATGTCCACGGGCCGGGAGGCGCTGATCGGGTACTTGCTCCACAGGCCGACCGTGCCCTGCACCGAGTGGTACTTGTACGTCGACGCGAGTGCCGTCTCGTACGTCGGGACCGCCGTCTCCGTCAGCTCCTCCAGGGCGAGGACGTCGGCGCCGCCGTCCGCCACCTCGCGGGCCGTGCCGGACGGGTCCGGGTTCTCCGCGTTGACGTTGTGGGTGGCCACCGTCAGGTTGCCGCCCGTACCGGCGTTGCTGCCGAGCAGCCCGCCGAAGAGGTTGAACCAGACCGCCGTCGGCACCAGCACCGCGATGAGCGCGGTCGCCGAGCGCCGGAGCAGCCCGACGATCAGCAGCAGCGGTACGAGGACGATGCCGAACCACGGCAGGAACGTCTCGGAGAGGCTGCCGAGGTTGCCGATCCGGTTGGGGATCTGCGCGTGCAGCACCATCACGAGGGCCAGCAGCAGGGCCAGCACCGCCGTGACGATGCCCCGGCGCCAGATTCTCGGATCGCCCCGCCAGCCGACCGTCAGACGGCTCATCAGGCGCCGAAGCCGGGATCCCCGGCGCTCGGGTCCCGAGCCTCCGTTGTCCGTCTCCGTCATGTACGCCTGCTGGGCCATACCGTCGCCTCACAACCTGCCGTGCATCCCGTCCGTCCCCCGCGCCTAAGACCCTAGGGGATGATCGGTTCCGTTCTCGCCGTCCCATGACGGCCGTACGGGGACGATGACGAACAAGTCGGCGCGACCAGTTCCTGTCACTGCGCCGGATAGCGCTCTCTGTGACGAAACACGCACAGTCGTCCGCCGGGCGCCCCGACAGACGTACGAATTCCCGGTTACGGGGTGGCCGGCCGCAGACCTTCCAGCAGCGTGTCGACTATCTGCTCCGCGAGACCCTCCGGCAGATCCGCGTCGGGGCGCAGTACGGCGCGCAGGAGCATCGGGCCGACGAAGAGGTCGTTCATCAGGGTGACGTCGACGTCCGTGCGCAGCTCGCCGTCGCGCTGGCCGCGGCGCAGGAGTTCGAGGCCGAGCAGCCGACGCGGTTCGACGACGGTGGCGTGGTACGCGGCCCAGAGTTTGGGGCTGCTCTTCATCTGGGCCTGGACGTTGTGCAGGAACGCCGAGGACCGGTTGGCCAGTCCGCGCCGGCGCAGCGCCTCCAGCAGGACGACCATGTCGTCGCGCATCGACGTGCCGGGCAACACGGGGTCCGGCAGCTCCATGGCGCGCATGACGTCGACGAACAGCTCCTCCTTGCCCGGCCAGCGGCGGTAGATGGTGGCCTTGCCGACACCGGCGGTACGGGCCACCCGCTCGATGGAGATGTCCGCGAGCGGCACACCCTCCTCCAGGAGCTGCATCACGCCCTCGATGATGGAGCGTTCCACGGCTTCACTGCGGGGGCGACCACGGGTGCCTCCGGCGGTGGGGCGGGGGGTGGTTCCGCCCGTCGGGGGGCGGCCGGCGGGGGTGCCACCCGTGGGGGGGCCGCTCGCGGGGGGCGCACCCGTGGGGGTCCTCCCGGTGGGGAGGCTGCCCGTAGGGGCCCTCCCGGCAGGGGAACTGCCCGTGGGGGGTCGGTCGGCAGGGGAACTGCCCGTGAGGGATCGGTCAGCAGGGGAACTACCCGCAGGGGCCCTCCCGGCAGGAGAACTGCCCGCAAGGGTCCCCCCGGCAGGGGAACTACCCGTGAGGGATCGGTCAGCAGGGGAACTACCCGCAGGGGTCCCCCCGGCAGGAGAGCTGCCCGCAAGGGTCCCCCCGGCAGAGGAACTACCCGTGAGGGATCGGTCAGCAGGGGAACTACCCGCAGGGGTCCCCCCGGCAGGAGAGCTGCCCGCAGGGGTCCCCCCGGCAGGAGAGCTGCCCGCAGGGGTCCCCCCGGCAGGGGAACTACCCGTGAGGGGTCGGTCGGCAGGGGAACTGCCCGCAGGGGTTCCCCCGGCAGGGGAACTGCCTGTGGGGGGTCGGTCGGCCGAGCCGTCCGCGAGGTTCACGCGGCCTCTTCCCTTCCTCGTCGTGCGTCGTGCGTCGTACGTCCTGCGTTCGATTCTCTCCGGTGATCGGCGTTTCAGTGATCCGTGGACACCAACTGCGCCTTCTCCTCGCCCCCTTGGGGCGTGGCCGGGCGGCCCGGCAGGCACAGGGCGACGACCAGGGCGCCCAGGACGGCGACGCCCGCGCCGCACAGCGCGGTGACGTGCATCGCGTGCAGGAACGCGTCATGGGCGGGGCCGACCAGGGCGTCGCCCTTCGGGCCGAGCTTCGCGGCGACGCCGAGGGTGGCCTCGATGGACTCGCCCGCTGTGTGCCGTACGCCGGCGGGCAGCGCGCCGAGCTTGTCCTCGATGCCGCTGCGGTAGGCCGCCGAGAGGACGGAGCCGAGTACGGCGATCCCGAGCGCGCCGCCGACCTGGCGGAAGGTGTTGCTGAGCGCGGAGGCGGAGCCGGCCTTCTCGCGGGGCAGGGACTGCATGATGACGACGCTGGTCGGCGTCATGATGTGCGCCATGCCGGTGCCCATGAGGAAGAAGACGACCTCCAGGATCCAGATGGGTGTGTCCGCCTCGAACGTGGCGAACGCGGCCAGGGTCGCGGCGATCAGCAGCATCGCGACGGTGGTCGTGACCCGGTTGCCGAAGCGGTCGACGGCCAGCCGGGCGCGCGGCGCGAAGATCAGCTGGGCGGCGGCCAGCGGCAGCATCAGCAGGCCGGTCTGGAGGGGCGAGTAGCCGCGCACGCTCTGGGTGTAGAAGACCGAGAAGAAGGTCACGCCCATCAGCGCGAAGAAGACGAGCGCGATGACGGACATCGCGGCCGAGAAGGTCTTGTCGCGGAAGTACGTCACGTCGATGGACGGATGGTCGCTGCGCTTCTCGAACAGCACGAAGCCGACGAGTACGGCGAGACCGGCGCCCATGGTCGCCAGCACCTGCGGGTCGGTGAAGTCGGCGAGCTGGCCGCCCTTGATGATGCCGTAGACCAGGAGCACGAGCCCGACGACGGAGAGCAGGACCCCTACGGGGTCGATCCGGCCCGGCTTCGGGTCGCGGGAGTCGGGCACCAGGACGGTCATCAGCACGAGGGCGATGATCACGATCGGTACGTTGATGAGGAAGACGGACCCCCACCAGAAGTGGTCGAGGAGGACGCCTCCGGTGATCGGCCCTATGGCGATGGCGAGTCCGACACCGCCCGCCCAGATGCCGATGGCCTTGGGCTGCTCCTCGCGCTCGAAGACGTTCATGAGAACGGCGAGGGTGGCGGGCATCACGAAGGCGGCGCCGAGGCCCATCACGGCCCGGAAGAGGATGAGTTCGGTGGGCGAGCCCGCGAACGCGGCGAGGGCGGAGCCGAGGCCGAAGACGGTGAGTCCGCCGAGGAGCACCTTCTTGCGGCCGAGACGGTCGCCGAGGATGCCGGCGGAGAAGAGGAGCCCCGCGAAGACGAGGGTGTAGGCGTTGATCGCCCACTCCAGTTCGCTCTGGGTGGCGCCCAGGCCGGTCGGGGCGGGGGTGGAGATGGTCTTGATCGCGACGTTGAGGATGGAGTTGTCGAGGACCACGATCAACAGGCTGAGCATGAGCACGCCGAGGATGACCCAGCGTCTGCGGTGCACGGACTCGGGGATCCGTGGGTCGAGGGCGGACGGGCCGGCAGAAGTCGTCATGGCTGCCACCCTAAGCTCATTTCGATACGAGACCGTCTCGTATCGAAAGCCTTTACCGAGACCTTAAACAGGGTGGGGTGCATGTGCAACGCGGGGTGCGAGATGTTCGGCACAGAGGCATGCGCTCGACGGGCGACCACTAGCCGATCCCCGACGCGAGGTGCCACCATGGGTGGTGATCCGGGGACGCCGTCAGGGTGCCTCGAGATGATTGAAGGAGCCGTTGCCATGACGCAGCTTCAGGCTGCCCACCAGACCTCCGCCGGCAGCACGAACGCGCTGTACGGAGGCAAGGGCACACGCCGCATCACGGTCCGCGACATCAGCGCCGCCAAGGAGCGCGGCGAGAAGTGGCCCATGCTCACCGCGTACGACGCGATGACCGCGTCCGTCTTCGACGAGGCCGGGATCCCGGTCATGCTGGTCGGCGACTCGGCGGGCAACTGTCACCTCGGGTACGAGACGACCGTGCCCGTCACGCTGGACGAGATGACCATGCTGTCCGCCGCCGTCGTACGGGGCACGAGCCGGGCCCTGATCGTCGGCGACCTGCCCTTCGGGTCCTACCAGGAGGGGCCGGTGCAGGCGCTGCGCTCGGCGACCCGGCTGGTGAAGGAGGCGGGGGTCGGGGCCGTCAAGCTGGAGGGCGGCGAGCGCTCGCACCGGCAGATCGAGCTGCTGGTCGAGTCCGGGATCCCGGTGATGGCCCACATCGGGCTGACGCCGCAGTCCGTGAACTCCATGGGGTACCGCGTGCAGGGGCGTGGTGAGGAGGCGGCGCAGCAGTTGCTGCGGGATGCGAAGGCCGTGCAGGACGCGGGGGCGTTCGCGGTGGTCCTTGAGCTGGTGCCGGCGGAGTTGGCCGCGGAGGTCACGCGGACTCTGCACATCCCCACGGTCGGTATCGGGGCGGGGGCGGAGACGGACGCGCAGGTGCTGGTGTGGACGGACATGCTCGGGCTGACCGGCGGGCGGATGCCGAAGTTCGTCAAGCAGTACGCGAATCTGCGTGAGGTGATGGGGAATGCGGCGAAGGCGTTCGCGGAGGATGTGACGGGCGGAACGTTCCCGCTGGAGGAGCACTCCGTGCACTGAGCCGATTCGCCGGACAAGCCACTGCGGCACCACAGCAGCCCGCCGACTTCCCCCATCGGCGGGCTGCGCCATTTTTTCCGCCCCCGCCGCGCCTGCCTATCCCATGCTCGCTCTGGGCTACGGCAAGTGAGAATGGACCCGTGCGCTACCACATCCTCGGCACCACCCAGGCACTCCGTTCCGACGGCACCTCCGTCCCGGTCGGCGGGGCGCGGCTGCGTGCCCTGCTGACCGTGTTCGCGCTGCGGCCCGGCCGGACCGTGCCCGCGGGTGTTCTGGTGCAGGAGGTGTGGAACGGGGACGCGCCCGCCGACGCGCCGGGTGCGCTCCAGGCGCTGGTCGGCCGGCTGCGCCGCGCGCTCGGTCCGGACGCGATCGCCTCCGCCGAGGGCGGCTACCGGCTGTGCGCCGGGCCGGACGACGTCGACCTGTACCGGTTCGGGCGGCTGGCGGACGAGGGCAAGCGCGCGCTGGCCGACGGCGACCCCGCCAAGGCCGCCGACGTCCTCGACGACGCCCTCGCCCTCTGGCACGGCCCGGCCCTCGCCGACCTCCCCGACCGCACCGCCGAGGCCGCCCGCTGGGAGACCCGCCGCCTGGACACCCGCCGCGCCCGCCTCACCGCCGCCCTGGCCCTGGGCGCCGCGGAACAGTCCCTCCCCGAACTGACCGCCCTGTGCGACAGCCACCCCCTCGACGAACCCCTCCAGGCCCTCCGCCTGCGCGCCCTGAGAGACGCGGGCCGCCCCGCCCAGGCCCTGGCCGCCTACGAGGACGTACGCAACCTGCTGGCGGACCGCCTCGGCGCCGACCCGGGCCCCGAACTGCGGTCCCTGCACGCGGAGTTGCTCAGAGTGGGCGGCACGCCCAACGGCATACCCAAAGGCGCGCCGCCTTCGCTCCCAGCCCCACCCTCGCCTTCGCCTTCGCCCCCGGGCAACCTCCGCGCCCGCCTCACCTCCTTCGTCGGCCGGGAGGCCGATATCGAGGCCATCCGGGGTGACCTCGCCGCAGCCCGGCTGGTGACCCTGCTCGGGCCCGGTGGGGCGGGCAAGACGCGGCTGTCGCAGGAAGCCGCCGAGGCTGTGCGGGACGGTGGGCGGGACCGGGCCGCGGACGGGGTCTGGCTGGCCGAACTCGCGCCCGTCGTCGACCCGGACGCCGTGCCGGAGGCCGTGCTCACCGCTGTCGGGGCGCGGGAGACCGTCCTGCGCGGGGCCGGTGCCGAGGAGCTGCGCGTCGCCTCCGCGGACCGGCACGACGACCCCCTCCTACGGCTCGTCGAGCACTGTGCGAACCGGCGGATGCTGATCCTCCTCGACAACTGCGAGCACGTCGTCGACGCCGCCGCGCGGCTCGTCGCGGAGCTGCTGGTGCGCTGCCCGGGAGTCACCGTGCTCGCCACCAGCCGTGAACCCCTGGGCGTACCGGGCGAGTTGGTGCGTCCCGTCGAACCGCTGCCCGAGCCGGTCGCGCTACGGCTGCTCGCCGACCGAGGGGCCGCCGCCCGGCCCGGATTCCGCGTCGAGGACGATCCGGAGGCCGCCGCCGAGATCTGCCGTCGGCTCGACGGGCTGCCCCTCGCCATCGAACTGGCCGCCGCCCGCCTGCGGATGCTGTCGCTGCGGCAGATCGCCGACCGCCTCGACGACCGGTTCCGGCTGCTGATCTCCGGCAGCCGTACCGTCCTGCCCCGCCAGCAGACCCTGCGGGCCGTCGTCGACTGGTCCTGGGACCTGCTCGACGAGGACGAACGGGACGTCCTGCGGCGGCTGTCCGTCTTCGCGGGCGGCTGCGACCTCGCCGCCGCCGAGGCCGTGTGCGGTCCCGTCGCCCTCGAAGCGCTCGGCTCGCTCGTCGACAAGTCCCTTGTCGTGGCCGCCCCTTCGGGCGAGAGCGGAGGGATGCGGTATCGGCTCCTGGAGACCGTCGCGGAGTACGCCGGTACGCGCCTCGACGAGTCCGGCGACCGGCCAGAGGCCGAGCGCGCGCACCTCACGTACTACCGCGAACTCGCCCGCACCACCGACTCGTTGCTGCGCGGCTCCGGCCAGCGCGCCGCCCTCGACGTGTTCCAGGAGGAGAGCGAGAACATCCGCGCCGCCCTGCGCCACGCCGTGGTCACCCGCGACGAACAGGAGGCGCTCTGCCTCGTCCTGTCGATCGCCTGGTACTGGCAGATGCGCGACCTGCGGCTCGCCGGCCGCAACTGGTCCCGCGAGGTCATGAACCTCGGCCCCGACCCCTTCGCCCTCCCCATCCGCCCGGCACAGCCCCTCTGGGAGCGCTGCACGGACACCCCGCCGCCCTGGCGCGACGACGTGCTCGAAGAGGCCCGACGCGGCGTCCACCTCATCCATCTCGCCTGTATGGACATGGAGTTGGAGGCCTGGCAGACACCCGAGGCCCAACAGAAACTGGACGCCATGACCCGCGTCTACGAACCCGGCGCCCCCCAGACCTGCCGCTACCCCGGCCTCCTCTGGTTCTACGCCGTCATGCTCACCCGCGACATGGACCGGCTCCGTGTCATCGTCGACGAGTCCGTGCGCACCTGCCGCGACACGGCACCCCGCTTCGAGTGGGAACTCGCCGCCTGTCTCCAGATGCGCGCCAACGTCCTCGCCAACCGCAGCGACTGGGCCGGCGACGCGACCCGCGACGCCGACGAGGCCCTGGAGATCTTCCGCCGCCTCGGCGACGACTGGGGCGCCGCGGAAGCGCTCTCCGCACGCGGCGAGGCCCACGAGAAGAAGGCCGCGTACGACAGCGCCGCCACCGACTTCGCCGACGCGATGGAACTGGCCGAACAACTCGGCGCCCGCGCCCAGAAGACCGTACTCGCCGCCCGCCTCGGCAACGTGTTCCTGGAGGCCGGCCGGACCGACGAGGGCGAACGGCTGCTGCGCCAGGTCATCAAGGAGGCGGAGGGAATGGTCAACGAGGCCCTGCCCGCCGCCCGGCTCTTCCTCACGGCCCTGCTCGGCATCACCGACCGGGTCCCCGAGGCGCGTGAGCAACTCCGGCTGCTGCGCCAGGAGTTCAGAGCCGCCTCGTTCGTCATCTTCGACGCGTTCATCCTCGGCGCGGAGGCCTGGCTGGACGTGGTGGAGGGACGGCACGAGGAGTCCCTCGCCAAGACCAGGGAGGCACTGGCCCGGGCCGACGACGCGCTGTCCCGCAGCATCGCTCCCCAGCTGCAGACCTCCTTCCTGACCACCGGCGCCGTGGCCCTCGCCGGTCTCGACGGAGGCAGCCACGCCCGCGACGCCGCCCGCTGCCTGGGCGCCGCCGACGCCCTGCTGCCGCCCGGCCACATCCCCGGGCACATGGAGCGCGAGGTCCGCACCCGCGCCGTCCGCGCGGTCCGTGACCTGCTCACCGACGAGGAGTACGAGGCGGCGTACGAGGAGGGCGGCCGACTCTCCGCGGAGGAGGCGACCGCCCTCATCTGACGTACGTACCAGCTCTCTCAGCTCTTCGTGCGGAACTTGTGGATCGCGACCGGTGCCATCACCGCCGTGATCGCCACCGACCAGCCGATGGTCACCCACAGGTCGTGCGCCACCGGGCCGCCCACCATCAGTCCGCGCGCCGCGTCCGCGAGCGTGGACAGCGGGTTGTAGTCGGTGAACGCCTGGAGCCAGCCCGGCATCGACTGCGTCGGCGCGAAGATCGACGAACCGAACTGCAGCGGGAACAGCACCAGGAACCCCATCGCCTGCACGGACTGCGCGTTCTTCAGGACCACGCCCAGGGTGAGGAACACCCACATGATCGACGAGGCGAACAGCGTGGACAGGCCCACGGCCGCGAACAGTCCCGGCCAGTGGTTGATGTCGAAGCCGACCAGAACCGCCACGATCATCAGCACGGTGGTCGCGAACAGCATCCGGATCAGCTCGACCGAGATCTTCGCGAACAGCACCGAGCCGCGCCCGATCGGCAGGGACCGGAAGCGGTCCATGACACCGGAGTTGAAGTCCTGGCTGAACCCGGTGCCGACGCCCTGGGACAGCGTCATGCTCATCATCGCGATCATGCCGGGGATCACGTACTGCACATACCCGTCCTGCCCGCCGCCCGTGGCCTGCCCGATCGAGCCGCCGAAGACGAACACGAACAGCAGGGTGAAGACGATCGGCATCAGCAGCGCGTCGAACATGGACTCCGGGTCCTGCCGTATCCACAGCAGGTTGCGGCGGACGAGGGCGCCGGTGTGCCGCAGATGGGCGCGCAGCGGAATACGCCCGTCGGCGTTGATGCGGCTATCCAGGTCCATCTCGTTGACGGTTGCGGTCGCGGCGCTCATACGGCGACCTCCTCTCGGGCGTCGGCGGGCGCGGCGTCGTCGTCCAGCGAGGCAGTGGCACGGTGGCCGGTGAGGGACAGGAACACCTCGTCCAGGCTGGGCAGTTCGGTGCTGATCGAGGAGATGGTGATACCGCGCGCGACGACCGCGCCGGTGACGGCGGTCAGCTGCTCGTCGCTCAGGATCGGCACCAGGACGCTGCCGCTCGCGCTGTCCACGGCGGTGGTGGCGAGGCCGGTGATGCCGAGGTCGTCGAGATCGCGGGCGAGCGGGCGCAGTTGCAGCGGGTCGGCGGGCCGGATCCGCAGGGTACGGCCGCCGACCTTCGCCTTCAGCTCGTCGATGGCACCGCCCGCGACGACCTTCCCCCGGTCGATGACGGCCAGCTCGGAGGCGAGCTGCTCGGCCTCCTCCATGTACTGGGTGGTGAGCAGTACGGTCACCCCGTCGCCGACCATGCGCTTGACCTCGGCCCAGACCTCGTTGCGGGTCCGGGGGTCGAGCCCGGTGGTGGGTTCGTCGAGGAACAGGACGACAGGCCTGCCGATCATGGAGGCGGCGAGATCGAGCCGCCGGAGTAGGTACTCGCGGGCCGCTTGGCGGCATCGGTGAGCGAGAAGCGTTCCAGCAGCTCGTCGGCCCGGGCACGGGCGTCCTTGCGGGACAGATCGAGCAGCCGCCCGATCATGTAGAGGTTCTCCCAGCCCGGGAGCTTCTCGTCCACGGAGGCGTACTGCCCGGTGAGCCCTATCACCCGCCGCAGCTGCCGGGGCTGGCGCAGAACGTCGTATCCGGCGACGGTCGCCTGCCCCGACGTCGGCTGCAGCAGGGTGGACAGGATGCGTACGAGGGTGGTCTTGCCGGCGCCGTTGGGCCCGAGCACTCCGAGCACGGTGCCTTCCCGGACGTCCAGGTCAACACCGTCCAGAGCCTTGGTCTCGCCGTAGTGCTTGACCAGCCCCCGCACGGAAACGGCATGTTCGGCCCCGTCGGCGGGGTGGTTGTCGATTCGCGTCATGGGAGGAAACCTGTCACCCCCCACCGACAAACCACCTACAGGCCACCGACAGCCGCGCCGGGGTTTGGGGACGGACCCGCTGAGGATGCCCCTGGACTATGGGAGCCTCGGGATCAATTTACTTAACTCTCAGACGCTTGGATACAAATGAAATAGCCTCCGATTCATGGGAAGACCTCTGAGGGCACTCGTCACCGCCCGGCTGACCGTCCAGACGGAATCGACGACCAGCCCCGAGCGTCAGATCAAGGAATGCAAGTCCTTCTGCGAACTTCGCGGCTGGGAGGTCGTCGGCGTTGCCATGGATCTTGCCGTCTCCGCCAGCGCAGTACCTCCGTGGAAGCGCCCGGAACTGTCCCGATGGCTCGACGACCGCGCCCCGGACTTCGACGTCATCGTCTTCTGGCGACTCGATCGGTTCGTTCGCAGAGTCGGCGATCTGGACCAGATGATCAAGTGGGCGGAGAGCCATGGGAGCAAGGGGTTGGTGTCCGCCACCGAACCGTTCGACCTGACGAGTCCGACAGGACAGGCGACAGCCACCATGATCGCCACCTTCGCCGAGATGGAAGCCCGCGCCGCTGCCGAGCGGGTCGCCTCGTCGCGTGCGCACCTGCTCACGTCCACCAGGTGGGGCGGCAGTTCACCGCCCTTCGGCTACCGCACCTACGCGAAGGACGGTGCCCGCTACCTGGAGATCAGCACAGAGACCGCGGACGTTGTCCGGGAGGCCGCTCGACGTGTCATCGGCGGCGAGTCGGTCAACTCCATCTGCCGAGACTTCGAGGAACGGGGAGTGCCTTCCCCTGCGGATACCTACCAACGAAACAAGTCTGGCAAGGACTTCGTCTGGTACCCCCGCACGTTGAAGGGCATCCTCACGTCCCCCACCCTGCTGGGCTGGAAGACGCGCAGCGAGGATGTCCCCGGGAAAAAGTACAAGAGGCGTGTCCTGGTTCACGATCAGGAGGGTCGGCCCATCCGCGTGGCTGAGGGTGTGCTGGACCAAGAAGTGTTCGATCTTCTGCAGGACGCCCTCGCCGATTCGGCTTCGCCGATCGGTCGACGTTCGTCAACTCCCAGGACCCCGCTGCTCAATGTGATCAAGTGCGGGGGGTGTGGAAAGAACCTTCAACTCCACACGACCAGGAAGCGACGCAAGGACGGGACGTTCCGGAGCACCGAGAAGATCCGCTGCCTTTCACGCGTCGCCTCCCCCGCATGCCCGGGCTACGTGTTCCTGCCCGACGAGGAAATCGTCACTCCGGTCCTGCGCATGCTGCGCCAAGCTGTAGGAAGCACACCTGTCACGCGCCGCGTGTACGTCCAGCAAACCAGCGCCGACGGCGAGTCAGGCGAATCGTCACACGGTGCGGACAAGGATCACTGGCAGTTCGTGCCACTCGGTAAAACCTTCGCCGAGCGGTGGCAGAGCATGGGAATCAGCGAAATCGGCGAGGATCTGATCCACGCTGGCATCACCGTCAGATGCCACCCGCAGGGAGGCGGCGGCCATGTCCCGGAGATCCCCGACGACTTCCAGAAGCGACTTGCGAAGTACCTGGGATAGTCGGGCCTGCGACGGTCGAGACAGACGATCCCCCCAGACCTGTCCGTTCCGGGAACTCACAGCCTCGCGAGACGTTGTCCCCACGTCCACTGTTACGGTCGCCGTTCCTTCAGCATGGCCGCCACATACCAGGAGACCTGCCCATGACCACCACCTCTCCTACGACAGAGCAGCGAATCAGCCCTGTCTTCCTCGGAATCGCTGCCATCACGGCGGTGGCCGGGTGGGCCGTATGGACGGGCTTCGCGTCGTCCCCAGGGTTTGCCGTCTTCCTCTTTGTCACCGCGGCCTGGGTGGTCTCGCTCTGCCTACACGAGTACGCACACGCCCGCACCGCGTTCCATGGGGGTGACATCACCGTTGGGGCGAAGGGGTACCTGAGCCTCAATCCTCTCGCCTACACACACGCCCTGCTCAGCATCGTCCTGCCGGTGATTTTCGTGATCATGGGCGGGATCGGGCTTCCCGGCGGTGCCGTCTTCATCGAGCGGGGGCGCATCCACGGCCGGTGGAAGCACAGTCTGATCTCGGCCGCAGGACCGCTGACGAACGTCCTCTTCGCGGTGGTGTGCACGGCGCCGTTCTGGCTGGACGCGCTGGACGGAGTGCCGGCGGACTTCCGGTTCGCGCTCGCCTTCCTGGCGCTGCTCCAGGTCACGGCCGCGATCCTGAACTTCCTGCCGGTGCCCGGGCTCGACGGCTACGGGGTCATCGAGCCCTGGCTGTCGTACAAGATCAAGCGCCAGGTGGAGCCGTTCGCGCCGTTCGGGCTGCTGTTCGTGTTCGCGGTGCTGTGGCTCCCCGAGGTGAACAGCGCGTTCTTCGACGTGATCGACTCGGTGCTGCGCGGTCTGGGGATCGACCAGTTCGACACGTACTGCGGTCAGTACTTGTACAACTCTGTGTTCAGCTTCCTCCGGGACAATGGCACGAACATCGGATGTACGCCCTGACCTGCGGAAACGTCGAAGCCCCGGCCACTCCCCTCGGGGTGGACGGGGCTTCGTCCCGAGCGCCTGTTCAGACGCGGTCGGCCGCGATCAGCACGTACTGGAAGGAACCGTCCCGGTAGGACTCGATGAACGCCTCCTCGATCCCGGTGACCAGCGAGGACGTGGCCCGCAGTTCCCAGTACGGCAGGGTGTCGGGAGTCAGGTCGATCACGGTCTGCGGCACGAGCCGGTTGTCGGCCATGGCCCGCAGGTACTCACGACGGGAGTGGATGTTGCACTCGAAGTGGGCGTTGATCTGCGAGACCCACTTCGACGGCTGGCCGTAACGGGGGTTCCAGCAGCCGGTGATGGTCACGTACCGGCCACCCACCTTGAGGAAGCGGGAGTGCTCGGCGAACAGGTCGTGCAGATCGACGTACATGGTCGACTCGTTGTTCCACGAGGCGGCGACGCCACCCTTCTCGAAGGGCGTGTCGAGCATGTTGCACACGCGCGAGCGGACGTGGTCCTGGATCCGCAGCTCCCGTGCCCGCCCGTTGCCGAAGTCGGCCTGCGTGGCGGAGAGCGTGACGCCCTCGACCTTGCAGCCGAAGCGCTGGTGGGCCATGACCATGGATCCGCCGCGACCGCACCCGGCGTCGACGAGGGTGTCGTCGGCCGTGACGGGGCCCAGGTGGTCCAGGAGGACCTCGGCCTGGGCGGACTCCAGCCGGTGCAGCTCGGCGATCAGCCTCTTCTCGTACTCACTGTCCTCCGGGTCGCCGAGCGCGGTGTGGTCGACGGCGCCGATGCCGTAGTGATGGTGGTAGAGCCCGTCCACGTCACCGAGGCGCAGGTTCACCGGCCTCGCCTCGCTGTTCCAGTACCGGGCGATGTCCCCCTGATAGGGGGTCGCCGGGGCCGGGATCATCGCGGAGAGGGCGGGGGTGATATCCGTGGTCACAGAGGCTTCCGTTCGTCCGTTCGATTACCAGAAGTCGGGCAGGGTGTAGCGGTAGGTGTTGGTGCGGTGCCAGTCGTGGTTGCCGTCGACCCAGGCGGCCACGCCCTTGAGGAAGCGCGCCACGGCGGGCAGGGGGCAGGCTGCGGCGAGGTCGGCCGCTGCCGCCTCGAAGGCGTGCATGAGGTCGTTGTGGACCTCGACCGCCTTGAGATACGCGTCGCGCTCGGAGAGCCGTTCGCGTTCCGCGATCACCACGGGCAGGTTCAGGTGCCGGCCGGGACTGGCCAGTTCCTTGGTGTAGGAGTACAGGTCGTTGACGATGGTGGTCGCGTTGCCGGCCAGCGCGATGACCCGCTGTGTCTCCGGCTGTGCGTGCAGGTCCGCCGGGAGCTCGTAGCCTCCGACGGTGTCGGTGATGGTGGGGCAGGGGCGGAAGTTGTTGAACTGGCGCATCGCCAGGTACTCCCACACCTCCGGGACGTGATCGGTCTCGGCCCAGGCCGCCTCGGCGAGATACCCCATGTGCAGCCGGGCCATGTCGTGCCGGAAGCGGTCGGCCTGGGAGGGTGTGGCCGCGCGGACGAAGTGGTCCATCGCGCTGCGATAGGCGCGCCGCGGCGGATCCGAGCCGAGCGACGTCTGCCACTCCGGCGCGTACTCCGGGGTGGTGTGGAGAGGGTCGAGCGCGGTGTGCGCGAGCAGGAGACGGCCGCCGAGACCGACGGGTGAACCGCCGTGGTCCTCGCAGTAGCAGTCGTCGACGGCGTTCTCCGCGACCATCAGCCGGGTGGCGATCATCAGATGATCCACGGTGGGGGCGTCGGGGTGGCAGCCGACCATGTACCGCCCGACGGAGAAGCCGTCGAACTGGCCTTCCCACTCCTCGGGGTAGAGCTGGACCTCGTCCTCGGCCCAGCGTTTGATCCGGCGGCTCACCTCCTCGACGCGCACCGGGTCGGGCTCCGGGACGGAGTGGTGGTACAGGCCGGGAACGGCCTTGCCCTCGGCGGGTGGCGCGGGAGCGGGGAGCACCGGGTCGGGTGTGCGGGCCAGGGACAGGGAGGCCGTCCCCAGACCGGTCGGCCCGCCCAGGACCCGCCGCTGGACGACGGGTACGGGAGGTGGAGGTACGGGAGGTGGAGGTGCGGCCGGTGGACGCGGTGCACTGGCCAGGGACAGCGAGGCCGTTCCCAGTCCGGTCGGCCCGCCCAGGACCGGGGGGACGACGGGTTCGGGAGGCTTGGCGGGCAGGACCGGCGTGGTGGTGGACGGCCCCGGCCGCCGCTCGGGCACGGGTGGTCCGAGGGGCCCGGTGTCGGGCATCTGTTGCTCCTTGCTGTGGTGCTGTGGTGGGACGAGCGGGGGCGTCGACCTGTTCGACGCGGCGCGCCGTCAGTCCCGCGTGCGGGCGATCTGCACGTTCTCCAGCACTCCGAGCGCGTCGGGCAGGAGGACCGCGGCGGAGTAGTACGTGCTGACGAGATAGGAGATGACGGCCTGCTCGTTGATGCCCATGAAGCGCGCGGAGAGGCCCGGCTCGACCTCGTCCGGCAGGTCTGTCTGCCGCAGGCCGATGACTCCCTGGTTCTCCTCGCCCGTGCGCATCGCGATGATGGAGCTGGTCTGTTCCCTGCTGATCGGGATCTTGTTGCAGGGCAGGATCGGGACCCCGCGCCAGGCCGGGACCGACTGCCCGCCGAGGTCGACGTGGTCCGGGTAGAGGCCGTAGGCGTTGAAGCCGCGTCCGATCGCGGCGATCGTCCTCGGGTGGGCGAGGAAGAGCTTGGTGCCGCGGCGGCGGCAGAGCAGGTCGTCCATGTCGTCCGGGGTCGGCGGGCCGGAGTGCGTCTGGATGCGCTGCTTGAAGTCGGCGTTGTGCAGCAGTCCGAACTCGGGGTTGTTGACGAGCTCGTGCTCCTGCCGCTCACGCAACGCCTCGATGGTGAGCCGAAGTTGCTCCTCGGACTGGTTCATCGGCCCGTTGTAGAGGTCGGCGACCCGGGTGTGGATCCTCAGGACGGTCTGGGCGACGGAGAGTTCGTACTCGCGCGGCTTCAGCTCGTAGTCGACGAAGGTGGCCGGCAGGTCGGCCTCGCCGGTATGGCCGGCCGACAGGGCGATCGCGGCCTCGCCGTGTTTGTTCTGCGGCTGCCGTGCGGCGGAGCCGAACTCCTCGATGTGGGCCTGAAGGCCGGGCGCGGCCTCCCGTACGGCGGCGAAATCTGCGCGGGAGAGCGTGAGGAGAGTGCCGGAGGTCTCAGCGGTGACCGTGTAGTCGTGGCGGGCGTCGGAGTCCAGCAGGGCGTTCTCGCCGAAGCGGTCGCCGTCCGCGAGTACCGCGATGGCGATCGCCCCGCCGTACGGGCCCTCGCCGGACTGACTGACGCGGCCGTGGGCGATCAGGTGGATCCGGTCCGCCGGGCTGCCGCGCTCGACGAGGACCTCACCGGCGGCGAAGTCGCGCCGCACACAGCGTTCGGCGAGGGCGGTCAGGACGTCCACGTCGTCGAAGCCCCGCAGCAGGGCCAGTTCACCGAGTTCGCGGGGGATCACCCGGACCGTGGCGCCGTCCTGGACGAACTCGATGCGCCCGTCGCCGACGGTGTGCCTGAGCCGCCGGTTGACCCGGTAGGCGCCGCCCTTGGTCTCGACCCAGGGGAGCATCCGCAGCAACCAGCGGGAGGTGATCTCCTGCATCTGCGGGGCGGACTTGGTGGTGGTGGCGAGGTTGCGGGCGGCGGCGGTGCCGAGGGCCTGCTGCGGCACTGCTGGCTCGGCCTGGACTTCCGGGCTGCTGTCCACGGTCATCGGGGTGCGGTACTCCTTGCCGGACACAGTGAGGATCGCGGCGATCCGTCTACCCGCAGGACGCTATGACCGGCCGACCGGCATCTCCAGGGAAAGCCCGGCAGCTTCCTTCGAAGCGGTGAAACTCCTCTGGCTTCGGTTTATCCGTGGGTCTGCTTGCCGCGCCGGACGTAGTACCAGCACATGTTGGACGACAGCCCGGCCAGCAGCACCCACACGATCCCCAGCAGGTTGCCCTGGACGAAGGACACGACGGCGGCGGCCACGGCGAGCAGGCAGACGGCCAGGGCGTAGAGGGCGAGGCGGGGCATGTGGACTGCTCTCCTGTCGGGGACACCGGTCGGGGGGACACTGCCGGAAACGGAAACCCGTCCAGTGTCCCCCATCCGCTCAGATGTCGGTGACGCGCAGGCCCGCGTGGGCCTTGTAGCGGCGGTTCACCGAGATCAGGTTGGCGACCAGCGACTCGACCTGGTGGGCGTTGCGCAGCCGGCCCGAGAAGACCCCGCGCATGCCGGGGATACGGCCGGCGAGCGCCTGCACGATCTCCACGTCCGCGCGCTCCTCGCCGAGGACCATCACATCGGTGTCGATCTCCTCGATCTCCGGGTCCTGGAGCAGTACGGCCGACAGGTGGTGGAAGGCGGCCGTGACCCGGGAGTCCGGCAGCAGGGCGGCGGCCTGTTCGGCGGCGCTGCCCTCCTCCGGCTTCAGCGCGAACGCGCCCTTCTTGTCGAAGCCGAGCGGGTTCACACAGTCCACGACGAGCTTGCCGGCCAGTTCCTCGCGCAACGATTCGAGGGTCTTGCCGTGTCCGTCCCAGGGCACGGCGACGATCACGATGTCGCTGCGGCGCGCGGTCTCGGCGTTGTCGGCGCCCTCGACCCCGTGGCCGAGTTCGTCGGCGGCGGCCTGGGCACGGTCGGCGGCGCGCGACCCGATGATCACCTTCTGGCCGGCCCTGGCGAGCCGGTAGGCGAGGCCCTTGCCCTGCGGCCCGGTCCCGCCGAGCACGCCGACGACGAGCCCGGAGACGTCGGGAAGGTCCCAGGGGTCCTTGGCGGGGGCCTTCGCAGGGGCCTGGGCAGGGGTCTGTGCACTGTCGGTAGAGGTCATGGGCCGACTTTACGTCCGTGCCAGGGCACCCATGGGATCAGGTGAGCTGGGTCACGGGCACCCGCCGGAAGGGGATCCTCTCGTACGGGCCGAAGTCGCCGGTCTCGAAGAGGAGTCCGACGGTGTCGGCGTCGATCCGGACGAGGTCGGAGTAGGCGGCGGGCAGGCCGTTCACCGTGTGCACGGGGCGCCAGGTGGTGCCGCCGTCTGTGGAGACGCGGATGGTCATCAGGGCACGGGCGGCGGGATCGGCGGGCCCGGAGAAGAGGAGCAGATCGGGGTCGCGGAACTGGAGCACACTGCCCTGGCAGATGGGGGCGGCCAGACCGGCCTGCGGGCGGAACTGCTTGACGAGGGTCCGGCCGCCGTCCGTGGAGTGGGCGTCGGCGCGGTTGCCGGGTGACGGGGAGTCGTTGCGGGTGTTGAAGTAGACGCGGCCGTCGGGGAGTTCGGCGGCGGTGGTCTCGTTGACGTTGATGTACCCGTTGGTGTTCTCGTCCAGGTACCCGATGTACCAGCTCTCGCCGCGGTCGTCGCTGAGCAGACAGTGGCCGCTGTTGTAGCGGGCCTCGTTGCCCAGGTCCTCGCCGGTGGGCGGAATCGTGTGGTTGGCGGCGACGACGACCCGGCCGCCGCTCAGCTGGATGGCGTGGCCGGGGGTGGTGGCGTACCAGCGCCAGTCCGTGTGCTTGACCTGGTCGGTGATCTCCACGGAGGAGGACCAGCTGACGCCGTCGTCGTCGCTGTGGCGGACCCAGATACGGCGGCCGTCGGCGGCCGAGACGTTGCCGAGCAGGATGTCCTTCTCGGTCACCGCGCCCGAGGCCCGGACGTACACGAGGAGGATGCGGCCGGTGTCGAGGACGACGGGGGCGGGGTTGCCCGCGAGATGGACGCCGTTGTTGGCGGCGACCGTGAGCGGGCCCCAGGTGCGGCCGCCGTCCGTGGACCGCTTCAGCACGATGTCGATGTGACCGTGGTCCGACGCGGAGTCGACCCGGCCCTCGCAGAAGGCGAGCACGGTACCGGAGTGGGTGACGACGACGGCCGGGATGCGGTAACTGGCGTAGCCCTCCTGGCCGGACCAGAAGGGGATGCTCGTCTCGACGGTCATGTGCGGCTCCTCGGTGGGGCGGTGAGTCGGTAAGTAGGTGCCTACGTGGTAGATGAGTGCGTGGTGAGGGCAGTGATTCGTGTCCTTACCCAGGTTGGGCGAAAACACTGTGAAGTGAGCGCCCCGAGTTGTCCGTTGCGGCAGGATGCGCGGTCATGGACGCCGTACGGGTCGCGCTGCTCCGCGAAGTGCTCGCGGGAACCGAGTGGTTGGGGGCCACGCGGAGGTTCGCGGGGGCGTTACGGGGATCCGTGGTGTCGTACGGGGGCGGACTGCTGTTGGCGGGCACGCCGGAGTACGAGCCGTGGCACCTGGCGGCCCATCTCGTGGACGAGGCGGCGTGGTCGGGGACACCCGAGCTGGCCCCGACGCTCGTACGGTCGGACGGGCTCGGGCGGATCGAGGCGGCCCGCCGGGGTGAGACGTTGCTGATGGTGGCGCCGGAGGGGGTGGACGGCGGCCTGCTGGAGCGGGTTCTCGACGCTCGGCGGAGCGGCGTGAAGGTGCTGGTGCTGGGGTCGGGTGAGGGGGAACTGGTGTCGCTGGCGCATGAGTCGCTGGCGGTGCCGGAGGGCCTGGAACTGGACCTGGACACGGTGCAGCACCTGGTCAGCGCGGCGGTCGGGGAGAACTCGGTGCCGGTGGTCCGAGGGCGGCGGAGTTTCCGTGACCGGCTGTCGAGGCTGGCGGATGTCCTGACGGCACCGCCGCCGTCCCGCTGGTGAAGACGCCCTTCCCGAAGATCGGGAAAACCCTTCCCGAATAAACCTGTTGCTTCGCCCTCCCCCACCCCACAGCATGACCCCCCGTGACCTCAGCGCTCCGTGCCCTCCTCCCCGACCTCTCCCCCTGGCGGGCCTCCCCCGACTTCCGGAAGCTCTGGCTGTCGGGGCTGATCACCAACTTCGGGAGTTTTCTGACCTTCGTCGCGCTGCCGGTGCAGATGAAGGAGCTGACCGGGTCGGCCGCCGCGGTCGGGGCGATCGGGGCCGTGGAGCTGGTCCCGCTGATCGTGTTCGGGCTGTACGGCGGGGCGCTGGCCGACGCGGCGGACAAACGGAAGCTGATCCTGTGGACGGAGGCCGGGCAGGGGCTGCTGTGCGCCGCACTGCTCGTCAACGCCCTGCTGCCCGACCCCCTCATCTGGCCGCTGTACGTCGTCGCCGCGCTCACCTCGGCCCTCGGGTCGGTGCAACGGCCGGCGCTGGACTCGCTGATGCCGAGGATCGTGGCGCACGAACATCTGCCGGCCGCGGCGGCGCTCAACTCCTTCCGCTGGACGGTCGGCGGGGTCGCGGGCCCGGCGCTCGCGGGCGTGGTCGTGGCGTACGCGGGGCTCGGCTGGGCGTACGCCGTCGATGTCGTGACCTTCGCCGTGTCCCTGCTGTTCGTCGTGGGGCTGGCCGCCTCCCCCGCCTCCCACGAGGCCGCGAAACCCTCCCTCCGGTCGATCGCGGAGGGCGCCCGCTACGCGTGGAACCGCAAGGAACTCCTCGGGACGTACGCCATCGACCTGGCCGCGATGTTCCTGGCGATGCCGCTGGCCGTCCTCCCGTTCCTGGCGGACGAGTTGAACGCCGAGTGGTCGCTGGGCCTGATGTACGCGGCGATCCCGGCCGGTTCCCTGCTCGTGAGCCTCACCAGCGGCTGGACCTCACGGGTGCACCGGCACGGGCGGATGGTGGTGCTCGGGGCGGCGGGCTGGGGCCTGGCGATCGCCGCGTCCGGGACCGTAGCCAACGTATGGCTGGTCCTGCTGTTCCTCCTCCTCGCCGGCTGCTTCGACATGATCAGCGGGATCTTCCGAGGCGCGATGTGGAACCAGACCATCCCGGACGAACTACGCGGCCGCCTCGCCGGCATCGAACTGCTCTCCTACTCGGTCGGCCCCCAGCTCGGCCAGGTCAGGGCAGGCGGCGTGGCCGCGTTGCGCGGGGTGCGCACATCGGTCTGGTCGGGCGGCCTGGCCTGCGCGGCGGGCGTGGGCGCACTGGCCCTGTGCCTACCGGCCCTGATGCGCTACGACGTCCGAACGAACGAACACGCGATACGGCTACGAAAGCAACGGGAGAAGACTGGCGGTACTGCCAAACAGAGGGCGATCTGACCTGCTCAGGGGCGCGGGGCTGTATCTGATCTGCGGCTCCGCCGCGTGGGCGCGACCAGCCACAGCGCACCCGCAGCCAACGAACCGCCCCCGACAACTCAGTCCTGGTCCCCGCCGCGCGCTCCCTCGTGCCACTTGGGATCGTTCTCCCACTCAAGGTTCCGCTCGCGGGCCGTCTCCATCGCGTGTTCGGCCTCCGCGCGAGTGGCATACGGACCGAACCGGTCCTTGCCCGGACAGTCCGGCCCCTCTTCGACCTTCTTGTGCTCCAGGCAGTAGTACCACTCGCCCGGTTTACCGACCGTGCGCTTCTTGAACAGGGCCATTGCCCACGCTCCTTTCACCACGTTCATCGTCCCCCACCCACGCTCGTTAAACTCACTGTCATGTCTGGCCAGTCGCTGCTCGTACCAGGGGACCTGTCCCCCATCCGTTCCGTGCCCGGAAACATCCGGCGTCCCGAGTACGTCGGGAAGCCCGCACCGACCCCGTACACCGGGGCGGAGGTGCAGACGCCCGAGACGATCGAGGCGATGCGGATCGCCGGGCGGATCGCCGCGCGGGCGATGGCGGAGGCCGCGAAGCTCATCGTGCCCGGGGTGACCACCGACGAGTTGGACCGGGTGGCGCACGAGTACATGTGCGACCACGGCGCCTACCCGTCCACCCTCGGTTACCGCGGCTTCCCCAAGTCTCTGTGCACGTCCGTCAACGAGGTCATCTGCCACGGCATCCCGGACTCGACGGTGCTGCGGGACGGCGACATCATCAACCTCGACGTGACGGCGTACATCGGCGGGGTGCACGGCGACACCAACGCGACGTACCTGGTCGGGGACGTGGACGAGGAGAGCAGGCTGCTCGTCGAGCGCACCCGGGAGTCCCTGGACCGGGCGATCAAGGCGGTCAGGCCGGGCCGGCAGATCAACATCATCGGCCGGGTCATCGAGTCGTACGCCAAGCGCTTCGGCTACGGAGTCGTCCGCGACTTCACAGGCCACGGCATCAATTCCTCGTTCCACTCCGGCCTGATCGTCCCGCACTACGACAGCCCCCACGCCACGACCCTCATCCAGCCCGGGATGACCTTCACCATCGAGCCGATGCTGACGCTGGGCACGTACGAGTACGACATGTGGGACGACGGCTGGACGGTCGTCACCAAGGACCGCAAGCGCACGGCCCAGTTCGAGCACACGCTCGTGGTGACCGACTCGGGCGTGGAGATCCTCACGCTGCCCTGACCCGCCCACCATCCATAAACCTGACATACAGCCCGCCTTCTCCTTGAGGGCGGGCTGGCTGCTTTTTCTGGGTACGCTTTTACCGACAGCCAGTCGGTAAAGGTATTGACTTAGGTTAGCCTTACCTCAGAGGATAGGTCTCATGGACTCCTTTTCGACAGTCATCCGCACCGCGTCGCACGAGCAGCACGTGGAGGCGGAGACCTCGACGTTCATGAGCGACATGCTCGGCGGCAGGCTCGGCGTGGACGCGTACGCGCGCTACACCGAGCAGTTGTGGTTCGTGTACGAGGCTCTGGAGGCGGCGGCCGGACGGCTGGCGTCCGACCCGGTGGCGGGTCCCTTCATCCAGCCCGAGCTGATGCGGCTGCCGGCGCTGGAGAAGGACCTCGCGCATCTGCGCGGCGCCGACTGGCGAGCGACGCTCACCGCGCTGCCCGCGACGCGGGCGTACGCGGACCGGGTCGCCGAGTGCGCCCGGGAGTGGCCGGCCGGATACATCGCCCACCACTACACCCGCTACCTCGGAGACCTCTCCGGCGGCCAGATCATCCGCGACCGGGCCGAGAAGACGTGGGGCTTCGCCCGCAAGGGGGACGGCGTCCGCTTCTACGTCTTCGAGGAGATCACGAACCCGGCGGCGTTCAAGCGGGGGTATCGCGAGTTGCTGGACGGGGCGGGGGTGGCGGTGGACGAGCTGGAGCGACAGCGGATCGTGGCGGAGTGCAAGCGGGCGTTCGCGCTCAACACGGGCGTCTTCCGGGCGTTGGGCGAGGAGTTCCCCATGTCCGCGTGACGGTCACCCCGGGGTGTTTCGCCCCCGCCGCCCCTACCCGTACCCATCCCTGGGGGCTGCGCCCCCAGACCCCCGCTACGGCTGGGTATTCAGCCCCTCCGGCGTTTGAGGAGCGGGGGTTCGGGGGCGGAGCCCCCGAGGATGGGACGGGTAGGGGCGGCGGGGGCGAAGAAAGCTCACCGCTCCAGGAACACCCGGCCCCCGACCTCCACCCACCCCATCGGCTGGGGCGCCGTCAGTATCTGTGAACCCTTGCCCTGGGTGATGTTCAGCGCCCGGCCCAGCTCGTGCGTCAGCAGCAGCGCCGCCGCCCCCGTCGCCTCGTCCTCCTCGATGCCGTCGTCGCGGCCGGGAAAGCCGCGGGCACGCACTCGGCCCGCCGCCTCGTCCTCCCAGGCCCACGCGTAGATCCACTCCCCCGCCGGCGGCACCGGCAGCGCGTCCACCTCCGCCGCCGAGCCGTACCGCCGCAGCGTCCGCCCCGGCACCCACTCCGCCCGCGCCTCGATCCAGCTGAACTCGCCGTCCAGCCGGGCCCCCACCAGCCCGGCCGGTGTGACGAGTTCGGGCACGTCGAGCAGCCAGGCCGTGCCGACGCAGGGGTGACCGGCGAACGGCAGGCGCAGGGTCGGGGTGTAGATGTCGATGACCCCGCGCTCGGGGTCATCGACGAACACGGTCTCGCTGAACCCGAGTTTCGCCGCGAACGCCTGCCGTTCGTCCCGCTCCGGCATGACGGAGCCCTCACGGACCACGCCCAGTTCGTTGCCGTATCCGCCGGTGGGCGAGCAGAAGACGCGGAGTACGTCGTAATCAGTCACGCGCGCATTCAAACACCCAGGTGGCGGCCGTCACCAACTACGCGTCCCCGTACGTCCTCACGCCTCCGTACGGCGACGCCTCACCGCCAGCACCACACCCGCGCCCGCCGCCACCGTCACCGCGGCGGCCGTGCCCAGCGCACCCACCGGAACGCCCGCACCGGTGGAAGCGAGCCCGCCGGTGGTCGAGCCGGTGGTGCCGCCGGTCGTGGAACCCGTCGTACCGGAGGACGAGCCGCCCGTGGAGCCGGACGAGCCGGAGGAGGAGCCGCCTGTGGAGTCCGACCCGCCGTCCCCGCCCGGGAGTTCGGCGCCCTCGGCGACCGCCACGGACAGGTCGACCGGGTCGAGTTCCGTGCCCGTCTCGTAGAAGTCGCCGAAGGCCTCCGCACCGGCCGCTGTGAGCTTCGCGGTCACGTCGGACAGGGTGATGACATCGTTCACAGCCGTGAGGTCGGTCGCGTCCGTCGTCAGGTCGGCCAGGACCACGTCGTCGGACGTCTCGCCGAGGCTCTCCACGTCGGCGGTGAGTTCGCCGGCGCCGTTGTCGATCGTCGCCTTGAGGTCGCTGAGGGTGAGGTCGAGGCCGTACATGCCGTTGTCCTCGTGGCCCTTGAAGTTCACGGCGCCCGCGAAGGCGGCGGAGAGGGTCTCGGCGTCGGTGTCGTACTCGCCCGAGCCGTCGACGAACGTGAACACGCCGTTGTCGGCGGCCTGGGTCGCGCCGTCGGAGGTCGTGATCGCGCCCTTGGCGACGCCGTCCACGACGTACGTACGGAAGGACTGCTTCACACCCCAGCCGAGCGTGCCGTCGGTGATGTCACCGCTCACCGGGGCTGCGGTGTCGGTGTCCGACGGGGACTCCGAGGGCGAGGCGGACTCCGACTCGCTCTGCGACGGCGACGGGGATGCCGAGGTCGAGGCCGAGGCAGAGGACGAACCCGACGGAGTCAGGGACGGCGAGGTCGACGCGCTCGGGGACGTGGACCCGGACGGGGTCGTGGACTCCGTCGTCTTCTCCACGACCGTCAGCGGGTCGCCCGCCGCCCCGCTGTAGCTGGAGCTGCCGAAGACGGTCGCCGCCTCCGCCGTCAGCTTGGTCGCCATGTCGGTCATCGTGCGGGAGACCGTGACGTCGGCGAGCGGGACGTCGTCCTGGGTGGTGCCGCTCTTCGTGACATCGGCGGTGATCTTCGCCGCCTTGCTGTCGAACTTGACGTCGGACAGGGTGAGTTCGAAGCCGTGCGCCGTGGAGGCGATCTTGAGGCTGCCCTTGAAGCCGAGGTCCACGGTGTTGTCGGTGGTGTCGTAGGTCCCCGCGCCCTCCGTGAAGGTGAAGGCTCCGTTGTCCGCGGCCTGCGAGGCGCCGTCCGCCGGGGTGAAGGTACCGGCCGCCATTCCGGTCACGTAGGTGCGGTACGACTGCTTGATACCCCAGGTCAACTCGTAGCCACTGAGCGGGACTTCGGCGGCCGAGGCGGTGGAGGCGACCGTCGTGGCGAGCGCGGTGGCACCGAGCGCGACAGCCGTGGCCACGGCGGCGGCGAGAGCGAGGGGGCGTCTGGAGGAGGCGGACATGGTGGTGGTTCTCCTAGGTGGACGGTCCGCCAACCGGCGGACGATGTAAGGGAGTTCAGGCCCCGTCCGGCGCATCGGCGGCGGCGGCGGTGGCCGTGCGGGCTTTGCGCCTGCGGACGACGACCGCCAAGGCCGCGGCCGCCAGCAGCAGGGCGCCGGCCGCCAGGCCGACGGGCAGGAGCGGTGAGCCGTCGTCGGAGCCGGAGGCGGTGTCGCTCGCGGCGTTCTCCGTGTCCGGTGCGGCGGACTTGGCCGCCGCCTCCGGGGTCGCGGACGTCTCCGTCCCGGTGCCCGCGCTGCCCAGGTCGGGCAGGGCGGGAAGTTCGGCGTCGTCGGTGAGGGTGACGGCGAGGGAGACGGGGTCCATCTCCGTGCCCGCCTTGTACATGCCGCCGAAGGCCTGCGCGCCGCGTTCCGTCAGTTTCGCGGGCGCCTCGGTCAGCGCTACCAGGCCGTTCTTGGCCGTCGGCTTGGCGGCGGTGAAGGTGATCAGCGGGACGTCGGCGCCCTTGAAGTCCGGGCTCGCCACGTCCGCGTACAGCGTGCCGGTGCCGTTCGCTGCGACCGTGGTCCGCAGTCCGCTCAGCGCCAGGTCGAGGCCGTTCTCACCCGTGAAGCGCACCACGCCGGTGAAGGTGACGGCCAGTTTGCCGTCCTTGTACGTGCCCTTGCCGCTCGGGAAGCGGAAGAGGGCGCCGCCGTCCTGGGCGCCTGAGGACAGCGTCCACTTGCCCTTGGCGATGTCACCGGTGACGTACTCGCGGAAGGTGCGGCGCACCCCCCAGTCAACGGCGCCGTCCTTGATCGCGCCCGAAGTCGCCTTCGGGGCCGTGGAGTTGGAGGGGGTGGCGGTGGGGGCCTTGGTCGTCGGTGTCGTCGTCGGCTGCTTGGTGGCCGCCGCCTGCACATCCGCCGAGAGGCTCACCGGGTCGAGTGCGGTGCCCGCCGTGTAGTACCCGGCGAAGGACTTGGCGCCCTCGGCGGTGAGAGTGGCGGGGAGGTTGTTGAGGGTGACCGCGTTGCCGCCGCCCCGCATGTCGATCCCGCCCAGGGAGAGGGAGGCGAAGGGCACCTGCGAGGACGTCGTGACCGTCCCGGTGTCCTTCGCCTTGCTGGTGACGTCGACGTAGAGGGTGCCGGAGCCGCCGGAGATCCGGACGGTGGGGCGGCTGATGGTGAGGTCGAGCTGGTAGGTCCCGTCGGCCTTCTTGTGGCCGACGAAGTGGACACCGCCGGAGAAGCCCGCGCGGAAGGCGCCCGTGTCGCCGTCGTACGAACCCGTGGCCGAGTGGAAGCGGAACTGGCTGCCGCCGACCGTGGCCGCGCCGCCCGTGAGGGAGAAACTCCCCTTCGCTATCGGGCCGGTGACATAGCTCTGGAAGGACGATTTGATGCCCCAGTCGAGCCTGCCGCCCTGCACGGTACGGCTCGCGGCATGCGCGGCACCGGCCGGGAGGAGGGCCCCCAGGACGGCCGCACACAACACGGTCACCAGGGCACGTAGGCGCGCAGGCATGAGTTGTCCTCCGATATCCGACGGGATTCGACTGCCAGTAGCGAGCGAAGGTAAGGCTAACCTAAGCTTTGGCCAGCGGAAGCGTAAGAGGGCCGAGAGAATCCGAGTCGATCCAAGTCGATCCGAGACGCTCCAAGAGAAACGGATGGCACCGTGGGACGCTTGCGTACGCGATTGGCGGGAGCACTACTGTCCGCGCTCGCCCTCACGGCGACCGGCTGCGCCGGCGCCCAGGGCTCGGGGCAGGACAGTCCGCAGGGCACGGCCAAGGCCGCCGCGAGTGCCGCCGCCGCGGATCGCGTGGAACCCCTCGCGAACCCTGCCGAACCCCAACTCCCCGTCACCGTACGGTCGTCCGACGGGGCGAAGGTGACCGTCGAGGCCGCCGAGCGGATCGTGCCCCTCTCCGGCAGCCTCAGCGAGATCGTGTTCACGCTCGGGCTCGGCGACCGGGTCGTCGCCCGGGACATCACCGCCACCTTCGCCCAGGCGGAGAAGCTGCCGATCGTCACCCGCAACCACGACGTCTCCGCCGAGAGCGTGCTCTCCCTCAAGCCCGACCTGGTCCTCGCCGAGACGACCACCGGCCCCGAGGAGGCCATCGGCCAGATCCGCGACGCCGGTGTCCCGGTCCTCGTCATCGACCCGGCGAAGGACCTCGGCGACGTCGGCCCGCGCATCCAGGCGGTCGCCGACGCGCTCGGCGTACCGGCCGCCGGGAAGGAGCTGACCAAGCGCTCCGAGGACCGGATCGCCGCCGTACGCAAGGGGATTCCGAAGTCTTCGGAGGGGAGCGAGAAGCCTCGCGTCGCCTTTCTCTATCTGCGTGGCTCCGCCTCCGTCTATCTCATCGGCGGCAAGGACTCCGGGGCGACCTCGCTCCTGGAGGCCGCGGGTGCCGTCGACGCGGGCGCGGACTCGGGGCTCGAAAAGGACTTCACGGCGATTACGACGGAGGCGTTGGCGCAGGCCGCGCCTGACGCGATTCTCGTCATGACCAAGGGACTTGAGTCCGTCGGCGGGATCGACGGGATGGTCGAGATTCCCGGTGTCGCGCAGACGCCGGCCGGGATGGAGCGCCGGGTCGTGTCGATCGAGGACGGCGTGCTCCTCAACTACGGGCCGCGTACGGACCAGGTGCTGAAGTCGATCGTGGCCCAGCTGTACGCCGACAGCGACGGAGATGCGCAATGACCTTGCTGGACAAGGTGGTTGATGCCGCTGAGGAGGCCTCGCCCGTACGCCGGGTGCGTGGCGGCACCTGGCTGCTGACCGTCGGACTCGTCGTCGCGCTGCTCGTGCTCGTTCCGGTCGCCGCCGGGCTCGGGGCGTATCCGATCCCCACGGGTGATGTGTTGGGCTCGGTGCTGCACAAAGTCGGGCTCGGTGGGGCCGAGTTGGAGCGTGTTCCCGAGTCTGTTCTGTGGAACGTCCGTTTCCCTCGTATCGTGCTCGCGCTGCTCGTGGGGGCCTCGTTGGGGTGTGCGGGGGCGTTGATGCAGGGGATGTTCAGCAATCCGCTTGCCGAGCCGAGCATTATCGGCGTCTCGTCCGGGGCGGCGGTCGGTGCGGTGGGGGCGATCTCGCTCGGCCTCAACTTCCTTGGCACGGTGACGATTCCGACTGTCGCGTTCGTGACGGGGCTCGGGACTGTGTTGCTGGTGTATTCGATGTCTCGCGCCGGTGGTCGTACGGAGGTCGTGACTCTGATCCTCACCGGGATCGCCGTGAACGCGTTCGCGGGGGCGTTGATCGGGCTGTTTCTGTTCTTCGCGGACACGGCTGCGGTCAACCAGATCACGTTCTGGCAGCTCGGGTCGCTTGCGCAGGCGACCTGGTCGAAGGTGCTGGCGGTGTTGCCGTTTGCGGTGGTTGGGCTGTTGATCGCGCCCCTTTATACGCGTCGGCTGGACCTTCTGGCCCTCGGTGAGCGGCCTGCGCGGCACTTGGGCGTGGATGTGGAACGGATGCGGGTCGTGCTGATTCTGGTGATCGCGCTGCTGACGGCGGCGGCCGTCGGCGTCTCGGGGATCATCGGGTTCGTCGGACTGGTGATTCCGCATCTGCTGCGGATGGCTGCGGGGCCGGGGCATCGGTTCCTTGTGCCGGGCAGTGCGCTTGGGGGTGCGGTGGTTTTGCTGGCCGCCGACTTGGCGGCCCGGACGGTTGCCGCCCCCGCCGAGCTTCCGCTCGGGGTACTGACGGCGCTGCTCGGTAGCCCGTTCTTCTTCTGGTTGCTTCGGAGGACTCGGCGTCGGCAAGGGGGGTGGGCTTGAAGGGTTGTTTGTCGGCTGGCGGCCGGTGGGGACTTGTCGCGCAGTTCCCCGCGCCCCTGGGTAAGTCTCCAACTCGACCTCTAGGAAGCTTCACGTGAGACTCCTCCGTTCTCGTCCCTCCCCTCCTCCCCCCGCCGAACCAGGGGACGTTCTCGCCGAAGTCGAAGGGCTGCATGTTCGCCTTGGCGCCCGTGAGGTGCTTCAGGGGGTTGATGTGGTTGCCCGGGCCGGGGAGGTGTTGGCACTCGTCGGGCCCAATGGGGCCGGGAAGTCCACCCTGTTGGGTGCGCTCGCCGCCGATCTGCCGGCCGCCGCAGGGGTCGTACGGATTCATGGGCGGCCTGCCGGTGAGTGGCAGGCCGCCGAACTCGCCCTGCGGCGGGCCGTGTTGCCTCAAGCCGCCTCGCTCTCCTTTCCGTTCAGTGTGGAAGAGGTCGTTCGGATGGGGCGGGCGCCCTGGGCCGGGACCGAGCGGGAGGACGAGGACGATGTGGCCGTGGGTGAGGCGATGGGGGCCGCCGAGGTGGCCGGGTTCGCCGTGCGGCCGTTCTCCGCGCTGAGCGGGGGTGAGCGGGCCCGGGTCGCGCTGGCCCGGGTGCTCGCCCAGCGGGCGCCGCTGCTGCTGCTCGACGAGCCGACGGCCGCGCTGGACCTGCGGCACCAGGAGCTGGTGCTGCGGGTGTGCCGGGAGCGGGCGCGGGCCGGGGACGCCGTGGTGGTCGTACTGCACGATCTGGGACTCGCGGCGGCCTACGCGCACCGGGTGGCGATCCTGAGCGCCGGGCGGGTGGTGGCCGACGGGACGCCCGAGGTGGTCTTCGAGGAGCGGTTGCTGTCGGACGTGTACCGGCAGGCCATCGAGGTGTTTCCGCATCCGCGTACCGGAGCTGTCCTGATCTCGCCGGTCCGGGATTCTTGACCTGTGCATTGCCTGTGAATGGGGCCTTCTTTACGTCCCCTTTGGTGAGCGATTGGGTTGCCGTGATCGGAGCGTGCCCTTACGGCGCCTGTGAGAGCTGAATCACCGAATGTCCGGGTATCACTGAGGCAAGCCTTAGGTAAGTTAGGGCCGCCTCACCAACTTTTGTGAGTCCGGACACGTCGATTTCTCGCCACTCACCTTCACCCAGGAGCCCGTATGCGTGCCGTCAGACTCTCCGTCGTCACCGCAGCCGCCACCGCGGCGGCGCTGGCCGCCGTCACCGGCTGCACGGAGAAGGGCAGCTCCGGGAGCGACGGCGACCGGGTCATCAGCGTCACCGCGACGGACGACAAGTGCGAGGTGTCGAAGAAGGAGTTCCCGGCCGGGCACGTCGAGCTGGACATCGAGAACAAGGGTTCCAAGGTCACCGAGGTCTACGTCCTCTTCCCGGACGACCGGATCGTCACCGAACGCGAGAACATCGGCCCCGGCACCAAGCAGAAGGTCACCGCCGAGGTGAAGGCCGGCGACTACACGATCGCCTGCAAGCCCGGTATGAAGGGCGACGGCATCCGTCAGGCCGTCAAGGCCACCGGCGGTACGGTCGCCAAGCGCGACCCTCGTCTGGACGCGGCCGTCGCCGCCTACCGCAAGTACGCGCAGGAGCAGGCCGACGCCACGGTGCCGCTCGCCGAGGTCTTCGCCAAGGCGGTCAAGGCCGGCGACATCGAGGCCGCGAAGAAGGCGTACGCGCCCTCGCGCATCGGCTGGGAGCGCACCGAGCCGGTCGCCGAGTCCTTCGGTGACATCGACCCCAAGGTCGACGTCCGCGCCGACGGTCTGGAGGCCGGGCAGGAGTTCACGGGCTGGCACCGGCTGGAGAAGTCCCTCTGGCAGGACAAGAAGATCACCGACGCGGACAAGACCCTCGCCGACCAGCTGATCACCGACCTGACCGACTGGCAGAAGCGCGTCGGCAAGGCCGAGATCACCCCGACCTCCATGGCCAACGGCGCCAAGGAACTCCTCGACGAGGTCGCCACCGGCAAGGTCACCGGCGAGGAGGAGCGCTACTCGCACACCGACCTCGTCGACTTCAAGGCCAATGTCGAGGGCGCGGAGAAGTCGTACGAGCTGCTGAAGACGGTCGCGAAGGAGAACGACGCGGCGCTGGTCACGGAGCTGGACAAGCAGTTCGCCGCCCTGAACACGCTGCTCGACAAGTACCGCGCGGACAAGAACTCGTACGACTTCACCTCGTACGACAAGGTCAGCGACGCCCAGCGCAAGGAGCTCTCCGACGCGGTGAACGCGCTCGCCGAGCCGCTGTCCAAGCTCGCCGCCGCCGTCGTGAAGTAGAAGTGAGCGAGGAACTGTGATGACGGAGACACCCGAGACCCCCGCGGGCAGTACCTCGCGGCGGGCGCTCATCGGCTGGGGCGGGGCCGGGCTCGCGCTCGGGGCCGCCGCGGTCGGCGGGGCCGTGGCGGTGACCCGTGGCGGCGACGACGTGCAGACGGTCGCCGCCGAGACGGGCGGCGCGATCGACTTCCACGGCGGCCACCAGGCGGGGATCGCGACGCCGGTGCAGGACCGGCTGCACTTCGCCGCGTTCGACGTGGAGACCGACGACCGCGCCGAGTTCGTCCAGATGCTCAAGGACTGGACGGCCGCGGCCCGGCGGATGACCGCCGGGCAGACGGTCGGCGAGGGCGCGTACGGAGGGCTGGCCGTGGCTCCGCCGGACGACACCGGGGAGGCGCTGGGGCTGAAGCCGTCGCGGCTGACGCTGACGGTCGGGTTCGGGCCCGGCCTGTTCGAGAAGTTCGGGCTGGCCGAGCGGCGGCCTGAAGCGCTCGTCGATCTGCCGCAGTTCCCCGGGGACAACCTCGACAAGAACCGCAGCGGCGGCGATGTGTGCGTGCAGGCGTGCTCGGACGATCCGCAGGTCGCCGTGCACGCGATCCGCAACCTGGCCCGGATCGGCTTCGGCAAGGTCTCGGTTCGCTGGTCGCAGCTCGGCTTCGGGAAGACGTCCTCCACCACCCCCGAGGCACAGACCCCGCGCAACCTGCTCGGCTTCAAGGACGGCACCCGCAACATCGCGGGCACCGAGACGGCCCGGCTGAAGAAGTTCGTGTGGGTGGACGGTACGGATGTCGATGACAACTCGGCCTGGATGGACGGGGGTTCGTATCTCGTCGCCCGGCGCATCCGGATGCACATCGAGCCCTGGGACCGGACCTCCCTGCAGGAGCAGGAGGACATCATCGGCCGCGACAAGGGCGAGGGCGCCCCGGTCGGCAAGGCGAAGGAGCGCGACAAGCCGTTCCTCAAGGCGATGCTGCCCGACGCGCACGTCCGCCTCGCGCACCCCGACTCCAACCACGGGGCGACCCTGCTGCGCCGCGGCTACTCCTTCACGGACGGCACGGACGGTCTCGGCCGGCTTGAGGCGGGCCTGTTCTTCCTCGCGTACCAGCGGGACGTCCGCAAGGGGTTCATCCCCGTGCAGCGCAATCTCGCGACCGACGCGCTCAACGAGTACATCCAGCACGTGGGTTCGGCGGTCTTCGCGATCCCCCCGGGCGTCCGGGACAAGGACGACTGGTGGGGCCGCGCACTGTTCACTGAGGAGGCGTAGGCGCCGTGTTCGCGAACTATCTCATCGGCCTGCGCGAAGGGCTGGAAGCAAGCCTCGTCGTCTGCATCCTCATCGCCTATCTGGTGAAGACGGACCGCAGGGACGCCCTCAAGCCGATCTGGATCGGCATCGGGGTCGCCGTCACACTGGCCCTCGCCTTCGGCTGCGTGCTCGAATTCGGCTCCCAGGAGCTGACGTTCGAGGCCCAGGAGGCGCTCGGCGGCTCACTGTCGATCGTCGCCGTGTGCCTGGTGACGTGGATGGTCTTCTGGATGCGGCGTACGGCCCGTCATCTCAAGGCCGATCTGCACGGCAGGCTGGACGCGGCGCTCCAGATGGGCACGGGCGCGCTGGTCGCGACCGCGTTCCTGGCGGTGGGCCGGGAGGGCCTGGAGACCGCGCTGTTCGTGTGGGCGTCGGTACGGGCGTCCAGCGACGGCACCGAAGGGCCCCTGATCGGCGTGCTGTTGGGCATCGCGACGGCGGTCGTGCTCGGCTACCTCTTCTACCGGGGCGCCCTGCGCATCAACCTGTCGAAGTTCTTCACGTGGACCGGCGGCATGCTGGTCGTGGTCGCGGCGGGCGTCCTGGCGTACGGCTTCCACGACCTCCAGGAGGCCGACTGGCTGCCGGGGTTGAACAACAAGGCCTTCGACATCAGTGACACGATCCCGCCGGACAGCTGGTACGGCACGCTCCTCAAGGGCGTCCTCAACTTCCAGCCGGACCCGACCGTCCTCCAGGTCACGGTGTGGGCGCTGTACCTGATCCCGACGCTCGCGCTGTTCCTCGCCCCGGTAGGGTTCGCCTCCGGGAAGGGGAAGGTGAAGCCAGCTGATGAGCAGGTTGAGCAGGGGTCGCACCCCTCGGACACCACGAAGGACACGGCGAGTCCGTCTTGACCGGAGTGCCCTCGTAGCGGCCTCGGTGACCGTGTTGTCGCTGGCCGCGAGCGGCTGTGTCGTGGTGCACGGCGAGCGCGAGGTGGTCCCGGCGGCGACCCGGGCGGAGGCGGCCGAGGCGCTGAAGGACTTCACGGCCGCGTACAACAAGGCGGACAAGGCGAACGACCGTGCCCTGGACGCCGACTACGTCACCGGCGCCCTCGGCGCGATCGACGCGGCCCGGCTGAACGCGGGCCGCGAGAACAACCCGGCCGGCAACCCGTCGTACGTGCCGCTGGAGTTCACGGACACGAAGTTCGCGATCCCGAAGAAGGCGGGCTGGCCGCGCTGGTTCGTCGCGGACGCCGACGCCAACAAGGGCAACGACTCGCGCTGGCTGCTGGTGTTCACGCGCAGCAACGTGGCCGAGCCGTGGGCGGTGGCGTATCTGACGCTGCTCGCCCCGGGCGACGTACCGGCGTTCAAGACGGACAAGGACGGTCTCGCGGAGCCGGTGACGGCGAACTCGGCCGAACTGGCCGTCGCGCCCAAGGACTTGAGCGCGGACTACGCGACCTACCTGAAGGACGGCACCGGCGACGTCTTCGCGCCCGGGGTGCACACGAGCGGCTGGGTGGAGCAGCGCAAGAAGAGCGCGATCAAGCCCGGCCTCGTCACGCAGTACATCGACGAGCCGCTGAGCAAGGACGACTTCGCCCCGCTGGGCCTGCGTACGGCGGACGGTGGCGCCCTGGTCTTCTTCGCCACGCACCACTACGAGAAGCAGACGGCCGCGCTGGGTACGTCGATCCCGGAGCCGAGCGACAGTGTGCTGGCGCTGACGACGGGTGAGATCAAGCAGTCGCTGACCCTGGAGTTCGTGTCGAACCAGGCGGTCCTCGACCCGGGCAAGGGTGCCGCGGGCCAGGGTGTGGAGTTCCTGAGCCGCATCCAGGGTCTGACGGCGGCGCAGGGAGAGTAACTCCGGCTGTTGTGGCGGGGGTTCAGCCTCGGGAGGGCCAGGCCGTGGCGGCGTGGTCGTGGTCGGGCTCCTCGCCGGCGTACCGGGCGCAGGCGTCGGTGAGGACTTCGAGAAGGCTCAGCGGGTCGGGGAGGGCGAACTCCGGTCCGCGTACCCAGTACACGCCCTGGTCACCGGGCAACCGGGCGGGCGGTACGAGGACATAGGAGCCCCGGCAGTGCCAGCGCAGGCCCGGATGCTCGTCCGCGGTCTCGGGGTGGCAGTCCAACTCGCAGGGCCACCACTCGTCCTCGTCGTCCGGGGTGCCACGGGTGAGCGTGAAGAACAGCAGCCGGCCGTCGTCGCTCTCGGCGACGGGTCCGACCTCGATACCGGCCCCGAGGAGCCGCTCCAGCGCCTCGCGCCCCGCTTCGAGGGGCACGTCGAGCACGTCGTGGACTATGCCGGTCGCGGTGATGAAGTTGGCCTGCGGCTGATGCCGGGCCCAGCGCTCGATCTGGGCACGGTCGGTGGTGGACTGCGTCTGCCAGGCGAAGGAGATCGGGTGCCGGGCGGGCGTCGGACAGCCGACGCGGTCGCACGAGCATCGGTAGGCGGAGGGGTGCGCGGCGGGCGCGAGGGGCAGTCCCGCACGGGCGGCGGCGAGCAGCAGCTCCTCACGGCGCCCGCGCTCGGCGCCGGCGGCGGCCTCGTGGGCATCCGCTCGGCGTCCACGCAGCCACTGGGAGATCCTGCCCTGCCGGCCCGTCGTACGACCGCCGAACTCCGCGCTCATGTATCGCCTCGCCTCGCTGTTGTGCGGACAGCCTGCTCCATGGTCCCACCATCCTGCGCTGCGGGAGGCCGGAGCCGACATCCGGGGTGGGTGGGACGAGGCGTACGGGAGGTGGGATCGGCCGTTTTCCGGTCGATTGACAGGATTTAGCACCTGCCGTTTTCGGCCATCCTGGGCCTACTTGGCACTGGGCGAGGCGATTCCGTGGAGGGCGTAGTCGACGAGGGTGTCCGTGTACTCGTACGAGATCGGCCCGGTGTACTGGAGCCAGCGCTGGGCGAGCGGGGAAACGAAGAGTTCGAGGGCGATACGGGGGTCGATGTCGGCCCTCACCTGCCCGGCTTCCTGGGCGGCGCGCAGGCGGTCGACGTAGAGCTGGAGGGAGGGTTCGAGCAGCTTGGCGACGTATCTGCGGCCGAGTTCCTCGTTGACGAGGCCTTCGGCGGCGAGGCCTCGGGAGGGGACCGCGAACACGGGGTCGAGCAGTTGGTCGACCGTGAGGCGCAGGACGGCCTTGAGGTCGGCGGACAGGTCGCCGGTGTCGGGGATGACGTACGCCTGGCCGGGCGCGGCGGCCTCGGCGGCCTGCTCGCTCAGATCCAGGAAGGCCTCCATGAGGACGTCCCCCTTGGAGGACCACCACCGGTAGATGGTCTGCTTCCCGACTCCGGCCCGGGCGGCGATGCCCTCGATGGTCGTCTTCTGGTACCCGACCTCGCCGATGAGGGCGAGGGCGGCTTCGTAGATGGCACGGCGGGACTTCTCGCTGCGGCGGGTGGAGTCGGGGGCGGGCCTGTCGGGGGCGGGTTTCTGGACCATGTCGGCAATTTATCAGGTTGACAAGACGGAGCGTCTCGCCGCAGGGTGAGAGGGTCCGGTTGGACGAGACGATACGTATCGTCATTCATCTACGGCAGAGGGAGACGCACCATGGCACGAGGCAGCGGAAACATGCTCGGAGTCGGCGGCACCCGCAGCAACCTGGGCCGCAGTGCCCTGCGGGGCGGTGGCCGGGGCGAGAAGGTGGGCGGCGGCACGGATCCGCAGGCCCAGAAACGGGAGCTGCTGCGCAAGCTGCAGGAGAAGCGGGCCGAGGAGGAGGCGCAGGACGAGTAGGGAAGCCGCTCAGCGCAGTACGGCCGCCAGCAGGTCGGTCCCCAGGGCCGTCAGGTCGGGCAGGTTGAGGGTGTGCCGGACGTAGCGGCCGTGCCGCCGGGCCGTGAGCAGGCCCGCGCGGCGCAGGACGGCGAGGTGGCGGGAGACCTCCGGGGGCGTGAGGTCCCAGACGTGGGCCAGTTCGCCGGTGGTGTGCGGGCCACGGGCCAGGGTGCGCAGCAGCCGCAGCCGTACGGGATGGGCGAGGGCCTCCAGCCGGAGGGTGACCGTTTCCAGCGGCACCGGCTCCGCCGACGGGCTCGGCTCGGCCACCGGGTACTGGACGACCGGATGCCAGCCGGGCGCCTGGACCGCCACCAGGTGCGGCCGGCCGAAGACGCTGGGGATGAAGGTGACCCCGGTGCCGTGGGCGGCGGTCGCCTTGTCCTGGAGCTTGTCCACGATGATGCAGTCGCCGTCGGGGGCGAGGGCGACGGCGCCGGAGACCGACGCGAGCGCGGCCCCGATGCCCTGGCGCTTGAGCAGGTCGTTCTTGAGGCGCAGATCGGTGGCGAGCCGTACGGCGACGCCCGTCCAGGCGGCGTCGAAGAACGCGTCGGCGCACTGCTCGAGGGTGTCGCGCACCCAGGCCCGTACGACGGCCGGGTCCGCGAGGAGCCGTTCCGCGAAGGCCTCCTGGCGTGCGCCGCGGGCCTGGGCGAGGTCCAGGGCCCATTCGCGCGCGGTCCTGTCGCTGAGCGGCGACGGCGAGCCGAAGTGGACCCGGCTGCTGCCGCAGGTGGTGACGAGCGCGGCGGTCACGTACAGCTCGTCGTCGATGCGGTCCACGTCGTCCAGTTCCTCGGCGAGGATGGGCCGGGGGCGGGCGGGGATCAGGAAGTCGGCCTGCGAGGAACGCCAGAGGAAGTCCGCCTCCCGCAGCCGCTCGGCCAGTTCGGGCCGCAGGCCGACCCAGACCTCCCCGGCCCACCCGGCGAGCTGCGGATGATGCCCGGGCTCGGCGAGCACGTGGAGCATCGCGGTCAGTTCGGCCAGCGGGGAGGCGGCGAACCGCAGTCGCTCGGACGGCGGTCCGCTGATTCCGCTGATGTCGATGCGCAACGTCATCCATTCATCATCGCTGGCCGAAGGGGCGAGGACAGCGTCAGTTGACGCTGTCCGTCAACTGACATGACCGACCGGACGGCCGTACGCACTGTTGACGCCATGCCGACAACCACGACCAAGGTCGATCCCCGCGCCCTCGTCCGCGCCTCCGGAGGCCCCCGCTACGCCGTCGCCCTCGCGGTGGACGCGCTCGGCACCGGCCTCCTCCGCCCGTTCCTCCTCCTGTACGGGGTGACCGTGCTGGGGCTGTCCGCGCCGGCCACCGGCATCGCCATGACGGCCGGGATCATGGCGGGTCTGATGTGCATGCCCTTGGTGGGCCGTTGGCTGGACCGGGGTGCGCGCAGCACGGTCGTGGCGGCGTCGATGCTGGTGCGGGTGGTGGGCGTGGCGCTGCTGCTGGCCACCCCGGCGGGGCATGTCGGGCAGTTCGCGGCGGCGGCGCTCTTCCTCGGTATCGGCAACCAGGCCTGGCCGGCCGCCCACGCGGCCCTCGTCGCCACGATCGCCCACGGCAGACAACGCGACGCCGCCCTCGCGGCGGGCCGCGCCCTGCGCAACGCCGGCCTGGGCGTGGGCGCGCTCATCGCGACGGCGAGCCTGGCGGGCGGCGCCGACGCGCTGCGGGCACTGGCGGCCGGCACCGGGCTCGCGTATCTCACGGCGGCGGCGCTGGCGTGGTCGGTCCGGGTGCGAGTGCGTCCGGCCGCCGTCCCGGCAGGGAGGAGGATCGCGGGACCACCGGCACCCCGTATGCCCGCACTGCTGGCCGCCAACGTGGTGTACGTCTTCTGCCTCAACATCCCTGAGATCGCACTGCCGTTGGTGCTGGTGACGCAGTTGCACGCGTCCCAGGTGTGGTCGGCGGCCATCTTCGTCGCCAACACGGTGCTGGTGGTCACCCTTCAGGTCCCGGTCACCGTGCTGCTGTCCCGCTACTCCCGGCGGACGGTGCTGGCAGGCTCCGGCGTGGTGCTCGCGGTGTCGTACGTCGGCTTCCTCGCGGCCACTTCACTGGGGCACGGGTGGGCGGCCCCGGCGGTCGCCGCCGTTTCCGTGCTCTGCACGATCGGCGAGATCATCTACGCGGGCAGCGCGACGGCACTCGTCACGGCGATGGCGCCGGCCCAGGTCATGGGCCGTACCCTCGCCCGCTTCGAACTCTCCACGGGGTTCGGGCTTGCGGTGTCCCCGGCGGTGATCACGGTTCTGGCACCGCACGGGGCGACGGCGCTGTGGGGCAGCCTGGCGGCGGCGACACTCGTGTCCTCGGCTGCCGTGGCCAAGGAGAAGGAGAAGGAGAAACGGAAGAGATGACCACCCACCACCACCCCGTGGACCACGAACTCATCGAGGCCGCGGCGCACATCGCCCGCACACGCTGCCGGGGCGACAACCACACGATGGCGGCAGCGGCCCGCGCCCGGGACGGCCGGATCGTCACAGCGGTGAACGCCTACCACTTCACCGGAGGCCCCTGCGCCGAGTTGGTGGTCATCGGCACGGCGGCGGCCCAGGGGGCGTACGACCTGGACACGATCGTCGCGGTGGGCGACCGCGAGCGAGGGGTCGTCCCGCCGTGCGGCCGATGCCGCCAGGTGCTCCTGGACTACTTCCCGACGCTCAAGGTCATCGTCGGCAAGGGAGACGACCTCCGAGCGGCCCTCATCACCGAGTTGCTCCCCGAGACGTACGTCTGGGCGGACCACCAACTGGACGCCGAGTAGCGACGCGTCGGCGTCCAGGCTGTCCGAAGCGACTGCGCACCGAACGAGCGTTCGGAGAAACGGAGACATGGTCGCCTCCTACTCCTCCGCGCTGGACGGTGTCGCCGCCAACCCGGCACTCCCACACCGCTGTTGCTGCGGTTGCTCGCCTTCGAGGGCAGGGTGTTGAGCGACGCTGAAAATGCCGACAGTCGCGGCACTCAGGATGCCGACGGATGAAGAGCAGGACGCCCCGCTGGGGTGGTCCCAGCGGGGCGGTTGTTGGCGAGGTGTCGCAGGGGTCGGCACGGTGCCGGATCCAGTCGCGGGCTGGCGATCAGGAGGGAAGGCCCTTGCCGCCGTGAACCGTCAGGTGCGTCTGCTCCGGAATTCCCGCGATCAATGGCCGAGCCTGTTGGATAAGCGTCCTGATGTCCTCGGGCTCCAAAGATGCATCATGTGCTGGTTTGTCGGTCCAGAGTTCGAGGACCCAGACCATGTCAGGCTCGTCCGAGGTGCTGACGAGGTAGTGGATGCAGCCGGGGTCACGCTCCAGCAGCTTCGCCGCTCGTAGCAGGCAATCAGCCAGGTCATCGCCTTTGCCGGGTTGGGTCGGGAACTTGCTGACGAGTCCGTATGTCATGCCGGAACCGTATGGCCAGCCACTGACAATGGCCGTTGTCAGAAGTTTCCGTGATCGCTTCAGTCGAGGACTTCGGTGACGGCGGACTGTGCGGCTTTTTCGTCGACGAGGGACTTGCCTGCGGCGAACGTGGCGACGAGGGATTGCAGGCAGAGGTTGTTGACGGCGCGGGGGAAGCCGCGCGAGGTGGTGTGGATGAGGGTGACGGCGTCGTCGGTGAACAGTTGGTCGCTGCGGCCGGCCAGGCCGAGGTGGTGCTTGATGTAGCTGCCGGTCTCGCTCGCGGTCATGCCCGGCATGGTGTAGCGCAGGGCGGTCCGCTGTTCGAGGGCGGCCAGGACGGCGAGTTTCATCGTTCTGCGCAGGGTGGGCTGGCCGACCAGCAGGCAGGACAGCGGCGAGTCCTGGTCCATGGCGGTGTTGGTCAGCATCCGGATGGCTTCGAGCTGTTCGTAGGAGAGCAGGTGGGCTTCGTCCAGGACGAGGACGGGGTGCGGCCGCGTTCTTCGCGTTCGGCGGCCAGGGCCAGGCCGGTCTGTGCGGTGAGGCGGGAGCCGAGGTGAGAGGGCTGCTGGCCGAAGGCGGTGACGATGGCTTCGTGGATGCCGCGGACTCCGATCATGGGGTTGGGCAGGTAGATCACGGTGTGTTTCGAGGGGTCGATGCCGTGGAGGACGGTGCGGACGGAGACGGTTTTGCCGGCGCCGACTTCGCCGGTGACGACGCCGATGGAGCGTTCGGAGATGCACCAGGTGATGCGGGCGACGGCTTCGTTGTGGGATGCGTGGCGGTGGAGCATGCCGGGGGCGAGGTCGCGGCCGAAGGGCATGCGGCTGAATCCGTAGTGGGCCTGGAGTTTCTCAATCACGCTGGTCCTCCGTGCAGTTGGCGGTGCGGGGTCATTCGCCGGGCAGGTCGGTGAGGTCGACGACCGGTGTCGGCGGCGGTTCGCCCAGGGCCGCATAGTTGACCTTGGCGGCGAGTTCGGCGGTGTGGGCGGTGTTGATCAGGCCGAGGTAGTCGATCCCGGTTGTCGTTCGGGGCTCCTCCGCCGGTGTTTCGGGGCGGGCCTTGGGGTGGGAGTGTCGGCTGACCTGGAAAGGCAGGGCGGTTCCCATGTCCTGCCCCTGGAGACGGACGCGCAGGAAGGAAAGGTCGAAGGGGTCGAAGACCAACTCGACTCGCTGACCGACGAGTTGAGGGTCGACTTGGTAGCGGTTGCCGTGCACGCGAACGTGCCCACCCCCACGGCCGCAACATGCCCGAGCAATCAGGACAAACCAACTCGCCCCTCACCAGGCGAACTTCGACCCACGCCGGATCAACCTCTACCGTGCGCACAGCGCCTCCGCGCGCTACACGGCCCTCCCGGCGCTCGGTCAAGAGATACCGGGAGGGCCTCTTCGCGCGCCCTTCGCCGGCAAGGTGCCGCCCCAAATCTGCACCTCTCCGTCGGCAGGCACGCTTACCGATCTTGTCGGCGCAAAGCTGCCCAAAGTGCCACACTCGTAGGTATTTTCAATGACGGCTAACAGGCAGGGGCGAGGGCCCGCCCTTCCAGTCCCTCCACCGGCCGGGCCTGGCCGCCTCGGCCGTCGAGGCTGTCCGCGCCCACCCGATCCCCCATGTGCGAGTCATGTTCGCGACCCGCGGCCAAGCCGAGCCCGAGCAGCGGGCCTTGCTCGCGGACGACCCCTCACCCGAGGTACGGGCCGCCGTCGCGGCCGGACCCGAGTGGACCCACGATCACCGGACGAAGGTCCGTCCCCTGTCGGACGCCGCGTGCGAGCGCCTCCTCGCGGACCCCGAACAGGCCGTACGCAGAGCGGTGTTGCACTCGACCCACGTGCCGCCGTCCTTCCTCGCCTCCCTGGCCGGGCATCCCGACCCGGCCGCACGCCGGGCCGCCCTGCGCGTCTGGGACGAGCTGACGGCGGACGAGCACGCGGCGCTGCTCGCCGATCCCGACCCGGAGGTACGGCGGCGGCCCGAACTGTGCGCGTGCCCGCAGGACGCCAAGCTGACCACGGCGCTGCTCGCCGACCCCGCGCCCCTCCGTGAGGTGCTGCGCCGGGGGCTCCTCGACCGCACGGAAGCGGAGCGACTGCTCACCGAGGGCGCCCACTTGGCCGGCCTCGCCGCCAACCCGTCCCTGCCGCCCGCCCTGGTGAACCGCCTCGCCGTCGACCCCGACCACGACGTACGCCTCGCGGTCTCCCTCCGCCCCGAGCTGACGGAGGCCCGCCGCGCCGCGATCGACATCACCGTGGACCCGCACGCACAAGCGACCGTGGACTGGGTGGCGGCCGCCCTCGCCGACCAGGACGTACTGCGCCGGGCAGCGACCTCGACCCACCCCTTGCTGCGCCGAGCCGTGGCTCTCAGCCCTCACCTGCCCCCCGGACCTCCTACGGCTCCTGTCCGAGGACACGGACGCCGAGGTGCACAGATACCTGGCCACAAGCCACCCGGACACACCAGTGGAGGTCCTGATGAGCGTGTACGCATGGCTCGGCGGAACGTGCTCCGCCTGGATGGCGACGGGCCACCCCGACTTCCCCCGCGAGGGCCTGGCCGCCGCTACGCGGATGACCCGAATCCGATCTACCGCCTCCTGGTCGTCCGCGACCCCGCCGCCGCCCCCGATCTGCTCGAGCGCCTGAGCCACGACCCGGACATCCGGGTCCGCCAGTCGGCGGCCCAGGACCCCCGCCTCCCCTTACCCCGCCTCATCGAGGCCCTCACAGAACCCGAACTGGCCTTCTGCGCGGGCGTGAACCCGGCGCTTCCTCCAGGTGAGATGGCGAGGGTCATGGACAAGGCGGGGGTACCCACGACCGGGTGATCAGACGGTGCCGAACTCGCCGCCCTTGACGCCCTCGACGAAGGACGAGAACGCGTCGACGGGAAGGCCCAGAACCGGGCCACTCGGGTCCTTGGAGTCACGGACGGGGACCACGCCGCGAGTGGCGGCGAGGTTTGCGGCGACCTCGATGCACTGGCCGCCGTTGTCGCTGTAGGAGGACGTGAACCAACGCGGGGACTCGGTCGTCACGGGGTGCCCTTTCGTAGCTGCTCGATCATGGCCACGGATGCCGCTTGGGAGAGCGCTTCGGCCTGTAGCTGATGGTATGCCGTCAACACGGGCAATACGAACGGGCTTTCACGTTCGAGGTGCCCCCGCTGGGCGGACTCCGCGTACGAGATGAGCGAGCGGTCCGGCAAGGTCAGCACCGTGATCGGCAAGTTGAACGGGCGTCGCTCCCCCATGTCGAACGGGGCGATCTGGAGGACGGTGTTCGGCAGTTCGGCGAACTCCAGCAGCCGCGCCCACTGGCCGCCCATGACGGCCGGTTGACCGATGGGCCGACGGATGCAGCTCTCGTCCAGCACCACGAAGATCATCGGCGGCGGTGTCCGCACGAGCGTGGCCTGACGTTCCGCGATGAGTGCGATCCGCTCGTCGGCCTGGTCGCCGGTGATCGCTCCCCGCTTCACCGCGCTCCGCGCGAGGGTTGCCGCGTACTCCGGTGTCTGCAACAGACCGGGCATGATGCCCACTTCGTACAGCCGGATCTCCGCCGCTTTCGCCTCGTGCTCGACCATCTGCGGGAAGCCCTCCAGCAACCCCGCGTTGCGCACCTTCCTGTACGCGCGTTCGAACATGTCGCCCGTCCCGAACGCCGCGTCCGCACTTCGCGCGAGGCGCAAGGTTGGAAGTTTGCGACCGGTTTCGACCGACGATAGATGCGTGCTGGAGTACCCCATCCGCTCTGCCAGCTCTTCCTGCGTCCAGCCACGCTCTTCCCGTGCAGTGCGTAAGCGCGCCCCGAAGGCTGCCTGGGGCGAACTGTCCGGGTCCAACTCCTTGCGGTTCAAAGTTCGTTCATCAACCTTTCTTGCTCGCCTGACAAGTTGAAGGGTTCCCGCCCGTGGGCCACGCTGAAACACCTTAGTAGTGGAGCGACTACGGAGAGGAGTGATCGTGTACGTACCGACGCCCGGCACACTCGTCGTGGACACCAGTCGTGAAGGCCGAGTCGGGGAGTTCCGGGGTACGACCGGCCCCTACTGGTCCCTGCGTCCGGTCTGTGGCGGAACGGAGTGGGACGCGGTTCCGGAGCACGTCCGCCTGGCCACACCCGCGGAGCGTCTCAGCGCCAGAACGGCGCGCGAGAATGCGAGGAGCAGAGGTGAGGTGGCATGACCCACAACACCGACACCGACCCCAACACGCCCACCAAGCCCGTTGGTTGCCCGGTCTGCCAGGAACTCGACCAGGCGGAAGCCGTCGCCAGAACGGAATGGGACGCGAGCAAGGTGACCGACTGCCGTGTGCTGCGTGCGCGGCACCTTGCCGCCGAGCACGGGGAGCAGTCGTGAACACGGTCGTGAACTGGGAGAAGAGGGCCGGCGCACTCGCCGACCAGGTGACCGACCCGGATTCCCGGTGGCGCCCGTTGGTGGCGGCCGTCCCCCGGCACGAACTGGTCCCGCGCTGGTGGGAGGCCGACGGTTCGGGCGGGTGGGCTCTCCGAGAGGGCGGGAGCAACGAGGACGCGTGGGCTGAAGTGGCGTACGCGGACCGGTCGTTGGTCACCAGGGTCGGCGGGCTGCACGCGGACCACGCGAGTCCCGGCGACCGCCCCGAAGGGCTGCCCACATCATCCGCGACGCAGCCGAGCCTGACCGTCCGGATGCTCCGGCACGGACGACTCGGAACGGGACTGTCACTCCTGGACCTGGGCACCGGAGCCGGCGGTCTGGCGGCGTACGCGTGTTGCCGTATCGGAGAGCGCTACGTGACAAGCCAAGACGTGGACGCCTACCTGACCACAGCGGCGGCCTCCCGCCTCGCCGCCCTCGGACTGCACCCCAAGTTCATCACCGGGGACGCGACGGAACGCGTACCGGGCACGTACGACCGGATCGTCTCGACGGTCGGCCTGCCCACGGGCCCGGGACTCCGCCCGGTGCTAGCCGCGCTGGCACCGGGCGGCCGTATCGCGACGACACTCGCGCGGACGTCTCTCATCATCACGGGCTGGAAGCAACCGAACGGCGATGTGGTGGGCAGGGTGGAACACGACACCGCCGGCTTCATGCTCACGCGCTCCGGCGACGACTACCCGCCCCCGCTCACCGAGTTGCTCGCCCACGCTCGCGCATCGGAGGGGGAGACGACGACCACGGGCCGTTATCCGGTACTTGACGTGTCGAACGCGCGGGAACTCCGTTCGATGCTGGAGGTCACGGCACCTGGCGTCGAACTCGCCTACGAGAGCAGTGGCCTGACACGAACCGCCTACCTGGCACACCCGGACGGTTCATGGGCACGCGCCTCGGCCGAAGGGACGGCCTCTCCGGAGGTGCACGAGGCCGGCCCACAACGCCTCTGGCAAACCCTGGACCGCATCCGCGAACGCCTCAACACAGAAAGCTCGTTGCCGTTGCTCGGCGCGCGGGTCCGCATCACACCTGATGGCGTGTGCCACCTGTGGCGCGGGCAGTGGCGGGCGTCCATGGGCGCGGAATGAAACCCCCCAGCCCGCTCCTGCCACCACTCGCGGAACGTGTCCGAACCTGTCAGCTGCGCCGACAGCTGATGAGCAGGAACGGCGGCAGTCCGGCCCGCTGCGGCTGCTCGGCGACCACGCGCGCGTCCGGAGCCGGCTCCGCCACACTCTCGATCGCGAACCCGTGCTCGACCAGGACGGTCACGTAGGTGGAGAGCATCCGGTGCTGGTTCCCGGCCCGGCGGGCGCCGTCCGGGTTGGCCGACCGCCAGAATCCCTCCGCGAGGTAACTCCCCACCACCCGCCCCGGCAACTCTCCTCCGTCATCGCTCCACCGCGCATACGGCGCCTCGAAGCACGGGTGAGGAACGGTGAAGACCAACTGCCCCCCAGGCACCAGAACCCGCCGCACCGCACCGACAGCAGCCGCTAGGTCAGGCACGTTGTTCAAGGCCAGCCCAGCGGTCACCCACTCCACACTCCCACTCTCGACCGTGGCCAGGGAGCACCCGTCGTCCACGGCATAGCGAGCGCCGCTCGGACATGACTCCTCGGCGGCCCGAGCATGGCCGATCATGCGAGGGGACGGGTCGATGCCGACAATGGAACCCCCACGGCCGGCAAGGGCTCGCGTGATGAGCCCTTCCCCGCATCCCAGATCCAGGATGCGCTGACCCCGCAGGTCAGTTGGAAGCCTGCCGAGCAGAACATCGTGAGCGAAGGCGTGCATCGCCGAACCGGCCCGCACCCGCTCTGCATACCAATCAGCGATCGTGTCCCAGGTATCGGTCATCAAGACCTTTACGCTACCGACCAACCGCCTGCCGAACCACCGCCCGCGAGGCGCCGGAAAACCAGTGGAGCGGCGCCGCTGTGCGCCATTACCGTGCTGCCGGACCAAGTCGTCTAGGCAAGGACGTCCCGTTGTACACCGTGTGAGACCCCCCGAGTGCTGATCTGTCGCGCGTCGCGCATCTAGGCATGTGCGCCGTGCTGCTTTTTGCTGCGGACTTCTCACACTGAAACCGGTGTACTTCTGTGCTCGCAAACTGGGTTGTCATGCCCACCTGCCTGCCGCTCGTTCGTCGTCGTTGCCACGCGTGCACGTCCGGCACCTTCCGGACGAGCGGAAAATTCCGCGTCAACGCCAACCACAAGCTCCTGGACGCCTGGCTCCTCGCGCTCTGCACGACCTGCGGGGAGACCACGAAGCTCACGGTCCTGGAGCGCCTGAACGTACGCTCCATACAGCCCGAGCTGCTGGACCGACTGCACGACAACGACCCTGGCCTGGCAGCCGAGTTGCTCCAGGATCCGGTCGTACGGCGCCGCAACCGCATCGCCCTCGACTGGGACAACGCCTGGCGCCTCGACACCGGCGGACCGGATCACCTGGACCGCGAGGTGATCGAGGTGACTGATCTGACCGACGTGATCGATGTATCGGTCCGCTTCGCGGCACGGATCCCGGTCCGGCCGGTACGGCTGATCGCAGAAGGCTGCGGTCTTTCACGGGCCGAGGTCGAGAGGCTGATCAAGGAGGGCAGCCTCGTCTCGGCAGTCCGGCTGAGCGGCAAGCTCTCCGGCGACTTCACGTTCACGCTGAAGCGCTAGCCCTACTCCCCGGTCGCCTCCCCCGGCGGCCACGCGTCCCCCCAGTCCGTGTCACGCGCGGCCCGGTAGAGCAGCCCGTGCCGCTTGGTGACCGTCGCCCGCCGCAGCGAAGGCTCCGTCTCGCACAGGTCGAGCAGGACCTGGCCCTTCCGGATCTGGGGCCTGCGTACGACACGGGAGGGCGCCGGGGTCACCGGGAAGCGGGTCGCGGCGACGTAGCTGAACTTCTCGTCCTCGTACGGCAGGGAGCCTCCCTTCACCTTGCGGTGGAGGGAGGAGCGGCTAACCCGGGCCGAGAAGTGGCACCAGTCCTCGCCGGGGACGATCGGGCAGGCCTGGCTGTGCGGGCAGGGGGCGGCGATGTGGAAGCCAGCCTGGACGAGTCGCTCGCGGGCCTCGATGACGCGGAGGTAGCCGTCGGGGGTGCCGGGTTCGATGACGACCACCGCCTGGGCGGCGCCGGCAGCCGCTTCGACCACGGAAGTGCGGTCGGTCGCCGTCAGTTCACCCAGGACGTAGGAGATCGTGATGAGATCAGTGCTCTCGATTCTGAGCGCCGCTCCGATCCGAGAGCGCTGCCACTCAGCCCCCTTCAACTCCGGGTTGGCGGCGGCGATCTCCCGCCCGAGGGCGAGCGCCGGCTCGGCCCAGTCCAGCACGGTGACGGGCCGCACGCCCGCCCACACCGCGTTGACAGCCCAGGTCGCGGACCCCGTCCCGCCCCCGACGTCGACATGGCTGCCGGGCGCCCAGTCGGGTGCGGCCTCCGCGAAGGCGTCCAGCGCCGAGCACACCGCCTCGAAGGTCGCCGGCATCCGGTACGCGGCGTACGCGGCCACGTCGGAGCGGTCCCGCAGCACGGGTGCGTCGGTCGGCGTCCGCCCCCGATAGTTGGCGATCAGCCGCTCGACCGCCCGCGCGGCCGTCTTCGGCGGCAGTCCGTCGAGGAGACCGGCCAAGGCGGCGCGTAGGGCTTCAGCAGGGGAAACGGGAGTGTGCACGGGGAGATTCTAGAGGTGGGGGCGAGGGGCGGAACGGCCGCTTCTCCTCAGGACGCTCAGACCTGACCGAGGTCGATCTCCACAGCGAAGGGGGCGGAAACCTTGACGACACCGGTGAACATGTCGCCGGTCCGATAGCTGTTGATCGCCGGGTCGAGGATGTACGTGTAGATCAGCGGAACGCCGGTGGCGGCCTGCTCGATCCGCCAGTAGAACGCGATACCGGCCTTGGCGTACTGGTCCACCTTCACGATGCGGTCAGTGGTCTCCGACCCCGGCGAGACGACCTCGGCCACCATCAGCACGTGCTCGGGGCGCGTGGGTGCGATGTCAATGGTGTCCGCCCGATAGACCACGACGTCCGGGTGACGGTTGGTGAGCGGCACGTCCTGAAGGCGTACGTCGAAGTCCGTATCGGCGTTCCAGTCCGGTCCGGCCGCGGCATCCAGCCCGTTCGCCAGGATCCGGGCGAGACGGTTGTGCCGCCGCTTGGACGCACTGGGGCTCACGACGACCATCCCGTCCACAATCTCGATCCCCGCACACTGTTCCTCGGACCAGGAGTCGTACTCCTCCGCCGTGATCTGCTCATGCATCCACGCGGGGGCCACCGTCTCGGCACTCATGACTCTCCTCCCTGGCACCCGTCGGGCTGGTCTGATCCCGCTGAAGTCAGCGTACTGTCCCTGCGGTCCCCGGGGACGCCGGACCGTCCTCCGCAGGTCAGCAGGTCTCGCGGAAGTAGGCGCTCGCGCCCTTGGGCTCGACCTCCGGGTCGCGGCGGACAATGCTCAGCTGCCCGCTCCAGCTGGAGCACGCCTTGGTCATGCCCTTCGCCGTGTACTCGACCACGAGCACGTTGTTGTCGAACGCGTCCGCGAACTCCCCGCACTCGTCCCACTGGCCGCACTCCTCCGCGATGGCGAAGTCCAGGCCCACCGACGCCCGGTCGCGCAGGAGTTCGGCGGTGTTCTTCTGGGCGACGGCCAGACCCTTCCCGTGGGCGTGTGCCACCAGAAGCTTCATGAGCGCCTTGGCCTGGTCGGCCGTCAGGTACTCCGGGAAGCGGGTGAAGGAGTCGTAGTTGTCGGGTTCGACGGCCCTGTACCCGCCGGCCGCGCACTCGTCGATCCATGTGTCCAGCTCGGCCGCGATGCGCTGCCGCTTGGCGTCCGTACGGATGTCCAGGACCGCTTCGCCCCAGTCCTGGTCGTAGACGACGTCCCCGTCGGCGTCGCGCAGCAGCAGGTCGGGGTTCCAGTCGCCCTCCGCGCCCTTCTCCACCTGGAAGGCGTTGATGTTGCAGATGTTGTACGCACCCTGCGCGGGCGCGTCCTCATAGCTGCGGCTGACCACCCGCACGCCGGTCGGCAGGGGGTACGCGCCGCCGATCTGGTAGTCCCACGGCACGTGCTTCGGCGGCAGGGTCACCGCGGGCGCGCGGGCAGCAGTGGGAGCGGGGGTGAAGGCGGAAGTAGAGGAATTGGGTGGCTGGGAGTCGCTGTTCCTGTGCGATCCGATGTTCACTGCCGTGATGCTCAAACCCGTAACAACCACCACCCCTGCGGCGAGCCCGGCAGCGATGCTCCGCCCTCGGCGTCCGTTTCCGGTGCGGGCTGCCCTCCTCGTTCCCGCCGTTCCCTGCGCGGTGGCCGGTTCTCCCGGGCCGGAGTGCGTACGGGAGACCCCCGGGTCGGTCTCCGCCACGTCGGCCGCCGCTGGCGGTGCGTCCGGAGCGGCCGAGTCGCCCAACCCCCTGAGCAGTCCGTGCAGTTCGGCCAGTCCGGGCCGGGCGGCCGGGTCCTTGTCCAGGCAGCGTTCGGCGATGCTCCGGAGCGGTTCGGCGACTCCGTCCAAGTGCGGGGCCTCGTACATCACCTGGTAGCCCGTCAGATACGGGCTGCTGCCGTCGAACGGACGGTTGCCGGTGGACGCGTACACCAGGAGGGACCCGAGTGAGAAGACGTCCGAGGCCGCGGTGACGTCACGCGGCGCGGCGAACTGCTCCGGGGACATGAAGGGCGGGGTGCCGATCAGCCGTCCGGTCACCGTGAGGGCCTCGTTGTCCACGGCGTGGGAGATGCCGAAGTCGATGACGCGCGGCCCGTCGTCGGCCATGAGGACGTTGCTCGGCTTCAGGTCGCGGTGCACCACACCTGCCCGGTGGATGTCCCGCAGCGCCTCGACCAGGCCCAGCGCGAGGACGCGCAACTCGCGTCCACGCAACGGGCCGTCCTTGGCCACGATGTCCGACAGAGTGCGGCCCGGCACGTACAGGGTCGCCATCCACGGCTGCTGGGCGTCGGGATCGGCGTCCACCACCGGGGCCGTGAACGCCCCGCTCACCCGGCGGGCAGCCGCGACCTCCTGCCTGAAGCGCGTCCGGAACTCCTCGTCCAGCGCGTACTGCGCGTGCACGACCTTGACGGCGACCCGCCGTCCCGATTCCGAGTGGCCCAGGTACACGACACCCATGCCGCCGCTACCGAGCCGGTCGACCAGCGTGTAGCCGGCGATGGAGTCCGGATCGCCGGGGCTCAGCGACATCACTGGTCACCTTTCCCGTGTGCCAGGCTTCGAAAGCCGTTCGTTGAAGGTGATCAGGGTAATACGGGGGCCGTTTCCCCGAACCCCCGAACTCCCGATCCCCTACGCCCCATGCCCCATGCCCCATGCCCCATGCCCCATGCCCGACGAGGTCTCAGCTGTCGCGGCCGCCGCCACGAACCCGCCCCGGGCCGGAAGGCTGGTGCTGGCCCCGGCCTGGGAACAGGGACAGAGAGCCCAGCGCCAGCCGTGCCACGCGCGGCCAGTCGGCCGTCGCCGCGCCCGCCCGTGACGTACCCGGGCGACGGCGTGGCACGCGCACCCGGAGTGCCCCGGGGTCGCTGCGGCACACGACGGGTGACGGCAGAACGACGTGCTCTCCGTCGATGCCGACCGGGAGGGTGTCCGTGTCGGCTTCGACCGTCACTTCCCCGGCGCTCAGCCTGATGAGTCCCCCGGAGCGCGCGCCGCGCACCAGGCGGGCCGCCTGAGCGGTGTTGCCGACCCGCACGCACACCACGCCGAGCAGGCCCGAGTCCAGTCGTTTCCTGCGCCCCGGACGGGCCGCGTCGACAGCACGTCCGTAGGGATTGTTGCTGATGAGGAGGGCCTGAAGATCGTCGACGGACTCTCCGTCGGCCCGCGCCCGCAGTCCGGACGCGCCCTCGCCGGTGAGGAGGCCGGGGAGGGTGCGCAGCGTGGTGCGGGCCTTGGCGTCCCGGTACGCGGGGTCGGTGACGACTGACGCGTACGTGCCGAACGAGGCGTTGTTGACGAAGACCCGGTCCGCGGCGTATCCGAGGTCGATGCGGAGTTCGACGCCGTGGGTCAGGGCTTCCAGGGCCGCCGCCGGATCGTCGCGGTCTAGGCCGAGGTCGAGGGCGAAGTGGTTGCGGGTACCGGCGGGAATCACCAGGAACGGCACGTCATGGCGCGCCGCGACCTCGGCCACGAGCGCCTGGGTGCCGTCGCCGCCCGCGACCGCCAGCAGATCGGCCCCCTCGGTGACGGCCCGCCGGGCCAGTTCGGCGACATCCTCGTGGCCCCCTTCGAGCAGGACCACCCGGCAGCCGGCCGCCCTGGCCTTCTCCACCAGGTGGAATCGGCCCACCTTGCCGCCGCCGGAGCGCGGATTCATGAGGATCCAGGGGCTGTGGGGCGCCTCGGCGACAGTCTGTTCGGTCTGTTCGGTTTGTTCGGTCTGTTCGGTCTGTTCGGTCTGTTCGGTCTGTTCGGTCTGTTCGGTCTGTTCGGTCTGTTCGGTCTGTTCGGAGGCGGTGGGCCCTGGGCTCAGGGCCGTACGGGCCACCGTCACGGACAGCACCCACAGGGCCAGAGACAGCAGGGCCGGCCACAGCATGTCGTACGCGGCAAACAGGGCGAGAACGGTGACCGGCGCGGCCACCGACAGCACGGCCCCGAGGACACGCAGCGCACCGGTGTGCGCCAGTGCCCACCACACCCCGACGGCGGCGAGCGCCAGGCCGGCGATGCCGACCAGCACCCACAGCACGCTCCGCAGACCGGCGGCGACGAGCGGCACCAGGATGCTTGCCAGGAGGGTGAGCAGGGCGAGACGGGCCCGTCCGGCATGGCCATCGGGCACGGTCCGGGATCCCGCCGTACTCGATCCCCTCGTGCCGCCGCCGTGGGATCTCACCTGTCGGCCCCTTCTTCTCTTCCTCTCTTCCGCCTCACACCCTGTGCGACGGGCGCTCCTCGTACGTCGGGCGCTGCTCGGACAGGTCGTTGGGGCTGCCGCGCCGGACCACGCACAGGGCCCAGATGATGAAGCCCGAGATGGTGATCATCACGACCGACCACACCGGGTAGTACGGCAGGGAGAGGAAGTTGGCGATGATGACGAGTCCGGCGATGGCCACGCCGGCGACGCGTGCCCAGGTCGCGGTCCGGAGCAGTCCGAAGCTGACGATCACGGCGACCACGCCGAGGGCCAGGTGGACCCAGCCCCAGCCGGTCAGGTCGAACTCGAACACGTAGTTGCGCGTCGTGAGGAAGATGTCGTCCTCGGCGATGGCCATGATGCCCCGGAAGATGTCGAGGAGGCCGACGAGGAAGAGCATCACGGCCGCGAAGGCCGTCAGGCCGCTCGCCCATTCCTGCTTCGCCGTGCCTGCCGGGCTGGTGTGTGTCGCAGTCATCTTGTGCCTCGATTCGTGTGGTCCGGATACTCAGCGACCGGAGGCGTGCGGGGTGGCGCCCGAGGACTCCGCCGGACCGTGACCGGTCAGGACCAGGTCCTTCGCCCTGCGGAACTCCTCGTCCGTGATGTCACCGTGGGCGCGGATCTCCGACAGCCTGGCGAGTTCGTCGACGCTGCTGGTCCGGCCGCCGGCCGCGGTCTGCCTGATGTAGGCGTTGAGCTCCTCCTGCTGCGCACGCGCCTGCTTGATCTCGCGGCGGCCCATGTTCTTGCCTCGGGCGATCACGTAGACGAACACGCCGAGGAATGGCAGGACCACGCAGAACACCAGCCAGCCGGCCTTCGCCCAGCCGTTCATGGTGTCGTCGCGGAAGATGTCGGTGATGATCCGGAAGAGCAGGACGAACCACATGATCCACAGGAAGAACCAGAGCATGGTCCAGAAGGCGCTCAGCAGTGGGAAGTCGTACGCCAGGTAGGTCTGCGCGCTCATGTCCGTCCTCCGTCTCGGGCGTTCGCCCGGCCGCAGTGCTGTGACGTATTCAGCGTGCCCACGCCAGGTGCCGGGCGCCTCACCCGGCGCGGGTGAGTGTGCGCGCCGCGGGTTCACGACAGCGCCCGGCCCGTCACTCCGGCAGCTGGCGCATCTCCAGGACCCGCAGTCCCAGTGACTGGCAGCGTGCCAGCAGTCCGTAGAGGTGCGCTTCGTCCACGACGGGGCCGAACAGGATGGTCTGGCCGGACATCACCACGTGGCCCAGTTCCGGAAACGCCTTGGCCAGCGTTTCCGACAGGTGTCCCTCGACTCGGAATTCGTAGCGCACGAGCTGTCCTTCCGTGGACTGCCTCGGACAGGCGGACGGCACCCGGGATCGGGATCAATGGGTCAGAACGATCTTGACGGAGATGATCAGCAGGCCGAGCAGCAGGTTGACCGACGCGGTGGCGGCCATGAGCCGCGGCGAAGCACCGGCGCGGCTCGCCGCGGCCACGGACCAGCCCACCTGGCCGGCCACAGCGACGCAGAGAGCCAGCCAGAGGGCACCTCGCACGTCCAGCCCCAGGAGCGGGCTGACGGCCACCGCGGCGGCCGGTGGGACGGCGGCCTTGGCGATCGGCCACTCGTCACGGCACACCCGCAGCACGACCCGGCGGTCCAGAGCCTGCTGTGCCAGGTGCGCCCCGAACAGCTGGGCATGCACGTGCGCGACCCAGAACACCACTCCGGTGAGCACCAGCAGCAGCACCAGTTCGGTTCGGGGGTACGAGCCGAGGGAGCCCGCGCCGATCACCACGGAGGCCGCGAGCATGGATCCGTAGACGCCGCCCGTGTAGTCCGTGCGTGCCCGGCGTTCGGCACGGCGCGTACCGCGGGTCGTGGCCGGGCCGGTCATGGCTCTGGTCCTGGACACAGGCGGCTCCCTCGGAACTCGGCACGTCGGTCCGGCCAGGGCTTCGGCCTCCGGCCAAGGCTTCGGCCTCCGGCCAAGGCTTCGGCCTCCGGCCAAGGCTTCGGCCTCCGGCCAAGGCTTCGGCCTCCGGCCAAGGCTTCGGCCTCCGGCCAAGGCTTCGGCCTCCGGCCAAGGCTTCGGCCTCCGGCCAAGGCTTCGGCCTCCGGCCAAGGCTTCGGCCTCCGGCCAAGGCTTCGGCCTCCGGCCAAGGCTTCGGCCTCCGGCCAAGGCTTCGGCCTCCGGCCAAGGCTTCGGCCTCCGGCCAAGGCTTCGGCCTCCGCTGCCGCGGACGGCCTCGCCGTGCGGTCGGCAGGTGCGGCGTGACCGGGAAACCGGCGAGGGTGATGCCGCCGGTGGCGAGGATCGCCGCCTTCGGGCCGTCCGCCGACGCATGTCCCGCCCCCTCATCGCATCCGAAGCACGCGCCGCCCGCCTCACCCGTCACGGGGGAAGCCCGGGTCCCGCGATGTCCCGCCGAGGGGGGCCGGCCGCACTCACCGGCGTGCGTTCACAGCAGCCCGAGGTCGCGCGCGCGGCGCACCGCGTCGTTTCGCCGGTTCACCGCCAGCTTCCGGTACACGCTCTTGAGGTGGGTCTTCACCGTGTTCACCGACACGTAGAGGTCTGCGGCGATCTCCTCCGTCGACATCATCCGGGCCAGCCGCTCAAGGACGTCGCGCTCGCGTCCGCTGAGCTCCACCACGAGGGGCGGCGAGGGCGGGGTCTCCGGGCCGGGCATGAGCCAGCCCGCTGCCAGTTCGCGCAGCCCGGCCGTGGCCAGGAGAGGCCGGATCCATGGTCCGGCGTCGAGGAACGGACGCCGCAGCCGCTCGCGCCGGGCGTCGAGGAGGGCCTGCGCCATGAGCCCGCGGGCGGTGGCGGTGTCTCCCGCCCGCTCCGCTGCCTGAGCTCTCACCAGCGCCGCCCGCACGGTCACCGCCGGACCTGTCCGGCCGTGAGCGCGGATGCTGTCGAGCAGGTTCAGGGCCGCCTCGGGACGCCCTGCGGCGATCTGGATCGCCGCCGCCTCCACCGCACACGCCGGCTGGTCGCCGGACATGTCCTGGAGCAGCTCGGCGGCCTCGTCCGGCCGTCCTTCGGCCAGGTGGGCGGCGGAGGCGACGAGCGCCTCATGGCCTGCCGCCCAGGGTGAGGCCACGGCGGCGGAGACGACCGGGTCCGCCGCCTCGACGGCGGCCCGTGCCTTGCCCCTGACCAGCAGGAGGCGGGCGGTGGCGAGGGCTCGCCCCGCCGTCGGCACCGGATCCCGTGCGCCGGCGGGGAGCCGGGCCGTCTCGTCGAGGAGGGCCTGGGCCCGGTCCAGCTCATGGCGGTCGACGGCCACGGCGGCCAGGACCAGCTGTCCGAGGCCGGAGCCGGCCGGCTGGGGCAGACCGACCCGCTCCGTCTCGGACACCGCCGCCAGGGCCTTGCGCTCCGCCCGGCCGAGCCAGCCGTTCAGATAGTCGAGCAGGGCCAGGTGTCCCATCGACTCCTCCCGGGGCAGCAGAGTGGAGGCGCTGCCGCGCAGGCCGGCCACGGTGGTCAGAGCGGCGCGCGCCTCCTCGTAACGCCCCGCCCACAGACACGCCGATCCCACATGGGTCAGCAGCAGAGCGCGCATTTCGGGATGCTCGTCCAGGAGCCGCGCCGGGACTTCCCGCCACAGCCCGTCGGCCGCTTCGGCGGCCTTCTCGGCCCGTTGGGAACTACCGGTCAGCCGGGCGGCCAGGGCCTCCAGCAGCGCGCAGCTCAGCTGGGCGGCCGCCCGGTCGTGCGTCACGTCGGGCGCCGGTCCTGGCTCCTCGGGAGCCAGTCGTTCCTCGGCGTGGCGCAGGCGGGCCAGACCGCGGTCCACGTCGCATCGGGCCAGGTCGCGGGCCGCACGTACGAGGTCCGTGGCCGGGCTCCTGGCCTCGGGCCCCATGTCGGAGAACACCTGGGCCAGGTCGCCCTCGCGCAGGCCGGTGAAGAGCCGGCCGATCGCCAGGTCGTCGACGAGGACACCGGCGGCGAAGTCCCAGTCGCCCGCGGCGGTGCCATGGGCGAGTGTCTCCGGCAGGAATCCGGAATGCCGCAGCCACCGCGCGGCCCGCCGGTGGAGTTCCGGCTCCAGCCCGGGCAGGCGCACGCGGAGATGGGCCCGGAGTATCTCCCCGAACAGCGGGTGGAGGCGGTACCACGAGTGCCCGAGGTACTCGACGAACGCGTTCGCGCGGTGCAGCCCGACGAGAAGGGGCTCGGCATCGGTGCGGCCGGTCAGCGCGTCGGCCAGCTCGGGAGAGAAACGATCGAGGACGCTGACACGCAGCAGGAGGTCCTGTGTCTCCTCCGTCTGCCCACGGAGGACCTCGGCCAGCAGGAAGTCCGCGATCGCACTCCGGTCGGCCTCGAACTCCTTGAGGTAGACCTCCGGGTCGGCGCTCTCCCGAGCGGCGAGGGCCGACAGGCGCAGGCCTGCGGCCCAGCCCCGCGTGCGCTCCACCAGGGCGCGCGCGGCGTGCACCGGAAGACTCAGACCGTGCAGCTCCAGCAGTGCGACCGCCTCCTCGGAGGTGAAGGCCAGCTCGGCGGCGCGGATCTCCGTCAGCGCGCCGGCCGCCCGGTAACGGTGCAGCGGAAGCAGCGGTTCGGTGCGGCTGACGATGACGAGGCGCAGCCCCCGCCCGGCGTGGTGCAGGACGAACTCCAGCTGCTCCGCGATCTCCGGAGCGGTCACGCGGTCGTACTCGTCGAGTACGAGGACCACGGGCCGTCCGCGATCGTTCAGCTCGGCGGCGAGCGCCGCCAGAAGCCTGTCGTCCACCCGGGACGCGTCCGCCGGGAACCCCACCGGGCCGGGCGGCAGCGCACCGCAGGCGCGCAGGGCCTTGACGACGTACGCCCAGAACACCCCGGGACGCCGGTCCCCCGCTTCGACGGTGAGCCAGGCGACCGGCGACCGCAGCCCGTCGGCCCAGTCGGCGGCCAGCAGGGTCTTGCCGGCTCCGGCCGCGCCGTTGAGCAGCGTCAACGGTGTCCCGAGAGCGTGGTCGAGGTGGTCGACGAGCCGCTGCCGCCTTAGGAACGTGGCGGGCCTGGCGGGGAGGGCGAACCTGGTGCACAGAAACGGGTCTCCCAGGGGATCGGCAGACGCAACGGCCGGTCCTCGCGCGTCCTCGTGGATCTCGGCCACGGCGTTCACCACCCTGTCCGTCGGCCACGTCATGGGCGGCACCGACCTTTCCCCGTCAGGCCGACACGCATCGCCGTGATCGCGTTCTGGGACATCGAAGGCCGTCCTGCCCCGGGTCCCGCGCGGATCACTGAAACAGGGGTGGGCGTCCGCTCTCAGCCCTGGGACCCGATCTCGGCATCGGCTACGGCGATGGCGATGCCGAGTGCCGTGGCGATGTTGCCCGCCGCCGTCATGACGCGCGCGGTGCCCACAATGGGCGCGATGGCGACCAGGACGTCCTGCAGTTGTTCGGCGGTGAGGCCGGCTCTGAGGCCGGGGTCGATATGGGCCACATAGGAGATGGGCGGGGCGTCCGAGGCGGCGAGTGCCGCGATACGCGTGAGGATGAGCGTGTCTGGGGCCAGGCCGCAGCGCTCCAACGAGTCGACCGTCATGGCGGCGAGGGTGTCCAGGACAGGGGTTTCGGATGCAGTGGACATGTCGCATGCCCTCCTGGTGAGAGGCTCTGGGGTTCCTCCGGGGTTCCTTTCAACCCTAGATCCCCTCCGGCTCTCGCGCATGGAGACGCCTGGAGACGCCTGGAGACGCCTGGAGACGCCTGGAGTGTCCAAACCAACACATGGCATGACAATGAGCGCTATCCACCCTTTTCATCTGATCGGAGGCGTTCATGAAGGACCTCAAGTTCGAACAGAAGCGCTCGTTGTCACGCCTTGAGGCGGCCGACCAGCTCACGGCACTCGCAGCCGCGTTGCGGGAGGGCGGGGAAGCCGAGGTGGAACTCGGCTTCGGAACGCTGAGCCTGCGGATCCCCGACGACCTTCGCGGCGAGATAGAGGTCGAGATCGGTAACGGCGAGATCGAGCTGGAGGTCGAGTTCAAGTGGCCGACCGCACGGCCCCGGAAGGCGCCGGCGCGGGCGGCCGCAGGTGCGGAGAAGGCCACGAAGCGCAAGACCGTGCCCGCCAAGCCCGCTCGCAGCGGCACGGGCACCGGCAGGAGCAAGGGCACGAAGCGGTCCGCCACGAAAACCCGCTGAGCCGAGCCGGGGCTGCCACACTCCCGGCGGGTGACCGTGTTTCGCCCGTACGGCCCTCCTGGGCGGGCCGTCTCGCCGCGCGGCGGCGGAGATGGAGGCAGACCAGTTCCCCAGGAGCCCCGGAGCAGCCATGACCAGCCCGCACGAGCCGTCCGAGCCTGCTGCCGTCCCGGAGACCGGCGGAGGTGACGCGTCGGGGAGCGGGACCAAGCACGGCTCGGCGCCCGCGCGGATCGTACGGAAGACCGTCTCGGCGGTGCTGATCGTGCTCACGTGCATCCTCGTGCCGGTCGCACTTCTCACGGTGTGGGTGCACGACATCGCTCTGGACACCGACCGCTACGTGGACACGGTCTCCCCGCTGGCCTCGGATCCGGCGATCGAGGCCGCGGCGGTCAAGCGCATCACCGAGGCCGCGGACGTGCGGGTGGACGGCAGCCGGGCCGCCGCGGACATCGCGGCGTGGCTGCAGACGCAGGGGCTGCCGCCCCGCGCCGCGCAGGCGGTGAAGGGGCTGGGCCCGCAGCTCGACAGCGCGGTCAACTCCACGGTCGAGAAGGTGGCCACCCGCTTCGTGGAGAGCGACCGCTTCGAGCGGATCTGGACGAACGCCAACCGGGCCGCCCACAACGCCGTCGTGCACGCGCTCACCGGCGAGGGCCGTGGCGCCGTGGGTGTGGAGAGCGGGACGGTCACGCTCGACGTCGGGGAAGCCGTCGACCAGGTCAAGCAGGCGCTCGTGGACGCCGGGGTGTCCCCGGCGTCCAGGATCCCCGACGTCGACAAGCAGATGGTCCTCTTCCAGTCCGACGAGTTGAAGAAGATCCGCAAGGGCGCTCACCTGCTGGACGTGATCGGGCGCTGGTTCCCCGTCATCGTCGTGGTGATCGGCGCGGCCGGCGTGCTGCTGGCCCACCGGCGCCGCCGCGCGCTGGCCCGTACGGCTCTCGGCGCGGCCTTCGCCTGCCTGGTCGTGGCCGTCGTCCTGGTCGTCGTCCGCCGCTACTACCTGGACCATCTCCCGCCCCAGGTCCAGTCGGAGGCCGCCGCGGCAGCCGTCTTCGACACCCTGCTGCACTTCCTGCGCGTCAGCCTGCGCACGGCGATCGTCCTCGGCGTGGTCATCGCGCTCGGCGCCTACCTCATCGGTCCCGGACGGTTGCCGCGCGCCGTCCGAGGCAGGTCCGAGCGCGCCGCCGGCTCCGCGGCGCGGTGGGCCTACGCCCACGAGTTCCGCACCGGCCGGGTGGGGACCTGGACCCAGACCCACCGCCGGTGGATCGCCGTGGCCGTCCTGCTGATCGTGGCCCTGCTCTTCGCGCTGTGGAACCACCCGACAGTCCTGACCATCTTGCTGCTGGTCATCATTCTGCTCGTCGTTCTCGCGCTGCTCGCCCTCCTCGCCGCCACCGGCCGCGCCACCGCCGACGCGGAGCGGGCGGAGGGCGGTGCTCACGCCGAGGGTCCGAGCACCCAGCGGCCTTAATACAGAGGGCCGCACACCCCGGCCCCCGCTACCTTCGCCCCATGCCCAACGAGGTCTTCCAGCACCCCCGCCTGGCCGCCGTCTACGACCCCCTCGACCCCGACCGCTCCGACCTCGACGCCTACGTCGGCATCGCCGCCGAGTTCGAAGCGGACCGCGTCCTCGACATCGGCTGCGGCACCGGTGTGTTCGCCCTGCTCCTCGCGCGGCGGGGGATCGACGTCGTCGGTGTCGACCCGGCTCTCGCCTCCCTGGACGTGGCCCGTGCCAAGTCCGGTGCCGAGCACGTCCGTTGGATCCACGGCGACGCGACAGCCCTGCCGTCCCTCCAGGTGGACCTCGCGACGATGACCGCGAACGCGGCCCAGGAGATCACCGATCCGTCCACCTGGCAGCGCACCCTGCGCGGCGCCCACGCCGCCCTCCGTCCCGGCGGTCACCTCGTCTTCGAGAGCCGCGATCCGGCGAAGCGTGCCTGGGAGCAGTGGAACCGTGACTCCTCGTACCGGGTGACCGACATCCCAGGCGTCGGTGCGGTCGAGAGCTGGGTCGAGCTGACCATCGTCAACACCCCGCTGGTCAGCTTCCGTTGGACCTTCGTGTTCGCCGAGGACGGGGAGGTGCTGACCTCCGACTCCACGCTGTGTTTCCGTGAACGGGCCGAGATCGAGGCGGAGTTGCTGGCCCAGGGCTATGAAGTGACGGATGTGCGCGACGCACCCGACCGCCCCGGCCGGGAGTTCGTGTTCCTCGCACAGCGGCCGTAGCCACACGCGCCCTCACCTCCCCCGCACCCCCCGAGCCACCCGATCCCCCACCCCCGCCCTCGGCCCGTTCCCCACCCGCCCCCAACTCCGCTTCGGATGCACGGCGTTGGCGAGCAGTACCACGAACGTGTCCGTGGCCCGGTCCAGGACCAGGGACGTGCCGGTGAAGCCCGTATGGCCCGCCGCTCCCCTGCCCGCCAACTCCCCCATAAACCATGGCTGGTCGACCGCGAAGCCCAGGCCCGGCGGCGTCAGCAGCAGCTCCACATAGTCCGGACCCAGGATGCGCGCCGGGCCGTAGGCGCCGCCGGCCAACAGGCAGCGGCTGAAGACCGCCAGGTCGTGGGCCGTGGAGAACAGGCCCGCGTGGCCCGCCACGCCACCCAGTGCCCACGCGTTCTCGTCGTGGACCTCGCCCCGTACCATCCCCCGTTCCGCCTTGGCCCACGGTCTGCGCTGGTCCTCGGTCGCCGCCGCGTCGGGGCAGGGGCCGAAGTCGGTCGCCGTCATGCCGAGGGGGCGGGTGATGCCCTCGTGGATCAGGACGTCCAGCGTGCGGCCCGTGATGCGCTCCAGGACGTACTGGAGGAGAAGCATGTTCAGGTCGGAGTAGAGGTAGGCGCCCGGCCTTGACGACGGGGCCTCCGCTCTCAGCAGTGCCTTGCGCGCCGCGTCGTCCGGGCAGTCGTACAGCGGGAGTTCGGGGCGCAGGCCCGAGGTGTGGGTCAGTAGCTGGCGGACGGTGATGTCGTGTTCGGCCGCCGCCGTGAAGTCCGGCAGGTACGCGGCCACCCTCGCGTCCATGCCCAGCGTGCCGCGCTCCAGCTGCTGCACCGCCGCCACCGCCGTGAAGAGCTTCGTCAGGGAGGCCAGGTCGAAGGGGGTCGACATCGTTGCCGGGGTCCTGGCCTCCGGCGGGAGTTCCACTCCCGTGTCCGTGCGCTCGTCGTACGACGCGTACCGCACCGCCCAGCCCGCCGCCTCCCGCACCGCGATCACCGGGCCGCGGCCGACGATCACCACCGCGGCCGACGCCCAGGGGCGCTCGCCGGTCGTGAGGGCGCGTACCTCTCGTACGAGGTGACGCATCTCCTCGGGGTCGAGGCCGGCCCGTTCCGGGGTGTCGACGCGCAGTCTCGGTGCGGCGCTCAGCTCTCCGCTCCCTCCAGGGTCGTACGTCCGTTCCAAGGACGGCACATTCCCACGAAGCAGCCGACCGCCACCAGTGCCGCCGCCAGTTGGACGACGGCCATCGGGACGGCGGTGTCCTCCCCAGCGATGCCCACCAACGGGGAGGCGACCGCGCCGATCAGGAAGGAGGTGGTGCCCAGGAGGGCTGATGCGGCGCCTGCCGAGTGGCGTGTTCGCAGCAGGGCCAGCGTCTGGGTGTTGGGCATCGCCAGGCCCATCGCCGACATCAGGACGAAGAGCGCCGCCGACACCGGGAGCAGGCCCACCTCGCCGAAGACGCCCGTCGCCATCAGCAGGAGCGCCGTAGCCGAGAGGGTGATGACGGCCAGGCCCACCGCCAGCACCTTGTCCATCGACACCCGGCCGACCAGCACCTTGCCGTTGATCTGGCCGACGATCACCAGCCCGATCGAGTTCACGCCGAACAGCAGGCTGAACGTCTGCGGGGAGGCGCCGTAGATCTCCTGGATCACGAAGGGGGACGCGGCGATGTACGCGAACAGCGCCGCGAAGGCGAAGCCGCCCGTCAGGACGTAGCCGGTGAAGACCCGGTCCGCGAGCAGGGTGCGCATCGAGCGCAGGGCCTCGCCGACCCCGCCGCTGTGCCGGTCCGCCGGGTCGAGGGTCTCGGGGAGGCGGAACCAGACCAGCACCGCCAGCGCGATCCCGACCACCGTGAGGACGGCGAACACACCCCGCCAGTCCGTCACGCGCAGGATCTGGCCGCCGATGAGCGGCGCGACGATCGGGGCCACGCCCGAGATCAACATCAGGGTGGAGAAGAAGCGGGCCATGGCGTCGCCGTCGTACAGGTCCCGTACGACCGTCCGCGCGATCACTATCCCGGCCGAGCCCGCCAGCCCCTGGACCAGCCGGAAGGCGACCAGGAACTCCAGGCTGGGGGCGATCCCGCACAGGACGGTGGCCACTACGTACACCACCAGGCCCGCGAGGAGGGGGCGGCGGCGGCCCCAGCGGTCGCTCATCGGGCCGATCAGGAGCTGGCCGAGGGCCATGCCCGCCAGGCACGCGGTGAGGGTCAGCTGGACGCTCGCGGCGGGCGCGTTCAGCGAGGTCGTGACCTCGGGGAGGGACGGGAGGTACATGTCCATCGCCAGCGGGGGCGTCGCCGTCAGCCCGCCGAGGATGAAGGTGACGAGGAGGCCGGTACGCCGGAGGGAGCGGGTGGGGCGGGAGGTGGGTGCGGATACCGGTATGGGTATGTCTCCGAGAGCACTTTTCTCGTCCCCCGCCGTTCGGCCGCGCTCGGGCATGCGCCCCTCCCTTTTCCAGTAATCCGCCACCTATGCTCTCAGCTCGTACACGCTGTTCGTACAGCGTGTTCGAGGTCACACAGATCACAGAACTAGGGGCTGGCATGTCGGCTGAGCGCGTGCGGTGGGGAATTCTGGCTACGGGAGGGATCGCGGCCGCGATGGCCGCGGATCTGGTGGACCTGCCGGACGCGGAACTCGTGGCGGTCGCCTCCCGCTCGGAGGCCTCCGCGAAGGCGTTCGCGGAACGGTTCGGGATCCCCCGGGCCTACGGCGACTGGGCGTCGCTGGCCGAGGACACCGACGTGGACGTGGTGTACGTCGCCACTCCGCACTCGGCGCACCGGGCCGCCGCCGGCCTGTGTCTGGAGGCCGGGCGGAACGTGCTGTGCGAGAAGGCGTTCACGCTGAACGTGCGGGAGGCGGAGGAGCTGGTCGCGCTGGCGAAAGAGCGCGGCGCCTTCCTGATGGAGGGCATGTGGACCTACTGCAACCCGGTCATACGGCGGCTGAAGGAGCTCGTCGACGGCGGGGCGATCGGTGAGGTGCGGACCATTCAGGCCGACTTCGGGCTTGAAGGGCCCTTCCCGCCCTCGCACCGGCTGCGTGATCCGGCGCAGGGCGGCGGGGCGCTGCTCGACCTGGGGGTCTACCCGGTGTCGTTCGCTCATCTGCTGCTCGGGGAGCCGGACGGCATCTCGGCGAGAGCAGTGCTCTCCGCAGAGAGCGTCGATCTCCAGACGGGAGCGCTGCTCTCCTGGGAGAGCGGTGCTCTCGCTTCGGTGCACTGCTCCATCGTCGGCGGTACGTCCACCAGCGCGTCGGTCACCGGTTCGAAGGGCCGGATCGACGTACCCGGCGGGTTCTTCTTCGCGGACCGGTTCGTCCTGCACCGCGACGGCCGTGACCCCGAGGAGTTCGTCGCGGCCCCGGACCACGGCGCGCGCAACAGCTTCCGGCACGAGGCCACCGAGGTGATGCGTGCCCTGCGGGCCGGCGAGACCGAGTCCCCGCTCGTCCCGCTCGCCGGCACCCTCGCCGTCATGCGGACGATGGACACCATCCGGGAGCAGATCGGCGTGCGCTACCCCGGCGAGGCCCGCCGATGACGGCCGGGGAGCAGGCGAGGATCGCGGTCGTCACCGGCGCCGGTTCCGGGATCGGGCGCGCCGTCGCCCTCGAACTGCTCGGCGCAGGCTGGTCGGTGGCGCTCACGGGACGCCGTACCGAGCGGCTGGAGGAGACGGCGGCGCTCGCGCCGGACGGTGACTCTCTCGTCGTACGGGCCGATGTGGCCCAACCCGACGACGTGGCCGCCCTGTTCACGGCCGTGCGGGAGCGGTTCGGGCGGCTCGACCTGCTGTTCAACAACGCGGGGACGTTCGGTCCCGGCGGGGTGGCGTTCGAGGACCTGGAGTACGAGGCGTGGCGGCACGTCGTCGACACCAACCTCAACGGGGCGTTCCTGTGCGCGCAGGCGGCGTACCGGCAGCTGAAGGAGCAGGATCCGCAGGGCGGCCGGATCATCAACAACGGGTCGATCTCCGCGCACACACCCCGGCCGCACTCGGCGCCGTACACCGCGACCAAGCACGCGCTGACCGGCCTGACCAAGGCGTTGGCGCTGGACGGACGGCCGTACCGGATCGCGGTGTCGCAGATCGACATCGGGAACGCGGCGACGGACATGACCGCGCGAATGCAAACGGGCGCTCTGCAGGCGAACGGTGAGGTGGCGCCTGAGCCCGTCATGGACGTGGCTGACGTGGCGCGCACCGTACGGCACATGGCGGAGCTGCCGTTGGAGGCAAATGTGCAGTTCGCTACGGTTCTGGCGACGACGATGCCGTATGCGGGGCGCGGCTGAGCGGCACCCACGCACATGTTCGAAGTATCAACCTGCACAAGTGGAATTGATTGCTCCGTAGCGTTCGGGCCGGTCGCAGGCATATGCTCGACACGCCTTCTCCATCAGAGCTTCACACTTGATGCTCTGAGGTTCCGGTAGTACGCACAGCACGACGCGGTACGAAACGGACCACACCGAGGGGGGAAGGCGACAGCCGCTCCATGGCGCATCCGGGTGGGGGTGGACCTCGCGTGGGACCGCGGGGTACGCACCGGGTCATGGGGCGGCTGTCGTGTGCTCGGGCACATGAACACCACGGAAAACGGGCCGCGCGCCTTAATTGTTCGTGAGTGTTTCGGCCCCGATTTCTCAGTCCCCCCACATCAATTACCCAGTTCTCCACAAAGGTTCGTCCCTAGCTTGTGGCAGCGCCCACATGGGGCGCCAAGAACCTTTTGAGGAACGGGATGTTTGGCATCTATCTCAAGCGCGAGCTGAGCCGGCGCAAGAAGGCGGCTCTGGTCATCGCCATGGGTCTGGCGCTCGGTATCGCGCTGGTCATCACCGTCAACTCGGTGTCGGCCGGCATGCAGCAGGCACAGGAAAAGGTCCTGCAGTCGCTCTACGGCCTCGGCACCGACATGACGGTCACCAAGGCCAGGACGGCACCGACCGGCAACAACCAGTCGGACAGACCGAACTTCGAGTTCGACGCCAGCTCGAACGACTCGGACGACACCCAGAGCAGCGACCGCGTGACGACCCAGGGCGGACAGACCCTGAAGTCGGCGCTGGTCACCAAGGTCGCCGACCAGAAGGGCGTCTCGGCGGCGGTGGGCGCGCTGAGCCTCAACGTCACCAAGGTCGACGGCTCCTTCACCCAGGGCGAGGCGCAGACCGACACCTCGTCGTCGTCGGGTTCCTCGTCCTCCGGCCAGCAGGGCGGCCCCGGCGGCGGCCAGGGCGGCAACTCCGGCAGCACCGCTCCGCCGCAGGTGCAGGGTGGCGGCGCCTCGTTCGACGTCAACTCCTACTCCGTCATGGGCATCGACGTGACGAACCAGGAGCTGGGCCCGCTGGCCACCACGACGATCACCAGCGGCAAGACGTTCACGACGGCGCAGGCCAACGCGAAGGTCGCGGTGCTCAGCAAGTCGTACGCCAAGGAGAACAAGTACACGGTCGGCAAGACCCTCACGATCTCCGGTACGAAGTACACGATCATCGGCATCGCGACGCCCGAGAGCAGCGAGTCCACGACCGACGTCTACCTGCCGCTCAAGCAGGCGCAGACCCTCGGCGACTCCGCGAACCTGGTCAGCACGATCTACGTCCAGGCGACCGACTCGAAGCAGATCGACACCGTCAAGTCGACGATCCAGAAGAACATCTCGGGTACGACCGTCACGACCTCCGCCGACCTCGCGGAGACCGTCTCCGGCTCCCTCTCCACGGCCTCCAACCTCGCGACCAGCGTCGGCAAGTGGCTGTCCATCGCGGTCCTCGCGGCGGCGTTCCTGGTGGCCGCGCTGCTCACCTCCTCGGCCGTGTCCCGCCGGGTACGTGAGTTCGGCACGCTGAAGGCGCTGGGCTGGCCCTCGCGCAAGGTGACCCGGCAGGTCGTCGGCGAGTCCGTCGTGAACGGTCTGATCGGCGGCGTGCTCGGCATCGGCCTCGGCCTCGCGGCGGCGTACGCGGTGACCGCGGTCAGCCCGAAGCTGACCGCGCAGCTCGGCAACACGGGCGGCGGCGGTGGCGGCATGGGTGGCGGCCCCGGTGGCGGTGGCGGCCCGGGTCAGCAGTCCGCGGCCAACACGATGGAGATCGCCCTCTCGGCGCCGGTCTCCCTCACCACGATCGCGCTCGCGGCGGGCCTCGCCATCACCGGTGGTCTGATCGCCGGGGCGATGGGCGGCTGGCGGGCATCCCGGATGCGGCCCGCGGACGCGCTGCGCAGCGTGTCGTAACCCCTGCCCCGCTTCACAACTCCCCAACTCCCCCAACTCCCCCAACTCGCCCAATTCCCGTACGTCACGGAGTCGTTCATGTACAAGCTCACCGGTGTCACCAAGAGATACACGCGGGGCAAGGAGACGGTGGAGGCGCTGCGCGGCATCGACCTCGTCATCGAGGACGGCGACCAGCTCGTCATCCAGGGTCCCACCGGCGGCGGCAAGTCCACCCTCCTGCAGATGATCGGCGGCCTGGACCGGCCGACCGAGGGCAGTGTCGAGCTGGACGGTGCCGACCTCGGCTCGATCAGCGAGGCCAAGCTGACCCGGCTGCGCGCCGAGAAGATCGGCATCATCTTCCAGGCGTTCAACCTCATCCCGACGCTCACCGCGCAGGAGAACGTCGAGACGGCCCTCGTACCGCTCGGCGTGAAGCCCGCCGAGCGGCGCGAGCGGGCGGCCGAGGCGCTGAGCTCGGTCGGTCTCGGGGACCGGCTGTCCCACGCGCCGACCGAGCTGTCCGGTGGTCAGCAGCAGCGCGTCGCCATCGCGCGGGCGCTGGTGAAGAAGCCGAAGGTGTTGCTCGCGGACGAGCCCACGGGGAACCTCGACGAGGGGACGCGGGACGACATCATGGCGCTGCTGGAAGGGTTGTGGCGGGAGCATGGGTTGACGTTCATCATGGTTACGCATGACTCGTCGATTGCGCGTCGGGCTCCGCGGGTGGCGACCATCAAGGCGGGTCAGTTGACTGTTACTGAGCAGGATCAGTACGTCAGTTAGGTAGTTCTTTGGCTGCGGGGCCGGTGGGGGCTTGTCGCGCCCTCGCGGCGGAGCCGCATATAGACACAGCCCCGCGCCCCTAAAAGCAGGTTGGGTCGCTCACCGTTCCAATAGTTGGTTGATCTCAGTCAGCTGGCCTGGGGTGAGCGGCCCTTTCTGCATTGCGGCGGCGTTTTCCTCTGCCTGTGCCACTGAGCGGAAGCCGGGGATGGGGATGGTGTGGGGGCTGCGGGCCCAGAGCCAGGCCAGGGCGCCCTGGGCGAGGGTGCGGTTGTTGCTGGTGAGGATTGAGCGGAGTCCGTCGACCTGGGCCAGCCAGTCCGGGTCGGCGCCTGTGCCGGGGGTGAAGCCCGGGAGCCAGGCGGGCGGTGCGTTGCGGATGTCCCCGGCCTCCAGGGTCTGGCCTGCGGTCCGCTTGCCCGTCAGCAACCCCATGGCCAGCGGGCTGCGGTTGATGCTGGCGAGCCCCAACCCCTCGCAGAGTGCGAGCATTTCGGGGGCGTCCTGTATGACGTTGAGGCAGTGCTGTACGGCGGCGCAGTGCGGGCCCTGGGCGAAGAGGGCGGCGCGGGCCGGGTCGTCGGTGCTCCAGGCGTAGGCGCGGATGAGCCCCTCGGCCACCAACTCCTCGCAGACGTCCCGGAGTTGGGCTGCCGCGTCCAAGTCGCCCTCGGACAGGTGAAGTTGGTACAGGTCGACGTAGTCGGTGCCGAGGCGGGCGAGGGAGGCGGTGAGGGCGCGGCGGACGTACTCGGGGCTGTCGTCCTGGCCGTCGGCTATGCGCGTCCGCTCGTCGAAGAGGTTGCCCCACTTGGTGGCGACCACGACGTCCGTACGGTGCTTGCCGAGGGCCCGGCCGAGGACGCGCTCGCTGTGGCCGGTGCCGTAGACGTCGGCCGTGTCGAAGAAGGTGACGCCGAGGTCGAGGGCGCGCCGGACCGCCCGTACGGACTCGTCGTCGTCGACCTTGCCCCAGCCGAGGGGCTGTCCGTCGGGCGCGGCCCACTCACCGCCGATGGCCCAGCAGCCGAAGCCGAGGGGGCTGACCTCTATGCCGGTGCGGCCGAGGGTGCGGGGGTGCGCGAAGGTCTCCGTGATCTCCATGCCTGGAGACGTTAGGGGTTGGAGTCCACTTCAGCGCAAGGGGGTGGGCGTACGGGTGTCAGGCCTGGCCCGTCTCGAAGCGCAGGATGCGGCCGTCGTCGACCGTGAAGGTCCACTTGGTGCGCATCTCGCCCCAGGTGTCGTTGCTGTAGTTGGCGACGAGGACGCGGCCTCCCCTGGACTCGTTGGCTACGTCCATGTGGCCGTGGGAGGAGAAGATCTCGCGCTCGGTCCAGTCGGCGAGGTCACGGTCCGAGCCGTCGTCGGACATGGTCGCGTCCGGGGCCAGGACGGCCTGGAAGGCCTCGCGGTCGTGGGCGTTCACGGCGCTGACGAAGGCCCGGACGGCCGGGTCGCTGAGCTTGGCGGTCTGAATCGTCATGCGGGCCAGACTGGCACCGCGGTCGGGCGGCCGCCACCCGAAGGGTCATTCGTCCTCGGGGGCTCCGCCCCCGAACCCCCGCTCCTCAAACTCCCCCAGAGGGGGGACCCCCAAGCGGCTGAGATATCCAGCCCGTCCGGCGTTTGAGGACGAGGCCGTTCAGGCCGATAGCGGGGGTCTGGGGGCGCAGCCCCCAGGGATGGGACGGGTAGGGGCGGCGGGGGCGAAAACCCTACGACGCGCTCGCGTTCGACCGCCCGAAGAACTCGATCTCCGCGATGGCCACCTGCTTCTCGGCGGACGCCGCATGCGCGGAACGGAGTACGAACCGCACCGCAGTCACCGACCCCACCCGGAACGCCCGGCTCTGCGGCCCCGCGCCCTGGTCGAGCGTAAGGACACGCGTCGTCTTCGTCCCGTCAGCCATGGTGATCTCCGCATCGATCCGCTTCGGCAGCGCCGACTCGGTGATCGTCTCGGCACGCGCCGAGACACCCGGAGTGATCATGACGTTCAGCAGCCGGGTCGGCTCGGTGAAGCGCACCTCGATCCACTCCCCCTCGCCCGACTGGGCGACCCCGGGCCCCCACCAGGTGTTGCTCCGCTTGTCGAAGAGCAGTTCGGGCTTGTGCCCCGGGTAGGAGCGCGAGGCGGTCACCTTGTCCGGGTCCACCGGCGCCCGCTTGGCGAAGTGGTCGCGTACGCCGTTCACCGCGTCGCCGACGTTCATGATCGCCACGATCACCAGGGTCAGCACCAGCGCGCCGACCACCCAGTTCAGGACGCGCCCGAAGCCCCGGCGCAGGCGCGGACGGTCCCCCGCCCACGGCGTCTCACCGTTGCGCAGGTCGAGCAGCCGGCGCCACCACGGCCGCCGCAGAGCGGGCTGGTCGGGGCCATGGCCCGACATGGGCATGGCGCAGCGCACGCAGAAGTGCCGGTCGGGCATGTTCGGCGTGGCGCACCAGGGGCACGGCAGGCCGCCCTGTACGCCGGGATCCCGGCCCGGGGCCCGGACCTGCGGCCGGTCGGCGACCGGGCGACCGGGCAGCACCGGCGCGACGGACGGCTCCGGGACGGCCCGGGGTTCGGGGTCGGACACCGGCACGAGGAGAGACCTGACACGGGCGGCGGTGTCGTCCGAAGAGTCCGGACCGGGGACAGGGCCCCCAACGGGCTCAGCAGGCACCGCAGGCACCGCAGGCTGAGGCAGGGTGTCGTCATCGGCGCCCTCCAGACCCTCCGGCCGCCCGTCCTGGCCTTCGCCGAGCCGCTGATCCAGCCGTTCATCCAGCCGCTCCGGCCGCCCGTCCGGGCGTTCACCAAGCCGCTGATCCAACCGCTCGTCCAATCTCTCCAGCCGTTCGCCCAGCCGCTCCAGCCGCTCGTCCGCCCTCTCCGACTCTTCCTCCGCCCGGGCCGGCTCCCTACGAGGTGCCCCGGCGTCACCGGGCCCCGGGCTGAAGAACGCGTCCCGACCGGGTGCGGGGGCCGTGGACGCCCCGCCGCTCGCCGACCGGGCCTCCTCACGACGCGTACCCGCCGTACCCGCCACGCCCGCCGCGCCCGCCGTGCCCGCGGACTCCCCCGCCGGCACGGCTACCGGATCGGCGCCACCCCGGGGCGCGTTCTCCCGCTCCGACCAGCTCAGCACCGCCCCGCAGGCGTCGCAGAAGGACTGGCCGGGCTCCGCCCGTGTTCCGCATTCGGCGCAGCTCTGGCTGGTCATCTTTCCGGGGTCCTTTCGGCGGCGGTCACCTTGACCGTGTAGGGCATGTGGGCGGGTCGGGCCGCGGCCACGAGGCTGTCGAGCCGGTGTTCGTCCGCGGGTGTCGGGTCGGGCAGCCGCAGGGTGACCCGCAGATGGGGGCGGGGGTCGCCGGGGACGGGGCCGAGGGGGCGGGCGTGCCAGGTGGCGGCGCCGCTCTCGGTGATCTCCGGGGTCACGCCGAAGGCGAGCCGTACGGCCTCGGACAGGCCTCGTACGGTGCCACGTATCCGGTGCAGATACGCGGCGGCGGCGACGGCCGCGCGCAGCCGGTCCTCCGGTTCGGTGCCGTCGATCTCGGCGCCGACCCAGCCGCCGAGCCAGGTGGTGAAGTCGAGCGGGGCCAGGGACGGCGTGAAGTAGGAGTCCATGCAGTCCAGGGCGTTGTGGATCGGGGCGATGACGTCGTCCAGGCCGCCGACGAAGCGTTGCGCCAGGTCGTCGTCGGCGAAGACCGCCGGGAGCATCGCGCCGATGGGCGCGGAGGAGCCGAGTCCGTCGATGGAGCCTCTCAACGGGTCCTCCCCGAGCGCTGGTTGGCTGTGCTCATGCGCCGTCCCCGATCACACGCACCCGGTGATCGAAGGAGAACACCAGGGACGGCGGGGCGAGATCGATCCGGTTCGTCGCCTCGCCGCGCTTGCCGGTGAGCGGGTCGGCCGGGTGCAGCTGCACCTCGTCGACCAGCTCGACTCCGGGTACGCGCTGCAGGACCGCGAAGACCTCGCCGGACTGCACGGGACGTCCGAAGGGCCAGCCCTTGCCGTCGGTGCCCCCGGTGAGCGGGTCGAGGTGGCGGTAGAGGGCGTCGTGCGCCTGCCGCCGTACACGGTCCGTGTCGACGCCCCGGAAGGCGTGCACGGTCGCGACCACCGTGACGCCCTGGTAGAAGGGCGGGCCGACCGCCAACCGCGTCCCGATCAGGCGTCGTTCGTCGAGGTGGCGGGTGATGCGCTGCAACAACGCATCACCCGGGACGAGTTGTTCGAAGCGCAGGCGTCCGCCGGGGTCGGGGACCGCCTGCGGTACCACCAACACCCGTACCGCGTACGCCCCGTGCTCGCCCTCCTCCCCCTCCAGGCAGGTGATGCGGGCGGTCTCCGGGGCGGCTCGGCGGGCCAGCTCCTCGTAGTCCCGGAGCGTGACCGCACGTTCCTGGGCGCGCAGGGTGATCGGCGCCCGGACCTTCGCCTCCTCGACGGTCTCGCCGTCGACCCCGCCCCGCGCGGCCTCCCGGTTGATCACCTCGGAGACGTACGGGATCGAGCTGCGCAGCACCTGGACCGCGCCCCGGGCGACGTTGCCGGCTCTGCCGCCGCCGGTGCGGTAGCGGCGGGCGCGCAGGACCGCGCCCTTGGGCGGGACGGCTCCGTACTGGCGCAGGGTGCCGTCGGGTTCGCGGACGGCGGGGCCGAAGGCGATCTCGCCGGTCGCGGCGTCGAGGGTGAGATGGCGGTCGTCGGGGGCGGAGGCGGAGAAGTGCGGGACGACCTGCCAGTCCGTCCAGCCTTCCGGTCCTGCGGCGGACTGGAGGAGCAGGGGCGGGTCGTCGCCGACGACGGGCGCGTTGGCCAGGCGGAGGCGTTGGCCGGGCAGGCCTGTGGACTCGCCGAGGGCCTCGTCGTACACGGTGTCGGCGTGGATGGCGCGGGTGGTGCCGCCCATGGTGAAGGCCTCGGCCGAGCGGATGGTGGGTGAAGTGGTGTAAAAAGGCTGGTTCTTGAGGGGGTCGGTGACCCGGCAGCGCAGCCAGCCGGCCTCCCGGCCGCCGGTGCGGGAGAGGGTGTGGCCGCCGGGGATGTGCAGGATGACCTCGCCGGGGCGGTTGAGGCCGCCGGTGCCGTCGCGGTCGACCTCGCAGGCCACCCAGCCGTCCTCGGTCCACGCCTCCCACAGCAGCGGCGGCTGGCGCGGGTCGACGCCGACGCCGTCGACGCGGCTGTCGAGGTCGAGGGCGATCGCGCAGTGCGGTACGGCCGCGCTGAGCCCGAACAGCATGCAGTCGCCGGGGCTCGGGGCCTCGGCGAAGCACAGCACGTCCTTGCCCTCGGTGAGGTCGGCGGTCCGGTCGGCGACGGGCACGCCGTTGTTCTGCACGACCAGGTGTCCCAACTCGCAGGGCACGATGGCGAGTTCGCGTTCCGTGGCGAAGACGACGGCCTCCTCGCTCTCGGTGCGGAGCGTGGCCGCCTCGGTGCCCGACGGCAGCAGCACGGTCTCCTCCTGGGGCGCCGACAACCAGAACGTCACGTCCGTGCGGGCCGCCGAGGGCGGGAAGAGGGTGATGCCGACGAGGTCGAGGAAGGCGAGATGGTTCTTCTCCGGGACGCGGTTGAGGCGGTAGACGATCTGGTCCGCCATGTGCGCGACCGTCTCCACGAGGGTGACGCCGGGGTCGGAGACGTTGTGGTCGGTCCACTCCGGGGCGCGCTGCTGGATGTAACGCTTGGCGTCGTCGACGAACTGCTGGAAGCGGCGGTCGTCAAGGTTCGGGGAAGGCAGGGCCATCGGTGATCAGCGGTCGCTTTCAAAGGAGTTGCCCAGATCGCCGGAGCCACCGAAGCCACCGGGGCCACCGGGGCCACCTGAGTCACCGGACGCGTCGGGCTCCTCGTGGGAGGGGATGACGTAGAAGGGGAAGACAAGGCTGCGCGGGTTGTTGGTGCCCCGGATCGAGTAGCGGACGTCGATGAACAGCACGCCCTGTTCGGCACCGGCGGTGACCTCGACGTCGTCGACCTCGATGCGCGGCTCCCAGCGGTCGAGGCTGGAGTACACCTCGTGCTGGATCCGCCCGGCGGTGGCCTCGTTGACCGGCGCGAACACCAAGTCATGGATGGCGCAGCCGAATTCGGGCCGCATCGGGCGTTCCCCGGGCGCGGTCGCGAGGACGAGCCGGATGGCCTCCTCGACCTCCCGCTCCCCGCTGACGAGGGCGATGCCCCCGGTGGGCCCGATACGCAACGGGAACGCCCACCCGGAACCGACGAACTGCTCGGCCATTTCCGGCCCACCTGCCTCACTGAATCGGTCGCGGCCCTTACGGGATCGGATACGGCTTGTTGTTGACCATCACCAGGCCGTTGAGCATGAGGGAGACGGCCCGAATACCCACGTTGGCAACGGAGTTGATCTGTACCGTGCCGGCCGTACTGATGGTCGCGGCGCCGGCCGCCTTGAGGCTGAGGGCGCCGAGCGCGTCCACGTTGACCGCGCCGCCGAGCGACTTGAGACTGACGATGCCGCGGCCCTGGAGGTTGAGGATGCCGCCGCTCCTGATGTTGATGGCCCGGCGGGCGCTCAGCGTCAGATCGGTACCGGCCTCCACGGACACCGAGGTACCACCGCTGATGCTGACGGCTCCCTTGCTGTCCACGGTGATCTCGGTCTTGGTGCGGTCGAGATTGATGGTCAGCCGGTCGTTGCCACTGGCGATGCGCACGCCCTGCTTTCGGGCGCCGGTCTGCTGGCTGAGCAGGTCGACCCGGTTGCCTTCCCGGTCGGACAGGGTGTGCCGGATGGCCTTCTTCTTGAGCGGGTCGTGCAGCCACACGTCCTTGACGACGGTCGGCTTGTCCCGCCCGTTGTAGAGCCCGCCGACGACGAAGGGATGGTCAAGTGCCCCTCGATCGAAGGCGACCAGCACCTCGTCACCGACATCGAGCGGAAAGATCCCGCCGCCACCTTTCCCGCCCATCTGTACAACTCGCGTCCAGTCACTCACGTACGCGTCGTCCAGCCACGGGAACTGAAGCTTCACCCGCCCCTGTTTCAGGGGGTCCTGTACGTCCGTGACCAGCGCGTTGGCCACGCCGGGCAGCCGGGGTGCGGTGGTCGCGGCGCCGCCGGAGGCGAGGCCGAACAGGGAGCGCCACTGGCGTCCGCTGACCGTCACGAGGGTCTCGTAGTGGTCGCCGTCGCCGAAGACGTGCCGTACGGAGGTGCAGGTGTACTTGCCCTCGAAGGGCTTGCCGACGTCGGCCAGGGTCACCGGAACCCCGGGTCGCAGTTTCGGGTTCCCCCGCACGGTGACCTCCAGCTCGGCGAAGGAGGAGGTGACGTCGTCGGCGAGGGCGCCGGCCGCGAACTTGACCTCGGACTGACGGTCGTAGGGCGTGTCGGTCTCGACGAGCACGCCCGCCTTGAAGGGCGCGGAGGCCTTCTTCGGGGTGGTGCCGATGCCGATGAGCGGGGTGGTGGCGGCGGGCGAGGTCGCGGTGAGCTTCTTCTTCGTCGTCACGTCCCAGCCGCGCGCCTCGACCTTGGCGATCTGGTCGGCGGAGGTGACGGCGGCCCGGCAGCGCAGGACGTCCGTACCGGCCTCCAGCACGAACGGGCTCTTCTCACCCGGGGTGCTGACCGGCGGCGCTCCGGACGCCGGATCGGGTGTAAGAAACTGGAACTTCCCTTTCTGGTCAAGGGACATGACCATCTCGTTCTCGTCGGCGAGCCGCGCGAGAAAGTCCCAGTCGGTGATGTTGGCCTGGCTGATGAACTCGTAGACGGTCTTGGTGGCCTGGATCTTCCCGACCTGAACTCCCGCCGTGGCGACGACCTTTCGGGCGATGTCGGAGGCGGTCTGGTTGCGGTATGCGGCGACTCTGCGCTGCCGCATCAGCCGGTGCCCGGGGTCGTAGCCACGGATCACGGTGAAGGTGCCGGTGCCGTCGTAGTCGGTCTCCATACCGGTGACCTCGCCCGTGATCAGCGGGTCCGCGGCGCCCTTCCCGGCGGCAACGGGCGCCAGGACGACGGGAGTTCCGAAGTCGACGCCGAGCTTGCCGAGGACGAGGTGGTAGGGGTCGCGGAAGGTCAGCCGGAAGGCCCCGGGCACACCCGCGCCCAGATCGACCCACCCACCGACAAGCAGGGAGGCGATGTCGTCGGGCAGCTTGGCGCCCCCGATCTTGACGCTCATGAGGCTGGAGAAGGCGATCTGGACCATCAGGCGCCCACCTCCTCGGCGGCCGGCAGGATGAGTTCGAGCCCGTTCGGCAGCCGGTTCGGGTCGTCGATGCCGTTCAGCTGGGCGATGGCCCGCCAGGCGCTCGCGTCCCCGTACTCCCGCCAGGCCAGCGACTGCAAGGAGTCCCCGGCGACGACCCGGTGCACGCGCTGCGCGGTGAGCGCGCCCGAGGTCGGGTTCTGCCCCTTGGTCTGGCTGGGAATCTCGTGCAGATGCACCTGGCAGGTGGCCCGGATGGGCACACCGGTAGTCCCGAAGAGGGTGTAGGTGGCGTCCACGGAACTGACGTACGCGGTGAACCGGGCGGTGGAGAACGACCCCCACTCGAACACGACCCACGGCGTCGACGACTGATTCGCGGCGATGCTCTTCGCGGTCGTCTCACAGCACGAGAACAGCGCCTCGACCTTCTTCAGCACGCTGTTGCTGCTCGGCTCGTCGGAGGAGTCGAGGAAGATCTCGACGGTCATCTCGCGCGGCAACGGCCCCAGGAACTCCGGCAGCGAGCCGTCCCGGACGGCCGCGGTGGGAGTGGTCTTCCACTGGGCGCGCCGACTGAGCGACAGCTGGGAGGGGTTGAAGTCGAAGCTGAAGTTCTTGATGAGCCCGCCGGGTGTGGTGCTGTAGCCGATCGGCGGCTCGTGAATGGCCAACGTGGCCCGCACCAGGCTCTTCCCGGCACCGCCCTTGCCACCCTTGCTTCCCTTAGCCATGTGGTTCCTGCCTCTTCCCGTCCGCTCGCTCAGTCCGTGAAGCCGTGGTGGGTGATCTCCAGGACCTCCGTGGCCACGCTCGGGTTCGCGGGGTCCAGGGAGGGGCCCTGCCAGCTCACGGGCAGTACGTCGATCAGCCCCCAGCGCGCCACCTCCGAACCGTCGGCGCGCAGCGCGGCGATCTGGGCGGTGGGCCGGGTAACTCCCGTGGTCACACTGGAGATCCAGGCGGCGACCTTGGAGGTGTCCGGCGTCAGCGGCCGGGTCAGCCGGATGTTCGAGAACGTCACCCGCGACGGAAGCGCCCACACGAACCCGTTGTTGCCGCCCTCCTGGTGGTGCTCGATCTCCACCGCGGACGACAGGCCCTCGCACCCGTTGAAGTAACCGAGGCTCTCGCCGTCGATGGTGAGGGTGAAGAAGATCGTGGAGCCCGGGTCGGTATCGGTGGACATGGGGGCCTTTCAACGGGCTTGTCGTCGGCGGGAGTTGAGGGAGGTGCGTGTCAGTCAGTCAGTGACGGGGGTCGCGCAGCTTCCCGATGCGCTCACGGTCGAGACGCAGTTCGGTACGGACCTTGCGGGTGACCCTGTCGATCAGCCGGTGGGTGAGTTCGTCGAGCTGGTGGTCGTCCAGGTCCTTCGCGTCGAAGGGGGGCGGGGGCTTTGCCCCCGACTGGGTCTGGGACTGGGACTGGGACTGGCTCTGGGACTGGGTTCGGGCTGTGGGTGGCGGGGGCGGTGGTGTCTTGGGGGTGTTTCGGGGTGCGGCCCTGCGCTGGATGCGGACGGCTGCGGGTACGGGGGCCGCTGCGGGCGCGCTGTTCGTGATCGGCGGGCGCGGCGGGGCCGGGGGCGTGGGGTGCGTGCGCTGTACGGGGGTACTGGCGCCGGCGGTGCCGTGCGCGACCGGGGGCGGCGGCAGGGGCACGGGGGCGTGTCCGAGGGGGGTGGCTGTCGGATGCCCGGGGGTGGGTGCAGTGGTGGGTGCGGGGCGCCTCAGGAGTACGGCCTTGGGGGCGACGGGGAGGGCCCGGGGGGTGCCTGTCGCGGCGGGGGTGGCGGTCGGGTGCCCGGGGGTGGGTGCGGTGGTGGGTGCGGTGGTGGCTGCGGGGCGCCTCAGGGGTACGGCCTTGGGGGCGACGGGGAGGGCCTGCGGGGTTCCTGTCGCGACGGGGGATGGCACGGGGACCGTTGTGGTCAGGGGGTGGGCGGAGGAGAGGGCGCGCTGGATTCGGGGTGGGGCGGGGCGTACTGGGGGTACGGCGGCGTGGCGGGTGGGGGCTGCCGGGGGTACTGGCGGTACGGGATGTGCGGGGGGTTCGTTCGGGGTGGGGAAGGTCGGCGTGGGTGCCTTGATGGTGCTGGGTGCTTCAACTCCCTTGGCCAGTGAGGGAGTTGAGGGTGCCGGAAGTGTGGTGACGGCGCGCTGAACGGGCGTTCCGGGTACGGGCATCGGTACCGGTGTCGATGTTCGCATCGGTACCGGTGTCGATGTCCGCATCGGTATCGCGGGGGCGCCGACGCTGGATCCGGGGATGCCGGGGGCCGTCGGATGGACACGCCTCGCCAAGGGGGTCGCGTCCGCGGGCGGTGCGGAGAGCGGTGCGCCCAGGGAGGTACGGCGGCGGGGCGCGGGCGGTGCTGGGGTGGTGGGCGTGGGCTGGGCCGCGCTCCGGGTCTCGGCCGCGGGGGTTCGCTGGATCGGGGCGGCCAGTCCGGCCAGGGGCCTGGTCTGGGGGTGCGGAACCGGGGTGGGGGTCGCCGCCGGGTTCGCGGGGGCGGTGGTGCGCGGTGCCTGCGCCTGGGCTGAAGCCGGGGGTGCGCCGCGGGTGCTGCCGGGGGCGGCAACGCGCTGGGTACTGGGTGCTGTGGGGTCTGTTGTCCGGGCTGCGGAAGTGCGCGCCGGGGAGGGCGAGTTGGCGGCCCGCATGGTGTTGGCAAGGGGCGCCTGCCGGACCGGGGTGCCGACCGCCGGGGCCGGGGGCGCGGGAGCGGTGACCGGCATCGCCGAGGCCGGGTTGGCGGCTCGCGTGCCAACCTCGGCAGAGGACGCCTGTTGAACCGGCGTGCCGGACGCCGGGGCCGGGGGCGCGGGAGCGGTGACCGGCATCGCCGAGGCCGGGTTGGCGGCTCGCGTGCCAACCTCGGCAGAGGACGCCAGTTGAACCGGCGTGCCGGACGCCGGGGCCTGAGGCGCGGGAGCGGTGACCGGCATCGCCGAGGCCGGGTTGGCGGCTCGCGTGCCAACGTCGACAGAGGACACCTGTTGAACCGGCGTGCCGGACGCCGGGGCCGGGGGTGCGGAAAAGGCGACCGAGGGCGCGGGGGTCGCGGCCTGGGCCGCAGAGGGCGTGACCGGCAACGAGGAGGCAGGGGTGGCGGCTCGTGCGACCACGTCGGCAGAGGACGTCTGTCGAATCGGGGTGCCGGACGCCGGGGTCGGGGTCGGGGTCGGGGTCGGGGAAGTGGCGACCGGGATCGCAGGGGTGATCGCCGACCCCGTCGAGGCGGCGGCCCGTTGCACAGGAGTCGGGTTCGATCCCACAGGGGCCGAGTTGGATGCCGCAGAGGGCCCAACCAGTCCCGGAGGCCCGGCAGTTGGGCTCGCAGGCGTGGCGACGACGGGGCGTGCTGGTGCGATGCCCCGTGCGACGGCAGGGGTCGTCGACGTTCCCGAAGAGGCGGATCCGGGGCTTGGCGGTGCGGCGACCGGGCGTACCGGGGCAGCCGTTGGCCCCGCCGGCTCCGTGTCCCTCTGCACCACCGGCGGTGCAACCGGCACAGGCACCCGGGAGTTCGGCGCGGAACCCCGAGATACCAGGGGTGCGTCAACCGGCCTTGCTGGAGCGCCGGTTGATGCCGTCGAGCCGGTCGATGTCTGTACAACGGCCGCGCTCGACGCCGTGGCGGCGGGCGCCGGACCCGACGACGTCACTGCGGGACGCCCCGCAGCGGCAGCTGACGCCACCGGCCCGGTGCCGGGCACCGGGCCAGGGGAAGTGGTCGCCGGCCCCGCCGAAGCAGCGGACCTCTGCACCGCAGCCGGAGCATCGACCGGCCGCGCCGACGCGGCAGCCGCCGCCCCCGGCGCACCGGGGGTCAACTGAACCGACGCGGCGCCCGAACCCGGGGAAGCCGCAGTCGGACGTACAGGAGAAGCGGCTGTGGCCGTCGAGGTGACACCCGGCCCCGACGGAAGCGCAACCGAGTCCGCAGAGGTCGAGACGCCGGCCGAAGCCCCCGGGACGACACCCCGAGACACGGGAACGGCGACCGGAACCTCCGGAGCACCAGCACCCGTACTGCCGCCAGAAATCCCCGTAGGAGTCCCCGCGGCCTGCTTCCTCGCCACCGGCAGGCTCCTCCGCTGCGCCACCGGAGGACCGGAAACCCTGGTCAGCGGCACACCACCGGCCACGGACGAAGGCACGGCACCGGAACCGGCCGTACCCGCACCAGCCTCTCCAGCCACCCCCGGACCAGAAACCGCACCCGCAGAAGACCCCCTACCGGCAACAGGCACCGCCCCGGCGGCCGGACGCCGTTGGACAACCGGCACAGCCCTCGCAACGGGCCGTTGCCCGACAACCGGCGCCCCATCACCAGCAGCCGGAACCGGAGCCGGAGCCGCAGTCGAGCCCGCGCCGGAGGACGCCCCCGCCCCCGAAGGCGACGGCCCGCCCCCCGAACGCCCCACCACCGGCACAACCCGAGGCCCCGCCGCCCGAGCGACCACCCCCGGAAAACTCACCCGCTGAACGGAGGTAGTACCCGCCGCCCCACCAGGAGCGCCCTCCTCCTCCGCCATCGCCAACGGCAGTGACAGTGAAGGCAGTTCAAGCCCCGTGCCCGGACCCCGCGACTCGACGAGCGCCCCCTTCACCAGGCCGCTCGGCGCGTCGTCGAGGACGGCGTGGGAGAGGGTTCCGGTGAAGGAGGGGTTCTGCCAGGTCGTGAGCCGGGCGGCGAACCCCGCGTCGGCGACCCCCGGGCGGCCGACGGTGGTCGCGCGCTGGATCGGCGGCAGCGCGGACCACCCGGCCGACGGAACACGAGCCCCGGAACCGGACGAAACGCCCTCGGTCCCGGACTCGCTCCCGCCGTCAACTCCCCCATCAACTTCCGTATCAACTTGCGTATCAGGGAGGGAACTTGCGGCCCCCCGACGACGTGACCTCAACCGCCCGACGATGCCCACGCCTCACCCCTCGCCCGCGGCGCGCGTGACGAGGGCCGCGATCTGGTCCGTGTAACGGCGCCGGTCGCGGTGTTCGAGGTCGAGGATCTCGTCCATGCTCCAGTGGAAGTGGTAGGCGACGTACGCGATCTCCTCGTACAGCCGGTCGGTCGCGTACGTCACGATTCCCCCAGGCGGCTCCCGCCGAGTTCGACCTCGAAGGGCTGCTCGCAGTGCGGGCAGGTCACCCCGGCGCGGGTGTGTCCCTCGGCGTTGATCTGCCGGTAGAAGTCCTGGAGGAAGGCGAGGTCGGAGGCGAACATGTTCTCCACCACGCCGTCGTGGACGAGCGGCAGCGAGCCGAGCCGGGTGATGACCCGGCCGAGCAGGACCACCGACAGATACGCCGGGTTCTCCTGGACGCGCATGTCCCGCAGGGGGATCAGCTCGTCCCGGGCCGTGGCCAGCCGCATCACACCGTCGCGGTGCACCGTGCCGGCCTCGTCGACGTATCCGCGCGGCAGCTCGAACTCGAACTCGGTGCGCAGCCGTTGGGGGGTGGCGGCGACCTCCGTCGCCGGTGGTGCCGCCTCCGCCCCGAGGGAGGCCGGACCGGGGTCGGCGAGCGCCGCCCCGGCCGGCCTGGGTGCCGTACGACGCATTACTCGATGACCAGTTCTTCGAACGTGATCGTGACCGTCTCCTGCAGCGCGGACGCCTCGCCGGCCTTCACCGTGCTGGTGTCGATCTTGCTGCACCAGGCGTTGCGCATGTTGTAACGCTTGACCGGGTTGTTCTGGTAGTCCATCACCATGATCGTGGCGTTCTTGCGGGCCGTGCCCATCTGACCGGCGACCGACTCGGTGATCCACTGGTTGAAGGCCGAGGACTGGGTCATACCGCGGACGACCGTGCAGGTGCCCGCCTTCTTCACGCCCGGCAGCTTCTTGGTGACGGGCTTGCCCTGGGCGGAGACCTGCTGGTACTCGATGACGTCCTGCTCGATGCTGAGGCCGCTGACCTCGGCGAGATACTCGACCATCACGCCGTCGATCTGCAGGCCGAAATTGTGTGAGGTGAGGGCGTCACCCGGCTGGAGACTCATCTGGCTCTCTTAACTCTCTTGATTCTCGGTAGGTCTGGGGTACTTGACGATCACGACAGGCACGCGCAAAGCCAGAGGGGAGGCCTACTCCTCCAACTCCCCGCTGCCGCCCGAGAACTGGGCCAGCCGGAAGATCACGAACTCGGCGGGCTTGACCGGCGCGATGCCGATCTCGCAGACGACGCGGCCGAGGTCGACCGACTCCGGCGGGTTGGTCTCCTCGTCGCACTTGACGTAGTACGCCTCCTCCGGCCGCTGGCCGAAGAGCGCGCCGCTGCGCCACTCGTTGACGAGGAACGCGGAGACGTTGCGCCGGATCCGGGCCCACAGCTGGTGGTCGTTCGGCTCGAAGACCACCCACTGGGTGCCGATCAGGATCGACTCCTCCAGGTAGTTGAAGTAGCGCCGCACGTTGAGGTAGCGCCACGCCGGGTCGGAGGACATCGTGCGGGCGCCCCAGACGCGGATGCCCCGGCCGGGGAAGGCGCGGATGCAGTTGACGCCGATGGGGTTGAGGAGGTCCTGCTCGCCCCGGGTGATCTGGATCTCCAGGTCCACCGCGCCGCGTACGACCTCGTTGGCGGGCGCCTTGTGCACACCGCGCTCGGAGTCGTTGCGGGCCCAGATGCCGGCGATGTGGCCGCTCGGCGGGATCATGCGGGCCTGGCCGGTGGCCGGGTCGAAGGCCTTGATCCAGGGGTAGTACAGGGCCGCGTACTTGGAGTCGTAGCCGGCCGTCTCCTGGCGCCAGACGCGGATCTGACGGGCGTTCAGACCGGGCGGCGGGTCGATGACGGCGACGCGGTCGCCCATCAGCTCGCAGTGGGCGATCAGACCGAGCTGGACCGCCTTCACCGCCTCCAGGTCGATCGCGCCGCGCTGGTAGGCCGCCATCAGGTCGGGCACCGCGACCATCGAGATCTCGTCGACGGCCTCCAGGCCGCCGAAGCCGGTGCGGTCGGCGGAGTCGCCGAGGTACTCGGCGGGGCCCGCGTGCGCGGCCTCGTCCTCGGCCGCCGCCGGGACGACCGGGGCGGGGGCGGCCGGGGCGGCGAGCGCCACGGTCTGGTTGTCGGGGCGGGCGAGCTGCGCGGCGGGCGCCGACTCCGTCACGGTGATGAGCTTGGAGCGCTCCTTCACCTGCGTGACGACGTAGTTGCGGCCGCCCTTCTTGGCGGTCACGTCGAACGTCTCGACGGGCTTGTCGCCGTCCTTGACGATCAGCTTGAACCGCTCGGCGGGGCCCTCGCCCTCCGGGTCGGCGACCTCGACGCTCAGCGAGCCGCCCGCGATCGCGGTCACGCTGAAGGTGCCGAGCTGCTTCGGCTCACCGGCCGGCAGCGCGGCCCGATCGGCCGCGCCCGCAAGGGACTTGGCGGGCGTGGAGCCGCCGGCCGATCCACCGGGCGCACCCCCGACGCGGACGACGTACGCGGCCGAGCCGCCGTTGTTGAAGAAGCCGTAGACGCTGTGGGCGAGGTAGTAGCCGTCGGTGAAGTCACCGAAGGCAGCGACATACTGCGTCCAGTTGGTCACCAGCGTCGGCTCGTTCAGCGGGCCGGTCGGCGCGAGTCCGACAAAGGCGGCGACCGAGGTGCCCACTCCCTCGATCGGACGCGAGCCGCTGGCCACCTCCTCGACGTATACGCCGGGCGACAGGTAGGACGGCATGCTCTGATCTCCTCGGGGTACGAGACAGGACGTCTGCCAGCTTCACGCGCGCGATCCGTCCACCGGAACGGCCTGCGGTACCTGTCACGGGGCAACTCCCTTGCCCACAAGGGCAGCTCGCACGCCCTTTGGCTCCCGGGCCCCGTGCACCCTGCCCCTACGTTTGCCCCTGCGACTCTCCCGCCGACCTGCCCGCGCCGGTAAGGCTGGGAGATCCACCGGTCGTGGAGCGTCGGGGAGCGGGGAAGAGGAGCAGCGTGCGCGCACAGGACACGCGGGCCGGCGGTGGCGCCGGCCCCGAGAGGGCCCGACGGGCGGCCCCGCCGACTCCCGCGCACCTGTCGGCCCGGAACAGTCCGGCACACCTGTCGGCCGGGGGGCCGGCACACCTGTCGGCCGGGGGCTCCGCCGCCCAGCGGCTGCTGACGCTCCAACGCCTGGCGGGCAACGCCGCCGTGGCGCGGGCCGTCGCCGAGGAACGTCACGAGCACGACGGCAGCTGCGGCCACAGCACGGACGTACAGCGCTCGCCCGATTCCCGGCGGGATGTCCAACGGTCCACCGTGCACGAGGTGTTGCGCTCCGCGGGCCGTCCGCTGGACACGTCGCTGCGGGCCGAGATGGAGGGCCGGTACGGCGGGGAGGACTTCAGCGGGGTACGGGTGCACACCGACGCCGTGGCCCAGCGGTCGGCGGCGGAGATCGGGGCCAAGGCCTACACGTCCGGGTCCCATGTGGTGTGGGACGGCCAGGACAAGCACACCCTGGCCCATGAGTTGCAGCACGTGGTGCAGCAGAGCCGGGGTGCCGTCCCCGGCACGGACGACGGCTCCGGGCTGCGTGTCTCCGACCCCGGGGACTGGGCGGAACGGCAGGCGGAGGACACGGCGCGGAAGGTGATGAGCGGGCCGGCCCCGGTTCAGCGGCGGGCAACGGCCCCCGGCTCGGGCGCCGCCGCCTCGTCACCGGGCCTCGCGGTGCAGCGCAAGGGACAGGAGAAGGTGGGCGGGCGGGTCACCACCGCGGAGCCCGCGCCGGAGCAGTCGGCCGGCGGGAAGCTCACCGCCTGGCTGAAGAAGGGGCCCCCGCCCGTCAATCAGGTGACGGCACCGGTGAGGGCGCTCGTCGCGGAGTACGACAACTCCAGCCGGCGCGGCCCGGAGTGGTGCATGGGGAAGCTGGTCGAGATCCAGACCTTCGCCGGGCCTCTGGTCGGCCAGGGGCGGCCCGTGGACGACACGTACCTGGAGGACGTACTGCAGGCCGTCCGGGCCGAGTTGGACATCGTGGCCCGGCAGAACGAACACGACAGCGGGATGAGCGGCGCCCCCGGCGCCCCCTACAAGGACATGACCGACCGCGGAACCCTGTGGAAGGACGCGCAGTTCCCGGAGTCGACGGTCAACTTCGCCACGGAGGGCTTCAGTTACGTCCGGGAGATGTCCGAGCTGAACCGCGGGGACCTGAAGAAGGAGATCGGCGACCGGAGCCGGGCCTGGGTACGGGACGTATCGGCCAAGCTGGAGGCCCAGTTACGGCAGTCCGTGGTCGCCCACTACTCCCCCAAGGCGCGGATCGACTCGATCAACGACTCCGGCGACCAGCGTCTCAAGTCCAGGACCACGCTCGACAAGGAGCGGGCCGACCAGGGGCTGGAGCCGCTGAAGCAGCACAACACCATGAACGTCGACAAGTTGATGCTCGGCAACGACGGCTTCGTCTTCTTCTACATCGAGCACCCGGGGACCACGGGCCGCAAGTCCCGCTTCGCCGAGGGGCAGGAGGGCGAGGGCAAGGACGAGGCCCGGATCGAGCTGGGGCTGGAGGAGTCCGGGCTGCTGAGCCAGGGCTGGATCATGCTGAGCGACTTCGTCCAGCGCGACTATCCCCAGCTGGTCGCGGACCCCCGGACGCCGCACCTGCCCGTCAGCTCCAAGTCGAAGGACGCCACCGACAAGCACGTGCCGGTGCGCGCGTTCGAGAAGGCCCAGCCCGGCGAAGAGGACTTCATGAACTCGCTGGAGGCCTTCCGGGGCATCCAGGACACCGAATCACGGCAAGCACACACACTGGCCCGGCAGTTCGCGGTCACGGACTCGGCCAACCAGATGGTCTACGGCCCGGAGAAGGTCGTCAAACACCCCGAACTCCTCCACAAGAACATCCTCGCGGGCGCCGACATCATCCCCGGTCTGGTGGACCGGGCGGTGGTCGAGATCACGCGCTTCGAGGTGTCCAACCCGCCCCTGGCGAACCGTATGAAGGACATGAGCGGTGCCGACCTCATGGACTTCCTCTTCCATGCCCTGCTGCGGCCCCAGGCGATGATCCCCAACACGGTCGACCTCTCGGCGGCAAAGATCACCTACAAAACCGGGACGTGAACAACCCAGTGAGCCTTTGGACTTCCCTGGAGCCCTCCTCCGCGACCGTCGACCCCGGCGGCAGTACGACCGTCCGGCTGCGCCTGCGCAACACCGGCGACGTCGTCGACGAGTACCGCTTCGAACCGGTGGGCGACATCGCCCCCTGGACGAGGGTGGAGCCGCAGACGCTCCGCCTCTTCCCCGGTACGACGGGCACGGTGGACCTCACCTTCGCGCCGCCCCGCACCCCGGACGCGACGGCGGGCCCGAACCCGTACGCCATCCGGATCACCCCCACCGAGCACCCGGAGGCGACGACCGTCCCCGAGGGCAACCTGACGATCACCGCCTTCACGGAGGTACGGGCCGAACTCGTCCCGCCCACGGTCAAGGGCCGTTTCCGAGGCCGCCCGAAGCTGGCCGTCGACAACCTGGGCAACACCAAGCTCACCGCGTCGATCAGCGGCAGCGACAACGGCGACAATCTGTCGTACGACATCCACCCGGGCAGCGTCCAAGTCGAGCCGGGGCGCGCGGTGTTCGTCGACGCACGCCTCAAACCCCGCCAGATCATCTGGTTCGGCAGCAAGGAAGACCGGCCATACACGCTGGCCGTGCAACGCTCCGGAGCCGTCCCGATCGACGTCGACGGGACGTACGTACAACGCGGCTTCCTGCCCCGCTGGTTGGCCACCTTCCTCGGGATCTTCCTCGCACTCGCGATCACCTTCGTGATGCTCTGGATCTCCTACAAACCCCAATTCACCACCAAAGCAACAGAGTTGACGGAGGTGGGCTCCGCCAACACGCTCCCTCCACCCAGTCCCACGGCCGTGGCCACGGCGCCGCCCGTGGCGCCCAGCCAGGAGCCCGCCCAGGACCCCGTCGTGAGCGCGCCCCCGCAGGCGTCGGAGACCCCGGCCGCCGGAGGCGGGAGCGGCGACGGCGACGGCGGGGGCGGGGGCACGCCGAAGGAGACGAAGGCGCCGGAGGTGACCGCCGCCACGGCGGTGACGCAGCTGGCCGCGCGCAGTGCGGGCCGGCACATCTGCTACCGCGCGTATGTCGCCGACCAGGGCTGGCAGGAGCCGGTGTGCGACGGCGCCGAGGCCGGCACCACGGGCAAGGACCTGCCGATCAAGGCCCTCAACATCGCCGTGTCCGGCACCAAGGGGACGGCCGGCAACGGTGCCTGGCAGTACAAGAACTGGGAGGGCACCAAGTGGACGAAGGCGGTTGACGGGATCGACAACTACCTCGGCAGCACCAAGGAGGCGGACGAGCCCCTGCAGGGCTTCACCATCCAGGTCTTCGACGGCAGCGTCTGCGGCAACCCCCATGTGCAGGACGGCGGTTGGCTGGGTGTGGTGTGCACCGACGCCGGCGGCTGGAAGTACATCGGGAGCAACATGGAGCAGCACAAGCAGCTGGAGGCGGTCCGCTTCACCGTGTGAGCCGGGCCGTGCCTCTCAGGGGCACGGCGGGGAGTCATCAGGGTCTCGTCAGGGGGTCCTTCGGGCAGCGATCGTGCCCGAAGGCTTCCTGACGTCCTGGTGGCCGGGATCCTAGGCTCGGTGGGTGATGCTGTGGACCTCTCTCGAACCCGCCTCCGCGACCGTGGACCCGGGTGACCGCACCACGGTGCGCTTACGCCTGCGCAACACCGGTGACGTCGTCGACGAATACCGCTTCGAACCGGTGGGCGACATCGCCCCCTGGACGACGGTCGAGCCACAGACGCTACGGCTGTATCCGGGTACGACGGGCACGGTCGACCTGACCTTCGCGCCGCCCCGTACGCCGGACGCGACAGCGGGCCCGAACCCGTACGCGATCCGCATCACGCCCACCACGAACCCGGAGGCGACGACCGTCCCCGAGGGCAATCTGACGATCACCCCCTTCACGGAGATACGGGCCGAACTCGTCCCGCCCACGGTCAAGGGCCGTTTCCGGGGCCGCCCCAAGCTGGCCGTCGACAACCTCGGCAACACCAAGCTCACCGCGTCGATCAGCGGAAGCGACAACGGCGACAACCTCTCGTACGACATCCACCCCGGCAGCGTCCAAGTCGAGCCGGGACGAGCCGTGTTCGTCGACGCACGCCTCAAACCCCGCCAGATCATCTGGTTCGGCAGCAAGGAAGACCGACCGTACAAGCTGGCCGTACAACGCTCCGGAGCCGTCCCGATCGACGTCGACGGCACATACGTACAACGCGGCTTCCTCCCCCGCTGGTTGGCCACCTTCCTCGGCGTCGCCCTCGCCCTCGCCATCACCTTCGTGATGCTCTGGATCTCCTACAAACCCCAATTCACCACCAAGGCAACAGAGTTGACGGAGACCGGCGCCGCGAACACGCTCCCGCCGCCCAGTGCCAGTGCGTCCGCTCCGGTCGCGCCGTCGGTGCAGTCGACCGTGTCGGCCGCGCCGCTGCCCGAGGTGGCGGCGCCCGGGCAGGAGCAGGGATCGGGGAGCGGAAGTGGGAGCGGGAGCGGCTCCGGGTCGGGCTCCGGATCCGGATCCGGGTCGGCGGGGTCGGGCACGAGTACGAAGCCGGACACCCAGGCAACTCCGAAGGAGACGGCCGCCGTTGTCGTGGGGTCCCTGATCATCGGCCGGGCCTCCAACCGCTGTGTCGACGTCACCGACGCGCAGAACGGCAAGGGCAAGGACGGCACCGGACTTCAGCTGTGGGAGTGCGCGGGCACGGCCAACCAGAAGTGGGACTTCCGGGACGACGGTACGGTCCGCTCGCTCGGCATGTGCATGGATGTGGCGTTCGGTTCGCGGGACGACGGGGCGGCGATCCAGCTCGCGCGGTGCAGCGGCAACCCGGCCCAGCAGTTCGTGCTGAGCACGGCGGGCGACCTGGTGAATCCGCAGGCCGACAAGTGCGTGGACGCCAAGGACCAGGGCACCGCCGACGGGACCAAGCTGCAGCTGTGGACGTGCTCGGGCACGGCGAACCAGAAGTGGCGGGTGGAGTAGGTAGGGGTAGTTGGGCCTTTGGTCCCTTTTTTGGGGGGGGCGGGTGAGGGTCCTGGTAGCTCCGGGAGCCGGAGCTACCAGGACCCCTCGCCCGGCACCAGCCGCCCTGCCTTCCGATACTCCCGTTCCGCGCCCTCCACCAGGTCCGCCGTCGTGACCGGTTCACCGCGTCCGGCGGCGGAGTAGGCGGCCGTGACGACGGCGCTGCGGATGGAGCCGCCGGCCAGTTCGAAGGCGCCGGCGACCCGTGCGGGGTCGGTGCCGGGGGCGCAGGGCACCCGGGCGAGGCTGTGCCGCCACAGGGCGAGACGCTGGCCGGGGTCCGGGAAGGGGAAGTCGACGACGAGGTCGAGGCGGCGGGTGAACGCCTCGTCGATGTTGGCGCGCAGGTTGGTGGTGAGCAGCGCGATCCCGTCGAAGGACTCCAGCCGCTGGAGCAGATACGCGCTCTCCATGTTGGCGTACTTGTCGTGCGCGTCCTTGACCTCGGAACGCTTCCCGAAGACAGCGTCGGCCTCGTCGAAGAGGAGCACGGCGTCGGTACGGTCGGCCTCGGTGAAGATCCGTTCCAGGTTCTTCTCGGTCTCGCCGACGTACTTGTCGACGATCGACGACAGCTGAACCACATAGAGATCCAGCCCCAGTTCGGCGGCGACGACCTCGGCGGACAGCGTCTTCCCGGTCCCGGACTCCCCCGCGAACAGCCCGAGCACACCCCGTCCCCGGCCCCCGCCCGCGCTGAGCCGCCACTCTCCGAGGACCTGGTCGCGATGACGGGCCCGCAGGGCGAGTTCGTGGAGCTGGGCGAGCGGTTTGCCGGGAAGAACGAGATCCTCCCACCCCACATCGGGCCGGATACGCCGAGCATGCCGCTCAAGCCCGGACGCCGACTGCTGCCGAGCGGCCAGCCGCAGATGCGCGGCGCTGAGCGGGGTCCCATCAAACCCGGCAAGCCGCTGCGCGGCGCGGGCGGCACGGGCGATGTGGTCGACACCGAGGCGGTAGGGGGCGACGGTGGCGGCCAGGTCGAAGCCCAGGTCCGCTGGTTCATCACGGGCCAGGTCAGCGGGGCTCGGATGCCGACTCAGCGCGTCCCCCCACGTGTTCACCTGCCCCGCGCGCTGCCTCGGTGCCTCCAGGACCAGTGGGTCGTCCTCGGACCACTGGGGGTCGTACGGGCGGGAGCCGGTGAGGAGTACGGGTACGTCCGATACGTCCGGGGCGGTCAACGCCCGTACTAGGGCGGCGGGTTGGTCCGACAGGGGTGACACGACCACGACCCGCTCGCTGAGCCGGGCCTCGCGGAGGAGGTCGGGGATGCGCTCGTCGGGGCCGGAGAAGTGCAGCGCGTCGAGTCCGGCGGTGCGCAGGGCCGCCGTGACGCAGGCCAGGCCGTCGCCCTCGCGGTGCTCGCGCAGGTAGACCGTGGGCGGCGGGGCGGGGGACGCCTTCGCGGTCAGCAGTGCGGCCAGCTTGTCCGTGAAGTCGGTCGCGTACGAGGTGTTCGGTGCGAGGGGGCGTACGTGGCCGGTGAGGGCCGCGTCCAGGGTGTCGTCGCCGAGGAGGTGGGCGGCGACCCGGTCGGGGACGCGCAACGAGCGGCTGGGGAAGGGGCGTTCGGGTTCCTCGACGACCAGGAGGCCGAGTGCGGTCAGGGGCGCCGAGGGGTGGAAGCGGGCCCTGGCTGCCGGTTCGTGCACGGGGAGTCCGCACAGGTCGAGGGCGAGCCCGGTGGTGGCCCGGCGGCGGCCCACGTCGTCGTTGAGATAGCCGTACAGGGGCTCGAAGGAACGGTCGAGTTCGGGAGCGAGGGCGGCGAGGATGATGTGGACGTCCAGGGCTACGAGGCCGAGGCGGGAGGCGAGACGTGCGAGTGGGTCGTCGCCGTCGACCGTGGGCAGGCTGCTTCCGGGTGGCTGAGTGGCGGGCCGCCGGAGCAGGTGTCGTATCGCCTCCTCCGACAGATACAGCCCGCGCAGCGGATCACCGGCCGTCGGGTCGTCGGCGCTGCGCTGCTCGACCAACTGGGCTGCCTGGGCGCGCAGTTGGGAGAGGCGGGCGAGCAGCCCTGCGGCGGGTACGAGAGTGGGGGCGCCGACCGTCACGGAGTACGGGTCTCCGCCCGCTCGGCGCGTGCCTTCTCCAAGTGCCGTGGCTGATGGGTGCGTTCGGGCGAGTCCTCCAGGGAGCCGTCGATCGCGCGGACGCGGACGGCGGCGCCCTCCGTGACCGGGGGTCCGGCGTCGTACTCGGGGAAGCCCGGGAAGGGGGCCGTGACCACGAGGTCGAGGGACGGCTTGAGTTCGCCGCCGAGGGCGGACCAGATCTCGGCCAGGGACCGGGACTCCGTCTGGGTCCCGGACACGGTGAGCGGCACGGACAGTCCCAACTCACCGAGGGCTCCGGGCAGTTCGCTGGCCGGGAGCAGCTCGCGGGGCAGCAGGTTGGTCAACACGGCGGACAGCAGCCGGTGTTCGTCCTGGGGCTGCTTGGTCCAGGCGGTGACGAGATACGACAGCCGGAACCAGCGGGGCGGTTGACGACGCCGGACGATCACGTCGCGTTCGTCGCGGACGGAGACGGTGCCGCGCTGGCGGCGGGCGACGTCCTCGCGGATGTCGTACAAGTAGGCGTTGATCGCGGGACCGTTGCGCCGGGCGGCCCAGTCACGGGTCGGGGCGTCGAAGAAGACGTCGATGCCGGATCCGGCCAGGGCACCCCCGCCGAGCAGCCCCTTGAGGACCTCGTCCACCTCGTGGATCACTGTCGCGCTCCCGCCGCCCTGCCCGTCGTACCCCCGTGTGCCGTACCCCCGCGTGCCGCACATGTCTCAAAGTCATCGTGCCGTCCGGGGCGACCGTCCGTGCAGGCACGCAAGGGACGTACGACGGGCATGAGTTGGTGTCCGCGCGCCGTGTTCGATTGCCCGTTCGGTCAGATGTAGCCTTCGCGCAGGGCATAGGCCACGGCGTGCGCCCGGTTGCGCAGGTGCAGCCGGGTGGTGAGTCCATGCATCACGTTCTTGACCGTGCGCTCGGAGTAGGACAGCTTGCTGGCGATCTCTCCGGTGTCGAGTCCCTCGGCGACGAGGCGCAGGACATCGACCTCGCGCGGCGCGAGGCCCGAGGTGGGGGCACCGGGCTGGCCGGCCGCCGAGCGATGCAGTGTGCCCACCTGGCTGATGAGCCGACCGAGCAGGTCGGAGGGCAGATCTCCGTCGCCCCGGGCGGCGGCGAGCACGGCCTGCGCCAGCCGGTGCCCGGTGGCCTCGTGGCGCCAGACGATGGCTCCGACGCCGCACTCGATGACGTCCAGGAGTTCGTTCTCGCGCAGCATGCCCACCACGAGAACGGCCTTGGCCCCCTCGCTGCGGACGAGCCGGCGCAGCCGCGACAGCGTTGTCTCGTCGAGGCTCTCGCTGACCAGCAGGGCAACGATGCCGGGTCCGGTGTCGGTCTCGTCGTGCAGGTCGACGACCGGATGCTGCCGCAGCTGGCTGACCGCGCCGGCGCGGGAGATCGGGTCGGACGCGTGCACCGCGACGGGTACACGGCGCCCGGGTTCGGCGGGTCCGGTACCGGCGGCCCTCGTGACGGGTCCCGTTCCGGCGGCCCTTGTACCGGCCCCGGTGCCGGGGCCCGTGGTGCGGAGTGTGGTGCGCAAGAACTGCCCCCAGGGTCAGGTGCCGCCACCTGTGAGCGGTCGGTGGCAGACGTGCACAGCCAACACTTCTTTTACACATGGGGCGCGCACAATCGTGGACCACCACGAGACACACCACGAGATCGGCCGGCGCTTCAACCTTTTGGGCCGATCAGGCCTTCTAGACCAAGAGAAGCAAGAGAAGCAAGAGAAGCAAGAGAAGCAAACAAACCGAGAGAACCGAGAGAACCGAGAGACCCAAGTCCCCCAAGAAACCGGCCAGTTCCCACCCGCGACAGGACTACCCACGACAGGAGGCAGGCATGCAGCCCCCATCCGCACCGTTCTCATCCCACTCATCCCACTCACCGCTCTCACCGCTCTCACCGCTCTCCTCGCTGTATGAGCGCCGGGAGGCCCTGGCGCTGGTGGCCGACGAGGCCGCACGCGCCCGCGCCGGATCGGGCCGCCTGGTCCTGCTGCGCGGAGCCACCGGCACCGGCCGCACCGCCCTCCTGGAGGCCGCCACCGAGCACGCGGAGACGCACGGCATGCGCGTCCTGCGCGTCCGCTGCTCCCCGCAGGGCAGCACGACCGGCGCCGACCTCCCGGTCGTAGAACAACTGCTCTCCCCCATACAGGAGTTGTGCGAGTCGCCCCCCGCGGCCGAAGAACCGCAACCGGCCGCCGCCCGGCTGTGGCGGATGCTGCGCGCGTACGCGGCCGAGGGGCCGGTGCTGGTCGCCGTGGACGACGTACACCTCGCGGACGAGAACTCGCGGTGCTGGCTGATCGAGGCGGCGCGCAGAGTGGACCGATTACCGGTACTGCTGCTGGTGACGGAGCGCAGCCAGTACGACGTGGACCCGCCGTCCGCCGGCCTGGTCCACACCCTCTCCCCCGCCCTCGTACGCACCCACACCCTCGCCCCGCTGAGCCTGGACGCGGCGACGGACCTGGTGCGTTCGACGGTCGGTGACGCGCCGAAGAAGTGGGTGGCGGACTACGTACGGGCGAGCGCGGGCAACCCGCTGCTCCTGCGTGCCCTCCTGGAGGACGTGAGCGCCGCCGCCGCGCCGGCCGCGCTCCCGGAGACGTGCGCGGCGCTGTATCCGGGGGCGTTCCCGGCGGCGGTGTCCTGGTGGCTGGAGTGCGCCGGGGCGGCGACGGCCGAGGCGGCGCGGGTGCTCGCCGCGCTGGACGAGGTGCCGGAGGGTGCCGACGTAGACCTGTTCACCGACCTGTTCACCGAGACCGTGGAGACACTCGGAGCCGACCCGGCCCGGGTACGGGGCTGGCTGACCGCCATGCCCCGGCTCGGCATGCTGCGCTGCGGCGACGAGGGCCTGCCCCGCTACCCCCACCCGCTGCTGCGGGACGCGGTGCTCGCCGGCTGGTGCGCCGCCGACCGGCAGGCGGCGCACGGGGCGGCGGCCCAGGCGATGCTGCGGCGCGGCGTCCCGACGGCGACGGTCGCCAAGCTGCTGCTGCGCTCGGGCACGATGGGCGAGGTGTGGGCGACGGGCGCCCTGCTGGACGCGGCGGCCGTCGCGGTCCGCGACGACCGTACCGACGACGCGGTGGTCCTGCTGCGCCGGGTGCTGGACGAGCCGATGTCGGACGGCCGCCGGGCCGAGGTGCTGACCGAGCTGGGCTCACTGGAGTTCGCCTCGCTACGTTCCTCGGCGGGCATCCCCCGCCTGACCGAGGCGATGCGCCTGCCGGGCCTGCCGCAGTACCGCGTCCAGGCGGCGGTGGCCCTGGGCACGGCGCTGGCCAGACGCGGCGAGACACGCGCGGCGGTGACCCTGCTCCGCGATCTGGACGGCCAGCTGACGAACCACCCGGACCTGCTGCGCACGGTCCAGACGGCCTCGGCGCTCCTGGGCGACCACGACCAGACGATCCGCAAGGAGATGTACCGCTGGCTGCGCGACACCGCCGAACACTCCCCCGGGGCACTGGGCCCCGCCGGCCAGGCCCTCCTCGTACGGTACGAGGCGACGGCGGGCCTGACCTCGGCGGAAGCCGCCATGAAGCAGGTACGCGCCCTGCTGGCGCAACCGGCCGACCCCCTGGCGGAGCCGTTCCTCCTGGGCACGGCGGCAGCGGTGGCCCAATGGGCCGACGAACTGGACGAAGCCGAACGCCTGACCGACCGAGGCCTGACCGGCCAACGCCCGACCCTGCTCCACCCCATGTACGAGGCATTGCTGAACGTACGCGCGGACATAGCCGCCGCCCGCGGGGACTACGCCCAACTGCTGAGCGCACCGGAGTCGTGGAAGGGGGAGGCCACGGGTACGAACAAGGCCTCCGGGTCGAGCTTCAGATTCGGGCTGGAGTGGGCGACGGGGGGTGAGGAGGGGCCGTGGAGCAAGGCCGGGACGACTGAGACGGAAGGTGGGCCCGAAACCGGGCCGACGAACGTGGAGGCACACGTACTCCTGGCGCTCGTCGAGACGGGCCGCCTCGACGAGGCCTGGCAGCTCGCCGACGCGTTCGATCTGCGGGAGGCGTACGACTCCTGGGAGTTGAACCGTTTCCTGTACGCCCGGGGCGTGATGCGCGCCGCCTCCGGCGACCCGGCCGGCGCGCTCGGGGACTTCCTGGAGTGCGGACGCCGCCAGTCGGCACGCGACGTACTGAGCCCGATGGTCACACCGTGGCGGGCAGCCGCCGCGCAGTGCAGGCTGGCACTGGGCCGCCCCCAGGAGGCGCTCGCCCTCGCGGAGGAGGAGCTACGCCTGGCCCGGGTGTGGAACACCCCACGCCTGGTGGGCCGTTCACTGCGGGTCCTGGGTACGGCAACGGGCGGACGCCACGGCCTGGACCTGACGGCCGAGGCGGTACGAGTCCTGCGCGAGGCCTCCGTCGAAACGGAACTGATCCCCGCCCTGATCGCCCGAGGCCGCCAACTGATCGCCGCCGGCGAACGCGCCCGAGCCCGCAAGTCCCTGCGCGAGGCAGCCGAACGAGCCGAACGCCTGGGCGCCGTACGCCTGCGCTCAGCAGCGGACGAGGCCCTCCGCGAGGGCGGCGCCCGCCGCACGGCAACAGCACTCACAGCAAGCGAACGCCGAATAGCAGAACTGGCGACGAACGGCCGCACGAACACGGAGATAGCGGAGCTGCTGCACGTGGCCCGCCGCACGGTGGAAACCCATCTGACCAGCGCGTACCGGAAGTTGGGGATCCGGAGGAGGGCGGAACTGATGGCGGCACTGAATCGCGCTCCGGGCAGCCACGCTTGAGGTTCAGCGGCTGCCGGCCCCAATAGCCAGCCCGAACATCAGAAGTGGTCGTCGGTGTCGGTGTCCGTCGCCGCGAGCACCGCGACCCCGGTAGCTCTGGACCGGCAGGTGGCCCTTCGGTCGTCGCTCACCAATCCCGGGTGGCGATCAGCTCCTCCACATCCGCGTCCGTGAACCCGTAGGCCGACGCGACAAACCAGAAGTCCTCAGCGATCACTTCGCGCGCAACCGTCTCGATCTCACTCCCGGCTGCATCGAACTCCGCCTCCAGCAGGTTGAACTCCTCCGTCGCGGCCTGTGTGAGCACATACAGGGCCGCCAGGTCCGGCGGCTGTTCAGCCTCAATCCGCTCGCACAGCCGAAACAGAATCGCTCTGCCCTTGTCGACGATGTGATCGGGGAAGTACGAGTCCTCGTACATCTGCCGCAGAAACGCGTGCCCCGCTACCTGCTGAGTTGTGATCGGCATAGCGCTTTTCCATCCCGTAGAAGAACCGACGCGCCGATCATGCACGGCACCACTGACAACGACGGTGCTCATTCTCCGAGGCGACCTCCGCCCGCTCCGCCCCTCGTTGTGATCCGCACCCTGTCCTAGGATGACGAGAACCATCTCAGCGGCCCGACGGGCTTCCTGATCCGCCTGCGCGCGGACATCGGAGGACATGCCCCCACCCGCACGAGTCTTCTTCGTGCTGCCTGGGGGCATTTTCTTGCTGTTCCGTGAGTCCGCGGCATCCGTGGCCGCCCGCCTCCTCGAAGGATCGCTGGCGCTGCATCTGACCGAGAACTTCCGTCACCAGCACGGCCGGAGGCCCGCAGCGGCGGAGGTGCGTTCCTGGGAACGCAGCCTTCCGGCACTCGTCAACGCACTTATCGAGGCCGGGCTCGACGACGTCGAGGTCCTCATCGAGTACAGCCTTCCCCTCACCAGCAAGCGCGCGGACGCCGTACTCGCCGGTGTGCACCCGACCACGGGCGAGCCGTCGTACGTCGTCGTGGAACTCAAGCAGTGGAGCGCGGCTTATCCGGAGGAGGACGAGCCGCTGCTGTGCCGGATCGACGCGTACGCGCATCCCGTGCTCAACCCGATCGAGCAGGTACGGGGCTACTGCGAGTACCTGCGGTCGTTCAACGGCGCACTGGAGCGGATGCCCAGGGCACTGGCCGGTGTGGCGTACCTGCACAACGCCACCCAGTTCGGGGTCGCCGGTCTCCGGGCCGTCACCGAGGACATGCACGGCCGGATGTACACGGGCGAACAGCGCGGCGCCTTCCTGAACTTCCTACGCTCGCGTCTCGCCGCCAAGCCCGGCGCGGAAGCAGCGGACGTACTGTGCGACGCCAAGATCCGACCCTCCAAGCAGCTGATGTCCGTCGCGGCAGCCGAGATCCGCGACCGCGAGCAGTTCGTACTCATCGCCGAGCAGCGGGTCGCCTACGAGCAGGTGATGTCGGCCGTACGCAAGGCCAAGCGGTCGAACCACAAGCAGGTGGTCGTGGTGACCGGCGGTCCCGGCTCCGGCAAGAGCGTGATCGCGATGTCGCTGCTGGGCGAGCTGTACCGGCGCGGGGTGCCCGCGCTGCACGCGACGGGGTCGCAGTCGTTCACGAAGACGATGCGCAGGGTCGCGGGGGCGAAGAAGCGCGAAGTCCAGCAGCTGTTCAAGTACTTCAACAGCTTCATGGACGCGGAGCCAAACGACCTGGACGTACTGATCTGCGACGAGGCCCACCGCCTCCGGAAGACCTCCGCCAACCGCTACACCAAGGCAGAACTCCGTACCGGCCGTCCCCAGGTGGCGGAACTGATCGACGCGGCCCGTGTGCCCGTCTTCCTCCTCGACCAGCACCAGGTCGTACGCCCCGGCGAGATGGGAACCAAGGAGGAGATCAAGCGAGCCGCCGCCGAACAGGGCCTCGACTGCACGGTGGTGGAGCTGGACAGCCAGTTCAGGTGCGGCGGCAGTGACGCGTACGAGAAGTGGGTCGTCGACCTGCTCGGCCTGGAAGGCGGCACGCCCGGCCAGTGGGAGCCGGACGGCAAGTTCGAGCTGCTGACCGCAGAAAGCCCCCAGGAGTTGGAGGACTTCCTCGTCGCACGCCGCGCGGAGGGCTACGGCGCCCGGATGTCCGCCGGTTACTGCTGGAAGTGGACCACCAAGGTCACCCCGGACATGGCGACCCTGCCCACCGACGTCGTCATCGGCGAGTGGGCCCGCCCCTGGAACGTGTACGGCGACCGGTCTCTACTCGGGGCGCCACCCGCGCCCCTGTGGGCCACCGACCCGGCCGGCTTCGGCCAGGTCGGCTGCGTCTACACCGCGCAGGGCTTCGAGTACGACTGGTCCGGCGTGATCATCGGCCCCGACCTGGTGTGGCGAACGGACCACTGGGTCGTGGACCGGTCGGCATCGAAGGACCCGTCCTTCACGAAGGCGACCTCGGACGCGGACATCAGCCGGCTCATCCGCAACACCTACAAGGTGCTGCTGACGCGGGGCATGATCGGCACGATCGTGTACTCGACGGACCCGGAGACCCGGGAGAAGCTGCGGTCGCTCACGCAGCCGGTGTCTGGGGTCGGGGCGCCCGCGCTCGTGTAGTTCGCCGTGTGCAGGGGCGATGTGTGAGCAGTCGTGGCGCCGACCCGCTCACAGCCCGTGCTCCTCCATGAGGCGCATCAGGTTCCGCTTGCGTTTGTGTGCGGTGCGCAGGGCGGCGACGTACGCGGCGAAGTCGCCTGGTGTGCCCAGCAGTCGGTGACAGTCCTGGATGTTCAGCAGCAGGCCGACAAGCTGCGCGTAGACGCCGTTGCCGGTCTGCTCGGTGAGCGGCTCGGCCAGGCGCAGGTAGACGCCGAGCGCGTCGGCGGGACGGGCTGCGCGTGCCTGGTCGGCGAGGGCGAGCCACTGCCGGTCGTGGGTAGCGGGACCTGCTTCGGCGGCGGCCTGCCAGGCTGCCTCGACGTCCTTGTCGTCGAGCAGGGCGTCGACCAGGACAGGGCCGCCGTACCAACTCCCTTGCCGCCGCGCCGCGTCGGCGTGCAGCAGGGCCAGTGCTCCCTCGCGTTCCGCCGGCCAGCAGTCCGCGGCCCGCGCGGCGGCGCGCAACTGCTGGTACGCGAGCAAGGTGCGGCGGGCACCGAAGTGGTCCCGGCGCAGGACGACGGCGTCGGGAAGCCGGGCCGCCTCCTCGTATCGCTCGTGGAGATAGTCGATGAGGGCTGTGTCGACGGCGTCGAGGTCCCGGGCCTCCCGGACGCCTCGTTCCGCCCAGTGCAGGGCCTCGTCGGGACGTCCGGCGATGTCCAATTCGCGGGCGATGACCAGGTGCGTGTGGCCGTTCGCGGCAAGGTCGGTCGCGTGCACGGCTACCACCGTCTCGATGTCGCCTCCCGCCTTGGCCAGTCGCTCCATGAGGGACTTCTCGGCCCAACCGGTACGCCTGCGCCGCCACGCCTCGGTCGCCAGCTCTCGCAGGACGGTCATCCCGCGTTCGCCGAGGACATCCTCGTAGTCGAGCGGATCGATGCCAGTGATGCTGTCGAAGTCGCCGAGCACATGGCCGACCAGCCAGCGAGCGAGTTCGTCCGGATCGGTGCACGCCGCCCGGCACGCGTCGAGATGGGCGTCGGAGAGATCGGCGCCGACCTGCCCGAGCCCCCCATCGGAGTCGTCCACGCTCTCCAATGCCTCAGCCAGCATCCGCATCGCCTCCCGCGCCAGGGTGATCGCGTCGGAGGCCCGGCCCGAGCCTGTGAGCGCCCGGATGGCGGACACCGCCTGCCCGGCCTGGTCGGCGTAGGCGCGGGCATCCGCGTACTCGACGTACCCGTACTGCGCGAACGGGCCGATGTCGAGCAGCTCACGGATGCTCGCCCGGACCGCGGCAAGGTCCCCGCGCGCACTCGCGGCCCGCAGCTCCAGGCGGCGCCGCAACTGACGGTCCTCGCCGAGCTGTTCCCGTACCAGGGCGAGCAACTCGTCCTTGGACAGGGCCGACAGCCAGGCGTCGAGTTCCTGCGCACGGTTCCGGGCCGCCTTGCGCTGCCGGGGCAGGCTCTCCTTCCGGGCGAGCACGGTCAGGCCGAGGGCGACCAGATGCTTGCAGAAGTTGCCCTCCAGCCCGTAGGGGCAGTCGCACTCGCCGCTCAACCCTCCGGGCCCGTCCAGGATCAACTCAACCTCGTACCGGTCCGTGCCGTGGACGGTCGCGGTGATCCTGCCGTCGCCGACATCAACTCCGGACACCGCGTCGAGGTATCCGAGCCCGCGCCCGTAGGAACGGGCGCCTGCCAGCGCCTTGAGGTTCGCCTCGGTGAAGCTGCTCATGGGTTTCCGCCTTGCTCCTGACGCCGCGCGTATCGCCGATCACTTCCCTCTTGGGGCGGCCTTCCGGGGTCGCCAGGAGGCCAGGTCGTGGGTGCTGAGCCCAAAAGCGGTGCGCAGGTCGTCGAGTTCGCGTTGGTAGGTCTCGGCGTGATCGAGGTCCGCGTCCAGCCCTGCCGGGTCCTTCCACTGGCGTACCCAGGGGATCAGTTCCTGAATTTCGGCAAGCAGGGGAACGATCCGGTGAACGCTGGGGTGAGACTGCTGCCGCAGTACACCGACCAGATCCAGCAGTACGAGAACACGGTCCCTATCGCTCCAGCCGGACCAGCCGATCAGGAGATCGTCCTCCTCGGCAACGGCATCGGGATAGGAGACGAAGCGTTCCCGTGGAATGTCCAGGCTGCCCCGAAGCGACCAGTAGGAGGTGCGCTGGAAGTCGACGGCAGTGAACTTCGGCGGGACGGGGATGCCCAGTGCCTCACCCGTCATGTCCTCGTTGCGCTGCAGTTGCCACACCTGCTCCCACTGGGCGCGCTTGCGCAGTCCCGATTCCCTGTACGTCAGCGCGGACGCGTAAGGCACGTGTTCGTGGGCCACAATCGCCGCCAGCACGTCACGCAGGGTCGCGTCTCGCTTCCCGAGGTGGTCGGCCGCGTAGAGCGCGGCCACGGAACGGACTGCGGCATCGGTGCCGAGATCCCGTGCGAGCTGGTCAATCGTCCGGGGGCGCGGGTGCTTGGCCCCGTTCCTGTGCGCGAACCAGAGTCGTGGGTCCTCGCAACGGTCGAGCAACCAGGTACGCAGCGCTTCTCCCTCGCGCCGATCCCACGGCTCCGACGACCACCGCCGCTTGTGTTCCGGGCGCTCGATGACGGCGATCGCGCGATGGGACTCGATGGCGTCGATTCTGGCCCGCACAACCTCCTTGTAGGCAGCCGGCCAGTGCTGCGGGATTTCGGTGATCGGTGTCGCGCCGTGTCTCACGAACCACGAGTCCGAAGCCTCACCGGTGGCGATCCTGCGTGCCAGCACGATTTCGAAGGCACGCTCGCCCAGCAGCAGCAAGGGCGGCGGAACATCGAGGGTGGTGGTCAAGCGGGCCTGCTCATCGTCGGAGAGCAGGCCGTAGGCGCCGTAGACCTCCCAGTCCAGTTCTTCCTGCAGAGCGATCATCTGATGGTGTGTCTCTTCGCTGGCGGCCCTGGCCTTGTCCAGGGTCTTTCGGGCGGGCGGTTGTTCCTGCGAGCAGACGGCGCTCGGCTCATGGGTGTCCAGCCGCTCGGCCAAGGCGTGCAGTTTCCGCGCGCGGGCGAGTGGAACACTCGTCGGGAGCGGGAGCCGCGCGAGAGACTTCGTGGCGTAACGGTAGGTCCGCGCCCATTCCTCGCCTGGCGAGGAGCTGCCCAGTCCGTCGAGCCCGGTGGCGGAGCCGGTCTGCTTGAGCCAGAAGCAGACCGTCGACGAGTTGAGCACTCCCAGCAGAGCGATGTTCTCGTCCTCGCCCGTGGCCGGGGACAGCCGCAGCACGGGTGCGGTCCTGTTGTACGCCCGCTTGCCGGATGCAACGGCGAAGTGATTGTGCGTGGCCATGGCCGCGAACGTGATCACCAGTCCCCGATTGACGCCGGGAGTCCAGCGTCTCCAGGTCCACCACGGCCCGGTGCGGAAGGGTTCCCGCGCTCCGGGAGCCGCCCGGAGGGTCCCTCGCATCGTCCAGAGGTGGCGACCCCATGAGGTGCGAAGGTCCAGGAGGCGCGGTGCGTCGTCCCTGTGGTACGGAGCCAGCATTTCGGTCGACACTTCCGCACGCCAGTCCCGTACGGTCTCTCCGGTGACCATGCCGAGGCCCAGTCCGGCAGAGTCCGGATGCCGGGCGAACCAGGGCCGACCGAGGGCGAAGACCTCTCGCTGACCTGGATCCGCGACGATTCGGACCGAGGCGGCGAGCACGTCGGCCAGCTGTCGGGGGGCCCGCGAGAGTACGTCCATGAGGTCCGCGGCCCCGCCACCCGCCAACGTCCACGGGAAGCGGGAGAAACGCTCCCGCGGTTCGTCCTGGACGCTCACCCATTCCGAGGTGCTGCCGGGCCGGTCGATCTGGTCGAGAACCGCCTTCCACACGATCCCCTCGGCCGGATCCGTCGGCTGCTTGGGCTCACCACGCACGCCGAGGACCGAACGCACCGGGGTATCACGCATGGTCGGGTCGTTCCGGCCGACCAGGATCAGGGTCGGGGTCCCGTGGCCCGGTGCGTAGACGCCGGAGGTGTCGATGACATGGGTCAGCGTGACGCGCGGAAGGAACTCCTCGATCAGTTTTTCGCCGAATTCACGCGTGGTGAAGGAACTGGACGTGTACTGGCCGACGTAACCAGCGGAAGTTCCGTCGGCTTTCCGCACCGCCAACTGGAACATGCGCTCGACGAAGAAGACCGAGAGTGGGGACATCCCGGAACCTACCTCATAGGCCTCCCGGTATGCCGCGTCTTTCGCCTTGTCGCGTTCGAGGACAAAGGGAGGTTCCGAGATCACGACATGGTAGGAATTCCGGCCCAGAAGATCGCACGACTCGGAGAAATAATCGACGTCCTCCACCATTCCCTCGCTTTCGCTCTCCCACGCCCCTAGGAACGACAGCGACGGCCCTCCCGGAGCACCTCGCCCGTCCAGCAGGGCATCACCGACCGCCACATTGATCACGTGTCCCGGCAGCTCACTCAGCGCCCGGTGGCCGCTCGCCCTAACGGCAGTCATCAGCAGCCTGAACCGGGTGACGCTCACGGCGAACGGATTGACGTCGCAGCCATGGACGGAATCCAGGGTCCGGCGGATGAGTGTGTGATCCGACGTCGCGGGTTCTGCCGCTCGCCAGGCAGCCAGCAGGCGTTCGAAGAGCCCCAGCGTAAACGTTCCCGATCCGCAGGCCGGGTCGATCCCACGGAAGCCAGGGGGACCGAATTCCGCGATGGCCGGATCGACACTGAGGCCCAGAACGAGGTCCACGATGAATTCAGGTGTCCGGACCAGCGCGTAGGATTTCCGCGACGTCTCACTGACGTCCTGATACAGGTCACCGAAGAAATCGGTGTCGAGTTCCGGGTCAGTGAAGTCGTATTGGAGTGACCCGTCTTTACCCCACTGCCCCCTCCAGAACTCAATCAGCTCGGCTGCGGCCTGCGGGGACGGTGACAGGTCCCAGACGGGGTTGTGCTCCCTGTCGAAGACGCGGGCCAGCGCTACGTGCGACCGCGCCAGACAAGTGAACGCCTCCGCCAGCCAGTCCAGGTCGTTGGCCCCTGGGTGCTCGGCCCGATAGGCGTCCTGCCGTTCCACCGCCTCCGCCAGACGCCTCCCCGGCCCCGCGATGAAGACCCGGTCGATGAGTCCGTTGTCCTCGCAGAAGCGTACGAACACCGTGCCCAGCACCCATGCCACGGCGGTCTGTGTGATGCGCTCGTCCCGCCAGGCACCGTACGTGGCAGCCGTACGACCGGTTGTTCGCGCGGCTTCGTACGTGCCCCGGAGGCGGTCTCGATACCGGTCGATGTCGTCGCTGCGCTCGCGGAGGTCCGCCTCCAGCGCCCGGACCTGTTTGCGCACGCCCGTGACGAGCGCGGCCCTGTCCAGCGAGGACGTCCCCGAATCAGCTCCGTCAGTCGGAGGCACAGCGGCGACCTCTCCTCCGTACGTCGTCGACGTCCACGATCCACTGTCTCGTCGGATACATCCTGCCAGCTCTCCGGCCGACGCCCCGGTTCCGTCGCCGGTCACAGCCGGACGCGCACGGCCCGTCGCGGTCTGACGCCCTATCATTCCTGTGCGCACCGGCGGCCCTGGACGCAGCCGGGCACCACGCGTTCCACGGACACGCCAGGGTTGGACCGACGGGGGGTACATGCTGACACGGCTCGAAGTCAGTGGATTCAAGAACCTGCTGGATCTCAGGGTCGAGTTCGGCCCCTTCACCTGCATCGCGGGAGAAAACGGCACAGGAAAGTCGAACGTCTTCGATGCGACCCAGTTCCTGAGCCTGCTCACCGACCACTCCATGATCGAGGCGGCGCAGGCCGTCCGCGGGACCCATGGCACGTTGCACGGTGACGCCCGCGATTTGTTCTGGAACGGCTATGCGGACGGCGAGCACCTGATGAGATTCGCCGCCGAGATGATCGTCCCGGGTGAGACGGAGGACGACTTCGGCAGGCTGGCCGAACCGACGTCCACGTTCCTCCGTTATGAGGTCCACCTCGGATACCAACCGCCGCAGGGCGGGGAGCGTGGCGGCAGGCTGACACTGCGGTACGAGGATCTCAGCCGGATCCGGCCTAGTGAGGCTCTCTCACATCTGCGCTTCCCGCACCGCGCCGCGGACTTCCGCAACGCCGTGGTACGCGGTCGCCGCTCGAACTCCCCCTACATCTCCACGTCCCTCGAAACGGGCGACGCCGTCGTCAGCATCCATGCCGACGGCAGCCGCCGAGGCCAGCCCCGGCCGGCGCCCGCGAGCCGGGCACCTCAGACCATGCTCTCCACGATCAACCGCAACGACGACCCGACCATCCTGACCGCCAGGCGGGAAATGCAGTCCTGGCGGCGGCTGGCCCTCGAACCCTCCGCGCTGCGCACCTCCGACGCCTATTCGGACCCCAGCGAGATGCAGCCCGACGGCCTGCACCTGCCACGGAGCCTGGACCGGATCGCACGAAAGAAGTCCCCGGACGATCCCGCGCGGATCTATTCGCGGGTCGCGGGTCGCTTGTCGGATCTTTCGGGGCTGCACGTCAGGACACTGCACGTGGAGGCCGACGACACCCGCGAGCTGCTGACCATCAAGCTCCACGAGATCGACGGCATGGTGTTGCCGGCCCGCAGCCTGTCGGAGGGAACCCTGCGCTTCCTCGCCCTCTGCGTTCTGCTGGAGGACCCGCAGGTGCACGGTCTGGTCTGCATGGAAGAGCCGGAGAACGGCATCCATCCGGCCAACCTCTCCGCGATGGTGGACCTGGTACGCGATCTGGCCGTGGATCCCGCCCTGCCTGTGGACGACGACAACCCCTTCCGGCAGGTCCTGATCAACACACACTCACCGGGTGTCGTACAGCTCGTCGATCCGGCTGACCTGCTGATCGCCGACACGACCACCGTCCCGGGGGCCGACGGCAAGGCCGCGCGCGGTCTACGGCTGCGCCCCCTGGCCGATACATGGCGCGCCGGGGGCGCAGGAAAGGGCTACGGCACCAAGGCCGACATCCTCGCGTACCTCACCGCCCCGCCCGAGGCCCGCCTGACTCTCGAGGAGAGCGCGTCGTGACCATTCGGGCCCTCTACCTGTGTGAGGGATCCAGTGACACGGGCCTGCGCTTCCACATCGAGGGGATCGCAGGGGACGTGGGCAGGGAGATCCTCGTGACGGTCCCCGACCTGAACCGCCTGCCGAACAAACCCGGTCCCGGAGTCGAGGGCAAATTGCGAGCCGCCGAGCAACTCAGCGACAGCGGACAGGCATACGACCTCGTCGTCGTCCACCGCGACTCGGACCGCGAGCCCCCGGATCGCCGCCGCACCAAGATCGCGGAAGCTGTGGCTGCGGTGAGCCCCGGCCTGGCGCATGTGCCGGCGATCCCCGTTCGGATGCTGGAGGCATGGCTGCTGCTCGACCAGTCAGCGATCCGCGAAGTGGCGGGCAACCCCAACGGTCGGATGGCACTCGACCTTCCGAAACCGTCGAAGGCTGAATCGGTGGCGGACCCCAAGGCACTGCTCAAACAGGCGATCGCCACGGCCAGCGGGGAAAGGGGGCGAGGTCTGCAGAAGCTCCAGACCCGCTTCTCGGCGAATCGCGCGCGGCTCCTGCAGATGCTGGATCGCGAAGGACCGGTCAGGCAGCTCGCGTCCTGGCAGTCGTTCACGGAGGACTTGCGCGAGTCGCTGGGCAGTCTCTGACCGCTGCCGCTCTCAGGGACGATCCGCGTCCCCGGCCAAACAGCGGACAACGTAAGTCATGTGCTGGACGTTGCCGACCTGGTTCCACGTCCCGGCGTTGCCTGTGCCCTTGGAACCCGTGGTCCGGGCGCACTGCTGATACCAGCGGTCGCCCGTACTCGCCCCCTCGCCCCGGAAGTCCGGGAACTCGGTGATCCACCGCGCCGCCTCCCTCGTGACGCCGGTTTCGCCCCGGTTCTCGGCCCAGAACCGGGCGAGCGGGAAGGAACGTTCCGTCGTGTACCGGAGCAGTCCGTACCGCGACCGATCGCTGTCGTCCGCTGCTCTGTCGAGGTTGCGGGCGGGGAGTGTGCCGTAGTCGCCGTAACGAACGGACTCCGCGTACGACCGCCCGCTCGCGCGTATCTCGTGCCACATGTCCCAGTCGGCGCGGTCGGCCTCGCCCCGCTCGCCGTCGAGCAACCTGTCGACCTCGTCCGGGAAGCCACCGGCCAGGGCGGCGATCGTGCGCCAGGAGGCAAGGGGCACCAGGGCGTCGAGCGCGCGCAGCGCTTCCTTGCCCGCGTCGGGACGACCGGGGAGCACCGTCTGGAGGTCGAGGAGAAGGTCGACCCGCACCTCGGGACCCGTCCGGGCGAGCAGAGCCGCGGTGCGTTCGGCGAGTTCGTCGTTCCAGGCGCCGGGCAGCCGTATGCGTATGCCGAGGCCGTTGCCGCCATAGCGAGCGCTCTCCACGGCCACGGCCTGGTGGGTTGCGGGAAAGTTCGGGTCGGTGACCGGCCGGAGTGCCGTGTGGGACCAGTACGAGGGGAGCAGGTCCGCGTAGGCTCGCTCGTCGAGGTCGGCGTGCGGGGCGTCCAGCCAGGCCGACGTGTATTTCTGTACGGCCGCGACGCGCCGGAGTTCCTTGTCCAGCGCCTGCTGGAGTTCCTCGGTGCCCTCGGCTGTCAGGGCCTGCAGCGTCCACAGGGGAGCCGTCAGGTCACGGATCCGTGGGGCGAGGTCCTTGACCGCGGATACGGCGTGGAGGCGCACGGGTAAGGCGGGAACGTACAGCGGTCCGGACATGGTGGCCCCCTCCACATTGCCCCGCAGCAGTCTGGGACCAGGGTGAACTCGGGTGATGCGTACCGAAAGGGTGCGATTCCGGTCACCGGGCCGGAACGCGCAGGCCAAGGCCCGTGGGGTCGGAGGGCTTCCGGCGGTGCCCGAGGGGCCGTATGTGCGCAGGGCAGCCGCTGTGGCCGTGCACGCCCAGTAGCATGCGAGGGGCGATTTTCGCCGTCCGGGCAGCATTGGCCGGGGCGGCTGGGCGAGATGAGCGGGGATCACGTATGCGGGACGGCCGGTGGGTCACGGTCACCGAATCCCAGTTCGAGCACGAGCGGCGCGGCCTGACGGCCATCCGCGAGAAGCTCCGGGACAAGAACAACGACCCTTGGCATGCCTGGTCCAACTTCACCTTCACCGCGGGCACCGGCCACGTCCGTGAGGTGGACCTCCTCGTCATCGCCCCCGGCGGGGTGCACCTGGTCGAGCTGAAGGACTGGCACGGCTCGGTCGAGTCCCGCAACGGGTCCTGGCTGCAGACCCAGCCGAGCGGTCGGCAGGTCTCCCACGGGAATCCCCTCCACTTGGCGAACCGGAAGGCCAAGGAGCTGGCCTCCCTGCTGCGCCGCGAGGGTGTGTCGGTGTGGGTGTCGGAGGCCGTGTGCTTCACCGACTCCTCGCTGCGCAATCGCCTGCCCGCGCACGACCAGCACGGCCTGTTCACTGTGCCCAAGCTCGCCGAGATGCTGGAGCGCCCGCCTGTCGACGAACGCCGCCGGATCGACGCCCCGAAGTCGCGCGCCATCGCGACCGCCCTGCGGCGGATCGGCATCGCGCCCAGTGACGCCGAGTACCGGGTGGGGCCCTACCAGCTCGACCGGAAGTCGTTCGACTCGGGACCGACCTGGGCGGACTACCTGGCCCGGCACAGCGAACTGCCCGAGGCGGCCCGGGTCCGCGTCTATCTGCGCGAGCGGGGTTCGGACGCCGAGCAGCGGGCCTCGGTGGAGCGGGCGGCGCGGCGCGAGGCAGCGGTGCTGCGGCGTTTCCGCCACCCGGGTGTCGTGCAGCTGAAGCAGTACGACCCGTCCGGGCATCCGGCGGGTCCCGCGCTGATCTTCGACTACGACCCGCGGACCCTGCGGCTGGACGAGTATCTGGCGCAGTACGGCGACAAGCTCGACGTGCTGACCAGGATGGCTCTGGTGCGGCAGCTGGCGGAGACGGTGCGTTCGGCGCACGGCCGTCGGATCTACCACCGCACGCTGGCGGCGAGGGCGATCCATGTGATGCCCCGGCCCCGGGGCCGCGTCGCGGGGGCGGACGGCGAGGAGGCGGGCTGGCTCAACCCGTACGTGCAGATCTCGGACTGGCAGGTCGCCGTGCAGCGCGACGCCGGTTCGGGCGGCGGTGAGCGGTTCGCGCCGACCACGTTCTCCCGCGCGGGCGCGCACCTCGCGGAGGGCGCTGACCCCTACCTCGCACCGGAACTGACCGCACCCAAGGCCGACCCGGTGACGCTCGACGTCTACGGCCTCGGCGTCCTCACCTACCTGCTGGCCACCGGCAGGGCTCCGGCGGCCAGTCAGGCCGAACTGGTGGCGCGCTTCGAGGCGGGCGAGGGGCTGCGGCCCAGTGCCGTGGTCGACGGTCTGTCGGATGACATCGACGAGCTTGTCCAGCTGGCCACGGCCTACAGTCTCAACGACCGGCTGACCTCGGTGGACGACTTCCTGGACATGCTGGAGGTCGTCGAGGAGACCCTGACCGAGCCCGCCCGCCCGGCGGCACCGCAGGCTCCGACTCCGACCCCGGTTCCGACTCCTGCCGAACCTGAGCCGGAACCGGAACCCGAGAAGGACCCACTTGAGGCCGTCGCGGGCGACCTGCTGGCGGGCCGCTGGGAGGTCAAGCGCCGGCTCGGGACGGGCTCGACCAGCCGCGCGTTCCTGGTGCGGGATCTGACGGCGGGCCCCGACGTACGACCGTCCAAGTCCTTCGCGGTGCTGAAGGTCGCGCTGTCGGACCGCTGCGGCGAGGTGCTGGAGCACGAGGCGGAGGTCATGGGGCGGCTGCGCCCCGACTCCCGCATCATCCGCCTCGTCGAGCCCGAGCCGCAGCGCATCGCGGGCCGCACGGTCCTGGTCCTGGAGTACGTCGGTGACGAGCGCGAGGCCGACGCGTCCGCTCCCGGCGCCTCCCGCACCAGACGGCGCGAGGAGACCGTCGCCCGTCAGCTGCGCGAGTCCGGCCGACTGACGGTCGACCAGTTGGAGGCGTACGGCGACTACCTCTTCGGCGCCGTCGACTTCCTGGAAGGCGAGGGCGTCTGGCACCGGGACATCAAGCCGGACAACATCGCCATCCGTGTCCGCCCGAACCGCACCCGTGAGCTGGTGCTGATCGACTTCTCGCTGGCCGGCTACCCGGTGAAGGAGACGGGCGCGGGCACGGACGGCTATCTGGACCCGTTCATCGGGGACCTCACCGACCGGTCGGTGTACGACGCCCACGCCGAGCGGTACGCGGTCGCCGTCACCCTGCACGAGATGGCCTCGGGCGAGCTGCCGCTGTGGGGCGGGGGCCGGGTCTCGGCCCGGCAGACCGATCCGGAGAAGGAGCCGCATCCGGCGATCGCCGTCGACGCCTTCGACCCGGCGGTACGGGACGGGCTGGAGACGTTCTTCCAGCAGGCACTGCACCGCGACGCGGCGCGACGCTTCAAGGATCTCAAGCCGATGCGGGACGCCTGGAAGCGGATCTTCCTGGCGATGGACGAGGCGAAGCCGTCGTCGCGGCGCCTGCGTCCGGTGCCGGCCACACCGGGCAGAGCGGGAACGGCGGCTGCGGAAGCCGCCTCTGCGGACGGTGTGGCAGCGCGCGCGGAGCCGGCGATCGACGCCGCCGAGGAGGAGACCGCCGAGCAGCAGCGCGACCGGCTGGCCGGTCAGGTGGACCGTGACACGCCCGTCTCGGCCTCGGGTCTGAGCCCGGCCGCCGAGTCGTTCGTGTACGGCCTGCGGGTGAACACGGTCGGAGAGCTGCTCGACTACAGCCAGCGCCAGCTCGTCAACGCCCCCGGCCTGGGCGCCAAGACCCGCAAGGAGGTGCTGGGCCGGATCAAGCAGTGGCGCCGTCAGCTCGCCGAGCGGCCCACCGCGCCCCTGACTCCCGAGGGCCGGAAGGCCGCGAAGGAGGAGCTGACACAGGCCGAGGCGGATGTCGCGCACGCTTTGGCGGCGAGCGGAGGCGCGGGATCGCTCCCCTCCGCAGCCCTGCGCACGGTCAGCCTGGACACGCTGGCCACGATCTTCGTCCCCGAGCTGAAGAAGGACGAGGCGAACCGCAACGAGTGCGAGATGGTACGGCTGCTGCTGCGTCTGCCCGACGAACGCGGCGAGCTGCCCGACATCGGGGTGTGGCCGAAGCAGAAGGACGTGGCGACGGCCCTCGGCCTCTCGGCGGGCCGTATCCCGCAGATGCTGAAGACGCAGCGCGGACGGTGGAAGAAGGACCCGGCGGTCCAGGCCCTGCGCGCCGAAATCCTCGAACTGCTGCGTGACCTGGGCCGGGTCGCCTCGGCCGCCGAGATCGCCGACGCGCTCGTGGTACGCCGTGGCACCCAGCTGGAGGAGCGGGAGCAGCGGCGAGCCCTGGCCCTGGCGGCGGTGCGCGCAGTGGTCGAGGTGGAGCAACTCAAGCCGGACGAGAGCGAGTTCCGGCACGCTCCGAACCGCGAGGCCTCCGACGAGGCGATGGGCGCCGGCCTGCTGGCCCTGGAGGTCGGCGAGGCGGACGCCCCGGAAACACCGTCGGCCCCTGGCCTCCTCGACTACGCCCAGCGACTGGGGAAGATCGCCGACCGCCTGTCGAAGCAGCCGACGCTGCCGACGGCCGCGACGGTCCTGTCGGAGCTGGGCGCGGTCCCGCCCCCGAGCGCGGCCGTGGAGTGGGACGAGCGCCGCACGGCCGAGTTGGCGGCGGCGGCCTCCCGCAACGCCGCCGCGACGCCACGCCTGGAGATCTACCCGCGCGACCTACCCCTCGTACGGGCCCTGCGGCTGACCCAGGCGGGCCTGGTCCGCGTCATCCCCGACCTGGAACGCGCCCGTCAGCCCGGCCTGACGGTGGATGAGGTCCACGAGCGCGTACGGGCCCGCTTCCCGGAGCTGCTGGACCACCGGGGCAGCCACGAACTCCCAAGGGGCGGCCGTCTGACGACGGCTCTGCGCGAGGCGGGCTTCGACCTGGAACTGTCGACCCGCTCCGGCACCCGGACGTCGCGCTATCTGCCGCGCAAGCTGGTGGACGCGTCGAGCTTCCTGTCCTCGGGCGCCCGCCGCGTGGCCACCGGCACCATCGCGGCACACCGTTACGCCGACGACACGGAGCTGGCCGGGGCGGTAGCGGCGGAGGAGCGGCTGACGTCGTCGTCGCGCCGGGACGGTTTCCGGGTGCTGACGGTACGGACGGCCCTGACGGGCGCGGCGGTACGGGAGTTGGACAGCGAACGCTTCGAGGCCGGGGTCGTCTCGGTGACCGAGCTGTTCCTGGCGGCCCTGCACGAACTGGTCGAACAGCGTCCCAAGCCGACGTGGGAGACGCTGGTGCGGGCGGATGTGGCGGAGCCGGGGTCTCGGGGGGCGATGAAGTTCGCGGAGTACGCGCGGACGGCTTGGGGGGTTGTGGAGCCGCGGTTGGCCGAACTCCTGACCAGTGGTGACCCCGTGAGGGCAAACGGCCCGATGCTTCTGACCGACGCCGGGGTGCTGGGCCGGTACGACGCGATGGGCGTCCTCGACCGGCTGGCGGAGCGGTCCCGGCGTGGGGGGCGGGGGCTGTGGCTTCTGTGTCCGCAGAGCGACCCGACGCGTCCGCCTCGGCTGGGGACGACGGCTGTGCCGTATCAGGCGGGGTTGGGTGAGTGGATCGTGCTGCCGGACTCGTGGGTGGGGAATCGGCATCGGGCGGGGGCGGGGCTGGTGTTGGAGTAGCGGTGGGGTCGGCATGACGAGCACAGGCAGCGTACGGGCGACGAGTGGAGACGGGACGAAGTGAACGACCTCAAGGCGAAGGCGTTGTTGGCCGACCTGATCAAGCGGGTCAAGGCGGTCGAGGTGGACCTCGCCGAGCAGGTCAGGGCGGTACCGGAGGTGGGCGCCCGGCTGCGGGCGGAGTACGACCGGGCGCGGGAGCTGGAGCGTACGGCGGCCACGTGGAACGAGTGGCTCAAGGAGCGGGTCACCCAGGTTGCCGTGGCGTGGGTGCTCGGCACGGTGTTCGTACGGTTCTGCGAGGACAATCGGCTGATTCCCGAGCCGTATCTCGCGGGTCCGGAACAGGAGCGCCAGGACCTGGCGGAGGCGCGGTACGCCCAGTACGTGGCCGATGACTCCGAGGGCGCCGACCCGACCTACCGGGGGTGGCTGGAGCGGGCGTTCGCCGAGCTGGGCGCGGGGCAGGCGGGCAAACTGCTCTTCGACGACCGCCATAACCCGCTGTACCAGATTCCGTTGTCGCACGACGGGGCTCGGGCGCTGGTGGAGTTCTGGAGAGAGCGTGGCGAGGAGGGACTGATCCACGACTTCACCGACCCTCTGAGTCCTGACCGCAAAGAGGGTTGGGACACGCGGTTCCTGGGTGACCTGTACCAGGATCTGTCGGAGGCGGCCCGGAAGACTTATGCGCTACTTCAGACGCCCAGGTTCGTGGAGAAGTTCATCCTCGACCGAACGATGAATCCGGTGGTGCGTGAACTGGGCTCCCGTTTCGGCGAGTTGAAGATGATCGACCCCACGTGCGGGTCCGGTCACTTCGTGCTGGGCGCGTTCCAGCGGATGGTGGACCTGTGGACGGAGAAGGTACCGGGCAAGGACCCGCACGAACTGGTGCGGGCCTCGCTCGACTCCGTGCACGGGGTCGACCTGAATCCGTTCGCGGTGGCCATCGCCCGGTTCCGGTTGCTGATGGCCGCGATGGCGGCGGCGAACGTGCGGACACTGGCGGAGGCGGGGCGGTACGACTGGCCTCTGCACCTGGCAGTGGGCGACTCACTGATCAAGGCTCGTCAGCTGGAATTCGGCGTACGCGGCACCGAGGGGCAGGGAGAGCTGGAGTTCAGCGCGGAGCAGAAGGACGAACTGGCGGAGTTTTCTTACGCTACTGAGGATGTGCACGAGGCTGAGTTCAAGGGGATTCTTGAGGTCGGGCGATATGACGTGGTGGTGGGGAATCCGCCTTACATCACAGTCAAGGACAAGAAGCTCAATTCGCTTTACCGGGAGCTTTACAAGTCCTGTGCCGGCAAGTATGCATTGTCGGTTCCTTTCGCCGAGCGGTTTTTCCAGCTTGCGAAGGTTGGGGAGCCTGATGGGCGAGGGTACGGGATGGTCGGGCAGATCACCGCGAACTCCTTCATGAAGCGGGAGTTCGGGACAAAGCTGATCGAGGAGTACTTCGCGCACAAGGTGGAGTTGACTGAGGTTATTGACACCTCGGGTGCTTACATTCCTGGGCATGGGACGCCGACTGTGATTTTGGTGGGGCGGCGGCGGGCAGGGGCGGCCCGGGGGGAGACCATTCGGACTGTTCGTAGCGTGCAAGGGGAGCCATCTGCTCCTCGGCGTGCAGAGAATGGTCGAGTTTGGCAGGCCATTAAAGAACAGATTGATGAACCAGGGTCTGCCAGTCAGTGGGTTTCCGTAGATGACCTTGAGCGGAAACAGTACTTCGGCAAACAGCCATGGGTCCTTGCTGACGGCGGACTGGAAATGATCCATACCCTGGACAAGAATAGACAGGGAAACCTCAAAGTCAATGTCCTCCGAATCGGATTCTATGGGGTCATGGGCTCCGACGATGCCATGACCGCCCCATCACGCGTCTTCCAACGATTCGATGCAGAAAAAGACTACGTCAAGCGCCTCACAATCGGAGATGAAGTACGCGACTTCGGCTTCACCGATGGTGATTTCGCATTCCACCCCTATGATGAGAAGAAAAACCTCGCCCAACCCACATCATTTCCACACCTGGGTCGATGGATTTGGCCCAACCGAGCGGATCTAGGAAGTCGCGCCACATTCTCCGGAGGCACATACTACAGCGATGGTCGCCCATGGTGGGAGTGGCATCAGATCCCTAAGGACCTGACTGCACACAAATGGTCAATCTCTTTTGCATTCGTAGCCACTCACAACCATTTTCTACTGGACCGCGACGGGAAAGTGTTCAACCGTTCTGCGCCAGTAATTAAGCTGCGTGAAGGAGCCAACGAGAACGAGCATCTCCGGCTGCTTGGGGTGCTCAACAGCTCCACAGCATGCTTTTGGCTCAAGATGGTGAGCTATCCCAAGGGTGGCGACCCTATGGGGGACGACGGTGCACGCGTCAGCGTTCATCCCTGGTCCGATCGTTACGAATTCACGGGAACAAAGCTTGAACAGTTCCCACTACCACCCGCCTACCCAACCGAATTGGCCGCAGAGCTGGATAACCTGGCTCGGAGAATTTCAGCGGCAAGCCCTTCTGCCCTCACTACTCCTGTCGCCGCCGCGCTTCGAGAAGCCCGAACCAGCTGGCTCTCCGCCCGAGCCAAAATGATCGCCCTCCAGGAGGAACTCGACTGGCAGGTGTACTCCCTCTATAACTTGCGCGCCGAAGACTTGCGCGCTCCCGAATCCGAGGTTCCCGAACTCGCCCTTGGTGAGCGAGCCTTCGAGATTGTGCTCGCTCGGCGGGTGCAGAAGGGGGAGGCGTCCGAGGAGTGGTTCAAGCGGCATGGCTCCACGCCCATCACGGAGCTGCCCGCCCACTGGTCCAACGCCTACAAGGACGTCGTGCAAAAGCGCATCGATGCCATCGAGTCCAGCCGCGCCATCGGCATGATCGAGCGGCCCGAGTACAAGCGACGTTGGGCAACCGACGGGTGGGATGCCCTTGAGAAGAAGGCCCTGCAGTCCTGGCTGCTGGACCGGATCGAGAAGCGTGAGCACTGGTTCAACGAGGACGGGCAGCCCACGATCCGCACTCGGTACCAGCTAACCGACTCCCTCTCCCGTGACGAGGACTTCGTCTCCGTCGCTGAGTTGTACTCGCCCCACACCGAGCTGACAACCGTCGTGTCGGCACTACTCGCCGACGAGCACGTCCCCTTCCTCGCGGCCCTCCGCTATAAGCCTGCAGCCCTGAAGAAGCGTCAGGACTGGGAGCGCGTCTGGGAGCTTCAGCGCAACGAGGACGCCGCCGAGACCGAGGAGAAGAAGCGGACGATCCGGGACTCCATTCGCGTACCGCAGAAGTACGTCTCCGCCGACTTCCTCAAGCCCTCCTACTGGCGAGCCCGCGGCAAGCTCGACGTACCGAAAGAGCGGTTCATCTCTTACGCCACCGGGCCTTTCTCCGGTACCCCCGAGCTGTTCGGGTGGGCCGGCTGGGACCACCGGGAGCAGGCGCAAGCGCTCGCCACGTACTTCACCGTGCACGAGCTGACCAAGGAGGAGATCACCCCACTCCTCGCCGGCCTGCTCGAACTCCAGCCCTGGCTCGATCAGTGGCACAACGAGTTCGACGCGATGTACAGCGGCTCCCCTGCCGCCTTCTTCGCCGGGCACCGCTCCGTGTACCAGGGCCAGCACGGTCTCACCGACGATGATCTGCGCGCCTGGCGCCCCGCGCCGGCCAAGCGCGGCAGAAGTGGTGGCGCTGCCGCGAAGAACTGACGTCTGCCCACGCCCTGTCGAGGCCCTGCGCATCAACCGCCGAGCCTCGGCAGGGCGTTCGCATGAGATGGCCGACGTTGAGCAGTTCACTCGGGGCGGTGGCGCGGTCGCCGCTGCCCGCCACAAGTGAGACCGGTGGATCCGGGCCAGCCCCACCGTTCGCAACCAGCCCTCCCAGAAGTTCTCTCTGGCCCAGATCCACCAATTCCCCGCGCCACCAGGCAACTTCGGAGCCCCGTCCACGCCCTCACCCAGCGGACACCGCGCCACCCACCGGCAGGATCGCCGCCTGCGGCACCTTGAACTGCGCCCACACCGTCTTCCCGATCCCGCCATCCCGTTCGCGCACACCCCACCGATCGGCCAACGCGTCCACCAACACCAGACCCCGCCCGCACGTCTCGTCCTCCCCCGGCGACCCCAACTCCGGGCACCCCGCCCCCGCGTCGCTCACCTCCAGGCGCAGTAGTCCCACCTCCACGTCGTAGACGAAACCCACGCAAACCTGCCGATCCCTCGGCACCGGAACCCGCAGCGCGTTGGTCACCAACTCGGACAGCACGAGTTCCGCCGCCTCCGTGACGCCCTGCTCCATGCCCCAACCCGCGAGCGCACCCCGGAGTATCGACCGCGACCAGCCCACGCCCCGAGGGTGTCGGGAGATCCGGAAGTGCACGTCGTTCGAGCTGTCGCGGTCTGCCATGACGCCCCCTGAGGCGGGTCGGTTCCTCGCGGCCAACTCCCTCACTGGTCTGAGGGGTTGCCCTTGCTCCGTTCAGCAGAATGCCGCGAGACAAGAGACCCATGCAACGTTGAAGGGATTTCTCAGGCTTGATTCACCCTTTCGAGTAACCTCGCCATCACGGGCCCTCGGCCCTGATAGGGAGTGCGTATGCCAAACGTGAAGCCATCCACTGTCCTTGGACGCCAACTCGGCGACGAGCTACGCCGTTTCCGTGAGGCGGCAAGCCTCACCACGCAAGATGCCGCCGAGGTCCTCGACTGCACCAAGGGCAAGATCAGCCGCATCGAGAACGGCCATGTCCCGGTTCGCACACCGGACTTGAACGCGCTCATGGGCGCCTATCGAGTCGACGACGATGACGCCCGCAAGCGCCTCGAAGCGCTGGCCCGCAAGGCCAACCGGCGGCGGCGCGAGGGCTGGTGGCACCAGTACGACTCCGTCCTCGGCGATGCCTACCGCGACCAGATCGAGCTGGAGGCGATCTGCGACAGCGTGCGGACTTACCAGGTGCAGCTGGTTCCAGGGCTTCTCCAGACGCCCGAGTACGGTCGCGCGGTGACCGTCGCTTCGCGTTCCTGGCAGAGCCCAGACGAGATCGACCAGTTCGTGCAGGTGCGGCTCGCCCGGCAGGAACGGCTGACAGGCGAATCCCCGATGGAGTTCTGGGCCGTCCTCTCCGAGGGGGTTCTGCGGCAGCAAGTCGGGGGTCCCGAGGTGATGCGTGGGCAGCTGGAGCAGCTCGCCGCCCTTGCCGATCTGCCCAACCTCACCATTCAGGTGCTGCCGTTCTCGCGAGGTGCGTACTCGGGTATGTTCGGCCCGTACCTGCTGATGCGCTTTCCGCAGGTGGCATCGCTGGATCTCGTACTCACCGAGACGCCAACCGGCAACATCTGGATCGAACGAGAACCCGAAGTCGCCCACTATCGGGCACTGTTCGATGACGCGCGCATGTCGGCGTTGCCGCCCACGGAATCGCTCAGGCTGATCCAACACGCCGCCAAGGAGTACAGACCATGAAGCATGCCCGCGTTGCCCCGTCGGACCTCGCCATAGCGGCATGGCGAATCAGCAGCTACAGCGGCGGGCAGGGTGATTGCGTCCAGATCGCCGACAACATTCCCCACCTCATCCCCATCCGTGACAGCAAGCGCCCCACCGGCCCCGCCATAGGGTTCAGCCGCAACGCCTGGCAGACCTTCGTCACCCAGCTCAGCTGACCTCTCCCCCGTGACCGCCGACCACGGTCGGTCACAGGGCCGCAGGAAGAACGGCCCCGGCGAAGGGCCAGGCGCCCCAGCCCCCCCTTCGCCACCCAGCCGCCCCACAAACCGCCCCTCCCCTCCCCACGCGCCTCCGCACTGTCATACCTGCCGGTTACGATCTGATACGGCCCTTTGGACCTGGGACCCGAACAGCAACCCCAGCCCCAGACCCAACCCGAAGGCGCCCACACCAGGACGCCCAAGATGTGCCACAACCTTCCACCGGCCCCAGGAGACGCGAGACAAACATGGCCCCGACAGCCGCCACCACCCCCCTCCTCCGTGACGTCATCGACATCAAGACGTCGATCTCCACCTCCGACTTCGTCCTGAAGCTCGCCGAGGCGGTCACCGAGGAGGGCGCGGCGAACGCGCTGCGGGACTACGTCGTCACCGAGCGGCTCCTGGACAACTTCGACGAGGCGCTCGGGCTGATCAGGGCCGCGCTCGACGGGAACACGTCGAAAGCCGCGTATCTCCACGGATCGTTCGGTTCAGGTAAGTCCCACTTCATGGCCGTCCTGCACGCCATCCTGCGCCGCGACCCCGCCGCCCTCTCCCGCCGGGACTTCGACCCGATACTCGGCAAGCACGAGTGGCTGAACACCGAGCAGAAGAACTTCCTGCTGGTGCCGTACCACATGCTCGGCGCGAAGTCGCTGGAGCAGCGCGTACTCGGCGGATACGTCAGTCACGTCAAGGCGCTGCACGGCGACAAGGACATCCCCACCCCGCAGGTCTACCGAACCGACGCCCTCTTCGAGGACATCCGCTCGCACCGGATCCGGATGGGCGACGACAAGTTCATCGAGGGGCTCGCCGGCGCCGACGGGGACGCTGACGTGTCCGGCACCGCCGGTGACGACGAGGACGAGTGGGGCGAGTCCTTCGCCTGGACCCCCGAACTGCTCGACACCGCGCTCGCCGCCGAGGAACTCGACGGCGGCGAGGTCAACCTCGATCTCGTCAACCCGAGCACCCCCGCCGAGCTGCGCGCCAAGCTCGTACACGACGCCAGTTCGACCTGGTTCCCGGGGTTCGCGAAGAACGCCGCCGAGGACGAGCAGGGGTTCATCTCGCTGGACGCCGGGCTCGCGGTGATCGCGGAGCACGCGAAGTCGCTCGGGTACGACGGTCTGATCCTGTTCATGGACGAGCTGATCCTCTGGCTCGCCAACCGCATCCACGACCAGCGGTTCGTGTCCCGCGAAGCGGACAAGATCACGAACTTCGTGGAGGGCGCCGACTCTCGCCGGGCCATTCCGATCGTGTCGTTCATCGCCCGTCAGCGCGATCTGCGTGAGCTGGTCGGGGAGGAGACCTCCGGGGCCGCCGAGACCGCCATCCAGGACAGTCTCAATCTCGCCTCCGGGCGATTCGACAAGATCACCCTGGAGGACCGAAACCTTCCGCAGATCGCGCACGCTCGCCTGCTGAAGCCCAAGAACGCGGAGGCCGGGGCCAAGCTCGACGCCGCGTTCACCAAGATCAAGCGCGTCGGGCCGCAGGTGTGGGACGTACTCCTCGGGTCGGACGAAGGGACCACCGGCGCGGACGAGGCGTCGTTCCGGCTGACGTACCCCTTCTCGCCTGCCTTCATGGACACGCTCGTCCACATCTCGTCCGCGCTCCAGCGGTCCCGTACCGGTCTCAAGCTCATGGGGCAGTTGCTCGCCACGCACCGCGACGACGCCACCCTCGATCAGCTGATCCCGCTCGGTGATCTGTATCCGGTGATCGCGGACGGCGGCGACAAGCCGTTCGTGGACAGTCTGAAGGTCGAGTTCCAGACCGCGGACAAGCTGTACCGGACCAAGATGCGGCCGTATCTGCTCGGCACGTACGAGGTCACCGAGGAGGACATCGAGCAGTACACGCACCGCCGGGACTCGATCACGGACCCGGCGCTGCTCGGCCGGTGCAAGAGCTTCGTCGGGGACAACCGGCTGATGTGCACGCTGCTGCTGTCCGCGCTCGCGCCCAGCGTGCCCGCGCTGCGGGACCTCACCATCCGGCGGCTCGGCGCGCTCAACCACGGCTCGGTCGTCTCCCCGATCCCCGGTGCCGACGTGGGCATGATCAAGACGAAGGTCAAGGAGTGGGCGGCACAGTTCGCCGAGATCAAGGCGACCGGCACCGACACCAACCCGGGCGTGCGGCTCGAACTCGCCGGCGTGGACGTGGACTCCGTCATCGCCAACGCCAACGTGAACAACAGCCGGGGCAACCGGCGCACCCTGGCCAAGCGGCTGCTCGCCGAGGAGCTGGGCCTCGACCTCCAGGACCGGCTGATCGCCGACGAGCTGAACCTCGTATGGCGCGGCTCGAACCGCACGGCGGAGGTGGTCTTCGGCACCGTCGCCGATCCGGACGACCTGGCCGACCACGAGTTCCAGCCGAGCCAGGAGGGCATGTGGCGGATCATCATGGGTCTGCCGTACGCGGAGGGCGAGTGGGGGGCGGTCGACGACGCCAACCGGATGCAGGGGCTGCGGGAGCGGCCCGGTACGCATCCGCAGACCGTGGCGTGGATTCCCGCCCGGCTGTCCGCCGCCCGCTACAAGGACTTCCAGCGGCTCGTCGTCATCGACTACGCACTCGCCGACCAGCGGCGTTTCGACACCCAGTACGCGATGCACCTCAACGCCGACAACCGGGCGCGGGCCAAGGCCCTGCTCGAAGGGCAGCGGGAGTCGCTGGCGCAGACCGTGAAGGACGCGTTCAAGGAGGCGTACGGGCTGGCCGACAAGAAGGCCTCCGACGTCGACGTCTCCTTCAACGACCATCTTGAGGCACTGCCCGAGGTTGCCGACCTGCGGATCTCCATCGGGCAGTCGATGCGGGCCGGGGCCCGGCACATCGTCGCGAAGCTGCTCGCCCACCAGTTCCCCGCCCACCCGGACTTCGACCCGCAGGGCAGCAACACCCCCGTCAGGGCGAGTGAGGCGCGAGTCGTGTTCGGGCTCGTCCGGGCTGCTGCCGAGGCCTCCGACCGGCAGGTGGAGAACTCGGGCAAGGAGAAGGCACTGATGGAGCGGATCGCCGTACCGCTCGGGCTGGGACAGCAGAAGGAGGCGTACTTCCGGCTGTCGAACCGGTGGGCCGACCACTTCGCGCTGATGGCACGGACGGACGGCGGACCGGGTGACCTCGGCGTCGCCAAGCTCACCGAGTGGATCGACCGGCCCGAGCGGATGGGTCTTGAGCCGTTCCTCGCGAACCTGGTCATCGCGTCGTACGCGGAGATGGACGACCGGGTGTGGGTGCGTGCGGGTGCCGTTCTGGACCCGGCGCCCGAGCTTTCGGCGATCAGGCCGCAGGACGGGCTGCGGTCCCAGCCTCTGCCCGAGGAGGAGGTCTGGGAGGAAGCGGGGCGGCGGTACTGGGACGTCTTCGGGGTGGAGGGATCGGAGGCGAAGCCGCCGACGCTGCGCCGGGGGCGGCTGGTCAGCCAGTTCGCGCGGCAGATTCTCGCCAAGGCGCGGCATTTCCGGCCGCACGCGGACGATCTGCTGCGGCAGTTGGAGAGGCACTCGGTGTTCCTCTCGCTCGACGGCGGCGACGAGTCCGGCCGGCTCGCCCTCGCCCGCCGGTCGCGGGACCTGCTCGACGAGCTGGCCGGTTTCGACCAAGGCGTGGCGGGCGGTATCGCCGCGGCCAAGCAGATCATCACCGCCTTCGCCGCGTTCGATCTCGGCGCTGCCTCGGCCAGCCGCTACGGCGCCTCCGTCAAGCAGGCCGAGGCCGTCGCGGCGGCGCTCGCGGGCGCCAGCTGGGACACGTTCGAGCTGGCGGCGAACGTCGGCCCAGAGGGTGAGGCCGTACTCGCGCAGTTGCGCAGCGCCGCCAACGCCGACCAGCGCACCGTCAACCTGAAGGACGCCCTGGAGAAGGCGCGGGTGGCGGGGGTCGCGGCGCTCAAGCGCAACCAGGCCGCCAACGCGCCCACCCGGCCCGCGACCGGTCCGTCCACGCCCGCTCCGGGACCGCTCACCTCGCCCGGCGGCGTGGACCTCACCACCGCGAGCAGTCACCCGCCGGTGCCCACGACACAGCCGCCTCTTCCGGCCGCCGGGACGGGAACCGGGACCGGCGGCCGTGCCGCCCGGCGGTCGGGCGGGGGACGTACCACGGCCACCCAGGCACCGGCCGAGCTGCTGGCCGAACTGGCCGCACTGGCGGCGGCGGAGCCCGACGTCACCATCGAGTTCAGCTGGCGGGTCGTGGAGTGACGACGGCGGTTACTGTGGCGCGGCCATGGATGTGGGAACGGGACAAGAGGCAGGTGCGGCGGTGAACGCCATGGAGACAAGGCGGGCAGGCGCGTGAGTACGGCGACCAGCACGAGCGCGGTGCGGCTCAACTCGGCCACCATCACCCAGTACCTCACCTCCCAGCCCGGCCTCGCCCCCGGCAAGCGCCGCTCGGTCCTGCTGCGGGCGGCACCTGTCTGGGACGGCCCTGCCGAACTTCCGTGGGGTGAGGGACGGCGGGCACGGATCGCGTCGGGGCCCTCACCGCTCGCCGTGTACGAGCTGGTGCTGGCCCACCAGGCGGCCGACGCCCCTGGCTCCCATACCCTGGTCACCGGCCCCGACGTCCTGGTCGTCCTCACCGACCGTGAGGAGGCCGAACTCGGCCCCGATCTGCTGTCCAAGGTGCACAAGCAGCGGGTCAGCGCCGTCAACATCTGGGACGTGGTCCGCGAGGCGTTCGGCGCCGACGCCACCGACCACTGGCTGTCCGAGGAGAACTGGGCCGCCGAGGCTCTCCTCGACGCCACCCCTCCGGGCGGCTGGCCACGGCTCGCGGGTGGCACTCTGTCGCGGCGCGAGGCACTGGCGGCACTGGCGATGCGCCGGCTCGGCATCGGGCGCTACGACCCCGATCGCGTCCCGGGCGGGCCGACGGGGGCCGACGGACTCGACGTACACGCTCTGCTGCGCTGGACGTTGCAGCCGGGTGGCCCGGACCGCTTCCTCGCGCTGCGGGCGCCGGAGCGGGCCGGGCTGGCCCGGTTCCTCGGGGAGGACGACCAGGTGGGGCTGACCGGGCGGGCCCTGCTCGCGCTGATCGGCGCCGAGCACGGGCCGGACGCGGTCGCTTTCGGGCTGGTGTGCGCGGCGCTCTGGCGGGACACCGAGGTTCCGGACACGGCGGGTGGGCGGCGAGGTCACCGGCGTACGGCTGGTCGCGCCCAGGCGGCAGCGGGCGGTGCCACCGTGGACGCCGAGGACTACCGCGCGCGAGGACGTGCGGAGCGCTGGTTCGGCGAGGAGCCGCTGGCGCACGGTGAGGCCCTGGACCGGCTCACGGCTTCCTTCGGCCGGGCCTGCGAGGAGTTCGTCTCCGCGCTGCTGCTGACCGGCCGGTCGGAGTTCGACGAGTCGGCGGCAGCTGCCCGGAGGATGAGCGGGGCCGCCCTGGACCGGGCGGAGTCGCTGGTACGGCAGTTCGGGGCCGAGCGGGCCGCGCAGTCGAGTCCCGTACTGGCGGCCGGACTTGAGGCCCGTTTCGGTGCGGTCGGACAGGCACTGCGCGGTGGCGACCCGCTGTCGATCTCCCAGGCCGTCAGCGCACTCGACGACCACAGTCTCTCGGCGGACACCGACCCCCGTACGCGTATCGCACGCGCCCGTATGGCAGAGCGGCTGACGCGGTGGCTGGCGGGCGATCCGCCGGCCTCGTCGGAGAACCTCGCGGCCTCGATCGGCCGTCACGTCTCGGAGACGGGCTGGGTCGATCTGGCCCTCGAACACATCGAGGCCGGTGGTGAGAGCGAGCCGACGCTGCGGTCCTCGTACGACATCTTGTGTGCCTCCGTGCGCGCTCGCCGTCGGGAGATCGACCGGCACTTCGCGCAGGCGCTCGCCGTCTGGACCGCGGACGGCGGCACGCCCGGGACCATGCTGACGGTGGAGACGTTCCTCCCGCGCGTCGTCGCCCCCGTGACGAAGTCCGGGGACCGCCGGGTGCTGTTGCTCGTCCTCGACGGGATGAGCGCGGCGATCGCCTCCGAGCTGGCCGAGGAACTGCGCGAGCACTGGGTCGAGTACGACCCGCTGGCCGACGCCAAGGACCCGGCACGGCGCCGGGCGATGGCCGCCGCGCTGCCCACCCTCACGTCGGTCTCCCGGACCTCGCTCTTCGCCGCCACGCTGACCTCGGGCACCCAGGCCGACGAGAAGCGGACGTTTCCCGCCCACCGGTTCTGGGGCGACTCCCAGGCCGCGGTCTTCCACAAGGACGACCTGCGTGCCGACGCCGCCGGAGACTCCTTCGGTCCCGAACTGCTCGCCGCGCTCATGGACGACGGTACGCAGGTCGCCGTGGTCCTCAACACGATCGACGACCGGCTGGCCAAGGAACAGAAACTGGGCGACGCCACCTGGCGGCTCCGCGACATAGGGCAACTGCGGGAGCTGCTGCGGTACGCCGCGCTCCAGGGCCGGGCGGTGATCCTGACCAGTGACCACGGGCACGTCGTCGACCGGCACGGGTCGCGGGTCACTTCGGGCGCCCCGTTGTCGGCCCGGCACCGGGAGCCCGGCGGGCCTCTCGCCGAGCCGGAGGTGCTGCTGTCCGGGCGCCGGGTCGTCGTGGCCGACGCCGGTGAAGCGGCCGGGCGCGCGTCCGGTGGCGAGGTCGTCGCGCTCTGGGACGCGGACTCGCGCTACACGTCACAGAAGGCGGGCTACCACGGCGGGGCCTCCCTCGCCGAAGTGGCCATCCCCGTACTGGCGTTCCTTCCCTTCGGCGCGCAGCCGCCCAAGGGCTGGCGCGAACTCGGTGACCAACGGCCCTCCTGGTGGCGCCTCGACGCACCCTCGGCCGAGACCACGCGGACGACGGCCCTGACGACCGCGCCTTCGACCACGTCACGGCCGGCGGGGACCCGGTCCGCACCGGCGGCACCGCGCCCGACCGGGAAGGCCGCCGAGAAGGCGGTCGAGATCGTGGCGGGCCGGGACTCGCTCTTCGAGATGGTGCTCGTCCCCGTCGAGGAGGAGGACTCGCCGCTGTCCGTCACGGCCGTCACACCGGACGAGAGCGCCTCACCGAACGAGGCCCTGATGACCGCCCTGCTCGGCTCCGAGATCTACCAGGCCCAGGTGGAGGTACTGGCCCGCAAGCGCGAGCTGCCGCGGATGGAGGAGGCGGTCCGGGTTCTGCTGGACATCGGGGGCACGCTTCCGATGACGGCGTTGGCGCAGCGCGTCGGGCTTCCGGCCGGTCGCAGCGCGGAGGGTTTCTGCGCCGTACTGCGGCAACTGCTCAACTACGACAGCGCCCAGGTCCTGGAGACCCTGCCGGACGGCCGCACCCTGCGGCTGAACGTCGGCCTGCTGAAGGGGCAGTTCGAGCTGGACTCACAGTCGTGACCTGGTACCGGCCCGGGAAGCACCGGCCGGTACCAGATATCACTTCTGTGCGCGCTGTCAGACGAGCTGCCGCATGATCCGTACGAACTGCCCCAGCTCGTCGAGGAATCGCTGTTCCAGCGGCTCGGGGGCGAAGTGGGCGATCTTGTTGCGGATCTTGCGGACCTGGTCGAGCTGGTACACGAACTGGACGCGGTTCACCATGGTCCAGCCGAGTGCCTGCCAGTTCTGATCCGCCTTGGCGCGCAACGCGTCCTTGGTCTGCTGGCCGTCGAGCAGCGTCACATAGTCACCGAACATCAGGTCCGAGATCTTGCCGGTCTGCCGCTCCGCCTTCTTCGGCTGTACGGCCTTGATGGCCTCGGGATCGATCGCGGCACCCAGGCACTTGCGCAGCAGGAACTCGATCTCCCCGACGATGAAGAACGGCCTCGCCGTCGCGTCGAAGCGTTCCGTGATGTCCGCGGAGGTCACGATCCCGCTGAACCGGCCGTCGTTACGCCGGACAAGGACGTATCCCTTCTCGCTGACGAGAGGCAGTACGGCGAAGAAGTTCTGGTGCTCCTCGGCCACCGGAACGTCGTCCACGAGCGCGTTCGCGAGGACCCGGGCGACGCCCGCCTTCTCGTACATCCTGGCGACCGAACCCCAGGTGACGGCACCGCACAGCGTGGTCGTTCCGTCGATGACGGGCAGCTGGGAGTAGTCCTTGGTGCGCATCAGGTGCGTGGCCTCAGAGAGCTGCGCGGTCGGCGGGAGGGACTCGATCCCGGCCCGGGCCGCCGCGATGTCCCCGATCCGCAGGGGATGCTGCGGAAGCAGACCCGGCGCCGACTCCTCCTCCGGCTCCTCGTCGCCTCCCTCGTCCACCGCCGCGACCGTCTCCAGGGCGACGACGTGGACGGAGCTTCCGTGGCCGCAGGTGGCGAAGGACGGAACGGTGGACAGGCCCACGTCTTTCAGTGCCTGCGAAATGGCCAGGACGGACTGGTCGTCGCGTCGGCGCGCACCGAAGAGCGCCAACAGGTCCCGTACCGGGATCTTCGTGTCCTTGAGTGCCATCAGGTTGTCGTGCGAGGGCATGCCGGCGCTCACCCGCCCAGCTTCTCGGCGAAGCCGCGGTGCACGGTGTGCTTGCGCATAGCGGACCGCACCAGGTCGAGGAGCTGCTTGGAACGGTCCGTGTAGAAGCGCTCGAAGTCCCCCTCGTGCAGCGTGGCCGGATCGATGAGGTGCGTCGCGACGACATCGTCGAACCACTCGGGGCGCATGCCCGATTCCAGCATCAGCGACTTGAGGTAGGCCCCGGGCGGACCGGTCATGCTCCGGCTCGCACGGTACGACAGCGGGGTCTTGTTGACGATCGAGTTGACGCGCGACGCGTAGCCGGGGTGCGACTTGGCCACCCAGGACTTGGGGAAGATCAGCCGTACGTCGACGCCGTGCGCGGCCAGTTGGCCCGGACTCAGCGGCGCCTCGGTGTAGTACCAGTCCACAGCGCCCTGCTTGACGAGCAGGGCGTAGATTCCCTTGTAGGCGGCACTGTTGCGAGTGCTCAGGGTGTCGAGCCTGTCGGAGACGAACACGGCTTCGGCCACCGTGTCCGGCTCTCCGCCCTGCCCACGGATCCACGCGACGAGTTGCTCCACGTCACGGGGGAAACGGCTCTCGATCGACCCGCCGTACATCTCGCCGAGCACGCCGTTCCAGTACCACTGGGCGATGCGCTCCTCTCCGTCCGCGGTGTCCGTCTCGTCGCCCATGACAGCGCGTACGGCGGCCAGCGGCACGAGCTGCGTGCGGTACGGGAGGTCGGCCGCGTTGACGATGCACTGCCGCTCCAGGAACGCCCCGACCCAGGCGAATGCCTCCGCCAGCCGCGGGGCCAGCCGCCTGAAGTCGACCAGCGGAAGCTCCAGCAGATCGCGGCGCTTGCAGGAGAGCGAGTTGCGAAGACCGTCCTGCTTGTGCTCCCACGTGCGGACGAGGGCGATCGCCTGAAGGAAGTCGCTGCTGCTCAGCCCGTCCTCGACTCCGGCCTCCATCCTGCCGAACACGGGATGGGCGGCGGTCAGGTCCGACTTGATCTGCAGCCACGCGTCGGGAAGCCGGTAGTACTCCCCGAACTCCGCCACATGGGTCCGGTCGCCCGCGTAGGTGGCGGTGAGCAGCTCGAAGACGTTCAGCGGGACGCCACCCGCGTTCACCCGCTCGAAGACCGCGCACACCGCGTCCATTTCGGTGGAGGCGGGCAGGTTGATCATGGGCACGTCGAACGACTGAACGTGGTTGAGTACGTGCTCCTCGAACCGCGACCAGACATCCCAGTTCGCTTCGTCCAGTTTCACGAATTCCCGGTGCCAGGCATTCATGCGCTGGGTGTCGAACACAAGATTCAGCGGGAAATAACCTGCGGCGCACTCAAGCTGTGTCGTACTCAGATCGAGGACGACCCGCCGCGCGAAGTCCGTCCTGAGGGTCCGGTCCTCGGGTACCGACACGATCGCGTCGTCCCGGTCCGAGGGCGAGCCGATCGCCTTGGCGATGTCGATGTAGTACCAGCGCTTCAGGTCCTTGTTGCGGGTGTCCACCGTGTCCACCGGCTGGTCGCGCCGCAGAGCCTGGTACAGCGAGGTCATGCGCTGCTGGCCGTCGAGGAGAAGGAGGTCGGGCACCCTGTCCTCGGAGACCTGCGCACCGCTCAGCGGCCGGGGCCTGAAGGGCGTGTTGCCGCCGGTCTGGAGCGACATGACGACGCCGAGCGGGTAGTTGAGCGTGACCGTCGCGATCAGCGCCCGGATGTGCTCGTCGTTCCATTTCCACTCACGCTGGAAATCGGGTAGTTGCAAGGCCCCTGACTCGACCTGCTTGAGCAGATCTCTGAGCTTCGGACTGTCCAGCGACACGCTGCGGTCTCCCCCGCTTTGAACCCCAATGGTGGATACCGTATTGCATCAAGCCATTCTGAGCGCCGTCAAGGAATGCGGGAACCGAGCCACCTGCGCCTCATTGCTATTCAGCCATCACGAACGTATTCGGACACCCGTGATGTCACGGTGGGGCCGGTGCCGCCGTCCCCGGCCGCCGGATGCCTGCTCCCGGCCCCGCCGCACCGTCCTCCACGGGATGGAAGACTGACGAGGTGAGTACAGATCAGCCGCCCCGGACCTCCCCCGTCAGTGCGACGCGTCGACGTGATGTGATCGACGCGCTGCGGCGAGGGGCCGTACCCGAGAGCGGTCTTGACCTGCTGGCGACCGGCCTGGACCGCTTCGAGACCGCACTGGACGCGGAGCTTTCGGCGGTGGCGTCGGGTGCGTCGGTGTTCAAGGCGGTCCGCGGTGAGTACGGCTCCGGCAAGACCTTCTTCACACGGTGGCTCGGCGAGCGGGCCAAGCGCCGGAATTTCGCCGTGGCCGAGATCCAGATCTCGGAGACCGAGACGCCGTTGCACCGGCTGGAAACCGTCTACCGGAGGCTTACGGAACGGCTGGCCACACCCGGGTTCCCACCGAGCGCGCTCCGCCCTGTCGTCGACGCGTGGTTCTACGCCCTGGAAGAGGACGCCCTTGCCGACGGGGCCACCGACGAGGGCCTCGCCGAGTCGGTCGAGAGGCTCATGGCCGCGCGCCTCGCCGAGGTGTCCCGGCATGCCCCGTCCTTCGCCGCCGCACTCCGTGGGTACCGCGTCGCGCTCACCTCCGGTGACGAGACCACCGCGGCGGCTGTCATGGCCTGGCTCGGCGGACAGCCCCACGTGGCCGCCGCCGCGCGCAGAGCCGCCGGGGTTCGGGGGGATCTCGACCACTTCGGCGCGCTGGGCTTCGTCCAGGGACTGCTCACGGTGTTGCGGGACAGCGGACACGCGGGTCTGTTCCTGGTGCTCGACGAGGTGGAAACCCTTCAACGGGTCCGTTCGGACGCCCGCGACAAAGCGCTCAACGCGCTGCGGCAGCTCATCGACGAGGTGCACTCCGGGCGTTTTCCCGGCCTCTATCTCATCATCACGGGCACACCCGCGTTCTACGACGGCCAGCAGGGCGTGCAGCGACTGGCACCCCTGGCTCAGCGACTGGCGACCGACTTCACCACCGAACCGCGCTTCGACAATCCACGCGCCGTGCAGCTGAGGCTTCCGGGCTTCACAGAATCGTCGCTGATCGCTCTCGGGCAGACCATCCGGGACCTGTACGCGGATGGGTCCGCGAGTCCGGAACGCATCGCGGCGATGGCCGACAACGCCTACGTCGCGGACCTGGCCCGTGCCGTCGGCGGCACTCTTGGGGGCAAGGTCGGAGTGGCCCCCAGGCTGTTCCTGAAGAAGCTGGTGGGTGATGTCCTCGACCGCGTCGACCAGTTCGACGACTTCGATCCCCGCACGCACTACTCGTTGACGGTGAAGACCTCCGAACTCACCGAAGTCGAGAGGAACGCCGCGGCAGCCGGGGCGGACGACGTGGAACTGGAGCTTCCGTGACAGGAGACGACCAGGACCCCGACCCGCTGGACCGGCTGCACCCGGGCCTGGTCCATCACATCGTCAACTCGCTCGGCTGGCCTGCTCTTCGGCCTCTCCAGGAGGAATCGATCACACCCCTCCTCGACGGGGCGGACGCGGTGCTGCTGGCGCCCACGGCCGGCGGAAAGACAGAGGCGGCTGCCTTTCCGTTGCTTTCAAAAATGGCTCTGGAGGGCTGGACAGGCACTTCCCTGCTCTACGTCTGCCCCCTCAAGGCTCTGCTCAACAACCTCCTGCCACGCCTGGAGACGTATACCTCGTGGCTGGGGCGCACCGCCGCGCTGTGGCACGGGGACGTGACCCACTCACACCGCAAACGCGTCCTCAGTAACCGGCCCGACGTGCTGCTCACCACCCCCGAGTCCCTCGAAGCCATGCTGGTCAGCACCAACGTCGACCACCGCGCCTTCTTCTCGGGCCTGCGGGCGATCGTGGTCGACGAGGTGCACGCGTTCGCCGGGGACGACCGGGGATGGCATCTGCTCGCCGTACTGGAGCGGCTGGAACGGGTGGCGGGGCATCCCGTGCAGCGTGTCGGGCTCTCGGCGACGGTCGGCAACCCGGAGCAACTGCTGCGCTGGCTTCAGGGTTCAGGGGCCGCAAAACGCGCGGCCCAAGTCGTCGCTCCCCACCTGCGTGACGTCTCCGCGGCGCTCCCCCCACCAGGGGAGGTCGAACTCGATTACGTCGGCTCCCTCGACAATGCGGCCCGGGTGATCGCGGCCCTCCACCACGGCGAGAAGCGGCTCGTGTTCTGCGAGTCCCGCAGGGAGGTGGAGGAACTCGGCGCCAGTCTGCGCGCGAAGGGCATCACCACGTTCCTGTCCCACGCGTCGCTCTCCGTGGACGAGCGGTCCCGAGCCGAGGAGGCGTTCGCCGAGGCCCGCGACTGCGTGATCGTCTCCACCAGCACACTGGAACTCGGCATCGACGTGGGTGACCTGGACCGGGTCCTGCAGATCGGCGCGCCGGGCACCGTGGCCTCGTTCCTCCAGCGCATCGGACGCACAGGTCGGCGGTCGGGATCCGTACGCAACTGCCTCTTCCTCGCCATCGACGAAGACGACCTGTTGTCCGCCGCCGCTCTGCTCCTGCTGTGGTCGCGTGGCTGGGTGGAGCCGATCACGCCGCCTCCCGAGCCCCGGCACATCGCCGCTCAGCAGATCCTCGCGCTGTGCCTTCAGGAACACCGGGTCGGGGACCGGCTGTGGCAGGAGTGGTGGGGCGGCATCGGTCCCTTCGGTCCTGCTGCGGAACCGGTGATGCGCCATCTGGTCGAGCAGGGTTACCTGGACCGGGACGGAGGCATGCTGTTCATCGGTCCCGAAGCCGAAAAACGCTTCGGCTTCCGGCATTTCATGGATCTGACGGCGGTGTTCACCGCGGCCCCCGAGTTCACCGTGCTGTCCGGCCGCACGGAGATCGGCACCACGGATCCGGCGCTGCTCACCGATGAGGTCGTAGGACCGCGCCGGCTGCTCCTCGCCGGACGCAGTTGGCAGGTGACCTACATCGACTGGTCACGGCGGCGCTGCTTCGTGGAGCCGGTCGAAGACGGCGGCAGGGCACGCTGGGGTGGCATGGGGTTCACCCGTTCCGCATCGTTCGAACTCGCCCGCGCCGCACGGGAGATCCTGCTCGGCTCGACGCCTCCGGTCAGGCTGACCCGGCGCGCCGAGTCCGCGCTGGCGCGGACTCGGGAACGGTACGGCGAGATGGTGCACGTTCGCAGCACCATCGTGACCCGCGGTGGACGGAACACCAACGTTCGCTGGTGGACCTGGGCAGGCAGTCGAGCCAACGCCACCCTCGCCGCGACGCTCACCTCGGTTACCGACCCGCTGCAGCGCCCGTCAGACGCGTATGTGCGGCTGCGCCAGGACATCACGGCTCAGGAGTGGAAGAAGGCCGCTGCGGAGGCTGCCGAACACCTCTGTCTGCCCGCTGTGGACCCTCGCGCGGTGGCCGGGCTGAAATTCAGCGCGGCCCTGCCGCCTCGACTGGCGGAAGCAACCGTCGCGGCACGCCTGGCAGATCTGGACGGGGCGACCGCCGTCCTGCGGGAGCCTGTCAGATTCGTACTCCGGACGGCGGTCGACGATGCCTGGGAATGACGTGCCCATTCGCCGAAGGCGCCTCACGGCTGCGAACCGGCAACACGCCCCGGGCGATGGCCATCCGGTGCAACCTCGCCATCGGCGCGCTGCGGCTGGGCCGGCGCGACCGACATCGCCGCCGCTCTGCGGCACGGTGCTCGCGGGAGCAGCCGGCTCCGGGCCGGCCGACCGTGCAGGCAAGCGGGGAGCCGGCCGCGGAGGACGAGTCCGGGCCGCCGGAGTGTTGACGCGCCGGCTGCCGAGGGCAGGGTGCTGGGCACCGAGGTCCGCCGCAGCCAGGTCCGCCGGATCTTGCCGGCCAGCAGGTACGAACCGCGCGAGGCCGGCTGTGCACCGCCACCGGGCAGCTGGGCTGCCGGTACCTCCGAGTGGTCAGAACTGCGGTGCGGAATCAGCCGTCGAAGGGTGCGTCCTTGGACTGACTGCCTGGACGCAGCGATGGGTGTCGGTGAGCATGGTTCAAGCATCCGGTACGGCAGGATGCGGTTGGCGAAAACAGGCGACATCAGCCTTCCGCTGCCAGGGCCGGGCCCTGGTCCTGGGGCGCGGGCAGGGTGCGGATCCAGGCCACGCTGGTGAAGCCCTTCGCCGCTACGTGAATCTCCGCGCGCCGGAATCCGGTGGCCGCCAGACCGCTGTAGCCGCGGGAGACGAGGTCCTGGTGGAGCCCGTCCGAGAACGCCGCGACCAGGCTGGTCGAGGGGTCGTCGGCGAGGGCACGGCGTACGGGATCGGAGTCGAGGACCCGGAAAAGGGCGACCACGGCGGACCCGGCGTATCCGCTGGCCGCCTCGTGGACGATGCCCTGGTGCAGGCCGGCCCGCATCCGGACGCGTCGCGGGGACGCGGCCGCGTCATTGGCGTCGGCCAGCGCGGAGGCCAGGCCCTCCAGAAGGCCCGGCACGACCCGGGTCTCGTCGATGCCCGGCTCGAACACGAGCAGATAGCCGTCTCCCTGCGCCTGTCGGCCGCACCTGTCCCAGACGACGCCGGCCCGCGCGCACGCGGCGTGCAGCGTCCGCAGCAGGACCCGCTGCAGCCAGATCATGTCGGTGTTGTCGCGGGCGCTGTACTTCTCGATGTCGACGGCGAGGCAGAGGCGCCGCAGTCCCGGTGGCAGTTCCTCGCCGTCCGGCTGAGGGCCGGAGTCCTCGTACGCGGCGAGTGCCCGGGCGCCGGGCGCCGCCGGGCGCCCCGGGGCGAGCGGAGCAGCGGCGGGCCAGAGCTCGGCGGCCGCGAGCCGGAAGGGTGTCTCGTGGGGCGTCTCCGCCTCCCTGCGCCGGAACGCCCCGCCGAGCACCGGCTGTACGGTGACGGTGCTCAAGCTCAGACTGCCGGACAGTCCGTCGGCGGCCACCGGGAGCCGGACGACGGCCTGGGCCCAGCGTCCGTCGGGGCGCAGCGCACCGTTGCGCCCCGGCGCCCGGAAGATCCACTTGAGCCGGTCCTTGCCGAGCCCGAATGCGGCGACGTCCGCCCCGTCGGAGGTGGTGCTGCCGGGGGTGGGGTGCAGGGTCACCGCGTGGGGTCCGCCGTCGAGCAGGACGGTGAGGGTCGCCTCTCGGTAGTCACGGCCGCCCGGCAACTCCTCCAGGTCGAAGGGAAAGCAGAGCAGGATGTCGCGTGGCGCTCCGGGTCCAGCCGGGGTGACGCCGCCGGTGACCGGGGGCAGGGCGTAGCCCAGAGGTCGCCCCAGGGAAGCGCCGGCGACCCGGCCGCCCGCGGGCTCTCCCCCTTTGGGCACGACGGTGTCGCGGGCGAACAGGTCGACCGTGGCCAGTACGTCGTCCCGCGCGCCGTCTCGTACGCCGTCATCTCCCATGTTCTGGCTCCCTTCGCCGCTCGTCACGGCAGTCGTCAGTCGTCGTCCGTTCCGATCAGCCGCGCGGCGTCCCGCAGTCCGTCCAGTGAGAGCACGGTCAGCCGGCTGTAGCCGACTCGGATGACACCCTTGTCGGCGAGTTGGCCGAGGACGCCGTGGACACTGCGTTCCCTGGCGCCGACCAGGCCGGCGATCTCCGCCTGGGTCAGCCGTGGCCCGATCAGGACGCCGCCGTCCTGGGGCCGGCCGTAGTCCTCGACGAGGTCGAGCAGAACCCGAGCCACCCGGGTGGCCACCGGGCAGCTGCCGAAGTCGCCCCTGCGCCGCACCGACCAGCGGTTCTTGCGCACCAGCATCCGGCTCACCGCCAGGGCGGCCTCTGGATACAGGTCCAGGCAGCTGAGGAAGTCCTGTTGCCCGATACGCCGGGCGGTGACCGCGCCGGCCGCGGTGACGGTGGCCGACCGCGGCCTGTTGTCGAACGCCGCGAACTCCCCCACGAGTTCTCCGCCGAACCGGACGGCAAGCAGGGCCGTGTCGCCGTTCTCCGAGAGGGCGGTGACCTTGGTGACACCGGTCACCAACAGCACTACGAACGTCTCCTGGCGGCCCTCGGCGAGCAGGATCTCGCTGGGGGCGTATGCGCGCAGAGTTCCCAAGGAAAGCAGGGTCTTGGCGGCCTCCCCGGATCGGGCAAGCTCCGCCAGGAGCGTGCCGTGCGGCCAGCGGCCATGGGGGCCTGGGCCTTTCGTATATCTTTCCGGCATCACGGAACCTTCCCGGCTTTACCGGCGCCTCATGGCAGTTGTGACTTACGGCATCATAATGTCTTGCTGGGTGCCAACGTCCTCTGTTCGCATGGGGGTTGAGGATTCCGCACTGTTGCGGAGAGGAGACCGCCCCGGCGGGCGCATGCTGGTTGCACGGGGGAATGCGGGGCCGCGACCGGGTCGTACCCGGCCGCGGCCCCGCGGCCCCGCACTCGCCGCCGACTGGCGGTCGCGCCCTCGGATCAGCGGATTCGGCCACCGGTCTCCCTGGGCTGTGGCAGGGCGTCGGCCTGCACGGTGTGGACTCGGTAGTGGAACTCCTCGGCGCCTTGCAGGCTTTGGTCCCGGAACGCCTCCCACACTTCTTGCAGCAACGGCACCAGGGCGGGGTCGGTGACGTTCGCGCTCCGACGGCGCATGCCCGACGTGAGGACGTTCAGGTCCATCGTGCGGTCACCGACGAGCAGGTGCACCGTCTCGCGCCGCGGGCCGAGGCGGGGGACGTCCCCGGGCCAGGTGATCCTGATCGGCTTCGTCGTCCGGGCGGTGCGGTGGGGTGTGCCGTGGGGTTCGAGGCGGTAGCCGCTGGGCTGGTCGTTCGTGACGAGAGCGGTCCGGCCGCTCAGTCCCACGCCGAGCACCCAGAAGTGCAGCGGCTCGTCCGAGTGGTTGGCCACGGTTACGCGGTAGCGGTCCCCTTCGTACAGCTGCTCCCCCACCCGGGCCATGGGGCGCCAGACACCGCTGTGCGCCGGTGCCTCGATCTCGAAGTGGAATTCCGCCTCGGCGGCCAGCCGGGCCGAACCCTCCGGGTCGCACAGATCGCGCACCCGGTCGCCCCGCCCGAGTTCCTCCAGCAGCTCGGTGATCCGGGAGACCTGCGACGGCGTGGCCTCCAGTGGCTCCCGGAAGGGCAGGGCGCCGCGGTCAAACACGGTAGCGGTGCCTTTGCGGAGGAGGACGGTGGCGAAGGGCTGCCCGTCGTGGGCCTCGGCGAGCCGGGGGCAGTCGGTGAGTCGCCGGCGCAACGCGTCGGCGAGTGGGCCGTCGCCGTCGACGCGCACGAACCGGCGGTCGTGGACGCGCAACGGCAGCGCGTACGAGCCCGGTGGCAGCTCCGCGGTGAACAGCTCAGCGGGCAGGGGTGCTTCGCGGACGGGCGCCCCGGGGGCCGCATCGGTGCCCGTGGAGGTCATCGGCTCCGTCCGCAACACGACGTCGCCGCCCTCCACGGTGTCCACGGTGGCTTGAACCGTCGTGTCCTCTTGTTCGCCCGGCTCACGGTCCATGGGCTCGCGCCAGGGGTCGTCGTGCGGAAACACCATGCGCACGCTGTCCTTCTGGTGGAGACCGAAGAGGGTTCCACCGGGGACGACGAACCGGCCCTCCCTGCGGACCAATGGCAGCCGTTCCGGCTCCGAGCGCTCCTCCAGCGCGAACGGCAAGCGCCCGGAGGGCCCTCCTGCGTCGGGCCACTGCAGCATGTGCTGCTGCTTGACGCGATCGCGTACGCGGCCGACGAGTGCCGACCAGGGCACCTGCGGGGCCGTGGACATGTCGAGCACGTCGGCGAGCGCAGCCGTGAACACCCCCTGGCGGCCTGCGCCCGGGCGGACCTCGGCCTCGAAGGCCGAGCCGTGCTGCTGGCAGGCCGCGAGCCGGACGACGTGCGGGACGAGCGGGGCGTTGCGGCGCGCGAGGGCGGCGGCCCGGACGAGCCCGTCGTCGTGCGCCACGTCGGCCGGGTCCACCGACTTGAGCCGCCACCGGCCCGACTCGCCCGCGGCTTCGCGTACCGCTCCGCCGGAGTGACAGCAGTCGAGGACACAGGTGACGTTGGGCGTGATGCGGGTGAGCACACGGACCACGTCGGTCAGTTCGGCGGCCAGAAGGCCACGGAAGTCGGCGGGTGTGCTCTGCTCGATGTCGAACGGCACCAGGTACTGCAGATCCCCTCGCAGCGAGCCGTGGCCCGAGAAGTACACGACGACTCCGTCGCCCTGCCTGGTGTCGCGGCACAGCTGTCGCAGCGCCTGTGTGATGCCCGCGTAGGAGGCCTCCTCCTCGACATGGGCACGGATGTCGGTGAAGCCGTGCTTCGCAAGGACCCTGTGCATGACTTCGACATCGGTGTGCACGCCCGTCAGACCGAACGTCTGGGCGCCGATCAGCACCGCGCGCAGCGTCATGTCATACCCCCACGTGGATGAAGGGCGCCCAGTGGTACGGGTGCCGGTCGTCTGCCTCCGCGGAGCGCAGCTGTTCGCTGTCCCGGGTCTCCGGACGGGGCCAGGACCTGGAGCGGGCCGCGGGCCCCGGACGTACCCCGGCCCGGCCGGTGAGCGCGCGGAACTCCTTTTCGCGCTCGGCGCCCGGCAGCTCCCGCACCTCCTGCTGGGCCCTCGCCAGCGCGGTGCCGACGCAGGCCGTCGGATCGTCCGCGAGCCGGCGGTAGGTCCGGGTGATCACCAGGCAGCCGGTGCTGTCACGGACGGGCCAGAGCGAGACCACGGCATGCCGCGCCCCGGTGATCATCGCCGCCCGGGTCAGCCCGAGGACGTCACCGCCGGCCGTGGCGGTCCCGCGTCCGGTGTCGCAGGCGGACAGAGTGAGCAGCTGCGGGGCGTGGGCGGCGGCGAGCAGGTCGGCGAGGCCGAAGTGGTCGTCTCCGGCGAGCTGGAGCCGACTGAGGTGGGGAGCGAGGTCGTCGACAAGCCCGTGGGTGGCGAAGTGGAGCAGTCCGCTGCCGCGCGCCGCCTCCAGCACTGCGCGCCGGGTTGCGGCGGGCCCGGTCAACAGCTGGTGGCTGGGCAGCAGCCGGGCGATCTCCACCGTCTCGGCCGCAGTGCCGGGCAGGGCCGGCAGCCGGTGGCGTGGCGCGTGGGCGGGGTCGCCCACCAAGAGCGCGTCGAGCTGCGACCAGGGCCGCTCCGGCGGCTGGTCGCGGAGCCGGGTGAGGAGGGAGGCGGCGGGAAGGTACGACACCTCCCGAGTGGCGCCGAGGACGTCGCCGTTCCAGGGCAGCGCGTGGAACGGCAGCAGCGCGAGCCCGGCCGGCGGGACCACGATCACCCGCCGCCGGTCGCGGAGCAGTGGGCGGAAGGGCTCCAGCAGCAGGGCGGCCAGCTCCTCGCCGTCGGCCTCGCCGCCGCCTCCCGTGTCCTGTCCGGCGCACCAGGAGTGGAATCGGCGGGCGGTCGCGACCGTGCCGCGCGCCCACCGGGTGTGGTGCCCGGGTTGCAGCGTTTCACGGGTCATGGCCCAGCCGACGAGGTCGTCGTCATGGAGGTGGTAGGTGAGGAGCAGGGCGTCCGGGGGCAGCGCCGCGGCCACGGCGGCGGCGTCCGGCGGTTCGGTGGTGTGCGGCGCGGTGAACGCGGCGGGAGCGAGTCTGCGTACCTCCGACTCGGCCTCGTCCAAGGTGCGTTCCACCTCACCGATCCGCCGTCTCCGCTCGTGGGCCGACGCGGTGACCGTACTGCGGCGGACAGCCATCGCCTCGGTCTCGAACTGGGCGGACCAGCGGATCTCGGCGGCCAGCCAGTTCCTGACCGCGGCGCGCGCGGCGGGATCCTCGCCCGCGGCGTCAAGGGCGCGCACGGCGTCGAGGAAGCCGGAGCGGGTGCGCTCGGCCTGGTCGAAGGAGGCGGCTGCCGCATCGGGTCCGCCGCCTTCCAGGTGCGACAGCACGGCGGCATGGTGGAGGCCCGCCACGACCGGATCGTCGGCGGAGGAGGCGCGCAGCGCGTCGCGCGCCAGCCTGACACGGCGGTCCTCGTACGCCGCGAGCCCCGCCAGGGCGTACCGGGCCGCCTTGCCGTACGCGCGCCGGCCCAACTCCAGGTCCGCACGGATCGCGGGCAGTTCCCAGGGCTGCGCGGGGCCGGGGCCGTCCACACCGATTCGGTGTACATGGACCGCGGCACGCTCGGGCTTCCCCACGTTCAGCCACAGGGCGGCGGCCTGGATCGCGGACAAGTGCTCCTCGATCGTCGCCACTTGTGCCCTGGCCTCGTCCATGTCGCGCAGGTCGAAATGGGCTGAGCAGCGTACGAGTCCGGCGAAGAGCGGGTCCGTGATCCGGTCCGCCTCCCGCAGGGTCCGGCGGGCGTGCAGGTCGGCCTCCGCGTCGAACCCGGCCGAACGGGCGCGCCGGGAGCGAAACGACGTCTCCTGGGCTCGGGTGGAGAGGAGATCGGACTTCAGCATGACGAGTAGGGCTCGCAGGGCGTCCGTGGCGGCTTTGGAGTTGTCGATCGCGCCACTGGCGATCGCTTCCCTGGCGGCCAGGAGGCTCTCCGCGGCCTCGATCGCCAGCTCGGTCGACGAGCGTGTGGCGGCGATCAGATCGGGGTCCTGCAGGGCGGACGCCTGATCGTGGAGGGCCTTGGCGCATCGGATGACGGTCAGGCACTCGGCCTGATCGGCCTGCTCGGTCCGCCGTATGCGGTCGAGGTGCTCCTGCTGCTCCATGCCGGTGAGCACGAAGGCGGCGAGGCGGTGACCGGCCCGCTGGTACGTGCCCGCGGCGGCCCCGGCCGTCAGGCGTCCGTGGGCTCCCGCGCGGTCGGCGGTGAGCCGGTTCGCCAGTACGCCGGCCCGCCTGCTTTTGGGGATCTCGCCCTGAGCGCTCCAGTGTCGCGCACGGTCCTCGACGATATGGCGCAGTCCTCGGAGCCACGACGTGCTCCCGTCGGTGGTCGCCCAGTGCACGATGAGGCCGGCGGCCTCGGACTCGGGCTCCCCCGGCGTCTCCGTCTCGATCAGGTCGAGGCCACGGTGGACCCGCAGAAGCGCCGCGCATGCCCCGTCACCTGCCTGGACGGCCAGTGCGAGGGCCTGGCCGAGGAGTTCGCGGCATTCTTCCTGCCGACCGGCGAGCCGGTGGGTGTGCGCGAGGCGCAGCAGCGCCGCGGCACCGCCGCGTGCGGATCCCGCCGCACGGTACGACGCCGCGGCTCGCCCGTAGTGGCCGGCCGCCGCCGACAGCGCGTCCCGGTCGTGCGGGGTGGGTGGGGTGGCGCAGCGTTCGGCCGCTCCGGGCGTGCCGAGGTCCCAGTCGCCGGTGAGGAGTGCGGCGAAGCCCTCGGCGGGGTGGCTGCCCGTGGCGTAGCGCTGCGCATGCTCCAGCAGAGGTGTCGCCGCCGGCCGGTCACCGGCCCGAACGCGGAGGTCGGCGGCGAGCAGCATGTGGTATGCCACGCAGTCGGCATGACGGAGGTCCATGAGCACCTCGTACAGAGAGTCGAACCACTCCAGCGGCCGCAGCACGTCATCGGTCAGCTCCCGCTCGGTCCAGGGTGCCGGTGCTCCGTACCGGAGGGTGTGGGACCGGGCGGCGAGCGACGTCATGGCGTGCCCGAGCGTCATGCGGGCGGAGAGCAGGACGACGCCGACCTGTCCGGCGAGGTGGGCGCAGAGCCGGAGCGACGGGTTCGCGATGGACGCGACGGCGGCCTCCATCCCCGAGCCCGCGTCGGTCAGGGCTCGGACGGCTTCCTGCCGGAGGGGGACGGGCGCGGCGCCGGGCTGCCAGTTGTGCTCCATCGCGACGGCCGCGGTCCGCAACGCCTTCTCCAGCTGGGCGTGGTCGTGCGTCGCGGGCGTCGAGGTGGGTGAGGAGAGGTGCGCCAGGAGGGCCAGGGCCCGTTTGGGCTCGCCCGCCGCGAGTGCCGCTGCGGGCCCGAGCCAGTCGGCCCACGGGGTGTCCTCCCGTCCCCCGGGGAGGTATGTCGCCGGATCGATGCCCCTCTGCTCGGTCAGCAGCAGTCCGATCAGCCGCTCGTGGTCCTCACCCGTTCCCCCGGCCCCGGTGATGCCCTCGCGCTCGTCGTCGACCACGTCTCTCCCCCTGTCCCCGCGGTATGAGCCGGGACTTTGATACCGCACCACTCCGTTGGCCGATTCCGCAATACGACCGGTTGTCGGTCGCTGGTCGATGGCATGTTGCAGACCTGGTCCGGAGTCGTGTGCATAGAGGGGGACGAGCGCCATCGGACGACTGTCGATGCAAGTCAGCAGAGGTTTTCGGCTCGTGCGGCATGAGGTCGCGCCCCAGCGCGCAACGGCGTTCCCGTGCGCCCCCGCAACGCTTCACACTCCTGCGCGGGGCTTCGAATTGTCCGACAACCGCAGCGGTGGCCGACTCTGTCCTGCCACTCTGTTCCGGTCGGCGCGCAAGGGCGGCAGCGGGCCGTGGGTGACATCGGGGGAACATGTGGGGGGACACATGGTGTGGGCGGTCAAGCGTGCCCTGGCGACGCTCGTGGCGCTGCTTTTCCTGACGGTCCCGTTGATGGGGGCTTCGGCGGGTGACGGCGTTCCGGACTGGCTTGAGCGGACAGCGAGCGAGATCGCATCGGCCAAGAGCGGCGGCACCCTTGTCGTGACGATCGAGCAGCCGCTCGCCGTGGACGGGGGCAATGTGCCGGAGGGCATGAAGCTCGTCGTCGATGCCAAAAAAGATCATGACGTCCATTTGGTGGTCGTTCAGACCGGCCCCGACAGCGGTCCGGGCGGCGCCGTGCTTCTGTTGCTCGCCGACCGGCGCGTGGTCGTCGATCAGGAAGCGGCTATCAGCCGGCCTCCCCACGAGGCCATGCAGAAGGCTGCTGAGCTGAAGCTCTGTGACGGCGACAGGGCAGATCTGTGCCAGCTGCTCGACCGGCTCAAGAACCAGCGGGTTGGGATGAAAGAGGCCGGTCTCCCCGGGGCCGATCCACGCATGGATCGGGACAAGCAGGCGGCGCTCGGGAACACCTCGGGCGTCAAGCAGGTCACCTTCCCCTCAGGCGAAAGCGCGGACGGCCCAGGCTTCGGCGTGGCCGGGACGTTGTTGACAGTGCTCGCCGCCGGTACGGCCGTGTTCGGCTGGGCGGTCCTGCGGACCAGGTACCGGCCCGCGTTCGTCGCCGTACCCGGCCGTGGCACCCGGCGCCGGCCCGCCGCCGAACCCGAATCCGCCTCATGGACCGCCCGTACCTCCGGACCGCCGCCCGTGCTGCCGCAGCGTCCGCCACACCGGACGTGGCCCGACGACCACCCGCAGACACCCACGGCCGGCCCACGCGCCGTGCCGGACGGCCCCGTCCGCCCGGCGACCGTACGCACGAGCCTGCACCCCCAGGGGTACGTCGAACTGGACGGCTGGCTGTACCGCGCGAGCTGGGCCGAGCCGCACCTGGACGCGCCGGCCCCCGACGCGACCGTCGACGTCACCGGCCACCGGCCCGGACCCCTCCTGGCGTACGCGCCCGCGGACTCGCGCGATTCCCACGCCTGACCCGGCCGACGGCTGCGGGCCGAGCCGCGCGGAGTCGCCACGCGCAGGGACACACACGCACCACATCACGGACACGACAGCAAGGGGATCCCTTCCCATGAACCCGACCATCCCGGGCCCGCCGGCCACACCGCCGCAGGATCTGCCCGCCGCGTACGCGGACATCGAGCTCGACAACAACGCGCAGCGGCTGCCGCTGCTGCTGTGCCTGGACATCTCCAGCTCCATGTCGGGCGAGCCGATCCGGCTGCTCAACGAGGCGCTGGCCCTCTGGGGGCGCGAGATCCAGGAGGATGTGGGGCTCAGTTCCAGCGTCGAGATCGCCCTGGTGACCTTCGGCGGCATGGGGATCGGGGTCTGGCAGGGCCCGCATCTCCTCGACCCACGGGCCACCATCAGCCCCTTCGTGTCCGCCCACCAGTTCCGGTCGCCGCAGCTGTCGGCCTCCGGGGTCACGCTGTTGACGGAGGCCGTGGAGACGGGGATGCGCCTGGTGGCGGAGCGGAAGACGGAACTGCGCCGCTCCGGGCTCCAGTACTACCGCCCGCAGATCTGTCTGGTGACCGACGGTCTGCCGACCGACAGCCACGGGATGGCCACGGACGCGTGGCGCCGGCTCGTCCCGACGCTCGCCGCCGAACAGGCCGCGAAGCGCTTCCGCTTCTACGCCTTCGGCATCGGCGGAATCAGCGACCGGGGCCAGCAGGTGCTGCGTGAACTGGCGCCCAAATACCACGCCACGCTCAAGGGTTTCCCGTTCCGCGACCTGCTGCAGACCATGTCGGCGAGCGCGAGCGCCGAACAGCAGGGTGCGGAGGAGGAGACCTTCGAGCAGTTGTTCAACCGGTTCAAGACGCAGCGTTCCGCCTGGGACGCCTGAGCGGCGGGCGACGAGCGGCGAGGGGTGAGGGGTGAGGACGATCGAGGTGCCGGGGGCAACGGAGACCGGGCAGGTCAAAAGCCGGGCGTGGCGCGTGCACGGCGTCAGTGTCCAGGGATATCGGCACGCCCAGCAGGGGATGCCATGCCAGGACGCCTGGGGGCAGTCGCACGCCGGCCCTCCCGGTAGCCGGATCCCGGTCCTGGCGGTGGCGGACGGAGCGGGCAGCAGACCGCGTTCGCAGGAGGGTGCACAGCTGGCGATCCAGCTGGCCACGTCGGTGTTCGGGGCACGGCTGGGCGAGCGGGCGGGCGCGCCGGGGGACGTCGAGGACCTCCGCACCCGGCTGCGGGACGCCTTCCTGGAGGTGCTGGACGCATTCGTCGACGCCACCTGGGCACTGTCCGGCGAGGGCGGCACGGCCGCCCGGGGTCGCAGGAACGGCCCGGCGGATTTCGCCACCACCCTCACCGTGGTGGTGCTGGGTCCCGGCTGGCTGGGCTGCACCTCGCTGGGCGACGGCTTCGTGGTGCTACGGGCCGGTGAGGAGAAAGGCGAACCACAGTTCCATCTCCTGCCGCAGCCCGAAGCGGCGGGCGAGTACAGCAACGAGGCCACCTTCCTCAGCTCGGCGGACGCCGCGCTGCGCGTGCGGATCGACTGTGTACGGGACGACGGCGTCGACGGAGTCATGCTCTCCACCGATGGTCTGGCGCAGGCCGCGCTGTCCCGTGGACGAGGCCCGGTGCAACGGGCCAACCCCTCGTTCGCCGCTTCGGTGCTGCGCTCGCTGGACCGTCCGGGCCCTGATCCCCGTGCCGACGCGCGGGAGTTGGAGGCGCTACTGCTGTCGGACCGACTCACGGCGCTCAACGCCGACGACAAGACACTGGTGAGGGCAGTCCGTACGACGGGCGGCTCGGCGGGAGGGGAACTGCCGTGACGGGACGGAACGTGCTTCTGGACGGACGGCCGGTGGTACTCCTGGACCCGCCGCTGGGCTCGGGCCTTGAGGCGGTGGTCCATCCGGTGCAGGGTGACGGCGACCTGGTGGCGAAGCTCTACCACCAGCCCGACATCGCCCGAGAGCACCGCGTGCGGCGGATGCTGGCGCTGAACCCGCTGGCCGGCCGCCCGGTGGACGGGGGGCAACCCCCCGAGCTGGCGTGGCCGGTAGGGATCGTGCAGGGCACGGACGGCACATTCCTCGGCTACGGCATGGGGCGCTTCGCCGGACCCGAGCACATCCAGCTCATCGCGCTGTTCAGCCGGGAACAGCGCCTCCGCAGATTCCCGGCCGAGGCCGACTGGCGGTTCCTGCTCGGGATCTGCTGGAACCTGGCGTTCATGACCGCCAGGCTGCACCACGAGGGCCTGGTCATCGGCGACTTCTCGGCGAAGAACATCGTCGTCGACCAGCGCGGGTTCGCGACGTTCCTCGACTGCGACTCGATCGGCTTCACCGACGGTGGCAAGCCGTTCCCGGCCACCCTGCACACACCGGACTACGCCGCCCCGGAACGGCTGCTGGGCGCGCCCGGAAGCACGTCGAGCGACGACTTCGCGCTGGCCGTAATCGTCTACCAGGTGCTGACCGCCGGATACCACCCGTTCGGCGGTGTGCCCCGGGACAGCGAGGACGACATACAGATCTCCGACAACATCAAGGCCAGCCGCTCGTTCGTCGTACGACCGGAATCGGTGATCAAACCGCGCGGAGTGCTCGATCCGACAGTGCTGCCGCCGGCCCTTCTGACGCTGGCCCGGCAGGCGTTCGGCCCCGGACTGGAGGACACGGCCCGGCGTCCGACGTCACGACAGTGGCTGACGGCGCTGGAGGAGGCGCGCGAGGAGGGCGCGACCACCGTCTGCCCGCGCCGGCCGAGGCACGCCCACGGCGCCCATCTGACGAGCTGTCCGTGGTGCGACCGGGCCGAGGCGACGGGGCACGACGCCTTCAACCGGCCGGAGCCGACGCACCGGCCGGCGCCACAGCCTCCTCGCCCCGAAGCGGCCGGCGCCCACGCCCCGCCCTCCGTCCCGCCACCCGCCCCGGCGTATCCGGCACCGCCCCATTCGCCGCCGCACCCGCCGACGCCGGCGGAACCGACCGGCTTCACCCTTCCGGACTGGCTGCAGACCTGTCTGGTCTGGGCGGCGATAGCAGTCGTGTACCTGATCGTGCACGACCTGTTCTAGGAGTGGTGACGGCATGACGAACACCTTTGTTCCGGCGAGCGTCGCAGGTCCCCACGGCCAGGTGTTCGCCCGGATCGTCGAGGAGCTCGGTCCCGCGGGCTCGGAGGTCGGCGATCTTCCCGGCATTCTGCGCACCGCACGGGCCCGCATGGCACAGCCCATGCGGGTGGCGGTGGCCGGTCAGATCAAGCGGGGCAAGTCGACGCTGGTCAACGCCCTGCTCGGGGAGGAGGTCTGTGAGACCGGTCAGCTGGAGCTCACCTTCAACGTCTCGGAGTTCCACCACGCGGAGCGGCCACGGCTACTGGTCCATTTCAAGGACGGCCGCCCGGCCGAGGAGTGGCCGCCGGACGCGCTGTCCCGGCTGACCGTGCGTGACGCCGAGTCGCTGCGGCAGTTGCGTGCTGTTCGGAAGGTCGAGGTGGGCCGACCCAGCGCGCTGCTGCGCCGCTTCCGGATCGTGGACACACCGGGGCTGGGAAGTGTGCACGGGACGGATGCGGACAACACGCTGTCGTTCCTGGGTATCGACGATCCGGTGGAGCGGGAGGAAGCCGCCCGGGTGCTCGATGAACTGGGCGGGGACGCCCGGTCGGTGCACGCCCTGAGCGCGGCCGAGATGGACCGGGCCGACGCCGTCGTCTTCGTCTTCAGCCGTGGTCTGGGCCGGGCCGACCAGCAGGCGGTGGACAGTTTCGCCGGGGCGTACGGGGCGGTCGTGAGCCCGCTGAAGGCGTTCGGGGTGCTCTCGCGCAGTGACCAGTACTGGCCCCCCATGGGTGAGACCGGTCCCGATGGGATGCCCGCCGACCCCTTGGACCACGACCCGATGGCGACGGCACGCCGCATCGCCGACTCGTACCTGCGACGGCCCGCCGTGCGGCGGGTCTTCCGCACGGTTGTGCCCGTCGCGGGACTGCTCGGCATCGCTGCGCAGCGCATGCCATCGGAGGCGTTCGGACCGCTGTCGGAGTTGGCGAAGGTACCGCCACGGCAGCTGGCCGACCTCATGGAGGACGTCAGTCTCTTCTGCGTCCGCGAGTATCCGCAGCTGCCCGTACCGGCGGGGGTCCGCGCCGACCTGGTCGATCGGATGGGAGCGTGGGGGGTCTTCCTGGCCTGCGGCTGTCTTCGGGATGGTCTGGGTGAGGAAGCGGTACGCCGGACCCTGCTGGAGCGCAGCGGCGTGCTCGAGCTGCGGGAGCTCGTCCTGCGGCACTTCGGCAACCGGGCCGGGCTGATCAAGCTGGACCACGGCCGACGCGAGATCGCGGACGAGGTGTCCAGGCTGCGGGCCACGGCGCAGCTCACCGGGCGTCCCGTGCCCGCCGCGGCGGACCGGGTCGCGGCTCTGCTGGAGCGGCTCCACGTGACCGACCCGGGGCCGGCGGAACTGGCCGCGCTCGGCGCGTACTACAGCGGCGGGCTCGCCCTCACGGCAGAGCAGGAGACCCAGCTGCTGGCGGTCACCGGCGAGCATGGCACGAGCTGTGCGGCCCGGCTGGGCCTGCCCACCGGCACGCCGGTCGACACGCTGCTGGCGGCGGCCCACCGCCACGCGGCCCAGTGGGCGGGGCTGTGCTCCGACCCGCTGGGCGACCGGCCCACACTCACCGTGGCGCGGGCGGTTCTGCGCTCGTACGAGCGGGTGGCGGACGAGATCGGCCGGGCCCGGGAGTTGTTGTACGGGGACGACGGGGAAGGGACCGGGCAGTGAGCTGGGAGCCGTACGACCCGGGCGCCGATCCCGGATTCGAGCCCGCGGCCGACGTGGACCTCACCGACTACATGGATCCGTCGTCCTCGATCAACCTGACCGACCAGATGCTCCTGAGCGACCCGGTGGACCCGTCGGCGACCGCGACGCCGTACGACGGTACGGACGCGGCGGCACCGTATCCGGATCCGGCCGTCGGCGGCGTGCCGGACCTGCCCAACTTCGATCCGGCACAGAGCGATCCCGCGGCCGTCTCCGGGAATCCCGGCGAGGTGATGGACATGTGGCGGCAGCACACCGGTGAGAACGCCTGTGCCATCGGTGCGCAGGGCATGGTGCTCAACTACCTCACCGGCCAGGAGTACAGCGAGGAGCAGCTCACCCAGGAGGCGGCGAGCATGGGCTGGTTCGACGGTTCGGGGACCGCGCCCGCAGACGTGGGAAACCTGCTGGAGCACCACGGCATCCCGGTCCAGCATGTCGAGGGGGCGTCCCTGGAGCAGCTGGAGCAGGTGGTCGCGAGCGGCGGGGCGGCCATCGTGGGGGTCGACTCCAGTGAGATCTGGACGCCCGGCCACGACACGGCGGACGATGCTGTGGGCACCGCACCGGGCATTCCGGGCCAGGACGCCGATCATGCTGTGTGGGTCACCGGAATCGACCACAGCCACCCGGCCGGCCCGATGGTGATACTCAACGACTCGGGGCATCCGGACGGGCAGGGCCTGGCGGTTCCTCTGGACGAGTTCATGGGCGCCTGGCAGGACTCGGGGAACCTGCTGGTGGCGGCCGGTGCGCCGGGGACGGTCGCGCCATGACCGGTCCCGAGCGCCGTCTGCCGCGCTGCGAAGCCCTGGTCAAAGCCCTGCGCCACTCACGGACCCTCCGAGACCTGGCGCCCATGGAGTGCGGCATCGGCTGGCCCGTTCCGATCGCGGTGATCCAGGACGGCGGGCCGCGGGTTTTCGCCCGGCTGCCGCTGTTCGTACTGCGTCCGGACCCGGCCGGCGGCGCTGACCTCTTCACGCCGTTCGCGACGGCCACCCTCGACTGGTCCAGCGGGCGCCTCGTCGAATACACCGATCTGCGCTTCAAGGAACCGCACCGCTCCCGGCAGGAGTGGGCCCACCCGATCGGCCGCTTTCCCCACCCTGCCGTCGAGGGCCTGTCGAACGCCGGATACTGCGCGCTGCGCACGCGGTTGTTCAGTCTGTACGACGAGTTCTTCGCCGCGTTCTCGCTCGGACGGCAGCCCGACGCGGCGACGGCTTCGGGGTTCCGGGAGCTGCTGGGCCGACTGCTGGAGCCCTGCCTCGTCCCCTCCTACCGGCGGCTCGCGCCCCATTTCTCGCGGCAGTACCTGACCGGCGACCATCTGCCCCACGAAGGGTGAACCACCATGCGGGACAACGTCATCAGCCGTCTGCGCACCGACGTACTGGCCGCCTTCCCCAAAGTCGTCGACGAGCTCGTGGACGAGCTCGGCCCCCACCGACGGGAACTACTCGCGCGGTCGAGGCAGCGCCTGGAGGCCGGCACCTGCCATGTGGTGGTGGTCGGTGAGTACAAACGCGGCAAGTCGTCGCTGCTCAACGCGTTGGTGGAACGGCCCGGCCTGTTCCCGGTGGATGTCGACGTGGCCACCTGCGTGGTCTCCACACTGGCCTGGGGCGCCGAGGAACATGCCGTGGTGCACCTCGCGGAACCTGGTTCCGGGGGCGCCGTCCGGCAGCTGGAGGTGACCCTCGCGGAGCTTCCCGCGTACGCCACCGAGCAGGGCAACCCGGGCAATCACAAGAACGTCCGGCTGGTCGAGATCCACGCGCCGGTGCCCCAACTGGAGGGCGGTCTGGTGGTGGTCGACACCCCCGGTGTCGGCAGCGTCAACGGGGAACACACGGCGGCCACCCGTGCCTTTCTGGAGCGGGCCGACGGGCTGGTCTTCGTCTGCGACGCGATCGAGCCGCCCGCTACGTACGAACTGGACTTCCTGAGCCAGGCCTTGGAAAAGTGCGAGGTGGTCGTCACCGCCGTCACCAAGACCGACAAGGTCCGCGACGCCGGCCCAGTCGTCGAGGGCGCCCGCGAGAAACTTGCCGGTCGCACCGGCAGACAGCCCGAGAACCTGGTGATCGTGCCCGTGTCCTCCTTTCGCAAGCTCAAGTGGCTGCGGGACCGCAGCGACGACCAGTTGCTCGCCGACTCGGGCTTCCCCGAACTGGACCGCGCGTTGTGGGAAGGGCTCGCCGGCACCAGCTCCGCCGTACAGCTGCGCAGAGCGCTGGACAGGCTGGGCGACGCCCTGACGACGGCGGGATCGCCGCTGGTCAACGAGCTGGCCGCGCTGGACTCCGACGCGTCGCATCGGCGCATCCGCGGCCAGGTCGAGGAGACCACCGCCCGTCTCGCGCAACTGAGTTCGGCCGGCGCGAGCTGGCGCACCGAGTTGACCCGGCGCTTCGAGGTGGACACCCGGCAGGCCCGCGCCGCGCTGCAGGACGCCTTCGACGCGCTCCTGCGCCGCTACCAGGAAAAGGTGTCCGCCGGGGGTGACCCTGGCTCCGACGAGCTGATCAGCGAGGTGGCGTCCGGCATGCACCAGGCACTCACCGAGGCCCACGACCGGCTGGCCGGCGTGGCCCTGCAGATCATGGAGGACTTCGCGCGGCTCACCAGTCTCCGCCTCACCTCACCCGAGGCGCCCGCGCCGCCCTTCACGCCCAGCATCACGCCCCCCACCGTGCCGCTCAACGTCCGTCCTGCCCGTACCTTCGACCAGCTCCGGGCCGGCTGGTCCACCGCCGCTGCCGGTGTGGGCGCGGGAGCCGGTGTCGCCCTGTTCGAACCGTTCAGCGGCACGATCATGGCAACCGGGCTGGGCGTCATGGGCTTGATCCAAGGTGTCCGCAACCACCGGATGGACCTGCGCGAACGGGCCGAGCGCGAACGCGATGCGCGCCTGCTCCAGCTCGTCTGCCAGGAGATCGCCGCCAACCGGCGGCACGCCTCCGAATCCTTCCAGCAGGCGTACGGAGACACCGCCCAGTCCATGGTCAAGGAACTGAACGCACAGCTCGCGGCCCAGCAGGAATCGCTGGCGGAGTCGGGCCGCAGGCTGCAGGAGACGAGTCGGCAGACCAAGGAGACCCAGATGCGCAGGCGCGGCGAACTGCTGGCCCGCCAGGAGCGCTACCGTCGTCTGCAGGGGGAGCTCGACCGGCTGCGCTCCCGTGTGGACCGCCTGGCCACCCGGTCGGCGCCGCCGGAGACATCGACCGGAGTGCGGCCTGGTCCGGCGGCCCCGGTACCCCGGCCGGCATCGCCGCACGCCGCACCGCCGTCCGCCACACCGACGCACGGGAGGCGGGGGCATGGCGTGTCCTCCGCAGCCGCCGCGGCCACGGTTGCCGCGGTGGCCGGTGAGGTGGCGGCGGACCTCGCCCTGAACGCCGCGCTGCACGCGTTCGGCCCGGATGCCCCCGCCGCAGCCGCGTTGGCTGTCCCGGTACAGGGGGCGACCGATGTCTCCGGAGTGGACGCGCTGCCCGAGTCGGCCCTCGCCCTGCCCGAGCCCCCCGTCATCGACATCTCCGAGCCCCCGGTGATCGGCGCGTCCTTCGACCCCGACCAGTTCGACACACCATGAGTGACAGCACAGGCCCGGGTGGCACGAGCGGCGGCGTGTTCTACGGCATCGACTTCGGCACCTGGGCCTCCGCCCTGGTGGTACTGCGTCGGGGGCAGCCCCCGCTGGCGGTGCGCGACCCCGTCAGCGCTCATGGAGCGACCTTCGTGCGCAGTGCCGTGTGTCTCCTGCCCGACGGATCGATGCTGGTGGGTCAGGCAGCCCAGAACTCGCGCCTGCGGTACCGCGAGCGTTTCCGGGCCGAGTTCAAGCGGGAGTTCGGCGAGCCGTTCCCGCACCGGCTGGGCGAGCGCCGGTTCAGCAGCGAGGAACTCACCGCACGGGTCCTCGGCTTCCTCGTGGAACAGGCCCGCCGGGCCGTCGGGGCTGAGCCCGACCGGGTGGCGATCACCGTCCCGGCCACTTGGGAGCGGGCCCGCAGAGCGCTCATGCTGGACGCCGCCGAGGCTGCGGGCCTACGGCCGGAAACAGTCGAGGTGCACACCGAGCCGGTGGCCGCCGCCGTGTACGCCCTGCACGACCACGGGGTGGACCGGGAGCGGACCATCCTGGTGTACGACCTCGGCGGCGGCACCTTCGACCTGGCGATCGCCCGGGGAACCAGAGACGGCCTCACAGTGCTCGGCTCCCCTGGCGGGCTGCCCCACGCCGGCGGGCTGGCCATCGATCAGGTGGTGCTCGGTCTGATCCGGGACCGCTGCCCCACCGCACTGGACTGCCTGCGGTCCTCCGGCGAAAGCGAGGGCAACAGCGGCAGCGGCCGCCGGGCGGACGACCGTGCCGCTGAAGTGCTGCGCCGTCGGACCCAGCTCGCCGAGACGTGCACCGCCTTCAAGCAGCAGCTCTCCGTCTCACCGGAGCACACTGATCTGCTCACCATGCTCGATCCGCCGGTGGAGGTCACGCTCACCCAGGACGAGTTGAGGGAGGCGGTCCGTCCCCTGTTGTCGGACACCGTCGCGGAGTGCGAGCGGGTGCTGAAGGGCCATGGTCTCGGCTGGGCGGACCTCGATCTCATCGTCCCGGTGGGTGGCAGCTCCCGGCTTCCCATGGTTGGCGAGTTGCTGGCCACACGGTCGGGGCGGCCGGTGATGGACGTGTCCGAACCTGAACTGGCGGTGGCCACGGGGGCGGCCTGGCTCGCCCGCGGCGCGGTCCCCGCCCATGTGGCCGCGCCCCCGGCCCTCTCCGACGCACCGCCGGAGCCACGCCGGGTGCGTACGTTCCCGGCCGGCGTCAGGGCTTTGCTGGACGCCGGACTGACCGACCGTATGGTGCTGGAGGCGGTACGACGTGCCCGGACCTGATCTTCCATCGCCCGACGGGCTCGCGCTGTTCGGCCATTGGCAGCGGTTGGTGAGCACCTGGGTGGCGCGCCACGACCTGCTCGCGGAAGCCGACGCGGGCTCGGTGACTGTCCGGTTCGACCACCCGGAGGCCCGCCGGGAGATCACGCTGGCCTTCACGACGGCCCGGAAGGAACTGCTGCTGGTGCTGATCACGGACGACCGCTACCTGACGGAAAATCAGATCGCCCTGGCGGCCGCCGCAGCCAACACCTGGAACGTCGAGCGGCTCGCCCCCATGCTCTCGGTCTGCAATCTCGGCGCCGCCAGCGCCGCGTACCTGAGCGGCATTCGTACACTGCCGCTGGCCTGTGCAGTGTCCCGGCCGGTGTTCCACGCGATGGCCGACCAATGGCTGCAAGAGGCACGGGAACTGTTCACCTGGTGCCACCGGGAGTTCCGGCTGTAGCCGCGCACGTACAGCCACCCTCTGAGAGATCACGCCGACACCAACGGGGCAGTAGCCGCCGGCCTGACGGCGCGGCCGAAGTTGTCCGTCGTGCGCAACGCGGCGTGACGGTCCGCCCCTGGTCCTCGCAGCTCACAAGCGAAACGGCGAAGGGCACACTCAGCGGGGCTGACGCAGACAACGGCCTCAGCCCCGCTTTCCGCATTTCTCGGCCTCGCCATCGCGCCAGGCCGCCCGCACTCTCACTCACGGCGGAGTGCTCCTCCACTCAGCAGAGGTATCGGACAGGTACAAGCCAGCAGCGACTGCACCGCACGTTCAGGCATCGCGGCGAGACCACCCGGACGGCCCAGGCCAGAGGGCAATGCCAGCAAAAAGGTCCCCTGCCCAGCGTATTCACTGGCCAGGGGACCTTACGGCAGAACGAGCCCGGCTGTACGCCGGGTTCTGTGCCGAGGGTCCTCGCGGACGTCTCGGCGACGGCCATCCATCTAGGGCCGGCGTTGCCGCCGGCCTCGTGCGGTCTACCCGCGGACTCGGGCGGGCAGCCCTCGAACGTCCGCGCAGAGCGCGCCTGTTACAGCGGCGCTCCTTTTGACCTTGCTCCGGGTGGGGTTTACCTAGCTGCCCAGGTCGCCCTGGGCACTGGTGGTCTCTTACACCACCGTTTCACCCTTACCGGAGATCGAGATCTCCGGCGGTCTGTTTTCTGTGGCACTGTCCCGCGGGTCACCCCGGGTGGCCGTTAGCCATCACCCTGCCCTGTGGAGCCCGGACGTTCCTCGGGGAGCGCCCCCGAAGGGGAGTCCACGCGGCCGTCCGCCCGGCTCGTCTGCCGTGTCGACCATGCTACCGGGCGTCCGCCCTGACGCGGTCCAGTGGCCGTCGCCAGGACCGATCCCGCCAGGATCAGGGCGAAGGCGGCCAGGATCCCGGCCGTGAGGGGCTCGTCCAGGAACAGGGCGCCCGCCGCCACCGCGACCGCAGGGTTGACGTACGTGAACACCGTGGCCCGCGTCGGGCCGACCTCCTTGATCAGCTCCAGGAACGCCACGAAGGCGAGGGCCGTGCAGATCACGCCCAGGACTGCCAGGGCGGCCAGGACGTCGGGGGACGGAAGTGTCGCCGGGCGGGTGACCACCGCCGCCGGGGCGTACACCAGGGCCGCCAGCGCCAGGCACGGCGCCGTGAGGTGGAGCGACGGGACGTCCTTCAAGTGGCGGGCCGCTATCAGCGGGGCCGTGGCGTAGCCGATCACCGTCAGCAGGACCTCCGCCAGCGAGCGGGCGTCGCCGCCCGTCAGGTGCGGGACCGTCAGGACCGCCACGCCCGCCAGGCCCAGGGTCAGGCCCGTGAGCCGCCTGGCCCCCAGCCTCTCCGTACTACCGAAGAAGCGCGCCAGCGCGACCCCCACGATCGGCACCCCGGCGATCAGCAGGCCCGCCGTCGAGCTGGACAGGTGGCGTTCCGCGTCCGTCAGGGTCCACCACGGGCCGATGATCTCGATGACCGCGAAGGCCAGCATCGGGCGCCAGTGCGTGCGGATCGTGCGCGGCAGGCCGCCCTGGCGGATCGCGAAGGGGAGGAGAAGCGCCGCGCCCAGCGTGCAGCGTACGAACACCACCGTGGACGGCGACAGGTCCGCCTCCACCGCCACCTTGATCAGCAGATACGGGATGCCCCAGACCACTCCCATCAGGGAGAACAACAACCAGCCGCGTGCAGTCATGCGGGCAAGTGTCGGCTGCCTCCCCGGCCGCCGTCTTGAACGCTGTTGCGGTACGCCGCCGGGGTCACACCCATGACCCGCCGGAACCAGCGGGTCAGGTGCGCCTGGTCCGCGAAGCCGACCAGCGATGCGACTTCTGCCGGTCGCAGTCCGGCCTCCAGCAAACCCCTGGCCCGAGTCACGCGGTACTGGGCCAGCCAGGCGTACGGGGGTATCCCGACCGTCGTACGGAAGGCCCGGAGGAGCTGGTAGCGGGAGAGGCCCAGGTCGGTGGCGAGGTCGGCGAGGGAGGGCGGGGTGGTCAGCTCGTCGGCGAGGCGGGTTCGTACGGCGTGGGCTATCCGGTCCGCGCCGGGGATCCGGTCGTCCACCGGGCGGGCCGTGGAGTGGCGGCGGGCCAGTGCCGTGAGCAGCCAGGGGAGGCGGGACTCGGCCTCCAGGGGGTCCGGGCAGGCGCTCAGGTCGGTGTGCGCGGCGCGGAAGGCGGCGGCCAGTTCGGGATCGTCGAGCAGCGGCTCACGGAAGTGCGGGAGACCGCCGGTGGTGCCGTCGGTGAGGAGGGAGGGGGCGGCGTACAGGGCCTGGTAGGCGTAGCCGCCGTCGGTGTCAGGGCCACCGGTGTGCATCTCTCCGGGGTCCAGTACGACGATCGAGCCCGGCACGGGGCGCAGCCGCCCGCCTCGGTAGTCGATGACCTCGGTGCCGCCTGTGCACAGGCCGACGGTGAACTCGTCGTGGGCGTGCGGGGCGTAGACGTGGCGGTCGAAGCGGGCGGTGAGGAGATCAAGGGCGGGGCCACAGCGGCCCAGTCTCGCTCTGGTCCACAGTGCCTGCTCGCGTGTGCCCCCGGTTGCCTTCACCGCTCCACGTTACTGCGCGGGCGTCAGAGGAATTCAGTCGTGTCCAAGTCGAAGGCGAAGGGTTCGGGAAGGGTGAGCGGCTTACCGAACGGGAACGTGCAGTGCTGGCGGTAGTCGCCCTTCTCCGGGTCGCTGAACAGCGTGATCGAGGAGGCCTCGCGGTCGACGAGCAGGTAAAGGGGAATTCCGCCGCGGGCATAGCAGCGGCGCTTGGCCTCGCGGCCGGCCTTGGGCTTCGACGAGGTCACTTCAAGCACCATGGCAACGCCGTCGCAGGGCATCCAGGACCCTTTTCCCCGGTAGAGCCGAAGCGCCTTCGGAGCGAAGGTGGCATCCGGAATGACATGGTTTTTCGGACTGTCGCCGCCGCTCGGCATCTTCAGGCCCTTGGTGCCGGAAAACTGCATCTTGGTCCGGGACTTCCCGTACACCTGGTCCAGCACCAGCTCGATGTAGTCCTCGTGGTCCCCGTCCGGCGGCGGCGTCACGACGATCTCCCCCTCGATCAGTTCTGCCCGGAAGCCCTCCGGGGTGTCGAGGGACAGGAAGATCTCCAGCAGGCCCTCAGCCATGGTGGTGGGCTCATGAGTCACGGCAGTCATGTCACGCCCCTCCTTCGGTCGCTCGCCAGACTGGGACATCGGCTGATCACCTGTCCGTGAGATCGGGAACAGTTCCCTCGATCGTGGCACACGATCACCCCTGACGTCAGGGAAGCCCGGCGCCATGAACCGCTCGCTTGACCCTGCCGCAACGTCAGCGTTTCTACTGGTCCCATGCGGATCGGAGAGCTTGCCACCGCCGTCGGCGTCACGACGCGGACCGTGCGGCACTATCACCACCTGGGGCTGTTGCCCGAGCCCGAGCGGCTTGCCAACGGGTACCGGGACTACACGTTGCGGCATGCCGTCGTGCTCGCCCGGATCAGGCGGCTGACCGAGTTGGGGCTCGGGCTCGCCGAGGTGCGGGACGTGCTCGCGGACGAGGCCGGGCGGGATCTTGTCGAGGTGCTCGCCGAGTTGGACGAGGATCTTGCCCGGCAGGAGGTCGCCATTCGTGAGCGGCGGGTGCGGTTGCGTGCGCTGCTGGATGCGGAGGCGCTGCCCGCCGAAGGGCCCGTCTCGCCCGAACTCGCCGCCATGTTCGCCGAGTTGGCGCCTCTCTCCGACTCCCCCATGGCCGCCAAGGACCGCGAGATGCTCGCGCTCATCGAGACCACGGCGGCCCCGGCGGACCGGGAGCGCGTGATGGCCGCGCTGGGCGGTGCCTTCGCGACGCCCGAGGGTGCTGCTCGGGCGCACGAGGTGTACGTGCTGCTCGACGCCCTCGTCGACGCCTCGACCGACGATCCCCGCGTGGCGGAGGCCGCCCGCGCCCTCGCGGACTGTCTTCCCCGCGAGTTGCTCCCGGAGGCCGACATCGACCTCCCCCACTCTCGGCTTCGCTCGAGCGGGGGGACCCCCACCGACAGTTTCCTGCGCGCCTTCTACGCCGACTTCGCCCCCGCGCAGGCCGCCGCCGTGCGCGGGGCGCTGCGGATCGTCACCGGAGGACGGTCATGACAGTCATGAGGACCGCGGGCGTCCTCGTACGGCATGAGGTGCGGCTGCTTGTCAGTCTGGTGCTGTGGGTGACACGGCGCCGACACAGGACAGGCGACGGCGGGCAGGCCTTCGGGTACGCGCACGGCCAGGGCGCGACCATGTTCGCGTTCGCCTTCGTGTGCGTCGTCGAGACGGTCGCCATGTTCGTGCTGTTGCGGAGCTGGCCTGCCGTGCACTGGACCGTGTTCGTCCTGGACGTCTACACGATCGAGTTCGTCATCGGGCTGCACGCGGCCTCCGTCGTCCGCCCGCACGTCCTCGACCTCAACTCGCGGTCGCTGCACGTCCGTTACGCCGCCCACGTCGATCTGCGCATCCCCCTGGAGAAGATCTCGACCGTACGTCGTGAGCTGCGGACCACGCATCAGCGGACCGAGGGCGAACTCGACCTCGCCATCGGCTCCCAGACCACCATCACCCTCCAACTCACCGAGCCGGTCGCCCACTTCACCTTCTTCGGCCGCCGACGGGACATCCGCCTCGTCCGCTTCCACGCCGACGACGCCGACACCCTCGTACGCTCGCTGCGGGCCGTCATGCCGGAGCGAACCGCACCCCCGCCGCACCAAGGTCTGCCCTCGTGAGCCGTACCCGCAGCCGTTCGCCGAGGGGCAGCGGGGTGCCGTCGTCGTCCTCGATGCGCGCGACCACCGCCGGAGACTCCAACTGCACTGTCCCGACCGTGGGTTTGCGTTCCTCCACGTCCACCACGCATCCCTCGAAGACCTCCCCCACCCGGTCCTTGAGCAGCGCTGCCTCGACGATGTCCAGGCATCCGCGTTCCACCGCGCCCGCCCGTCTCCCGCCCTCGGCCATCTCCTTGGGGAGCGCGTCCAGGGCCGCCAACACCCAGTCGGGCGGCGGCTGTTGGTCGACGGCGGCGAGGCAGAGTTCCGAGGCGTAACGGTCGGCGAGGCGGCGCAGTGGGGCCGTGCAGTGGGCGTAGGGGGCGGCCACCGCGGAATGGGTGGTGATCGGAGGGAGGTCGCCGTCGCGGAAGACCGTGTAGCCGGCGCCTCGCAGCAGGGTCGTGCACTCCTGGAGGAAGGCCGCGTGGTGGGGGCGGCGCGGGTCCAGGGAGCGGATCAGGGCCGCGTACGAGACATGGTGCGGCCAGTCGACGCTCAGGGCCTGCGCGGTACGGCGCAGCCGGCCTACCGCGCCGTCCGGAGCGGCGGGGAGGGTACGGAGCACACCCGTGCCGTACGCCAGCATCAGCTCGGCCGCCGCCATCCCCGTCAGGAGGGAGATCTGGGCGTTCCAGCCCTCGGCGGGCAGCGGCGCGCGGTAGGTGAGTGTGTACGCGTGGTCCCGCTCCACCTCCACGATCTCCTGCTCCGGCACGTTGAGGGAGATGCCGCCGCGTTCGACCTCCAGGCGTTCCCTGGCCTCGCCGATGTCCTTCAGCAGGGCCAGTGGCTCCTCCGCCGTACCGGCGTCCAGCTGGCGCTGCACGCCCTCGTAGTCGAGTTTGGCGCGGCTGCGGACGAGGGCGCGATGGACGTCGACTGCGACCGTACGGCCGTCCGCGTCGAGGTCGATCGTCCAGAGCGCTGCCGGGCGGATCCGGCCTGGGAGGAGGCTGGCCGCGTCCTCGCTGAGCGTCGGCGGGTGCAGCGGGGTCTTCCCGTCAGGGAAGTAGAGGGTCGTCACCCGGCGGTGCGTCTCGGTGTCCAGGGGGCCGTTCGGTACGACGAAGGCGGCGACGTCAGCAATCGCGTACCGGACGCGGAAGCCGCCGCCGGGGCGACGGGCGAGGTGCATCGCCTGGTCGAGGTCGGTGGAGGCGGGCGGGTCGATGGTGAGGAACGGGATGTCCGTGGCGTCCGTCGCGGGGAGGACGGGGGCTCTGGCGCCTCGCTCCGCCTCGGCCTGTGCGGCGGGCGGGAAGCTCTCGGGGACGCCGAGTTCGGTGCGCAGGGCGGTGAGGGCGGCCCGGAGGGGGGCTTCGGGGGCGCCGGTCACGCGTATGTGGCGGCGGGGCATGGAACGAGCGTAGGCACAATCCGGCCCACCCGCCTCGCCACGTAATCTGACGCGAGTCGAGCCCGCGTACCCGTTTGGAGAACTCACCGTGCTTGTCCTGCTGCCTCCGTCCGAAGGCAAGGCCTCTTCCGGGCGCGGCGCCCCGCTCAAGCCGGAGTCGCTGTCCCTGCCCGGCCTCGCCGACGCCCGCGAGGCCGTCCTTGGCGAACTCGTCGAGCTGTGCGTCGGTGACGAGGACAAGGCGCGCGAGGTGCTCGGGCTCAGTGAGGGGCTGCGGGGCGAGGTCGCCAAGAACGTGGAGCTGCGGACCGCCGGGGCGCGGCCCGCCGGGGAGATCTACACCGGCGTGCTGTACGACGCCCTCGACCTCGCCTCTCTCGACGCCGCCGCGAAGAAGCGGGCGGCGCGGTCGCTGCTGGTCTTCTCGGGGTTGTGGGGTGCTGTTCGGGTTACCGACCGTATCCCCTCGTACCGCTGCTCGATGGGGGTGAAGCTGCCCGGGCTCGGGGCGTTGGCCGCGCACTGGCGGGCACCGATGGCCGCAGCGCTGCCGGAGGTGGCTGGGGGTGGGCTGGTCCTTGATCTGCGGTCCTCCGCGTATGGCTCCGCCTGGAAGCCGAAGGGGGAGGTTGCTGGGCGGACGGCGACTGTGCGGGTGTTGCATGCGCCGACGCGGAAGGTTGTCAGCCACTTCAACAAGGCGACGAAGGGGCGGATTGTGCGGAGTCTGGTGAGTTCGGGGACGGTGCCCTCCGGGCCGGAGGAGTTGGTGGAGGCGTTGCGGGATCTGGGGTATGTGGTGGAGGTTGCGGTGCCCTCGCGGGCGGGGGTTGCGTGGGCGTTGGATGTGTTGGTGGACGAGGTTCACTGAGCGGGTGGGTTGTGTGTTGTCTGCTGCGCCGTCGTGGCTTGTCGCGCCCACGCGGCGGAGCCGCAAATTGATACAGCCCCGCGCCCCTAAAGGTCGATCACCGCACCCTTATTGCAGCATGTGCAACGTTCTTTGCGCATGCTGCAAAGCGCGGGCAGGATGTTGCGCATGACCGCCTCCCCCTCCCCCTCCCCCTCCGTTCTTGATCTCGCGCCCGTCATTCCTGTGGTCGTCGTCGAGGATCTGGTCGACGCCGTGCCGCTTGCTCGGGCGCTTGCCGCCGGGGGGTTGCCTGCCATTGAGGTGACCCTGCGTACGCCCGTCGCGCTCGATGCCATTCGGGCCATCGCCGACGGGGTGCCGGACGCGGTGGTCGGTGTCGGTACCGTCATTTCGCCCGGGCAGGTGTCCGACGCCTTGGCCGCCGGGGCGCGTTTCCTCGTGAGCCCGGGGTGGACCGACGTACTGCTGGAGTCGATGCGGGCGTCCGGGATGCCGTTCCTGCCGGGGGTGTCGACCACCTCGGAGGTTGTGGCGCTGTTGGAGCGGGGGGTGCGGGAGATGAAGTTCTTCCCGGCCGAGGCTGCGGGCGGGGCCGCCTATCTGAAGGCTCTCGCCGGGCCGCTCCCCCAGGCCCGGTTCTGTCCGACCGGAGGGGTCGGTCCCGTGAACGCCCCCGAGTATCTCGCGCTGCCCAACGTCGCCTGTGTGGGCGGGAGTTGGATGCTTCCCGCCGATGCCATCGCCTCGCACGACTGGGACCGGGTCGAGGCACTCGCCCGGCAGGCCGCAGAGCTGGGCTCAGGGCTGGGCTCAGCGCAGGTGTGACGTGTCGTTGAACAGCCGTACGCTCGCATTGCCGTCCGCGTAGTACGCCACCGCCGACAGTGAGGCCGCCGAGAGTTCCATGCGGAACAGGGACTCCGGCGGGGCGCCCAGCGCGAGGCGGATGAGGGTCTTGATGGGGGTCACGTGGGTGACCAGCAGGACCGTACGGCCCGCGTGGGCCGCGATCAGCTTGTCGCGGGTGATGGCCATCCGGCGTGCGGTCGCCGCGAAGCTCTCGCCGCCGCCCGTCGGTTCGGCCTTCGGGGAGGCCAGCCAGGCGTTTATGTCGTCCGGGTAGCGCTCGCGCACCTCGCCGAAGGTCAGCCCCTCCCATGCGCCGAAGTCCGTCTCGCGCAGGCCTTCGTCGATCGTCACGTCGAGGCCGAGGCGGGCGGCGACAGCTGCGGCTGTCTGACGGGTGCGGGTCAGGGGGGACGCGATGATCGCCTCGATCGTGCCTCGCCTGGCCAGGGACTCCGCCACGCGTTCGGCCTGGTCCCGGCCCACGTCCGAGAGGGACGGGTCCGTGCCGCCGCTGCCCGAGAAGCGTTTCTGGGGGGTGAGGGGGGTTTCGCCGTGGCGGAGGAGGACGAAAGTGGCGGGGGCGCCCATGTCTGCGGGGGCCCAACCTGTGCGGGGGGTGGCTACGTTGCGGGCGGCGCGGGCGTCGGCTTCCGCGTCGGCTTTCGCGTCAGCGGTAGTCGTCACAGTTGCGGCCGGTGGGGGCTGGTCGCGCAGTTCCCCGCGCCCCTTAGGTGGGACTCCTGAGCCTGCGATCCATTGCTCGCCGCGCTTCCCCGCGTCCATCGCCTCGTTCGCCAAGCGGTCCGCGTGTTTGTTCTGCTCTCTCGGGATCCACTCGTACGTCACCTGCCCGGCCGTCGGGAACACCTGGGCCGCCTCCGCCGCCAGGGGCTTCATGTCCGGGTGCTTGATCTTCCAGCGGCCCGACATCTGCTCGACGACCAGCTTGGAGTCCATGCGGACGCGGATCTTGGCGGTCGGGTCCAGTTCGCGGGCCGCGCGCAGGCCGGCCACCAGGCCCCGGTACTCGGCGACGTTGTTCGTGGCGATGCCGATGTACTCGGCCGCCTCCGCCAGCGTCTCGCCCGTGGCCGCGTCGATGACGACGGAACCGTAGCCCGCGGGCCCCGGGTTGCCCCGGGAACCGCCGTCTGCCTCGACGATGAACTCCCGCACGCCACAAGCTCCTTGCCGACTTACAGAGGTGACTTACAGACCGGACTCTGACGTACGCACCAGGATGCGGCGGCAGTTCTCGCAGCGCAGTACCGCGTCCGGAGCCGCCGCCTTCACCTCGTTGACCTCGGTGATGTTCAGCTCCAGGCGGCAGCCCTCGCAGCGGCGCTGGTAGAGACGGGCGGCGCCGACCCCGCCCTGCTGCGCGCGCAGCTTGTCGTACAGCTTGAGGAGGTCGTCGGGCACCGAACCCGCGATGACCTCGCGCTCCTTCTTCGCCGTGCCCACCTCGCCGTCGAGGGTCTCGTACGCCGCCTCGCGCCGGGCGGTCGCGTCGTCGATCTTGCCCTGGACGGCGCCGACGCGCTCGGTCAGCTCGGTGATGCGCTCCTGCGCGGACTCACGGCGCTCCATGATCTCCAGGACAACGTCCTCCAGATCGCCCTGCCGCTTGGCGAGGGAGGCGATCTCGCGCTGGAGGTTCTCCAGGTCCTTGGGCGAGCTGACGGCGCCGGAGTCCAGGCGCTGCTGGTCGCGGGCGGCGCGCTGGCGCACCTGGTCCACGTCCTGCTCGGCCTTGGTCTGCTCGCGGGCGCAGTCGCTCTCCTCGGTCGTCGAGGCCACCAGCAGGTCGCGCAGCTGCGTGAGGTCCTTGGTCAGCGACTCGATCTCGGCGTGCTCGGGCAGCGACTTTCGCTTGTGCGTGAGCTGCTGGAGGCGTACGTCGAGGGCCTGGACGTCGAGAAGTCGGATCTGGTCGGCGGGCGCGGCGTTCAGTTGGGGGCTCCCAGTGCTTCAGAGGTGGTGGTGGACGCCGCGTGGGCGGTCCAGGGGTCGGTGACCGTCGCGGAGACGTGGACGCGAAGGCCCCAGCCGTTCCGGTCGGAGATCTCGTCGAGCTGGGCGGCGGCCAGCTCGCACCAGGGCCACTCGGTGGCCCAGTGCGCGGCGTCGAGCAGCGCGAGGGGCTTGTGGGTGCCGTCTGTGCCGCTGCCATGGGCGCTGTGGGCGCGCGCCTCGGACGCAGGGTGGTGGCGGAGGTCCGCAGTGAGGAAGGCGTCGACACCGGCCGCGCGTACGTCGTCGAAGAGGCTGTCGCCGGAGCCGCCGCTGACGGCGACCGTGCGGACGAGCGCCTCGGGGTCGCCTGCGACCCGGATGCCCTGCGCGGTCGCGGGCAGCCGCTCGGCGGCGCGGGCGGCGAACTCGCGGACGGTCAGCGGGTGGTCCAGCTCGCAGACCCGGCCGAGGCCGCGTCGGCCGGCGGGGTCGGAGGGGTCCGGTACGAGCGGACGTACGACCCGCAGGTCGAGGGCGCCGGCGAGGGCGTCGCTGACTCCCGGGTCGGCGCGGTCGGCGTTGGTGTGGGCGACGTGCAGGGCGATGTCGTGCTTGATGAGGGTGTGCACGACGCGGCCCTTGAAGGTGTCCGCCGCGACCGTGGTCGTACCCCGGAGGTAGAGCGGGTGGTGGGTGACCAGCAGGTCGGCGCCCAGCTTCACGGCCTCGTCGACGATGTCCTGGACGGGGTCCACGGCGAACAGGACCCGGGAGACCTCCTGGTCGGGGTCGCCCGCGACGGTGCCGACCGCGTCCCAGGACTCGGCCCGCTCGGGGGGCCAGAGGGCGTCGAGTGCGGCGATGACTTCAGAAAGACGGGGTACGGACAGACGGGGCACGAACGCAAGGCTACCTGGCTGGTCCGTACGCCTGAACCGGTGCGCTCCCTCCCGTTGTCGCCCCGGTCCCGGCCAGCACACACGCCTCCGTTTCCTCAGGCGAATCGTTACTTTGCCACCCTTATGTGTGAAGTGGACGCTGCCCGGTCCCACGCCCGTGCGTGCGAAAACTAGTTTCGTCGCCGGAGGTGACCGATCGATGACAGCCTGTGCGATCGAACCAAGCACGGAGGACGGGTTGTCCCCGGCGGCGGAGTGCGTGATCACGACGGACGGTGCCTACGCGGCCCGGCTCGCGCGGAGCGGCGACTCCTGGTTCCCGGAGCGCTGGACACTCGACGGACCCGAGCCCTACGCCGTACCGCTGCCCGGCAACCAGCCGGAGGAGCCCGGCACGCAGGTGCTGCCGATGGGCGACGGGCGGGTCCTCATCCACCGCCTCGTCGACGGCCGGCACACCTTCGCGCTGCTCTACCCGACCGGCCCCGGCACCGGCGAACTCCCCCTCGGCGCGGTCGAGTGCCCCGACCCCGGCACCCCGCTGCGGCTACTGCCCCCGGCTCCGGGCGGCGACCGCGCGTACGCCCTCGCCCTGGGCCGGCGTTCGACGACGGTGTGGCTGGTGGCGGGCGGCGCCTTCGGGCCCGAGTACGTCACGGAGGTCCCGGGGCGCTGCTCGGGCGGGGTCTGGCTGGACCGTACGGGCCGGCTGCTCGCCCTGGACCGGGAGGTCGCGGGGCGGACGAAGGCGGTCGTGGTCGATCTGGAGCGCGACGGCGAGGTGTCGCCGCTGCTCCAGATCTCGGCGGAGAGCAACGACCGGCTGCTCCTCGCGGACGCGGACAGCGGGCTGCTGCTGATCGGCTCGGACGCGCCCTCGCCCGGCGGGCCCGAGCGGCTGGGCTGGGGAGTGCTCGGCAGCACCCTGCCGGTGCGGTTCCCGGAGTGCCTGCGCGTCGAGGGGTGCGCGCTGACGCCGTTCGCGATCCAGCCGGGGCAGGTGCTGACGCCGGAGGGGTGCGGGGTGGCGTTGCGGGTCGACGGTTCGGCGGGGAGTTGGGTGGGCGTGTGGCGACCCGCCGGGCGACAGGTGCGGCACTTTCCGGCACCGGAGGGGTGGCTGCGGGGAGTTGGGCTGTGGAGCAGGGACGGGGAGCTTCAACTGCCGTACGCGACGGGGGAGGTGCCGTGCGGGGTGGCTCGGGTGCGGGCCGAGGAGCGGGAGGGGGAGGCGACGGCAGGTCCGGAGGAGCCGGAGGAGCCGGAGGAGCCGGAGGAGCCGGAGGAAAGTGCTCCGGCACCCGTCGTCGTGGCGCGGCCGGTGCCGTTGCAACAGGCGCCGCTGGCACGGGTCGTGGCGAAGTCCGGGAAGCCCGGTAACGAAGTGACGACGCTTGTAACGAAGTAGTTCCGGTCGGCGTGTGCGGCTCGTGTCACCCCGATGCCTGCTGGTTAAGATCGCCTGGCTGTTAGAAAGATCATGTTGACGGGGTGAACCATTCCGATGAACGACGCAAGCATCACGCAGCCGCTGTCCGCCGATGCCCAGGAGGGCACGGGTCACGGTGGTGGCCACGGCAAACACCGGGGTCCGGTCTCGGTCCACAACGACGAGGCGACCCCGCGCGGCCGTCACCGTAAGCCGTCCGAGCAGGCCGAGAACAGGGCCTGACGGTACGCAGGTTTGGCACGGCTCCGCCCTTCTCGTACGGGCGGAGCCGTTGCCGTTTCCCGACTCCCTTTTCGCTAGTGTCGCGTGTTTGAAGTAGGTTTACGTTTGTAGTTTCGGGACAATGGAGCTGTGTATCTGGCCGCTGCGTTGCAGCTCCGTGAGGGTGACCGGTCGCGCCTGGAGGCGTTGACGCGGATGTCGACGGCCCCGGCGGGGTTGGTGCAGCGGGCGCGGATCCTGCTGCTGGCGGCGGAAGGTGTGCCCAACACGGACATTGCCGTCCGGTTGGGGACGTCGCGTCCGACCGTGCTGAAGTGGCGTGGCCGCTACGAGGAGTCGGGCATCGAGTCGCTGGGCGACCTGCCGCGCCCGGGCCGGCCCGGGACGGTGGACGAAGTTGCCGTGCTGGTGTCCACGCTGGCTGAGGACGGCAGGCCGCCGGCGCACCTGGCGGTCACGCACTGGTCGTCGCGGCTGCTTGGGAAGGAGCTGGGGCTGGCCTACTCCACCATCGCCAAGATCTGGCGCAAGTGGGGCATCCAGCCTCATCGGGTGGAGACGTTCAAGTTCTCCACCGACCCCGCGCTGGAGCCGAAGATCCGTGACATCGTCGGTCTCTACCTGGCGCCGCCGGAGAAGGCGGTCGTGGTCTGCGTGGATGAGAAGACGCAGATACAGGCGCTGGACCGCACCGCCCCGATCCTGCCGCTGCGGCCGGGCCTGCCGGAACGGCAGACCCATGACTACAAGCGCAACGGGACCACCTCTCTGTTCGCCGCCCTGGAAGTCGCCACCGGAAGGATCAGCGCCGACGCGTGCTTCGAGCGGCACACCAACGCCGAGTTCCTGGCCTTCCTCAAGCAGGTCGCCAAGGCCCACCCACGCGTGAAACTGCACGTCGTGGTCGACAACTACGCCACCCACAAGCACGCCAACGTAAAAGCGTGGCTGGCGAAGAACCCGCGGGTGACCCTGCACTTCACGCCCACCTCCTGCTCGTGGCTCAACCTCGTCGAGGTCTTCTTCGGGATCATCACCCGCCAGGCCATACGACGCGGCACCTTCGAGTCCGTCCCCGACCTCAAGGCCGCCATCCGCGCCTTCATCGACGGCTACAACACCCGCTGCGAACCCTTCACCTGGACCAAAACCGCCGACCAGATCCTCGACAAGATCAAACGTAAATAGACTTCAAACACGCAACACTAGCCGCGCTTGAGTCCGAGTACCTCCGCCGCCGCGAACGTCTCCCCCGCGGGCCGCTGTGCGTAGTGCGGGGTGAGGAGCGCGTCCAGTTCGTCGTAGGTGAAAGCGTCCTGCTTGCTGTCGAACTTGGCGGCCACACGCGGGCGTTCGACGACGGCGACCATTCCGCCGTGGACGACGAGCAGCTGTCCGTTGACGTGTTCGGCGGCCGGTGAGGCCAAGTAGCCGACGAGCGGGGCGACATGCTCGGGGGCGAGAGGATCGAGACCGTTGTGGGCGTTCTCCGGCCGCTCGAAATCCTGGAAGACGTCCTCGGTCATCCGTGTCCGGGCGCGGGGGCAGATCGCGTTCGCCGTGACGCCGTACTTGGCGAGGGCGAGGGCCGTGGAGGTGGTCAGCCCGACGATTCCGCCTTTCGCGGCGGCGTAGTTGGGCTGTCCCGCCGAACCGACGAGAAACGCCTCCGAGGACGTGTTCACGATCCGCCCGTACACCGGTGCGCCGCTCGCCTTGGACCGCTCGCGCCAATGCGCGGCGGCGAAGTGGGTCGTGTTGAAGTGGCCCTTGAGGTGGACCCGTATGACGGAGTCCCACTCCCCCTCCGTCATGGAGAAGACCATGCGGTCGCGCAGAATGCCCGCGTTGTTGACGAGGACGTCCAGTTTCCCGAACTCGGCGATCGCCAACTCGACGAGTTCACGGGCCTGTTGGTGATCGGCGACGTCTCCGGTGTGCGCGACCGCCGTGCCGCCCGCCGCACGGATCTCGGCGGCGACCTCCTCGGCGGGGGTGGCGGACGCCTCGCCGGAGCCGTCCCGGCCGGGCTGGCCGTAGTCGTTGACGACGACGGCCGCGCCGAGCCGGGCCAGTTCCAGCGCCTCGGCCCGGCCCAGACCGCGCCCAGCGCCCGTGACGATCGCGGCGAGCCCCTCAAGTGGCAGTGACATCAGCGCTCTCAGCCTTTCTGCTCGCTCAGATCTCGATGCACGTACGCAGCGCGGTTCCCGTACGCATCTGGTCGAGGGCCTCGTTGATGCCGGAGAGCGGTACACGGTGGGTGATGAGGTTCTCGAGGTCGACGCGTCCGGCGCGCCAGAGGGCGATCGTGCGCTCGTAGGACCGCAGGACGTCGCCGCCGCCGTACATGGACGGCAGGATGCGCTTCTCGTCGAAGAACAGCTCGAACATGTTGAGTTGGAGGTTGTCGTCCATGGCGCCCGCGCCGACGACGACCATGGTGCCGCCGCGCCGGGTGGTGTCGTAGGCGGTGCGGGCGGTGGCGGAGCGGCCGACGACCTCGAAGACGTAGTCGAACCCCTCGCCGCCGGTGACCTGTTGCTTGGCGTCGGCCAGCTCGTCCGGCGAAACCGCCTTCGTGGCACCGAACTTGAGCGCGGACTCGCGGCGCGAGACGACCGGGTCGACGGCGACGATCTCGGCGGCGCCCTGGAGCCGGGCGCCCTGTATCGCGGAGATGCCGACGCCCCCGCAGCCGATGACGGCGACCGACGAACCGGCTTCCACACCAGCGGTGTTGATGGCGGCGCCGAGTCCGGTGGTCACCCCGCAGCCGATGAGGGCGGCGATGTCGAAGGGCACGTCGTCGGGGATGGGCACGGCACAGCCGGCGTCGACGACGACCTCCTCGGTGAAGGTGCCGGTGCCGGCCATGCCGAAGACATCGCCGCCGGGGCGACGGAAGTTGGGGGTGCCCGCGTTCATGAACCCGGAGAGACACAGTTCGCTCTGCCCGCGCTTGCACGCGGGACACGCCCCGCAGGCGGGCAGCCAGCAGACGACGACCCGGTCACCGACCTTCAAGTGGGTTACCCCGTCCCCGACTTCGAGGATCTCGCCGGCGCCCTCGTGGCCGGGGACGAAGGGCGCGGGCTGCGGCAGTACGCCGTTCATCGCGGAGAGGTCCGAGTGGCACAGCCCGGTGGCCCGTACCCGGATCCTCACCTTGCCGGGGCCGAAGCCCACGGCCTCGACGTCGTCGAGGACGTCGAGCTTGTCCTGCCCGATCTCGTGCAGTACGGCTGCGCGCATGATGCGGCTCCCCTCAGGAATGTGCTCGGCTCAACCCACGGGCGTACGGCTCACGGGCGTGCGACTCATGGGCGTGCGGCTCACGGGCGTGCGGCTCACGGACGTAGGTTGTTCATGCGGAGTGCTCGACGACGGTGTCGGCCAGTACCGGCGCGTCGTCCCGCTCGACGGCGGTGACCGACACCTGGACGCGGTCCGGCTCAGGCGTCCACATCCGGATGCGCAGGGTCTCCCCCGGGAACACCACCCCGGCGAAGCGGGTGCGGTACGCGCGGACCCGGCCGACGTCCCCGCCGAGCACGGTGTCGACGACCGCCTTGAGCGTCATGCCGTACGTGCACAGCCCGTGCAGGATGGGCCGTTCGAATCCGGCGCGAGCGGCGAACTCGGGGTCGGCGTGCAGCGGGTTCCAGTCGCCGGAGAGGCGGTAGAGCAGCGCCTGGTCCTCCCGTACGGTCCGCTCGACGACCTTCGCGGGCTCACCGCCGGGCACCGGAAGCCGGGTCGAGGGCCCCCGGTCGCCGCCCCAGCCGCCCTCCCCCCGTACGAAGATCTGCGCGTCGCTCGTCCACAACGGCCCGTCGGCGTCGGCGACTTCGGTGCGCATGACGAGGATGGCGGCGCTGCCCTTGTCGTACACGGCGGCGATGCTCCCGGTGACGCGCGCCCTGCCCTCGACCGGGATCGGGCGGTGGACCTCGATGCTCTGGCCGCCGTGCAGGACGTGGGCGAGGTCGACGTCGACGCCGGGCATGGAGAGGCCGCTGATCACGTCCGGGGAGCCGTTGCCGGCGACGGTGGCGAAGCTGGGCAGGACGTGCAGCCGGGATTCGAGGGTGTAGCGGAGTTCGCCGGGATCGGTCGCGGGGACGCCGGCGCCGATGCCGAGGTGGTAGAGCTGGACGTCCTTGCGGCCCCAGGCGATCTCTGTGGACCGGGGTTCGGCGGCGACGGCCTTGGCGGCGTCAATGGGCATGGGACTCCTGATCGACTGGCAGACAACTGGCGGCGAGCTCGCGGAACTGAGGCGGAACTGAGACCTCGGTACGGTCGTCCGCACCGTCGGCCGCACCGAGGTCGATACGGGCCGTTCTAGAACGCGTTCCAGTCCGGCGCCCTCTGTTGTATATCCGAGCGGTCCTGAGTTGTGAAGGCTCCTGACGCTCCGTCAGCTGTATGCGTGATTCACGGTATGCATGATTCACGGGCCAGGACATTTGTCCTACCGAAGTCCGTACATCGACATCTGCCCGGTGTGACGATCGCTTCGTACGCTGATGTCCATGTTCTGGATGCGGGAGATCACCCGCCAGGTGAGTGAATGGCAGGCGGAACGGGCGCGGTGGCGGGCGGACGCACAGCGGTGCAAGGCCGCCCGGCGTGCCGCGCGGAAGTCGGGCGGCCGGCTGCCGGAGCCGGAGAACACGGGCCCGCCGCCCACCGGTTTCACCCTGCTGCCCTGGCTGCTGATGGGCCTGGGCTCCTTCTCCAACCTCCTCCAGGGCCGCACCCCACAGCCCTGGATCGGCTCCCTGGGCCTGCTCGCCTTCAACTCCCTCTACATCTACGTCACGTTCCGCGCGTTCGCGAAGGAGAAGCGGGGCGCGAGGTCGACGCGGGTCGCGCTCGCCCTGATGGGCGTGGTGACCTGCGCGCTGGCGATCGCGTACGGCGGCAGCTGGCTGTACTTCTTCCCGCTGCTCGGACTGGCCACGGGCGCGGTGATGCGGGGCCCGTGGCTGGGCCGCGCCGGACTCGCGCTCACCGCCCTCGCGGCGGCGGTCTCCGCGGTGCGGGACGGCTGGGACGCGCTGAACGTCGCGTACGGGACGTTCCTGTCGACCATGGTGACGGCGGCGATCCTGTCCCTGACCGAGGCGGTACGTGAACTGCGGGCGGCGCGCGAAGAGTTGGCGCACCGCGCGGTCGAGGAGGAACGGCTGCGGTTCTCCCGCGACCTGCACGATCTGCTGGGCCACACCCTGTCGGTGATCGTGGTGAAGTCGGAGGCGGCGCGTCGGTTGGCACCGTCGAACATGGACGCGGCCCTCCTCCAGATCACGGACATCGAGTCGGTGGGCCGCCAGGCCCTGACGGAGATCCGCGAGGCGGTGACCGGCTACCGACAGGGCAGCCTGGCCACGGAACTGGACCGCGCGGACTCGGTCCTGACGGCGGCGGACATCACCCCGGCGATCCACCGCTCGGGCCCGCCCCTGCCCGCGTCGGCGGAGGCGCTCCTGGGCTGGGTGGTACGGGAGGCGGTCACGAACGTCGTACGGCACAGTGACGCCGCCCGCTGCGAGATCAGCGTGGAGGGCACGGGGGAACGGGTGCAACTGAGCATCGCGGACAACGGCACCGGCACCGACGTACAGCCCACGCCGTCCGTACGACCGAATGTCGGCGGCACCGGACTGAAGGGCCTCAAGGAACGCCTGACGGCGGCGGGCGGCTCACTCGAGGCGGGCCCGACACCCAGGGGCGGCTTCCTGGTGACGGCCGAGTTGCCCACAGAGGTGGCCGAGCCGCCCACGGAGGTACAGGAGCAGCCGCCTCCCTCCCAGCTCAGCCCCCACCCCCGCCCTACCCTTACCCCGTGAACGAGATGCCCCGGGACCACCGTCCCGCGAAGTCCGTCAGAGTCCTGCTCGCCGAGGACCAGGGAATGATGCGGGGCGCTCTCGCCCTGCTGCTCGGGTTGGAGCCGGACATGGAGGTCGTCGCCCAGGTCGGGACCGGGGACGCGATCGTCGACGCGGCCCTCCTGCACCGCCCGGACGTGGCGCTCCTCGACATCGAACTGCCCGGCATGAGCGGCCTGGACGCCGCCGCCCGGCTCCGCGACGAGGTCCCGGACTGCCGCGTACTGATCCTGACCACCTTCGGCCGCCCCGGCTATCTGCGCCGGGCGATGGAGGCGGGCGCCGCCGGTTTCCTCGTCAAGGACGGCCCGGTGGAGGAGCTGGCGGCGTCGATCCGCCGCGCACTGACCGGCGAGACGGTCATCGACCCCGCCCTCGCGGCCGCCGCGCTCAGCGCCGGCCCGAACCCGCTCACGGCCCGCGAGGGCGACGTACTCAAGGCCGCGGTGGACGGCGCGACGGTCGCCGACATCGCCACGAGACTCCACCTCTCGGAGTCGACGGTCCGCAACTACCTCTCGGCGGCCATCGGCAAGACGGGGACCCGCAATCGGATGGAGGCGGTACGGGAGGCGCGCCAGCAGGGGTGGCTGTAGGGCCTGTCCGAGATACGTCCGTCGGCCCGGACAGACCCCATGACTTGCCTACCGGCGGAACAGGGCCGTCCACAGGAACTCCTCGCCGAAACAGGCCGACTCCGCCGGTTCGTCGCGCATACGACGCAGTTCGACCTCCGTCAGATCCGAGAAGATCCAGCGAAGGGACTCCGGCGTGTAGGCGATACCCCCATGGAGGCGGGAGTCCCGATAGAAGTCGGCGTCGGGCAGCTCGGAACCCATCCCCGCGGGTCCCGTCTCCTCCGCCGCGAAGCACGTGAGTGCGAACAGGCCCCCGGGAGCCAGGACCCTGTCGAGCAGGGCCAGGTAACTGACGCGGCGGTGCGGTGGCAGGTGGTGGAAGCAGCCGGAGTCGTAGACCAGGTCGTACGGACCGTCGAGCGCACCATCGGCCAGGGCGAAGGCGTCCCCGCAGAGGAAGCGGATGTCGGCCCCGGCCTCGGTCGCTCGCTCCTCCGCCCAGGCAATGGCCGTGGGCGAGAGATCGACGGCGTCCACCCGGAAACCCCGCGCGGCCAGGTGCAGCGCGTTGCGGCCCGGACCGCAGCCCAGGTCAAGGACCCGACCGCCGCCTCCCTCGCGGCTCCCGCCTGCCCCGGGGATCAGGCCCCGCTCCAGGTACGAGACCAGGTTCTCGTCCGGCTTCGCGACGAAGAACGGCACCGGCTTGGCCCGGTCGGCATAGAAGCCGTCCCACCATGAGGCCGCCGCGCCCGTCCAGCGATCGGCCTCCGGCGCGAACAGGGTGTCCAGGAGCTGGAGTACGTCCTCGACCGTGCGTATGTTCCGGCCCGACCGGTCCATCCGGTCCCCCTTTCCCGATCCGGCGATCGTAGGGGCGGTCGACGCGAAATCCCAGGTCGGCAGGGATCGGCAAGAGCGGGCGAGAGCCCACCAACGGCCGTGTGGCAGGCCGGGGCAAGCCCCCCTGCGGACGGGTTCCGGGACTTGCACGAGACACCGACGACACGCCTGCCAGAGGCCGTCACAGGCCCTTCCCCAGCCCTGCCGACCGGACTTTCCGGCCCAACCCCTCGTCCGAGCCGTCTTCCGACCGAGAACATGACAGAGGGTCAGACACCCATGGACAGGTCAAGGATTAGTTAGTACGCCAAAACATCGGAATAGTTGCCCAGGCACACAGGTTCATCTCACACATACCCCCGTCCCCACGGCGAAACGCCACGATCACCACCCTGCCTGGAGGCCCCACCCCATGACGCACACGACCACGACCGACCGGCCCGCCGGGGATAGCGGTGGCACCGGCAGAACGGGCGGGGCCATAGTCCCGGTGCTCGCCTTCGCGGGCATTGTTGTCGCGGTCATGCAGACCCTGCTCGTCCCTGTCATCAAGGACCTGCCCCAGCTGCTGAGCACCTCGCCCAGCAACGCCACCTGGGTGCTGACCTCGACGCTCCTCTCCGGAGCCGTGGCCACGCCGATCATGGGCCGGCTCGGTGACCTGTACGGCAAGCGGCGCCTGTTGATCGCCAGCCTCTCCGTGATGGTGGTCGGCGCCCTGGTCAGCGCGCTCACCAGCGACCTGTTGACCATGATCGTGGGCCGGACCCTCCAGGGCTTCGCCATGGGTGCCATCCCCCTCGGCATCGGCCTGATGCGCGACATGCTGCCCCGCGAGAAGCTCCCCTCGGCGATGGCCCTGATGAGTTCCTCCATCGGCGTCGGCGGCGGCCTCGCCCTCCCCCTCGCCGCGCTGATCGCCCAGCACTCCGACTGGCACGCCCTCTTCTACGGCGCCGCCGGCCTCGGTGCCTTCGCCATCGCCCTCACCCTGTTCGTCGTACCGGAGTCCCGGATGCGCGCGGAGGGCACCTTCGACGTGCTCGGCGCGATCGGCCTGTCCGTCGGTCTCGTCCTCTTCCTCCTCCCCATCACCAAGGGCAGCGACTGGGGCTGGACCTCCCCCACCACGCTCGGCCTGTTCGGCGCGTCCGCCCTCGTACTCCTCCTGTGGGGCGTACTGGAGCTGCGCCTGAAGGCCCCGCTGGTGGACCTGCGGACCACCGCCCGGCCCGCTGTCCTCTTCACCAACCTTGCCTCGATCATGGTCGGCGTCTCCTTCTACGTCGTCTCGCTCGTCCTGCCCCAGCTCCTCCAGCTGCCCACCGCCACCGGCTACGGCCTCGGCCAGTCGATGGTCATGGCGGGCCTGATCGTGGCGCCGCTCGGCCTGACGATGATGTTCACGGCCCCTGTCTATGCGCGGTTGTCCGCCAAGTACGGGCCCAAGGTCACCCTGATCCTCGGCCTGCTGATCATCGGCATCGGCTACGGCGCCGGCCTCGGCCTGATGAGCGCGGCCTGGCAGTCGCTCGTCATCGCGGTCGTTCTGGGCGGCGGCATCGGGCTCGCCTACTCCTCCCTCCCCGCCCTGATCGTCGGCGCGGTCCCGGCCTCGGAGACCGGCGCGGCGAACGGGCTCAACACCCTGATGCGTTCCATCGGTACGTCGGTGTCGAGCGCCGTCATCGGCATGGTGCTCGCCAACACGGCGAACCATGTGGGGGGCGTTGCGATCCCGACCATGCACGGTTTCCGGGTGTCGTTCCTGATCGCCACGGGGGCTGTGGCTGTCGGGCTGGTCCTGGCGCTGTTCCTGCCGGGGCGGCGGCCGGACAGTGGGCTCCAGCTGCGGGCGAGCAGTGAGGACAACGCCTCGGTCGGCGCCGGGTTCCGCGGGCGGGTTCTGGGGGCCGATGGGGTTCCGGTCTCGCGGGCCAAGGTCACGTTGATCGATAGGCGGGGGCGGCAGGCGGGAGCCACCTTGTCGGCGGAGGACGGGAGTTACGCGCTCGCTGTTCCTGCCCAGGGGGCGTATGTGCTGGCCGCGCGGGCTTCTGGGTACGGGCCGCATGCTTCGTCTGCGACGCATGCGGGTGGGGAAGGGGCGGTTGACTTGGACCTTTCCTTGCCTGGGGAGACGGTCAGCGCGTAGGCGCTCCGCGCGCGAGCAGGGGGCAGGGTTGTGTGTCGGCCGCCGGCCGGTGGGGGCCGGTCGCGCAGTTCCCCGCGCCCCTGGTGTGGGGATGCGTACCCCCTGTCTTCTGGTGACCCGGGGGTGCGGCAGCATGGGGCCCCCGCCCGTATGTCCGTACGACCGAGAGGACCCCCATGCCCCCCGCGCCCAAGCCCTCGATCCTGGCCGCGTTCGAAGGGGCCAAGGGGTTCATGCCCCTGGATGAGGGGCTCGCGCTGTACGCGGCCGCCGTTGAGGCAGGGGCTCTCGGCCTGCCGTTGCTCGAAGTCGGGACGTACTGCGGGCGTTCCACCATCCTGCTCGCCGATGCGGCCCGTGCCGCCGGTGTCAGCGCTGTCACCGTCGATCATCATCGGGGCAGTGAGGAGCAGCAGCCGGGGTGGCAGTACCACGATCCGGAGACGGTCGACCCGGAACTGAAGGTCATGGACACGCTTCCGCTCTTCCGGCGGGCCCTGTACCGGGCAGATCCGGAGGACAACCTGGAGGAGCACGTAGTCGCGATCGTCGGGCGTTCGCCGCAGGTCGCGCGCGTCTGGAACTCCCCCCTCGGCCTCGTCTTCATCGACGGCGGGCACACCGACGAGCACGCCACCGCCGACTACGAGGGCTGGGCCCCGCATGTCGCCGAGGGCGGGCTGCTCCTCATCCACGACGTCTTCCCCGACCCCGAGGACGAGTTCACCGGCCAGGCCCCCTACCGCGTCTACCTCCGCGCCCTCGCCTCCGGCGCCTTCACGGAGGTCTCCGCGAACCGCTCGCTGCGCGTGCTGCGGCGGACGGGGGGCGGGGTCTGAGGCCGGGCTGAGCGGCCTCGGGGAAGTCGGGCGCGGGGCCATATCGATCTGCGGCTTTGCCTCCTGGGCGCGATCAGCCCCTCCCACCACCGACCCACGGCAAAGAAGCCGCATAACCAGCGGAGCGCTCAGCATCCGGCACCGTCATCGCGAGCCGGGCAAGAATCGCGGCCGGCGTCCCCTTCGTGGGGCGGGGGCCGCTTCGTGGTCTCCGGGTCAGGTCGCTCCCCCAACCTGCCCAGAGCCCTCACCTGAGGAAGGCCCCGCCCCATACCCTGGCAATGCGACCTGTTCAGAGATTGGGGCGAGATCATGCCATCGGATGCGACGCCGGACCCGTACGCAGACCCGCTGAAGTTCGGGCAGCGAGTGCAGATCCTCCGCGAACGCCGCGGCATGACGCAGGCCCAACTCGCCGACTTCGTGGGCATCTCACCGCACACCCTCCGAAAGATCGAGAACGGGCAGCAGAAATCCCCGAGCCTCGACATGGTGATGCGCATCGCCGAGGCCCTCCGGGTGCGTGACCTCGCCGAACTGACAGGCCACCCCGACCTGCACGTCGATCTCTTCATCGGCCCCGGCCACCCTCGCCTGGCCGCAGTCAAGGCCGCCATCGACAGCTTCCCGCTGTCTTCCAGCGTCGAGCCGCCGCCCGTCGCCCACCTCGACGCCCGCCTCCATGCGGCCTGGAAAGCACGACACGCAGCGGAGAATCACCGTGAGGCCATCGGCAAACTGCTGCCCGACCTGATCCGCGACGCCACCGCCCTCGTACGACAGGCCGACACAACTGCCGATCGCAGAGCGGCTCAGGCACTCCTCGCTCAGACGTACAGCCTCAGCCAGTTCTTCCTCGCCTACCAGCCCGATAGCAGCCTCTTGTGGCGCGTCGCCGAGCGCGGCATGATCGCAGCCCAGGAGAGCGAGGATCCCCACGCCATCGGCGTCGCCGCGTGGCTCCTCGCCCAAGCGCATCGCGACTCGGGAGCCCGGCACTTCGACGCCGCGGACGCCATCAACCTTGACGCCGTCCGCTACCTCGAACCGCTCCTGCCCGACGCCGACGACGAACTGCTCGCCATCGCCGGGGCCCTCCAATTCGAACTCGGCTACACCGCGGCCCGGCGGCGGGAGACGGGGACCGCGTGGCGGTACTGGGACACGGCGCGGACCATGTCCGAACGTCTGCCGGTCGACTACTACCACCCGGTGACCAACTTCAGCCGGGCCATCATGGGCGCGCACGCCGTGACCATCGCCGTCGAACTGCACCAGGGCGGCGAGTCCGTCCGGCAGGCGGCGCGCGCGGACGTGGCCACGATCCACTCGAGGCCGCGCCGTGCCCGGCACCGGATCGAGGAGGCACGCGGCTATCACTTGGACAATCAACCGGACGTGGCGATCGCCTCGCTGGAGAAAGCCTTCGAGGCGGCACCGGAGACGATCCGCTACAACGGCTACGCCCGGACGCTGATTTTCGAGCAAGTGGAGTCGACACAGGCTCCGCGGCGACGGCGCGCCTCGGAACTGGCCGTGAAGGTGGGCCTCCTGGCCGCGTAACGATACCGACCGGATTCCGGTCGGCGGTGCCGCACGGCCGCCCCTACGGTCGCTGGTGTGAGACGGATCACCCAGACCGCAGAGGCGCGAGCCATGGCGCACGGAACAACCGAGAAGGCTGCCACGCCCGAGGAAACACTGCCCCCGGACATCGAGACGATGCGTGCCAGCGCCCGCCGCGCGCTCACAGAGAATGCCGAACTGCCCACGCCCGACGAACTGGACACACTCGTCCTCGTGCTGCGTGGGCACATCCACCTGCTTGTCCCCGAGGTGGAAAGGGCGGCGGCACGGCAGCCGGAGGACAGCATTCCGCGGTACTGCGCCCTCGCCTGCTTGGGTGAGGCGCACAACAAGCTGCGTCTGGGCGACGGCGGCGGCCTGCCCATCCGGGTCTCGGTGGTGCGGAAGCTCGCCCGCGTCGTCAACGCTCTGTGCGACCACTACGAGAACCTGGGCGGCGATCACCCGAGGACTGGCCAATGAACACCTCCAGAACCACGGAAGCTCCGACGCTCTCTGCAGAGTGCACCCTCGCGAAGCAGCCCGACTCCACCGCCATACACCTTCAGTGCCGCCAGACCGAGGATGTCCCCCTGCCACACAGCACGGGCATCCTGCTCCAGCCTCGCTGCGGCTGCCCCTGCCACACGCGGACTGCGGGCGCGTTGTGACCCCCGCGCCGCACGGGTACGGCCGCTGCGACAGCCTGATCACCGACGCCGACGACGCGGTACGCCTCGGGCAGGGGTCGGGCATCAGCGGCACCGACCGGGATGTGTGGGCCCACCACGAGCATGCGTACCTCGTCAGCTTCGACCCGACTCCGCTTGCGTTTCTCACGAGGTGCGGACGGATCCAGGCAAACCGCCGCTGCCACGGAGTCACCGGAGTATGGAGGGACGCCGGGGACGACGTAGACGCCCCGTAAGGTGGCAGACGTGTCGTACGCAGGCCCCGGCTTCGAGCCGCCCCAGCCCCCCGGTTCCCCCCGGTCCCTCCTGCGCCGCCCCCTGGCCGTCGCCCTCGCCGTGCTGGTGGTGAGCGGGTCGGGCGGGTGGCTGGTCTGGCAGGCCTTCGCCGACGACGGGGGTGACGGCAAGGGGCGCGTCGAGTTCAGCGGGGAGTACGTGCCCCTGAGCCCGACCATGTATCCCGGCGACCCCGCAACCACCCCTGCCGCACCCCTCACCGGCAAGGTCGTCGTCGTCGACCCCGGACACAATCCCGGGAACTTCAAGCACACCGCCGAGATCAACCGCAAGGTGGACATCGGTACGAACTCGAAGGAGTGCGACACCACCGGTACCGCCACCAACAGCGGTTATACGGAGGCCGAGTTCACCCTCGATGTCGCGCGGCGGCTGCGGACCGTGCTCGAACAGCAGGGCGCCACGGTCAAGTTCACCCAGGACGGCGACCGGACCCCCGACCGGGCCTTCGGGCCCTGTGTGGACGAGCGGGCCCGGATCGGGAACGTCGCGCGCGCCGACGCCGTCGTGTCCATCCACGCGGATGGGAGTTCGGCCGGTAATCGGGGGTTCCATGTGATCCTGCCGGGGGCCGTGCACGAGGGCGACGCCGATACCCGGCCGATCGTCGCCTCCTCCAAGGTTCTCGGGGAGGACATCAAGGACGGGTTCGTCCGCGAGACCGGCTCCGCGCCCTCCAACTACATCGGTGACGGCACCGGTCTGGACACCCGTACGGACCTCGGCGGTCTCAATCTGTCAACGGTTCCGAAGGTGTTCATCGAGTGCGGCAACATGCGCGACAGCGCGGACGTGGCCCTGCTGACCAGCGGGACCTGGCGGGAAAAAGCCGCTCAAGGGATCTCTGAAGGAATCGTGAGTTTCCTGCGCGGTTCGTGATCAACGCGTGCATCCCGGCGGACAGCCCGCTCGGACGGACGATAATGTCGTGCCCCTACGAACGATCGATTGACGACGACACGACCTACGAAGGACCTGAGGACCTGAAGTGAATATCCGCTCCCTCACTCGAGGCGACGGCGTGGTGATCGGAGCAGCGGTGTTGCTGTTGATCGCGTCGTTCCTCGACATCTACTCCGTCGACGGTGCCACGGGCCTCGACATGCCGAGCGCCTGGGCCAGTGGACCGGTCCTGCTGGGCGTCGTCCTCGCGGGTCTCATCGGCGCCGCGCTCGTCGTGGTGTCGCACGGTCTGCCGCAGGTGCCCAAGGTCGCGGGCGTCGACCTCGGCCAGTTCGGTGTCGCCTTCACCGTCTTCGCCGCCTGGAGCGCGCTCGGCAACGTCTTCGACCCGGCGGGCGGCGCCAACAACGTCGGTGACAGCGCCAGTTCGGGCCCGGACGCCGGCACCGGTCTGATCCTCTCCCTCGTCGCCACGGTCGTCATGGCGGCCGCCGCCGTCGCCACCCCGCTGGTCCCGGCCCTGAAGGGCGCCCTGATCGGCGCCCCCAAGCCGCCCGCCCCGCAGCCCTACGGCGGTCAGCCCTACCCCGGTGGCCAGCCCCAGGGCGGCTACGGCTACCCGGGCGCCGGCGCGCCGCAGCAGCCGTACGGCGGCCAGCCGCAGGCCGGTCAGCCCTTCGGCGCCGGAGCCGGTGCGAGCGCCGGTCAGCAGCAGGCGCAGCCCCCGGCCGCCGACTTCTCCCCGTTCTGGTTCGCCGTGCCGGTGCCGCGTCCGCTGTTCGCGGAGGACGGTTCGTCGGCGCCGATCGCCGAACTGGCCCCCGGTACCTGGTACCTGGCCGTCGAGCAGCGCGGCCAGGGCCTCATCGCCCAGACGCAGGACGGCCGCCGTGGCGTCCTCCAGGACACCTCCGGCATCCAGCGCGGATAACTCCTCGCGAGCTTGCCTCGGCCCCTTGCTCTTCCGGGCGAGGGGCCGTTGTCGTACAGTCGCCGCCAGCTCTCCCACATCTGACGTATCGTCAGGAGGCAGGCATGCGGCTCGGTCTCGCGCTCGGCTACTGGGGGCGCGGCCCCTCCCTGGACCATGTTCCGCTCGCCCAGGAGGCCGAACGGCTGGGCTACGACTCCGTGTGGACGGCCGAGTCCTGGGGCTCGGACGCCTTCACCCCGCTGACCTGGATCGCGGCGCAGACGTCAAGGATCAAGCTGGGTACGGCTGTTGCCCAGATGGCGGCCCGGTCGCCAACGACCACCGCCATGCACGCCCTCACCCTCGACCACCTCTCCGGCGGACGTGTCCTCCTCGGGCTGGGGCTGTCCGGTCCGCAGGTCGTCGAGGGCTGGTACGGCCGCCCGTTCCCGAAGTCGCCGCTCACCGCGACCCGGGAGTACGTGGACGTCGTACGCCAAGTCCTCAGGCGCGAGGCACCCGTTGAGGTGTCCGGACGCTTCCACTCCCTGCCTTACGACGGGCCGGACGGGACCGGTATCGGCAAGGCCCTCAAGTCCATCACTCACCCCTTGCGTCCCCAACTCCCCATCCTCCTCGGCGCGGAGGGGCCGAAGAACATCGCCCAGACCGCCCGTATCGCCGACGGCTGGCTGCCCCTGTACTGGTCCCCGCTCCGCGCCGAGGCGTACGAGGAACCGCTGAGCGGGGCTCGGGAGGGGTTCCTGGTCGCTCCCATGGCGCAGGCCCGTGTCTGCTCCGACGTCTCCGAAGGGCTGTTGCCCGTCAAGACCATGCTCGGGTTCTACATCGGCGGGATGGGGCACGCGGCCCGTAACTTCCACGCCGATCTGATGGCGCGCATGGGGTACGAGGAGGAGGCCCGGCGGATCCAGGAGCTGTTCCTCGCCGGGCGGCGCGAGGAGGCCGTGCTCGCCGTGCCGGATGCCTTCGCCGACGAGATCTCGCTCGTCGGGCCGCGTGAACGCATCGCGGAGCGGCTGGAGTTGTGGCGCAAGGGGCCGGTGACCGACCTGCTCGTCCTCTCCCCCGACCCGCACACCCTGCGCGTCCTCGCCGACCTCAACTCCTGAACTCCTGGTCCCCTAGCGGAAGATGGCGATCGGGTCCAGCGTCAGTTCCCCCGTCTCCCGGTCCCACGTGCGCACCTTGCCCAGGCAGCGCGCTTGGAACGCCCCTGTGTAGTAGTCCGCGTTGCGGAACTCACCCCGGCCCTCGGACTCGTCGCAGGTGATCTTCACATGGGCGGCCGGTGAACCCTCGTACCGCGCCCGCAGGACGACGTCGCCGCTCTCCGTACGGCGGGCCGAGAACAGGCCGGTGACGGAGACGAACTCCGTCATGACCGCGCTCAGCGGGACCGTCCCGATGCCACTACTGGAGTCGGTGCGGTCGCGCAGCGCCTCCGTGAGGGTGCCGTTGGGGAGGAGGCGGCCGGTGGTGAGGTCGGCGTCGACGACGACGTCCTCCTTGCGCATCGTGTCCATGAGCACCCGGATCACCATGATGGGCGTGCTCTCCCGGATGAACCGGATGACGCGCTCCTTGGCGACGTCCCGGTGGGCGTTGATGCCGAGGAGGCCGAGGGTTCTGCCCCACAGGCCGAAGCCGCCGTTGACGTTGATCTTGTCGGCGACCTCCTGTTCCAGGGCCTCCGAGAAGCCGCCGGCCTGGTAGATGTCCATCACGCGCTGCTTGTGCAGGTAGAAGCACATGCCGAGGTTGGTGCGGCCGACGCCCCGGCGCCGTCTGCGCAGCCAGCCGCTGTCGACCAGCGCGTACCGGAGCAGGACGGCGCAACTGACCGCCGTCACCGCCCAGACGACCAGCCACGGCCACCACTGGCTCCACCACTGACTCTCAGTGACACCCACGGATCTCCTTGAACGCGTCGGAGAGCGAGGAGAGTCCGGCGTCGACCATACGGCCGCCGGTCGCGTCGGCGGCCTTCTTCAGGGCGGCGGCGTCGGCCTCTCCGAAATGGACGGGGAAGGTGGGCACCTCACGTGCGTCGGGGCCCAGTTGGCGGTGTCGGCGCAGGAACTCCTCGTACCCGATACCGGCGTTGCTCTCACCGTCCGTCATCAGCACGATCGACACCGGCCGTCGGGGTTCCTCGCGCACCGCGTCGGCGGCGATGCGGTAACCCCGGTCGAGGGCCGACCAGACGGCGGTCGCGTCGGCGAAGTCCCCTTCGGCGACAACCTTGTTGAGGGTACGGAGATCGCCGTCGCCCCGGACTGTGACGGTGCGTTCCTCCAGTACGCGGCCCCCGAACCGTACGACGGTCAGGCGCTCGCCCCGGTAGAAGCGGGCGAACTTGCCGGTGGAGGTGGCGTCGGCGCCGCTGAGCCCGGCGAAGGCGGCGCGCAGCCCGGCCATCCGTTCGCCGCGCATCGAGCCCGAGAAGTCGAGCACGAACACGACCTGGTCGGCGGTCGCGCTCGCCGGATCGCCGTAGTCGTCGACGAGTCGCTCGACGATGGACAGCTTGTCGGGGAAGGAGAGGGCGTTGCCGACGTCGGCGCGCAGGCGTGCGGAGGGCTCGACGTCCTGGTTCACCGGGCGTCGGTACGTGCGTCGCATCAGCTTCTTCTGTACGTCGGCGCTCTTGAGCCAGTCGACCACCCTGACGTACGCGGAGTGCTGTTCCGGGTCGAGCAGGAGGAGCGGGAAGTCGGACAGCACCATGCCGTCCTCGGGGTAGACGATCTCCAGGGGCTGGGTGAGCTTGCCGCCGGCGTTCAGGGAGAGCAGTTCGGACTCGTGGGCGATCAGCGCGTTTGCGGCGCCCTGGTCGTCGGCGTAGGCGTCGATCAGCTCGCGTGAGCTGGCGCCGGTGAGGGTCTGGCCCGAGCGGAAGCCGCGCAACCGGTCGCAGGACACGTCCTGTTGGCGCAGGGCCCCGCCCGTCCCGGCCGCTGCCGTGGCCACGCCGACGAGGGCCGCTCGGCCGGTGTCGCTGCGCCGGGGGTCGGCCATCCCGAACCGTACGGTGCCGTCGGCGGCGGCGTCGGCGATGTCCGCCCAGGAGAGCCGTCCGCCGGGGACATCCGCCCGTACCTTCTTCGCGACCTCGGGGGTGAGGCCGACGACGACGGGTGAGCGCATGATGGCGGTCGACTCGGGCCGGGTCTCCTGGCCGCCGGACTCCTGGAGGCGCAGCAGGAACGAGCGGTCCGAGGCGGGCCAGGCCAGGTCGTAGGTGGAGCCCGAGGAGGCCGCGGTCAGGTCGGCCGTCGCCTTGTACCGCATGTCCAGCTCGACGCCGGTGTCCTTCTTCAGCTCGGCCAACAGCGGGGCCAGATCGGCGAGTTCGGGGCTGGCGAGGACGGTCAGGGTGATGTCGTCCTCGCCCTGGGTGCAGGACGAGGTGAGGGTGCCGAGGAGGGCCAGGGCGAGACAGACGGTCGCGGCCCGGGCAACGCGCCTCACGGGGCGGCCTCTTCGGAGGCCTCGCAGTTGCCCACGTAGTTGATGATCTGCTCCAGGACGTTCAGGTCGGGTATGTCGACCTTGGTCTGGTCCCTGTTGCGGGCCGGGACCTGTATCTCGTGTTGGCGGAGGTACGCGTTGAGCTGTTCGCTACTGCCCTCCTCGCCGGAGAAGCGGACGCGGAAGCCCAACTCGGTTGCCCGCTGGCGCAGTTCGGTGTCGGTCTTGATGATCTCCACGAGCCGGTCGCCCTCGTCGGTGAGGCCGATGAGCTGGGGCTCGGTGAGGGCGTAGGGCGTGGGGTAGAGCAGGACGCGTTCGGTGTCCTGCTTCTTGTGCTTCTTGTAGTAGGCGAGTTGGTGGGCCAGGAACTGGTGCTCGTAGATCACCGCGATGGGCGCGATGCTCTCGCCCTCGCCGGAGAAGTAGCTGTCGGCCTGTTCGTCGGCCCACATGCCCTGGAGGTTGATCAGGGGTTTGACCTGCTTGGCGAGGTCGAGCACCTGATCCTCGGCCACCGGCACGCGCTGCTTGTTCTGCACGAAGGAGAGGATGCTCAGATAGGTGCCGGCGGAATTGGACTCGCACACGCTGGAGGTGCGGACGAGGACCCGGCCGCCGTTGCTCTCACCCTTGTTGACGGTGCTGAAGCCTATGGCGTTCCAGGTGTCGGCGGGCCCGGCGCCCTTGTCGGCGCCCTCGCCGTCCAGCAGTTCGGTGAACTTGTCCATGTCGAGGTTGTAGTAGAGCGTGTCCCCACCGGACTTCTGGGGCTTGGCGACGCCCTGAGCCTCCAGCGTCTCGGCGTAGTCCCGGAACGTGGCCAGCACCAGCGGGGTGACGAAGGGGCGCACCGAGTCCAGCGTCCGGTTCTCCTTGTCGAGGATGATCATCGCGGCGGGCTGGCCGGACGGGAAGACCACGTCCATGCCCTTCAGGGACTGCTGGGCGATCCCTCGTGACCCGAGCCGCTGGATCTCGACACGGATGCCGTGCTCGAGCAACAGCCGCTGCACTTCGGGGTCTTTGAAGTAGTCGGACTTGGAGGCCATCTTGGCCTGGATGGTCGTGATGCGTTCGAACGGCCGCAGCGTGTTCCCGGAGACCAGCAGGGAGATCAGTCCGGCCAGGGCGAGTGGCATCGCGACGACGACATGGCGTGGGAGGCGGCGTCTGGCTCTGCGACGGCGGGTCGTGAGTCTCGGTTCCTCGATGACGGTCGGTCTGCTCTCGTCGGACACCGCTGTCCCTGCCTCTCCCCCGGGTGAAGGATCATCAGGTACGGCGTCGAACGCAGCCTCCTGGAATCCTCAACTCCAGCCGAACGGGGGGCAAACGGCGGCTGTCCCCACCGCCTTCTTCCCTTACCGTCCTGGTTTCATCCTGGATTCGAGGGCACCCGAAGGACATGTCCCCTGAAACTCGCCGCAGTGCGAACCGGGCCGGCGCGATCTTCGCCGTCGCCGCTGACATCTTGGCCCTCATTCTTGGGCTCTGGATCCTGATGTACCTGCTGGACGCCGACCGCGCCAACGACTTCGTGGAGTTCGTCCACGACGCGGCCACGTGGCTTGCGGGCTGGTCGTACGACCTCTTCACCTTCGACGAGCAGTGGGCGCGGGTTGTCGCCGGGTACGGACTGGCCGCCGTCGTCTATCTGTTCGTGGGCCACGCCCTCGCCCGAGTCGGCCGTCACTGAGGGAGCCCGTCCGGGCGAGCCGCGCCCCAAAGGGGCGCGGGGAACTGCGCGACCAGCCACGAAGCACCCGCACCCGAAAGCGCACCTTCCCGCCGGGCGGTCACCCGCAGCAGTCGGGGTCCAACCCCGTAGGCAACAACTCGCCGCCGAACACCGCACAAGTCGCCTCATGACCGCCCAGCGCCGCGACAGCGAGCAGCAGTGAACCCGCCGTCCACGTGGTGAGTTCACGCGGCCAGATCTGCCGCGCGTCGAACACGTACCCCGTCCAGTACAGCCCGCTGTCCGCATCGCGCAGATGCTGGATCGACTGCAAAATCTCCAGCGCCCGATCCGACTCGCCCACCGCCCAGAGCGCCAGGGCGAGTTCGGCCGACTCGCCGCCGGTCACCCACGGGTTGGGCACGACACAGCGCACCCCGAGTCGGGGGACGACGAAGCGCTCCCAGCCCTCCTCGATACGGGACTTGGCCTCCGTACCCGTCAACGCGCCACCCAGGACCGGGTAGTACCAGTCCATCGAGTAGCGGTCCTTGTCGAGGAACCGCTCGGGGTGCCGGCGGATCGCGTGCCGCAGCGCGCCCACCGCCAACTCCCAGTCGGGCTGCGGCTCTTCACGTTCCTCGGCGATGGCGAGCGCACAGCGCAACGCGTGGTGGACCGACGAACTCCCGGTCAGCAGCGCGTCCTTGAGGCCGGTGCCGTCGTCCTCGCGCTTCCACCCGATCTCACCGCCGGGCTGCTGGAGTTGGAGCACGAACTCGACGGCGGCGAAGACCGTCGGCCACATCCGGTCCAGGAAGGTGTCGTCGCCGGTGGCGAGGTAGTGGTGCCAGACGCCGACGGCTATGTAGGCGACGAAGTTGGTCTCCCGGCCCCGGTCGGTGACGGCGTCCGCGTCCCCGTCGGCGTACGCCGCGTACCAGGAGCCGTCCTCGGTCTGGTGGGCGGCCAGCCACAGGTAGGCCCGCTCGGCGGCCTCGTGCTCGCCGGCCGCGTCCAGGGCCATCGCGGCCTCGGTGTGGTCCCACGGGTCGAGATGGTGCCCCCGGAACCACGGAATGGCCCCGTCCTCCCGCTGCTCCGCGAGGATCCCGCGGACGGTGACGGCGGCCTGCTCGGCGGTGAGGACCCCGGGCAGGACGAGGTGTTCTGTCCGGGGCGTCGTCACTTTGCTTCCACCAGGGGGAGGTGCGGCTTGGTCGCGTACGCCACGAAGCTCTTGCCGATCACCGGGTTCAGCGCCTGCTCGGCGACCCGGGTGGCCAGCGGCTTCTTCATGATGTCCCAGACCAGCAGCTTGTGGTACGCGCGGACCGGCAGCGCCTTGTCGTTGTCGACGCCGAACGCGCACTTCAGCCACCAGTACGGCGAGTGCAGCGCGTGGGCGTGATGGGTGCCGTACGGCTTGAGCCCGGCTTCCCTGATCTTCGCGAGCAGTTCGTCCGCCTTGTAGATGCGGATGTGGCCGCCCTCGACCTCGTGATAGGCGTCGGAGAGGGACCAGCAGACCTTCTCGGGCCCGTAGCGCGGCACGGTGATCGCGATCCGGCCGCCGGGCTTGAGCACCCGGACCATCTCGGCGAGTACGCCCTTGTCGTCCGGGATGTGCTCCATGACCTCGGAGATGATCACGACGTCGAAGGACTCGTCGGGGAACGGCAGTGCCAGGGCGTCGCCCTCCATGGCCGTCGCGGTGGCCCCGGCGGGTGCCTCGCCCGCTTCCTGCATCGCCGCGAACCACTTGGCGACCTCGCGGAGTTCCTCCGCGTTCTGGTCGAGCGCCACGACCTGGGCGCCACGCCGGTAGCACTCGAACGCGTGCCGGCCGGCTCCGCAGCCGAGGTCCAGGACGCGGTCGCCCGGGGCGAGCGGGAACCGGGTGAAGTCGACGGTCAGCACGGGGTCCTGCTTTCGCGGTCGGGGGTCACGGTGGGGGGTGCCGCGGAGCGGCTGGGTGGCCTGGGCGCGGAGCGGGCCGAAGGGGGGTTCTGGGCCGCGGAGCGGGCCATTGCCTCGCGGTAGTGGGCTGCCGTGCCCTGTGCCGCTCGGGCCCAGGTGAAGCGGGTCAGTACGCGCTCACGGCCCGCCCGGCCGAGGCGCGCGCGCAGTTCGGGGTCGGCGAGGAGCGTGGCCAGGGCGGTGGCCAGGGCTCCGGGGTCGCCCGGGGGTACGGAGAGGCAGGTCTCGCCGTCGGGGCCGGCGACCTCGGGGATCGCTCCGCCCGTCGTGGCGACCAGGGGCGTACCGGTGGCCATCGCCTCCGCCGCCGGGAGCGAGAAACCCTCGTACAGGGACGGTACGCAGGCGATCTCCGCCGAGCGGACCAGGTCGACGAGTTCGGCGTCCGAGATGCCCTTGACGAACTCGACGGCGCCTTCGAGGCCGTACCGCTCGATGACCTGGGCGACGGGTCCGTCCTCGGCACGCTTGCCGACGACCACGAGGTGTGCGGCGGGGTGTTCCGTACGTACCTTTGCCAGCGCCTCGACGAGGAACACCAGCCCCTTGAGGGGAACGTCCGCGCTGGACGTGGTCACGATGCGGCCCGGTACCTGTCGTACCGCCGGGTCGGGTGAGAAGAGGTCGGTGTCGGCGCCGATGTGCACGACGTGGATGCGCTCGTCCCGTACGCCGAGATGGTCGACGATCTCCTGACGGGACGTACCCGAGACGGTGAGCACGGAGGGCAGCCGGCGCGCGACCCGCTTCTGCATACGCGTGAAGCCGTACCAGCGCCGTACGGACATCCGGCGACGCAGACCCTCGGCGGCGTCCAGCTCCAACTGCCGGTCCACGGTGATGGGGTGATGGATCGTCGTGACGAGCGGGGCACCGATGTCGCCCAACAGGCCGTACCCGAGCGTCTGGTTGTCGTGGACGACGTCGAACTCACCACGCCGGGCACGGAGTTGGCGGCGGGCACGGAGGGAGAAGGTGAGCGGCTCGGGGAATCCGCCGGTCCACATCGTGGCGACTTCGAGGGCGTCGATCCAGTCGCGGTACTCGTCACGCCGGGGATTGCGGAAGGGGTCCGGGTGGCGGTAGAGGTCGAGGCTTGGGAGCTCGGTGAGGACGGGGTCGGGGCCGGGATCGGGGTTGGGGCTGGGGCCCGTACCGGCTGTGGATCCGTCGAGTACGTCCAGTACGGGGTACGGCTGGGAGCCGATGACCTCGACGCGGTGACCGAGCCGGGCGAGTTCGCGCGAGAGATGGCGTACGTAGACGCCCTGGCCGCCGCAGAACGGGTTCCCCTTATACGTCAGAAGCGCGATGTTGAGCGGTCGCTCGCCGTCCGCGGCAGGATCCCCCAGAGGGCCCGCCTCGCTGGCCTCAGCGGTCACTCCCGGCCCCCTTCTGCCCGCGTTTTCCCGCGAGACTACGTCGGGACGCTAATCTAGAACAAGTTTCAGACTTGATCGTTCAGGAGGCTCCGAATCTACCGGCAGGCACCTCGGCTGTGAGCGGTGGATCAGGTGATTCGCGCCACGGCGGACGCACGACGCGGACGTGCCATGCTGACTGATCACTGACTTGTCGCTGACTGACCGCTGACTGCTTGCTGACTGCTTGCTGAGAGATGACTGCCCGATCGCCGCGCGATCACCGACTGTCACGGAACGGGACCCATGCCTGCCGACGCGAAGGTGGAAGCACGTACGGCGCGACCGAGTTCGCCGCCGCCCTCCGCTCCGCTCACCGAGCGGCAGGAGGCCCGCAGGCGCCGGATCCTGCACGCGAGCGCGCAGTTGGCCGCGCGGGGCGGGTTCGACGCGGTGCAGATGCGGGAGGTCGCGGAGTCCTCGCAGGTCGCGCTCGGCACGCTGTACCGGTACTTCCCGTCGAAGGTGCATCTGCTGGTCGCCACGATGCAGGACCAGTTGGAGCATATGCACGGCACACTGCGGAAGAAGCCGCCGACGGGGGAGACGGCGGCGGAGCGGGTGGCGGAGACGCTGATGCGCGCGTTCCGCGCACTCCAGCGGGAGCCGCATCTCGCGGACGCGATGGTGCGGGCGCTGACGTTCGCGGACCGCAGTGTCTCCCCGGAGGTCGACCAGGTCTCGCGTCAGACGACGGCGATCATCCTGGACTCGATGGGGCTGGGCGAACCGGGCTCCGGCCACCCGACCCCCGAGCAGCTCTCGGCGGTCCGTGTCATCGAACACACCTGGCACTCGGCACTGATCACGTGGCTGTCGGGGCGGGCGTCGATCGCCCAGGTGAAGATCGACATCGAGACGGTGTGCAGACTGATCGACCTGACGGGCCCCGCCGGGAAGGGCCCCTGAGGCTTCTTCCGCCCCCGCCGCCCCTACCCGTCCCATCCCTGGGGGCTGCGCCCCCAGACCCCCCTTTCGGCCTGAACGGCCTCGTCCTCAAACGCCGGACGGGCTAGGTGGGGGTGCAGGCGGGTGGGTGGGGCGCGCTGAACGGCCTCGTCCTCAAACGCCGGACGGGCTAGGTGGGGGTGCAGGCGGGTGGGTGGGAAAGTCGCGCTGAACGCGCTTGTCCTCAAACGCCGGACGGGCTGGAGGGTGCCGGCCAGTGCTGAAGTGTGGCGGGGGCGGGGAAAAGGGTGGGCTGAGCGCGGTTGTCCTCGAACGCCGGTCGGGGGTTGCTCTTTTAGCCCGTCCGGCGTTTGAGGACAAGGCCCGTTCAGGGCCGGAGCGGGGGTCTGGGGGCGGCAGCCCCCAGAAGGATGGGACGGGTAGGGGCGGCGGGGGCGAGACAAACTACGTCAGCCGACGCGCCCTCACTCCTCCGGCGGAAACACCGCCTCCCCACCCTCCACCAGCGTGATCATGATCGCCTCCACCGGACAGTTCTCCGCCGCCGCCAAGACGCTCTCGTTCGCGTCCGTGTCCGGTTCCACCGGATGGGACTGCATCCCGGTGTCGAGGCGGAAGCCGGCCGGGGCCCGGTGGACGCACTGGGCCGAGCCGATGCAGAGCGAGCGGTCGACCTCCACGTGCCAGCGGTCGCCCATGGCCGCTATCCCTCCCAGCCGGCCGGGAGATGGATCATCTTGTGCTCCAGGTACTCCCCGAACCCCTCGGGCCCGAACTCCCGCCCCAACCCCGAGTTCTTGTAGCCGCCGAACGGGCCGAGCATGTCCAGGCTGAAGGTGTTGACGGAGTACGTTCCCGTACGGACCTGCCGGGCGACCTCGATGCCGTGGGCGACATCCGCCGTCCACACGCTGCCGCTCAGCCCGTAGTCGGAGTCGTTCGCGATCTTCACCGCCTCGGTCTCGTCGCCGTACGGGAGCAGGCAGATGACCGGGCCGAAGATCTCCTCGCGGGCGATGCGCATCGAGTTGTCGACGTCGCCGAAGAGGGTCGGTTCGACGTACCAGCCCCGGTCGAGGCCCGCGGGGCGGCCACCGCCGGTGAGGATCTTCGCGCCCTCCTCCTGGCCGATACGGATGTAGTCGAGGTTGCGCTGCTGCTGGCGCCGCGCGACGAGCGGCCCGACCTGGGTCGCCGGGTCGAGCGGATCGCCGACCACCAGCGCGCTCGCCGCCTGGGTGAAGGCGTCCGCGAACTCGTCGTAGCGGGAACGCGGGAGGAGGATACGGGTCTGGGCCACACACGCCTGGCCGTTGTTCATCCAGGCGGCGGAGACGATGCCGGGGACGGTGGTGTCGAGGTCCGCGTCGGGGAGCACGATCGCCGCCGATTTCCCGCCCAACTCCAGGGTCACCCGGGTGAGTTGACGGGCCGCTACCTCCATCACGCGCTTGCCCGCCGCGACCGAGCCGGTGAAGGCGACCTTGTCGATGCCGGGGTGTCCGACCAGGTACTCGCTCACCTCTCGGTCGGCCGGGAGGATCGACAGCACGCCGGACGGCAGTCCTGCCTCCTTCGTTATCTCCGCGAGGATGTACGCGTCCAGGGGCGACTCGGGCGACGGCTTCAGGACCACCGTGCAGCCGGTGAGCAGCGCGGGCGCGAGCTTGGCCGCCGCGACGAACTGCGGGACGTTCCAAGGGACTACGGCCGCCACGACCCCGACCGGCTCGCGGCGGACGAGAATCTTCCCCAGCACCCCGTCGCGTGACTCCTCGTACGTGAAGTCGCGCGCGACGGTGATCGCCGAGTCCCACACCATCATCGCGCCGAGGGCCTGGGCGAGGACGCTCCAGGAGTACGGGGAGCCGTTCTCGGAGGAGATGACGCGGGCGATCTCCTCGTGCCGTACCAGGATCGCGTCCTTGATGCGGGTGACGACGGCGAGCCGCTCGTCGAGGGTCATGCGCGGCCAGGGTCCCTCGTCGAAGGCGGTGCGCGCGGCGGCGACCGCCCGGTCGACGTCGGCCGTGGAGGCGTGCGGCACACGGCCGATGACCTCCTCGGTGTGCGGGGAGATGACCTCGATGACGTCCTCGCCGAGGGGATCGGTCAACTCCCCGCCGATGAACAGCTGTCCGTGTTCCACGAGTTCGGTCATGGCCGACTGCCTCCCCGGGGACCGTCTCTGACGGTTCGTCAGATAGATACGGAGACAGTTACCAGTTCCCTCCTGAGGAGTCCACAGCGCTCACACCACTACACACCACCACGAGGTAAGTGACTTGGGCTCCCATTGAAACTGGTTCTAGTTATAGTTGCGAGGCAGTCGACCGCAGCCGGCCGCGACACGGCCGGGGGAATCGGGGGAGCCCATGACACAGGTGTCGACGCAGGTGACCGATCACGGCGGGGGCGTACGGTCGATCAGGGTCCCGATCCCGGACAATCCCCTCGGCTACACGCTGGTGTACGTCGTCGACACCGACAGCGGACCGGTGCTCGTCGACACGGGCTGGGACGACCCGCTGTCCTGGGACACCCTCGCCGAGGGCCTGGCCGCCTGCGGCACCTCGACCGCCGAGATCCACGGCATGGTGATCACCCACCACCACCCGGACCACCACGGCCTGTCGGGCCGGGTCCGTGAGGTGTCCGGGGCGTGGATCGCGATGCACGAGGCCGACATCTCCCTGGTCCGGCGGACGCGGGAGAACCGGGCCGAGCGCTGGTACTCGTACATGACGGCGAAGCTGGCGGCGGCCGGAGCCCCCGAGGACCATGTGGCCACCCTGCGCAGGACCCCCCTTGGCATCCTGCCCGGCTTCTCCCCCGCCCTCCCCGACCGCGAGATCGTCCCCGGCGAACTCCTCGACCTCCCCGGCCGCCGGCTGCGCGCGATCTGGACGCCCGGCCACACCCCGGGCCATGTCTGCCTCCACCTGGAGGAGGCCCACCCGGCCCAACTCCCGGGCAACGGGCGCCTGTTCTCCGGCGACCACCTCCTCCCCGGCATCACCCCGCACATCGGCCTGTACGAGGACCCCGACGACACGACGGTCGCCGACCCCCTCGGCGACTACCTCGACTCCCTGGAACGCGTCGGCCGCCTCGCCCCTGCGGAGGTGCTCCCGGCCCACCGCCACGCCTTCCCCGACGCGACGACCCGCGTACGGGAACTCCTCGACCACCACGACGAACGCCTCGTCGGCCTTCGCGCCCTCCTCACCACTCCCCTCACCCCCTGGCAGCTCGCGGAACGCATGGAGTGGAACCGCCCCTGGGCCGAAATCCCCCCGGGGTCAAGGAACATCGCGGTCTCGGAGGCCGAGGCCCACGTCCGCCGCCTGGTCAAACTCGGCCAGGCGGAGGCGGTGACGGGGAGCGAGCCGGTCACGTACGTGGCGGTGTGACCTCGGTGCCGTTTTCACCGGCCGGTACAGTGGCCAGGTCGTCATCACACCCGTACGGGGGGAAGCCGGTGCAATTCCGGCGCTGACCCGCAACCGTGAGCGGCCCGGTCATCGGCTGGGGCTGTGAGCCGGATTGCCTCGTACGGACCGTGACCGGCTCGCGTCACCGGCGGTCCGCCGGTGTACGGCACCGTCGAGGCATACGGAGCCGAGCCGCCCGGGGTGTCCCGTGCTGCCCGTCTCCCCGCAGGGAGAGGCATCCCGCCGATCATGAATGTCCGCCGCAGCGCCGCGGCTTTGGCCGTCATCGCCGTCGTCGTCTCCGCCATCGCCGGGGGCGGGTCGGCGTCCGCCGCCTCTCCGTCCCCCTCGGCCTCCGCCCTCCCCGCCGGGTTGTACGGCACCTCCGATCCCACCTACGACGGTGTCTGGCGCCAGTCCCTCGCCCTGCTCGCCCAGGACACGGTGGGGGTGAAGCCTGCCGCCTCGGCCGTGAAGTGGCTGGCTGGGCAGCAGTGTGCCGACGGTGGGTTCGCGGCCTTCCGGAGCGATGCCGGTTCGGCGTGCGGTGCCAAAACCCTTGTCGACACCAACAGCACCGGCGCCGCCGTCCAGGCGCTCGCCGCCCTCGGCGGGCAGGACGCCGTGGTCGGCAAGGCCGTCACCTGGCTGAAGTCCGTGCAGAACGCGGACGGTGGCTGGGGATACGCGGCCGGTGGCGCCAGCGACGCGAACTCCACCTCCGTGGTCGTCGGGGCCCTCGCCGCCGCCGGTGAGAAACCCGGCGGGGTCGTCAAGGGTGGCAAGTCGCCGTACGACCTGCTCGTGAAGTTCGCTCTGCCGTGCGGCGGCGGGAGCGGCGGGGGTGCCTTCGCCTATCAGCCCGACAAGAAGGGCAAGCTCGTCGCCAACGCCGATGCGACGGCTGCGGCCGTGGTCGGCGTGCTGGGGAAGGGGTTCGGTGGGGCGGCGGCCGGGAAATCGGCCGACACGTCTCTGACCTGTTCGCAGTCCGCCTCCGCCGAGCCTGCGCAGGTCGCTCGCAACGGTGCCGCCTATCTCGTACAAGCCCTCGCCAAGGACAAGCACCTCACCTCCGCGCTGGCCGGTGCCGAGGACCAGCCCGACTACGGGAACACCGCCGACGCCGTCGTCGCCCTGGCGACCGTCGGTCAGGGTCAGCGGGCCGCCGGTGCGTTGGACTGGCTGGAGGGCAACTCCGCGCAGTGGGCGAAGCAGGCGGGGCCTGCGGCGTACGCGCAGTTGATCCTCGCCGCCGGCGCAGGGGCCGCCGATCCGCGTGACTTCGGCGGGCGGGATCTGGTGAGCCTGCTCAACGCGACGGGGCCGACGCCAGTGTCCCCGTCTCCCTCTTCAGCGGCCTCCGCCAAGGACAGCGACAGTGGGTTCGGGACGTGGTGGACCGTCGGTGTGTTTCTCGTCTCCGGTATCGGGATCGGGTTTCTGCTCAGTGGGCAGCGGAAGAGGCAGCAGCCGTGATGCGGCGCCGGGTGCTGCCGCTGACTCTGGTCGTGCTGCTCAGTTGTCTCCTCGCGAGCGTCGGGCCCGCCCAGGCCGCCGGTTACCGCTACTGGTCCTTCTGGGAGCGCAGCGGCGATGCGTGGACGTACGCCACGGTCGGGCCGTCCACCGGCGTTCCCTCCGACGGTGACGTCCAGGGGTTCCGGTTCGCCGTCAGCCAGCAGTCGAAGGACGCCGCCCAGCCTCGCGGCGGTGCCGTGTTCGGGGTCGTCTGTGCGCGGACGCCCGCCCAGGACGGGCGGAAGCGGGTCGCGCTCGTCATCGACTTCGGTACGTCCGCCGACGCGCCGGTCGGTGAGAGTCCGCCCGCGACGCGTACGGCGTGCGCCCGTGTGTCCCCCGACGCGACCACGGCGGATGCCCTCGCGTCCGTGGCCGAGCCGCTGCGGTACAACTCCGGTGCGTTGCTGTGTGCGATCGCCGGGTATCCGCGCGTGGGGTGCGGCGAGGTGGTGTCGGCGGGTGAGTCCGTCGGGGGCACGGATTCGGGCAGTGGCCCGTCCGTGGGTCTCTTCGCCGGTGTTGCCGTTGTCGTGCTGCTTGGTGCGGCGGCGGTCTGGCAGACGCGGCGCCGCAGGCATGTCTGAGCGCTCTGGTGGGTGGGTTGTTCTTTGGCCGCGGGGCGGTGGGGGCTGGTCGCGCAGTTCCCCGCGCCCCTGTCGGGGCGCGAGCGCCTCCTCCATCCATCCCGGTGCCTGGTGGGTCTGGTCGCTCGGGCTCGGTACCGCCGCCACCCGTACCACCAACCCGCTTCTCCTCGGCCTGCTCATCGCCGTGGCCGGGTACGTCGTCGCCACGCATCGCACCGACGCTCCCTGGGCGCGTTCCTACAGCGCCTTCGTCAAGCTCGGGCTGGCCGTGCTTGTCATTCGGCTCGGCTTCGCCGTCGTTCTCGGCTCCCCTATCCCGGGCTCGCACGTCCTCGTCACGCTCCCCGAACTCCCGCTCCCCCACTGGGCGCAGGGGGTGCGCGTCGGGGGGCGGGTGACCGCCGAGGGGCTGGTCTTCGCGCTGTACGACGGTCTGCGGCTGGCCGCGCTCCTCATCTGCGTCGGCGCCGCGAACGCCCTCGCGAACCCGGCCCGGCTCCTCAAGTCCCTCCCGGGCGCGCTGTACGAGATCGGTGTCGCCGTCGTCGTCGCCCTCACCTTCGCGCCGAACCTCATCGCGGACGTCCAGCGGCTGCGCGCCGCCCGTCGGCTGCGTGGCCGTCCGGACCGTGGTGTACGGGGCCTGCTGCAGGTCGGACTCCCGGTCCTGGAGGGCGCGTTGGAGCGGTCGGTCGCGCTGGCGGCGGCGATGGAGGCACGCGGATACGGCCGTACAGCCGAGGTCCCGGCCGCTGTCCGCCGTACGACCGCCGCGCTCACCCTGGGCGGCCTGCTCGGCGTCTGCGCGGGCACGTACGGGCTGTTGACGGCGGCGGGCGGTACGTACGGGCTGCCGGTGCTGCTGGCCGGGCTGGCGGCGGCGCTGGGCGGGCTGTGGCTCGGGGGCCGGCGTTCGCTGCGTACGCGGTACCGGCCGGACGTGTGGGGCGTACGGGCGTGGCTGGTCGCGGGGTCGGGGGTGTCGGTGGCGACGCTTCTCGTCCTCGCCTCCGTCAGCTCCGGCGGCTCGGCGGCGCTGCATCCCGGTGTCGTACCGCTCGTCTCCCCGACCCTGCCGCTGTGGCCTGCGGCGGCGGTGCTGTTGGGCCTGCTCCCGGCCTTCGTCGCCCCAAGTCCGCCTGCCAGTAGGCCAGTCGAGCCCATCGCCGTGAAGGAGCCGTCGTGATCCGCTTCGAGGACGTCTCCGTCACGTATGACGAGGCACCCGAACCCGCCGTCCAGCACGTCGACTTCGAGGTGCCCGAGGGTGAACTCGTCCTGCTCGTCGGGCCGTCGGGGGTCGGCAAGTCGACAGTTCTGGGTGCCGTCAGCGGTCTCGTGCCGCACTTCACCGGGGGCACCCTGCGCGGGCGCGTGACGGTGGCGGGCCGGGACACCCGTACCCACAAACCACGTGAACTCGCCGACGTGGTCGGCACGGTGGGCCAGGATCCGCTCGCCCACTTCGTGACGGACACCGTCGAGGACGAACTCGCCTACGGCATGGAGTCGTTGGGCCTCGCCCCGGACGTGATGCGCCGCCGGGTGGAGGAGACCCTGGATCTGCTGGGCCTGGCCGAGCTGCGCGACCGCCCGATCGGCACGCTCTCCGGAGGCCAGCAGCAGCGGGTGGCGATCGGCTCGGTCCTCACGCCGCACCCGAGGGTCCTGGTCCTCGACGAGCCGACGTCCGCGCTCGATCCGGCGGCTGCGGAGGAGGTGCTGGCGGTCCTGCAGCGCCTGGTCCACGACCTCGGGACGACGGTCCTGATGGCCGAGCACCGGCTGGAACGGGTCGTCCAGTACGCCGACCGCATCGCCCTCCTTCCCTCCCCCGGCGCCGCGCCCGTCGTCGGCACCCCGGCGGAGGTGATGGCGTACTCGCCGGTGTACCCACCCGTGGTCGCCCTCGGCCGCCTGGCGGGCTGGTCCCCGCTGCCCCTGACCGTCCGCGACGCCCGCCGCAGCGCCGGGGAGCTGCGGGAGCGGCTCACGGACCGCCCGTACCCGGCGCATACGCCAACTCCCGTACCGGCGGCGGCAGTCGAGACACCCGCATCAGCGCCTCGCCGCCTCTTCCGCAGAACCACAACTCCCGTACGAGAACCCACACTTGACCCCACCCCCACCCCCACCCCCACCCCCACCACGCCTCGCCGCCTCTTCCGCAAGACCCCGCCGCCCCCAACGGCCCTTTGCCCGGCCGAAGTCGACGCGTTGACCGTCCACCGGGGCCGCGTCGAAGCGCTGCGGCGCGTCACCCTCACCGTCTCCCCGGGCGAGACGGTCGCCCTGATGGGTCGCAACGGCGCCGGGAAGTCCACGCTCCTCGGCGCGCTGGTCGGGCTCGTCGAGCCGGCCGCCGGGTCGGTGCGCGTCGGGGGCGCGGTGCCGCATCGGACGGCGCCCCGGGATCTCGTACGCCGCGTGGGTCTCGTACCGCAGGAGCCACGTGACCTGCTGTACGCGGACACGGTCGCCACCGAGTGCGCGGCGGCCGACGCGGATGCGGGCGCCGGGGCGGGGAGCTGCCGGGCGCTGGTCTCCGAGCTGCTGCCCGGCATCACGGACGACACGCACCCGCGTGACCTGTCCGAGGGCCAGCGGCTCGCGCTCGCGCTGGCCGTCGTACTGACAGCCCGGCCGCCCCTGCTACTCCTCGACGAGCCGACCCGGGGTCTCGACTACGCGGCGAAGGCCCGCCTGATCGGCATCCTGCGCGGACTGGCCGCCGAGGGCCACGCGATCATGCTGGCCACCCACGACGTGGAACTCGCCGCCGAGCTGGCCCACCGGGTCGTGATCCTGGCCGACGGAGAGGTGGTCGCCGACGGCCCGACGGCGGAGGTTGTCGTGGCATCACCGTCCTTCGCACCCCAGGTCACCAAGATCCTGGCCCCACAACGATGGCTCACGGTCGCACAGGTCCGGGAGGCCCTCCAGTGAACGGCACCGGCAAGCCCCGCCCCGTCCGGCTCGGGCCACGCTCGACCGCTGCCCTCGTCCTCGTCGGTGCCGTCGGTGTGGTGGGGTTCGGGTGGCCGTTTCTTGCGCCGCCCGCTTCCGCTGTGAGTGCGCATGCGCAGGACGCGCCCTGGCTGTTCGCCGGGTTGCTTGTGCTGCTCGTCGCGGTGGTCGCGGCGACGATCTCCGAGTCGGGGCTCGGTCCGAAGGCCGTGGCGATGCTCGGTGTGCTGGCGGCGGCCGGGGCGGCGTTGCGTCCGCTGGGCGCCGGTACGGCCGGGCTGGAGCCCATGTTCTTCCTGATGGTGCTCAGCGGGCGGGTGCTGGGACCCGGTTTCGGGTTCGTTCTCGGCTCGGTGACCATGTTCGCGTCCGCGCTGCTCACGGGCGGGGTCGGGCCCTGGATGCCCTTCCAGATGCTCGCGATGGGCTGGTTCACGATGGGCGCGGGGCTACTGCCGGGCGCGGAGCGGCTGCGCGGTCGGGCGGAGCTGGTTCTGCTCGCCGCCTACGGCTTCCTCGCCGCCTTCGCCTACGGCACGGTCATGAACCTGGCAGGCTGGCCCTTCATGGGCGAGCTGGCCTCGAACATCGCCTTCGCGCCGGACGCGCCGGTGCCGACGAACCTGGCCCGCTTCGTCACGTACTGCCTGGCGACCTCCCTCGGCTGGGACCTGGGGCGTGCGGTACTGACCGTCGTACTGACGATCACCCTCGGCACGACCGTCCTCAAGGCACTCCGGAGGGCCACACGGCGGGCCGCCTTCGAGAGCCAGGTCACTTTCGACGCGCCCGGCGCGTGAAGCGGCCCACAGGACGCAGGTCACTTCCGAAGCGGAGTAGTAGATCGATGTTCGTGTCATGGCCACACAGAAACCGGCTCTGACCTGCCCATTGAGAGCCACGTCACAAATGCCGCCTTAAACCCACATACGACCACAACTAGCAAAAGGGGTGATTGCGGACGCCTGTCGAGCCTGTTTCTCTGGAGCAGTCGCACGGCGCCGACGAACCCCCACGGGTCGCGGCGCCGCCGCATGTCACCGCCACCCACGCAGTACGCACCACCCGGCACCGGCTTGCCCGCGACGGCCCTGACCCCGAAGAAAAAGGTTCTCCGTGTTCGTCTCCCGCATCGCCCGCACCATCGCCTCGCCGAAGAAGGCCCTCACCACCGCCGCCGTGGCCGCCGCCACCGCCGGTATGGTCCTGGCCGCGGCCCCCGCCGAGGCGGCGACCTCCGCCTCCGCCTCCGATGCCAAGGCGATCGCGCACAAGATGATCCCGAACAACACCCAGTTCAACGCGTTCAGCAAGATCGTCGAGCACGAGAGCGGCTGGGACGTCGACGCGACCAACGCCTCCTCCGGGGCGTACGGCCTGGTCCAGGCGCTCCCTGCCTCGAAGATGTCCTCCGCCGGCTCCGACTGGAAGACCAACGCGGCCACCCAGATCAAGTGGGGCCTGAACTACATGAACGACCGTTACGGCAGCCCCGTCGCGGCCTGGAACTTCTGGCAGGCCAACGGCTGGTACTGAGCCGGGCCGGCCTGACCTGACCTGACTGGGGCGGCGGCCCCCGACCCTCCTGGGTCGGGGGCCGTCGCCCCGTTGTCGTACTCGGACATTCGCTGTTGCCTGCGGGTGCGTCGTGGCTGGTCGCGCAGTTTCCCGCGCCCCTGAAGACACTCACCGCAGCCCCCGTCAAGAGACCTCCGTGGTGAACTGGCCCGATGAGTGCCGAGGCAACCGAATCGCGCGGGCTGCGTCTCGTCGTCGTGCTGCTGGTGCTGACGGTGGTCAGTGGGCTGATCGATGCCGTGAGTTATCTCGGGCTCGGGCATGTCTTCACGGCGAACATGACCGGCAACGTCGTCGTGCTGGGCTTCGCCGCCGCCGGGGCGCCCGGCTTCTCCGTACCGCACACGCTGGTGTCGCTGACGTCGTTCGTGGTGGGTGCGGTGGCCGGCGGGCGGGTCGCGGGGCGCCTGGGCGGCGGCTCGCGCCGGAGGTGGGCCCGGGTGACCCTCGCCGTCGAGGCGGTGTTCCTGGGCGCGTCCTCGGCGGTCGCCTTCGCGGCGCCGGACGCGACCGCCACCGTCTACACCCTGATCGCGGTCACCGCCTTCGCGATGGGCCTGCGCAACGCGACGGTACGCAGGCTCGGCGTCCCCGACCTCACGACCACCGTCCTGACGATGACCCTCACCGGCCTCGCCGCCGACTCCCGCGCGGCCGGCGGCACGGGCAGGCACTCGCCGCGCCGCTCGGCGTCGGTGGCCGCGATGGCCCTGGGCGCGCTGCTCGGGGCGTGGCTGGTGGTCCACCACGGCCTGGGGATTCCACTGCTCGTCGGGGCTGTGGTGGTGGGGGTACTGGCAGTGAGCGCGTCGGGACGGGAATGAGCGGACCTGCCCGCCTGCCCCCCTTGCCCGCCTGCCATCCCTGCCCCCCTGCCCCCCTGTCGCCGCTCTTCGCCAAGTACCTCTGAGCGCCGGGAACCTGGCCGTGCGACGGCCGGCCGGGGCCGAGTGGAGGTCGGCCGGGGCCGAGTGGCGGGCCCCCGGGTGGCTACCGAACGATAACTCTTCATGATTGCTCTGCCCGGGCCCGTCCCGCCCGACCGGCCTGTGCGGGAACTCGACCCGGCCCGTCGCACCCCATCTGACCTGCGCAAGCCTCGCCGACGGGCGGGATCGCGCGCCGTCCGCGGCCTCGTTCGCGGGGCGGACGGGGGCTCGGCCGGCAAGAGCAGGTAGTGCGCACGCGGCCCACGGCGGTCCGGAGCGGAGCATACTGGCGTCACAATGACTAAAACAGCGGCGACAAAGGCCCATCTGCCCACCAGCCCCTTCAAAGCCCCTGTGGCACCACCTGCCAAGCGGTTCGCGGTAGGAGACCGGGTCACTCACGATGTGTTCGGCCTCGGCCGAGTGACCACCGTCGAGGACGGCATCGCGGTGCTCGTCGACTTCGGCGGAATGCAGCAGCGGATCACCAGCCCCTACGCCAAGCTGACCGTTCTGTGAACTCAGCTGTAGGAACGACCTCACTCTTCTCCGCACCGGAACAGCTCCCGGTCCACGAGAAGACCGACACCCCCACCCCGGTGATCAACCCCTTCCAGGCCCCGGCCTTCGCGGAGGGCACCCCCGAGCCCTCCGCCGCCTGGGCGGAGGACCCGGGCGCCGGAGAGTAGCCGCTGACGATGCCTTTCAGCTGTGAGGCATCGGCAGCGCGTACACCCTGTCGAAGTGCTGGGCGATCAGCGGGTGGTCACTGCCGGCGCCCAGATCGCAGGAGAGCTGCCAGTCGTTGATGCCGGTGTCCCGGCCGTCGGTGAAGTTCCAGAGCAGCTCGCCCCGTCGGGCGTCGATCGCGTAGAACCCGTTCTTGTTGGCCTCGGCCGTGACGAAGACCGCGCTGCCGCCCGCGACGAGGGGGTTCTCCAGGTCGAGCCGGGGCGTCTCCCGGAACCAGCGCCGGGCACCGGTCGCGGCGTCGAACGCCTCGACGCCGTGCGGGTTCCTCGTCGTGCAGTACACCGTGTCCTCCGCGGCGGCGACGGACGCGAAGCCGCCGTTCTCCTCCCGCACCCGCCAGCGCAGCGCACCGGACTCCAGGTCCACCGCGATCAGCTCGCTGTCGGCGGCGAAGACGGTCTTGTCGAGCACCACCGGGGCCGACCGGGTCTCCGAGTCGGACGTCATGCGCTGGCTCCACAGCACGTTGCCGCGCCCGTCGGTGCCCCGGGCCGTGAGGCGGTGCAGGCCGTCGATGTAGACGAAGTGACTGGCGTCGATGACCGGCTTCAGGTCGAGCCCGATGTCCTGCGCGCTGATCGGGATGACACTGGCCAGGCGCGACCCCAGATCCGTACCGAGGACGACGTTCGTCGAGGTGACCGATTCCTGCGCCCCGTCCGGGGTGCCCTCACGGTCGAACCGCAGTCCGATGATGGTGACCGTGTCGCCGACCCCGCCGAGCAGCGTGTCGAACCGGAAGTCCGTCCCGAAGTCCAGCGAGTACCGCTCCACGCCCGTGGCCGGGTCGACGCCGATCACGGTCGCGCCGGTGCCGAGGGCGACGACGGCGTCCGAGACGAGCAGGGGCGGGGTGGGCGACTGGCTGATGCCCCGGTAGGTCCAGCGGGGACTGGTGCCGTCGGTGACGCCGAGGCTGAACAACGCGCCCGACTGTGTCTTCAGCAGGGCCGTCTCGTTGTAGAAGACCGCCGGTGCCTGGACGAGCGGATCGCTCCGGTACGTCCACAGCGGTTCCGGCGCGGTGCCGGACGGCGCCGCCACACCGCCGCCCGACCGGCCGTTCGAGCCGTGGAGCAGTGCGGCGAGGCCGGTGCCCACGGCGAGCGCGCCAGCCGTGAGGATTCGGCGGCGGGAGGGGGCGGGCCGCAGGGAGCGCCGGGCGCGATGGGTGCCCCGCTCGGGCGACTGGGCGGGCGCCGGCGCGGGGGCCTGCTCGCGTGTCGGGCCGGGCTTCGGCCGTGCCGGGGACTCGGGATGTCCTGCGTTCTCGGGATGTCCTGCGTGCTCGGGATGTCCTGCGTGTTCCGGGTGTTCCGGGTGTTCGGGGAAGACCACGGGGTGGGGGCCGCTCGGGCGCCGCTCCGTGATCAGTCGCTGGACGGCCGCCAGGCGCGGGCCCACGCGGACGCCCCCGGGGCCGGATCCGGATCCGGAGCCGGATCCGGGGCCGGGGGCGGCTGTGGCGCCTACGCGGGCTGCCTCCCGCTCACGGACGCCCGTCCTGCCGTCGCCCCCGAGGTCCAGGTCCATCAGGGCGGCGGCCTGCCGTCCGATCGAGTCGAGCACGGCTTCCGGCAGCCAGTCGTACCAGTCCAGCGCGTCGGCGCCGCCGGGCGCGCACGCCGCCGACACCCGGTCCGGGCTGGGCCGGGCCCCCGGGGACTTCTCGAGACAGAACCCGATGATCGTGTCCAGCGGCTCCTGGACCCTCGTCAGGTCGGGCGTGCCGTGCACCACCTGGTAGAGCAGGGTGGCCGCCGACGAGCCGTCGAAGGGCGACTTCCCGGTGGCCGCGTAGGCCAGGACCGAGCCAAGACAGAACACGTCCCCCGCCGGACCCATCGGATCGCCGGTGGCCTGCTCGGGGCACATGTACCGCGGGGAGCCCAACAGCACGCCGGACAGGGTGAGTTCGTAACCGTCGGTGGCCCGGACGATACCGAAGTCGATGACGCGCGGGCCCTCGGCGGAGAGCAGCACGTTGGACGGTTTCAGGTCGCGGTGCACAAGTCCCGCGGAGTGTACGGCGATCAGCGCCTCGGCGAGCCCGGCCCCGAGTGCCAGGACGGATCGCTGCGGCAGCGGTCCGTACGCCTTGACCGCATCGGCGAGCGTCGGGCCGAGGATGTGCGTGGTGGCCAGCCAGGGGACGGGCCCGTCCGGGTCGGCGTCCACGACGGACGCCGTGTAGGTGCCGCTCACCGCGCGCGCCGCGTCGACCTCGCGGCGGAACCGGTTGCGGAAGGCCCTGCCGGAAGCAAGTTCCGGGCGGATGACCTTGACGGCCACGGTCTGTTGCCGGTCGTCCTTGGCGAGGAAGACCTCCCCCATCCCCCCTGCGCCAAGTCGCGCGATAGTACGGTACGGCCCCAACTGCTCCGGATCCGTGGGACGAAGTGGCTTCATTGTCCTCAGCCCGCCTGTTGCCCTGTTTCTCCGTACATGGACTTGTGGGGAGAGTAGGTGCTGAAGGAACAGTTGGAGTACGCATCGAAACAACTCATGGCCATTACTTGAGAGTTAAGGCAGGGATCGTTTGGACGTTACTCGTGACGGCAGGACGAATCCGGCATGTGATATTCCGCATACGGACCTCAGCTCAGCGTCGCGTAGACGATGAGGTTGTTCACCGGATGGCCCTGGGCGTCGAAGTCGCCGTCGCAGGTGATGAGCCGCAGGGCACGGTCCTGAGTCGGGCCGTAGACCTTCTCCGTGGGGAAGGCGTTCTTGCCGACGCTCTCCGTGTCCGTGACGGTGAAGTGGGCCGCGTCGCCGCTCGCGTCGGTGACGGTGATGTCCGCGCCCTTGGTGATCTTCTTGAGGTCGTGGAAGACGGCCTTGCCGAAGCGGGTGTCGTTGTGGCCGATGATGACGGCCGCGCCGACCTCACCGGGCACGACACCGCCCGTGTACCAGCCGGCGGTCATCCCCTTCTCGGCCGGCGGAACCTCGACCGTCCCGTCCGTGTTCAGTCCCAGCTCCATCAGCGAACTGGCGATCCCTAGGGAGGAAACGGCGACCTCGGCCGGGACGGCACGCTCCTCGGGGGCCGTGGAGGTCACGGACTCCTCGGATCGTTCGGGCACCGAGACGCTGGGCCCGACCCGGAGTTCCGGTTCGGGGGCGGACGAACAGCCGGAGAGCAGAGCAACGAACGCGAACAGGGCGACAGCGAGGCGGGGACGGCGTACAGGGGACAACGCGGACTCCAGAGCAAGGGTGCCGAGTGCGGGAACACGCGTGGCGCCGCCCGGTGAAGGGGCGGCGCCACCATGTCGCGCCCCTAAGGGGCGCGGGGCTGTGTTGATTTGCGGCTCCGCCGCGGGGCGCGACCAGCCACGACGGCGCCGCAGACGACCGACGACACACCGCGCAGCGACGCGCTTAGCGACGCGCGCTGGTACGGCGACGCACCACGTACGTACCCGCCCCCGCGAGGAGCACCGCACCCGTGGCCGAACCGATCAGGGCCCCGGTGTTGTCGCCGGCCGGGGCCTCCCCCGCGGCGACACCACCCCGCGGATAGTCCTTGCCGGCCTTCTTGGCCTCCTGGGCCTTCCGGGCCTCGGCCTCCTTGAGCGCCCTCGCGTCCTCGGCCCTCTTCTTCTCCAGTGCCTCCTTGTCGGCCGGGGTCGAGTCGGTCGCGCCCGGCGTCGGGGTCGGGTCGGTGGCGAAGGCCGCGGAGGCCGGGACGAGCAGCGCGCCGGCCGCGACGCCGGTCAGCACGGCGATACGAAGAGTGCTCAGCGGGCGCAGGGTGAGACGGCGGGACATTTAGGACTCCAGTTCCAGCCCGGCCTTGGTCGTACCTGGGTGCTCGATCCGCACCAGGTTCCGGGCATGGCCCCACCCTGACGGCCAGTTGTGAGGAACCTGTCAGATCGCCGTGGTCATCCCATCAGGGTCGGGCGGGCTCCCCTTCGTCCCCGCTGCCGACAGCCGGCAGCCGCAGGGTGAAGGTGGCCCCCTTCCCCTCCTCGCTCACCACGTCGACCGTGCCGCCGTGTGCCTCGGCGAGCTTGAGGACGATGGCCAGGCCGAGACCGCTGCCGCCGGTGCTGCGGTTGCGGGACTTCTCCGCCCGCCAGAACCGGTCGAAGACGTACGGGAGATCGGCCGCCGGGATACCGCTGCCGGTGTCGGACACCTCCACCGCGAGCTCGTCCCCGGAACCGTCGGCTCCTGTGATGTACGAGCGCAGGGTCACCGTGCCGCCGGACGGTGTGTGGCGTACCGCGTTGGAGAGCAGGTTGCTGACGGCCTGGCGCAGCCGTACGGGGTCGGCGTCGAGAAGCGGCATCCGGGGCGCGCCCTCAGGCACCGTCGCGACGGTGAGGGTGACGCCCGCCGTCTCGGCCAACCCCTGGTGTGCGGAGGCGACTTGGCCCAGCAGCTCGTCGACCCGTACCGGCTTGCGGTGCAGCCGGAGGGCGCCCGCGTCGGCCGCGCCCAGGTCCTGGAGGTCGTTGATGAGGTGCTGGAGCTGCACCGCCTCCTCCAGCAGCGAGGAGACGAACGCCGGGTCGGGGTCGGCCAGTCCGTCATGGGCTGCCTCCAGCCAGCCCCGGATATTACTCAGCGGCGTACGCAGCTCATGGGCGACATCGCTGACCATCACCTTCCGCTGCTCCTCCAGGCGGGCCCGGTGCGCGGCCATGTCGTTGAAGGCCGCCGTCAGCCGCCCGATCTCGTTGTCGGAGCCGACGGGCACGGGCACCGGCGTCGAGTCGAGACCGTCCCGCATCCGCTGGGCGGCGCCGGTGAGCGCGTGCAACGGGCGTACGAGCCTGCCTCCCGCGAGTACCGAGGCGCCGACGGTGAGGGCGAGGACCAGGGCGGTGACCCCGGCGATCCGCGCGGTGTTGGCCGGGGAGAGGTCGAGGCCGGGCACGCCCGCGGCGCCGGGGCCGTCGATGAACAGCAGTGCGGGCGCGGCGACATAGGCGGTGAGCTGCTCGCGGCGGGCGCTGACGACACAGGCGGCGATGGCCCGGTCGTATCCGCTGCCACGTACCTCGGCGAGGTAGTCGAGCCCGTCGTCGACAGCCGGCTTCCGCCCGGAGGCCTCAGCCGCCTTGGCGGCTTCTGCGGCTCTGGCGGCCCTGTCGTCCTCCGCGACCTTGGCCGCGAGCCGCTCGGCCTCCTCCGCTTTCGCCGCCGCCTCCCTGTCCGTGCCGTCCTCGGCGACGCGGCTCGCGCCGTCCTGGCCGTATCCCCAGCTCCGGTCCCAGGACAGGTCCAGGTTCAGGCTCACGCCCGTACGGCCCTGGCGTTCCAGGCAGGAGTCGGCGAACTCGTTGAGGCCGCGCAGGGCCTTCTGCTCGGTCGGGGTGGGGGACACGGGGTAGGAGGCCAGGCACTTCGCCTCCAGGGAGCGGGCGATCTCGTCCTCGGCCGCGTTGTCGGTCTCGTTGCTCACGAACTGGACGCGGGGCCGTCCGCCGGGGCTCTCGACGATGTCCGCGGCGATCCCCATCTGGCTGAGGCACGCCACCCTCCCCTCGGAGGCCTTCCGCAGAGCGGAACGTTCCTTCGCGGGCAGCCGGAAGGGCCCCACGGCCCGTGGATCGACCCGGTCCGCACCGGTCTCGGCGGCGTCGGGCACCAGCACGGTGTCGACGGACAGCGGGTCGACGACCGCCGAGGGCTGTGAGGCGAGCGAGGCCGCCGACGAACCGCCGTCCCTGGAGGCCGAGTTCGCGGAGTCGACGAACGGGCGCCGGTCCTGGGTGGTGAGCACGATCCGGCGCCCGGACTGCCGGGCCAGTTCGCGCACGGTCGCGTCGACGCCCTCCCAGCCGGGGTGGGTGGCCGCGTAGCCGAGGAGGGTGTCGTAGATCTTCGCGTCGGACTTGAGGTTCTGCCCCTGTTCCTGGCGGATCGCGACGGAGGTCGTCTGCACGGCGAGCCAGGCGGTGGCGGCGACCGAGCACGAGGCGACCAGCGCGGTCACGGTCAACAGCCGCCCGGCGAGGCTCTTCCGGAGCGGCAGCCGCCCCTTCGTCGTACCCGCCGCGCCCTCCTTCTTCTCAGGACGACGCATGGCGCACGCTCTTCGCGGGGTCCGTCAGTTTGTAGCCGACGCCGAAGACGGTGATGATGCGGGACGGCCGGCGCGGGGCGCGCTCGATCTTCTTGCGCAGGTTCATGATGTGCACGTCGACGGTCCGGCCGCTGATGTACTTGTCGAAGCCGTGCAGTTCCTCCAGGAGCCGCGCCCTGGTGAAGACCCGACCGGGCTCGGCCGCCATCGCCGCGAGGATACGGAACTCACCCGGCGTGCACTCAACTGCCGTACCCCCGACGGACACCTCGTGCCGGGCCGGATCGACCCTGAGCGCGCCGACCGCCAACACCTTCTCGTCCGGGGCTACTTCGGGCTCGGGCGCGAGTACGGGTTCGGCGGCCGGGTCGGTGCCGCGCCGGTTGCGGCGCAGCAACGTCCGTACGCGGGCCGTCAGTTCGCGCGGGCTGAACGGCTTGGTCATGTAGTCGTCGGCGCCGAGGTCGAGGCCGAGCAGCAGATCGTCCTCGGTGCTGCGGGCCGTCAGCATCAGCACCGGCACCTCGTGGCGTTCGGCACGCAGGATCCGTACGACGTCGAGGCCGTCGGCTCTGGGCATCATCACGTCGAGGACGACCAGGTCGGGTTCCTGGTGCCGGACCGTGTCGAGAGCCGTCCGGCCGTCCTCGACGACCGTGACGGTGTGACCCTCGTGCTCCAGATAGCGGCGCACCAGTTCGGCCTGCTTCGCGTCGTCTTCGGCGACCACAATGTTTGCGCACACGCCCGCGATCGTAGGCGAGCGCGGGCGCGGGCAGGGCGTAAGTGGCCTTACCGTGAGGGCCGTTCGGTCACGGACAGCCGGGGATGGAGCCGTGCCGTCGACCGCCCGGTCAGGTCGAGCAGCAGCTCGGCGAAGAGGGCGTCGCCCCAGCCGAACCAGGGGCGGGTGAAGGTCGCGGGGTCGTCGACGTGGAAGCTCTCGTGCATGGAACCGGTGTCCGCGTCGGTGCGCAGCAGCAGCTCGGCGAGGCGGACCCGTTCGGCCTCGTCGTCGCTGGTCAGCGCCTGCATGGTGAGGGAGAGCGGCCAGACGTGGCCGGGCGGGGTGTGCGGGCTGCCGACGCCTGAGGCCGAACTGCCCGTGTAGTGGAAGGGGTTGGCGTCGCTGAGGACGAACTCGCGGGTGCGCAGGTAGAGCTGGTCGCCCGGGTCACACCAGCCGAGGTAGGGCAGCGAAAGCAGGCTCGGGATGTTGGCGTCGTCCATCAGCAACTGCCCGCCGAGACCGTCGACTTCGTACGCGTACACCGAAGGGTCTGCCCCCGCGGTCACCCCGTGCGTACGTACCCCGGTGGCGATCTCGCCCGAGAGGGCCGTGGCGTCGGCGGCGAGGTCGAGGTCTCCGAGCGCGGTCGCCAGTTCGGCGAGGCCGCTCAGCGCGACGGCCGCCATGGCGTTGGACGGGACCAGATAGCCGTACTGGCAGCGGTCGTCGCTGGGGCGGAAGCCGGACCAGGTCATCCCGGTGGGCGCGGTCGGCGCGCCCCGGCCGTCGCGGGCCAGGATGTCGTACTCCCAGTCGCCCTCGCGCCGGAACTCGTAGGGCGAGCTGTTCTCGTGATCCTGCTCGACCCGCCACAGGGCGATGATCCGGCGGGCGGCGCGGGCGAAGCGGTCGTCGGCGGTGAGGTGGCCGAGGCCGCCGGTGGCCCGCCAGATGCCGTACGCCAGGTGGAGCGGGGCGCACAGCGAGTCGATCTCGTACTTCTGCTCCCAGACCAGCGGGTCGGGGACCGGATCGTCGACGTACCCGGCGCCGGAGCCGTCGGGTACGGCGTTGAAGGCGTTGGCGTACGGGTCGGCGAGGACGTATCGCAGCTGGCGGCGCAGGACTCCGGTGAGCGCGGCGGCGACGGCCGGGTCGTCGGCGGCGAGGAGGTAGGGGCGGACCTGGGCGGTGCTGTCGCGCAGCCACATCGCGGGGATGTCGCCGGTGAGGACGAAGACCTCGCCGTCGGACTGCGGGCGCATGGCCCGGCCCCAGGTGCCGGTGAGCAGCCCGGTGAAGCGGTCGGCGGCGCGCGGGTCGAGGGAGCGCAGCTCGCGGTGGACGTCGGCGCGCAGGGCACGGAGGCCTTCCGGCAACTCGTCAGCTGGGTCATGGGCAGGCGGCATGGTCATCCTCCACGTATTTGGTCATGCCGAGGACAACGTTGTCTCGGAACGGGGGAACAGCGTTTTCGGACCCTACCGCCGCGTCCCTGCCCAAGGACGCGGGCCCCGCACGGACGGTACGTCAGAAGGTGAACTCGGTTCACACCGTCGCGCGGAGCACCGGCCAGGTCGCCCGTCTCACGATGCCGTCGGCGACCAGGCCCTTGTCGCTCTGGAAACTGCTCACGGCGGCCTCCAGTCCCTCCCCGAACACGCCGTCCACGCCGCCGGTGCCGCCGATGTCGTACCCGCGCTTCAGCAGGATGCACTGGACCTGCTGGACGCGTTTGCCCGAGTCGCCGAGGGCCGTACGGGCCTTGCCCGCGTAGTACGCGCACTCGGTGACCCAGGGTGCCGTGGCGGGTTCCGTCGAGGAACTGACCGGAGACGGAGTAGTGGTGGGGGTGGCGCCGGTGCCGCTGCCCGTTCCGCCGTCGGTGGCGGAGCCGGTGGCCGTGGCCGTGGGGGCGCCGGGCTCCGTGGGAGCGTCGTCACCGGCGTCGGTGGAGCCGGAGATCTGTGAGGGTACGGCCGGCCCGTCGGCGTTCTCGGTGCCGCTGCTGGACGTGGTCGGGCCCGACGTCCCGTCCGGGCTCTCCCGCGTCGGCGGGGAGGCCCCGGCTTCGACCGCGGTGTCGGCGGACGCCGTCGCAACGGTCCCCGGGGGCGCGGCGGCCGCACGGTCCTCCGGGCGGGCGAGTACGACGACCAGCGCGGTCAGGGCACACAGCGCGAGCGCAACCGCCCCTGCCTGTACGGGCCGTCTGCGAACCCAGCCGACCAGCCCCGCCGGCCACCGCTGCCCCGGGGACGTCTCGGCGGACGCCACGCCGACCGATTCCGCCGGGCTCGCGGGAAGGACGGAGGCAGCGCCCCCTGCCGGAACCGGCAGCGCCGGGTTCGGACGCTGGCCCGGGGACCGCAGCTCCGCCGCCCGTGCGACGGGAACGCGGTACAGCAAGTCGTACGCCCGCTGCCGCTCAAGCACCCTGGCGCGAAGGGGCTCCGGCCAAGTGACCGCGCCCACGGGGGAACCGGCACGCTCACGCGCCCCCGCCGAGGCACCGGCCCGCCGGCTCGAATCCGCCGGCCCACCAGCACGCCCGCTCGGGTCCGCCGACCCACCGGCACGCCCGCCCGAATCCGCCGACCCACCGGCACGCCCGCCCGAGCCCGGCGGCACACCAGCACGTCCGCCCGCCCTCACCGGCCCATCGGTACCCCCGCCCGAGTCCGCCGACCCACCGGCACGCCCACCCGCACCCACCGGCCCACCCGCACACCCGCTCGGATCCGCCGACCCACCGGCACGCCCACCCGCACCCGCCGGCCCACCAGCACGCCCACCCGAGCCCGCCGACCCACCGGCACCGCCGCTCGGGTCCGACGGCACACCCGCACGCCAACTCGGGTCCGCCTGCCCACCAGCACGCCAACTCGGGTCCGCCTGCCCACCAGCACGCCCACCCGAATCCGCCGACCCACCGGCACGCCCACCCGAGCCCGGCGGCACACCAGCACGCCCGCCCGCACCCACCGCCCCACCGGCACGCCCGCCCGAGTCCGCCTCCCCATGTCCACGCCGACCGTCCCCGCCCGCCTGCTCTGCTGCCGGGGTTCCGGCGGTCGTCCTCCGGGCGGACGCCGCCGCCTCGATCAGCGCCGCGGGCGTCGGGCGTCGGCCGGGGTCCTTGGCCAGGCAGGCCGACAGTAGGGTGCCGAGGGCCGGGTCGGCTGCCGTGATCGTGCCGATCACCTCGGCGGCGGGTTCCTCGAAGGCGACCCGGTGCATCACGTCGACGCCGGTGCCGTCGCCGAAGGGGGCCCGGCCCGCCGCCGCGTAGATCAGTGTCCCGGCGAGCGAGAACACGTCGGAGGCCGCGTCGCAGTGGCCGGTGCGCAGATACTCGGGGGACATGTAGGCGGGCGTGCCGACCCGGTTGCCGGTGCCGGTGATCGAACTCGCGTCGGCGGCCTTGGAGATGCCGAAGTCGATGACATGGGCGCCGCCGAGGGACAGCAGCACGTTGGACGGCTTCAGGTCCCGGTGCACGATCCCCGTCGCGGCGAGGTCGGCCAGCGCCTGCCCCAGCTCCGCGACCAGCCGCCAGACGGCACCCGGCTCCAGGGCACCGCCCTCCCGGACGGCGTCCGCCAGATCGAGCGCGGGGAGATACTCCGTGGCCATCCACAGCAGCTCGTCCTGGAACCCCGTACCGCACAGCCTCGGCGCGCGCGGTGTACGGACCCGGCCGTGGACCAGGGCCTCGTGTTCGAACCGGCGTCGGAAGGTGGGGTCCTCGGCGTACTCGGGGCGGATCACCTTGACCGCGAAGAGGCCGGGGCCGTCGTCCGAGGGGCGGGCGAGGTAGACGCGTCCCATGCCACCGCTGCCGAGCAGCGCCAACGGGACGTAGGGGCCGACGCGTTCGGGGTCGGCGGGACGCAGCGGCGCGGCGCCGGTCTGCCGCAGTGCGGCAGCTTCGTCCGTCACGGAACCCCCGAAATGATGTGCTGCGTAAACCAGTTCGCCCAGCTTCCCAGCTGGCAGAACGAGGCTAGCCCAGCCCGTGCGTACGCACAGGGTTTCGATCAGGTTCGAACGGCGGCCACGAAGGAGGCCCAGGCCGGGGCGGGGAATACCAGGGCGGGAATGTCCGGCTTCTTGGAGTCACGGACCGGTACGACGGGCAGGTCGTCGGCGACCTCGAGACACTGGCCGCCCTCGGAGTTGCTGTAGCTGCTCCGGCGCCACGTCGCAACCTTCAGGTCGATGGAACGCACGGTACTTCCTCCAGCAGCTGCCCGATGTACGTGCGCGACCCGGCGGGGGACAGAGCCAGGTCGCGCAGCGCATCGTATGCGTGCTGCAGCCGGTCAACCGGGGCGTGTTCCTGGACGAGTTCGCCCCAGTGGGCGGTCTCCACGTAGGCGAACGTGCGGCCGTCCCGCAGCTTCAGGAACATCACGTCGGTGCTGTCCAGGCTGCACGGTCCCGCACTGAACGGGAGCACCTGGATCGTGACGTAAGGCAGCTCGGAGACCTTCAGCAGATACTCCAACTGCTCACGCCACGCGCCCCGTTCACGCAGCGCCACGCGCAGGACAGCCTCGTACAGGATGGTGCGGAAGTGCGGGCCCCCGCCCTCCCCGGTCAGCAGCTCGGCCCGGCCGAGCCTCGCCTCGACCTGCTGGACGAGCTCCGCACCCCGGATGTCGCCCGCCGCGAGCACTTCGGTCGCGTAGCCACGGGTCTGGAGCATGCCCGGAATCCTGGTGACGCCGAAGTGCCACAGGCTCACCGCCTCGGACTCCAGCTGCATGTACTCGCGGTACTGCTCCTTGAACTCGGACTTGTCGCCGAGCGCCAGCTCCCACAGCGCCACCAGGAACCCGTCGGCGCCGAAGTACTGGTCCAGCGCCAGCACCACGTCCGCGCTGCCCAGCGTGTGCCCGTGCTCCATCTTCCCGAAGAGCGAGAAGTCCCAGCCCACCTTGTCGCCCAGCTGCCGCAGGCTGTCCCCGCGCTTCTCCCGCAGCGCCTTCAGCTCCTCGGCGAACCGGGCCCGTGGCTCCTGACTGCGACTCGTCACCGTACGTCGCTGTGGTCGCTGTGACATCGCGCCCTTCCCTGCGGCACCCATGGAGTCTCACGCACGGTAATCCAATGGATGCGCAGGGCACAGGAAAACGTCAGGACACCCCCCTCTGCGGGTGATCCCTACTTCTTAGGGTGACCTTCTCTCGGAATCTCAGAGTCGCTGTCAGAGCCGCTGGATGATCGTCCCCGTGGCGAGCGCCCCGCCCGCACACATGGTGATCAGGGCGAACTCCTTGTCCGCGCGCTCCAGTTCATGGAGCGCCGTGGCGATCAGCCGGGCGCCGGTCGCCCCGACCGGATGCCCGAGGGCGATGGCCCCGCCGTTCACGTTCACCTTGTCCAGGTCCTGTCCGAAGACCTGCGTCCAGCTCAGCACGACCGAGGCGAACGCCTCGTTGATCTCGATCAGGTCGATGTCCTTCAGGGTCATGCCCGCCTTGCCGAGCACCGCGCGCGTGGCGTCGACGGGACCGTCCAGATGGAAGTGCGGGTCGGCGCCCACCAGCGCCTGGGCCACCACGCGCGCCCTCGGCCGCAGCTTCAGCGCCCGGGCCATCCGCTTCGACGCCCACAGCAGCGCGGCCGAACCGTCGCTGATCTGGGAGGAGTTGCCCGCCGTGTGCACGGCGGTCGGCATGATCGGCTTGAGCCGGGCCAGCGCCTCCGCGGAGGTGTCCCGCAGCCCCTCGTCGCGGTCGACGAGCCGCCACATGCCCTGTCCGGCGCCCTGCTCCTCCTCCGTGGTGGGCACCTGGACGGCGAAGGTCTCCCGCTTGAACCGCTCCTCGGCCCAAGCGACGGCCGCCCGCTCCTGCGACACGAGTCCCAGCGCGTCCACGTTCTCCCGGGTCAGCCCCCGCCGTCGGGCGATCCGCTCGGCCGCCTCGAACTGGTTGGGCAGATCCACGTTCCACTCGTCGGGGAAGGGCTTGCCCGGACCGTGCTTGGAGGCGGACCCCAGCGGCACCCGCGACATGGCCTCGACCCCGCAGCTGATGCCGACGTCGATGACGCCCGCCGAGATCATGTTGGCGACCATGTGCGAGGCCTGCTGGGAGGAGCCGCACTGGGCGTTGACCGTCGTCGCGGCCGTCTCGTACGGCAGGCCCATGGTCAGCCAGGCCGTGCGGGTGGGGTTGGCGGACTGTTCGCCGACCTGGGTGACCGCGCCGCCGACGATCTGTTCGACGCAGTCGGCGGGGATGCCGGTGCGGCCCAGGATCTCGCGGTAGGTCTCGCCCAGCAGATAGGCGGGGTGCAGGTTGGCAAGCGCGCCGCCGCGCCTGCCGATGGGGGTGCGTACGGCTTCGACGATCACGGGTTCCGCGGCCATGGTGGGGAGTTCCTCTCCTCAGGTCACCCGCGCGGCGCGGGCGTCCCGGCCACCCGCCACGCAGAACTAGTACGCGTTCTAGTTCTGCTTGCAGTCTGCTGACGGGCCGTCCGACACCGCAACCCCCTTGCAGCGCCTGATACCACAAGCGGCGCCCGGAATTGGGTTCGTCGTGCCCCTTGCCTCTTGTAGAACCCGTTACTACCTTCACGGCACCATATTCCTGATGGACCGTCAGATGCCGTCAGATACCGTTCGGATGACGGGAGTTTTCCGATGGCGCACTGCCCCGCGATGCCCGCAGGGTTCGACTTCACCGACCCCGATGTGCTCCAACACCGCGTGCCCCTCCCGGAGTTCGCCGAGCTGCGCGCCACCGAACCGGTCCACTGGGTGCCCCAGCACCCCGGTGTCGCGGGCTTCTCCGACGACGGCTACTGGGCGGTGACCCGGCACGCGGACGTCAAGTACGTGTCCACGCACCCGGAGTTGTTCTCGTCCACCACCAACACGGCGATCATCCGCTTCAACGAGCACATCGAGCGCGACGCGATCGACGCCCAGCGCCTGATCCTCCTGAACATGGACCCGCCCGAGCACACCCGCGTCCGCCAGATCGTGCAGCGCGGCTTCACCCCGCGCGCGATCCGCGCCCTGGAGGACAACCTGCGCAACCGTGCGCTCGCGATAGCGGCGAACGCCGCCGCCCGCACGGGCCCCTTCGACTTCGTCACCGAGGTGGCCTGCGAACTGCCCCTCCAGGCCATCGCCGAGCTGATCGGCATCCCGCAGGAGGACCGGCTCAGGATCTTCGAGTGGTCCAACAAGATGATCTCGTACGACGATCCGGAGTACGCGATCACCGAGGAGGTCGGCCAGCAGTCGGCCATGGAACTCATCGCGTACGCCATGAACATGTCCGCCGACCGCAAGCAGTGCCCGGCGAAGGACATCGTCACCACGCTGGTGGCCGCCGAGAACGAGGGCAACCTCGCCTCGGACGAGTTCGGCTTCTTCGTCCTGATGCTGGCAGTGGCGGGCAACGAGACGACCCGGAACGCGATCACCCACGGCATGCACGCCTTCCTCACCCACCCCGACCAGTGGGACCTGTACAAGCGCGAACGCCCGTCCACCACCGCCGAGGAGATCGTCCGCTGGGCGAGCCCCATCGTCTCCTTCCAGCGAACAGCCACCCAGGACACGGAGTTGGGCGGCCAGAAGATCAAGGAGGGCGACCGGGTCGGCCTGTTCTACTCCTCCGCCAACCGCGACCCCGAGGTCTTCGACTCCCCGGACGTGTTCGACATCACCCGCGACCCCAATCCGCACCTCGGCTTCGGCGGCGGAGGCCCGCACTTCTGCCTCGGCAAGTCCCTGGCCGCCCTGGAGATCGACCTGATCTTCAACGCACTCGCCGACGCGATGCCGGGCCTCACCCTGGTAGGAGACCCACGCCGCCTGCGCTCGGCATGGATCAACGGAATCAAGGAACTCCAGGTGAGCGCCGGCTGACCCCCACCCCGCCAGACTCGGGCCGGCGGCCTCCCGGCACCGCCGGCCCGTCCGTACGTGAGGCAGGGGCTGACCCCTACGCCCCGCCCCTGCCTCCGCCCACCACCCGCCGTACACTTCACGTGCAATTGCAACTACGACGGTGAGGCGTGCCGGTGCGATCCTGGCAACGTTGTCTGGACGCGGCGGGAGTGACCAGCGGCAGTGACCGCGCCGCCTACCTGAAGGCCAAGCAGTTCATGCTGAGCCGGGAACCCGCCGGCCACCTGGCGGTACGCCTGCTGATCCCGGACCGCCTCCAGCCCCACATCCTCGCCGGATACGCCTTCGCGTCGTTCACGGACGACCTCTGCGACAAGGGCACGGTGCCGGAGCGCACGCGCCGCTACGAGGGCTGGGCCGAGCAGGTGCGCACGGCCCTGGACACGGGCAGGGCAAGCCACCCTCTCCTCCGGGCCTTCCTCCACACCGCCGAGAAACGCGAACTCCCGCGCTCCTGGGTGGACTCGTACCTGGTCGGCGCCCAGATCGACCTGGACTTCGCGGGGTTCACGACCGAGGACGACTACCAGGCGTACATCGAGACCCTCACCTGGCCGTTCCTGATGATCACCTCGGGCCTGTCGATGCCGGGCGGCGGCAGCGAGGAGTACGCGGACAGCTGCCGCCTCCTGGCAGACGCCTGCCAGCGCACAGACTTCCTCACAGACCTGGCCGAGGACCTCCGCGACGGCCGCCTCTACCTCCCGACGGACGACCTGGAAAAACACGGCGTCACCCGACAGGACCTGGAACAGGGCAGGAACCTCCCAGGCGTCCGCTCCCTCCTCTCGGCCACAGCATCAACGGCCCACGCGACACTCCGCGAGGCGACGAGGATCATCGACGAACTCCCCGAGGAACAACGCCCGTTGACCCGCTTCGTGATCCTCCTGCACGACCACCGCCTACGCAGGGCGAGGGCGATGGGAGCGGCGGTCACGCGCGGCCCGGTCCGGGACAACCCGATCGAGTGCGCGCGCATACTGGCCCGCTCACACCGCCAGTCCCTGGACCTGCCCGCACTTCTATCGAGGGGCGCGGAGGGTCTTTAGGGGGCGCGGAGCGCCTTCAGGGGCGCGGGGAACTGCGCGACCAGCCCCCACCGGCTCGCAGCCAACAACGACTCCCCAGTCTCAATTACGCTCTCGGACAGACCAGTTCAAGCCAGCAAGGCAGACCGGGACCGAGGTGACACACGATGATCGGAACAGTGTTCCGCAGCGACGACGTACCGGCGGAGCACCGCTTCGACTACTGGCGGGAGCTGGTCGGCCGAACCCACGCCCCCAGCGACATGAGCAGCGACTACACCACCGACTTCTGGGCGGAACAGCGCCTGCTGGAGCTGGGCCCGGTAACGGTGTGGCCGGCCTCGTTCCGGCCGACCCGGTTCCACCGCGACGCCCGGATGGTGCGACGGTCCGACCCGGAGCTGTACCACCTCTCCCTGGTGCTCGGCGGCGGCCTGGGAGTGGACCACGCCGGCCGGACCGACACCCACGGCCCGCAGGACCTGTACGTGATCGACACCTCGCAGCCGTACGACGTCCGACCCCCGGCAGACCAGGACCGGCGCATGGTCACAGGCGTAGGGGTCGAGTTCCCGAAAATACTGCTGCCCTCGTCACCGGACCGGGTCCGGGACCTCCTGGGCAGACGGATGTCGGGACGCGACGGAGTGGGCGCCGTACTGACAGGTTTCCTCACCGGCCTGAACCAGCAGGCCGACTCCCTCCGCCCGTCCGACGCCCCACGCCTGGGCACCGCCCTGCTCGACCTGCTGCTGGCCTGGTTCGCCCATGTGCTCGACACCGAGGCGGCCCTGCCCCCGGAGATCCGCGACAGAACCCTGACCGTACGCATACGGGCGTTCATCCGGCAGAACCTCCACGACCCGGAACTCACCCCGCCCGTGATCGCCGCCGCCCATCACATCTCCGTCAGCTACCTGCACCGCCTCTTCCAGGACCAGACGCAGGATCAGACGCAGGACCAGACGCAGAGTGAGACCGTCGCCGCCTGGATCCGCACCCGGCGGCTGGAAGGCGCCCGCCGCGACCTGGCGGACCCCGCCCTGCGCGCCGTGCCCGTGCACACCATCGCCGCCCGCTGGGGCCTGCCCCGCCCCGCCCACTTCAGCCGCGCCTTCCGCACCGCCTACGGCGTACCGCCCACCGAGTACCGGCTCCGGGCGGCGGCGACGCCGCTCCCACCACACGGCACCGTGAACTAAGGTCCCGTCATCGGTATGGATCAAGGGAGCGGCCGAAGATGCTGGCAGAGGCGATGATCGCGGCGGCCGCCGCGGCGGGCACGACGGTTGTGCAGAGCGCGAGTTCGGACCTGTGGACCGCGTTCCGGGACCGGTGCGCCCGGATCATCGGCCGTGGGGATCCGGCGCGGGAGAACGACGCGCTGGAGCGGCTCGACCAGACCGCCGCCGTACTGGACGCCGCCGGCGAGGAGGAGTCCGGGCGGGTCCGGGATCTTCAAGTAGGCCTCTGGCAGGGGCGGTTCGAGTCGCTGCTGGAGAGTCTGGAGCAGCCCGAGCGCGACCGCTTCGTCGCCGAACTCCGGGCGCTGGCCGAGGAGTCGGCGCCGGAGCAGGCCGGCCGGGGTGTGGTGTCCGGCAACACCTTCCACGGCCCCACTGCGGTCCAGGTAGGCGACCACAACCACCAGGACGTCCACTTCGGATCCACCGGACCCACCGGACCCACCGGACCCACCGGACCCACCGGACCCACCGGACCCACCGGATGACCGACACCGACCCGGACAGACCGACCGAAGCACCCGATGAGCCGGCCAACCCAGAAAATCCGAACAACCCGGTCGGATCAACGGAGTTGAAGGGCAACACCTTCCACGGCCCCACCGCCCTCCAGGTCGGCACCGGCAACACCATGAACGTCCGCTACGACGTCACCCCGCCCACTCCCCTCGACGCGGCGGCCGACGAACTGGCCACGGTCGTGCGCCGCCAGTGGGAGCGGGAGGCCGGACTCCGCCGGCTCCTCGAACCCGCCCCGCTGCCCGTCCGCTGGCAGGTGAGCGACCGCAAGGTGGCCGGCCGGGTCACCGGCGCCACCGCCGAGGGCGCCCGCGCCCGCTTCGCCCCGCTGCCGGGCCTCGCCACCGCCACCCGCGACGACCTGCGGGAGGGCGGAGGTCCGGGCGAACTGCACGCCGTCTACGGCGGGTTGGCCTCCGGGCGGCTCCTCCTCGTCGGCCCGCCCGCGGCCGGCAAGACGGCCGCCGCCGTGCTCCTGCTCCTCGACGCGCTCCGGTACCGCGCGAACACCGCCTCGCCGGACCTCCGTCGCCTCGTCCCCGTGCCGGTGCTGCTGTCGCTGCACGGCTGGGACCCGGCCGCCGAGAGCCCGGCCGACTGGGCGGCGGGCCAACTGTCCCGCGAGTACACCCTGTTCCGGGGCCGGGGCGGCCGCGTCCGCGCGCTCGAACTGCTGGAGTCCGGCCGTATCGCGCTGTTCCTGGACGCCCTGGACGAGGTCGGCGGCAAGCTGCGTACAGCCATGGTGAGCGCGCTGGAGTCCGCCGACTTCCGCCTCGTCCTCGTGTCCCGCTCCAAGGAGGCCGTGCTCGCCTCCAGGCGGGCCCGGCTGAGCGGTGCCGTGGCGCTGGAGATCCTTCCCGTGCGCCCCGCCGACGCCGCCGCGTATCTCCTCGGCCCGCTCCCCGACCCGCCCCCGCCCGACTGGAAGGCGCTCACGGACGCACTCCTCGACGCACCTGACAGCGTCGTCGCCCGCGCCCTCTCCAGTCCCCTCGCCATCAGCCTCCTGCGTGACGTCTACGGCGACTCCGACCCGGTCGACGAACTCCTCGACCCTGCCCGCTTCCCCACCCCCCGCGCCGTCGAGGACCATCTCCTCGACCACGCCGTCATCGCCGCGTACACCGCCCGGCCGGGACGGCCGCGCCCCCGGCACTCCCCCGAGGCGGCCGACCGGGCCCTGCGTCATCTGGCCGTCCGCCTCACCGAGCAGGGCACGCGCGATCTGCTCTGGTGGCACATCCCCAGCTGGACGGACCGCCGCCCCCGGGCGATCGCCGTCGGAGCCGTCGTCGGTCTGGTGTACGGCGTGGCCACCTTCTTCCTGTCCCTGCGGCTGTCGGGTCCCGTGTGGGCGGGCGTGATGGGGCCCGTCTCGGCGATCGCGTCCGGGTGCGTGGCCGGGCTGCTCAGCCTCCGCAGCGGCGATCCGCAGCCGTTGCCGAGCGCCGGATGGCGGGACATATTCGGCCGTACGGCCGTCCGGAGGGGCGTCGTCCAGTGGCTCGTGACGGCGGTCGCAATATGGCTGTGCCTCGGGGTCGTGCCACTGATGGACCCCGGCCTGCCCGCCTGGCTCTGCTTCCTCTCCACGATTCCGACCGGCTTCGCCACGACCCTGATCTACGGCCGCGGCATCGAACTCGTCGCCGGGAACTTCCTCGGCCGTGGCGCGAAGCGCTGGTTCGACGATGTCAAGCAGGACCACGACCACACCGCCCCGCCCGTGGTGGACAGCCGGTCCGTCGGCCCCCGGGAGGTGTGGCTGCACCACATCAGGCTGCGGCTCCTGCTCGGTCTGCTGGTCGGCCTCGCGGTCGCCCTGCTCTTCGTGCCCATCTCCACCTGGCAGCACGGTTTCTGGGCCGGCGCCCCGCTCGGCGTCGGCGCGGGTCTGTGGATCGGCCTCGTGTCGGGTCCCGTGACCAACCTGGGAGTCGCCACGGCCATGACCGCGGTACAGCTCTCCGCGGCCGAGGGCACCCCCGTACGCCTGATGGCCTTCCTGGAGGACGCCCGCCGCCGCAACCTCCTGCGGGCGACGGGCCCGGTGTACCAGTTCCGCCACGCCAGGCTCCAGGAGCGGCTGGCGCTGCCCCGCTCCCGGTGACCGACCGACCGGGTACCGGGTACCGGGTCAGTTCCGGCTTGTCGCCGCCGAGGTGAGCTGCGGCTCGTCGTCCTTCTCCGCCGCCGCCACGACCGTACGGGCGCGCGGCCCCATGAACACGTACGACAGCCCGAACCCGGCGAGGACCACCGCCGCGCCGCCCACCGCGTCCAGCACCCAGTGGTTGCCGGTGGCGACGATCGCGGAGACGGTGAAGAACGGATGCAGCAGGCCCAGCGCCTTCATCCACCACTTGGGCGCGACGATGGCGATGACGAGCCCGCACCACAGCGACCACCCGAAGTGCAGCGAGGGCATCGCGGCGTACTGGTTGGTCAGGGCGGTGAGCGTGCCGTAGTCCGGCTTGGAGAAGTCCTGCACGCCGTGCACGGTGTCGATGACGCCGAGGCCCGGCATCAGGCGCGGCGGCGCCAGCGGGTAGAGCCAGAACCCGATCAGGGCGAGCAGCGTGGCGAAACCGAGAGACGCGCGGGCCCAGCGGTAGTCGACAGGCCGCCGCCAGTACAGAACACCCAGCACACTCAGCGGCACCACGAAGTGGAACGACGTGTAGTAGAAGTCGAAGAAGTTCCGCAGCCAGTCGACCTTCACGACCGCGTGGTTGACCCAGTGCTCGATGTCGATGTGCAGGAACTTCTCGATGTCATGGATCTGGTGACCGTTGGCCTCGGCGGTGGACCGCCCGCCGGTGGTCGTCCCGCCGGTCGCGGCGAGCCGGACCTTCTGGTAGGCGGCGTACGTGACCCGGATCAGCAGCAGTTCGAGCAGCAGGTTCGGGCGGGTGAGCACCCGGCGCATGAACGGCAGCAGCGGAACCCGCTTGAAGCGGGCGGGTACCGGCGCCGCGTAGTCCGTGGGGATCGGTCTGCGGTAGTGCTCCGAGGTCCGGGACAGGAACGGTACGACGGTCGCGGCGGCGATCGCGGCCAGCAGCACGATGTTGTCGCGGACCGGGTACAGCGCGCCCATGTTCGGGATGACCATCTTGGCGGGCAGCGTCATCACGATGACGACGGCGACCGGCCACATGTAGCGGTCGGAGGCCCGCTTGCCGACCCGCCCGACGACCGCGAGCAGCAGCCACAGCAACTGGTGCTGCCAGGTGGTCGGCGACACGGCGATGGCCGCGCAGCCGGTGATCGCGACCGCCAGCAGCAACTGCCCGTCCTGGGCGTACCGCACCGCCCGCCGCAGCCCGAGGACGGCGACCCCGGCACCCAGCACCAGGAACAGGGTGATTTCGAGCGGCCCCTCGACGCCCAGCCGCAGCAGCGCGCCGTGCAGGGACTGGTTGGCGAGGTCGTCGGCGGCGCCGCCGAGGCCGACCCCGCCCATGTGGTGCACCCAGTAGGTGTAGGAGTCGTCCGCCATCGTGACCCACGCGAGCGCGGTGCAGGCGGCGAACGTGATCCCGGCGGAGGCGGCGGCCCGGCGCCGGCCCGTGAACCACAGCAGCGGCGCGAAGAGCAGCACGGTCGGCTGGAGGGCCGCCGCGAGGCCGATCAGGGCGCCGGCGGCGCGTTCCTCACGGGCGACGAAGCAGCCGAGCAGGACCAGCAGGACGGGGATGATGCTGGTCTGGCCGAGGTGGAGGGCGTTGCGCACGGGCAGCGACAGCATCAGCAGGCTGATCGCGACGGGCGCGGCGAGCAGCGAGGAGCGGCGGGTCACCGGCTTGGGCAGGGCCCGGGCGGCGACCGCGCCGAGCGCGACGACCAGGAGCAGCGAGCCGAAGGTCCAGCCCCAGCCGAGCGCCTGCTCGGCGGCCCGGGTGAGCGGCTTGAGGACGAGTCCGCCGAAGGGCGTGCCGGTGAACTGCGTCGAGTCGTAGAGCGAGCCGTTCACATGCAGGACGCCGTTGGGCCCGACCCAGGTCTCCAGATCCGTCAGCCGGTCCGCCTTCGGGGTACTGAGGACGGCGGCCACCTGTCGTACCGCGAGGACGGCGACGAAGAGCCAGAGCGCCACGCGGGCCGCCTTCAGCCGTGCCTGCGCGGTCCCGGTGGCGCCCACTCCGAAGGCACCTCCCGCTCTACCACCGTGCTCTGCGTTTGCCACGCGCCGTAGGCCTCCCGCCCCGTTTCGTCCCGTACGCCCCATGGACACCATGGGCACCATGCGTCCCACGCGTCTCATCCTGTATGAATCCCAAGAGAATCGCACTGGCTCCGATGAGAGACGCGAGCAACCCCCTCTTTACCTGAGAGGCCCCTGCTTTTTGTCCGGATGACGATAGCGGGCCCGGGGTTCACTTCCCTCCCCCGATCGCGACCCAGATCACACAGAGACGGGAAACCGCCCGGTTTCAGGCCGGATCGGACACCACCCGCCCGAAGACGACCATGGTCCGTCCCACCGCTCCCCGCCCGGCCTCACCGGAAATTCCCGGCTCCCCGCATGCGGGCGGGAGTAGCGTCGACCGGATGCGGATCCTGCATCTCTCCGACACGCACATCAACCACGCCGGCGCGCCCAACCGGCACAGCGTCGACACCACCGAGTCGCTGGACCGGATGCTGACCGACGCACGGCATCTCACGGGCCTCGGGGCCGTCGTCGTCAGCGGGGATCTCGCGGACAGCGGGGCTCCCGAGGAGTACGCGGTCGTACGGGACCTCGTGGGCGCGTTCGCCCGGGAGCGGGGCATCCCGGTGTTCTGCACCACCGGCAACCACGACGAACGCACGGCCTTCGCGAAGGCGCTGGGCAGCGGGCACCTGGATGCGGCGGGACAGGACCGGGCCGAAGCCCGGTTCTCCTCCCCCGAGGGCGAGTTGGCGGCGGCCAGTACGGTCGACGGCCACCGGATCGTCACGCTCGACTCGCTCGTCCCCGGCAAGGTGTACGGGTATCTTGGCGCCGCCCAACTGGCCTGGCTGCGTGAGCTGTTGCGCACCCCGGCACCGCACGGCACGACGGTCGTGCTGCACCATCCGCCGGTCGTCCTCGACAACGCGCTGCAGAAGGCGCTGGGGCTGGGCAACCCGGCGGACCTGGCCGACGCCGTGCGCGGCAGCGACGTACGGCTGATCCTGTGCGGGCACTTCCACGTCCAGCTCATGGGGTTCCTGGAGGCGGTGCCGGTGTGGGTGACGCCGGGGGTGTACAACCGGATCGACCTGACCGGCCCGCCGGACACGGGACGGGCGGTGCGCGGGGCCTCGGCCACGCTCGTCGACCTGGGCTCGCCGCACGGCCCGCTGCTGCACACGCTGCACGCCCGCGACCCGCGTGCGGGCGAGACGATCAGCGAACTCGACGAGGCGCAGATCACCGACGTGGTCGCCCGTGAGGGCTACAAATGACCCGGCACACACTTTTTGCTCAGCACCCCGTACTTCGCAACCTCGCACCTCGGTCCCGAACGGAAGGTACGACTTCTCATGAGCGAGTCCCAGCGCTGGGATGACGTCGACGACTACTTCACCGCTCTCCTGGCTCCGGCCGACGAAGCCCTGGAGGCGGCACTGCGCGACAGCGACGCGGAGGGGCTGCCGCCCATCAACGTCGCGGCGAACCAGGGCAAGCTGCTCCAGCTGCTCGCCCAGGTCCAGGGCGCCCGCAACATCCTGGAGATCGGCACGCTCGGCGGCTACAGCACCATCTGGCTGGGCCGCGCGCTCCCGGCCGACGGCCGGCTGGTCACCCTGGAGTACGACGGGAAGCACGCCGAGGTGGCCCGCCGCAACCTCGCCCGGGCCGGCCTCGACACCATCGCCGAGGTGCGCACGGGCCCCGCCCTGGAGTCGCTGCCCAAGCTGGCCGACGAGAACCCCGAGCCCTTCGACCTGGTCTTCATCGACGCCGACAAGGTCAACAACCCGCACTACGTGGAGTGGGCGCTGCGGCTCACCACCACGGGCAGCCTGATCATCGTCGACAACGTGGTGCGCGAGGGCGCGGTGACCGACCCGGACTCCACCGACCCGAGCGTGCGCGGCACCCGCGCCGCCCTCCAACTCATCGCCGAGCACCCGAGGTTGAGCGGCACGGCGGTCCAGACGGTGGGCAGCAAGGGGTACGACGGCTTCGCGCTGGCGCGGGTCGTGGCGTAACCGGGAGTCCCCGCCCGGCCTCAACCCTCGTGGTAGAAGCCCACGTTGACGCTGCGCGGCCCGGTGCGGTCCTGGACGATGATCTCTCCGGCACCGCCCCGGGGCAGCGGCACGCTCCCGCCGTACGGCACGGTCTGGGCGTACTCGCCGACCACCAGCCGGACCTCGGAGGACGGGTCGGACTGGGAGCCCTGGAGCCACGAGAGGTGCCAGGTGTTGTCGGGGCCGCACAGGAACTCCAGGTGGACCCGTGAGACGAACAGCCAGTCGTCGGGGGTGACGAGCCGGCACACCGCCTTGTCCCGGCCCACCCGCATGATGGCCCCCGGTTCGCTGGGCGCCTCGGCCATGAGCATGCCGGCCGTGGCGCCGGCTTCCGTCCCTGAGACGGTCGCCATGGTGAGTTCGAGCACGTGCGCTCCTTCTGAACGGTCACAAGAAGTGACCCGACCGGTCCTCGCGGAACAGTCGTTGCTGAACAGTCCCTGTACGGCAGCCATGTTGCCGTACCGCCGCCGCATGATAAATCGCTCCATCGTCCGGTTGTGCGAGGTCCGGCACAATGGACACATGACCGAACGCAAACCACCTGGTGTGAGTTTCGAGTCCTGGGTCGACAGACAGATCCGCGAGGCGGAGGCGCGCGGGGAGTTCGCGGAGCTTCCCGGAGTGGGCAAGCCGCTGTCCGAGGGTCCTGACACCTCGTACGACGAACTGTGGTGGGTCAAGCAGAAGATGGCCCGCGAGGGGCTGTCGGTCCTGCCGCCGACGCTGGCCCTGCGCAAGGAGGCGGAGGACGCGCTGGCGGCGGCGCACAAGGCCCCCTCCGAGGGGGCGGTCCGCCGGATCCTGACGGAGATCAACGCCAAGATCCGCGACATGATGTTCAAGCCGCCGCCCGGCCCCCCGCTGGGCCTCAAGCCGTACGACGTCGACGAGGTCGTACGGCAGTGGCGGGAGGCTCGGGCGAAGTAGCCGGGGGCTCGGCCGTCTCAGCTGTGGAGCAGGCGTTCCGCCAGTTCCCGGTAGTCGCGCAGGGCGAGGCGGAGCTTCTCGGTGTCGCCGGTGTCGCCACCGGACTGCCAGGACCCGCGCACGGTCCGGCGGGTGCGCTCCACGGCCTCCGTGAACCGCTCGGTGACCTCCGCCAGTACGCGGTCGGCCTCCTCGACGGAGTCCTGGGGACCGTCCACGAACCCGGTGACGGCGTGCTGGAGCCGCAGCGTGAGCTTGTCCCGTTCGTCCTGCGCGAGCAGCGCGACCCCGTGGGAGGACCGCTCGGAAGACTGCGCCGACGACGGCCGCGCCTCGTGGGTCCGGGCGGGGGCCGGCGGGGCGGACGGCGGCGGTACGGCGGGGGCGCCGGCCGGCTTCTCCGCGCGCGGGTCGGCCTTGTCGGTGCCCGTACCCATGTCCCTACCCATGTCCCTACCCGTACGCAGGTCCGGCTTCTCCGTCTGCGGGTCCGGCTTCGATGTCTGCGTGTCCGGGCGCTTCACGTCCCGGTTCTCGATGTCCGTCATGTGGGTCAACTCCCCTTTAACTGCAGCTTGTTGAGTCGCGACTTGGACTTCGGCCGGGGGTGCTCCCGCTGGCCGACCAGGTCGTCGAAGAAGGCGCGGGCCTCGATCATGGCCGTGCGCATCTCCTCCGTGTCGGGCTGGTTCTCGTGGGCGGCGTGGTGCACGCGCCGGTAGCCGTGCACATGCTGGGCGTGGTGCACGGAGAGCGCGTCGAGCTGGTCCTCGTACTGGCCGCCGTCGGGGAAGCCACGGGCGCCGGCCAGCTCGGCGAGGAGCAGGTCCGCGTCGGCGACCGCCTGCTGCGGCGACTCGACGAAGTGTTCCTGCGCGGCTGCCCAGCGGGCCGCGAACCGTTCGCGCTCGGCGGGGTCCAGCGGACGTTCCCGCAGGTCGCCGTGGCGTTGGACGCGTTCGGCGAGTTCGTGGTCGGCGGCCTTGGTGTCCCCGTCGTGACGGGAGACGGCCCGCTCGTACTCGGGCCCGAACCGCCGTTTCAGATTCCGTGGGCCGTGGGTACCGGCGGCCCGCCGGTTCAGGGTGACCGCGCCCACGGCGAGGGCCGCGACGACGATCACGATCAGAACGATGAACACTCCTGTGGACATGAATGCCTTCCGGATCTCCTCGACCGATTGCTCGTCTCGACCGACTGCTCGTCAGACGACTTCTCGTCAGAATCCGGGTTGCCCGGAAGGCCCTCCCCAAACTGGACAGCCTCGGCCGGGCGTCAACCGGCCCTGTCCGCCGAGCCGTTGTGCGGCTGTTCCGCGTCCGAGCCGCACAGCTCCTCGTTCAGGAGTTTCACCAGCTGGACCAGGTCGGTGGGCCGGTCCGGTCCCCACCAGTCGCCCAGCAGCTCGGCCAGGGACTCCTCGCGGGCCTGTGCGAGCCGTTCGGCGACCTCGCGGCCCTCGTCGGTGAGGACCATGTCGAGGCCCTCGCGCACGCCGAGCCGCCGTTCCTCGACCTGCCGGGCGGCCTCGATGATCACGGTCAGCGGTACGGAGCTGCGCTCGGCCAGCACCGAGGGCTCGGCCCAGCCGTACCGCCGGATGCGCAGCAGCAGCCAGCTGGCCGCCGGGTACAGGTCGTAGCCGGCCCTCGCGGTGATGGTCCGGTAGATCTCGCGGCGCCCCTCGCGGGTGCCGAGCACTGACAGCGCACGGCACACCTCGTCGTACGACGACCGCTGGACGGGGTTGCTGGCGAGGGTCTCGGTGACGTCGGGCGCGGTCACCGAGCCGCGCAGCCGGTCCTCGCGCAGGAACCAGGCGAGGACGAAGCCGAGAACGGCGACCGGGGCGGCGTACAGGAAGACGTCGGTGATCGCGGACGCGTACGCCTCCAGGGCGGCCGGGCGCACGGCCGAGGGGAGGGCGGCGATGCCGCGCGGGTCGGCCTCCAGGGCGTCCACCGAGACCCCGGTGGGCAGTTGTACGCCCCGGAAGGCGTCCGTGAGCTTGTCGCCGAGCCGACTGGAGAAGACCGTACCGAAGACGGCCACGCCGAAGGAGGCGCCGATGGAGCGGAAGAAGGTGGCGCCGGAGGTGGCGACGCCCAGATCCTCGTACGAGACCGCGTTCTGCACGATCAGCACCAGGACCTGCATGACCAGGCCGAGACCCAGGCCGAAGACGAGGAAGTAGGCGCTCATCTCGCCGGTGGAGCTGTGCTCGTCGAGCCGGTGGAGCAGGAGGAGGCCGAGGGCGGTGACGCCGGTGCCCGCGATGGGGAACACCTTCCAGCGGCCCGTACGGCTGACGATCTGCCCGGAGAGGGTGGAGGCGACGAGCAGCCCGAGCACCATCGGGAGCATGTGCACGCCGGACATGGTCGGGGAGACGCCCTGGACGACCTGGAGAAAGGTCGGCAGATAGGTCATGGCGCCGAACATGGCGAAGCCGACGATGAAGCTGATGACGGCGGTGAGGGTGAAGGTGCGCAGCCGGAACAGCTTGAGCGGGAGGACGGGTTCGGCGGCCCGCCGCTCGGCGAGAACGAAGGCGAAGGTGAGGACGACCCCGAGCACCGCGAGGCCCACGATCCGCGCCGAACCCCACCCCCAGGAGGCGCCGAGCGAGGTGACGAGGATCAGACAGGTGGCGACGGAGGCGATGAGAAGAGTACCGAGGTAGTCGATCACGTGCCGTTCGGACCGGCGCGGGATGCGCAGGACGGTCGCGATGACGGCGAGGGCGACGGCGCCGACGGGCAGATTGACGTAGAACACCCAACGCCAGCTGAGATGTTCGGTGAAGAGCCCGCCGAGCAGCGGCCCCAGCACGCTGGTCGCCCCGAAGACGGCACCGAACAACCCCTGATAGCGCCCGCGTTCACGCGGCGGGACCAGATCCCCCACGATCGCCATCGACAGCACCATCAGCCCGCCGCCACCGAGCCCCTGAAGCGCCCGGAACCCGATCAACTGGGGCATGTTCTGCGCCATACCGCAGAGCGCGGAGCCGATGAGAAAGATCACGATCGCGGCCTGGAACAACCGTTTCCGGCCGTACTGGTCGCCGAGCTTGCCCCAGAGGGGGGTCGCGGCGGTGGAGGCGAGCAGATAGGCGGTGACCACCCACGACAGGTGGTCCATGCCGCCCAGGTCGCTGACGATGGTCGGCAGCGCGGTCGACACGATGGTCTGGTCGAGGGCCGCGAGCAGCATGCCGAGCAGCAGGGCACCGATGGAGACGAGAACGTTCCCGGGCACGTGTTCGGACCCGGGTGCCGTCCGCTTTTCGTCCGCCACATCTCCCGTCCTACCGCGCGCTTCCCCGGCCATGAAGTCCTCCAGTGACTCTCGTTACACCCCCATCGTGGGCGGTGTGACCGGTTATGGCCTGTCGAATCCCCACGAGATTCGGCGGAACCCCGGATTCCGGGGGCTTACGGGAGATGGTGTGAAGGAGCGCCGGATAATCTCTGGGATTCGTACGGGGGTTCGTACGGGGAAGGAACAGACGCGCAGTGAACGATCCGAAGGGGCATGTGTGTCCGGAGTGCGGCGCGCCCCGGGGAGCCGACAGCACGCCCTCCTGCGCCTGCGCCGAACGCGCGGCCGACGCCCACATAGAGAACCGCACGGCGGAGGCAGCGGCGGCGGAGGATTTCGATCCCCTGCGCATACGCCCGTACGTGGAGCTGACCCCGGAGACCCCCGCGTCACCGCCCGACCCGGCGGCCGACGCGACGATGCCGATGCCGGCGGTGCCCCCGGACCCCGGCTGGGCGGACGAGCCGCCGACGGCGGCGATACCGGCGGTACCGGCGCTACCGCTCCCCCCGGACACCCCCACCGAGGACGACGAGCAGGCGGAGAGCCCGGGAAACCGGCCCCGGATCCTCCTCCTCGGCGCCGCCGGAGCGGTCGTCGTGATCCTGGCGGCGGGCGGACTGGCCGGCGGGATGTTCACGTACGACAAGCCGTCCCGGAACAACACGGCCGCCCAGGACGTACGGGAGAGCGTGCCGGTAGCGCCGACGACCAGCGCGGCATCTCCCACCCCCTCGAGCAGCCCCACAGCATCGAGGTCGGCGTCCCCCTCCCCGACCCCGACCCCCAGCAAGACCTCGACACCCACCCCCACCCGCACATCCGCCGCCCCGACCCCGACCAGGTCGGCCACCCCGAGCCAGGCCCCCACAACGGCCCAGGCCACCGGCACGATCACCCCGGACCCCGGCGACGACGACAAGGAAACCGCCCCCGTCCTACGCCCCGGCGACCACGGCGACGAGGTCCTCGAACTCCAACTGCGACTCCGCCAGTTGGCGCTCTACGTCAACGACCTGGACGGCGTCTACGACGACAACGTCGAAAACGCGGTGACCGCCTACCAGACGACCCGCAACATCGACACAGACGAACCGGGCGTGTACGACAGAACGACCCGAGAGCGGCTCGAATCCGAAACGACGGAACCGTGAGGCTGCGCGGGCGACGCGGGGCGCCAAACACACGAGAGCGGTAAACGGGCCCGGCTGCCAGGGGCGACGCGGGGCGCCAAAACGCGAGAACCGCAGACGGACACCCGCTTCCAGGGGCGGCGCGGGCAAGTCAATACGCCAGAGCCGCAGACCCGCCTGGCTTTCAGGGCGACGCGGGGCCTCAAAACGCCAGAGCCACAGACGACCCCGCTTTCAGGGGCGCGAGGAACTGCGCGACCAGCCCCCACCACCCGCAGCCGAACCACAACCCTCCCCCGCAGAGCACTCAGCAGACGAACCCGCTTCCAGGAACAGGACGGCACGTCAAAACACCAGATCCACAGACGACCCCGCATTCAGGGGCGCGAGGAACTGCGCAACCAGCCCCCACCAACCCGCAGCCGAACCACAACCCTCCCCCGCGGAGCACAGAGCACTCAGCCGACGTACACCCGCAACTCCCCGCCCCCCACACTCTCAACCCGCACCCCACTCAGATCCGCCACCACCACATCAGGCCGGTGAAAGTGGGCCCGAGGCCCAACCCCCACCACCCGCATCCCCGCGGAGCGCCCCGCCGAGATCCCGGCCCCAGAGTCCTCGAACACCAAACAATCCGCAGGATCAACCCCCAGCTCGGCCGCCCCCTTCAAAAACCCCTCAGGATCCGGCTTGCTCGCCCCGACGGACTCGGCGGTCACCCGCACATCCGGCAGCGCCAACCCCGCCGCAGCCATCCGCGCGGTCGACAGAGCCACATCGGCAGAGGTCACCAGGGCATGCGGAAGCCCCCGCAGGGACTCCAGGAACGCACCGGCGCCCGGTATCGCCACGACACCGTCCAGATCCGCGGTCTCCTCCGCGAGCATGCGCGCGTTGTCCGCGTAGTTCTGCTCCATGGGCCGGTCGGGCAGCAGCACGGCCATGGAGGCGTAGCCCTGCCGCCCATGCACCACCTTCATGACCTCGCCACCGTCCAGCCCGTGCCGATCGGCCCAGCGCCGCCAGATGCGTTCGACGACGGCGTCCGAGTTGACGAGCGTGCCGTCCATGTCGAGGAGAAGGGCACGGGCGGTGAGCACGGCAGGGACCGTCATCAGCAGACTCCAAGGCACGGCACGGCACAGGACGGCACAGATACGGGACCAAGGCGGCCCCGCCCGCCGGTCAGGGAAAACGGGCGGGAGCCACTTTGTTCCCTCACGGTACAAAAGAAAGGACGCCGCCCGCTACCGCCTTCGGCAACAGTTCACCAACCGGCCACCTACAAAGCGCCCCCACCCACCACCCGCACCCCCTCCCTACCCAGCCACCGCTTCCCAAAGACTCCACACCCCGAGCGCCAGCATCAGCACGGCCGCGATCTTGGTGATCAGCTCCAGCGGCACCCGCTTCATCAGGGCCCGCCCACCCACGATCCCGAGCCCGGCCACCGCCCACAGCGCGAGCACCGCACCGAGCCCGACGGAGAGCGGGTCGTCGTACCGGGCGGCGAGGTTGGCCGTCATGATCTGCGTGAGATCTCCGAACTCGGCGACGAGGATGAGCATGAAGCCGGCCCCGGACACCTTCCAGAAGGACTGGTCCTCGGGCCGCCGCACCTCGGCCTCGTCCTCCCCCTTCTTCATGAGCAGCACGGCCGCCCCGCCCAGAAAGAGCACGCCGGTCAGCGCGTGGACGAGCTGCTGCGGCAGCAGGGTGAGCACGCTGCCCGCCGCGACGGCGAGCACGACATGCAGCGCGAACGCGGCGGCGACGCCGGCGAAGACGTACGAGGCGCGATAACGGGTGCCGAGGACGAGCCCGGCGAGGGCGGTCTTGTCCGGCAGTTCGGCGAGGAAGACGACGCCGAAGACAAGCGCCGTCACGGTGAAGCTGATCAAGGTTCCTCAATCGGTCGGGGCCGCCCCACCGAGAGTGTTACCGCTGAACGACACCTCGGCACGGCAGCACACAGTCAGTGCACTACTGGCCGAAGGTCTCGCTGGCGGGCCACACATGGCCTGCCTCCGGGCGCCGGCTCAGACGAGCTGAGCAGTATGTCGACGGTCCGGCGAAGAGCTACTCCCCTTCTGCGCCGTCCATCGTACGCGACGGGTCGGACACAGGGACCAGCGTCCGAAACAGCGCCACTTTCCGTACCGCCCGAGGAATCAGCACCCGACACCTTGCCTTGACATGTTCACGTCACTAACTTCTTACCTAACGCTCATTCTCCGGCAACACCGCGACGCGACGATTCACTCGCTCGCGTTCAACACCCCACCCCCCCGAGGGAGTTCGTATGCCGAAGTTCTACGCGCGTCGACGGCTCAGCATACTCGCCGCTCTTACCGGACTCATAGCCTCGGTCGGACTTTTCAACGGTCCGACCGCCTCCGCCGCGCTCCCCACCCCGGTCAGCGCCGCCACCGCCCGCACCTACCTCGCCTCGCTCACCGTGGCGACCGAGGACCGCACCGGCTACGACCGCGACCTGTTCAACCACTGGATCACCATCTCCGGCACCTGCAACACCCGTGAGACGGTCCTGAAGCGGGACGGTACGAACGTCGTCACCAGCTCCGCCTGCGCCGCCACCAGCGGCACCTGGTACTCCGTGTACGACGGCGCCACCTGGACCGCCGCCTCCGACCTCGACATCGACCACCTGGTCCCGCTGGCCGAGGCCTGGGACTCCGGCGCCGACTCCTGGAGCAGCGCCACCCGCCAGGCGTTCGCCAACGACCTGACCCGTCCGCAGCTCATCGCCGTCACGGACAACGTGAACCAGTCGAAGAGCGACCAGGACCCGGCCGAGTGGATGCCGTCGGTCACCTCGTACCGCTGCACGTACGTCCGCGCCTGGGTCCAGGTGAAGTACTACTACGACCTCTCGGTCGACTCGGCCGAGAAGAGCGCGCTCACGAGCTACCTCGCCAGCTGCTGATCAACTCCTGAGCGGCGGTCGGCCGTTCGGCCACTGAACAGGCCACCGGTCGACCCGCCAATCAAATGCACCATGCACGGAACCTCCCCGCCCTCCCCCGTCGTCCGTACCGTACGGTGCGACGGAGGAGGGTGATCAACGTGGCGACACTTCGCCTGGGGCCGCTGCTGAGGTACGCCGACGAGTCGGCTGCGACCATCTGGGTCGAGGCAAGCCGCCCGTGCGTCGCCGAGGCGCGCTGTACAGAGGGCGCCGGCGGCGGCACCGCCCGCACCTTCCAGGTCGCGGGCCACCACTACGCGCTGATCCCGGTGACCGGCCTCGCGCCGGGCACGACGACACCGTACGAGGTGTTCCTGGACGGCGTCCGCGTGTGGCCGCTGCCCGACTCGCCCTTCCCGCCCTCCGTCATCCGCACCGCCGATGACGGAACGGGCGAGGAGGAGGGCGACGGGTTCCGGGTCGCCTTCGGCTCCTGCCGCTGGGCCGCACCGGCCGCGAACGCCAAGGACCCGGTCGGCGCGGACGCCCTGGACACCCTGGCCGCGCGCATGGCCGCCGACCCCACGGGCGAACGCCCGGACGTACTCCTCCTGTTGGGCGACCAGGTGTACGCCGACGAGGTGTCCGACGCCACCCGCCGCTGGCTGGCCGCCCGCCGCGACCTGTCCGAACCGCCGGGCGCGCAGGTCGCGGACTACGAGGAGTACACCCACCTCTACTACGAGTCCTGGCTCGACCCCGAGGTCCGCTGGCTCCTCTCCACCGTCCCCACCTGCATGATCTTCGACGATCACGACGTCATCGACGACTGGAACACCAGCGCGGCCTGGCTGGCCGACATGCGGGAGACCCCCTGGTGGCGCGAGCGGCTGCTGAGCGGCCTGATGTCGTACTGGGTGCATCAGCACCTGGGCAACCTCACCCCGGCCGAACTCGCCACCGACCCGCTGTACGCGGCCGTACGCGAGAGTCCCGACGGTACGGACGTCCTGCGCGCCTTCGCCGCCAAGGCGGACGCCGACGCCGCCTCGGTCCGCTGGAGCTACCGGCGCGACCTCGGCCGCGTACGCCTGCTGATGGTGGACAGCAGGGCGGCCCGGGTGCTCGACGAGGACAGCCGCGCGATGCTGGACCCGGGCGAGGCGGAATGGGTGCGGGAGCAGGCGCTGGACGCCGCCGGCTCGTACGACCACCTCCTCATCGGCACCTCGCTGCCCTGGCTCCTTCCCCACCTCGTGCACGACGCCGAGGCCTGGGACGAGGCCCTGTGCCGGGGCGAACGGGGCGAACGCTGGGCCCGGTTCGGGGAGAAGCTGCGCCGCGCGGCCGACCTCGAACACTGGGCGGCGTTCACCACCTCGTTCACCGACCTGGCCGCTCTGATCGCGGAGGCCGGCTCGGGCCCCGACGCCCCGGCGACGGTCCTGGTCCTGTCGGGAGACGTCCACCACGCCTACGCGGCCGAGCCCACCTGGTCCGAGGCCGACCGTCCGGACGCCCGCGTCCTGCAGCTGACCTGCTCCCCCGTCCACAACGCCATCCCCCTCCACATAAGGGTCGGCTTCCGCCTGGGCTGGAGCGGTCTGGGCCGCGCCCTGGGCCGCCGTTTCGCCCGGCACGGCCGGGTCCCGCACCCACCGGTCAAGTGGCGCCGGACGGGCGGCCCCTGGTTCGGCAACATGCTGATGACCCTGACCCTGCACGGCCGTTCGGCCCGACTGCGGCTGGACCGGGTCCGCGAGCAGAAGGGCGGCCGCGCACAGCTGGAGACGGTCACGGAGTCGCAGCTGAGCGAGTGAGGCTTCCGCAGTGAGGCATCCCACACCGGCGGCGATCCCCGTCCCCGGTGCTCGGCTCTCTCAGCTCCCGGCGGCATGATGAGGCGGACCGTCCGCTTCCAGTGGACGGTCTGCTGCCATCGCGCCCCACACGCCCCGGGAGTAACCGCCTTGTCTCCAGCGCCCGTCGAGCCGCCGTCCAGGACCGTCCCGGAGGCCACGCCCCGGCCCCCCGCCGTGTCCGTCGCCCTGGTCGGTGCCGGGCCGCGCGGCACCAGCGTGCTGGAGCGTCTCTGCGCCTCCGCGCCGGAACTCCTGGCGCCCGGGGCCCGGTTGACCGTCCATGTCGTCGACCCGGCACCGCCGGGCGCGGGCCAGGTCTGGCGCACCTCGCAGTCGCCCCGGCTGCTGATGAACACGGTGGCCTGCCAGGTGACCCTCTTCACCGACGACAGCGTGGACTGCTCGGGCCCGGTCCGCCCGGGCCCCAGCCTGTACGAGTGGGCGCGCGAAGAGGGCGACGGAACAGGCGAGTTGGGGCCGGACGACTACCCGACCCGCGCCCACTACGGGCGTTACCTGGAGTGGGTGTTCGCGAAGACCGTGCGCGAGGCGCCGCCCGCCGTACACGTCGAGACCCACGCGACCCGCGCGACCCGCCTCGACGACGCCCCCGACGGCAGCCAGACCCTCACCCTCGCCAACGGCCGTACCCTGTCCGCCCTTTCGGCCGTCGTCCTCACCCAGGGACACCTCCCCCTCCTCCCGGACGAGGAACAGCAGCACCTCACCGCGTACGCCACCGGGCACGGCCTCTGCCACGTCCCGCCCGCCAACCCGGCCGACGTCGACCTCTCCCCGCTCGCCCCCGGCGAACCGGTCCTGCTGCGCGGCCTGGGCCTCAACTTCTTCGACCACCTCACCCTCCTGACGACGGGCCGAGGCGGCCGTTTCACGCACGGCCCGGAGGGTCCCGAGGGCGGGCTGCGCTACGTTCCCTCCGGACGCGAACCACGCCTCTACGCCGGTTCGCGGCGAGGCATCCCGTACCAGGCGCGCGGCGACAACGCGAAGGGCCCGTACGGCAGGCACACCCCGCTCGTCCTCACCGACGAGGCGATAGCAGGCTTCCGCAAACGCGCCGACTCCGGCGAGGCACCCGACTTCCGCACGGAGATATGGCCGCTGGTGGCGAAGGAGGTCGAGACGGTCTACTACGAAACCCTGTTGCGTACGCGCGAGTTCACGAGCCGCCCGCTCCACGCCTTCCGGGACCGCTTCCTCGCCGCCCCGCACGGCACCGCCCAAGAGGCGGCCGTCCTCGACGAGTTCGGCGTCACGGAGGCCAACCGCTGGTCCTGGGAGCGGATTTCGCGGCCGTACGCCGGACAGGTCTTCCCCGATGCCACCGCCTGGCGGAGCTGGCTGCTGGCCCATCTGCGCGAGGACGCCGCCCAGGCCGCGCTGGGCAATGTCGACGGGCCCGTGAAGGCCGCCCAGGACGTACTGCGCGACCTGCGCAACGAGTTGCGGCTGATCGTCGACCACGGCGGACTGCCGGGCGACTCGCGCCGGGACGACCTGGACCGTTGGTACACCCCGCTCAACGCCTTCCTGTCCATCGGACCGCCCCGGCGACGCGTCGAGGAGCTGACGGCGCTGGTGACGGCGGGCGTGGTGGAGATCCTCGGACCCCGCCTCGACGTACGGGCCGAGGACGGGGCCTGGGTGGCGCACTCCCCCGACGTGCCGGGCTCGGCCGTACGCGTGACCTCGCTCATAGAGGCACGACTCCCGGAGCCCGACCTGCGCCGCACGGCCGACCCTCTCCTCGCCCAACTCCTGAGAACGGGCGGAGCGAGGCCTCATGTCATAGACGGCTACGAAACGGGCGGACTGGACGTGACACCGCGCCCGTACCTCCTGATGGACCGTCAAGGTCGGCCCCAGGCACGGAGGTTGGCCTTCGGGGTGCCCACGGAGGGCGTGCACTGGGTGACCGCGGCCGGGGCCCGCCCAGGCGTGGATTCGGTCACACTCTCGGACGCGGACGCGGTGGCACGGGCGGTACTGCGCATGACCTCGCGGGCAGCCCCACCTGCAGAAACAGGCACACCGGAAGGGCAAGCGGAGGCCCATCCGAAGGTAAAGCGGTGGCCAAATGTTGAACTTGCAAGCATCGATTAGGCCCCCCTACGGTGGACTACCCGCTCGGTTCATCCCCCAGGAACGCCCCGTCCCCCGGACGGAGCGCTTCAGACCGAAGGAGACATCCCCCACATGTCCGCTCGCCTCAACAACGCTCAGCCCTACGCCATCGGCCTCTTCCGGATCGTGGTCGGCCTGCTCTTCGCCTGCCACGGCGCCCGTTCGCTCTTCGGCGTCCTCGGCGGCGAGGAGACCGTCGCGGCCGGCGCCTGGCCCGGCTGGTACGCGGCCGTGATCGAACTGGTCGGCGGCAGCCTGGTCCTGCTGGGCCTCGGCACCCGCGTCGCCGCGTTCATCGCCTCGGGCGCGATGGCGTACGCGTACTTCGACGTCCACCAGCCCAACGCCCTCATGCCGATCCAGAACCAGGGCGAACTGGCCGCCGCCTTCTGCTGGGCGTTCTTCCTGCTGGTCTTCACCGGCTCCGGCGCCTTCGGCGTGGACCGGCTGTTCGCGAAGCGCTCTTCGTCCGCGACAAAGACGTCGCGTGACAAGACGCCGGTAGCGGCCTGACACAACCCGATCCGTACACCGGTGCCCATCCCCGCATCCAGGGGGTGGGCACCGCGTGCGTCGGAGTGAACATGGTGTGGCGAACACATGAGCCCCCGGTGGATCTCCTGTCGGACCCCAGGCGTACGCTGTATGGCTGTCACACGCCGCCCGCCGCTCCCCCGCGAGGTAGCGGCACGAGATCGGGCGAACGGGGGAGTCACGGGGAGTCTGCGGTGCTTGAGAGTGTGGGGTCACTGACCGGGACCCCGTGGATCTACGCCCTGGTGGGCGCGTCCGTCCTGTTCGACGTCCTCGTACCGGTTTTGCCGAGCGGCGTCCTGGTCATCACGGCCGCCACGGCTGCCGCCGCCGGTTCGGGCGCGGCCACCGGACAGGTGCCGCAGGAGGTCCCCGACATCCTGGCGCTCACCCTGTGCGCGGCCACGGCATCGGTCCTCGGCGACCTCGTGGCGTACCGGCTGGCCTGGCACGGCGGGGCCCGACTGGACCGCGCGATCGCCCGCTCCCGACGCCTGACCAGCGCGCAGGAACGTCTCGGCCAGGCCCTCGCCCAAAGCGGCGGCATCCTGGTCGTCGTCGCCCGCTTCGCCCCGGCAGGCCGCTCGGTCGTCTCCCTGGGCGCCGGCGCGGCCCACCGCCGCGTAGGCGAGTTCCTCCCCTGGTCCATCGTGGCCGGCCTCGCCTGGGCGGCGTACAGCGTCGCCCTCGGCTACTTCGGCGGCCAATGGCTGGGCGCGACGTGGCTGGCAACGGGCGTATCGGTGGCGGCCCTGTTCGGCGCGGGCGCGGGGGCAGCATTCCTGATGCGCCGCCCACGGGTAACGGGCGCGCACGGGTAAGCGGGCGCGCACGGGCAACGGGCGCGCACAGGAACAGGCGCGCACGGGCAACAGGCGCGCACAGGTAAATCGGCGCCAGGGACAATCGGCGCCCCGATCAAGGGCGCCTGATCGACGGGCGCCGAGGAGACGCGCCCCATAGGGGCGCGGGGAACTGCGCGACAAGCCCCCACCGGACCCGCACCCGCCCCACAACAGAACCCCCACCCCCTCAGGCGCCCCAACCCCCGCCCCAATTCCCCCGGTTGGACAACCCACTTCTGCCACAACCGTTGACTTCACCCTCCCCCCGCTCTAATTTCAGCGCGCCCCCTCGTTCGGTTCGCCGATCACAGTTCGAAATACCGACCAAACCCCTCGGGAGCCGCATGTACCCCCCGCCACGCTCATCCCTCTTCAGACGCACAGCAATCCGCGCCCTGGCCCTGGCAACAGCCGCAGCCGCAGCCCTCGTCTTCGCCCAACCCCACGCCGAAGATGCCCCCACCCTCGACAACACCACCCCCGTCGCCGCCTCCACCCGCCAGATCCCGGTCCCCACCGCCCCCATGGGCTGGGCCTCCTGGAACAGCTTCGCGTCGGTCATCGACCACAACGTGATCAAGGGCCAGGTCGACGCGTTCGTCGCCGCCGGCCTGCCCGAGGCCGGCTACGACTACATCAACATCGACGAGGGCTGGTGGCAGGGCACCCGGGACAGTGCCGGCAACATCACCGTCGACGAGTCCGAGTGGCCCGGCGGCATGAGCGCCATCGCCGACTACATCCACAGCAAGGGCCTCAAGGCCGGTATCTACACGGACGCAGGCAAGGACGGCTGCGGCTACTACTACCCGACGGGCCGCCCCGCCGCCCCGGGCAGCGGCAGCGAGGGCCACTACGCCCAGGACATGCTCCAGTTCTCCCAGTGGGGCTTCGACTTCGTGAAGGTCGACTGGTGCGGCGGTAACGCCGAGGGCCTCGACGCGGCGACGACGTACAAGGCGATCAGCGACGCGGTGGCCACCGCCTCCGCCACGACCGGGCGCCCGCTCACCCTCTCCATCTGCAACTGGGGCTACCAGAACACCTGGAACTGGGCCCCGGGCCTCGCCCCCATGTACCGGACCAGCACCGACATCATCTTCTGGGGCAACAGCCCCTCGATGTCGAACATGCTGTCCAACTACGACCAGGGCCTGCACCCCACCGCCCAGCACACCGGCTACTACAACGACCCGGACATGCTGATGGTCGGCATGACGGGCCTCACCGCCGCCCAGAACCGCACCCACATGGCGCTGTGGGCCATCTCAGGCGCCCCGCTGCTGGCCGGCAACAACCTCTCGACGATGACCGCCGAGTCCGCCGCGATCCTCAAGAACCCCGAGGTCATCGCCGTGGACCAGGACCCGCGCGGCCTCCAGGGCGTCAAGGTCGCCGAGGACGTCTCGGGCGCGCAGGTGTACGGGAAGGTGCTGTCCGGCACCGGCAAGCGTGCCACCGTGCTCCTCAACCGCACCTCCTCCACCCAGAACATCACCGTCCGCTGGGCCGACCTGGGCCTGACGAGCGCGTCCGCGACCGTCCGTGACCTGTGGAGCCGTACGAACATCGGCTCGTACGCCACCAGCTACACCGCCAGTGTCCCGGCCGGCGGCTCGGTCATGCTCTCGATCACCGGCGGCACGGAGGCGGCGACCACCGCGTACGAGCCCAACTCCGCCGGCAGTTACACGGCCGTGAACGCGGCGAACACCGGTCTCGCGGTCGCCGACTTCACGTACACGAACAACACGAGCACCGCCCGCACGGCGACCCTCAAGGTCAACGGCCAGACCTCGACCACGGTGTCCTTCCCGCCGACCGGCTCGACCCCGGGCACGATCTCCGTCCAGGTCTCCCTCTCCAAGGGCGCCGCCAACACGCTCGCCGTCACGAACGGCCCGACCCTGGGCACGCTGACCGTCCAGCCGGTGCCCGGTACGAACGGCAACCTGGTCGTCGGCACCCAGTCGAGCCGCTGCCTGGACATCCACAACAACACGATCACCAACGGCACCCAGGCCGCGCTGTGGGACTGCAACGGCGGCCGCAACCAGGCCTGGACGTACACCTCACGCAAGGAACTCGTGGTGTACGGCAACAAGTGCCTGGACGCCTACGACAACGGCACGGCCAACGGCACCAAGGTCATCATCTGGGACTGCCACGGCGGCAACAACCAGAAGTGGAACGTCAACAGCGACGGCACGATCACCAACGTCAACGCGGGCCTGTGCCTGGATGCGTATGGCGCGGGCACGGCCAACGGTACGCAGATGGTGCTGTGGGCCTGTGGCACTGGGGACAACCAGAAGTGGACCTTGAGCTGATGGCTCCGCCGGTTGGGCAGTCTTTTGGCTGCCGGCCGGTGGGGGCTTGTCGCGCGGTTCCCCGCGCCCCTTAAAGACGGCCCGTCGCCGCGTCCTCAGGACGCGCGGCGGGCTGCCGTCGCACCACCCCCACCCCGGACCTCGATCCCGGCAAGGAGTTCGGCCGTGGCCGCCGCGATCGTGTCGACGGCGTGTTCGAAGACCTCGCGGTTGTGGGCGGCCGGGGTGCGGAAGCCGGAGACCTTGCGGACGTACTGGAGGGCGGCGGCCCTGATCTCGTCCTCGGTGGCTTCCTCGGGGATGACGGGCGGGCGAAGGGTCTTGATACTGCGGCACATGCCTCCAGTCTCGCGCGTACCGCGACGAACGACCGCCCTGATCGAGGAGACGGCGGCAGTGAGCCTGGCCTCCGGCGGGCCCTCGGACCCCGCCCAGGCCCTGGCCCGCTACGACGACTTCGCCCCGGCCACCAGGTCGTCGATGCAGCGCGACGCCGAGGCGGGCCGCCCGCTGGAGCTGGACGCGATCGGCGGAGCCCTGCTCCGCGCGGCCGAACGGTACGGCGTGGACGTACCGGTGGCGACGCGGGTGGTGCGGGAGCTGGGGGCCGGGACCCTCTGACCGACCGCCGTTCGCAGGAGACCAACCGCCTCCTCGTGAAACCGACCCGTCCGAGTGAAGGAGCGAAGGAAGTCCCCGAAGGAACTCGCATCCCAAAATCGAACAGGCGTACCATTGCCGCGTGGCGACGACCTATGACTTCCCGAGTGACCTCCTGGCGGGCCAGGAGGAGCTGCATCAGGTCCGGGCCGAGCTGTCGACCCTGCTGAAGCGGCTCCCCTGGTCGGTCGAGCCGCTGGACGGTTTCAGTGACACCGGCGGCTGGCGCAAGGTGGAGCGCCCCGCGTCACCGGGCTGGACGGCCGACGAACAGGCCGAGGTGGAGAAACTGCGGCGCCGGGAGCACGAGCTGGCGGTGTTCGTGAGCGGCCACCGTTTCTGGGCCGAGGTCACGGGACCGGACCGGGTGGACGCACGCACGCGGCTCAAGCACGCGCACGAGGAGAGGGAAGACCGCGAAGAGCGCGGCGAGTGACCCTCAGGGGGTGAGTGATCCTCAGGAGGTGGTGCGGAAACCTTCCCGCACCCGGTCGAAGACCGGCCGGTAGGTGTCCCACTGCTTCTCGGGCGCGGAGACGTAGATGTCGTACTCCCGGCCGCCCTCCTGCCCGAAACCGAGATTGATGCCGTGGAAGACACGCGCCCGACCCTCGAAGGTGAACTCCCAGATGGCGCCCTTCTGGCCCCGGTACGTCGTGCGCTGCATGTAGAGCTTGCGGTACTTGTCCCCGGGATAGTTGAGCTTCGTGTTCGCCTCGATGTCCTTGAAGTGCGCCAGGGCGTCGCCCGCGGGGTCCACGATGCCTATGGTGATGCTGGCCAGCCTGGTCTCGTCGATGTAGACCACCCCGCCGGACGTCCGCTTGCTCAGCGTCCAGCCGTCCGGCACCGGGAAGGCGACGCCGAGCGCCTTCTCCGTGACCAGGTGGTAGCCGTCGGGGACGGGCGAGGGGGCGTACGTCGAGGTGGGACTCGTCGCCGAGCCCGCGCTCCGCGTGCCGTCGTCGCCGGGCGAGTTCAGGTAGTAGAGGCCGCCCGCCGTGGCCCCGGCGACCAGGATCACCGCGACCGCGCTCCAGAGGACGGTGCGACGCCCGCGCCCCTTGCGGGGCTGTACAGGGGCCGCCTTCCCGGTGCCGGTCCGCCTCCGGGTGCCGCCGGTGCGGTCGGGATCCGCGCCCCGTCCCGGTATCGACATCGGACCGGACGCCGTCCACGCGCGCGGCTCCGTGTCCTCGGTGACCGCCCGCAGCGCCAGTTCCGTCTCCTCCGCCGAGGGCCGCTCGGCCGGGTCCTTGGCCAGCAGGGCCGTGATCAGCGGCTCCAGCGGTCCGGCCTGCTTCATCGGCTCCACGGGCGCGGTGACGATGGAGTACGCCGTCTCGACCGGCGTCAGCCTGCGGAACGGCGGCTGCCCTTCCACCGCCTGGTAGAGGGTCGCGCCGAGCGCCCAGAGGTCGGAGGCGGGGCCGGGAGAGTCGCCCTGGATGCGCTCCGGCGCCATGTAGTCGATGGAGCCGACGATCTCGCCGGTCCGGGTGAGGGTGCTGGTCCCGGTCGCCGTGGCGATGCCGAAGTCGGTGAGGACGACCCGGCCGCCCTCGGTGAGCAGGACGTTGCCCGGCTTGACGTCACGGTGCAGTACGCCAGCCTCGTGAGCGGCCCGCAGGGCGCCGACCATGCCCCGGCCGACCCGGGCTGCCTCCTCGGGCGAAACGGTTCCGCCGCTCTTGAGCAGAGCGCCCAGCGTGGTGGAATGGACATACTCCATGACAATGCAGGGCAACCCGTCGTCCTCGACGACGTCATGGACGACGACCACGTTCGGGTGCGCGATCCGGGCGGCGCTCTGCGCCTCGCGGCGGGTGCGCTCGTACATCAGGGCCAGCTCGTCGTCGGCGAACCGCGAGTCCTCGTGCAGCCGCTTGAGCGCGACCCGGCGGTTGAGCATCTCGTCGGCGGCCAGCCAGACCGTGCCCATGCCGCCCCGGCCGATCTGCTCGGTCAGCCGGTACCGCCCGGCGATGAGCCGTCCCTCGTCCGACACGTGCGACACGGCAACCCCTCTGATCCCACCGGCACTGCCGCTCACGATAACCGGCGGGTGCACGGGGCCGATCCGAAGGTCGTGTTCACCACACTCGCCGCACGAAGCCGTACGAAGAGGCCCCCCGGCGGAACCGCCGGGGGGCCTCTTACTGATCCTGGTGGGCGCGGACGGTTTCGAACCGCCGACATCCGCCTTGTAAGGGCGGCGCTCTACCACTGAGCTACGCGCCCAGGACGAGTCGTCAGCCTACATTGCCCGGGGCACTGCCTCGCAAACTCGTAACCGACCCTGAGATCCCCGGGCTCGGATCCGGGGGTTTTCCCCCGTACACATCGGGGAGCGTCCCGGATGCCCCGGTGGGCGCCCGCTCCGTACGGTCGAAGGGTGTCGCAGGGCCGGCTCCACCGATCGCCGATCACCGGCCCCGCGTTCGTCTCAGGGGGAGAAGGACCATGGCCCGATCAGCAGTTCAGCGCGCCCGTGCCATCGCCGTCACCGGCGTCGTCGCCGCGCTCGTCGTCACCGCTTCGGCCTGTGCCGCCGCGGGGGACGACAAGGATCCGGAGCAGCGTTCCTTCGCCCTGCAGGGGCGCACGCTCACCGTCGACTCGAACGAGTCCGCGCTCGACATCGTCGCCGCCGACGCGAACAAGTCGGGCCGGATAGAGGTCACCCGCTGGTTCCAGGGCTCCGTGGCCCTCGGCAAGGATCCCAAGGTGTCCTGGTCCATGAAGGACGACCGGCTGGAGCTGCGGGTGAAGTGCTCGGGCGTGGTCGCCGACTGCTCCGCCAAGCACCGGATCGAGGTCCCGCGCGGGGTCTCCGTCGTCGTGCGGACCGGGGACGGGAGCGTCACCGCGCGCGGCTTCGACCGGGCTCTCGACATCCGCTCCGAGGACGGCTCCGTCACCGTCAAGGACTCCACGGGCCCGCTGAAGCTGTACACCGACGACGGTTCGATCCGCGCCGTCGATGTGCGCTCCCGGCAGGTGCGGGCGCACTCCGAGGACGGCTCGGTGCGGCTCGAACTGGCCTCCGTACCGGACCTGGTCGAGTCGAGCAGCGACGACGGCTCGCTCACGATCGAGCTGCCCCAGGAGACGTACCGCGTGACGGCGGACTCCGACGACGGCTCCGTGAAGGTGTCCGTGCCGCACGACAAGCGCAGTACGCATGTGGTGTCCGCGAAGACGCAGAACGGGAGCATACGGGTGCGGGCCGCAGGCGAGTAGGCCTCGCGGTGGCCCGGTGCGCACCCCGGTGTACGACCGGGTACGCGCAGCGCGAACCGACCGGGCCGTGTGTTCGTCCTCAACCGGTGGGAGAATGAACCGGGCAGGGCAGATCACAGCACGGGAGAGGGATGTGACGGCGACCACTTCTGAGCCGTACACGCCGATTGCGCCGCTTGCGTCACGCGCGCACCAGTCGCCCCACCCGCCGGAGAACGCCGCACCGCACCGCCCGCCCGAGGCCCGCCGCTCCGGTGTGCGCGCCGCCGCCCGGGACGCGCTGACGCTCGTACTGCTTCCGCTGCCGCTGCTGCTCGCGCTGCCCGCCGCCTTCGCCGGTGGTGGTACGCGGCGGTGGTTCGGCGGGCGGGCCGAGAGCCAGCGTGCCGAGGCGCAGGCCGCGAAGGACGCCGCTGCCGCTGCCTTCTACGAACTGGACACCGCCCAGCGGGATCTGCGGATCTCGATAGAGACCATCAAGGCCGTCGACGCCACCCCCGCCGCCCGGCGTGCGGTCGCCGACTTCGAGGGGCTCGGGCACCGGATCGACGAGGCCAGCGGGCAGTACATCACCGCCATCGACGCACACGATCTCGACCGCGACGACCTGGAGGCCTCGGCCGCGAACCAGGCCCGTGCCGAGCTGACCCGGGCCAAGGAGGAGCTGGGGCGGGTCAAGCAGGACCTGGACCGCTTCACGGACGGGCTCGGGCCGCTGCTCGGCAAGGCCGAGACCCAGCTGGCCCGGCTCGCGCCCTCCGTGGAGCGCGCCCGCCAGTCCCTGCTGGCCGCGTCGAACGCCCTGGACGCGGTACGGGGATCGGGGCTGCGGGCGGACGACCTGGCCGCCCGGCTCGCCGCCCTCGGGCCCGAGCTGACGCGGCTCAACCAGGGCGCGGGGCAGCATGGCGTACCGGACACGCTGGAGCGGGCCGACCGGGTCGCGCGGGAGGCGGAGACGGTACGGGCGGAGGCGGAGCGGCTGCCGGAGCGGGCGGCCGAGATCGACCACCGGCTGGTGTCGCTGCGTACCCGTGCCGAGGCGCTGACCACCCGGTCCGGGCAGGTGGAGCCGGTGCTGAGCGAGCTGCGTCGGCGGTTCTCGGCGGCGTGCTGGCAGGACCTCCAGCACGTACCGGATCAGGCCACGGACCACGTACGGCAGGCCGAGGCCAAGCTGAAGGAGGCGCAGACCGCGCGGGACGCCCAGCGCTGGCCGGACGCGACGGCGCTGCTGTCGACGGTGCGGGCCCTGCTGAACACCACCGACGAGGCGGTGTCGGCGGCCGGGGAGCGGCTGCGGCGGCTGAACGCCGTACAGAAGGACCCGCAGGGCGAGATCGACCGTACGCGCTTCGCGATCCGGGACGCGCAGCGGCTGGCCATGTCGGGGCGCAACACTCCGGATCCCCGGGACGCCCGCCCGCTGGACGAGTCGGTGGCCCGGCTGGAGCGGGCGATCGCCTCGCTGGAGGGCCGGCACCCCGACTACTGGCACTTCCTTACGGAGACGGAGGCCGTGCGGCAGGCGGTGGCCGGTGTGGTGACCCGGATCCGGGAGGAACGCGGGACCACCGCCCACTGAGAGCCCGCCACCCCGGCCCACGAAGTGGGAGCCGGGGCGGCGGGACCAGGGCGGCGGGACCAGGTCTGTCAGGTGCGGTAGGCGTAGTACCAGGCGTTCGGTTCCGACGCGAGGATGCTCGTCAGCGACCTGCGGTAGGTGTTGGCCGAGTGGTAGGTCAGGTACGGCACGCCCTGGGCGTCGCGGTACGTGACGATCATCGTGTGGTCCTTGGAGCCGTCCCGCTCGAAGTCCATCTGGAGGACGTCACCGACGTCCATCTGGAAGACGTTCGCGAGGCTGGTCGTGCGCTTGGAGTTCTGGGCGAACCAGGACCACTCGTTGACGCCGACGAACGAGTCCGACTGGATCTCGGCGTTGCCGAACCACTTGGTGTAGTCGTAGACGTAACCGGGGGCGTGCTTCCAGCCGCCGGCCTTCAGGGACTGGCTGACGAAGTTGGTGCAGTCGCCGCCGGCGCCGTGCCCGTTGAAGTTGGGGTAGTCGGGGTTGTAGGTGCTCCAGTACTTCTCCGCGTAGGTGGCCATGGCCTTGTAGTCGAAGGTGCCGCCCGTGAGCTTCTTGACGTTGGCCGGTGCCGGGCGGGTGGTGGCCGCTCGGGGGGCGTTGGGCATGGTGTCGTCGGCGGCGGCCACCGTGGCGACGGTGGCGGCGACCGACGGCTGGTTCACTGCCGCGCCGGCGGCCACATCCGTGCCCCGGATGCCCGTCAGCTGCCAGTCGCCGAGCGAGTCGGCGGTGAACGTCAGCCGGTGGTGGGCCTGGAAACCGGTGGTCGCCGGTTCGTCACCACGGACCTTCTCGTAGGTCAGGGTCGTGGTCTCGGTGACCTCGACCTCGGCCTTGCCGCCCTGGAGGCGGGTGCTGTCCAGAGTGACGGCGGTGTCGGCCTTGCTGTACTTCTCGCCGAGTGCGGCGAGGCGGTTCCTGCGCGCCTCCAGCGAGGACAGTGCGGCGTCCTCGCTGCGGGCCAGTGCGGCGGACAGCCGGACGTCACCGGAGAAGCCGTTGGTCAGCGGCTCCTTACGGTCGCCCTGCGCGCCGCCGACCAGCGCGTCCGTACGGTCGGTGAGGACCGCGTCGGCCAGACGCTGGAAGGTGGCCCTGGTCTGCTGGTCCACCTGCCGGCCCACTGCCGGGGCGGCGGAGCGCGCGGTCGCCGCGCTCGCGCTTCCGGCCGGCAGCAGTGCCGCTCCCACGGCGGCCGAGGCAGCCGCCGCGACGACTATCGCGGCACGGCCGCGCGTACGGCCCATGTTCCTTGAGTTCACGAATGTTTCCCCTCTTGCCCGGCAATGGGGGATGCCGGGTCGTGGAATTTTTGCATGCCCTGTGGAGGTCCCGTGAACGGGGATACCCTTTGAACTCCCTTTACTTATAAGGAAGTTGACGAACCGTCACTTCACAACCGTCGACCAGTCCGGCGACTGCGCCGGGTCCAGGCCGCGCAGCCGCTCCAGCGTCGCCGGGGTCTGGACGTCGAGCCAGTCGGCGAGTTCCTTGAAGGAGACGCACTTGACGTCCGCCTTCGTGCACATGGTCGCCATGACCTCGTCGACGGCCTTCATGTAGATGCCGCCGTTCCACTCCTCGAAGTGGTTGCCGATGAACAGCGGGGCGCGGCTGCCGTAGTACACGCGGTCGAAGCCGGCCATGTAGGCGTCGACGGTCTCCTGCTGCCACTGCGGGTAGTTGGCCGGGGCGCCGTCGGTCTCGCCGTCGGACTGGTTGTAGAGGAAGTTGAAGTCCATGGAGAGGCCCTGGTAGTCGCCGCCCTCGTACGGGAGCATCTGCAGCGGGAAGTCCCAGATGCCGTTCTTCTTCGCCGGCCAGATCTGGAAGTCACCGGCGGAACTGGCGTCGTAGCGCCAGCCGTAGCTCTCGGCGGCCTTCAGCAGGTTCGCCTGACCCTCCAGACAGGGCGCGCGCCCGCCGGTGACCTCCTCCTTGACGTCGAACGGCAGCGGATCGAGGTCGGTGTAGCCGGTGTTGGTCTTCCAGTTCTCCACGAAGGAGAAGAACTGGTCGATCTCGCTCTTCCACTCGGCGACGCTCCAGTCGCCGCCGCCCTTCTCACCGCAGAAGTGGCCGTTGAAGTGGGTGCCGATCTCGTTGCCCGCCTGCCACGCCCGACCGAGCTTGTCGAGGGTGGTGCGGATGTGGTCGTCGGTGGGGAAGCTGATCGCCGCCGAGCCCTCGGGGTGCTGCGGGGGCCGGTAGAGGTCGGCCGTGCTCTTGGGCAGCAGGTAGATGCCCGTGAGGAAGTACGTCATATGGGCGTCGTACCTCTCGGACAACTCCAGGTAGTGGGCGAAGAGTTCGTCGTCACCCGCCAGCGCGCCGTCCCAGGAGAAGACGACGAACTGGGGTGGTTTCTCACCGGGCTTGAGCGGTACCGGCTTCAACCGGCCCTGCTGCGGCCCGGTGTACGAGGTGGAACCGTCCCCCAGGACCTTGGTCCTGCCGTCCCACTTCGGTGCGCCGGTCGCCTTCGTGGGAGCTTTCACGGTTCCCCCGTGCCCCACGGTGGCGGTCGGTGCGGTGCGGTCGGTGCGGCCCAGCGTCAGATACGCGGCGGTCAGTGACGCGAGCGTCAGGGACGCGACGGTCAGGAACGCCGCGATGCGCGGGCGGCTGGTGGTGGGGGTGGGGGGAGGCGTTGCCGGGGCCTTGCGACGGCGGCCCGACGGTTGTCTCATGTGCTGCTCATTTCGAGGGGGGTGGGGGCCCCGCCGGTGGTCAGCCGAGCGGGCCCATTGCACCTGACCAGATGTCGTACGGAACGCTGTCGTCGGCGGTGCCTGCGAGGCCCTTCAACGGCAGCGGTTCGAGGCTCTTGGCCAGGTCGATGCGGTAGACGACGACGGCCGTGGACACGAACTCGTGCGTGCCGACGTACCAGGAGGCGGTGTCGTCCGGTGTGGTGCCCGCCTTCCCGGCCACCTTCGCGTCGGCGGACGCGGCGGCGGTGGGGTGGGCGGTGCGGAAGGCGTCGGTGAGCGCCGAGGCGACCTCCGCGGCCACGTCGGCGCCGATCGCGCGGGTCGGGGTGGGGGTGTCCAGGGGGACGCCGATGCCGTTGCGGGTGACCTTGCGCACCGAGTACGGCTCGGTGCGCAAGCCGCCGGCGACGAAGGTCGTGTAGCCGCCGGCCATCCGGATCGCGCTGGGCGTGGAGGTGCCCATCGACAGCGCGGGCACCTGCGCCCCGATGCTGGAGGGCAGCAGCCCGGCGGCCTCGGCGGTCGTACGGACGTTGTCCAGTCCGGTGTCCATGCCGAGCTGCATGAACGGCGTGTTCACCGACAGCTCCAGCGCCCGGTGCAGGGAGATCTGGCCGTAGGACAGGTCGCCGTCGTTGCTGGCGGCCACCTTCTTGCCGCTGCGGTCCCAGTAGGGGCCCTCGGGGGTGGTCACCGGCACGTCGTCGTTCCCGTCGTACAGGGACTCCCCGGTGACACGTGTCGCTTCGTCGTCCCGGCTCTTGTGGACGCCGTGCTCCAGGCCGGCGGCGTACACGAACGGCAGGAAGGCCGAACCGGCGGGCACGGTGGTCGAGTTGGACTCGTTGTAGCCCTGCGTACGGTGGTCGGGGCCGCCGTGGACCGCGAGGATCCGTCCGTCGGCGGCGACCGAGGCGGCACCGTAGTGCGCGGTCTTCGCCGCGTCCGGGTCGTCCTTGACGGCCTGCGCGCGGGCCTTGGTCACGGCATCGGCGAGCTTGCGCTCCCGGGTGCGGTCGAAGGTCGTGTACACCTGAAAGCCCCCGAGGTCGAAGTCCTTGTCGGAGATCCCCCCGGCCTTCTTGGCGTACTGCGAGGCCACTTCCACCAGGTAGTCGGTCTGCTCACCGGTGTCGTACAGCGGGTTGCTCTTCAGCGGCTCCGGGAACTTCGTGTACGTGGCCCGCTCGGCCTTCGTCAGCCTGCCGATGTCGACCATCCGGTCGAGGGTCCAGGACCAGCGCTCGACGGCGCGGGCACGGTTGGCGCTGCTCAGGGTCGGGTCGTAGAGTCCGGCGCCCTTGAGGAGGGAGGCGAGGAACGCGCCCTCACCGGCGTCGAGTTCGCTGACGTCCTTGCCGTAGTAGGCCTGGGCGGCGCGCTGGATGCCGTAGCAGCCACGGCCGAACCAGCTGGTGTTGAGGTAGCCCTCCAGGATGTCGTCCTTGCTCATCCGGTTGTCGAGCTTGAGGGCGATCATCGCCTCGGTGAACTTCCGGCCGACCGTCTGGTCCTGGCTGAGGTAGACGTTCTTGACGTACTGCTGGGTGATCGTGGATCCGCCCTGGGTGTCACCCTGGCCGACGGTACGGAATAGGGCGCGGCTGATGCCCTTGACGGAAATGCCGGAATCACTGTAAAAACTCGCGTTCTCGGCGGCGAGCACAGCCCAGCGGACGTCCTCGGGTATTTCGTTCAACGGCATAGCCTGCCGCTGGACCCACCCAGTACGGGCCATAGGAGTCCCATCGGCCCAGAAGTACACATTGTCCTGCTGGGTGGCGTACGAGTTGAGGTTGTCGGGAATGTCGGTGGCCGCGTAGGCGATACCTAGGAGCAGCGCACTCAGCCCCACGGACGCGACCGCGCCACCCAGCCACTGCCGCCAGGACGGAATCCAGCGCCGCCAGCCGGTACGGCCCGGCCGGGGATACTTCGGCGAAGGAAGAGAAAACCGTCGGGCAGCTTTACGAGCCAATCGGGCTTTACGTCTGCTTCCCGGAACGGATATCCGCAATTGCAGAGTGGCGTCCGATTCACCCGATTCCTGAGTCACCGCACACCTCTCGACACTCCCCGAAAACCCCGAATTCCCCGGCCTCACGGCTCATCGCGGCGCACACAAATTATCAGCGATCTTCGCAGGTTCTCCACATGGGGAATGAACAAAAAGGATCACGATCGGAACCACCGGGCTCCGCACGGCGAGCAATTGGGGACTAACCTGTCCGCATGCCTCGCTACGAGTACCGCTGCCGCACCTGCGGCGACACCTTCGAACTCAGCCGCCCGATGGCCGAGTCGGCCGCCCCCGCGGACTGCCCCTCCGGCCACGACGACACGGTGAAGCTCCTGTCGACGGTGGCAGTCGGAGGCTCGGCCTCCGCACCGGCACCGCGCGCGAGCGGCGGAGGAGGCGGCGGTTGCTGCGGCGGAGGCTGCTGCAGCTGAAACCCAGCCCCCTGGGGACCTTCAGGGTCCCTTCAGGTCGGCTTCCCTAGCGTGGCCGTATGACGATGACGACAGCCACGCCGGGCGCTCCCCACGGGACAGATGAGCCTGCTCGCCACGCTGCTCTGGACCACGGCCGGGGCGGTCCTGGTCTTCGTGGCTGTGCGGAGGCGCCCCAAAGGGGCGCGGGGCTGTATCGATATGCGGCTCCGCCGCGGGGCGCGACCAGCCACGACGGTGCAGCAGCCACCCGACAACCCCTAACAGCGCGCTACCGCACCTCCTGCAGAAACTCCCGAAGAATCCGCTCCCCCGCAGCAACCCCTCGCTCGGGAAGCGCGACAACCGTATCGGCGTTCCACTCGGTCTCCGCCAACTCACCATGCCCGGGCCGCCAGCCCTGATCGGCAGCAAGGAGCAAGTCGGCGTCAAGGAGAGAGTCCCCGGCAGCAAGGGAACGCAGCGCCCCAGAACGACGCGCGACCTCCCGCATGGCCGCGCTCTTCGTGAGCGGCTTCGGCACGGCGTAGATCTTGCGGCCCTGCAAGGAGACCGTCCAGCCACGCACCTCCGCCCAGACCGCCAGCTCCTTCACCCACTCCTCGGGCAGCAGCTCACGCTCGACGACAAGGTAGGCGAAAAAGTCCTCCGCGACGCGGTGCTTACGCGCCCAGAGCGGATCGGCGGTGGCGGCGAGATGGTCCCGAACCTCGTCCAGGGACGCGCACTCGTCCGCGAGCCGCGCCTGCACCTGGGTATGCCACTCCTCGTCGGCGACACCGTCGACAAGGATGTGCCCGCCGTTCGCGCAGATCGCGTACTTCGGCGCAGGACCCGGCAGGTTGATCCGCTGGTACTGCTTACGGGTCCGCGTGGTCGTCGGCACGAAGACGGCCGCGTCACCGAGTTCGGTGAGCAGTGCGGCGGCCGTCTCCGTCATGTACGACAGCGGCCGGGCCTCGTGCACCTCGACGCAGAGCAGCCGGGGCGCGCGGGCGTCCGGCATGGTCAGCGCGAGGGCCGCGGCGGAGTAGATGAGCGTACGGTCGAGATCGCTGGCGACCAGGACGGGACTCATACCGACACCGCCCTGCCGTTGGCACCGGTCGCGCCACGCGTGTACTTGGGGTGGATCAACCCCACGCAGGTGTACGGGAGTTCGGCCACCTCCTCGACCGGTACGCCCCGCTGCTCGGCGAGCAGGCGCACATGGTCGAGGTCGGCGCCCGCACCGGCCCGGGCCAGGATCTTCCAGGGGACGCGGCGCAGCAGCACCCGGGTGGTCTCGCCGACGCCGGGCTTGACGAGGTTCACGTCGTGGATCTCGTACTCCTCGCTGATCCGCTCAACTGCCGCCCAGCCCTCCCAGGTTGGGGTGCGGTCCGAGTCGAGGAGTTTCTTCGTGAGGGCGAGGACCTCCAGGGCGGCCACGGGGAAGCGGGCCTCGATGGCGTCCAGGAAGTCCACCGACACGTCCGCACCGGCGAGTTCGCGGTAGAACTTGGCGCCGTGGAAGTCGTTCGGGCCGACCAGGTCCGCGCGCAGCACGGTTCGCGAAATCAGGCCGGAGACGGTCGAGTTGAGGCAGGCGGAGGGGATGAGGAAGTCCTCCCGAGTGCCGTACGTCCGTACGCAGGACCCCGGGTCGGCGAGCACGGCGATCTCCGGGTCGAAGCCGGTGATGCCGTCGGAGGCCTCGAACTCCTCGATGGCGTCGGCGAGTTCGCGGGTGATGGCGCCCTTGCCGGTCCAGCCGTCGACGAACACGACATCGGCCGGGTCGTGGTGGGCGGCGAGCCAGCGCAGCGCGTTGGCGTCGATGCCCCGGCCCCGGACGATCGAGACGGCGTAGTGGGGCAGTTCGAGCCCGTGCCGGTACTTGGCCCAGCGGCGCATGAGCACGCCGACCGGGGTGCCCGCGCGAGCCAGTGAGACGAGCACCGGGCGCGGCGACCGCTCGGCGAGCACCAGCTCGGTCACGACGCCGACGGCCTGCGCGATACGGGCGGCGGAGGTGTCGAGGGCGGCGCGGAACAGCTCCTGGTACTGGTCGCTGGGCTGGTACTCGACCGGCAGCGACTCGGCGTAGTGGGCGCCGCCCGCCTGGATGGCCTCCTCGCGCTCCTCGACGGGCGCCTCCAGGGTGACGTCCGAGAGATCCTGCAGCAGCCAGCCGACCTCGTCCGGTGGGTACGAGGAGAACGCGGGTCCGCGGAGGGGCTCGGGCAGCATGGCGGGCCTTTCGGAAACGTGCGGGCGTGCGGGTACGTACGAGGGGACGACGGCGAGCACGACGTTCGGCGTGTGCGCGGCGAGCGTGGCCAACAGGCCGTCGGGAGCGTGGAGTTCAGGTGTGTCGGCGGTGGAGTCGACCACCGCGACGACGGCGTCGAAGCCGGCGCCGGCCACGTTGTAGGCGTAGCGGTCGCCTGGGCCGTCGGCCGGGTCGTCGTGGGCGGGGAAGACGAGGCGGCTGCGGATGGCGTAGCCCGGGTCGTCCACGGCGAGGACGGGTGAGCGGGTTGTCGTCGAGTAGCAGACCTCGACGCCCTCTGTCACCTGCTCCAGCTCTCGGGCGAGGCGGAGGGGGGCGTACATCAGCTCTTCGAAACCGAGGACGAGGATGCGGTGGGCGTCTGTGGGGAGGGTTTCGGCGAGCCTTGCGGCCATCGCGGGGAGGGCGTTGTCCAGGCGTATTCGGTGCCCCGGCGTGAACCCGTGCCGTCCGCCGTCCGGCAGTCGGGCGGGCCAGCGCAGATCGACTCGGGTGAAACGGTTGTGTGGCGGCTGCGGGTCTGTGGGGGCTGGTCGCGCAGTTCCCCGCGCCCCTGGGTGGGGAATCTCGTGCCCTGCTACCAGTGCCTGGCCCTTCTCCAGCACCCCTTCGGGCAGGCTCACGGTGCCCTTCGCCGCTGCCACCAGGTCTACCTGCGCGCCGATCTCCTGAGCGAACTCCGCCAGGCGGGCCACGTCCGCCGGTGCGCGCATGTCGACGAGGGCGACTATGACGTACCGCTCGCGTGGGTAGCGCTCGTGGAGGGCTCGGATGGTGTTGAGGACGGTGTTGCCGGTGGAGAACTCGTCGTCGACGAGGACCAGGGGGCCGGGGCCGGCCAGCAGGGTGGGGTTCTCCGGGAGGAGGAGGTGGGAGGTGGCGTGCGAGTGGGACTCCTCGAAGCCGCCCGCCTGGGCGACGCCGTCGACGGGGCGCCGGGTGGAGTGGAGGTAGGGCGCGAGGCCCACACCGTCGGCGACGCAGTGGCCGAGCCCGGTGGCCGTCTCCGCGTACCCGACGACGACCGCGCGCCGGGACTCGTCGGCGCCGAGCAGCTCGCGGACCCGCCTGCCGAGGGCGAAGCCGTGACCGTAGACGACGGCCGGGGACTGCGGGACGTGCTTGCCGAGCACGTTCGACACCAGCAGGTGCGCCCGCTTGGGGTTGCGCCGCAGGGCGAGGCCGAGCAGCTCGCGCAGCTCGGCGTCGCCGACCAGCTCGACACCGAGCCGCTCGGCGACCCAGGTGCCGGACCAGACCCCGTTGTGCACTGCGTTGTTCATGAGTCCCTAGTGGATGGTGGGGGGAGAAGGGGGAGAAGACGGACGGGTCAGTCGGGGATGCCGGCGGCGAGCAGTTCCACGAAGCCGATGTCCTCGTTGGCGACGCCGAAGACCTCGGCGCGCAGCAGCGTCCGCTCGGCCCAGGCGCGGTGCGGCTTCACCTCGTTCATCTTGTTCGTGTACGCCGACCGCAGGACGCCTCCGCCGCAGCGCTCGGGCCGCAGGATGTCCTGGGCGTCGCTGAACTCCTCGTGGCTGACCACGGACAGAGCGTGCACGGGCAGTACGTGCGAGGGGTGGATGCAGGTCTTGCCGAGCAGACCGTTGGCCTGGTCGAGGGTGATCTCGCGGAGCAGCCCGTCCATGGCGTGCTCGATGAGCTTCTCGCGGAGTTCCTCGGCCTGGCCGTCCAGGAAGGGGCTGCGGCGCAGCTGCGGCTTGAACATGCGTTCCTGGACCCGGAAGTACTCCCAGACGGGCCCGGTGACGGTGAACCCGGTGCCGTCGGCCCGCCCCAGCATGTTGACGACGTCGGCGATGACGGAGGCGACGACCTGGACGTCGTACGCCGTCATGTCGGGGGCTCTGCGCAGCCCGTACGAGGAGCAGAAGTCGGTGACGCCGAGGCGCAGGGCGAGGACGCGGTCGCGGTACTTGTCGACGGCGCGGGAGATGCCCTCCAGGGTTTCTACGCGCGTCTCCCGGTACAACAGCTCGGGGGATTCCAGCACGGGCATGCCGAACAGCCGGTGGCCGCTGGCGGCCTCGGCGTCGGCGAGGGCCTCCAGGAACGGCATCCCGCGTTCCTCGGTGAACTTCGGCATCACGAACCCGGACAGCAGCCGGGCGGCGGGGCCGAGGCGCTGGACGAGGTCGGGGATCTGATCGGGCGTACGGACCCTGACGAACAGCAGCGGCAGCCCGGTGGCGGCGTCGGGGCGCTCGGCGAGCAGGCCCAGCTCCCGCACGAGGTTCTCCTCGGCGTCCACGACCTCCGAGTCGTCGATCGAGTCCTCCAGGCACAGCACCATCGAGACGACACCGCGGGCGACCTGTTTGACGACGGCCTCGGCGAGGCGCGGACGGGTGGCCGGGCTGTACAGGGTGGCCCCGAGGGCCGTGGCGAGCAGCCGGGCCGGGGAGTCGGCGGTGAACTCGCACGGCTCCTGGTGGAACAGACGCTGTCGTACCTCAGGGGCGATGTGCCCGAAATGACGCATGGAACTCCCCCGTGGCGGCTGGACTGCCGGTCGAGTATGGATCGGGTGCTGATGGGTGGCCGGTAATAGTACGTAGGGATCCATGTCAGGGGTTCCCACTGAGAATGAAGTTCAGGTAACGCGGACAAGCACGTGCGGGCACAGCCGGGCGGCGAACACTCGCGACCCGACCCGCGGAACCGGTGCCCCCGCGTTGTCGTGACCAGGACCGAGAGGGCAGGATGACCACATGACGCACGCGATGCTGAAGGGGTCGAACGTCCCGCTCGAAGCCACGACGGTGCGCGCCGTGCTGCGCTGGACGCCCGGGCAGGGGGTTCCGGATGTCGACGCTTCGGCGCTGCTCCTCGGCCCCGACGGTCGTGTGCGCTCCGACGAGGACTTCGTCTTCTACAACCAGCCCCGCCACCCCTCGGGCAAGGTCTGGCGCCTCGGCAAGAAAAGGGTGGCCGAGGGCCTGACCGACACGATCCAGACGGATCTGACCGGTGTCGAGTCCGGAGTCGGACAGATTCTGCTCGTCGCCTCCGCGGACGGCGTCGCCTTCGACCGCGTACGCTCCCTGCGCATCCTGCTGTACGACGGTACGGTCGCGGACGGCGAACCGCTGGCGTACTTCGACGTCAAGCCGGAGACGGGCGAGGAGACGGCCCTGATCTGCGGCGAACTGTACCGCCGCGGCGAGGGCTGGAAGTTCCGCGCCCTGGGCGAGGGCTACTCGAACGGCCTGGAGGGCCTGGCGACGGACTTCGGCATCTCCGTGGAGGACCCGCCGGCGACCGAGGAACCCTTCCCCGAGGCCACCCCGACAACGGACCCCGCGGCGGCCACAACGGTCCAGCAACCCCCCACACTCCCGCCCCAGCCGTCCTACGGCTACCCCCAGCCCACCACCCCGAACGCCAACACCAACCAACCGGCGTACGGCTACCCCCACCCGGTAGGAGCCTCCCCGTCCCCGGACTTCCACCTGCCGCCCCAAGGCCCACAATTCATCGGACGGTAAGGCTTTTCGCTTTTAGGGGCGCGGGGAACTGCGCGACCAGCCACAGCGGACCCGCACCCGAAGTTCACCGCTCAGCCTTGGTCTTGTATCCCCGCCCCCACTGCAAGCCCCACCCGTACAACCGATCAAGCTCCGCCTGGAACCCGTAGACGAACTTCACTTCCCGCCGAACGATCAACTCGTTCTTCACGTTCTCGATCATCACCACCGCACACGACCGAGCCTGCGAGTGCCGCTCGTCGAGACCTATCTCGATCCGCGGCCCATTGCTCGGATACAGAGTGACAATCGCGTGCGTCCGGTCGAACGCCGGCGTCTGGTCATAGATGTAGACGAAGACCAGCAACCTCTTGATCTCGTCCCGGTGATCAAGATTGACGTACGCCGTCTCCCCCGACGCCGACCCGAACCGGTCGTCCCCGCTCAGCTTCACGTACGGCGGCGCGTTCGTGTCACCGAGGAAGCCCCCCAGGGGCTGCACAACCCCCTTGGTGCCGTCGGCCAGCTCGTACAGGATCCCCAGGTCCAGGTCGACGTTCACCATGCTCTGGGTGTGCCCCTGGACCTCCTCCGGCTTCAGGGCCTGGAAGGGGTGCCGCCACAGGCTCTGCCGCTTGGGGCCGCCGATGTCCGACGTACGCATCCGCCAGGACAGGTTGATGCGCAGATGCCCGGTCGCGGCGCCCTGCCTGGTGAGCGAGACCCGCTGGTGCCGCTTGGTCAGCTCGATGGAGTTGCTCGCCGCACTGCCCGCGTCGAACTCCATCGACCGGCCGCGCCACAGGTCGTCCCAGAAACTCATCCCGCCCCCACCCGTCCAGCCCCCGCAAGTCCGTCAGTAGCACCGCACCGTTGCCCGTCAATGCCACGGGGCGGCCGACGAGGACGATTCCTCGTAGCCGCCCCGCTCAGAGCGTTCCCTCACACCGGAGGTTGTCACACCCCGGACGAGACCTCAGTCTTCTCGTCCGAGCCCGCCGCTTTTCCCTCGGCCGCTGCCAACGCCTTGTTGCGGCGCACGGAGGACCAGAAGGACGCGCCGATCAGGACGACGCCGACGAGGCCGGTGATGACCTCGTTGATCTGGTACTGGATGGTGACCAGCAGAATCGCGGCGAGGGCGCCGATCGCGTAGTGCGCGCCGTGCTCCAGGTAGACGTAGTCGTCGAGGGTCCCCTGGCGGACCAGGTAGACGGTCAGCGACCGGACGTACATGGCGCCGATGCCGAGGCCCAGGGCCATCAGCACGATGTCGTTGGTGATGGCGAAGGCGCCGATCACACCGTCGAAGGAGAAGGACGCGTCCAGGACTTCGAGGTACAGGAACATGAAGAACGCGGCCTGGCCGACCATGACGACGGCCGGCTTCTTCTTGCCGGTCCGCTCGGCCTCTTCCTCCTCCTCGTGCTCGCGCTCCTCCGCTTCTTCGAGCCTGTTCTCGAAGTAGCCGGAGAGACCGCCGACGATCATGTAGGTGATCAGACCGCCGATGCCGGAGAGGAGGACCGTCTCCGCCTTGTCGACGTGTGCGCCGCCGTGCTGGTGGGCGTTGGTCGCGAAGGTCAGCGCGGAGACGAGGAGCACGGCCAAGGCGATGCAGACCGACAGCATGTCGACCTTGCCGAGCTTGGCGAGCGGCCGCTCCAGCCAGCCCAGCCACTTGATGTCACGGTCCTCGAAGATGAAGTCGAGGAAGATCATCAGCAGGAACATGCCACCGAAGGCGGCGATCGCCGGGTGGGCGTCCGTGACCAGCTGCTCGTACTGCTCTTTGTTGTTGAACGCGAGATCGACGGCCTCGATGGGCCCCATGCTGGCGCTGATGGCCACGATCACGACGGGGAAGACGAGTCGCATACCGAAGACGGCGATGAGGACACCGATGGTGAGGAAGATCTTCTGCCAGAAGGCACTCATCTTCTTCAGGATGCCCGCGTTGACCACCGCGTTGTCGAAGGACAGCGAGATTTCGAGGATGGAGAGGATCGCCACGATGCCGAAGCCGGTCCACCCCCCGTAGAAGACCGCCGCGACCAGGCCGAGCGCGGTGACCGCGAACGACCAGCCGAAGGTTTTCAGAATCACTGGCTACCCAATCGTGTGTTTACGGGTCTCCCCCGCTGCCGTACTCGGCTTTACGAAACGTTGACTCCGAAGTCTAGAGCGATGCCCCGCAGACCCGACGCGTACCCCTGTCCTACGGCACGGAACTTCCACTCGCCCTGGTAGCGGTACAGCTCCCCGAAGATCATGGCCGTTTCCGTCGACGCGTCCTCGCTCAGGTCGTAGCGCGCCAGTTCCTGGCCGTCGGCCTGGTTGACGACGCGGATGAAGGCGTTGCTGACCTGGCCGAAGGTCTGGCCGCGGTTGTCGGCGTCATGGATCGAGACCGGGAAGATGATCTTGTCGCAGGCGGCCGGCACCTTGGGGAGGTCGACGATCAGCGACTCGTCGTCGCCCTCGCCCTCACCGGTGAGGTTGTCGCCGGTGTGCTCGACCGAGCCGTCGGGGCTGGTGAGCTGGTTGTAGAAGATGAACCACTCGTCGCCGAGAACCCGACCATTCCCGCACAGCAGCGCGCTGGCGTCGAGGTCGAACGGCGCGCCGGTGGTGGAACGCGCGTCCCAGCCGAGCCCGACCAACACCTGGGTGAGGTTCGGTGCGGCTTTGGAGAGGGAGACATTGCCCCCCTTGGCAAGCGTGACGCCCATGCTGCTGATCCTCCCCGAGGTGAAGCCTTGCGATCTGCGTGGATCGCGGAACCGAGCACGTCCGGCGCCGCACCGAGAGATGCGACGCCGGACGACGGAGCCGGAGAGAGTCCGGCTCAGACGTTCACGCCGAAGTCCTGCGCGATGCCGCGCAGGCCGGAGGCGTACCCCTGGCCGATGGCGCGGAACTTCCACTCCGCGCCGTGCCGGTACAGCTCGCCGAAGACCATGGCGGTCTCCGTCGAGGCGTCCTCGGAGAGGTCGTAGCGCGCCAGCTCGGCCTCGCCGGCCTGGTTCACGACGCGGATGAAGGCGTTGCGGACCTGGCCGAAGGACTGCTGGCGGTTCTCGGCGTCGTAGATCGAGACCGGGAACACGATCTTGTCGATGTCGGCCGGGACCGTCGCGAGGTTGACCTTGATCTGCTCGTCGTCGCCCTCGCCCTCACCGGTGGTGTTGTCACCGGTGTGCTCGACCGAGCCGTCCGGGCTCTTGAGGTTGTTGAAGAACACGAAGTTGGCGTCGGAACTGACCTTGCCGTCCGCGCCCGTCAGGATCGCGCTGGCGTCGAGGTCGAAGTCGGTGCCGGTGGTGGTACGGATGTCCCACCCCAGACCGACGATGACCGCGGTGAGACCCGGGGCCTCCTTCGTCAGCGATACGTTGCCGCCCTTGCTGAGGCTGACTCCCACGAGTCCTCCATTGGTGTCTCGTCTGCCGCCGGGGGCGGTGTGCCCCGTCGTGCGCCGTTATCGGATCAACGTGCAGATCCTAGTGACGGGTTCCCGCCCCACGCAGGGCTTGGACCCGAAGAATCACAGGGTGTCGAGGGCTTTCACGTACTCGTTCAGGTCACGCGCGTCGGGCAGGCCGTTGACGACGGTCCACCGCACGACACCCTCCTTGTCGATGATGAAGGTCCCGCGCACCGCGCAACCCTTGTCCTCGTCGAAGACGCCGTACGCGCGCGAAATGTTGCCGTGCGGCCAGAAGTCGGACAGCAGGGGGTATTCGAGGCCCTCCTGCTCGCCGAAGACGCGCAGGGTGTGGATGGAGTCGTTGGAGACGGCGAGTACCTGGGTGTCGCGGTCGGAGAACCTCGGCAGGTTGTCCCGCAGGTCGCACAGCTCGCCGGTGCAGACGCCGGTGAAGGCGAAGGGATAGAAGAGCAGCACCACGTTCTTCGCGCCACGGAAGTCGGAGAGCCGCACGGTGGCGCCGTGGTTGTCCTTGAGCTCGAAGTCCGGGGCCTTGTCGCCGACCTCGATCGCCATGATCCTGCATCCCTTCGGTGGGCTGTTCGGGTGAGAACACCCTAGTGACCACCCACTGAAGCCGTTGGACGGGCCGGAGTCATCCGGCCCGTCCGGCGATTGAGGATTACTTCTTGGACTTCGCTGCCTTGGGTGTCGCCAGACGACTCCCACTCCAGTCCTTGCCCACACTGACGCTCTTCGTCGCCGACAGACCCGCCGTCGTCGCGGCTTCAGAGATGTCGCTCGGCTCCACGTAGCCGTCACGGCCCGTCTTGGGCGTGAGGAGCAGGATCGCGCCGCCTTCTTCGATGTACGTGGTGGCGTCCACCAGCGCATCGGTCAGGTCGCCGTCCTCGTCGCGGAACCACAGCACCACGGCATCTGCGACGTCGTCGTACTCCTCGTCCACGAGATCGCTGCCGATGACTTCCTCAATGGCCTCGCGGAGCTCCTGGTCGACGTCGTCGTCGTAGCCGATCTCCTGGACCACCTGCTCGGGCTGGAACCCCAGCCTTGCGGCAGGGTTAGTCCGCTCCTCCGCGTGGTCCGCGGTCGCGCTCACGGGTTGCCTCCTGATCATGTTCGAGAAATGTCCAGCCACGCGCGTGCGCGAAGCATTGGCCGTAGTCCACACGGGCGGGGCGGATCGCGCAAGTACCCGGCCGTTCAGACCGCCGAAACGGTGACGATCCTGGCGGTGTCGCCGCAACTTCACACAGCGGTTCCCGGGAACAAGTGACGCACAACACACCATTCTGCCCGCTTTGCGGTTTTGCTGCTCCCGAGTGACTCCCGAACCTCTCACACATACGTGCTAGATCCGAATCGCTTTACGGAACACGTCACGGACTGGGCGTATCGTTGCGATTTGGCTGCGACCACCCCGGCCCACACCCGGCCCAGACACCTCCTCCGGGGCTACCTCTGAGTAGAGGTGACGTACCCGGCCTCGGGGTACACGATGGGGACCAGTGCATTCGCAGCCCCAGGGCAGGCCCACAGCGTGCCCCGGATCAAGTCTCCCGAGAGCGAAGGAACAGCGTGGCTTCCGGATCAGATCGCAACCCGATCATCATTGGCGGCCTTCCGAGTCAGGTTCCTGACTTCGATCCCGAAGAAACCCAGGAGTGGCTCGACTCCCTCGACGCCGCGGTTGACGAACGCGGCCGGGAGCGGGCCCGCTATCTGATGCTGCGGCTGATCGAGCGGGCCCGCGAGAAGCGCGTGGCCGTGCCCGAGATGCGGAGCACGGACTACGTCAACACGATCGCGACGAAGGACGAGCCCTTCTTCCCCGGCAACGAGGAGATCGAGCGCCGCATCCTGAACGCGACCCGCTGGAACGCGGCCGTGATGGTCTCGCGCGCCCAGCGGCCCGGTATCGGCGTCGGCGGCCACATCGCGACCTTCGCCTCCTCCGCCTCCCTCTACGACGTGGGCTTCAACCACTTCTTCCGGGGCAAGGACGAGGGCGACGGCGGCGACCAGATCTTCTTCCAGGGGCATGCCTCCCCCGGTATCTACGCCCGCGCGTTCCTCCTCGACCGGCTCAGCGAGCAGCAGCTCGACGCGTTCCGCCAGGAGAAGTCGAAGGCCCCGTACGGCCTGTCCTCGTACCCGCACCCGCGGCTGATGCCGGACTTCTGGGAGTTCCCGACCGTCTCGATGGGCCTCGGCCCGCTCGGCGCGATCTTCCAGGCGCGGATGAACCGCTACATGGAGGCGCGCGGGATCGCGGACACCTCCAAGTCGCATGTGTGGGCGTTCCTCGGCGACGGCGAGATGGACGAGCCGGAGTCGCTCGGCCAGCTGTCGATCGCCGCCCGCGAGGGCCTCGACAACCTGACCTTCGTCGTCAACTGCAACCTGCAGCGGCTCGACGGCCCAGTGCGCGGCAACGGCAAGATCATCCAGGAGCTGGAGTCGCAGTTCCGGGGCGCCGGCTGGAACGTCGTCAAGCTGGTCTGGGACCGCAGCTGGGACCCGCTGCTCGCGCAGGACCGGGACGGCGTGCTCGTCAACAAGATGAACACCACCCCGGATGGTCAGTTCCAGACGTACGCCACCGAGACCGGCGCGTACATCCGCGACCACTTCTTCGGCGACGACACGCGGCTGCGCGCGATGGTCGAGGGCATGACCGACGACCAGGTGCTGCACCTGGGGCGCGGTGGCCACGACCACCGGAAGATCTTCGCGGCGTTCGCGGCGGCCAAGGCGCACAAGGGCCAGCCGACCGTCATCCTCGCCAAGACCGTCAAGGGCTGGACGCTCGGACCCAACTTCGAGGGCCGCAACGCCACGCACCAGATGAAGAAGCTGACGGCGGCCGACCTCAAGGGCTTCCGCGACCGGCTGCACCTGCCGATCTCCGACAAGGAGCTGGAGGGCGGCGCGCCGCCGTACTTCCACCCGGGCCGGAACTCGGAAGAGATCCAGTACATGCACGACCGCCGCAAGTCGCTCGGCGGTTACGTCCCGACCCGCGTCGTCCGCGCCAAGCCGCTGACGCTGCCCGAGGAAAAGACGTACGCGAGTGTGAAGAAAGGTTCGGGCCAGCAGTCGATCGCCACGACCATGGCGTTCGTCCGGCTGCTCAAGGACCTCATGCGGGACAAGGAGATCGGCAAGCGTTTCGTGCTGATCGCGCCGGACGAGTACCGCACGTTCGGCATGGACTCGTTCTTCCCGAGCGCGAAGATCTACAACCCGCTCGGCCAGCAGTACGAGGCCGTGGACCGCGAGCTACTCCTCGCGTACAAGGAGTCGCCGACGGGTCAGATGCTGCACGACGGCATCTCGGAGGCCGGCTGCACCGCCTCGCTGATCGCGGCCGGCTCGGCCTACGCGACGCACGGCGAGCCGCTCATCCCGGTGTACGTCTTCTACTCGATGTTCGGTTTCCAGCGCACCGGCGACCAGTTCTGGCAGATGGCCGACCAGTTGGCGCGCGGTTTCGTCCTGGGCGCGACCGCTGGACGTACGACTCTGACCGGCGAGGGTCTGCAGCACGCCGACGGCCACTCACAGCTGCTCGCCTCGACGAACCCGGGCTGTGTCGCGTACGACCCGGCGTACTCGTACGAGATCGCGTACATCGTGCAGGACGGTCTGCGCCGGATGTACGGCCCGGACAGTGAGGACGTCTTCTACTACCTCACCGTCTACAACGAGCCGATCCAGCACCCGGCCGAGCCCGAGGACGTCGATGTCGACGGCATCCTCAAGGGCATCCACCGCGTGGGCCAGGGGACTTCGGGCACCATCCCGGCGCAGGTCATCGCGTCCGGTGTCGCGGTGCCGTGGGCGCTGGAGGCGCAGCGGATCCTCGCGGAGGACTGGAACGTACGGGCGGACGTCTGGTCGGCGACCTCCTGGAACGAGCTGCGGCGCGAGGCGGTCGCGGTGGAGCAGCACAATCTGCTGCATCCCGAGGAGGAGCAGCGGGTCCCTTATGTGACGCGGAAGTTGAGTGGCGCCGAGGGTCCGTTCGTGGCCGTTTCCGACTGGATGCGGTCTGTTCCTGACCAGATCTCTCGGTGGGTGCCGGGGACTTACCAGTCGCTGGGTGCGGATGGGTTCGGGTTCGCGGACACGCGTGGGGCGGCTCGGCGGTTCTTCCACATTGACGCGCAGTCGATCGTGGTGGGGGTGCTTACGGAGTTGGCTCGGGAGGGGAAGGTTGATCGGTCGGTGCTGAAGCAGGCGATCGACCGGTACCAGTTGCTGGATGTCTCGGCGGCTGACCCCGGTGCCGCGGGCGGCGACGCGTAGTCGTACTTCGACTGCCGGTTCGTTGTGGCTGGTCGCGCAGTTCCCCGCGCCCCTGGAGGGGTGCCCCTTCGGGGCTTCCTCCAGGGGCGCTTCTGTGTCGCTTTCGGGCCCTTAATATGCGCAGCATGAAGGAAGCGTCTGCGCAGGCTCGTTGGGAGGGGCGGACTCAGCGGCCTCTGATGGTGCTTGCTGTCGTGTTCGCCGTTGCCTATGCCGTGCCGATCGTGCACAGTCCCGCCGGGCGGACCGTGTCGGTCGCCTGCACGGTTGTGGAGTGGGGGGTGTGGGGTGCCTTCGCGGTCGACTACCTCGTGCGGGTCTCTCTCGCCGAACAGCGGCGGGAGTACGTACGCCGGCACTGGCTGGACCTGTTCGCCGTGCTGCTGCCGCTGATCCAGCCGCTGAGGCTGCTGCGGGTCATATCCACGCTGCTGCTGGTGGGCCGGCGGGCCCAGATGGCGTCCCAGGTGCGGCTGACGACGTATGTCGGCGGGGCCGTGGTGGGGCTGCTGATGTTCGGCTCGCTGGCCGTGCTGTCGGTCGAGCGCGAGTCGCCGGACGGGAACATCCGAACGCTGGGCGACGCCCTGTGGTGGTCGTTCACGACGATGACGACCGTGGGGTACGGGGACCACGCGCCGACGACCGGAGTGGGCCGCGTCCTCGCGGTCGGGCTGATGCTGTCCGGGATCGCGCTGCTCGGTCTGGTCACCGCGAACATCGCCGCGTGGTTCATCTCCCGGTTCGAGATGGACGACGTGGAGGAACGGCGCCAGACGGCCGCGATCGCGGCGCTGACGGAGGAAGTACGGGCGCTACGGGCCGAGGTGGCCGCCCTGTCCGACGGGCCCGTCGGCGCGCTGTCCCCCTCCGGCAGCGCGCCGCGGCCCGGCGGTCCTCCGTGTCGTACATGTCTTACGGACCATGCCGTGCGGAGGACTTGACTAACTGTGACCTGCCCCGAGTACCGAAGGGGAGGAATCTTTAGGGGAGTCACTCGGATAGGGGAATTCCCCGGCGCAGGTCATAGATATATGCGCGAAATATGCGCTTCAGATGTGCCCTCAGATGTGCGCCGCGCCCGCGCCCGCCTCCGCGTTCTCGCCGCGCTTCGTCAGGAGGGCGACCAGTACCGCCACCACTCCCACGCCGGCCGCGACCAGACAGGCCAGGCTCATGCCGGAGATGAACGTGTCGTGGGCGACCTTCGCGATCTGGGCGGCGACCGTCTCCGGAGTGCCCGGTGCCACCGGGGGCACGCCGACCTGGACCGCCTCCGAGGCCTGCGCCTGCTGTTCGGGGGTGAGTTCCGGGAGGCCCGCGGCCGTCCAGTTGCCCGCGAGGTCGTTGTCGACCTTGGAGGCCATGACCGCGCCGAGCACCGCCGTACCGAGGCTGCCGCCGATCTGCATCGCCGCCTGCTGGAGGCCGCCGGCGACACCGGACAGCTCCATCGGGGCGTTGCCGACGATGACCTCCGTCGCGCCGACCATGACCGGGGCGAGGCCGAGGCCGAGCATGGCGAACCAGAGCGACATGACGCCGCTGCCGGTGTCCGTCTCCAGCGTGGACATGCCGAACATGGCGATCGCGACGCACGCCATACCGCCCGCGAGCGGGATGCGCGGGCCGGTCTTGCTGATCATGACGCCGGCCAGGGGCGAGCCGACGATCATCATCCCGGTGAGCGGGAGCAGATGCAGGCCCGCGTCGATCGGGCTCATACCGTGCACGTTCTGCAGGTAGAAGGTGACGAAGAAGAGGCCGCCCATGAAGGCGATGGCCATGAGGACCATCAGCACCACACCCGCCGACAGCGGGACCGAGCGGAACAGGCCGAGCGGGATCAGCGGCTCCTTGACCCTCTGCTCCCAGAAGGCGAAGAGCCCGAAGCCCACCACCGAGGCGACCAGGAACAGCCACGTCTTGCCGTCGCCCCAGCCCCACTCCGGGGCCTTGATGAGCGCCCACACCAGGCAGAACATCGCACCGGAGAGCAGGGCGATACCAAGGACGTCGAAGGAGCGCGCAGCGCTGTGTCCGTCTATCGGGCTCCGCCCGAGGGCCGCGCGGTGGTCGACCAGGATCACCAGGCCGATGACGAGGGCCAGGATGCCCACCGGCACGTTGATGAAGAACACGGACTGCCAGCTGACGTGCTCGACGAGCAGTCCGCCGAGGATCGGGCCGCCCGCGGTGGAGGCGCCGATGACCATGCCCCAGATGCCGATGGCCATGTTCAGCTTCTCGGCGGGGAACGTGGCCCGCAGCAGACCGAGCGCGGCCGGCATCAGCAGCGCGCCGAACAGCCCCTGGAACACCCGGAAGACGACCACCAGGGCGATACTGCTGGACAGCCCGATGGCCGCCGACGCGGCGGCGAAGCCGACGATGCCGATGAGGAAGGTCTGCCGGTGCCCGAAGCGGTCGCCGAGCTTGCCCGCGGTGATCAGCGTGACCGCGAGCGCGAGGAAGTAGCCGTTGGTGATCCACTGGACGTCCGCGAAACTCGCGCCCAGGTCCTTCTGGATGGCCGGGTTGGCGATCGCCACGATGGTGCCGTCGAGGGCCACCATCATGACCCCGACGGCCACGGATATCAGGGTCAGCCACGGATGGCCGCGCAGCCCCTTGGCAGGCGTGGGATCCGAGGGCGCGACAGGTGCCTTGTCCCCCGGACCGGTCGTCTCGATGGTGGTCTGACTAGTCATGCGATCGAGGCTAATGACAGCCACTGACAATTGACAAACGAGTTCACAAGTCGGTAACTGACACGTCGTTCCCCGATAAGAACGAAGAGGCCTGATCACCATGAGCGCACTGCGCGAGCTCAAGAAACAGCGCACCCGGGACGCGCTGGTGCGCGCCGCCCTCGTCCTGTTCACCAGCAAGGGGTACGAGCACACGACCGTCGACGAGATCGCCGAGGCCGTCGAGGTCTCGCAGCGCACCTTCTTCCGCTACTTCGCCGGCAAGGAGGACGCCGCCTTCGCCGTGCACCGCATCGCGGAGGCGCACTTCATCCGGGCGGTGCGCGAACGCCCGCCGCACGAGGCCCCGTTGGAGGCTCTGCGGCAGGCCGTGCTGGAGGGCTGGCACACCATCAACGAGGCCGTGGAGTCCGTCGTACCGGCGGAGTTGCAGATGCGCATGTACTACGTGATCGAGTCGACGCCGGTGCTGCTCGCCGCGCACCTGCGCCGCTCCGCCGAGACGGAGGAGGCGGTGGCGCGGGTGGTCGCCGAGCGCGAGGGTGTCGACGTGGACGACGATCTCCGGCCGCGGGTCGTCACGGCTCTGTTCAGCGGGCTGATGCGGCTGACGGAACGGCGGTGGGGCGCGGGCTCGGACATGAGCGTGGCGGCGATGCGCGAGCTGACCAGCACCTACCTCGACGCGATGGGTCCGGCACTGGCGGGGAACTGGCGCACGGACGGGTCGTGACACCCCGTACGGAAGCGTGTGCGCAGCGCCATACCCGCCGAGGGTTATCGAAACGTGATCCCCGTCACTCGGTTAACGCGAGACCCTCTCGTTCTCCTAGTGTGTCCTTTCAGTGACTTCCTTCGACACCTCCCCGCAACTGAACGTCTGGCGCGCACTGCTCGCGCTGGCCGTGGTCTTCGTGATGCTCGCGACGACCGGCTGGACCGCGGTCCGCAGCCACCGCACGCCCTCGCCGCTCCAGGCGTCGCTCTCCGCGTGGGAGGACGGACGGATCGGCGGCCACGCGCTGCCCGACCCGGACGGGACACCCGGCCGGCTGGCCCGGTTCTTCGCCTCGCTCACCACCCAACAGCGCGACCGGCTCGTGCGCCGCTATCCGCTGGCGGTCGGCAACATGAACGGCGCACCCGTCGAACTGCGCTACCGCGCCAACCGCATCGCGCTGCACACGGCCCGCGAGACGGAGCGTGTGCGCATGCACGACAACCGGCTCTCGGCCGTCGGCCAGCACGAGGCGGGGCGCCGGATGCACCGCTACGACGATCTGCTGGCGAAGGGCCGCCAGATCCTGGCCTTCGACCCCGAGGGCAACGGCCGGGTCGCCGAGGTGTTCGGCGACCTCGGCAAGGCACAGCGCGTCTCGGTCGTGGTCCCCGGTGTCGACACCGACCTCCTCACCTTCCAGCGCACCAACCGCAGGTACTCGGCGCCCGTCGGCATGGCGGAGGCGCTGTACCGCGCGGAGTGGGAGGCGAGCCCCACGACCCGTACGGCCGTGATCGCCTGGGCCGACTACACCGCGCCCAACGGGCTCGGCATGGACGCGGCGACGGCGATGCGCGCCAACTCCGGTGCGCTGCGACTGAACGCGCTGGTGCGCGGACTGCCCGGCCGGGCGCCGGTCGCGCTGTACTGCCACAGCTACGGCTCGGTGGTCTGCGGGGTCGCCGCGCACGCGCTGCCGAGCCGGGTGACCGACATCGCGGTGGCCGGCAGCCCCGGTATGCGGGTCGAGAACGCGGCTCAGCTGCACACCTCGGCCCGGGTGTGGGCGATGCGGGACGCCGACGACTGGATCCAGGACGTGCCGTATCTGGAGGTCGGCGGCCTCGGGCACGGCGCCGACCCGGTGTCGTCGGGATTCGGCTCGCGGGTGCTGTCCGCGCGTGGCGCGAAGGGACACGGCGGCTATTTCGAGCCGGGTACGGAGAGTCTGCACAATTTCGCCGAGATCGGCGTCGGCGCTTTCGGCGCCGTGCGGTGCGCTCAGCGGGATCAGCACGATCAGCAGGACCGCAAGGATGACGTGTGTCTGAAGGGTTTGTCCGACGGGGCGACGGCCGGACGCGCGTAGAAGACGCAGAAATCACGGTGTGCCCGGGGAGGGGACTATGAAGCTCTTGCCGCATACGATGAGCCGCATGGGTGACGTACTGGCCGGATTTCATGCCGCCTGGGAGTTCGAGTCCGACTCCGTGCTCATCCGCTTCGAACGGGGAATCCGCACGCCGAAGCTGTTTCAGGCGCTCGGCGAACGCCGTATCCCGCTGGAAGCGATCGCGGGTGTCACGCTGACCCCGGGCAAGCGCGGAACGGTGGTTCTGCGCGCCGAGCCCCGGCCGGGCGCCGACCCGTTGATGGAGGCGGCCGACGGCCAGCTGAAGGAGGGCTGCGACCCGTACCGGCTGGTGCTGCCGGCCGAGCGGGAGACACTCGCCGAGTACTACGCGGACGAACTGCGGGCCCGGGTGGGCGAGATCGGCGGTGCGGACAAGGAACCTGCTGAAAGGTTCCTGGTGGCCGCGCCCGAGGTGCCGCGGGCGTTCAAGGCGTACGACGCGAAGGCGTCCTTCGACGGGCGCGCGGTGTCGTTCCGGTGGTTCTGGACGGGCGCGTCGTCGGCGAAGTGGAAGGCCGGCGACCAGACGTTTCCGGTCGCCGACCTGATGGGCGTGGAGTGGCGGTCGCCCGAGGTGTTCGAGGGATATCTGCGACTGCTTCGACGGGACGGGTCGGCTGTCGCGCCGGCCGTCGATCAGGATCCCGCGTCGGTGGTGTTCGGGCTGGGGTACGGGCCTGTGCATGAGTCGTTGCCGTTTGCGGCGGCCGTGTTGGCGGGGGTTCGCTCCGCGGGTGGGGCGGGGGCGGTTCAGGTGAGTTCCGGGCGGCGTGATCCGGGGGATGTTGCTGAACGGATTCGGCACCTGGGGGAGTTGCACGAGGCCGGTTTGGTGACGGATGAGGAGTTCTCGTTGAAGAAGGCTGAGTTGTTGGCGGAGTTGTAGGCCGCCTGGGGGGGTGGGGGGTCTGTGCGTTGGCGGGTGCGGGTGCGGGTTCGTTGTGGCTTGTCGCGCAGTTCCCCGCGCCCCTGGGTGGGGGATCTCGCCGCCCCTCGGGGAGAACCCGGGATCTACTCCCTGCCTGCTGACGCGAAGCGCATGTCCGGGTAGCGGGTGCCCGCGACCTTTGCCGCGATCGGGTCCAGTAGGGCCATGTCCTGCTCCCCGAGCACGATCCGTGTTGCTGCCGCGTTCTCCTCGATCCTTGTCCTCCTGCGGGTGCCCGGGATGGGGATTACCGGGAGGTTGTGGACCGTGGACTGTTGTTGGACCCAGGCCAGGGCGATCTGGCCCACCGAGGCTCCGTGGGACTCGGCCACGGTTCGGATGGGGGTCAGGAGGGCCGCGTTCGTTGTGGCATTGGGGCCCGTGAAGCGGGGCTGGGTACGGCGGTAGTCGCCCTCTGTGAGTTCCTGGTCGGCGTTGGTGAAGGAGCCGGTCAGGAAGCCTCGGCCCAGTGGGGAGTACGGGACCAGGGTGACGTCCAGTTCGCGGGCCGTCGGGACGACGGATGCCTCGATGTCACGGCTGAACAGGGACCACTCCGACTGGACGGCGGCGATCGGGTGCACGGACTGGGCCGCGCGCAGTTCGGCGCCCGTGACCTCGCTCAGGCCCAGCTGCTTGACCTTGCCCTGGCGGACCAGTTCGGCCATCACGCCGACGGTCTCCTCGATGGGGATGTTCACATCGCGCCGGTGCATGTAGTAGAGGTCGATGACGTCGAGGTCGAGGTTCTTGAGGCTGGCCTCGACCGCCTGGCGGATGTAGGCCGGGTCGTTGCGGATGATCCGGGGGCCCGTGACGCCGGCCGGCATCGCCAGGGCGAACTTCGTCGCGACGACGACCTCGTCGCGGTGGGCGTTGAAGAACGGGGACAGGAAGCGTTCGTTCTCGCCGTCGCCGTAGGCGTCCGCGGTGTCGTAGAGGGTCACGCCCAGTTCGAGGGCGCGTTCGAGCGTGGCCCGGGCCTCGTCGGCGTCCGTGGGGCCGTACGCGATGCTCATGCCCATGCAGCCGAGGCCCTGTACGCCGACCTGGGGGCCGTCGGTGCCGAGCGGGGCGGTGGTGAGCTTGGTAGTGTCGTCGTTCGTCATCGGGCACTCTCCACCTGTCGGGCGAGACCAGCGTCGAGGTCCGCCTCCGCGTAGAAACTGATCTTCCGGTCCAGTACCGCGAGCGTGTCCTGGAGTTCGGCGATGCGGTCCAGGACGGCCCGGCGGGTCGATTCGAGCAGCTCGAACCGTTCGCCGTACGTCTGGTCGCCCTCGCGCACCAGTTCGGCGTACCGCACCATGTCGGCGACCGGCATCCCGGTCAGCCGGAGCTTGCCGACCAGGTCGAGCCAGTCGAGGTCGCGGTTGCTGTAGCGGCGCTGGCCGGTGTGGGAACGGTCGATGTGCGGCATCAGCCCGATGCGCTCGTACCAGCGCAGGGTGTGCGCGGTCAGCCCGGTGAAGACGACGACCTCGCTGATCGTGTAGCGGTCCTGTCCGTCCGGGCGCCGGTCCGGCTGCCTCGGGCCCGCACAGTTGTCGGCCGGGGGGTTCGTGGTGGGGTCTGTGGTCTCCAGCACCGTCATGGCCCCCACGCTAAAACCTTGGAGTGCGCTCCAAGCAAGCGGATACCGCGATATTGCGGAGACTTGGCCGGTCCCGGCTCATTACCGTACGGATCATGACTCTCGTACGCCGTGCCACACCCGATGATGCCGAAGAACTGCTGCGGCTGCGCCAGGTGATGATCGACTCGATGTCCGGGGCGAACACCGACGCGGGCTGGCAGGCCGCCTCCCTGTCCACGGTGACCGCGAGGCTCGCGGATCCGGACGGGGGCTTCGCCGCGTTCGTCGTCGACCGCCCGGAGCGGCCCGGGTCGCTGGCGGCGCTGGTCGTGGGGACCGTCGAGTACCGGATCGGGCGTGCGGGCAATCCGCACGGGCGGGTCGGGTTCGTGTTCAGCGTCGCGACCGATCCGGACGCGCGGCGGCGGGGGTATGCGCGGGCGTGCATGGAGACGTTGGTGGAGTGGTTCCGGGAGGAGGGGGTCGGGCAGATCGACCTCACCGCGTCCCCCGATGCGGAGCCGCTGTATGCGTCGCTGGGATTCACCCGCCAACCGGACCCCTTCATGCGGCTGCGGTTGTGAGGCTCCTAAGCTCGGCGGTATGTCGTTGAAGTCGTCGGATTCGTTGAAGAGCCTCGCGTTGATCGAGAACTGGCCCGTGCCCACCGCCGCCGCGGCCGTCGTACGGGCGGACGGTGCCGTTCTGGGCTCCCACGGCCCGCTCGACCACCGGTTCCCGCTCGCCTCGGTCACCAAGCCGCTCGCCGCGTACGCCGCCCTTGTCGCGTACGAGGAGGGCGCCATCGAACTCGACGAGCCGGCCGGGCCGCCCGGATCCACGGTCCGCCACCTCTTGGCGCACACGTCGGGGCTCGCCTTCGACGAGCACCGCGTGACGGCTCCGCCCGGGGAGCGGCGGCTGTACTCCAACGCCGGGTTCGAGGTGCTGGGGGATCATGTGGCGAAGGCTGCGGAGATGCCGTTCGCGGAGTATGTGCGGCAGGCGGTGCTGGAGCCGTTGGGGATGGGGGCGACGGCGGTGGAGGGGTCGCCGGCGAAGGACGGGGTGTCGACTGTCGCGGATCTGGTGCGGTTTGCGGCCGAGGTGCAGGCGCCTCGGTTGCTGGATCCGCGGACGGTGGCTGAGGCGATGACCGTCCAGTACCCGGGGACGAAGGGGGTTCTTCGTGGGTACGGGCATCAGAACCCGAACGACTGGGGGCTGGGGTTCGAGATCCGGGGGACGAAGTCGCCGCACTGGACGGGGAGTTCGTCGTCGGCGCGGACCTTCGGCCACTTCGGGCAGTCGGGGACGTTTCTGTGGATCGACCCGGAGGTTGGGGTGGGGTGCGTGGCGCTGACCGATCGGGCGTTCGGGGCGTGGGCGGTGGAGGTGTGGCCGGGGTTCACGGATGGGGTGCTGGCGGAGGTACGGGGCGGCTGAGGCAGGGTGTTTCTCGCCCCCGCCGCCCCTACCCGTCCCATCCCTGGGGGCTGCGCCCCCAGACCCCCCTATCGCGCTGAACGCGCTCGTCCTCAAACGCCGGACGGGCTGACTACCCAGCCCGTCCGGCGTTTGAGGACAAGGCCCGTTCAGGGCCGTAGCGGGGGTCTGGGGGCGCAGCCCCCAGGGATGGGACGGGTAGGGGCGGCGGGGGCGAAGGAATGTCCTCACGGTGCCATTTCCCACAGCAGCAACTCCGTCGCCGTCACCCCGATCGCCTCCACCCCCTCCTCCCCCGTCAGGCGCGCCGCGTCGCCCGGGGCCAGTTTCTCCGGGCCCAGGCGGACTTCGCCCCGGACCACGTGGACGTATACGTACGCCGCGTCCGGGACCGCCGTGCGCTCGCCCGCCGACAGGCGGCGTACGTGCAGCATCGCGCCCGCCTCCGGGATCGCGTACGGCGTGGAGTCCGCGATGCCGTGGACTATCTCGTAGGACGGGGTGCCACCGGGCTGGAGAGGGGCCAGCCAGGTTTGGATGAAGGTCAGGGGGGTTTCACCCTCGTTGCGCTCCGCGTGGCGTACTCCCGCCGCCGCGCTCAGGCGTTGGACGTCCCCCGCCACCACCACCGTCTCGTGGCCCGTCGAGTCCCGGTGCGTCAGTGCCCCCTCCGTCACCCACGTCACGATCTCCGTGTGGCTGTGCGGGTGTTCGTCGAAGCCCGCGCCAGGAGCCAGCCGCTCCTCGTTGCAGGCGATCACCGCGCCGAAGCGCAGGTTGTCCGGGTCGTAGTGGGGGCCGAAGGAGAAGGCGTGCCAGGATTCGATACCAGCTGCCGGGTCACCCCCTGGATAGCGCGCGTCCGCGCGCCGTACGTCCATCACCCACCCACCGTAGACCCGACGCCGCACGCCCCCGTCCTGATAAGGCAGTCTTGTTCCGTGCCCGAACCCGAATCCCACCACCCCGAACCCTCCACGCGTCCCGCTCATCCGCATCCCGCGACCTTGAAGCGGCTGGAGAAGTCCTCCGGGAGTCTCGCCGCGCAGGCGATCACGCGCATGGACGAGACACTCTCGTGGTACCGGGCCATGCCCCCGGAGAACCGTTCCTGGATCGGGCTGGTCGCCCAGGCCGGTATTGCCGCTTTTACTGAGTGGTTTCGGCATCCTGATGCTCCTCAGGCCATCTCCACCGATGTCTTCGGTACCGCTCCCCGCGAGCTGACCAGGGCCATCACCCTGCGGCAGACCGTCGAGATGGTCCGTACGACCATCGAGGTCATGGAGAGTGCCATTGATGAAGTGGCCGCTCCCGGTGACGAAGGCGTGCTGCGCGAGGCTCTGCTCGTCTACGCCCGCGAGATCGCCTTCGCCACCGCACAGGTGTACGCCCAGGCCGCCGAGGCACGGGGTGCCTGGGACGCCCGGCTGGAGTCGCTCGTCGTCAATGCCGTGCTCAGTGGGGAGGCCGACGAGGGGGCTGTTTCGCGGGCCGCCGCGCTTGGCTGGAATTCGCCCGAGCATGTGTGCGTCGTGCTCGGTACCGCGCCCGACGGTGACAGTGAGTTGACCGTGGAGGCCATTCGGCGGGCCGCCCGGCATGCCAAGGTGCAGGTGCTTACGGGGGTGCTTGGAGATCGGCTTGTCGTTATCGCGGGAGGGAACGACAACCCGCTCGCCGTTGCCAAGTCGCTGATCGGGCCTTATGCCGCCGGGCCCGTCGTCGCGGGGCCGATCGTGCCCGATCTGCTGGCCGCCACCCGGTCCGCGCAGGCCGCCGCAGCGGGACTCAAGGCCTGTTCCGCCTGGCAGGACGCCCCGCGGCCGGTGCTGGCCGACGATCTGCTTCCGGAGCGTGCCATCGCCGGTGACCCCGGCGCGCGTGACCAATTGGTGGAGGAGATCTACAGACCGCTGGAGGAAGCCGGGTCCGCGCTCCTGGAAACGCTCTCCGTCTATCTCGAACAGGCGAGCAGTCTGGAGGGCGCGGCACGAATGCTCTTCGTTCATCCCAACACCGTGCGCTACCGGCTTCGACGTGTGACTGACGTCACCGGCTGGTCGCCTTCAGATGTACGATCCGCATTCACATTGCGGATCGCGCTGATTCTCGGGCGCCTGGCCGATGGGGATCTTCAACCCTAGGCTTTTGTCGGGCCCCTACAAAACCCCTTGCCGTTCTTCGTCCCTGTCCCCACGGGCGGCTGCGCCCGTCCACAAGAGAGAGTGTGAGAGTGCTCGTACTCGTCGCTCCCGGCCAAGGCGCCCAGACGCCCGGCTTCCTGACTCCTTGGCTCGATCTGCCCGGTGCCGCCGAGCGCGTCGCCGAGTGGTCCGACGCCATCGGCCTCGACCTCGTCCACTACGGGACCGAGGCCGACGCCGACGCGATCCGTGACACCGCGGTGGCTCAGCCGCTGCTGGTCGCGGCCGGGATACTGTCCGCCTCGGCACTGGGTGCCATCGGTGGTGACCTCGTACCGGGTGCCGTCGCCGGGCACAGCGTCGGTGAGATCACCGCCGCCGCTTTCGCGGGCGTACTCGACGACACGGCCGCCCTGACCCTCGTACGCAAGCGCGGTCTGGCCATGGCCGAGGCCGCCGCCGTCACGAAGACCGGGATGGCGGCGCTTCTCGGTGGTGACCCCGAGGTGAGCGTGGCTCATCTGGAGAAGCTGGGGCTGACCCCGGCGAACGTCAACGGCGCCGGGCAGATCGTCGCCGCGGGGACCGAGGAGCAGATCGAGGCTCTTCTCCAGGACAAGCCCGAAGGTGTGCGCAAGGTCGTCAAGTTGCAGGTGGCCGGTGCTTTCCACACGCACCACATGGCTCCGGCGGTCGACGCCCTCGCCGCTGCCGCCGCCTCGCTGACGCCCGGCGACCCGAAGGTCACGTACGTCTCCAACAAGGACGGACAGACGGTCGCGGACGGGTCGGAAGTGCTCGCGCGGCTGGTCGGGCAGGTCGCCAACCCGGTGCGCTGGGACCTGTGCATGGAGCGGTTCCAGGCGCTGGGCGCGACCGCTTTCATCGAGGTGTGCCCGGGTGGCACCCTCACCGGGCTCGCCAAGCGGGCACTGCCCGGCGTGAAGACCCTGGCCCTGAAGACCCCCGCCGATCTCGACGCCGCTCGTGAGCTGATCGCCGAGTCGCTGACCTCTGCCGCTGACGCGGCGGGTGCCTGAAAGGAGCCCCGCGCAATGTCGAAGATCAAGCCCAGCAAGGGTGCCCCGTACGCGCGCATCCTGGGCGTGGGCGGGTACCGGCCGGTCCGGGTCGTGCCGAACGAGGTGATCCTGGAGACGATCGACTCGTCCGACGAATGGATCCGCTCCCGCTCCGGTATCGAGACCCGGCACTGGGCCTCCGACGAGGAGACCGTCGCCGCGATGTCCCTGGAGGCGTCCGGCAAGGCGATCGCCGACGCGGGGATCGCCGCCGAGCAGATCGGCGGCGTGGTCGTCGCGACCGTCTCGCACTTCAAGCAGACTCCGGCCGTGGCCACCGAGATCGCCGACAAGCTCGGTACGGCCAAGGCCGCCGCGTTCGACATCTCGGCGGGCTGCGCGGGCTTCGGCTACGGCCTGACCCTGGCCAAGGGCATGATCGTCGACGGTTCCGCGGAGTACGTCCTTGTCATCGGTGTCGAGCGGCTGTCCGACCTGACCGACCTGGAGGACCGGGCGACCGCCTTCCTGTTCGGTGACGGCGCGGGCGCGGTCGTCGTGGGTCCCTCCGACGAGCCGCACATCGGCCCGACCGTGTGGGGCTCGGAGGGCGACAAGTCCGAGACGATCAAGCAGACGGTGCCGTGGAACGAGTTCCGTGTCGGCGACGTCTCCAAGCTCCCGCTCGACAGCAAGGGCAACATCAAGTTCCCTGCGATCACGCAGGAGGGCCAGGCGGTGTTCCGCTGGGCCGTGTTCGAGATGGCGAAGGTCGCCCAGCAGGCGCTGGACGCGGCCGGGATCACCCCGGACGACCTGGACGTCTTCATTCCCCACCAGGCCAACGAGCGGATCATCGACTCAATGGTGAAGACACTGAAACTGCCGGAGCACGTCACGGTCGCACGCGACGTGCGCACCACCGGCAACACGTCGGCCGCCTCGATCCCGCTCGCGATGGAGCGGCTTCTGGCGACCGGCGAGGCGAAGAGCGGCGACACCGCGCTCGTCATCGGCTTCGGGGCGGGTCTCGTGTACGCCGCGACGGTCGTTACCCTCCCCTAGGCACCCCCGCACCGGATCCGGATCGTCGGAACCGGAACGGGGACAACCGCCAACCCTCTCTGGATAGATACACAAGAAGGAGCGCCTGCCATGGCCGCCACTCAGGAAGAGATCGTCGCCGGTCTCGCCGACATCGTGAACGAGATCGCCGGCATCCCGGTTGAGGACGTCCAGCTGGACAAGTCCTTCACCGACGACCTGGACGTCGACTCGCTGTCCATGGTCGAGGTCGTCGTCGCCGCCGAAGAGCGCTTCGACGTCAAGATCCCCGACGAGGACGTCAAGAACCTCAAGACGGTCGGCGACGCGACCGCGTACATCCTCAAGAACCAGGACTGATCGCAGGGTCGGCCCTTCGGCCGGCCCGTCAGCCCCGCCACCCGGCGGTGGCGCCGTTCTCCCCGCCTACGCGGGGGTTGTCCTCCCGTATCCGTTGGAGAAGGAATTCCCGTGAGCCCGACCAATCGCACCGTGGTCGTCACCGGTATCGGCGCAACCACACCGCTGGGTGGCGACGCGGCCTCTACCTGGGAGGGTCTGGTCGCCGGCAAGTCCGGTGTCCGTGCCCTGGAGCAGGAGTGGGCGGCCGAGCAGGCCGTCCGCATCGCCGCGCAGATCGCCGTGGAACCGTCCGAGATCATCCCGCGGCCCCAGGCCCGCCGTCTGGACCGGTCGGCGCAGTTCGCGCTGATCGCCGCCAAGGAGGCGTGGGCCGACGCGGGCTTCACCGACCGGGCGGGCGAGGGCGCCGGTGAGGGCGAGAGTCCGGCCGTCGACCCCGACCGGCTCGGTGCGGTCATCGCCTCGGGCATCGGTGGAGTGACGACTCTGCTCGACCAGTACGACGTGATGAAGGAGAAGGGCGTACGCCGTGTCTCCCCGCACACCGTGCCGATGCTGATGCCCAACAGCCCCTCCGCCAACGTGGGTCTGCTCGTCGGCGCGCGCGCCGGTGTGCACACCCCGGTCTCCGCCTGCGCGTCGGGCGCCGAGGCCATCGGCTACGCCATCGAGATGATCCGCACCGGCCGCGCCGACATCGTCGTCGCGGGTGGCACGGAGGCAGCGATCCATCCGCTGCCCATCGCCGCGTTCGGCAACATGATGGCGATGTCCAAGAACAACGAGAACCCCGAGGGTGCCTCTCGTCCGTACGACACGGGCCGCGACGGCTTCGTGATGGGCGAGGGTTCCGGTGTGATCGTGCTGGAGTCCGCCGAGCACGCGGCCGCGCGCGGTGCGCGGGTGTACGCGGAGGCGGTCGGCCAGGGTATCTCGGCCGACGGCCACGACATCGTGCAGCCGGAGCCGGAGGGGCGCGGTATCTCCGCGGCGCTGCGGAACCTGCTGGCCGCGACCGACCTCGATCCGGCGGAGATCGTGCACGTGAACGCGCACGCCACGTCTACGCCGGCGGGTGATGTGGCTGAACTGAAGGCGCTGCGGAATGTGTTCGGCGACGATGCGGATCACATGGCGGTGTCCGCCACGAAGTCGATGACCGGCCATCTGCTGGGTGGTGCGGGTGGGGTCGAGACGGTTGCGACCGTGCTCGCGCTGTATCACCGGGTTGCTCCTCCGACGATCAATGTCGAGGAGCTTGATCCGGAGGTCGATGCGGACATCGTGCGGGGTGAGGCTCGTAAGTTGCCTGTGGATGGGCGTATCGCCGCGCTGAACGACTCGTTCGGGTTTGGTGGGCACAACGTGGTGCTGGCGTTCAGGTCGGTGTGATTCTCGACGCTTGACTGTGGCCCGGACTCCTTTTGGAGTTCGGGCCACTTTCGGTTGTGTGTCGGCTGCCGCGCCGGTGGGGGTTTGTCGCGCAGTTCCCCGCGCCCCTAAAAACTCACACCACCTGGTGGAGCCATCTCACCGGGGCGCCCTCGCCCGCGTATCTGAAGGGTTCGAGTTCGTCGTCCCACGGCTTGCCCAGGAGTTTGGACAACTCGGCTTCCAGGTCCGTTTCGCCTCGTTGGGAGCGGGTGAGGGCGGCGCGGAGGCGGTCCTCGGGGATGAGGATGTCGCCGTGGATGCCGGTGACGGCGTGGTAGATGCCCAGGTCGGGGGTGCAGCTGTAGCGCTCGCCCTCGGCGGTGGCGCAGGGTTCCGCGGTGACCTCGAAGCGGAGCAACTGCCAGCCGCGCAGGGCGGAGGCGAGCTTGGAGGCCGTGCCGACCTGGCCCTTCCAGGAGAACTCGGAGCGCCAGGTGCCGGGGGCGGCGGGCTGGCGGATCCAGTCGAGGCTGACGCGTGTGCCGAGCACTCCGGCGACAGCCCACTCGACGTGCGGGCACAGCGCGCGCGGCGCGGAGTGCACGTACAGAACTCCACGTGTCGTCACTGGGACCTCCGGACAGAGCGGGACATCTTCGAACTGGTCGAGCGGCGGTGGCAGGGCAGCCACGTTGATGGCGAGGCTACCGTGCGGCGGCGCGAGGAGTGTGACGTACCGTCGGTCCCGATGCCATGAAACGCCCGCCATTCACCCAGGGGGACGCTTGTACTGGTGTGCGGCGTTGCACTGTTTGGGGCATTAGTTGTTCTCGGTTTCGGGAACTCTCGTGCGTTGTTATGGGCGAGACCCATTGCGCACCGCGCCGCACGCCGATCGAGGGGACCCAGGGGATGCCGAAACCAAGTCACCGTTCGCGGGCCGTCGTCGCCTTCGCGTCGGCGGCCCTGCTGGGTGTCGCCGGGTGTGGCGGCGGCGGTGGCACGTCCCCGGCGCCGGACGGTACGCGGGCGAAGGCGAAGCCGTCCGTGACTCCGGCGTCCGCGTGGGACAGCAGTCCGGCCTCCATGGCGGCCGTGGGCGACTCCATCACGCGTGGCTTCGACGCCTGCTCGGTGCTGTCCGACTGTCCCGAGGTGTCCTGGGCGACCGGCAGCGACAAAGAGGTGAACAGTCTGGCCGTACGGCTGTTGGGTGCGTCGGGGGCTGCCGCGCGCAGTTGGAACTACGCCGTCACCGGGTCCCTGATGGACGATCTGCCCGCCCAGATGACGAAGGCCGCCGCCCGGAAGCCAGCGTTGGTGACGGTGATGGCGGGGGCCAACGACGCGTGCCGGTCGTCGGTGGCGGAGATGACGTCGGTGGCGGACTTCCGGGCGTCGTTCACTCAGGCGCTGCGGACTCTGCGTACGGCCGCGCCCAAGAGCCAGGTGTACGTGGCGAGCGTGCCGGATCTCAAGCGGCTCTGGTCGCAGGGGCGGACCAATGGCATGAGCAAGGCGGTGTGGAAGCTTGGGCTGTGCCAGTCGATGCTGGCCGACCCGGACGCGGTCGACTCGGCGGCGACCGCGCGGCGGGACGAGGTGCGGTCGCGGGTGGAGGCGTACAACTCGGTGCTGAAGGCGGTGTGTGCCACGGACCGGCTGTGCCGGTTCGACGGGGGCGCGGTCTTCGACTACGACTTCGGGATCCGGCAGCTGAGCCCCTGGGACTGGTTCCATCCGAGCCGGAACGGGCAGGCGCGGCTCGCCGAGATCGCGTACCGCGAGGTCACCGCCAAGGAGGCGTGACCTAGGGTTTTCTTCATGGCCCACATGAACGAACTTTTCGGCACACTTTCCGACGGCACTCCTGTCCACCGCTGGACCCTGGAGCGGGCCGGGGTCCGGGTGCGTGTGCTGGCGTACGGCGGGATCGTGCAGTCGGTCGAGGTCCCGGACCGGGACGGGCGGGCCGTGGACGTGGTGCTGGGCTTTGCGGACGTGGCCGGTTATCTGGCGCACCCGGAGCCGTACTTCGGCGCGCTGGTGGGCCGGTACGCGAACCGCATCGCGGGCGGCACCTTCCCGCTGGACGGGCGGACGTACGAGCTGGCGCGGAACAACGCGCCCAACTCCCTGCACGGCGGCACCCACGGCTTCGACAAGCGGGTGTGGGACGCGGAGCCGGTCGAGCACGGGGTACGGCTGTCCCGGGTGAGCCCGGACGGCGAGGAGGGGTTCCCGGGGCGCCTTGAGGTCTCGGCGACCTACACGCTGGACGCCGACGGGGCGCTGCGGATCGCGTACGAGGCGGTCACGGACGCGCCGACGGTGATCAACCTGACGAACCACACGTACTGGAACCTGTCCGGGGCCGCCTCCGGCAGCGCGGGCGGGCATGCCCTGCGTGTCGACGCCTCGCGGTACACGCCCGTCGACGCGGATCTGATCCCGACCGGTGTCGAGCCGGTGGCGGACTCCCGCTTCGACTTCCGTACGGAGCGGAAGGTGGGCGCCGGGTACGACCACAACTTCGTCCTCGACAAGGGGCGGACGGCGGACGCGGTCGAGGTCGCCGAGCTGTCCGACCCCGCTTCGGGGCGTGTCGTGACCGTGGCGACGACCGAGCCCGGTCTTCAGCTCTACACCGCCGACCACCTGGGTGAGCCCTTCGGGCCGGGGCACGGCATCGCGCTGGAGACCCAGCACTTTCCCGACTCCCCGAACCGGCCCGAGTTCCCGAGCACGGAGCTGCGGCCGGGTGACGCCTACCGCTCGGAGACCGTGTACGGGTTCGGCGTACGGGAGTGAGAGGCGGGCGGAGCTGAGACGCGTACGCCAGCCGGCTGGCCCCGGTCCGGGGGTCAGGTCCCGGGCCGGGGCCGGCTGGTGGGGCGGACTGCCCTTGGCTAGACCGTAATCGGCGCGGTGAGCCGATGGTCGGTGATCGAGCGGCTGATCTGGATTTCGTACGAACCTTTCACAAAGGCCCATGCGTTTGCCGACTCGTCCCAGGTCTCGAAGGCGCGGCGCGGGAGTTCGATGGTCACCTCGGTCGTCGCGCCGGGGGCGACCTCGATCCCGGCGAAGGCGGCGAGCCAGCGGGCCGGGCGGTCGGGGTCCTGGGTCGTCGGTGCGAGGTACGCCTGGACGGTCTCGCGGCCCGGGCGCGTGCCCGAGTTGGTGACCCGGACGGTGACCGTCACCCCGGTCGCCCCGCTCCCCTCCGCCTCGGCGCTCTCGTACGTCCAGTCGGTGTAGCCGAGGCCGTGGCCGAAGGGGTACGAGGGGGTCCGGCCCTTCTGCTCCCAGGCTCGGTAGCCGATGAACACGCCCTCGGTGTACGGGAGTTCGCCGTTCGTCGGGGTGACCTGGGTGACCGGGGCGTCGGTGAGGGAGCCCCAGGTGGTGGGGAGTCGGCCGCCGGGTTCGCGGGTGCCCGTGAGGACGTCCGCCAGGGCCGCGCCGCCCTCCTGGCCGGGGAACCAGGTCAGCAGTACGGCGGCGACCTCGTCGCGCCAGGGCAGTTCCACCGGGGAGCCGGAGTTGACGACCACGACGGTGTGGGGGTTGGCGGCGGCGACGGCGCGTACCAAGTCGTCCTGGCGGCCGGGGAGTTGGAGGTCGGTGCGGTCGAAGCCCTCTGATTCGACGCGGTCGGTGGTGGCGACCACGACGACTGCGGTGTCGGCGGTGCGGGCCGCTTCGGCGGCCTCGGCGATCAGTTCGTCGGGGTCGCGGCGGGGTTCCTGGTGGCAGAGGCTGAAGCTGATGGTCGGCATCGGGGTGCCCTTGGGGAAGGCCACAACGTAGGTGAGGGACACCTCCACCCTTGTGTCTGCGGTGAGTTGGACCTCGGCTCGGGGTTCGGGGTCGCCGAAGAACGCGATGAACGGGTCGTCGCTGTCGGTGGTCTGGATGTCGTCGTAGTGGGTCGTGCCGTCGACGGTGAGGGTGAAGGCGCCGAGGCCCTTGATGCCGAAGGTGTGGGGGCCGGTGTGGCGCGGGGTGAGGGTGCCGGTGAGTTCGACGGTGTGCAGTCGGTCGTGGGTGACACCCTCGGGGAGGTCCGAACCCATCCAGTTGATCTGGCCGTTGGGTGCGGAGCCGGTGCCGATGACCGTGCCGGACGCGTCGCGGCAGACGGCGCGCAGGGTGAACCCCTTGTCGGCGACGGCGAGTTCGGTGTTCGGGTCGGCTCCGACGGAGTACGTGAGGGCGCCTTCGGGGAGCGCGGCGGTGAGACCGTCGAGCGGGGAGACGACGCGGGCCGGGAAGACGGTGGCGGAGCCGCCGCCGAGGACGCGGGCGTCGCGGGCGGCGGCTCCGCTGAGGGCGACGGTGTGTCCGGCGGGCAGCGGCAGGGCGTTGCCCTCGTTGCGGACGAGGACGAAGGAGCGGTGGGCGATCTCGCGGGCCAGGGCGCTGCCGTCGACGGTCGCCGGGAGGTCGGTGACAGCGGGTTCGGCGCCCTCCAGGACGCCGACGCGGGCGGCGAGGCGCAGGACGTTGCGCACGGCTCCGTCGAGGGTGGTCTCGGCGACGGCTCCGTCCCGTACGGCCTTGGCGAGGGGGGCGCCGTACACCGTCCTCGGGCCGGGCATGGCGACGTCGAGGCCCCCCTTGATGGCGCCGGTGGTGGAGCGGGCGGCCGTCCAGTCGGAGACGTTGTAGCCGTCGAAGCCCCATTCGCCGCGCAGGACCTCGTTGACGAGGTAGCGGTGCTCGCTCATCGTCGTGCCGTTGACCGTGTTGTAGGCGGTCATGATGCCCCAGGGGTGGGCGTTCTCGACGATGGCCTCGAAGGGGGCCAGGTACAGCTCGCGCAGGGCGCGTTCGGAGACCAGGTTGTCGACGGTGAAGCGGTCGGTCTCGGCGTCGTTGGCGACGAAGTGCTTGACGGTGGTGCCGACGCCGCCGGACTGGACGCCGTTCACATAGCCGGCGCCGATCCGCCCGGTGAGATACGGGTCCTCGCTGTACGCCTCGAAGTGCCGGCCGCCCAGCGGGGAGCGGTGCAGGTTGACGGTGGGCGCGAGGAGGACGTGGACGCCCTTGCGGCGGGCCTCCTGGGCGAGCAGCACGCCTGCCCTGCGGGCGAGTTCGGGGTCCCAGGTGGCGGCGAGGGCGGTCGGGGAGGGCAGGGCGACGGAGGGGTCGTCGGCGGTCCAGCGGGTGCCTCGGACACCGATCGGGCCGTCGGACATCACGAGGGACCTCAGCCCGATCTCGGGGAGTCCGGGCAGCGACCAGCTGTCCTGCCCGGACAGCAGCCGGGCCTTGGCGTCCAGGTCGAGCCTGCCGAGAGCCGCCTCGACGGCCGCCTCCCGGGCCCTGTCCCCCGATGCCTGCGGTACCTGCGATGTGTCCGTCACGTGGGCGCCTCCTCGTCGAGTCCATGAACGTCTCCCCGCCCCGCTCCCCGCCTCACACTATGGCGTAGACCACTTCCGTCACGCGATACTGCGGCCGTCCGGCAGCACCCCACGGTTGTGTCCTCCCCCACGGCGACGGAAAGGCCTGAACTCCCTTGAATTCCCTACGTGTTCGGATCGGCGTACTCGGACTCGCACTCCTGGCGGGGCTCTCGGCGCCCGCCACCGCCTCGGCCGCCGAGGCCCCGGCCGCGCCCACCGTCGAGGAGCAGCGGCTCGACAAGGCGGCGCCGCAGGAGATCCTCCGGCGTTCCGGGTTCGACTCGGTGGCGCCGAGGCTCGCGCGGGCGCTCGGCGACGCGCGCTCGTACGCGCAGGCCCACGGGCTCGTCGTACGCCAGGCGTCGGCGTTGTGGCAGCGGGCGGTCGACCGGGCGCAGGGGCGCGGTCCTGCCGGGGGTGATCTGAGCCGGGACGACGACCGGCCGCTGTACTGGGCGCGGCTCGCGATGATCCGTGAACTGCGGTTGTGGGAGCCGTCGTTCGAGGTGAGTACCGAACAACGTGCGGCTCTGCTGGGTGAGTTGGAGCGGAACTCGCGCGGGCAGACGTCGATCCGGTATCCGTGCGGCGGGGCGCTGAAGCGGGTTCTGGTGACCGGGTTCGATCCGTTCACGCTCGACCGTGACGTGCGGATCTCCAACCCGTCCGGGGCCACCGCGCTCGCCCTCGACGGCACGGTGATCCAGACGGCGGAGGGACCGGCGAGGATCGAGACCGCCGTATTTCCGGTGCGCTGGCAGGACTTCGCCGACGGGACGGTGGAGCGGACGCTGCGGCCGGTCCTGCCGAAGGTCGATCTGTTCGCGACCGTGAGTCAGGGGCGGGTCGGGCGGTTCGACGTGGAGCGGACCAACGGGGCCTGGCGGGGCGGTTTCCCGGACAACGAGAACATCGGGCGGACCGAGACGGTCCCGGTCGACGATCCGGCCTCGCAGCCGCAGTGGACGTCAACGACCCTGCCGTACAAGGCGATTGTGGCCGCGAGCACCGGGCGGTTCCCCGTGTACGACAACACGAGCGTGACCGAGATACCGGCGGGCGGCACCGCTCCCGTCGTACGGGCGGACGGGCCCACCGCCGGGTCGACGGCACGGGCCGGGGGCGGCGGGAACTACCTCTCCAACGAGATCGCTTACCGGGCGACCCTGTTGCGCGACCGGCTCGGTCTGGGCGGCACGCTTCCCGGTGGGCATGTGCACACGCCGGTGCTGCAGTTCGGGACGGGCAACACCGATCCGGCGACCGGGGCGGTCACCGATGCCGAGTTCGTGCAGAACCGGCTGGACATCATCGCGCAGGTGCGGTCGATCCTGACGGTCGCTGTCGACTCGTCCGGTCAGGCGGCTGCTTCCTCCGACGGTTCCTGACCGACGGTCTCCTCGCCGAGCAGGTCGCGGGCCATCATCGTGGCGCCCGCGACCGCGCCCGGCATCAGGAAGACGGCCACGAACGGCACCACGAAGGCCAGCGCGAGCGGTGTGCCGAAGCCCCACACCAGCAGCTTGCGGGAGCGCAACAGGGCCAGCCGGTCCCGGAGTTCGACCCGGCGCCGCTGAAGGGCGACGCCGGCCAGCTCCTCGGTGAGGAAAAAGCCGGTGACCATGAAGCCGATCACGGGGACGACCGTCTGCCCCAGGAACGGAACGAAGCCGAGGGCGAAAACGAGCACCGCCCAGCACAGGGCCCGTACGAGGACGCGGAGGCTGTCGCGGGCCGAGATCCACAGCTCCCTGTACAGGGGGAGGCCCGACTCGGGTGCCGTGCCGTCGGGGGACACGTCACGGTCGACCTTCTCGGAGAGGTTCTCGTAGAAGGGCTGGCCGATGAGGAGGGTCATCGCGGTGAAGGTGAGGACCGAGAGCAGCAGGGCCAGGGCGAAGAGGAGGACGGTGAGGAAGCCGCGGAAGAGTCCGAGCCAGGGGCTCGACCAGTCGTCGGCGAAGGGGGTGGCCCAGGTGGTGAGGTCGGTGCCGTAGAGGGCGAGGGCGACCAGGGCGGCAAGGTAGAGGACGAGGGTGAGGAGGCCGGGCAGCAGCCCGAAGCCGTACTGCTTGCCGTGTTGGGCGACCCAGCGTTGGCCCTTCAGGAGGTAGCGGAAACCTGTCGCAAGATCGCTCATGGGGGGAACTCTATCCGGGGCGAAACGTGGGGTTGTAGGTGCGGCTAGGCAGAAGTGGCCACCACCAGGGGACCGTCCGCCCTCGGTGACACCGCCGCCGACACCCGTACCGCCGCCGCCCTCGCCACGCGGCCCGTACGGGAGGCCGTGGCCAGGAGGAGAGGCTGGAGTTGTTCCAGACTTGCGACCAGTAGCTCCTCCCCTGCGATCAGTACCGGCCGGGCCGCCTTCATCGAGGCTGCCGCCGCCTCCGTGAGGTCGGCCAAGGGGGACAGGGTCGCGCGGACGACGCCCGCTCCGGCTGCCGCCGCGCGTTCGGCGAGGGCGACCTGGAGGGGCATCAGGGGTGCCAGGGTGGACGTCAACGCGTCGGCGATGCGGCGGAGTTCGGGGGTGCCGTCGCGCAGGACCTCCGCCGCCGCGCGGATCAGCGGGGTCAGGGCGAGGAGGACTCCGGCGGTCAGGCCGGCCGCCGCGGGCAGCAGCGGGGACAGCGCGTCGACAAACTCGCCGAGCGCCTCCGCCACCTCCTCCACGGCCGGTTCCACCGCGTCCAGGACCGGCAGCAGGCTGTCGCCGAGGGCGGTCAGCAGGGCCTGGGCGGGCTCGCTCACGGGGTGTACGGCGAGTGGGGCGCCGGTGGTGCCGAGCCGGGTGAGGGTGTCGACGATGCGGTAGAAGGCCTCCTGGGCCTGCGGTGACGCGCTCGCCTCGGCCAGGTCCGCGGTGGTCTTGCGCAGGACGCGCAGGGCCTCGGCGCCCGAACCGTCTCTCGGGTCGAGGGTGTTGACGGCGATCTTGGTGATGTTCCCTGCGGTGTCCAGGAGTTGGCCGGTGATGTCGGTCGTACTGCGGGCCATGCGCAGTACGTCCTCCCTGCTGGGGAGCGAAGGAATCGTTGCCATCGGCCGGCTCTCCTCGTCTCGTCTCTCGCACTCAGGATGCCCCTTCCGGCCCCTCCGGCATGCGCCATCCGGGGCATCCGTGACGCGGGGGCCCTCTTGTTGGCGTTGAGTCGAGGAGGTACATCTCGCCGTACCGATCTCAGGAAGCCTTTGGAGGAGGTACGCGTGCGCCCCACAAGCCCCGTTCCACCGAGACCTGTTCAGCGGTCTGTTCAGCGGCCCGTGCTGCTTGTCGCCCTCGTCGTCACCATGGCGGGCTCGTTCCTGCTCGCCCCCCACACCGCCACAGCCGACCGCAAGCCCGTGACGCGTGAGGGACCGGCGGAGGGAGAACGCGCCGCCACCGCGCCGGCCGGCGCGGCCACCCGTGCCCTCACGAACACCGCCACCGCGCTCACCGGCACCGGTCGCGGCTACCCCCGTGAACAGACCCTGTCCCCCGATCCGGAGAACCCGGCCGACAAGTCCATCAAGCTGGGCCTGGTCCCGTATCACGCCATCGCTCCGAAGCTGAACGCCCTTCAGCGGCTGGGCGACCGGGTGAGCGTCGAGGTCGCGGGCCGGTCGGCGGGCGGGCACCGGCTCTACCTCGTCACGGTCACCGCGCCGGAGAGCGCGGCCCAGACGCGCACCCAGGAGGGCATGCGCGAGCTGATCGAGAACGCGCCCGCGGTCGCCGCCAAGAGCCAGACGATCAAGCGGAGTTACAAGGCGCCCGTCTTCGTCAACAACAACATCCACGGCAACGAGTGGGAGGGAACCGACGCCTCCCTGAAGCTGATCGAGCGGCTCGCGACCGCCACCGATGCCAAGACGAAGGACCTGCTCGCCCACTCCCGGCTCTACTTCAACATCACCGCCAACCCGGACGGCCGGATCGCCGGCACCCGGGCCAACGCCAACGGGTTCGATCTGAACCGGGACTTCGTGACCTCCTCGCAGCCCGAGGGGCGGGCGATGCGGGAGATCGAGATCGACAAGCAGCCGACGGTCATGCTCGACGTGCACGGATACGTCAACGGCACGCTCATCGAGCCCACCACTCCCCCGCACGGCGAGAACTACGAGTACGACCTCTTCCTGAAGAACACCTACGCCAACGCGCTCGGGATGGAGGCCGCCGTCAACGGCCTCGGCTACACCCCGCAGAAGGACGGCGTCGAGGCCGCCCAGATCCCGTTCCGTGATCAGGAGGAGGGCTGGGACGACTGGCCGCCGATCTTCACCCCGCAGTACGCGGCCTTCCACGGCACGGTCGCCGCGCACACCGTCGAGATCCCGCTGACGGTCAACAACCGCGCCTACGACACTCTCCCGGTGGACGAGTTGCGGCGCCGTTCCGCGATCAATGTCGCCGTGGCGGGGGCTGCCATCGACGCGACCCTCAACTACGTGCAGGATCACCGGACTTCGCTCGTCGCCGACCAGATCGAGGTCTTCCGGCGCGGGGCGGCCGGGGCCGCGCAGGTGCCGGTGTCGGAGCAGACCGTCCCGGGGGTTCCGGGGATCGGGCCCGAGGATGTCTACACGACCACCTTCCCCCGGGCATACGTCATCCCGGCGGGCGCCTCGGCCCAGCGGTCCGCGCCCGCCGCCGCCCGGCTGGTCGACCACCTGCTCGCCAACGACGTCAAGGTCACCCGCGCCACCCACGCCTTCCGGCTCGTCGGACGGACGTACGCGAAGGGCTCGTACGTCGTCGACATGCGCCAGCCGAAGCGCGGGCTCGCCAATGTGCTGCTCGCCGACGGGCGGGACATCAGCGACAAGGTGTCGGTGATGTACGACATCTCGGGTTGGAGCCTGGGCCGGTTGTGGGGCGCGACCGTCCAACCGGTGGGCAGTGGCAGCCTGTTGGGCGTGCCCGTGCGGGCGGTGAGTGCTGCCACGCGGGTCGGGTATGTCGCTCCGTACGGCGATCTGCGGCTGCGGCTCGACGATCCGCGTGAGATCGCCGCCCTCAACTCCCTTCTGCGGGACGGGGTTTCGGTACGGCGGGCGGCGGACGGCAGTGCGATCGTCCCGGCGTCGGCGCGCGAGAAGGCGGGCGCGGTGGCCCGTACGTACGACGTGGCCTTCGACTCGACGAAGGAGGCCGGAACCACTGCGCTGCGGCGCACGCGGGTCGCGGCTGCCGTCACGCCCGGGGAGTTGTTCGCGCTGCGGGAGATGAACTTCGAGGTGACTCCGGTGTCGACGGACGTCCTCAACGCCGGTTTCGCCTGGTCGGGGGTGGATGTGCTGTTCGTGTCGCAGGGGGTGCAGTACGAGGGACTGAACACGGCCGCCCGTACGGCACTCGACGCCTTCCTCGACTCCCGGGGGCTCGTCGGCCGGGGTGCCGCCGGGGCCGCGCTGAACTCCGCCGCCGGGGTGCTCGCGGTCAAGGCGGTCGAGGGCAACGGGGATGGCAACGGCGTTGTACGGGTGGTGAATTCGGGGCCGGTGACTGCCGGCGCCCCCGGCCACGGCTTTGTGTACGCGCCCGTCTGGTTCACCGATCTCGGCCCCGAGGTCCGGGTCGAGCAGTCGTACGCGAGCGGCAACCCCCTCGTCTCCGGGCACTGGCGGGCGCTGGCGGACGGCTCGGGCGGCCCCACGGCCGCGTCCGGACGGCCCTCCGTGGTCAGCGGCACGGGAGCCGTACTGTTCGGTACGGAGCCGCTCTTCCGGGATCATCCCAAGGGGGAGTTCGCGCAGGTCGCACGGGCGTTGTTCACAGTGGCGCCCCGCACGGCACAGCTGCAGTAGGTGAGGAGAGCGGATGACGCAGGAGATCCACGGCACTGTCAGCGACGGGTTCGAGGCGGTGCGGGAGGAGTTCGCCGCCTTCGTCGCCGGTGAACCGCCCGACTACGAGGGCCAGTTGTGCGCGTATGTGCACGGCAGGCGGGTCGTCGACCTGTGGGCGGGCCCGGACACCGGACCGGACACCCTCTACGGCGTGTACTCGTCCACGAAGGGCGCCGCCCATCTCGTGGTCGCCGTCCTGGTCCAGGAGGGCACGCTGGAGCTGAACCGCAAAGTCACCTACTACTGGCCGGAGTTCGCCGCCGAGGACAAGTCGACGCTGACCCTGCGCGACCTGCTCGCGCACCGGGCCGGCCTGGTCGGCGCCGACACCGGGTTCACCCTGGAGGAGCTGGCCTGCGACCGGCTGATCGCCGAACGCCTCGCGGACCAGCGCCCGTTCTGGCGCCCGGGGACGGCGTTCGGCTACCACGCCTTCGTCATCGGCGCGTTGACCGGCGAGATCGTCCGGCGGGCAACCGGCCGTACGCTCCAGCAGGTCCACGAGGAGCGGGTGCGGGCTCCCTACGGGCTCGACTTCTACCTGGGCCTGCCGGAGGCGCTGGAGCCACGCTTCCGTACCGTCCAGCCGATGCAACCGACCCCGGAGGAACGGGAGTTGCTGGACTCGCTCCCCTCCGGGCCGCACACGCTCGCGTCGATCGCCTTCAACCGCCACGGGGCCGAGCCCACCGACCTCGAATCACTGCCCAACCATCGGGTGGTCCGCGCCAAGGGGCCCGCGTCGGTCGGCGGGGTGGCGTCGGCTCGGGGGCTGGCCGGGCTGTACGCGGCGGCGATCAGTGAGGTCGGGGAGCACGCGCCGCTGCTGAAGCCGGACACGGTCGCGGAGTTCGGCCAGTACCACTCGACCGGCTACGACCTGGTGGCCCGGGCCCACAAATCGTTCGGCCTGGGCTTCCAGAAGACCGCGGACGTGGCCTACCCGTTCCTGGGTGCCAACACGATCGGCCACAGCGGCGCGGGCGGCTCCCAGGCCTTCGCCGACCCGCACAGCGGCCTGGCGTACGGCTACACCCGCCGCCGGTTCGCCTTCCCGGGCGGAGCGGCACCGGAGAACGAGCGGTTCGTACGGGCGGTGCACGCGGCGGCGCTGCGCGACTGACCCACGTACCGATTCCACGGCGGAGGCCGCACCCCACGTCCAGGGGTGCGGCCTCCGTCGTACTCGACAACCACCGGCGTACGAAGGTCGGTTCAGTACTGGACGATCATCTTGCCGGTGTTGTCGCCGCGCAGCACCCCGAAGAACGCCTCCAGGTTGTTGTCGATGCCCTCGACGACCGTCTCGCGGTACTTGAGTTCACCGGAGCGGACCCAGGCGCCGACCTCCTGGACGAACTGCGGCTGGAGGTCGTAGTGGTCGCCCACGAGGAGGCCCTCGATGCGGCCGCGGGTCGCGATGAGACGGGCGAGGTTCTTCGGGCCGGGGGCGGGCTCCGTGTTGTTGTAGACGGAGATCATGCCGCAGATGGCGATCCGGCCGCGCAGGTTGAGGGAGCCGATGGCCGCCTCCAGGTGGTCGCCGCCCACGTTGTCGAAGTACACGTCGATGCCGTCGGGGGCCGCCTTGCGGAGCTGCTCGCTGACCGACCCGTCCTTGTAGTTGAAGGCGGCGTCGAAGCCGTACTCCTCCACCAGGAGCTTGACCTTGTCGTCGGATCCGGCGGAGCCGATGACCCGGGCGGCGCCCTTGAGCTTGGCGATCTGTCCGACCTGGCCGCCCACGGCACCGGCGGCGCCGGAGACGAACACGGTGTCGCCCTCCTTGAAGGAGGCGGTGCGCAGGAGGCCCGCGTAGGCGGTGAGGCCGGTCATGCCGAGCACGCCGAGGTACGTGGACAGCGGGGCGGCTTCGGGGTCGACCTTGACGGCGTCCTTCGCGTTCACGGCCGCGTACTCGCGCCAGCCCAGGAAGTGCAGGACGTGGTCACCGACGGCGAGACCCTCGGCGTTGGAGGCGACGACCTCGCCGACGGCCCCGCCCTGCATGACCTTGCCCAGCTCGAAGGGGGCGACATACGACTTGGCGTCGCTCATCCGACCGCGCATGTACGGGTCCACCGAGGCGTACAGGTTCCGCACCAGCACCTGGCCCTCGCGGGGCTGCGGGACCGCGGCCTCGACCAGGGCGAAGTCCCCGGTCTTGGGCCGGCCGACCGGACGGCTGAGCAGGTGCCATTCGCGGTTGACGGTGGGCAGCGGGGCGGGGGCGGAGCTGTCGGGCATGAGGGGGGCCTTCCGGTGGGGCTCAGATGTTTCAGGCTCAGTTGTTTCAGAACCTGAAACAATAATGCAGCTGAATATTTCATGTTGTCAAGCAAAGGGGTAGCCTGGAGAGCATGGCCACACCGGAGAAGACTCGCCGCCCCGACCCCCTGACCCTTGAGGTCGTCGACCTCATCGGCGCGGTCGTGGCCCGCTACCACCAGGAGTACGAGGAGGCGGCCACGCAGCACTCCCTCACCGGAGCCCAGGCCCGTCTGCTGAGCCTGCTCTCCCTGGGCCCGCTGCCGATGCGGCAACTGGCCCGGAAGCTGCGCTGCGAGCCGTCGAACGTCACCGGGATCGTGGACCGGCTGGAGTCCCGCGACCTGGTCGAGCGCCGCCCCGACCCCTCGGACCGCCGGGTGAAGCTGGCCGCGTGCACGGAGGAGGGGGTCCGGGTCGCACGGAGCCTGCGCGAGTCCCTGAACTTCGCCCGGGAGCCGCTGGCGGGGCTGTCGGAGGAGGAGCGGGTACTGCTGCGGGGGTTGTTGGTGCGGATGGCGGAGGCGTAGGGCAGAGGTGGGGGCCTCTACGGACTCGCAGGAGGCTCCTGTGCGTTCCACTCCGTGGCAACTCCTCGGCGCCCGGTGGTAGTAGTGGATGCCGACCGGTCATTCGAGGAGCGCCGATCCGTGAGTTCATCCCTGTATCTGGCGAAGGTCACACCGGACAACGTCGACGCGGCGTGCCGGCTGCGCGTGCGGCCCGACCAGGAGCGTTTCGTCGATCCGGTCGTCACCTCGCTCGCCGAGGCGTACGCGTACGGGGAGACGGCCTGGCCCCGGGTGATCTGCGACGGGGAGCGGCTGGTCGGGTTCGTCATGGCCGGCTTCGACCCGGCGCATCCGGTGGAGCCGTACCGGAGTTATCTGTGGCGGCTGAACATCGCCGCGGACCTCCAGGGGCAGGGGTACGGCAGCTTCGCGGTGGCGGAGGTGTGCGCCGAGGCCCGGCGGCGCGGCGAACGCCGACTGTGGGTGTCCTGGCAGCCGGGCGACGGCGGACCCGAACCCTTCTACACACGGCTCGGCTTCCGCGTCACCGGCGAGGTCGTCGAGGGCGAGATCGTGGCCGAGCGGGAGTTGTAGCTCGGCTCCGGCCCCATGACCACGAGCCGTTCACCTGGCGCCCGTACGGCAAACCGCCGTGAACCCCTAAGTGCACCACCACAGGAACTGCTCGCACGTCTCCGAAGGGGACGGTTCCGGGGTCGGGTCCGCTGTGGTCGGGTCCGAGGACGGGGTCGTCGAGTCCGTCGGGGTCGAGGACTCGCCCCTTGTCGGGGTCGGGGCCGAGCCGACCGGGGCCGACTGGGCGTCCTTGCTTCTGCTCGGGGAGGCTGTCGGGGACGGGGAGTCCGAGCTCTCCGATGCCGAGGGGGATGGTGACCCCGACGGGGACGCCGAGTCGGATGCGTCGTCGTCCGCCGACGAGGACTCGTCGGACAGGGGCTCCGCCGTGTCGTCGGCCTCCGTCGTCGCCGAGCCGTCCGCCGACTCGCTGCCCGCCGCCGCGGGCTTCGGGTTCGATCCTGGCGCGTCCGTGCCCAGTTCCGCGAGGCTCAGTCCGGCCGCCGCGAGGATGAACCCCGCGGCGACGAGCAGCGTCCGCTTCCGGCGTCGTCGGTGTGCCGCGGCCTTGCGGTCGCGTCGGCTGCCGGCCGGCTCTTCGGCGGCCTCGTCCTCGTCGTCGTACTCGTCGGGGTCCGCTGCCTCTGGTTCTGTGACCACACGGCCGCGTCCGCGTCCGCGGCCCGCCCTCCGGGCTTCCGCCCGCCCCGGACGCCGTACCTCATCGGCACCGCCCTCTTCCGGGCGCGCGTCGGTCTCCGCCGCGTGCGTGTGGAGGGGCGCTATCGATGAGCCGCACCCCGGGCAGGCGAGTGCGCCGTTGAGGTGCCGTTGGCACTGGTGGCAGAAGTCCATGACGCGGGAAGAATAAGTTCCCCGTAGGGCGCGTTCCTAGGGGTGACTGTGAAGTTTCCGTGCGGAACCGGCGTTTCACGTTTGCCCAGTTGAGGTCAAGCCCGACCATTCCACGCCATACTTCCGGCATCTTCATGACAGGCTGGCAGGCTTGGGGCCGGTCCACCCCAAGCCCGCACAGTGCCTCTCCCGCGCTCAGGTTTTCCCGCGTGCCGTCATGGCCCGCTGGATCAGGATGAACGCGCAGAGCAGCACGCCCGTCGCGATCTTCGTCCACCAGGAGCTGAGCGTTCCCTCGAACTGGATGATGCTCTTGATCAGGCCCAGGACCAGGACGCCGAACAGGGTGCCCAGGACATAGCCCGAGCCGCCCGTCAGCAGCGTGCCGCCGATGACGACCGCCGCGATGGCGTCCAGTTCCATGCCTGTCGCGTGCAGGGGGTCGCCGGACTGGATGTAGAGCGTGAAGAGCAGGCCCGCCAGCGCCGAGCAGAAGCCGCTCACCGTGTAGACCGCGATCTTCGTGCCGCCTTGCGGGAGGCCCATCAGCATCGCCGACTGCTCGTTGCCGCCGATGGCGTACACGCGCCGGCCGAAGCGGGTGTAGTGGAGGATGTAGAAGGCCGCCGCCAGGACGACCAACGCGACTATCGCGCCTATCGACAGGAAGCCCACGCCCAGTTGGGCCTGCGCCTGCGCCATGCTGCTCACCGACGAGTCGTCGATGGCGATCGACTCCTTGCTGATGACCAGACACAGGCCTCGGAAGAGGAAGAGGCCGGCCAGGGTCACGATGAAGGGCTGGATCTCGAAGTTGTGGATCACGTAGCCCATCAGGAAGCCGCCGAACGCTCCCACGCCCAGCGCGATGGGGATGACGACGAGGATCGGCAGGCCCTGCTTCTCCACCAGCCACGCCGTGAGCATCGTCGTGAAGCCGATCACCGAGCCGACCGAGAGGTCGATGCCGCCGGAGAGGATGACGAAGGTCGCGCCTACCGCGGCCACCAGTAGATAGCCGTTGTCGATGAACAGGTTGAGGAACACCTGCGGTTCGCCGAAGCCGTAGTTCTGGTAGCGGCTCAGGCCCACGACGTACATCACGAGGAAGAGCGTGGCCGTCACGACGACGGGCAGGCGCCGGTCGCCCAGCAGGCGCGCGGCCTTGGACGTCCCCGGACGGTCGTCCTGGATCTTGGGGGTCTGGGTGGTCGTGCTCATCACGACACCTCCATCTTGGGGGTTGCCGTGGTCGTCGTCTGGGCGGCGTCCGCCGGGGTGGCTGCGTCCGAGGTGCCGCTGCCGCCCTTCGCGCCCTTCCCGGAGCCGAACTTCCCGGGGCCGAACCTGTTGCCGAAGACCTTCGCGCGGAACTTCGGCGACTGCAGCAGGCAGACGACGATGACGACGGCGGCCTTGAAGACCAGGTTGGTCTGGGTCGGTACGCCGATGGTGTAGATCGTGGTCGTGAGGGTCTGGATGACCAGGGCTCCCACCACCGTGCCGCCGATCGAGAACCGGCCGCCGAGGAGCGACGTACCGCCGATGACGACCGCGAGGATCGCGTCCAGCTCGATCCACAGGCCGGCGTTGTTGCCGTCCGCCGCCGAGGTGTTGGAGCTGATCATCAGGCCCGCGATGCCCGCGCACAGGGCGCAGAACACGTAGCACATGATCTTGATGCGGCGGGAGCGGATGCCGACCAGGCGGCTGGCCTCCGCGTTGCCGCCGACCGACTCGACCAGCAGGCCGAGGGCCGTTTTGCGGGTCAGGGCCACCGTGACGGCGACGACCGCCGCGACCACGAAGATGGAGAACGGCAGGGTCAGCCAGTAGCCGCCGCCGATCAGCTTGTACGGCTCGCTGTTGATCGTGATGATCTGGCCGTCGGTGATCAACTGGGCCACGCCTCGGCCCGCGACCATGATGATGAGGGTCGCGATGATGGGCTGGATACCCATCCTGGCCACCAGGAAGCCGTTCCAGAGGCCGCAGATCACCGCCGCCACCAGGCCTGTGCCCATCGCCAGGAAGACTCCTGACAGGGCGTCCTGGTCTGACTGGTCGCTGATGTACGAGCAGGTCAGGGCGCCGGTGATGGCTACGACCGCGCCTACGGAGAGGTCGATGCCGCCGGTCGCGATGACCAGGGTCATGCCGACCGCCACCAGGATGAGCGGCGAGCCGAACAGCACGATCGAGACGAGGCTGCCGTAGAGGTGGCCGTCCGTCATCTTGATCGAGAAGAAGTCGGGGGTGAAGGGAACGTTGATCAGCAGCAGGACCACCAGCACGGCCACCGGCCAGAACAGGTGATGCTGCGTCAGCGCCCGCCAACGGGGAGCGGGAGCCGGAGGAGTGGTGGTCACTGGTGCTCTCCGCTCGCGATGGTCTCCAGGATCCGGGTGGGGGTGATCTCGGGCCCGTTGGCGATGCGGGCGACCAGTTTGCGGTCGCGCAGCACGCCGATGGTGTGGCTGAGCCGGAGTACCTCCTCCAACTCGGCCGCGATGTACAGCACGGACATGCCTTCCTCGGAGAGCGAGACCACGAGCTTCTGGATCTCCGCCTTCGCGCCGACGTCGATGCCTCGTGTGGGCTCGTCCAGGATCAGGAGCTTGGGTTGAGTGATCAACCAGCGGGCCAGGAGCACCTTTTGCTGGTTGCCGCCGCTCAACTGCCCTACCCGGGCCTCCGGGTTGGCGGGGCGGATGTCCAGTGCCTTGATGTACTTGGCGACGAGTTCGTCGCGTTGGGCGGCCGGGATGGGCCGGGTCCAGCCGCGGGCCGCCTGGAGGGCGAGGATGATGTTCTCCCGGACCGTCAGGTCGGGGACCAGGCCCTCCGTCTTGCGGTTTTCCGAGCAGAAGGCGACGCCCGCGCCGATCGCGTCGTTCGGGGCGCTCATCGAGACCTGCTTGCCGCCGATGCTGACCTTGCCGCTGTCGGGCTGGTCGGCGCCGAAGAGCAGCCGGGCGAGTTCGGTGCGGCCGGAGCCCAGCAGGCCTGCCAGGCCCAGGACTTCGCCCTTCTTGATCTCCAGGTCGAAGGGGGCGATACCGCCCGTCCTGCCGAGATCGTCCGCAGCGAGCAGCAACTCGCCTACGTCGGCGTGCAGTTGGTGCTCGTGCAGCTCTTCCAGCTGGTCCATGGCCTTGCCGATCATCAGCTGGATCAGCCCGACCTGGTCGAGTTCGCTGACCATGTGCTCGCCGACGAGGGCGCCGTTGCGCAGGACGGTCATGCGGTCGCAGATCTCGTAGATCTGGTCGAGGAAGTGCGAGACGAACAGGATCGCCACGCCCTCGTCCCTCAACTGCCGCATCAGGCGGAAGAGTTCGAGGACCTCGTCGCGGTCGAGGCTGGACGTCGGCTCGTCGAGGACGAGCACCTTGGTGCCGGCTCCGGCGCCGTCGCTGTCTCCGGTGCCCACCGACCGTACGATCGCGACCAGTTGCTGCACGGCCAGGGGGTACGAGGACAGGGGCGCGGTGACGTCGATGTCGAGGCCGAGGCGGTCGACCAGCTCCGCGGCCTCCTTGCGCATACGGCTCCACTGGATGCGGCCGTAGCGGGTGGGTTCACGTCCGATGAAGATGTTCTCCGCCACCGAGAGGTTGGGGCAGAGGTTCACCTCCTGGTAGACGGTGCTGATGCCGGCCTGCTGTGCCTGCAGCGGGCTGTCGAAGCGGACGGGTTGCCCGTCGAGGGTGATCCTGCCGCCGTCCAGCGGGTAGACGCCGGTCAGCACCTTGATGAGGGTGGACTTGCCGGCTCCGTTCTCGCCCATCAGGGCGTGGATCTCGCCGGGGAAGAGCCGGAAGTCGACACCCGACAGAGCCCGTACCCCCGGAAACTCCTTGACTATGCCCGTCATCTCCAGGACGGGCCGCGGCTCTGCCATGGCAGCGCTCCTCTTGAATCTTGAATCGCGTAAATCTCGTAATCGCGTTGAGTCCTGAATCGCGTTGAATCGTGAATCGCGTTCAGGCCCGCAGGGAGCCCCCGCTGATGAGGGCTCCCTGCCGATGCGTGCGGTGGGTCAGTACTTGCGGGTGGGGAGCGCGGCCGCCGCCTGGTCCTGCATGAAGTCGCCCTCCTCGGTCTTGATCCAGCGCTCGACCGTCTCGCCGTTCTTGACCTTCTGGACGACCTCCATCAGCTGGGGGCCGAGCAGCGGGTTGCACTCGACGATGGCGTTGATCTTGCCCTCGGACATCGCGATGAAGCCGTCCTTCACGCCGTCGACCGTGACGATCAGGATGTCCTTGCCGGGCTTCTTGCCGGCCGCCTCGATGGCCTGGATGGCGCCGATGCCCATGTCGTCGTTGTGCGCGAACAGCACGTCGATGTCCGGGTTGGACTGCAGGAAGGCGGCCATGACCTGCTTGCCGCCGGCCCGGGTGAAGTCGCCGGTCTGGCTGACGACGATCTTCCAGTCGTCGGCGTGGTCGGCGTCCATGACCTCCTTGAAGCCCTTGGCGCGCTCGATCGCGGGGGCGGCACCGGTGGTGCCCTCCAGCTGGGCGATCTTCACGGCGCCCGTCTTGCCGGCCTTCGCCAGGACCTTCTCCAGGATCTTGGCGGCGCGGCGGCCCTCGTCGGTGAAGTCGGAGCCGACCAGGGTGACGTACAGGGACTCGTCGGAGGTCTCGACGGAGCGGTCGGTGAGGACCACCGGGATCTTCTTGGCCTTGGCCTCCTTGAGCACCGCGTCCCAGCCGGTGACGACCACCGGGGAGAAGGCGATGACGTCGACGCCCTGGGTGATGTAGCTGCGGATCGCGGAGATCTGGTTCTCCTGCTTCTGCTGCGCGTCGGAGAACTTCAGGGTGTAGCCCGCCGTCTTGGCCGCCTCCTTCACCGAGTCGGTGTTGGCGCTGCGCCAGCCGCTCTCGGAGCCGACCTGGGAGAAGCCGAGGACGAGCGCCTTGCTGCCGCTGCCCCCGGCGGTGTCAGAGGCGCTGTCGTCCTCCTTGGCGCAGGCCGCGAGGCCGGTCGCCGCCGCCACGCCGACCGCCGCGGTGAGGAAGTTTCGTCTGCTGAACATGTGTCTTCTCCTTTGAAGAGCCGGCTCGCACAGGGCGTCCAGCATGTCGATCATTGTTCGAGATTTCGACCGTATTGCTGAAGCGAGGACGATCGGGTCGGTGCTAGGGGTTGTACGGGAACGTGCTTGCGCGAACGAGGAGTTGGGGTTCGATGGCGACCTGGGACGTCCCGGAGGGCGTCCGGCCCTCGATGAGGTCAAGGAGCAGGGCGATGGAGCGCGAGCCCACCGCCGAGAAGTCCTGCCGGACGGTGGTGAGCGGCGGGGCGAAGAACTCCGACTCCGGGATGTCGTCGAAGCCGACCACCGCCACGTCCTGGGGTGTGCGCACGCCCGCCTCGCGCAGGGCCCGCAGCACCCCCAGGGCCATCTGGTCGTTGGCCACGAAGACCGCGGTCAGACCGCGGCCCACCCAGCCCGCCAGTTCCTGTCCTGCCCGGTAGCCCGACAGCGGGCTCCAGTCCCCGCGCAGCGGCGAGGGCGGTTCCACCCCTGCCGCTTCGAGGGTCGTCCGCCAGCCGTCGGCCCGGTCCGCGGCCTCCTGCCAGTCCTCGGGCCCGGCGAGATGCCAGACCGTGCGGTGACCCATGGCGAGCAGATGGCCGGTGGCCAGCCGGGCGCCGAGCCGCTGGTCGACGTTGACGCTGGGGATCTCCACGCCGGACCCGGTTCCGACGGCCACCACCGGGAAGGGGTGGCGGAGTTCGGTGAGGGCCTCGACCGCCGAGCGCTGGGGGGCGAGGGCGATCACTCCCTCCACCCCGCCTTCGCTGAGCCGGTCCAGGGCCTCGGACAGTGTCTCGACCGTCAGTTCGCGCAGGCTGACCGTCGAGACGAGATATCCCTCGGCACGCGCGGCGTCCTCCAGCGCGAAGAGCGTGCTGGCCGGTCCGTAGAGCGTGGTGTTGGAGGCGACCACACCCAGGGTCAGGGTGCGCCGGGTCGCCAGGGCCCGGGCGGAGGAGTTGCGGCGGTAGCCCATCTCCTCGATGGCGTGCAGCACCCTGGCCCGGGTCTCGATCCGTACGTTGGGGTGATCCCCGAGGACGCGGGACACGGTCTGGTGGGACACGCCGGCCTGGCGTGCCACGTCGGCCATGGTGGGCGGCCGGAGCTGCGAGCTGCTCTGCGGGTTGCTCACGGCACCTCCCTGGCGATCGTCTGCGGATAAGGCCTGTGCGGGTAAGTCCTGTGGTGCGGGCGGTCGTTTCCGCGCCGCCGACTTCACTCCGGGGCTCCGGATTGCCCCAAGGCACCGGGCGGGAAGGCCATTTGGGGCACTGCCGACATGACTCTCGGACCTCCTTGGATGCCGTCGGGCGACAACTGGTGAACGCGGAGGTCATTGTGAGCGCTAACAATTCATGCCGGTCAAGAGGGCTGCATCAGGAAGGCGTCACGGTTGGATAACGCAGCATGCGGGGGGCGGGAGGGCCGCGGCGCGGCGATGTGGGCGCCGATGACGGCCGTCCACGACACGGCGAAGTGATGTGCGTTCGCCCCATTGACACCCCGGCCAATGCGTCCTTACTGTCGCGACAGCATTTCGAACAGGTGACGATATCTCGAACAGGCCAAAGGACTTAGGGAGTACCGTGCGCATCACGGGAATCAGCACGCACGTGGTCGGGACGCCGTGGCGGAACCTGACCTACGTCCAGGTGCACACCGACGAGGGACTCACCGGCGTCGGCGAGACCCGCATGCTGGGCCACACCGACGCACTGCTCGGTTATCTGCACGAGGCGAAGACCAACCACATTCTCGGCTCCGACCCGTTCGCTGTCGAGGATCTGGTCAAGCGCATGAAGTACGGCGACTACGGCCGGGCCGGCGAGATCGTGATGTCCGGCATCGCCGTGATCGAGATGGCCTGCTGGGACATCAAGGGCAAGGCCCTGGGCGTACCGGTGTGGCAGCTCCTCGGCGGCAAGGTCACCGACAAGGTCAAGGCGTACGCCAACGGCTGGTACACCACGGAGCGCACGCCCGAGGCGTACCACAAGGCGGCGCAGGGCGTCATGGAGCGCGGGTACAAGGCGCTCAAGATCGACCCCTTCGGGACCGGCCACTTCGAGCTGGACCACGAGCAGAGCATGTACGCGGTCTCCCTGATCGAGGCCGTGCGCGACGCGATCGGGCCGGACTCCGAGCTGATGCTGGAGATGCACGGCCGCTTCTCCCCCGCCACCGCCGTCCGCCTCGCCAAGGACCTGGCCCCCTTCAAGCCCGCGTGGCTGGAGGAGCCCTGCCCGCCGGAGAACCTGAAGGCGCTGGAGAAGGTCGCCGCCAAGGTCGACATCCCGGTGGCCACGGGTGAGCGGATCCACGACCGGATCGAGTTCCGGGAACTGTTCGAGAGTCAGGCCGTGGACATCATCCAGCCGGACGTCGGTCATATCGGCGGCATCTGGGAGACCCGCAAGCTGGCCGCGACCGCCGAGACGCACTACGTGCTGGTCGCGCCGCACAACGTGGGCGGGCCGGTCCTGACGGCCGCCTCGCTCCAGGTCGGGTTCACCTCCCCGAACTTCAAGATCCTCGAACACTTCAACGACTTCGCGGACGCGGAGATCAAGAAGGTCGTCTCGGGCGCCCCGGAGGTCGTCGACGGCTACTTCCACCTCTCCGACAAGCCCGGCCTCGGTGTCGAGCTGGACGTGGACGCGGCGGCGGAGTTCCCGCAGCAGCAGGCCCGCTTCGACCTGTGGGCCGAGGGCTGGGAGCAGCGCAAGCCCAAGGGGACCGAGTGAGCAGCGCCGTGGTGATCGAGGCTCCGGGCGAGCACCGGCTGGTGCCGCACGAGCCTCGGCAGCCGGAGGCCGGCGAGGCCCTCGTACGGGTCCACGCGGCCGGGATCTGCGGCAGCGACCGCGAGGTCTACCAGGGCAACAGGCCCGAGGGGTACGTCCGTTACCCGCTCACGCCCGGCCACGAGTGGTCCGGGACGGTGGCGGCGGTCGGGGCCGGGGTTCCGGCAACTCTCGTGGGCCGCAAGGTCGTTGGGGAAGGTTTCCGCAACTGCCAGGTGTGCGACCGCTGTCACGCGGGCGAGACAACGTTGTGCACGGCCGGGTACGAGGAGACCGGGTTCACCGAGCCCGGCGCGATGGCGGCCACGCTGACGCTGCCCGCGCGGCTGCTGCACGTGCTGCCGGAGGACGCGGATCTCACGGCGGCGGCGCTCCTTGAGCCGGCCGCGTGCATCGCGGCCGCCGCGCTCAAGGCGAACGCCGTTCCGGGTGAGCGGGTGGCCGTGGTGGGCACCGGGACGCTCGGGATGTTCGCCGTGCAGTTCCTGAAGGCGGGTTCGCCGTCCGAGCTGCTGGTCGTGGGGACACGTCCGGACCGGGCCGAGCTGTCGAAGAGATTCGGCGCCACGGACTTCCGTACGAAGGACCAGGAGCTCCCGGACGACTTCGACGTCGTCATCGAGACCGCCGGGTCCGCGGACGCCGCGCGTACCGCCGCCGCCCTGCTGCGGCGCGGTGGCCGGCTGGTCCTGACGGGGATCCCGGCGCCGGGTGCGGACGGGCTCGACCCGACGGATCTCGTCGTACGGCAGCTGGAGGTGCACACCGTGTTCGGCGCCGCGCCGGACGCGTGGGCGCACACGGTGCGGGTCTTCGGGGCCGGGCTCCTCGATCCGCTGCCGCTGGTCACGCACGAGCTGCCGCTGGAGGAGTTTCCGCAGGCCATCGAGTTGGTGGGGTCCGGCGACCCGAAGGTGGGAAAGGTCCTGCTGCGGCCATGACACACCCCTGAGCCGTACGCCGGTACGGGGTACCTGACGACCCCGTACCGGCGTACATCCAAAGCCTTGTGCACCCAGAGCCGCGAACCTCGTCCGAAATACCGAACCTGCCGAACCTGAAGGACAGATTGTGACCGACACCACCGCCTCCGCAGCCCGCCGCCCCGGAGAGCAGGCGCTCGCCGCGCTCGGCCTGGACGTGCCCGCACTCGACCCCTCCGACTCCTCCCCGCACACCTTCCCCGGCGGCGGTCGCTGGCGCACCGAGGTGCCCTCCGTGGAGGGGCCCGAGGCGCTCGGCGTCGTCCTCAAGGAGTCCTCGCGGCTCGATGTGCCGATCCACCGGGTCAGCCAGGGCAGCGGTGTCTGGATGCTCACCGACGCCGAGATCACCGAGATGGTGGAGGCGACGGCCGAGCGTGACATCGAGCTGTGCCTGTTCACCGGTCCGCGCGGCACCTGGGACATCGGCGGCTCCACCCGTACCGACTCCAAGGGCGGCGGGCTGCGCGCCCGGGGCCATGACGCGGTCGCCGGGTGCGTCGAAGACGCCGTCAGGGCAACGGAGTTGGGCGTCAAGTGCCTGCTCGTCGCCGACGAGGGCGTGCTGTGGACCCTGCACCGGGCCCGAGTCGGTGGAATCATCCCCGCCGACACGACGCTCAAGGTGTCGGCGCTGATCGGTCCGGTGAACCCGAGCGCGTACGCGGTGTACGAGAACCTCGGTGGCGACTCGATCAACGTACCGAGCGATCTGACGCTCGATCATCTCACCGAGATCCGGCGGGTGTCGGCCGCTCCGATGGACATGTACATCGAGGCGCCGGACGACCTCGGCGGCTATGTGCGGATGTACGAGGTCGCCGAGTTGATCAGACGCGGCGCACCGCTCTACCTCAAGTTCGGGCTGTCCAAGGCGCCCGGGATCTACCCCTACGGGAACCACATGCGCGACCTGACGCTGTCCACGGCCAAGGAGCGGGTGCGGCGCGGCCGGCTCGCTCTGGACCTGCTCGCGCGGCACGGGGCGGACGGCGACATGGCGCCGCTCGGCTCGCGGCTGCCGGGCGCCCTCAAGCGGTTCGAAACGCCTGCATAACGTTACGGACAACTCCCCTTCACAAAACGCGACGGAGTCGAACAGACTCCGACACGACTTCTCTCGGTCTCCTCTCGCTCAGCCTCAAGGGCGCCCGTACCGCCGACCGCTCCCGCAAAAGCTCCAGCTCCAGCTCCTGGCCTCAAGACATCAAGGATGATGATCATGCGTACTCGCAGAGCCGCACTCTCCGCCATAGCCTCCTCCGCCGCTCTCGCCCTCTCCCTCACTGCCTGTGGTCAGAGCAGTGAAGGTGGCAGCGAGGCGGGTTCCGGCGACACCAAGGACGCGACCATCGGTATCTCCATGCCGACCAAGTCCTCCGAGCGCTGGATCGCCGACGGCGCCAACGTCGTCAAGAACCTGGAGGCCAAGGGCTTCAAGACCAAGCTGGTCTTCGGCGAGGACGAGCCGGACCAGCAGGTCTCACAGATCGAGAACATGATCACGCAGGGTGTGGACGCGCTGATCGTCGCCGCGATCGACAACAAGTCGCTGAACAACGTGCTCCAGCAGGCCGCCGACGCCAAGATCCCGGTCATCTCCTACGACCGCCTGATCCTCGGCACGAAGAACGTCGACTACTACGCGTCCTTCGACAACGAGAAGGTCGGCGAGCTCCAGGGCAACTACATCCTGGAGAAGCTCGGCCTGGCGGACGGCTCCAAGAAGGGCCCGTTCAACATCGAGCTGTTCGCGGGCTCCAACGACGACAACAACACGCGGTACTTCTTCGGCGGCGCGATGAAGGTCCTGCAGCCGTACATCGACAAGAAGCAGCTTGTCGTCAAGTCCGGCCAGACCGAGCTGACGCAGGTCACCACCCTGCGCTGGGACGGTGCCACCGCGCAGCGGCGCATGGACGACATCCTCACCGCCTCGTACAAGAGCGGCAAGGTCGACGCGGTGCTCTCGCCGTACGACGGTATCTCCATCGGCATCATCTCGGCGCTGAAGTCGGACGGCTACGGCAGTGCGAGCAAGCCGCTGCCGGTCGTCACCGGCCAGGACGCCGAGGTCGCCTCGGTGAAGTCGATCATCGCGGACGAGCAGTCGATGACCGTCTACAAGGACACCCGCGAACTCGCCAAGGTGGCCGCGAACATGGTCGACTCGGCGCTCAACGGCAAGACACCGGAGACCAACGACACCACGACGTACGACAACGGCTCGAAGGTCGTTCCCGCGTACCTGCTGGTGCCGGTGAGCGTCGACAAGGACAACTACCAGAAGGTCGTCGTCGACTCGGGCTACATCAAGGCGAGCGACCTCAAGTAACCGCCGCACTCTAGGGATTGGAAGGCACGACCATGGCGGGACCCGTCCTGGAAATGCGCTCGATCATCAAGACCTTTCCTGGCGTCAAGGCGCTGTCGGACGTCACGCTGACGGTCCGTCAGGGCGAGGTCCATGCCATCTGCGGGGAGAACGGCGCCGGCAAGTCGACCTTGATGAAGGTCCTCTCCGGCGTCCACCCGCACGGGAGTTACGAGGGGGACATCCTCTTCGAGGGGGAGATCTCCACCTTCAAGGACATCAGGGCCAGCGAACAGCACGGCATCGTGATCATCCACCAGGAACTGGCCCTGGTGCCGTATCTCTCCATCGCCGAGAACATCTTCCTCGGCAACGAGCACGCCACGCGCGGGTTCATCAACTGGAACGAGACCCTTCGGCACGCGTCCCAACTGCTGCGCCGGGTAGGCCTCGACGACCACCCGGAGACCCGCGTCACCGACATCGGCGTGGGCAAGCAGCAGCTCGTGGAGATCGCGAAGGCGCTGTCGAAGAAGGTGAAGCTGCTCATCCTCGACGAGCCGACCGCCGCGCTCAACGACGAGGACAGCGGCAAACTCCTCGATCTCATCCTGGAGTTGAAGAACCAGGGCATCACCTCGATCATCATCTCCCACAAGCTCAACGAGATCCGCAAGGTCGCCGACTCGGTGACCATCCTGCGCGACGGGCGGTCCATCGAGACCCTCGACGTGAAGGCGGCGGAGACCACCGAGGACCGGATCATCAGCGGAATGGTCGGCCGCGACCTCGACCACCGGTTCCCCGAGCGCACCCCGTACGAGGGAGAGGTGGGCGCGGCCCCGGCCCTGGAGGTCCGCAACTGGACCGTGCACCACCCGATCGACCAGCAGCGCAAGGTGGTCGACGATGTGTCGATCAACGTCAAGCGCGGCGAGATCGTCGGCATCGCGGGCCTGATGGGCGCGGGCCGCACCGAACTCGCGATGAGTGTCTTCGGGCGCACCTACGGCCGGTACACGGACGGCACGGTCCTGAGGGACGGCAAGGAGATCCGTACGAAGACCGTGCCCGAGGCGGTCGGCCACGGGATCGCGTACGTCACCGAGGACCGCAAGCACTACGGCCTCAACCTCATCGACACCATCAACCGCAACATCTCGCTCAGTGCCCTGGGCAAGGTCTCCAAGCGCGGTGTAGTCGACGAGCACGAGGAGCGGCAGGTCTCCGAGGGCTTCCGCAAGTCCATGAACATCAAGGCGCCGACCGTCTTCGAGCCGGTGGGCAAACTGTCGGGCGGCAACCAGCAGAAGGTCGTCCTCAGTAAGTGGATCTTCGCGGGTCCCGAGGTGCTGATCCTGGACGAGCCGACCCGCGGGATCGACGTGGGCGCCAAGTTCGAGATCTACACGGTGATCGACAAGCTGGCCGCCGAAGGCAAGGCGGTCGTCTTCATCTCCTCCGAGCTGCCCGAACTGCTCGGTATGTGCGACCGCATCTACACCATGGCCGCCGGGCGGCTCACGGGCGAGGTCCCGCGGGCCGAGGCCACGCAGGAAGTGCTGATGCGCCAGATGACGAAGGACAAAGAGGTATCCCGATGAGCACGGATGTGACCGCCAAGACCCCGGCCCCGGCGCCGCCCGGGAAGTCCGGCGGCTCGGCCACCGGCGGTGGCCTGCTCCAGCTGGTGCTGGACGGCCTGCGCCGCAACATGCGCCAGTACGGCATGCTGATAGCCCTCGGCCTGATCGTCGCCCTCTTCGCGGTCTGGACCGACGGCGACCTGCTGCTGCCGCGCAACGTCTCCAACCTGGTCCTGCAGAACAGCTACATCCTGATCCTCGCGATCGGCATGATGCTGGTGATCATCGCGGGCCACATCGACCTGTCGGTCGGCTCACTGACGGCGTTCGTGGGCGCGTTCGCGGCCGTACTGACGGTGCAGCACGATGTGCCGTGGCCGGTCGCCGTGGTGCTGTGCCTGCTGATGGGCGCGGTGGCGGGCGCGGTACAGGGCTTCTTCATCGCGTACGGCGGCATACCGTCGTTCATCGTCACCCTCGCCGGCATGCTGATCTTCCGCGGGCTGACGGAGATCCTGCTGGAGGGCCAGACCCTCGGTCCGTTCCCGGACGGTCTGCAGAAGATGGGCAACGGCTTCCTGCCCGAGACCGGTCCGGAGACCAACTACCACAACCTCACGCTGCTGCTGGGCCTCGCGCTGATCGTCTTCGCGGTGCTGCAGGAGGTCCGGGACCGGGGGCGCCAGCAGGAGTTCGCGCTGGAGGTGCTGCCCAGGAACATCTTCCTGCTCAAGCTCGTCTCCATCGTCGCCGCGATCCTCGTCGTCACGATGCTGCTCGCCAGCTACAAGGGCGCGCCGATCATCCTGCTGATCCTCGGTGTCCTGGTGGTCGGCTACGGCTACGTCATGCGCAACGCCGTCTTCGGCCGCCACATCTACGCGATCGGCGGCAACCTGCCGGCGGCGAAGCTGTCCGGCGTCCGGGACAAGAAGGTCACCTTCCTGGTCTTCCTGAACATGGGCGCGCTCGCGGCCCTGGCGGGTATGGCCATCGCCGCCCGCCTCAACGCCGCCTCGCCGAAGGCGGGCCTCAACTACGAACTCGAGGCGATCGCCTCGGCGTTCATCGGTGGCGCGTCCATGAGCGGCGGTGTCGGCACCATCCTCGGCGCGATCATCGGCGGTCTCGTCCTCGGCGTGCTGAACAACGGCATGAACCTCCTCAGCGTCGGCTCCGACTGGCAGCAGGTCATCAAGGGCCTGGCCCTGCTGGCCGCGGTCGGGTTCGACGTGTGGAACAAGCGCAAGGTCGGTTCGTAGACAGGTAGTTCGCCGGGGCCTCGCGGGCAGTCCGTCCGCGAGGCCCCTCCGCATGTGGGGAGGCAGGAACACCATGAAGGAACTCTTCGGCAAGCTCGCCGACGGGACGGAGATCCACCGCTGGTCGCTGGAGAACGGCGGTACCCGGCTGAAGGTCCTGTCGTACGGCGGGATCGTGCAGTCCCTGGAGATCCCGGACCGGGATGGCCGGTACGCCAATGTCTCCCTGGGCTTCGACAGCATCGAGGACTACGTCGCCGCCAGCCCCTACTTCGGCGCGCTGATCGGCCGGTACGGCAACCGGATCGGCGCGGGCCGGTTCACGCTGGACGGCACCTCGTACCAACTGTCCGTCAACGACGGCGGGAACAGCCTGCACGGCGGGGCCGAGGGCTTCGACAAGGGGGTGTGGGACATCGAGCCCTTCGAGCAGGGCACGGACGTCGGCCTGCGTCTCCAACTCACCAGTGCCGACGGCGAGATGGGCTTCCCCGGCACCCTCACGACGAAGGTGACCTACACCCTCACCGAGGACGGCGACTGGCGGATCGACTACGAGGCGACCACCGACAGGGCCACCGCCGTCAACCTCACCAGCCACGTCTACTGGAACCTGGCCGGCGGGAGCGGCGGCTCGGTCCTCGGTCACGAGCTGGACATCGCCGCCGCCCGCTACACCCCCGTCGACGCCGGTCTGATCCCGGCCGGTGAGCCGGCCGAGGTCGCGGGCACGCCCTTCGACTTCCGTGCGCCCAAGACGGTCGGCGCGGATCTGCGCGCCGCACACCAACAGCTGCTGTACGCCAAGGGGTTCGACCACAACTGGGTGCTCGACAAGGGCGTCACGGCGGAGCCGGAGCACGTCGCCACGCTCAAGGACCCGGTGTCCGGGCGGACGTTGAGGATCGCGACCACCGAGCCGGGGCTCCAGTTCTACTCGGGCAACTTCCTCGACGGCACCCTCGTCGGCAGCGGCGGCACGATCCACCGCCAGGGCGACGCGCTGTGCCTGGAGACCCAGCACTACCCGGACTCCCCGAACCGGCCGGATTTCCCCTCCACCGTGCTGCGCCCCGACCGGATTTATCGCACGACGACGATCCACTCATTCGGCGCGTAATCTCCATCAGCCATGGTGACAGCAAACGTTACCAACGGTAAGGGTGATGATCGGCTTCACAGGAGTTTCACAAATTCCCATCGAAACCACAGCCGTTGAACAGCGCCCCACAGGTATCCGTATCTAAGGGCGGCCCGCGCTCCCCCGCGCGGGCCACCCAAAGACGGAGGGCCCGTCCTCCCCAACGGGTTCGCCACATACGGAGGTTCCATGGCCGACAACGTCACCTCGCTGTTTCGCAGCACGGCGGCACACAGCCCGTCAATGGCTGCGCTGGCGCGAGAGAGCGACGGGACCGGTCCGGTCGACTTCTGCATTCCCTGCAACCCGTACTTCCCCACCCCCGCCATGATGGACACCATGTCGGCGCGGCTGCGGGACATCATCACGTTCTACCCGAGCGGCGCCGACACGATCACGGCGGAGCTCTGCAATCTGCTCCAACTGCCGCCGCAGGCAGTGGCGATGGGCAACGGCTCGACCGAACTGATCACATGGATCGACCACTTGCTGGTCCGTGAGTCCCTCGCCGTCCCCGTCCCCACCTTCGGCCGCTGGACCGACCAGCCGATGGAGACCGGCAAGCGGGTCGACATGTTCCCGCTCCAGGAGTCCAGCGGGTTCAACCTCGACCTCGCCCAGTACGCCGAGTTCATCCGGGCGCGCGGCACCCGGGTCGCCGTCATCTGCAACCCCAACAACCCCGACGGCGGCTTCCTGCACAAGCACGCGCTCGTGCAGTTCATGGACGCGATGGCCGACCTCGACCTCGTCATCATCGACGAGTCGTTCCTGGAGTTCGCCGACGCGGAGGCCGAACCGAGCGTCGTGCAGGAGGCGATGATCCGCCCCAACGTGATCGTCCTGCGCAGCCTCGGCAAGAACTTCGGTCTGCACGGCATCCGCTTCGGCTACATGGTCGCCAACCCGTCGCTCGCGGGCCGCGTCCGTTCGATGCTGCCGAAGTGGAACCTCAACGCCTTCGCCGAGTACGTGGTGTTCATGCTCAAGGAGCACGGCCAGGAGTACATGCAGAGCCTCCAGCAGGTACGCCGTGACCGCCTCGACATGGCGAGCCAGCTCTCCTCCCTGCCCGGCCTGACGGTCTACCCGTCGCAGGGCAACTTCCTCTTCGTGCGCCTTCCCGTCGGCGCCGAAGGCACCGTGGTCCGCGACCGGCTGCTCACCGAGCACCGCATCCTGGTCCGTGAGTGCGGCAACAAGATCGGCTCGTCCAGCCGCTTCCTGCGCCTCGTGGTACGCCCCCAGGTGGATGTGCGTCGCCTGGTGTCCGGCCTGGAACAGGTGCTCTACGGGAGCAGGAGGGGAGCCGCCGTGCCCGAGCTGGGTACAGGGACCAACTACAGCTCGGGCACGGCGGCGGTGGACCGACTCGTCGGTGCCACCAACGGGGGCGGTATGCCCGGCCTTGCCGCTCAGGCCCTCGGTAGCGGCATGCCGTCCCCCGCGCCCGCCATGCCGATGCCCGCCGCCATGCAGCAGATGCCGGCCGCGATGGCCGCGCAGAGCTACGGCGGTGCGCAGAGCTACGGCGGGGGCATGCAGATGCAGCAGCCCATGCAGCAGCAGCCGCAGCCGGTCCCCCAGCCGCAGATGCAGCAGCCCCAGATGCCGATGGGCCAGCAGCCCACCCCGTCCGGTGTCCCGGCCCGCAACGGCCTCACGGCCGCCCAGGTCCGCGGCACGACCGGACCGGGCCTGGCCCCCGCCCCGGCGACGGGCTGGCCCGCCGCCCAGAGCTGGCCGAACGCGGCGGGCATGGGCCAGGTGAGCTGACCCCGCGTCACGTGCGCAGCTGACGTGCCGTCACCCAGGCCCGGGTGGCGGCACGTTGGCGTTGTCGGTGAACTTCCGGTGGCTCAGATGACGTGAGGGTGAATTGACTCGGTAAGAACCCGGCATCCCTCACACCCCACGGCTCTCCTCCATGAACATGGCCTCTCCACACAACTGAGGAGCGGGCCGTGAACGGCTTTCCCTGGGAGTTCGTCGTCGCCGTCGTAGGTCTGGCGGTCCCGGTCGTGGCGGCCGTGTGGGAGTTTCTGCTCGCCGGCCGCAAACGGCTCGGTTACCGCGTACAGATGGACACGACCGCGACGAACGCGGCCGCCTCACGGCACGCCGGAGTGCTCCGGCAGATGCTGGGCGGCGGCACAACGCTGCGCGAACCGTCGTTCCTCCTGCTCCGGGTCGAGAACAGCGGCTGGGCCCCGATCGTGGACAGCGACTATCAGATGCCCGAATGGGGTCAGGTGGGCGTCAAGGTCGAATGCGAGGGCCGCCGTGTCCGGGGCATGGTCGTGACCGAGCTCAGCCGCGAGGAACTGCGCCCCTTCTTCACCCCGCCGGTCATCGAGGGCCAGGCCGTCGCGACCGAGGTTCCGGGACTCGGGATCACCGACACCGGCTTCGTACTGCCCAAGGTGAAGCTCAACCGCGGCGACCACTACAAGGTGCTCGCGGTCCTGGAGCGCAAGGACGGCGCGACGGCCAGACCGTTCCCGGAACCCACGGTGAGCGCGAGCATCGTGGGCGGTGTGCGGGGAGGCTCGATCAGACGGACCGAGTACTACCCGTTCGCCTCGAAGCCGGTCAGGATGCTGCTCGTGGTCCTGGTGCTGGTGAGCGCCGTGCAGTCATTGTTCACGTTCTCCCGGGACGAGGTCGAGCCGCCGCCCCTGGACTGCACCAAGGGAACGCTCACCCTGTCCGGGTCCACTGCGTTCGCGCCGGTGCTGCGGGAGGCGGCCAAGCAGTACGAGAAGACTTGCCCGGACGCCCGTATCCCGATCACCGCGGACACCTTCAAGGGGAGCGTGGCGGGCCTCAACTCCCTTGCGGCGGCGGGCGGTAAGGCCGACCTGAAGGACAGCAAGGGCCTCGGTGACCGGCTGGCGTTCAGCGACGGCCCCAAGAGCGACGGCCGCCCGCAACTCCTCCCGAGGCCGGTGGCCCTCTCCCTGTTCACCCTCGTCGTCAACAAGGACACCGGCGTCCAGGACCTTTCCCTGACCCAGGTCAGGGAGATCTACGCCGGCCGGATCACCAACTGGCGGCAGGTGAAGGGCAACGACGTGCCGATCCACCTGGTGAGCCGCAACCCGGGATCGGGCACCCGCACCACCCTGGAGCAGCGAGTCCTGGACGACAAGCCGCTGTTGGCGGTGACGGCGAACGACTGCACGTCCCTGGCCGACGACCGCCCGGGACGCTGCGAGGTCGGCGACACCGACACCCTCCTCGACACCGTGGCCACGACCACCGGCGCCCTCGGGCACAGCGACGTCGGCGCCGCCGCGACCCGCGACGACGTCCAGCAGGTCCGCATCGACGGCTACCCGGCCACGCTGGAGGGCGCCGACGAGGGCGCGTACCCGTACTGGCAGACCGAGATCGCGTACACCTACGGGGAGCCGCCCGCGGACTCCGTGGCCGCGGGCTTCCTGCGCTACCTCTCCAACGAGGTCGGCAAGGACATCCTCCGCTCGTCCGGCCACCGCCCGTGCGCGGAACTGGACAAGCCGCTGCTGTGCAGGCCGAACCAGGAGTCGGACAACTGACTGACGGCTGACGATCCGTCAGTGGTCGTTCTCCAGATGGAGCTTGAGCAGATCGACGCCGTAGTCGCCGCCGTTGGGGGTGCGGATGATGGTGTGGATGTGCTGCTGGGTGGGCGTGCCGCCGGGACCGCCCATGCCGCCGCCAGTGCCTCCGGTTGAGGACTTGTTGCCGTAGGCGAGGGGCGACTGGGCGTCGTACTCGATGAGGACGACGGGGCTGTGAACGCGGTAGGAGTAGAGGTCGTCGACGACCTTCCCGTCGGTGGTGACACCGGTGAAGTCGGCGTACTTGACCTCACTGGCTCCGGGCCCCATCCCTCCCCCGCCGCCGCTTCCGGGCCCGCCGGAGGGCATGCCGTTCGGGGGGCCGCCGTACGAGGAGGAGGCACTCGTACTCGCGGAGCCGGAGGAGCCGGAGGAGCCGGAGGAGCAGCCGGTCATGGTCGCCAGGGCGGCGACTCCACCGGTGAGCAGCGCCTTGTTCATGAACCAGCGGCGGCTGCGCTCGGTTTCGGGGGTGCGGGGGCGGTGTGCTGACATGGGGCCACGGTGGAAGGCGAAGCTGAGGGAAACCTGAAGCCGGCCCCAAGTCAGTTGTCGGCGGCGCCCGGGGGAACCACCCATTGGGTCGGCTGTCCGGTGAGGCTGCCGATCATGTCGAAGTCGCCGTCGTAGTGGAGGACGGTCAGCCGGTGCAGTTCCGCGGTGGCGGCGATGAGCAGATCAGGGAGGGACAGAGCCCGGTGAAAACCTGCGTTGAGAGCGTGGCGCTGAGTCTCCAGGGCCCGGGTGAAAGTGTCCTCGTCGCAGGTGAGGTAGTCGAAGGCGTGGAGCCAGGTGCTGATGCGGGTGGCCTCTGCGGTGGTGCGGGCGGAGTGCACCATCTCGTATTCGGTGGGGTGGCACACGGCGAGCAGGTAGCGCTCGTGCAGCGGTTTGAGTACCTCTTTGACCTGCGGTTTCGACCATCGCGCGAGGGCGGACTTGTCGATGAGATAGCGGTCCTGCATCAGGCGGCCTGGCCACCGGTGCGCTTGAGGGAGCCATCGGCGTTGCGAGGGCCGGTGGTCTCGATGATCTCGCTGAAGTCGAGTTCGCCGGAGTCCATGGCGTCGAAGAACTCCTGACGCAGGTGGCGCTTGACGGCATCCTCCATGGCCAGGCGCACGGCCTTCGCCTTGGTCTTGGTGCCGAAGATGCGCATGGCCTCGGCAACCATCTCTTCGTCCAGGTCGATGACTGTTCGGGCCATGGATCTCCGGTCCTTCCGCAGAGGCGTTCCACAGAAAATGGTACCGCATATCCGACACAGGCGATATCGTTTTGCGTCTTTATGCCTGGCGGGAACTACCTCAGCCCCTGCCGCCTCACCAGCGACCCCCACCCCGGTACATCCACCTCGGCCCGTACCGTCTTCCCCGGCGGCTCCCGGTCGAGCACCTCCCACCGGTCCGCCACCGCGTCCACGACGAGGAGTCCGCGCCCCGACTCCGCCAGCGGCGACGGAGGCCGTACGTCCATCGGGCCCGGCGGGCGTGGCCCGCTGCGGGTGTCGGTGACCTCGACGCGGACGCTGCCCGTCATGAGACCGAGCCGCAGCTCGAAGTCCCGTCCGGGGACGCGTCCGTGGGTCACCGCGTTCGCTGCCAGCTCGGCGACGATCAGCGCGACGGCCTCGGAGACGTCCGAGCCGTACGGGATGCGCCAGGCGTTCAGCTGGCCCACGGCGAGGCGCCGGGCGAGACGGGCGCCGCGCGGAGTGGCGCTCAGCCGTTGCCTGAACATACGTACGGTAACCGGGTGTTGAGGGGCTGAAGGTGCGCTCATGAGCCCAATGTGCCGGGCGGGAGCAGCACTTCACCAGGCCGGAGCCGTGTACGCCGGGGCGGCGTACGCGGTTACGGACTGGACAGTACTCATCACCGGGCGTGACCATGGACGGATCGGGTGTGTGCAGCGGGGCGAGTGCGCGAGAGGTGGCCGACGATGGGTGAAGGTGCGTGGGGGACGACGGGTGGCGAGCCGGAGTCCTCGGACAGTCTGCGGACGTTCGGGGCCGTGGTCCAGGCCCTGCGCGAACACATGGGGATGACCAGGAAGGAGCTGGCACAGGCGGTGCAGTTCTCCGAACACACGGTGGCCTCCGTGGAGTTGGGGAGGAGGATGCCGGATCCGGTGTTCGTGGACCGGGCGGACGTGGCCCTGGGCAACACGGGCGCCCTGAGGAAGGCGGCAGAGCATCTGAACCGGCAGCCAGGGCTGGCTGCGTGGTTCCGGCGGTGGGCGCTGTTGGAGGCCAAGGCGATCTCCCTGTGCACCTACGACTGCCGCATGGTGCCAGGGCTGCTGCAGACGAAGGCGTACGTGCTGGCCTTGTCCGCCGATCAGTTGCCGCCGTTGGACGACGCGGAAATCGAGGAACGGTGGGATGCTCGGATCAAGCGCCAGCAACTCCTCACGGAGCGCCCGAACACGGCCTTCAGCTTCATCCTGGAGGAGCACGTGTTCCTCCGGCGCACAGGCGGGGTGGACGTCACCCGGGAACTCATCGACCACGTACTGGATCTCTCCCAACTGCGGAACATCGAGGTCCAGATCATGCCGCTGGTGCAGGAGTCACACTCTGGACTGCAGGGTCCGATCCGCCTGTTGGAGACCCCCGAGAACAGGTGGTACGCCTACAGCGAAGGGCAGGAAAGCGGCCAGTTGATCTCCGACCCGAAAGTGGTCAGCGTTCTCCAGAGGCGATATGCCAGGATGCGTTCACAGGCTCTCACCTTCCAGGACTCCGTGAGCCTGCTGGAACGGATGCGAGGGGAACTATGAGCGGCGAACTGGCCTGGTTCAAGTCGAGCTACAGCAGCAGTGCTTCCGGCGACTGCGTCGAAGTCGCCCTCTCCTGGCGCAAGTCCACGTACAGCAGCGCCTCCGGCGACGACTGCGTCGAAGTCGCCGCCTGTCCCGGTACCGTCCACATACGCGACTCCAAGGACAAGGCCGGTCCCCAACTCGCCCTCTCCCCCACCCCCTGGGCCGACTTCGTCGCGTACGCCGTCAAGGGCTGATGAAGAAGCCCTACTGGCAGTCCTACTGGTACCGCGTGCGCGTCCGTCTCGACGACGAGCAGTGGGCCGGCTGGCAGGGGCTGGGCGGACCGGAGTTCAGCCAAGTCTCGAACGTGGCGTTGCGGGACTCGTCCCTGGAGGCATGGGCCACCGCCTTCCTCGCGGAGGCCCGGAGCGAACTGGACGACCTGCGGGGCGAGTTGCTGATCGAGTGCTTCGACGAGTCGACCCCTGGCGCGGAGACCGAACCCGTGTACTCCGCCCAGGTGACTCTCGGAAGACCGTAGAAACGAACGCATACCGGGTCCGAGGCGTCACAGTCACGACAGCATCAGCGTCGGATCCGGGGGAACCCATGCGTACGCACACCACCCGCACCAGCGCCCAACTCCTGCTCACCCTCACCCTCACCCTGTCCCTGGCCGCCTGCGGCAGCGACAAGGCGGAGAACAGCACCAGCTCGAAGCCCAGCGCCAAAACCAGCAGTCCCGCGCCCCACGGTGGCCGCGCCCAGCAGGTCGCCGACGCCTGGGACGGTTCCGAGGCCGCCAAGGCGTGGCGCGAGGGCTTCTACCCCATGGGCGACACGGCCCCGCAGCCGCCCGACGACGGCTTCCACAGCGAGGACGACCGGGTCGCCCACATGCTGGAGAACTACCTCCTGCGCGGCGAACTCCCCGACACCGCGCCCGAGAAGGGGCAGGTGAAGTGGGCGGACGGAGAATCGCTCACCCTGCCCCTGCTGGACGCGCGGGAGACGTACACCGCCCTGGACCGCGTCGACAGCCCCACGGATCCTCAACTCACGGTCACCGGCGCGAAGTTGGGTGAGATGACGATGGTGACGAGCCGTGGCCCGGCGACCGTGCCGGCCTGGTTCTTCACGCTGAAGGGGTACGACGAGCCGCTCAAGCGGGTCGCCTTCAAACCGTCGAAGCTGCCGAAGCCTCCGATCGGGAAGGCCGCGGGCGGCCGGTCGACGCGTGACGGACTCCAGGAGCTGGGCCGGCTGATCGAGGTGTCCGAGGACGGCCGTTCCGTCACCGTCGTGGCGCACCACGGGTCCTGCGACGACGGCCCCGCCGTGGACGTCCTGGAGACGGACGGCAGCGTGGTGCTGTCGGCGACGGTCCTCGGGGGCAACACGACGGGCGAGATCTGCACCGCCGACCGGCGCGGCGAGAAGATGACCGTGCAGCTCGACCGGCCGATGGGCGGCCGGGTCCTTCTGGACGCGTTCATGGGCCGACCGCTGCCGACCCGGTGGTAGGGGCGACAGAACCTTCCAGCCCTCACAAACCCCCTGTCTCACAAGTGACTTGACGTCCCGTCACTTTGCCGAATTCCCAGCCTTTCGACAGCTCATCGACAGCAACCACCACTAGATTGCCGTGTCCATGACAGAGATTTCGGAAACGCCCCCCACTGCGATCAGGCGCCGCACCGTACTGATCGCGACCGGTGCCACCGCCGCCACCCTGGCCGTGGCCTCCACCGTGCCCGAAACGTCCACCCCCACCGCGGACACCGCCGTTCCGGTCGCCGCCGCGGCCGTCTGCACCCTCACGAAGGAGATGACCGAAGGCCCCTACTACCTCGACGGCCAGTACGTCCGCGCCGACATCAGCGAGGACAAGACCGGCATCCCGCTCGAGCTCACCCTCACCGTCGTCGACGACGACACCTGCGCACCCCTCAGCAACGCGCTCGTGGAGATCTGGCACTGCGACGCCCTCGGTGAGTATTCCGGCTTCGTCGGCAACAACGGCCACAGCGAACCGGACAACGGCACCTTCCTGCGCGGCGGGGTGCTGACGAACTCCAGCGGCGTCGCCAACATCACCAGCGTGTACCCGGGTTGGTACCGGGGCCGCTGCGTCCACATCCACCTCAAGGTGCACACGAACGTCACGCTCACGTCCGACGGCTCGTTCACGGGCGGCCAGGAACTCCACACCGGCCAGCTGTTCTTCGACGAGACGATCACGACAAGGGTGGCGGCGCTCGCGACCTACGCGGCCAACACGGTCACCCGCACCACCCTCGCCCAGGACTCGATCTACGACGAGGGAGGCGCCGCCTCCGGTCTCCTCACCCTTACCGCGCTGGGGAGTTCGACCTCGGCGGGGTACGCGGGGACGCTGACCGTGGGCGTCGAAAGCAGCTGACGCCGGCAGTATCGGCGTAACACCTCACGACAGCGGGGTGTGGACACGACCGTGATGTCCACACCCCGCCTGGTACTCAGACCCTTACTTCGCCGGGCACTGCTGCCAGGCCAAGTGGTAGATCGTGTCGATCTCGCCGTCCGTCGAGTCCATCGCCATGAAGCTGGTGCCCGTCGACGTGCCGACGTTCACCCGAAGCTCCGTGTTGATGTTGAAGTTGCGCTGAACTCCACAGGGAGCCCAGACCAGTTGGGCCCACTCGGTGGTGTCGGTGGCCTGCCAGCTGTCGTTGTACGGGCCGTTGTACGAATGGTTGCGGAACGCCGTGCTCGACGAGCCCTGGAAGTAGTACGAGGCCCGCTGGATGGCGCTCGCGCCCTGCTGGAGGGACGCGAAGCCCCGGTAGTCGGCGCTGGCGATGGCGTACGTGAAGCCCGCCGGGACGTGCACCAGCAGGCTGAGCTGGCAGTTCTTGCGGAACGCCGTCGGGTCGGAGTTGCCGCCCGCCTGGGCGAGGTAGTCGCTGTAGGTGACGGTGAACGCGGTGTTGTCGCCGGAGACGGCCACCGCGGCCGTACCCGCGGGACAGCCGGAGCCGTTCACCGTGGCAACCCTGATGACGATCTTGTCCGGGGGCGGGTCATCGAACGAGTCGGCGCCCTGCGCGGGTACCGCAGCGGCGAGCAGAGCGGCTATCGCGCCGCCCACTAGCAGGCCAGCAGCCATGTTTCTCCCTTTCGTCGTGCTGTTGCGGTGGGGGGTGAGAATCACGCACACAGCCTTCACGTGGTCATGCGCATGCCAAATGCAGACACACGCCCGACCCGACCTGTGATTGAGCAGTGAAGAGTCTGTGAAGGCGGGGCGGTCGCAGCATAGGTGTCGCGACAGACACCAGCCAGGTCGATCCCCGGCCAACCCCGTTCACACCTCGGCCTGTTCCGTCCGTCGATGTAACCCGCAGCCATCGTGACGCCACGCGGAGTGTGCCCCAACTCTGCCCCAAACCAACGGAGTTGAGAGGTAGGTCCCCAGGGCTTTCATAGCCCCGATTTAAGGAAAACCTCAAGTACGCCCCTAAGTTTCCGGAACATGACAGAGAACAAGAACCCCTCCGCAGGCAAACACCGGATCGACAAGACCGTCCAGCGGCGCCGCGTCCTGATCGGCGGCGGCACCGCTGCGGTCGTCGGCGGACTCGCGGTGGCCGGCTTCGCCTCCGCCAGCCCGACCACCACGGCGACGGAGTCCGAGACCTCCTCCACCACCTCCGAGGCCAGTTCCTCGGCCACCACGAGCGCCGTCTGCGTCCTCAACGCCGAGGTCACCGAAGGCCCTTACTCCCTCGACGGCGCCCTCGTCCGTGAGGACATCCGCGAGGAAAAGGAGGGCTTCGAGGTCCAGTACACCTTCACCGTCGTCGACGTCGCCAACGACTGCGCCCCGCTGGAGGGCGCCCTCGTCGAGATCTGGCACTGCGACCACCTCGGCGAGTACTCCGGCTTCGTCGGCGGCAACGGCCACGAGGAGGAGGACAACGGCACCTTCCTGCGCGGCGGCGTGCTCACCGACGCCAACGGCGAGGCCAGCATGATCTCGATCTGGCCCGGCCACTACGTCTCCCGCGCCACGCACGTCCACCTGCGGGTCCACACCGACGTCACGCTCACCGACACCTCGTACACCGGCGGCGAGGTCATCCACACCGGCCAGCTGTTCTTCGACGAGGACATCAACGCGGAGATCCAGGCGACCTCCCCGTACTCGGAGAACACCACCTCGGAGACCACCCTCTCCAACGACAGCATCTACGACGACGGTGGCGCCGCCTCCGGCCTGCTGACGCTCACCGCACTCGGCTCCAGCGTCTCCGACGGCTACACGGCCACCCTCACCGTGGGTGTCGACAGCTCCAGCTGACGCCAGGCCCGCCAGGAGGTCCGAGACCGTAACGGATCTACTGGGCCACGACCGGCCGCCGCTCCTCGGCGTGCTCTCCCCGCCCCGCACTCCCGTCCCTGCGGTGCGCCCGGATCGAGTACGCCAGGGCGGCGGCCCACAGCCCGTACAGCAGTACGTATACGAGGGTGCTGACCAGGCCCGACACCTCCACCCAGTCGCTCCTCAGCAGCGTACGGACGTTGGTGACCACGATGACCCCGCCCACCGCCGAGCCCAGCACCCTCGGCGGGACGAGCCGGACCAGCCAGGCCGCGATCGGCGCCGCGACCAACCCGCCCAGCAGGAACGCGGCCACCCACTGCCAGTCCAGGCCCTGCGAGCCGAGCGAGAGCAGAAAGCCGAGGCTGGCGGCGACCGCGACCAGGAACTCGCTGGTGTCGATGGAGCCGATCACCTTCCGCGGCTCCATCCGGCCCCCGGCCAGCAGCGCGGGCGTCCCCACCGGACCCCAGCCGCCACCACCCGTGGCGTCCAGGAACCCGGCGACCAGCCCGAGCGGCGTCAGGAACCGTTTCCGCAACGGCTTGCCGAGTTGCCCCTTGGGCAGCCCGCGCAGCGTGAACCGGGACAGGACGTACACCCCGAGACCCAGCAGGATCACGGACATCAGCGGCTCGGCGAGTTCCGTGGAGAGGTTCGACAGGACCGTCGCCCCGAGGAACGAGCCGACCGCCCCCGGCACCCCGATCCGCACGACGACCTTCCAGTCCACGTTCCCGAAGCGCCAGTGGGAGGCGCCCGACATCAGCGTCGTACCGATCTCGGCGAGGTGGACGGTCGCGGAGGCGGCGGCCGGGTTGGTGCCCATGGCGAGGAGCAGGGTCGTCGACGTCACGCCGTAGGCCATCCCGAGGCTGCCGTCGACGAGCTGGGCACCGAGGCCGGCGAGGGCGAGGAGTATCAGCGTGCGCATGGGGCGCGACCCTAGGCCCCGGAAATGGGAACAACCTGAGCGCCGTATGAGGACGGCACTCAGGTTGTTCACCTACGGGAGTCGGCGAACCCGACTACTCCAGCCCGACTACTTCAGGTAGACCAGACCGTCCGTCGTGACCGCCGGGCGGCCGGTCGTGCCGACCACCACGATCTTGACCGTGTGCTTGGCGCTCGCGCTCCAGCTCTTCGTCCAGATCGCGTCGCGGTACTTCGTCGTCGACGACTTCAGGTCGACCGTCGCGGCCTTGACCCCGTCCACGAAGACGTTGATCTGGCCGGACGTCGAGGCCCGGGACACCGCGAGGGCGGCCGAGCGGCCGGTGAACGTCCAGGTCAGCGAGGAGTTCTTCGTGGAGCTGGTGTACGACTTGCCGCCCAGGTAGCTGGTCGACGACTTCGTCGTCCAGGTGCCGGTGCGGGTCGCCGAGCTCTCCTGGAGGATCACCGGCGTACCGGCGACCGAGGCGGCCCTGGTGTTGCCCGCCTGGTCGTACGCGGTCATCGACCAGGTCGTGGCCGAGCCGGACTTGGAGGTCAGGGCGGCGCTGGTGACCGTCGGGCCGTACGTCTTGGCGACCGGGGCCGTCAGGCGCACCTCCTTCAGGGCGGCGGTGTCCGTGGCCTTCCACTTAAGGGTGACCGGAACGGCCGTCGTGCTCACCGTGCCGGTGCGCAGGGCGAGGTTCGGCGCGGTGGTGAAGGTGGGCACGGTCGTCTCGGCGACGACGGTCGCGGCCGTGGTGGTCGTCGTCTTGCCGGAGACGTGCGTGGCCCGTACGGACACGGCGTGCGTGCCGAGCGCCAGGTTCACCTTCGCCGAGGTCGCCGTACCGGCCGTGGTGGCGGCGGCCTTGCCGTCGACCAGCACCTCGTACTTGCTGATCAGCGCGGCGGGCGTGGTCGCCGACCAGCCAACCGTTATGGCCGACTTGGTGTACGTCCGCGAACCCGAAGTACCCGCTCCCGTCACCGACTTGAGCGCGAGACCGGAGACCGGGCCCGCCGCGTAGGTGCGGATGGTGGCCAGCTTGGCGTAGAGCTGGGAGCCCGGGCACTCGGTGGCGTAGCCGTCGCCGTGGCCGTGGATGGTCGGGAAGCTGAGCTGGGCGCCCGTGCTCCACGTCTTCTTGGTGCCGTAGTAGTTGTTGCCGGCGGCGCCCGCGGTGAGCGTGGTGGTGGCGGTCGGGCTGACGCCGTACTGGCCGAGCTTCCAGGCGGCGACGCGGGCGACGGAGGTCAGCACGGCCGTCGGCGGGGCGACCAGGTTGTAGTCACCGAGGACGGAGACACCGGTGGTCTGGGTGTTGAAGCCGTAGGCGTGCGCGCCCAGAACGGCCTTGTCGGCCCCGCCCTTGCGGCCCTCGAAGATCGTGCCGCACTTGTCGACCAGGAAGTTGTAGCCGATGTCCTTCCAGCCGTTCGTCTTCACGTGGTACGTGTAGATGCCCCGGATGATCGCCGCGGACTCGGCGCACGTGTAGTTGTTCGTCCCGGCGCTGTGGTGGACGACCACCGCCTTGATCCCGTTGGCCAGGTAGTCCGGTGCCTCGGGGCTCAGCGACTCGTCGGCGCCCCAGCCCGCCCGTGAGGTGATCGGCGGCTTGGCGGCGGTGGACGTCGGGGCGGTCGGGCCGGTGCTCGCCGAGGCGGAGGGCGTGACCGAGGCCGACGCGGACGTCGAGGCGCTCGGGGACACGGACGAAGAGGCGGACGCGGAGGCGCTCGGGGAGACGGAGACAGGGGCGGAAGCAGAGGCCGACGCCGAGTCCGTCGCCGTCGGCGAGGCGGATTCGGTCACCTCCGGTGTCGTCGTCGCGTCCGGCGTCGCGCTCTCCGCCGCCACGTAGGCAGCGGGCTCCAGGTCCGAGACCGAACCGGTGCCGGGGTCGATCATGTCGACGCGCAGGCCCTCGGGCAGTTCGTCGGACGCCTTGCCGTCGACGCGGACCTCGACGCCGTCGGACGCGCCGACCCACGCGGGCTCGGTACCGGCGCGGGTCGCGCCCTCGTCGCCGGGGCCGCTGTCCGTGCCCAGCTCCAGCCAGGACGACCAGGTGTCGGTGCCCGCGTCGCGCGTACGGACCTCGACCTTGCCCGCGATCGTGGCCGACGGGTCGGACCAGGTGACGCCGAGCATGCTGAACGGCTTGGTGTCCCGCTTGGCCAGGGTGGCCGAGTCACCGTCGGCGGCGACCTTCAGCGCCGCCGCGTACTCCTCGCTCGCGATCGGCCCGGACGACGGCTTGCCGTCGTCGGCCGCGCTGTCCGCACCGCCGCCGCTCACACCCTGCACGATCAGAACCCCGGACACTCCGGCGGCCACTACGGCCCCGATGCCCCACCCTCGACGCGATCTCAGCGATCTCATCCCCGTATGCACACCCTTCACCTAGACCCCACCTGTTGCATGCACATGCAGAGGTCAAGGTATCGGGAGAGTGATGGGCGTCAACGACCAACCCGGAACATAATCCGTCACGGTGGTTTACGAGCGCTCCGATGGAGCACGATAAACGGCCCTGAAAGACTGAAAATTTACAGATACCGCTGCTCTACTGCTACGGGTTCTCCCAGGCCGCCGGTTCCGCCGCGAGCCCCCGCACCGGTTCGGGCAGCTCCCCCGCCGCGAGATCGGCGAAGGTCACCCCCTCCAGCACCTTGCGGACGTTGGCGCGCAGCGCGACCCACAGCGGCAGCAGGGGTTCGGCGGGACCGGTGTAGGCGAGGCCGGTCGGGCGTTCGCCGCGCACCGACACGATGGGCCCGTCGACGGCCCGGACGACATCCGCGACCGTGATCGCGTCGGCGGGCCGCGCCAGCCGGTAGCCGCCGTTGCCCCCGCGCCGGGAGTCGACGATCCCGCCGCGCCGCAGATCGCCGAGGATGCCCTCCAGGAACTTGTGCGGAATGGCCTGGGCGGCGGCGACGGTCTCCGCCTTCACCGCACCCTCGTCCTGCCGTACGGCCAGCTCCAGTACCGCCCGCACCGCGTAGTCCGCCCGCGCCGAGATCCTCATGCGGTCATTGTCGGCCGTCGCGGGGTGTGGACAATGACCGGACACGTGTACGAGGAGATCCCGTTGGTGCTGAGCAGACGAACCTTCACCGCAGCCGCCGGTACCGCCGCCCTCGGCCTCTCTCTCGGGGCCAGCGCGGGCATGGGCTCCGGCGTCCCGGGCGGCCCCGGGGAGACGGCGCCCACCGGCCCGCCGCCCGCCCCGCCCACGGCGGACGGCCGCCGGCACACCGTCGGCTTCGACCGCTACTCCCTCCTCGTCGACGGCAGACGGCTCGTCCTGTGGTCGGGCGAGCTGCACCCCTTCCGCCTGCCCAGCCCCAGCCTGTGGCTGGACGTGCTCCAGAAGATGCGCGCGCACGGCTACAACGCCGTCAGCATCTACGTCGCCTGGAACTACCACTCCCCCGCCCCCGGCCGGTACGACTTCACGGGCGTCCGCGACCTCGACCTGTTCCTGCGCCAGGCCGCCGAGACCGGCATGTACGTCATCCTGCGCCCCGGCCCGTACATCAACGCCGAGGTCGACGCGGGCGGCTTCCCCGGCTGGCTGACCGCGACGAAGGGCCGGGCCCGCACCTCCGACCCCACCTATCTCGGGTACGTCGACGAATGGCTGACGGCGGTCAACAGGATCGTCGCCCGCCACCTCTACACCCAGGGCGACGGCACGGTCCTGCTCTACCAGATCGAGAACGAGTACGGCTCGTACGTCACCCAGCGGGCCGGCATCGACTACATGTCCCACCTGTACGCCAAGGTCCGCGCCGACGGCGTCGACGTCCCCCTCTTCCACAACGACCTGGGCAGGAACGGCTACTGGGCCCCCGGCACCTTCGACACCGGCGGCGAGCGCGGACGTTGGCTGTACGGCTTCGACGGCTATCCGGACCCGGACGAACTCCCGCCGGACTGGGGGCACTTCGGTATCGGCGGCAAGAAGGGCGGGGCGACGGCGAGTCCCGGGACCCCGGGGTTCATCCCCGAGTTCGGGGGCGGCTGGTTCGATCCGTGGGGCGGGGCCGAGTTCGACGGCGCGGGATACGCGGGCTCGGCTCGGACCCGGGACGCGGCCTACGAACGGCGCTTCTACCTCACCAACCTCGCCAACGGCATCACCGTCCACAACGTCTACATGACCTTCGGCGGCACGAGCTGGGGCTGGCTGCCCGCCCCGCAGGTGTACACGTCGTACGACTACGGCGCCGCCTTCGACGAGGGGCGCCAGGCGACCCCGAAGGTCGTGCCGATGCACCAGTTCGGCCATCTGGTGCGGTCCGTACCGGAGTTGGCCAAGCTCGACCGGGCCGCCCGGCAGATCCCCGCGGCCGACAAGCGGCTCAAGGTCTACCACCTGACCAACCCGGACACCCACGCCCACGTATACGTCCTGCGCAACGACTCGACCGAGCCGGTCACCTCGACGCTCCCGGTCGCCGGGACCTCCCTGCCGGTCACCGTCCCCGCCTCGGACGCCCGTCTCCTGGCCGCCGGAATCGCCCTGGGGCGCCGGAAGTTGGCGTACTCCAACGCCCAGCCGATGCTGTGGCTGACCGCCGGGCGCCAGGACATCGCCGTACTGACGGGCCGCTCGGGCGAGACGACAGTGACGGCGGTGGAGTGCGCGAGCGAGCCGACGGTGACTGTGCAGACCGGGGCCGCGGAGTTCTCATACGCGGACGGGGTGCTGCGGGTGACCGCCCGACTCGGCGGCCTGACACGGGTGTTGCTGGAAGGGGGCGGAGTCTCGGCTCCCCTCCTGCTCCTCCTCGCCGACGACGAGACCTCCGTACGGCTGTGGCCGCGTGAGACCCCGTCGGGGGCAGTGCTGGTGTACGGGCCCTCGCTGCTGCGGACCGTCGAGCTGCGGGACGGTGTCGTGCGGTTGACCGGGGACACCGTCGATATCACCGAGCTGGAGGTGTGGGCGCCGCGCGGGATCCGTGAAGTGGTTTGGAACCAGCGGAAGTTGACGATCTCGCCCATCGATTCCGGAAATCTGATGACCGAGGAGTCGTTGGCGGGGGTCCCGGAGGTCGTGCTGCCCGCGCTGGGCGGCTGGCGTCGGCGTACGGAGAATCCCGAGTCCGCGCCAGGTTTCGACGACTCCAAGTGGACGGTCGCCGACCGGACTTCGACGTTCAGTACGACCGCCGTACCCGACGGGCAGCCCGTGCTGTTCGCCGACGACTACGGCTTCCACTACGGGGACGTCTGGTACCGGGGCTCCTTCAGCGACGCCACGGGGGCGGAGTCCGTGTCCCTCGCCTACAGCACGGGGACACAGGGGCTGCTGATGGCGTGGCTGGACGGGGTGCCGCTGGGGGCGCACCGGATGCCGGTGCCGGACAAGAAGACCGTGCGGAAGGGGAGTTGGGCGGCCACGGCCACCTTCGACGTACCCGAGAAGGCGCGTACGCGCGGTCGGCATGTGCTGTCCGTGCTGGTGCGGCGGATGCAGCACGACATGGACGGCAAGGCGCTGGACACGCACAAGGTCGCGCGTGGACTGACGGCCGTGAACTTCACCGGTGCCTCTCCCGCCCTGAAGTGGCGGTTGCAGGGCGAGGCCGCTGCCGATCCGGTGCGCGGGCCGCTCAACACCGGTGGGCTGTACGGAGAACGGGAAGGGTGGCATCTGCCGGGGTACGCGGACGAGGGCTGGGATGTGGTCGACCTGCCACGTGCCGACGGACGACGGCAGGGGGTGACCTGGTACCGGACGGGGTTCCGGCTCGCCGTCGATCCGGGGGTCGACGCGTCGATCGGGCTGGAGCTGACCGACGATCCGGCGCGTGCGTACCGCGTCCAGATCTTCCTGAACGGCTGGAACATGGGCCAGTACATCAACGACGTCGGCCCCCAGCACACCTTCGCCCTCCCGAACGGCATCCTGCGCACCCGGGGCACCAACACCCTTGCCCTGGCGGTCCTTTCGGACGGGACGACGGTGTCGGGGCCGGAGCAGGTTCAGCTGACGCTGCTGGGGAGTGCGGCCGGGGGAGTTCCGGTGACGGTGGTTCCCTCCCCCGGCCTTTGAACTGCCGTACGGGCTAGGCCAGTCGGATCACGTTCCACGACAGCGGCTCCAGTACGGCGGTCAGTGTGCCGTCCTGGAGGGTGGTGCCGGTGGCCTGGTGCGGGGTGACTCGCTCGGGGTCGTCCAGGGTGTTGCGGGCGTCCGGGTCGGCGTCGGCGATCGCGCTGTGCTCGACGACGGACGTCAACTCCAGGCCGTTCAGGGCGACTTCGAGAGGCAGCGGCTGTGTGCGGTCGCGGTTGACGGCGAAGACGGTGACCGTGCCGTCGGCGGCGCGTACGGCGGTGGCGTGCAGCAGGTCCGTCTCGCCGTACTTCTTCGTCTCGTACGTCGGCGAGTCCACCCGTACGTCCAGGACCTCGCCGCGCCCGTACTTGCTGGCCTGCGCGAACGGGAAGAACGTCGTCTGGCGCCAGGCCGGGCCGCCCGGCTCGGTCATGATCGGCGCGATGACGTTGACGAGCTGGGCGAGACAGGCGACGGTGACGCGGTCCGCGTGCCGGAGCAGGGCGATCAGGAGCGAGCCGAAGACGACCGCGTCCATGACGCTGTAGTTGTCCTCCAGGAGGCGGGGGGCCTCCTCCCAGTCCCGCGCGCCGGAGTTCTCGATCTCGTGCCACTTCGAGAGGTACCAGACGTTCCACTCGTCGAAGGAGAGGTTGATCTTCTTCTTGGACTTGAGCTTCGCGCCCACGTGGTCGGCGGTGGCGACCACGTTCTCGATGAAGGACTCCATGTCGACGGCGGAGGCCAGGAAGGAGTCGACGTCGCCGTCCTCGGGCTGGTAGTAGGCGTGCAGGGAGATGTAGTCGACGAGGTCGTACGTCTCCGCCAGGACCGTCGCCTCCCACTCGGCGAACGTCGGCATGGACTGGCTGGAGGAGCCGCAGGCTACGAGTTCGACGCCCGGGTCGATCTGGCGCATCGCGCGGGCCGTCTCGGCGGCGACACGGCCGTACTCCGTCGCCGTCTTGTGGCCGGTCTGCCAGGGGCCGTCCATCTCGTTGCCCAGGCACCAGACCTTGATGCCGAAGGGGTCCTTGTCGCCGTGGGCGGCACGGAGGTCCGACAGGGCCGTGCCGGCGGGGTGGTTGGCGTACTCCTGGAGTTCGATGGCCTCGGCGACGCCACGGGTGCCGAGGTTGAGGGCCATCATCGGCTCGGCCTGGGGGCCGATCTTCCTCAGGAAGTCGATGTACTCGGAGAGGCCGAAGCGGTTCGTCTCGGTGGAGCGCCAGGCGAGGTCGAGGCGGCGGGGGCGGTCCTCGACCGGGCCGACCGAGTCCTCCCACTTGTAGCCGGAGACGAAGTTGCCGCCGGGGTAGCGGATCGCGGTGACGCCCAGTTCCCGGACCAGGTCCAGGACGTCGGTGCGCAGGCCCGCCTCGTCGGCGGCGGGGTGGTCCGGTTCGTGGATGCCGGTGTAGACACAGCGGCCGAGGTGTTCGACGAAGGAACCGAAGAGCCGGGGGTTGACCTCGCCGACCTTGAAAGCGGGGTCGAGGGTGAAGCTGGCGGTGCGGGACATGGGTTCCTCTCGTGTTCGACGTGCGGCGTTCGGTATATCGGCATCCGCTCGCAACTTCGAACAAAACCGTAATTTTCCTGGTGTCCGCACGTCAATGGCGTCTACGTCCAACGATCGTTCCGCCGACTCCAACGATCGTTGGATTTTCCTGGTGCGGAGGGGTCGGGGCACGTAGGGTCGGCCCGTGAGTGAGAACCTTTCGGAGCCCCTCTCGAACACCCTCGCGCGTCTTGAAGAGCGCATCGCCGAGGCCCGTCTCGATCGCGCCGATGTGCTGGACGTACGAGGTCTGTCGGCCCGTACCGCTCTCACCGAGGGCGAGATCCAGGCGCTGCTGGCCGGGAGCGCGCAGCCGTCGGCCGACGACATCGAGGGCCGTATCCGGCGCCGGGTGCGCACCCTCCACGAGACGCGGCTCGCGGCGAGCGGCCGCAAGCGCGCCGAGGTCTGCAAGGAGGTCGCGGACGCGCTGTCGATCAGCCCCGAGTGGGCCCGTCAGCTGCTCCTGGGCAAGAAGATGCCGAACGTGCCTGATCTCACCGCGCTCGCCGCGTACTTCGGCGTCGAGCAGGGCACCGGCTTCTTCACCGACCCCGCCCCCATCGTCCTGAACCGTGAACTCCACCGGCTGCTGGAGGAACTCGGCGGCGACGAGGAGGGCCCGCTGGTCCGGTTCGCGACCCGGCACGGCGTCGTCACGCTGGCCCTGCGCGGCCGGCAGCTGACCCCGCGCAAGCAGGAGGCGCTCGCGGTGATGCTCGAAGGGCTGCTGAGCGGCGGCGAGGAGACGGGCGAGGAGACAGAGCGATGACGTCGAGGCGGGGGACGAGGGCGGCGACGAGGGGTGTGCTGGCGGCTCTGCTGCCCGCCCGGGCCGCGCACCGGTTCCGGACCCGGGGCGCGATGCGTGACCTGACCGGCGCGCTCACCGCAGCACTGCGAAAGCGGGAGCAGGACAACGGCCCTTCCGGCGTAGGGGAGTTGTGCCGGGCACTGTGCGAGGAGATGAGCGAGCGGCGCGGGCGGCGCGTCGAGCTGCGTTTCGAGCGCTTCCCCGACGAGATCGAAGTCACCGGTCTGTGGGTGGAGTTCCACGACTTCGACCTGGTGATCGTCGAGGAGCGCGCCGAGGCCGTGCAGCAACTCGTCATCCTGGGCCATGAGTTGTGGCATCTGCATGCCGGGCACTGTCACCACCACAGCGTCGGCGCGACCGCCGCCCGGGTTCTCGCCGACGAACAGTGGGGGCAGGACCGGGCGCTCGCCGTCGCCGCCCGCAACGGCTCCCGCGAGATCGAGGAGGCCGACGCCGAGGAGTTCGGCCATCGCCTCGCCACCGTCTTCCGGCCGTGGGTGGAGGGCCTGGAGGGCGGCCGTACGGCGAGTTCGGGCAGCAGCGCTGTGCAGGCATCCCTCGGATATCGCGGCCGGGGAAGCGGAAACGCGCGGCGATGAACCTCTCCGGCTTCCTGGGCGAGCCGTACCCCGTCCTCGTGTTCGGGACACCGATCGCGGTGCTGACCGCCGCGCTGGTGTTCAAGCTGCCCAGCATCGTCAGGCTGTGGCGCGACCCGCTGCGGCGCGCGGTCGGCGGGCTGCTGCTGATTGCCTGCGGCATCTTCGTCTTCGCGGCGCCGCCGGTCATCGCCTGGACCAACCGGGTCACCGGCGTGCCCAACTTCGCGGCGCCGCTGGTGTACAGCTTCCTCGTCGCGTTCTGCGGCGCGAGTCTGCTGCTGATGATCGCGTGGCGCGGCGGCTACGCCGGAGAGTCGGAGAGATCGGCCAGGGCGCGGTGCACGATGCGATGGGTCGCGGTCGGCCACGCGGGCGTCATCGTCGTGCTGTGGGCCCTGTTCGGGCTCGCGGACGCGTCCGTGGAGCGCCGGCGGGACCTGGACACGTACTACGCCCGTACGCCCTACATGCGCGAGCTGATCGTGATCTACCTGCTCGCGCACACCGCGTCCTGTGTCCTGACGTACCGGCTGATCCGCGACTGGGTCCACACCGCCGGACTCGACGTGTGGCTGCGCCGGGGCCTCAAGTCGCTGGCCGTCGGCTATGCCGCCAACCTGGTGTTCGACGCGGCGAAGGGCACGGCCGTCGTCGCCCGCTGGACGGGCCACGACCTGGACCCGCTCTCCACCGAACTGGCCCCGGCCGCCGCCGGCGCCGCCGCCGTCCTGATCGCGACGGGGTTCGTGCTGCCGCACGCCGGCCAGTATCTGCGCGACCGCCGGCAGATCCGGCGCGGCTATCGTCGGCTCGGCCCGCTGTACGAACTGGTGCGCGCCGCCACCGGCAAGGGCGTCCCCTTCTCGCTGCGGGCCACGCCTGAGCTGCGGCTGACCCGCAGGGAGACGTTCATCCGCGACGCGCTGCTCCAGCTCTCCCGGCACTTCGACGAGGAGGTGCGGCGACGGGCGTACGAGGCCGCGCTGGGCCTGGGGTGCGGGCCGGAGCGGGCGGGGGCACTGGCGGCGGCGGTGACGATCCAGGAGGCGATCGAGGCGCGGGGCGCGTCCCGCCTCTCCTCTCCCCCATCTCTTCAGTCCCCTCATTGTCCCCAAGTCCCGGACCGGGCCACGGACTTGCTCACGGAGCTGCTCCAGGGCATCGAAGCCGTGTCCCAGGTCCTGAGTCACCCCGATGAGATCGAGGCGGTGCGCGCCCTTGCGACCGCCCCAGCAGAGAGCCTGCACGTATATGAGTGATCGACCGTCCCCCGTCAGATCCGCCGTCGTGCTCGGCGGATCCCTCGCCGGACTGCTCGCGGCCCGTGCCCTCGTCGAGTTCGCCGACCGTGTGACCGTCGTCGAGCGTGACGTCCTGCCGGACGGCCCCGAGCCGCGCAGAAACCTGCCGCAGGCCCGGCACGTGCACATGCTGTGGTCCGGCGGTTCCCGGGCCGTCGAGGAACTGGTGCCGGGCGTGGGCGAGTTGCTGCTCGACGCCGGTGCGAACCGGCTTGCGGTCACGACGGACATGGTCGCGCTGTCGCCGCAGGGCTGGTTCCGGCGGTGGGCCGAGTCGCACCACACGTTCCTGTGCGGCCGGGATCTCCTGGACGCGACGGTCCGCGCCCAGATCCTGGACGACGACCGGATCAAACTCGTCGAGCACGCCGAGGCGTTGGGCCTGGAGGGCACCGACGAGGCCGTCACCGGGGTGCGGTTGCGCAGCGCCGACGGCAGCAGGCGCACCCTGCACGCGGACCTGGTCGTGGACGCCACCGGCCGCGCCTCGCGCGCCCCGCACTGGCTGCGCGAACTGGGCCTGCCCGAACCGGCCCGCCGTGTGGTCGACTCGGGGCTCGTGTACGCGAGCCGGATGTACCGGGCGCCCGAAGCGGCGTGGCAGGGCTTCCCGGTGGTCAACGTCCAGGCGGACCCGAGGGGGGACGGTCCGGGCCGGGCGGGTGTCCTCATGCCCATCGAGGACGGCTGCTGGCTGGTCTCCCTGTCCGGCACCCGGGGCGGTGAACCCCCGTCCGACGGCGCAGAGTTCACCCGCTTCGCCCGCGAGGAACTCCGCCACCCGGTGATCGCCGACCTGCTCGCGGGCGCGGAGCCCCTGACGGCGGTCTCCATCACCCGTACAACATCGAACCGCCGCCACTACTACGAGCGCATGGCCGCCTGGCCGGACAACTTCACGGTGATGGGCGACGCGTTGGCCGCGTACAACCCGATCTACGGCCACGGGATGTCGGTCGCGGCCCAAAGTGCCGTGGCGCTACGGGATGTGATCCGGCGTCAGGGCTGGGGCACGCCGGGCCTGGCCGGCCGTATCCAGAAGGCGGTGGCCGAACCGGTCGCGGCGGCCTGGGACCTGGCGACCAGCCAGGACGTCTTCTACCCCGGCGCCACGGACAAGGGCCCCACCCTCCGGGACCGACTGCTGGCGGCGTACGTGGGCCGCCTGATGCGCACGGCCACCGGCAACGGCCGTATCGCACGCCGGGTCACGGACGTGACGTCCCTGGAACGCGGCGCGGAGGCGCTGCTGACGCCAAGTGTCGTACTGGCGGCGGCGATCGGCCCGCTCAAGCCACCGCTGAGCGGGCCGCCGTTGCGACCGGAGGAGTGGAAAGCGGCCGAGTGACCTCGGCTGCTCGGTTTTTTGGGGGTCAACCCGCGAACGCGGGCTGAGCCACCCCCTTGCCCGCCCCCGGTACGACCAGGAGTGAGCCCGACAGCGGGTGGGGTGCTGTCAGGCCCACCCGGGCCGTCGTGATGTACAGGTCCGTGAGGTTCGGGCCGCCGAAGGCGCAGGCCGTGGGGCGGACCGTGGGGAGGGTGATCGTGCGGTCGAGGGTGCCGGACGGGGTGTAGCGGCGGACCGCTCCGCCGTCCCACAGGGCGACCCAGACACAGCCGTCCGCGTCGACCGTCAGACCGTCGGGCCAGCCCGCGCCCTCCTCGATCAGCGCCAACTGGCGGCGGCCCGTGACACTTTGGCCGTCGGCCGACACGTCGAAGACGTCCACACGCCGGGTCGGTGAGTCGATGTAGTACATCAGCCGGCCGTCCGGGCTCCAGCCCGTGCCGTTGCTCACCGCCACGTCGTCCAGGACGGTCGTGACCTCGCCGTCGCCCGTCAGCCGGGACAGCGTCCCGCCGCCCGGCGCCTCGTCGTAGCGCATCGTGCCCGCCCACAGGGAGCCGTCGGGCGCCACCGCCGCGTCGTTCGCACGGCGGCCGGGGGTCGGCTCGCGGTGCAGCCAGCGGAAGCCGTCGGCCACATCGGCATCGGTGCCCTCGGCGTCGTACAGGGCCACTCCGTCGCGCAGGTTCAGGACCAGGCCGCCGGTCGCGCGGGGCTTGGCCGCGCCCACGTGCTGTTCCGTCGCCATGACCGTACGGCGGCCCGTCGACGGGTCGTACGTGTTGACGCGGGAGCCGAGGATGTCGATCCAGATCAGCCGGGACCTCGCCGCGTCCCAGGTGGGGCCCTCACCGAGGGTCGCCTGCGCCTGGACGGCCACTTCGAGGGCGGGCTCGTACGTCGTCATGCCACGCTCCGGTGACCGAGGCGCTCGGAGAGTTCGGCGGCGCCCTTGGCGGCGAGCTGCTCCAGCTCCGAACGGTGGTCGTCGCTCCAGCGGATCATCGGCACGGAGATCGACAGCGCGGCGACCACCCGGCCCGTACGGTCGTGCACCGGCGCGGCGACGCAGCTGACGTCCGGGTTCGACTCCCGGTTCTCGACGGCGACGCCCCGGCGGCGGATCTCGGCGAGGGCCTCGCGCAGGGCCGCCGGGTCGGTGATGCTGTTCGGCGTCATCGCGGCCAGCGGGACGTTGTCGGGGACGCGCGCGCTCAGCTCGTGGTCGGGGAGCGAGGCCAGCAGCATCTTGCCGACGGAGGTGCAGTGGGCGGGCAGCCGGCGGCCGGCCGCCGACACCATCCGGACCGCGTGGGTGGAGTCCACCTTGGCGATGTAGATGACGTCCGTGCCTTCGAGGATCGCGACATGCACCGTCTCGTCACAGGTCTCGGCGACGGAACGGGCCACCTGCTGACCTTCCGCCGCCAGGTCCAGCTGCTCCGCGTAACGGCTGCCGAGCTGGTACGGGCGGACGCCCAGGCGGTAGCGACCGGGCTGGCCGGGGACCTGCACAATGTACGAACGGGCGGCGAGCGTCGTCACCAGTTCGTGCACGGTGGTGCGCGGCAGCTGGAGCCGGCGCACGATGTCCGGGGCGGAGAGCGTCCCGTCTCCGTCCAGGAAGAGCTCAAGAATGTCGAGAGCCCGGGTCACGGCAGGTACGAGGCGTCCCATGACGGCCCCCTCTGTTTTTGTTGCTTTTCGGTGGCGACAGTAATGACGGCGTTCGAGAATGACGGCGTTCGAGATTTCAACAGACGATCGACATGACGAACAGAGCACAGGCTAACCACAAGGACTCGTGCGGGCAATGGGCGCGCAAGGTGGGGGACGATGGTTCGCATGCTGCTCGATTTCCAGCTGGTGCTGCTGCGCCGCATGGCCGACCACAACCCGGACCTGGTGGAGGACGCCCGCCATGAGCTGGGCGTATCGCTCGCGGACATGCGGGAGGCCAACAAGCGCTGGCAGGCGATGGTGCGCTCGCCGCGCTCCCGAGCCGCCGCCTCCCGCTACCGCTCGGTGCTCGGCACCCCCGAGTCGGTGACGTCACGCAAGATCGGCGACCTGGAGTGCGAGGCCTGGCTGTGGCCGGTCCCCCTCTGGCCCGACCTGCGCTTCGAGGTGCTCGTCGCCCCCAACGGCACGGCCTGGAACGAGTGGCTGGTACGAGCCCCGGGCGCCCCCGCCCCCGACCTCCGCACCCTGGACGACCTGCGCCCCTGGTCCTGCACGGTCGACGAGGCCGCCCGCGCCTTCGCCCCCGCCCGCCCCCTGGAGGGAACGGCCCCGACCCGCTGGGGCCTGGCGTTCACGGCACCGGACGGGACGGGGGTACGAAGGGAGTGCGTGGCGGAGTTCACGTGGGGGCTGCTGCAACGGACGGCGCTGAGGGACTGAGGGGGGCCGCGCCCCCGAAGGGGCGCGGGGAACTGCGCGACCAGCCACAACGAGCCCACAGCCGACACACGAGATCCCCTCCCACCCCCTTAGTCGACAGCAGCCCGCAGAACAGCCTCCACAACCCCCACCACAGACCCCGGATGCAGATCGAGAAACAGATTCGGCTCGATCAACTCCAGCTCCATGACCAGGGGTTCACCGTCGTCGCCAAGGACGAGGTCCACGCGGGCGTACAGGAGGGACGAGTTGTCGGGTACGACGGCCAACGCCCGCTCGGCCAAGGCAAGTTCGGCCGGGGCCGGGTCCCAGACGGTGAGGTCGGGATGGGCGACCTTGTCGTCGTCGTACGCCGTACCGGGCGCGAGCACAGCCCCCTTACGACTGGCGTGCAGCAGCCGCCCGCCGAAGAACTGGAGCGCACGTTCCCCGGTGACGTCGATGCTCCCCACATACGGCTGCACCATCGCCGTGAACCCCTCGGCATGCATCCGCGCGAGATGCCGTACGGCCGTCTCCCGGTCCTGGGGCGTGTAGCGGGCGGCGTACCGGGCGCCGGCGCCGGAGGTGGGCTTCACGACGTACTCGCGGTCGTCGGGGAGGTCGGGGGCGTCGCCGGGGGCCAGGTAGGTGGTGGGGACCGTGGGGACACCGGCGGCGGCCAGCGCGCCGAGATACCGCTTGTCCATGTTCCAGCGCAGGACGCCGACCGGATTCGCGACCCGCGTGAGCTTCCCGCACCGCTCCAGCCAGCCCGCGAACTCCTCCGCACGCCAGGTGTAGTCCCAGGTGGAACGGACCAGCGCGAGGTCGAAGGACGCCCAGTCGATGTCGGGGTCGTCCCAGTACACGGCGGCCGTGTCGGCGCCGGCCGCGGTCAACTCCCGTACGAGAACCGGGAGATCGCGGTCCTTGCTGGTCCCCGGACGGGGGTCGTAGGTGACGATCGCGATGCGAACCACGGGGACTCCCTCTGTAAGGCGTGTACTGCCGTACACCACTGATACCGAGTGAAGGTTAACCGCTGCTTGACCTTCACCTTCGGGCAAGCCGCAGCATCGGTGACGGAACGAGGAACGCAGCGGGAAACCAGAGAAGGGGGTGCTCCATGACTCAGCCGGAGATGCTGACGATCGGGGCGTTCGCCAGAGCGTGCCGGCTGTCACCGAAGGCACTGCGGCTGTACGACGAACTGGACCTGCTCCGTCCCGCCCGCGTCGACCCCGACACCGGATACCGCTACTACGCGGCCGAGCAGCTGGAGCAGGCCCGGCTGGTGGCCTGGCTGCGCCGGCTGGGGATGCCGTTGGCCCGTATCCGGCAGGTCGGGGCCATGGAGCCGCCGGCCGCCGCCCAGGAGATCCGGGCCTTCTGGGCCCGGGTCGAGGCGGAGACGGCGGCCCGGCGGGATCTCGCCACGTTCCTCGTCGACCACCTCTCGACACCGCCGAGGAAGGACACCACACCCATGACAGGCACTGACCTGCTCGAACTCCGTTACGCGGCCCGCACCGACATCGGTCTGGTCCGCGCCGCCAACCAGGACACCGCGTACGCCGGTTCACGCGTACTGGCCGTCGCCGACGGCTTCGGCCCCGGGGGCGCGCCGGCCAGTACGGCCGCCGTCGAGGCCCTGAAGTTCCTGGACGCCGAACCGCTGACCGCGGGCAGTGTCCTGAACCTCCTGGAGGACGCGGTCCAGGGCGCCGCCCAGGCGGTCCGGGACATCGCCGGGACCGAGTACGGAAAAACGGGGGACGAGGTGACCGACGACATCGGCACCACCCTCACCGCGATGGTGTGGACGGGCTCGCGCCTGGCCCTCGTACACATCGGGGACAGCCGCGCGTACCTCCTGCGCGACGGCGAACTCTTCCTGATCACCCACGACCACACACTCGTCCAGTCGATGATCGACGAGGGCCGACTGACCCCCGAGGAGGCCGCGACCCACCCCCAACGCACCCTGCTCCGCAAGGCGTTGACGAAGTCCCCGTCCCCCTCCCCCGACCTACGCCTGCACGACGCCCAGGCAGACGACCGCTACCTCCTCTGCTCCGACGGCCTGACCAGGTCCGTACCGGAGAACACCATCAAGCACCTCCTGACCACCGTCCCCGACCCGGACGCGGCCACAGCCGCCCTTGTCGAGGCGGCGAACGCCAACGGGGGTCCTGACAACGTGAGTTGTGTGGTGGCCGATGTGGTGCGGACGGACGGCGGCGCAGTAAACAGGCTGTAGGGTGCGCTGCTGATGATGTACGGAGGGATCTTGACATCCTCCCCCTCTTAAAAGAGAGGGATTCCAACCCAGCTGGGTTGAGGTTCACGGACGCTCGAACGGCTGGTGGCCGTTGTCGTCCCTCCGGCACCGGCTGAGCGCCGGGGACGGGGAATCCCGCCCTGTCCTGCCACGACGTTGGTTGCTGCGTTGGTGTCCGCGTTACAGGTGAAGCCGCACGAGGTACATCGGAAGTCTGCTTGGCTCTCGCGAGACTTCTTGTCGATCCATCCGCAGGCGCTGCACCGCAGAGAGGTGTAGGGGGCGGGTACGTCTTCGACGCGTCCGGGTGCTTTGTGCTCGGTGCGTCGGCGGAGCAGGCCCCAGCCCTGGGCGAGGATCGCCCGGTTCAGCCCGGCTTTCTGCCGCACCTGCTTGCCGGGCTCTTCGATGTTCCCCTTCGCCGAGCGGGTCATGTTCTTGATGTTCAGTTTCTCGAACCGCACCAGGTCGTACGACTTGGCCAGCATGGTTGAGGCCTTCTCGCACCAGTCCTTGCGCCTGTCGGCCTCGCGGGCTTTGAGCTTGGCGACCTTGGCGTAGGCGGCGGTCTTCTTCTTGCTGTTCTTGGGGGAGCGGGCGGCTCGGCGCTGGTGTTTGCGGATCTGCGCCCGCTCACGGGTGGTGAGCTGCGGGCAGTTCAGGTTACGGCCGTCGGAGAGGGCGGCGGTGACCCTGACGCCCCGGTCGATGCCGATGGCCTGGCCATTGCCTGGAGCCTCGATGGGGTCGGGGACGACCGCGAAGGCGATGTGCCACTGACCGTTGCGGAAGGTGACCCGGAATGTCTTCGCCCGGGGCATCTCCCGGGTGAGGCGGAAGCGGACCCAGCCGCATCCTGGCACCTTGGCCTGCGCCCAGTGGCGATTGAGCTTCTGCAGGACGACGGAGCGGCCCATGACCTGCCTGCCGGTCCTCGCGTTCAGTCTGGGCGTGCCGTCGCTCTCGTTCTCGGGTACCCGGTCGGTGCCGATGACCCGGAAGCCCTCGTGCTGGTGCCTCCTGCGCCAGGTTGGTTCACCGAACCCGGAAGTGAACCTGGCGTTCTTGGCCTTCGCGAAGTCCCTGAGTGCCTGCTGTTGCACGTCGGTGTTGCCGTTGCCCAGCCACTCGTTGTCCCGGCGTGCCTCGGTGAGCTGTCTGCACTGCTCGGCGAAGCCGGGCGCGGGCTTTCGCCCCCGCTGCCAGTGGGAGTGCTGTTCGACGGCGAGGTTCCACACGTACCTGGCATGCGCACAGTGGAGGAGCATCTGCTCCGCCTGCTGCGGCGTCGGGTACATGCGAAACCTGGACATGGGACCATTCTAGTCCAAGAATGGTCCCATGAAGCATGTGAATCTAAGACTCCCCGACGATCTGCACGATCGAGCCCGATCTGCCGCAGCAGCGGACGACCGCTCCCTGAATTCCTGGCTGGTGTCCCTTGTGCGCCGCGCCGTCGAGCCGGGCGGCACACCGGACCGCCCTGACGGCGAGCTGGCTGCACCTGCCCCGCAAGGCGGGAGCGGGCATTCGCCCCGGACGTAAACGACCGGGCACCCCGCTGGAAACAATTGGTGGCCGTGGTTCCCCGGTGGTGTGGCTGGTGCTGGTGGTGCCCGGCTGGGGGTGACAGTCGCGACGGCACCTGTTCGACTGGTGTGATGATCGACGATCGAAGGAGTACGACGCGTGTCCTCTCTCTTTCCCGGGCTGACCGACGACCCGACCGGTACGCCGACCGGTGTACCGCACGAGCGGCCCGCCCTGCGTTTCGGCGAGCGCTCGCTGACGTACGCCGAACTCGCCTCCTCGGCCGGGGCACTCGCCGACCGGATCGCCGGGGCGGGCGCCGGCCGGGTCGCCGTCTGGGCCACACCGACGCTGGAGACGGCCGTCGGCGTCGTGGCCGCGCTGCTGGCCGGGGTCCCGGCGGTGCCGCTCAACCCGAAGTCGGGCGAGAGTGAACTGGGGCACATCCTCAAGGACAGCTCGCCCGCGCTCGTACTCGCCACACCGGGTGATGAACTCCCGGCTGCCTTCGGCTCGTTGGAACGCGTCGACATCGACGAACGCCCATCAGCGGCACCCGGGACGAAGGAACCCGCCCCTGCCCCCGCCCCCTCCCCGGACCCCTCCCCCGAAACCCCCGCCCTGATCGTCTACACCTCCGGCACCACCGGCCCGCCCAAGGGTGCCGTCATCCCGCGCCGGGCCATCGCCACCACCCTGGACGCGCTCGCCGACGCCTGGCAGTGGACCTCCGAGGACGTGCTGGTGCACGGGCTTCCGCTCTTTCATGTGCACGGTCTGATTCTCGGCATCCTGGGCCCGCTGCGGCGCGGCGGCTCGGTGCGGCACCTCGGGCGGTTCGGGACGGAGGGCGTGACCCGCGAGCTGAACGACGGGGCGACGATGCTGTTCGGGGTACCGACGATGTACCACCGGATCGCGGAGGCACTCCCCGGCGACCCGGAACTCGCCGGGGCGCTCGGCCGGGCCCGTCTACTCGTCTCCGGTTCCGCCGCGCTGCCCGTGCACGACCACGAGCGGATCACGGCGGCGACCGGGCAGCGGGTCGTGGAGCGGTACGGGATGACCGAAACCCTGATGAATACGAGCGTCCGCGCGGACGGCGAGCCCCGCGCGGGCACGGTCGGCGTACCGCTGCCGGGTGTCGAGCTGCGGCTCGTCGAGGAGGACGGGGCGCCCATCACGGCGTACGACAGCGAGACCGTGGGCGAGATCCAGGTGCGCGGGCCGAACCTGTTCACCGAGTATCTCAACCGGCCCGACGCCACCGCCGCCGCCTTCACCGCCGACGGCTGGTTCCGCACCGGTGACATGGCGGTACGCGATCCCGACGGCTACGTCCGTATCGTCGGCCGGAAGGCCACCGACCTGATCAAGAGCGGCGGTTACAAGATCGGCGCGGGCGAGATCGAGAACGCGCTGCTTGAGCACGCGGGAGTGCGCGAGGCAGCGGTGACCGGCGAGCCCGACGCCGACCTGGGCGAGCGGATCGTCGCCTGGATCGTCCCCGCCGATCCCCAATCTCCGCCGGACGCCGACGAGTTGGCGAACCACGTCGCCGGCCGTCTCGCCCCGCACAAACGGCCCCGGGTCGTACGCTACCTGGACGCCCTCCCACGCAACGACATGGGGAAGATCATGAAACGAGCCCTGCCCAGTGGCTGACCCCGCACCCTACGCCCTCCCCGAACGCCGTTCCGCCCGCGAGATCATCACCCTCGTCTGCGACAGCTCCACGTTCATCGAACTCCCGTATCCGATCGTGGAGTTCAAGGCGGACGGCCCCCTCTCCTGGCGGGGTTACGACGCCTCGCGCGCCCGCGCGACCGCCCGTACCGGCGAGGAGGAGTCCGTCGTCTGCGGTACCGCCCGTATCGGCGGCACCGAAGCCGTACTGATCGTCTTCGAGTTCGGCTTCCTGGGCGGCTCGCTCGGTGAACTTACCGGAGACCGGCTGGAGTTGGCGTACGAGTTCGCGCGCACCTACCAGTTGCCCGTCGTGTCGCTCGTCGCGACGGGCGGCAGCCGGATACAGGAGGGCATGCTCGCACTGACCCAACTCCAGCGCGTGGCACGACAGTCGGCGCTCACCCGCGAGGAGGGCCTCCCGCAGATCGCGGTCCTCCGGGATCCGACGACCGGCGGCGGCTGGGCGACCCTGGGCGCGGGCGCCGACGTCATCCTCGCCCTGCCCGGCGCCCAGGTGGGCTTCGCGGGCTCCCGGGTGCGGCCGGCCGACGCGGACCCGACGGCGTACACGGCGGAAGCGCAGGTGGCGGCGGGCGCGGCCGACGCGGTCGTACGCCCGGAGGCGCTCCGGGAAACGCTGGCCCGCTGGCTCTGGCTGCTGAGCGTCGGTGACAGATCGAGCGACAGGCCGACGGAGGCCGCCCCGCCACCGTCGGCTCTCGCCGCCGCGCCCCTCCCCGTCACCGGCTGGAACGCCGTCCAGCGGGCCCGGTCCCCCCGACGCCCGCGCGCCGACGCCTACTTGGACGCGTACTTCACCCGGCGCACCGCGATCAGCGGCGACCGCTGCGGCGGCACCGACCCCGGTATGGCATGCGGGTTCGGCGAGTGCGCGGTGAACGGGCGGACCGTCGCGTACGCCGCCCAGCTCGGCACGGCCACCCGCCCCGCCGGCTACCGCACCGCCACCCGGCTGATCCGCCTCGCCGACCGGCTCGGTATCCCGGTCCTGACCCTGGTGGACACCCCGGGCGCCGCCAACGACGCGGCCGCGGAGCGCGAGGGCGCGGGCGCGGCGATCGCGGACCTGTTCGGCACGGTCGCCGCGGCCCGTACGCCGGTCACGACGCTGCTGATCGGCGAGGGCGGCTCGGGCGGCGCCCTGGCCCTGGCCGCACCCGGCAACACCTGGGCCACTCCGGACAGCTACTTCTCCGTCATCGCGCCCGAGCTGGCGGCGGCCATCCTCAAACGCCCGGAGCGGGAGGTGCAGGCTACGGCGGATCAGCTCCGGATCCGGCCGCAGGATCTGGTGGAGCTGGGGGTGGTGCGGGGGATCGTGGGTCGCTGAACACGCGGCGCTGCCACGCCCCTTGGGCCACAATGGGTTCGATCACGACCACGACGGGGGAGCGAGCGGCGCATGGGCGGTACGGACGGCCTGGTGGAATTCAAGACGGAGGACGGCGCCGTGGTCGTCGTGGAGGGTGTCGACGACGAGTCCGGTGCCCGGCTCGTCTCACGCGGCGACGGGCCGGTCCAGGCGGCGCGTACCTTCGAGGGCGCGCTCGACGGGGTACGGGCGGCGGCCCAGTCCGCGCTCCGAGTGTTCCGGGACGGTCCGCTCCAACCCGACTCCGTGGAGATCGAGTTCGGGGTGAAGCTCGGCGCGGAGACCGGCGCGATCCTCGCGAAGGGGTCCGCGGAAGGGCATCTGGTCGTCAAACTGAGCTGGTCGCCGGGGCAGGAGTCACGGGCTCCGTCGGGCCCGGAGGCCGCCGGCCCGTCATGAGCAGCGCTGCCTGGCACGCCCGGATCGTCTGCGGGAACGAGGTCGGGGCGGGGTTCCTTGTCTCCGCGCGCCGAGTGCTGACGTGTGCCCATGTCGTGCGGTGGAGCGGCGAGTCGGCCGTGACCGTGACGTTCCCGCACGACAGGGATCTGGGCCTCGGCGAGGTGTCCGCCACCGTGGCCGTTCTCGGGGGCTGGGCGGGCGCGGTCACCGATCCCGGCGACCTGGCGGTGCTGGAGCTGGACCGCGACATCCCCTTCGCCCCGGCCGAGTTCGCGCCGCCCGGGGACGCGTACGGTGATCCGTCGCCGAAGCTGATCGCGTACGGCTTCCCGCGCGGGTACGACGAGGGCACACTCGCCGAATACCGGGCGGCCTCCGAGCAGTTGATCGCCGACGAGTGGATACAACTGGAGTCGTGGACCGCGCACGGACAGCCCCTGGCGGCCGGATTCAGCGGTGCGGCGGTCGTCCTCGCCGACAGTGGCAGGGTCGTCGGCATGGTCTCGTCGGTCGCGGGCGCGCGTGAGGTGCGCAACGGCCGGATGCTGCCCACCCGTGTCATGACCCGCTACTGGCCCGAGCTCGGCGAACTCGTCCCGACCCCCGACCACCGGCCGGCCGTGAAGGAACGTCTGCGCACCTTGGTGCGGCGGGCGGAGTCGGCGCGGTTGGAGTGCGACCCGAACAGGCTGTACGTCGATGCCGTGGGCCCCTTCGGACCGCCGCTGCCGGAGGAGGGGTTCGACCGGCTGTGGGCGGCGGCCTGGTATGTGCAGTGGGAGGTCACCGACCCCGAGGCGGTCACGCGCTTCGCGGACCGGCTCGCGGAGCTGCTGGACGCCCCCGCCCGCCGGGGACCCGCGCCGGCCCCCGTCTGGTCGCCGATCCTCGTCGAGATCGATCACAGCGGCGCGGGCGGCGACCGGGCCAGCGTCGTGGTGTCCGCGTACCGCGACGGACAGCGCAGGGCGGTGGGGGCGCGGCAACTGCCGCGGAGCCGGGTACGGGCGTACATCCAGGAACGCATCGACGAAGCGTTCACCCAACTCACGCCGGGGGCGGAGGAGTTGATCGCGTTCGTGCTGCCCCGAGCGTGGCTGAACGAGCCGGTGGCGCAGTGGGAGTGCGGTGCGGACGACCCGACGCCGCTGGGTTGCGCGTATCCGCTCGTCGTGACGGACCGGTCCCGGCGGCGCGGCGGTGTGCGCCACCAGTTGACCAGGAGGTGGGAGAAGCTGGACGCCGGGTCGGGCACGAGTCTGCACCGGGTCGAGTGCGGCAGCCAGGAGAAGCCGAGCAGACTCCGGCTGCGGCTGCGGCGGGACGACACGGACCTGGCCGGGTTCACGGCACCGCCCGGGGCCGCCGAGGCGCGCTTCGAGGCCACGCTCAACGCGCCGGTCCCGGTGCTGGTGTGGCCGCGTACGGGCTGCCCCGCGCCCGAGCACGACGGCCCCTGCGCCGGCACGGCGTTCCTCGACGAACTCACCGCGTATGTCACCGGTGTCCCGCCCGCTGAACTCCCGCGCCACTTCCTGACGTTGCGCGAGACGGCGGACGCCGCCGACGACCCGGACCGACACTGGGCACGAGACGTACAGCTCCTGTGGGACGACCCGCGCTGCTTCCCCGAACCGACCGCCTCCCCGCACTCGCCCGTCACCTGACTCCCCCTTCCAGACCCTCCGGAGATGCCATGCCTCTGTGGCCCGTCTACACCGGCAAGAACGAGCCGCACGACGGCATCACGAAACTGCCGCCGCCCCCGCCCTGGCGGGCGTTCGACGGCGGGCCGGTGCTCGGCACCCCGGCCGAGAGCGACGACACCTCCGCCACCTCACCGGACCGCACCCACCGCGCCGAGACCTACCAGGCCACCCCGCGGACCGTCCAGCTCGTCAACGCCGCTCTCTATCTGCGCCGCCCGCTCCTGGTGACCGGCCCGCCGGGCACCGGCAAGTCGTCGCTCGCGTACGCCGTCGCGCGGGAGCTGGGTCTGGGCCCGGTCCTGCGCTGGAACATCACCAGTCGCAGCACCCTGCACGACGGCCTCTACCAGTACGACCCGCTGTCCCGCCTGTACGCGGCGAAGCAGACCGCCACGGTGGTGACGGCCACGTCGGCGGAGAGCTCCGCGACGGCCGGGATCGAGGACCATCTGCGGCTGGGCCCCCTCGGCACCTCGTTGCTCCCCTACGCCCGGCCCCGCGCCCTGCTCATCGACGAGATCGACAAGAGCGACCTGGACCTCCCCAACGACCTGCTGAACGTCCTGGAGGAGGGCCAGTACGAGATCCCCGAACTGGTCCGGGCCTCCCGGCACACCCCGGACGGCCGCGCCGAGGTGATGATCGACGGCACCGACGAACGGGTACCGGTCGAACGCGGGCGCGTCCGCTGCAACGCCTTCCCCTTCGTCGTCCTCACCAGCAACGGCGAACGGGAGTTCCCGCCGGCGTTTCTGCGCCGGTGCGTCACCCTGCGCCTGCGCCAGCCGGACGACAGCCAGTTGGCCGGGATCGTACGGGCGCATCTGGGCGAGCCCGACGACTACGCGCGGACCCTCATCGACCGCTTCCTCTCCCGTGCCTCCGGCGGCGACCTCGCCACCGACCAGCTCCTCAACGCGATCTACCTGGCCGGCGCGTCGGGCCTGGGCGCCGATTCCCTCGACGACCTGGCGGAGGAACTGATGCCGTATCTGAGCCGCGCACCGGAGGCCGATGCCTTCTGAGCGCGATGCCCGCCGCACCCGAGCCGTTCGCCCGCCTGGCCGACATCCTGGCCGAGGCGGCCGGCGGGGTGCGCCCGACCACGGTGGAACTGGCCGAACTCCTGTGGCTGGCACGGCAGATGGAGCATCAGCCAGCGTCGTCGGCGCAGGCATCGGTACAGCCGCCCGCGGACCGGACCGACGCCTCCGCGGCCGAACCCGTGCCCGGTGAAGCGGAAACTCCGGAGGAGGCGGCGGAACCCGCCGGTCCCGCCCCGGGCCCGCCCCGCAGGAGGAAGGAGGAGCGGGAGGGGTCCGCACTCCACGACCGTGTCCCCCTCCATCTGCCGGTCACGGCCGCCGCGTCCAGTGACCCGACGTCCCATGTCTCCCTGCTGGCCCCCGTCCCACCGATGCTGCGCCGCCCGCTGGCCCTGCAACGGGCCCTCCGTCCGGTCAAGCGGCACACCGACGCACCGGTCGGCCATGAGTTCGACGAACAGGCGACCGCCCACCGGATCGCCCGCGCGGGCGGCGCCCCCGAGTGGTGGCTCCCGGTGCTGCGCCCCGCCCGCGAACGCTGGCTGAGCCTGCACCTGGTCCAGGACACGGGCCCCACGATGCCCGTGTGGCAGCCGCTGTTCCACGAACTCCACACCGTGCTGGCCCAATCGGGTGTCTTCCGTACGGTGACCGTGCACCGGGCCCGCCCGGACGGCACGGTCAGCGGCTCCAGCGGCCACGCACCGGCGACGGGACGTACCGTGACGCTGCTGGTCAGCGACTGCATGGGCCCTCAGTGGCGAGCGGGCGAGGCAGGCATCCGCTGGTACACGACGCTGCGCCGCTGGTCCCACCGGATGCCGCTGGCCGTCGTCCAGCCCCTCCCCGAACACCTGTGGCGCGACACGGCCCTGCCCACCACGCCCGGCCTGCTGACCGCTCCGTTCCCGGCGGCCCCGCTCTCGGCGCTCACGTTCTCGCCGTACGACCCCTACCCTCCCGACGACGCGGATGCCCGGTACGCCGCCGGAGGAGCCGTACCGCTCCCGGTCCTGGAGCCGGACCCGGCCTGGCTCGGTCACTGGGCGGAGCTGGTGGCGAGGCGGGGCGGCAACCGGATCGCCGGTTCGGTGGCCCGCCTGACGCCCGCCCCGGCCCGGCCGGACGAGTCCGGGGACCTGGCCGACGCCACCCGGTTGCCCGCCGAGGACCTCGTCCTGCGCTTCCGGGCGACCGCCTCTCCCGAGGCCTTCCGGCTCGCCGGCCATCTGGCGGTGGGCCGGCCGGATCTCCCTGTCATGCGCCTGGTCCAGGCCGCGGTCGAACCGGCCCCGCGCCCACAGCACTTGGCGGAGATCATCCTCAGCGGGATGCTCACGACCACACCGGGACCACCGGGTTCGTACGCCTTCCGGCCGGGCGTCCAGGAGCTGCTGCTCCGCGGTCTGCCCCGCAGTGCGCGGGGGCGCGTCACCCAACTCCTGGAGCGGACAGGGGCGTTGATCGACGAACGGGTCGGGCTCGCGCGAGGGGAGTTCCGGGCGAGTACGCCGTCGGCGTCCGGTACGGAACGGATGGCGCGCAGCGAGCCGATCGCCACGGTCAGCCGGGAGAGCGCCCGGCGGCTGCTGGGAGGAGCGGACACGGGGTTCGCGGGCGGCCGGTACCGGTTCGTGGAGGGGTCCGGGGCGGACGACGGGCTGCGGCAGGCGGAGGACACGGAACTGGGACGGACGGTGTCGGTCCGGACGCTGCCCGCGCCTCGCGACGAGGCGGCCCGGCGGGCCTTCCTGCGCGATGCGGCGGCCTTCGCCGGGATCGAGCACCCGAATGTGCTGGCGGTGCACGACTACGGCGTCGAGGACGGCCGGCCGTACGTCGTCATGGAGCGGCCGACGGCCATCACGCTCAACTCCCTTGCCGGGCCCGACGACTGCCGACTTCCCGCGGCGCTGCTGCTCTCGGTGGGACAGCAACTCGCGGAGGGGCTCAGGGCCGTGCACCGTGCCGGTCTCGCCCACGGCCGGCTCGCGATGACCCGGGTCCTCCTGCTGCCGGCCGGGACGGTCAAGCTCATGCCCGGCGCCCTCGGGCAGATCGTGGACCACGGGCAGGAGGAACAGTCCGCCGATCTGCGCGCACTCGGCGTGCTGCTCTTCCAACTGGCCTCGGGCAGGGAGGCCTTCGCCGGTACGAGCATCAAGGCATCGCTGTTCACCGCCCTTCCGCCCGGCGAGACGCAGCGCTCCTTTACGTCCGCTCTCACCGGACTGCTCTCAGAAGACCCCGCCGCACAGCAACAGGGCCGGTTCCTGCTCTCGTCCATCAGTCCCGTCCTCGTGGCCGACAGGACGCTCCGCTACTCCCTGCTCGGCCGCCCCGCCATCAGCCGCGGCAAGACGAGGCAGCCGAGCCTCGACCATCCCGCGACGCTGGCGATGCTGTGCATGCTTCTCCTCCAGCACGGCCGCGAGGTGACCCACGTCCGACTCGCCCAGGGCATCTGGGAGGGCCTGCCGGTCGACGCCGCACGGGCCCTGCTGGAGGGCTGCGCCGCCCGGCTCCGCACCGCCCTGGGCCCCGGTGTCCTGGCCACTCTCCCCAACGGCTACGCCCTGCACACCAGCACGGACTTCGTGGACGTGATCCGGTGCGAGCGCCTGGTGAGCCAGGCGGAGACACGACGCGCGGCGGGCGACATCGCGTCGGCCCGCGGCCATGTGAACGACGCGCTGAAGCTGTGGCGCGGTGTCCCCCTGGAGGGCGTCCCCGGCCCCGCCGCCCACGCCGCCCGCTCCCGGCTCGACGACCGCCGGCTCTCCCTGCTCGCGACCCGCGCCGAACTCGACATGGAACTGGGCGAGTTCACACAGGTCTCCGTCGACCTCGCCGCGCTCGTCCTGGAACACCCGTTCCGCGAGGACTTCCGGCGACTGCAGATGATCGCGCTCCAACGGCAGGGCCGCGTCGAGGAGGCCTTGGAGGCGTACGAGGACTACGAGTCCGCTGTCGACTCCACTCTCCAGAGCCCGGAAATGCTGTTTCTGGGACGGGAGTTGCGCGCCGAGTACCGGGAGGGGACGGGAGAAGGCGGCTCGCCCTACGAGTACGAGGAGACTCCGAACGCCGGATCGCCGTACCGCTTCCTGTCCGATCCCGACGAACTGCCGGACAACCCGTGGGACGACGGCCCCGACGACGTGTACGACGAATACCGCACCGCCGCCGTCTTCTACCGCTTCGCCGACGGCCCTCAGCCCGCCGAGACGCGCGCCCTGCTGCACCGGACGGTGACGCGGCTGCTGGCGGCGAGCGGTCTGGAGGGTGGCGAGTACGAGCTGCTCACGCACGACGAGGGCTGTGCAGTGCGTATCAGGGACTGGGGGGCCGTACTCTCCCTGCTTCGCGTGACGCTTAATCAGATTCGTTACAGGGTCGCGGAGTTGGACGATGCCCGACTGCGCGTGTCCTTCCTCGTCCTCCCTGTCCTCTCGCCGGACCAGGGCACCGAGATGTCCCGCACGGCAGCGGCGATGGACGTGCTGAACGCCTCGGACGCGGATGCCGTCGTCGCCGTGACCGCACCCTCCGCGGACCTCCTGGAAGAGGAGTTCGGCTCCGCCGCCCCGCAAGAACTCCGGCACGCTCTGGGCTCCGACCGGACGGACGCCCCGCCGACCGCATGGCACCGCCCTTTCCACCGGTCCCGGTTCATCGGCTCCGACCTGCACCTCTTCCCCACCGCCCGGGGCCCCTACCCGCTGCCGGCAGGCGGCGCACGCCCGGTGCCCGAAGACGCGGACACAGCCGTCGTCTACGGGTTCCCCCGCAATCGGCTCGACCGCGCCTGGGCCCCCAACGCCCTGGGCTACTACGAGGTCGACCTCGCCCCGCACAGCAATTGGCTCAACGTCCTGGGGCCCACGCTGAACGGAGTCCCCGTCTTCAGGGCCACCGGGAAGGTCACCTGGCGGATCTCCGACCCCGTCGACGCCCTCTGGCACACCGACTCCGGAACCGTCGACGCGATTCACAGCCGCCTGTCCTCGGCGCTGGGCGACATCACCGTCACCTATCCGCCCGCACACATGACCAAGGCCCAGGCGGCACTCGACGCCGGCCTGGCCCGGCACACCGTTCCCGGCCACGCACTCTCCTGGGAGGTCTCGCTGAGCACCCCCGCCGCGGCCACCGCACCGACCCCACCCTCGCGGGGCGAACCCTCCATCGCCGCCGCCATCGCCGGCGCCGACTCCGTCCTCCTCGGCTTCAACGGCCCGCTGGCCCGCCTGTTCCGGCCGGACGAGGCGACCGAAGCAGCCCGCGAACTCGCCCGCCACCTGGCCGGGCGGAACAGCGGAGAACCCCCGCTTCCCCCACCCGAGAGCTTCACCGACCCGCTCGACCTCCTTCGCGCCTTCGCGGAACACGACCTGGCGGAGGAGGTGCGCCTGCGGCTGGACGAGATCGAGCTGCACGCCGTACGCACCGCGGAGCCCCGGCCGTACGCCGATCTGCTGGTCCGCACCCTCGACACGAAGGGCGTGGGCGTGGCCGTCGTCACCGACCATGCCACGGAGACGGCCGAGACCTATCTGCGGAACCGCGACCTGATGTCGAGCGTGCGCGGTGGTGCGCACGGCCGGGCCACCGGTCCGACCAGGCTCATGCCGCACCCGCACTGTCTGCTGATGGCCCTGGACCAGCTCGGTACTCCTGCCTCCCGCACCCTCCTGGTCGGCTACTCCGCCGCCGAACGGCAGGCGGCCCACGCCCTCGGTCTGCCCTTCATCGCCTTCGCCCGCGACAACCAGGCACAGCACCAGCACAGCGCGCCCAACGGCGCCCCCCTGCTCGTATCCGGTCTGCTGCCGCTGCTCCTGGCGGCCCAGGCGCGTTGAGCCACAACCCGCCGATCGCCTTATCTTTTATTCACTTCGGACATAAGAGACAAATACCCATACGGCGGCACCCCGCCCGGCCCTCTACAACAGGCGCCCCCTCCCCCACCCCCCGCACGATGCCAGTGGAGGCCCGTCGACCGGTGGGCCCGTACGGTCTGCGCTCTCGGGAGGATCTGCCATGACCGTCAGTCTGGAACAGATGCGCCGCTGCCATTTCGCCGTCGACCTCGGGGCCGCGCGGACCCGCGTCTACGTCAAGGGGGCCGGGCTCGTCGTCGACCAACCGTCCGTCGCCGCCGTGAACACCAGGACCGGCGCGCTGATCGCGGTCGGGGAGTTCGCCGAGAAGATGACGGGACGTACGCCCGACTACATCCGCGTCGTGCGGCCCGTGTCCGGTGGGACCGTCGTCGACATCGAGATGGCGCAGCGCATGCTGCGGCATCTGATCGGCGACAAGGTACGGCGTACGCTGCGCCGCAAGCCCTTCCTGCGGGCCGCCGCCTGCTACCCGCACGACGCCGACCCCCTCGCGCAGCGCGCGACCATCGAGACGCTCGTCGGGCTGGGCGCCCGGCGCGTCGAACTCGTCGACACGCTCATCGCCGCCGGCGTGGGATGCGGACTGCCCGTCGAGCAGCCCGAGGCGACCATGGTCATGGTGTGCGGGGCCGCCGCCACCCAGCTCGCCGTGCTCTCCCTCGGCTCCATCGTGACCGCCGAGCGGATCCCGGTCGGCGGCGAGGCCGTCGACCACGCGATCGTGCAGCATCTCCGGCATCAGCACGAGCTGATGCTGCCCAGTCAGTCGGTACGTCCGCTGCAGCTCGCCCTCTCCGGCAACGGGCTCACCCCGCACGGCCCGGAGTCCACCGAGATCCACGGACGGGACGTCGCCACCGGCCTCGCCCGTTCCGTCCAGGTCGACACCGCCGCCGTGCGCGACGCCATCCAGACGCCGCTGACCGCCGTACTGGACGGGATCGGCAAGGTGCTGCGGGACTGCCCGCCGGACCTGGTGGCCGACCTCGCGGACCGCGGGATCATGATGGTCGGCGGCAGCGCGCTGCTCCCCGGCCTCGACCAGATGCTGCGGCAGGCCACGGGCATGCCGGTGCACATCGCCGAACGGCCGGACGTGTGCGCGGTGCAGGGCCTCGGGTACATGCTGGAGGGCAAGATCGAGCCGCTGGTGCTGGATCCGCTGGCCACCTGAGCCGACGGTACTCCCCGTCATATGTCGGGCGACGCGCCGCTGTCTCCCCCGCTCCCGCCCCGTCTCGAAGCCGTGCTCGGCATCGGTACCGATCTCGAACTGCGCGCCACGCTCCAGCACATCGTGGACGGCGCCGCCGAGTTGACCGGTGCCCGGTACGGGGGGCTCGCGATGGCCGACCCCGGGCACGACGGTCTCGTGGAGATCCGCAAGGCCGATCTGGGGCGCGCCGAACGGGCGGGCATCACCGTCATCGACGTACCGATCCTGGTGGAGGGCGGGGAGTTCGGGCGGCTGTATCTCGCCGAGAAGCTCGACGGCAGTCAATTCTCCGACTCCGACCGGCAGTTGTTGAGCGTCCTCGCCGCGCAGGCCGGTATCGCGATCGGCAACGCCCGGCTGTACGAGACCGCCCGGCAGCGCGAGCGCTGGATCGAGGGTGCCGCCGCCGTCACCACCGCGCTGCTCACCGGCGGGGCCGACGACGACGCGTTGCTGACCGTCGCGGACCGTGCCCGGCTGCTCGCCGACGCCGCCGCGGGGGTCATCCTGCAGCCGACGGACGAGGGCGGTATGGAGGTCGTCACCGCCGCCACGCTCGACGGCGACGATCCCGGTGACGGCGACATCGTGGGGACCGTCATCGCGCCCGGGAGTCCTGTTCTCAGCCAACTGCTGGGCGGGGAACCCGTGTTCGTCGACGACTCGGCGACCGACCCGCGGCTGACGACCCCGGTTCGGCACCGGTTCGGGCCGAACATGCTGCTGCCGTTGCAGGCCGAGGGGCGGCTGATCGGGACGCTCGCGCTGCCGCGCCGGCGCGGGGAGCGCCCGTACACCGACACAGAGAAGCTGCTCGCGACGCAGTTCGCCTCGCAGGCCGCCCTCGCGCTCGTCCTCGCCGACGCCCGGCGCCGGCGCGCCCGTCTCGCGGTGTACGAGGACCGCGACCGGATCGCCCGCGATCTGCACGACCTCGTCGTCCAACGGCTGTTCGCCACCGGCATGATGCTGGAGTCCACGCAGCGCCGTGCGGTGGGCGACGACAAGGTGCGCGAGATTCTCGGGCGGGCGGTCGACGAACTCCAGGCCACCGTCCAGGAGGTCCGTACGACCATCTTCGCTCTCCAGCAGCCCCCGGCCGACGCGCCAACCACCTTGCGCGGCAAGGTACTTCGGGAGGCGGCCGGTGCGGCGGCGGTGCTCGGCCGCCGGCCTTCCGTCCACTTCACCGGACCCGTCGAGCACCGCGTCCCGGCCCCGGTCGCCGCCCAGCTCCTCACCGCTCTGCGCCGCGCGCTCGCCACCGCCGTACGGCGTCCCGGTGTCACCCGGGTCACGATCACGGTCGACGCGACGGCGGTCCTGCCGGACGGACGGGACGGGGTACGGCTGACGGTCTACGGCGATGGCGGCAGCGGCGACGGTACGACGGGCGCACGCGCGGGTACGACCGCACTCTGGCAAGCCCCGCTCGGAGACGGCACTCTGGGGTGAGGTGACGGAACGTAGACGGCGGAGGGGCAGTCAGTGACGGACATTGACACGCGTAACGGCACGCTCGTCGGCACTCGCTTCGGCACGTGCATCGACACGGGAATGGATCTCGGCAGGGACCCTGGCAGGAATACCGGCAGGGGTACGCGTGTCGTGGCGCGTGTCCGTACGCGTATCGGTGTGACCGGGCATCGTTCGATCCCCGCCGCAGTCCTGCCGTCCGTGCGCACGGGCATCCGCCGACTGCTCCAGGGCGACGAGGAGTTGGAGGCGCTGAGCAGCCTCGCCGCCGGGGCCGATCAGCTGTTCGCCGACATCGCCCTGGAGCGCGGAATCCCGCTCACGGCCGTGATTCCCGGTATGGACTACGAGGCCCACCTCGGCGACGCGGACACGCGGGCCTCGTACCGCCGACTTCTCAACTCCTGCCGTACGCGCGTGAATCTGCCCGTCGAGGCGACGCACGAGGAGGCCTATTTCGCGGCGGGCCGCTGGATCGTCGACCACGTCGACCAGCTGGTCGCGGTGTGGGACGGGCTGCCCGCGCGGGGGCTCGGCGGCACCGGGGACGTGGTGGCGTACGCGCGGCGCACGGGGGTCGCGGTGACGGTGCTGTGGCGGCCGGGGCTGCTGCGGTCCTGACGTCGGGGCGGTCGCGGTTTGCGGGCTTGGGGCGGTCGCGGTTTCCGGGTCTCGGGGCGGTCGCGGATTCCGGGTCTCGGGACGGCCACGGATTCCGGGGCTCGGGGTGGCCACGGATTCCGGGTCTCGGTCCCTCCGGTCCGGGGCATGGCTCTTGGCGAACTGGTGCGCTAATTTGTGGTGCAGGTCACCGGTGAATGGGCACCCGTGGTGAGCGGGGGAGGTTCTGTTGACCCCGGCACAGCTGCGGGCCTTCTCCGCGACCGTCCGGCTCGGCTCCGTGAAGGCCGCCGCGGCCGAGCTCGCCGTCACCGAGGCCGCCGTGTCGACGCACGTCGCGCATCTGCGCAAGGAACTCGGCGACAAGCTCTTCACCCGGACCGCCCAGGGGCTCGCGTTCACACCGGGCGGGCTGCGGCTCGCCAGCCGGGCGGCGGAACTGCTCGGGCTCCAGGACCGTACGATCCTCGAGGTCCGGCAGGCCGGTTCCGGCCGACGGCTGTTGCGGGTGGCCGCGTCGAGTCTGTTCGCGGAGCATGCCGCGCCCGGTCTCATCGAACTGTTCGCGGGGCGTGCGGACGATCTGGACGTCGAGCTGAGCGTGCACAGTCCGCAGCGGTTCGGCGCGTTGCTGGTGAACCGGGCCGTGGACGTGGCCATCGGGCCGCCTCCCGCCACCGCCACCGCCACCGCCGTCGTCGGCGACGAGAGCATGCCTGTGGCGATGGCCATGAACTGCACCCCCTTCCTCAACTACCAGCTGATCGCCGTCGTGGGACCCGACCATCCGCTCGCCACAGGGGCCGCCGGTGGTGCGGGGGTACGCGAACTCCGCGAGCAGACCTGGCTGTTGGGGCCGTCCGCCGTCGGCCGGGTCGGCATGGTGCCGTCCGTGCTGCGCTGCCTGGGCGTTCCCGAGCACAACCAGCGCATCTTCCAGAGCCATGCCGCCGCGGTGGAGGAGGCCAAGCGTGGGAAGGGGGTTGCCCTTGCGGTGGCGTTCGCTGTCGCGAAGGACATCGCCGGGGGTGGGCTATGCCGGCTCGACGCGCCGGCCCTCCCGGCCCGCGGCTCGTGGAACGTCCTCGCCCTCGCCGACCGCGAGGAGCCGCCGACGGCCGCAGAGCTTCGGCGGTTCGTCACCACGCCTCGGGCCATCCAGGCGATGCTGCGTGGTACGGGGGTTACTGCGGGGCGGTTTCGGCCGGCCATTCACGTGACTCTGTGGAGTTGAGGGATCCGCTGCGCATGTGGTTCGTTCGCTGCCGGCCGGTGGGGGCTGGTCGCGCAGTTCCCCGCGCCCCTGAAGGGCGCGCTCGCGCGCCCGGCGTTTCCGAGGCCGCCCACGACATCGGCCCCCACCGCCGCGGCCTGGCGGTGAGGGCCGAGGGGTGCTCAGGCCCCGTGCCCTGAGCACCTTCGTCGCGCGCCCTCGTCCGGGGCGCGCAGGCAGAGACGGATCACTGGTGGATCACTTGTACGTGACGTCCGAGGTGCTGTAGCGGCAGTGCGTGGCGTCCGGGCCGTTGCCGAGGGACGAGGGTTCGGCGCCGGTGGAGTTGCCCTGGAAGCGTTCGCAGATGACGATCTTCTTGCTGCTGTCGCCGACTACCGTGACCCCCGAAATCGTGGCCGTGTCGCCGTAGTTGGCGTTGATGCCGACCAGGACCTTGCCCGGGCTGGTCGCCTGGACGTTCTTCACCACGATGTGGCGCTCGAACTGCGTCTTGCAGTTGCCGCACGAGCGGACCAGCTTGCCGAAGTCGGCGACCTGGAAGTTCTGGACAGTGAGCGTGCCTGCGCCGTTGAACTGGAAGACCTTGTCGTCCGCGTTCCGCGCGCCGCCGCCGGAGACGAGGTACGTCGCCGAGGCCGACTTGCTCTTGAACGTGGCCGCGTCCTCGCCGACGTCCTCCCACCACACGTTCTGGAGCGTGCAACTGCCCAGGCAGTGAACGCCGTCGGCAGCCGGGGCACCCAGGACCACGTTCTTCAGGACGGCACCGTCGGCGAGTTCGAAGATCGGGCCCTGGCTCTCGTCCTGGTCGGCGCTGCCGAGGTCACCGGAGCCGTAGAAGCGCTTGAGGCCGCCGTCGTACGTACCCGAGACCTCGATGCTCGCGGTGACCGGCTCCACGCCGGCGACCGTGGGCCACGCGCCGAGCGTCGTCTCGCTGGCGGAGTCCGTTCCGGAGGCCGGGGTGGTGGAGGCACTCGCGGACTTGCTCGCCGAAGCGGAGGCCGAGGCAGAGGTAGAGGTAGGGGTAGAGGCAGATGCCGATGGGGACGCGGACTTGGAGGCCGACGGAGAGGCTGACGCCGACTTGGTCGCCGAAACCGAAGCCGAAACCGAAGCCGACGGTGACTTCGTCTCCGACGAGCCGCCGTCCTCCGCCACCAGAGTCCAACTCTTGCTGCTCGCCTTGTCGCAGGAGTTCTGCTGCGCCAACCCGTCCTTGATGTTGAGGCACTTGGCGCTCTTGGCGTTGACCAGGTGGTACGCGTCGCCCACCGCCGTCAACTTCCACACCTGCGACGTGCCGCCGTCGCAGGTCTGCTGCTGCACCGCCTTGCCCGCGGAGGCCGACGCGCCCTTGACCCCGGCGCACAGTGCGCCGACCACGCCCTTGACCGTGAACCCACCCTCGGCGTCGGCCAGTTGCCAGGTCTGCCCGGCGGCCGAGTCGTCGCACGAGGCCGTGCCAAGCTGCGCACCGCTCGCGGTGGTCGAGGCCGCCCCCGTCAGACAGGTGCTGTCGGCCGCGTTCACCAGGCGGTATGTCCCGGCGCCCGGGCTGGACGCGGACGCCGTCATCAGCACCCCGCCCGCGACCGCGCCACCGCCCAGGGCCACGACCAGCGCACCGATCAGTACGCCCCTGCGACGGCTCGTTCTCTTGCGGCGCGGTCCGCGCCCCACTGCTCTCTTGCCCACGTCGTCACTCTCGTTCGGGAGTTCGCGCTGTTCCGTTTCCGACGCCCGTCTGTCGCCACCGGTGATCCAGGGGTTGCCGCGTCGACGGAACTTTGTGGGAACTGTGCGCTTCCTGAGTGAGAGTGAGGTGACTGCCGAGTGGTCAGCGGGAGTTCGCGGCCCCGAGGCGCGCCACCTCGCCCGGCACCCGTAGCAGCGCCCCGAAGCTGTCCGCCGGGAGGAGCAGGTCGACGTACGGCAGTGCGGTGGACATCGTCGTCGTACGGGGTTCGAAGCCCGGGGCGGCTGCCCTCGGGTTCAGCCAGATCACCGTGTGGGCGCGGCGCCGCAGCCGGGCCATGGCAGCCGCGAGCCGGTCGGGCGGATCCCCGTCCCAGCCGTCCGAGCAGATGAGGACGACGGCTCCGCGCAGGGTGCCGCCGTGGTGCGAGGCGAGCAGGGTGGCGAGGCAGTGCGCGATCCGGGTGCCGCCGAACCGGTCGCCGACCCGCTCGGTGGCCTCGTCGACCGCCGCCTCGGCCGAGCGGCGTCCGAGGACCGTGGTGAGCCGGGTCAGTGTCGTCGCGAACGCGAACACCTCGGCGTCCGTCGTCAGTGCGAGTGCCCGCATCAGATGCAGATACGCGACCGCCTGCGGCTGCATCGACCGGCTGACGTCACACAGCACGACGACCCGGCGGGGCCGTTGCACCGGCCCCGTCCGCACCAGCCGCACCGGCTCCCAGCCCGTCCGGCGGGCCCGCGCCACGGTCTCCCGGATCGCCACACGCGGCCCACCGGCCCGCACCGCGTACCGCCGCGACCGACGCCTCGGCCACTCCCCCAACGCCCTCTCCAGCCACCGCCCGAGCAACTCCGCGTCTGTCGGGGCAAGTTGCTCGAACGGCGTGTCCACCGAACCGGCCAGTTCACTGGGCAGCCGTTCCGGTACGGCGGTCAGCGCGCGGTCGTCCCGCTGGTCGGCCCCGGTGACGGCAGGCGGGAGGGTGACCCAGGGCAGGCCCGAATCGCCGGTAGCCGCGATGGAGTTGGGGGACGACGAGGGGCGGCCTTTCTCGCCCGTCGGCGTACGTCCGTTCCGGCGCGCGTGCGGGTCCATGGCAAGCACCGCCTCACCGAAGACACCGGCGAACACCTCCTCGAACGCGGCCAGTTGGCCGTACTCACGGACGAGGGTGACCCGAGCCGTCCAGTACAGCGCCGTCCGCGAGGCCGGTGGAACTGCGGCCAGCGCCCGTACGAGGTCCTGCGTGGCGGTGAGGCCCACGGGCACGCCCCGCTCACGCAGCCGGGTCGCGAGCGCGACGACGAACGCGGCCCGGTCAACTGCGGGCAGTACAGGCCTGGTTGACGTCACCGGACCAGAAGGTAGATCACCACGGCCACGACGACTGCGGCTACGGCCACCGGGATCAGCCGCCTGCTGACGGACCCTCCGGCCAGCCGCATCAGGTCCAGCGGTTCCTGCGCGGGCTGCGGCGACACGGCCACCGGGACCGGAGCCTGTGCCTCTGCCTGTGCCTCTGCCTGTGCCTCGGTCTGCGCCTCGGTCTGCGCCTCGGTCTGCGCCTCGGTCTGCGCCTCGGTCTGCGCCGGCGGCTTCGGCTCCGCCGCCGGCGCCGGCGCCTCCGCCTCTTCCGCGTCCGGCGTCAGGAGCTGCGCCTCCACGTTCTCGATGAACTGGGCGAACAGTTTCTCCGAGATCTCCTTGATCATCCCGCTGCCGAACTGGGCCAGTTTTCCACTGATGTTGAGGTCGGTGGACACCGTCACGACCGTCCCCGCGCCCTCCGCCCGCAGCCGGGCGTCGATCGTCGCCGACGCGTTGCCCGCCCCGCGCGTGTCCTTGCCCACCGCGCTGATCACCGCGTGATGTGCCGCCTCGTCCTTCTCCACGAAGCGTGCCGTGCCCGCGAATTGGCTGATCACCGGCCCGACCTTCACCTTCACCCGGCCCCGGTAGACCTCGTCCTCCACACCCGTGAGCTGGGCGCCCGGCATGCACGGGGCGAGGCCCGCCAGATCCGTGAGTGCCTGCCAGGCCCGCTCGACGGGCACGCCGACCTCGAACTCGTTGTCGATCTTCATGGTTTCCTCGCTTGTCCGGGGTAGCCGAGCTCTTCGAGGGCCTCGGTGACGGCGATACGGTCGTCGGGGCTCTTGGCGACGGCGCTGAGCGTGGCGACGATGTCCCCGCGTGCCAGCCGCGCCACCCGCAGCGCGGCCAGGGCCGACACCCAGTCGATGGCCTCCGCCATGCCCGGCGCCTTGTCCAGGTCCAGCGCACGCACCCGCCCGATGAACTCCGTCGCCGACGCGATCAGCGGCTCGTTCGCCGCCGGTACCGAGCGGCGCAGGATCTCCACCGCGCGTTCGGGGGCCGGGAAGTCGATCCAGTGGTACAGGCAGCGGCGGCGCAGCGCGTCGTGCAGCTCGCGGCTGCGGTTGGAGGTGAGGATCGCGACGGGCGGCCGTACGGCGGCGAAGGTGCCCAACTCCGGGACGGTGATGGCCGATTCGCCGAGGAACTCGAAGAGCAGCGCCTCGAACTCGTCGTCGGCTCGGTCGATCTCGTCGATGAGGAGGACGGGCGGCAGTGGGCCTTCGTGGCGTACCGCGCGCAGTAGCGGCCGGTCGAGCAGGAACTCCTCGGTGAACAAGTCCGTTTCCGTCAGCCGCTGTTGATCGTGGCTGCGCGCCTCCGTGAGCCGGACCGCGAGCAGTTGACGCTGGTAGTTCCACTCGTACAGCGCCTCCCCCGCCGTCAGTCCCTCGTAGCACTGCAACCGGATCAGCGGGGTGTCCAGGGCCTCGGCGAGTGCCTTCGCCGCGCTGGTCTTGCCCACGCCCGGCTCGCCCTCCAGCAGCAGCGGCCTGCCTAGGACGGTGGCGAGGAAGAGGGCGGTCGCCGTGCCCTCGTCCACCAAGTACCCGACGTCGTCCAGCCGTTGGCGTACGTCGTCGGCGTCCTTGAACAGGACCGGCGGCACGGGCCGGGCGGGCGGTTCGGACATCGGGGCCACCCGTCAGTCGCCGCGCACAGTCATGGGCTGAGGTGTCCGCCGTACGGCCGACACCACCTCCGCCAGGATCGAGAGCGCGATCTCGGGTGCCGTGCGCGCGCCGATGTCCAGTCCGGCCGGGGTGTGGATCCGGGCCGACTCCCCTTCCGCCAGGCCGAGTTCCTCGATCAGAGCCGCGCTCCTGCGCCTGCTGGCGACCAGCGCGATGTACGGGACGTCGGCGTCCAGGGCGGCCCGCAGCGCTTCGGCGTCCCCTCTCCCCTGACCGGCCACGACCACCGCCACGGTCTGTTCGGCGGGCGGGCCGTCGGGGAGGGAGCGTGCGGTGGCGTAGCCGAGTACGTCGGCGAGGGCGATGAACGCCTCGGCGATCGGGGTGCCGCCCACGACCTCGATCAGCGGGGGCGGCAGCACCGGCTCCAGGAAGATCTCCAACGCGCCGCCCGACAGACAGTGGTTGACGACGACCTGCGCTCCGGGGGCGGGCGGGAACTCGGGCTCCCCCTCGGGCAGGACCCGCAGCAGCAGCGGCCCACCGCCGTGCAGGGCGTCGAGTGCCGCCGTACGCACGGAGCCCTCCGCGCATACGCCGCCCACGAAGCCGTCGATCGTGCCGTCGCCGTACACGATGGCCTCGTCGCCGGGGCGGGCGGACGCGGGCGCCTGGGCGCGCACCACTCGGGCGTGCACGAACGGCACGCGCCCTTCGGTCAGTTCACGCGCACGAGCACTCACTGTTTTCATGACGACCCCTCAAATAGGAGGCATGGGGCGCCCGTTCATCGCCTCCCACACCCGGGAGGGCGTGAGCGGCATGTCGGCGTGCCGGATGCCGTACGGCTTCAGCGCGTCGACGACCGCGTTGACGATGGCGGGCGGTGAGCCGACCGTGGCGGACTCGCCGACGCCCTTGGCGCCGATGGGGTGGTGCGGGGACGGGGTGACGGTGAATCCCGTTTCCCAGTCGGGGACTTCGAGGGAGGTGGGGATGAGGTAGTCCATCAGAGAGCCGCTGAGGCAGTTGCCGTCCTCGTCGAAGGAGATCATCTCCATCAGCGCCATCCCGACCCCGTCGGTCAGACCGCCGTGCACCTGCCCCTCGATGATCATCGGGTTGATCCGGGTCCCGCAGTCGTCGACGGCCACGAACCGCCGTACGGTCACCTTGGCCGTCCCGGGGTCGATGTCGACGACGCAGATGTAGGCGCCGTGCGGGTAGGTGAGGTTCTCGGGGTTGTAGCAGATCTGCGCCTCCAGGCCGCCCTCGACGCCGTCGGGCAGGTCGCCGGCGCCGTGCGCGCGCATCGCGATGTCCTGGATGGTGACCGAGGCCTCGGGGTCGCCGGTGACCCGGAAGGAGCCCTTCGCCCACTCCAGGTCGGCGACGGACACCTCCAGCATCGAGGAGGCGATGAGCCGCGCCTTGTCCCGGACCTTGCGGGCGACCAGCGCGGCGGCGGCACCGGAGACGGGCGTGGACCGGCTGCCGTAGGTGCCGAGCCCGAAGGGTGTCTGGTCGGTGTCGCCGTGCACGACGTCGATGTCCTGTGGCGGGATGCCCAGTTCCTCGGCGACGATCTGCGCGAACGTCGTCTCGTGGCCCTGCCCCTGCGTCTGCACCGACAGCCGCACGACCGCCTTACCGGTCGGATGCACGCGCAGTTCGCAGCCGTCGGCCATGCCGAGTCCGAGGATGTCCATGTCCTTGCGGGGCCCGGCGCCGACCGCCTCCGTGAAGAACGCCACCCCGATGCCCATGACCTCACCGCGGGCCCGCTTCTCGGCCTGTTCGGCGCGGAGTTGGTCGTATCCGGCGAGCTGCTTGGCGAGTTCCATGGTGGGCGCGTAGTTCCCGGAGTCGTACACCCAGCCGGTCTTGCTGCGGTAGGGGAACTGCTCGGGGCGGATGAAGTTCTTCAGCCTCAACTCGACTGGATCCACGCCTAGTTCGTACGCCAGACAGTCGACGATCCGCTCGACGAGGTAGACCGCCTCGGTGATGCGGAACGAGCAGGCGTAAGCCACCCCGCCCGGGGCCTTGTTGGTGTAGACGGCCGTCATCTTGCAGTAGGCGGCCTCGATGTCGTAACTGCCGGTGAAGACACCGAAGAAGCCGGCCGGGTACTTCACGGGCGCCGCCGTGCCGTTGAACGCGCCATGGTCCGCGAGGACGTTGGTGCGGATGGCGAGGATCCTGCCGTCGCGGGTGGCGGCGATCTCGCCGCGCATGACGTAGTCGCGGGCGAAGCCGGTGCTGATCAGGTTCTCCGCCCGGTCCTCCATCCACTTCACGGGCTTCCCGGTGAGCAGCGAGCCGACGATCGCGCACACGTAACCGGGGTAGATCGGCACCTTGTTGCCGAAGCCGCCGCCGATGTCCGGGGAGATGACCCGGATCTTGTGCTCGGGCAGTCCGGCGACGATCGCGTAGAGGGTGCGGTGGGCGTGCGGGGCCTGGGTGGTGGACCAGAGGGTGAGGCGGCCGTCGACGGCGTCGTAGTCGGCGACCGCGCCGCACGTCTCCATGGGCGCCGGATGCACCCGTGGGTACACGATGTCCTCGGTGACGACGACGTCGGCGCGGGCGAACGCGGCCTCGGTCTCGGCGGCGTCGCCGGTCTCCCAGTCGAAGCAGTGGTTGTCCTCCTTGCCCTCCAAGTCGTCCCGGATGACGGGTGCTTGGGGCGAGAGGGCGGTGCGTACGTCGATCACCGGGTCGAGTGCCTCGTACTCGACGTCGATCAACTCCAAGGCGTCCCGGGCCGCGTAGCGGTCCTCGGCGACGACGAAGGCGACCTCCTGACCCTGGAAGCGGACCTTGTCGGTGGCGAGGACGGCCTGGACGTCACCGGAGAGGGTCGGCATCCAGGCCAGTCCCTGTTCGGCGAGCGCGGCACCGGTGACGACGAGCCGGACCTTCGGGTGCGCCTCGGCCAGGGTGGTGTCGACGGACACGATCCGGGCGTGCGCGAACGGCGAGCGCAGGACGGCGAGGTGCAGCATGCCGGGGAGCTGGAGGTCGTCGACGTAACGCCCCTTGCCGCGCACGAAGCGGGCGTCCTCCTTGCGGAGCATACGGCCGTGGCCGCAGGGCTTCTGGTCGTTGTCGACGAAGGCGGTAGGCCTGCCGTCCTGGCCGTCCTGGCTGTCGTGGGCTGAGTCGCGCCCGGCGACGGTGGTCATGAGACACCCCCCGGACCGCTCGCCAACTCGTCCGCCGGTTGCTCGGTCCGGGTCCCGGCCTCCTCCGCCGCGGCCCACCGCACGGACCGGACGATGGTGGCGTACCCGGTGCAGCGGCAGATCTGCCCGGAGATCGCCTCGCGGATCTCGGGCTCGGAGGGGTCGGGGTTGCGGTCGAGAAGAGCGCGGGCGGTCATCATCATGCCGGGCGTGCAGAACCCGCACTGGAGCCCGTGGCACTCGACGAACCCCCGTTGTACGGCGTCGAGTTGACCGCCGGGCCCGGCCAGCCCCTCCACGGTCCGCACCTCGTGCCCGCCCGCCATGGCGGCGAGGACGGTGCAGGACTTGACGGGCTCGCCGTCCAACCACACCACGCACGTACCGCAGTTGCTGGTGTCGCAGCCCCAGTGGGTGCCGGTCAGGGCGAGATGGTCGCGCAGGAAGTGGACGAGGAGCAGCCGCCCCTCGATCTCCCGGGTGACCTCGTCCCCGTTGACGGTCATGGTGACCTGCATGCGCGTCACACCCCCTGTCCATCGGTTCCGTGGATCCTGGCCACGGCCCTGCGCAGCACGCGCACGGTCAACTCCTTTGCCAGGTGCCGCTTGTACTCCGCGCTGCCCCGCCGGTCGGTGACGGGCGAGCAGGCCTCGGCGGCGATGTTCCCCGCCTGCGCGTACAGTTCCTCGCCGGGCGGCCGGCCGCGCAGGGCGTCGCCGATGCCCTCGATCCCGGCGGTGTTGGGCCCTACGGCGGCGAGTCCGACCCGGGCGTCGGCGACCAGTCCGTCGCCGTCCAGCCATACGGCGGCCCCGGCCGACACCACCGCCCAGTCCCCGGCCCGCCGTTCGACCTTCTCGTACGCGCTGGACCCGTTCGGCCGGACCGGGAGACGTACCTCGGTGAGCATCTCGGCGTCGCCGACCGCCGTTTCGTACGGCCCCTGATGGAACTCGCCCATGGGGACGACCCGTTGGCCGTCCACACCCTGGATCACACAGCTCGCGTCGAGCGTCGTGCACACGGCGGACAGGTCCTCGGAGGGGTCGGCCTGGCAGAGGGAGCCGCCGAGCGTGCCGCGGTTGCGGACGACGGGATCGGCGATGACGCGTTCGGCGTCCCGGAACACCGGGAAGGCGGCGGCGAGTTGGTCGGACTCCAGGAGTTCGCGGTGCCGGGTCATCGCGCCGATGCGGATCAGTCCGGGCTCGGCACGGATGTAACCCAGCTCGCCGTGCAGGTCGTTGATGTCGATGAGGTACTCGAAGTTGGCCAGCCGGAGCTTCATCATCGGCAGCAGACTGTGCCCGCCGGCCACCAGCCGGGCGGTGTCGCCCAGCCGGTCCAGGAGGGCGACGGCCTCCGGGACACTGCCGACGCGCCGGTACTCGAACGGAGCGGGAACCTGCATACCGCATCCCCCCTGACTTCCCCGTGTCAGTCGTGCGGACGTGGTGTCCGGGGGCACTTCACCGCTTGCCGGTGAGGTGTGTCAACGGCTGATTAAGCGTTCACTTAACTCGCTCGGCTCCCCGGCGGTGCGGACATCGGCGGTACGGACGCCGGTTCAGCTCCCGAACCTGACCACCCAGTCGGTGTGCTGCGGCGAGACCAGCCGCTCGGCGTCCGCCACCGCCTCGGCCCAGCCCGACTTCGTCACCGTTTTGGTCATCGTGATCCGCAGCATGTCGAGATCATCCTTGATGAGGCCGTACGCGTACGCCAGCGGCCGGTGCCTGCGTACCTCCTGCCACGCCACACCGGCCGCAGCGGCGGCACTGAGCAGGCCGGTGAGATCCCAGCCGTCGATCACCCCGAGGGCCCTGAGCCCGGCGGAGAGCAGGGCGAGCAGGGTCAGGACAGCGGTGACGGACGACCAGTGGACGGAGGAGCGGTGGGTCTGGGCGGCCTTGTTGCGGTGCCAGACGAACTGTTCGAGGAGCCGGTCGCGGAGATAGATGTCCCGTCGCGCCTCGAACGGTTTGGCCCGCACGGCCCGCATGGCCGGGGTGATCTGCGCGATTCCCCGGGCGCGGGTCCCGTAGCGGGAGTCGTCGGCCCACCCGACCTTCCGGAGTTCCGCGAGCCGCGCCTCCATCCGCTCGGCGAACAGCCCGTCGGGATCGGCGACCCCGGTGTGGAAGGGCCCGCCGTGCACCATGTACTGCCAGGCCAGCGACTTGAGCAGCTCGGCGACGTCCCGGTGGGCACGCCAGTGGGCCCGGGCCCGGCGGCGGGCGGTGTGCAGGCCGATGGCGATGGTCGCCGCGTACAGCACCGCTGCCATTGCCGCCGGGACATGGCTGTCGAGGCGTTCCGCGAGCATGGCTGTGGTGGTGGCCAGCAGAAGGGTCACGAGCTGGGTACGGACCGCGCGAAACGATTCTCCTTGCCTGGCCAGCGCACGATGGTCACTAATCCGGAAGAGTGGCGGCAGGTCAGCGTCACTCAAAGTCACACTTGGCCCTGGAGTTCCAGTCCGCATGGTCCCCCCGTACGGCTAGAAGCGAACACCTATGGAAATTCTCGCTCAAGTGCGCGAGAACTGCACACCCCCCGGTATGCGTTCGACTGCACTGCATGATAGCGTCCGCGCGAGAAGTGTCAGCTCAGGTCTCAGGCTGTCCAAGAACGTCTACGGGTCCTAAGTGATCATCCCAACCTTACGACGGGAACGGGATGGTGCTGGGACCTGTTCCCTCGACGAAGTGGAGCTATGAGACAGCCATGAACGAAATGAACATCGAGGTCACGGCAATCACGTCGGCATCGGCAGCCGCAGGCACCTCGACCCTTCTCCGTCCGGCACCCCGACGGCACACCCCGCTGGTGTCCGTCGCCACCGACAAGGCCGCCGCCATCAAGTCGACCGGACGTTTGACGGACGCCGCCGGATGGACCTCGAAGAAGCCGATCACCTTTGATGCCGCGATCTGAGCGGCAGCAGTCCCGGTGACCTGGGGCTTCCCGGCAATCCCACTGCCGGGAGCCCTGGCCCCCCACACCCGGGCATCCCAACTTACCCGGTGCGGTGTGGAGTTGGTGGCACCTTAGCCGGTCGCGGAGCCCTAAGCTATGCCGGGTGACTCAAATCCAGGAACTGGTCCTGAAGATCCACAGCAGATGCAACATCGCTTGCGATCACTGCTATATGTACGAGCTGGCCGACCAGAGCTGGAAATCGCGGCCGACGGTGATCTCCGAGGACACGGTCGCACACGTCGCACAACGTCTCGCGTCCTATGCGAAAACCCATCGACTCGATTCCGTGTCGTGCATTCTGCATGGCGGAGAGCCCCTCCTTGTGGGTCCCAGACGGCTCCGCGACATCTGCGCGGAACTCACCCGCATCCTGTCTCCCGTCACCACCGTAGACCTCCGTATGCACACGAATGGAATGCTGTTGCACGGGCCCCAATTGGAGGTCCTCCGCGAATTCGATGTGAAGGTCGGAATTTCTCTCGACGGTGATCGCGTAGCAAATGACCGGCATCGTCTGGACCGGCGGGGACGCAGCAGTTACGACAAGGTTCTGGCCGGCATCGAACGGCTGCGCGCACCGGAATACCGGCACCTTTACATGGGGCTGCTCTGCACGGTCGACATCAAGAACGATCCGGTCGCGGTCCATGACGCGCTCACCGCTCTCGCCCCGCCCCGGATCGATTACCTTCTGCCGCATTCGACCTGGGACAGCCCGCCTCCCCCCGGAATCACGGATTCCCCGACCCCGTATGCCGAATGGCTGCTGAGGATCTTCGACCGCTGGGAGGAGCAGGGCCGCCCGATGAAGGTCCGCACCTTCGACTCGGTGCTCAGCACCCTGCGCGGCGGCCCCAGTCTCACCGAGGCCATGGGGCTGGCCCCGTCCGATCTCGCGGTCGTCGAGACCGACGGCACGATCGAACAGGCCGACTCCCTCAAGGCCGCCTACGACGGGGCTCCGGCCACGGGGTACGACGTGTTCCGGCACGGCTTCGAGGAGTACGCCCGCCATCCCGGCGTACAGGCACGGCAGTTGGGCATCGAGGGGGTCAGCGAGACCTGCCGGCGGTGCCCGGTCGTCGAGTCCTGCGGGGGCGGGCTCTACGCGCACCGGTACAGCAGCGAGCGGGGTTTCGACAATCCGTCCGTGTTCTGCGCGGACCTGCGCGCCTTCGTCGAGGGCGTCGCGGAGCGGATCACCGAGCGCGAACTCGCACCCGCCCTGCACGACGCCGGTGAACTCGCCTTCGCGCAGGGCAAGTTGACACGTAACCTGCTGCGGCTGACGAACGACCGCGCGGCCGGGGACCCCGGCACGACACCGAGCTCCGAACCCGGCTCCGACTGGGACGGCGCCTGGCAGGCGCTCCTGCGCCTGGACGCCGACGACCGCACGGGAACCGAGGTGGACGCGGTGCTCGCGCACCCCTACACCCGTACCGCGCTGCGTCTGGCCTGGGACGGTCCCGCCGAGCCCGCGCTGCTCGCCCCGCTGGTGGTGGCCTCGGCCGCCCGGGCGAGGGCCGGGGTGACGCTGGCGTGGGAGCATCCGGCCGCCCGGCTGCATCTGCCGACCCTGGGCACCCTGGAGCTGCCCGGCCCCGGCCGGGTCGAGGTGACGACGGACGCGGACGGCATCCTCGTACGGCGTACAGGGGACGAGAGCGAGGAGCGGGTCCTCTTTGACGGCGCTGGCAACTCCTGGAGCGGGAGCGCACGTTGGCGGGCCCTGCACGTCCTTCCGCTTCCTCTTGCTCCCGTGAGCGGCGGCGGGCCGCTGATCGACGACGCCGATCCCTTCCGCGACTGCTTCTCCTCCCCCGTCACCGAGCCGCTCGACCTCAGTGAGCGGGACGGCTTCCTTGAGCTGCTCGGGCGGTGCCACGCGCTGCTGGACGAGCGGCTGCCGGGCTGGTCCACCGATCCGCGTGTCCTGGTCGCCACGGTCGTGACCCCACTGGCCAAGGGCGCCGGAGTCCAGCTGGGCCGGCACGCGCCCGGTGCTCTCGGGGTCGCCGTCGACACCGAACCGGAGGAGTTCGTACGGCAGTTGCCCCGGCTCGGGCGGCGGGCGCGGCTCGCCGCGCTGCGGGAGACGACGGATCTTGCGGTACCGGGGAGCCGGGCCGATCGTCTGCTGGACGAGGCGAGTGAGGCACTGGCGTCGGTCCCCGACATGAGCGCCGTGCACGGGCCCGACACGGACGGGCGGGCCGTCGCTCTCAAGGAGGCCCACCGCGCGCTCACCGAACTGGACGCGCTGCCTCAGCGGCAGCTCACCGGCACCGGGGCCGCACTGGCCAGCCAGCTGTGGGCCGAGTGGCGGGAGAGGACGGGCGAGCATGGCTGACCTCGCTGAACTCATGCTGCTGCTGCGGACGTTGGGCGTCCGCCGGGGCGGAGTCCTGATGGTGCACGCCTCGCTGCGGGACAGCGGGCTGCGGGACACCGAGGTGCGGGACGCCCTGCTCGACACCCTGGGGCCCGAGGGGACGCTGGTCGTGCCCGCGTTCACGCAGGAGAACTCCCGTACCTCGCGCGCCCATCGGGCCCTGACCAGCGGGCTGAGCGAGGACGAGCGGAGGGAGTTCGAGGCGTCGATGCTGCCGTTCGAGCCGTTCACCACGCCCTGCCGGGCGTCCATGGGAGCACTGGCCGAGTGCGTCCGCACCAGCCCGGGTGCCGTACGCAGCGCGCATCCCCAGACCTCGATGGCCGGTATCGGCCCGCGTGCCGCCGAACTCCTCGACGCGCACGACCCGCACTGTCTGCTCGGGGAGCGTTCGCCACTCGCCCGGCTGTACGCGGCGCGGGCCCAAGTCCTTCTGCTCCGGGTGGGATTCGAGGTGTGCAGCGTGTTCCATCTCGCCGAGTACCGGACGGATCCGCCCCGGCCCCGACGGACGTACGAGTGCGTGGCCGGGGAGAAGGGCCACTGGATCTCGTACGAGGACACGGCGCTGAACGACAGCGGTTTCGCCGCGCTGGGGGGTGAACTTCCCGGAGAACTCGTCGAGTTCGGGGAACTGGCCGGGCGGAAAGCGACTTTGGTCGAGATGCGGCCCGCCGTCGACTTCGCGCGTGACCGGATGTCCGGATATCGCCATTGAATGACGCGAAACCAACGACACGTACGGCCAGGTCGTCGGGCACATTGTTGGTCCGGCCAGATGACGCCGTCGGCGGGGTGAGGGCATCGTCAACGGGCAGGGGGGCGCGTGAACATACCCGCACGGGTACACGGGGCGGACAACCGGCCCTACTTCTTTCTGAGTTACGCGCACACACCGGCGTGGGGATCGGGCGGAGGCGATCCCGACCACTGGGTGCGGGTGCTCTTCACCGATCTGTGCGACCACATCATGGCGCTCACCGATCTGCCCGCGGGCGCCGCCGGTTTCATGGACCGGGAGATGCGTTCCGGGGACGGCTGGCCGGAGAAACTCAGCGAGAACCTCGCCACCTGCCGGGTATTCGTGCCGCTCTTCTCGACGCGCTACTTCACGAGTGAGATGTGCGGGCGGGAGTGGTTCGCGTTCCACGAACGCATCCTGCGCGCCCGGAACACCGGCGCCGGGGACGTGCCCGCCATCGTCCCGGCGATGTGGACGCATGTCGACTACGACCAACTCCCGGATTCCGTACGGCACATCCACTTCGACCAGGCCACCTACGGGGACCGGTACGCGACCCACGGGATCTACGGGCTGATCAAGCTGAAGCGGCTGCGCGACGAGTACGAGGAGATCGTGCTCGACCTCGCCCAGCGGATCGTGCGGGTCGCCCACGACTCACCGCTGCCGCCCAGCAGACCCCGGCCGTACGAATCCACACCCAGCGCGTTCAAGCCGCGTGGCGAGGGACCGCGCCGGATCCATCTGACGGTGGCCGCGCCGACCCGGGACGGTATCCCCGAGCATCGCGACAAACGCCCGTACGGCGAGGACGCGCAGGACTGGAACCCGTACCACTCCGAGAGCACCCGGCCGCTGCCCGCCCTCGCCGAGGAGCTGATCCGGTCGCTGGACTACCGGATCACGATCTCCTCCTTCGACGACGAGGACCCCGGCGGGCAGGACGACGGCGACGCGGAGGTGTCCGCGGGCGCGGCCGGTGACGACATCGAGAAGGCGCCGCCCGGACGGCCCGGCATCCTGCTCGTCGACCGGTGGTCGCTCACCGACGCGGACCGGCAGGAACGGCTGCGGAAGTTCGACCTCGGCGCCCGCCCCTGGATCAGCGCGATCGTCCCCTGGAACCGGTCGGACGTGCAGTGCCACAGCGAGGAGGGCAGGCAGCTGGCGGCCGAGCTGGAGCGCACGCTGCCGCTGATCCTCGACCGGGGCCGCCGCACCGACTGCCGGATGGCCGTCAACGGCGTACCCAGTCTCAAGGCCTTCACCGATGTCCTGCCGACCGTCGTGGCGCACACGACCCGGCAGTACCTCAAGCACGCGGTGGCTCACCCGCCCGCCGGCCCGCACGTGCCCCGGCCCCGTCTGATGGGCCCCACCCACCCGCCGTCCCCGGAGGCGGGAGACGACAACGGAGGAGAAGCATGACGACCGTGCAGGACGGACGGATCATCACCTTCTACTCGTACAAAGGGGGCACGGGCCGCACGATGGCCCTGGCCAACACCGCGTGGATCCTGGCCGCCAACGGAAAGCGGGTCCTGGCCGTCGACTGGGACCTGGAGGCGCCCGGCCTGCACCGCTTCTTCCATCCGTTCCTGGACACCAACGCGCTGGCCGCGACCACCGGTGTCATCGACATGATCAACGACTACGCCTGGGCCGCGACCACCGGAACACAGCGCTCCGGCCCCTGGCACCTGGACTTCGCGGACGTCGAACAGCACGCCATGTCGCTCACCCCAGAGCGCCTGGGGCTGCGCTTCGCGGACGGCGGCTCGCTCGACTTCCTCTCCGCGGGCCGCCAGGACCGCTCGTACTCGGCGAGCGTGTCGTCGTTCGAGTGGGACAACTTCTACGAGCGGCTGGGCGGCGGGACCTTCCTGGACGCGCTGCGCGACAACATGAAGGCGTCGTACGACTATGTGCTCATCGACAGCCGGACCGGGCTGTCGGACAACGCGGACATCTGCACGATCCAGATGCCGGACGTCCTCGTGGACTGCTTCACCCTCAGCGACCAGTCGCTGGACGGCGCCGCCGCCGTGGCCCGCAGTGTCCAGGACGGCTACCGCCAGCGCCGGATCCGGGTGCTGCCCGTACCGATGCGCATCGACGAGGGCGAGAAGGAGAAGGTCGACGCGGGGCGGGCGCTGGCCCGGCTGAAGTTCGACGGGCTGCCGACGAATCTCGACGGCAGTGAACTGGGCCCCGAGGAGCTGACCGCGTACTGGGGCAACGTCGAGATCCCCTACCGGCCCTACTACGCCTACGAGGAGACCCTCGCCACCGTCGGCGACGAGAGCGGTATCGCCAACTCGCTGCTGTCCGCGTTCGAACGGCTCACCGCGGTCATCTCGGAGGGCACGGTCACCTCGCTGCCCGCGGTCCCCGAGCCCGTCCGGCTGCGCTGCCGCGACGCGTTCCTGCGGCGCCGGCCGCTGGCCACCACGGCGGACATCGTCATCGCGTACGCCGGGGAGAACCGGATGTGGGCGGAATGGATCGAGGCCCTGCTGAAACGATCCGGCTGCAATGTGCTGCCGCACGACATCTCGTCCGGCCCGGTCGCCCGCCCGGACGCCTCGACCCGCACCCTCGTCCTGTTGTCCAACGCCTTCCAGAAGTCCCGGTACGCGGACGCCGTCTGGCGCGCGCTGAGCGACTCCGACCCCGACACCCCGCACGGCACGATGGTGCCGCTCAGGGTCGACGACGTCCGGCTGCCCACCGCGTACCTCGACCACAACCCGGCCGACCTGCACCGGCTCGACGAGGCGCAGAGCGTCCTCGCGCTGCTCAGCGCCGTCGATCTGCACGGACAGCCGGTCGGCTCCGGGGCCGGGGGCCCGCGCTTCCCCGGCTCGAAGCCGGCGCACTGGAACGCGCCCCAGCGCAACAACACCTTCACCGGCCGCAACGTCATCCTCGACCTGGTCCGCGACCAGCTCGGCAGCGGTACGACCGCCGTGGTGCCGCAGCCGCTCGCGCTGTTCGGGCTCGGCGGGGTCGGCAAGACGCAGGTCGCCATCGAGTACGTGCACCGGTTCATGGCCGACTACGACCTGGTGTGGTGGACCTCGGCCGAGCACGAGGACGACGTCGTCGCCTCCCTCGCAGAACTCGGCGCCCGCATCGGCGCGCCCAGCCGCGACGACATGACCCAGGCGAGCCAGGAAGCCGTGGAGATGCTGGCCAGGGGCATGCCGACGAAACGGTGGATCCTCGTCTTCGACAACGCCGACGACCCGGCCTTCCTCGCCCCCTACATCCCGCAGGGCGGCGGCCACGTCCTCATCACCTCCCGCAACCAGGCGTGGGCGCAGCAGGGGGCGTCCATGCCGATCGAGGTGTTCCTGCGCGAGGAGAGCGTCGAACACCTCACCCGGCGGGCCTCGGGGCTGAGCACCGGCGAGGCCGACCAGGTGGCGCAGGCGGTGGGCGACCTGCCGCTCGCGGTCGAGCAGACGGCGGCCTGGCTCGCCGAGACGGCCACCCCGATCGACGACTACCTGCGCCAGCTCGCCGACCAGACCACCGACGTACTGGCCCTCAACCAGCCCGCCGAGTACTCCCACTCGGTGGCCGCGACCTGGAACATCTCCATCGCCCGGCTCAAGGAACGTTCCCCCGCGTCGGTACGGCTGCTCCAGCTGTGCGCCTTCCTCGCCGCCGAGCCGATCTCCTCGCAGCTCCTCTACAGCAAGGAGATGATCGACGCCCTGAAGCCGTACGACGCCTCCCTCCAGGAGAGTCTGCTGCTCGGGCGGGTCATCCGGGAGATCGGCCGGTTCGCGCTCGCCAAGGTCGACCAGGTCAGCAACAGCATCCAGGTGCACCGGCTGGTGCAGGCGGTGATCCGCGCCCAGCTGACCGAGGAGGAGCAGCGGGAGGCCCGGCACGTCGTCCACACGGTGCTGGCCGGGGCCCGCCCGGACGGTGACGAGCCGATCGACGACCCGGAGACCTGGCCGCGTTTCGCCGTCATCTGGCCGCACCTCACCGCCTCCGACGCCCGCAACTGCGTCGACGCCGGGACCCGCCGGCTGCTCATCGACCGGGTCCGCTACCTCTGGAAGCGCGGCGACTTCCCCGGCGCGCAGCGCCGCGCCGAGGAACTCCTCGCCCACTGGAAGGAGTTGCTCGGCGAGGACGACGTCCAGTACCTCTATCTGCGCTGCCAGCTGGCCAGTGTGCTGCGCTCCCAGGGGCGTTACGTGGAGGCCCGCGACATAGACACCGAGCTGCTGGCCCGCCAGCGCCAGGTTCTCGGTACGTCCCATCCGCACACGTACGTCACCACCTCCAACCTGGCCAGCGACCTCGCCGCCCTCGGCGAGTACCGGTCGGCGGTGGATCTCGCCCGGGAGGCGCACGACGGGTTCAGCCAGATCTTCCACGAGTCGCACCGCCGTACCCTGAGTGCCGCCAACAACCTGGCACTCGCGCTGCGGATGGTCGGCCGCTACAGCGACGCCCGGGCCATCGACCAGGAGACCCTGGACCGCCGGATGGAGGTCCTTGGCCCCGACCACCCCTACACGCTGGCCTCCGGCGAGCGCCTCGGCCGTGACCTGCGCGAGGTCGGCCGCTACTCGGAGTCCGTCGCCCGGCTGTCCCAGACGTACGACGCGCACAAGCGCATCCTCGGCAAGGAGTTCCCGGGCACGCTTCGCTGCGCCAAGTCGCTGGCGGTGTCGTTGCGGCGGGCAGGCCAGTTCGAGGACGCCCGCCGGCTCACCATGGCGACCCGGGCCCAGTACCGCGCCCAGTACTCGAAACCGACCCCGGACTCCCTGGCCTGTGACCTCAACCTGGCCGCCGACCTGTTCGCGGCCGACGAGCGCGAGGAGGCCCGTGAGGCGGCCCGGGCGACAGTGGCCGAGTACATGAAGGTGCCGGGCGAGGCCCACCCGTACACCCAGGCCGCGCTCAACAACCTCGGGATATTCCACTGGGGCTGCGGCGACAGCGGGCTCGCGCAGGAGGTGTTCCGGAAGGTGCTGCCGCGCATGGCGGAGGTTCTCGGCGAGCACCATCCGCACACCCTCTTCTGCGGTGTCAACTACGCCAACGTCCTCGCGGGCGAAGGACAGTTGGAGGAGGCGCACGCGCTGGAGGAGAAGGCGGTCACCGTCCTGCGCACGGTCCTCGGCCAGCACCATCCGGAGACCCTGGGCATCGTCACCAACCTCTCCCTGACGCTCACGGAACTGGGCCGCGAGGAGGAGGCGGGCCGACTGCGCGACGAGGCCCTGAAGGAACTGCGGCTGCAGCTGGGCGAGGAGAACGGCATGACACGACTGGCGACGGAGAAGAAGCGCATATACCGGGACCTGGAGCCACTGTCGGTGTGACGTCCTGGGACGTGTGACGGCCGTCAGCCGAGCCTGTCCCCGAGCAGCCAGCCGATCACCCGGGGCAGTGCGCGCACCGCCGCGAAGTGGGCCGCCGTCGGCTCGACGACCGCCCTGGCCCGGGGGATGCGGGCGGCGAGCCAGGAGGCGTGGGCGGGCGGCGAGAAGACGTCCTGCCCGCCGTGCCAGAGCAGGACGGGCACGCGGATGTCCGCCGGGTCGAACCCCCAGGGGCCGGTCAGGGCGAGGCCGTCGTCGATCCAGCCGTACGGTGAAGTGCGCACCGCCTCGCGGAAGTTGCGCAGCATCATCGAGCGCATCGCGGTGTCCGAGACGATCGAGCGGTCGTCGTCGGTCAGATCGCTGCGGAGTTCTTCGAGGAGCTTCGCCGGGTCGCTGCGGATGGCCGCCGAGCGTGGGATCAGCCGGGCCGCGAACCGTTCCGGGTCGGTGGAGGCGGTCCGGAACTCCTTGACGTTGGAGGGGGCCATGCCCGCGAACCAGTCGAGCCCCTCCGCGTCCCTCGGCGCGAGCCCGACCAGCGCGGCGGCGCGGGTGACCCGGTCCGGCAGCAGCGCGGCGCAGGCGAGGGCGTGCGGGGCGCCGCCGGAACGGCCGGCCACGGCGAAGCGGTCCAGGCCGAGGGCGTCGGCGACATCGCGTACGTCGCTCACGACGTCCGCGACGCGGCGGCCGGGGCGGCGGTCGGAGCCGCCGTATCCGGGGCGGTCGTAGCTGATCAGGCGGGCGCCGCGCTGGTAGAGGAACATCGAGCGGGGCCTGGGGCCGACGCGGCTGCCGGGCATGCCGTGCAGAAGGAACACGGGGTGGCCCCGTGGATCCCCCGAGACCTCGATCCGTAAGCGCCGCCCGTCCGCGGTCCGCACATGGTCAGACACCACCGCCGAGTCCCCCTCCCGCACGCTGCCCGATCCCTGCCCGGATGCCCAGAGGGCGAAACGAGCGGAATGGTCAAGTACCGTGCAGAACAATGTACTTGACGGTACATCACCTCATGTCCCACCTCAGGACTCCCGCCTCAGGACTCACTGGGCCACGCGCTCTCCGTCTCCGATCCTCCCGATGTCCGCCAGCAGCCGGGGGACCAGTTGGCCCGCCTTCGTGACGTCCTCGCGGTCCGCCGCGTCCCGCGCCGCCGCCAGGTCGGTCGTCAGCGTGTTCGCCGCCGCTGCCGGCGTCCCCTCCCGCAGCCGCTCCCAGGCGAGTTCGAGGGCGGTGACGTCCCCGGCGACCGCGCCCGCGTCCCCGGCCGCGGCGTCGATCCCCAACTGCCGTGCCCACAAAGCGAACCGGTCCGCGTCGACGGTGCGCACCGACTCGTAGCGCAGCCGCAGGTCGGTCGTGTTCTGGGCGACCCGCAGTGCGGCCGAGCGGTTCTCCGGGGCCTTGGCCAGCGTGTCGAGGTCGCGGTTCATCTGCCGCTCCAGCAGGGCGGGTACGTCGTCCGAGGCGCGGTACGCCGTCCACGCGGCGCGGGCCGCACGGGCCGTACCGGCGCCCGGGTCGGTGTGGGCGGCACGCACCGCGCGCTCCAGGGCGGTGAGCCCGGCCGGGACCGGGCCGGACTTCGCGTCGGTCGGCACAGCCAGGGAGACCGCCTCCAGGTCGCCCTCCTCGGTGGCTGTGCCGCCGGTGGAGAACTCCCCGTACCCCGGCGCGAAGACCTTGTCCTCCGTCGAGCCGTCCATGTGCAGCTCGCGCACGGTCATCGCGCCCTCGACCTTCCCGTACGGCCCGTCGACGGTCTGGTCCACGGCCCGGACGGTGACCTCCTCGAAGACGACCTCGGGCAGGTTCTCGGGCCGGTACACGTCCCCCTTCTCCGGCCGCGCCGGCATGATCATCGCGGCGGGAGCGCCGTCGCGGCCGGCCATCCAGGTGCCGTCGGTGTCGGCGACGACTCCGTCCTCGTAGTTGAAGACGTCCTCGCCGAGATACCAGACGGAGCCGTCGTCGGCCTGGGCGAACCAGTCGAGGGCGACCTCCTGGACACGGCCGTCGGAGTAGGCGGCGTACTGCTGGATCAGGGCCTGTACGGACGTGCCGTCGTCCAGGGTGATCTTCTTCGTGCCGGGCAGTGTGCTGACCTCGGTGCGGAAGGGCTTGCCGTCGACCTGGCCGCCGTAGATCGTCTGGTCGACCTCGCTGGTGGGGTGCAGCGGGTTGGTGACGGGGGTGGGGTGGGTGAAGCGGGGCTCGGTGAGGTCGACGCGGTCGCCGGCGGGTGCGAGCAGGAGGCAGTCGGGGCCGGGGCGGCCGGTGTCCTCGTCGACGACGTGGACGCAGGGCTGCGACTGCGCCGTCCGGGCGCCCGACCCGGTTGCCGTCCCTCCACACGCGCCGGCCAGCAGGACGGCGGCGGTGACGGCGGTCGCGGGCAGCAGGACCTTGTGCTGGGTGCTTCGGGTGTTCATGACGGCCTCCTCGGAAGCGTGCCGTACCCCGAGCGTGCGCCACCGGCCCTGAACAGACGCTGAACGGACCTGAACGGGGTTCAGGCCCCCCTCAGCCCCTCCCTCAGTCCCCCTCAGTCCTCCTCCGCCTCCGGCAACGTCACCGTGAACCGCGCTCCGCCCAGCCTGGGTGCCGTCCCCACCGTCACCGTGCCCCCGTGCGCCGCGACCAGCTCCGCGACGATGGCCAGGCCGAGCCCGGTGCCGCCGGCCCCGCGCGAGCGGGCCTCGTCGAGCCGGACGAAGCGTTCGAAGACATGGGCGCGGTCGGCCTCCGGAACGCCGGGCCCGTCATCGTCGACGTACAGCCGGGCCCGCCCCTCCGCGCCGCCGAGCGTGAAGACGACCCGGGTACGGGCGTGCCTGGCCGCGTTCTCGCCGAGGTTACGGACTACCCGCCCGAGCGCCTCCGCGTCACCGAGGACGCGTACGGCCGAGACACCTCTGCTGTCCACCCGAAGACCCTCACTTTCCGCCTCCCGCAGCCGGCGAGCCTCCTCGAACACCAGGTCGTCGAGGTCCACGGCCCGGCGGCGCAGGGCGATCGCGTCCTCGTCCGCGCGGGCGAGGAGCAGCAGGTCGTCGACGAGACGCTGCATGCGTACGGCCTCCGCCAGCACCGTCCCGGCCAGCGCCCCGGCGTCCGCCCGGTGCGGGTGGGCGAGGGCGACCTCGGCATGCTGTCGTACGGCGGCCACGGGCGAGCGGAGTTCGTGGGAGGCGTCGGAGACGAAGCGGCGGCGCGCGGCCTGGGCGCGGGCGATCCGGACCAGTGCCCGCCCGACGGCGGCCCAGGTCGCGGCGGCGGCGAGGACGAGCAGCACCGGCAGCCCGATGAGCAGCAGCCGGGTGACGGTGGCGGTGGCCTCGGCGACGGCGGCGGGGGTACGGCCGTCCAGCACGACGAGTTCGCGGTCGCCGTCGCGTGCGGCGACGGCGACGACGAGGAAGGGGTCCTCGTCGAGCGGGGTGTCGACCTCGGTCGTGGCGCCCCCCTCGATCCGGGCGAGCGCGGGCAGCCCCTCGACGTTGGCACTCGCCGCGACCACGGCACCCTCGGCGTCGACGACCTGGAGGAACTCCTCGTCGGGGTCGGTGACGGTGGGCGCGGGCACCCCCTTTCCGGCCTCGATCACCCGGGCGACCTCGGTGGCCCGGGTCCGGGCGGCGTCCCGTACGTCATTGCTGAGCTCGGCCCGCAGCACGAGGACGAGCGTGACGCCGCCGACGACCAGCGCGAGCCCCACGGCCAGCACGGCGACGACGGTGGCCCGCACGCGCACGGCCCGCAGCCGCCGCCGCTCCGCCGTCCCAGCTGCTTCACCGGTCATCGGCCACCAGCCGGTACCCGTGCCCCCGCACCGTCGTGAGCGAGTGCCGCCCGAAGGGCCGGTCGACCTTGTTCCGCAGCCGCCGTACGTACACCTCGACGATGTTCGGATCGCCCTCGAAGTCGTCGCCCCACACGTGATCGAGAATGGTCCGCTTGGACACCGCCTCGCCGGTGCGGCGCAGCAGGAACTCCAGCACGGCCAGCTCCCGCGCGGTCACCTCGATGTCCCGCCCGGCCCGGGTCACCGTACGGCTCGCCGGGTCGAGCCGCAGATCACCGGCGGCGAGCACGGCGGGCCGCGCCGGGGTGCCTCGGCGCAGCAGCGCCCGCAGCCGGGCCAGGAGTACGGCGTACGACACCGGCTTGGTCAGATAGTCGTCGGCGCCGGTGTCGAGCCCCTCGACCTCGTCCCACTCGCCCTCCTTGGCGGTGAGCATGAGGATCGGCGTCCAGTCGCCCTCGCCGCGCAGCTCGCGGCACACGCGGTAGCCGTTGAGCCGCGGCAGCATGATGTCGAGGACGATCGCGTCGTACGCGTTCTCCCTGGCCAGCCACAGCCCGTCGACTCCGTCGAGCGCGACGTCGACGGCGAACCCCTCGGCCTCCAGCCCGTCCCTGAGCCCGGCCGCGAACCGCTCCTCGTCCTCGACGACCAGCACGCGCATAGGGCTCACGGTATGACGCGACGCCACGTTCAGCGCGCTCGGCATACTTCTCCGCCCCCGCCGCCCCTACCCGTCCCATCCCTGGGGGCTCCGCCCCCAGACCCCCGCTGTCGGCCTGAACGGCCTCGTCCTCAAACGCCGGACGGGCTGGAGGGTGGGGCGGCCGGGTGGGTGGGAAAGTCGCGCTCAACGCGCTTGTCCTCAAACGCCGGACGGGCTGGAGGGTGCTGGCCGGGGCTGGAGGGTGCCGGCCGGGGCTGCAGGGTTGCGGTCGGGGCTTGATCTTTCAGCCCAGGCCCAGGTATTTCAGCCCGTCCGGCGTTTGAGGACAAGGCCCGTTCAGGGCCGTAGCGGGGGTCTGGGGGCGCAGCCCCCAGAAGGATGGGACGGGTAGGGGCGGCGGGGGCGAGATCCATCCCCTGACCACCCTTTTACCCCCGCCTGGCACACTGTCCGAACCACCCAACCAAGGAGCACCCGCATGTCGATGGTCGGCAGCCTGCGCAAAGTGGCCCGCCTGGCTCGGCGTGCGCGGCGGCGGGTGGACCTCAGTCATCCCGCCCGTTCACCGCTCGGCTCGGCCGTCGTCAACTGCGTGATCTACCGGGACGGTGTGCGCCAGGACACCGCCCCCACCGTCGAGGAGTCCGTCGCCCGCGTCCGCAAGCACAACCGCGGCTTCGTCTGGCTCGGCCTGCACGAGCCCTCCCAGACGGAGTTCGCCCGCGTCGCCGAGTTGTTCGGGCTGCATCCGCTCGCCGTCGAGGACGCCGTCCAGGCACACCAGCGGCCCAAGGTGGAGCGGTACGGCGACATCCTGTTCGCCGTGTTCAAGACGGTCTGCTACGTCGAGCACGAGGAACTCACCGCGACCAGCGAGGTCGTCACCACCGGCGAGATCATGGTCTTCGCCGGCCCCGACTTCGTCGTCACCGTCCGCCACGGCCGGCACGGCTCCCTCGGCCCCCTGCGCGAGGACCTGGAGGCCGACCCGGAGCAGCTCGGCAAGGGCCCGGCCGCTGTGCTGCACGCCGTCGCCGACCATGTCGTGGACGACTATCTGCACGTCACGGACGCCGTCCAGGACGACATCGACCAGGTCGAGTCGGACGTCTTCTCCCCGCAGAGCCCGCGCACCGCCGACGCCGGCCGTATCTACCAGCTCAAGCGCGAACTCCTCGAACTGAAGCGGGCGGTCGTCCCCCTCGCCCGCCCCCTCCAGACACTGGCCACCGAGCCGATGCCTTCCATCGAGCCCGCGATACAGGCCTACTTCCGGGACGTCGCCGACCACCTGATCCGCGCCACCGAGCAGATCCACGCCTTCGACGCCCTGCTCGACTCGATCCTCCAGGCCCACCTCGCCCAGGTCACCGTCGGCCAGAACGAGGACATGCGGAAGATCACCGCCTGGGCCGCGATCATCGCCGTACCGACGATGGTCTGTGGCGTCTACGGCATGAACTTCGAGCACATGCCCGAGCTGCACTGGCGCTTCGGCTACCCGCTCGTCCTCGGCGTCATCGCCACCGCCTGCTTCTTCGTCCACCGCGGCTTCAAACGCAACGGCTGGCTGTGAACGCGGTCCGCCGCCCGTCCGTATCCCCTGTCGAGTAGTACGTCCGCCGTACCACCCGACCTGGAGAGGCGCAGTGTCCCAGCAGCAAACCCGGCGACCGTTCCCCCGCAGGGCCGTCGCGCTCGCCGCGCTTCTGACGGCCGTCGTCCTGCCCCTGACCACGGCCTGCACCTCGGACACGAGCAAGGCGGATAAGGCGGATAAGAAGGCGTCGGAGTCCATGACTCCCGCCCCCGTCGCCGCCGTGGTCGCGCCCGCCAAGGTCGAGGTGATCGCCCAGCTGACGGGCTGCACGGTGAAGATCCGTACCGACGCGGACGAACTGCGCGAGGGTGTCTGCCACACCGCCCCGGGCGACTACCTGATCACCACGTTCCCCGAGGAGAAGTACAAGCTGACCTGGCTGGACAGCGCGGCCATGTACGGCGGCAAGTACCTGGTCGGCACCAAGTGGGTCATCAGCGCGGCCCCGAAGCTCCTGGAACCGCTGCGCCAGAAGGTGGGCGGCACGATCGAGGACCTGAGCGTGCAGGGCAGCCAGGGCAGTTCCGGTCAGGGTGGCGCCGCCAGCCAGGGGCCCACCCCCGAGGGCACCGCCGGTCAGGGCTGAGTCGCCGAAGCACCAGAAGCACCCGAAGCCCCCGTGGTGGCCTTCTTGTTCCCGGCCGGCTCGTAGTCGCTGATCACGTACGACTCCTCGTCGTCGATCGTGTCCTTCAGCGGGTCCAGGGTGATGCGTTCGGGGTGCCCGTCGGGCGCGTACGCCGCCTCCGCCGTGTCCGCGCCCTCCTTGTGGGCCCGGGCCAGCCGGTCCAACAGGCCGCCGATGGTGGGCACTTCCTCGGGTGCCCGCTGTACGGCGGCCCGCCCGCTCTCGTCGAGCCCGACCGCCTTGGTCACCTTCCCGTCCCGGACGGTCACCCGGAACGTGCCGATGAGGCTGCGCTCCCCCTCGCTCGACGTCAACGTGTAGGCGTACGCGGCGGGTTCCTCCCAGGACTCCGCGAACGACGAGAACGAGGACGACGGGGACGACGGCGCCGGTGCGGACACCGAGGCCCCGGAGTTCCCGCCGCAGCCGACGGCCGCGCACATCAGCCCCCCGACCAGCACGACGGACGACAGCCGGAATCGCGTCGATCGGACCGAAGCCATGGTGATCCCCCTGTACAAGTGAACGCGCCTACCGCCCAGCGACTGCCCCTATGACTACGACGCGATTCCGCCGGAAACCGTTCATCCGGGAAGCGGAGGGTCTCCGGCCGCATGCCCCCGCGCGCCCCAACTCCCCCAACCACACTATTGGTTGAGTTTTCATCACGGTGACACCTGCCAACGATCAGACCGTCGGGCAACAGGGCAACTTTGATCCGGGCACGCCAACCGGACCGTTGCCTTCCCCCCGCCACCCCCACGGTCATCAGGAGCACGCAGTGAAGATCACCTCGCGCGTCCGCAGAGCCTCGCTGGTCCTCGGCAGCGCCGTCGCGCTGGTCGTCGCCGTTCCCGGGAGCGCCTTCGCCGCCCCGCCGTCGGCGCTGCCCGCCAACGCCGACACGCTCGAGAACACGTGGCAGCCGGCCTACGACTACGACACCGACGGCTGCTACCCCACGCCGGCCATCGGTCCCACCGGAACGGTCAACGGCGGTCTCAACCCGTCCGGTTCGGTCAGTGGCGAGTGCCATGACACCTCGGACCTCGACAACACCAACGGCTACTCGCGCGAGAAGTGCAACAACGGCTGGTGCGCGATCATGTACGCCCTCTACTTCGAGAAGGACCAGGCGACGATCGGCGGCCACCGGCACGACTGGGAACACGTCGTGGTGTGGGTGCAGGACGGCGCGGCCAAGTACGTCTCCACGTCCGCGCACGGCGAGTTCAACACCTACGCCGCCGGCGCGGTCCTCTGGGACGGCAACCACCCTAAGATCGTCTACCACAAGGACGGTGTGAGCACCCACACCTTCCGGCTCGCGGGCTCGAACGACGAGCCGCCGGAGAACGCCTACGGCACCTGGCAGTACCCGGACCTGGTCGGCTGGAACGGCTACCCGGCCGGTCTGCGCGACATCCTGAGCGCGTACGACTTCGGCAGCGCCAACTTCGGCCTCAAGGACGCCAACTTCGCCGCCCACCTCACCAAAGCCCTGCCGTCGGGCATCTCGTTCGACCCGAACGCCTGACAGGACCAGGGCTCTACGCCGGGCAGCCGCACGACGTCCGGACGACCAGGCGGGACGGGAAGCGTCGGGTGCGGTCCGTCCCGCCGCCGGGCGTGACCGTGTCCAGGTCCGCGTCGAGTGCCATGTCCACCGCCGTACGGGCCATCGCCTGGCGGTCGGAGGCGACCGTCGTCAGCGGCGGGTCGGTCATCGCCGCCTCCTTGACGTCGTCGAAGCCCGCCACCGCCAGCTCGCCCGGTACGTCCACGCCCAGTTCACGGGCCGCCCGCAGCAGGCCGATCGCCTGGTCGTCCGTCGAGCAGAACACGGCGGTCGGCCTGCCGGGGGCGGCGAGCAGGCGCAGGGCGATCTCGTAGGTGCCGTACCGGTCGTAGGGGGCGCGGACGAGGAGCCCCTCGGTGGAGCGGCCCGCGTCGGCCATCGCCTTGCGCCAGCCCTCGACATGGTCGGCGACGGGGTCGCCGGCCCGGGGCTCCGACTCGGGTCCGCCGAGGCAGGCCACAGCGGTGTGACCGTGCTGGAGGAGGTGCCGGGTGGCGATCCTGGCACCCTCGATGTCATCGGTGACCACGGCGAACTTCCGTACGGACGCGGACCGTTCGTGCATCAGCACGACCCGGGTGTCCATGGTGTCGATCTCGGCGGCGGCCCGGTCGCCGAGGCCGAGACTGACCAGGATCAGCGCCGACACCCGCATCCCCAAAAAGGAGTGAAGGTAACGGAGTTCGCGCTCCTCCTGGTAATCGGAGTTGCCGACGAGGACCATTTTTCCCCGGTCGGCGGCGGCGCGTTCCAGCGCGTGCGTGATTTCCCCGAAAAATGGCTGACGGGCGTCCGGAACGATCAGTCCCAGGAGGTCCGTACGACGGCTGGCCATGGCCTGGGCCACCCGGTCGGGCCGGTATCCGAGCTCTTTGACCGCTTCGAGAACGCGTCTGCGTTTCTCCGCGGATACGGGCCGTGGGCCATTGTTGACGACGTAACTGACAACCGCGCTGGAAGTTCCCGCGAGTCTGGCGACGTCGTCCCGTGTCACCTTTGTCACCGGGTGAGTGTACGGGCGCCAAATACCCTGCTGGAAAGGAAGGTTGGCTTTCGGCCAGGCCGGTGTGCCGGGTTCGCGGACGGCCGCGGCCGGGCATCGTGAAGGGGAGGAGGACAGGACGGGACGGCAGCGTCGCCGGCCCGTCGGGTCGCGTACCGGCCAGGGGTCGTCGACGGGCGCGGCGGAAGGCCGATCTTCGGCTTCTCCCCGGGCACCGTGGCCCCTACCATTCACCTGCCCCGCGGCGGTCGCACACGCGCCGCCGGGAGAACGTATCCGGCCGTGCCGGACGCCGGGCGGGGCCGGAGCGGAGGGGGGAAGAGGCCATGCGGGCATCCCTGCGCACCCGTTTACGACAGCTGCCGGTACGACGTCTCCCCGAGGTGGTCCCCGGCATCGTGCTCGGCGGGGCCGGCCTGCTGGTCCTGGGAGTACTGGCCGGTCTTGCGGTCGACGTCTCGGCGCTGACGAGTTCCGGCGCCTATGTGTTCGGGGCGGCGCTGCTGCTCGCGGTCGGCCTGTACGGGAGCACGTACTCGATCGATCTCAAGGCGCTGCGGGCCGATCTGCGCGGTGTGATCGCCGCCGTCACCCTGGGTGTGGTCCTGAAGGCCGGTCTGATCGCCGGCACGATGGTGCTGGTGTTCGGGAAGCCGGAGTATCTGGTGCTGGGCATCGCCGTCGCGCAGATCGACCCGCTGTCCGTCGCGGCCCTGACCGGCAAGGGCCGGATGTCGCCGCGCGCCCAGTCGCTGCTGACGGCGTGGGCCTCGTTCGACGACCCGATGACGGTCCTGCTGACCCTGTATCTGGCGGGGTACGCCTATACGGCCGCCGGACACGAGGGCGCCCCCGAGATCAGCCGGGGCGCGGGCGGCGACTACGCGACCGGGCTCCTCTTCAACGCCGTACTCCTGGTCGCCGTGGTGCTGTTGTGGTGGGCCGGGCGGCGGGCGGTGTCGCGGTTGCCGGACGTGCCGGCGGTCCGGCGCACGAAGGCCGGCGGCGCCGTACTGCTCGTCGGGGCGATGCTGGTGCTCGCGGCGCTGAACCAGCTGATGCTCGGGGTGGCGCTGGCCGGGCTCGTCCTGCGGGCCGGGGTGCTCGACAAGGCGGTCGGCCGGGCGGTCGGCGGCGCCTTCCTCGCCGCGTTCCTGACGCTCGGGCTGCTCCTCTCGCACGGGGTGGAGCTGTGGCCGGGGTTCGTGCTCGGCGTGGCGGCGTTCGCGGCGCAGGCGGTGGTGGCGTTCGGCGTGATGCCGTTGTTCGTACGGGGGTTGGAGCGCGGCGACCGGATCGCGCTGGGCCTCGGGCAGCAGAACGGCATCACGGCCGTACTGATCGCCCTGACCCTGGAGCGCGACTTCCCTGGCACCGCCTCGATCGTCGGCCCGGCCGTGATCACCGTCAACCTGCTGCACGGCACCTCACAGGCGCTGCGGGCGCGTCCGTCCCGGCGGGAACTCTCCTCCGAAGGTGAGCGTCACCCTTCGTACGAGCAGGATGCCGAGGACGAACAGTCGGTCGCGTAGCCGGAGTTCGGCTGCCGGAAATGTGGGACAGGCAGCGGCCGTGGGGAATGCAAGACGTACGAGACCTGATGGCGTACGAAGTGCCGGTACCGGACGGGGGAGACGTTGATGAGGCAGGCGAGGAGATCAGGTGTGCGAGGGGTGCCACGTGGTGGCACCCGGCCGCTGAACCGGAGTGCCCGGAGCATCGCTCCCCCGGGCCGCCGACGGCAGGTCGTGACCGGGGCGGCCCTCCTGCTGCTGGCCGCAGGTGCCGGGCCGGCCTTCGCCGTGTCCGCCGGGGACGCCAACTCACCTGAGCGGGACGCCCAGTTGGTGTACTGCCTCGCGCCGGCCCACCGCACCGACCTGCGCACGGCGGCCGTCCGGCTGGGACTGTTGAAGGCCGACGCCGACGTCACGCCGGAGCAGTGGGCCAAGGACCACGGCGACGACTTCGGGCGGGCCTGCGCCGCGCTGATGGCCGCCGAGTCGGACTCGCCGGGGACGGCCGCGCAGGCCAAGGAGGCGGACAAGGACGGCTGGCTCATGACCGCGCTCAAGCAGCTGCCCCTGCTTCTGCTGGGTGCGCTGCTCACCCTGGGCGGCCAGTCCTACGAGCGCGGCTCGGCCGAACGGCGTTCGCTGCGCCTGGAGTTGAGGACGACGGAGAACGCGTACCGGGATGCCGTACGGGAGTACCTCGACACGTACGGAGTGTCCTACGCCCGGGCGGACCACTCGCCGGTGCGCTCCGCGCGGGAGGCGCTGACCGCCGCCCTCTCCCGGGTGCCCGGCCCGGCCGCCCGGCTCGCGGCGGCGGAGCGGATCGCCGACGGGCTGCCGCTGGCCGAGCCGTTGCCGAGGAGCGGCGACTATCTGCTCGACTCGGAGACCCGTACCCGTATCGCGAACGAGGAACACACGGCCGTGGCGAGCTGCCTGCGCTCCCTGCCCGAACTCAACCGCTCCTTCCCGTACTGGAGTTGGCGGACCCGGCGGCCCGGTTCCGCGCAGTCCGGGGCGTCAGGGGGCGCCGAATGATCGGGCCGCTCGACGAGACGGAGAACGCGAACCCCTTCGGCGTGTACGTGCCGGAGAGCCGGGACCGGCTGCCCGCGACGCACGTGCGGCCGAAGGCCGACCATCCGCTGGTGCCCTGGAAGGACGAGAGCCATGTCCACCAGTGGGTGGACGTCGACCACGCCCGGGAGCAGCTGCAACTGTTCGAGGCGTGCCTCCAGGAGGAGTTGCCCGGACTGCTCGACCCGGAGGCGCGCCGGGGGCATCTGGTCGTGGTGACCGGGCCGGTGGGCATGGGCAAGACCACACTGATCCACCGGTGCGTGCACTGGGCGCAGGAGTACATCGAGGGTCTGGTGCGTCCGGTGGTGGCGATGGCCGGGGGCTACGAGAACCTTGGGGACAAGGTGAGTTGGGACCGCCGGGGCGACTTCGCGCAGACGCCGGAGATCAACACGGCGATCCGCGACCGGATCGTCGAGACGCTGGAGCGGGAGTTCCCGGGGGTGTCGCTCGACCCGACGTTCACCGGTGACGACGTACCCAAGGCGTTCAGCGCCATCAGCAAGCTGCTCGCCCAGCAGAACGGTCTGCTGTTCGCGATCGTCCCGCACATCGACTGGCGGGACGCCGGGGGCGAGGTGCGGACGAACTTCCTCAAGACGTGGCTGAGCCACGCGGAGAGCCGGATCGTACTGTTCGTCGAGATCAGTCACCAGAACCCGCGAACGGCGGGTGAGGTGATCGCGGGCCTGCCGCCGAACACGGCACTCACCCATCTCTCGCTCGGATCGCTCGCCACGGAGGACACCGTGAAGTTCACCGAGACCGCTCGCGGCGGCCATCCCGACCCCGAGGACACCGTGCCGTCGCTGGCCGCGATCCCGAGCCAGGGGCAGGGACAGGGACAGGGTGCGGAGTCGGCCCCCGACCCGTGGAGCCTCGCCGACGTACGGCATCTGCGCCGGGAGTGTTTCCGGGTCGCCGAGCGGCAGAGACTCGCGGGCGGCCGGGTACGGGTGACCGCAGCCGACCTCGCCGCACCCACCCTCGATCCCGCGGACCTGGGCCGTACGCCGCCTGCGGGCCGCGCGCCCCGCAGACCCGCCTAGCCGGGGGTTCCCGACGCACCCGTTCCACCCGTACACAGGAACCAGGAACCAGGATCCGTACACAGGAACCGAACAGATGTCCTCGCCAGACTCGCTGTACCGGCAGTACCCGCCGCACCCGCTCGCCGCTCCCAAGGCCGACACCGGACACACGAGGAGTGCCATCGTGACGCCGACCAGTGGACACACCTGGCACCGCAATCCCTTCCCGCTGAGCCCTGTCGTGCGCCTGGGACCCATGTCCGACCTGGGGGACGCGCGGGTCCGGGCGGCCGACTCGGGCAACGCCCACATCGACACCCCGCTCATCGAGGACGTCGAGTCACTCGTCGACGACTACTTCGCGCCGCCCGCCGCCGGTGGCCGGCGCGGCCGGGCGATCGCCCTCGTCGGCGAGTTCGGCCTGGGCAAGAGCCATGCCCTGCGCCGGAGTTACCAGACGATCCGGGCCCGGCACCCCGAGACGGCGACCTGGATCGTGGACGAACCGGCGCAGGACATGGGGCGGCTCTACCGCGACCGGCTGCGCGGGCCCGGCGACACCGAGCAGGGCAAGCGGGCCTTCGAGGAGCTGGTGCGGGACTACTACGCCTATGTGACGGCCGGCTGGGTCGGCGGCGAGGACGACGACCCGCGCCGCGGCACCCTCCGGGAGATCGCGACCGGGCTGCGCGACCGCGTCCTCGACCCGGACAAGGTGGTGTCGGCCCTGCGCTACGACCCCGAGGTGATCCACGCCGATCTGCGCGGCACCCTGGGCGAGGTCACCGAGCACCGCAGGTTCTCCAGCGCCCTCGCCCTGCTCCTGGAGCCGCCGTTCAACCGGATGGTGTGGAACTGGCTGAACGGCGCGGAGCCCGCCGAGCCGCTGCGCGAGCGTGGCATCACGGAGGCGATCGGCCCGTCGGAGGGGCCCCCGGACAACGCGGCCGGCATCGACCGGGTCTTCGACGCGCTGACCGTGCAGGGCTTCCTGCACGGCCGGGTCGGACGGCCGTACGTCCTGCTCCTGGACTCGCTGGAGAAGGTCCTGGACTGGCCTGACGACAGTCGGCGCGCGTTCATCGACGCCTTCGAACGCCTCATCAACATCTATACGAGCCACGGCGGTCTGCTGGTGTTCTGCTCCTCGCCCGACGGGCTGCGGGCGCTGCGCCAGAGCGTGCACGAGCGGGTGGTGCAGTTGTGGCCGACGGGGCTCGACCAGGACCGTACGGGGGAGTTGGTGGCCCGGTATCTGGCCTCGGGTGAGGAGGCGGACGACGACTCGGGCGAGGGAGCACCGGCCTCCACCGGCCCCTTCGACGACGAAGCGCTGCGGCTGCTCCACGAGTTGACCGAGGGCGTGCCGCGCGAGGTGCTCAAGACGTGCCGGGAGGCCTGGCAGCTCAGCGAGGACCGCGACGGTGTGGTGAGTCGGGTGCCCGGCGCGACGGTCCTGCGGGCGGTACGGGCGCTGCACGAACGCGTGTCGTACCAGCGGGTGTTGGGCGATGTGCACGACGCCCTAGACCTGGGCCAGTGGCGGATCGCCTCCCGTGATCCGGTGCCGGCCAGGCTCGCGCGCTCGGCCGGCGGCCGGGAGGAGGTCCTGTACTGGCTGTCGCCGGCGCCGAACGCCTACATCGCGGTGATCTACGCCCGCTCGCTGCTCCTCGCCGACGACGTCGAACGGATCGTCACCCAGGTGAACGGGTTGCGCGGTGCGGTGCGCCCGGGCCGGTTCGAGGCGCTGCTGGTGGTCAACGGACTGGTGTCGCACGCGATGCAGGACCGGCTCGGCCGGTCGATCGGGTCCCGCCCGCTGGTGTACCGGCAGGGCCGGTTCCCGCAGAGCGTGCACGAGGCGCTGCTGCAGCTGGAGCGGCGGCTCGTGGAAGAGGGGCGGGAGGAGGATCTCGCCGAGCTGGGCGAGCGGATGCGGCGGAATCTGGAGCAGCAGACTGCCCATCTCGACGAGATGCGGCGCAATTTGGCCGCGATGACGTTGGAGGCGGCGCGGCCGGCCGCCGTACCGGCGGTGACGGGTGGGCGGGCGGCTCCCGAGCCGGAGCCGCCTGAGGAGTTGTCGGGGGCGGTGTGGCGGCGGTTCCGGGACGCGTTGGCGATGCTGGAATCGGTGACGCGGCGGGCTGCGGCCGGCTCGGCGGAGTTGCGTGTTCTGGGTTGTGCGACGTTGGTGAGGGCGTTGACGGAGGAGTTTCGGGGGGCGGTGGCGGCTTGGGCCCGGGGGGCCGCGCCGGGTGTGCCGACCGAGGTTCAGTTGAGGGAGCTTCGGCGGATTTGTCGGGAGTACGAGAACGCGGTGGAGGTGTTGCCGGTGCATTTGCTTGGGGGCGCGGAGCATCCGAATCCGCTGACCCCGGCTCGTACGGTGGAGGTGCTTGCGGAGGAGGTTTGGGGGACTTTGAGTGCGCCGGTTGTTTCTTAGGGCGGCGATGGGGGTGCCTCGACAGGTGGTCGGCCGACTGCGGCGCCATCGTGGCTTGTCGCGCAGTTCCCCGCGCCCCTAGGGGGTTGCAGGGAGCGTCAGTTCGCCTGTGACCTCGGCCAAGGCCGCCAGCCTTCTCTCCGCGTTGCCGACCTGACGCTGATCGAGGGTTACGCCCAGGAGGAAAGCTCGGGGTGAGGTCCAGTGGACGTAGACCGCTCCCTCCTGGACGTCCAGGACCAGGCGGTCGACCGAGGCGCCGCCGCCGGGGGGTGGGGCGATCAGGTCCAGGGCGTCCTTGAGGCGGACGAGGTGGCCGCGGAGGCTTCGGGAGAGGTCTCGGTAGGCGGTGCGGCGGGTGCGGACGCTGACGTCCATGAAGCGGGGGCCCAGTTCCTGGCTGTCGAAGACGTCGCCGACGCAGACCAGCGTCCAGTCCCGGTAGTAGCCGGCGTACTGGAGGTCCGTGGTGTTCACGTGGGTGCGCCAGAGGTCGCGCAGCCGCTGCTCGTACACGGTGTCCGGGGCTGCGGCCGTCCCGAAGTCGACCTGGGGGCCCGCGGGTGCTTCGCCGGTCTGGAGGTGGGCCTTCGCCTGTGCGTCGCCGCCGAGCAACTCGTCGGGCAGGCCGTGCACTTCGGTCCGTATGCGGGCGGTGAGCCGGTTCATCGCCTCGTCCATCTCGGGCACACCGCCGGGTACGTCCGTCACCGCGGCCAGGAACTCGTCGGGGCGGGCCCGGCCGCCCCACAGGCCGGCGCGCCCGCCCGCGAGGACCGTGCGCATCAGCTCGCCCGTCTTCAGCGGGCGCAGGACGGCGCCGAGGTCCTGGGCGCACAGCAGGAGTCTGCTGCCGGGCAGCGACTCGTTGTGCGCGTCGTCGCCGTTCTCGGTGATCAGGCTGGAGAGCGGGGCGCGGTCGGTGCGCAGGACGGCGAAGTCGAGGATGCCGTTGCTGTAGTGGGCCAGGGAGCGGATCGCGGACGTCCGTGCGACGGTCTCCTCGCACAGCGCGGTTATCAGGCCGTGGCGCTTGGGGGTCCAGTGGGACTCCTTCAGCGTGGTGCTCGCGTGCGGTGCGGGGGCTGCCACGGGTGCTCGCCTTTCGCTATACGTCATCAGTCATACGTCTTCGGGCAATTGCAGTTGATTACGGCCAATTACCGTTATACGTCGGGCAGTTCCAGGTCGATGTCGTACCCCGAGGGCGGGACCGGCCTGGTGGGGTCGGTGCCGGTGAGGTGGTCCAGGTGGGCGCGGACCCGGCGGCCGCCGAGGCGGTGGGCGATGCCCAGGTCACCGAGGCGGGCCAGGGCGGTGCCCGCGAGTTCGACGGCCTCCTCGGTGCGGCCCGCCGAGGCGAACGTGGCGGCCAGGGAGTTCTCCGCGACGGCGACCCAGGGGTGGGCGCGGCCCAGCTTGTGGGTGAGGAGGTTGAGCGCGCCCCGGCCGACCTCCTCGGCCAGCCGTACGTCGCCGGTGGCCCGCAGATAGACGCCGTGGCGTACCTCGCCGAGGCCGGTGTAGGGGTGCCCGGCGCCGAACCACCGGCCGAGCGTCTCCACGCACTGGCGGGCCTGGTGTTCGGCCTCGTCGGCCTTGCCGAGGGCGTGCAGGTCGGCGGCGTAGCTGAACCGGCAGCGCACGGTGTCGAAGCGGTCGGGGCCGAACCGGTCGACGTACAGGCCGAGGGCGCGCAGGTCGCGTTCGTGGGCGAGTTCGTAGCTGTAGAGGGGGTCCTTGAGGGCGGGGAAGCCGTCGGCGAGCCGGCGTTCGCTGATCGCGAGGCCGACCTCGGTACGGAGCCGGACGAGGTCCCAGGTGTCGCCGTACCGGCGCAGCTTCTGGCGCAGCAGGTCGCGGGCCTCGCCGTCGCGTCCGGCGGCGCGGTACAGGTAGGCGAGGAGTTCGGCGGCTTCCCAGGCGACGGGGTCGTCCTTGCCGCCGACGGCCTGCCGGTAGCGGAAGCGGTCCTGGATCGCGGTCAGGGCGGGGGTGATCCGGCCGGTGAGCGCCTCGGTGAGGGCGAGGTTGTGCTCGGCCTGGATGGTCGCCGGGTGCTGTGGGCCGAGCAGCAGGGTGAGGCCGTCCAGGACGGGCCGCAGTTGCAGCAGGGCGTCGTCGAAGCGGCCGAGGGCGCGCAGGGTGGCGGCGTAGGAGTCGGCGGAGAGCAGGGTGCGCGGGTGGGTGATGCCGAGGAGCCTGCGGTGGCCGCGCAGCGCGTCCTGGGCGATCTGCCGGGAGAGGTCGTAGTCGCCGCGCAGCCGGTGGGCGCGGGCGACGAAGTTGAGCAACCGCAGGTATTCCGGGGACTGTTCGTCGCCCGCGTCCTCGTCGTCGGTTCGCCACTGCTCACGGGCGCGCCCGGCGATGTCGAGGAGGCGGTCGAGGTCGGCGGCCTCGGCGCGCTGGCCGAGGGCGTTGAGGTGGCGCAGCAGCGAGCGGCGCACCCGGGGCCTGGGGTCCTCCCACAGGCGCAGCGAGAACACCTCGCGGGCCCAGTCGGCGGGCAGGTCGGGGCCCTGCGGGGCGTGTTCGGACAGGACGCTGCGCAACACGGACTCGATGTGGGCGCGTTCGTCGGGGTCCATGCCGGCGCGGATCAGGTCGCGCAGCCCGTGGTGCTGGACGAGGGGCTGGCGGGTGCGGTCGAAGTCGACGTCGAGCAGGCCGACTTGGGCCAGCGCCCACAGGGCGACGCTGACCATGTGCTCGTCGGGCAGCAGGGTCTCGGTGCCGGCGGGGGCGGGCGTCGCCGATTCGTCGTCGTGGGCCAGTTCGGACAGGATGCGGCGCGAACGCAGCAGCTCCAGGCCCATGCCGCGTCCGGTGAGCAGGGAGGCGGCGCCCAACAACCAGCCCACGGCGTCGCGTTCGGGGCTCTCGGCGCTCCAGGCGAGCGCGCCGGGCGTGGTCCGTACGACACGCCGGGCGACCTGCACCATCACCTCGACGGGGCTCACCGCGTCGCGGGTGCGCAGCAGGTCGGTCTTGCCGGCGCGGTACTCGGCGAGCAGGTCGCCGACGGCGGCACGGACGGCGGCGTCCTGGTTCATGTGGTCGTCGCGGCGGTGCGCGGCGGTCCGCTCGGCCAGGCAGTGGCCGGCGATGTGCAGGGCCTGCGGGACGGAGTCGACGACGCTGCCGATCTGCCGGGCCTGCCGTTCGGTGATCTCCGGGACCTTCTCGGCGAGCAGCGCGCGGCTCTCCTCGGCGTCCATCGGGGCGATGGGGAAGGGCCGCAGATGCGGCGGCCGGACGTCTCCGTCGGGGTCGGCGCCGGGCGGTGCGGTCCGGCTGGTGACGAGGACATGCCCACGCTCGTGCGGCACGGGCAGCAGGCCGTGCAGTTCGACGGGGTCGGTGACACCGTCGTACACGATGAGCCAGCTGTCGGCCTCGGCGTCGGTGCGGGAGAGCCGGGACAGCAGCCGGGAGATGCCGTCCTCGTCGGTGCCGACGCGGTCCTCGGGCGCGCCGAGGCGCCCGGCGAGCCGGCCGAGGCCGCGTTCGACCCGGGTGCGCTCCCAGGCGCGCACCCACCACACGACGTCGTACGAGGCTCCGTAGCGGTGGCACAGTTCGTGCACGGTGTCGCTCTTGCCCCAGCCGCTGGGGCCGTGCAGCACCAGGCAGGCGCCGTCGCGGGCGGCGCCGCGCAGCTCCTCGTGGAGCGTGCCGAGGAGTCCTGGGCGGTCCACGAAGGCGGCGTTGCGCGGCCCCACGTTGGTGGTCTCCGGCAGGCGCGGGAACCCGGCCCCGCCACCGCTGTTGTCGCCGGGTTCGGGCGCACCGAGGCCGAGGCCGGTGTAGAGCGCCCGCAGGGCCCCTTCCTCGGTGGTGTCGCGCAGGTCGATCCGCTCGTGGTGGGCGGCCTGGGTGTGCGGGAACGGCTCGTCGACGAGCAGGATGCGGACGTCGGTGTGGGAGAGGGCGCCGATCTGTTCGAGGAGCGTGTCGTCGGCGTCGTCGGGCGACAGGAAGAGCAACGCCGAACCGGGATCGGGCCGTTCACCGGCGTACGTATCGGCGCGGCGCAGTTCCGTCCGCACTCCCTTGACGGCGAGCCGGTCGCGCAGCCACGCGGCCCACAGGGCGTGCCGGGTCGAGTGGACGACGGTGACATCGGTGAGGCGGGCGGTGCGGCGGGCGCGCAGCCAGTCGGCGAGCTGCTCGTAGTAGGGGCGCAGCCCGCTGATCGTGCCGGCGTCCTCGGCGTCGACGGCGAGGCTGCGGCTGTCCTGGTAGAGCGGGTTGTACGGGATCTCCAGGAACGGGATGTCGGTCGCGCCGAGCGCGGCGGCGACCGGCGCGAACTTCCGGCGCACCCGCTGGCGTGCGTCGCGCAGCCGGTCGTGGACACCGACGTCGCTCTTGAGGCCGAGGGTGAGCAGTCGTACGGGACGGTCGCCCCGGCGGGTCATCAGGTCCTCGGCGAGTGCGGCGGCCCCGTCGATGGACCAGGCGGTCATCGCGAAACAGACGACGAGCGTGTCGGCGTACGCGGCGAAGCGCGCCGGTTCCGTCGTCTCGGAGGTGTCCGGTACCGGGGCCTCGACGAGGAGATGGTCGTACTCGGCGGCGACGGGGGCCTCGGCGAGGTCGGCGAGCCCGGGTCCGCCGGGGGCGGTCGCGGTGTGCACCCGGCCGGGTTCGGGGTCGGGCAGGGGCGCGCTCTCGCCGGGTTCACCGTGGCGGCCGTCGACGAGGAGGACGCTGCGGTTGGTGTCGGCGAGGATGTCGGCGACGTTGCGCAGGGTCGTACTCAGGCCGAGGTTCTCGGAGGTGGCGAGGAAGACCGCGAACGGCCCCGGCCGGTCAGGGGTGTTGGCGTCTGGCATGACTTCTCCGCTCGGCGCGGCGGTGAACAAGGGAAACAAAGGGGATAAGTGGATCAAAGGAGCTAAAGGGTGCATTCAGGGAGCGCCAGTATAGGACTCCGCACACCTGACTGACGGTGTCCGACCCCCTCCCGCGTGCCATGACGCGCGCCCCGCGTCTCATACGCTCTCGCTGTGCCCGGTGACGAAGGGGTTGCCCTCGGCACAGCTGTCGTACACCCGGCGCAGCAGGGCGCCGAGCACCGAGTCGGGCAGGGCCTCGATGTCCTCGGGCGGCAGGGCGGCGAGGTCGAGAACGACCGACTCGACCTCGGGCTCCGGGCTTTCGCCCGCTCCCGCTCCTGTACCCGCCCCGGTGGGGGCGGTGCCGTCGGCGACTGCCATGCAGGTCACTCCATGGGGTGTCGGAGGATCTCGGGACGGTCTTCCAGCGTAGCGCCGCCAACTGCCCTCATGGCAGGCGCCGGAGACCATGAGCGTCCCTCAACTTCCCTCCAGTCGACCTTGGTTGGCTCATTCATGATGTTGACGCTGAAGTTTCCCCGCGCGAATACTGACCGAAATACAGGTCGAACGCCGAACAGAGTGCGCCGGGGGAAGCGGATGAGCCGACCGCCACCGCACCGCGCCGAACCGCCCTGGCCGAGGGCTGCCGACGTGGCGGCGCGCCGGGCGGCGGGCTGGGTGCCGTCTCCGCTGCACTCCTTCGTCCTCAAGGTGCACAGCCGCTGCGACCTGGCCTGCGACTACTGCTACATGTACCGCTCCCACGACCAGAGTTGGCGCTCCCAGCCACGCACGATGACCCCGGCGACCCTGACCCGCACGGCCGAACGCATCGCAGAGCACCTGTCCACGCACGGGACGACCGAGGCGGGCGTGGTCCTGCACGGCGGCGAACCGCTCCTGATGGGCGACGAGGCACTGACCCGGACGGTACGCACCCTGCGCACGACGGCAGGCGACGGAGTACGCCTGCACATGACCCTGCAGACCAACGGCCTCCGCCTGACCGAGCAACGCCTGGACCTGCTGGGCGAGTTGGGCGTACGGATCGGCGTGAGCACGGACGGCACCCGCGCGGCCCACGACCGCCACCGCCGAAGCGCCGACGGCCGGGGCAGCCACGCCCGGGTGGAGGCAGCCCTGCGCCGCCTTTCGACCGAGCGCCACCGCCCCCTGTTCGGCGCCCTGTTGTGCACGATCGACCTGCGCAACGACCCGATACGCACGTACGAGGCATTGCTCGCACACAACCCCCCGACGGTCGACTTCCTCCTCCCCTTGGGCAATTGGCAAACCCCACCGCCCGGCCTGGACCCGACCGGCCGACGCACTCCGTACGCGGACTGGCTGTGGGCGGTCTTCGAACGCTGGTACGGCGCACGGACCAAGGAGACCTCGGTCAGGCTCCTGGACAACCTCTTGGCCCTGCTAGTCGGCGCGACCCCGCAGACGGAGGCACTGGGCCTGTCCCCGGTCCGCTACGCCGTGGTCGACACGGACGGCTCCCTCACCCAGGACGACACCCTGCGCACCGCATACGACGGCGCCGCCCGCACCGGCCTCGACATCCACCACCACTCCTTCGACACTCTGCTCCTCCACCCCGGCATAGCGGCCCGCCAGTGGGGCGCGGCCGCCCTCTCCACCACCTGCCGAGCCTGCCCCCTCCACCAGGTCTGCGGCGGCGGCCACTACGCCACCCGCTACGCCCCAGCCACCGGCTTCGCCAACCCGAGCGTGTACTGCGCGGACCTGACGGAGCTGATCGGACGGGTACGGGGCCGTCTGGGCGCGGATTTGGGGGAACGGGAACTACCCCAGAGGGGCGCGCCCCAAAGGGGCGCGGGGAACTGCGCGACCAGCCACAACGAACCGGCACCCGCCAACGCACAGAACCCCCCGAGCTCAAAGGCGCCCGCATGACCCCGCCGCCACACCGCATGCCGGCCGCCCTGTTCGACGCGATCGCCACAGGCACCGGCGGCGCCCAAGCCCTGCGCCTACTGACCCGCACCGAACACAGCAGACGCCTCGCCTGCGCATACGCCGTGACCGTGGCAGCACGGCACACCGGCGGCGAGATCGCCGACGCAGCCGAACACGCCTGGACCCTGTTCACAGACGTCACCCGCACAGCCCCCGACGCGGCGACGGCAGCCCTGACCCACCCCTCGGCGGGCCCGGCCCTGTTCGGCCTGCTGGCCCACCTTCGCCACCCGGACGGTCAACTCCCGCCTCCCGTCCACTGGTTCACCGCCCTCGCGGTGTCAGCGGCGGCCCGTGCGGGCCTACCGACCCGAGCCGAACTACCACTCACCGGCCCCTGGCTGGCCCTGCCGTCCCTGGGCCGGGCCCACTTCCCCGACGCCCGCCCCGGCGACCGCGCCGAGGTGCACATCGACGGGGCGGGCCACTGCCACATCATGGTGCGGGACGACAGCGTGACGGTGCCCGGACTCCCGTACAGCAAAGGCCCATCGCACAACTCCCCCAGCACCACCCCCCGTTGGCACGCCCCCCACCTCCTCACCACCCTCGACGGCGGCGCCCCGCTCCTCCTCGACACCCTCGACCCACCCTGCTTCCCGCACTCGGCGCCCCACCCGGAGGGTCTCGGCGCCACCGAGGCACGCCGCTGGGCCACGCACGCCCAGGCCGCGTGCCGGCTCCTCCGGGCGGACCATCCCGAGGTGTACGCCGAACTGGCCGCCGGGCCACACCTGTTGGTGCCGCTGACCCGCCCCGGCCACGGCAACAGAAGCGGCAGCAGTGCCGAGACCTTCGGCTGCATGGCCCTGTCCCCGCCGACCTCGGCGACGGGCCTCGCGGTGACGCTCACGCACGAGTTGCAGCACAACAAACTGGCGGCGCTGCTCCACCTCTTCGACCTGTTCGAACCGGGCGGCCCCGAGCGGTTCTACGCCCCCTGGCGCCCCGACCCACGCCCCCTGCCCGGCCTGTTCCACGGCGCGTACGCGCATCTGGGCGTCGCCCTCTTCTGGGAGCGCCGCCGGGAGACGGAACCCGACCCGGCGCTGCGCGCCACCGCGCACGCCCAGTTCGCCCGCTGGCGCCTGGCCGCCCACGAGGCGACCACCGTCACCCTGTCCTCCGGCCGCCTCACCCCCCTAGGCCACCACTTCGCCGAGCACATGCTGACCACCCTGGACACCCTGTGCGCCCTGCCGGTCCCCGCCCCAGCCCTGCACCACGCCGAATCGGCGGCCCACGCCCACCGCACGGCTTGGCGGAACCGGAACGGAGACGCGGCCCGAAGGTTGTCGGCGTGAGGCCGTGTCCGCGCCGATGCGCGCGCCCTGTCACCCGTCGCTCACCAGCACGTCCAGTACCCGGGCGACCTGGAGAACACCCGGGCACTGACCGCGAAGGGCGGCGCAGGCCCCGAACACACCCTGACGGTACTGGCGTTCTGCTACGTCGGCGACGACCCCGACGACGTGGCACGCACCCTGCACCCGCACACCGAGGGCCACGGCGACTGGCTGGGCCGCCCGCAGGACCAGGTGTTCACCGTCTCCGGCACCGCCTCGGAGGCCGCCGGGGACATCGGCGCGCTGTCGACGGCCGGCGCTGACACGGTCGTACTCCGGATCGTCGGCGCGGAACCGCTGAGCCAACTGGAGTCCGTACTGCGGGCGTTGGGCCGCTGAGCAACGGCCGGTGCCGGGTCAGTGGGCGGCGAACTGGACGCTGGTCGGCTGCACGGCATCGGGCCGTACCGCGATCCCGTCGAGCGTCAGCTGCTCCCCGTAGATGTCACTGATCCTGATCGCGCCGCCGCATCCGCTGCCCTGCTCGGAGAGGAAGTAGTTGTACTCGGTACGCGACAGCCGGAGCCAACTGCCGCTGCTGGTACGGACTTCGAGGCGCGCCAGCGGATTGCGGTGGCCGATGACCTGGATACCGCACCAGTACTGGCTGGACCCGGTCTTGTAGCGGACGGAGAGGGTGTCGGCGTTCGCGGGGCTGAGCAGGCTCCAGGTGATCGGGATCCGGCCGGCCACGGGGTCGGCGATCTTGGCGAAGGCCTCGGCGCTGAGGTCGACGTGGCCGGGTGCGCAGTCCCCCGGGCACTCGTTGGTGATCCGGACCGTGACGGACGCGCCGCTCGCCGCGCGGACGAGGATGTACGCCCCGCACGCCATGGACGTCTCGTAGTCGGTGGTGTTCATCGCGGCGGTCATGACGTCGGCGCTCGGCCCGTACGAGCAGGCGTGACCGTCGCCGTTCCCGGCACCGTAGAAGGTGGCGACGCCCGTGTAGTCGACGCCGGGCTTGATCCGCCCCGCCAGGGGCGCCGCACCGGAGGCCGGCCGGGGAGCGGCGGCGGTACGGGTGGCGGCGGCCGACGGCTTCGGGGCCGCGACGGCGGTCCGGGTGGCCGCCGGGGTGGCCTTCTTCGTGGCCTTCGGGGACGCGGACCGGGTGGCGGAGGGCGTCGGGGACGGTGTCGGCTTCGGCGACGCGGTGGGCGGCGCGATCACCCGGGCGCCGGCGGCGGACGAGGCGGCCCCGTACCCGTCGTCGGCCTCACTGCCGGGCCGGAGAGCCATGACCAGGGATATGACGAGCGCGACAGCCGTCACGGAGGCACAGACGAGAACGCCCCGCCGCCGATGGAGGGGAGGGCGCGGAGAACGACGCGAAGAACGGGACGCCACGGCAGAGGTCCTTACCTGGTCCGGAGATCATGTGCTCGACTGCTCGACTGCTCGACTGCTCGACTGCTCGATTACTCGGTGCGAGGCTCCAGTTGAGGCAGCTTCCGGCCCGTAGTCTCCACCGCGCCCGAAAAGGTTGCCGGGGTTTCGGAAATCGTGGTGGTGCCGGTGACGCCTCCGGAACTGCGGCAGCGGTGCCGTGTTGCGGGCCCCTGCACCCGGTGCGACGGTGGACAAGAGGGCGCTGCCGGGACAACGGCCCGGCAGAGAGGGCCCCGTGAGCGACGGGTCGCCCGTCGACAAGCGGCCGTACCGCGCCGCCCCATCATCCCTGCCCCACGATCCGTGGAGCCTGGCGCTGCCGTGTGCATCGGCGCGCGTCCACCGACCCGGGGAAGCACACAGAGAGCGGGAAATTCCATGGCGAACGGACCCTTGGACAGGCACGCCTACGGCGAGCAGCCGGACCGTGACAACGGCACCCCATCGGACCGGGGCGCGGAGTACACCGGTCGGTATGTGGTCCTGCTCGACCCGAACAACCAGGAGAGCGGGCTCAGCGCACTGCGTTCCGCCGCCGACATCGCGCCCGTGGAGCGCGTCCGGGGAGCCGAGACCGCCAACGTCGCCGCGCTCCTCGAGAACCCCGACGTCTCGGTGCAGTTCGAGGAACTCGGCGCCGCCGTCGTCGAGGTGCGGGCCGATCAGCGCCTCTCGCTGGTGACCACGGCCGAGGCCGATCCCTCGATCCTCGCGGCCGAACCGGAGCGCATGGTCTACACCTCGCAGATCATGGCCCCGGACCGGGCGCCGACCGCGTTCTTCCCGTCCTACCGCAGCGACGAGGAAGTGATCGAACGCCAGGCCAACGCCCTGATCGCCGCCGCACAGGGCCCAGCCCTCGACGAGCGGACGTGGACCTGGGGCCTCCAGACGATCCGGGCCAACCTGTCCAGCCTGACCGGACGCGGCGTGAAGATCGCCGTCCTCGACACCGGTGTGGACACCGACCACCCGGACCTGGTCGGACGTATCGAGGAGACGGCCTCCTTCGTGCCCGGCGAGAGCGTCGAGGACGGACACGGCCACGGCACGCACTGCATCGGCACCGCCGCCGGCCCGGCCAACCCCCAGCAGGGACCCCGCTACGGCGTGGCGACCGAGGCCGGGATACTCGCCGGGAAGGTGCTCAGCAACGCGGGCAGCGGCAGCGACGGCCAGATCCTGGCGGGCATGGCCTGGGCCGTCGCCCGCGGCGCACGGGTGATCTCCATGTCGCTCGGCGCCCAGGTCCGGCCGGGCGAGCTGTTCCCCCAGACGTACGAGAAGCTGGCCCAGCGCGCGCTCGAGCGCGGGACGTTGATCGTCGCCGCCGCGGGCAACGAAAGCCGGCGGCCCCAGCTGATCCGGCCCGTCGGCCGACCCGCCAACTGCCCCTCCATCCTCGCGGTGGCCTCGCTGGACAAGGCACTCACGACATCGTCCTTCTCCTGCGGCGCCATCAACGGCGACGGCGGCGAGATCAACATCGCCGCGCCCGGCAGGGACGTGCACTCGGCCGCCCCCGGGGGCGGGTACCAGTCGATGTCGGGCACCAGCATGGCCACGCCGCACGTCGCGGGTGTCGTCGCGCTGCTCGCCGAGGCCCACCCCAACGCCACCGCGGCCGACCTCAGGGCAGGCCTCCTGTCCGGCGCGGCCCCGCTGACCCAACCCGTCGAGGAAGTCGGCGTGGGTCTGCTGCAGGCCCCGTGAGCGGGTCCACACGGTCCGAACCGGTCGGAGTCATCCTCGCGGTTGACCCCGACCGGTTCGCGGACGTGATCGAGGCCGCGCGACGAACCGGTTTGACCGTCACGGGCGAGCAGCCGATCCTCGGCACGCTGTCGGGAACCATCGCCGAGGAACGGATCGCGGCTCTGAAGGCGGTCGACGGAGTCGAATCCGTGGACCGCGACCGCGCCATCGGCCTCCCCCCGCCCGACTCCCCCATCCAGTGAGTCCGAGATCCAGTGAGTCCGAGACCGATCGGCCACACGAACACCCCCCGGTTCAGGGGGTGTTCGTGTGGCCGATCGGTCAGTGTCTGTCAGTGTCGTCCCGCGAGCCCCGCCGGGCCGGAGGCGGACACCTCGAGCCCGCCGGGACCGGACCTTGAAACCCCACGGCCTCAGACGCGGAGCAGCGCCTGGGCCGGTCGATCGCCGCGTGCGGTCACGCTCGCCTCCGAGACGCCGCCGTCCGGTGTCCTGCACTGGACGGTGTAGACGCCGTCGGCGCGGACGGCGAGCGTGAAACTCCCGTCGGCGGCGGACAGCACGGCGATGTCGGGGTACGGCTCCGGTCCGCCGGTGAGGTACACGCTGGCGTCCGGAACGGGGTTGCCGGTCACGTCCCGCACCACTCCGGTGATCAGGCGTACCGACTCGTCACCGCGCCGTCCGTCGGTCATGCGGTCCAGTTCGACAGGTTGTCGTAGACAGGCCTGGTGATCCTGGTACCGGAGTTGGCGGTCGCCCCGCCGTAGGCGTGCACGGCGATGCCGTAGCGACCGCCGTCGACGATGCGGTACACGGCGCTGCCGCTCTGTCCGCCGGCCGTGTCGATGTCGTAGTACACCTTCAACGGGTTCACCGAGCTGATGCCACGGCCGTCGTACCACTGCGTCCCAGGGGGTTTGTCCCCCGGGTACCCGGAGATGTTGGCGACGGACTTGAGCAGATCCGCGTCGGGCCAGGCCCCGAAGCCGAACCATCCGGTGGTGGAGCCCAGTTCCGTGGGGATGATGATGGCGCCGTAGTCGTAGTTCTCGTCCCCGGAACCCGTCCAGCCCGTCACCGAGCGGAAGTTGGTACTGGTGACAGAGCCGTACGGCAGTGTCGTCCCGTTGCGCCCTGGCATGACCTGGATGCTCTTGACCCACCCGTCGCGTCCGTCCACACCGCTGCCCTTGATGTACACCACGTGACCGGCCGTCGCGAGCGTGTGCGGACCGATGAACCACGCGGTGCCGATCCACCGGGAGTTGTCCGCGGCGGTGATGAGCAGCGACGCGTGCGCCCGCCACGGGTAGATTGCCGTGTCCGTGATCTGGACCCGGTCGTCCGGTGGGTGAACGGTCTCGACCACCGGGTGCGCGGGGCCGAACGACGCCTCACCGATGTCGGGCAGGACGACGGTCGGCGCCGTCCACACCTCGGCGGAGAGCGCGTCGTACTCCGGGCGCCGGTAACCCTCCACGTCTTCGAGACCGTCGACCGAACCCGGCGGGGCGGGTGTTCCCGCCACGCCCTCCGACGGGCTGCGGAAGACCGGCTGCTCCGCGGCGAGAGCCGACAGTTCTTCGGGCTGGTTCGACACAGCGGTGTGCTGATCACCTGTCATGTCCGTGGTTCCTCCCTTGGGGATGCCGACGCGCCACGGTCCACCGGTGGCTGCCGGTGAACGGCCGGAAGGATCGGGAAAGGTACGGCAGGGCTCTGCCGACGGCGCCGTACCGCGGCACCATCTCGGCCCACACCCGTACAAACTCCCCTAATAGCCATGATAGGCCCATTCAGGTGATCCGGCATCGGCGTCCACGAGGCGGGGCGGCGCTCAGGACCCGGTTCCGGGGATCGGCCGCACGGTGAGGATCTGCTCCGCCTGGCCGACCGGACCATGGATGTCATACAGGACGCTGCTGGTGAGTCCCTGCCCGGTGGGTCCGAAGGTGACGGTGGTGTCCAGGCCGGTCCACGGGCCTTCGGGCTGGCGGTGCAGGTGGATGGTCAGATCGACGTTGGGGAACATCCAGGCGGTGGGCGGCTGTCGTACGGCGATCCCGTTGGCGGTGTCGACGAGGGAGACGTAGGACGCGAGCGGGCTGCTGGGCTCGCCGTCGACCAGGGCGAGGCTGGTGGAGACCCAGGCCGTCGTCCGGCCCGGCCGGGGCGGGGCGGGCGTACGGAAGTCCAGCGAGGCGATGTACCCGCCGGGCCACAGCTCCGTCATCGGCCACGGGGTGAGCGCCTCGGGCGGGGTGAGCCGGTCGTCGGGACCGCCGGCGACGGCCGAGGTGTCGAGGACGGCGAGGAGCCAGGCACGGGCCCGGACCACCGGGCGGCCGGCTATGAGCAATCTCACCATCGGTTTCTTCGAACGGGTGGGCGCTCCCGCGGAACTCGCGGCGGTCACGGCGAACCTCCCGCCGGCCGTCCTGCAACTCGCGCCGGCCATGAGTGAGCAGGCCAAGGCCACCCTCACCAGCCTTGAGGCGACCGACCACGCAAGGACAGTCACCGACTGAACGCGCACAGCGCATCGGCAACGGTCCTGCGGGCGGGCGCGCCCTCGGCGCCATGCCGAACGGCCCGCGCCGCGAGGGTCGTTGTCAGTGCCGCCCCATAGCTTTGGGGCCATGACTGAACGTTCTGATCATGTGTCCCGGGAAGCGAACTCCTCGCCCGAGCCTGCCTCTTGGCAGGTGGACTGGACGTGCGGTTCCGCGTCCGATCCCCGGCTGCTCCGCTCCTTGAACGGTCATGACGCCCCCGTGGTCGCCGTGGCGACGGCGGTCGTCGAGGGGCGTCCGGTCGTCGTCTCGGCGAGCCGTGACGCGACGGTGTGTGTCTGGGACCTGACGACCGGGGACCGGCTGCATACGCTGACGGCGGCTCCTCCCGACCCGATGTCGTCGTTGTCGCCCGAGTTGCTGGCCCTGGCCACGGTGGTGGTAGACGGGCAACCCCTGGTCCTCACGTGCCACGCCGACAGGACCGCGAGGCTGTGGGACCCGGCGACAGGGCGTTCCGTGGGCGAACTGGCCCTGGGAATGGGGCAGTTGGTCCTGGACGGCCGGCAGGTGATGCTGACCGTCGGGGCGGACCGGACGCTGGGTGTGTGGGACCAGGAGACCGGCGGTCGACTCGGCGTGTTCCCTCACATGGTGGACATAGGGGTACTGGACGGACGCGAGGTCGTTGTGACGTGCCCGCCGGACCACCCCCCGCAGGTGTGGGACCTGGCCACCGGCCGCGAGGTCGGCGAGTGTCTGCCGGCCGAGGGGCCGACGGGAATCAAGGAGTGGGAGATCGCCGTAACCAAGGAGGAGGGGGGCCGGGCCGGGCGGGTGTGGGACATGGAAAACCACGTCCTGCTGGCAGCCGACCTGCGGGAGCTGCTGACGGACGCCGAGTACGAACACGCGGTGTCGGTCCTGTCGTACGCCGACAATGTGTCGACCCTGACGGTCGTCGACGGCCGGGTCGTGGTCGTCGACACCCACTACGACGGTCCACCGGAACTCGTCGGCGACCTCGTCCCCGTCTTCTTTCCCTACGGCCCGTCCCCGACCCTCACCCTGGAAGGGCGCGGTGTCGCGCTCGCCGTGGGCGTGGACGACACCCTGCGCTTCTGGGACCTGCCGGCGAGCCCCATGGACTCCACCGGCCCTGACGGTACGCGGAGCATTCGCAGCATCCCTCTGGAGGCAGCCGCGGGCAAGGAGCTGACCAAGGGCGGTCCGGGAGAGCACGTCGACCTGGCGAGCCTGCTCTCCGCCCGGACGAACGGCCTGGTCGTCGCCGAGTCCGCCTCGGAGATCCGGGTGCGGGACGCCTACCGGAGCCTGCTGCTGGGGGACACGCCCGTCTCCCTCGTCCCCGGTGCGGACGGCACCGTCACGCCTTGGCACGCGCTCGACCCGACGCCCGCGGGCAGTGTCCTGACCGGTCACACCGACCGGGTGTGGGCCATCGACAGCGCCGAGGTCGGGGCGCGCACCCTGGCTGTCACGACATCCCGAGACCGCACCGTACGGGTCTGGGATCTCGCCACCGGCGAACAGCAGGGTGAGCCCCTCACCGGGCACACCGGCCAGGTGTGGGCCGTCGCCACCGTTGTGGTGGACGGACGTTGCACAGCCGTCACCGCAGGGGAGGACCACGCGGTGCGCACCTGGGACATCACCACTGCCCCAGGGGACGGCGGCCGGCTCCGTACCGGACACACCGAATCCGTCCTGGCGGTCGCCACTGCGGTCCTCGACGGCGTCCCCGTGGTCGTCACCGCGGGCGCCGACCACACCGTACGCACCTGGAACCTGACCACCGGCTCGCAGGCCTCCGACCCCCTGAGCGCAGAGGTGTCCGCCATGGCGACGGCGATGGTGGGCGGAGCCCCGGTCGTCGTCACGGCCACTCCCGACGCCACCCTGCACATGGTGGAACTCGCCACCGGCCGAACCATTCACCCCCCGTCCCCCAGCGGCCACGGCAGAGTCCTGGCCATCGCCTCGGCGACCCTGGACGGCCTGCCCGTCGCCCTCACCGCGGGCAGCGATCGCGTCGTGGGCGTCTGGGACCTCACCACCGGACAGCCCCTGGTCCCACCTCTCACCGGCCACTCCAGCCGTGTCACCGCCGTCGCCACCGCGGTTCTCGACGGACGGCCCGTGGCAGTGACGGGCAGTTGGGACAAGACGGTGCGACTGTGGGACCTCGCCACCGCCCAACAACTCGGCGAACCCCTGACCGGCCACACCGACTGGGTGACCGCCGTGGCCACCGCCACCCTGGACGGAGTTCCCGTCGCGATCAGCAAGGCCCGGGACCGGACGATACGCGTCTGGAACCTGTCCACGGGCCGGCAGATCCACGACGCCCAGGTCGCCGAGTCGGGCTCCAGCCACACACTGGCGGTCTCGGCGACGTCCGACGGAGGGCTCGTCGCGGCCTACGGCGAGGACCGCACCGTACGGTTCCACGACCTCACCGCAGGACACCCGGCCGGTCCCGACCACCTGCTCCCCTCCCCCGTGCACGCACTCGCGGCAGCACCGGGCGGACGCTTCGCGGTCGGGTTCGGCCGCGAGGTCGGGGTGCTGTCGAGGCCCTCCTGACAAGCCAGGGACGCGGGGATACGGGGATGCGGGGGTGCGGGGGTGCGGGGCCGAATGCCGGCGTCCAACCCGGGCCGGAGCTGGGGGAACTGATGCGGCAGGCGCTCGCCACGATCTAATCGGCGGTCAGCAAGCGGTAGGGCTTCGGGAAGAACGCCCAGTGATCATCGCACCAGACCAGTCCGTCGTACGAGATGCCTGCGGAGTTTCCGGGAGAGTGGTACTGCCACGCGGCCCACACGCGCGTCGGCACCAGCAGGTTCGCCACCGACCGGTATCCGCCGGGGAAGGGCCGGGACATCGCGTTGTCGTCCGCGAGCGCGCCGGCGGGCGTGAGGTGGATGCGGATCCGCGTACGGTCCACCGGGTGCCGGAAGCCGATCCCGGCGTCCCACATCTGCTCGTACCGCTGCCTGGCGGGCTCCACCATCTCGCGCACGAACACCTTGGCGTAGTCGGCGTCCCGCGGCCGCAGCTCCCGCAGCGCGGCGCCGGTCCGGTCCGCGGCGATCGCCCGCAGAATCGGCTCCAGCTGGACCTGGAGCGCGGCCATCGAGATCCCCGCCTGCACGCGCGGGTCGATCGCCTCCCTCCCGGCGCCCCACTCGCGCAGCATGTCGCGCCAAGCACCCTCCACGGCGGCGAGCCGCTCCGGATCGAACCGCCCCGGCTCAGCGCGGTACGCGGCCCGCCCTCGCTCGTGCAGGAAGCGCGGCTCCGGGCGGGTGCGCGCATCGGCGAGGCAGTCGGCCGCCTCGCTCAGCCAGGCGCCGCGCTGTTCCAGCGGCAGGCCCTCGCCGTCGGCCCGCCCGGCGAGCAGGTCCGCCGCCAACACCAACTCGCCCACGTCGAGCAGGTCGTCGAGCGGGTCCGCGTCCTGTTGCAGCGGTGGCGGCTCCACCGAGACGGTCGCCACCGGCAGGCCCGGCCCGTCCTGGGCGGTGTAGGTCGCCATGAGCCGCCCATCGGCCTCGTGCAGCACATGCGTGCGGCCGGCGCGCGGAAACCCCTCCAGGTCCAGGAACCAGTGCACCTCCTCGGACCGGTGCAGCCGCCCCGGCGGGAAGTGGTAGCGGACCGCGTCGAGGGTCTGGCGTACGTCGCCCCGCACGAGGTCGAGTGGCACCCGCTCCGACTCGATGCGCACGGTCAGCCCCCGGTCGTGCGCCAACGCGGCCAGTCCCAGCACCGGGAGAGCCAGGTGGGACAGCGAGCTACGGCGCCGGTCCTCGGCGCTGTACCGCTCGTCGTACGCCCGCACCGCGGCTGCGAGCGCGTTGTCGAACTCGTCCTGCCGCCGCAGGCCCACCGCTTCTGCCAGGTCGAGCAGCGGCCCTACCTCAAGAGCCAGGTGGTCCCGATCGATGGCGTCCTCCGCCAGATACAGCGCGCGTCGAGCGGCCGCCGAGGCGTCCACGCCCGGAGCCAGGACGGCACGGGCCACCGCGGTCCACTGCGGCGCCTTCCAGCCCAGATCCTCGATCAGGGCGGACCCCGACAGCGCGCTCAGCGCGGCGGCGTCCCGCAGTGCCTGTGCCACGCCGTGCGCCAGGAGCCACACACCGATGGTGAACCCCACCCCAGAGGCCGGGAACGACGACGATCCGCCGGCCAGTGGCACCTCCACCGAGCCGACCCGCCGGACACTGCCCACGGCCGCTGCCGCGCCGGCGGAGGCGATACCCCGCAGCGCCTCGTCCCGGACGGCGATGTCGCCGGTCGCGGCCGCGAGGCACGCCCGCTCGATCTCGGTCTCCAGCAGGTCCACGCCGTGGGCGCCGCTGGGCTCCCCACTCAGTTGGGCATCCCTCAGTCCGCTCCAGAACTCGAGCTTGCCCGTCAAGTCGCTACTGGGCACGCTGCGGACCCCGAATCGAGAGATCAAACTCGCCGACCTCCGGTGGCATCAGGCGTCCTTTCGCGTCTATGGGCTGCTTCACGTAGTAATACTTGACCCGTCCGAGCCTGAGCGCCGCCAGGAGCTTGTCGCCATACTCCGCCCTGCCGGGCAGACCCGAGTTCGACATCGCGTCCGCAAGGCTCAGCAAGTATTCATAACGCCCCTGCTCCACCCTAATAGCTGAATCGTGGAGGCTCTGGCGAGTGCCGAGATCGGCGTCGCCGCCCTTGCATTCGATGAGGACGATCGAGTTGTCGAGGTTCTCGTAGAGCAGATCCGGCAGCCCGCTGCCCTGACTGGTCTCACCCTGGAGGTTCTTGAACACAACTGGGTCGCTCAGATGCAGAACCTCCTCGGCATACTTGGTGCCGGCCAACATGCCGAGCATTTCCGAGGCGTTTCTCGTGATCTTGTCGTAGCGCTTCAACCAGGTGTCCACCTTGGTCTTGCTCAAGCCGAGAAGCGGCGCCATGACGTTGGCCAGTCTCGCCCGCAGCCGCGTGGAGAGCTGCCGGGTTCCCACCCACCGCCGAGACTCCGGGGTGTCCAGCAGAAGGTCGTGCCTGCTGACCGCCTCGCCTTCGAGGAAGCGCGACTCCCAGCCCGGCGTCGGGGCGTCCCGGTCGAGCGTGTGCACCTCTCGGCCGGTGAGCGCCGGGCTCCGCCAGACGGACGTGAGCGCACGGTCGAGGATATCCGCGATATCCGTATGTTCCGAGCGGTACTTGCCCTCCAGCGCGGACCGCAGCGCCGCGCGCTCCGATTCCGCCGGGACCTCGAATCGCCGCGCGGGCCCCCGGCCGGTGACCGCGAGGTCGCCCGCCTCCAGCAGCATCCGCCGGAAGTCGCCGACCACAGCGTCCACCAGATGTACGTCGTTCATCCGCAGCGCCAGTGTCAGCTGACCGGCCAGGTCCGCCGGACTTGGCTGCCGGCCGCCGATCCAGGCCCGGAAGAACGGGTTGTCGCGAACATGCAGCGGATGGTCGGGGCCGGCTCCCACGGGTGCGCTGTCCGAATCTCCGACGATCGCTTTCAGCAGCCGGTGCGCAGGCGAGCCGGACTCCAGGTTTCTGAGCGCGTTCCCGGCCCGCCGTTCGGCCCGTCCGGACGCGCCGGTCTGGCCGAACAGACCAAGGTGCTCCGCGAGGCGGGCCGCGTCGTCGTGCAGCCGGGCGATGTCTGCGGATTGGTCCGGTGCGTCCGCCGCTGCGGCCAGCCTCCTGTGGTTCTCCACCTGACGAGCGATCACCTCGAACTCGGCCAGGCGTCCCCGGTCGTGCGCGGACAACGAGGTGAGGTTCGAGCTGCGCTCGAGCGCGTGCTGGTCCGTCCGCGTTCCGGCCGCATGCGCGCGGATCTCGGCGAACTCGTGAGCGAGCGCCCGCTCGACGTACCGCGGATCTGCGCCGGACGACACCTCGACCTTGTAGTACACGCTGCCGTCAGCCGCCTGGACCCGCTCGTACCTGGCGACCGGCACGCGACCGCCGAGCGCCGCGGCCGGCGTGTCGGTGACGGTGATCTCCACCGCGATCGACGGCGCGTCCCGGTGATCGAGCGTGATCCGCAACGGTGGCGGAGGGGGCTCACTGTGGACGTCGCCCTCGAACTGGCGGTCACCTCTGCCGACCAGGTGAGCCGGCGTGTCCGTCTCGATCTGTCGCTGCACATCGTGCGCGTTGGCGGCGGTCGGCTCGACGGCGTCCCCGCGGAACCGGGAGTCCACCGCCCCCGCCGTTCCGGATGCTCCAGCCGGATGCTCGGCCGTCGGCGGCTCCGGCCCGTCCACCATCGCCCCGCGCGGCACGGGTGGCCGCGCCAGTGGATCGGGGCTGGTCGGCGGCGTCGGCAGCGGGCCGGTCAGGTCCTCCAGCGACGGTGGCCGACGCGGGCCGCCGCGCCGGGGCCCGTCCGGCACAAGGTCGGCCGCCGACGGCTCCGGCCCATCCACCATCTCCCCGCGCGGCACGGGTGGCCGCGCCAGTGGATCGGAGCTGGTCGGCGACGTCGGCACCGGGCCGGTCAGGTCCTCCAGCGACGGTGGCCGGCCCGGGCCGTCGCGCCGGGGCCCGTCCGGTATCCGGCCGGGGCGGTCCCCGTGCCCGGAGACCGGTTCGTGTCCGGCAGCCCCCCGCAGGTTCCGGGCCTGCTGGGCGCGCTGGATCGGCCCCTCCACCGGCCCCGCCGCGCTGTCCTGAACCGCCGACTCCAGGCCGGCCTTGCCCATCTCCGTCAGGATGTCGCCCGCGTCGCCGTGGAACCTGCCCGTCGCCGAGCCCACGCCCAGTTCCACGCCCTTGCCGGTCGCGCCGCCGAGGAACGACGACGTGCCGCGCAGAGCCGTGCGCGCGGCCAGCGAGTCGCTCAGCGCGTCGCCGAGCGTGGGACGTGGGCCACCGGCGACGGCGCGGCCGACCGGCAGCGACTCGAAGGCCTGCGACGTCACCGTGCTGGCCGCGCCGGCGAGCGCGCCGGTCAGCGTGGCTTCGAGCAGCGCCGCGAAGCCGGACCCGAAGCCCTTGCTCCAGGTCGCCTCGTCGAGCAGGGCGCCGCCGAAGCCGCCCAGGCCACCGGTGGCGGCGCCGATCACCAACAAGTCACCGAGGGTGCTGCCGGTGATGCCGCCCATGGTGCCCGCCAGGCCCTCGGCCGACCGCAGCGTGGTCATACCGGCTGCCAGGCTCTGGGTGCCGCCGCGCGCCACGATGGACAGGTGCTGGCCGACGCCCGCGGTCAGCGCCTGCACCGCGGTCATACCGAGGTCGACGGCGGCCTGTTCCCAGCCGTACCGGCCGCCGCTGACGGCACGGTGCACGGCCATCGAGCTGACGCCGGTCAGTCCGGCGATGGCGGCCAACAGCAGCGGGCTGGCCGCGCCGCCGGTCGCGACCGTGGCCACGGCGGCGGCGACCGCGCCGATCACCATGATCGTGGTGGTCAGGTAGCCGGCGTACGTGTCGATCTGGGCGGCGTAGTTCTCGGCCGCCAGCTTGCTCGCGTGTACGGCGGAGGCGAACTCGATCGGGTCCTGGCCCGCGTAGTTGCCGGTTTTCTCGTCGAACGCGGAACCGCCGGGCGCGATGGTGCGGCCCTCGGCGTCGGTCCAGACCGGGTTGCCGTGGTCGTCGACACGGACGGTCGCGCCCCCCAGCGTGGCGTCGAGCCGGGACTTCGCCGACTCCAGCGACTCGTCCGCGAGGCTGCCCTCGGCCAGCGAGGAACCGAGCCAGCCCGTCTCGTCGCGCTGCTGCTGGATGCGGAACGCGGCGACCTCGGCGGCCTCCCGGTCGTTGCGAGGCACACCGAGCAGCGCCACCTCCATCCGCAGCCGGTCGTCGCCGGAGAGCTCGGTGAACATGCCCTCGCCGCCGAACGTACCGAGGTCGTCGTCGAGCGCGGTGCCGGTGAGGTTCTGGTACGAGACGCGCATCGCGGCGATCTCGTCGCGGTCCATCCGTTCGACGAAGCGGAACATCAGTTCTTCGTCGGTGCCGGCGCCCTCCGTGGCGTACTTGACGGCCAGCGCGGCCGTCTCCGGTGTCGGGTACTGCTCGTGGGCGAGGCTGACGGCCAGGTCGCCCGCGTCCTTGTCGTCGCCGTACGCGGCGCTCAGCCGGCCCTCCAGATAGGCCTGCGCCGTCGCGGCCGTGCCGGCCTGGTCGGCGCCGCCGTATTCGGCGGCATACCTCTGGAAGACCTGGTTGCGCTCGTCCAGCGCCTTCTCGCGCTCCGACTCCGGTACGTTCGCGCCCGGTTTGAGCCGCGGGTCGACCAGCGCGGCGTCCAGCTTGAGCATGTCGGGGCCGCCGGGCCGCTGCGTCTCCACGGCGAGCCGGGCCGCGCGCGCGTCCACGCTGTTCTCGCCGCCGTGGATGAGCGCGACCGCGAGGTCCCGGTTCGCGCCGGTGATCTCGCGTGTCTCGATCTGCGTGGTGCCGTCGGGCCCGGCGGTCACCACCTCGATCGGCGCGAGCGCGTACTTCTCGACGGCGGCCGCGGCATCCTGCGGTGAGATCGCGGCCGTGCCGGGCCCGGCGTCGTCGATGATGCCCGCGAACTCCTGCTGCACCGCCACCCGCCGCTCGTCCGCGGTGACCGGGGTACGGCCGCGCTCGGTCGGGGCCTTGCCGTACTCGATGAGGGTGTTGTGGATCGCGTCGAGGTCGCCGGATTGGCGCGCCTCGTCGATCTTGTCCTTCATCCGGTACGCGTCGGCGAGGTTCTGGTTGCCGACGACGAGCGCGTCGAACACCTTCAGGTCGGTGCCGCCAAGGTTGTCGCGGACGTCCGCGAGGGCCTCCGCGCCCTCCGCGCTGCCCTTGAGCTGCTCCAGCTCCTCGGGCGTGAGGTTGCGCATGAGGTCCTCGATGCGCTCTTCCTCGTCGTTGAACAAGCCGGTGGAGGCATCCAACTCGGCTGTGGCGCCCGCGACCTGATCTCCGCGCAGGTAGGCGCGCGCGGACTCGAGTTCCCTGCCGCTGAGCTCGTCGAGCAGCGCCGAGTCGAGCGAGACGCTGTGGTCGCGTGCGAACACCCAGCTCAGCGCACGGCCCTGCGTGGGTGTCAGCCCGCGCAACGCCTTCGACACGTCCGCCTCTTCGGTGCCCATGCCCGAGAACGCGCGCACCAGACCGGCGGCCCGCGTCTCCAGGTTCAGCGTCACCTCGATGGCGGCCGCGCCGAGCGAGCCCGCCAGCCTGGCGGCCGGGTTCAGATACGGCGTGAAGGCCCCGCCGATGCAGTCCTTAAGCTGTTTGCCCGTCTCCGTCTTCCACGCGGTGAACGGCTCGGTCATCGCCGCCTTGGTCTCGCGGATCGCCTTGCCGAACACCTGCGCGAGCGGCATGGCCCACGCGTCCGCGACCTGGCGGACACCGCGCGCCGTGGCCGCGAACGACGCGTCGTGCCCGTGCACGAATTCACCGATCCCCCGCGCGCCGCTTCTCCCCGTCTCGCGCAGCGCGCCCGCCGCTTCCACACGTGCCCGCCCGGCGGCCAGGACCGCGGCCCGCTCAGCTTCGGCCACCGACGTGCCGGTCGACGCGTCGGCCTGGGCCACCAGGCGTTGCTGTGCGACGGCGAGTTGATCCACCTTCGGCCCTGTGTCCGCAGCGGCCTGCTCCGCGGACCGGCGCAGGCTGTCCGCGCCGTTCTCCGCCGCCTGTTCGAGCCCGCCGTGCACCGAGGTGATCATGCGGTCGAACACGGGCAGCCCGGTCTTCGCGGCCGTCTTCAGGCCGGTCAGCTCCGCGTCGGCCTGTGCGTAGGAGCCGTGCAGCAGCCCGTCGGCCTCGCTGATCAGCCGTGTCCGGGCCGCCGTGTGCCGCAACTCGATCGACTCGCGGGCGTCGCCGGCCATCCGGCGCAGCGCCTTACGGCCGTTCGAGGACTGCTCGTCGAGCGCGTCGTGGGCCGCGCGGGTCGCCTTGTCCACCGCGGCCTGGCCCTTGGTACCGATCTCGCTCTTGCGTCGGTTCAGCGCCAGGGTCAACTCGTTCTTGGCGAACTGCTTGCGCACCACGTCGATCTGGACGCGGTAGGCCTCCGACTGCGTCGTCGACGCCTCGCTCAGCATCACCTCGGCGTCCTTGACCAGGCCCGGGACGGCCTTGCGACGCGCCTCGTTCTGAGCCTCCACCAGCGGCGTCTCCCCGCCCCCGAACAGCGTGGACGCGGACGCGCCGTAGTCCAGGGTCGCCGAGATCGCCTCCCCGGCCGCGGTGGTGATCTCAACGGCGCTCTGTTCGAGTACGACGGTGTAGTTCGAGGCCAACTCGTCGACAATCGCGGTGATCTGGTCCCCGGCCGTCTCCGCGTTGGATCGCACCCGGGCCAGCGCACCGGAAGAGGCGGTGGCGACCAGCCCGCGGCCACGCCCCAGGGCACGAGCAAGACCGACGGTCCCCTCCTGGTACGCGGTATCGACGGTTTCCAGCGCCTGGACGCGCAGATCGTCCAGCTCGCTCTCGGCCCCCGCGACCCGGGAACGTGTCCGGGCGTCCACCTGGTCATGACGGTTCAGCGCGGCCCGGCCGAGCCGCTCCAGCAGCGACAACTGGGCGTCATGGGCACGCCGGGAGCGCTCGACGAGCCTCGCGTACGCCTGCGAGGCCCTGGCGAGCGCGTCCCGGTCGGCGGCGGCGTCCGCCCGCAACGGCGGCAGCGTGGGCGGCGCGTTGAACCGGCGTGCGAACGACGGCAACGAAAGCCGCTGCGGCCCGGCCAGGCTCACACGCTCGACGCGACGGCCGACGACCCCTCCGGCGACCCCGACGACGGCACCCGGCGTCCGGGGGCGCGCGGCTTCCTTCTTCGTCGCCCCCTTGTCCGGGCGGCCCGTGGTGCCCTTCGTGTCCTTCGTGCCATTCGTGTCCTTCTGGTCAGGGCGAAGTGCGGGCGGAACCTTCGCCTTCCGGACAGGCTTCGGCTCCGGCTTCCCCCCGGGCTCCGGCTTCTTGGGCGGCTGTTGCTGTGCCGGCTGCTGTTGCTGTGGCGGGGTGGGTTGCAGTGGCGGGGCGGGTTGTGGCGGGGCGGGTTGCAGTGGCGGGGTGGGCTGCAGTGGCGGGGTGGGCTGCAGTTCCGGGGCGGGTTGCAGCGCGGTGGGCAACGCACCCGCCTGAGCCGCGACGGCCTGGTTACCGATCAGGTCCTGCCCGGCCAACATCAGCTGTCCGGCCCACGCGGGGCCGGCACCCGGAGGCGACCCGTTCATCGCCGCGGTCACCGCCGCGTTTCCGATACCCGCCCGCGCCCGCTCGACCTCCGACGGCCCGGTCTGCATCGCCGAGCCCGACGCGCACACGGCCGGCGCGCGCAGGTCCGACGCCTCCGCCCCGGTCTGCACGCCTGGGTCCCGGCCCGGACACACCACCTGTGTCGCCGGCTGTGGCATACGGGCTTTGAAGGGCACAGACATGGTTGCCGCAGATTCGCACCCTGGGCGTCGCGACCTCGCCTTCACGGCGTCACGGGGGCATCACCAGTGCAGCGGTGACGCCGGGCGGAGGCGTCCGCCCGGCGCAAGAAGGGTCCATGAGCTCGGATCCCCCCTCCAAGGTGCAGAGTCTCCGCCCCGGGTTTGAGATCCGTCCGTCCCGGTTCACCGACGCGGCGGTCACGTCGATCACAAGACAAGGGGGCAACTGTGGGAGCGGACGGGGTAGTTGGGGACGGCGGGAACGGGGCTCCGTTCTTGGGCCGCTCCGTCGAACCGGCCCGGTTCGACGCGCTGCTCGACCGTGCGGCAGACGGCGCGCGCGGCACGCCACGGGGCGAGGAGTTCCGGGCCAACGGCCGTTCCCGGCTCGTCGACATCACCGGTGAGGCCCGCATCGGCAAGAGTCGGCTGCTCGGCGAGGTCCGCGCAAAAGGAGGCGGAACGACCGGGGCCGGCGATGCAGCGGGCGTCCGCGCTGCTCAGCGCCGCCCATCTGCCGCTGGCGCAGGGGGACACGGCAGCGGCGGCGGACCTGTTCGCGGAGGCCGCGGCGGAGAGCGCCCGCTGCGGCGCGGTCTTCTGGAAGGCCCACTCCCTGCTGCTCGGCGCCCCGCTGGAAGCGGCGGCGGGCCATGGCTGGGGCGGCCGCACGCCTGGCTCAGGGGGCGCCGGCTCGCCGAGGCGGGCGGCAGCGGAATGCTGTGGTCGGCCTCGCCGACGCCACCCGTCCGCCCGGTGGCGGCTCCGAGGCTCCGTACGGCCCCCGGACCGCGCCGAACTCACCCAGCGGCCGGCCGCCCTGACCGCCCGGGAGCTGGAGACAGCCGAGCTGGTGGCGCAGGGGCTCACCAGCCAGGCCATCGCGGACCGGCTCTACGTCAGCCGCCGTACCGTCGAGACCCATGTCTCCCGCGCCTTCCGCAGGACCGGGGTCGCCTCACGTACCGCCCTCGCCACGCTGATGGCCCGCCGCCGCACCGGGAGCCGTTTTCGGGGACGCCCGCACGGATCAGGAGACTGAGCCCGGTCCAGGTGCCCTCGGGGCGGTGATCGGTCAGCCTCCGCGAACCGGCCTCCGCGAACCGGCCACCGCGATCCCAGCCGGGAAGCCGCCTACCTGACGTCCACGAAGTCGCCGGGCGCCGTCGCGGAGCCGGTCGTGAAGGTGCCGGCGAAGACGAAGCGGTAGTCGCCGTCGGAGCCGGCCTTGGTGGTGGTGCTCAGGGCGCCGGTGCGGCTGGTCTTGATCGTCTTGAGGGTGGTCCAGGCGCTGCTGCCCTTCTTGCGGAACTGCAGCTTCACCGGCTGGGTCGCGTATCCCGTGGTCCTGCCCGTGGACCAGTCGGCGCGCGTCAGCTTGCCGGTGACCGTGATGGTCTTGCCCTTCTTCACCGGCTCCGGGGAGGCGTTGACGGTCAGCTTGGCGGCACGCTTGATGCTGGCCTTGGCGACGTCGTCGTCGGCGCTGGCGTTCGCGTAGAGGTCGTAGGCGCCCAGGAAGAGTTTCCAGGGCCCCGCGATGCCGTTGCCGTCCTTGAAGTCGACCGCGGGGTCGATGGTGAAGACCGTCTTGCAGCTGTAGCTGTAGCCGCCCTCGACCGTCGTCTCCGTGCAGACGGGGTTGTCGTCCGTCCCCAGGGCGCCGGTGATGGTGTCCGTGCTCGAACTGTCGGTGCCCTGCCACAGGAACGCCATGGTGAGGGCCAGGCCTTCCTCGTCGAAGGCGGTGAACGTGACGGGAACGGCCTTCTTGCCCGTCACGCCGAGAACGATGTCCTTGCCCTTGTTGACGACGCCGTTCTTGAAGGTGGTGCCGCCCAGCGCGTCCTTCGGCTGGACGCTCTGCGAGGCGAGGGCTCTGAGATCCGTCGCCGCGCCAGGGTGCTCCGCCGCCTGGGCGCCGCCCGGAAGAACGAGCGCCGAGAGTACGAGGGCGCCGGAAAGGACGGTGGCCGCAGTGCGCATACGCATGTGATTCCCCCCAGGGTGAGATGAAAAGGTGAGGTGAAAAGAGGTCAAGAGGTCGGTGCACGCCCGGATCCGTGGAAGGGGATCAGGGCGTGGGAGAGCGGAGGACGTCGTCGATGTCGAAGCTGTGGTCGGGCGTCGGGTAGAGCTCTGTCGGATAGAGATCTGTTGGATAGATGTCCGTCGGCTGGGAGCCCGGTGGGGGTACGTCGGCCGGGTCGGCGGTGGGCTTGCCGTCCGGGCTGCACACCTGCGGCGCCGAGGGCTCGGACAGTTCGTAGTCGGCGACCCGCTGGGACCGGAAGTCCACGGTGGCGCCACGCCAGACGGACCCTCCGCCGCCGACCTCGACCTCGACCTCCTCGGGCAGTTCCTTGCTCGTCAGCGGCTTGCCCACGGTGATCGAGAGGAGGGCGCCCTCGCAGGGACTGCGGTCCGTCGCGTAAAGGGAGGCAGGCAGGGCGATCTTCCGCTCGACGCTCGCGTCCGCATGGAGTTCGACGCGTTTCACCCGGCGGATGTCGAAGTAGTAGTCGGGCCGCGCCCCGTCCGAGAGGCGCCCGCCGTCGGCGCCGTTCGCGACTCCGTACACCAGCTTCCAGAACTCGACCTGCACGGTGATCTTCCGGCAGAGCGGTCCGTTGTACCCCGGCAGACTGACAACCCTCAGCCCGGCGCTCGCATAGTTCTCCTTGGGCGTGTCGACGACGAGCCGAACCCAGTCCCTGGACTCCTCGGCCGTCCACCCCGTGTTGTCGTGGCAACCGGACGCCCCGGTCGGATACGGAGGGGTGAGAGACGGGGTCGGCGAAGGACTCGGCGACTCGGACACCCCCGTCGCGCTCTCCGACGGATCCCCGGAAAGGGAGGTGCCGTGGGCGCTCGAACACCCCCCGGTGAACAGGACGGCCACGGCGAGGGCCCCGACGACAGGCACGACGGAGTCTTTCCGCGCTTTCATGCTCGGTGTCGTCATGAATGCAAGAAAACGGCATACGTGTCAGGGAGGCGTCGGTAGGAGTACGTAGTCCATGTACGTATGTGCCGACTGTAGGCTTGTCTGCTCGTTGACCTGCTGGCGGCGGCCGGCCGCCTGGAACGACGCCGTCGTCCGGGACCAGCTCCATTCGCGGTGTCGGGCGAGGGACCGGTCGGCTCCTTCTGAGTCAGCCGTCGCAGGGCGTCCGCTCCGGCGGACGCCCCTCTCGCGTGCTGTGGCTGACCGGGCCGGCCCTGTGTCAGCCTCCGGAACGCGCTGCCGCGACGTCCTCGCGCAGGGCGGGAAGGTCGCCGTAGAACGTGGTGCCGGGGCACTCGGTGGCCAGCCAGTCGCGGTGGCCGCTGATCATCTGGACGTTCTTCTTGACGCCGTTGACAGGGTTGACGAAGGTGACGGCGGCCTCGGGGTCCAGGTCGTGGTAGTCGGACAGCGCCGCGAGCAGCTTGGTCAGCGACGCGCGGGCCGCGGCGGTCGGGGCCTGGCTCTCGAAGGTGCCGAGTACGGCGATGCCGAGGTTGCCGGAGTTGAAGCCGGTGGCGTGGAAGGCGGTCACCATCTTCCCCTCGGCGTTGTGGGCCGGGATGCCGTCCGTGCCCGTGTAACGGCCCTCGTAGACGAGGCCTGCCTCGTCGATGAGGAAGTGGTAGCCGATGTCACCCCAGTCGTTGGTGATCGCGTGCAGGTAGTAGTACGCGCGAATGGTGGCAGCCGGGTCCAGGTCGCCGTTGGCGCCCGCCGTGTGATGCACCGTCAGCGTCTGGGCCTGGTAGTAGGTCTGCGGCGAGTTCTCGGTGCCGTCCGCCTTGAAGCGGAGGGATTCGTCGGCGCCCCAGCCGGCCCGGGTGATGAACTCGACGCCCCGGAACGACGCGGTCTCGGTGGCCACGGAGACCTTGAAGGTCGGACCGTTGACCGTGTCGATGGCGGTGGAGCGCACGTCGGTCGCCCCGTCCGGCATCGTGAGTTCGTAACCGGCGGCCCCGCCGGTCGGCACCAGCACGCTCGCGTTCTTCGCAGGTGTCCCGGCATCCCCGTCCGCTCCGGCGGCGCAGACCGGCTTCAGCGTCTGCCACGCGCCCGCCTTGCCGTCCTGGTCGAGCAGTCTGATCGCGGCCCCGCGCTGGGCCCCGGTCCAGGTGACCCCGACGTATTCGACGGGGAAGCCCGGCTCCGCGGACTTGGCTGCCGCGCCCGAGAACGTCTTCGCCCGGGTACGGGGCACACTCTCCTGCCGCGTCGTGGCCTTGGTCGGGGCGGCCGAGGCTAAACCCGGTACTGCGGCTGCCGCGCCGGCTGCGAGACCGGCCGCTCCGAGGACGGTGCGACGAGTCATGGCGCGCTTCTTGTGACTCAAGGACTGATCCCTTCGGGTCGTGCACGGCGTGACGAACGCTGCCCTGACGTCCCGTCACCTCGCATGGCCACGGGACAGGAGACAGGAGACAGCATCTGCCACTCCCTTCTCACCTTTAACATGCGTATCGCGCCGCACCGGTTGCTATGAGCCGCACCACATCCGTCCCCGCCAGACAGGCCCCAACTCCGTTGCGGTTTCCGCTATTTGACGGTCTTTCTGGACACTTCAGGCTGGGTCGACCTGAAGGGCGTGAGCCTCGACTGCTGGTCGCGCGAGGAGGCGAACGGGTTGTGGCCGAGGGGGCGTACTTGTGGGGCATGTTCTCTGGCGCGGACGGGCAACTCCGCGTCCGGCCAGGCCCATGCCTTCGTGGCGCTCATTGATCGAACTCCACACCATGTGATCCTGTGCCGCCTGTCGATGAGGCTCTGCCGTTGCCCGTGGCCCCGTCGTGCGCCGGTGTCGCCGTGCGCGAGTTCCCACTCCCAGGAGATGCGCGCGATGACAACCGCCCGCGACGAACCTTCGGAGCTGCCCCCGGTGCGGGAGCACCCGGTCCCCTGGCGGGCACTGAGCGTGGCCCGGAGGATCGTGACGCCGGGGGTCATCGAGTGGGAGCAGCCGCCCTCGGACTGGTTCCGGATCGTCGCGCATCTGCGGGGTACCGCCCGGTTCGAGGCGGACACCGGTGACGGCCGGTGGCGTTCGGCGTCGTGTGCGCCCGGCGACGCCTGCCTGGTTCCTCCCGGACGCCGCGTCAGGCTGCGCTCCCGGCTGCTCGGACCGGGCCCCCTGGAAACGGTGCACGTCCTCCTGCCTGCGGACGTCTTCGAACGCCATACGGCCGAGGTGCCGGCCGCCGGCCCGCCGATCTCCAGTCCCTGGAGCGGCTGGCGGAACAGGATCCGCTGATCACCTCCATGGCCGCCGCGCTGCTCCGGGCCCGCGACGCCGGAGCCGGGCAGCTCTACGCCGACTCCGCCGCGGAGTATCTAGCGGCACACCTCCTTGCGCCGCCGCACAGCGGACCCGCCGAGCCCCGTGCCCTCGGTACCCGGCAGATGGACACGGTCACCGCGTACATGCGGGCCCATCTCCACGACCGTATCGGCCTGGACGACCTGGCCCGGGAGGTAGCGATGAGCCGGTTCCACTTCCTGCGTCTGTTCTCCGCGGCGACCGGGCAGACACCCCATCAGTTCCTCACCGGACTGCGGATCGAGGCCGCGCGCCGGCTGCTGGAAGCCGGTGACGAACCGGTGGGCAGGATCGGCCTGTTATGCGGGTTCAGTACGGCCAGCCACTTCACCACCGTGTTCCGCCGGCACGTCGGTCATACGCCCACGGACTACCGGCGGCTTCGGCGGGAGACGGGTGAACAACGGGACAGGCCCGGCCGAGGGGGGCACCCGGCCGGGCCTGCAGAGGAAAGGGAATGGAAGGGAATGGAAGGGAATGGATCAGATGTAGTCGGCCCAGTAGGTGCTGAACCTGCCGACGCCGAGGTCAGCGATCACGCCGAACGCGGCGGGGCTGAGGTCCACGTCGTACGCCGCGCATTGCGCGCACCTGTCGACGATCTTGGCCCACGTGGCCTTCCCCGTCGGACCATAGACGATCACGTACTTGCCGCACACAGGGGAGTTGTTGGGGTTGGGGTAGCTGCCGTACATCTGCGGGGAGACCGCCGCCACCAGCTCGTTGTCACCGTGCCACTGACCGCACGCCCCGACACCGGCGCTCGGGTTGTACCAGGTGACGCTCCCGTAGTGCCAGGTCTCGGCGGAGGCGGGGGATGCGCCCAACGCGGTGGTGACGGCGACACCGGCGGTAACTGCGCCGACCGTGAGAGAGCGCCGGGTGGCGCTCTTCATGGCTTTGAGGGACTCCATGATTCTGGACACGTTCCAACTCCAGGGGAGAGAAGGCGAGTTCGCGGAGTCCGGATCCGGGACTGTGCACTTGCTGTGGCCAGCGCAGACAATACGCAATTTCTACGCGGGAACTCTGTCGCAAAATTGCGGTCAGTTGTCGGGAAGTTGCGGCATTCTCGATGCGCACAACCGCCCTGCACGACTACCGAGCGGCAACGTCCCGAACCGCCACCAGGCCGGACAAACCCTCGACCATGCCCGGTGCCCCATGCCCGCGATCGGCACCCTCACCGGTGCGACCGACGCCGCGACGGGCGGGCCGCGCTCACGGCATCCTCGTCCACGATCGTCTCCGCTTCCAGGAACGTGCCGTCGGTCTCGGGGACGCGGACGAGAGTGGCGCCCTTGAACGTCAGCACGGTCCGGATTCCATCCGCGCCGTGGACGGTACGCACCCGCAGCTCCCCACCCGCCTTCTCCAACGCCTTCAACATCCTTCGGAACCCTCGGAACAGGGGCCCGTGCGCCGTCTCCATCACCTCGTACGTCACGCTCTCGTGGCCCTCCCACCCCGAGTCGAAGGCGCTGACGAACATGGCGGCGTCCATGCGGATGAGCCGCCAAGTGGGCAGCATGCGGTACCGGTACACCTGGATGTCGCAGTCATCGGCAAGCAACTCCCGCAGCCGGGCCTCCGTCAGGCGTACTCCGCCGACGAGGGACTCGGCGGACTCTCCGATCTCGGCGGCTCGCCGGGTGAGCGCGTCGGAGTCCGGGGTCGAGGAGCAGCACCCGGACGCGGAGCCCCTAAACGCGGACGACCTCACGAACGCGACAAGGTCGAACTCGGAACCACCGGTGCGCTTCTCGCAGCTCGCGGCGAGGCCGAGCAGGTGCCGGGCGCCGTCCGGCATGTGGAGGCCGTCGGCGATCCGCTCGTACACAACGAGGCGGGACACTTCACAGTGGCCGTTGATGATCTCGTTGACGCGGTGGAGGTCGCCTGAGAGCACGTGAACTCCGGACCCGGCCGCAGCATCTGGGCCCACCGCGAACACGCCGACCTCGTCGAACCGATCGGCCCCGACCCCCTGCGCACCCTGACTACTGAACCGCCGCCCCGCACCCCGTGGAGCCAACGATCACCGAAGACGAAAAAGGCCCCTCGCCTCCCGAGGGGCTGACCACCCGTCCACAGGTGAAAACGTTCCTGCGCCAGTGACACCGAGGTGGGGCGGGTGGGACTCGAACCCACGGCCGACGGATTATGAGTCCGCTGCTCTAACCGGCTGAGCTACCGCCCCATTACGGCGCGTCGCGCACATTTGTGCGCGCCGTCTGCCGCAGCATAGCCGCTCATACGATCTCCTGCTTCGGATGGTCGACTTCGCATGACCATGAGGACCCTGGCGCGGCTCGCGCGGTTCCTCCGGACATGAAAAAGGACCCCAACGGGGTCCTCGTTCAGGTGCTCTCCCGACTGGACTCGAACCAGTAACCTGCCGGTTAACAGCCGGCTGCTCTGCCAATTGAGCTACGGAAGACCGAAGCTCCCCCGACTGGACTCGAACCAGTAACCTGCCGGTTAACAGCCGGCTGCTCTGCCAATTGAGCTACGGAGGATTGCCTCGTTTGCATCGAACGTACCTCCCTGGGTATTCGCCAGGGGGCGTGTGCTCGCTGCGACACATACATTAGCGCAAGCAGGGGGGTGCTCCGCCAATCGGTTCCCCGCGCCGCGCACCCCTCGCCCGTCGTCAGCCACTCGTCTCACTCGTCTGCTACTGGTCTCACTCGCCTCACTCGACACTCGTCAAGGAAAGGTGGCCGTCATGCGCTACCGGCTCACGTTCGTCGCCGGACTGGCCCTGGGTTACGTGCTGGGCACACGGGCCGGGCGCGAGCGCTACGAGCAGTTGAAGAAATCCGCCCGTCAGGTCGCGCAGAACCCGGCCGTCCGCAACACCGCCGAGTCGGCCGCGCTGCAGGGACGGGAGTTCGCCGGCAAGGCGTTCCACACCGTGAGCGAGAAGGTCGGCGACCGGGTACCCGACTCCGTGGCCGACCGGGTGCGCTCCCTGCGCGAGCGCAACGCCACGGGAGGTGGCGAGGACGACTGGGGCACCAGTAACACCTGAGCCACCCGGGGCGGAGGTGTCCGGGGTATCGGGAGTGCCTGGGGTATCGGGAGTGCCTGGGGTGTCGGCATCGCCACATCTGGCGCATCCGCACGGCCTCTGGACACCGACAACGCACAGCTTGTCCCTGACGGAACGGCGACCCGGCGCGTTCACCTCTCCGCGTACGGCAGAATTTTCGCCATGGGGATAGTCGCCGGGTTGGACAGTTCGCCCGATTTCACTCGTATCGTCGTCTGCGACGCGGACACGGGGTCCGTGCTGCGGCAGGGCTATGCGCCGCATCCGATGGAAGGCGCCGAGGGTGGGAGCGGCGGGCGGCCGTCCGATGTCGATCCGCAGGCGTGGCTGCTCTCCCTCGGTGAGGCCGCCGGGGGCGGGCTCCTCGAAGGCGTGCAGGCCATCGGTGTGTCCGCGCAGCAGAACGCGCTCGTGCCGGTCGACGCGCAGGGCAACACCGTCCGGCCGGCGATGGTCGGTGGGGACAAGCGGGCGCAGGTCGCCGCCGCCGATCTGATCGACGCGCTCGGCGGGCGCGAGGCGTGGGCGCAGGCCGTGGGGTGTGTGCCGCAGGCCGCGCAGCCGGTGACCAAGCTGCGCTGGCTGGCACGGAACGAGCCGGAGGCCGCCCAGCGGACCGCCGTCCTCATGCAGGCGCACGACTGGCTGGTGTGGCAGCTGCTCGGGCGGCCTGTGCGGAGGACCACCGACCGGGGTGGGGCCTCGGGAACCGGGTACTGGTCCGCCGCCATGGGTACCTATCGCGGCGATCTCGTCGAACTCGCGCTCGGGCGTCAGGCGATGATGCCCGAGGTGCTCGGACCTTCCGACGCCGCCGGTACGACGCCCGAGGGGCTGCTCATCTCCGCCGGGACCGGGGAGACCATGGCCGCCGCCTTCGGGCTCGGCCTGGGGCTCGGGGATGTCGTGGTGTCGCTCGGGGCCTCCGGGTCCGTGATGGCCGTACACCCCGAGGCGCTCTTCGACTCGACCGGGATGATCACCTCGCTGGCCGACGCGACCGGGCTGCATCTGCCTGTCGTCACGACGCTGAACGCCGTACGGACTCTGCGGGGGACCGCCGAGTTGCTGGGGTTGAGTGATCTGGAGAGTCTCTCCGACCTCGCCATGAAGTCGACTCCCGGCGCCCATGGGCTCGTCATGCTGCCCTACCTGGAGGGTGAGCGGACGCCGAATCTGCCGCACACCGCCGGGACGCTCGCCGGGCTGCGGCGGGAGTCCATGAAGGCCGAGCATCTCGCGCGGGCCGCCTTCGAGGGGATGCTGTGCGGGCTCGCGGATGCCTTGGATGTGCTGCGGGGGCGGGGGGTGGACGTACAGCGAGTCTTCCTGCTCGGGTCCGCCGCCGAGTTGCCCGCCGTACAGGCCGCGGCGCCGATGCTGTTCGGGGCGCAGGTCGTCGTACCGCAGCCCGCCGACTACGCGGCCGTCGGTGCCGCGCGGCAGGCCGCCTGGGCGCTCGGGGTGACGCAGGGCACGCTCGATCCGCGTACCCCGCCGGCCTGGCAGGGGGCCACCGCGCAGGTGCTGGAGCCCGGTGAGGAACTGGCGGTGGGACAGGCGGTGCGGCAGCAGTACGTGTCCGTGCGGGAGCAGACCCATCCCGGGGCGTTTCGTAGCTGAGCCAGTAGCTGAGCCACCAAGAAATGTCCTGCCGTTGGATTAATCGGTTGAAGTAACACGGGTGGAGTGTTCGACGATGGGGGCGTGGGGCACTCCCCATGGTCCGTCATGGACAAACCGCCGACTCCGAGAGATTCAGCGTGCTCATACGACTTCTGCGCACTTACCTACAGCCGTACAAGAAACCCATCGGCCTGCTCGTGCTGCTCCAGCTCCTGCAGACCTGCGCCACCCTCTATCTGCCCACGCTCAACGCGGACATCATCGACGACGGTGTGGTGAAGGGCGACACGGGCCACATCCTGACCCTCGGTTCCCTGATGATCGGCATCTCGCTGGTGCAGGTCGTCTGCAACATCGGTGCCGTGTACTACGGCGCGCGTACGGCCTCGGCGCTCGGCCGGGACGTACGCGCGGCCGTCTTCGACCGGGTGCAGTCGTTCTCGGCGCGCGAGGTCGGGCACTTCGGCGCGCCCTCGCTGATCACCCGTACGACCAATGACGTCCAGCAGGTACAGATGCTCGTGCTGATGACGTTCACGCTGATGGCGTCGGCGCCGATCATGTGCGTGGGCGGCATCATCCTCGCGCTGGGCCTGGATGTGCAGCTGTCGGGCGTGCTGATCGCCGTCGTACCGGTGCTGGGCATCTGTGTGACGCTGATCGTGCGGCGGCTGCGGCCGATGTTCCGGTCGATGCAGGTGCGGCTCGACACCGTCAACCGGGTACTGCGCGAGCAGATCACCGGCAACCGGGTGATCCGCGCCTTCGTGCGGGACGAGTACGAGAAGGACCGGTTCCGGAAGGCCAACCACGAGCTGACCGAGGTGTCGCTGGGCACCGGGCGGCTGCTCGCGCTGATGTTCCCGATCGTCATGACCGTCGTGAACGTCTCTTCCATTGCTGTCGTGTGGTTCGGTGCTCATCGCATCGACAGCGGTGGGATGGAGATCGGGGCGCTGACCGCGTTCCTCGCCTATCTGATGCAGATCGTCATGTCCGTGATGATGGCCACCTTCATGTTCATGATGGTCCCGCGCGCGGAGGTGTGTGCCGAGCGGATCGAAGAAGTCCTCGGTACGTCGTCGAGTGTGGTGCCACCCGTCGCCCCCGTCGTCGAGTTGCCGCGGCACGGGCATCTGGAGATCCGGGGCGCCGGGTTCCGCTATCCGGGCGCCGAGGAGCCGGTGCTGCGGGCCGTCGACCTGGTGGCGCGGCCCGGTGAGGTGACCGCGGTGATCGGGTCCACGGGGAGCGGGAAGTCGACGCTGCTGGGGCTGGTTCCCCGGCTGTTCGACGCTACCGACGGGGAGGTGCTCGTCGACGGCGTGGACGTGGCGACCGTGGAGCCGAGGCTGCTGGCCAGGACGGTGGGGCTGGTGCCGCAGAAGCCGTATCTGTTCGCGGGGACCGTGGCGACCAACCTGCGGTACGGAAATCCGGACGCCACGGACGAGGAGCTGTGGCACGCGCTGGAGGTGGCGCAGGGCAAGGGGTTCGTCGAGCGGCTGGAGGGCGGGCTCGACGCGCCGATCGCGCAGGGCGGTACGAATGTGTCGGGCGGTCAGCGACAGCGGCTCGCGATCGCGCGGACGCTGGTCCAGCGGCCCGAGATCTACCTCTTCGACGACTCCTTCTCCGCGCTCGACTACGCCACGGACGCGGCCCTGCGGACGGCGCTCGCGCGCGAGACCGCCGAGGCGACCGTCGTGATCGTCGCCCAGCGGGTGTCCACGATCAGGGAGGCCGACCGGATCATCGTCCTGGACGAGGGCCTGGTCGTCGGCACCGGCCGCCATCACGAGCTGATGGCGGACAACGAGACCTACCGCGAGATCGTCCTGTCCCAGCTCACGGAAGCGGAGGCTGCCTGATGGCCGGGCCCATGGGGCGCATGATGGCGGGCACCGGACCCGACCACCACTCACTGGACTTCAAGGAGTCGGGCAAACGGCTCCTCGCCCAGTTCAGGCCCGAACGGGCCACGATGTACGTGATGCTGCTCGCGGTGTTCGTGAGCGTGGGCCTGTCGGTGGTGGGCCCGAAGATCCTGGGGCGGGCGACCGACCTGGTCTTCGCCGGCATCATCGGACGGCAGTTCGACAGCGGGAGTACGAAGGCCGAGGTTCTCGCCGGGATGCGGGAACGCGGCGAGGGCGGCATGGCCGACATGCTCTCCGGTACGGACTTCACGCCGGGCAAGGGCATCGACTTCGGCGCGGTGGGTGAGGTGCTGGGGCTGGCGCTTGTCGTTTTCGTGTTCGCCGGGTTGCTGATGCTGGTGGCTACGCGGCTGGTGAACCGGGCGGTCAACCTGACCGTGTCCCGGATGCGTGAGGATCTGCAGGCGAAGCTGTCGCGGCTGCCGCTTTCGTACTTCGACAAGCGTCAGCGGGGTGAGGTTCTCAGTCGTGCGACGAACGACATCGACAACATCGGGCAGACGCTCCAGCAGTCGCTGGGCCAGCTCATCAACTCCCTGCTGACGATCGTCGGCGTCCTGGCGATGATGTTCTGGGTGTCGTGGCTGCTGGCACTGGTCGCGCTGGTGACCGTACCGCTGTCGTTCTACGTCGCCACGCGCATCGGCAAGCGGTCGCAGCCGCACTTCGTGCAGCAGTGGCGGACCACCGGCAAGCTGAACGCCCACATCGAGGAGATGTACACCGGGCACACCCTGGTGAAGGTGTTCGGACGCCAGGACGAGTCGGCGCAGCAGTTCGCGGAGCAGAACGACGCGTTGTACGAGGCGGGGTTCAAGGCGCAGTTCAACAGCGGGGTGATGCAGCCGCTGATGCTGTTCGTGTCGAACCTGAACTATGTGCTGGTCGCTGTGGTGGGCGGGCTGCGGGTCGCTTCAGGTGCGCTGTCGATCGGCGACGTGCAGGCGTTCATCCAGTACTCGCGCCAGTTCTCGATGCCGCTGACGCAGGTCGCGTCGATGGCGAACCTCGTGCAGTCGGGGGTGGCCTCGGCCGAGCGGATCTTCGAGCTGCTGGACGCGGAGGAGCAGCAGGCCGATCCGGTGCCGGGGGTGCGGCCGGAGGAGCTGCGGGGCTTGGTCTCGCTGGAGCATGTGTCGTTCCGGTACGACCCGGAGAAGCCGCTGATCGAGGATCTGTCGCTGGCGGTGGAGCCGGGGCACACGGTGGCGATCGTCGGGCCCACGGGGGCCGGGAAGACGACCCTGGTGAACCTGCTGATGCGGTTCTACGAGGTGTCCGGCGGCCGGATCACCCTCGACGGGGTGGACATCGCGGCCATGTCCCGGGAGGAACTCCGGGCCGGGATAGGGATGGTGCTCCAGGACACCTGGCTGTTCGGCGGGACCATCGCGGAGAACATCGCGTACGGGGCCGCGCGGGAGCGTGAGGTGACGCGCGGGGAGATCGAGGAGGCGGCGCGGGCGGCGCACGCGGATCGGTTCATCCGGACGTTGCCGGACGGGTACGACACCGTGATCGACGACGAGGGGACGGGGGTGAGCGCGGGTGAGAAGCAGTTGATCACCATCGCGCGGGCGTTCCTGTCGGATCCGGTGATTCTGGTGCTGGACGAGGCGACGAGTTCCGTGGACACGCGGACGGAGGTCCTCATCCAGAAGGCGATGGCGAAACTCGCCCATGGGCGGACGTCGTTCGTGATCGCGCACCGGCTGTCGACGATTCGGGATGCGGACACGATTCTGGTGATGGAGAACGGGGCGATCGTGGAACAGGGGGCGCACGGGGAGTTGTTGGGGGCGGACGGGGCTTATGCGCGGCTGTACAAGGCGCAGTTCGCGGAGGCGGTGGCTGAGGTGGATTAGGGGTTTTCTCGCCCCCGCCGCCCCTACCCGTCCCATCCCTGGGGGCTGCGCCCCCAGACCCCCAAGGGGGTTCGGGGGCGGAGCCCCCGAGGATGGGAATGGGTAGGGGCGGCGGGGGCGAGGAAAGTGGGCCTCAGTCCAAGTAGCCCCGTAGCTGGTCTGCGAAGGCGTGGTCCCTCAGCTTGTTCAGGGTTTTGGATTCGATCTGGCGGATGCGCTCCCGTGTGACGCCGAAGATCCGCCCGATCTCCTCCAGCGTGCGCGGACGCCCGTCCGCCAAGCCGTAACGGAGTTGGACGACCTTGCGTTCCCGCTCCCCCAGCGTCGACAGCACCGCCTCCAGGTGCTCCCGCAGCAGCAGGAACGCCGCCGACTCGACCGGCGACGCCGCGTCGCCGTCCTCGATGAGGTCGCCCAGCGCGACGTCGTCCTCCTCGCCCACCGGTGCGTGCAGCGACACCGGTTCCTGGGCCAGACGCAGTACCTCGCTGACTCGCTCGGGGAGCAGGTCCAGGTGGGCGGCTACCTCCTCCGGCGTCGGCTCGTAGCCGCGCTCCTGGAGCATCCGGCGCTGCACCCGGACGACCCGGTTGATCAGTTCGACCACGTGTACGGGGACACGGATCGTACGGGCCTGGTCGGCGAGGGCGCGGGACATGGCCTGGCGGATCCACCAGGTCGCGTACGTCGAGAACTTGTAGCCGCGCGCGTAGTCGAACTTCTCGACCGCGCGGATCAGGCCCAGGTTTCCCTCCTGGACGAGGTCGAGCATCGTCAGACCGCGGCCCACGTATCGTTTCGCCACCGATACGACAAGGCGCAGGTTCGCCTCGATCAGGCGGCGCTTGGCCATCCGGCCCATGACGACCAGTTTGTCCAGGTCGAGGGCCAACTGGCTGTCCAGGTCGGAGGCGAGGCGCAGTTTCTCCTCGGCGAACAGACCGGCCTCGACCCGGCGGGCGAGTTCGACCTCCTCGGCGGCGGTGAGCAGCGGGATACGGCCGATCTCCCGCAGGTACTGGCGGAACAGGTCGGAGGAGGGCCCGCTGGTGTCGGCGCGGGCGGGGGCACGGACCGGCGCGATCACCTCGACCGGTTCGATCACCTCGATCTGCCCAGCCGGCTCGATCGGTTCCGCGGTCTCGACCACGTCCACCGCGTCCGCAGGAGGGCCGTCCGGTTCGGGCGGGCTCTCGGGGTGGTGCGCGACACGGCTCTGCGGAGGCACGGCCGCGATGACCTCGGCGACGTCGGTGACGTCCGCGATCTCGGTCTCGGCGTCGGGCTCCGTCACCGCGGTACTGCTGTCGGTCTGGGTGAGGGTCTGGGTCTGCACGGGGGCGACCTCCAGGATGATCGCTGCTGAGGCGTACGGCAGCGGTACTCGGGGGGCGGAGTGGGCGGCCTCGCCGCTGTCCGTCCCGTACGCGTTGAGCGGAACCGCGGGGGTGTCGGACCCGTTGTGGACGGGCCGGCCGCGCTCCGAGGACTCAGGCACCGGAACCCAGTGTGGAGTACGACACATCGCCGCCACGAGGGGCGTGCGACCACTTTTTGGGTCCGGTCCGTGACCACGCGGTTACCGTCGCAGCAAATCCGAGTGCTTGTTCGGGGTCCGACCTGGCACGATCGGCGCGTGTCCAGTTCACTCCGCTCAACTCACGTCTACGAAACGCATGTCACCGTCCACTGCCAAAGCGCTGCCGAGGCGGAACGGCTGGGCCGCTGGGCGACCGGGGCGGGGCTCAAGTTGACGCACATCGTCCTTGCCCGTGGCCGGATGACGACCCAGCCGATGCTCACCCTGTCGGGTTCCCCGTCGTACGCCGACGAATCGGCTCGGGCGCGTGAAGTCGCGGCGCGGCTGCGGGCGGACGGGTTCGATCCGGTGCGCGTCAAGATCGAGTCGTCGCCGTGGGCTCCCGAGGTGCCGCGTGAACCGTGCGCGGACGGACGGTACTTCGAGCACCACGTGAAGGTGCGGCTGCCCGTGGACACGGATCTCGACGTCCTGGCGGCGCGGGTCGTCCCGTACGGCGCGCATCTGTCGTGGAACGCCCGTCGGGTGGTGCGGAGCGGTCGGTGGACCGAGCGGTTCGTGACGCAGCGGTGCCGGGGCGTGGACGCGACCGGGGCGGGGCGGGCGCTGGAACGGCTGCTTGCGGAGCTGCGGCGACACCGAGCGGTGGAGCTCGAAGTGGTCGACGTGGAGCGGGAGTTCGTGCTGTACGACAGTGATCTGTCCGTCGACGACGGATGGATCGACGGATGGGTCGAGGGATGGGTCGAGGGGAGCGGAGGCTTGGTCGTGGCGGCGGCGCGGGTGCGGGAGGTGCGGGGATGAGGAACAAGTGGACCTGGCGAAGGGGCGTCGTGGCAGGCCTCGACGCGCCCAAGGACACCCTGGACGACAGGACCCGGGAGGCTCAGGGGCTGCCCCGGACGCTGCGTACCGTGCCGGGTGAGGACGTGGTGCAGCGGCTGATCTTCGAACCGGCGCTGAAGCAGCACCACAACGCCTTCCGGGCTGCCGACCCGGGCTTCGCCGATCCGGCGCGGGGCGAGGACTGGCGGGCCGCGCGGCGCCGGGCGCTGGAGCTGGTGCTCGACGCGATCGCGGGGTCCGAGTGGGCCGAGTCGCTGGTGCTGCGTGGGAGCGTGCTGATGGCGGCGTGGTTCGGCGAGGCCGCCCGCGAGCCCGGTGACCTGGACTTCGTCGTCGTACCGCCCACCTTTTCGATCGATGACCCACGTGCGGGGCAGATGCTCGCCGGGATCGCGGCGGCCGCCGAGGCCCGGAGCGACGGCGAGGTGGGGTTCTGCGCGCGCGACGCGGTGGTCGAGGACATCTGGACCTACGACCGGGTGCCGGGCCGCCGTATGGTGCTGCCCTGGTCCGCGCCCGGGCTGCCCGGCGGCCATGTACAGCTCGACTTCGTCTTCAACGAGCGGCTCGCCGAGCCGGCGGTGCCGGTGGAGCTGGCGGGCGGCGCGTCGGTGCGGGCGGCGACGCCCGCGCTGTCGCTGGCCTGGAAGCTGATGTGGCTGATCAACGACATGTACGCGCAGGGCAAGGACCTGTACGACGCCGTGCTTCTGGCCGAGCGGTATCCGCTCCCCCATGAACTGCTGGACGAGGTGTTCCGGCTCTCGGGCGAGTGGCCCCACTACGGCCGCGAGCGAATCCTGTTGGAGGACGTGGTGGACGCGGTGGGGTACGTCGAGTGGCCTCACTTCGTCATGGAGTATCCGCAACTCGCGGACAGGGAGCGGGAGTTCACGGAGCGGTTGATACGGGCGGTGACGCCGACGTTCGACGGGCGGGAGTGACGGCAGGCGGCGGTGGCGGTCAGAGTGCCGCCGCTCCCTGGTTCTGGAGTGCCAGGTCGTACTGCTGGAGCACCCACAACTCGTTCTGTACGGCGGCCAGTTGGGCCGGGTCCCCCTGGGTGGTCAGGCGGGCGTGGGTGCCCTGGACCTCGTGGATACGGCGTCCCACCGCTCTGCGGCGGACGGTGACCAGCACATCGCCGGCGTACACGTCGTCGACCGTCCGGCGCATGATCGCCTCCACCGCCAGCTCCGTCACCATGGAGCGGACCGTGTTGTCCGGGGCCACCTCGCGGACCCGGACCAGATACTCCTGGGGGTCCTGGACGCCGTACTCCGCTCCGCCCGCCTCCATGATCGCCTGGCGTACGGCCGCGTAGGGGGCGGCCGTGAACTCGTCGATGCCGTAGGCGTCGAAGGCCGGGGAGACCAACTCGGGGCGCTGGAGGGCCAGTTTGAGGAGTTCGCGTTCCGTGGCGTAGACCGGGTTGCGGAGGTTCAGGGCCGGGCCCGGGGGGCCGCCCGGGCGCGTTGTCCGCTCGTACGGCTGCTGCTGGTGCTGCCCGCCGGCGGGGGCCGGGCCCTTGCCGCCGCGGTCCTTGGCCCAACGGGCCAGCTGGGCCACCCGCTTGACCACGAACTGCGTGTCCAGGATGCCGAGCATGCCCGCGAGCTGGACCGCGACCTCGTGCTGGGCGCCGCTGTTCTTGATGCGGGCCACGATCGGGGCCGCCTCGTCCAGCGCCGACGCTCGGCCCGCCGGGGTTTCGAGGTCGTAGCGGGTGGCGATCTGGCGCAGGGCGAACTCGAAGAGGGGGGTACGGGGTTCGGCGAGGTCGGCGACAGCCTGGTCGCCCTTCGCGAGGCGCAGGTCGCAGGGGTCCATGCCGTCGGGCGCGATCGCGATGTAGGTCTCGGCGGCGAACTTCTGGTCGTCCTCGAAGGCGCGCAGGGCCGCCTTCTGGCCGGCCGCGTCGCCGTCGAAGGTGAAGATCACCCGGGCTGAGCCGTTGTCCATCAGGAGGCGGCGGAGGATCTTGATGTGTTCGGTGCCGAAGGCCGTTCCGCAGGTCGCGATCGCCGTCGTGACGCCGGCCAGGTGGCAGGCCATGACGTCCGTGTAGCCCTCGACGACGACCGCGCGGCTGACCTTCGCGATGTCCTTCTTGGCGAGGTCGATGCCGTACAGGACCTGGGACTTGCGGTAGATCGCCGTGTCGGGAGTGTTCAGGTACTTGGGGCCCGTGTCCGCCTCGTACAGCTTTCGTGCGCCGAAGCCGACGACCTCGCCGCCGATGTCGCGGATCGGCCACATCAGGCGGCCCCGGAAGCGGTCGATGGGGCCCCGGCGGCCTTCCTGGGAGAGGCCGGAGAGCAGGAGTTCCTTGTCGGAGAAGCCCTTGCCGCGGAGGTAGCGGGTGAGGTGGTCCCAGCCCTGGGGGCTGTAGCCGACGGAGAAGTGTTCGGCCGCCGACTGGTCGAAGCCGCGTTCCGCGAGGAACTTGCGGCCCGCGTCCGCCTCGGAGGTCGTGGCCAGCTGTTCCATGTACCACTGGGCCGCGATCTTGTGGGCCTCAACCAGGCGGATGCGCTCGCCGCGCTGGCCCGCGGGGTTGTAGCCGCCCTCCTCGTACCGCAGGGTGATGCCGGCCTGGCCGGCCAGGCGCTCGACCGCCTCGGAGAAGGAGAGGTGGTCGACCTTCATCACGAACGTGATGGTGTCGCCGCCTTCCTGGCAGCCGAAGCAGTGGAAGAGTCCCTTGCTCGGGCTGACCTGGAAGGACGGAGACTTCTCGTCGTGGAAGGGGCACAGGCCCTTGAGGTTGCCGCCGCCCGCGTTGCGCAGCTGGAGGTACTCGGACACCACGGCGTCGATCGGGACCGCGTCCCGAACCGCCTTCACGTCCTCGTCGTTGATCCTTCCGGCCACGCAGTGATTCTACGGGGGTCCACCGACAGTCCCGTGCCCTGGCGTCGCTACGGGACGAGGCTGTCCAGCGGTACGTGCGGGTCCGCCAGGGCCTCCGTGTCCACCTGGGACCGGGAGCGGATGAGCTGCTGGACGGTCTCTGTGACGTCCCACACGTTGACGTTCATCCCGGCCAGCACCCTGCCCTCCTTCACCCAGAAGGCGATGAACTCGCGCTTGCCCGCGTCTCCCCGGATCACCACCTGGTCGTAGGAGCCAGGGGGCGCCCAGCCCGAGTACTCCATGCCCATGTCGTACTGGTCGGAGAAGAAATACGGCACACGGTCGTACGTCGATTCGCGGCCCAGCATCGCGCGGGCCGCCGCAGGGCCGCCGTTGAGGGCGTTGGCCCAGTGTTCGACGCGCAGCCTGGTGTCGAAGAGGGCGTGGTGGAAGGCGGCCACGTCACCGGCCGCGTAGATGTCGGGGTCGGAGGTGCGCAGGCGTTCGTCGACCGCGATGCCGCCGCCGTGGGCGCGCTCGGCGAGGGTCAGGCCCGCCGCCTCCGCCAGTGCCGTGCGCGGGGCGGCGCCGATGGCCGCCAGGACGTCGTGGGCCGGGTGCTCCTCGCCGTCGTCCGTACGGGCCGCGAGGACCATGCCGTCCTGGCCGACGATCTCCGTCAGCCGGGCGCCGAAGTGGAAGCGGACGCCGTGCTCGCGGTGCAGCTCGGCGAAGAGGTTGCCCAGCTCGGGGCCGAGCACCGAGTGCAGCGGGGTCGCCTCCGGTTCCACGACGGTCACCTCGGCGCCGTACTCGCGTGCCGCCGCCGCGACCTCCAGGCCGATCCAGCCGGCGCCGGCGATCACGATGTGGCCGTTGTCGCGGCCCAGGGCCGCCAGGACGCCCTTGAGGCGCTCGGCGTGCGCGAGGCGGCGCAGGTGATGGACACCGGCCAGGCCCGTCCCCGGGATGTCGAGGCGGCGCGGCTCGGCGCCGGTGGCGATGAGCAGTTTGTCGTAGTGGACAAGGGTGCCGTCGTCACCGAAGCGGACCGTCTTCGCCGTACGGTCGATGGCGTCGACGGTCTGGCCGAGGTGGAGTTCGATGTCGTTGCGCGCGTACCAGGCGGGTTCGTGGACGAAGACGCTGTCGCGCTCCTCCTTGCCGAGGAGGTAGCCCTTGGAGAGCGGGGGCCGCTCGTACGGGTGGTCGCGTTCGTCGCCGATCAGTATCACGCGGCCGGTGAAACCCTCCGTCCGGAGCGTCTCGGCCGCTTTGGCGCCGGCCAGTCCGCCTCCGATGATGACGAATGTCTGATCCGCGTCGACCACTTGATGCCTCCTCGTAACGATGCCGCCACATGCGAGCCTCCCGCACGGAGCGTGATGGGGGAAGAGGGAGTGGGCCGATCAGACCCACGGAGGGTCACATTCGGGCAGGTCCCGTGTGCCGGGCGGCAGGTGCGGCGCACGCGCGGCATGCGGGCCAAACCGGCGAATCCGAACACGAGTTGCAGATGCCCTCTTCTCGTGAACCGCGTAGCTCGCTACCGTCCCTCCCACCTCGTTCGCACATCCCTGGGGAAGGACCTCTGTGAACGTATTGCCGAAGGCATCGTCCCACTCGCACAGAGCCGTGGCGGTCATCGCCGCCACCGCTCTCGCGACTCCGCTGCTGCTCGCCTCGGCCGGAACAGCCGGCGCCCACGGCGGCCACGGCAACCCGGCCGCCGACGCCAGGAAGCTCGCGAAGACCCTGGTCAAGGAGTCGTCCGCGAAGGACGCGTACAAACACCTCAAGGCCCTGCAGGCCATCTCCGACGCCAACGGCGGCAACCGCGCGGCCGGTACACCGGGTCACGACAAGTCCGCCGAGTACGTCTACAGGGTGCTGAAGAAGGCCGGTTACAAGGTCTCGTACGACAGCTTCGACTTCGACTACATCGAGACTCTCGCCGAGAAGGCCGCCGTGATCTCGCCGACACCGCGCGAGCTCGGCATCACGGCGATGACGTACACGAAGTCGACACCGGTGGGCGGCATCACGGCCGCGCTCGCCGCCGCCACGGTGGACGCCACTCCCGGCTGTGAGGCCGGGGACTACGCGGCCGGTGCCTTCACGGGCAGGATCGCGCTGATCAAGCGCGGTGGCTGCACCTTCGCGCAGAAGCAGATCGTCGCCTCCGAGGCGGGGGCCGTCGGCGCGATCATCTACAACAACACCGCGGGCGTCCTCTCCGGCACCCTCGGCGACGCGGCGAGCGGCCGGATCCCGACCGCAGGGCTCAGCCAGGCCGAGGGCGAGGCCCTCGCCGCCGATGTCGCGGCGGGCGAGGTCACGGTCGGTTTCGAGGTCCGTCAGCTGATCGAGACCCGTACGACGAACAACGTCGTCGCGGAGACCCGTGGCGGCGACGCGGACAACACGGTGTTCCTGGGCGCCCACCTCGACTCGGTCACCGAGGGCCCCGGCATCAACGACAACGGCTCCGGCTCGGCCGGCATCCTGGAGGTCGCCGAGGAACTCGCCGACAACACCTGGTACGGCAAGCAGCCGCCCAACAAGGTGAAGTTCGCCTTCTGGTCGGCCGAGGAGCTCGGTCTGGTCGGCTCCGAGTCGTACGTCTCGCGGCTCACCGAGGAGCAGCGGGCGCAGATCAAGCTCTATCTGAACTTCGACATGATCGCTTCCCCGAACTACGCCCAGTTCGTGTACGACGGCGACGACTCGGACGCCGAGGGCGCGGGTCCAGGGCCGGAGGGGTCGGCCCAGCTGGAGCGTGACATCAACGCGTTCCTCGACTCCAAGGGCAAGCCTCACCAGGGCACCGACTTCTCCGGCCGCTCCGACTACGGGCCGTTCATCGCGGTCGGCATCCCCTCCGGCGGCACCTTCACCGGCGCCGAGGGCATCAAGACCGAGGCCCAGGCCGCACTGTTCGGCGGCACCGCCGGCGTCGCGTACGACGCGTGCTACCACGCGGCGTGCGACGACCTGGACAACATCAGCATGAAGGCGTTCGGCATCAACATCGGGGTCATCGCCAACGCGGTGGGCACGTACGCCCATGACCTCAGCTCGCTGAGCACGCCGGTCGTCTCCACGCCCACCACGGGCGGCGACGGCAGCGGCGGTGGGCTGCACCCCAGCCACGACGAGGTCGTGGCGGAGTAATGCGGTAATGCGGTACGCGGGAGAGGCTCGCTCTCCCGCGTGCCGTGTCAGCCGGTCAGGCGTTCGTGGAGCGAGCGGGCGGCGGCGTCCGTGAGCGAGGCGATCTGGTCGACGATCACGCGTTTGCGGGCGCGGTCGTCGGGGGCCTCGTCGAAGAGCGCCCGGAACTGGGGTTCCAGGCCTTCCGGGGCGCGGGCGGTGAGTGCCTCGGCCAGCTCCGCGACGACGATCCGCTGGTCCGCGCGGAGCACCTCCTGCTCGGCACGCTGCATGACGTACCGGTCGGCGACCGCCTTGAGGACCGCGCACTCCAGCCTGGTCTCGCGCGGTACGACGAGTTCGGCCGTGTACCGGGTGAGCGGGCCGCTGCCGTACGCCGCGCGCGTGGCGCCCTCGGCGGCGAGGCAGAAGCGGCCGATCAGCTGGCTGGTGGCGTCCTTCAGGCGGGCCTGGGCGACGGCCGAGCCGTCGTAGCCGTGCGGCCACCACGGTTCGTTCTGGAGCCGGTCGAGGGCCTCCGCCAGTTCCGCCGGGTCGGTGTCCTGCGGGACGTACCGGCCGCGGGCGACCGCGAAGACCTCCTGCCGTTCGGGTTCCGCGTGCAGGACGGCCGGGTCGAGGTGGCCGGCGTGCAGGCCGTCCTCGACGTCGTGCACCGAGTACGCCACGTCGTCGGCCCAGTCCATGACCTGGGCCTCGAAGGTGGTGCGGGTGCCGGGGGCGTCCTTGCGGAGCCAGTCGAAGACGGGGCGGTCGTCCTCGTAGACACCGAACTTGGGGGACCCGGGGTCGGTGGGGTGGGCGCCGCGCGGCCAGGGGTACTTGGTGGCGGCGTCCAGGACGGCCCGGGTGAGGTTGAGGCCGACCGAGCCTTCCGGGGTGAACCGCTTGGGCTCGATGCGGGTGAGGAGTCTCAGGGACTGGGCGTTGCCCTCGAAGCCGCCGCAGTCCTCCGCGAACTCGTTCAGTGCCTGTTCGCCGTTGTGGCCGAAGGGTGGGTGACCCAGGTCGTGGGCGAGGCAGGCGGCTTCGACGAGGTCGGGGTCGCAGCCCAGGGCCGCGCCCAGCTCACGGCCCACCTGGGCGCATTCCAGGGAGTGGGTGAGGCGGGTGCGGGGGCTGGCGTCCCAGCTGTGGCTGCGGGTGCCCGGGGTGACGACCTGGGTCTTGCCTGCGAGGCGGCGCAGGGCGGCTGAGTGGAGGATTCGGGCGCGGTCGCGTTGGAAGGCGGTTCGGCCGGGGCGCTTGTCCGGTTCCGGGGCCCAGCGTTCGGTTGACGACAGGTCGTACGACATGTCTCGACAGTACGGGCAGGGACTGACAAAGGGGGTGCGCTCCGCTGGGGTGCGCCGTTTCGTCTGCCAGGTGCGCCTTTCCGTCTGCCGGGTGCTGTTATACGGCGAGTGCGGGCCGGTGGGGGCTGGTCGCGCAGTTCCCCGCGCCCCTTACGCCAGTCATCTGGTCGTACCTGTGGAGGAGGAGGTTTGCCATCGCGGGGTGTGTGCCCAAGGGGGCCGAGGTGATCCATGGGGCCGTCTCCGCGCACTCTGTCGCGAAGCGGCCGGGGGCCGTGAAGTAGGAGGCGATCGCCACCCTGGTGCGGCCGCTTGCCCTCAGGGCCTCTATGGCGTTCGGGACCGTCGGGGCCGCTGTCGTGGCGTAGGCGGGGATCACCGGGACGCCCAGGCGGTCGGAGAGGAGCTGGGCCGTGCGGCCCGTGTCGACCTTGGACTCCGGGTCCCGGGAGCCCGCCGCCGCCAGGACGACCGCGCTCTGGCGCCGCGTCTCGTGGTCCGTCCGCGTGGGCCAGCCCGCCTCGACCAGGCGGGCGTACAGGGCGTCCACCAGGAGGGGGTGCGGGCCCAGGGCGGGGGCCACGCGCGCGTGCACCCTCGATTCGGCGGCCATCTCGGGGATGTCGCGCTTGACGTGGTAGCCGCGGCTGAGGAGGAGCGGGACGAGGATCGCCTCGCGGTCGCCGAGGGCGGCGAGCGTGTCGGGGAGCAGGGGCTCGTTCAGCTCGATGTGACCGAGGTGGACCGGCAGGCCGGGGCGCAGGGCGCGGACCTGGTCGAGGAGCATGCGTACGGTGCTCAGGGCGCGCGGGTCACGGCTGCCGTGGGCCACGACGACGAGCGCGGGCGGCTCGGGGCGCCGCATGCCGTCGAGGGAGACGAGGCCGAGCTGACCGGCGAGCTGACTGCTGATCCTGTTCATGAGGTGCGCCGTACTGTCGAGGTCGGTCCCCGGGAGCGGGTGGGCGTCGGGGTTGGGGGTGGACTCGTCGCGTGGTGGGTTCGACGGCGTCATGGATCGATGGTCGCGGGGGGAGGTTGCCACCCCGTTGCGCGAAGATATCGATGGTTTTCCACAGGTTCACGGTGGGACCGGGGGTCACTGTGAGGTGGCTTGACCTGCGGATTCGGTCGGGCGAGTGAGGCCGGTCACGTGCGTTGCCGTGAACCGTGGGGCCTCGTGTCACGTCCCTGACTGTCGTAGGCCGACCTGGAGGGACCGCCCGTGAGACTCCGCAGACCCCGTCTGCCGCGCACCCGTACCGGGCAGCGGAGGCTTGTGCAGGCCGTGATGCTCGGGTGCGTGGTGGCGTTGCTGCCGGCCACGTGGATGTTCGTCGCCACGGGTGACCGGCTGCGTGATGTCTCGGACGTGCCGCGTACCGATGTCGCCGTCGTCTTCGGGGCCGGGTTGTGGGACGGGGAGCCGTCTCCGTATCTCGCGCACCGGTTGGACGCGGCGGCGGAGCTGTATCGGGCGGGGCGGGTGAAGGTGGTGCTCGTCACCGGGGACAACAGCCGGGAGGACTACGACGAGCCGGATGCGATGCGGGGGTATCTGACGCGGCACGGGGTGCCTGACGGGCGGATCGTGAGTGACTATGCCGGGTTCGACACGTGGGACTCGTGTGTCCGCGCGAAGAGGATCTTCGGGGTGGACCGGGCCGTGTTGATCAGTCAGGGGTTTCATGTTCGTCGGGCGGTGGCGTTGTGCGAGGCGGCGGGGGTGGAGTCGTACGGGGTCGGGGTCGAGGATCGGCATGATGTGACGTGGTACTACGGCGGGGTGCGGGAGATTTTCGCGGCGGGCAAGGCTGCGGTGGATGCGGTGTTCGAGCCTGATCCGCGGTTTTTGGGGCCGGTGGAGGTGGGGGTGGAGCGGGCGTTGGGGGGTGGGTGAACGTGGGGGGATTTTCGCCCCCGCCGCCCCTACCCGTCCCATCCCTGGGGGCTGCGCCCCCAGACCCCCGCTGTCGGCCTGAACGGCCTCGTCCTCAAACGCCGGACGGGCTGAAAGACCAGGCGCGGGGGTTCGGGGGCGGAGCCCCCGAGGATGGGAACGGGTAGGGGCGGCGGGGGCGAAGGAAACCTCACCGGCCGTGGCCTCGTCCCGGGAGGTCCCCGTGCCCCCTGTGTAACGGGGTGCGTTCCGGGGTGTAACACGGGCGTCGCACGCTGGCGGTATGGAGACCTCCGTGACGCCCACGCACTGCCCGTACTGCGCCCTGCAGTGCGGTATGAACCTCACGCCGGCAGCAGGCGGGGGCGTCACGGTCTCCGAGCGCGTCGACTTCCCCGTCAATCGTGGCGCACTGTGTGGGAAGGGGCGCACCGCACCCGCACTGCTCTCGCCGTCGCTGCGGCTGACCGAGCCGCTCGTCCGGCGGGACGGCGTCCTCGTACCCGCGACCTGGGAAGACGCGCTGGACCGCGTCGCCGAGGGACTGACCCGCACGCGTACGGAGCATGGCCCGGACGCGTGCGGTGTCTTCGGCGGGGGCGGGCTGACGAATGAAAAGGCTTACGCCCTTGGGAAGTTCGCCCGGGTTGTACTCGGGACCTCCCAGATCGACTACAACGGGCGTTTCTGTATGTCGTCCGCTGCTGCGGCCGGGAACAAGGCATTTGGGCTCGACCGGGGGCTGCCCTTCCCCATGGAGGACATCCCCAAGACCGGGTGCGTCATCCTCGTCGGATCGAATCTCGCCGAGACCATGCCTCCCGCCCTCCGCTACTTCACCGAACTCAAGGAGAACGGGGGGACGTTGATCGTCATCGATCCGCGTCGGACCCGTACCGCCGAGCAGGCCGATCTGCATCTCGCGCCGCGTCCCGGCACCGATCTCGCCCTCGCCCTGGGCCTGTTGCACCTGGTCGTCGCGCAGGGGCGCACCGACGAGGCGTTCATCGAGGAACGGACCAGCGGGTGGGAGGAGACCCGGGCGGCGGCCATGGCCCACTGGCCCGAGTACGTGGAGCGGATCACCGGTGTGCCCGTGCCTCAACTCCGGGACGCCGTACGGATGTTCTGCGAACCTGACACTGCGATGGTGCTCACCGCGCGTGGGCCCGAGCAGCAGTCCAAGGGGACGGACACGGTCGGGGCGTGGATCAACCTGTGCCTGGCAACCGGGCGTTCGGGGCGGCCGTACTCCGGATACGGGTGTCTGACCGGGCAGGGCAACGGGCAGGGCGGGCGTGAACACGGGCAGAAGGCCGACCAGTTGCCCGGCTACCGCAAGCTGACCGACCCCGACGCGCGGCGCCATGTGGCCGGCGTGTGGGGCGTCGACCCGGACTCGTTGCCGGGGCCCGGGCTGAGCGCGTACGAGCTTCTCGACTCGCTCGGTACCGGCATTCGCTCGCTGCTGCTGATGGGGTCCAACCCGGTGGTGTCCGCGCCCCGGGCCGCGCACATCCAACAGCGCCTGGAATCACTGGACTTCCTCGCCGTCGCGGATGTCGTGCTGTCCGAGACGGCCGCGCTCGCCGATGTCGTCCTGCCGGTCACGCAGTGGGCCGAGGAGACCGGCACGACCACCAACCTGGAGGGGCGGGTGCTGCTGCGCCGGCAGGCCATCACTCCCCCGGAGGGTGTGCGGAGCGATCTGTACGTCCTGCATCAGCTTGCCGCCCGGGCCGGGGTGGAGAAGGGGTTCCCGGTCGAACCCGAGGAGGTCTTCGAGGAGTTGCGCCGGGCCAGCGCGGGCGGGATCGCCGACTACTCGGGGATCACGTACCAGCGGCTCGCCGAGGAGAACGGCGTCTTCTGGCCGTGCCCCGCGCAGGATTACCAGCCGGCGCAGGACGATCAGCAGGCGCAGGGCGGACAGCCGGCGCGGAGCAGCCAGCCGGCGCAGGACGGCCAGCCGGCGCAGGACGATCAGCCAGCGCAGGACGATCAGCCAGCGCGGAGCAGCCAGCCGACTCAGGGCGGCCAGCCTGCGCGGAGCAGCCGGCAGTCGCAGGACGGCCAGCCAGCGCGGAGCGACCAGCCGGCGCAGGGCGGCCAGCCGACGCAGGGCAGCCAGCCGACGCAGGACGGCCAGTCGGCGCGGAGCGACCAGCCGACGCAGGGCAGCCAGCCGACGCAGGGCAGCCAGCCGGCGTGGAGCAGCCAGCCGGCGCAGGGCGGACAGCCGGACAGTCACCCGCTTGAGCACGGCGGCGACCTGCCGTCGGTCTCAGTACATCCCGGCTCTCCCCGGCTCTTCCTCGACCGGTTCGCGACCGAGGACGGGCGGGCCCGGTTCGTGCCCGTCACCTACCGGCCGATCGCCGAGGAGCCGGACGCCGAGTATCCGGTGCTGCTGACCACCGGGCGGGTCGTGGCGCAGTACCAGTCCGGGGCCCAGACGCGGCGTGTCGACGAGCTGAACGCCGCCGCGCCCGGGCCGTTCGTGGAGCTGCACCCCCGGCTGGCCGCGCGGCTGGGGGCCGGGGAGGGGGACGCCATCACCGTCGTGTCGCGGCGCGGGCGGGCGGTGGCGCCGGCGCGGATCACGACCGCGATCCGCCCCGACACCGTCTTCATGCCCTTCCACTGGCCGGGCGAGGGCCGGGCCAACACGCTGACCAATCCGGCCCTCGACCCGGTCTCCCGGATGCCGGAGTTCAAGGCCTGCGCGGTACGGCTGGAGGTCGTACGCCCCTGAACTCGGCGCCTGAGCCGATGACTTGGGCAGCCGACCTAGACCGCTGTCAGTACGGTCGCCGCATCGACCGCGTACGCCGCCATCTCCTCCTCGGTGAACTCGCGGGGTTCCTTGAAGCCGATACCGACGACGGCGAGGAGCCTGGTGGGGTCGTCGGGGGCGAAGACGGGGAGGGTGAGGGAGCCCTTCGCCTGGGAGGCGCGGGCCGGCAGCCGGGCAACGCCCGAGGTGTCGGTCTGGAGGTCGGGAATGTTGACGGCGGCCTTGCGCTCGGCGGTGACGCCGGCCATGCCCTTGCCGATGACGACGACGGCGGCGCCGTTCGCCACGGCCGACGGCAGATTGTGCGTGGCGACGAGCACGATCTCGCCGTCCTCGGCGGGCTCCGACAGATGGACGGAGCCGACGAATCCGGCGTGTCGCTCGACGAAGGCGGACAGCCAACTGCCCACTTCGGGAACGGCGTTCTTCAGGACGGTCGCATTGAAAGTGGTGGCGGTGGTCATGGCGGGGGGTCTCCTTCACCAGGTGACGGGGAGGGTACGGACGCCGTGGATGGCGCTCGTGGAGAGGGCGAGGCCCTCGGGTGGAACGGTCGCCCGCAGGCCGGGCAGCCTGCGGAAGAGGGTGGGCAGGGCGGTCTCCAGCTCTGCGCGGGCCAGGGACTGGCCGATGCACTGGTGCGGGCCGTGCCCGAAGGCGAGATGCCGGCCGGCGTCACGGGTGACGTCGAGGTCGTCCGCGTCCTCGGGCGGGCGGGCGGGGAAGGCCGCCGGGTCGCGGTTGGCCGCGTGCACGGCGACGACCACTCCCTCGCCCGCGCGCACGAGGACCCCGGCCACCTGGACGTCCTCCGTCGCGATCCGGCACAGGCCGGGGCGGACCTCGGTCAGGTGGCGCAGGAGTTCCTCGACAGCGTCCGGCCAGGCGGTCCCGTCCGCGTCGGCGTGCAGGGCCGCCAGTTGGGCGGGGTGTCTCAGCAGGGCGGCCACCGACAGCGCGATCAGGTTGGCGGTCGTCTCGTGGCCGGCCGCGAGCAGCAGCGAGACCATGCCGGTGGCCTCGTCGAGGGTGACCTCGCCGGTGGCGATCCGGTCCGTGGCCAACCGGGAGACCAGGTCGTCGGCGGGCTCATGGACCCGGCGGGAGAGCAGCGCACGGAGGTTGGCGTAGACGGCGGCACGGGCGGCCGTCACCTCGTCGGGGGCGGCCGTGAGATCGATCACGACCTCGTATTTCGCCAGGTAGAAGGCACGGTCCTGGTCGGGCACGCCGAGCAGTTCGCAGATGGCGAGGGTGGGCAGCGGCAGGGCGTACGCCGCTACGAGGTCAGCCTCGGCCACGCCGCCGGCCGGCGCGGCCCCGACCATGGCGTCGATCAGGCCGTCGCAGATCCGCTGGAGCCGGCCGCGCAGCGCCTCCATCCGGCGGAAGGAGAACTCGGGGATCAGCATGCGGCGCAGCCGGGTGTGGTCGGGCGGGTCCATCAGGTGGAAGAGGCCGGGCCGGGGCAGCTGGGTGTACTTTCGGCGGCCGGGAAACCCCGGACGGCTCGCGTCCGCGCTGAACCGGGGGTCGGCGAGCACGGCCCGGGCGTCCTCGTGCCGGGTGACGAGCCAGGGGATGCTGCCGTCGGGCAGGGTGACCCGCCGCAGCGGCTGCGCCGGCTCCTCGGCGCGCCAACGGGCGTATTCGGGGGCGGGGTTGAGGAGGGTGCGGGGCAGGGGCAGCGCCGGGGAGGTCGTCATGCCCGCTCCTCGGCGGCCATGCGGTCCGCCGCGAGTCCCGCCAGCCGCAGCAACAGCGGCTTTACGTCCGTAGCCGCCAACTCCGGCTGCGCGGCGGCCGGTTCGGAACACAGGAGTACGGGGCCGTGGTCGGGGTCGGCCGGGAGGCGCCCGTGGCTGCCGCGGACGCCCGCCGGGTCGAGCGGGACCGTCTGCATGCGGTAGCGGAACCCCAGCTTCTTACGGGCCACTTGGCTGATCGCGCGCAGTTTCACCGCCGGGACGGTGTCGTCCCACAGCAGTTCGGCGGGGTCGTAGCCGGGCTTGCGGTGGATCTCGACCTGGCGGGCGAAGTCGGGGGCGCGGTCGTCGTCCAGCCAGTAGTAGTACGTGAACCAGGCGTCGGCGTCCGCCACGACGACCAGCTCTCCCGAGCGTTCGTGGTCCAGGCCCTGGGCCGCCTTGCCGGCCGCGCCCAGCACCTGCTCCACACCGTCGAGTTCACCGAGGATCTTCGCGACCTCCCGTACGTCCTCCGGGTCCCGTACGTACACGTGCGCCACCTGGTGGTCGGCGACGGCGAAGGCACGGGAGGTCCAGGGGTCGAGGTACTCCATGCCGTCCTGGGTGTGGACCTCCAGCAGCCCGGCGCGGCGCAGGGCGCGGTTGAGGTCGACGGGGCGGGAGACGGGGGTGATGCCGTACTCGCTGAGCGCGACCACCGTGGCGCCGGCGGTGAGGAAGTGGTCGATCAACGGACGCAGGGCGTCGTCGAGTTGGCGGGCGGCACGGACGGACGCCTCGGACTGCGGGCCGGAGCGCTGGGGTTCGTAGTCCATCTGCGGGATGTAGACAAGGGTCAGGTCGGGGTCGTGCTCGTCGAAGATCTGGCGGGCGGCGCCCAGAATCCACTGGGTGGAGGGCATACCGGCGTTCGGGCCCCAGTAGGTGAACAGGGGGAACGGGCCCAGGCGTTCGGTGAGTTCGTCGTGCAGGGAGGGCGGCCAGGTGTAACAGTCGGGTTCCTTGCGGCCGTCGGAGTAGTAGACCGGGCGCGGGGTCACCGTCCAGTCGACGTCGGCGCCCATGGCGTACCACCAGCAGATGTTGGCGACCGTGTAGCCGGGTGCCTGCTTCCGGGCCGCGTCCCAGATCTTCTCGCCGCCGACGAGGGCGTTGTGCTGCCGCCAGAGGAGTACCTCCCCAAGGTCGCGGAAGTACCAGCCGTTGGCCACCGCGCCGTGGGTGGAGGGGAGTTCGCCGGTGAGGAAGGTGGACTGGGCGGTGCAGGTGACGGCGGGGAGCGTGGTGCCGAGGGGGGCTTTGAAGCCTCGGTCGCCGAGGGCGGCGACGGCGGGCATGTGGCGCAGAAGGGCGGGAGTGAGGCCGACGATGTCCAGGACGACGAGTCGGTTGGCGTTTCGGTTGGCGTTTCGGCTGGCGTTTCGGCTGGTGTCCGGGGTTTTGGTCATGAGTGGTCCTCTTTGAGGCCGAGACCGGTCAACCGGTCGCGGGCCCAGGCGAGTTCGGCGGCGATTCCGGCGGCGAGGTCGGCGGGCGGGCGGGGCAGGACGGACCAGGTGTAGGTCTCGACCTCGATGTGGTCGCAGGTGGCCGTCGGGCCGCCGAGGAGTCCGGCGAGGACGCCGGTGAGCGCGCCGGTGGTCGTCCGCAGGGGCGGTTCGGGCTCGGCGTGCAGAGGGGCGTGGAAGTGGGTGCGCCAGGGGCTGTCGGCGCCGGTCGCCGGAAGTCCGCCGCCGTCCAGGGCGTCCGGCAGGTCGTCGACACCGACCACCGCGCCCTCGGCGACGGTTCGGGTCTGGTGGAGGAACCGTCGTTCGGCCAGGTCACGCAGGGCGGCGTGGGCGCGCGGATCGGTCGGGTCGGGGGCCTCGACCGCGCAGGATGCCTGGAGCTTGACGACCGGCAGTCCGGCGTCGGCGAGCCGCCCGAGGGCGTCCCCGGGTTCCTCGAACTGAACGGCGAGATGGCAGGCGTCCAGGCAGACGCCGAGATAGTCGCGGTCGACGTCGGCGAACTCCCGTACCGCCTGGGTGGTGGTCTCCACGACGCACCCTGGCTCCGGTTCGAAGCCGACGCGGATACGGCGGCCGGTTTCCGATTCCAACTCCGCCAGCCCTGAGGCGAGTTGGACCAGTGCGCGGCGGGCCGTGTCCGCACGTTCGTCCGGCCATGGGGTGCGCCAGGCGAGCGGGAGGGTGGAGACGCTGCCGCGTCGGGCGTCGTCGGGGAGGAGGGCGGCGAGGACGCGGGCGCAGTCGAGGGTGTAGGCGAGGCGGGCCGGGTCGGCCCAGTCAGGGAGGTACACGTCCTTTTTGACGACCTCGCGGTGGAACCCCTCGTACGGGAAGGCGTTGAGGGTGACGGTCTCCAGGCCGCGCGCCGCGAGTTCGGCCTTGAGGATCGTCAACGCCCGCTCGTCGGCAGCGAGTTCGGTGACAGCGGTACGGGCCAGCCAGAGGCCGATGCCGAGCCGGCCGACGCCGAGCCGTTGCCGTACGGGTTCGGCGTGGGCGCCGAGTTGGGCGATGATCCCGGCGAGGTCCTCGGCCTGGTGGACGTTGCTGCAGTACGCGAGGTGGACGGGGGTGCCGTCGGGGTGGAGGAAGCGCACGACCGGCTCACTCTCCCCCGCGCCGGATGGAGTTGCCCTCGAACGACGAGGTGTCGTCCGGCTTCGGCTCGTCCAGGTCGAGGCGTCCGCTCTGGCCGTAGAAGGCGACCGGGTTGCGCCACAGGACGCGGTCGACGTCGTCGTCCGTGAAGCCGTCGTCGAGCATCGCGTCGCCGGTCTTGCGGGTCTTCAGGGTGTCCGAACTGCCCCAGTCCGCCGCCGAGTTGATGAGAACGCGGTCGAGGCCGTGTTCCTGGAGGATGCGGACCATACGGTCCTCGCTCATCTTCGTCCTCGGGTAGACGGAGAAGCCGGCCCAGCAGCCGCTGTCGAGGACCATGCCGACCGTCAGCTCGTTCAGGTGGTCCAGGACGACGAGTTCGGGGGCGATGCCCGACTCCCGTACGACGTCCAGGGTCCGTCTGGTTCCGGCCGCCTTGTCGCGGTGCGGGGTGTGGACGAGGGCGGGCAGGCCGTGTTCGACGGCGAGTTGGAGCTGCCGGGCGAGGACCTCGTCCTCCTCCCTGGTCATCGAGTCGTAGCCGATCTCACCGACGGCGACGACCCGGTCCTTGGCGAGGTAGCGGGGAAGTTCGTCGAGGACGGGGAGGCAGCGCGGGTCGTTCGCCTCCTTCGGGTTGAGGGCGATCGTGCAGAAGTGCTGGATGCCGAACTGGGCCGCCCGGTACGGCTCCCAGCCGAGCAGCGAGTCGAAGTAGTCGTAGAAGGTGTCGGGCGAGGTACGGGGCTGGCCGAGCCAGAAGGCGGGCTCGACGACGGCCCGTACGCCGGACGCGTACATCGCCTCGTAGTCGTCGGTGGTGCGGGAGGACATGTGGATGTGGGGGTCGAAGATGCGCATGGTCACACGGCTCCGGGGGTGGTGGTGAAGGGGCGCACTCGGTGCACGAGAGGGGCGATGTCCACGGGTACGGGGCGTCCGGCCGCCGTCCGCTCGCGCGCGAAGTCGCCGAGCATACGGGCGAGTTGGGCGTCCGCGCGGACGTCGAGTCCGGCCACGCGGGCGAGCGGGATCTCGCAGAAGACGCACTTCAGGACGGCCTGACGGTACTCGTCCGCCGGGAGGTGGGCTGCCGCGTACGGGCCAAGGGCGGCCTCGATCAGCGTGTTGTCGTTGCCGCGCAGGGTCTGCCGTACGAGGTCCAGGAACCGGCCGGTGCCGTCCCGGTCGATCTGTGGCAACGCCCGTAGGACGGCCCGCTGTTCGGCGGGGTCGCCGTAGCGGTGCAGCGCTGCCACCTCGTCGACGAGGGCCTGGTCACGCAGGGGCAGCGCGGTCAGGAGCAGGGCACGGACGGCTTCGTCGACGGTCCCGCCGTCGGGCAGCGGGGCGCGTCCGCAGTGGCGGCGGACGGCGGGGAAGAGGGTGCTGATGATGGTGGGGGCGGCGGCGATTTCGGCCAGGGCGGTGTCGAGCCAGGCGCGGGCTTCGGGAGTGAGGGGAATGGGGACAGAGCCGGAAAAGGGCATGAAGGGGTTCCAGAAAGGGAGTTGGAGAAGAGGAGAAAAAAAGGGGGCAGGGGAATATCAGAGAAAGTGATCGCAAAATGCTCGTGCGAGAATTGCGAAAGGGTGGCCGCTCAGGAGGCGAGCAGGCTCCGGACCTCGGCCCGGCGCAGGAACTCCAGGGAGTCGCGGGCGATGTCGGGGGCGTCCAGGGCGCCGCCCTGGATTTCGACGGACACCAGGCCACGGTGTCCCAGATCGGTCAGCGCCGCCAGTACCGGCGGAAAGTCGATCTCTCCCACGCCGAACTCCACATGCCGGTGGACACCGCGGACCATGTCCTCGATCTGGACGTTCAGCAGGTGCGGCGCGGCCAGGTCGACGCAGTCGAGCAGCGGCGGCTCCTCCACGCAGTGCGCGTGTCCGATGTCCAGCGTGACACCCAACAGCTCGTGTCCGCCGGTCAGTTCGCGCAGTCGCAGACACTTCGCGACGGTGTCGACGAACATGTGCGGCTCGGGTTCGAAGGCCAGCGCGACCCCGTACGCCTCCGCCGTCTCCAGTGCCGCCCCGACACCCGCGGTCAGCCGCCGCCAGGCCTCCGGCTCCGGAATGTCGTCCGGGGCCGGTCCGCTGCACAACTGGACGGTGGGCGAGCCCAGTTCGGCGGCGATGCCGATGGCTCTCCGCACCAGGTCGACCCGGCGGTCCGGTACACCGGACATCAGCGTCGGCTGGTGCTTGCCCCAGGGGTCGAGGAAGTAGGGAGCCCCCGTCTCGACGGTGACGGTCAGCCCGAGCCGCGCCAACCACCTTCGCACTCGGGCGACTTGACGGTTCAGGTCGTCGGCGTACGGGTCGAGGTGGTTGTGGTCGAGGGTGAGGGCGACGCCGTCGTAGCCCAGGTCGGCGAGGATGCCGAGGACGTCGGAGAGACGGTGGTGGGTGAAGCCGTTGGTGCCGTAGCCGAATCTCAGGCCCATGACCCGCCCTTCATGCCGCCCGGATGAACAACCTGCCGCACATGGCCCGCACTTCTCGCACGGCTCATGTCGGGGACACCCGTCTCGCCAGGCGCTGCGCCACCGGGTGCACGGCGCCCAGGAGTGCGGCGGCAACGGGCGCTCCGGCGCGCGCCGTGAGCGCCGCCTGCAGGGGGACCATGGCGAGGATGCCCGCCCCCACGGCCCGCCGTACGGAACTCGCGCGTGGATCGCGTACGGCCTGCGCCTGGGCCCTGCCGTACGTCCCCAGGTAGGCCAGAACTCCGGCGGAGGCTACGGCCGTTCGGGCGACCGCCTCGCGGGGCAGCGCATGCCGGGGCGGCAGCACCGCCGGGAGCACGGAGGGCAGCACCGTCGACAGTGCCGTGGCCGACGAAACGGCCAGTGTCGTGGCGGGCAGCCGCGTCGGCGCACCGGAGATCTCATGGCGGCTGAGGGCGGTGATCGTGTAGGTGTGCACCCCGGTGAGGAGGGCGGGGACGGCGCCGCGAGCGAGCGCGCCGCCCGTGCCACGTCCACGGGACCCGTGCGTCGGGGGGGTGCCGCCGCCCGCCACCGCGCCCGCCAGTACGTCGAGCGCGCGTGCGCCCGCCATCGCCGCCGGACCGGCCGGAGTCGACTTCAGTTTCAGGTCGTACGCCCATATCAGCGCTGTCAGCGGCAGGGCGACGGCGAGTCCGCGCCGCCCGCCCGACACCGCGGCGAGGCCGAGGCCGGCGCCGGTCAGGCCGGTGGCGACGGTCAGTGCGGTCCGGCGCGGCACCCGGCCGGAGGGCACCGGGCGTTCGGGCCGCTCGACCGAGTCGACGGCGGCGTCGGCGTAGTCGTTGAGGGCCATACCGGCCCAGTAGAGACAGACGGAGGAGGCCATCGCGCCCGCCGTCCGGGGGCCGAGGGGACGGCCCGCCGCAGTCGCGCCCGCAAGGATGTCACCGGGGACACTCAGCGCGGCCGGGGCTCGGACAAGGCTCAACAGGTCGGAAAGTGGGGGTAGTTGAAGCTTGGCGCTTAGTAGGGGTGGTCGGAAACCGGCGTGGGGAGATGCTTTCCGGTCACTCATGGCTCAATCATTTCCGCATAATTTGAAAGCTAATACTCTGAGCCCATATTGCCTCTTGTGAGGAATGTGACAACAAGACAATATTGACAGGGCCCCCGCCAGGGGGCCCATAGATGGCGTTACCGGTAAGGCACTTGACGCTCGGCTCAGCTGGGCGACCCGCTGGGCGGCATGCCACTCGGCGGCCGGCTGCCTCCGCCGCCCGTGCCCGCGCCGGTGTTCTCCTTGTCGGGGTCGATGCCGACGGTGAGAGTGCCGGTGAAGCCCTTCGAGATGTCGCCGGTGACGGTCATCAGACCGTCCTTGGCGCCGCCCCCGCCGTACACCATGTCGTCGTCCAACTTGGTGAAGGTACCGACGTGTTGGCTGTACGGCGTGACCTTGTAGACCTCGTCGCCGTACTTGTCCTCGAAGAAGAGCTGGCCGGTCCAGTTGACCTTGCCGCCCTCGTAGGTGTTGTCGGCCTTCTTGCCGCCGGTGTGCACCTTGACATGGATGTGTGTGGTGCGCGGGGTGTACCAGCCGGGGTAGATCGTCGTGAACTCGACGATCCCGTCGGCGTTCGTGGTCTGGAAGCCGCGCAGGAAGGTCTTGTCGTTCGCGCCGCTGGTGTCCTCGCTCTCGGAGGGCACGGAGGTGCCGCCCGGGCTGGTGGTGGTGTACCCGGAGTAGTAGCCCCAGGCGTCGCAGTGCCAGATCTCGACGGCCGCGCCCACCACCGGGCCACAGTCCTCGGTCTGGTCACGGACCGTCAGCTGCACCGTGAGCGGTACGCCCTTCTTGCCCTCCGTGATGTCCTTCCGGAAGAGCTGGTCCTCGAGGTAATAAGGCCCCTCCGTGACACTGGAGTTGAGCACGCAGACGTCGCCCGGGGCGACGGCCGCGGACGCGGAGGACGTCGGGGAGGCGGCCGCCGTGGAGGTGTCCGTGTCGGAGTCCGAGGAGCACGAGGTGAGCGCGAGGCCCAGTCCCGCCCCGGCGGTCACGCCGGTGATCGCGAGGGCACGGCGTCGGCTGAGGTCGGTCCTGCTGGTGATGTCACTGCCGGTGATGTCACTGTCGTTCATGGGCGGAGGGTAGGTGTGGGCCGGTGCGTGGGCCGGGCTGGCGCACAGGGCGGTCGCCCACACGGACCAGCCCCGTTGCCTGCTGCCCTTCGGCTTCAGCGGCAGGCGTGCCAGTCCCCGCCCTCGATGCGTCTGCCGTGCGCCCGCAGCCTGACGGCCACGGCGGGTGCGGCGACGTACACCCAGGCGCGTACGACGGTGCCGTCGGCGTCGAGTGTCACCGGGCGCGCCACCCGCTCGTACAGGCTGCGCGGGTCGCCCGGCACGCACTCCTCCAACTCGTCGAGTACGGCGAGCAGTTCGTCGTACGCCTCCGGCAGCGCGGCGACCACTTCCCCGTGCACGACCCCGCCGGATTCCGGCACGGCGTACGGGTAACCGGGCCCGTCGTACAGCGCCGCGTCCGCCAGCCGTCCCGGACGCTCCGACTGCGTACGGCCGCGCAGGAAGTGGTCGTGGTTGTGCTCGCCGGGCCGGAGGGTGCCGTAGACGAAGAAGGGGAGTCTCACCGGTCGTTCTCTCATTCGTGAGGCGGGGTCGGCGGGGACGGCGTTCGTGTGGATGGGGAAACGATTCTCGCCATAAGTCGAGGTGAAGGCGTACGCGGTCTGGACACGGCATGTCATGGCCGCTTAAACCTGAGCGATCACCGCCGCCTTCGTCCCCCTCCCCCCACCCAAGGAGACCGATGACCTCCCGTCTCGCCGCGGCCGGCGTGGCCGCCACCACCGCCGCCCTCCTGGCCGCCGCACTCTCCCCCACCACCGCCGGTGCGGCCGACAGACCGACCCGGGACACCGCGATCAGGAACGCGGTCGCCGCACTCGTGGACCAGGCCGCTCACCTGGGCCTGACTTCCGTACAGGGCACGGCAGTTCGGGACGTCATCGTCGACAAGGACGGCAGCCAGCACGTCCGTTACGACCGGACGTACCGTCAGCTCCCGGTCCTGGGCGGCGACTTCGTCATCCATCTGACCCCCGAGGGCACGTACCGCGGCGCGAGCCGCGCGACGACCCGCCCGATATCCCTGTCCACGATCCGCCCGGCGGTGTCGGCCCCGAGGGCGGCGGACCTGGCGACGGCGGCGCTGCGCGCGGTGAACGTGGGCGAGCTGCTGAAGAAGATAACGACCAAGCAGGAGCTGGTGGTTGACGCCCTGCACGGCGCACCGAAGCTCGCCTGGCGGACGAACGCGGTGGCGCAGGACTCGGCCGGCAACCCGGTCGCCCGGACCGTGGTGACCGACGCGACCACCGGTGCCGAGATCAACGCCTGGGACAGCATCGAGACGGCGACGGGCGACGGTCAGTCCCTGTACGGCGGCACGGTCCCGCTGGAGACGACGGTGTCCGGATCGACGTACCAGCTGAAGGACGCGACACGCGGCAACACGTACACGGGCGACGCCGAGAACGGCACCGACCTGTGCATTCTCGGGATCTGCATCATCCGCGCGCCCGCGACGCTCTTCACGGACACGGACAACCACTGGGGCACGGGGACGACGGCGGACCGGGCCTCGGCGGCGGTGGACGCGCAGTACGGCACCGACGAGACGTGGGACTACTACAAGGACACGTTCGGGCGCAGCGGCATCAAGGGCGACGGGGTCGGCTCGTTCAACCGTGTGCACTACGGCAGCAGCTACAACAACGCGTTCTGGGACGACACTTGCTTCTGCATGACGTACGGCGACGGTGACGGTACGACGTTCGGTCCGCTGGTCTCGCTGGACGTGGCCGGACACGAGATGACGCACGGCGTGACCTCGGCGACGGCGGACCTGACGTACTCGGGCGAGCCGGGCGGCCTGAACGAGGCGACGTCGGACATCTTCGGCACGCTGGTGGAGTTCAACGCGGCCAACTCCACCGATCTCGGGGACTACTTGATCGGCGAGAAGATCGTGAAGTCGGGCTTCGGCCGCTCGGCCCTTCGGTACATGGACGAGCCGTCGAAGGACGGGAACTCGGTCAACTGCTGGAGTTCGAGCGTCGGGAACCTCGACGTCCACTACTCCTCGGGCGTCGCGAACCACTTCGCGTACCTGCTGGCGGAGGGCAGCGGCGCGAAGACACTGAACGGCGTCAGCTACAACTCCCCTACATGCAACGGCAGTTCGGTCGCGGGCATCGGCCGGGCCAAGCTGGGCGCGATCTGGTACAAGGCGCTGACGACGTACATGACGTCCTCGACGAACTACGCGGGCGCCCGCACGGCGACGCTGAACGCGGCGCGGGATCTGTACGGGGCGAGCAGCACGGAGTACGCGGCGGTGGGCGCGGCCTGGAGTGCGGTGTCGGTGGGCTAGCGGGCCGGCGGGCCACGCGAACGGCCGGCCCCGGGCCTGAAGCGCCCGGGGCCGGCCTCGTGTGTGTCAGGGACGCCAGCCGTTCTCGACGCGGCCCTGCTGCACCTGGTTGGTGCCGCTGCACTTCCCGTCGTCGGAGGTACCCCAGATAACGATCGTGTCGACGTCGTTCGCCCAGGTGCCGCGGGCGCTGACGGGGTGGGCGTAGTTGCCGAGGTTGACGGCGGTGTTCGCCGGGATGCAGATGTACGCATCCGGGGAGGCGCCCGTGTCGAGCAGCCAGACAGAGTCGTTACGGGTGTTGGCGACCGCGTCCGGATCGTTCTGTATCGAGCTCGGCATGTTCTGGTAGCCGATGTCCTGGAACCAGCCGATGATGCTGCCGTTGGAGTAGGAGCCCCCGTACACACACACTCGCGGGTACGAGCAGCCGTGCATGCTGGCGGCGGCGGCGGGCGAGGCCAGCAGCGGGGTGAAGCTCGCGGCCAGTCCGACGGTGAGCAGGGTCGATGTCAGGACGCCGGGCAGTTTCCTCACGGGTGTCTCCTCGATGATCTGTTGGGGTGGGGCCCCCGCGGCCATGAGCCACGGAAATCTTCGGTACGGCACCCGTCGGCTTTCGGAATTCCGAGCCCGGGAAAGGGCGGTCGGTAGTCCTCTTCTGCCGACAGGTCGCGAATTCTTCGGGTTCTTCGGGCTGATCACGCGGCGCCCTTTCGCTTTGTTCGCTTTCGGGCGGCCCGGTCCAAAAATTACATGGCGGACCGAAAAAGGGCATGTCACGCGATCGCGTGACAGCGCCGCCACCCCCGCGCTCATCTGCGTCTTTGCCTGGAGGCAGGCTCCATGGCCGCGTGCCGGCAGCGGCGAGATGTCGTACATGCCCCTGTCGGTCCCGCTCGTGTTGATCTAAGCTGGGAAGCGAGTCTTCATCGACGTGCGGGGGAAGCATGGTGAGGGATGGGGTCGATTTCCTCACTTCTCTTGGGGGAGGCAGGAATTCCTTTGGTGGAGGAAGTGTGTCGGCGCCCGGGCCCGCCCAACTCCAGCTTCGGCGCAAGTCCGCACGCCTGTCCGCTGTCCTGAGAGCAGCCAGTGCCGTCGGGGCGAGCGTGGTCGCCGTGGTCGGTTTCGCACCGCCCGCCCGCGCTGCGTGGGTGGCCGTCGCGGTCGTCGGACTGCTTCTGTGGAGCGGCCTGTTCATCGTTCTGATGTTCAGGCCGGACCCTCACCCCTGGCTCTGCGCCGTTGACACCGCCGTCGTGGTGGCGCTCTGCCTCGCGCACGGCAACCTCGTCCCGGCCGAGGTCCTGGGAGCGAGCGCGGGCAGCGGATGGATCGACATGGTCGCCGGCAGCGGCATCTTCATCGCACAGTTCGGTCTACGGCAGCCCCTGGCGACGGCGGCGGCGATCGCCATCACGGTGGCTTACGCGGTGGGCGTCCCCGGCATCCGGGACGCCCCCCTGATCATGGTGCTCCAGGGACTACTCGCCGCCTCCGTCGTGGTCCTGCTGCGACACGGAGCGCGCAGGGCGGACCTCGCGCTGTCCGAGGAGGCGTCGGCACGCGCGTCGGCGCGGGCCCGGTCCGCCGCCCGCTCCGACGAACTGGACCAGCAGCGGCTGCTGCACGACACCGTGCTCGCCACGCTCACCATGGTGGGCACCGGCAGCATCACCCGTGACTCCGCCGCGCTGCCGGAACGGGCCGCGGCCGACCTGGCCGTCATCGAAGACCTACGGGCGCACCCCGGCGTGGCACGCGATGTGGCGCACGACCCGGCACCGCTGGATGTCGCACTGCGCACCGTCGTACTGACGCGCCGCGTCGGACTCCCGCCACTGGACGTCGAGTTCGACGTGCCGCCGCTGGACCTGCCCCACGAGGTCGTGGTGGCCCTCTCGCAAGCGGTCGCCGAGGCCCTGGCCAACGTGGCCCAGCACGCGAACACCCGCGCTGCCCGGGTCACGGCCCGACGTGCCGGCGAGAGCGTCACCGTCGAAGTCCGTGACAGCGGAAGCGGGTTCGACCCCATGACCGTCGCCTCCCACCGGCGCGGCCTGCGGAAATCGGTCTACGGCCGGATGCGTGCCGTGGGCGGCAGCGCCCAGGCGGACTCGTCCCCCGGCGCCGGCACCCGGATCGTGCTGAGGTGGGAACCCTGACCGCCGGCGTCGCCAAGGGGATGGTCGCCACCCGCTTCGCCAAGGCCGTCAATATCGGGCTGGTGGTGATCGTCGGCGTCTGGCACCTGGGTCTGGACACCCTGCTGATGCTCAGAGGCTGGCGGGAGTACGAGCCACAGTCCGCGGCCGCGGGCTCCTGGCTGGCCCTCGCGGTCATCCAGACGGTCGGGTCGATCCTGCTGCTGCGTTCGGCGCTCAGCGGACACACCGCACGGTTACTTGCGGGGGCGGCGCTGGCCACCGGCGTCGTCGCCACCGCCACGTACCCGGCGGGCGGGATGATCAGCGACGTGAGCTGGGCGTGGAACACCGTGGGCTGGTTCGGCGTACTGCTTCTGATACAGCGTCCGCTGTGGGAACTGGTCGCCCTGCTCGGCGCCAACACGGCGGTCACGATTGGCTTCCTGGTCGGCGGCGGCGCGCTCGACCAGGTCATGGTCGCCCGTCTGCTCGCCGTGATCTACACCACCGCCGGTGTCCAGTTGACCTTCGCGTACCTGGCACGGCAGCTCAACGACGGTGCGAGGGAAGCCACCGAGATCGCTTCGGGCCAGGCGGAGCGCCTCGCCCGTACGACCGCCGACGAGACCGTGCACGCCGAGCGCCGGCGCCGTTACGAGTACCTGCGCAGCAGAGTGGAACCGCTGCTGCGTGGTCTGGCGGAACGTCAACTCGACCCGGGCGACACCGTCGTACGCCATCGCGCAGCCGTGGAGGCGGCACGTCTGCGGAGGCTGTTCGTGGAGACGGACGACACCCCGCACCCGCTCCTGCACGAACTGCGGGCCTGTGCCGATGTCGCCGAGCGGCGCGGCGTACGCGTGACCCTGCTGAGCTACGGCGACCTGCCCGACCTGCCGACCTCCACCCGCCGAGAACTGGCCGAAGGCGCCCTGCTGGTCCTGGCCACCGCCGTCACCCGAGCGCGGGTGACCGTGGTGACGACGCCCGAGGACGTGGTGGTGAGTGTGGTGGCCGACGCCCCGCCGAAGACGCTCGTGGAATCGCCTGGCCCGCTCACCGTATCCGCTGTGTACGACCAGGAGGAGGATCAGTTGTGGTGGGAAACCCGATGGCCCGTACGACCGGCCCCCTGACAGTTGCCATCGTCGACGACCACCCTGTCGTCATCGAAGGCATCCAGACCTGGCTGTCCGAGGAGCCACGGATCTCGGTGGGGCACACCGGCGAAACCGCGGACGTGGAGGCCGGCATCGCGGATCTCCTGATCCTCGACCTGAATCTGCACGGCAGCCTCGTCATCGGCGACATCGCCACACTGGCCGCGGCGGGCCAACGGGTCATCGCCTTCTCGCAGTTCACCGAGCAGCGGGTGGTGCTCGAAGCGCTGGAGGCCGGCGCATGCGAGTTCGTCGCGAAGAACGAGGGAAGGGCGCACCTGGTGAACGCGGTGCTGGCGGCGGCAGGCGACAGGCCGTACGTCACGCCGACGGCCGCGGGCGTCCTCGCCGGTGACCGCGGCGCGAGCAGGCCCAGGCTGTCCTCGCAGGAACGTACCGCGCTGCTGTGGTGGTTCCAGTCCATGTCGAAGGCTTCGGTCGCCCGGCGCATGGGTGTGTCGGTCCACACGGTGGACGTGTACATCCGTCGGGCGAGAGTCAAGTACGCGCAGGTCGGCAGGACCGCACCGACGAAGGCGGACATGCTGGCCCGGGCGATCGAGGACGGCTTGGTGAAGCCCGACGACATCACGGGCTACGAGTCGGCGGCGGTCGGGGTGGGTTGACCAAGCTGACTGGGTGAAGAGGGATGGGGATGGGGATACGTATCGTTGCCCTCGGGCCTTAAGTTGAACCCTGCACGAACGCGTCCGCTGCGACCGAGGAGACGATGCCACCATGTCCGAAGCCGAGCAGAGGATCGACACCTCGGTACCGCATTCCGCCCGCATCTGGAACTACTGGCTGGGCGGCAAGGACAACTACCCCGTGGACGAGGCGGCCGGTGACGCGTACACGGCCGTGTTCCCCGGCATCGTCACGATCGCGCGCAGCAGCCGCGCGTTCCTGGGCCGGACGATCCGTCATCTGGCCGGGGAGGCGGGCATCCGCCAGTTCCTGGACGTCGGCACGGGCCTGCCGACGGTGGACAACACGCACGAGGTCGCGCAGGGGGTCGCTCCCGACGCGCGCATCGTGTACGTGGACCATGACCCGCTGGTCCTGACCCACGCCCGCGCCCTTTTGACGTCGACCCCCGAGGGCGCGACGGACTACGTGGACGCGGACCTGTACGACACGGAGCGCATCCTGGAGGCGGCGGCCAAGACGCTCGATTTCTCGCGCCCGACCGCTCTGATCCTGAGCGGCATCCTGGGTCACGTGGGGGACTACGAGATGGCCCGCGGAATCGTCCGCGACCTGATGTCGGGCCTCCCGGCGGGCAGTTATCTGTCCCTGAACGAGGGCTCGCGGGGCACTGACCCGGCCTACGAGCAGGCGCAGGACGCTTACAACGAGACGGGCGCGGTGCCGTATTTCCTGCGGCCGGTCGAGCAGATCGAGGCGTTCTTCGAGGGCCTCGACCTGGCGGAGCCGGGGGTCGTCTCGGTGCCGCTGTGGCGGCCGGAGGCGAGCGCGTCGGGGGTGACGGCGCCGGCGATCGGCCAGCACGGCGGGGTGGGGCGCAAGCGCTGACCGCCGTTGCCGGGGCGCGCCGAGTACGACTACCGCTACTGCGGCTCGGCGCGCCGCGACGGCGGGCTCAGCCCTGCTTGGGGGCGGCCTGCTGGACCACGTCGAAGGACCAGAGGGTCGATGCGGAGGCAGCGGGCTTGGGCTGCTCCCCGCCGGGGGCCGCCGGGCGGTGCGCCGACTGCATCGGGCCCGCCATCCAGGCCTGGAAGTCCTCCTCGCTGCGCCAGCGCGTGTACACCAGGTAGCTGTCGGTGCCCTCGACGGGCCGAAGCAGCTCGAACCACTCGAACCCGTCCGACCCCTCGACGGCCCCGGCCCGCGACGCGAACCGCTTCTCCAGCGTCTCGCGCTGCTCTTCGGGAACCGTGAGTACGTTGATCTTTACGATGCTCATGAGGCCCATCTTGCCGCAGGGCGCCCACGGTTTCGCGAGGGGGCGGTGACTGGCGTGGGACGCGGCTCCTGCTTGTTCGCAGACTGACGTACGGCGCGTACGACGTCCAGCTCGCACCAGACGAGCTTGCCGACGGTCAGCTCGGTGACGCCCCAGCGGTCGGAGAGGGCACCGACGATGAGAAGTCCCCGGCCGAACATCTCGTCGGGGGCGGCGTTGCGGGGGCTCGGCAGTAATTCACCTCGCGGGTCGGAGACGCTGACGCGGACGGCGTGCTTGGTGAGGGCGAGTTCGACACGGAAGAAGCGGTCACGGAGACATCCGTGCAGTACGGCGTTGCCGCCGAGTTCGGAGACCAACAGGGCGGTGTCGGGGGCGAGTTCGGGGTGACCCCAGTCGGTGAGGAGGCGGTGGGCTCGGCGGCGGGCGAGGGTGACGCTCTTGGGGAAGGGGGTGTAGTCGAGGCGGTCGTAGCGGAGCCGGAGGGGGTCCTCGGTCATGGCGCTCACTTTCGGGCAGGGGGAGCTGCGCCGCGGGGTAACTGGCGCCACTCTGCGAGCAGTTCGTCACCGACGGTAGAGGCGGCTCACCCGGCTTCGCAAGTTACTCTCGGATGAATTCCTCCGATTGAGTTTGCGGCGCCCCGCAGCAGCACGCCAGACTGACCGCGCACCAAGGCCAGGAGGAGCACACCCGTGACCACACGCCAGCCGACGCAGGGCTACAGCACATCCACCGTCCTGGGACGTCGACTCGGCGGCGAACTCACGAAGTTGCGCACAGCGGCCGGCCTCAACCAGACCCAGGCGGGCAAGGCACTCACCGCTTCCACGACCAAGGTCGCGAAGATGGAGGGCGGCTGGGTTCCCATGCGCGACCCGGACATCCGAGCGTTGTGCGAGCTGTACGGGGTGCACGACCCGGGGACCGTCGGAGGGCTGCTGGAGCTGGCGCGGATCGACCGCGAGCGGCGTAAGGCGAGCGGCTGGTGGGACGACTACGCGATGCTCGGCACCATGCAGGAGTACGTGGCGCTGGAGAACGCGGCGACGACCATCAGGGCATGGCAACCCGCGTTCATCCCCGGCTTGCTCCAAACTCCCGCATACGTACGAGGGTTGAGGAACTCCCCCGCCGACACGGCGACGGTGGCTCACCGCAGGGATCCTGACGAGCAGTTCATCGCTTCACGACTCGCACGGCAGCAACGGCTCACCGACGATCCGCCGCTCGCGCTACGGGCGGTGCTCTACGAATCCGTGTTGCGCAACCTTCCAGGGGACGCAGAGACAGCACGTGGGCAACTCGACCACCTGGCGAGGGTCGCCGACCTGCCGAGCGTCACCCTCCAGGTGTTCCCCTTCAGCCACGGCACGCACCAGGGGCTGAACGGCTCGTTCAACATCATCTCCTTCGCCGAGCCCGGAGCCATGGACGTCGTGTACTCCGAGGCCGCGTTCAAGCAGACATGGGTCGAGGGCGGGGAAGCAGCAGCAGCGTACGACGAGTTGTTCGAGCTGATCGCCTCCCGCTCCCTAAGCGAACGAGAATCCCTCTCATTCATCCAGGACCTCAGTAAGGATCTCTGAGCCGTGCCCAATTTTCAGTTCCGCAAGTCCAGTTACAGCGACGACAAGGACGAGTGCGTCGAGGTAGCCACCAACATCCCCACCATCATCGCGATACGCGACTCCAAGACTCGGACGACCCCGCCCCTCCATCTCCACCCCACCACCTGGGAGACGTTCCGAACCGCCGTCGCAGACGACTGCATGTGAGCGAGTCGTGACGCTACAAGGCGTACGGCCCCCGGGTAGTCCGACGTGAACTGCGCACACGCCGGATCATGCCGGTCATCTCCCTGCCGAGCCGCCGGCTGCCCCAAGGTCTCTGCAGATCCATTGGTGGCGGAGTCGTTCCCGCCTATCGCAGCCCCGACGGTTCGGCCGGTCGATTCGGCGGAGCCTTGGCATTCTTGGCGGCGGCTGCCGCGACGGTTGCCAGGTCTTCGCCCGAGAAACCGGCGCGGCTCAGCACTGCCAGAGATTTGTTCGTTGCCAGCGTGCACAACGCCAGCTCTGCCGCCTCCTGATCATCGGCCCCCGCCGCCAGCAACGCCTGCTCCAGCATCGCCCGCAAACCGTCGATCATGGCGCGGACCATCGCCCGGCCCTCCGCGTCGAGGGCCGGGAACTGCGTTGCCGACACCGTGAGCAGGCAGCCATCCGGGACCGTCGGGTCGGCGATGCGGTTCAGGGTGACCTGCAGGTAGGCGGCCACAACGGCGCCCGGGCTCGGGTGGGGGCCGGACAGTGCCCGGTCGTACAGCGGGTGGTAGGTCTGCGCGTACCGTTGGAGGCTTTTCCGGAAGAGGGTGCTCTTGTCGCCGAAGGTGCCGTAGAGCGAGCTCCGGCCCAGGCCCGTGCCCTCGGTCAGGCGGTCGATCGAGGCCTCCGCATAGCCCCAGCGCCAGAAGACGTGCATCGCGCGTCGTAGCGCCTCGTCCTCGTCGAATTGCTTGCGGCCTGCCATGGTTCGTCAGCCTACACATCTTGCACCGATCGTTTCAAGATGCGTATGGTCGTCGGCATGACATCTTGCACCGATCGTTCCATGATGGGTACGGCCGACGGCACGACAAGCCTGAGTTCGCTGCGGCTGCCCGACGGGTTCACCGACGTCTTCACCAGCCGGCTCGTGGAGGTGAACGGGCTGCGGCTGCACGCGGTCACCGGTGGGGACGGCCCGGCGCTGCTGCTGGTCGGCGGGTGGCCCCAGACCTGGTACGCCTGGCGGGAGGTGATGCCCGCGCTCGCCCGCCGGCACACCGTCGTCGCCGTCGACTCGCGCGGGGCCGGGCTCTCCGACAAGCCCGACGACGGGTACGACGCCGGCACGCTGGCCGCCGATCTGGTCGCGTTGATGGCCGCACTCGGGCACGACCGGTTCGACGTGGTCGGCCACGACATCGGTACGTGGACCGGATACGCCCTCGCCGCCGATGACCCCGAGCGGGTGGGCCGGCTCGCCATCCTCGAAGCAGTGATCCCCGGTCTCACGCCGTCCCCGCCGTTCTTCGGCCCGGCCGCGGCCAACCTGAAGCTCTGGCAGTTCGGCTTCAACCGGCTCACCGACCTCAACGAGGAACTGGTCCGGGGACGGGAACGGCTCTTCTTCGGCTGGCAGTTCGCCACCAAGGCCGCCACGCCGACCGCGATCCCCGCGTACGCCGTCGACGTCTACGTCGACGCGATCACCGCGGATCCTCGCGCGCTGCGAGCGAGCTTCGCGTACTACCGCGCGCTGGACGAGACGATCGCGCAGAACGAGCAGCGCAGCAAGACCCGGCTGACGCTGCCGGTGCTCGCAGTCGGCGGCGCGCTGTGGAGCGGCGCGAATGCCGCCCAGACGATGCGGCTGGCGGCCGACGCCGTCACGGAGGTCGTCCTCGACGACTGCGGCCACTACCCGGCCGAGGAGCAGCCGGCGCGGTTCGTCGAGATCCTGGAGGACTTCCTCGTGGCCAACCGGTAGCAGGCACGCCACACAGCTGAACTTTGCGAACGACAGGCGGAGCTTCACAAACTCCGCTACGTCGTCGAGCAGGCGTTCGCCCTCCTCCACCAGTTCAAACGCCTCGCCATCCGATGGGAACGACGGCGCGTGGGACGACCAGCAGGACGTTCAGCCCGCGCAGACGCCGAAGGGTCCGCCACTGGGGCTGCCGATGTGAGCGCGCCAGGGCGTCAACCGTCCTCACACGCCCTCGCCTTGAACTCCGCCACCGGGACAGTGACCGCGGACTTCTCGCCCTCGTAGCGAACCGTCCCCGGGGTTAGCCCGTCCAGGTCGGTCAGGGTGAACGAGACGCTGCGCGACGACCAGGAGTTGTCCTCGGTCCAGCCGTAGAGGGTGTAAGTCGTCTTTGCGGTGAGGGGTTTGAGGGATGTGGTCGCCGTCCAGCCGACGGCAGGGGCATCGAGGGGCCAGGTGGCGAGACCGGCTTTGAGGGGGCGGGCGGTGGACCAGGAACCGACGTCCGCTTCGCTGTCGGAGTCGGCCACGTACAGGGTCGCCCCGTCGATCCGGTGCCCGCAGACCATCATGACGCCGAGCAGATCACCGTCGGCGGTCACCGAGATCCCGGCGACGGCATCGACGGGGACCCCGCACCCCGAGGTCTCGGCCAGGGCCGCGCAGGCCGCCAATGCGCCGACGAGACGTCGGACCGGCGGCCACGAAATGGTCGACTGCACGGAGGCCCCCCCTCGCCGAGGGGCCGCTACGTGTACCCCCGTACACCGGATGGTAGGTACGCCCCGCGTCGAGCCACGGCGCCGCCGCCCACCCGTTGCACCCTCGTTGTTGCCTCGTAGCCGACGCGCCGTCAGAACCAGTGCAGGCAGTGCGGGGAGCGGTCGGTGCGGAAGAGGTCGTCGGCGAGGGTGGCCGCGCCCGGGTGGTGGGCCTGGATGTGGCCGGCGCGTACGAGCGTGCTCGGGGTGGTGCCGCCGAGGTAGACGGAGCCCAGGTCGCGCACGTCCAGGGACAGGTCGGGCGTACGGTCCGTAAGAACGCAGTCGGCCTTGCCGTCCCGGACGGTCAGGAGGTAGCGGCCGTGTTCGGCGAGGAACGGGTCGTCGACGTCGAGGACGAGTTCGCCGTCCGTGAACCAGCCGCGCGCGGTCAGCGCACGCGGGATGTCCAGCAGCCGTACCCAGAGCCAGTCCATGACGCCGCTCACCTCGCCGGCGCGGAAGTCCGCGAGCTGCCAGCGCAGCGGGTGCTCGGGCGGGACCTGCTTGAACACGACCTGGGAGACCAGGTCGTGTCCGAGTACGAAGCGGGCGAGGGCCGTGAAGACGGCGTCGTCGGCGGTGATGGTCTCGTCGACCGTCAGGGTGCCGGACTCGATCGAGTAGCTGGCGTACCCGTCCGGGACGCCGTCGGAGTCCCGGTGGACGGCGACGTAGCGCGGCGCCGGCGAGATCGGGGGCTGCCCCGCGCGCAGGGCCCACCAGCGGTGCGGGCGGGACAGCGCGCCGGGTTGGGCGCGGCGGTACCGGTCGTAGACCTCCTCCAGGATCTCGCCGCACTCGGCGCGGCGCAGCACCTCGACCGAGCCGTTGTCCGAGCCGGTCGCCTGCGTGTCGGCCGTTCCGCGCGCTCGGGGAGCGGTGAGGGCGGCCTTGTGGCGTGGCACCGTCAGACGGGCCGTGTAGGTCGCCGGTCCGTAGCCGAACCTGCCGTAGATCAGGGCCTCGGAGGCCAGCAGTACGGAGAGGAACTCCCCGCGAGTCCGCAGCTCGGCGAGTTGATGCCGCATCATCGCGCTGAGCACACCTTGCCGCCGGTGCGAGGGCAGGACGCCGACGGCGGTCACCCCGGCGACCGGGACTAGGTTCCCACCGGGCAGGGTGAGCTCGAAGGGGTACGTGGCGGCAGTGCCGACGGGCCGCCCGTCCGCCGTCAGGGCGAGCAGGCAGCGGTCCGTTTCGAGCGCCGACCACCAGCGCCCGCCGCCCTCGACCGGGGGTTCCGGGAAGAGGCCGAACGCGGCGTGGACAGTGTCGACGAAGACGTCGAGATCCTTGTCGGTCGTGGGACGGATCTCCATCGTTACCGCTGCCTCCTCGGGATTCGGGATACCGCCACCACGACTCATGATGTCCGGCCAGGCCACATTGCAGCGTCAACCCGTGGGCAGGGCAAGCGAATTAAGGTCGGGCAGGGTGAGGGCCGAGTGGGCCGGTCGTCCCTTCCCAGAGGGAGCGGTGGGCATCGTGCTGAGGTCGCGGAGCATGTTGTTGCGGTGTTCCAGGGCTTCGGCGGTGGTCGGGAAGAGTGTGGCGTCGCCCTTGCCCACCTGGTTCTGGTTCAGGGTGACGAATTCGCGGGTGCTGTGTTCGTAGGCCGCGAAGGCTGCGTTGTGGTCCCGGTGGTCGGCCAGGGAGGCGGCCAGCATGTACGCGCCGACCAGCGCGAGGCTGGAGCCCTGGCCGGTGAGGAACGAGGGTGCGTACGCGGCGTCGCCGAGCAGGGCGACCCTGCCGCTGGACCAGTGGGGCATGCGGATCTGGCTGACCGTGTCGAAGAACAGGTCGTCCGCGTCGTGCATAGCGGCGAGTATGCCCGGGACTTCCCAGCCCGCGTCGGCGAAGACCTTGGCTACCAGGTCGCGTTGGGCCCGCGGGTTGCGGAAGGCGTCGTAAGGCGGCTCCGGGTGGGCGAAGTTCAGGAAGGCGTGTACGGCTTCCGAATCACCCACGTCCCCCACTGCGTACAAGGCTGCCGCCCTGCCCGGGGTGTTCCACATCGTCGCCTCGCGGGAGAGGCCGAAGGTGTTGGGCATGGTGAATCCGGCGAAGCAGTAGCCGAGGTAGTGGTGGAACTGTTCTTCGGGGCCGAAGAGGAACCCGCGGGTGCGTGAGTGCAGGCCGTCCGCGCCGAAGACCAGGTCGTACGTACGTGTGCTGCCACTGCGGAAGGTGACGTCCACCCCGTGGCCGGAACGGCCGGACTGGTCGAGGGTGTCTACGGAGTCGTCGAACAGGAACTCCACGTCGTCGCGGACCCCTGCATGGAGAGCAGTCGTCAGATCCCCGCGTCGTACCTCCAGGTCCTGCCTCGCGACGCCGCCGGTGACGGTGTGCGGGTCGACCGAGGCCACCTCGCTGCCGTCCTCGTCGAGGAAGGTCATGCGGCGCAGGTCGATGTGGGCGTCCCGCAGTCGCGGCAGGATTCCCATCCTGCGGACGACCTCGAGTGCGGTGCCCCGTACGTCGATGGGGTAGCCGCCGTCGCGGATCGTGGCCGACTTCTCGACCACCGTGACCTCGTATCCGTAGCGGTTCAGCCAGAACGCGAGGGCGGGTCCCGCGATGCTGGCCCCGGATATCAGGACCTTGCGCCTCTGCCTCGTACGGCTATGCCTCAACAGACCAGTGCTGGTCATTCCTTGACTCCTTTGCTCATGGTGCGGGTGACGAGCAGGGACAGTGCCGTGACGGCGCCGGCTATGACGAAGCCGACGACGAAGGAGGATTCGGCCGGTACGTCCGACCCGGCAGGGGTTCCGGCGGTGAGGATCGCGCCGCTGATCTGCACGCCGACGGCGTAGCCGATCACGCGGGTGACCAGGACCAGGCTGGTGGCGATGCCGGTGTCGCCCTGGTCGACGGAGGTGGCGGTGCTGGTCACCAGTGCCGTGACGCACAGGCCGTTGGCGAGCGCGATCAGCATCTTGCCGATGACGAGGTGCCAGACCTCGGTGTGCGCGGCGGCCAGGGCGATCAGGGCGGCGGTCATGATGACGATCCCGGCGGTGACCACGGCTCGTGAGCCGAAGCGGCGTGCCCCGATCCCGCCGAGCGGGCCGGCGAGTGACGCGGCCACGGCGCCCGGCAGCAGGAAGAAGCCGATCGCGGTGGCGCTCGCCCCGAATCCGTACTCGTCGGTGGGGACGGCGAGCAGTTGCGGGACCAGATAGACCGCCACCGACGTACCGACGCAGATCACGAACGTCAGCACACTCGACTTCCAGACGGCGGGCCGCGCCAGCATGCGCAGGTCGACCATCGGTGAGGCCGCGCGCCGTTCGACGGCCGTCCATCCGGTCGCGAAGGCGGCCAGCACCACGATGAGGGCGCCCAGTACGAGTGGCTGCGAGCCGCCGATGTCGGGCGCCAGCGCGAGGACGAGCATGAGCGTGACGAGCGTTCCGCTCAGGAGGAGCAGGCCGGGCCAGTCGACTCCGGTGTCGTCCGACCGGCTGGGCGGGTCGTGCGGCATCAGCCTGTTGACCAGGACGGTGGACCCGATGACCGCGATCGTCGGCAGCGCGAACATCCAGTGCCGGGACAGGCTTTCCGCCACGGGCCCGGCGGACAGCGTGCCCACCATCCCGCCGCCCACGAACAGCCCGCTGACGACGCCGATGGCGACCTTCGACTCCCCGGCGGGGAGGTGCTCGCGCACCAGGATGAACGACAGGGGCAGCGCGCCCACCATCGCCCCCTGCAGTACCTGACCGAGCAGCAGCACCGGCAGGTTCGGTGCGAGGGCGGACACCAGGCCGCCGGCCGAGACCACCGCCATCAGCCTGATCAGGATCCGTTTTCCGCCGTAGCGGTCGCCTAACTTGCCCGCGAGCGGTGTGACGAGCGCGCCGGTGATGAGGAGCGTGATGCTGAGCAACGCCCCTTCGGCGGGGCTCATGTCCAGTTCGCGTTGCAGGAGCGGGAGTGTCGGCGTGACCACCGACTCCAGGGCCCCGGTGGCGACCGCCAGCATGCCGAGGGCCCAGACAGCGGCCTTCCCTATGCGGATCGGCGGAACAAGGGTTGCGGTCATGGACATCCTTTTCTTCCTTCCGGCTTTCCGGCTCTCCGTCCTTGCCGGGTCATTACTACACTACACCGTGCAGTGTAGAACGTTAGGATGTGCCCATGCCGAACACGAAGACACCGACCACGAAGACACTGCGCGAGGGGTCCACGCGGAAGCGGGCCGCCATCCTCTCGGCGGCCCGCGAACTGTTCCTCGCCGACGGCTTCGACCGGACCAGCGTCGACGCGGTGGCCGCACGCGCCGAGGTGTCCAAGCGGACGGTCTACGACTACTTCGGCGACAAGCAGACGCTGCTGCGCGCGGTCGTCGACGCCGTCGGCCAGTCACTGATCACGACGATCCGGCGCACCCTCGACGACACCCTCACCGAGGTCCCCGAGGCCGCCGACCTGGAGGACGCCCTGGTCACGTTCTCGATGCGCATCGCGACCGACATGCTCGGCTCGGCGGAGCACGCCACGCTGCGACGGCTGGTCCGCGAGGAATCCGGCAACCTGCCGCACCCGGGCTACAACTCCATGGCCGACACCCCCGACGAGGCACTCGCCGAGCGCTTCGCCGCCCTCGCCGCGGCCGGGCTCCTCGAAGTCCCCGACCCCCGCCTCGCGGCCGACCAGTTCATCGCCCTGACCTTCGGCGTCGCCATGGACAGACTCGGCTCGGCGAACGCCACGGAGGACACGCGCGTACGGCCACTCGTCGTCGAGGGAGTACGGACCTTCCTCCGGGCGTACCGGACCAGGTAGGCGAGGGAACCGACACCACCCCGCCCCCCAACTCCCTACCCCCCGTACGCCCGTACCGCCCGTCCCTCCCTCAACGTCCGTCCCCACCACACCACTTGGTCCAGCATCGTCTTCGCCGCCGCGTCCGGGCCCGACGGGTCCCTCAGTCGGCCCCCGTCGTCGAACGACGCGCCCGCGTTGTGGAACGACACCGTGTCGCGGACCGTCGTCGCGTGGAGTTCCGCGAAGACCTGGCGGAGGTGTTCGACCGCGCGGAGGCCTCCGGAGACGCCGCCGTACGAGACGAAGGCGACCGGTTTGGCCTGCCATTCCGTGTAGTGCCAGTCGATGAGGTTCTTGAGGCCTGCCGGGTAGGAGTGGTTGTACTCGGGGGTCAGGACGACGAATGCGTCGGCGGACGCCAGTTTCGGGGTGATCGCCGCCAGCTGGGCCTTCGCGTCCGCGTCGGTCGCGAACGTCGTCGGGAGTGCCGTGTCCGCCACGTCCACTACCTCCGTGACCAGGTCGTCACGGTCCTCGATCCGGTTCAGGAGCCAGGCGGCCACCACCGGGCCGAAACGGCCCTCGCGGTTGCTGCCTACGACCACCGTCACGCGTACGGGCTCGATGGGGTCAGTTCGTTCAGTGGGTGTCTGCATGCGGCACAGCCTCTTACCTCAAGCTTTCTTGAGGTCAAGGCCCGAGCCCGCGTCCGCCCGCGCCCCCTCCGGTCACCCGTTCACACCCCCGGTCCCCGCCCATCGGGTTCTTTTCCGCGAGTCATCGGCTGTACGGCCATGACCTGCCGGAATGTCGACGCGCCCCGCGCCTCCCGCGGCCTCCGGCCACCCGTTCACCGTATTTCTGACGGGCCCTCAGGAAGCGCTCCCCGCCCCGTGCCACTTACCTCGGAAGCAGACCACCCCGTTCGCAAGCTCTCGGAGGAGCAAGCCCGATGCGACGTACCGCCGCCGCCCGTCTGCTGACCGGTACCGCGCTCGCCGTCGCCGTCGCCGGGCCCGCTCACGCGGGGACCGGCGGTTCCCTCGAGGTGTACCCGGCGGCCGTCACCCCCGGCTCCCAGGTCACCGTCAACACGACGGCCTGCGGTACGGGCGGTACCGCCGCGGGTGACGCCAGTGCGGTGGGCGCCGGGGCCTTCGTGCTCGCGCCCACCACGCACAAGGAGGTCGCCGTCGGGCAGTTCCGGGTGCCGCCGGGCGCGCAGCCGGGGACGTACGAGATCGTCGCCCGGTGCGATGGCGCGGGAGACGGACGGCGGGTGAGCGGGGATCTTGTCGTCACTCTCACCTCGACCCGGCCGCCCGTCGAGCGTCCCAGGGGGAGTGTGAAGACGGGGGTCGGTGGCGCGCTCGGTCCCGACCCCGTGCAGACCGCGGCCGGTGTGGCGGCTCTCGCCGTCGCCGCCGCGGGCGGTACCTGGCTCCTGCATCGCCGGGCGAGAGGCGACGGGATCTGACGGACACCCTCCGCCGTCCGTCCGCCGGTACCGCATGTCCCCCTCCCCTCCGGGTCCGACGCCCCTCGCGGCCCGGAGGGGGGCGGGGGTGAACGTCAGGGTGAGACAACCGGGGTGAATCAGGGGCATCCAGGAGGCCCACGTGCGCAGATTCAGCAACCTCGTCATAGCCGCCCTCACCCTCGCCGCCCTCCTCTCCGGCGCGTGGCTGGTGCGCAGCGGCGGTGAGACGCACGCCCCGCCGCAGCCCTCCCCCGCCCAGGCCCGTACGGAGACGAACCGCCCCGAGTCCGCCGTACCGGAGTCCCCCGCGCTCCCGCCCTCCCCTCCCCTCCGTATCCGCATCCCCGCCATCCGCGTGAACGCCCCGCTGATGGGCCTCGGCCTCACCCCCACCGGCAGCCTGGACGTACCGCCCCCCGAGCGCGAGAACCTCGCCGGCTGGTACGAGGCCGGCACGGCCCCCGGTGAGACGGGCACCGCGATCGTCGCCGGGCATGTCGACAACGCCGACGGCCCCGCCGTCTTCTACCGCCTCGGCGCCCTGCGCAAGGGCGGCGCGATCGAGGTCGAGCGGCGCGACGGGACCACCGCCCGCTTCACCGTCGACGCCGTCGAGGTGTACGACGCTGACCGTTTCCCGGACGAGAAGGTGTACGGCGCCGCATCCCGGCCGGAGCTGCGCGTCATCACGTGCGGCGGCGGTTACTCGCCCGGGACGGGGTACGAGGGGAACGTCGTCGTCTTCGCCCACCTGACCGGCAGCGGCCCCAGCGGCCCCAGCGGCCGAAGCAGCAGCGGACACTGAGGCGCCGCCCGCCGTCGATCAGATCTGGTTCAGGCCGCCGTCGGCGTACAGGCTCGAACCGGTGTGGGCAGGCAGGACAGGCCGGACCCGCCGCCTACGCCACCCACTGCTGATACGCCAGATTCGCCACCAGCGTGAACACCACCACCAGCAGCACCACCCGTACGAACCCGCTCCCCTTCTTCAGCGCCGTGTGCGCCCCGACCGTCCCGCCGACCAGGTTGAACCCGGCCAGCAGTGCGCCCAGCTGCCAGTACACCGTGCCCTGCCAGGCGAAGATCGCGAGGGCGCCCGCGTTGGTGCAGCAGTTGACGATCTTGGCGGTGGCGGAGGCGGTCACCAGGTCGAGGTGGAGCAGCGCGGTGAGCGCGAGGACGAGGAACGTGCCCGTGCCGGGGCCGATGAGGCCGTCGTAGAAGCCGATGCCCAGGCCGGCGAGTCCGATCGCGGCGAGGACACGGCGGGCGGAGACCGGGGTGGTCGCCGGGGCCGTACCGAAGGCGGGCCGGAAGATCACGAAGGCGCCGACGCCGAGCAGGACGACCATGATGACCGGCTTCAGGGTGTCTGTGCTCATACCGGCGGCCACGAACGCCCCGGCCGTCGAACCGGCGACCGCCGCCAGCCCGACGCGTACCGCCAGGCGTACGTCGACCGGTGTCTTGCGCGTGTACGTCACCGCCGCGCCCGTGGTGCCGACGATCGCCATGGCCTTGTTGGTGCCGAGCGCGTACTGCGCCGCCGACGACGTGTCCGGCAGGCCCAGCAGCAGGACCGGCATCATCAGCAGGCCGCCACCTCCCACGACCGCGTCGATCCAGCCCGCCGCGAGGGCGGCGGCGCACAGGGCGGCGATCAGGGGCAGCGATATGTCGGGCATGATCGCGAGCCTATGGAGGCGATAGGTGCGCGCACCAAGGATTTCCGGAACCTTGAGGATCTTCAGAGGTTGCGCACCTCACCGTGGCGACCGTGGGAACCGTGGGAACCGTGGGAACCGGGGTGATGGTGGCAGTAGCGGCCGGGCGCCCATCCGCCGTATCGTTCACCCACCTCACAGGCATCCCCCGCACGCCCACCGAACCCTCACACCCACTTCCCGCCCCCGCTGAGGGAAGCGTGCCCCCCGGGAAACAGACGTGATGCGGCCGGGTAACACCGACAACGCACGCTGCCGTACATGACCTCGAATGCGCGTGTGGTGGTGATCGGCGCCGGGCTCGCGGGCGTACGGCTCGCCCGGCGGCTCGGCGAGCTCGGTATGTCCCCCTCGGACGTCGTGCTCGTCGGTGAGGAGGAGCACCGCCCGTACAACAGGGTGCTGCTCGCCGAAGTCCTCGCCGGGCGGTACGCCCCCGAGGTGATCGCCCTGCCGTCGCCGGACCGGCTGGTCAGGGCCAGGGCCGAGTCCGTCGACCGTGCCACGCGCGTCGTGCACTGCTCCGACGGGTCGTCGATCGCATACGACACGCTGGTTCTCGCCACCGGGTCGAACCCCGTACTCCCGCCCCTGCGTGGGCTGTTCACGCCCGATCATGAACTCCCGCTGGGCGTCCACGCGTTCCGGACCATGGACGACTGCCTCGGCCTGTCCAAGGACGTACGTCCGGGGGCGCGGGCCGTCGTCATCGGCGGCGGGCTGCTCGGTGTCTCCGCCGCGCGCGCACTCGCCGTACGCGGCGCGCAGGTCGTGCTCGCCCAGCAGGCCGAGCGGCTGATGGAACGTCAGCTGGACCCGGGCGCCTCGGAGTTGGTGCTGCGGCACCTCAAGGAACTGGGCGTCGAGGTGCACACCGAGTGCCGGGTGCGCGATGTGCGCTGCGTGGGCGGCAAGGTCCGGTCGGTCGAGCTGGCCGACCACTACGCCCTCGACGCGGACCTCGTCGTACTGGCCTGCGGGGTCCACCCCCGGGTCGGGCTCGCGCGCGATGCCGGACTCGCCGTGCACAAGGGCATCCTCGTCGACGACGAACTGCGCACCTCCGACCCGCACATCCGGGCCCTCGGGGACTGCGCCCAGCACCAGGGAACGGTCTACGGTCTGGCCACTCCCGCGCTCGAACAGGCCGAGGTCCTGGCCGAGTTGATCGCCCACGAGGGCAACGAGGGTGGCGACTCCGGCGCCCGCTACACCGGCACCCGCGCCCTCACCCGGCTCACCCTCACCGACTTCACCGCCGAAACCGGCGACACCGGCAACAACGGGGGCGTCGGCAACCCCTTCGATCTCGCCGCCTTCGGCGAGACCACCCCCCGCCCCGGCGACGACGTCATCCAGCTCGCCGACGCGACCCGGGGCACCTACCGCAAGGTCGTCGTCCGTGACGACCGGCTGGTCGGCGGCGTGCTCGTCGGCGAACTCGGCACCGTCGGCGCCCTCGCGCGCGCCTGGGAGGGAGCAGAGCCGCTCCCCGCCGACGGCGGCCCGCTGCTCCACCTGCTCACCAACGATGGAGGCTCCTAATGCCCGCCACTGATGGGGCCACCCCCACGATCGTCCTCGTCGGCCACGGCATGGTCGGCCAGCGCTTCCTCGAAGCCCTCGCGGACCGTGGTCTGACCGCCGCGCACCGCGTGGTCGTGCTGTGCGAGGAGCCGCGTCCGGCATACGACCGCGTGGCGCTGACCTCGTACTTCTCGGGCAAGACGCCCGAGGACCTCTCGATGACCGACATGGAGTTCATCGAGAAGGAGGGAATCGAGCTGTACGTCGGTGACCCGGCGGAGACCATCGACCGCGAGGCGAAGCGAGTCACCGCCCGCTCGGGCATGGTCGTCGACTACGACATCCTCGTCCTCGCCACCGGCTCCTACCCCTTCGTGCCGCCGGTCCCCAACAAGGACGCCAAGGGCTGCTTCGTCTACCGCACGATCGAGGATCTCCTCGCGATCGAGGAGTACGCCAGTACCCGTACGACGGGTGCCGTGGTCGGCGGCGGGCTGCTCGGCCTTGAAGCGGCCGGTGCGCTGAAGGGGCTCGGACTCACCTCCCACATCGTGGAGTTCGCGCCGCGGCTGATGCCGGTGCAGGTCGACGACGGCGGTGGCGCGGCGCTGCTGCGGACCATCCAGGAGATGGGCCTGTCCGTCCACACCGGTGTGGGCACGCAGGAGATCGTCGTCGACGAGGACGGCGCGGTCACGGGCATGAAGCTGTCCGACGGTTCCGAACTCGCCACCGATCTGGTGGTGTTCAGCGCCGGTGTCCGGCCGAGGGACCAACTCGCCCGCGACTGCGGCCTGTCGGTCGGTGAGCGCGGTGGCATCGCGGTCGACGACCAGTGCCGTACGGTCAACGACCCGCACGTCTTCGCGATCGGCGAGTGCGCGCTGGCCTCCGACGGCCGGGTGTACGGCCTGGTCGCCCCCGGTTACGAGCAGGCCGAGACGGCCGCCGCGACCATCGCCGCCGATGAAGCGGCCTTCACTGGTGCCGATCTCTCCACCAAGCTGAAGCTGCTCGGCGTCGACGTGGCGTCCTTCGGCGACGCGCACGGCGCCACCGCCGACTGCCTGGACGTCGTCTACTCCGACTCCCGCTCGGGCCTGTACAAGAAGCTGGTCATCGGCCGCGACGGGACGCTGCTCGGCGGCATCCTCGTCGGCGACGCGGAGGCCTACGGCACGCTGAAGGCGTTCACCGGCTCGGTGCCGCCCGTCTCCCCCGAGTCCCTCGTGCTGCCGGCCGGCGCCGGGGAGTCCGTCCAGCTCGGCCCGACCGCGCTGCCGGACGACGCGATCATCTGCTCCTGCAACAACGTCCGCAAGGGCACGATCCGCGGCGCGGTCACCGAGCACAACTGCACGACCGTGCCCGAGGTCAAGAAGTGCACCAAGGCCGGTACGACGTGCGGCAGTTGCGTCAAGGTGCTCGGCCAGCTCGTCACCGCCGAGCTGGAGGCGAGCGGCGTAGTCGTCGACAAGGGCCTGTGCGGCTGCTTCTCGCAGACCCGCGAGGAGCTGTACGAGATCGTCCTCGCCCTGCGCATCAACAAGTACCAGGACCTGCTCGACCGTTACGGCCGTGAGGACGCCCGGGGCGGTGACGGCTGCGAGATCTGCAAGCCGGCCGTGGCCTCGATCATCGCCTCCCTCGCCCCGACGATCGGCGCCGACGTCTACGTCCTGGACGGCGAGCAGGCCACCCTGCAGGACACCAACGACCACTTCCTCGCCAACCTGCAGAAGAACGGTTCGTACTCGGTCGTCCCGCGCATCCCCGGCGGTGAGATCACCCCCGAGGGCCTGATCGTCATCGGCGAGATCGCCCGCGACTTCGGCCTCTACACGAAGATCACCGGCGGTCAGCGGATCGACATGTTCGGCGCCCGCGTCGAGCAACTCCCGCTGATCTGGACCCGGTTGGTGGACGCGGGCTTCGAGTCGGGGCACGCCTACGGTAAGTCCCTCCGTACGGTGAAGTCCTGCGTCGGCCAGACCTGGTGCCGTTACGGCGTCCAGGACTCCGTCCGGATGGCGATCGACCTGGAGCTGCGCTACCGGGGGCTGCGGTCGCCGCACAAGCTGAAGTCGGCGGTGTCGGGCTGTGCCCGCGAGTGCGCCGAGGCCCAGTCCAAGGACTTCGGCATCATCGCCACCTCGGGCGGCTGGAACCTGTACGTCGGCGGCAACGGCGGCGCGACCCCGCGCCACGCTGACCTGCTGGCCCAGGACCTGAACGACGCCGAACTCATCAAGCTCATCGACCGGTTCCTGATGTTCTACATCCGTACGGCGGACCGTCTGGAGCGCACGTCGACCTGGCTGGAGCGCATCCCCGGCGGCCTGGACCACGTACGCGACGTCGTCGTCGAGGACTCGCTCGGTATCTGCGAGGAGCTGGAGTCGCTGATGACCGCGCATGTCGCGCACTACCGCGACGAGTGGTCCGACACCATCAACGACCCCGAGAAGCTCGCCCGGTTCGTGTCCTTCGTGAACGCGCCGGACACCCCCGACCCGGTCGTCGGCTTCGTCCCCGAGCGCGACCAGATCAAGCCCGACCTGCCGCTGCTGTCCATCGGCCTGCGCCCCGCCGACGACGTCCTGGAAGGATCCGCCCAGCGATGACCCTGGCACCCGAGACCACCGACCTGAAGATCCAACTGCTCATCGACAACAGCTGGTTCACGGTCTGCGACCTGAACGTCCTGCTCCCGGGCCGCGGTGTGGCGGCCCTGCTGCCGGACGGCCGGCAGGCGGCCATCTTCCGCGACCGCGCGGGCACCCTGTACGCCATCGACAACCGCGACCCGTTCGGCGGCGCCGCCGTCCTCTCCCGCGGCCTGACCGGCACCCACCAGGGCAGCCCCTTCGTCGCCTCCCCGCTCCTGAAACAGCGCTTCGACCTGCGGTCGGGCCAGTGCCTGGACGACGAGACGGTGAGCGTGACGGTGTACGAGGTACGCACCGCCGCCTGAATCACCCGACTGATGTCCGTGAGGGGCGCCCCAGCCATCGGCCGGGGCGCCCCTCACGCCTTCAGGCCCTCGTACGTCACCCCGGTGAGCTGTTCGGAAGCGGCCCAAAGCCGTTCCCCCGCACGGTCGTTGAGCGTCCAGGAGGCCCGCCAGGACTTCGCGGGCGCGCCGCGCCAGCCCAGGAACCTGGGGCCGATGAACGCGTCGGGCCGTACGTCCGGTGCCGTGGCCGCGTACAGCGTGGGCAGGGCGCCCGCCTCGGCGGACTGGGCGAAGACCCGGTTGCCGATCTCCATGAACCGCTCGGCGCCCTTGCGGCCCTGCATCTTCGGCGCGGTGGCCTGGAGATTGGTGGCGGCGTACCCGGGGTGCGCGGCGGCGGCCACGACGTCGGAGCCGATCGCGGCCAGCCTGCGCGCCAGTTCGTGCGTGAAGAGCAGGTTGGCGGTCTTGGAACGCCCGTACGCGATCCAACGCCGGTAGTTCCGCTCACTGTTGAGGTCGTCGATGTCGATGTTGGCGAACGCGTGGGTACCGCTGGAGAGGTTCACGATCCGGGCGCCGGGCGTACCGAGCAGCGCCGGGAACAGCAGCCCGGTGAGCGCGAAGTGCCCGAGGTGGTTGACCCCGAACTGCGTCTCGAACCCGTCGGCCGTCGTCCCGTACGGCAGCGCCATCACGCCCGCGTTGTTGACGAGGAGATCGATCCGCTCGTACGGCAGCCCGGCCGCGAACTCCCGTACGGAGCCCAGGTCTCCGAGGTCAAGCCGCCAGAACTCGGCGATGGCGTCCGGCACTTCACCCAGCAGCCGCCCGACCGCCTCGTCTCCCCGCACCTCGCTCCGGCACGCGAGCACCACCCGGGCCCCCTTGCGCGCCAGCTCCCGCGCGGTGACGTACCCGAGCCCACTGTTGGCACCGGTGACGACGGCCGTACGGCCGCTCTGATCGGGGATGTCCCGCGTGTTCCAGCCCGACATGTCCGGGTCCCTCCATGGGCGAGTCTGGCGGATCTCGTCGTGCCCGGGAGATCCAGGTCCGAGTCCCAGAGTGCGCCGGAAGCGCCCCGTTCGCCAGTTCCACGCCCTGTGTGTCAGGGCTTGCGGCCCACTCCGCAGTAGGCGTCCACAGCCGACGCGGGGGCTGCCGGGTCCCGGTGGTCGGGGCGCCACTCGGGTACCTGGACGATGCCCGGGTCCACCAGGTCGAGGCCGTCGAAGAAGCCGGCGATCTCGCCGATGCTGCGGACGTAGTACGGCACGGCGCCGCTCGCGTTGTACGCCTCCGACGCGGCGATCATGCCCTCGCTGGTGGCGGTGCTGTCGCTGATGACCAGGTGGCTGCCCGACGGCAGGCCTGCCATCAGGCGGGCCACCAGGTCGCGGGCCTGGTCGTGGTCGGCGACGTGGCCGAGGGTGTTGAGGATCATCAGGGCGACCGGCTGGGAGAGGTCGAGGGTGTCGGCCGCCGCTTCGAGGATGGCCTCGGGGGCGTAGAGGTCGGCGTTCAGATAGACCGTGCGGCCCTCGGGGGTGCCGGCGAGCAGGGCGTCGGCGTGGGCCAGCACGATGGGGTCGTTGTCGACGTACACGATCCGGGCGTCGGGGGCGGCGCGCTGGGCGACCTCGTGGGTGTTGTCGGCGGTCGGCAGGCCTGTGCCGACGTCCAGGAACTGACGTACGCCCTGCTCGTCGGCCAGGTAGCGGACGGCCCGCCCTAAGAAGTGCCTGCTGGTGACGGCCACGTCGACGAGACCCGGGAAGATCTCCTTGATGTGGTCCCCGATCTCGCGGTCGACCTCGTAGTTGTCCTTGCCGCCGACGAAGTAGTTCCAGAAGCGGGCCGAGTGCGGCTTGGTGGTGTCGATACGGGTGCGGGGGCGGGCGCCCGTGCCTGTTCCGGTCTCGGTCTCGGTCGAGGGGGTGGGGTCGTCGTCCGACACGGCAGGGCCTCCTGAGTTCCGGTGCTGATCATCCGGGACCAACGTAGGTGAACTCATGGGCTCCGCCCGGGAGTTGTGAAGATCCGCGTTCACGCACCGTAGGGTTCTGGCCATATGCGGTCGTGTCCAGGTAGAACCACTCGGCGTCGGGGCCCGGGACCGGCGGCATCAGCTTCCCCTCGATGGGTTCGGGGAAGGCTGGTTCCCTGGTCGGCGTCTCCGCGCCCGGCATCAGCAGTTCCACCTCTGTCCCCAGGCCCCGCTGCTGCGCGGTGAACTCCTCGACCTGGCTGCGGCAGGCGTGGTCCAGGTGGGTCACGCCGGTCAGGTCCAGGCGGATGCGTGGCTTTCCCGACGCGGCGGACGCCTCCAGCGCCTCGATGACCTGCGGCAACCGCAGGAAGGTGGCGTTGCCCGCCATGACGACCTGGGCGACGTCGGCATCGCCTTCGACGTCCTGGCGGATGACCGTCCGGGACATGCGCAGGGCGGCCAGGACGACCCCGGCGGCCAGTCCGATGAGGACGCCTTCGAGCAGCGCGGTCGCCACGATGACCAGCGTGGTGACCGTCATGACGGCGAACTCGCCCCGGTCCTGCCGCCACATCTTCGGGAACTCCTCGGGCGCGAACAGCTTCCAGCCGCTGTGTACGAGGACTCCCGCGAGCACCGAGATCGGGATCAGCGCGAGGACCTGCGGCAGCAGCAGCGCGAAGGCGAGCAGCCAAAGGCCGTGCAGCGTACGGGAGATACGGGTCTTCGCGCCCGCCTGCACGTTGGCCGAACTGCGCGCCACCACCGCCGTGATGGGCAGTGCGCCGAGGAGCCCGGCGACCGTGTTTCCCGCGCCCTGGGCGACGAGTTCGGCGTTGTAGCGGGTGCGCGGACCGCTGTGCATCCGGTCGACGGCCGCCGCCGTGAACAGGCTCTCCGCCGAGGCGATGACGGTGAAGGTGAGGATCGCGGTGAGGATCCCCACGTCGGCCAGTCCCGCCAGCTGCCCGGGCCCCGGCACGTCCACGGAGGCCAGCAGGTTGCCCACCTGGAGCGTCTTCACGTCCACGCCGGGCAGCGCCGCGACACCGATCCCGATCCCTACGGCGACCAGCGCGGCCGGGATCTTCTTCACCGGGCCCGGCATCTTCTTCCACAGGAAGCTGAGCACGATGGTGACGACGCCGAGCAGGGCCGCGGTCATCGCCTGACGGTCGGCCAGGGTGGCGGCGAGCAGTCCGGGCACGCCGGCGATGTTCTCCAGCGGGGTGCCCGGAGCCCTGGAGTCGGACATCGGGTACAACTGGCTGAAGATCAGCGGGAGTCCGATACCGGCCAGCATGCCCTGGACGACGGCGAGCGAGATGGCCTGGAACATCCGGCCGAGCCGTACGAGGCCGAGGATGATCTGCAGGATCCCGGAACCGAGGACGATCACGCCGAGCGAGGCGACGCCGTACTCCAGGACGGTCTCCGCGACCAGGGCGGCGAGTCCGGCGGCGGGCCCGCTGACCTGGAGGGTGCTGCCCCGGGCCGCCCCGACGACCAGCCCGCCGATGACCCCGGAGATGATGCCGAGTTCGGCGGGCACCCCGGACGCGACGGCGACACCGATGCAGAGCGGCAGCGCCACGAGGAAGACGACGAGGGAGGCGGTGATCTCGGTGGCGAGGTCGGCACGGCCCGAGGCGGGTGCCGGCTTGCGCAGAGGGGTGGTGGGAGTCGGAGACGGCGCTTTCGGACGCGTACGGGTGCCCAGTCCATGGCGTGCGTGCTGGCCGCTCATGCCGCGTGCACCCGGAAGCGGTCGTCCTCGTCCAGCTCGGACACCCGGCCGGTGTCGATCTCGTAGTACCAGCCGTGCAGCCGCAGTCGGCCCGTGTCGAGCCGCTGCCGCACCACCGGGTAACTCCGCAGCACGGCAAGCTGGTTGACGACGTTGCGCTGAACCACCTCGGGCAGCGAAGACGGATGGTCGGAGGACTCCGTGAGCACCGGGGCCAGCTCCGGGCGCGCCAGCTCCAGCCAGGCGTCGACGCCGGGCAGCGCGGACAGGTCGTCGCCGGACTTGAGGGCGCCCATCGCCCCGCAGTGGGAATGGCCACAGACGACGAGGTGCTGAACGCCGAGCACCTCCAGTGCGTACTCGATGGTGGCGGCCTCACCGGAGGCGGCCCCGTACGAGCTGTGCGGCGGCACGATATTGCCCGCATTCCGCAGCTCGAATATCTCGCCGGGCCGTGCGCCGGTGATCAGGGCGGGTATGACCCGCGAGTCCGAACAGGTAATGAACAATACCTCCGGATATTGCCCTTCGGCCAGTTTCCGGTATTCACCGCTCTCGAAGTCCACGTGCCGTTTGAACGACCGGGCGCGGTCCAGCAACGCCTTCATGATCCCTCCAGATACCACTTGACGTGGGGTTACTCCTGCCACCATGAACGCTAGAGGGGCGCTGCCCAGGGGACGGCCAGCGGAAGGTTAGAGGAACACTAAATCGAGGCCAGATTGTCGTGAGGGGCTTTTCACACTGTCCTGAATTCGCTCGGCAGAGGATTATGACGTCTTGTAGCGTGTCGACTTCGGGAATTCATGGACACCATGGGAGTGGGAGACAGGACGTATGGGCGTACGGGTGCTGCTCATCGAGGACGACGAGACGATCGCCGAGCCGCTGGCCGAGGGCCTGCGGAACTTCGGGCTGACGGTCGTGCACGTCGCCACCGGTGCCGAGGGCCTGAGAGGACCGCACGGCGACGTCGTCCTGCTCGACCTGGGCCTGCCGGACATGGACGGCATCGATGTGTGCCGGGGCATCCGTCAGACCTCCGAGGTCCCGATCATCATCCTCAGCGCACGCGGCGAGGAGGCCGACCGCGTCCTGGGCCTGGAACTGGGCGCCGACGACTACCTGGCGAAACCTTTCAGCCTGCGCGAACTGGTCGCCCGGGTACGGGCGGTGACACGGCGCGCACGACGGCCGGATCCATACGCGCACGACCCGTACCCGACAGCTCAGGAACCGGCCGTCACGTACGAGGCTCCCGTGTACACGCCTCCCGCTCCCCCACCGACCTCGTACGAGGCCTACGAATCCTTCGACTCATACGCCGCCTCGCACACCTCGTACACCTCGCAGGACACCCCCGAGCCGACCCCTGCCACCCCCACCCCCGGCCCCCTCGTCGTCGACCGCCGTACCCGTCAGGTGTGGGTCGGCGATGTGCCCGTCGCGCTCACGCCCAAGGAGTTCGAGCTGCTGGCGCTGCTCTCCGAGGACCCGGGGGCCGTGTACTCGCGGCGGGAGATCCTGACCCGGGTCTGGGACACCCACTACCAGGGGCCGACCAAGACCCTGGACGTCCATGTCGCCACGCTGCGGCGGAAGTTGGGCGACCCGGCGTGGATCCAGACGCTGCGCGGGGTCGGTTTCCGGCTCGCCGTACGCGCCCCCGGCGCGCCCAGGGCCGCGGCCTCATGACCCGCCGTCTGCTGCTGAGTTACCTCAGTCTGGCCGCCCTCGTCCTGCTCGGCCTGGAGATCCCGCTGGGCTTCGTCTACTCACGGGCCGAGCGGGAGCGGATCGTCAACTCCGCCAACGAGGAGGCCGAGTCGGTGTCGGCGTACGCCGCGCTGTCCCTGGCGTCGGGGCGTCCGGACGAGTTGGCGGCCCGCGCCGCGCACTGCGCACGCCGGATCGGCGGTCAGGTGTTCATCGTCGACGCGCGCGGCCAACTCATCGCGGCGTCACATCAGTTGACGGGCGTGGAGCAGCGGGAGCTGATCTCGCGCCCGGAGGTGACGGCCGCGCTCGACGGCACGGCGACCACCCATGTCAGTACGTCCACGATCGGCGGGGTGCGGTATCTGTCCGTGGCGTCGCCGGTCGGGCACGGGGCCGGCCAGGTGAAGGGCGCGGTACGGATCACGCTGCCCACGGAGATGGTGCAGTCCCGGGTCCACCAGGTGTGGCTGCTGCTGGCCGCGGTCGGGCTCGCGGTGCTGGCGGCGGTGGCCGTCGTGGCGTTCGCGTGCGCGCGTTGGGCGGGGCGCCCGATCCGTGAACTGGAGCGGGCCACGCACGAGTTGGCGGACGGCGGTGCGGCGACGCCGGTCGCGGTGACGTCGGGTCCGCCCGAAGTCCGCAGTCTGGCAGCCGCGTTCAACCGTACGGCCGCCCGGCTGGCCCATCTCCTCGCCTCGCAGCGGGCGTTCGCGGGCGAGGCCTCGCACCAGTTGAAGACCCCGCTGGCCGCGCTGCGGCTGCGTCTGGAGAACCTGGAACCCGACATCGCCCAGCACGCCCGGGGCAGTCTGACCGCAGCGATGACGGAGACGGACCGGCTTGCCAGGATGGTCGAGGGGTTGCTCGCGATGGCCCGCCTGGAGGAGGACGCGGCGCCGCCCGGCCCGGTCGACCTGGCCGGCATCTGCGCGGAGCGACACGGCACCTGGGCTCCGCTGTTCGAGCAACAGGGCGTGTCACTGGTCCTGTTCACGGGCGGAACGGGACCGGTGGGTCCGGCGCTGGCGCTGCCGGGGGCGATCGAGCAGATCGTCGACAATCTTCTGTCGAACGCCCTGCGGGTCTCGCCCGCGAACAGCACGGTGGCGATGGAACTGCGTTCCGTCGCGCCGCCCCACCCTCGCCGTCCCCACCTCAGCCATCTCAACCACCGTGAGAACCGGGCCACTTGGATCGATCTGCACATCACGGACGAAGGCCCGGGAATGGCGGCGGAACAACGTGCCCGCGCCTTCGACCGCTTCTGGCGTGCACCCGGCGCCCCCAAGGGCGGTACGGGGCTGGGGCTCGCCCTCGTACAGCGGCTCGCGCTGGCCAGTGGCGGGGAGGCGAGTCTGCGGGCGGCGGCAACAGGCGGACTGGACGCGGTGGTTCGGTTGCCGTCGGCCCAACACGCCATGCAGGGACAGGCGTTCGGCGGCAGGGATTCGGGGGTGGGGGTACGGCGACGGGAGACGTCGGCGCTGCGGGCGTAGGACGGACCCCGCCGACCACACCCCTTGACCGGACACATCCCTTGAGGCGAACTCCCGGCGGCCGGAGCATCCCGTACGACCACCGACGGGACATCGCGCGTACATGACAATTCCACCCGGTCGCCCTAGGGTCCCTGACGTCACGGCACGTCACGCCACCCCCCTTGGAGCGAGAGTGGACGCACGAGTCAACGCACACGTGGAACGCCGTACCCTCCTGCGCGCCGCCGTCATCGGCGGTTCGGCGGCCGTCTTCGGCGGCACCCTGTGGCGCGGCGCCGCCCACGCGGCCCCCGCCCAGCCGGGCACCGGCCCGTACGGAGCGCTCGCCGCGCCCGACGCCAACGGCATCAGACTCCCCGCCGGCTTCACCAGCCGGGTGATCGCCCGCTCGGGCCAGACGGTCACCGGAACGTCGTACACCTGGCACAACGCCCCTGACGGCGGGGCCTGTTACGCCGACGGCACGGGCTGGATCTACGTCTCCAACTCGGAGATCAACCCGTCGGGCGGCGCGAGCGCGGTCAAGTTCTCCGCCACCGGGACCGTCACCTCCGCGTACCGCATCCTCTCCGGCACCCGCCAGAACTGCGCGGGCGGACGCACCCCTTGGAACACCTGGCTGTCCTGCGAGGAGGTGTCGCTGGGGTACGTCTACGAGACCGACCCGTGGGGCACGAACGCGGCGACGCAGCGCGCGGCGATGGGCCGCTTCAAGCACGAGGCGGCGGCAGCGGACCCAGTGCGCAAGGTCGTCTACCTCACGGAGGACGAGACGAACGGCCGCTTCTACCGCTTCGTTCCCACGACTTGGGGCGATCTGTCGGCCGGCACCCTCCAGGTCCTGGTGGCCGGTACGGCGACCTCGGGCTCGTACACCTGGACGACGATCCCCGACCCGGACGGCTCCCCGACGACCACCCGCACCCAGGTCTCCGGCTCCAAGTCCTTCAACGGCGGCGAGGGTTGCCACTACGCCGACGACAAGGTCTGGTTCACCACCAAGGGCGACAACAGGGTCTGGCAGCTCAACCTCCTCACGAACACGTATGAGTTGGCGTACGACGACTCCCTCGTCACCTCGGGCACGGCCCCGCTGACCGGCGTCGACAACATCACCGGTACGTCCTCCGGCGACCTGTTCGTGGCCGAGGACGGCGGCAACATGGAGATCTGTGTGATCACGCCGGACGACGTGATCGCCCCGTTCCTGCGCATCGACGGCCAGTCGGGCTCGGAGATCACGGGCCCGGCGTTCTCCCCGAACGGCAGCCGCCTGTACTTCTCCAGCCAGCGGGGCACGAGCGGCAGCTCCTCGGGCGGGATCACGTACGAGGTGACGGGCCCGTTCCGGTCATAGCCGCTGGTCATACGTTCATACGTTTCGTACTGCGCATCGGCGTTGTCAGTGGTGCGCAGTACGTTGCGGTCATGGGCATTTACCTGGTCGATGTCGGTGCGGAGGAGTGGTTCAGTGAGGACGAGGACGAGGAGGGGCACGCGGAGATCGCCGCGGGGCTGAACGCGGAGTTGGTCCGGCGTGGGCTGCCCCGGTACGAGTCCGTGCCGGTGGCGGCAACGGAACTCGTACGCGGCTCGGGCCAGTCCTTCGAGGAGAAGATGGTCCCGTCGATGGAGAGTTTCCTGGCGCTGTGCCGGGCGCAGCTCTCGGACGCGGAGACAGAGCTGCTCTGCGGCTGGTCCGTGCTGGTGCCGGTGTCCCTGGACGAGGAGATCGAGCTGCCGGTCGAGTCTTCGTACTCCGAGTCGACGGTGATAGCCGGCGCCCCGCAGGTGCTGGTGATCGCCGAGAAGCTGGCGTCGGCGGTCGCGCTGCCGCTGTCCAAGGTCCCGGAGATGTGCGACAACCTGGTGCTGACCGGCTGGTTCCTGGACGGCGCGGCGAAGGAACTGTCCGCCGCCGCGCCGGGCCCCTGGAGCGAGGATCTGGACGCGTCCTTCTACGTGGCGCTGTACCTGCGTGCGGCACAGCACTCACTCAGACGTGGGTGTCCGATGACCTACTCCTAAGGGGTCGTCATCCTGTCGTCAGGCCGTATCCGTAGGGGAAGAGGGGGTTGTAGTTCCGGTCGCCGACGTTGATCGGTTCCTGGGTCTCGCTGCGGGGCCAGCTGACGGGCAGTCTGCCGGTGAAGGGGCGCTTGCCGAAGAGGACGTCGGCGACGCCGTCGCCCTCGCTGCCGGGGAGCCAGGACATCACGAAGGCGTCGGTCTTGGGCAGTTGGTCGGTGACGATCTGGGTGCGGCCCGCCACGTCGAGGACGACGCAGGTCCTGATGGCGGAGCAGACGCGGTCGATGTTCGCCTTGTCGGTCGCGGAGAGGTTCAGCGTGTGGCCGCCGACGCCCACGTCTCCGACGCCCTCGGCGTAGGGGGTCTCGCCGATGACGACGACGCCGACGTCGTGACCGGCGGTGGGGGCACTGGCGTCCGCGCTGTACGTGACGTTCTTCGCGGTCTTCCGGATGCCCTGGAGGATGGTGGTGCCGGGGAAGGCGGTGTTGCCGGACTGTCCCTGCCAGGTGACGGTCCAGCCGCCGGCCTGGTTGCCGAGGTCATTGGCGTTGACGCCGGCGACGTAGAGCCGCTGCGAGGACTTGAGCGGCAGCGCCTTGCCGTCGTTCTTCAGCAGCACCTGCGACTCGGCGACCGCACGGCGGGCCACGGCACGGTGGGCAGCCGAGCCGATGGTGTCGATGTGGGAGCGGTCCGTGTACGGGTGCTCGAACAGGCCGAGTTCGAACTTGGCCTTCAGGATGCGGGAGACCGCGTCGTCGATCCGGGACATCTTGACGCGCCCTGCCTGCACCTCGGCGGTGAGGGCCTGGATGAACTGGGGCGCGTTGTACGGCTGCATGAACATGTCCATGCCCGCGTTGACGGAGGTGCGGACCTGGGTGGCGAAGTCGCCCGGGAGTTCGGTGATGGCGTCCCAGTCGCTGATGAGGAAGCCGTCGAAGCCGATCTTCTGCTTCAGGACGTCGGTGAGCAGCTCCTTGTGCGCGCTCATCCTGATCGGCTCGCTGCCGGGCACGTCGGTCCACTGGACCGAGGAGTACGAGGGCATGACGCTGCCGACGTCGTGGACCTGGACGGCGGTCACATAGGGGGCCAGGTCGATCTCGGCGAAGCGCTTGTGGCTGGTCTTCGTGATGCCGCGGTCGATGATGTAGTCGCCGGTGGTCGACGTGCCGTAGGTGGTGTCGCCGTCGCCCGCGTAGTGCTTGACGGTGGCCAGGACGCGGTCGTTGCGGGCGAGGTCCTTGGTGCTGCGGCCCTGCAAGCCCTCGACGGCGGTGGTCATCCGCGTGACGAGGCGCGGGTCCTCGCCGAAGCTCTCGTAACTGCGGCCCCAGCGTTCGTCGCGGGTGACGCAGACACAGGGCGCGAACACCCACTGCGGGCCGGTGGCGCGGGTCTCGGTGGCGGTGATGTGCGCCGCCTCGCGGACCAGCGCGGTGTCGCGGGTGGCGCCCATGCCGATGTTGTGCGGGAAGATCGTGGCGCCGACCAGGTTGCCGTGGCCGTGTACGGAGTCGACGCCGTACAGGATCGGGATGCGCAGCCGGCTCGCGAGCGCGTGCGACTGGTAGCCGTCGACCATGTCGGCCCACGCCTCGGGGGTGTTGGGCGTGGGGACCGAGCCGCCGCCGGACAGCAGCGAGCCCAGGGCGAGGCTGGTGATCTGCGTCTGGTCGCTCTCGACCGACCCCCGCTCGGCCTGCGTCATCTGGCCGACCTTCTCCGCGAGGGTCATCCGGCCCAGCAGATCGACGACCCGCTGCTTCACCGGCAGCCGGGAGTCGAGATAGGGCCGCGTACCGCTGAGGGCGGTGGCCGAGGCGCCGGGCTCGGCGACGGCCGACGAGGCCGGGATCGCCGTGACGACCAGGGCGGCGGCCGCCAGTAGCAGGGCTGCGGGGTGCTGTTGTCTCACGTCGGTGCTCCTTGAACGTGGCCGCCTCATTGCGGCACGAGCGGAGGTGCGCTGCCGGACTGCTGTCGGGGGGACGCGATCGGCGTCCTGTCCACCCCGCCGATCCCACCCGCCGACCCCATCCTTCCCGCCAGTCATTTCATTTCAAACGAGACCGTATCGAATGAGCCGATTGGCTGTAATGTGACCCCATGACCGCCGACGCTCCCCACGGAACCGCCTCCTCCCCCTCGCGGGTGACCGACCGCCCCGGGGACGCCTCGCCTTTCGCACTCGGCCTGTTGCTGCGCCGGGCCCACTGGCGGGCGGCCTCGGTGATGGAGGAGGCGCTCCGGCCGCTCGGCATCGAGCTGCGGCACTTCGCCGTACTGATCGTGCTGGCCGACCGTGGCCCCACGGTCCAGCGGGACCTGGTGGCGGCGACGGGCTCGGACAAGGCGGGCATCATGCGGGTCGTGGACGACCTGGAGCGCAAGGGGCTGGCCGTACGGAGGTCCGTCCCGGGCGACCGGCGGGTACGGGCGGTGGAGATCACGCCCCAGGGCGTCGAACTCTTCGACGCGGCCCATGTGGCGGCGGAGCCGCTGGCCGAGCGCATGGTCGCGGAGCTGGGGGCCGGCGAGGCCGAGCAGCTGGCCGATCTGCTGACCCGGTTCGCGCATCCGTCGGGCGGCGAGGTGTAGGCGAGGATCAGCGGCCGGTCCTGGTGAGTTCGGCCAACACCTGCTCCAGCCAGCGCACATGCGCTTCCAGAGCCCGGTCCTTGTAGTCGTGGACGTGATCCAGGAACTGTGACATCCGGGCCTGGTCGATCCCGGACAGCCAGGGCTCCTCACGGATGCCCCGGGCCCGGAACCGGTCCAACTGGGCGCGGCGGGCGTCGGGTTCGATCTACACGAGCCGGACGTGCTCCTCCGGTTCCAGGAAGATCGCGAGGGTGCAGCGGATCAGGAACTCGGGGTCGCTGAAGTCGGGCGACGGCGCGTACGGCACAGCCAGCGCCCGCCTCAACACCGAACAGCGCGCGCTCGCCGACCAGATGACCGCCTACTGGGCGTCCTTCATCCACGGCTCGGCCCCGAGCGCCCCCAGCCAGCCCGTCATGCCGGACCAGAAGTCCGCCCCGGGCACCGTGCTTCAGCTGCGCACGGCCTCGCGGGGCGGCAACTCGGCCACCTCGGAAACCGGGAAGGCGCACAACTGCGACCTGTGGGACGCGGCGGCCGGCTCCTGACCGCCGTCACCGCCCCACACGCGGGCTCGCCCTCGGCATGATGCCGAAGGCGAGCCCGCCTGCGGCGATCTGCCCGACACGGCCTAGGCGGCGGCGACGCGCTCCGCGAGCTCCTTGGCCTTCTTCGCGGCCTCCTCGAAGGCGCGCTCGCGGGAGGCCTCGTACAGCGGAATCAGGTCGGACATGGCCGGGACGCGGGTGGACAGGGTGAGTTCCGGGACGATGAACTCGAGGTCCAGGCCGAAGGTGTCACGGAGGACGGCCTCCAGGTAGTTCTGTACGAACTCGAAGCCCTCGCGCGGCGTGCCGGGCGCGTAGGAGCCGCCCCGGCTGGCGACGACGACAACCGGGGTGCCCTTGGCGGACGGGGTCTCGCCGGCGGTGCGGCCGACCATGTACACGCTGTCCACCCACGCCTTGAGGGTCGACGGGATCGAGAAGTTGTACATGGGGGCGCCGATCAGGACGGCGTCCGCCCCCTCCAGTTCCCCGATGAGCGTCTCGCGCACGGCGAACGCGGCGGCCTGCTCCGGCGTACGCGCGGCCGGCGCGGCGAAACCGGCGCTCCAGGCGTCGGCGGTGATGTGCGGGACCGGGTCGGCGGCAAGGTCGCGGTAGATCACCGTGCCGCCCGGGTGCTGCTCCTCCCAGACCTCCCGGAAGGCGGCCGCGACCGAACGGGACGAGGACGCCTCGCCCGGGAACACGGACGAGTCGATGTGCAGCAGCGTGGCCATGACTTTCTCCTGCGGATAGGCGATGTGACTTGTTCTCACCCATAGTTAAACACAAGAAAGGTATCGAATGATACCGTCGCGATCGCAACGGAGCTGAACACGTCGAGCAAACGAGAGGCAGACGATCATGGACGTCCATGAGGCGGTCAGCAGCCGACGAGCGGTGCGCGGATTCACCGACCGGCCGGTCCCGAGGGAGGTGCTGGAGCGCGTCATGGCCTACGCGGCCTGGGCCCCGTCCGCGTCGAACCTCCAGCCGTGGCACGTCTACGTGGCGACCGACGCGCCCCTGGCCGAACTCAAGAAGCGCGCCGGCGAACGCGTGGCCTCGGGCGACCCCTGGGACGAGCCGGAGTACGAGCAGTACCCGCCCGACCTCAAGTCCCCCTACCGCGACCGCCGTTCCGCCTTCGGCGAGCAGCGCTACGGCGCACTCGGCATCCCGCGCGGCGACCTGGAGGCACGCCAGCGGGCGGCCTCCGCGAACTGGGACTGCTTCGGCGCGCCCGCCGCCCTGTTCTGCTACATCGACCGCGACATGGGCCCGGCCCAGTGGTCCGACGTCGGCATGTACCTGCAGACGGTGATGCTGCTGCTGCGCGCCGAAGGGCTGCACAGCTGTACGCAGATGGCGTGGGCGAAGTACCACCGGACCGTCGCGGAGGTCGTGTCACCGCCGCAGGAGCTGCTCCTCTTCTGCGGCATGTCGATCGGCTTCGAGGACGCCACGGTGGACCAGCCGCGCACGGGCCGGGCACCGCTGGACGAGACGGTGACGTTCGTGGACGGCCACTGACCGCTCCGTCCCGCCCCCTCTCCTACGCCGGGTAGGGAGTGGCCGCCCGTGCGGTCCTGAGCGCACCCGCCCACCAGGCCAGCTGCTCCAGCAACGTCTTGGCGTACCGGGGAGTCTCGGGGTCGACCGGACGACCGTCCTGCCATGCGGTGAAGTAGTTCGGGAAGGCGAGGCCGTCGCGGATGGTCACGGCGTGCAGTTCGGTCAGCACGTTCTCCAGGTGCAGGACCGCGTGACGGCCGCCCGCCGCGCCCCCGTAGCTGACGAAGGCGACGGGTTTGGCGATCCACTGGGTGAAGTGCCAGTCGACGGCCGCCTTCAGGGAGGCGGGATAGCTGTGGTTGTACTCGGGCGTGACCACGACGAACGCGTCCGCGCTCTCCAGCGCGGCGGTCAGTGGCCGCATCCCGGCCGGGCGCGGGTAGTCGTCACCGGCGTACTTCGGCGAGGCCGCGGGCAGCGACAGCGGGATCTCGAAGCCGGCCAGATCGACGACCTCCACGTCGAACCCGCCGTGCAGACGGGCCTGTTCGGCGACCCAGGAGGCGACGACGGGCCCGAACCGTCCCTCCCGAACGCTCCCGACGACGATCACCAGCCTGTGCGGGGTGTTGTGCTGGTTGTTGTGCGTGCTGCTGTCCTTGTTGTTGTCCACGTTGTTGTCCATGGCCACCACGATCGGGGCGCCCCCCGGCCGCAGCCAGACCGGGCTCAGGCAGGCCCCCGCAGGGCCAGCCTGAGCCCACCGCGACCGGCAGGGCCCGTCCTATCCTCGAAGGCATGGGTACGCCGCTGGGGGACTTCATCCGGACCAAGCGCGACAGCATCCAACCGGGGACACTCGGCCTGCCGGACCGGGGCCGCCGCCGCTCACCGGGGCTGCGGCGCCAGGATCTCGCGGCGCGCGCGGGCATCAGCGTCGAGTACCTGACCCGTATCGAGCAGGGCCGTGACCGCAATCCCTCGGTGGCGGTGGTCAACGCCCTCGCCGACGCGCTCAGCCTCTCCCCGTCCGAGCGCGCCCATCTGCGCTACCTCACGAAGATCTCCGGCGGGGAATGCGTCACGCACACCCGTCCCGAACCCCCGTCCCGACAAGTACGGGCCACCGTCCTGCGGACACTCCGCCTCCTGGAACCAGGCATGGCCGTGGTGACCAACAGACTGGGCGACATCCTCGCCCGCACTCCCGCGTACGACGCGGTGATGAGCGCGAGCGGCCTGCTCGACACCGAGTCCCCGAACCTGACCCGGTACGTCTTCACCGACCCTCGCGCCCGCACCTTCTTCGCCGACTGGGACGAGGTCGCCGACGAACAGGCCTTCGACCTGTGGCTCGCCCCCTCCGCCGAGAACTCCGAGTGGCTCCGCTCGGACCTCACCCCACTGGCCGGCCCCGACCTGACCCGCCGCCTGAACCGGCACGTGGTCCCACAGCGCGGCGTCCTCCGCATCGACCACCCAGCCGGACAGGAGCTGCAACTACTCCGAGAGACACTCGAATTCACCGCGGAAGCACAACAGTTGATCATCTTCCTCCCCGCGGACGACCAGACCGCCGAGGCCGTCGAACAACTCCACCACGGCTCCCGGCACGGCACGCTCCGGGCGATCTCGTGACTCGGCCATCGTCTTGGCCCGGTCAGCTGTGTCGTACCCGCGCGGAGCGAAGTGGCTCATGGATCCGGTCCAGCCCCAACGGCACGGCCGGGGGAAGCCGTTCCGCGCCGTCCGCCCGAAACGAGTGCAGAAGGTACGCCACCATGCGCCGGGAAGCGGCCGGTGACAGCCGCTGGGCCCCTCCGACCACGCCGCCGTTGGCCAGCATCAGAAGGGTGACGTCGGAGACGTCGAAGTCGTCGCGCAACTGGCCAGCGTCCTTGGCGCGTTGTACGAGTTGCGCCAAACGCGCCTCAGCGCGGGCCCGTTCGCGGTCGAACTCGGTGTTGTCCGGGAACTCCGCGAGGAACGCGGCCGTGAACGCGTGGTCGCGGGCCTGCGTCGCGCACACCTTCTCTATGAGGGAGCAGAAGCCGCGCCAGGGGTCCGGATCCGCCATCGCCTCGTCGAGCGCCCTTGTGCAGACGGCGAGTTGGCCGGAGAACGCCTCGCTGACGAGTGAGGCGCGGGTGGGAAAACGGCGGTAGAGGGTCGCGACGCCGACTCCGGCCCGTCGGGCGATCGCGGTGACGGGTACGCCGGTCCCGTGAGCGAGATACGCCTCGCGGGCGGCCTCGAGGATGCGGTCGCGGTTGTGCCGGGCGTCCGCACGAAGCCCTTCCCCCGCAGGACGAAACCCGTCCGCCGCAGCACCTAGGCCGCCCTCGTCTGCGGAACGGGCGGTCTCGGCCGGGCCCTTGTGAGAGGGCTGATCAGGCATGTCTCTCACTTTAACGCGACCGGACGGCGTCGTACTCATGCCGCGTTAGCTTGGATCGGCGGCCCAGAACGACGGCAGCCCAGGTGAACTCCCTTCCCCCTTCCCCCCATTGACGGGACAGCTACGTGAACGACATGCGCGCGGCGCTCTACGACAACTACGGCCCGCCCGAGGTGCTGTACGTGGGCAAGGTCCCCGCGCCCGCCCCCGAGCAGGGCGAGGCACTGGTCCGGGTCCACGCGGTCAGCGTCAACGGCGGTGAGCTGCACGGCCGGGCGGGCCGGGTGCGCCTGGTGACCGGCCGCCGGTTTCCCCAACGTACGGGCCTGGACTTCGCCGGAGAGATCACCGCGGTCGGTGCCTCCGCTGCCGAATCCGGACTGCGGGAAGGCGACCGGGTGTGGGGCGTCCTGCCGCGCGGCCGGTTCGGCAGCGCGGCCGAGTACGTCGCCGTCCACCCCCGGCAGATCTCTCCCGTACCCACCGGCCTCACCCTCGTCGAGGCCGCGACCCTTCCCGTGACCGGTACGACCGCGATCACCGCCCTGCGCGACAAGGCACGGCTGAAGCCGGGCGAACGGCTTCTCGTACGCGGCGCGAGCGGCGGGGCCGGCAGCGTGGCCGTTCAGCTGGGCAAGGCACTCGGCGCCCATGTGACCGCGCTCGCGGGCCCGAGGAACCTCGGCTTCGTCCGTGACCTGGGCGCCGACGAGGCGCTGAGCTACGCCACGGTCAGCCCGTCCGACCTGGGCGCCTTCGATGTCGTCCTGGACACCGTCGGCACCGGGCACGCCACCTACCGCGGGCTCCTGGCCCCGGGCGGGCGCATGGTGGCCATCGCCTTCGACACCGAGCGCATCCTTCCCAGCGTCTCCTACATCCTGGCCTCAGCCCTGTACGGGCCGCGCCGGGTGCGCTTCTTCAGCGGCAACCCTCGGCACGAGCTCTACGCCGAACTCACCCGGTACGTGGAGACCGGCGCCGTCCGCCCGACCGTGGACACCGTCCATCCCCTGGCCGACATCGCCACTGCCCACCGCGCCCTGGAAGCCGGTGGCGTACGCGGAAAGCACGTGATCCAGATCGTGTGAAGCCGCCGCCCGCACGGACACGTACACACCCGGGCGCAGCGAAAAGGCGGCACCCCCCGCACAGGGGTGCCGCCCTCTCTCGTGCTCCGGAACCGCCGCCATGTCGCTGAGGGTCGGGGTGACAGGCAGTTGTTCCGGCGTTTTGAGCGCCCCTAAATGGGCCCTGTCAATGGGTCCTAGCGGTGATCGCTCCCCGCCGAAGAGGACGCCGCCCGCCCCGCCTCCAACCGCGCCACCGGAATCCGGAACGGCGAGCAGCTCACGTAGTCCAGGCCCACCTCATGGAAGAAGTGCACCGACTCCGGGTCACCCCCGTGTTCGCCGCACACTCCGAGCTTCAGATCAGGACGCGTTGCCCGGCCCGCCTCCACCGCCGACTTGACCAACGCGCCGACGCCGTCGCGGTCGATCGTCTCGAACGGGGAGACGCCGAAGATGCCCTTCTCCAGGTATGCCGTGAAGAACGAGGCCTCGACGTCGTCACGGCTGAAGCCCCAGACCGTCTGTGTCAGGTCGTTCGTGCCGAAGCTGAAGAACTCCGCCGCTTCCGCGATCTGGCCCGCCGTCAGAGCAGCGCGCGGCAGCTCGATCATCGTGCCGATCGCCAGCTTCAGCTGCGTGCCCGTCGCCGCCTCGACCTCGGCGATGACCTGGTCGGCCTCCTCGCGGACGATCTCCAGCTCCTGGACGGTGCCGACGAGCGGGATCATGATCTCCGCGCGCGGGTCGCCCTTCGCGTTCTTGCGCTCGGCGGCGGCCTCGGCGATCGCCCGTACCTGCATCGTGAACAGGCCGGGGATCACCAGGCCCAACCGCACACCCCGCAGGCCCAGCATCGGGTTCTGCTCGTGCAGCCGGTGCACCGCCTGGAGCAGGCGGAGTTCGTTCTCGTGCGGGTCCTTGCGGGACTCGGCCAGGGCTACTCGTACCGACAGCTCCGTGATGTCCGGCAGGAACTCGTGCAGCGGGGGGTCCAGGAGACGGACCGTCACCGGGAGGCCGTCCATCGCCGAGAACAGTTCTACGAAGTCCTGCTTCTGGAGCGGGAGCAGCGCCTTGAGGGACTCCTCGCGCTCGGTGTCCGTGTCGGCCAGGATCAGGCGTTCCACCAGCTCGCGCCGGTCGCCGAGGAACATGTGCTCCGTACGGCAGAGGCCGATGCCCTGCGCGCCGAACCGCCGTGCCCGCATCGCGTCCTCGGCGTTGTCCGCGTTGGCCCGGACCCGCAGGCGACGCTTCCGGTCCGCGAAGGCCATGATCCGGTGGACGGCCTCGACCAGTTCGTCGGCGTCGTTGGCGCCCGCGTGCATCCGGCCCTCGAAGTACTCCACCACGGGGGACGGCACGACCGGGACCTCGCCCAGGTAGACCTTGCCGGACGACCCGTCGATGGAGATGAGGTCGCCCTCCTCCACCACATGCCCGCCCGGCACCGTCATCCGGCGCCGCTTGGTGTCGACCTCCAGCTCCTCCGCGCCGCACACACACGTCTTGCCCATGCCCCGGGCCACCACCGCCGCGTGGGACGTCTTGCCGCCCCGCGACGTCAGGATGCCCTCCGCCGCGATCATGCCGTCGAGGTCGTCGGGGTTGGTCTCCCGGCGGACCAGGATGACCTTCTCGCCCGAACGCGACCACTTCACCGCGGTGTACGAGTCGAACACCGCCTTGCCGACCGCCGCGCCCGGGGAGGCGGCGATGCCCCGGCCGACCTGCGCGACCTTCGACTCCTCGTCGAAGCGCGGGAACATCAGCTGGGCGAGCTGGGCGCCGTTGACGCGCTGGAGCGCCTCCGCCTCGTCGATCAGGCCCTGGTCGACCAGCTGCGTCGCGATACGGAAGGCCGCGCCCGCCGTGCGCTTGCCGACGCGCGTCTGGAGCATCCACAACTGGCCGCGCTCGATGGTGAACTCGATGTCACAGAGATCCTTGTAGTGGTTCTCCAGCGTGTCCATGATCTTCATCAGCTGGTCGTACGACTTCTTGTCGATCTGCTCCAGCTCGGCCAGCGGGACCGTGTTGCGGATGCCCGCGACCACGTCCTCGCCCTGCGCGTTCTGCAGGTAGTCGCCGTACACGCCCTGGTGGCCGGAGGCCGGGTCGCGGGTGAAGGCGACGCCCGTGCCCGAGTCGGGGCCGAGGTTGCCGAAGACCATCGAGCAGACGTTGACCGCCGTACCGAGGTCGTGCGGGATGCGCTCCTGGCGGCGGTAGAGCTTCGCGCGGTCGGTGTTCCAGGAGTCGAAGACCGCGTGGATCGCGAGGTCCATCTGCTCGCGCGGGTCCTGCGGGAAGTCGCGGCCCGCCTCGGTCTTGACGATCCGCTTGAACTTGGTGACGAGCTTCTTGAGGTCCGCGGCCTCCAGCTCCGTGTCGACCGTGACCTTCTTCGCCGTCTTCGCCGCGTCCAGCGCGTCCTCGAACAGCTCGCCCTCGACGCCGAGGACCGTCTTGCCGAACATCTGGATGAGGCGGCGGTACGAGTCCCACGCGAAGCGCTCGTCGCCGGCCTGCTTGGCGAGGCCCTGCACCGACTTGTCGGAGAGGCCGATGTTCAGCACCGTGTCCATCATGCCCGGCATCGAGAACTTCGCCCCGGAACGGACGGACACGAGAAGGGGGTTGTCGGCCTGGCCGAGCTTCTTGCCCATGGCCTCTTCGAGGGCCGCGAGATGCGCGCTCACCTCGTCACGCAGTGCCGCCGGCTCCTCGCCGCTGTCGAGGTAGGTCTTGCAGGCCTCGGTCGTGATGGTGAAGCCGGGGGGAACGGGGAGTCCCAGGTTGGTCATCTCGGCGAGGTTCGCGCCCTTGCCACCAAGGAGGTCCTTGAGGTCCCTGTTGCCCTCGGTGAAGTCGTAAACGAACTTCGCTACGTGGGGTTCTTTGTTTTCCGACACGGGTCTCGACTCCCTCGGGACGCGGTGGCTGCCCTGACGGCGAGGAACATACCCAGATCGAAGGCGTCTGGGTACGTCCACTTGCGTGTCATGCGCCTGTAACCAGCCGTCCGCCAGCAGATCCAAAGTCAAGGCTTGGCAAGCAGTGGAGGAGGCATGTTTTCACTTCTTGAACACACTGGCAGGCACATGCCCATTTTGTCGCTCACATGAGCAGATGGCAACACGTCTGAGTTTTATCGATGAACGATCAAAGGGTGGCACTCAGTGCCACCCTTTGAGAAGTGCAGTCGCTCATGATCCGCTCATCTGAGCGCAACCCCGATCAGGGGTGGTGAGAATCACGCACGAATCAGGGACCGGATTTCACCATGCGGACGCCGAACCGAAGGGGAAACACCCCTGTCACAGACTCACACCCCGAGCGCCGACAGCCGCTCCTCCACCCGCTCCGGCGCGTACAGGTACTCGACGACCATCGCCCCAGCCCCCACCAGCCCCGCCCGCTCCCCCAGCCTCGACGTCACCACGTCCAGATGAGCGGTCGAGCGCGGCAGCGCCCGCTGGTACAGCAACTCCCGTACGCCGGTCAGGAACGGCGTGCCCGCCAGGTCCCCGGCGATCATCAGCACGCCGGGGTTGAGCAGCGTCACCACCGTCGCCAGTACGTCCCCCACGCTCCGGCCCGCCTCCCGCGCGAGCGCGACGGCCTCCGGATGCCCGGCCGCGAGCAGGTCCCGTACGTCCGAGCCGGACGCCGCCGGCACCCCGGTCTCGACGAGCCGCCGGGCGACGGCGCCACCGCTCGCGACGGCGGCCAGGCAGCCGTACGACCCGCACCGGCACAGCGCCTCGGCGCCCTGCGGAACCCGGATGTGGCCGATGTCCCCGGCGCCGCCGTCGATGCCCCGGAAGACGGAACCGCCCACCACGACACCCGCGCCGATACCGGTCGAGACCTTGACGAGGACGAAGGCCGAGCAGCCCGGGTACCCGGTGCGCTGTTCGCCGTACGCCATGAGGTTGGCGTCGTTGTCGACCAGGACCGGGACGTTCGCGGCGGCCGGTTTCCCGGTCTGTTCCGCGAGGGCGCGGGCCAGGCGGGCGCGTATGTCGTAGCCGTCCCAGCCGGGCATGATCGGCGGCTGGACGACGCGGCCGGCGTCCGTGTCGACCGGGCCCGGTACAGCGAGGCCGATGCCGCAGACCTCGGACGGGCCGTGGCCGGCCTTCGTGAGGAGTTCAGCGAACCAGCGGCCGATCTCGCCGAGTACGACGTCGGGGCCGTCGTCGACGGCCAGCGCACCCGAGTGTTCCGCGAGGAGTTCACCCGTGAGGGTGAGTACGGCGGCGCGGGCATGACGGGTGTCGAGGTCGGCGGTGAGGACGACAGCGTGGGCGTCGTCGAACTCCAGAGTGATCGAGGGGCGTCCGCCGAGCGGCGAGTCGACCGGGCCCGAGGCTCCCTCGCGCAGCCAGCCCGCGCGGAACAGCCGGTCCAGACGGTGACCGACGGTCGCGCGTGAGAGACCCGTCACTTGTTGCAGGGCACCGCGAGTCGTGGCGCGCCCGGAGCGCACCAGTTCGAGCAGATCGCCCGCGCTCGCCTGAGCACGACTACTCATGCGCACCCCCTTGTGTTTCTCAAGCTTGCATTACATATTGAGTTCTGCGTGTTAAATAGACGTAACTCTATGGTGGCCGCGACCGAACTGGTCAGGCCGAACGTCTTCGGGGAGCCCCGAGTGGATCGCACTGCCCAGTTGACCGCCCGCGCCGCGACGCACTCCGTCGTATACGAACCGGACGTTACGACACATTCGCTGCACAGCCTGCACGTCAGAGCGGCGGACGTGCTGGAGGCCAACTGGACCGGCAGCTCGACGGTCCCCTCGCGCGGCCTGTATCCGCACCAGTGGTCCTGGGACTCCGCGTTCATCGCGATCGGCCTGCGCCATCTCTCACCGCTGCGCGCGCAGACGGAGCTGGAGACGCTGCTGTCGGCCCAGTGGGACGACGGACGCATCCCGCACATCGTCTTCAACCCCTCCGTCCCGCTCGACGCGTACTTCCCGAGCCCCGACTTCTGGCGCTCCTCGACCGCGGGGCGTGCCGCGGGCGCCCCGCGCACCGTACAGACGTCCGGCATCGTGCAGCCACCGGTGCACGCGCTGGCCGTCTGGCTGGTGCACCAGGCCGACCCCGGGCTGTCCCGCTCACGCGGCTTCCTCGCCCGCGCCTATCCGCGGCTCGCCGCCTGGCACCGCTATCTGCTGCACCGCCGTGACCTGGGCGGGGGCGGCCTGGCGTCGGTCGTGCACCCCTGGGAACAGGGTATGGACAACAGCCCCTGCTGGGACGCCCCGCTGAGCCGCATCACGCCGGCCCCGGCCCGCTCCTTCCGCCGCGCCGACCTCGACCACGGCGCCGCCGAGGACCGTCCGACGGACCTGGACTACGGGCGGTACGTGCGGCTGGCGACGGACTACAGGGACGGCGGATACAGGGATGGGCTGGGCGGGGGCCATGGGGACGGCGCGAGCGAGTTCGCCGTCGAGGACCCCGCCTTCAACGCGCTGCTGATCGCCTCCGAGCACGCGCTGGCCCGGATCGCCCGCGAGCTGGGCGCGACGGGGACGGCCCGGCACGCGCGCGCGGAGCGGCTGACGGCGGCGCTGGTGGAGCGGCTGTGGGACCCGGCGGAGGGCATGTTCTTCTGCCGCGACGTACGGGACGGCTCGCTCATCCCCGAGCGCAGCGTCTCCGGCCTCATCCCGCTCCTCCTCCCCACGCTCCCCCGGGACATCGCCGACACCCTCGTCCGTACGGCGCGCGGCCCGCACTTCGAACTCGGCGGCGCCGCCCGCCTCGTACCGTCCTACGACCTGCTCGGCGAGGCCTTCGACCCGCACCGCTACTGGCGCGGCCCGGCCTGGTTCAACACCGGGTGGCTGGTGGAGCGCGGGCTGCGGCAGCACGGCGAGCGGGCGCACGCCGACAAGCTGCGCACGGCGCTGCTGGAGACCGCCGACGCCACCGACTTCGCGGAGTACGTGGATCCGTACACCGGAGAGGCCTGCGGGGCGCTCGGCTTCGGCTGGACGGCCGCGCTGACTCTCGATCTGCTCCACCAGCAGCCCATCGCCGACATAAGTGCCGTCGGCGCATTCGACATGAGCGAGATGAGTGACAAGGGAGGGGAACGGCGATGACGGACCGGCATCATCTGCTCGTGCACGGCGGGACGTTCGCGGCCGTCGGCGACGGCGGGGACATCAGCGGTGTACGCGGTGGCAGCCACCCCGACGGGTTATTCGTACGTGACGCACGGCACTTGAGCCGTTGGCAGCTCACCGTCGACGGCGCCGTGCCCGAGACGCTCAGCCCGGTCGCCGACGGGGACACCGCGCGCTGCATCCTCGTACCGCGCGGGGGCCGGCAGGAGCCGCCCGCGTACACGCTCTTCCGTGAACAGGCCGTAGGGGACGGGGGGTTCGTCGAGTCTCTGCGCGTGACCAGTAACCGTCCGACGCCGACGACGGTCCGGATCGCGGTCACCGCGGACGCCGACTTCACGGACCAGTTCGAGCTGCGCTCCGACCACCGTACGTACGTCAAGTCCGGCGCCGTCCGGGGGCGCGAAGTCCGGGACGACGGCGTCGAGTTCAGCTACCGGCGCGGTGAGTGGCTGTCTTGTACGACGGTCACCGCGGAGCCCGCCCCCAACGGCGTCGAGGAGACCGGCACGGGTGCCCGACGCCTGGTCTGGACACTGGAGTTGGAGCCGCACGGTTCGGCGGAGCTGGCGCTGCGCGTGGCGGCCCGTCCGCACGGCGCGACCCAGGAACCGCAGGTCCCCGTCTCCCCCGCCGCCGCGAACGACCAACTCCTCGCCCTCGAAGGGGAGTTCGTCGAGGGTATCGCCTTCCCCACCGGCTGGCCGGAGTTGGCGGCGGCCTGCGCACGAGGCCTCTCCGACCTGGCAGCACTCCAGGTCCCCGCAACCGGCCCCGACGGCGAGGAGTTGCGCGTACCGGCGGCAGGAGCCCCCTGGTTCCTGACCCTCCTCGGCCGGGACGCACTGCTCACCTCCCTCTTCGCGCTCCCGTACCGCCCCCAACTAGCCGCCGCCACACTGCCCGCGCTCGCCGCGACCCAGGCAACGGAGGTGGGCCCGGACTCCGTCGCCCAGCCGGGCAAGATCGTGCACGAGGTACGGCACGGCGAGCTGGCGCACTTCGGGCAGGTGCCGTACGGGCGTTACTACGGCTCGGTCGACGCGACACCGCTGTTCCTCATCCTCCTCGGGACGTACGTAGAACAGACCGGTGACACGACCCTGGCCCGCCGTCTGGAGGCCAACGCCCGCGCGGCGATCGGCTGGATGCTGGACCACGGCGGTCTGACGTCCCGTGGCTACCTGGTCTACCGGGCCGACCAGGGCGGCCTCGCCAACCAGAACTGGAAGGACTCCCCCGGCGCCATCTGCTCGGCCGACGGCACCCGCGCAAGCGGCCCGGTGATGGCGGCGGGGGCCCAGGGGTACGCGTACGACGCGCTGCGCCGCACGGCGTGGATCGCGCGCACGGTGTGGGAGGACGAGACGTACGCCGCCCTCCTGGAACAGGCGGCGGGCGACCTCCGGGACCGTTTCCAGCGGGACTTCTGGATGCCGGAGCACTCCTTCCCGGCGCTGGCGCTCGACGGCGAGGGCAACCAGGTGGACGCGCTGGCCTCGGACGCGGGCCACCTGCTCTGGTCGGGACTCCTCGACAAGGAGTACGGAGAGAAGGTCGGCCGCCGCTTGCTGGAACCGGACTTCTTCTCGGGCTGGGGCGTACGGACGCTGGCGTCGGGCCAGTCGGCCTACCACCCCCTCTCCTACCACCGGGGCTCGGTCTGGCCGCACGACAACGCCCTGATCACGCTGGGCCTTTCGCGGTACGGCCTGCACGACGAGGCCCGTACGGTCGCGCACGCCCTGGTCGACGCGGCGACCGCCACCGGTCACCGCCTCCCCGAGGTCCTCGCCGGCTACGGCCGCGACACCCACGGCGAACCGGTGCCGTACCCGCACGCGTGCGTACGCGAATCCCGCTCGGCGGCGGCCCCGTTGGCGCTGCTCACGGCGGTCGGGGGCGCCTGAGGGGTGCGGGAAGGAGACGTGTGGTCCGTCGCTTGGTGAGGCGTTTGCCCGGTGTTTGCCGGGTGCTTGGGCGCGGAGGCTGAACGGAGGCCGAGGGCCCGCCGTACGGGATGGTGGCGGACCCAGGCTCCCGCGCCAGGGTCCGCCGCTCCTGCACGGGCTCCACACGGAAGGACCTTCGGGGTGCCTCTGTTCACGCGCATCAACCCATCGACGGATACGGCGGCTGAGGCGACGCCTGCTGAGGAAACCCCGGTCACAGAGACGCGCCCCAAAGGGGCGCGGGGAACTGCGCGAGAAGCCCCCACGGCCGACAGCCAACCACTACCGGAAGACTCGGCCGCCTCTGTCGACTCAGCCGACAAGTCTGCCCAACCCCCCAAACCCGACTGGCGTACCCGTCGCCCAGTCGCCGCCCGGAATCTCCGCTGGGCGGCCACCGCCCTCTCCGTACTCCTCGTACTGTTCGCCCTCCAAATGCCGAACACCGTCGGCAACTTCCGGATCACGGAGTTCCTGCGACTCCCCGCGGAAGCGATCGTCGGGGCCGTCGTACTGCTCGCGATGCCACGCCGACCGCGGGTGATCACGGCGGCGAGTATCGGCGCGTTCCTCGGTGCGCTGACCGTGCTGAACCTGCTGGACATGGGGTTCGTCGAGTTCCTGGGCCGGCACTTCAACGTCGTGCTGGACTGGGTGCTGCTGGACGACGCCCAGTCGTACATCTCCGACGCCATCGGCACGACGGGCTCGATCGCCGTCACCCTCCTCGTGATCCTGCTGACGCTGCTCCTGCCCATCGGCACGGCCCTCGCATGCGTACGGCTCAGCAACCTGCTCGCCCGCAACAACACCGTCGCCACCAAGGCCACGCTGATCGCGGGCACCGTATGGATCACCTGCATGTCCCTCGGGCTCAGCATCGGCGGGGTGCCCATCGCCTCGGACCACACCGCCGGAGTCGTGAAGGTGCATCTGCGGCGGGCGAGTGACACCTTCCGCGACGAGGCGGCGTTCGAGAAGTTCGCCAAGAACGACCCCTTCGCCAAGACGCCCGGCGACCAGCTGGTGCCGGACCTGCGCGGCAAGGACGTCATCTTCACGTTCATCGAGAGCTACGGCCGCAGCGCGATCGAGGACCCGGACATCTCCCCCGGCGTGGACAAGACCCTCGCCGACAGCAACCAGGCCCTGACGGACGCCGGTTTCGCCGCGAAGAGCGGCTGGCTGACGTCGGCCACGTTCGGCGGCAACAGCTGGCTCGGCCACTCCACGTTCCTGTCGGGCCTGTGGATCAACAACCAGCAGCGCTACAACACCCTGGTGAACAGCGACCGTCTCACCCTCCCCGAGGTCTTCCGGCGCACCGGCGACTGGCGGACGGTCGGCGTGATGCCGGGCGTCCAGAAGGGCTGGCCGGAGTGGAAGTTCTACGGCCTGGAGAAGAATTACACGTCGAAGGATCTCGGCTACCAGGGACCGAAGTTCAGCTGGTCGACCATGCCGGACCAGTACACGCTGGAGGCCTTCCAGCGCATGGAGCACGGCAAGAAGAGCGCCAAGCCGCTGATGTCGGAGATCATCCTGACCTCAAGTCACCAGCCGTGGGCGCCTCTTCCTACGACCGTCCCGCAGGACCAGCTCGGCGACGGCTCGGTGTTCAACTCGATCCAGAAGGCGGGCAAGGACCCGAAGGACGTCCTGTACGACGGCACCGCGGCCAAGCAGGAGTACGGCAAGTCGATCCAGTACTCGATCACCAGCCTCATCGACTGGCTCACCCGCTACGGCACCGACGACACCGTCCTCGTCTTCCTCGGCGACCACCAGCCCATGTCCCGAGTCAGCGGCAGCAACGCCAGCCGCGACGTCCCGGTGTCGGTCGTGGCCAAGGACCCGAAGATCCTCGACAAGATCACCGACTGGAACTGGACAGACGGCATCCGCCCCGCCGACGACGCCCCCGTCTGGAAGATGAGCGCCTTCCGAGACAAGTTCCTCACGGCGTACGGCTCAACGCCTCACCCGTAAGCGCCCCGTAGGGGCGCGGGGAACTGCGCGACCAGCCACAACGAACCCGCAGACGAAAACCCTTCACCCCCCGGACGTATCCAACTCCGCATCCTCGCCAACACCCGCACAGTCATACGGATCCTTCAACCACCCGTCCGGCAACACCACCCGGTTGTTGCCGGACGTACGCCCCCGAGGGCCATCCGCACCGAGGGGCCAAGCCTGGTCGAGGTCCAACTCGTCCAGGCCAACCCGGAGTTCCTCCAACGACGACGTGATCGCAAGGCGCTTGCGCATCTCGCTGCCGACCGCGAACCCCTTCAGGTACCAGGCCACATGCTTGCGGAAGTCGATGACCCCGCGCGCCTCGTCCCCGATCCACTCACCGAGCAGCGTGGCGTGCCGCACCATGATGTCGGCGACCTCGCGGAGCGTCGGGCGGGCGATGGCCTCCGTACGGCCCTCGAAGGCGGCCACCAGGTCCGCGAACAGCCACGGGCGGCCGAGGCACCCGCGGCCGACCACGACCCCGTCGCAGCCCGTCTCCCGGACCATCCGCAGCGCGTCCTCCGCCGACCAGATGTCGCCGTTGCCGAGTACGGGGATCTCCGGCACGTGCTCCTTGAGGCGGGCGATCGCGTCCCAGTCCGCCGTGCCGCCGTAGTGCTGGGCGGCGGTGCGGCCGTGCAGGGCGATGGCCGTCACGCCCTCCTCGACCGCGATCCGGCCGGCGTCGAGGTAGGTGATGTGGTCGTCGTCGATGCCCTTGCGCATCTTCATCGTGACCGGGATGTCCCCGGCGCCGGACACCGCCTCGCGCAGGATCGCGCGGAGCAGGTTCCGCTTGTACGGGAGGGCGGAGCCGCCGCCCTTCCTCGTCACCTTCGGGACCGGGCAGCCGAAGTTGAGGTCGATGTGGTCGGCCAGGCCCTCCTCCGCGATCATGCGGACGGCCTTGCCGACGGTCGCCGGGTCGACGCCGTACAACTGGATCGAGCGCGGCTTCTCCGTCGCGTCGAAGTGGATCAGCTGCATGGTCTTCTCGTTGCGCTCGACCAGCGCCCGGGTCGTGATCATCTCGCTGACGAACAGCCCCTTGCCGCCGCTGAACTCCCGGCACAGGGTGCGGAAGGGCGCGTTCGTGATCCCCGCCATGGGAGCGAGGACGACGGGCGGCTGCACGGCGTGCGGACCGATCCGCAGCACGTTCACAAGCGAGGTCACGGACGAGATCACGGGCGTGGACATTGCGCCATTCTCTCGCACTCTCGCACCGAATGGAGTACAGCCAAAGTCGTTAGTTAGCCGTACTATGGTTCGCATGTCCGAGCTGAGTCCCCGCCGCCGCATGCTGGTGCTGGCGATCTGCTGTATGAGCCTGCTGATCGTCAGCCTCGACGTCACCGTGCTCAATGTCGCGCTGCCTTCCATGGAGAAGGACCTGGGCGCGAGCGTGGCCGGTATGCAGTGGGCGCTCGACGCGTACACGCTGGTGCTGGCCTCGCTGCTGATGCTGGCGGGCTCGACCGCCGACCGGATCGGCCGCCGCCGGGTCTTCAAGACCGGGCTGGTGCTGTTCACCCTCGGCTCGGTGCTCTGCTCGCTCGCCCCGAACCTCGACTCGCTCATCGTGTTCCGCATGATCCAGGCGATCGGCGGCTCGATGCTCAACCCGGTCGCCATGTCGATCATCACCAACACCTTCACCGACCCCCGCGAGCGGGCCCGGGCGATCGGGGTGTGGGGCGGGGTGGTCGGCATATCCATGGCCGCCGGCCCGATCGTCGGCGGCCTGCTCGTGGACTCCGTCGGCTGGCGTTCGATCTTCTGGCTCAACCTGCCGGTGGGCCTCGTCGCGTTCCTGCTGACCTGGCGGTACGTCCCCGAGTCCCGGGCGCCGAAGGCCCGCCGCCCTGACCCGGTCGGCCAGATCCTGGTCATCGCTCTGCTCGGCTCGCTGACGTACGCGATCATCGAGGCGCCCAGTTCGTCCGTCACGCACACGCTCGTCTTCGGGGCGGTCACCCTGGCCGCGCTGCTCGGGCTGCTGTACTACGAGCCCCGGCGCACCGAACCCCTCATCGACCTGCGGTTCTTCCGGTCGGTGCCGTTCAGTGGGGCGACCGTGGTCGCGGTGAGCGCGTTCGCCGCGCTGAGCGGGTTCCTGTTCCTGTCGACGCTGTATCTGCAGAACGTGCGGGGGCTGTCCGCGCTGCACGCCGGTCTGTGGATGCTGCCGATGGCGGTGATGTGCTTGGTGTGCGCGCCGATATCGGGGCGGCTGGTCGGCAGCCGGGGACCACGGTTCTCGCTGATCACGGCGGGGGTCACGATGACGGCGAGCGGGGTCCTGTTCGCGGCGTTCGACGGCGAGACGTCGAACGGGACGCTGGTGATCGGCTACTTCCTGTTCGGCCTCGGCTTCGGCTTCGTCAACGCGCCCATCACCAACACGGCCGTCTCGGGCATGCCCCGCGCCCAGGCCGGGGTGGCCGCCGCGATCGCCTCGACCAGCCGGCAGACCGGCGGCACGCTCGGGGTTGCGGTGATCGGCGCGGCACTGGCGTCGGGCATCGGATCGGGCCCGTACAAGGAGGTGTTCGCCGCTGCGGCGCGGCCCGGCTGGTGGATCATCGCGGGCTGCGGTCTGGCCGTACTGGTCCTGGGTGCCGTCACGACCGGCGGCTGGGCCCGGCGGACCGCCGAGCGGACGGCGGAGCGCCTGGAGATCGAGGACGGCGGCAGCGGGAGTGGGGCCGGGGAGGGTGGGGCCCGCGAGGGTGGGGGCGGGGAGAAGGGCGTGCGGGGCTCCGCGGGGGCGCGCACCTCGATGTGAGCCGTTGTTGTAACCCATTGCTGATGATCACCGTTGGGGAAGACGCAAGGGCACCATCAACTCGACGAACTCGAAGAGGGCGTGGCCGATCTTGGGGGCAGCCGGGTCGCGGCGGACGGTCGGATTTCCCGTCACAGGCACGAGTTTTGTGGGCCGGCGCCATGAACTGACGCAGGCCAGGCGGCTGTTGGCGGCCACCAGGCTGCTGACGCTCACCGGTCCTGGCGGGGTGGGCAAGACCCGGCTCGCGGGACGGGTGGCGGAGGGGGCGGTACGGGGTTTCCCGGACGGGGTGTGGCTGGTGCCGCTGGCCGCTGTACGGGACGGCACGCTGGTGCCGCACGCGGTGGCGGACGCGCTCGGCATCCGGGACGAGACGGGCCGGGCGCCGCTGGAGACGGTCGTCGAGCATCTGCGTACCCGGCGGCTGCTGCTGGTCCTGGACAACTGCGAGCACGTGGCGGAGGCGTGTGCCTCGGTGGTGGCCGCCGTGCTCGGGGCGACGGAGGGGGTCGGTGTCCTGGCCACCAGCCGTCACCGGCTCGGTCTCCCCGAGGAGCGGCTGCTCCCGGTGGCCCCGCTGGCCACCCCGGCGCCCGGGGACGACCTCCCCGGGACGGACTTCCCCGCACTGCGCCTGTTCGCCGACCGGGCGGCGGCGGTGGCACCCGGCTTCGAGATCACCGACCACAATCGGGCGGCGGTGGCCCGTCTCTGCCACCGCCTGGACGGCCTCCCGCTGGCGATCGAACTGGCGGCCGTACGGATGCACGCGCTGGGCGTGGAGCAACTGGACGAGCGTCTCGGCGAACGCCTGGGCGACCGCTACCGCCTCCTCACCTCCGGCAGCCCGACCGCACCGCCCCGCCACCAGACCCTCCGCTCGGCGGTGGACTGGAGCCACGACCTCTGTACGCCGGAGGAGCAACTCGCCTGGTCCCACCTGTCGGTGTTCACCGGCAGCTTCGACCTGGCGGGGGCGGAGGCGGTGTGCGAGTCTTTCGCGGGGCGGTCGGGCGGGAGGAAGGGGTGCCGTTCCGGGGCCGGAGCCGATCCGGCGGACACGGCCCACGCCGACGACACATCCGGCCCGGCGGACACGGCCCACGCCAGCGGCACATCCGGCCCGGCGGACACGGCCCACGCCAGCGGCACATCCGGCCCGGCGGGAGCGGCCCACGCCACAGGCCGGGCAGCCCGCCCGGACACGGTCGGCCCGCACGGCGGGCCGACCCAGGCGGGGACAGCCCGCACGGGCGGCAGGGCACCGGCCCGCGCCGGAGCCGGAGTGGGCGCTGCCGGAGCCGGAGTGGGCGCTGCCGGGGCGGGAGCAGGGGACGCCCGAGTCGCTGTGCTGGCCGCCGTGACCGGGCTGGTGGAGAAGTCCGTGCTGGTCAGGGAGGAGGGGGGAGACGGGAGCGGCAGCCGGTATCGGATGCTTGCCCTGCTTCGTGAGTACGGGCTGGAGCGGCTGGAGGCGCGCGGAGAGGCCGAGGACACGCGGCGGCGGTTGTGCGCGCACTTCGTGCGGGTCGCGGAGGAGCACGAGCGGCGTTGGTTCGGGCCGGACCAGCCGGGCACCCTGGCCGGGCTGCGTGCCGAGCACGACAATCTGCGGGCGGCGCTCGACTTCTGTCTCACCACCCCCGGCGAGGCCCCGCGCGGGCAGCGTCTGGTCGGCAGCCTGTGGTTCTACTGGATCGCGCGCGGCGCCTGGGCGGAGCTGCGGCACTGGTGGCAGCGGCTCGCCCTGCGCGAGGGCGGGCGCCCGTCGCCCGAGCTGACCCGGGCACACTGGGCCGCGGCCCTGATCCCGCTGGTCCGCAGCCGTACGAACGCCGTCCTCCTGACCGGCACCCCGCACACCCCGACCCTGGCCCCGCACGAGATACCGGACGTCCGCCCCCTCGCCGAAGTCCTCGGCGAACACACCGGGGACGACGCGGGACCACTCCTCGCCTTCCACGTCCTCAGCCGCGTCGAGATGGCGACGACGTTCAACTTCCACGGCCGACCCGAACTCGCCGTCCCGCTGTGCCTGGACGCCCTCGCCGTGTGCGAGGCGCACGGCGAGCAGTGGGTGCGCTCGTACGTCCTGGGCGCACTCGCCACCGCCCGCTGGGCCCTCGGCGAGCACGAGGCCGCCGCCGAGAGTGTCCGCCGCTGTCTGCGGCTGCCGTACGTCACCGGCGAGCCGCACGCCGTCGGCGGCGCCCTGGAGATACTGGCCGTCGCCACCGCCGCCCACGGCGACGCCGAACGGGCCGCCGTGCTGCGGGGCGCGGCACACCGCATCTGGTACGACCTCGGCCACGACCCACTGGCCGGCCAACGCCAGTCGGGCCACCTCCCGGCGACCGAACCCCAGGCCCGCGAGACGCCCGGCGACGACTGGTACGAGTACGGCGGCGATGCCCACCGGCGGGGCTACGAGCTGTCGGCCGGGGAGGCTCTTGCGTACGCGCTGGGCGAGGCGGACACCGCCGCGGAAACCGAGCCCACCGCAGCGGAGAACGAGCGCGCCTCGGCGGCAACCGGGCGCACCTCGGCGAAGAACAGGCGCACCGCAGCGGAACCCGGGCGCGCTTCGGCGGGAAGCAGACGCGCCTCGGCGGGGAACGAGCGCACCTCAGCAGGGGCCGGACGCGGCGCATCGGGAGCCGGGGGCGAAACGCCAGGAACCGGACGCACCGCAGCGGGACCCAGACGCGCCTCGGCGGGGAATGAGCGCACCTCAGCAGGGACCGGACGCGGCACATCGGGAGCCGGGGGCGAAACGCCAGGAACCGGACGCACCGCAGCGGAATCCAGGCGCACCTCAGCAGCGAACGAGCGCAGCGCATCGGGAGCCGGACGCACCTCTGTGGGAGACAGACGCACCACAGCGGGACCCGGGCGCGCCTCGGCAGGGAACGAGCGCACCTCGGCAGGGAACGAGCGCACCTCGGCAGGGAACGAGCGCACCTCGGCGGGGAACGAGCGCGGCACACCAGGAGCCGGACGCACCGCAGCCGAACCCGGGCGCACCGCACCAGGAGCCGGGGCCGGGGCCGCCGCAGCAGGCCCCGGACTCACCCCAGCGGGAAATGGGCGCCCCGCGCCGGGAGCCCGGCGCGCCGTGCGGGCCGCTCCCCCGGCGCGCACCGCACCCCCCGCACCCCCCGACACCGGCCTCACCCGTCGTGAGTGGGAAGTCGCCGCGCTGATCGCCTTGGGTATGACGAACCGGCAGATTGCCGAGCGGCTGGTGATCTCCCGGCGTACGGCTGAGGGGCATGTCGGGCGTGTCCTCGCCAAGTTGGGGTTCGCGGCACGGAGTCAGGTGGCGGCCTGGTTCAGTGGGCCGCCCGCCCGGTGACCGTTCCCGTCTCTCTTCCCGTCTCCGTACGGAGTCTCAGTTGTCGTACGTCGTCGGAGCCCAGGCCCCGCAGGACCGCTTCGAGGATCGGGCCGCAGCGGACGTCGAGGGTGTCGCCGTCGGGCAGGCCGCGGGCGAAGCCGATGAGTTGCCAGGCGGCGTGGGCCTCCATGTAGAAGAGGTCGGTCAGGTCGAGTTCGTACCGGAGGGGGGTTGAGGCGATGGCGGAGCGGCGGGTCAGCAGTGCGCGCAGGGTCGCCGTGAACTCCTCGCGGGTGCCGGGCTCGGCGGAGCCGGCGATCCGGGCGCCGCCGTCGGTTCGGGTCACTTCGAGCGCGTCGAGGTGGGTCATCACCTGGAGTGGGTGGACCGTCCGCATCGCGGCCACCAAGTGGTCGGTGTACTGGTGGCGGCTGTACCAGCACATCGCGGTGAGCCGGGGATCCACGAACAGCGGTTCCATGAATACCTCGTAGTCGAGGAGTTGGTCGTCGCTGACGCCGGTCCGCTGTCCCCAGGCCATGTCTGCCCCGACCCGCAGCCCGGTCAGCCCCTCGGTCCGCGCCCGCTCCAACTCGGCGGAGTAGAGCCGGAATTGGCGCTCCTTGGAGAAGCTGCCGTCGGGGACGTACACGGCGGTGTTGCGTACGATCTCCAACTGGCCGCTCTGCCAGGCGTCTTCGGCCTGGCCGGTGCCGCCGTCGAGCCGGGCGAGGGCGTCGTCGTCGCTCACGTCGGCCGGGTCGAGGACGACCATCACCCGCTCGCCCCGGGTCAGTCCGGTGCGGGTGTAGGCGGTCAGGACCTGCCAGTGGGCCTGCGCGTCGGGCACGTCCAGGCAGGCGTGGTCGCCCGGTCGCAACGCCTCCACGGGGACGCTTCGGGCAGTCGCGTGTGCGTGCTCAGGTCCGTGTTCCGTCATCGAGGGCCTCCCCAGGTGCTGATGATCCACTCAGCACGACGGTAGGGAAGCGCCTGCGCGCACCACTGCCGCCACCACCAACACCCCTCATTGCGAGCGGAATTGACCAATCACGATCGGATGTCCAACCTGGATGGATCACCTTCCACCCCTTCGCGACTACTCCCCGTCCGCGAACATCTCGTACAGCTTCTCCATGCGCTCGCGCGTCTCCTCGTCCGACGGGACCATCGTCACCAGGCGGGTGCCCAGCTCCGGGGCGAGCCACAGGTCCGTGTGGTCGACGGTGAGCAGGCCGACGTACGGATTGCGGAACTGCTTGGTCTTGCCGCGGACGTTGATCACCTCGTACCGCTCCCAGATCTCGCAGAACTCCGGGGACTCCGCACGCAGCCGCCTCAGCATCAACTTCCAGGCAGGGTCGCCGAGATGGGCCGCCTGCTGGACCCGGAGCTTGGCCGCCATCACGCGAAGGGTCTCTTCGAGCAGGACGACCGACTTCCGCCACTCCTCGTTCGTGCAGACGAGCAGCAACAGGTTGCGGTCCTCGGGCGGTACGGCGTCCAGGTCGCCCATGAGACGGCTGTACGTGCGGTTGTACGCCTGGATGTCGTACCGGCTGTTCTGGATGCAGGCCGGGATGGGGTCGAGGGCGCGCAGGAGTTCACGGAGGGCGGGGGTGATCGTCGGGCAGCTCGCGGCGGGCGTGGGGTCGACGGCTCCGGCCAGTTGGAAGAGGTGGGCGCGTTCGCTCGGGTCGAGGAGGAGGGTGCGGGCCAGGGCGTCGAGCACCTGTTCGGAGACCTGGATGGCGCGGGCCTGTTCGAGCCAGGTGTACCAGGTCACGCCCACGGCGGAGAGCTGGGCGACCTCCTCGCGGCGCAGACCCGGCGTACGGCGGCGCCTGCCGCGCGGCAGCCCGACCTGCTCGGGGGTGATGCGCTCGCGGCGGCTGCGCAGGAAGACGGCGAGTTCGTGGCGCCGGATCTCCGAACCGCGCCCGCCCGGCCGCTGCGCCTCCCGGCTCTGTTCCTGCTGTTGCTGAGCGATGGTTTCCTGGGCGATGGTTTCCTGGGCGATGGTGGTCACCTTCCCACTTTCTCTCCGCGCGGACCCTGTTTCCAGGTACTCCTACTACCAGGATAAAGACACTCTGGTACCCCTCTCAGGAGAGGCGGACGCTGGTCGACGTGACCGAAACAAGCACCTCACCCACCGTCTCCGTCCGCTCCCCCGCCGGGTCACCCGTACTCGGCGGGCTCGGCCTGTTCACCGTGCTGCTCGGTGCGGCACTCCCTCTGATCGACTTCTTCATCGTCAACGTCGCCCTGCCCACCATCGGCCGGGACCTCGCGGCGAGCGAGTCCGTCCTCGAACTGGTGGTCGCCGGGTACGGGGTCGCGTACGCCGTCCTGCTCGTCCTCGGCGGGCGGCTCGGCGACCTCTTCGGCCGACGCCGGCTCTTCATCGGCGGCATGGTGGCCTTCGGCATCACCTCGCTGGCCTGCGGGCTCGCGCCGACCGCCTGGACCCTGGTGGCGGCCCGGATCGCGCAGGGCGCGGCGTCGGCGGCGATGCTGCCGCAGGTGCTCGCGACGATCCAGTCGGCGACGGCGGGCCCGCGTCGGGCCAGGGCCATGGGTCTGTACGGCGCCACAGCCGGGCTCTCGATGGTGGCGGGCCAGATCCTGGGCGGCGTACTCGTCGCCGCCGACATCGCCGGTACCGGCTGGCGCGCGGTGTTCCTGGTGAACGTACCCGTGGTGCTGCTCGGCCTGGTCCTGGCCGCCCGGGCCGTCCCGGAGACCCGCTCGCAGCACCCCGAGCCGGTGGACGTGCCCGGCACGTTCCTCCTCGCGGTGTCCCTGATCACGCTGCTCGCACCGCTCACCGAGGGCCGGGCGGCGGGGTGGCCGCTGTGGACGTGGCTGTCGCTGGCCGCGTTCCCGTTCGCGGCGGCGGCGTTCTACGCGGTCGAGCGCGGCGCGGACCGCAAGGGGCGTACGCCGCTCGTGCCGCCGACCCTCTTCGCGCTGACCTCGTTGCGGCGGGGTCTGGTGATGATCGTGCCGTTCTCGATCGGCTTCAGCGGGTTCATGTTCGTGATCGCGGTGGCTCTGCAGCGGGGTGCGGAGCTGGGGCCTGTGCAGGCGGGGTTGGCGCTGGCGCCGATGGCGGTGACGTTCTTCTGCGTGGCCCTCGCGGGGCCGCGGCTGGTCAGCCGGTACGGCACGCGGGTCGTGACGGCCGGTGGGCTGATCCAGGGGGTGGGGGTGGGTCTCATCGCCGTCGCGGTGTGGCGGTCCTGGCCGGATCTGGGGCTGGTGGAGTTGTTGCCGGGCGCGGCGGTTGCGGGGGCTGGGCAGGCGCTGCAGTTGCCTGTGCTGTTCCGGATCATCCTGTCGGAGATCGAGCCTGCGCGGGCCGGGGTGGGGAGCGGGGTCATGATCACGACTCAGCAGTCGGCTCTGGCGTTGGGGGTGGCGACGTTGGGGACGTTGTTTCTCTCGCTGTCTCCGGGGATGGGGATGGGGGATGCGTTGGTGACGACGCTGGTGGTGCAGTTGGGGGGCATTGTGTTGACGACTCTGCTCAGCCTGCGGCTGCCTCGGGTGATTGGCTGAGCGGTCAGTACTCAGAGCTCGGGTCAGGCGGTTGGGTGTTGGGTGCGGGTGCGTTGTGGCTGGTCGCGCAGTTCCCCGCGCCCCTGGCGGGAGCGCCCCTTCGGGGCGGCTCCCGGCCCCTTCTTCCTTACTCCGTCCGCAGCGCCGTCGCCGTGCGTGACCTCGCCGCCCAGCCCGCCGGGAGTAGTGCGCCGAGCAGGGCGATCGTGATGCCTGCCAGGCCCAGTAGGGCCAGTTGCCAGAGGTCGTACACGTCCAGGATCGACGGTGGTAGTTCCGTGCCTGCCGCGTGGCCCATCAGGGGGAGGACCATGCCGTGCAGGGCGAAGCCTGTGGGTACGCCGATCAGGCCGCCCAGGATGCCTATGGCGGTCACCGAGGCCAGTACGAGGGTGATCGTCTGGCGTGGGGTCATGCCGAGGGCCTTGCAGACGCCCAGGTCGTGGACTCGCTCCCGGGTGTCCAGGACCACCGAGTTGAGGACGCCCATGCCGGCCACGGAGACCAGCATCAGGGTGAGCAGGGCCGCCATGGACTGCAGGATGATCACGAAGTTGTCCTGTCCGGAGGAGGCGTTGGCCATCGCGTCGCCGCCCAGGGGCCGGACGGCCTCGGCCAGCTTCTGGGCGTACTCGCCGGGAGAGACGCCCGGTTTCACCTCTACGAGGAACATCCGGGGCTCGGTTCCGGGGAAGTCGGCGATGTTCGCGTGGAGTTGGAGCCCGCCGTCCGACGTGTCGAAGGCCTCGCCGACGATCCGCAGGGTGCGGGTGTGTCCCTCGTAGGTCATCCGCAGCGAATCGCCGATCCGGGTGCCTGTTCGTTTCAGGTAGCCGGAGCCCACTACCACCTGACCCGCGCCGTCGAGCCAGTGTCCGGAGAGCATCTCGTAGCTGCCGGTCCGGGTGTCTCCCTGGTAGAGGCTGGCCGGGACCGCGCCGGTGATCCCGGCCACCGAGGCGTCGTTCTTCGTCATGGCGTAGTAGGAGGCGGTGCCTGTCTGTGCCTCGACGGCCGCGCGTATGGCGGCCGGGTCGGCGGCCGGGGCCTCGGGTGTCTCGTTCTCCGTACGGCGGGTGCCGCCGGGGCCGGCCGACGGCCCGACGCCACCGCCGGCGAACACGGTGACCTCGGCGCGCTCCTCCGGGTCGGCCGCCGCGCTGACCGCCGTCAGGGACGCGGTCAGGCCCACCGCGAAGGTCGCCGCGACCGTGCCGAAGGTCACCGCGAGCAGCATCGCGACCGTGCGGACCGGGTGTGCGAAGGGGCTCGCGAGGCCGTACGTCACCGCGCGCGGCAGCGGCAGCCGTCCCGCCGCCCGGTGGGCCCACTGGCCGCGTCCGGTGCGGGGCGCCCTGCCCACCGCGATGGCCTCGACCGTACGCAGCCGCCCGGCGCGCAGGGCGGGGATCAGCGCGGCGACCCCGACGACCAGCAGCGCGCCGCCCGCCACCACGACGTCCACCCACCAGGCGACGCTCAGGCTGGCGGTGCCGTACGCCTGCTCGGTGTCGTCGAGGAGCGGTACAGCGAGCAGGTTGCCGAGGACGACGCCCAGCCCGATCCCGACGGCCGCCGGGATCAACGCCTGGGCCACATAGGCGCGTACGACCTCGCGCGGGGTGAAGCCGACGGCCTTGAGGATGCCGATCCTGCGCAGGCTCGATCCGACCGCGCCGCTGGTCACGCTGGAGACGATGATCACCGACATGACGATGCCGAGGATGCCGAAGGCGACGAGGAAGGGGATGGTCGGCGCCGCGCCCTGGTCCGCGTCCCGCTTGGTCTCCAGGTACGACCGGCTGCTGAGCAGCGCGCCGGACGGTACGGCCGCGGTGATCCGCTGACGGCCGGCGATCACTTGTTTGTCCGTACCGGCCGCGTCGAAGCGGTAGAGCACCTGGCTCGTGAGCGGGGTGTCCGCCGACGCCAGTGCCCTGGCCTGGGCGGGGGTCGTCCACACGTCGGCGGTTCTGCTGACCGAGACGGCGAAGCCGACGATCGTCAGGGTCGGGCTGTCGGCGGCGTCCGTGGCCCTGAGCGTGGAGCCGAGGCCGAGGTTGGGGCCGTCGAACTCCGCGTTCAGCACGATCTCGCCCGGCTTCGCCGCCCACCGGCCGGACTTGAGGTCCAGCTCGTCCACGTCGGCCCCTGGCGCGGACCGTCCGACGAGGGTCAGCGTCGGCAGGTGTCCGTTCGCCGAGTCCACCGGCTGGATCGTAGTGGCCGGGTAGGGCCCGGCCGTCGCGGTGACGCCCTCCAGCTCCCCGGTCGCCTCGATCTGCGCCTCGGTCGCCTTGGCCGGATCGAACTGGACGGTCAGATGCGCGCCGTGCTGCTGCGCGAAGGCGTGGTCGAAGGGCCGGTTCGCGGCGACGACGAGCGATCCGGCGACCACCGCCGACGCCACGGCCATCATCGTGGCCACGGCGATCACCACGGTCTGTACGCGCCGCCGGCCCACCCCCGACCGTACGACCCGGCCGAGCGCACCGCCCCCGAAGCCGATCGAACGGAGCCGGCGGATCATCGGACGGCCTCCGCCCGCGTGTCCAGGGCCAGATGACCGTCGACCAGCTGGATCGTGCGGCTCGCGCACGACTCGGCGAGCGCCAGGTCGTGGGTGACCAGCACGATGGTCTGCCCGCCCCGGTGCAGCTCGACCAGCAGCTCCCGTACGTCCTGGCCGGACGCGGTGTCGAGGGCGCCGGTCGGTTCGTCGGCGAGCAGCAGCGCGGGGCGGTTGACCAGTGCGCGGGCGACCGCGACCCGCTGGCGTTCACCGCCGGAGAGCCGGCCCGGATAGGCGCGGGCGTGCTTCTGGATGCCGAGCACCTCCATGAGTTCCCCGGCGCGGGCGGCGGTCTCGCGCCGTGCGGTTCCCCGCAGTTGGGCGGGGAGCTGGATGTTGTCGGTGACGGTGAGGTCGTCGAGGAGGTTGAAGAACTGGAAGACCATGCCGATCTGTTCGCGGCGGAACCGGGCCAACGCGTGCTCGGTCAGGTCGTCGAGCCGTCGGTCGGCCACGGTCACACTGCCCTCGGTCGCCCGGTCCAGGCCCGCGACAAGGTTCAGCAGGGTGGACTTGCCGCTGCCGGAGGGGCCGGTCACGGCGAGGGCCTCGCCCTGTTCCACGGAGAGCGTGAGCGGCCCGAGCGCGGGCCTGCCCGCGCTGTCGTAGCGCTTTGCCACGCCGTCGAGTTGGATCACCTGGGTCATGAACTCGCCTGCCCCTACGGTTTGTTGAAGATGTGCGAGGGAGAACTTGCCGGACTCGGCGACCGTAGGGGCGGGCGCTGTCACCGCGCGTCGGCCGCGACACCGACGTCCGGCCCTCCCCGCGGAGGACCCGGCCGTGGGGTCATCCCTGCGAAGTACGCCTGAGGAACGGCTTGTTGATCTGTTCGGTACGGAGGGACGCGGGGCGGGGCGACCCGCCCCCACAATGAGCCGATGGAAACGCCGACGGAGACGGAGTACCGGCGCGCCCGGCATTGGCGTCGTTGGCGTGATTGGCGTGATTGGCGTCGGCAACTGTGGGACGCGCTGCGGCCGGAGCCGAAACCCGCTCCGCTGTCACGGCGGGCGGTACGCGCCGACCTGGCGCTGGCGGTCGTACTGACCGTCGTCGCACTGATCGTCGCGGCGCGCTATCCCGGCGACGGCCCGGTGCGCTTCTTCCCGAAGACCGAGTACGGGTACGGAACCGGAGCCGAGACCGCGCCGGTGGTCCCGCAGCCCCCGGAGTTCCCGCAACCGCCTCCCCGTCCGCCGATCCTGCCGACGGACGACGAGGGCTCCGTCGCGCCCTGGCCCCTGGTCGTCCTGTCGGCGCTGCCGCTGCTGGCCCGGCGCCGGTATCCGCTGGCCGTGTTCGGGGTGGTGCTGGCCGCGGGGCTGGCCACCGGCGACCGCGCCTCCTGGATCACGGTGCTGACCTGCGTCATCGGCGCCTACAGCGCGGTCGCGCACAGCCGTTACCGGGCGGGCGCCCTGGCCGCGCTGGTCGTCGGCGCGGTCCTGGCCGGGGTCGCGTTCCAGCGGGCGGAGCCGATTCTGCCGGGCTGGTCGAGTCCCGGGGTCGTGCTGCTGGTCGCCGGGGTACTGGCCGTGACCGTCCGGTTCGGCCAGCGGCGGCTGGCGGCGGGCCGGGACCGGTTCGCGCGGTTGGAGCGGGCGCAGGAGGAGGCGATGCGGCGGGCTGTCGCGGAGGAACGGGCGCGGATCGCCGCCGAGTTGCACGATGTGGTGACCCACAATGTGAGCGTGATGGTGATCCAGGCCGGGGCGGCACGCAAGGTGATGGACGCGGCGCCCGAACGGTCGAAGGAGGCGTTGCTCGCGGTCGAGGCCGGGGGCAGGGCCGCGATGGCCGAACTCCGGCATGTGATGGGCCTGTTGGCCGCCCCGGACACCGGCGGCCTCCACGACACCCCCGCCGACGGTCTGGAGCCGCAGCCCGGCCTGGACCGGCTCGACGCGCTGACGGAACGGGTGCGGGGCGCCGGGACTCCGGTGTCCGTGGCGGTGACGCTGCCGCCGGACCCGTTGCCGCCCGGGGTGGACCTGACGGCGTACCGCGTGGTGCAGGAGGCGCTGACCAACACGATCAAGCACGCGCCGGGCGCCGATGCCTCCGTCGTGATCGGCTGGACGGACGACTGCCTACAGATAGAGGTAGCCAACACGAGCCCCACCACCCTCAACTCCCCACCGCCGGAAGGCGAGAACAGCGGCACCGGGGGCACCGGGGGAACCGGTCGAGGTCTGATCGGCCTGCGCGAACGCCTGGCGGTCTACGGCGGCGAGCTGATCGCCGGCCCGACCCTCGCCGGCGGCTACCGCATCAGAGCCACAGTCCCGTGGCGGACACCATGACCCACAACCAGTCACCACTGCCACCGCCGCCACCCCTCCGAGCGGTCATCGCCGACGACCAGGCCCTGGTGCGTACGGGGTTCGGGATGATCCTGGCCGCCGACGGCATCGAGGTGACCGCCGAGGCGGCCGACGGGGCGGAGGCGGTGGCGGCCGTACGCCGGACCCGGCCCGATGTCGTCCTGATGGACATCCGGATGCCGGGCATGGACGGCATCGAGGCGACCCGGCGGATCCTCGCAGACGACGCCCCGGAGGCGGCGAGAACCCGCGTCGTGATCCTCACCACCTACGACCTCGACCACTACGTCTACGCGGCCCTCACCGCCGGCGCCTGTGGTTTCCTCCTCAAGGACGTGACCCCCGAGCATCTGGTGGCCGCCGTACGCCTGGTGCAGTCCGGCGACGCCCTGCTCGCGCCGGCGATCACCCGCCGCCTCATCGAACGCTTCGCCCATCGCGAGGCGCCCTCACAGACCACGGCCCGGCACGCCGACCTGTCGGGGCTGACACCCCGTGAACTGGAGGTCCTGCGGCTGCTGGCGACGGGCCTGAGCAACGCCGAGCTGGCGGAACGGCTGTTCCTGAGCCCGACCACGGTCAAGACGCACGTGGGCCGCATCCTCTCCAAACTGGAGCTGCGCGACCGGGTCCAGGCGGTCGTACTCGCCTACGAGACAGGCCTGATCGCCCCCGGGGCCGAAGCCTGACCTATCCGGATCCTGTCAACTCTTCACACAGTCGCCCCCCGTTGATGTTGCTCTTGCTGCACACTCACACCTGCACGCACCTTGGACGCCGGAGAGGTCATGTTGCAGATCAACACGAGCAAGGTGAGCCGCTGGGACCAGCACGGGCGGGAACACGTCGTCCACGTCCAGCGAACCGGAGCACATCGCGTCATGAGCTGCGACACCTGCGGCTGGCGGAAGAAGGTCCAGTTCCTCCCCTGGCTGAAGGCGGAGGAACACCTCGCCGAGGAACACCAGGCGACGGTGGACCCGACGGCGGGCTGAACGCCGTTTCGCGCCCCCGCTCACGCACTCGTCGTCGCCAACTTCGCCCCCAGCACGAGGAACGACCCCGCGAAGGCCCGCCGCAGCCAGGTCATCACGCGCGGCCGTGCCATGACCTGGCTGCGTACGGAGGCGGCGAGGATGCCGTACGCCGCGAAGACCACGAACGTGACCAGCATGAAGACCCCGCCCAGGACGAGCATCGTGACGACCGAGTCGGGGTCGTCGGGGCTCACGAACTGGGGCAGGAACGCGAAGAAGAAGACGGTCAGTTTCGGGTTGAGGAAGTTGATCAGCACGCCCCGGACGATCACCCGCCAGGTGGACCGGGGTGCCGTCTCCTCCGTGACGGCGATCGTCCCCTTCTCCCGGAGCGTGGCCCACGCCATGTACAACAGGTAGGCCACACCGGCGTACTTGAGGATCTGGAAGGCGGTCGCGCTGGTGTGCAGCAGCGCGGCGACCCCGGTCACCGTGGCCAACATGTGCGGCACGCACCCGAGCGTGCAGGCGAAGGCCGCGACGACACTGGCCCGCCGCCCCCGCGACAGCCCGGCGGCAAGCGTGTAGACGACACCGGTACCGGGCGTGACGACCACGACCAGCGTGGTCAGCAGAAAAGCGATGCTCATGGGGGCCAGCCTGCCGCCGGTGGGGCCGGACCTACAGGTCCAATGACCGGCCCCTCAAGAGGACCACTTGCACGACCACTTACGGCGTTCAGCCCTGCCGCAGCGGCAGCGCCAGGTCCACCACCGGGCGGTCGGCGTCGAACGTACCCGCGCGCTGCACCGAGCCGTTGAGCAGGTTCACCTGGTAGAGGCGCTGGGCGCCGCCCACGCGCAGGACCGCGTAGCCGGTGTTCGTGCCGGAGCGGTTGGAGCTGTAGATGTCGAAGCCGGCGCCCGCCGGAGCCGCGTCGACGCCCAGCTTGCCCGTGGGGGCGAGGTTGCCGGCGTTCGCCGGGGACTGGATCGAGACCTGGTCGTTGACGGTGTCGACGTCGAACAGGGTGGTGGCCGTCGTCGCGTCCAGGTCGTTGTTCGTGTACGCGGCCGCCGTGACGCCCGTCGCCGTCGCACCCGAAGTCGCGGGCGGGACCGGCGGGTTGGTCAGGACGCCGTCCGTCGCCGTCGTACCGGCGGCCGGTGCGCCCGCCGGGTCGTCGATGTTGTGGCGGAGGTTCTGGCCGGTGTCGCTGATGACCCGGAGCCGGTTGGCGGCGGGGTTGAAGTCGACGCCGAAGCTGCTCCCCTGCAACGGAACGCTCAGCTGGGAGACCTTGGTCGCCTTGGCGCCGATCTCCCGGACGGTGTAGATGCCACCCCGGTCGCCGACGCCGTACAGCTTGTTGTTCTGGACGCGGTAGTCGATACCGATGAGCCGGGTGTCACCGTGCAGCCCGTTCACCTTGCCGAGCGGCACGGCCCGCCCGGGCCGGTCGACCCGGAAGGTGACGAGCCGCTGGTCGGCGGTGAGCCCAACGGCGTTGAGCCGCCCGCCCGTTGCCTGCCCGCTCACTCCGGCGGACTGAACACCGACGTTGGACGACGAGGCCGCCTCGTCCGCGGCCTCACACCCGACCACCCCGATCGCCAGAGCCATCGTGGCAACGCCGATCACTGCTTGCTTACGCATGGTGCCCCCGAGAGGTCAGCGCCGCCCGCACCCTGCGAGCCGCGTATGACCTGTCCTTCGGAGCCCCAAGTGTCCCGGATGGGCGAAACCCCGGTTTCGTTACGTCTGTTACGCCCGTAACGAATCCGGGGTATCTGGAGCGCCCCAAAGGGGCGCGGGGAACTGCGCGACCAGCCCCCACCGGCCCGCGGCTACTAACAGCCAATAAGCCGCTGAGCCAAGTAACCCTCGATCTGGTCCAGCGACACGCGTTCCTGCTTCATGGTGTCCCGCTCACGAACAGTCACCGCGTTGTCATCCAACGTGTCAAAGTCCACCGTCACACAGAACGGCGTACCGATCTCGTCCTGACGCCGGTAACGCCGACCAATGGCCCCCGCGTCGTCGAACTCGATGTTCCAGTTCTGACGCAGCGCGGAAGCGAGACCCTTCGCCTTCGGCGACAGCTCCGGGTTACGCGACAGCGGCAGCACCGCGACCTTGACCGGCGCCAAGCGCGGGTCCAGCCGCAGCACCGTCCGCTTCTCCATCTTGCCCTTGGCGTTCGGCGCCTCGTCCTCGACGTACGCGTCGAGCAGGAACGCCAGCATCGCGCGGCCGACACCGGCCGCCGGCTCGATGACGTACGGCGTCCAGCGCTCCTGGGCCTCCTGGTCGAAGTACGACAGGTCCTGGCCGGAGGCCTTCGCGTGGGCCGACAGGTCGAAGTCCGTGCGGTTGGCGACGCCCTCCAGCTCACCCCACTCGTTGCCGCCGAACTGGAAGCGGTACTCGATGTCCGCGGTGCGCTTCGAGTAGTGCGAGAGCTTCTCCGCCGGGTGGTCGTACCAGCGCATGTTCTCCTCGCGGAGACCGAGGCCGGTGTACCAGTTCCAGCGCTCCCCCATCCAGTACTCCTGCCACTTCTCGTCCTCGCCCGGCTTGACGAAGAACTCCATCTCCATCTGCTCGAACTCACGGGTACGGAAGATGAAGTTGCCGGGCGTGATCTCGTTGCGGAACGACTTGCCCATCTGGGCGATGCCGAACGGCGGCTTGCGGCGCGAAGTGGTCTGCACCTGGGAGAAGTTGGTGAAGATGCCCTGGGCGGTCTCCGGGCGCAGGTACGCGACCGAGCCCGAGTCCTGGGTCGGGCCGAGGTGCGTCGACAACAGACCCGAGAACTGCTTGGGCTCGGTGAACTGGCCCTTGTTGCCGCAGTTGGGGCAGTTGATGTCGGCGAGGCCGTTGGCGGGCGTACGGCCGTGCTTGGCCTCGTACGCCTCCTCCAGGTGGTCGGCGCGGTAGCGCTTGTGACAGGAGGTGCACTCGGTGAGCGGGTCGGAGAAGGTGGCGACGTGGCCGGAGGCCACCCAGACCTCGGGGGCCAGGATGACGGACGAGTCGATGCCGACGACGTCCTCGCGCGACGTCACCATGTAGCGCCACCACTGGCGCTTGAGGTTCTCCTTCAGCTCGACACCCAGTGGTCCGTAGTCCCAGGCGGCGCGCTGGCCGCCGTAGATCTCACTGCAGGGGAAAACGAAGCCACGGCGCTTGCTCAGGCTGACGATGGTGTCGATCTTGTCGGCGGCCACGATGCTCTCTTCATTACGAACGGACGGCGCGAATGCTTCAGGTTACCGGCGGGGGCCGCCCCCCAATCAAATCGGTTCCGGCCAGAGCCCTTGAGGGCACTCCGGGCCTGCCCTTTTGCCCGCTTGTTGACAATCGTTTCCAGAATCATTGAAAATGACTGTCATGAACGTACGACGAGTCATATCGGGCACCGCGATCGCGGCGGCCACCGCGCTCGGCCTCGGCGCCCTGTCCGCCTGCTCCTCGGATTCGAGCGCTTCCGACCGGAACGTCACCGGGCAGCTCGACGTCGTGGCGTCGTTCTATCCGATGCAGTACCTGGCCGAGCAGATAGGCGGCAGGCATGTCTCCATCAGCACGCTGACCGAGCCCGGCCAGGAGCCGCACGACCTGGAGATCAGCGCCAAGCAGACCGCGCAGCTCCAGGAGGCCGACGCGGTCCTGTATCTCAAGGGCCTCCAGCCCGCCGTCGACGAGGCGGTGTCGCAGTCCGAGGCGAAGACGAAGATCGACGCGGCGACCCTCACCACCCTTGAGGACCACGGCAGCACCGAGCACAGCCACGAGGGTGAGGAAGCACACTCCGACGAGGACGCGTCCGCTCTCGACCCGCACGTCTGGCTCGACCCGGTGAAGTACGCCGAGATCGCCGACGGGGTGTCCGCCGCCTTCCAGAAGGCCGATCCGACCAACGCGGCGGAATACAAGCTGAACACCAAGGCGTTGACCGCCAAGCTGACCTCGCTCGACACCTCGTTCGAGGACGGTCTGAAGAACACCGCGTCGAAGGTGTTCTTCACCAACCACGCGGCCTTCGGCTACCTCGCCGAGCGCTACGGCCTGACCCAGGAGGCCATCGCCGGGGTCGACCCGGAGAGCGAGCCGAGTGCCGCGCGGATGAAGGAGCTCCAGCAGGAGGCGAAGGCGGACGGAGTGACGACCGTCTTCTACGAGACACTGGTCTCCGACAAGACCGCGAAGACCCTCGCCGAGGACGCGAACCTCAAGACGGACGTCCTCGATCCGCTGGAGGGCATCACGGAGAAGTCCCGGGGCGACGACTACATCGCGGTCATGGAGGCCAACCTCAAGGCCCTCCAGACGGCTCTGGGCGCCAAGTAAGCGGTAAGTGATGATCGTTACGGAGGATGCAGGCATGGGCGAGCCCGTCATTTCCCTGCGCGGCGTACGCGCCGAGCTGGGCTCGCGCCCGGTTCTGCGGGGCATCGACCTCACCGTGGGTCGCGGTGAGGTCGTCGCGCTGCTCGGCGCCAACGGCTCCGGCAAGTCGACCGCGATCCGCACGATCATCGGCCAAGTGCCGGTCAGCGAGGGCGAGATCGAGCTGTTCGGCGTCCCCCGGCGCCGCTTCACGGACTGGCGGCGCGTGGGTTACGTACCGCAGCGGACGACCGCTGCCGGAGGCGTGCCCGCGACGATCACCGAGATCGTCGCCTCGGGGCGGCTCTCCCGTGCCCGCTTCGGGATGCTGCGCAAGGCCGATCACGCGGCCGTCCAGCGGGCCATCGCGCTCGTCGGCCTCGCGGACCGCGCGAAGGACTCGGTGGACGCGCTCTCCGGCGGCCAGCACCAGCGCGTACTGATCGCCCGTGCCCTCGCCGCCGAACCCGAGCTGCTGATCATGGACGAGCCGATGGCGGGCGTCGACCTGGCGAGCCAGGAGGTGCTGGCGCGGACGCTCAGGGAGCAGGTGGCGCAGGGTGCGACGGTGCTGCTCGTGCTGCACGAACTCGGGCCGCTGGAGCCGCTGATCGACCGGGCCGTCGTACTGCGCGACGGGTGCGTGCTGCACGACGGGCCGCCCCCGCAGGCCGTCGGACAGCACGCGCTGCCCGGTCACGACCACGTACACCCGCACGCGGCTCACGACGCCGAACCGATCCGGACGGGACTGCTGAGCTGATGGAATTCCTCGACTACGCCTTCATGCAGCGGGCGCTGCTGGCCGCGGTCCTCGTCGGCATCACGGCCCCCGCCATCGGCATCTACCTCGTCCAGCGCCGCCAGGCGCTCATGGGCGACGGCATCGGCCATGTCGCGATGACCGGCGTCGGCCTCGGCTTCCTGCTGAACACCTCACCGGTGTGGATGGCGACGGGCGTCTCCGTCGTCGGCGCCGTGATGATGGAACTCATCCGCTGGTACGGCAGGACACGCGGCGACATCGCCCTCGCGATGCTGTTCTACGGCGGTATGGCCGGCGGCGTGATGTTCATCAACCTCGCGCCGACGGGCTCCAACGCCAACCTGACCTCGTATCTCTTCGGGTCCCTGTCCACGGTCAGCGAGTCCGACGTGACCGCGATCTGTGTCCTCGCGGCCCTCGTGGTGTTGGTCACCATCGGGCTGCGACGGCAGCTCTTCGCGGTCAGCCAGGACGAGGAGTTCGCCCGGGTGACCGGGCTGCCGGTCAGGGCTCTCAACCTCCTTACCGCGATCACGGCGGCCGTCACCGTGACCGTCGCCATGCGTGTTGTCGGGTTGCTGCTGGTCAGCGCCCTGATGGTGGTTCCCGTGGCCGCCGCCCAGCAGCTCACCCGGAGCTTCGCGGCGACCTTCGCCGTCGCCGTCGCGATCGGGGTGTCCGTGACGATCGGCGGGACGGTGACCTCGTACTACCAGGACGTGCCGCCCGGCGCGACAATTGTGCTGCTGACCATCGGCGCGTTCATCGCGCTGACCGCGCTCGCGACACCCCTGGCCCGGCGCCGGGCCCGTGCCGCGGCCGCCTCGCAGTCGGCCGGGGACCCGGCGGAGTGTGTGATTCCGGCCAGCAGGGAGGCCGCCGGCAAGGCGGGCGTCTGACCGCGCACAGTCCGGGCTGGCACAATGGCCCGGCAAGCGCGGACGTAAGGAGAACAACGGTGACGACGGCCGGCCCGCCCGTTAAGGGACGATCCACCCGCCAGCGTGCCGCTGTGGCGGCGGCGCTGGACGAGGTCGACGAGTTCCGCAGTGCCCAGGAACTCCACGACATGCTCAAGCACAAGGGCGACTCGGTCGGTCTGACGACCGTCTACCGCACGTTGCAGTCCCTGGCGGACGCGGGTGAGGTGGATGTCCTGCGGACGTCGGACGGGGAGTCGGTGTACCGCCGCTGCTCGACCGGCGAGCACCATCACCACCTGGTCTGCCGTGTGTGCGGCAAGGCTGTGGAGGTGGAGGGGCCCGCTGTGGAGAAGTGGGCGGAGGCGATCGCTGTGGAGCACGGATATGTGAACGTGGCTCATACGGTGGAGATCTTCGGGACCTGTGTGGAGTGCTCTGCGGCTGCGCAGAAGTAGGTTTCGGTCGGTACTTCGTCTGCGGGAGCGTTGTGGCTGGTCGCGCAGTTCCCCGCGCCCCTAAAAGCGGGGCGCGACCTGGCACCGTCTCTCTAGGAATGCCGTTTCGATGGCTTTGGGGGGCCTACGCCACCAGTCTTTTCGGGACCTGGGTGGCCTTTGACGCCTTCCCCCTGATCGCTGTGCTCGTGTTGCATGTCGGGCCCGCCCAGGTGTCGTTGTTGGCTGCTGTTGGGGTGGCTGTCGGGGCTCTGGTGGCTGTGCCGCTCGGGCCCTGGGTGGAGTTTCGGCGGAAGCGGCCCGTGATGGTCGCGATGGATCTGGTGCGGTGTGGGGCGTTGCTCACCGTGCCCGTTGCCTACGCGCTCGGGGTGCTGTCCTTCGGGCAGCTCGTGATCGTGGCTGTCGTTGTCGCCGCTGCCGACATCACCTTCACCGCTGCCAGCGGGGCCTGTCTCAAAGGGTTGCTGCCGCCCTCCCAACTCCTTGTCGCCAATGGGCGGTTCGAGTCCACGATGTGGACGGCGAGTGTGCTCGGGCCGCCGCTCGGCGGAGCCGCCATAGGGCTGCTCGGGCCGGTGACCACGGTGGTGGCGAACGCGGCGAGTTTCCTGTTGTCGGCGGTCGGTATCCGGGCGATGGGTGGGGACGAGCCCCGTCCCGAGGGGGTGCGCAAGGCGGGGCTGCGGGTCGGGGATCTGCTCGACGGGTGGCGGTTCATTCTGGCCGATCCCGCACTGCGGGCCCTGTTCCTCAACACCGTGCTGGTCAGCGGGCTGATCATGGCGACCGCGCCTCTGGTCGCCGTCCTCATGCTCGGCGACCTCGGCTTCGCGCCCTGGCAGTACGCGCTCGCCTTCGCCGTGCCCTGCCTCGGCGGTCTCGTCGGGTCACGGCTGTCACGGCCGCTCGTGGCGCGGTACGGGCAGCGCCGGATCATGCTCACCTTCGGGACACTGCGCGTGTGCTGGCCGGTCGGGATGGTGTTCCTGCACAGCGGCACGACCGGGCTCGTCCTCGTGATGGGCGTGCAGTTCGGGCTGATCGCCTGCATGGGCGTCTTCAACCCGGTGTACGCCACCTACCGGCTCCAGCACACACCGGCGGACCGGGTCGCCCGTACCCTCTCCGCCTGGTCGGTCTCCAGCAAGCTGACCGTCGCCGCGCTCACCGCGCTGTGGGGACTGCTGGCGGCCCTCACCACGCCCCTCGCCGCCATCGGGGCCGCGGGCGTCCTGATCCTCGCAACTCCCCTGCTGCTGCCCCGTACAGAGGCCTGAAAGCGCCCTAGAGGGTTCCTGTCGCGCGCAGAGGGATAACCCTTGACCTCTTAACTTTTGATGACATGAACTCCTCAACACTGCCACTCTTCCGGCAGCCGTCCCCCACGTCTCAGGCACACATCCCGCACTGCTCAGCTCATCCCGGGCAGCACACCCCCGTCCGCCCGGTTCTGTTTCCGGCCGTTGAAGGCGCGGCCGTCGCAGGAGGAGTTTCGAGTGAGACGAACGTCCAGCAACACCCCCCACAGATCCGGCCGCACCCAGGCCCTCCGCTCCCGCAAGGCCACCGCCGCAGGCGCCCTGCTCGCCACCGCGACCCTGCTGGCCGTCGGTGTCCAGACGGTCCCGGCCGCCGCCAAGCCCGCGCCCGCGGCCCCCAGTCCCCTGCGCGCCGGCGCCCTGGCCGCGGACCTCACGCCCGCCCAGCGCACCGCGCTGATCAGGAGCGCCGAGCAGAAGGTGACGCGGACCGCCGGGGCCCTGGGCCTCGGCGCCCAGGAGAAGCTGGTCGTCAAGGACGTCGCCAAGGACACCGACGGCACCCTCCACACCCGCTACGAGCGCACGTACGCCGGTCTGCCGGTCCTCGGCGGCGACCTCGTCGTGCACACCCCTGCGGGCAGCACCGGCACGGTCGGTACGACCTTCAACACCAAGCGCGCCATCAAGGTCGCCTCGACCACGGCGGAGGTGGCCAAGAGCGCCGCCGAGACGAAGGCCCTCAAGGCCGCCGCGGAACACGTCGAGGCTGCATCGTCCAAAGAGGGTGCCGCCGCCAAGCCCGCCGCCGACAGCGCGCGCAAGGTGATCTGGGCCGGGCAGGGCACCCCCACCCTCGCCTGGGAGACCGTGGTCACCGGTCTCCAGCACGACGGCACCCCGAGCCGGCTGCACGTCATCACGGACGCCACGACCGGCGCGGAGCTGTACCAGTTCGAGGACGTCAAGACCGGCACCGGCAACAGCCAGTACAGCGGCACGGTCACCATCGGGACCACGCTGTCCGGTTCGACGTACCAGCTGAACGACACCACGCGCGGTGCCGCGAAGACGTACAACCTCAACAACGGCACGTCCGGCACCGGCACGTTGATGACCGACTCGGACGACGTGTGGGGCACGGGCTCCGGGTCCAACACCCAAACCGCGGGCGTGGACGCGCACTTCGGCGCGCAGACCACGTGGGACTTCTACAAGAACACCTTCAGCCGGAGCGGCATCAAGAACGACGGCGTGGCCGCCTACTCGCGCGTCCACTACAGCACGGCGTACGTCAACGCCTTCTGGGACGACGACTGTTTCTGCATGACGTACGGCGACGGTGACGGCGGCACGAAGGCGCTCACCTCGCTCGACATCGCCGGGCACGAGATGACGCACGGTGTGACCTCCAACACCGCGAACCTCAACTACTCCGGTGAATCAGGCGGGTTGAACGAGGCGACCTCCGATATCTTCGGCACTGGCGTCGAGTTCTACGCGGCCAACTCGTCCGACGTCGGCGACTACCTGGTCGGCGAGGAAGTCGACATCAACGGCGACGGTACGCCGCTGCGTTACATGGACGAGCCCGACAAGGACGGCTCCTCCTACGACAGTTGGTACTCCGGCATCGGCAACGTGGACGTCCACTACTCCTCGGGCCCGGCGAACCACATGTTCTACCTGCTCTCCGAGGGCAGCGGCTCCAAGACCATCAACGGCGTCACCTACAACAGCCCGACCTCCGACGGTGTCGCCGTCGCGGGCATCGGCCGGGCCGCCGCGCTGCAGATCTGGTACCGGGCGCTGACGACGTACATGACGTCCAGCACGACGTACGCCCAGGCGCGCACCGCCGCGCTGAACGCCGCCGCGGACCTCTACGGCAGCAGCTCCGCGCAGTACGCGGGTGTCGGCAACGCCTTCGCAGGCGTCAACGTCGGCTCCCACATCACCGTGCCGACGACCGGCGTGACGGTCACCAACCCGGGCAGCCAGTCCTCGACGGTGGGCACTGCGGTGAGCCTGTCGATCACGGCGAGCAGCACGAACTCCGGCTCGCTGACGTACGCGGCCACCGGCCTGCCGACGGGCCTGTCGATCAGCAGCTCCACGGGTGTCATTTCCGGCACCCCGACCACGGCAGGCACGTACAGCAGCGTGGTCACGGTGACCGACAGCACGGGTGCGACCGGTACGGCGTCCTTCACCTGGACGGTCAGCGCGACCGGCGGCGGCTCCTGCACCTCGGCGCAGCTGCTGGGCAACCAGGGCTTCGAGTCCGGCAACACCACATGGACCGCGACCAGCGGTGTCATCACCAGCTCCAGCAGCCAGGCGGCGCGTACCGGCTCCTACAAGGCCTGGCTCGACGGCTACGGCTCGACGCACACCGACACGCTCTCCCAGTCGGTGACGATCCCGAGCGGCTGCACGGGCACGACGTTCACGTTCTACATCCACATCGACACGGCCGAGACCACCACCAGCACGCAGTACGACAAGCTGACGGTGACGGCCGGTTCGACAACCCTGGCCACCTACTCCAACCTCAACGCGGCCAGCGGGTATGTCGCGAAGTCGCTGAGCCTGTCGGCCTACGCGGGGACCACGGTCGCCCTGAAGTTCACGGGCGTCGAGGACTCCTCGCTCCAGACGAGCTTCGTGATCGACGACACGGCGGTCACGACCAGCTGAGCCACCCCCCACGGGTAACGACAGTGGCACCCGGCGCGTTTCCGGCGCCGGGTGCCACTCGCTTCCCCAACATGATCGTGCACGATCTAATATTGCGAGAGTTACTTGTGAGCGATTAAGTGGCGGGCTACTCTTCCCGTGTCCTGACGACGACAACGTCGACGACGCCAAGGAGCAGCCGCATGTCCTCCCACTCCCGCAAGCCCTTCACGCGCCGCAAGGCAGCGATCGGCGTGGTTCTCCCCCTGACCCTGTGCTCGGCCCTCGCGTTAGCCGTCAACGGGTTCGCGACCACGTCGTCCAAACCCGAGCGGTCCGCGTCCGACGCGGCCGGGAAGAACGCCGTGGTGCTCGAGAAGGACGCTCAGGCGTTCCTCGACGCCACCGTCGGCCTCCCGCCCTTCCGCGACCTCTCCGCCGCCGAAGCCCGCAAGATCCTGGAGGACGCGCAGTCCGGACCGGTCGACAAGCTCCCCGCGGACATCTCCGAGCGCACCCTGCCCGTCGGTCCCACGGGCGAGGTGTCCATCCGGATCGTCCGGCCCGAGGGGGCCAAGGGGAAGCTCCCCGCGGTGATGTACCTCCACGGCGGGGGCTGGGTCCTGGGCGACGCCGACACCCATGACCGCCTGGTGCGGCAGATCGCGAACGGCGCCCACGCGGCCGTGGTGTTCGTCAACTACAGCCGCTCGCCCGAGGCCCGCTTCCCGATCGCCATCGAGCAGGCCTATGCCGCGACGCGGTGGGTGTCCCAGCACGGGGACGAGATCGGCGTCGACGGGGAGCGGCTCGCGGTCGCCGGTGACAGCGTCGGCGGCAACATGTCCGCGGCCGTCACGCTGATGGCCAAGCAGCGCGGCGGCCCCGCACTGCGCCAGCAGGTCCTCTTCTACCCCGTCACCGACGCGAAGTTCGACACACCCTCGTACAAGCAGTTCGCGAACGGCTTCTTCCTCACCCGCGACAACATGCAGTTCTTCTGGGACTCCTACGCCCCGGACCCCAAGGTCCGCAACGACATCCTCGCCTCCCCGCTGCGGGCGAGCCTCGACCAGCTCAAGGGGCTCCCGAAGGCGCTGGTCGTCACCGGTGAGGCGGACGTCCTGCGTGACGAGGGCGAGGCCTATGCGGCCAAACTGCGCGCCGCCGGCAACGACGTCACCACCATCCGCAACGCGGGCATCACCCACGACTACGTCATGCTCGACGCCCTGAGCAAGACCAACGCCGCGAGGGTGGCCGTCGACCAGGCCACCGCCGCCCTGCGCACCGCGTTCGACACCGAATCCTGACCGCGAGCAGTGCCCAGCCGCACGCCTGGTCCGCTCAGCGGTCAGGCGTGCGGCTCCATCCGGTCGTCACGGTCCAGGTGAAGGGTTTCGCACGATGCCCTCGCGCCGCTTCAGGTGACACGAACCGGATCACGAGACACTATGCCTCCGCGTTGCCCCTCATGTCCCGTTCCATTTCCAGGAGTTGCTCATTCGGGACCGCGCCGCCGAACCGCCGGTCGCGGGAGGCGAATTCGACGCAGGCGCGCCAGAGGTCACGCCGGTCGAAGTCGGGCCACAGGACATCCTGGAACACCATTTCGGCATAACTCGACTGCCAGATCAGGTAGTTGGAGGTGCGCTGCTCGCCACTCGGCCGGAGAAACAGATCCACGTCCGGCATGTCCGGGTAGTAGAGGTACTTCTGGACGGTCTTCTCGGAGACCTTCTCCGGGTCGAGCTTGCCGGCGGCGACATCGCGGGCCATCGCCTTCGCGGCGTCGGCGAGTTCGGCGCGACCGCCGTAATTGACGCAGAAGTAGAGCGTCATGGCGTCGTTGTTCTTGGTCTGCTCCTGGGCGATCTGGAGTTCCTGTACGACGGACTTCCACATCTTGGGCATCCGCCCGACCCACCGGATCCGGATACCGAGTTCGTCCATTTCGTCCCGTCGCCGCCGGATGACGTCACGGTTGAAGTTCATGAGGAAGCGGACCTCTTCCGGGGACCGCTTCCAGTTCTCGGTGGAGAAGGCGTAGAGGGAGAGATTCCTGACGCCGAGTTCCAGGCAACCCTTGAGGACATCGAGGACGACGCCCTCACCGACCTTGTGCCCTTCCGTACGCGGCAGCCCGCGCTCCTTGGCCCACCGTCCGTTGCCGTCCATGACGCACGCCACATGGTTCGGTACGAGCTCGCCGGGGAGCTTCGGCGCGGTGGCGCCGGAGGGGTGCGGTTCCGGCGTCTTGTACTCGCGGCGCTGGCGCCCCAGGATCCCGCGTACGGCCATGTGCTTCTCGTCTCCCTCAGTGCTTGCTTCTAGTTCTTCTCTACGTAGCGCAGGGAGCGCAGGCCGCGCTCCAGGTGCCAGTGCAGGTAGGCGGACACCAGTCCGCTGCCCTCCCGGACATAGCGCGGTTCGCACGCGTCCGCGGTCTCCCAGTCGCCCGTCAGCAGCGCGCCGAGCAGTTCGAGGGCCTGGGGAGAGGGTACGACGCTGCCGGCCACCCGGCAGTCGACGCAGACGGAGCCCCCGGCGGACACCGAGAAGAACCGGTTCGGGCCCGCCATGCCGCAGCGCGCGCAGTCACTGAAGGTGGGCGCGTAGCCGTTGACGGCGAGGGAGCGCAGCAGGAACGCGTCGAGGATGAGATGGGGCTCGTGCTCGGCGCGGGCGAGGGTGCGCAGGGCGCCGACGAGCAGCAGATACTGCTGTACGGCGGGCTCGCCCTCGTGGTCCGTGAACCGCTCCGCCGTCTCCAGCATGGCCGTACCGGCGGTGTAGCGGGCGTAGTCGGTGACGATGCCGCCACCGTACGGAGCGATGGTCTCGCTCTGTGTGCACAGCGGCAGCCCGCGCCCGACCAGCTCACTCCCCCGCGAGAAGAACTGCACGTCGACATGGGAGAAGGGTTCGAGCCGGGCCCCGAACTTGGACTTGGTCCGGCGTACCCCCCGGGCCACGGTCCGTACGCGCCCGTGACCGCGTGTGAGCAGCGTGATGATCCGGTCGGCCTCACCCAGCTTCTGGGTGCGCAGCACGACACCGTCGTCACGGAACAGGCTCATGGGGTCATTGTCGCGTACGGAACGGCAACCTCTGGCGGTGCCGTCCTTCTTACCGGTGAACGGGGTGGATTCAGCTGGCGCGGGACCTCCACGACCAGTAAGACTTTCAGTATGAGCCTTGAGCGCGTCACCATCACCATCCCCAGCGAGACACTCGAAGCCGTCAGATCGGCCGCCGAACGGGACGGGCTGAGCGTCTCGGCCTGGCTGTCGCGCGCGGCGGAGCGCGCGGCGAAGATCGAGGCGGGTCTCGCGGCGGCGGAGGAGGCCATGGCCCATGTGCCTCCCCCGACGCCGGAGCAGCAGGCGTGGGTGGACGACTTCATGGAGCGCGTCACCCACCCCGCCTCGTCGGACGAGCAGTCACGAGGTGCCGCATGAGCATCCTGAAGTCCGTGGTGTACGACGCCGGAGCCCTGATCGCCGCCGAGCGGAACGACCCCACATTCTGGCGAGCCCATCGCTCCTACCTCACTGCTGGAGGCGTGCCGTTAGCGCCCGCACCGGTCGTGGCGCAGGTGTGGCGGGACGGCGCCCGCCAGGCCCAGGTCGCCCGTGTCCTCAACGGATGCGATGTCCAGGACCTGAATCACACTCTGGCCCGGCGGGTCGGAGAACTGCTCGGGCGGGCCGGTACATCGGACCCGGTCGACGGCGCCGTCGCGGTACTGGCGGCGGACACCTCTGCCCTGATCGTCACCTCGGACCCCAAGGACATCCAGCACCTCCTGGACCACCTGGGCCCGGCCGGTAGGCATGCCGAGGTCAACTCACTGAACTGACCCCGCCCCACCAACCCCCTCAAGGAACCTCACCGCGGCTGCGTGCGTTGGCGTACGCCGTGGCCGCGCTCAGGCGTTCCGCCGGGGTCGCCGGCCGCAGGCCGTCCGGGGCCGCGTCCCACTCCCTGCCGCCGCCGTACGATCTCAGCTGGACATAGGGGCCCTCGTGCCCCATGACCAGGCCCACCTTCCCGGTGCGGGTGTCCATGACGTACGAGCCGATGTCCGGCCGCCCCGGCTTCCCCGGATTCCCCGATTTCGCCCGCACGTCGTTCATCGCAGGGCCGCCGCGATCCGGGCCGCCGTCTCGACGCTGCAGCGCCCCAATTCGATGAGCGGACGGGGTACTTCCCGGGCGACACTCGCCGCGTCCAATCGGAGCGTCGGCAAGGTAATCCCGGCGCTTTCCAACGCCGTCCGCAATTCCTTCACAGTTTCCTCCGCTTCTTCGACGCAGTCCGTCGAGCGTGCCGTCTGACGTGCCGTCACCGTGCTCCCCTTGCTAATCGAGTTTCACTCTTCGCACTTCTACGGTGACGTGTTGTGCCTACACTCGGAAGGCTCTGGGCGCAGCAACGACGGTGCAGTTGAAGGGGGTTCGGTTCGGTTATGGCCAATGGTTCACAGCGGCAGGCTGCTTGGGAGTTCTTCGGGGCCGAGTTGAAGCGGCGACGGGAGGAGGCGGGGTTAACGCAAGTGGAGTTGGGGGCGATGGTCTTCGTCTCGGGTGGTTACATCGGACAGTTCGAGCAGGCCATTCGTAAGCCGCAGCTGGATGTCGCGATGCGGATTGACGACGTCCTACAAACCGCAGGTTTTTTCGAGCGTACCTGGCGCAAGCTCATCGACGACAAACGCTACGCGGATTACTTCGCGGAGGTTGTGGAGCTTGAGCGGACGGCGACGAAGATCTGTGAGTTCGCCCCGACGGTGATCCCGGGGCTGCTACAGACGGCCGCGTACGCGCAGGCGGTCACGCTCGCGGCCAACCCGTTCGTCACGGACGACTACGTGGCCGAGAAGGTCGGAGCCCGACTGGAACGCGCGCGCATCCTCAAGGACGCTACAAGGCCCGAGTATTGGACGATCCTGCACGAGAACACCCTGTGTACGCCTGTCGGCGGGCCGGCGGCCATGGCCGAGCAACTGGAGCACATCGCGGCGCTCATGCGGGAGCGAACGGTGCTGGTACAGGTACTGCCGTACTCGGCTGGGGCATACGCAGTCATGACTGGTGATCTGCGGCTCATGGAGTTCGAGGACGCGCCACCAACGCTCTATACAGAGACGGCGTTTACGGGTGGCCTGCTCGACGATCCAGCGGTGGTGAAGCGAGCACAGCGCGCATACGATCTGCTCAGGGGCGCCGCACTGTCGCCGGAGGCGTCCCTCGCCCTGATCGAGTCGGCGGCTGAGGACTACAGACGATGCGCGAGTTCGACCTGAGCAACGCCCGCTGGCACAAGAGCAGCTACAGCAACGGCGAGGGCGGCAACTGCGTCGAGGTCGCGTACGACTTCATCAGCTCCGCCCGTTGGCGTAAGAGCACCTACAGCGACGACAACGGCGGAAGCTGCCTCGAAGTAGCCGACGGAGTCATCGGCATCGTGCCCGTCCGAGACAGCAAGGTCTCGGACGGGCCCGTACTGCTCATTGACGCGCTTGCCTGGACCGAGTTTCTCGGTGGGGTCAGGGAGTGAGCTGCCACCGCTGGATGTAGCCGACGTCGATCGCCGCCCGGTCCTGCACGCGGAGCGTCCACGTGCCGTTGAGGGGCTGGGCCGAGGCGTCGATCGTGAAGGTCTGGTCGACGTTGTCGGCGCCGCCGCCACTCCGGTTGAGGAGTGAGTAGACGGTGCCGTTGGGGCCGACCAGGTCGACGGTCAGGTCACCGCGGTAGGTGTGGACGATGTTGACGTAGACCGAGGCGGTGGCGGAGGCGTTGCCCTCGCGGCCCTCGATGGTGATCGGGGACTCCACGGCGGCACCGACGTCGGGGATGTCGACGCGGGTGGTGCTGGCGTAGATGTACGCGATCCGCCAGCTGAAGGTGTCCGTGACGGACGAGCCCGTGTCATCGGTGACCGTGAGGGTGACATCGCCGGTGCCGAGGGTGGTCGGCGTCCCGGAGATCAGGCCGCTCGCGCTGAGGGTGAGGCCGTCGGGCAGGCCGGTGGCCTCGTAGGTCAGCCCCGAACCGGAGTTGGTGGTGAAGGCGTCCACCTGGAGGCTGACCGCCTGGCCGATGCCGCTGGCCTGGTCGGCGACCGGGGCGACGTTGACGCCGAGGGCTATCCGGCCGCCGACGTTGATGGCGGCCCAGGCGTCGGCGACGGCGAGGTAGGTGGGGCTGTAGGCGCCGAACAGGTCACCGGCCGCCTGGAGGGTGGCGGTGCGGGCGCCCGCGTAGTTGGTCGACGACGTCATGTACGTCGTCAGCGCCCGGTACCAGATGGCGGCGGCGTTCTCGATGCCGATGCCGGTGACGGCCTGACCGTCGTAGGTCGGGCTGTCGTAGGCGACGCCGTTGACGGTCTTGGCGCCGCTGCCCTCGGAGAGCAGGTAGAAGAAGTGGTTCGCCGGGCCCGAGGAGTAGTGGACGTCGACGCTGCCCAGGGTGGAGCTCCAACTGTCGCGCGAGGCGCCGTCCTTGGAGGGCTTGTCCATGTAACGCAGCGGCGTGCCGTCGCCGTTGATGTCGATCTTCTCGCCGACGAGGTAGTCGCCGGGATCGGCGGCGAGGTCCGAGTGGAACTCGACGGCCGCGGCGAAGATGTCGGACGTCGCCTCGTTGAGACCGCCGGACTCGCCCGAGTAGGTCAGGTTGGCGGTGGCGGCGGTGACGCCGTGGCTCATCTCGTGGGCGGCCACGTCGAGGGCGGTCAGCGGGTGCGTGTTGCCCGAGCCGTCGCCGTACGTCATGCAGAAGCAGCTGTCCTGCCAGAAGGCGTTGACGTAGTTGTTCCCGTAGTGGGCCCGGCTGTAGGCGGCGACACCGTCGTTGCGGATGCCGTTACGGCCGTACACGTCCTTGTAGTAGTCCCAGGTGGCTGCCGCGCCGAAGGCCACGTCGACACCGGCGGTCTGGCGGTTGGACGGCAGACCGTCGCCCCAGACATCGTTGTCGTCGGTGAAGAGCGTGCCGGTGCCGGAGGTGCCCTGGTTCAGGTCGTACGTCTTCTGCCCGGCGCGGTCGGGGTCGCTGAGCTGGTACGTCGATCCCGAGAGCGTGCTGCCGACGGCGACCGGGCCGACGTACTGGCCGGTGCCTTCGCCGGTGTGCACCTTCTCGGCGGCGAGGAGCTGCTTGCCGGTGCTGGCGTCGGTGACGACCTGCAGTTCGCTGGGCGTGCCGTCGGGCTGGACGCCCTCGACCAGCGTCTCCCAGGCCAGGACGGGCTTGGTGGCACCGGCCCAGACGACGAGGCGGGCCGCGCGCTCGGCCTCGGCGCCGGTGACCTCGGCGCCCTTCGCCGCCGCGAGGGCCTTGCCGGTGGCGTTGGCGGCTGAGAGCTTCGGGGCGAGGGACGGCAGGGCAAGGGTCGCGCCGCTCGCCTTGGAAACGGTGGTGCGGTTGGCCTTCAGGTGGACGACCAGGTCGCCGCCGAGGACGGGCAGACCGGCGTAGGTGCGCTCGTAGCGGGTGTGGACGGTGCCGTCGGCGTCCTGGACGACGTCCTTGACGACGAGCTTCTCCTGCGCGCCGAGGGCGAGTTGACGGGCCGTGGTGCCGGCCGTGGTCTGCGCGCTCTTGATCAGCGAGGCGCGCCGGGTCGCCGTCAGGGGCACGGCGGCGGCTCCCGCGCGAGGCTCGGCGGTGATCTTCGCCGGGGCGGGGCCCGGGTCGGCCGGGGCCGCGGTCGCGGTGCCGACGGGGGCTCCCATGGCGAGCAGGGTCCCGATGGCGGTCAGCGCGAGGGCGGTGGCGCGTCTGCGCCGGAGGGTGGTGCGAAGTCGCCGGGGCAACGTGTTCTCCTTCTGCGGCGGTCGGCCCGTGGTGGGGGCCGAGGTGGGGGCGGACCGACATGGATGTGGCCGGTCCGGAGCGCTGCACGGCAGGCGGGTGGAAGGAGGTGGGGGGTGAGTGAAGTACATGAAGAAATGGTGAACTTCGGCAAGCAGCGTGGCACCGCGTGCCTCACCTTGTCATGTGAAGGCCAAAACAACGGCTTGAAATGAGCATGCTCAACTGGGAATCGTCCTGCTGGGCGCGCGTTTTCAGCCGCGGGAGCAACCAGTTCAGCTGGAGCGGCCGCTGAGTTCAGGCGGTACCGGTGCTGCCCGTCAGCAGGGCCCGCGCCACCTTCCGGAAGGCGGCGAGCAGACGGCTGCGGTCGTCCACGCGGGTGGCGAGGACGACATGGCTCGGTTCGATGCCGTGCAGGGGAACGGTGGTGAGGTCTGGCCGCAGCCGGCCCGCGCCCGTACCCCCCGGACGATGGCCACGGCCTGCCCGGCGGCGATGAGTTCGAACTTGTCCTCCAGCGCCCGGACGAGCGGCCCCTCCGGCGCCCGGCTGCCGTCCGGACGCGGATCGATACGCCAGAAGGCGTTCCAGGCCGCGTCCTCGCTCACCCGGGGCAGGGGTTCGTCGGCGATGTCGTCGAGGGTGACGGACTCCTTCCCGACGAGACGGTGATCGAGCGGAACGACCAGGACCCGGGGCTCTTCATAGAGGACGGTCACCTCCAACTCGTCGGTGGAGAGCGGGAGTCGGGCGATCACGACGTCGACCCGGTGGTCGAAGAGCGCTGTGCGGGGTTCGTTCCAGTCGAGGTGCACGGCCCGTACGTCGGCGTCGGGATACCGGTGGCGCAGCTCCCGTACGGCCGGGGTGACGATGAGATTCGACGTGTAGCCGATGACGAACCGGCTGGGCTCGGCGGCGGCGCGGGTCTGGGAGGCGGCCCGGGTGGCCGTCCGGAGCAACGCCCTGGCATGCGGCAGAAAGACCTCACCGGCCTCGGTGAGCCGACTCCCCTGCGGAGTCCTGTCCAGCAGCCGAGCCCCCAACTCCTTCTCCAGCCGCCGAATCTGCCGACTGAGGGAGGGCTGGGCGATCCGCAGGACCTCGGCGGCACGACCGAAGTGCAGCTGCTCGGCGACCACGACGAAGTACCGCACGAGGCGCAGATCGAGATCGGGGTCTGTCATGTGCCAAGCGTATCGGGCGAGTTGGCCACCTGAACCACGCACACCAGGACTGACCTGAGGTGATGCCTGATACGCATTGCCCATTCCGGAACAGGTCTTGGACCGGGAGGAGACCCGACACGCACGCTGAAAGCACACCGGCCAACACCAAGAGGCCGGTAGTGAGAGGGAGTTCACCATGCGTGTGTTCGTCACCGGGGCGAGCGGGTTCGTCGGGTCCGCCGTCGTACGGGAGTTGCTCGGCGCGGGTCACGAGGTGGTCGGGATGGCCCGCTCGGAGGAGTCGGCAGCGTCGCTGAAGGAAGCCGGGGCGGAGGTACACCGAGGCACCCTGGACGACCTCGACAGTCTGCGGGCCGGGGCGGCGGCCTCGGAGGGCGTGATCCACACCGCGTACGTCCATGACTTCCGCGACATGGCGGAGGCGGCGCGGACCGACCGGCGGGCCGTGGAGACGATGGGCGAGGCGCTGGCCGGCTCCGGCCGCCCCCTCCTCATCTGCTCCGGCACGGCGTTCTCGCCGGGTGTGCTGGCGACGGAGGACAACCCGGGCGACCCGTCGAGGTCCCACATGTACCGGCTCGCCTCGGAGACGGCGGTGATGCGGCTCGCGGAGCGCGGGGTGCGGGCATCGGTCGTACGGCTGCCGCCGTCCGTACACGGCCAGGGGGACCACGGCTTCGTACCCCGCCTCATCGACATAGCCCGCGCCAAGGGCGTCTCGGCCTACCCGGCCGACGGCACCAACCGTTGGGCCGCCGCCCACCGCTTCGACGTGGCCCGCCTGTTCCGACTGGCCCTGGAGTCGGCCCCGCCGGGGACCCGCCTGCACGCGGTCGCCGAGCAGGGCGTCCCGGTGCGGGAGATCGCCGAGGCGATCGGGCGGGGGCTGGGGGTGCCGGTGACGTCGGTACCGGCCGAGGAGACCCAGGACCACTTCGGCTGGCTGGGCAACTTCTTCGCCCTCGACCTGCCGGCGTCGAGCGCGGTGACGCGGGAGGGGTTGGGGTGGGAGCCGGTGGAGACGGGGCTGCTGGCGGACTTGGGGGCGGGGTACTACTTCGCCTCGGCGGCGGACGGAGACACGACGGCTCCCTAGGCGCAGGCGCAAAGGGTCCGGCATCGCTCAACCGACCTTGCGCAGCTCGCCATCCGCGAACACGGCGACCATCACCAGGCTGCCGCCCAGCGCCTCGACGTACCGCGCCACGACATCCGTACCGGAGACCTGACCGCTCTCGATCTGCGAGACGCGTCCCTTGGTGACGCCCATCCGCTCTGCCACCTGGGCCTGGGTGAAGCCGCGTTCCTGGCGCATCTCGACGAGTCGCCAGGCCCGCGCCTCGGCGAGCATGCGCTGGGCGCCTTCGAGGAACGCGTCCCGGTCACCCGCCAGTTCCTCCGCCCGCTCACGGTGCCCACTCGCCGACCACCTGACATGTCCGCTCACTGCCCCAGCTCCTTCTTCCGGTCGGCGACGTACTCCGCGTACCGCAACTCTGCCAACGGGATCGCCTCGTCGTACCAGGCGTGCCAGTTCCCGGACTTGTCTCCGGCCACCAGAAGGATCGCGGAGCGCCACGGGTCGAACATGAACAGGACCCGCACCTCGCTCCGCCCGGCCGAACCCGGGCGTAACTCCTTGAGGTTGTGGAGGGACGATCCCTTGATCCGATCGACCAGGGGACGTCCCTCGGCGGGCCCATGGCAGGCAAGGATCCAGATGGCCTGGTTCACGAGCACGTACGAGGCCGGATCGGCCTTCTCCAGGTCGTTCAGCCAATGATCCACCTCGTCGGTCAGGTAGACGTCCCACTGCTCTCCCACCTTCAACCCTTTCGCAAGTTTAGCATTCACTAAACCAACGGGAGTGGGACCCGCAAGCCTGAACCCGGGAGCTTCACCCGTACGGGACCACCGGGCATACCGTTCCTCGCCCCCGCCGCCCCTACCCGTCCCATCCCTGGGGGCTGCGCCCCCAGACCCCCGCTGTCGCGCTGAACGCGCTCGTCCTCAAACGCCGGACGGGCTGGAGATGGCCAGCCTGGGTGGGCGGGTAGAGGCGGGCTGAACAGGCCTCGTCTTCGAACACCGGCCGGGGTTGGTCTTTCAGCCCGTCCGGCGTTTGAGGACGAGGCCGTTCAGGCCGAAAGGGGGGTCTGGGGGCGCAGCCCCCAGGGATGGGACGGGTAAGGGCGGCGGGGGCGAAGAGCTCACCCGGTGCCGAGCGCCTCGGTCAGCCGGGTGCCCAGGGCCGGTGCGACCGCCTCCGCATACGCGTCCGCGATATGGCTGTCGTCGCGGTACACAACCGTGTCGCCCACCAGAACAGGGCAGTCACCCCCCTCCGTGCACAGCCACGGAACGGGGTCGATCACCGCCGTGCCCGACACCTTCGCCGCGTCGAGCGTCGCCCTCCTCCGGGCCCCGTCCCTGATCGCCCCGGGCAGACGGTTCGTACAGCGGTCCAGCCGGAGGGAGTACAGCGCCGCGCAGTCCACCGCATCCGTCTTCGGCCACGGAGTGTCCAGCAGCGCTACGACCTTCGCGCCCGAGACACCGAGCGCCTCGTACGTCGTACGGAGGCCGTTCGTCCACTGCTGGACCGGGTCGGGTTCCGGGTGGAGCGGGTCGCCCGCGTCCGAGGACGAGACAATCACCAGGTCGGGGCTCAGCGCAGCGATCCTCTCGATCGCCCGCGCCCGCCAGACATCACACTCCGCATACGGCCCGTCGAACCGCCGCAGAGTCACCTTCGCCGCCTTGCACGACGACTTCGTCCACGACACCAGCTTCCAACCACGCTCCCGCGCAAGCCGGTTGAGCGCCGGGAACCACTGGGCGGCATGGGAGTCGCCGAACAGGACCACGACCTTGTCGGAGGCCGGGTCGCCGTACTCGCACGGCGGGGTGCTCGTGCTGTCGTACGCCACATGGCAGCCGTCCCGATAGACCGCCGACCGCGCCGACTTGATCTCGGTGAGGGGCGGGGAGAGGTTGCTGGGCAGGCGACTCGACCGTGCCTCCAGCAGTTGGCGCAGGCGTAGTTGGGGGTCCGGTGCTTTCGCCACCTCCTGCCTCAACTCAACTGCCGGTTTACCCGAGTTGATCGGCGGCGGGAACGCGTACGCCGTCATCGCGATCACCGCCGCCCCCGCCGACAGCACCGCCCCGAGCCGCAACGCACGCCCCGGGCGGCCCCGGAACGCCGAGTGGAAACGTACCGGGTTCTCCACTACGCGCAGGGTCACCCAGGCCAGCAGCAGGGCGATCGCGCAGAACAGCAAAGCGAGCCAGACACTCGTAGTCTCCGGGAGTCTGCCCAGCGCCACGGGGCCGATCAGCAGCAGCGGCCAGTGCCACAGGTACCAGCCGTACGACAGGCCGCCCAGCCATACCAACGGCCGCCTGGAGAGGAGTAGTTGGGAGTCCCAGCGCGACGGGGCGCAGCCTCCTGCCAGGACCAGGACCGACCCCAGCACCGGCAGGAGTGCGTAATAGCCGGGGAACGGGGTGGAGTTGCCGTAGAGGATCGCCGCCACGAGGATGCAGGCCAGGCCCGTCCACGTCATCGGTGCCGCCAACTTCGGTGGCAGGCCGCGAAGTTGGTCGGCGGACAGGGCCAGCAGCGCACCTGCGCCCAGTTCCCAGAAGCGGGTGTGCGAACCGAAGTACGCCCAGGACGGGGCGCTCTCCGTCACGGTCACGCTCAGCCCGAACGACAGCAGGCACAGCACCGCGAGCGGCACCGCCACCAGCCCGCGCCGCCGGCGCGCTAGCCGCCAACTCACCAGGAGGAGCAGCGGCCAGAGGAGGTAGAACTGTTCCTCCACCGCCAGCGACCAGAAGTGCTGGAAGGGGGACGGCGGGCTCCCCTCCGCCAGGTAGTCCGTGCCGCCCGCCGCCAACCGGAGGTTCACCGCGTAGAGCGCGCTGCTCAGCGCGTCCCCGGCGTACTCCTCGAAGCGGACCCTCGACAGGAACAGCCAGGAACCGGCGAGGGTGACGAGGACGACTAGCGTCGACGCGGGGAGGAGGCGGAGTGCGCGGCGGGCGTAGAAACGGCGGATCGATATCCCGCCCCATGCCCCACCACCGCCTTCGCTCGTGGCCAACTCGCGTATCAGCAATGAGGTGATGAGGAAGCCCGAGATGACGAAGAAGACGTCGACTCCGACATAGCCACCGGCGAACCCGCGCACCCCGGCATGGCCGAGGACGACGAGCGACACGGCCACGGCCCGCAGGCCTTGGATGTCGAGCCGCAGTCCGGGGTTCTCGCTCGGCTGCGGGGTGGCCGGTCGCGTGGTCGGTCGCGTGGTCGGTCGTGTAGCTGCTCGGATCTTCACGCTCATCAGAGACGGTCGGTCCACTCGAACGGTTGTGGCCGTTTCCGTTCGGTCACCAGAAATTTTCCGCCCGGCCGCAAGCCTGGTCCACGAGAACACGACATAGGGGGACCCGCGGGAATTGGCCGGTCCGGCGCGTTTGCTACGCTCGCCGACGCGTCCCGTGGGGGAAGTCCGGTGAGACTCCGGCGCTGACCCGCAACGGTATGCACGCCCCCGGCAGGTGGGCGTGCGAGCCCGATCACCCAAGGTGCGCGTGCCCATGTGACTGCTCGCCGCGGACTGCGAGCCGAGGCGAAGGACGCCGCCCGTGCGCCGAATACCCGTCGTGCCGTTGGCCGTTGGGCTGATACTGCTCCTGCTCCTCTCCCTGCTGTGCGGGGTCGGTCTCGGCGCCTCCGGCATCGGCTGGGGGCAGGTCTTCCGCTTCCTCGGCGACGGGCTCACCGGCGGCACCATCCGCGCCGAGGACGTCGCCGCGTACACCATCGTGTGGGAGTTGCGGCTGCCCCGGGTGGTGCTCGCCGCCGTGGTCGGCGCCGGGCTCGCGGCCGTCGGGGTGGCCGTGCAGGCCATGGTCCGCAACGCGCTCGCCGACCCGTTCGTGCTGGGTATCTCGTCCGGCGCGGCCGTGGGGGCCAACGCCGTGATCCTACTGGGGGCCTTCGCCGGGCTCGGGGTCTGGGCGCTGTCCGTGTCCGCCTTCGTCTCCGCACTCGCCGCCATGGTCCTCGTCTACGCCGTGGCTCGCTCCGCCACGCACGGGCTCACGCCGCTGCGGCTGATCCTCACCGGTACGGCACTGGCGTACGGCTTCGAGGCCGTGACCACCGTGATGGTGTTCGGGGCCGCCCGGGGTGAGGCGGCCAGGTCCGCGATGATGTGGCTGCTCGGGAGTCTGGGCGGGGCGACCTGGGCGCAGGTGCCGATCGCCGCCGTGACCGTCCTCGCCGGGTGGGCGTGGCTGGCCCGGCGCGCCGAGTCGCTCAACGCCCTCGCCATGGGTGACGAGACCGCCGCCGCCCTCGGGGTCCAACCCACCAGACTCCGGCGGGAGTTGTTCCTCGTCACCGCTGCCGTGACCGGCACGGTCGTCGCCGTCAGCGGGGCCATCGGCTTCGTCGGGCTGATGGTCCCGCATGTCGTACGGATGCTCGTCGGCGCCGATCACCGGCGGGTGCTGGCGGTCGCGCCGCTCGCCGGGGCCGTACTGCTGGTGTGGGCCGACGTACTGTCCCGGCTGCTGCTCGCCCCGGCCGAACTGCCCGTCGGGGTGATCACGGCCGTGGTCGGCGTACCGGCGTTCCTGCTGCTGATGCGGCGCGGCGGCTACGCGTTCGGGGGGCGGTGACGGCATGCGGCTCGATGTGGAGGGTGTGTCGGTCGACGCGGGGGCGGTCCGGCTCGTCGAGGACATCACGATGCGCGTGGACAGCGGGGCCTTCGTGGGGCTCGTCGGGCCCAACGGGAGCGGGAAGTCGACCCTGTTGCGGTGCGTGTACCGGGCGCTGCGGCCGGCGGGGGGTGTGGTTCGCCTGGACGGGGACGACGTCCATGGCATGGATCCCCGAGGCGCCGCCCGCGTCCTGGCCGCGCTGCCCCAGGAGTCGTCCTCCGAGTTCGACTTCACCGTCGCGGAGGTGGTCGCGATGGGGCGGCTGCCGCATCAGGGGCGTACGGCGGCCGGGGACCGGGAGATCTGCGGCGCCGCCCTGGAGCGGACCGGCATCGCCCATCTCTCCGACCGCGGGTTCCTCGCCCTGTCCGGCGGCGAGAAGCAACGCGTGCTCATCGCACGGGCGTTGGCCCAGCAGCCCCGGGTCCTGGTCCTCGACGAACCCACCAACCACCTGGACATCGCCCACCAGTTGGACGTCCTGTCCCTGGTCCGCACGAGCGGCCTGACCGTCCTGGCCGCCCTGCACGACCTCAACCTCGCCGCCGCCCACTGCGATCTGCTGTACGTCATCGCCGGGGGCCGCCTCGTCGCGTCGGGCCCGCCGCACGACGTGCTCCAACCGGCGCTGCTGGCCGAGGTGTTCGGGGTCCGCGCCCATCCCGTACGGCATCCGGAGACCGGTGCGGTGCAGCTGCTCTTCGATCTGCTTCCCAAGCCGTCCCTGTAAGGGACCGCCTCCCTGTAAGGAACTCTCCTTATGCGCAAGCCAGTTGTCGCCGCTGCCCTGCTCGCGGTCAGCTCCCTCCTCGCCGCCGGATGCGGCGCGACGGTCGAAAAGCCCTCGGCGAAGGCCACAGCGTCCCCGTCCTCCGTCACCCTCACCAACTGCGGCCAGAAGGTGACGTACGACAAGGTGCCCGAGCGGGTCGTCACGAACGACGTCGGAATCACCGAGCTGATGTTCGCGCTCGGTCTGGAGGACCGGATGGCCGGGTTCGCCATGCCCGACGACAAGGGCGATCTGACCGGCGTGCCCTGGAAGGACGGCTACGCAAAGGTGAAGTGGCTGTCCAAGGACCAGCTGACCAAGGAGAACGTCCTGGACGTCCGCGGCGACTGGGTCTTCGCCGGCTGGAACTACGGCTTCCGTGACGACAACGGCTTCACCCCGGACACGCTGAAGAAGCTCGGCATCCCCTCGTACGTCCTCACCGAGTCCTGCCGCAACGGCCGTACGAAGACCTCGCGGGGGATCATGCCGCCGCTGGACGCCCTCTACACCGACCTCACCAACCTCGGAAAGCTCTTCGGCGTCGAGCAGCGCGCGGCCACCCTGATCGCGGACTTCAGGAAGCAGGTCGCGGCGGTGGCGGCCAAGGCGCCGACCGGGAGCGCGCGTCCGAAGGTGTTCCTCTACGACAGCGGCACGGACTCGCCCTTCACCTCCGGGCGGTACGCGGCCCCCGAGGAGGTCATCAGCAAGGCCGGTGGCGTCAACGTCATGAACGACGTCGACGACTCCTGGACGACGGTCGGCTGGGAGACGGTGGTCGAGCGCGACCCCGACGTCATCGTCATCTGCGACTACGGGGACGTCAGCGCGGAACAGAAGCGCGAGTTCCTGCTGTCGTACGCCCCGTTGAAGAACGTGTCGGCGGTCAAGCACAAGCGCATCTTCGTCCTCGACTACGTGGACCTCGTCGAGAGCCCGCGCAACCCGTCGGCGATCGCCCGGCTCGGTGCCTATCTGCGCTCGGTGGCGGACACGGACACCAAGCCCGCCTCGTAGGCGATGATCACGAGCTGGACGCGGTCACGGGCGTCCAGCTTGGCGAGCAGACGCGTGATGTACGTCTTCGCCGTGGCCACGCTGATGCACAGTTCGGCGGCGATCTCCGTGTTGGACAGCCCTCGACCGACGAGCGTGAGCACCTCGCGCTCACGGTCGGTGATAGCCGTCAACTCTCTTTGCTGGCCTTGCTGTTGGGGATTGGCGGCGAAGTCCTGGATCAGCCGACGTGTGACACTGGGAGCGATCAGGGCGTCTCCGGAGGCCACGATCCGAATGGCGGCGAGGATGTCGTCCAGGGCCATGTCCTTGACCAGAAACCCGGACGCGCCCGCGCGCAGCGCCCCGTACACGTGATCGTCGTCGTCGAAGGTGGTGAGGACGAGGATCCGGGTGCCGGTGCGAGTGCCTTGTGCCCCCGTCCCCCTGGTGATGCGACGGGTCGCCTCGATGCCGTCCATGCCCGGCATGCGCAGGTCCATCACCACGACGTCCGGGGCGAGTTGGGCGACGAGAGCGACCGCTTCCGCCCCGTCGGCGGCCTCGCCCACGACGTCGATGTCCGGCAGGTCGGCGATGACCATGCTGAGTGCCGTACGGATGAGTTGCTGGTCGTCGACGAGCAGCACCCGGACAGCCGACGTCGTCACTGGACCACCGCACTGAGCGGGATGGGCAGCCGGGCGGCGACCCGGAACCCGCCCTCGGGACGCCGCCCGGCCGTGAACTCCCCGTCCAGCAGGGCGACTCGCTCCCGCATCCCGGCCAGCCCGAACCCGGTGTCGGTGGCGCTCCCCCGGCCCCGCCCGTCGTCGGTGACCTCGATGGCGAGGGCGTCGCCGGCGCGGTAGTCGAGGGTGACCCGGCAGGACTGGGCACCGGCATGCCGTACGACGTTGGTCACCGACTCCTGCACGATACGGAACGCCGACAGGTCGACGTCCGGGGGCAGTTCGCGCCGTTCGCCCGCCCAGTGCAGGTGTACGCGCACCCCGGCGGCGCTCGTCACGGCGGCGAGCCGCTCGACGTCCGCCAACCCGACTGCGAGGGAGTCTTGTTGGTCTACGTTCTGATCCGCGTGCCGTAGCGCGACGAGCATGCGGCGCAGGCCCGCCAGGGTCTCGCGCCCCTCGTGCTCGACCGCCGACATCGCCTCGCGCGCGGCCTCGGGCCTGGTCGCGGCGACCCTGGCCGCCGCGCCCGCCTGGAGGGCGATGATGCCGATGCTGTGGGCGACCGTGTCGTGCATCTCCCTTGCTATGCGCAGGCGTTCGGCGGTGACGGCCTGCTCTGCGGTACGGGCGGCGAGCTGTTCGGCGTGCGTACGGCTGCGGTGGGCGGCGTCGCCGAGCAGCCACGCGATCAACGTGATGAGGGCGACGGCCAGTTCGGCCGAGGTGCCGACGACCCAGCCGTACAGGATCCGTACGGCCATGTAGCCCACGAGCAGCGCGAGCGAGAGGGAGACGGCGATGACTCCGGTACGGCGGGGGCGGCCGGCGGCGATGAAGTACACGGCGGTCTGCACGGCGAGGAACTGGGCGAGCGGAATCTCGACCGCGGCCAGGGTGGTCGTCTCGACGACGGCGGCCGTCAGCAGCAGACCTATGGCTGTCAGCGGACGACGGGACAGCAGGACGGCGGCGGTGAGCGCCAGGCCGGTGGACACGAGGAGGAACACCACACCGTCCCAGCGGTAGAGCTGGATGGCGGGCCAGTGATCGGGTTCCATCTCGCCGGGCAGCCGGACACGCGTGAGGTACGTGAACACCGTGCCCGCGCTCCAGGCGAACGCCGTCCAGACACCCGGCGGGACGCTCTTGAGGAGGGGCGGCGGCGGGTTGGCGGGCATGTGCCGATCGTAGGACGGCTGTTGGCGTGGGGCATCGCCCCGGGGACGTACAACCCTGGTTGACAGCGGGCGAGTTGGAGTGTCTGCCGCAGGCGGATGCCCGGACAGGTCCTGCGGCGGGACGGTGTTGCCGTGATTGAAGTCGAAGAACTGACGAAGCGTTACGGGACGACCACCGCCGTCGATCATCTCTCCTTCACCGTCCGTCCGGGGCACGTCACGGGCTTTCTCGGTCCGAACGGCGCCGGGAAGTCCACGACCCTGCGGCTGGTGCTCGGGCTGAACACCCCCACCGGCGGTGCCGTCACCGTCGACGGCCGGCCGTTCGCCGAGCGCGCACGGGGTCTGCGGCACATCGGCGCACTGCTGGACGCCCACGACGTGCACGGCGGCCGTACCGCCCGCGCGCACCTGTCGATGCTGGCCACGGGCAACGGCCTGCCTCGACGGCGGGTGGCCGAGGTCCTGGCGGAGGTGGGCCTGTCCGAGGCGGCGGGCCGCAGGATAGGCGGGTTCTCGCTGGGGATGAAACAGCGCCTGGGCATCGCGGCCGCACTGCTCGGCGATCCCCCGGTGCTGCTCTTCGACGAACCCCTCAACGGGCTTGATCCGGAAGGGGTGTTGTGGGTGCGCGGGCTGTTCCGGCGGCTGGCCGCCGAGGGGCGCACGGTGCTGGTGTCCAGCCACCTCATGCGGGAGATGGAGCAGACCGCCGAGGATCTCGTCGTCATCGGACGGGGTCGGCTGATCGCGGCGGAGAGCCTCGGGGACTTCGCCGCCCGCGCGACCGGACAGCGCGTGTCCCTCCGTACGCCCGACGCCGGTGCCCTTCCGTCGCTGCTGGCGGAGGAGGGTGCGGCGGTACGGGCGGAGCCCGACGGCTCGTACACCGTGACCGGTCTGCCCGCCGAACGCATCGGCGAGCTGGCCTTCGCCCATCGTGTACGGCTGCACGAACTGAGCCCGAAGGTGGCCTCCCTGGAGGAGGCGTTCATCGAACTCACCGCCGACAGCGTCGAGTTCACGACCTCGGCGGGAGCCGCCCCATGAGCACCGACACTGCCGGGGACACCGGCACGGCCACGGCCACGGCCGCTCCCCCGGCCCGCTTCCGGCATCTGCTCGCCGCCGAGTGGATCAAGTTCTGGTCGCTGCGCTCCACCGCCCTGGTGCTGGCGGCGGGTGCGCTGACCACCCTCGGGATCTGTGTGAACGCCGCCAGGGTCAACGCCGACCGGCTCGCCGACCAGCCGGAACTGCCACCGGCGCCGCCCGGCGGAAAGCCGGAACTGCCGCAGATGGTCTTCGACCCGCTGATCACCGCGTATGTGTTCCCGGCGTGGGCCCTGTTGATGGTCGTCGTGGCGGCGCTCGGGGCGAGCGTGGTCTTCGGCGAGTACACCAGCGGGCTGATCCGGACGACCTTCGCGGCCGTGCCCGCCCGCCGCGCGGTCGTCGCCGCCAAGGTCACCGTCGTCGGGGCGGTGACGCTCGTCCTCGGCGCGGCCGTCTCGGGCGGCTCCTTCGGTGTGACACAGGCGATCCTGCGCGACCATCACGGCATGTCCCTCGCCGATCCGGGGGCGCTGCGTGCGGTGACGGCGTCCGCGCTGCTGCTGCCGCTGTGCGCGGTCATCGGCATGGCGGTGGGCGCCCTGATCCGGCATGCGGCGGGCGCGGTCGTGTCGGTCATCGCCCTGCTGATCCTGGTGCCGCAGTTCTTCGGCGGGGAGCAGTACCGCTGGGTCGCGGAGACCGGCAACGCCATGCCGCTGACCGCCTTTTACCGGCTGGTCCTCAACCCGGCCCGGGACTACGACCTGGGCAAGTACCCATTGACGGTCACGGAGGCGTGGTGCGTGTACGGCGCGTGGGCGGGGGTGGCGGTGGCGGTCGGGGTGGTTGTGGTGGGCCGGCGGGATGTCTGAACGTCGCGTCTACCCGTCCCATCCTCGGGGGCTCCGCCCCCGAGCCCCCTTGTCCTCAAACGCCGGACGGGCTGAGTTAGTCAGCCCGTCCGGCGTTTGAGGACAAGGCCCGTTCAGGGCCGGAGGGGGGTCTGGGGGCGCAGCCCCCAGGGGATGGGAACGGGTAGGGGCGGCGGGGGCGAGAACAATGGACCCTCACCCCCGCACCGGAAAGTACTGCCGAGGCGTAATCCCCGTAATCCTCCGAAACGCCGCCACGAACGAACTCGCCGACCCATACCCCACCCGCCCCGCCACCACCTCCACAGTCAACCCCCGCTCCAGCAACGGCATCGCCGCCTGCATCCGCACCCGCTCCCGCCACTGCCCAAACGCCAACCCGGTCTCCGCAACGAACAACCGAGCCAACGTCCGCGCCCCAGCACCGACTTCGACCCCCCACTCGGCCAACGGCCGACCATCCGCAGGATCGGCGGCCAACGCACGAGCGACAGCAAGCGCACGCCCATCCCTGGGCTCGGTCACCGCGATACTCGTCACCGCCACCGGATGCAGCACATCGAGCAGCACAGCCTCCGCCCGCGAACGAGCGTCCGCAGAAAGCCCGTTGAGGGCCAGATGGTCGATGAGGGCACGCAGCAGAGGCCCGGCCGAGACCACAGTCGGCTCCACCCACGCCACCCGCCGACTCTGCCCAGGATCGACATACGCACTGCGCATGACGACATCCCCCACCGACTCCGTGGCATGCCGCACCCCGGCCGGAATCCACAGGGCGAGCGAGGGCGGCAACAGCCAGGTCCCGTGCTCGCTCCGGATCCGCAGCAACCCCCGCGCGGACCAGGCGAGTTGATGAAAGCCATGCCAGTGCGTGGTGAACGCCGTACCGCGAGGCATAGCGAAGTGCCCCACGAATATCGCGGTACCGGGGCCGACGTCATACCGCTGTCCGTCCCCCGACTGCCGCCCATCCCCCGACTGTCCGTCTCGCGACATGGCACGGCAGCCTAGGCCCTGTCGGCCACACCGGCACCTCCATAGCGTCGACGTATGCCGATGAACCGAATGCACCGCCGCCTGTGCAGCTCCGAGAAGTGGGCCCTGGCCGTACGGGACCGTCTGCTCCCGTGGGCCCTCCACGACGTCGAACTGGGCGACGACCTCCTGGAGATCGGGCCGGGATACGGCGCGAATCTGCGCGTCCTGGTCGAACAGGTGCCGCGTCTGACCGCCGTGGAGATCGACGCGGACACCGTCCGACTGCTGGAGGCCGCCGGCTGGGGCGACCGGGCCCGCGTCCTGCACGGCGACGGGGCCGAACTGCCGCTCCCCGACACCTCGTACGACTCCGTCGTCTGCTTCACGATGCTGCACCACGTACCCACCGACACCCACCAGGACCGCATCTTCGCGGAGGCCTTCCGGGTACTGCGCCCGGGCGGCACCTTCGCGGGCAGCGACAGCCTCCCCAGTTTCATGTTCCGGGTCCTGCACTTCAGGGACACGATGAACACCCTCGACCCGACAACACTCCCGATCCGCCTGGCGAAGGCGGGCTTCACGGACGTATCCGTGGACCGGCATCCGGAGGCCCGAGGGCTGCGATTCAGGGCGCGCAGGCCGTCATAACACACGGCAGGGCAGGCCACAACTTACCGACGAAACCGGCCAGTTGTGATGCATCATGACCGTCTACAGCACCCTGGCCTTGACCTTGAGCTGAACGAAACGGACGGACATGGCTGCATGGTCCACCCGGGCGGCCTGCCCTGCCGATCTGCCCCGGCTCCGCTCCCTGCTGACCGATTCGTTCGAAGCGGCGGCCATGCCGTCGGCGGCAGCGCTCCTCGCCGATGCCATCGACCGCGACCTGGTCCAAGTGGCCGAGTCCGAGGGCGAGTTGGTGGGCTGCATCGCCGCGGAGATGCCGTCAGCGGGGCACGCGCGTCTGTCGGTGATCGCGGTCCGGGCGGATGCGCGTCGGCAGGGCGTGGCCTCGCGGCTCCTGGCCGAGTTGGTGAAGGAGCTTCCCCGGAGATCGAGCGAGGCGCCTCTGATATCCGCCGTGGCGAGGACGGAGGAGCTGGCGGTGACCCGCCTCCTGCTGGCGTGTGGCTTCATAGGAACCCGGGTCATGCGCGTCGGCAGCACCGGCGGCAGCGGCGCTCTCCACATCCACTATCAGCACAAGGCGCGAGTCGAGTACGTGGATCCCGACGCACGGCATCTGGTGCCCGCCCACGCACGGGAGCAGCTCACGGAGTCCCTGACACCGTCCGACCAAGCCGTGACGGCGCTGGTGACCCTGGGCGGCAAACCCGCCTTCGAGATCGCCCGGTTCGTGCAGGACGACCCCGCGACCCTCCAGTCCGGCGAGGCCGCGGCCGGCATAGCCTTCTCCGGCTCCATACTCGCGGCGATCACCTTCCTCCTGGGGTTCGCCTTCTCGTCGTCCCGGTTCCCCAACGACGTACGGCTGCTCCTCATCGGAGCGACGTTCAGCACCGTGCTCTCCCTGATCATCTACGCGAGCGCCTCCGGCGAGCTGGCCCGGATCCGCTCGAACGCGTTCGGCAAGATCATGAAGTGGGGAAACGTACTGTCCGAGTACGGCGGTGTGTTCCCCTTCCTGATCTCGCTCCCCGTCACCTACGCACAAGCCAGCGGCGATCCGTGGTCGACCATGATCCTGGCCGTCGTACTCAGCGCCGCCATCGGCTGGTACGAGCACTCCGAGTTCTCGATAGCCCACCGGTTCCGGCGGTCCCGGCCCGAACTCGCGCTGATGGTGCTCACGGCGGCTTCGCCGGCGGTCGGCGCGGCGCTGGTGGTGGCGGATGCCACCAGCTGGCCGTGGACCACCGCCCTGACCGCCACACTCGCGGCCCGGACCTGGCTCTATCTCTTTCGCCGAGGCGCGGAGGCAGACGTCGAGGAGCGCCGGCAGTGGCAGATCAGGGAGTAGGTCCGGTAGATCCGGTAGATCCCACCGCCGTACGGATCCGCTCCGCGATCTCGCGGGCGCACCCCCACGACAGCGTCAGCCCGGCTCCGCCATGACCGTAGTTGTGCAGCAGCAGCGTGCCCGTGTCCCCGCATCGCTCCCGCTCAAGCCTGACCTGCTTCCGTACCGGCCGCAGCCCCACCCGCTGTTCGATCACCCGGGCTCCGGCGATCGACGGTTCGATGGCGGCACAGCGGCGGATGATCTCCTGGGCCGCCGCCTCGTCGGGCCGGCGTTCCCAGTTGCCCCGGTCCGCTGTTCCTCCCAGGACCAGCCAGTCGGCGTGCGGATAGATGTAGGTGAGGTCCTCGGCCCCCGGGGTGTCGTCACAGAAGAAGGACCGGATTCCGGGGTTCTCCACCACGACCAGCTGGCCGCGCACCGCCTCGACCGAGGCGTCGGCCGCCAGTGAACGGGCTCCGGCACCCGAGCAGTTGACGACGACCGGCGCTTCCCGCATTGCTTGCTCAAGCGTGTCGTAGCGGTGCCGTCGGATCGATCCGCCGGCCTGTTCGAGCCGTCGGACGAGGTGGTCGAGGTATCGGGGCATGTCGACGAGGGGTGCGCGGTAGTGCCACCCAGCCACGAACCCCTGCCGGAGTTCGTCCGGTGCGCACATACGCGCGCCCACCAGGCTGCCCCAAGTCGGCATGTCACAGGGAACTCTGGACTCCTGGGTACCTTCCACCAGCCGGATTCCGGTGTCCGCGTCGGTGCTCAGCGCGGTCAGCGCCGACAGGGTCTCCCGGCTCCAGCGCTCGACCAGGTGGCGGGGCTCGGCCAGATAGGGATCCCACATCGCGCCGGCGGCCGCCGAGGTCGTCGCCCCGGGGAACTGATCGGCGTCCACCCGGACATCCATCCCGGACTCCGCCAGACACACCGCCGTGGTGAGCCCTGACACTCCGGCACCGATCACCACCGCACTGGCCGACACGCTCGCCTCCACAACGTTGTCATCCGGGACTTTCGAGGCTAGCCGAACCGGCAACCAACGAAAGACCCACCGCGTCGATCACAGGAGAGATCGTCAACGGACAGAGATCGTCAACGGACCCCGAACGAAAGAGAGCAGAACCGTGAGATTCGAGCCGCCTCGCCGCACGGTGCTCGCGACAGCCGCCGCCACACTCCTCGCCACGGCCACCCCGGCCGCCGCCAACTCGACCCGTTCCACAGATTCCACAGATTCCACCGATTCCTACGACTCCAGCGTCACCGCACGCCTGCGCGCGCTGGAGAAGCGGTACGGGGCGCGCTTAGGCGTGTTGGCCCACCACCTCGCCACCCGGCGAACCGTCCGGCACCGCGCCGACGAACTGTTCCCGATGTGCTCCCTGTTCAAGACGCTCGCGTCCGCGGCCGTCCTGCGCGACCTCGACCGGAGCGGCGAGTTCCTGGCCCGCCGTATCCATTACACGGAGGCCGACCTCCCGGCGACGGGTTCCGACCGGACCAGGGAACACCTGGCCGAGGGCATGACCGTCGCCGAACTCTCCGAGGTGGCCATCACCTACAGCGACAACGGCGCGGGCAACCTCCTCCTGCGTGAACTCGGCGGCCCCACCGCGATCACCCGCTTCGCCCGCTCCCTCGGCGACCGGGTGACCCGCCTCGACCGCTGGGAGACCGACCTCAACTCGGCCGAGCCGTGGCGGAAGACGGACACGACGAGCCCGCGAGCGATCGGCCGCACCTATTCCCGCCTCGTCCTCGGCGACGCGCTGAACCGGCGCGACCGCGAACTCCTCACCCACTGGCTGCTGAACAACACCACCAGCGGCAAACGCTTCCGCGCGGGTCTCCCACCGACCTGGACCCTCGCCGACAAGACGGGCTCCGGCTCCTACGGCACCGCCAACGACGTGGGTATCGCCTGGACCGACACCGGCGCCCCCGTCGTCCTGTCCGTGCTCTCCACGATGCCCGACCAGGACGCGGTACGGGACGACGCGCTGATCGCGGAGACGGCGGCGCTGCTCGCGGAAACCCTCAACTGACCCGGAAGCACTGCCTCGGCCTCGGTGTCACCCCCACCGGCCGGTGAAACGCGGCGGGCCACCGACTGGCCCGGCAGGCCCGCCGCCTCACCCGAACCGCCGCACATACCGCCGCTGCCAGGGCGTCTCCACCGCCCGCCGGTCATACCCCGCCCGCACAAACGCCACCGCCTCCCCCGCCGGCACCCCGTCCAGCACCGCAAGACACGCCAAGGCCGTCCCCGTACGCCCCCGCCCACCCCCGCACGCGACCTCCACCCGCTCCCCCGCCGCCCGTTCCCACACCTCGCCCAGGACCGCGCGAGCCTCCACGTGGTCCTTGGGAAGGCGGAAGTCGGGCCAGGGGAGCCAGCGGAACTCCCAGGGAACTTGCGGGGGTTGGCTACCGAGGAGATAGACGGCGTACGAGGGGACAGGCGCCGTCGGGTCGAGGGGCCGGCGCAGGCCGCGTCCCCTGATCAGGCGGCCGGAGGGCAGCCGCAGTACACCTTGAGCCCGCTCGTCCCACAAACCAGCCACTGGCTCATCCACCCATCCATTCGAACCCGACCCCGTCCCCCGGGCAACCGATTCCGGGGAAACGGTGGTCTGGTGGGCGAGAGGGTGCTCGATGCAGGCCGAACCAGAGGCCCAGTTCCATGATTTCGTCAGAGCGCGGTGGTCCCATCTGGTGCGCACCGCGTATCTGCTGACCGGCGACGCCCATCACGCCGAGGACCTGACGCAGACGGCGCTGGCGAAGGCGTACCGCTCCTGGCGGCGGGTCTCGCGCAGCGACAACCCGGAGGCGTACGTCCGTCGGATGCTGGTCAGTTGCAACAGCGACCGGTTCCGCAAGCGGCGCGCACGGGAGTCGCTCACCGACGCACCGCCCGAGACGGCGGGCCACGACGGGGCCATCTCCTGGGCCGACGAGCACAGCGCGCTACTCGGCGCGCTTGCCCAACTGCCGCCCAAGCAGCAGGCGGTGGTGGTCCTGCGCTACTGGGAGCACCTCTCCCAGGGAGAGGTCACCGACACGCTCGGCTGCTCCCAGGGCACGGTCAAGAGCCAGGCGTCCAAGGGGCTCGCGATATGAGGGTGAAGGGGCACCGCACAGAGGACGGCGCCCCCTTTCATGTACCTGCGCCGGTCCCCAGTACCCGCGTACGCCGCACCCACCCTCACCCCACCCCCCGCGACTCCTGCGCCGCCCGCGCCTCGATCCCCCGGAAGTGCACCGCCAGTGCCCGCTGCGCGCCCTCCACGTCATGGGCACGCAACGCCGTGACGATGTCCCGGTGCCGGCGGGCCGTCAGTTCCGGTGCCGGGTCGTCGTGCCAGCCCCGGGCGCCCGAGACACGGCGGAACACCGTCCAGAAGGCGCCGAGCAGCTGCGGTACGAGGGCGTTGCCGAGGGGGCCGTACAGCGCCTCGTGGAACTCGCGGTCGAGTTCGGGGAAGCGCCGGCCCGCGCGGCCCGCCTCCTCCATCCGGGTGACTACCGAATCCAGCCGGTCCAGTTCCGCGTCGGACAGCACGGCCGCGACCCGGCGGATCATCCCGTCCTCCAGCACCTCCCTGACCTGGAGTATCTCGGCGAGCGCGGCTCCGTCCCCGTCGTGCCGGGCGAGCGTACGGAACGTCAGTCCGTCAACCAGCGGGGTCAACGAGGCCTGTCCGACGTACGTCCCGTAGCCGTGTCTGATCTCGACGATGTCGAGGGCCTGGAGCGCCTTGAGCGCCTCGCGGACGGAGTTGCGGCTGACCCCCAGGGACTCCATCAGCTCGACCTCGGTGGGCAGCGGTGCGCCCGCCCGGAGTTTGCGGTCGAGAATCAACTGCATGACCTCGCGCTGGACCTGGCCGCTCACCCGCCGCTCGGGCCGGCGCCGCTTCCCGGACTCCTGAGACATGCGGCGCATCGTACGCTCGCCGGACATCCCACGTCCCACCTCCAGGCATATCAAAATCCAACCACCCAGAATTCGCAGCTGTCTTGATACGCCGTCGGCCGAATTTCATATCGCCATTGGTCGCACCTCTGGCAGATACGCCATTCGTGTGCGATCTCTTGACCGGCCCCACCGCCCCTCTTATGGTCACGCTGCCCCCTATGACGTAGGACGTCGTATCTCCTCACCTTTTCGGACCCCACCCCGCAGGAGGAATCGTGCGCGACGTGACCCGCGGAACAGCCCGCGACGTATCGACCGCCCCGCACCGCCGGTCGTTCCTGAAGTACACCGGCGCGCTGGGTGCCGCCGCCGCCATTTCCTCCTCGCTGTCGGCCTGTTCGTCCGGGCCGGAGTCCACCAACGACACCGGGGGCGGCGCCGGGGGCGCGAACAGCACGCTCACGGCCGTGATCGGCTACGGCAACGACGGCAGCTGGGACCCCACGCAGACGGCCTCCGCCTTCTCCATGGCCGCCAACAACCACATCTACGAGGGTCTGCTCGACACCGATCCCATCTCCCGCGAGCCGTACGCCGCGCTCGCCACAGCGGTCCCCGGCGATCTCTCCAGCACCTCCTGGAAGTTCACGTTGCGGGCCGGGGCGACCTTCCACGACGGAAAGCCGGTCACCGCCGACGACGTGGTCTTCGTATTCGATCGAATCCTTGATCCGAACACGCAGACGCTCGCCAAGGGCTTTTTCGCCAGTTGGCTGAAAGAAGTGAGAAAGGTCGACGCGCAGAATGTCGAGCTCGTGCTGAAGTTCCCCTTCCCGGAAGGGGTTTCCCGGCTGACGCTCGCGAAGATCATGCCGAAGCACGTCTTCTCCCAGCCGGGTGCCTGGGACGACGCGATCAAGGGAAAGGCGATCGGCTCGGGGCCGTACCGGCAGACCGCGCACCACCCGAAGTCGAACACGACGTTCGAGGCGTTCGCTGCCTACAACGGTCCGCGCAAAGCGGCGTTCAAGAAAATGAACTGGATGACGATAGTGGATGCCGCGCCCCGCGTCGCCAAGATCTCGGGGTCCAGTGCCGGCGCGCAGATCGCCGACAACATCCCGTACGCCAACATCGAGCAGCTGAAGAGCGGGGGGATGGACGTCCAGGGCGGGGCGGGGATGAACAACCTGTTCCTGATGTTCAACACCAAGCGCAAGCCCTTCGACGACGTACGGGTCCGCCAGGCGCTGCACTACGCCATCGACACGGAGAAGATGGTGGAGGTGGCGCTCAAGGGCCACGGCAAGCCGTCGTCGTCCTTCCTCAACGAGGCCAACCCCAGCTACCGGGCAGCAAAGGTGGTCTACGACTACGACCCGGAGAAAGCGAAGGCGCTCCTGAAGGAGGCCGGGGTCAGCGGGCTGAAGATCGAGATCCTGTCCGTGAACGTCAGCTGGATCGTCGACTGCCTGCCCACCATCAAGGCGTCCTGGGACGCGATCGGCGTCGAGACGACCCTCAACCCCCAGGAAACCACCGCGGTGTTCACGAAGATGGACCAGAAGCAGGACTACCAGGTCGTGTCGGCCGCCTCGAACCCCAACCAGTTCGGCCTCGACGCGGACCTGATCATGCACTACAACTACGGCCCGCAGAACCTCTGGATGGGCTACGCCCGTTGGGCCGACAACTCCGTGGCCAAGCAGCTCTTCAAGGACATGGACCAGGCCACGCAGGAGCCGGACCCGGACAAGAAGAAGACGATGATCCAGGACTACATCGACATCGTCGCCGAGGAGGCCGTGCTCTACCCGGTCGTCCACAACGAGCTGATGACGGCCTGGGACCCGAAGAAGCTCGCGGGGATAAGGGCACAGCCGTATCCGGGCATCAACCTCCTCCAGGCCAAGTGGGTCTAGGCCCTCTTCGGGCTGCCGCCAAACACCGCTAGCTGTACGGGAGTTCGTACGTGGTCGCCATCGCCAGAATCCTGGCCCGCAGGATCATCCTGCTCGTCCCGCTGATGCTCGGCATCGTGCTGTTCGTGTTCCTCGTCATGCGGTTCTCGGACGTCGACCCGGCCTCCGCGTTCTTCCAGGGCGCCAATCCGACCCCGCAGCAACTGCACGACTTCCGTGAACAGAACGGCCTGTTGGACCCGTTCCCCGTCCGCTACTTCCACTTCATCGGCGACCTGCTCCAGGGCGACATGGGTACCAGCGCGCTGACCCGCGCGCCGGTGCTCGAACAGGTCGCCACCGCCCTGCCGCTCACCGTCCAGCTCACCTTCCTGGGCCTGACCATCGCGGTGGTCCTGGCCCTGCTGGGCGGCGTCACGGCGGCGATCTACCGCGACCGTCTCCCCGACCAGATCATCCGCGTCGTATCGCTCACGGGCGTCGCAGCCCCCGGCTTCTGGCTGGCGCTGCTGATGATCCAGTACCTGGCCGTCGACCTGGGCTGGTTCCCGACGGGTGGCTACATCAACCCGGCCGACTCCTTCACCGGCTGGCTGAAGACGATGACGCTTCCGGCCCTCGCGCTCTCCCTCCCGGTCGCGGCACAGCTCACGCGCATCGTCCGTACGGCGGTGGTCGAGGAGTTGGACAAGGACTACGTCCGTACGGCGATCGGCAGCGGCCTGCCCCCGAGGGTGGTGGTGGGCCGGAACGTCCTCCGCAACGCGCTCATCAACCCGCTCACGGTCCTGGGCCTGCGCGTCGGCTACCTGCTCGGCGGCGCGGTCGTCATCGAGACGATCTTCTCGCTCCCCGGGATGGGCAAGCTGATGATCGACGCCGTGAAGAACGGCGACCCGGCGGTCGTCCAGGGCGTGGTCCTGACGACGGCGACCGGTTTCGTGGTCGTGAACCTGGTCATCGACATCCTCTATCTCCTGGTCAACCCGCGTTTGAGGGATGCGACCTGATGTTCCTCCTGTTCACGTTCACGCGAACGAAGGGTGCGGCCGGATGTTCATGATGTTCGAACGGGGGCGCCTGGCCGCCCTCCTCTCCCGCCCCGGCATCCGCCTGCGCGGCTGGCGCCGCCTCCCGGTCCTCTCCCGGATCGCGGTCTGCTTCCTGGCGCTGGTGGTGTTCGTGGCGGTCTTCGCCCCGTACATCGCCCCCGACGACCCCCTGGACCAACAGCCCCTGACCGGCGGCACGGGAGCCCCCTCCGCCGAGCACTGGATGGGCCAGGACAGTCTGGGCCGCGACATCATGAGCCGGCTGATGTACGGCGCCCGCTGGTCGCTGGCGATCGGCCTGGGCGCGACAGCACTTGCTCTCACAGTGGGCGCACTGATCGGCGCGATCGCGGCGACGTCACGCAAGGCGGTCGACGAGACGCTGATGCGCTGCCTGGACGTGGTGATGGCGTTCCCCGGCATCGCGCTGGCGGCCGTACTCGTCGCGGTCTTCGGCGGCGGCATCACGGTCCTGATCTGCGCGATCGCGTTCCTGTTCACCCCGCCGGTGGCAAGGGTGGTGCGGGCGAACGTACTTGACCAGTACGGCGAGGACTACGTCACGGCGGAACGGGTGATCGGCGCGCGCACGCCGCACATCGTCCTGAAGCACGTGGCGATCAACTGCGCAGCCCCCGTCCTGGTGTTCTGCACGGTGCAGGTGGCGGAGGCGATCGTCTTCGAGGCGTCGCTGTCGTTCATCGGCGCGGGTGTGCGTCCGCCGGACCCGTCCTGGGGAAGCGTCATCGCGGACGGCAAGAACATGGTCCTGACGGGCGGTTGGTGGGCGACGGTATTCCCTGGCCTGCTGATGTTGATCACGGTCCTGTCGCTGAACGTCCTCTCGGAGGGCGTGTCGGACGCGTGGGCAGCTCCGGCGGCGAGGGACGTGGAGGTCCGTGAGGAGGAGGACCCCCTGGAGGCCCCCGAGCCGGGCACGGGCAAGGTGCTGGCCCTGCCGGGCCTGACGGAAGCGGCGCAGAGACTTCGGGGGCGGGCCCGCCCGGTCCCCACGGGCCAACCGGTCCTGGCGGTAGAGAACTTGACGATCGGCTTCGCCGCGCGCCACTCGGGCGTGAACATCGTCGACGGCATCAGCTTCGAGGTCCACCCGGGCGAAGTCCTGGGCCTGGTGGGCGAGTCGGGCTGCGGCAAGTCGCTGACAGCACTGACGGTGATGGGCCTGGAGCCGAAGGGCGCGCGGGTGACCGGCCAAGTCCGCTTCAACCAGCGGGACTTGCTGACGGAGCCGATGCGCGTACGCCGCAAACTGCTGGGCCACGAGATGGCGATGATCTACCAGGACGCGCTGTCGTCCCTGAACCCGGCGATGACGATCCGCTCGCAACTGAAGCAGGTCGTACGAAGGGGAGGCCACCGCACACCGGAGGAACTCCTGGGCCTGGTGGGCCTGGACCCGGACCGCACCCTCCGCAGCTACCCGCACGAACTGTCGGGCGGCCAGCGCCAGCGGGTCCTGATCGCGATGGCCCTGTCCCGGGACCCGAAACTGATCGTGGCGGACGAGCCGACAACAGCGCTGGACGTGACGGTCCAGGCGCAGATCATCGAGCTACTGCTGCGCCTGCGCTCGGAGTTGGACTTCGCCCTGATCCTGGTCTCGCACGACCTGGCCCTGGTGGCGGACGTGACGGACCGGGTGGTCGTGATGTACGGCGGCCAGATCGTCGAAACAGGCGTGACGGCGGACCTGGTCGGCTCCCCGTCCCACCACTACACCCGGGGCCTGCTGGGCAGCGTGCTGTCGCTGGAGTCGGCGGCGGTCCGCATGACCCAGATCAAGGGCACGGTCCCCTCCCCCGCCGACTTCCCCAAGGGCTGCCGTTTCGCGGACCGTTGCCCGATGGCGACGGAGGCGTGCCGTACGACGGCCCCCGATCTCCTGGGCGTAGCCACGCACTTGGCGGCCTGCCACCACCCGGCGATCGACCTGACGACGCCGGAGCCGACGGGAAGCGAGAGCGTGAAGTGAGCACCACGACAGCTACTTCTGTTACGTCCGTATCGACTCCGTTGGTGGAACTGTCGGACACGCACGTGGTCCACAAGGCCCGCAGCGGCGGCCTGTTCACCCGGGACCGCGTATACGCCCTGACAGGCGCCGACTTCAGGGTCGCGCCCGGCGAAACGGTGGGCGTGGTGGGCGAGTCGGGCTGCGGCAAGTCGACGCTGGCGAAGGTACTGGTGGGCGTACAGCCACCGACGTACGGCCAAGTCTCCTTCCGGGGCGCCGACTTGTGGACGATGAAGCCGGCGGAGCGCAGATCAGCCATCGGCACAGGCACGGGCATGATCTTCCAGGACCCGTCGACGGCACTGAACCGCCGCCTGACGATCCGCCAGATCCTCAGGGACCCGCTGGACGTGCACAGGCGGGGCACGACGAAGGAACGGGAGGAGCGGGTAAGGGAGTTGATGGGTTTGGTGGGCCTGCCGCGAGCACTGGCGGACGGCTTGCCGGGCCAGTTGTCGGGCGGCCAGCGCCAACGGGTGGCGATCGCACGTGCGTTGGCCTTGAACCCGGACCTGGTGGTGGCGGACGAACCAACAAGCGCCCTGGACGTATCGGTGCGCGCCCAGATCCTGAACCTCCTCCTCGACCTGAAGGAGCGGCTGGGCCTGGCGCTCGTCTTCGTGTCGCACGACATCCAGACGGTACGGCGGATGAGCGACCGGGTGATCACGATGTACCTGGGCCGGATCGTGGAGGAGTCCCCGGCGGACGAGGTGACGGACAGAGCGCGTCACCCGTACACAAGGGCACTCTTCTCGGCGACACCGGGCCTGCTGGACCCGATCGACCCGATTCCGTTGGTCGGCCCCGTCCCATCGGCGACACATCCCCCGTCCGGCTGCCCATTCCGTACGCGATGCTGGAAGGCGAGCGATGTGTGCGCGGAGGGGATGCCGGAGTTCACGGCCGCGTCAATCCCGGGTCACCGTTTCCGTTGCCATCACCCTGTGGAGGAGGGCCGGGCGACGCGGGATCTGGTCACCCAGGCGGTAGCCGCCGTGCCCGACATGGCCTCTGACCTGCGGAACACCTCCGCAGCACCACCGCCCACCCCGAAAGACCCCAGGGAGCCCTGATGACCTTCCCCACCCCCCTGACCGGTGTCGTCCCTCCCGTCTGCACTCCCCTGACACCGGACCGCGGGGTGGACGTACGCTCACTCGTCAGGCTGGTCGACCACCTGGTGGAGGCGGGCGTGGACGGCCTGTTCGTGCTCGGTTCGTCGTCGGAGGCGGCGTATCTGACGGACGATCAGCGCAGGCTGGTGGTGGAGACGGTGGTGGGCCATGTCGCCGGGGCGCTACCGGTCCTGGCGGGCGCGATCGACATGACGACACCCCGGGTACTGGACCACGTACGGTCGGTCTCGGCGGCGGGCGCGGACGCGGTGGTGGTAACGGCCCCCTTCTACACACGCACCCACCCCTCGGAGATCGCCCGCCACTTCCGCCTGGTGGCGTCGGGCAGCCCGGTCCCGGTGGTGGCGTACGACCTCCCGGCGTCGGTCCACAGCAAACTGCCGGCCGGCCTGGTGCTGGAACTGGCGGCGGACGGTGTCCTGGCAGGCCTGAAGGATTCGAGCGGCGACATGGCGTCGTTCAGGGCGGTGGTGACGGGGGCGCGGACCCACCCCGGGATCGGCGACTTCAGCGTGCTGACGGGGAGCGAGCTGCTGGTCGACTCGGCGCTGGCGATGGGGGCGGACGGAGCGGTACCGGGGCTCGCGAACGTCGACCCGGACGGTTACGTCCGCCTGTACCGGTTCTGCCGGGCTGGTGACTGGGAGCGGGCCAGGGCTGAGCAGGAACGGTTGTGCGTGCTGTTCGGGATGGTGGGGGCGGGGGATCCGGTGCGGATGGGGGGTAGCTCGGCAGGGTTGGGGGCGTTCAAGGCGGCGCTTTATTTGCGGGGGGTGATTGACTGCCCGGTTACCGCTGATCCACAGATTCCGTTGTCGGAGGACGAGGTGGAGCGGGTGGGGAAGTTTTTGGCGGGGGCGGGGTTGTTGTAGGGCGTGCTGAAGGCGTTTCTGCAGCCCGCCTCCGCTTTTGGGGAAGTGGTTATGCAATGGCGCACCACCTCCACGCCATGGTCTAGACCTATCGCGCTCTCCCGTGCTTTCCGTATGCCTCTTCGCCGCCGCCCAGACATCCGTACTCTTGAGGCATGAGTACATTGCGGGACGAGCTGCACAACCTGATCGACCGGCTACCCGAGGACCAGGTGGCGCCGATACTGGCCATCGTGCGGGAGAGCACACCGTCCGAGGACGGCGGCGAGGAGTGGCCCCTGCCTGATTTCGCCGGCACGCTGTCCAGCGGAAAGGGCGATCTCGCAGCCCGGTCGAGTGAGATCCTTCGCACCGAGTTGGGACATCAGCCCGAGTGATCATCTGGGATACCGGTCCACTCGTCGCGGCCACGGACGCCGATGACAAGGATCACAAGCGCTGTGTCGAACTGATGCGGTACACCCCACGCCCACTGCTGGTGCCGTACCCCGTACTCACCGAGGTCTGCTACCTGCTGGAGCGGGAGAAGGGCACCCGCGCCGAGGCCGCGTTCCTGCGGTCGATCAGCAACGGGCAGCTCAGCCTGGTCCCACTGGCCCGCAGCGACATCGACCGTATGACCGAGCTGGTGGAGACGTACGCCGACTTCCCACTCGGCGCGGTCGACGCTTCAGTCTTCGCCATCGCGGAACGACTCGGCGCGGACTCCATCGCCACCCTCGACCGGTGACACTTCACCGTCGTGCGCCCCAGGCCTCCCCGAACGTTCGCGCTGCTGCCATAGGACCCGACGGGAGCCGGGTCTTTGCAGGGCGCGGAACCGCTTCGCTGCGTTTACGGACGGGGCAGCGGGTTCAGAACTCGGTGCCGCCTCCTGCGAACCGTACAAGCGACACGAAGGCGATGCGGATCAGGCCAGGCTCCGGACGCGGGGCCTCGTAGACGTAAGTGGCAGTGAGGGCCGGGCGCGCGTCCGTGCCTTCGAGCGTGTCGTATAGATCTTTATGTCACCGGAGGTGCAGCGGGCGCATCGACCGAGCACCGAAGCTTTCTCCAGTTCGGCGCGCAGTGCTGCTGTTCGCCGGTCAACAGTCAGTCCCTCGGGCCGCGCGGATCTCTGCGACAGCCGAGTCGACAGCTGTATCGAATTCAGGATCCTGGCGGGCGCTGATCCGGCCGCGGAACTCCTCGACCAGGCGGACGACTCCGGTGAGGTCGGCGGGGTCGGAGTGGTTGATCTCGCGGGCCAGGTCGGCCTCGAAGTCGTCGGCATCGCCGGGGAAGCCGTAACCCATGGTGAGGGCGGCACGGAGTTCACCGATGGTACGCAGTGGGAGATGGGACGGGCCAGAGTCTGCCGGGTGTGTGGTCATGGCGGTTGCGGCTCCCATTCACGATGTCGGTGTCACGGCACCGGGGCGTGACGTGCTCCGTCTGACGTCTCTACTTCAGCAGGAGGCTGCTCTGACCCTTGGCTATGCCTCCGACGAAGGCTCGATAGTCGTCCTCGGAGACAACGAGTATCCGAGCATCTGGATCACCGATGTCGTTGGAGTCGCGCAGGGCAACCACGCCGTCGATGAAGGCGACCTCCAGGCAGTTGTCGCCGCCGTTGCTCAGGTCGCTCTTGACCCAGGCGGCGTTGGTGAGGTCGACCTTCTTGTTCATGAGTAGCGGTCCTTGATCAGATCGTGGATGTAGCGCTGAGTGGCTTCCGCGTCGAGCGCTTCGGTGCGGAGGTGGTTGAAGGCGGTTTCGTAACGTCCGATGTCGCTATCTTCCTCCAGGTACAAGGATGTTGTCATCGGCTCGATCACGGCCACGGGCGGCCCTGCGGGGAAGTGCAGCAGGTGGAACGGCCCGTCGACGCCTGCGTGGGCCCCGTACGCGAACGGGAGAACCTGGATCGCCACGTTCTTGTTCTGTGCGGTGACGTCGAGCAGCCGTTCAAGCTGGGCCTTCATCACGTGCTTCCCGCCCACTTCGCGCTGCAGCGCCGACTCGTCGAGCACACACCAGAGATGCAGCGGGTTCTCACGCGACAAAGCTTCCTGCCGGACCATACGAAGCTCGACGAAGCTGTCGATCTCGCGGTCGGTCTGCCACTTCCGGCTGCGTTCCACGACGGCTCGGGCATAGTCCTCGGTCTGCAGCAACCCTGGAACCACCCACGCGAACGTGTCGCTCTTGGAAGCCAGTTCTTCGAGGTGCAGGTACTCGGCGAAAGGGTCGCGGATGGACTGGCGGTACTGATCCAGCAGGTTCGTCCGGCGCCCAGAGTTCGCGAGCGACGCGAGCCTGCGAAGCTTGTCGACGCGGGCCTTGTCCTGGAGTCCGTACACCTCGAAGAAGCCGGCGAGCGCGATGGGAGGGACCCGTTGCTTGCCGTTCTCGATCTTGCTCAGCGCCGGGGCGCCGGACAGCGACAGTCTGTCGGCCGCCTCGGCAAGGCTCATTCCCGCCGCTTTGCGCAGCGACCGGAGCTCTAGTCCGAGGCGCCTTCTGTGCAGGTTGGGCTGGGCGTCGGTCATGTTCTACCTCCCTGCCGCGCAGGGTATCGCCGCACATGGACCGTAGACGCTGATTTCCCTCTGAGAACTCTTTCGAGTGAGATACCTTGCGAGAAATATTGCTCGTACGCAATCTTGAGATGACCACACCCGCCGATGACCGCCTCGTCAGGCCCATGGGCATCAAGTCCACGTGCACGACCGCACCGAGGGAGCCTTCATGCGACAACTGATCAGGAGACTCGTGGACTGGCCAAGGGTGTTCTCGTCACCTGGGCGGCACCGCAGGAAGTATCTATTGCCGCGTGTACCGCCGCAGGAATCTCCTCGCACCAAGCCCGGTGTCCCGGTCGCCCCGACTGTCCGCGCCTGGTACGAGCCCATCGACGGAGCCGACGTCGTACTCGTCCGCCCCTACCTCACGGCGTACGAGTACGAGGAGACGGCCCGACTTCAGCGGCTGCGCCGAGATACCCCGTGGTTCGCCGCCTACGGTGTCGACCTCGACGCACGCGACATTCACCGCCGGCTGGAGTTCGCGTGACGGACATGAGCGACGGCGAAGTGAATCATGCGGTGCGGCTTCTGCCCTGGACCGGCAGCGAGGGCCAACCCTGTCTCCTCGTCTCGGACGGCACCGGCCCTGTCACCCGGATCGCCGACCGGGTCGAGACCGTACAACTCGGCCTGGCGAACAGGCTTCTCGGTCGCGCACAGGAGTTGATCGCGGTACCAGAGTTGTCGATGAGTGAACTGGGCGTGCTTGCAGATCAGTTGACCGAAGCACTCCGTGACGCACTGCTCATCGCCGAGTGCCGTGGCGCTCGCCTCGGAGCAGTGGGGCATGGCGCCCACCACCTCGACAAGGACATCCACGACGTACTCGCACACACCTCGGCCGGCCTTCAAGCCCTCGCCACGCTCTCGCTCCCGGGCTCGAACTTCGCTTCGGCTCGCGTTGCCCGCCGCTGCGTACGGAACATGGCCGAGTTGCAGAACCTCCCTTCCTGCGCGGTGGACAATCTGGAAACGATCACCGGAGAGTTGGTGGCCAACGCCTTGGAACACAGCGACAGCCACACCATCACGGTCACAGTCACCCTGACCACTGAAACGGCCACAGTCAGCGTGACCGACGAGGGCGGGGGGCACGGGCTGCTGGTACCGGCGCCAGCAGGACCGAGACCGGAGGAAGAGTGCGGGCGGGGACTGCTGATCACTGAGGCACTCGCAGCCCGGCGGGGAAGCCGACGGACAAACAGGGGCCTGACGGTGTGGGCCGAGGTCGATACCGATATCTCGGACCGTGTCGAATGAATCCCGCGATCACCCTCACAGGGGCACCACCACAGCCTCATACCTGAAGCTGAAGAGCTGTGTGTGGGGCCGGAGTTCAGATGAACTCCGGCCCCACACGGCTACTCGGGCGGCTTGGGCTCCGAGCCCGTTATCGAGCCGCTGAGGTGATCGTTGCTCAGATCAGTTGTTGGGGTGGGCAATGGTGATGCCGCTGGCGCTACTGAACCTGATTGGGTGATGTCGGGACCAATCGACCGGCATGAGTCTCCCATCTCGCGGGCCTTTGGGTGTTGCCTGGCAGTCCATCGGGAGAGGATCTCCCCGTGAGTCAGCCCCTGCCGCAGTTACCGAAGCCCGAGTTCGTCTTGGTCTCCATCGAGGCCCCACCCGAGGTGCCCACCCAGATCGCTGTCGATCTCAGGGAGACTGGCATCCCAGGCGGGTTCATCGGATACGAGTACCGGCCGCTGAGTGAGCCGGTGCACTTCGGAGGCATCGGTGAGCGGGGGCTGGTCGCCATCGCGACGAGTGGCCTGTTCGGACGCATCGCCGTCGACGTGGCCAGTGGTCACGTGGTGCAGATTCCCATGACCGAGTCAGCGACATCCAGTCACGTGAACAGAGACCTCGGCGCCTTCAACCGATGCGTCTCCGCCGTGATCGAACACTTCCCGTTCTACGCGGAGGGCGACGAGGAGAGATACGAGGAGGTGGCGGAAGAGCTGCGCGACCTCGTCTCCCGCATCGACGAGACCGCTCTCGTGCACAACGGGTTCTGGGAGACCTTCTGCGACGACGTGGCGATCGGGGACTACCCGGACTGGCATGAGTGATCTGGGACTGGTCCCCGGCTTCGGTCAGCCGTCCAGGCTCAGGCCGTTAGCAGCGATGCAGCCGTCAACGAGGGCGGGGCGGTACTGGATTCCCCTTGAGTCGACGTTTCACGGCTCGGGTGATCTCGCCGAGGTCCGCGGCAGCCAGGTTGCCCAGGTCGCGATTGACCAGCGCCCAGATACCCTCGGTCAGATTGAGGCCAGGGGCGTAAGCCGGGAGTTGGAACACGGTCAGCCACTCGGCATTCGCGTCGATGAACTCCTTTATACCGGCGGTAAAGGGAGCTGGACTTTGTCTCAGACCAGCACGATCGGGCCCCCGAGCTGGATACGAGCGCGGACGACCAGGTCGCGGAAATCCCGCCAGCCGAAGCCCTTCAGCTCGTCCTTACGCCCCCGATACTCGCGGATCGCACAGACGAGCCGAGACCGCCGGCCCGGCTTGAAGCAGGCCATGCCCGCCATCGACACCCGCCCGGAGCCTCGGCCCCTCACCCGCACGACCGGGGTCTGACCCATCCGACCCCGGTTGGGCAGCCATTGCCGAGCGACCGCAACGACTTCAGGGCATGGGAGTTGTCCGGCGCGAAGGATGCTGTCGGCCGCGCCACGGTGATCGCGGACGGCGGCTACTGGGGCACCGGCCTGATCATCCCGCACCGCCACGAACCCTGCCAGACCGAACTCTCGGCCTGGAAAGAGGAACGCAACACCTCCCACCACAAGGCCCGTGCCCGCGTCGAGCATGCCTTCCCCGCATGAAGACCTGAAAGGCCCTTCGCGACTGCCAACTCAAGGGCGACGGAGTCCACCATGCCATGTTCGGCATCGCCCGCCTGCACAACCTCACCCTCACCGACTGAGAAAGAAGTAAGCAGGTTGACAAACACCTCGTAGATCATTTGCGGGAAAACGCTCAATCAGGCCGCACTTCTCGCAGTTCAAATGCTGCCCTCCTGGCCTCCTCCAGTGGGCCAGAGAGCAGCTTCTTCCGCTTCCCCCATGCCTCCGCTCTAGCAATGGCCTCATCAAGAAGGTCAAGCAATTCTTCTCGCGCATCCTTCTCGGGGTGCCTTGGAAGTGCTACCTGAACAACCAGCGATCGAAAATCCGCCAGAAATGATCCGATTCTAATACCGGAGAATTTTGGAACGTAAACTTCCCCTGGAACAAGGTAAGTAACCGTTAGATTGAACGGAACATTAGATGGCCTACCCAGTTCCGGCACCCCCCGCAAAGAATCGAGTACGGAGGTCCACCGTTTGTCCTCAATCCCTCCACCGATGATTGACTTCAGAGACAGGGGAACGAGGAGCACATTTGCGTCTCCATCAATTTCTGACATCACAACCCAAGATTCATTTTCCCCGCGTGCGATTCCTTATTGAACGGGCCAGGCCAACGCTGCACGATCCACTTCTCCAGATCAAGCATATCCGAGCGCGAGCCACTAGTTAGCACACGCATGCGATCTGCGCCCATTGTGGCCATATCTCTCGCCGAGTACCGGCCTGCCGGATCTTGAGTGATTCCAGTCTTGAGGTAACCCCCATTTGCATCTTCCAAAACGTACAGGTAGTTCGTCGCGGAACTGTTGCGCGAGTTTCCGTGAGTGGACGGAGTCGAATTCGGCCGCGGGTTGAGACTGGGACCCATCTGTCCATTGGCCAGCCTGGGCTGAGCCCCAGTAGCGCAAGCGCAAGCAGTCGAGTGATCTGCGGTGCTGCCTCCGCAATTGTGAACGAGTACCGGTGTAGCCCCCGCCAGCACATAGTACGTGTGGATGCTGCTGACGGTGAGGTTGTGGACCGTAGCGTCCTGTGCCGTCCAGCGCTGGATAGCGGTGATCTGGACGAGGGTGCCTGCCCCCGTCTGGAGCCACTGGCCGACCTGCAGATCCGTCGCGTCGAGCCACTCGCCCAACTCCGGAATCCAGAAAGGGTGGCCATCGGTAGCCGTGACCCCGGAGGTCTTCGACCCCCTCTTGCCGTCGGTGTCGATGGTGACGTCGACCAGGTGCTTGATGCCCTCGCCCTTGATCTCAGCGGTGACCGTCTCGGGTTTGGTCTTGCCCGTTTCCGGGTCGGTGGCCAGAACCTCGTCGCCGACCTTGACATCCTTGATCGCCTTGGTGGAACCGTCTGCCATCAGGACCCGGGTGTCAGGAGTGAAGCTGTTAGTCGCCGCTCCCCCGATTGGGCAGCTGCCGCCCGAGCTGGAGCCTCCGTCAGACCCGCCGCCCGAGTCAGAATCGTCCCGCCCCGACCCCCCACGCGACCCACCCGACTTGGACTCCGCCTTGCCCCCGCCGTCCGACCCCTTGGACTGCGAAGTCTTGCGAGCCTGGACCTGCGGAGCATTCCCCCGCGCGCCCTTGGACCCCGTATGGGACTTCTTCTTCGCAGCCTCAGCCGCCGCCTTGGCGGCTTCTCTCGCCTTGCGTTTCGCCTCCGCCGCAGCAGCCTCCGCCGCCTTCTTCGCCTTGATCAGCGCCGCCTTGGCCGCCTTCGCCGCCTTCAGGCCCGCCTCGGCGACCACCTTCGCCGCGCGCCACGCCTTCACCGCGCCCAGCGTGGCCTTGAAGGCCTTCCACATCTTCTTGCCCTTGGAGAAGACGCTCGTCCACGGAATCGCGTCCATCAGCAGGCTGCCGCACGCCCACAGGTCACCCTGCGAGAAGCAGCCCACGATGTCGTTCCAGCCGACGAACTCCTTGAACACCGCCCAGCCGACCGACAGGATCACATCACCCATCGACACCGACAGCGTCCGCTGATACTCCGCGATCTTCGCGTCCAGTGCCGCCATCGACGCGTCGAAACTCGACGCCGACGAGGTCAGGCCACTCGGGTCCGAATGCGTCACCGGGTTGTTGTTCGCGTACGAGTAGCCGTTCGCCTGGAGCGGGTCGCTCTGGTCCAGGACCGGGTCCACCGAGATGAAACGGCCTGTCGCCGGGTCGTACTCCCGCGCACCCAAGTGCACCAGGCCCGAGCCCGCGTCGTCGTCACCCGTCGCGTACGCCGTACGCGAGCGTGTCGCCACGTTCGACGTGCGGTCCTCGCCCCACGGGTCCTTCTTGCTCACCCGTACCGACTGGTCGCCGTCCAACTGCACCTCGGCCAGCGGGGTGCCGTTGTGATCGACCGCGTTCGCGAACACCTGCTCGTCCGCGCCGGACGTCGACGATGCCTCGCGGTAACGCGTCACCGTCGGGGCGCCACCATGGCCGTACGAACGCTCCGCCGAGCGCAGCTTGCCCGTCGGGGTCAGGGAGACCGTCGTGTCCGGGAGATGCAACACCGCGCCGGCGGCCGAGCGCTCCAGCACCCGGTTGCCCATCGCGTCGTACACGTACGTCGTCTTCGAGGCCGGCTTGAACACCTGGCCCGTCGCCGACGCCGAGCAGGTCGCCAGGACCAGGTCGATGCCGTTCGTGAGCGACGCGGCGTTCATGCACAGGCTCGTGCCCACGAGCTTGATCAGGCCCGTGTCCAGGACCTCCCAGTGCTGTGCCGTCGTGGCCTTGTTGCACGTCTGGATCTGCACCGCCGCGCCCGCCGCCGCACTCGTCGGCTGTGCGCAGCGGCCGCCGACCACGAACTGGCCGATGGCCGCGTTCTCGACCGTGCCGTTGTTGTCGGTGTCCAGCGCGTCGAGGCGGAAGTTCTGCGCCTTCGTTCCGTTGCACACGTACAGCTGGAGAGCCGTCCCTGCTGTGCTACTCGCACCGGTCAGGTCCAAACACATCTCCGACGCGCCCACCCACGCCCCGGAACCCTCCGGGCCGAAGCCCGTCACCGACTCGACCTGGCCGTCCCACGTCCAGGTCAGGCCCTGGGAGGTGTCGCCGCCGGTGGTGCGCTCCTTGAGGTTGCCCGCCGCGTCGTACGTCTGCGTGGAGCGGGTCTTGACCTCGGCCCCGGCCGACGTGTGGGTCGTGGTGTCGTACGAGGTCAGGGTGTGCGGCTGGTCGTTCTTGACCGTCGCAACATCACTGGTGCCGTGGTTGTAGTCCGTGGTCACGTCGTTGTTCGTGGCCACCGTCCCGGACGTGACCGTCGGGTCCGCCTTGTGGACCGTCTTCGACTTCCGGTTGCCCAGCACGTCGTACTCGTACGACTGCCAGTAACCGGCGTTGTTGGACGAGACGTTGATCGTGCCGTCCGAGTACACCGGCTCGGCCGTCGTCTTGCCGGCGGCCTTGCAGGCTCCGCCGTTCGGCGTCGTCCATGCCGTCTTCAGCTGGCCCAGTGCGTCGTACGTGAAGCACTGCTGGTCGGTGGTGGACGTGGCGCCCGAGCCGAGCTTGTCCGCGACCGACAGGATGTTGCCCGAAGGGTCGTACGAATAGGCGCGCTCGCTCACCTCGTGTGCGGCCACGACCGACGTGTCGGTCGCGTTCTCCCGGACCAGTGCGCTGGTGAGCAGTTCGCCCGTGGACTCGTTGAACGAGTTGTCCTGCCACAGGCGGTGGCCGATCTCGCCGACCGTGGAGCGCAGTACCTGCCCGTAGGGCGAGTAGTCGGTCTCGGTGACGTACCAGTCGTCGCCGGAGACCGTGACCGGGAGGCCAGCCTCGTTGTAGCGGGTGATGACGGACTCGGCGGTCAGACCGCCCACTTCGGGGGTGGTGTACTTCTCCAGCTGACCGTCGTCGTTGTACGTGTAGTTGTACGTGTAGTTGGTCTTGAAGCCGTCCGCTGTCGTGCCCGTTGTCGTGCCGTCGGGCATCGTCAGTGTCATCGACGTCGGCTGGTAGTCCGCCGTGTAGCCGGCGATCGACGTCGTGTACCCCTCGCCGTCCGTGTAGCGCTTGGCCGAGGCGAGCTGGCCCTTGCCGCCGGGGGCGGAGTCGTACACGTACGACTGGACTGCCCTCGAAGTCTCGCCCGCCGGGGTGAAGTTGACCTCCGACACCCGGAGGTAGGGCTCGTAGCTGTAGGCCAGCTTCCCGCCGAGGGCGTCGGTCGCGGAGGCAACGCGGCCCGCCGCGTCGTAGTCGGTGCTCGTGCTGCCGGCGTCGGGGTCGGTGGTGCCGACGACCCGGCCGAGGGCGTCGTACGTCCAGGTGCGGGTGTGGCCCACCTCGTCCGTGGAGGTGACCATGTCGCCGCGCAGGTCGTACGCGTACGTCGTGGAGATCGCGTTGGCATCGGTCAGCGCCGTGTCGCTGTACGTGTCCTGCTGGACCGTGCGGCCCAGCGCGTCCGTCCACACCCGGGAGCCGGGCGTGCCCTTGGGCTGGTGGACGATCGTGTAGTCCAGGCCGTACTCGTAGCGGGTGGTGCGATCCGTGCTGGGCACGGCCGTCCCGCCGTTGTCGTGCGTCGTGCCGTCCTGCGCGTACGAGTTGTGGTACGGCGTGACCGTCAGCACGCGGCCCAGGCCGTCGTACGTGTATCTCGTCTCGTTGGGGACCAGCGAGTCGGAGTCGGGAACGACCAGCTTGGTGCTGGGCTCGCCCGCCATGTAGTAGGCGTTGTTGGTCTTGCTGACCTGGCCGGAGGAGTTGTGGAAGGTGTCGGTGACCAGCTTGCCGCCGCCCACCGCCGGGGTCTGGGACTGGCGTTCGCGGCCCAGACCGTCGTAGATCGCGGTGGAGGCCGTGTAGACGGCCTTGGTGCCGTCGGGCGCCGAGGTGGGGTTCCGCTCCAGTGACTCGGTGACCACGGACACCGGCTCGTTCGCGACCGTGTTGTACGTGTAGCGCGCCGTGGGATCGTCCGTGGCGGGCTGGGTGGGGTCCCAGGCGGCCGTCGTGCGGCCAAGCGCGTCGTACTCGTACGACGTGGCGCGGCCGTTGGGGTCGGTCGAGGTCAGGGTGGCGCCGCGGCCGGGTTCCACCGTGGTGACCGAGGTCAGGCCGGGCTCCGCGTCGGTGACGTCATCGTCCTGGACCGTCGTGATCTTGTAGACCTGGCCGGAGGACGGTTCGTAGGACGTGGTGCCGGTCACCGCGGTGGGGCCCTTGACCTCCTTGACCCGGCCGAACTCGTCGTACGTCGTCCGCGACTCGGGGAAGGTGGAGTTCCAGCCCGTGCCCGCCTCCGTCGGCACCACCGTGCGGGTTGCCTGGCCCTTGGTGGGCGTGGCGGTCAGCGAGGTGGCGTCGTCGTAGAACACGCGCGAGCCGGTGACCAGCGTCGAGGCCGTCGCCGCCGACAGCGCCGTGGAGCAGGTCGACGTACCCGTCGTGGTGATCGTCTGGCTGACCAGGCCGATCAGGTAGACGCCCGTGACGGCGTCGGTTTCCTTGGTGTCGTTGTTGACGTACGTGGTGCGGGTGCACGACTCGTCGTTGGGCTGCGCCTCGTCGCCGTACTCGCGGACCTCGGTCGGCAGACCGTACGTCGCGTCGTAGTCGGTCTCCGTCCGGACCGTGCGCAGTTCCTCGTCGTCGCCCGGGCGGGTGCCCGAGGACTTGGTGATCGTCTTGACCGACCCCAGCGTCACCCGCTCCGACACCACGTCCGGGCCGTCCGTGCGGTCGCGGGTCGCCAACCGCACCGGTGCGTCCGGGTAGTTGACCGTGCGGGATATCCAGTCGGCAGTGGTGTCCGACGTGTAGTCGGGGTAGGTCAGGGACTCCGCGACCATGCCCGCGTAGGCCTTGAGGTCGTCCGCGATGTCCGCGCCGGTGATGTCCTTGACCTTCAGGGTCCGCTTGGTGCCGTCCGCGAGGACGTCGTCGCTCATGCCCCGCAAGTAGCGGGTGACCGACTTGGAGGCGACGGTGCCCGAGGGGGCACCCGTGTCGCCGGTGACCGTGATGGTGGTCGGATAGCCGCGCCAGTCGTCCCACGTGCGGGTCTTCGGACGGGAGAACTCCGCCTGGTTCTTGGCCCACAGCGCGCCGGCGACGAGGTCGGTCCCGTCGGTTTCGTACTTGTACTCCGTCGTCACGTCGTTCACCGCGTCCGCCAACTGGGCGTCCTCGGTGATCTTCTCCACCACGTACTTGTGGAACCAGGAGGTGTGCTCGTCGGCCAGGTTTCCGTCCGCGTGCCAGTAGGCCGGATAGCAGCGCAGCGTGTTCTTGTCCGGTGCGGGGAAGTTCGTGCCGGTGAGGCACGCCTTCTCGGGTGCCTTGTACGTGATGCGTGTGCTGCCGCCGTACTCGGAGACCACCGTTTCGATGCGCAGCCGGCCGAACAGCGGGTCCGTGTCGCCCGCGCCCTCCTTGACCCGGTTGGGCAGCGGCGCGCCGTTGTGGCCGAAGCGGACCGGGTTGAGGGGCTGGGTGTCGCCGTCGACCCCGTAGCCGGTGCGGGTGATGGACTCCAGCCACAGTGCGGTGTACTCGCCGGTCAGGCCCCAGGGGAACGACTGGGCGAGGCTCCAGGAGTCCACCTTCGAGAGGAGGGTCGTGCCGTACGTCGTGTCCGCGATGCCGCAGGCGTGGCGGGAACCCGAGTCGTCGGCCGGGTTGTACTCGGTCAGCGTCACGCCCTGCTCGCGCTGGGCGCACGCGGTGACCGTCGCGAGGCGCTTGCGCGACCAGAACGTCGGACCGTACGTCGAGCACTTCGCGCCCGTCTCACAGGCGAGGTCGGCCGGGGTGTCGTACCAGGGCCGGGTGAGATCGGACTGCTTGGAGTCGAAGTTGGTCTCGGAGCACTCCGGCGTCCCGACACCTGCGTCCTTGAAACAGCGTTCCTGGGCGGTGAAGTTGACGCGCCCCAGCGGTTCGGCGGTGAACAGGGTGCTCGCGCGCTGGCCGTAGTCGATGCGGGTCAGGTAGCCGGCTCGGTCGTACTCGACCGCCTTGGCCACCTTGTTGTTCTTGGCGTAGGCGTTGGTCTCCTTGTTCCACCACAGCGACATCGCGTTGCCGTTGAGGTCGACGACGTAGTCGAGCTGGAAGCGCCAGCCCTGGTCGCAGAAGGAGTCCTCGAACTTGGTGGCGTGGCACGGGTCGCTGCTGTGGTTGCCCGCGACCGGCACGTTCAGGACCGACTCGGTCTCCTCGTCGCCGGAGGACCAGCCCGGCAGACGGTTCATGCCGAAGTAGTACTGGGTGCCGTCGCTGGTGGTGACCCGCCAGAACTCCCCGTCGTTGTCACCATTGTTGGACGTGTGGGTGACACCGAGGATGCGCTTGTAGTCGTCGCTGGTGAGCAGTTCGACGCGGGTGTTGTCACCGCGGGCGCTCTTCCATTCACCGGTGTCGTCGTCCAACACCAGCTCGGTGGTGGTGCCGTTCAGGGACAGCACCGCGTTGTACGAGCCCCAGCACTGGTCGCCCGTGAACTTGCCCGCGTTGTTCGCGTTCGCCGTGTCGGCCGCGCAGCCCACGAACGTACGGGTGATCGCACCCGGGTTGTAGTCCCAGCCCTCACCGATCCACGAGACCTGGTTGTTCGTGGCCGACGTACGGCCGTCCGAGGACTGCGAGTTGTAGCTCAGCGTCACATTCGGCGACGGACCCGCGGGGACCTGCGGGCCCGCCATCGTGTACGCGTACGTGAACGCGCCCGACGAGCCGCCCTGCGACCAGGAACCGGCCGAGGCGATCGGCGTCGCGCCGAAGTCGCCGCCGGAGCCCGCCCCGTAGGAGGTGCCCATCACCAGCGCGCCGCCGACGGAGGAGGCAACCTGCTGTGCGCTCGCTGCCTGGCTGTCGCCGCGCCACACGGCCGAACTCACCGACGGGTCCTCGCCGTTGCTCGCGGCGGTGGAGGCGCCGGTGGTCGCGGCGGCCGCTACGGAGTTCAGGTCGGCCGTGTCCACGGTCAGGTTGAGGAACGTCTCCTGGACCTGCTCCTCGGTCTCGGCGCCCTCGGCCGGCTCGTCTGTCGCGGTGTCCTCGCCCGGGTCCGTCTCCGAGCCCGTGTCGTCGCCGGTCTCGCCGACCGGGACGGTCACCTCGTCGGCGGTGCGCTCTACCTCGGTGGTCAACGGGACGCCCGTCGAACACCCTTCCTCGTCTGGGGTGGTGAGGTAGCAGGCGGGCATCAGGGCGAAGGACAGCCGGTCCAGCCACTGCGCGCTGTACGCCTCGGCGAACCGGGTCGCGTCGATCTGGACGACCGCCTCGCCCGTGGCCGTGTCCGGCGGGGCGACCTCGAGAAGGAGCCCCTGCGCTCCGGCCGCCACCGCCTCGGCCTCGGGCTTGACCTCGACGGTCCACTCGCCCTCAAGGGCGTCGGCCTCGGCGGCCGTCGCGTCCTCGGGCGCGCCGACGCCGACGGTCACCGTGCCGTCGGTGGAGGCGGCGACCTGCTTGGTGGTGCCCGCGGCCAGGTCGGCGACCGGCACATCGGTGCCGATCGCCGCCGGCACCGGTACTACTGCCGCCGGGTTGTAGGCCTCTTCCGGCTCGGTCGAGGGGACGCCGTCGAGTTCCCCGAGCTTGTCGCTCGCGGTCTCGTCGAGGACGAGAGTGTCCGTGTCCTGGAGGTCGTCGAGTTCGACCTCTGTCGTACGGGGGTTGTTGTTGTCGGGCCCCAGGGCCACCGCGCCCGGCAGGACAGCGATGTTGAGGGCGAGGAAAACGGCGGCGACGACACCGAGCCGTGCTCTTCGGCGTATCAACCGCTCACGAGACGACCTGCGCGCCAGCGAACCTCTGCCGCACCACGACAAACCCCCACCCACGGCCAACCGACCTTCCCCCAGCCCGATCCACAACCATCAGAGACGTTCAGGCCGTTGGCACACGGCGATCAACGATGAGGACGAACTTGCGGGTTTGTGAAGATCCGCGTCAAGGCGAGATAAAGCTGTGTTAGCTATGTCACTTTCCAAATCTGAACAAAGACCAGCAAAAAAACGTGTCAGGCCCGCCACCCTCCCGCTCGGTCTATTTCCTTTCTCCACAAGGGTGTTGATCTCGTAGGGGTCGCCTGCTCATACTCCAACCGCCCGAGCACAGCGCGTCGCGCGTTCGCACGGTCTGTCACCGGACCCGAGGGCAACCCCCGACCAGTGTTGGAGAAGGGCCCCTTGAGCGACCTCGACAGCGCCGCCGAACCGAGCGAGGCGGCCCCCGCAGCGATACCCCCGAGCGCGACGACCGGCAGTGGGCGAGGGCGGGCGGTCGTCGCCGGCGTACTCGCGCTGGCGCTGCTGGTGGGGGGTGCCACGGTCCTGGCCCTGCGCGACGACAGCACGTCCAAGGCGTCGTCCGAGGCCGACGCCCGGACCAAGCGCAAAAGCGAACCGATCGACGAGGACACTGCTCAGCGGCAGGCCCGCAAGACCGGCAAGAAGGTCCAAGTCGCGTCGCTGACAGACGAGTTCTCCACCACCTACGCCAACCCCGACGGCACCTTCACCTATACGGCTTCCGCGCAGGCGCAGCGGGCGAAGAACGCCGAGGGGAAGTGGGCCCCGATCGACACCTCGCTGCGGCGAAGCGACGACGGCTGGTCCACCGTCAACAGTCTTTACCCGGTCACGTTCGCAACGGGCGACCCCGACCGCGCCCCGGTCACCAAGGCCCGGGCGAGCGGCGGAAGTTCCGCGGGCACGGTCACTTCGGCCGTTTATCGCACCACCGGCAAGTCCGCCGTACAGGCTGCCGATGAGACCGTCTGGACCCCGTTGCTGACGATGACCGCCGAAGGCCACGAGCTACAGGTCGAGTGGCCCGGCACGCTGCCCGAGCCGGTCGTCGAGGACAACAAGGCGCTGTACGAGAGCGTGTTCCCGGACGTCGACCTGATGCTCACCGCACGCGACACCGGCTACACCCACGTCCTGATCATCCACACCCCGGAGGCCGCCGCCGCACTGGCCGCCGACCCGCCCCGCTACCGCTTCACCTCGCCCACCCTCGCCTTCTCCCTCGACGCCGCCACCGACGTCCTGCGCGGCAAGGACAAGGACGGCAACGAGATCACCGTCTCGCCCACCCCGTTCCTGTGGGACTCGGCCGGCACGCACGACACGGACACCCCGTCCGCCGACCCGGACGCCGCCACCGGCACCAACGAGAACCCGGAAGTCGTCGAGGAGTGGTCCGGGAACGGCGGCTCCTCGGACAGTGACGCCTCGGAGGACGGGGGCACGGACGACCCGATGGCCCCCTGGAACAACAGCCCCGTCGAGTCCGACGCCGACCCGGCCGCGTACGCCGTTCCGGCCGCCGCGAGCGAGACGCTCGCCCTGCCCGCCGTGCACGGCCCCGGCGAGGGCGCGCACGCCACCACCGCCAAGGCCTCGGTGGACAACGACGGCGTCCTGACCATCACCCCGCCCGACGCCTACCTCACGGCCGCCGAGGCCCCGGTGTACCCGGTCTTCCTCGACCCCTCGACCATCGGTCTCAGGAGCAACTGGACCACCGTCTACAAGAAGTACCCCAACTCCAGCTTCTACGACGGCGCCAACTACAACGAGGACACCAAGGAGGCCCGGGTCGGCTTCGAGAAGGACACCTGGGGAACCGCCCGGTCCCTCTTCAAGTTCCGGTTCCAGAAGTCGATCAAGGACGCGACCGTCACCAACGCCACGCTGAAGATCCTGGAGACCCACTCCTGGTCGTGCAGCAAGCGCACCATGCAGGTGTGGCACACCGGCCCGTTCTCCTCCGGCACCACCTGGAACAGGCAGCCCACCTGGAGCCGGAAGATCACCTCGAAGTCGTTCGCCTACGGCTGGAAGTCCAACAGCTCCTGCCCCGACACGAACGTCCACTTCACGCTCACCTCGCTGGCCCAGGACGCCGCCGACAACGGCTGGTCCACCCTCAACATCGGTCTGGTGGCGTCCAATTCATCGGCCGCTCCCACCTCCAACGCGACCAGCCTGGAGACGGACTCCTACTCCTGGAAGAAGTTCAAGGCCGAGGAGGACGGCTCCCCCGAGGTGTCCGTCACCTACAACCGCAGGCCCAACGCCCCGACCGCGATCGACATGCAGCCCGGTTCCTGCGACACCAGCGCCAAGCCCTACATCCGTCTCGGCAAGACCACGCCCTACATCAGTGCCAAGGCGACCGACCCCGACGGGGTCCTCACCAAGCTGGAGTTCGAGATCGGGCGGGACGGCACCGACGACGCCGACAACTACAACAACACCAAGCGGAGCATCTACAGCACGATCAGCAACGGTGAGACCGGTTCGGCCGTCCTTGAGAGCCTGGTCAACGGCGTCACCTACCAGTGGCGGGTACGTGCCTGGGACGACCAGTCCAGCAGCAGTTGGGGGCCCAGCGGCGGCACCAAGTGGTGCCGGTTCACCTACGACACGACTCTCCCCTCCTCGCCCAAGGTCAGCTCGGCGGAGTTCCCCGAGGACACCGACATCAACGGCGACAGCGAGGTCTGGTCGGACGAGCCGTTCGGCACCGCCGGCGCCTTCACCTTCAAGGTCGGTGACACCAAAGACACCGACATCGTGAAGTTCGTCTATTCCATCAACTCGACGAACACCGCCAGTTGGATCTGCGCCATCGGCACGAGCGGAACCACGGACGGCCTGACGAAGTCCTGCAGCGCCACCAGCACTCCCGTCACCTCGCTCACCGTCACGGGCGTCAAGCCCCCTTCCGCCGGCCCCAACACCCTCTACGCCAAGGCCGTGGACGCGGCGGGCAACATCTCCCCCGAACGCAAATACAGCTTCTACGTCACGCCACGCACCAAGGCCGACGCCGCAGGCGACCTCAGCGGTGACGGTGCCCCCGACTTCGCCTCCCTCTCCGCCGCCGGAAACCTGCTGATCACCGCGGTGTCCAAGAGCGGTACGTGGATATCCGGTTCCTGGGGCATCCACGAGCGCTGGAAGCTGCTGATGGACGAGGGCACCGCCCCCCACCTCTGGGACGGCGCCTCCACCAACCCCCAGTACTCCCTGATCACCCACAACGGCGACTTCGCCCCCGCCGACGGCGCGACGGACTGGGTGATGCGCACCCCCGACGGCGGACTCTTCATCTACCCTGGCGACGGCTACGGCGGCCTCGACGTCAGTCGGCGCATCGAGGTACGGCTCCCGGCCAACGCCCCCTCCCCCAGCACCTTCTCCGAGATCAAGTCGGCAGGCGACATCACCGGCGACGGCCAGCCCGAACTCTTCGTCGCCGGTGGCGCAAGCGGTTCCGAGCTGTGGGTCTTCTCCGGCTACAGCGGCGGCTACTTCTCCACGGCCACCCAGATGACCACCGCCGACTGGGGCACCCGCGACTTCGTCACGATCGCCGACTACAACGACGACGGTGCCGCCGACATGATCTACCGCATCGCAAACGGCACCCTCTACCTCCGTAAGGGCATCCTCGAAAGCGACAAGACGGGCACGGTCCTCACCAGCCTGGGCACGTCCGGCGCAAGCCTGGACGGGGACGACGTCTACGCCACCGGCATGACGCCCGCCCTCTTCCCCCAGCTCTACGGCAGCCCGGACAACACCGGCGACGGCAACCCCGACATCTGGGCGACCAACTCCGCCGGGGCCCTGCTGCTGTACCACGGCGGTGCCACCGCCATCGGCAGTGCCAGCACACTCCGTACCAGCGGCTACAGCACGGTCGTGCAGTTGGGCTGACGGTACGACAACCAGGTTGGCCCAAGTCCTTCTTCCCGTGCCCCCCGCCACGCGAGAATGCTGGGCCTGGACAGGTCATGTGCGGCAGGTTGAGGCGGGGGCGGCTGGCGGGATGACGGTGACCGACGGGGTGGCGGCGGGACGGTTCGGCGGGCGGCGGCGGTTCATGGTGCTGGGGGCCGGGGGACTCGCGGCGGTGGCCGGCGGAGTGGGGACCTGGCGGCTGCTCGACGGCGACGCGGAGCAGTGGCCGTGGGAGCAGGTCTGGTCCGAGCCGGTGGACGGGGTGTATCCCTCGGCGCTGAACGCGCACGCCGGAGTCCTGTATCTGTCGGGGTTCGGCGGGGTCACGGCGGTGGAGCAGTCCCGCGGCGGCAAACGGTGGCAGGCACTGTCGGACCTCGACAGCCAGTCCGCCCCGGCGTTCGGCGCGGATGTCGTCTGTATCACCGGGGTCCGCACCGGTGGGCGGACGGTGGTGAACGGTATCGAGGCGTCCTCGGGCCGCATGCTCTGGGAACGTGAGGTCGACGGTCTGACCCAGTACGCCCCGACACCGGCCGGCGACATCATGCTCGTGGTGATCGGAAGGGTCTCCGTGGCCTCGGACACCGTCGTCCACGCGTTCGACGCCAGGTCCGGCCAGGTCAGGTGGAGCACCCGACTGCCCGCGAAGACCGTGGGGCCATCGGCGCCGGTGACCGGGAACGGCCTGGTGCACCTGACCACCGGGGTGTTCACCGAGGGCTCGATGGCCTGGACGCTTGACCTGGCGACGGGCGCGCTGCGCTGGAAGTCCCCCTCGGAAGGCTTCCTGGGCGCCCCGGTCCTGGCCGGACGCGAACTCCATATGACCGCGAGCCCCAGCAGCGGCAGCGCCGACGAGGGGCACAACGCGTTCGTCACGCTCGACGCCGTTTCGGGGAAGGACCTGCGGCGGGCGGGGAACCTGCCGGTCGGCAGCGAACTCAGCGTCCAGCGGGTGGGCGGCACGCTGTACGCGGCGGTCCGCCGTTACGGCGACCAGTACCACAGCACCCTCGTCGCCGTCGACGTGTCGACCGGGCGCCTGCGCTGGCAGGCGGACACCGACATCGACATGGTACGAACCTTCCGCGTCTCCGGTGACACGGTCCTGGCCGGGGGCAAGGAGCCCCCGGAGACGACCGGTTCCTATCTCGTCCAGGTCTTCGACGCCGACACGGGCCGGCGCCGCTGGACCCGCGACATGGGGACCCACGTCAGCTTGGAGGGCCCCGTCCTGACCGACGGCACGGTCTGCGTGCCCACCCGCGCCAAGGAGTACACCAACCGGGGCACGCTCAACTTCCTGGACCTCGCGTCCGGCACCACCCGCTGGCGCCACCCCCTGTCCACCAGCGGTAATGCCATTGCGTGCCCGGACGGCCGCACGCTCTACGTCCTGGCCATGCCGTTCCCGCAGTCCTCCGAAAACACGCTGGAGAGCCGCCAAGTCCCCACGCTGTACGCGTTACGGCGCAGGGACTCCTGACGACACCGTCCCCACCCCCACCCGCCGGAACTCGATCGACTCGTACGTCCCGTCGGTCCCCGTCTCGTACAGCACCCCCACCAACCGCCGGTCCACCCGCACCAGGTCCGAGTAGGCCGCCCGGCGGTTCGACAACGTCAGCACCTTGGTGAACGTCTCTCCGCCGTCCCCGCTCCGCCAGATCGCCATCGACCGCCGTGCCGTGGGTTCCGAAGGCCCCGAGAACAGCAACGCGCCCGAACCTCCCTGGAGTTGAAGCACACTCCCCTGCACGATCGGGACGTCGTTCAGCGTCGACTGGACCGTGTACGGGCGGTCCAGGGACTTCGCGCCGTCACTGGAATAGGAATCCAGGCGATTCCCGAGCGCCACTCCGTTCTGATCCCTCGACGAGAAGTACAGCCTGCCGTCCGGGAGTTGGGCCGCGCTCGTCTCGTTGGCGTTCTCGATGCCGTCGTACGAGTCGTCCACGAAGCCCAAGCGCCAGGTGCGGCCCGCGTTGTCGCTGTAGATCGCGTGGCCGCCGTAGTACTTGGACTCCTGGCCCGTGTCCGTCGAACCCGTCGGCGGGGCTGCCGAGTGGTTGGCCGGGATCACGATCCGGCCCGCGTGCGGGCCGCGAGTCAGATACACCGCATGGCCCGGACCCGTCGCGTACCAGCGCCAGTTCGGGAGCTTCGTCTGGGCCGTGATGTCTCTCGGGCGCGTGAAACGGCGTCCGTCGCTCACGCTGGTGCTCGTCTGGACGAAGACCCTGCGGCTCTGCTCCGGCGTCGCCTCACCCCGCATGATCTGGGCCTCCGTCACCGCGCCGGAGTTGTACGACGTCACCAGCACGATCCGGCCCGTCCGCTGGTCCACCACCGGCGCCGGATTGCCCCGCGTGTCACCGTTCCCGGCCGCGACCACCGACAGCGGGCCCCAGGTGCAGCCGCCGTCCGTGGAGCGGCGCAGGACCACGTCGATGTTGCCGCTGTCCCCCGCGCCGTCGTGTCTGCCCTCGGCGAAGGCCAGGAGGGTGCCCTTGCGGGTCATGACCGTGGCCGGGATGCGGTAGGTGTCGTAGCCGCCCTTGCCCGCCGTGTAGGGGACCGATGACGTGCAGTACGAGCGGGTGGCCGCGGCCCGGGCCTTCGTCGCGGTGAGGTCGGTGGCGATTCCGGTGCCGGTGATCAGGGCCGCGCCGGTGGTCGCGGCGAGCAGCGTACGGCTCAGGGGCGTCATCGCTCTCCCTTGCGGAGTGGAATGGGGGGTGTGCCCGTGCAACTCGATGCGACAGTAACTCCGCTGACGGATCGTCACCACTCGTAGCACGTACGGAACATACGTACCCGCACGCCACCACACCCCTTTGCGCCACTCCCCTCTACGCCACTCCCCTCTACGCCACTCCCCCCGGCGTCACCAACCCCGACTCGTACGCCACGATCACCAGTTGCGCCCGGTCCCGCGCGCCCAGCTTCCCCATGATCCGGCTGACGTGGGTCTTCGCGGTCAGCGGGCTCAGGCCCAGGGTCTCCGCGATCTCCGTGTTGTTGAGGCCCCGGGCGACCAGCCTCAGCACCCCGCGTTCCCGTTCCGTCAGGCATTCGGGGCCGCCCGTCGGCGTCGGCGCCTCGGCGCTGCGCAGCAGACGGGCGATCAGGCTCGCCGTCGGGCCCGGGGAGAGCAGGGCCTCTCCCGCCGCCACCGTGCGGATCGCGTCCAGGAGTTCCGCCGGTTTCGTGTCCTTGACCAGGAACCCCGACGCGCCCGCGCGCAGCGCCTCCACCACGTGCTCGTCCGTGTCGTACGTCGTCAGGACCAGCACCTTCACGCCCGCCAGATCCTCGTCGGCGGCGATCAGCCGGGTCGCCTCGATACCGTCGAGGTCGGGCATGCGGATGTCCATGACGACCAGGTCGGCGCGGGCGCTGCGGGCCAGTTCGACGGCCTGCCGGCCCGTACCCGCCTGTCCTACGACCTCCATGCCCGGCGCCGACTCGACGAGCATCGCGAACGCCGCCCGTACGAGGGTCTGGTCGTCCGCGAGCAGTACGCGAATGGCGGTCACCTGACCCCCTCCCTGTTCACCGGCAACGGCAGTACCGCGTTCACCCTGAACCCCCCGTCCTCCCCCGGGCCGGCGTCCAGCGTGCCGCCGACACTCCGCGCCCGTTCCCGCATCCCGACCAGCCCGAAACCACCCTCAGACGTATCCTCCCCGCCCCCGACCCCGTCGTCCGTCACCTCCACCCGCAGCGCGCCCTCGCCCCCGTACAGCCGCACCCGTACCGTCAGCTCCTCCCGCCCTCCGTGCCGTACGGCGTTCGTGAGCGCCTCCTGGACTATGCGGTAGGCCGCCGCGCCGACCGCCGGGGGTACGGCGTCCGCCCGTACCGCCAGTTCGACCTTCGCGCCCGCCACCCGTGCGGTCTCCGCGAGGTCGGGCAGGCCGGCCAGGCCCGGCAGCGGGCCGCGGGTGTCTCCCGTGCCCTGGCCCTCCCGCAGTACCTCCAGCGTCGTACGCAGCTCACCGCGTGCCGTTCGGCAGGTCTCGGCGATGTCGTCCAGGGCCTTCGCGACCGCCGTCCGGTCCAGGCGGTCCGGATCGGCGGCCAGGACATGGGCAGCCACCGAGGTCTGGACCCCCACCAGGGTGATGGTGTGGGCCAGCAGATCATGCAGGTCACGGGCCACGCGCAGGCGTTCCTCCGCGACCCGGCGGCGGGCCTCCTCCTCGCGTGTGCGTTCGGCCCGCTCGGCGCGCTCGACGATGGCGGACACGTACGCGCGGTAGAAGCGGACGTCGATGCCGACGAACAGGACGGCGGCGATCCAGCCGAAGACGTACAGGACTTCGATCGCCTGTTCGGTGTCCAGGGGCAGCATCACCGCCATGGAGATGACCAGGATCGCCGTGCCGGTCAGCAGCGTGCGCAGGGGGCGGCCGGTGACCGCGACCGTGTAGAGGGCGACGAACGTGGCCGGGATCGGCGCCGAGTGGTTGTTGTCCAGGGCGTGGTACGGCACGACCAGCGCCACCACCACCGCGAGGACCGGCATCGGGCGGCGTCTGCGCCACACCAGCGGCACCTGGAGGGCCAGCAGCAGTGTCCAGCCGAGTGCGTCGGGGCGGCGGCCGTCGTCGACGAACAGGGCCATGGCCGTACCGGCGACCGCGGTCGTCAGGGCCAGCAGCGCGTCGTTGCGGGTCGCGTGCGGGGCGCTGCGGGGGTCGCGGATGATCGCGGCCATGATCCGCTCGCCCCATCCAACGCGGGCCGCTCTTCCGGTGGTTGGCTGCACGGGTTCATCCTCCGTCAGCGGGCGCCCCTCCGGCAGGGAGGGGCGCCCGCTCGCTCGTACGACGGATCTCATACGGGTTCCGGCTGGCGTTCCTGTCGTACGGCGTCCGGGTCCGGCTTCCGGGACAGCGCCCCCGGCCACCACACCCGCCTCCCCAGCGCCACGCTCGCGCTCGTCACCAGATACGTCCGGACGAGGAACGTGTCGAGCAGCACCCCGACCGCGATCACGAACCCCAGTTCGACCAACTGCACCAGCCCCATGTTCGTCAGCACCGCGAAGGTAGCGGCGAGGACCAGTCCGGCGGAGGCGATGACCCCGCCCGTCGTCCGCAGCGCGGTGAGCGCCGCCGCCACCGGTTCGGCGCCCCCCAGCGCTTCCTCGCGCATCCGGTGCATGAGGAAGATGCCGTAGTCGACGCCCAGGGCGACCAGGAACACGAAGGACAGCAGCCCGAGTCCGGGATCGGTGCCCTCGAAGCCGAGCAGCGGCCCGAACACCAGTCCGCCGATGCCGAGCGCGGCCCCCCACACCGCGACCACGGCGGCCACCAGCATCAGCGGCGCCACGATCGACCGCAGCAGCGCGACCAGGATCAGCAGCACGGAGAGGAGGACGATCGGTACGACCACCCACACGTCCCGCGCGTTGGTGTCGACGAGGTCGATCTGCTGGGCGCTCGGCCCGCCGACGTACGAGCCCTTGAGCTCGTTCCGCAGCCGCTCGATGGTCGCGGTCTCGGCGGCCGACTGGGGCGCGTCCTTCGCGAAGACGGTGATCTCGGTCCAGCCGTCTCCCGTACGTCCCTTCTGCGCGTCGCTGATCCCGTCGGCGGCCCGGATCGTCGTGAGCGTCTCGTCCGCCCGGCCGGCCGGGGTGATGACGCTGATGGGCTGCGTGCCCCGGTCGGGGTAGGCCGCTGCGAGGGTCTGCATCGCGGCGACAGCCTCCGGTTTGTCGACGAAGGCGTCCTCCTGCTTGACCGGTCCTGGCAGGTTCAGCGCGCCCAGGGCGAGCGCGCCGAGCAGGACGGCCCCGCTCGCGAGGACCACCAGGGGCCTCCGACCAGCCGAACTGCCCATCGCGGCGAAGAGCGAACGGCGCCGCGCCTGGGGTGTGCTGCCGTACGCGGGGACCAGCGGCCAGAACACCCGGCGGCCGAGCAGGACGAGGATCGCGGGGAGCAGCGTGAGCATCGCGACCAGTGCGCAGAGTACGCCGACCGTGCCCAACGGGCCCATGCTGCGGCTGGAGTTGAGGTCGGCGGCGAGCAGGCACAGCACCCCTGCGGCGACCGTGCCGGAGGAGGCGAGGACGGCGGGCCCGCAGCCGCGCAGGGCGGCGGCCATCGCGTCGTACGGCCGCTCGATCCGCCGTAGTTCCTCGCGGTAGCGGGAGACGAGGAGGAGGGCGTAGTCCGTGCCCGCGCCGAAGACGAGGATCGTCATGATGGCCGAACTCTGGCCCGAGACCGTGGTGCCGAAGGCCTGGTTGAGGCCGTAGGCGACGCCCATCGACAGGAAGTCGGCGAGGCCCACGACGACCAGCGGCACCAGCCACAGCACCGGGCTGCGGTAGATGAGGATCAGCAGGACGGCGACGACGGCGACGGTGGTGTAGAGCAGCGGTCCACCGAGCGATTCGTAGACCTCGGAGGCGTCGGTGGCGAGCGCGCCGGGACCGCCGACCTCGACGTCCAACCCGCCCTCGGTGTGGGCGACTTGGCGTACGTCGCCCACGAGGGCGTCCCGCTTCTTCTCGTCGGTGCCCGGCTCGTTGCTGCTCACCGGGTACATGAGGGTGGTGCCGTCGGCGGACGGTACGCCCTGCGGGGCGGCCGTCAGGACGTGTTCGCCGGCGATCCGGTCGACCTGTGCGGCGGCCGTCCGCTTGTCGGCGGGGGTGAGTCCGCCGTCGCGATGGTAGACGAGGACCAGCTCGGTGGTCTCGCCGCCGGGCAACTGGTCCTGGATCCTGGCGACTTGGGTCGAGTCGGCGTTCGCCGGCAGATAGTCGGTGATCCGGTCGTGCTGCACCTCGGAGAGCTTCGCCGCGAACGGCCCCACGATCGCGAGCACCCCGATCCACAGCCCGAGCACGAGCCAGGGCACGGTTCGTCGGCGCCGAGCCCTCGTCACTGTCTTTGCGGCCTCCATGTCGAGACCCTCCCCTCGTCCGGACTTCTGGCTGACGTTCACCAGAATTCCGTCGGACGGGGGTGGATTCGTCGCGCGGGAGGGCGAGTTCGGGGCTACTGCCGGGGGTGACACGGGGGCCGGATTACTCCCCCGGGAGTACGAACCGGGCGATGGGGCACTCGAATCCCACCCTTCGAGAGGAACCGTCCCATGCTTGGTATAGGCGCAGCAGTACTGTTCTTCATCGCGTTCCTGATCAACGCGGCCGAGATGTCGACGAACGACGTCTTCACTTCCACGAACGTCATGCTGCTCGGCCTGATGGTCCTGGCCCTGCACGTCGCGGGAATCGGAAGTGGCTGGTCCGCCCGCAGGCGCTGACTCAGGACGGCGTACGCGCCGCCGCCAGCAGCCGGGTCACATCGTCCCCGCAGATCGTCAGCGCAGCGCCGACCGTCGTCAGGACGTCGCGTTCCGCCGGGGTGTACGGGCCGTCGGCCAGGGCGATGCGGGCGCCCTGCAGCAGGATCGATTCGCGGCCGGGGGCGGCGAGGTGCGGGGCCAGGGGGTCCAGCGCCTCGTGGAGCTCTATGGCGAGGCCGGGGCCGCACGGGGGGCCGAAGAGACGGCCCGTGTCGGCGGCGAGGGCTTCCACCAGGGCCGCGAGCTGGTCCTCCGTACAGTCGTCGAAGCCGGCCGCGCGGACGCCCGTCACCGCTGTCTCCAGGGTGTGGCGGGCGTGGGTGCCGCCGGCGGCGAGGACCGCGAGGGCGACCGTGTGGACCGCGTCGCGGAGCATCGCGGAGAAGCGGGTCGTGGTGGGGTGGTCGAGGACGTCCGTGCCGAAGTGGCACTGGCAGGCCGCGCATTCGACGACCGGCCCGGTCTCGCCGCGCGGGAGGACCGGTACGCCGAGGAGGGTGAAGCGGCGGCGGCCGGTCAGGCGCTGGTAGTTGCGGTCCCCGCCGCAGCCGGGGCAGAAGAACTCGCCGTCTCCGACGCCCGTCCAGACCGTTCGGGAGCCCAGGACGCGTGCTGTCCGGCCCCTGCGTACGACACGTACGCCACGACCGTCTCGACTGCCTCGTCCCCGTCCTTGGAGCACGTCGCACCTCCGGTAGCTACCCCCCACTGCCTGTTGCAGGGCGCGGGAGGTACCCCCACCGGCAACACTGCCGCGCTGGCGTGATGTTAGCCACATTGTTGATGCGGAGTCAGTACCCAGGACCAGACCTGCCCATGACCCACCCTTGGTTTGGCCGGTAAACGACGGCGGCCCCGCCCGCCACGAAGGGCGGACGGGGCCTGAAACCAACCGGTGGGGTGAGTCAGCGGCCTGCGCGGTTGACGGCGGAGACGACCGCCTTCAGGGAGGCGCGGGTCGTGTTGGCGTCGATGCCGATGCCCCACAGGACCTTGTCGTCGATGGCGACCTCGATGTAGGAGGCGGCCTGCGCGGAGGCGCCCTCGCTCATCGTGTGCTCGGAGTAGTCCAGCAGCCGCGCGTCGATGCCCAGGCCCTGCAGGGCGTGGAAGAACGCCGAGATCGGGCCGTTGCCCGTGCCCACCAGGGTGGTCTCGACGCCGTCGACCTCGGCCTCGACGGTGAGGGTGTCCACGCCGTCCTTGTCGGTGGTCGACTGGCCGGTGCTGACCTGGATCCGGCCCCAGGGGTTCTCGGGGTTGGGCAGGTACTCGTCCTGGAAGACCGTCCAGATGTCGGCGCCGGTGACCTCGCCGCCCTCGGCGTCCGTCTTCGCCTGGATGATCTTCGAGAACTCGATCTGCATCCGGCGCGGCAGGTCCAGCTTGTGGTCGTTCTTCAGGACGTACGCGATGCCGCCCTTGCCCGACTGGGAGTTGACCCGGATCACGGCCTCGTAGGACCGGCCGACGTCCTTCGGGTCGATCGGCAGGTACGGGACCGCCCACTCGATGTCGTCGACGGTGACGCCCTTGGCGGCCGCGTCGGCCTCCATGGCGTCGAAGCCCTTCTTGATGGCGTCCTGGTGGGAGCCGGAGAAGGACGTGTAGACCAGGTCGCCCACGTATGGGTGGCGCGGGTGGACCTCCATCTGGTTGCAGTACTCCCACGTACGACGGATCTCGTCGATGTCGGAGAAGTCGATCTGCGGGTCGACGCCCTGGGAGAAGAGATTCATTCCCAGCGTGACCAGGTCGACGTTGCCGGTGCGCTCGCCCTGGCCGAACAGACAGCCCTCGACGCGGTCGGCGCCGGCCATCAGGGCCAGTTCGGCGGCGGCGACGGCCGTACCGCGGTCGTTGTGCGGGTGGATGGAGAGGACGGCGTGCTCGCGGCGGGTCAGGTTGCGGCCCATCCACTCGAAGCGGTCGGCGTGCGTCGACGGGGTCGAACGCTCCACCGTGGCGGGCAGGTTGAGGATGATCTCGCGGCCCGGGCCGGGCTGCCAGACGTCCATGACCGCCTCGCAGACCTCCAGCGCGAAGTCCAGCTCGGTGTCGGTGAAGATCTCGGGGCTGTACTGGTAGCCGAACTCCGTCTCGGGGCCCAGCAGTTTCTCGGCGTACTCCATGACCAGGCGCGTGCCGTCGACGGCGATCTGCTTGATCTGGTCCTTGGAGCCGCGGAAGACGACCCGGCGGAAGACGGGCGCGGTCGCGTTGTACAGGTGGACCGTGGCGCGCTTGGCGCCCTTCAGGGACTCGACGGTCCGCTCGATCAGGTCCTCGCGGGCCTGGGTCAGTACGGAGATGGTGACGTCGTCGGGGATGACCCCGGGCTCCTCGATGATGGAGCGGACGAAGTCGAAGTCGGTCTGTCCTGAGGCCGGGAAGCCGACCTCGATCTCCTTGTAGCCCATCTTGACCAGCTGGTCGAACATCCGGCGCTTGCGCTCGGGCGACATCGGGTCGATCAGGGACTGGTTGCCGTCGCGCAGGTCGGTGGAGAGCCAGCGAGGAGCGACGGTGATCCGGTTGTTCGGCCAGGTGCGGTCGGGGATGTCGACCTGCTCGTACTCGCCGTACTTGTGGATCGGCATGGAACTGGGCTGCTGGCGATTGGCACTGTGGGCCATGATGCGTGGGCTCCTCGTGGTGTCCTGAAGGACGGCCGACGGCGCAACGCCAGACTCCGCGGGGAGGGGGTCGGCCTCGACTTACAGGCCCTCGCCGCGGCAGCTAAGGAGGAGCAGCCCGATACGCATGATGCGAAGCATGCTAGCCGAGCCGCGCCGGGGGCGCGGGCCTGTATCACTATGCGGGACTGCCAGTATGCGGGAGCGAAAGAACAAAAGGGGCAAAAAGTGCGCCATACCACTCTGTCACCGAATCGTGGGCTCCTTATCCCGGTATTTCACCAATCATGGTTGCGGGTAGTGACAGCCCCATGACGTGATGCAAAGGTGCCGGGCATGACGACCAACGGGGGCATTGAGCCCGTCTTCTGCACGATCATCCCGCCGCACGTCCTCGACAAGGTGGCCCAGGCCGACGACCCGGTACTCGCCGGTCCCGCCCGCCGCACCCTGGAGCGAGACGCCTACCAGCGCACCCACCGCCGCCTGACCACGGTCCTGGGCGCACCCGCCGTGGCCGCGGCACCCCTGGCGGACGAGAAGCCGCTGCGGTCCATCTACGACGCCGAGCACCGCCAGGACCTGCCCGGCACGCTGGTGCGCTCCGAGGGCTCAGAGCCGGGCCAGGACGCCACCGTGAACCGCGCCTACGCCGGTCTCGGCGCCACCTTCGACCTCTTCCTGAAGGTGTACGGACGCAACTCCATCAACGGCGAGGGACTGCCGCTGGACGCCACCGTCCACTTCGACGAGGACTACGGCAACGCCTTCTGGAACGGCGAGCAGATGGTGTTCGGCGACGGCGACGGCGAGATCTTCCTCGACTTCACCCTCCCCATCGACGTCATCGGCCACGAGCTGACCCACGGCGTCACGCAGTACACGGCGAACCTGACGTACTTCGGCCAGCCGGGCGCGCTCAACGAGTCCATGTCGGACGTCTTCGGCTCGCTCATCAAGCAGTACTCGCTCGGCCAGACCGCCGACCAGGCCGACTGGCTGATCGGCGCGGGCCTGCTCGCCCCGCGCGTCACCGGCGAGGCCCTGCGCTCGATGAGGGCTCCGGGCACGGCGTACGACGACGACGTGCTCGGCAAGGACCCGCAGCCCGCGACGATGGACGACTACGTCCGCACCGGCCGCGACAACGGCGGTGTCCACATCAACAGCGGCATCCCCAACCACGCCTTCTACCTCGCGGCCACCGCCCTCGGCGGCAACGCCTGGGAGAAGGCCGGGCAGATCTGGTACGACGTGCTGACCGGCGGCGAGCTGTACGCGCAGGCCAGTTTCGCGGACTTCGCCAGGCTGACGGTGGCGGCGGCCAGGGACCGCTTCGACGACGGCGACGAACTCCAGGCCGTACTGAAGGCGTGGGAGCAGGTCGGGGTGCCGGCACAGTAGGCCTCGCGGGCGCTTTCGTACTAGAAATGAGCTATGCGTATTCAGGTACGGCGCACCGGCGGATTCGCGGGCATCGAGCGGCACGCCCAGGTGGACACCTCGGGCCTGTCCGACGCCCACGAGTGGCATGCCCTGGCCGAGCGGGCGGTCTCCGCCGGCCGGGGCACCCGTCCGATCGGGGTACCGGACGGCTTCAGCTACGAACTCACGGTGGACGGGAAGACGGTGTACTGCGCCGATCCCCGGCTCACGGAGGCGCAGCGCGAACTGATCTCGCGCGTCCTCAAGGAAGGCGCGTAACTGGTTGTTCACGCCGGGCCGTTGACACCCCTTACCCCCGGTACCCATGATCCGGCGCATGGCGACCAACCCGATACCCCAGTTCCCGGCCGGCTTCCTGTGGGGCGTGTCCACCTCGGCGCATCAGATCGAGGGGGCGGTGGACCAGCGCGAGCCGTCCGTGTGGGACGCCTTCACGGCCGAGCCCGGGCGGGTGAAGGACGGCTCGACGGCCGCGGTGGCCTGCGACCACTTCCACCGCTACCCCGAGGACGTGGCCCTGCTGGCCGGCCTCGGCGTGGACGCGTACCGCTTCTCCGTCTCCTGGCCCCGGGTGAACTCCCCCGGCGGCCTGGACTTCTACGACCGGCTGGTGGACGAGCTGTGCGCGGTGGGCGTACGTCCCGTCCCGACCCTCTTCCACTGGGACCTGCCGACGAGCCTGGACTGGCTGGAGCGGGACACGGCGTCCCGGTTCGCCGAGTACGTGGCCGTCGTCGCGGAGCGGCTCGGCGACCGCGTGAAGAAGTGGATCACGATCAACGAGCCCGCCGAACACACCCTGTTCGGGCATGCGTTGGGCGCGCACGCGCCGGGCAAGCAGCTGATGTTCGACGCGCTGCCGGCCGCCCACCACCAACTCCTGGGCCACGGCCTGGCGGTACGGGCACTGCGCGCCGCCGGTGCCACGGACATCGGGATCGCCAACTCGCACGGGCCGACCTGGCCAGCGTCCCAGGAGCAACCGGACCTGGAGGCGGCCGAGTTCTACGACCTGCTGCTCAACCGGCTCTTCGCGGATCCGGTTCTGCTGGGTCAATACCCGGACGGGATCGGCGAGTTGATGCCGGGGGACGTGGAGTCGGACCTCAAGATCATCGGGGAGCCGCTCGACTTCTACGGCGTGAACTACTACGCGCCGACCAAGGTGGGCGCACCTCAGGGCGCCGACATCGAGTTCGGCGGGCTGACGATCCCGGCCGAACTCCCCTTCTCCGTCCAGGAGATCGAGGGCGTGCCGGTGACGGACTTCGGCTGGCCCGTCGTACCCGAGGGGCTGACCGAGCTGCTCACCACCTTCCGGGACCGGTACGGCGACCGGCTGCCGCCCGTCGTCATCACCGAGAACGGCTGCTCGTACGAGGGGCTCGACGACCAGGCCCGGATCGCCTACCTGGACGGTCATGTCCGGGCGCTGCACCGGGCGGTGGAGGCGGGCGTGGAGGTGCGCGGCTACTTCGTGTGGTCGCTGCTGGACAACTTCGAGTGGGCGGAGGGGTATGCGCGGCGGTTCGGGCTGGTGCATGTGGACTTCGAGGACCCTGAGACTCTCACTCGGACACCCAAGGCTTCGTACGGCTGGTTCAGGGACCTTCTCCGGGCGCAGAGAGACTGAGGACGATTGAGGACGACCGAGGATGACTGACGTGTCCCGCTCGGTGGGTGCGCTCGCCGAGCCCGTCGAGCGGGTCGGGCGGGGGTGGACCGCCTCGCTGTCGCTCGCCAACGGGGCGATCTGGGTGGGCTGGTTCGGGCCGCTGCAGATCCTGCTCGCCTCCCAGGCCGAGGACTTCGCGCCCGGCACCGGGATGTCGAAGGAGACCCTGCTGGCGTGGGTGGCGGGGGCGGGCGCCCTGGTGTCGCTGGTGGCGAACCCGTTCTTCGGCGCGCTGTCGGACCGGACGACGTCGCGGTGGGGGCGCCGTACGCCGTGGATCGTGGGCGGCGCGGCGGGCGGGGCGGTGTCGTTGCTGCTGCTCGCGGGGGCCGGTGGGCTGTGGACGATGGTGGCCGGCTGGTGTCTGGTCCAGCTGACCCTGAACGCGGCCTTCGCCGCCGTCACGGCCGCCGTCCCCGACCGGGTGCCCCGGCTCCAACGGGGCTCCGTGGGCGGCTGGTTGGGCGCGGCGCAGATTCTGGGGGTGGTGGGCGGTACGGGTCTGGCGACGGCGGCCGGAGGCGTGGGCGCGGGGTACGCGGCGTGCGCGGCGTTCACGTTGCTGGGTGTGCTGCCGTACGTGCTGCGGCACGGGGATCTGCGGCTGGCGGCCGAGGACCGGCCGGTGTGGTCGTGGCGGACCTTTCTCGCCGGGTTCTGGCTGAGTCCGCGTCGCTATCCGGACCTGGGCTGGGCCTGGCTGACCCGGTTCCTGATCAATCTGAGCAACGCGCTGGTGCTGCTGTATTTGCTGTACTACCTGCGGGACCGCCTCGACCACTCCGACCCCGAGCAGGGCGTGCTCATCCTGACGGCGGTGAACAGCGTGACGCTGCTCGCCACGGTTGTCGTCGGCGGGGTCTGGTCGGACCGGGTGGGCCGTCGCAAGCCGTTCGTGATCTGGTCGGGGGTGCTGATGGCGGTGGCGACGGCCGCGCTGGCCGGCTGGCAGACCTGGCCGGGGGCGATCGTCGCGGCGGCGGTTCTCGGGATCGGCTTCGGGGTGTTCACGTCGGTCGACTTCGCCCTGATGACGGACGTACTGCCGAAGGCCCTGGACCGGGGCAAGGACCTGGGCGTCATCAACGTGGCCAACGCCCTGCCCCAGGTCGCGGCGCCCGCCCTCGCCGCGCCGATCGTCACCTACCTGGGCGGATACCGGGTGCTGTATCTGGTGGCGGCGGCGATCGGGCTGGCGGGGGCGGTGCTGGTGGGGCGGATTCGGGGGGTGGACTAGGGCGAGCCCCCTGCTGCTATGAAACAGCCTGCGGCACCGGAACCGGCATCAACTCGGCGTCCTGGCGCAGGATCCGGGTGTGCAGGGACCGCAGTGCCGGGCCGGGGTCCGCGCCCATCGCCTCGGCCAGCCGGTGGCGTACGCCCTCGTAGGCGGTGAGCGCGTCGGCCGGGCGGCCGAGGTGGCACAGGGCGAGCATCAGGAGCTCGACGAGCCGCTCCCGGAGGGGGTGCGTCGCGACGAGCCGGACGAGCTCGTGGACGTACTCGAAGGAACGGCCGAGTGCGATCTCGCCCTCCAGTCGTCCTTCGAGGACCGTGAGCCGCTTCTCGGCCCAGCGCAGTCGCTCCGCCGCCAGATAGGGCGTCCGAAGGCCCTCCGCGAACTCGCCGCGCCACAACTCCTCGGCCTGGCAGGCCAGTTCGACCGCGCGCCGCACGTCTCCTGCGTCCCTCGCCGTGAGCGCCTCGCCCACCAGCCGCCGCCGCTCCGTCAGGTCGTCGATGCCGGCGCCGGCCAACCGGTATCCGGCGCCGGTCCAGGTCAGCTCCACGTCCTCCCCGAGCGCGCGGCGCAGTCCGGAGACGTACTTCTGCACCAGGTTGCGCACATGCACGGGTGGGGTGCCACCCCACACGGCCTCGACCAGACCCTCGTACGACAGGGGCCGTCCCTCCTGGAGAAGCAGTACGGCCAGGACCGCGCGCTGTTTCGGCGGGCCGAGGGGGATCTCCGCGCCGTCGCGCAACGCGCGCAGCGGGCCCAGCAGTTCGAAGCGCACCGGGTTGCTCCTCACTGTTGCCCCTCCCTCGCCCATGCTCCTCCGAGCCTAACGCCGGTGCCGTCCTCCGGGTCTTCCATCGGTTCTTCCAGCGGACCTTCCAGTGGGCGGGCAGACGGTGAGCGGGTCATCCGATCGCCCCCTAGGTTCCTTGGAAGGGCACCCATGCTCACCCGGCTCGGCCGTCTGGCCGTGCGGCGCAACGGCGCCGTGCTGATCGGCGCGCTTCTCGTCCTGCTCGGTCTGGGCGCCTACGGCGCGGGCGCCCAGGAGGATCTCGCCCTCTCGCGCTGGAGCGCGCCCGGCACGGAGTCGGTGCGTGCCGGGGACCTGCTGCGGGACGACTTCCGCACCGGCAACCCCAATCTCGCCCTGCTCGTCACGGCACGCGACGGAGACGTGGACAGTCCGCGCACCGAACGGGCCGCCCGTGAACTCGTCGCCGAGGTCGACGAGTTGCCCATGGTCACGGACGTCACCTCGTACTGGGACGCGGGCAGCCCCGCGCTCCGTGGCGAGGACGGCCGCCGGGCCCTGGTCCTCGTCCGCCTGGAGGGCGGTGCCACCGAGACCCGCGAGGAACTCGCCACACTGTCACCCGAGTTGACTCGGACCACCGCCGAACTCGACGTCCGCGTCGGCGGCCAGGAGGAGATCTCCCGGCAGGTCGGCGAGCAGGCCCGCGCCGACTTCCTGCGCGCGGAGGCCTTCGCCGTGCCCCTGGTGCTGCTTCTGCTGATCCTGGTCTACCGGCGCACCACGGCCGCCCTGCTCACCGTGGCCGTCGGTCTCCTCTCCGTCCTCGGCGCCCTCGCGGGGCTGCGGCTGCTGGCACAGTTCACGGAGGTGTCGACGTTCGCCGCGAACCTGGCCCTCGTGCTCGGGCTCGGACTGGGCGTCGACTACAGCCTGTTCGTCATCAACCGCTACCGCGAGGAACGCACCGCGGGCCGCGACCAGCGGGAGGCCGTTCTCGCGGCGACCGTCGTCGCCGGGCGCACGGTCGTCTTCAGCGGAGTGACCGTCGCCGTGTCGCTGTGCGCGCTGCTGGTGTTCCCGTTCTTCTTCCTGAGCTCGTTCGCGTACGCGGGCGTCCTCGTCGTGGGCGCAGCGGTCGCCGGAGCCGTGCTCGTCCTGCCGGCCGCGCTCGCCCGCTGGGGCCATCGCGTGGAGCGTGCCGCCACGCCGTCCTCCGGCTTCTGGCACCGCACCGCCCTCGCGGCCATGCGCCGCCCGCTCCTCGCCGGCGCCGGAGTGCTGGCGGTCGTCCTCGTCGCCGCCGCACCCGTCCTCGGCCTGCGCTTCGGCCTCCCCGACGAGCGCACCCTGCCCGAGGGCACGTCCTCGCGGACCACCTCCGAGATCGTCCACCGCGAGTTCGCCGCCGAAGCCACGGACACCGTGCAGGTCGTACTGGCGGAGCCCGCCGACACGCGCGAGTACGCCGCCCGGCTCTCCCGCGTCGCGGGCGTGTTCCAGGTCGACGCCCCCGAGGGCACCTACCAGGACGGCCGGCGCACCGGAGCCCCCGGCCAGGACCGGCTGACGGCGCCCGACGGACGCGCGCGCCTGGCCGTCGTACCGACACAGCGGGCCATGTACGGCGATGTCCCCGCCCTCGTCGAACGCGTCCGGGACACCCCGGCCCCGGCCCGCGCCCTCGTCGGCGGCTACCCGGGGGAGACCACCGACTTCCGCACGACGCTCCTCGACCGGCTGCCACTGGCCGTGGGCATCGTGCTGCTGGCGACGTACGTGATCCTCTTCCTCATGACCGGCAGTGTGCTGCTGCCCCTGAAGGCGACCGTGCTGAACCTGCTCAGCCTGTCGGTGATGCTCGGCTGTCTGGTGTGGGTCTTCCAGGACGGCCATCTGTCCGCCCTCCTCGGCTTCACCCCGACCGGATCGATCGAGCCGAGCATCCCGGTGCTGATGTTCTGCGTGGCGTACGGACTGTCCATGGACTACGAGGTGTTCCTGCTGGCCCGTATCAAGGAGGAGCACGAGCGGACCGGCGACACCGTGCGGGCGGTCGGCGAGGGCATCCGGCGCAGCGCACCGCTGACCACCGCCGCGGCCGGGATCCTCGCGCTGTCGTTCCTGTCGTACGCCACCGGAGGCGTGGTCTTCCTCAAGGAACTGGGCGTCGGTACGGCCCTGACGATCCTCGTCGACGCCACCCTCATCCGGGTCGTGCTGCTCCCGGTGACGATGCGGCTCGCGGGGCGCGCGAACTGGTGGGCGCCGAAGCGGCTGCTCCGGTGGCGCGTCAGGGAGGGCACCGCACCGGGCCCTGGCGGTCAGAGCGCTCCGGCGTCCCGGGCCGACCAGACGGTCGGGTAAAGGGGCCGGAAGCCCAGGTCCCGGCGGATGCGCTCGGTGGACATGATCCCGAACCACGGGTCGGGGTCCGTGCGGTCGTGGGCCTCGGCGGGGGTCTCGACGCCGTTGAGCTGGTGCAGCTCGACCGTCGTGACGGGGGCGTCGTCGGCGATGTTGTAGATACGGCCCGCGACTCCGGGCGCGTGCAGGAGCCGCAGCAGGCCCTGGGCGATGTCCGCGTGGTGGGCCATCTGGAGCCGCTGGGCCGACGCCCAGGTCGCTGCCCACCTCAGGGACTGGGCGAGATGCGGGTCGCCCTCGCCGTAGACGAAGGGGAGCCGGCCGACGCGTACGTCCATGCCCTCGCCGTCCAGGGCGAGCAGTTCCCGTTCGGCCTTCGCCTTGGACTCGCTGTACGCGCCCCACATCATGCCGCCGGGCCGGATCTCGTCCTCCTCGACCAACGGGCGGCCCCGCCCGGTGCCGTACACCATCCCCGTGCTGACCTGCACGAAGCGGTGTACGCCTGAGGCCAGCGCCGCCCGGCCCAGTTCCACGGCCGCGTCCCGGTTGACGGCCCACGCCTCCTCGTCCGGGACCCCGCGGAAGGAGGCGGCGACGTTCACGACCGCGTCCACGCCGGCCACCGCCTTGCCGAGCGCCTCCGGGTCGCGCAGGTCGCCGAGGACGACCTCGGCGCCCAGTTCGGCGAACCGCTCCGCCCGCGCCTCGTCGCGCACCAGGATCCGTACCCGCTCCCCCGGCCGGCTCTGCGCCAGCAGCCTCGGTACGAAGCGCCGGCCGACCTGTCCCGTCGTGCCTGTCACCAACGTCAGCATGATCTGCTCCTCTCGGTTTCCGCTCCCTGCGGTGGCATCACTCTGGGACGGTGGCGGGCCGACCGGGAGAGACCCGTCTTTCAGGGGATCGGCAGGCCCTGGATAAGTCGGGCGGGGTCGGCCACGCTGGGGAGCAGCGGCGTGAGAGGAGCGACCTGCGTGGTGACCGACGTGGTGAACCGGGGCGAACTCGCCGACTTCCTGCGCCGTGGGCGGGCCCGGCTGGACCCCGCGGCGGTGGGCCTCGCGCCCGGTGCCCGGCGTCGTACGCCCGGTCTGCGCCGCGAGGAGGTGGCGTCGCTGGCCGGGATGTCGGTGGACTACTACACCCGCCTGGAACGGTCCCGGGGCCCGCGCCCGTCTCGCCAGATGCTGGCCGCCCTGGCCCGGGCCCTGCGCCTCACCGACGACGAACGGGACCACCTGTTCCACCTGGCCGGCCAGGAACCGCCCCGGCGCGAGAGCGTCTCCGGGCATGTACGGCCGGGGCTGCTGCTGATCCTCGACCGGCTGCACGACACCCCGGCGCAGGTGATCACCGACTGCGGTGAGGTGCTGGCGCAGAACGCGATGGCGTGCGCGTTGTCGGGGGACGTGCTGGCCCGTCCGCCCCGGGAGCGGAACCTCGTACGGCGGTTCTTCCTGGACCCGGCCGCCCGGGCGCTGGTGCCGCCGGAGGACTTCGCCGAGCACGCACGCAGTCATGTGGCGAACCTGCGGGCGGTCGCCGCGGCCCGGCCCGACGATCCGGTGCCGGCGGCGCTGGTGGCCGAACTGCGGGCGGGGAGTGCGAAGTTCGCGCGGCTGTGGGAGTCGCATGAGGTGGCGGTGCGGCGGGCTGCCACGAAGCGGTTCGTGCATCCGGTGGTGGGGTTGCTGGAGCTGGACTGCGAGATCCTGCTGGCGCACGATCATCGGCAGTTGCTGATCGTGCATACGGCTCGGCCGGGGACGGAGTCGTACGAGCGGTTGCGGTTGCTGCGGGTGGTGGGGGTGCAGGATTTCGCCCCCGCCGCCCCTACCCGTCCCATCCTTCTGGGGGCTGCGCCCCCAGACCCCCCTTTGTGGGCTGGGTATTCAGCCCCTCCGGCGTTTGAGGAGCGGGGGTTCGGGGGCGGAGCCCCCGAGGATGGGAACGGGTAAGGGCGGCGGGGGCGAAGAAATGCCTCAGAAGCCCAGGTTGCGCAGCTGGCGCGGGTCCCGCTGCCAGTCCTTCGCGACCTTCACATGGAGGTCCAGGAAGACCGGCGTACCCAGCAGCGCCTCGATCTGCTTCCGGCTCTTGATGCCGACCTGCTTCAGGCGCTGGCCCTTCGGGCCGATGATGATGCCCTTCTGGCTGGGCCGCTCGATGTAGACGAACGCGTGGATGTCGAGGAGCGGCTTGTCTGCGGGGCGGTCCTCGCGCGGGAGCATCTCCTCGACCACGACCGCGATCGAGTGGGGCAGCTCGTCCCGTACGCCCTCCAGCGCCGCCTCCCGGATCAGCTCCGCGATCATGACCTGCTCCGGCTCGTCCGTGAGGTCGCCCTCCGGGTAGAGCGCCGGGCCCTCGGGGAGCAGCGGGACCAGCAGGTCGGCCAGCAGGTCCACCTGCTGGTCGGCGACCGCCGACACCGGCACGATCTCCGCCCACTCGAAGCCCAGCTCACGGCCGAGCTGGTCGATCGCGATGAGCTGCTCGGCCAGCGCCTTGCTCTCCACCAGGTCGGTCTTCGTCACGATCGCGATCTTCGGCGTCTTCTTGATCGCCGCCAGTTCCTTCGCGATGAAACGGTCACCGGGGCCGAGCTTCTCGTTCGCCGGGAGGCAGAACCCGATGACGTCGACCTCGGCCCACGTCGTGCGCACCACGTCGTTCAGGCGTTCGCCCAGCAGCGTGCGCGGCTTGTGCAGGCCCGGGGTGTCCACCAGGATCAGCTGCGCGTCCGGGCGGTGCACGATGCCCCGTACCGTGTGCCGCGTCGTCTGCGGCTGGTCGGCGGTGATCGCCACCTTCTGGCCGACCAGAGCGTTCGTAAGGGTGGACTTGCCCGCATTCGGGCGGCCCACGAAGCAGGCGAAGCCGGCGCGGTGCGCGCCCGATGCCTTCGACGGCACGGACGGCTCGGACGGCTCGGATGACGGGGTACGAACGCTCATGGCGCCCATTGTCCCTGATCCACGGAGACCCGCCGCACGCCGAGCCCCCGCACCGGCCCAGGGACGGCCTGGGAACACACCGTCCTCGGCCTTACGGCACACGCCCGGACCGGCATACGATCACGGCGTCCCGGTCCCGTCCTCCGTCGTCCCCTCTCCCGCGCAGAAGGTCAAAGCCAGGCATGAAGCTCATCACCGCGATCGTCAAGCCGTACCGCCTCGACGAGGTCAAGACCGCGCTCCAGGAACTCGGGGTGCACGGTCTGACCGTGACCGAGGCCAGTGGGTACGGGCGTCAGCGCGGCCACACCGAGGTGTACCGCGGCGCCGAGTACCAGGTCGACCTGGTGCCCAAGGTGCGGATCGAGGTCGTCGTCGACGACGGGGACGCCGATGCGGCCATCGACGCGATTGTTGCGGCGGCGCGGACGGGGAAGATCGGGGACGGCAAGGTGTGGGCGTTGCCTGTCGATGCGGTTGTGCGGGTGCGGACGGGGGAGCGTGGGCCCGACGCGCTCTGAGCTGGGCGCTCAGCTGTGAGTGCCGCTCGGTGTTGTTGGTTCGGTGCTGCGCCGTTGGGGCTGGTCGCGCAGTTCCCCGCGCCCCTTTGGGGCGCGGCCCGTTCGGGGCGTGTTTCTGCGGGACCTGATCACCAACACCGTCGCCACCGCTCCGAACACCACCAGCACCACCGCCATCAGCCACGGCAGCGCGAAGAAGGACACGCTCGCCGACTCCCTCGTGTCCTTGGCGGATGCCGTCAACGTGATGTCGCCCCAGTCGAGTTGGGGGGCGTCGTGCCAGGGTTCGGTGAGGTGGACGCGTTGGCCGGGCAGCAGCTCGGAGGGGATCTTGGTGAGGTCGCGGGTGAGGAGTGTGCGGCCGAACAGGCCCTGGGCCCGTAGTTCCACCCGGGGGTCGAGGGTGACGTTTCCCGTGTTGTGGAGGGTGTACGAGATCGTCGCAGTGCTGTCGCCGAGGCCCGGGACGAGGGGCTGGTCGTGGCTGATGCGGACCTTCTCCACGGCGAGCGCGGAGACGGCGGGACCGCTCACCCGCAGATAGACCCGCGCCCCGACCGCCCGCCGCACCCCGAGGGCCAGTGAGCCGTCGCCCTCGTCGATCCGTTCGTCGAGGGCTACCAACGCGCCCACGTGGTCGCCGGGTTCGGCCCGTTCGGGCACCCGGAGGGTGAAGGGCACGGTGACCGACTTGCGCGGGGGCACGGTGACCCGGGACTTCGCGGGCCGCGCCCAGGCGCCGACGCCCCGCTGCTTCTCGTCGAGGGTGCGTACCGCGAACCCGCCGTCGCGGGCGGTGTTGTAGGCGTCGGCCGCGTACAGCCGGAAGGTGAGCGGCTTGTCCGTCTTGTTGGCGACGGTGACCTTGTCCTCGACGGCCGTACCGGGATCGGCGGAGAGATAGAAGTACGGGCGCTGCGCCACGGCCGAGGCGGTGGGGAAGACCGACCAGCTGCCGTTGTCGGCGGCGCGGGCGGGCGCGAGCGCCAGGAGTGACGTACCGAGCACCGCCATCAGGAGTGCGAGAAGGGCGTACGGCTTGCTGCGTATCGGGAGCGACATCGGGAGCGACATGGGTGCGGACCCCCCACGGACGGGACGGCCGGAGCGGTCGGGCGGGTGCGCGCCCGGCCACCGGATGACGAACAGCCGTTCAGGCGAACGTTGTTCAGGTGAGCGTGAGGGTGAGTACGCCCGAGTACGTGCCCGGCGGGGTGAACGCCGGTACGTTCAGGGACAGTCCGGCGTCGACGGTGAACTCGCCGCCGGTGAGCGTGCCGTCGGGTGCGGAGGCCAAGGTGGCTCCCGAACTCCCCACGGCACCGGCCGAACCGGCCTGGCAGGTGCTGGGACTGCCGGCCTTGGTCGCACACGCCGGGGTCCAACTCAGCTTGCCCGCCTCGATCTTGGCGCCGGGACCGGTGAAGTCGGTGACCTTGCCCGTCAGTGACCAGCCCGCGGGGCCGCCACGGAAGTCCTTGACGGTCACCGTCTGCAGGGCTCCGTTCGAGGCCCCGCCGCTGCCGAAGTCGACCGCCGACAACTGGACGGCGTCCCCGGCCTGGGACATGGACAGCGTGCCCGCCTTGACGGTGGTCGTGAGCTTCTGACTGCCGTCGGGGATGGGCGTGTCGTCGATGACGACGTAGGCGGCGGGCGGGGAGCCCTTGGTGTCGCTCCACGCGCTGCCCTCGTACGCCACGACCCCGGTCGTCGTCTTGTCGTTGACGGTGAGCGTGCCGCTGAAGGCGCCCGCGGAGTCGGCGGTCACCGTCGCGGTGTCGGCGGTCTGGGTGGCCCCGGACCGGCCGGCGAGCGTGACCGTGGCGCCGGGGGTGAAGTTGGCGCCGTTCACGGTGACCCCGGCGCCCGGTGCCCCGGAGGCCGAACCCAGCGTGATGGCACGGGTGTTGGTCTGGGTCCCGTCCGTCGCCGTGATCGTCTCGGAGACGGGTGCGGGCGGGGTGATGAGCGTGCAGGGGGTGTCCAGCTCGAGGATGTAGCTGGTGTGGATGTTGTAGTCGCCGGGCGACAGGGTGATCGTGCCGGGCTGGGTGACCGTGAAGGTGCCGGTCATCTCGAAGGGCGGGAAGGCGCCCTTGCCGGGCACGGGGTCGTTCTTCCTGGGTCCGGCGACGGTGATGTCGCCGGTCTGCGCTCCGCCCAGGGTGACCTTCCCGGTGGGCGTCATGATGTCGGCGGGCAGCGCGAGGTCGGTGGGATTGCTGGCGGCCGGCTTGACCACCTTGTACGTCACGGTGACGGTGTCACCGACCTTGGGCGCGGTCTTGTCCACCGTGATCTGTCCGGTGGTCGTGCCGTCGATCGGCGGGATGCCCGCGATCGGCGGCGGCACACAGTGTGTGGCGTAGTCCACGGCGGCGGACGCCGTGGTGAGCGCGCCGGCCGGGACGGCCAGCGCACCGCCCGTGGTGACCGCGAGTGCGGTCGCCCCGAGCAGCGCGGCCCAGCGTCGTCTTCGGCCGGTCGAACCCATGGTTGCCTTGGTGGCCATGGTTGCCCCCTCTGAGGGATGCGGGCGCAGCGGCTCGTCTGCGCCGACCGGGGGCCATTGATGTGCAGGTTGTGTGAGAAGTCAATGCAATCTCACCAAATAACGGGGCGCCGTTCAAAGTGAACTGACGGACCATCAGTTCACTGGCGGGCGCCCGTGCGTTCCCAGTCGGAAACGGCCGGCGCCGCCGCGAGGCGAGCGACGCCGGCCGTTACGTGGAACGGTGCGGGGAGGCGGACCGTCACTCGTAGACGAACGGTCCCGGTGACTGGTTTGCGGTCGGCGTGCAGGTCACGCTGATGCCGAAGATCACCATCACGAGGCTGCCGCCGCCCGCGTCCAGGCTGTCGCCGGGGGCGACGGTGCCGGTCAGCGGGCCGACGATGACGGGGGAGCCGGTGGGTATGGCCGGGTTCCTGGTCCCGGTGAAGACCGTGGTGCCGCTGGTGCCCTTCCTCATGGTCAGCGTGGAGGTGATCGAGTCGGCGGCGAGGTCGAGCGGGGCCGCGATCGCCGAGGTGACGGTGATCGTGGCGGAGGTGCCGGTCTGGACGGTGCTGAGGGTGGCCGCACCGCCACCGTAGAGACCGCAGTTGAAGTTGACAGTCGCGGAGGTGGGGACGACTGCCGCGGCGGCGGGCGCGAACGCCAGCCCGGTCACGGCGAGCGAGCCCGCCGCGAGTACCGCACCGATACCGAGTCGTCTGCGCGCAGACGGACGTGCTGTCTTGCTGGTCATCGATCGGATTCCCTTCCCTGGTACGGGAATTGCCATGTGGGGAATTGCGATGTGGGGGGTCGACGGGCGGGTGCGGTCAGCCGCGGGGCGGGTGCGGGGCGCCGCGCGGTGGAATCTGACGGTCCGTCGGAAGAGCGGGTTCCATTGATGCGTGGGTTGCTCGCGATTGCAAGAGATGCCGTACGGGTTCTTCGAGCGGCGCCGAAAGTGGCCGAAGACATTCGCTGCACGTCGCGTCGGCGCTTCTCGGCCGAGGCAGGCATCTGTAGCCCGTCCGGCGTTCGAGGACGAGGCCGTTCAGGCCGAAGCGGGGGCCTGGGGGCGGCAGCCCCCAGAGACGCCCGCCCCAGCCGACCTCACCCCGCGGACACCGTCACCCGGACCACCCCGTCCGGCGCGGCCAGGTGCACCGGGGTCTCGGGCCCGCCCAAGTCCCGTACAGCGGCCAGGTCTTCCGCCGGAACGCCGTCGGCAACGCTCACGACGGCCGCCGCCTCCAGCGACTTCGCCCCCGACGCCACCGCCATGGCCACCGCGGTCCGCAGCGCGCTCAGCTTCAGTGAGTCGAGGGCCACGGTCCCGGCGACATACGTACGTCCGGTCTCGTCCCGTACGGCGGCCCCCTCGGGAACGTCGTTGCGGGCCCGGGCGGAGCGGGCGAGGGTGACGATCTTGCGGTCCTCGGGGTCGAGGTCGGGCGCGTTGCTGTCGGTCATGCCACGAGCATACTTAGGGGTTTGTCCCGACCCGGGCGGACCTGCAACAAGGAAGTCACACAAGAAGAGGTATCAGGCACGGGCGATCAGGGCATGACCCAGGAACCGCGAGCCATGAGGAGGCGTTATGAACCGCCAGACCCGCATCCGCGTCACCCGTCGGCCCAGCGCTCCTTCGCCCCGCGACCTCCCCATCGACCGCAGGACACCCTCGGGCCGCATCCTGCCGTACTAGGACCAGAGCCGGTCATGGCCAGTCATGGCCGGTCGAGCCGCAACCGCTCCGCGCGCGGCAGACCGGCCACCACCAGGTCGTACGAGTCCTCGATCAGCTCGCGCACGAGCTGATCGGGCAACTCCCCGTCGACCGTCACGGTGTTCCAGTGCCGTTTGTTCATGTGGTACCCGGGGATGATCAGCCCCGGGTGCTCGGCGCGCAGCCGGATCGCGTCCTCCGGGCCGCACTTCAGATTGACCTTCAGGGGCCTGTTGTCCGTCCAGGACAGGGCGAACATCTTGCCCAGCACCTTGAAGACGGAGATCTCCGGGCTGAACGGGAAGTCCTCCACAGCGGAGTTGAAGGACAGACAGAAGTCACGCAGCTCCTGCGGAGTCATGCGCCACCCCCCTTGTCCGCCGTGCTCTTCGCCTCCGCCTCTTTCTCCTCCTCCGGCGACCCGGCGGCGTCGACCGGCTCCACCAGCACCGTCACGATCTTGTTCCGCCGTCCGGCCGCCGCCTCCGCCGTGAGCCGCAGTTCGCGCCCGTCGGGCAGTTCTACGACGGCCGAGGCGCCGGCGATCGGTACGCGGCCCAGCGCCTTCGCGAGCAGCCCGCCCACCGTCTCCACGTCCTCGTCGTCGTACTCCTCCAGGCCGTACAGCTCGCCGAGGTCGGTGATGTCGAGGCGGGCCGTCACGCGGTGGCGCTCGTCGCCCAGCTCCTCCACGGGCGGGAGTTCACGGTCGTACTCGTCGGTGATCTCGCCGACGATCTCCTCCAGGATGTCCTCGATGGTCACGATGCCGGCCGTGCCGCCGTACTCGTCGATGACGACGGCGACATGGTTGCGGTCGCGCTGCATCTCGCGGAGCAGATCACCGGCGTTCTTCGTGTCCGGTACGAAGGCGGCGGGCCGCATCGCGGTCGACACCAGCTCGCTCTCCGCGTCCCGGCTGATGTGCGTCTTGCGGACGAGGTCCTTCAGGTACACGATCCCGACGACGTCGTCCTCGCTCTCCCCGGTGACCGGAATCCGCGAGAACCCGGAGCGCAGCGCGAGGGTGAGGGCCTGCCGGATCGTCTTGTACCGCTCGATGACGATCAGGTCCGTACGCGGGACCATGACCTCCCGTACGAGGGTGTCGCCCAGCTCGAAGACGGAGTGCACCATGCGGCGCTCGTCGTCCTCGATGAGGGACTCGGCCTCGGCCAGGTCGACCAGCGCGCGCAGCTCCGCCTCGGAGGCGAACGGCCCGCGCCGGAAGCCCTTGCCGGGCGTGAGCGCGTTGCCGATGAGGATGAGGAGCGACGGGATCGGCCCCATGACGCGGGCGAGCGGCAGCAGGACGTACGCCGCTGCCGTGGCCGTGTTGAGGGGATGCTGACGCCCGATGGTCCGCGGCGACACCCCCACCGCGACATACGACACGAGCACCATCACACCGATGGCGACGGCGACGGCCTGCCAGGTCCTGTCGAACTCCTGGAGGCAGGCGTACGTGACGAGCGCGGCGGCTGCCATCTCGCAGGCCACGCGCACCAGGAGCGCCACGTTGAGATAGCGGGTCGGGTCGGCGGCGATCTGCGCGAGCTTGGCACTCCCGCGCCGGCCACTGCGTACCGCCTCCTCGGCGCGGAAGCTGGAGACGCGCGCGAGGCCCGCCTCCGCGCAGGCGGCGAGCCAGGCGACGACGACCAGCGCTATGGCACCGGTGACGAGTTGAGGGTTCATGACACGGTCGGGGCGGGCGACGGACCGGTCATCCCCTTCTCGCCGCGCCAGCCGTCGACGATGGCGGCCTGGAGGCCGAACATCTCGGCCTTCTCGTCCGCCTCCTCGTGGTCGTACCCGAGGAGATGCAGCACGCCGTGGACGGTGAGGAGTTGGAGCTCCTCGTCCATGGAGTGCTGGGTCTCGGCCTCCTTGCCCTGCTTCTCGGCGACCTCGGGACAGAGCACGATGTCACCGAGAAGCCCCTGCGGCGGCTCGTCGTCGTCCTTCGACGGCGGACGCAGCTCGTCCATCGGGAAGGACATGACGTCGGTCGGACCGGGCAGGTCCATCCACTGGATGTGGAGCTGCTCCATGGCGTCGGCGTCCACGACGATCACCGAGAGTTCGGAGAGCGGGTGGATGCGCATCCGTGCGAGCGCGTAGCGGGCGATGTCGAGGATCGCCTGCTCGTCGACCTCGGTTCCGGACTCGTTGTTGACGTCGATCGACATGGTGCTGGCTTGTCTACTTCCGCTTGTTCCGGACGCCCTTGTGGGTGCCGTTCTCCGTACCGTTCTCGCTGTCGTACTTCTCGTACGCGTCGACGATACGGCCGACCAGCTTGTGCCGGACGACATCGTGGGAGGTGAGCCGTGAGAAGTGGACGTCCTCAAGGCCTTCGAGGATCTCCTGCACCTGCCGCAGACCGGACTTCGTCCCCGTCGGAAGGTCGACCTGCGTCACATCACCCGTGATCACGATCTTCGACTCGAAGCCGAGGCGGGTGAGGAACATCTTCATCTGCTCGGCGGAGGTGTTCTGAGCCTCGTCCAGAATGATGAAAGCATCATTCAGGGTCCGTCCCCGCATGTACGCCAGCGGCGCGACTTCGATCGTCCCCGAAGCCATCAGCTTCGGGATCGAGTCCGGGTCGAGCATGTCGTGCAGCGCGTCGTACAGCGGGCGCAGATACGGGTCGATCTTGTCGTACAAGGTGCCCGGGAGGAAGCCGAGCCGCTCGCCCGCCTCCACAGCCGGCCGGGTCAGGATGATCCGGCTGACCTGCTTGGCCTGCAGCGCCTGTACGGCCTTCGCCATCGCCAGATACGTCTTGCCGGTACCGGCCGGGCCGATGCCGAAGACGATGGTGTGCTTGTCGATGGCGTCGACATAGCGCTTCTGGTTGAGGGTCTTGGCCCGGATGGTGCGGCCCCGCGAGGACAGGATGTTCTGGGTGAGGACCTCGGCCGGGGTCTCCTGGCCGTCACCCTCCCCGTTGCCGCTCGCTCTGAGCATGGCGATCGAGCGTTCCACCGCGTCCTCCGTCATCGGCTGTCCGGTGCGGAGCACCAGCATCATCTCGTCGAACAGCCGCTGGACGAGGGCGACCTCGACCGCTTCGCCAACGGCGTTGACTTCATTGCCCCGGACATGGATGTCGACCGCCGGGAAGGCCTTCTCGATCACGCGCAGGAGGGCGTCGCCGGAACCAAGGACGGTCACCATGGGGTGCGCGGCCGGGACGGTGAACTGCGCTCGTGCCTGCCCCCGCGCAGGGGGCTGAGCTGTGGGTGTCTGAGTCATGGGCCGGCTCGTAGGCCTGCACGACCTCCTCGATGAGGCTCGCTTACCACGTGGGTAGCCTTCCGCTCCCAGCCTACGACGGTGCACTGACAACGCCGTAGGGGTTTTGCTCACGGTCCGGTGTACGTGTGCGGGTGCGGGTGTGTGTGGGCACTCACGCCGATCTGCCGAAGCCGATCGTCGGTACGGCCCGGCGCAGCGGCCAGGGGCGCGGTCTCGCGGTCCTGGGCACCAGGTCGGCCAGGAACGCGTACCGGCGAAGGGCCGCCGGGTCCTGGTGCTCGTACGACTGGATCTCGCGCCACCAGGCCCCGACCTCGGACCAGCCGGGTGCGGAGAGGGAGCCGCCGAAGTCCTGGACGGAGAGGGCGGCGGTGAGGCCGGCGAAGGCGAGGCGGTCGGCGAGCGGCCAGTCGGCGAGGGTGCCGGTGACGAAGCCCGCGACGAAGACATCGCCGGCGCCCGTGGGGTCGAGGGCCTCGACGGCGATCGCCGGGACCTCGGCCGTCTCGCCGGTCCGCCCGTCCACGGCGTACGCGCCCTCCGCACCGAGGGTGACGACGGCGAGCGGTACGTGATCGGTGAGCGCGCGGGCGGCTGCGCGGGGACAGCCGGCGCCGGTGTAGCGCATCGCCTCCTCCGCGTTGGGCAGGAAGGCCTCGCAGTGCTCCAGGTCGGCGAGGCCCGCGAGGTCCCAGCGGCCGGTGTCGTCCCAGCCGACGTCGGCGAAGATCCTGGCTCCCTTGCGGGCTGCCTGGGCGATCCAGGGGGCGCGGACACCCGGGGTGAGCGAGGCGACGGCCGCGCGGGCGTGCGGCGGGCAGTCCGGAGAGGGTTCCTCCGGGGGCGGCTCGTGGCCGTGGGAGACCATCGTGCGCTCGCCCTCGTACGCCATCGAAACCGTGACCGGGGAGTGCCAGCCGGGGACCGTGCGTGACGTGGAGAGGTCGATGTGCTCGCCCTGTTCGAGGGCGTCCCAGCAGTACTCCCCGTAGTGGTCGTCCCCGAAGGCGGCGGCGAGGGAGGTCTTCAGGCCGAGCCGGGCGAGTGCGGTGGCCATGTTGGCGACCCCGCCCGGGCTGGACCCCATCCCGCGCGCCCAGGACTCGGTGCCGCGCACCGGGGCGGAGTCGAGCCCGGTGAAGATGATGTCGAGGAAGACCGTGCCCGTCAGATACACGTCCCACGGCGGATCGTGGGGCGCGCGCAGGGCGGCCAGGGGATCGACCTGGGCCTGACGGTAGGAAGATCCCTCTCCGGTGGACGCGGTGGACGCGATCACGGTGCGCTCCCTGACGATGGTGCGGATCAGGCCAGTCTGCACCACCCCACTGACAGCAGCCCGTCACTCCACTCCGGAGGGCGCTCACGATCCGGCGATGGGCGCGGTCCTCGCCGCCGGCCTGCTGCTGATCGCGGTCCCGATGACAGCCGTGGCGCTACGCACCCCGTCCCCGTCCCGAGCCCTGACACTCACCACGGTGAAGGCCACCGAGCAGTACCGCCCGGTGGCCTGACCACACCGGGCCGAGCGGCGCGGGCGAAGTCGGGTGCGCGCAGCGCCCCGACAGGGGCGCGGGGCTGTGTCGATCTGCGGCTCCGCCGCGTGGGCGCGACAAGCCCCCACCGGCCCGCAGCCAACGAACCACATGTCCCGCCGAGCACTCACCGCGTGAACTCGTACGCCTCCACTTCGGAGAGATACCGCGCCCGCCGCTCCTCGTCACCGTCCAGGAACGACGCCAGGAACGAGTTCCGCGCCAGCTCGCGGAGCCGCTCCTCACCGAGGCCCAGGGCCTCCCGTACGGCCCCGAAGTTGTCGCCGACGTATCCGCCGAAGTAGGCGGGGTCGTCGGAGTTGACGGTGCAGAGGAGACCGGCGTCGAGCATCGCGGGCAGCGGATGCTCGGCCAGGACGTCGACGGCCCGCAGCCGTACGTTGGACAGCGGGCAGAGCGTCAACGGCACCCGCTCCCGCACGAGCCGCGCGACCAGCTCCGGGTCCTCCATACAGCGCAGCCCGTGGTCGATGCGCTCGACGCCGAGGATGTCGAGGGCCTCGGTGATGTACGAGGGCGGCCCCTCCTCACCGGCGTGCGCCACGCGCCGCAGCCCGAGCCCGGCGGCGGCCTCGTACACCTCGCGGAACTTCACCGGCGGATGCCCGACCTCGGCGGAGTCGAGCCCGACACCGGCGATCCGGTCGAGGTAGGGGCGGGCCGCGTCCAGGGTCTCCATCGCGGACGCGGCGGACTGGTCGCGCAGGAAGCACATGATGAGCTGAGTGGAGATGCCGTGGGCGGCTTCACTGGCGCCGAGCGCCCGCCACAACCCCTCGACGACGGTCCCCATTCCGACCCCCCGGGCGATGTGGGCCTGCGGATCGAAGAAGATCTCAGCGTGCCGTACGCCCTGTTCTGCCGCCCTGGCGAGATAGGCGTTGGCGAGATCCGCGAAGTCCTGCTCCGTGCGCAGGACGGCCATCAGCTCGTAGTACAGGTTCAGGAAGGACTGCAGGTCCTCGAAGAGATACGCCTTGCGCAGCTCTTCGGTGTCGGCGTACGGCAGCACGACGCCGTTGCGCGCGGCGAGCGCGAAGGCCAGCTCGGGTTCGAGGGTGCCTTCGATGTGGAGGTGCAGTTCGGCTTTGGGGATGGACATCAGGGAATCGTACGACCGGACTACCGCCGTTTCGGAACCGGCACCCTCAGCAGATCATGCGCGACGGTCAGCTCACCCTCGTACCCGGCCGCCCGCGCCTGCCGCTCGAACTCGTCGGGGTCGGAGTAGCGCTGGCTGAAGTGGGTGAGGACGAGATGCCGTACGCCGGCGTCCCGGGCGACGGCTCCAGCCTGACCGGCGGTCAAGTGCCCGTGGTCGTAGGCGAGTTGCTGATCCTCATCGAGGAAGGTCGACTCGATGACAAGCATGTCGCAGTCAGCGGCGAGCGCGTGGACGCCCTCGCACAACCGGGTGTCCATGACGAAGGCGAACCGTTGCCCCCGCCGCAGCTCGCTGACCTCGTCGAGGGTGACGGACCCGAGGGAGCCCTCGCGCTGAAGGCGTCCGACGTCCGGCCCCTTGATCCCGTGCGCGGCGAGCAGTTCGGGCAGTATCCGGCGCCCGTCGGGCTCGACGAGGAGATAGCCGTACGACTCGACGGGGTGGGAGAGCCTCCGGGCTTCGAGCCGGTAACCGCCCGTGGTGGCGAGCACCCCACCGTCCCCCGCGACCGGCACCTGCCCGATCTGGACGGTCTCGCGATAGGCGGTGGCGTATCGCAGCCGGTCGAAGAACTTCTGCCCGGAGCGGGGGTAGTGCGCGGTGATCTCGTGCGGGACACGGTCGAGGTTGATGCGCTGGATGACCCCGGCGAGCCCGAGGGAGTGGTCCCCGTGGAAGTGGGTGACGCAGATCCGGTTGAGGTCGTGGGCGGCGACCTCGGCGCGCAGCATCTGGCGCTGGGTGCCCTCGCCGGGGTCGAAGAGGATGCCCTCGCCGTCCCAGCGGAGGAGGTAGCCGTTGTGGTTTCGGTGCCGGGTGGGTACTTGGCTGGCGGTACCGAGAACCACCAATTCACGTCCGGACAAGGCGCGTTACCCCGTCAGCCGGGCGGCCACTGCATGCCGCGTCCGCCGAGGAGGTGGACGTGGGCGTGGAAGACGGTCTGGCCGACGCCGCTGCCGGTGTTGAAGACGAGGCGGTAGCTCTCGAGCTTCTCCTCGGCGGCGATCTGGCCGGCCTCGCGCAGCACGTCGGCGGCGATGGCGGGTTCGGCGGCGGCGAGGGAGGCGGCGTCGGGGTGGTGGACCTTGGGGATCACCAGGATGTGGGTCGGCGCCTGGGGGTTGATGTCCCGGAAGGCGACGGTGGTGTCTGTCTCCCGGACGATCGTCGCGGGGATGTGCCCCTCGACGATCTTGCAGAACAGACAGCTCTCGTCCGCCATGCGTGTGCCTCCTCACGCTCACCGATCATTACGCCCGGCATCGTACCGATGACAGACCTCACTCGCCCCCGCCGCCCCTACCCGCTGGGTATTCAGCCCCTCCGGCGTTTGAGGAGCGGGGGTTCGGGGGCGGAGCCCCCGATGGGGGTCCCCCCTACAACTCCGGCAACCCAGGCGCCACCTTCGCCGGCCGCCCCTCCAACGACTCCAACGCCAACCGAATCGCCTCGTCCAACTGCACATCCCGCCCGGCCGCGTAGTCCTGCGGAGCCTGCACGACCTCCACGTCCGGGTCGACCCCGTGGTTCTCCACGCCCCACCCGTAACCCTCAAGCCAGAACGCGTACTTGGGCTGAGTGACCAGCGTCCCGTCGACCAGCCGATACCGACTGTCGATGCCGATCACCCCACCCCACGTCCGCGTCCCCACCACAGGCCCGATCCCCAGCGCCTTGATCGCCGCGTTCACGATGTCCCCGTCCGACCCCGAGAACTCATTGGCGACAGCGACGACAGGCCCCCGAGGCGCGTCCTCCGGATAGCTGTACGGCCGTAGCCCACGCGGCAGATCCCACCCCACGATCCGCCGCGCCAGCTTCTCGACGACCAGCTGGGACGTATGCCCGCCCCGGTTCTCCCGGACGTCGACGACCAGCCCCTCCTTCGCGACCTCGATCCGCAGATCACGGTGGATCTGGGCCCACCCGGGCGCCTGCATGTCGGGGACGTGCAGATACCCGAGCCGCCCGCCCGACTTCTCGGCGACATACGCCCGCCGGTCCGTCACCCACGCGTGGTAGCGCAACGGCTCCTCGTCCGAGATGGGCACGACGACCACATGCCGCGAGTCACCGCCACCGGACGGCGAGATCGTCAGCTCGATGGGCTTGCCGGCCGTACCGACGAGCAGCGGACCGGGCCCGGCCACCGGATCGACGGGCTGCCCGGCGACGGCGATGATCGCGTCGCCCGGCCGCACCGCGACACCGGGCGCGGCGAGCGGCGAGACACCGTCGGGGTCGGACGTCTCGGCGGGCAGGATGCGGTCGATGCGCCACAGGGGCATGCCCTGGGGACCGTCCTCGTGCCGGGTGATGTCGGCGCCGAGGAGCCCCTGCCGCTCACCGCTGCCGTATCCGCCGCGCGGGGTGACGTACGCGTGCGAGGTCCCCAAGTCGCCCTGGACCTCCCAGAGAAGGTCGACGAGGTCGTCGTGGGTGGCGACCCGGTCGAGGACGGGACGGTAGCGGTCGAGGACGCCGTCCCAGTCGACCCCGCCCATGTCGGGGCGCCAGAAGTTGTCGCGCATGATGCGACCGTTCTCGTCGTACATCTGCCGCCACTCGACGGCCGGGTCGACCGACTGCCGGACCCGCGACAGGTCCACGGTGATGTTCGTGTCGCTCTCGTCGTCGTTCGAAGCACGCCGGTCACTCGGTACGACCTTCAGCTTGCCGTCGGTCCACAGCAGAACCCGCTTCCCGTCGCCGCTGACGGCGAAGTGGTCGGCGTCCCCGGCGAGGTGCTCGATGCGCTGCTGGGCGAGGTCGTACCGCTCCAGCTCGGTCTTCGGGTCGGGGTCGTCCGGCGTGGCCCGGGACGACCCCAGAACCCCCCGCACCGGGTGACGCAGCCACAGCACCCCGTCCTTGGCGGCCCGCAGGTTGGTGTAGCGGGCCGCCTCGACCGGGAACGGCACGATGCGGTCGGCGAGCCCGTCGAGGTCGATACGGGTCGCCGGGGCGCCCTCGCTGTCCGGGGTCTCGTCCTTGTCCGGCGCCTCGAAGGGCCGCCCGTGCCGCTGCGGCCCGAAGGGCGAGGGCGTGGTCGCGGCGAGGGGGATGAGGTGCGGACGCGAACCGCCGACAAAGGCGAGGTCGAAGACGTGCTCGTCGTAGACGGGGTCGAAGGACCGCGCCGACAGGAAGACAAGATGCTTGCCGTCGACCGTGAACGCGGGCGAATAGTCCCGGAACCGAAGAGGAGTCGCTTCCGTCACCGACAGATCAGTGGTGTTGGCGAGCTTGAGCTGACGCAACGGACGCGGCCCGGGATGGGACCAGGCCAGCCAGGCGGAGTCGGGCGAAAAGACGAGCCCGGACACATCCCCGTCCCCGCTCCGGTCGACCTCCCTCACCTCCCCCGACTCCCGCTCGACAAGCAGCACGCGCCCGTCGTGGGAGGCGACGGCGGCCCGGCTGCCGTCGGGCGCCATGGCGAGACCGAGGACCCGCCCGAGCTGACCGGCGGCGAGCCGACGCGGAGTGGCGCCGGGCGCGACCCCGGTCGCCGGGGCGAACTCCAGGGCGTCGTCGCCCTCCGCGTCCGTGACCCACACGGCCCACTCCTCGCCGTCCACGCGGAAGGCACGGGGCAGCCGGGCCCGTACGCCATGCCCGGAGGCAAGGACGCGAGCCGGCCCCGACCGGTGGGTGACCCAGTGCACGGATCCGCGCACCCCGATGGCACTGCCGCGCCCGGTGTGGTCGGGCGCCCCGGAGTTGAACCACCGCGAGGCACTGACCGGATGCGGCTGGAGATCGACACGCTGCCCGCCGAGCCGGATGTCGAGCCGCCGAGGCTCGGCCCCGTCCAGGTCGTCCAGCAACCACAGTTCACCGGCGGAGGAGTAGACGACACGGCTGCCGTCGCTCGCCGCGTGCCGGGCGTAGAACCCGTCAACGCCCGTGTGCCGCCGCAGATCGGACCCGTCCGCCAAGGACGAGTACAGCGCCCCGACACCCTCGTGATCGGAGAGAAAGGCGATCCGCTCCCCGACCCACACCGGGTACTCGAGGTTCCCGTCCAGCTCGGCATGCAGCCGTACGAACTCGCCTCCGCCCTCCCGATCGATCCACAACTTCCCCGCCGTACCGCCCCGATACCGCTTCCACCAGGCGGCCTCACGCCCCATGGGAGCGGAGAGCAGAACGGTCGCGGGCCCATAGGCGACATCCCCAACGGGCCCGTACGGCAGGACAGTTGCCGGGCCGCCGTCGAGCGGGATCGCCCGGGCCCAGGAGCGGCGGAGGCTGGCCTGTCCCTGGGTGCTGATGGCGAGGACCTGCCCGTCGGGGGTCCAGCCGCGCACCTGTGTCCTCGAACTGCCCCAGTAGGTGAGCCGGTTGGCGGACCCGCCGTCGATCGGGGCGACATGCACCTCGGGCGCGCCGTCGCGGGTGGACGTCCAGGCGAGTCGGGTGCCGTCCGGGGAGATACGGGGATGGGTCACCGGCACGTTGTCGGCGCTCACGCGCCAGGCCCGGCCACCGTCGAGCGGGGCGACCCAGACGTCGTCCTCGGCGGTGAAGGCGACCGAGTCGCCGTGCAGATGCGGAAACCGGAGATACGCAGGCGAAGAGGGCTGAGTCACCCGATCACCCTAAGCAGCGATCACGCCACTGGACAGGGGTTTCGGTCAGTTCCTTACGTGCGCCGGACCGTTATTTGCCCTCGACGGGCAGGCAGTTCGGATCCTGCCGGCACCAGATGGTCTTCGTCACGGTGACGGTCACGGTCGGCCCGGGCTCGCCGTTGTCCGGCGGGTTCCAGGTGACGGGCGGGGTGTACGTCGGTGTGGCGGGCGCGTCGCAGTTGCCGAGGCCGGTGACGCGGAACACCTGCTTGCCGTCGACCTTGGCGGTGAGGTCCCCGCGTACGCATCGGCCGTCGACGGCCCGCGTGACCCTGCCGGTGACGGTGATGTCCTTGCCGTCCCCGGTCTCGCCCTGACAGTCGACGCTGGCAACGGTGTTGACCGTCGCGGAGGGCGAACTCCCCGACGCAGAGGTCCTGTTGTCGCCGTCGACCGAGGCCGTGCAGGTGAGCCACTGGACGTCCACGTTCCGCCGCTCCAGCTCGCTGGTCGCGGTCTGGTCGGTGGTGAGGGAGACGGTGGCCGAAGTGAGCCCACCGGGATCACAGGCGACGACACCGCTCACGACGGCCACCACGAGTCCGGCCACCGCGACCGCCCTGCGGTGCCCGCGTGGCCGATGCAAAATCCGCCTCAAGGCCCCCATGGAGGGCAGCCTGCCACCGTCCCGCCCGACACGGAAGGGCGTAAACAGACAGGACCAGGAGGCGACTTAAGACCAGCGTCCGGTGCGGCCGAGCAGCAGCGCCGTCGCGGCGGTACCGGCGGTGGAGGTACGCAGCACAGTGGTGCCGAGCCGGTACGCCTTGGCCCCCGCCTCCTCGAACAGGGCCAACTCCTCGGGGGAAACGCCCCCTTCGGGCCCGACGACAAGCACGATGTCACCGGAGGACGGCAGTTCGGCGGTAGCGAGCGCCGCACTGCCATAGTCCCGGTCCTCGTGGAGTACGGCGGCGAAGTCGGCGTCGGCGAGAAGTGCGGCGACCTGCTTGCTGGTCGCGGCGTCCGCGACCTCGGGGAAACGCACCCGGCGGGACTGCTTGCCGGCCTCCCGGGCAGTGGCCCGCCACTTGGCGAGCGCCTTCAGCCCACGGTCGCCGCGCCACTGGGTGATACACCGGGAGGCGGCCCAGGGAACGATGGCGTCGACACCGGTCTCGGTCATCGTCTCGACGGCCAACTCGCCCCGATCGCCCTTGGGAAGAGCCTGAACCACGGTGATACGAGGAGACTCCGGGGGTTCCTCGACCACCGCCCCGAGCCGCAGAGCCAGCTGATCCTTGCCCTCGACACCGACGACCTCGCCCTCGGCCCAGCGCCCGGCCCCGTCGGTGAGGACGACGGCCTCGCCGACCCGCAGCCGCTTCACGGAGACCGCGTGCCGCCCTTCGGGACCGTCGAGGAGGAACTGCCGTACGTCGGGCACCTGCTCGACGACGAAAACGGGCGCGGTCACGCCGCCTCGCCCCCGTCCAGCAGCACGGCCCGAGCGGCGGCGATCTCCTCGGCCAGCACAGCCACCAGTTCCCCGGCCGGCAGTTCACGGGCCATCCGGTGCCCCTGTCCCGCCCACAGCGCCATGCCCTGCGCGTCGCCGGACGCGGCGGCCTTCTTGCGGAGCGGCGAGGTGAGGTGGTGGACCTCGGGGTAGGCGGCGGGGGCGTACGGGCCGTGCTCGCGCAGGAAACGGTTCACCAGACCCCGGGCGGGCCGGCCGGAGAACGCGCGCGTCAGCTCCGTACGGACGAAGAGCGGGTTGGTCAGCGCCTGCTTGTGCAGGGCGTGGGCGCCGGATTCCGGCGTGGCGAGGAAGGCGGTGCCGAGCTGGGCGGCACTGGCGCCTGCGGCAAGGACGGCGGCGATCTGACTGCCGCGCATGATCCCGCCGGCGGCGACGAGCGGCAGGTCGACGGTCTCGCGCACCTGGGCGAGGAGGGAAAGCAGCCCGATGGCGGAGCCGTCCGCCTCGGGATTGTCACGATGGGTGCCCTGGTGCCCGCCGGCCTCGACGCCCTGCACGATCACCGCGTCGGCCCCGGCCCGCTGCACGGCGAGGGCCTCGTCGGCGGTGGTGGCGGTGACGAGGGTGAGGGTGCCGGCGCGCCGGAGGGAGTTCAGGACGTCGCTGGTGGGCACCCCGAAGTGGAAGGAGACGACCGGGACGGGATTGTCGAGCAGTACGGCGAGCTTGGCGTCGTAGCCGTCGTCGCGCCCGCTGTCCGGGTCGCCCAGCTCGGTGTCGTACCAGGTGACCTCGCCGGCGAGCTGATGGGCGTAGACCTCGACGGCGGCGGGGTCGGCGTACTCAGGTTGCGGCATGAAGAGGTTCACGCCGAAGGGGCGGTTGGTGATCCCCCGTAGCGTCTTGATCTCCTGATACATCCCGTCGGCGGTTTTGTACCCCGCGGCAAGGAACCCGAGCCCGCCCGCTTCGGCGACGGCGCCGGCGAGCTGGGGGACGGAGACGCCGCCCGCCATGGGGGCCTGCACGATCGGGTGAGCGAAGAGATCGGTCAGCGCGGAGGACATGACGGCATGTTGTCACGTCCACAGCACAAGGTCCGAATCAGGCCGGGAGCATCTTTCTTCGCCCCCGCCGCCCCTACCCGTTCCCATCCCTGGGGGCTGCGCCCCCAGACCCCCGGCCGACACCATCCAGCCCCTCCGGCGTTTGAGGAGCGGGGGTTCGGGGGCGGAGCCCCCGAGGATGGGACGGGTAGGGGCGGCGGGGGCGAAACAAACCCCCGGCACCCACACCTCAGCGCCCGTTAAACGCATCCTTCAACCGCGAGAACAACCCCTGCTGCCCAGGCTGGAACTGCCCAGTAGGCCGTTCCTCCCCCCGCAACTTCGCCAGCTCCCGCAGCAACCGCTCCTGCTCAGGATCAAGCTTCGAAGGGGTCATGACCTCGACATGCACGATCAGGTCACCCCGACCCCCACCCCGAAGATGAGTAATCCCCCGCCCGTGCAGCGGAATCGACTGCCCGGACTGCGTGCCCGGACGGATGTCGACCTCCTCCAGACCGTCGAGCGTCTCCAGCGGCACCTTGGTGCCAAGAGACGCCGCCGTCATCGGCAGAGTCACCGTGCAGTGCAGATCGTCCCCACGCCGCTGGAACTGCGAGTGCGGCAGCTCATGGATCTCGACGTACAGGTCACCGGCGGGACCACCACCGGGCCCCACCTCACCCTCACCGGCGAGCTGGATCCTCGTACCGTTGTCGACACCCGCGGGAATCTTCACGGTCAGCGTCCGCCGCGACCGCACCCGGCCATCGCCCGCGCACTCGGGGCACGGCGTCGGGACGACGGTCCCGAACCCCTGGCACTGCGGGCAGGGCCGCGAGGTCATGACCTGGCCCAGGAAGGACCGCGTGACCTGGGACACCTCACCCCGCCCGCGACACATGTCGCAAGTCTGGGCAGAGGTCCCAGGAGCCGCACCCTCACCGCTACAGGTACCGCACACCACGGCCGTATCGACCTGGATGTCCTTGGTAGTACCGAAAGCAGCTTCATCGAGCTCGATATCGAGCCGGATCATCGCGTCCTGGCCGCGCCGCGTACGCGACCTCGGCCCCCGCTGGGACGCCGTTCCGAAGAACGCGTCCATGATGTCCGAGAAGTTCCCGAAGCCACCGGCGCCGAAGCCGCCCGCGCCTCCGCCGCCCGCCTGGGACAGCGGATCACCGCCGAGGTCGTAGACCTGCTTCTTCTGCGGGTCCGACAACACCTCGTATGCGGCGTTGATCTCCTTGAACCGCTCCTGCGTCTTCGGATCGGGGTTGACGTCCGGGTGCAGCTCGCGGGCGAGCCTCCTGAACGCCTTCTTGATCTCGTCCTGGGACGCGTCGCGGCGTACGCCGAGTACGGCGTAGTAGTCCGTGGCCACTTACGACTCCGCCAGGATCTGTCCGACGTACCGTGCCACTGCGCGTACCGCTCCCATCGTTCCCGGGTAGTCCATGCGGGTCGGTCCGACCACGCCGAGCTTGGCGACTGCCTCGCCGCCCGAACCGTAGCCGACCGACACGACGGACGTGGAGTTGAGTCCCTCGTATTTGTTCTCGTGACCGATTCGTACGGTCATGCTCGAATCCCCGGCCTCACCAAGGAGTTTGAGAAGTACGACCTGTTCCTCCAGAGCTTCGAGGACCGGCCTGATAGTGAGGGGAAAGTCATGTCCGAAGCGGGTCAGATTGGCGGTTCCGCCGATCATCAGCCGCTCCTCGGCCTCCTCGACGAGCGTCTCCAGGAGAGTGGAGAGCACCGTCGCGACCGTACCCCGGTCCTCCGCCTCGAAGGCGTCCGGGAGGTCCTGCACGAGCTGTGGCACGTCCGCGAAGCGGCGGCCCGCGACCCGGCTGTTGAGCCGCGCGCGTAGATCCGCCAGAGACGTCTCCCCGAAAGGCGCCGGGCAGTCGATCATCCGCTGCTCCACGCGGCCCGTGTCCGTGATCAGTACGAGCATCACGCGCGCGGGAGCGAGCGAGAGCAACTCCACGTGCCGCACGGTCGACCGGGTGAGCGAGGGGTACTGCACGACGGCAACTTGCCGCGTGAGCTGCGCAAGCAACCGAACAGTCCGCCCCACCACATCATCGAGATCGACGGCCCCGTCCAGGAAGTTCTGGATGGCACGCCGCTCGGGAGCGCTCATCGGCTTGACGCCGGCGAGCTTGTCGACGAAGAGCCGGTAGCCCTTTTCGGTCGGGATGCGCCCGGCGCTGGTGTGCGGCTGGGCGATGAAACCCTCGTCCTCCAGCGCCGCCATGTCGTTGCGGACGGTCGCCGGGGAGACCCCGAGGTTGTGCCGCTCGGTGAGAGCCTTGGACCCGACCGGTTCCTCGGTGCCGACATAGTCCTGGACGATGGCGCGCAGCACTTCGAGCCTGCGTTCACTGAGCATCGCGCACACCTCCAGCTGCTGTCGTCGTCCCCTGAGCGCTTACCCGGTGACCTTCCCTGGCACTCTTCGTGTGCGAGTGCCAGAGTTCCCCGGCCCAGTGTACGGCTGTCGGGTACGCCCCCGGCAAGGGCGGCCTGCGCCGATCTGCCGACGTGTACCGACCTGTCCTGCGATGTCGTGTCCGCGGCAACCCGGTCCTGGCGACCACTTCCTCCCCGTCCCGCTAGCGTCGCCGCATGAAGGTGACTTGGGAAGAGCCGGGGTGGCACGACCTGGGCTGGGAGCGCCTGGCGGCCGGGGTGGGCAGACGCCGGCTGCCGGTCTGGGACTGCACGGTGGGGCTGGTCGCGGGGGCGGGCGGCGCACTGTTGATCGACGCGGGATCGAGCCTCGCGGAGGGCGCGACCCTACGCCTGGAGGCCCAGAAACTCGCCGGCCGCCGTGTGGACTTTCTCGCACTGACGCACGTCCATTTCGACCATGTTTTCGGGGCGGCGGCGTTCGCGGGTGCACATGTCCTGGCGGCAGAAGGCACCGGGGACGAATTCGAGAAAGTGGGGCGCGAGGCGTTGTGCGCGGACGCCGTACGCAACGGTCTGGACGCCCGTACGGCGGAGGAGGCGGCGGACACCCTGGTGGTCCCGCACGAGGAGGTCGGGGGAACCCTGGCAGTTGCCCTGCGCAACGGCCCGGAGGTACTCCTGGTGAACGCCGGCCCCGGCCACACCCGCGGCGACCTGGTGGCCGTCGTACCGGGCGACCCGACCGTGGTCTTCTGCGGGGACCTGGTCGAGGAGTCGGGCGAACCCCAGGCGGGCCCCGACGCCGTACCGTCGCACTGGCCCGCGGCCCTGGACCACCTCCTGGCCCTGGGCGGCGAGGACGCGCTGTATGTCCCCGGTCACGGAGCGGTGGTGGACGCGGCGTTCGTACGGGCCCAACGGGACGCCCTGGCAACCCGTTTCGGCGTGTCGCGGCGGGGAGTGGACTGACGACTCGGGAGCTTCTCCTATCGTCATCCGAATGCGCCAGTACTCTCCGGACCTGACCCCACCGTGGAAGAAGCCCAAGCCCGTACCGCAGGTACCGGCGGAGCCCGGCCTGGTGGTCGAGGAGCCGGGTACGGGTTTCTGCGGCGCGGTGATCCGCTGCGAGGCGGGCACGGTCACCCTGGAGGACCGCTTCGGCAAACACCGGGTGTTCCCGCTGGAGCCGCGCGGGTTCCTGCTGGAGGGCAGGGTGGTGACGCTGGTAGGCCCGTCCGCCTCGGCCACCGCGCGCGTGCCCTCCCGCACGGCCTCCGGCTCGATCGCGGTCCCCGGTGCACGCGCGCGCGTGGCCCGCGCCGGGCGTATCTACGTCGAGGGCCGGCACGACGCGGAACTGGTCGAGAAGGTGTGGGGCGACGATCTGCGCATCGAGGGCGTGGTCGTGGAGTATCTGGAGGGCGTGGACGACCTCCCCGCGATCGTGGCCGAATTCGACCCCGGCCCGGACGCCCGCCTCGGCGTCCTCGTGGACCACCTGGTCCCGGGCAGCAAGGAGTCCCGTATCGCGGCCTCGGTGACCAGCGAGCACGCCTTGGTCGTCGGCCACCCCTACATCGACATCTGGGAGGCGGTGAAACCGTCGTCCCTGGGCATTGCGTCCTGGCCCCGGATCCCCCACGGCCAGGACTGGAAGACCGGCGTGTGCAGGGCCCTCGGCTGGCCGGAGAACACGGGCGCGGTGTGGCAGGCGATCCTGAAGCGGGTGAGTTCCTACCGCGACCTGGAGCCGGAACTACTGGGCCGAGTGGAACACCTGATCGACTTCGTAACGGCACCGGAGTGAGCGCGGGGGCAGTTTGTTTCGCCCCCGCCCTCGGGGGCTCCGCCCCCGAACCCCCTTTGTCCTCAAACGCCGGACGGGCTGACAAACCAGCCCGTCCGGCGTTTGAGGACGAGGCCGTTCAGGCCGAAAGGGGGGTCTGGGGGCGCAGCCCCCAGGGATGGGACGGGTAGGGGCGGCGGGGGCGAAAAGAACCCTCAGTCCACCAGATCCCGCACCACCGCATCCGCCAACAACCGCCCCCGCAACGTAAGCACAGCCCGCCCAGCCTCATACGGACCAGCCCGAAGCAACCCCTCCCCCAGCGCCCGCCGAGCCGCCCCAAGCCCCTCCGCACGCAGCAGAGACAGCGGAACCCCCTCCCGCAACCTCAGCTCCAGCAACACCCGCTCCACCCGCCGGTCCTCCTCCGACAGCACCTCCCGCCCCGCCCCCGGCGACCGCCCCACCCCCAACGCCCCCGCATACGCCCCCGGATGCTTCACGTTCCACCACCGAACCCCACCGACATGCGAATGCGCCCCGGGCCCCGCCCCCCACCAGTCAGCACCCCGCCAGTACAGCTCGTTGTGAAGACACCGAGCAGCCACAGACGTAGCCCAGTTCGACACCTCGTACCAGTCAAAACCGGCCGCCCCCAACACCTCATCGGCGATCAGATACCGATCCGCGTGCACGTCATCGTCGGTCATCGGCACCTCCCCCCGCCGAATACGCCGAGCCAGCTGCGTACCCTCCTCCACGATCAGGGCATACGCGCTGACGTGATCCGGCCCAGCCCCCAGCACCGCGTCGAGCGAGGCCCGCCAGTCGTCATCGGTCTCACCAGGGGTGCCGTAGATCAGATCGAGGTTCACGTGCTCGAACCCCACGGCCCGCGCCTCCGCGACACACGCCTCCGGACGCCCCGGCGTGTGCGTACGGTCCAGCACCTTCAGCACATGCTGCTTCGCACTCTGCATCCCGAACGAGATCCGGTTGAAACCCCCCTCACGCAGAGTGGCCAGATACCGCTCGTCCACGGACTCCGGATTCGCCTCGGTCGTCACCTCGGCGTCATCCGCGAGGCCGAACTCGTCCCGGATCGCCCCCAACATCCGTACAAGATCGTCGGCGGCCAGCAGCGTAGGAGTGCCGCCTCCGACGAAAACGGTACGGACCGGCCGCGGATCGTCGCCCAGCACCTTCCGCGCCAGCCGCACCTCGTCGATCAGGGTGTCCGCGTAGTTGTCACGGGACGCCAGGACACCGCCTGTGCCGCGCAGCTCGGTCGCCGTGTAGGTGTTGAAGTCGCAGTAGCCGCAGCGGGTCGCGCAGTACGGGACGTGGAGATAGAACCCGAGGGGACGGTCCGCGGCCCCGGCGAGCGCGGAGGCGGGCAGGGAGCCGTCGTCGGGGACGGGATCACCGTCGGGAAGTGCGGAGGGCATGCCCTCCATTGTCCAGCACCGGCGGGACAACCCGCCCGACGCCCACCCACGGCCCGCCCACGGCCCACCCTGCCCGCTAGGTCTGCAGCACCAGCAGCGCCAGATCGTCCTCGGGCGGCTTCTCCCCGAACTCGTGCACGAGCCGCCGGATACGTTCCGCGATCAGCTGCGCACTCAGCCCGGCGCAGCCCGAGAGGGCGCTCGCCAGCCCGTCGCCGTCGTCGAACTGGCGGGGCCCGCAGCGCCGCTCGGTGACCCCGTCGGTGACGCACAGCAGGCTGTCACCGGGCCGCAGCTCGAAGCTCTCGCTCGTGTACGTCTCGTCCTCGACGACCCCGAGCAGCGTCTGCGGTTCGGCGACCGTGAGGACCTCACCGCTCGCCCGGAGCACCAGGGGCAGCGGATGCCCGGCCGAGGCGAGGGTGCAGCGCACGCCTCCGTCGAAGGGGACGAGTTCGCCGTACAGGAGGGAGAGAAAGCGGGTCTGCGGCCCCTCACCGGGCCGTACCGCGACAGGCCCCGGAACACCCGAGGCAGCCGCTACCGCCGACCGCCCGTCCGCCGCGACCAACGCCCGAGCCGCCGCATCCGCCGTCTCCGTCGCATCGTCGAGCAGCAGCTGGTTGAGCCGGTCGAGCACGTCCGCGACCCGATACCCCTCGCGGGCGAGCAGCCGCAGCCACGGCCGTGCCAGCCCGATCACCACAGCCGCCTCCGGCCCCTTGCCCTGGACGTCGCCGACGGCGAAGCACCAGCGGCCGTCGCCGGCCGGGAACAGGTCGTAGAAGTCGCCGCTGGGCCCGCCCTTGTCGCAGGGCTCGTAGACGAGAGCACTGCTCACACCGGGGATCTCAGCGACCGCGCCGGGCAGCAGCCCGCGCTGGAGGATACGGCTGATGGTGGCCTGGCGGGCGTACTGGCGGGCGGCGCCGATGGCGAGCGCGACCCGGCGGCCGAGATCCTCGACCAGGCCGGTGACCTCGTCGGGGAAGCGGATCATCCCGGCCCGCCCGATGACCAGCGTGCCGAGCGGCCGGCCGCCCGCGACCAGCCGGTAGGCGAGCGCGGCGCCGGTCTCCCCGCGCCCGCCGAGCGCCTCGCCCGGCCAGGGCACGGGGACCGGTCCGGTCCTGGTGGTGTCGGGCGTACGCGGCGGATCCGTCTCCAGGGCGCGGCGCAGCTCCTCGATACGGTCCTCGCTGCTGTGCCAGACCCGAGCGAGCCGCGGCCCACCTCCCCCGCCGCTCCCGTCGCCCCAGCTCACGCTGCTGCCGCTCCCGCGCCCCATCGACTCGTCCTCCAGCCACACGGCGCACCAGTCGGCGAGGCGCGGCACGAGGAGCTGTCCGGTGAGCGCGGCGACGAGATCCTCGTCGAGCTGTCCGGCGAGCAGGTCGGAGGCCTCGGCGAGGAAGGAGAGGGCGCCGTGGTTCAGCCACTCCTGGTCGCGGGCGCCGCGCTGCGGCTCGGGGGCGAGGATCTCGGCGACCCGTAACCCGTGCCCGAGGGCGTGCGTGCCGGCATACGTCTCGATGTCGTCGTCGAGCGTGACGCCCTCGGCGGGGAGCCGCGCCCAGACGGTCTTGGTGCCGGTGCGGTAGGTGACGCCCCAGGCCTCGGAGAGTACGGAGACGAGGCGGAGGCCACGCCCGTACTCCGGTATGTCGTACGGGAGTTCCGCACCGCCGTCCCTGGGCGCGCGGGAGGGATGGTGATCGGACACCTCGACGACGAGCGCGACGCCGACCCCCTCCTCCGCCTCGTCCCCCTCCTCCGGTGTCTCCAGACGGCACGCCAGCTCAACATCCGTCCCCGCGTGGACGACGGCGTTGGTGACGAGTTCGCTGACGACCACCATCGCGTCGTCGACGAGCCGCTCGGGCAGCGATGCGGCACCGTGCAGGCCGAGGCGGGCCCATTCGGCGAGGGCCGCGCGTACGAGGCAACGGGCGGCACCGGGCGCGAGGGGGCCGCCACCGAGCGTGGCGTGGGTGACCGCGCGCCGGTCCACACCCCAGCGCGCGGGCGCACCGGACGCACGGGACGGCGCGCGGGACACGGTCTCCCGTTGCGTCGGAATGGCCCCCATCGACAGCTCCCGAGCAGTTCGGACGAATGCACCTCAGTGGACGCGGACAGAGTGACAGACTGGCCCCGCCCATAAGCGCCGAGTTACCGAAGTGGGCCGCCATGAGTGAGAACAGTGCTACGCAAGTGCTCGAAGACGGACAGAATCCGCCATCCGATCAGGTTCGGACATCTGATCAGGTGCGGGCATCCGATCTGCGTCCGCTGCTCGCCGCGATGACGGCGGCCCGTGACGGGAACTTCGCGAAGGTGCCGGAGACCGGCCACGGTCTGGTGGCGGAACTCAGCTCCGCGTTCAACCAGATCATGGACCGCAATCTGCACTTCAACTCCGAGGTTCAGCGCGTACGTCGGGACCTGATCCGGCACGGTCGCCTCGACGAGCGGCTCTCCGCGAGCCCCGGCCAGGGCCACTGGACGTCCCGCGTCAACGACGTGAACGGCCTGCTGGACGCCCTCGTGGCTCCCGCGGCGAACGCGACGCGTGTCCTGGACGCGGTGGCCGGCGGCGATCTGACCCAGCGGGTCGATCTGCACGACGGGAACCGGCAGTTGCGCGGCGATCTGCGCCGACTGGGCAGAGCCGTCAACAAGATGGTCGACCAGTTGTCGCTGTTCACCGGTGAGGTGACCCGGGTCGCGCGCGAGGTCGGTACGGAGGGGCGGCTCGGCGGACGCGCCAAGGTGCAGGGTCTGTCGGGCAGTTGGCGTGATGTGACCGAGGCGGTCAACACAATGGCGTCCCGGCTGACGGCCCAGGTCCGTGACATCGCCCTGGTGACCACGGCGGTGGCCCGCGGCGATCTGACCCGCACGGTGACGGTCGAGGCGACCGGCGAACTCCTCGAACTGAAGCTGACCGTCAACACGATGGTCGACCAGCTCTCCGCGTTCGCCGACGAGGTGACGCGGGTCGCCCGCGAGGTGGGCACCGAGGGCCAGTTGGGCGGCCGGGCGCAAGTGAGGGGCGTGTCGGGCGTCTGGAAGGACCTCACCGACAACGTCAACTTCATGGCGTCGAACCTGACTTCACAGGTACGGAACATCGCCCAGGTCACGACGGCCGTGGCGAACGGCGACCTGAGCCAGAAGATCACGGTCGACGCGAAGGGCGAGATCCTCGAACTCAAGTCGACCATCAACACCATGGTCGACCAGCTCTCCGCCTTCGCCGACGAGGTCACACGCGTGGCCCGCGAGGTCGGCACGGAGGGCAACCTCGGTGGACGCGCCCAGGTGCGAGGCGTGTCGGGCGTCTGGAAGGACCTCACCGACAACGTCAACTTCATGGCGGACAACCTGACGTCGCAGGTCCGCAACATCGCGCTCGTCTCCACGGCCGTGGCCCAGGGAGACCTCGGCAAGAAGATCACAGTGGAGGCGAAGGGCGAGATCCTCGAACTGAAGTCGACGATCAACACCATGGTCGACCAACTCTCCGCGTTCGCCGACGAGGTCACACGCGTAGCCCGCGAGGTCGGTACAGAGGGCAACCTCGGTGGCCAGGCGCAGGTGAGAGGTGTATCGGGCGTCTGGAAAGACCTGACCGACAACGTCAACTTCATGGCGCTGAACCTGACTTCACAGGTACGGAACATCGCCCAGGTGACGACAGCCGTCGCGAACGGCGACCTGTCGAAGAAGATCACGGTCGACGCCCGAGGCGAGATCCTCGAACTGAAGGACACCGTCAACACGATGGTGGAGCAGCTGCGCGCCTTCGCCGACGAGGTGACGCGGGTCGCCCGCGAGGTAGGCACCGACGGCCGACTGGGCGGCCGGGCCCAGGTGTTGGGCGTGTCCGGGGTCTGGCGGGACCTGACCGACAACGTCAACTACATGGCGGACAACCTGACTTCGCAGGTCCGCAACATCGCCCAGGTGGCGACGGCGGTGGCCCAGGGCGACCTCTCGAAGAAGATCGACGTGGACGCGCGGGGCGAGATCCTCGAACTGAAGACGACGATCAACACGATGGTGGACACGCTCTCCTCCTTCTCCTCCGAGGTCACGCGGGTGGCCCGCGAGGTGGGCATCGACGGCCAACTCGGCGGCCAGGCAAGGGTCGAGGGCGTGTACGGCACCTGGAAGCGCCTCACGACCAACGTGAACGAACTCGCCCTGAACCTCACCACCCAGGTCCGCGCGATCGCCGAGGTCGCTTCGGCGGTGGCCCAGGGAGACATGTCCCGTTCCATCTCGGTGGAGACGCGCGGCGAGGTCGCCGAGCTGAAGGACAACATCAACCTGATGGTGGCCAACCTCCGTGAGACGACCCGCGCGAAGGACTGGCTGGAGTCGAACCTGGCCCGCCTGGCCGCCCTGATGCAGGGCCACCGGGACCTGATGGAGGTCGCCGACCTGATCCTGCGCGAGCTGACCCCGCTGGTGAACGCGCAGTACGGCGCGTTCTTCCTGGCCGACCCGGACGAGGACAGCGCCAGCCTGAGCGCGCCGATCCCGGCCAAGGGCCTGGCGTTCATCGCCGGATACGGCTCGGCGCAGGGGGCGACGGTCGACACGGGCGGGATGCCGGTGCACGGCCTCGTCCGCCAGGCGGCGCGCGAGAAGAAGCGGATTCTGGTGGAGGAGGCCCCGCCGGACTACATCAAGATCAACAGCGGGTTGGGGGAGGCGGCCCCGGCCAGCGTCGTCATCATCCCGATCCTCTTCGAGGACAAGCTGCTCGGCGTGATCGAACTCGCCTCGTTCTCCCGCTTCTCGGATGTCCACCTGGCGTTCTTCGACCAGTTCGTGAACACGATCGGCGTCGCGATCAACACGATCATCGCCAACTCCCGTACGGAGTCCCTGCTCGGCGAGTCCCAGCGCCTCGCCATGCAGCTCCAGGAACGCTCGGACGAACTCCAGAAGCAGCAGGCGGAGTTGCAGCGCTCGAACGCGGAACTGGAGGAGAAGGCAGCCTTGTTGGCGACATCGTCCCAGTACAAATCAGAGTTCCTGGCGAACATGTCCCACGAACTCCGCACCCCCCTCAACTCGCTCCTCATCCTGGCCCGCCTGCTCTCGGACAACCCGGACGGTCATCTCACCGACCAGGAGGTCCAGTTCGCGACGACGATCCACCGCTCGGGCTCGGATCTCCTCCAGCTCATCAACGACATCCTCGACCTGTCGAAGATCGAGGCCGGCCGGATGGACGTACGCCCGAAGAAGCTGCCGCTGATCAAGCTCCTCGACTACGTCCACGCGACCTTCCGCCCGCTCACCCTCGACCGGGGGCTCGCGTTCGAGGTGGCGGTCGGTGCGGACGTACCGCGCGAGATGTACTCGGACGAGCAGCGGTTGCAGCAGATCCTGCGCAACCTCCTCTCCAACGCGATCAAGTTCACGGCGACCGGCCGGGTGGAACTCCGAGTCAGCCGGATCACCGACCCCGATCACCTCTACACCCGCGAGAACAGCGACGACGTGATCTCCTTCGCCGTCTCCGACACGGGCATCGGCATCGCCCCCGAGAAACTCCCGGTGATCTTCGAAGCGTTCCAGCAGGCCGACGGCACGACGAACCGCAAGTACGGCGGCACGGGCCTCGGTCTGTCCATCAGCCGGGAGATCGCGGGCCTGCTGGGCGGCAGAATCATCGCCGAGAGCGTGCCGACCAAGGGCTCGACCTTCACCCTGTACGTGCCTGTCGTGAGCCCCGGCCACACGCCGAGCGGGAACACGCCGAAGGACCACCAACTGGCGCTGCCCGAGCAGCTGTCCACCGAGCCCTACACGGCCCACGACACGGACGACTCCTGGCCCGCGCCGACCAAGCTGGAGGCGTGGAAGGTGGGCCGGGCGGGCCAAGTCCTGCCCGGGCGGCGGGTGTTGATCGTCGACGACGACATCCGCAACGTCTTCGCGCTCACCCATGTGCTGGGGCGGGTCGGGATGCCGGTGCTGTACGCGGAGAACGGCCGCGAAGGCATCGAGACGCTGGAGCGCAACCCGGACGTCGAACTCGTACTGATGGACATCATGATGCCGGAGATGGACGGCTACGAGACGATCTCCGCCGTCCGGCGCACCCCGCGCTGGGCGGACCTGCCCATCGTCGCCCTCACCGCCAAGGCGATGCCCGGTGACCGCGAGAAGTCGATCGCCCGCGGCGCCAACGACTACGTACCCAAGCCCGTCGATGTCGACCAGTTGCTGACCGTGGTCTGCGCGCTCCTGGACCCCGAGCGCCCCAACGGCGAAGCGCTGGACAAGACGGCGACCGAGTGAGGCACGGTCACGATGAGCCCTGAGATAACGACGGACGACCGCGCCGGCATCCTCCTGGTCGACGACATGGAGGACAACCTGATCGCCTTGGAGGCGGTACTGGCCTCCCTCAACGAGCCGCTGGTGCGCGCCCGTTCGGGCGAGGAGGCGATGAAGGCCCTGCTCCGCCGCCGCTTCGCGGTCGTCCTCCTGGACATCCGGATGCCAGGCATGGACGGCTTCGAAACAGCCGCCAACATCAAACGCCTGGACCAGACGAAAGACGTCCCCATCATCTTCCTGACAGGCACGGACTCCGACGCGGGCTACGCCTTCCGCGGCTACGCCACAGGCGCAGCCGACTACTTGACGAAGCCGTTCGACCCCTGGGTGCTACGGGCAAAGGTCACGGTCTTCCTGGACCTGCACAGAAAAAACCAGCAGTTGGAACGCATGCTCAGCAGGGAGCAGGCGGGCGACGCCGAGATCGGCGCGCAACTGGCGGACCTGGAGGTCCAGTTGTCCAACGAGAACCCGCCGAGCACCGAGGAGTTGCTGAGCCGGATCCAAGACCTACGCCGCCTGATAAACAGGCGGCGGGAAGTCTGACCTCTAGGGGCGCGGGGAACTGCGCGACAAGCCACGGACAACCCGCACCCGCCACCACTCCCCGCACCCCACCCCCTTAGGCCTCCCGAGCCCCCACATACATCTCATCAATCAAATACTTGTACTCCCGCTCAACAACCGGCCGCTTCAACTTCAGACTCGGCGTGATCTCCCCATGCTCCACATCAAGATCCCGAGGCAGCAACCGGAACTTCTTGATGGTCTGCCACCGCTGAAGCCCCGCATTCAGCTCCGTCACGTACCCCTCGATGAGAGCCACCGTCCCCGCCGAACCCACAACCTCCGCGTACGACTTCCCCTCAAGCCCGTTGTCCTTCGCCCAGCCCAGAATGGACGGCTCGTCCAACGCGATGAGGGCGGTGCAGAAGTTCCGGTCGGCCCCGTGGACGAGGATGTTGGAGACGTACGGGCAGACCGCCTTGAACTGCCCCTCCACCTCCGCCGGCGCGATGTACTTCCCGCCCGACGTTTTGATCAGGTCCTTCTTCCGGTCGGTGATCCGCAGATACCCGTCCGGAGACAGCTCCCCGATGTCACCGGTGTGGAACCACCCGTCGGACTCCAGCACTTCGGCCGTCTTCTCGGGCAGCCCGTGGTAACCCTCCATGATGCCGGGCCCGCGCAGCAGGATCTCCCCGTCGTCCGCGATCCGCACCTCCGTGCCGGGCAGCGGCTTGCCGACCGTACCGGTCCGGTACGCCTCACCGGGGTTGACGAAGGACGCGGCAGAGGACTCGGTGAGCCCGTAGCCCTCCAGGATGTGAATACCGGCGCCGGAGAAGAAGAACCCGATCTCGGGCGCGAGGGCGGCCGACCCGGAGACACACGCACGCAGGTTGCCACCAAAAGCCTCGCGGATCTTCGCGAAGACCAGCGCGTCGGCGACCTTGTGCTTCGCGGCGAGACCGAAGGGCACGGAGGCGGCGCCGGTGCGCCGGAAGTTGTCCTGGCTGGCCTTGGCGTACTCACGGGCGACCCCGGAGGCCCACTGGAAGATCTTGAACTTAGCGCCGCCGCCGGCCCGCGCCTTGGCCGCGACCCCGTTGTAGACCTTCTCGAAGATGCGCGGCACAGCGGCCATGTACGTCGGCTGTACGACCGGCAGGTTCTCGATGATCTTGTCGACGCGGCCGTCGACGGCGGTGACGTGTCCGACCTCGATCTGGCCGGAGGTCAGCACCTTGCCGAACACGTGCGCGAGCGGCAGCCACAGGTACTGGACGTCCTCGGCGCTGATCAGCCCGGTCGCGGCGATCGCCTTCGCCATGTACGACCAGTTGTCGTGCGGCAGCCGGACCCCCTTGGGGCGGCCGGTGGTGCCGGAGGTGTAGATGAGGGTCGCGAGCTGGTCCTTCGTGATGGCCCCGACCCGCTCCTTGATCAGGTCCGGGTTCTTCTCCAGATACGCGGCACCGCGCTGCTCCAGCTCGGCGAGGGTGAGCACCCCGTCGCCGGTCTCGACACCGGCCGGGTCGATGACCACGACATGGGTGAGTTCGGGCAGCTCGGCGCGCTTCTCCTGGGCCTTGGCGAGCTGGGTCGCGTCCTCGGCGATCAGCACCTTGCTGGCGGAGTCGGCGAGGATGAAGGCCGACTCGTCGGTGTTGGTCTGCGGATACACCGTGGTCGTGGCGGCGCCGGCGCACATGATGCCGAGGTCACCGAGGATCCACTCGACGCGGGTGGCGGAGGCGAGCGCGACGCGCTGCTCCGGCTGTACGCCCAGTTCGATGAGCCCGGCGGCGATGGCGTACACGCGTTCGGCGGCCTGCGCCCAGGTCAGCGACTTCCAGTCGTCGAGGCCCTCACCGGAGGCCGGGGGCACCGGGTAACGGTAGGCCTCGGCTTCCGGCGTGGCGGCCACGCGATCCAGGAAAAGACCCGCCACGGACGGCGGACGGTTCTCGATCAAGGTCTGTGTGTCGCTCACGACATCCTCCGGGGCCCGCGGCAGTGCGGCGGCTGGCTCATTTGCGGTCTTGTTTAACTCGCGAGTAACTACCGAGCAGAGATCAGAGTAAAGCGCGACCGGCCAGCGCGTAAGGGGCGACGGCCTGTCACTTTCTCCAGCGAGCGCCTGTTCGCTTCCTACAGGACCGATGGCACCTACACGGAGGGGGCCCGCCGCGTTCGTACGCGACGAGCCCCCATTCTCCCGATTCCCACGGGTCGGCGTTGGCTACCGCCTGGCTTACTTCTTGCCCTTGCCCGACCCCGCGTTGTCGTCGCTCGACAAGACGGCGATGAAAGCCTCCTGGGGAACCTCCACAGAGCCCACCATCTTCATCCGCTTCTTGCCCTCCTTCTGCTTCTCCAGCAGCTTCCGCTTACGCGAGATGTCACCGCCGTAGCACTTGGCGAGAACGTCCTTGCGGATGGCGCGGATGGTCTCGCGGGCGATGACCCGCGACCCGATGGCCGCCTGGATGGGCACCTCGAAGGCCTGCCGCGGGATCAGCTCGCGCAGCTTGGCGACGAGCCGCACCCCGTACGCGTACGCCGCGTCCTTGTGCGTGACCGCCGAGAAGGCGTCGACCTTGTCACCGTGGAGCAGGATGTCGACCTTGACGAGGCTGGAGGCCTGCTCACCGGTGGGCTCGTAGTCCAGAGACGCGTATCCACGGGTCTTGGACTTCAACTGATCGAAGAAGTCGAAGACGATCTCCGCGAGCGGCAGGGTGTACCGGATCTCGACCCGGTCCTCCGACAGATAGTCCATGCCGAGCAGCACACCGCGCCGGGTCTGGCACAGCTCCATGATCGACCCGATGAACTCGGACGGCGCGAGGATCGTGGCGCGTACGACCGGCTCGTACACGTCGTCGATCTTCCCCTCGGGGAACTCGCTCGGGTTGGTGACCGTGTGCTCGGTACGGTCCTCCATGACCACCCGGTAGACCACGTTGGGCGCGGTGGCGATGAGATCGAGCCCGAACTCACGCTCCAGACGCTCACGGATGACATCAAGGTGAAGAAGCCCCAGGAACCCGACCCGGAACCCGAAGCCCAGCGCCGCCGACGTCTCCGGCTCGTAGACGAGGGCGGCGTCGTTGAGCTGGAGCTTGTCGAGGGCGTCGCGCAGCTCGGGGTAGTCGGACCCGTCCAGCGGATACAGGCCCGAGAAGACCATGGGCTTGGGGTCCTTGTACCCCCCGAGCGCCTCGGTGGCCCCCTTGTTGAGGGTGGTGATGGTGTCACCGACCTTGGACTGCCGTACGTCCTTCACACCGGTGATGATGTAGCCCACCTCGCCGACGCCCAGCCCGTCGGCCGGCGTCATCTCGGGGGACGAGACGCCGATCTCCAACAGCTCGTGGGTCGCGTTGGTGGACATCATCCGGATCCGCTCACGCTTGTTGAGCTGCCCGTCGATGACACGTACGTACGTCACGACACCGCGGTACGAGTCGTACACCGAGTCGAAGATCATGGCGCGCGCGGGAGCGTCCTGGACACCGACCGGGGCGGGCACCTCGGCGACGACCTTGTCGAGCAGAGCCTCGACACCCAGCCCGGTCTTGGCGGAGACCTTGAGAACATCCGCGGGATCGCAACCAATCAGATTGGCAAGCTCCTCGGAGAACTTCTCGGGCTGGGCGGCCGGCAGGTCGATCTTGTTGAGCACCGGAATGATCTTCAGATCGTTCTCCATCGCCAGATACAGATTGGCGAGGGTCTGGGCCTCGATGCCCTGAGCGGCGTCGACAAGAAGAACGGTCCCCTCACAGGCCGCGAGGGACCGGGAGACCTCGTAGGTGAAGTCGACGTGCCCCGGGGTGTCGATCATGTTGAGGATGTGCGTGTTGCCCGGGTCGTCCGAGGGCGCCCAGGGCAGACGTACGGCCTGGGACTTGATCGTGATGCCACGCTCGCGCTCGATGTCCATCCGGTCGAGGTACTGAGCACGCATCTGCCGCTGGTCGACGACACCGGTCAGCTGGAGCATCCGGTCGGCGAGCGTGGACTTGCCGTGGTCGATGTGCGCGATGATGCAGAAATTGCGGATCTGAGCCGGGGCGGTACGGCTCGGCGCGGGGACGTGGCTAGGGATCGCGGGCACGCAGGGTCCTGATTCTTGAGGCGTCCGCAGTGTCTGCGGTCTCGGGTCGGATCGATACGTAGGCTCCATGGTCCCACGGGCGGGGAGCGGGGGCCGGTTTGGGCCACTCGGAGGCCCACTGGTAGTCTGGGTGGCTGTGTCTCATGCCCTCTCAGCGCGAGGCACATCTTCTGGAAAATCATCGGTACGGGACCCGAGCGGCCCCGTGCCTGAATCTGTAGAGGCTCATTCGTGGCGAACATCAAGTCCCAGATCAAGCGGATCAAGACCAACGAGAAGGCCCGGCTGCGCAACAAGGCCGTCAAGTCCTCCCTGAAGACCGCGATCCGCAAGGCCCGCGAGGCCGCTGCCGCGGGTGACGTCGAGAAGGCCACCGAGACTCAGCGCGCTGCCGCGCGTGCGCTCGACAAGGCCGTCTCGAAGGGCGTCATCCACAAGAACCAGGCCGCCAACAAGAAGTCGGCGCTTGCTTCCAAGGTTGCCACCCTCAAGGGCTGAACCTCCCGTTCTTTGATCTGAACAACCGCACAACCGCCGGAGGGACCAGAGCGGGCCCTCTCATCCGCTCCCACCCGGCACCCCGGCTCCCACGCACGACTGCGTTCGCCACGCGGGCGTGGAAGCCACCAGCAACACCAGCAGAACGCTCCACCCGAAGGCCCCGACAGATGTCGGGGCCTTCGGCACATCCAAAGCTCGTGCGGGGCATGAGGACGAGCGGGGCATTTCAGCCCGTCCGGCGTTTGAGGACGAGGCCGTTCAGACCGACGTTCCCACCCACCCCCGCCTTACCCTCCACCCCGGCCCGCACCACCCACTCAGCCCGTCCGGCGTTTGAGGACGAGCGCGTTCAGCGCGACAAGGGGGGTCTGGGGGCGCAGCCCCCAGGAACGGGATGGGACGGGTAGGGGCGGCGGGGGCGAAAAACTCCTACCTGCTACCCCGAGCCCGAGCAGCCCGAGCAATCACCACAACCGCCTTCTCCAACGCGTACTCGGGATCATCCCCGCCCCCCTTCACCCCCGCATCCGCATCCGCCACCGCCCGCAAAGCCACAGCAACCCCATCCGGAGTCCACCCCCGCATCTGCTGCCGCACCCGATCAATCTTCCAAGGCGGCATCCCCAACTCCCGAGCAAGATCCGCCGGCCGCCCACCCCGAGCGGACGACAGCTTCCCAATCGCCCGCACCCCCTGCGCCAACGCACTGGTGATCATCACCGGCGCCACCCCGGTGGACAACGACCACCGCAACGCCTCCAGCGCCTCCGCCGCCCGCCCCTCCACCGCCCGGTCGGCCACCTCGAAGCTCGACGCCTCCGCCCGCCCCGTGTAGTACCGCCCGACCACCGCCCCGTCGATCGTCCCCTCGACATCCGCGACAAGCTGACTCACCGCGGAAGCCAGCTCCCGCAGATCACTCCCGATCGAGTCGACGAGCGCCTGGCACGCCTCGGGCGTGGCCGATCTCCCGGTCGCCCGGAACTCCGACCGCACGAACGCCAGCCGATCCGCCGGCTTCGTCATCTTGGGACACGCCACCTCCCGCGCCCCCGCCTTACGGGCCGCGTCGAGCAGCGCTTTGCCCTTGACTCCCCCGGCGTGCAGCAGCACGAGGGTGATCTCCTCCGCGGGCGCCCCGAAGTACGCCTTCACGTCCTTGACCGTGTCGGCCGAAAGATCCTGCGCGTTGCGTACGACCACGACCTTGCGCTCGGCGAACAGCGACGGACTGGTCAGCTCGGCCAGCGTGCCCGGCTGCAACTGGTCCGAGGTCAGGTCTCGTACGTCCGTGTCGGCGTCGGCGGCCCGGGCGGCGGCCACCACCTCCTGCACGGCACGGTCGAGCAGGAGGTCCTCCTGGCCCACGGCAAGCGTGACGGGGGCGAGAGGGTCGTCATGTGCGGTCTTCATGGCCATCCCCGAAAGCATCCCACGAGCCACTGACAACGCGGCCCGCCCTCAGCCACGACTACCGACTACGGCTCCTCACGCCACCCCTCCCACTCCCCCACGAACTCGTCCAGCTCCGCCGGATCCAGCCGCCCCGCCTCGTCCCGCAGCACGACGAGCCACTGAGCGTCCTCGGCATCGTCCTCACCGGCCAGCGCATCCCGTACGAGCTGCGGCTCCTCAGCAAGGCCGAACCGGTCACGCAGCGCCTCCACCACGTCCTCGGCGGCATCACGGTCGGGCAGCACCAGCACATGTCTCACATCGCTCACGGAGACATTTTCCGCTACCCCACCCCCACCTCAGCCACCCCCACCAGCCCCTCGAACGCTCGGCACAACAGACAACTCGACCCCGAACCGCTCCCGGTACACGGCAAGCACCTCACTGTCGGCCTCCAGCTCCCGCACCTCCTTCTTCTCCCCACCCGGCGAAGTCACCGTCAGACTGCGCCCACTGAGCGTGATCCTCCCTCCGTCCTCCGTGACCCGCGAACAGACCAGTGACTGCGTGAAGTGCGACTCCGGCGAGGTGCTGTGCCACCAAGCCCCGGCCACGAAATCCCCGAGCACCCGGGGCCGCAATTCCACCCGGTACTGCCGTCTACCGTCCCGAACCACATCCAGATCCCCGGGGTCCCCCTCCCCCTCCGCCCCCGCCCCCGCCCCCGCCCCGATAATCCGGAACACACCCCCCGGATCCTCCTGCTCTCCCCGCTCCCCCATCGCCAGCGGATATTGACTGTGTGCCCCGAACCCCACATCCACCAGCCAGTCACCGCCATCCACAGTCCGCACCCGCAGCACAAGATGGTCGTACGGAATCCCCAACCGCTCCTCGTCCCCGTACACCCGCGCCGCGAGCAGCGTGACGTCGAAGCCCAGTGCCGTGAGCAACGCCCCGAAGACACCGTTGAGTTCGTAGCAGAACCCGCCCCGACGGGCGCCCACCACCTTCTCCAGCAGCCGGTCCTCCTCCAGCACGATCGCCTCGCCGAGATGGATCGACAGGTTCTCGAAGGACACCGCCATGAGGTGCCGCAGCTGCAGCTCGCGGAGCACATCGAGGGTGGGCCGTGCCGGGCGCTCGGCGCCGAGCCGACGGAGGTAGGCATCAGCCTGTGCGGAGTCCATGGCCTCAGTCTCTCGCCACCCCCAGCTCCCGGCCCGCCCCGACGACCGCCAGCGCCCCGTCCTCGTCCGTACGCAGCACCACGGCTCCCCCGTCCCTGAGCGCCGCCACCGTGCTGGGCGCGGGATGCCCGTACGTGTTGTCCGCGCCGCAGGAGATGAGCGCCAGCCTCGGGGCCGCCGCCCGTATGAGGTCCGGGTCCTGATAAGCCGACCCGTGATGGGCGACTTTCAGGACGTCCACCCCCCGCAGCCCGGCCGCGGCCGGAGTTCTCAGCAGCGCCCGCTGGGCCGGGGGCTCCAGGTCCCCGAGGAGCAGCAGGCGCAGCCCCGCCGACCGTACGAGCAGCGTGACACTGGCGTCGTTGGCGCCCTCCGGCTCGAGTACCGGCGCCGGTGCCGGCCACAGCACCTCCCAGTCGAGGGTGCCCGTCCGCCGCCGCTCACCGGCGACGGCACGCGTCACCGGGATGCGCCGCTCGGCCGCCTCCCTGTGCACGAACTCGGCCTGGTCCTCGGGCTCTTCGAGCCCTGTCGTCTGGATCGCGCCCACCGAACGCCCGCGCAGCACGCCGGGCAGCCCGGCGACATGGTCCGCGTGGAAGTGCGTGAGGATCACCAAAGGGACCTTGGTGATGCCGAGTTCGCGCAGACAGTGGTCGACCAGCGCCGGGTCGGGTCCGGCGTCCACCACCACACCGGTGCCTTCCCCCGCCGCGAGCACGGTCGCGTCGCCCTGCCCCACGTCGCACATCGCGAACCGCCACCCGGGCGGTGGCCACCCCGTGATCGCCCTGGTCAACGGCGCCGGCCGCGCCACCACCAGGAGCAGCAGCACCCCGCAGGCCGCGCACCACCAGGGATGCTTCAGCAGCCGCGCGCCGACGAACACGACGAGCACCATGCACAGCCCGAGCAGCAGCGCGCCCGTCCAGCTGCCCGGCCAGTCCACTCCCGCGCCGGGCAGTGCCGCCCCCGTGCGGGCGATGTCGGCGATCCACCCGGCGGGCCAACTCGCGCCCCAGGCAAACGCCTTGGCCACCGGCATCGCCACCGGCGCCGTGGCCAGCGCCGCGAAGCCCAGCACCGTGGCCGGGGCGACGGCGAACTCCGCGAGCAGATTGCACGGCACCGCCACCAGGCTCACCCGCGCCGACAGCACAGCCACGACCGGCGCGCACACGGCCTGCGCCGCACCGGCGGCGGCCAGCGCCTCCGCCAGCCGTGGCGGCACCCCGCGCCTGCGCAACGCCGGGCTCCAGCGGGGCGCAAGGGTGAGCAGGGCGCCGGTGGCGAGGACGGAGAGCAGGAAGCCGTAACTCCGGGCCAGCCAGGGGTCGTACAGCACCAGCAGCAGTACCGCTGTCGCCAGCGCCGGGATCAGTGACCGACGGCGCCCGGTCGCTAGGGCGAGCAGCGCGACGGAACCGCAGGCCGCCGCCCGCAGCACACTCGGGTCGGGCCTGCACACGACGACGAATCCCAGGGTGAGCGCGCCGCCGAGCAGTGCGGTCGCCCGGAGCGACATTCCCAGGCGGGGTGCGAGGCCCCGCCGCTCGACCTGCCGGGCAAGGGCGGGCGGGCCGATGAGCAGGGCGAGGAGGATCGTGAAGTTGGCTCCGCTGACCGCCATCAAATGCGTGAGGTCGGTCTCCTTGAACGCCTCGTCCAGCTCGGGTGTGACACGTGAGGTGTCCCCGACGACCAGCCCGGGCAGCAACGCCCGCGCATCCGCCGGCAGTCCATCGGTGGCGTCCCGCAACCCCGCACGCAACCGCCCCGCGAACCGCTGCGCCGCCGACGGTTCCCCCACCACCTCCGGCGCCGCCCGGTCCCGTACCCGCAGCACGGCCGCGACCCGTTCACCGCCCGTCAACGCGGGCACGAGCCGTCCGGTCACCCGCAGCCGCGTGGACGGCAGCAGCCCCAGCCAGGGCGACCGCTCCGAACCGCCCGCCTCCGCCTCCACCGCCGCCTCCACCCGCCGGAACGGCCCCGCCCTCCTCGACTTCGCACCCACGTCGACGATCACAAGCACAGGCGTCCGCGTTGCCACCGCGCCCCCGCCCGCTTCCTCCACGCGCCGGACATCGGCGTCGAGCAGTACAGCACTCGGCGCGGCATGAGCGCCCTGGATCCGGGGCCGGGTGAGACGTGGATCGGAGGTGACCTCCAACTCGGCGGTCACGCCGGCATATTGCCGCGCCAGCCCCGGCACCGGCCCCCGTCGAAGGTCGGCCCCGTGCAACCCGGCGGAGACAGCGGCCGCGGCGACACAGAGCAGTACGGCTGCCACGGAAACCCGGGACCAGCTGCCCCACCGCGGCTGCCCCTCCACCGAGAGTCCGAATCTCCCCGAGGTCCGACGAGCCAGCAGAAGCACTCCGGCCACGACCGAACAGACGACCGCGACACCGGTCACCCAGCCCGGCGAGACGCCCAACGTCAGTGCGGCCGTCCCCCAGACCGCCAGCGCGGGCGGCACCAACCGCAGATCCGTCGGCCCTTCCTGCCGGGGATTGGCGGCCCCCAGCCGTTTCCCCGAGGCAACGTGCACAGGCCGGCGGGCGCGGGACTCCCGACCGTCGGACGTGCGGGGCTCGCCGTCCACCTCGTCGCCCACCGACCGCCCAGACGGACCGTCATGGACATCAGGAACCCGGCTCATGGCTGCACGAGATTTCGCAGGTCGGCGAAGCGCCGCTCGCCGATGCCGTTCACCTCACGCAGTTCGTCCACGGACCGGTATCCGCCGTGCTGGGTGCGGTAGTCGATGATGTGCTGCGCCAGCACAGGGCCGACCCCCGGCAAGGTGTCGAGCTGATCCACAGTGGCCGTGTTCAACGAAACAGGCGCCGCCGGTCCAGCCCCCACCCCGCCCACGGTTCCGCCCGCTGCCACCCCACCCGAGCCGACCGCACCCCCCACAACCACCCCCGGAACGGGCACGGCTCCGCCGACCACCACCTGTTCGCCGTCCACAAGGAACCGCGCCCGGTTGAGCCCCTCCGTCTTCGTACCGGGACGCACCCCACCGGCAGCCCGCAAGGCATCGGCGACCCTGGACCCGGCCGGCAGCCGATGAACCCCCGGCTCGCGCACCTTTCCGCTGACGTCCACCACGATCTGGGCCCCGGCCACTCCGCCCACGACACCCCGGGGACGGGCCGCCGCATTCGCCCGCGCCGCCCCGAACGGAGCCGCCGCCCGCACCACCTCCGGCGCCTGAACGGGCTGGGCACGCCCCGTCCAGAAATGCTGTCCGGCAAGCACCGCGGCGGCGACCAGCACCACCGTGAGCGCCACCACGCTCCGCCGCTCCAGACCGCACCGCGCCTGCAACCACACAGGCATCCGCTCCCGCACCGCAAGCCCGGCCCGCTCCTGCCAATCCCCGCCAGCCCGACCACCCACGGCACCGCCACCGCCACCGCCGACATCAACACCGGCACCGGCACCCGCACCCGCACCCGCACCCGCACCCGCACCAACGGCACCCCTGCCGACGTCCACGCCCGCGCTCGCACTGGAGCCCCCACGCCCTGCCACCGGCCCGACGAACAGTTCCTCTCCCCCGCTGTCCACCGTCCCGGCATCCCGCTCACCCCCCGGCGGCCCGTTCCCCAACTCCCGCCGTTCCAGCACCCGTTCCCCGAAGAGCACCTCCGCCCGTCGGCGGATCTCGTCGGCCGACGCCTGATGCTGTCGGGCCCGGCCACGGGGACGACGATGACTGTGCCGGACGCGGCCGTCGGACATAGGCCCGCGGCCCGGGCCGCTGGTCGGAGTGGTTGCGCGTGAACGTGATCGAAGTGCCATGCGCCGAGGATGGAGCAACTCACCCCACCCGCGATGATCTTGCTCAATTTCGGTGGATTACCCCCCGGTTGTGGATAACTCCGTCACCCACACGAGTGCCGCACCCGGACCGGAGCTGCACGATCCCCAACCCGCGAAGCCCCACCGAAGCCCCTCCAAAGCCCCGCAGGCCCCCTCACCGAGGCGAAACAACCGCCCCCAACAACCCAGGCCCCGTATGCGCCCCGATCACCGCCCCCACCTCGCTCACATGCAGCTCGGCCAGCCCCGGCACCCGTACCCGCAACCGGTCCGCGAGGGCCGCTGCCCGGTCGGGGGCGGCGAGATGATGAACCGCGATGTCGACCTGCGCGCCACCCGCCCGGTCGGCGACGATCTCCTCCAGCCGGGCGATGGCCTTGGACGCCGTACGCACCTTCTCCATCAGCTCGATGCGTCCGCCGTCCAGTTGCAGCAGCGGCTTCACCGCGAGGGCGGAGCCGAGAAGCGCCTGCGCGGCCCCTATCCGGCCGCCGCGGCGCAGATAGTCGAGGGTGTCGACGTAGAAGAACGCGGACGTGCCCGCGGCCCGTTTCTCCGCGGCCGTGACGGCCTCGTCCACCGTGCCGCCCGCCTCCGCCACCTCGGCCGCGGCCAGCGCGCAGAAACCGAGGGCCATCGCGACCATGCCGGTGTCCACCACCCGTACGGGCACCGGCGCCTCCCGGGCCGCCAGCACCGCGGCGTCGTACGTGCCCGAGAACTCGGCGGAGAGGTGCAGCGAGACGATGCCGGTGGCGCCGGACTCGGCGACCTTGCGGTAGGTCTCCGCGAAGAGCTGGGGGCTGGGCCGCGAGGTGGTGACGGACCGGCGCTTCTGGAGCGCCTGGGCCAGGGAACGGGCCGAGATCTCGGTGCCCTCTTCGAAGGCCCGGTCGCCGAGGACCACGGTCAACGGCACCGCGATGATGCCGTGGCGCTCCATCGTCCGCGGCGGCAGGTAGGCCGTTGAATCGGTGACGATCGCGACATGGCGGGACATGATCTGGAGGTTACCTGCCGTAGCCCATGGACGGCAGCCCGCCCCTTTCACCTGCGAAGGGAGCGGAGTCCGCCCGCCGGATCAAGTCGTGCTCTCGGGGCGGGGTTTCTTCTGCCAGGGGTAGACGGGCTGCTGGACCGGCGGGGTGATCGCGGGCCGGGTCGGCTCGGCGGCCCGGCGTGCGTCCGGGCTGTCCGGCCAGGTCTGCTGAGCCGCGGTCCCGTCGGCGGCCGGGGCCTCGGGCCACGGCGGCGGCGCGGGCGCAGGAGTCGCAGGAGGAGTCGGCGTGGGTTCCGTGGTCGTCGTCCAGTGCCGCAGGGCGCCCGCCTCGACGTCTATCTGGGTCCTCAGGGAGTCCAGGTCGTCGTTGGCGAACCGGGTCGCCCGGTCCCGGGCCGCCCAGCGCAGCGAGTCGGCGGCCTGGGTGATCTGGTCGGTTCGTTCGCGCAGGTCGGGCAGTCGCCCGGCGAGCGTGGCCCGGTCGGGCTCGGACTCCAGGCGCTTGAGTTCGGCGTCCAGCTCATGGCCGTGCGCGCTGAGCCGCTCGAAGAGGCCGAGGGACTCCTTGAGGGACTCGTCCTCGGCCACGCCCGCGTGCAGCGCGTCCTGCGTGGACCGCATCGACGTACGCAGCTTGAGCCTGAGCTGGGCCAGTTCGCCGGCCGGACCGAGCTGGGCGTAGGACTTGGCGCGCAGCGTGGTGTCCTCGACCGTGCGGCGGGCCTGTGTGATCGTCCGGTCCACGCCTCTCTTGGCCGCGCCGATCACCTTCACCGTGGCGTACACCCCCAGCACGACGAACAGCAGGAAGAGCAGGGCGACAACTGCGACAGCGGCTTCCACGACGCTCCTCCTCCTACCGGTCGCGGCTTCGCCAGCCGCTCTTCAACGGTAAACGCAAAGGGCAGGTCCGGAGTTCCAAAAGAACCCCGAACCTGCCCGTAGGGGACTACCCCGAGCTGCCCGAAGGGCCGCCCGTGCCTGCCCCCGCAGCTATCGCGGCGCCTACGCCGTGACGATGTTGACCAGCTTCGGCGCCCGCACGATCACCTTGCGGATGCCCGCGCCGGCCAGCGCCTCCACGACCTTGTCGTCACCCAGCGCGACCTTCTCCAGCTCGTCGTCGGAGATCGACGGCGAGACCTCCAGACGCGCCTTGACCTTGCCCTTGATCTGCACGACGCAGGTCACGCTCTCGTCCACGACGTACGCGGGGTCGGCGACCGGGAAGTCCTGGTGGACGACCGACTCGGTGTGCCCCAGCCTGCGCCACAGCTCCTCGGCGATGTGCGGGGCCAGCGGCGCGACCAGCAGCACCAGTGCCTCGGCGACCGGGCGCGCGACCGGACCGCCCGCCTTGGTCAGATGGTTGTTCAGCTCGGTGACCTTGGCGATGGCGGTGTTGAAGCGCAGGCCCTCCAGGTCCTGGCGGACGCCGTCGATCGCCTTGTGCAGGGCACGCAGTGCCGCCTCGTCGGCCTCGGTGTCGACGACGGTGACCTCGCCGCTGTCCTCGTCGACGACGTTGCGCCACAGCCGCTGCAGCAGCCGGTACTGGCCCACCACCGCGCGCGTGTCCCACGGCCGTGACACGTCCAGGGGGCCCATCGCCATCTCGTACAGGCGCAGCGTGTCCGCCCCGTACTCGGCGCAGATCTCGTCCGGAGTGACCGCGTTCTTCAGGGACTTGCCCATCTTGCCCAGCAGCCGGGAGACCTTCTCGCCCTCATAGAAATAGGCGCCGTCGCGCTCCTCCACCTCGGCGGCCGGTACGGCGATGCCCCGGCTGTCGCGGTACACGAAGGCCTGGATCATGCCCTGGTTGAACAGCTTGTGGAACGGCTCGACCGAGGAGACGTGTCCCAGGTCGAACAGGACCTTGGACCAGAAGCGCGCGTACAGCAGGTGCAGCACGGCGTGTTCGGCGCCGCCGACGTACAGGTCGACGCCGCCGTGGGGCTGGCCCTCGCGGGGGCCCATCCAGTACTGCTCGATGGCCGGGTCGACCAGCTTCTGGTCGTTGTGCGGGTCGAGGTAGCGCAGCTCGTACCAGCAGGAACCGGCCCAGTTGGGCATGGTGTTGGTCTCGCGGCGGTACTTCTGCGGGCCCCGTCCGTCGCCCAGGTCCAGGGTGACGTTGACCCAGTCCGCGTTGCGGGACAGCGGCGTCTCGGGCTCGGTGTTCGCGTCGTCCGGGTCGAAGGTGCGGGGCGAGTAGTCCTCGACCTCGGGCAGCTCCAGGGGCAGCATCGACTCGGGCAGCGAGTGGGCGACGCCGTCCTCGTCGTAGACGATGGGGAAGGGCTCGCCCCAGTAGCGCTGGCGGCTGAACAGCCAGTCGCGCAGCCGGAAGTTGACGGTGCCGCGGCCGATGCCCTTGCGCTCCAGCCACTCGGTGATGCGCGCCTTGGCGTCGGCGACGGCCAGGCCGTCCAGCGAGATGTCGCCATTGGACGAGTTGATGATCTTCGCGTCGTACGCGCCGAAGGCACCGTCCCACGTGGAGGTGTCGGTGCCACGCCCGTCGGTCGGTTCGACGATGCAGTGGATCGGCAGCTCGAAGGCGCGGGCGAACTCGAAGTCGCGCTGGTCGCCGCAGGGGACGGCCATGATCGCGCCGGTGCCGTAGCCCATCAGGACGTAGTCGGCGATGAAGACGGGGATCCGGTCGCCGTTGACCGGGTTGGTCGCGTACGAGCCGATGAAGACGCCGGTCTTGTCCTTGGCCTCGGCCTGCCGCTCGACGTCGGACTTCGAAGCGGCCTGCGCGCGGTAGGCGGCCACGGCCTCGGCGGGCGTGGCGTGACCGCCCGTCCAGACGTCGTGGGTGCCCTCGGGCCAGGCGGCCGGGGTGAACTTCTCGACCAGCGGGTGCTCGGGCGCCAGAACCATGTAGCTGGCGCCGAACAGGGTGTCCGGGCGGGTCGTGAAGACCGTGATGTTCTCGCCGTCGATCGGGAAGGCGACGCGGGCGCCCTCGGAGCGGCCGATCCAGTTGCGCTGCTGCAGCTTGATCGCCTCGGGCCAGTCCAGCGCGTCCAGGTCGTTCAGCAGCCGGTCGGCGTAGGCGGTGATGCGCATGTTCCACTGGCGCAGCTTGGCCTTGAAGACGGGGAAGTTGCCGCGCTCGGACCGGCCGTCGGCGGTGACCTCCTCGTTCGCCAGTACGGTGCCCAGTCCCGGACACCAGTTGACGGGTGCCTCGGAGGCGTACGCCAGGCGGTACTCGCCCAGGACGTCGGCGCGCTCGGCGGCGGTCAGCTGGTTCCACGCGCGCGCGTGGTCACCCGGTACGGCGCGCTCGCCGGTCTCGAACTGGGCGATCAGGTCGGCGATCGGGCGGGCCTTGTCGGACTCCTCGTCGTACCAGGAGTTGAAGATCTGCAGGAAGATCCACTGGGTCCACTTGTAGTAGTCCGGGTCGATCGTGGCGAACGACCGGCGCTTGTCGTGGCCCAGGCCCAGCCGGCGCAGCTGGACCTTCATGTTCTCGATGTTGGCCTCGGTGGAGACACGCGGATGCGTGCCGGTCTGCACGGCGTACTGCTCGGCGGGCAGGCCGAAGGCGTCGAAGCCCAGGGTGTGCAGGACGTTGTGGCCGGTCATGCGCTGGAAGCGGGCGAACACGTCGGTCGCGATGTAGCCCAGCGGATGGCCGACGTGCAGCCCCGCACCCGAGGGGTACGGGAACATGTCCATGATGAACTTCTTGGGCTTGGCGGCCAGCTCGGGATCGCCCGCCAGGTCGCCGCTCGGGTTGGGGGCGGCGTACGTGCCCTCGGCGTCCCAGAAGTCCTGCCAGCGTGCCTCGATGTCGGCCGCCATGGCGGCCGTGTAGCGGTGCGGCGCTGCGACCTCGGCGGTGGCAGCGGGGTTCGTCTCGCTCATGGTCCTCAAAGCTCCATCGATCGTCTCTGCCAGCGGCTTGGAAATGAAAAATCCCCTCGCACAGGAGGGGACGCCGCGCCGATGCCGACCACGATTCGTCAGTGGTCGGGACTGATCAGCGCGGCTCGCTAAGCAGAAGGCGTACGGCACGCATGGCGTCAGGGTACCGCAGCGGTCGAGCGCGCCGCGACGGAGTTCCCGGGGGCACATGGCACCGGGTGCCATGCCCTGGGCGACCCTCACACGACCCCCACACAACTCCCTCATGCCCCAACGGGCACGTGAATCGCCACACAGCAAAAGCTGAACCAGGTTCAATAATTACTTCGCGTAACAACCTCTATGGGACATCACAACGGCCTCACAGCCCTTTGGTAACAGCGCAATAACTCAAACCTCGTACTCCTCGGTATGTCTCGACTTAGAGTTCGACGCGGGACCGCCTTCCCGAACCGCTCGGAGTTGCCCCCATGAACCCTCGTAGTAACAGTTCGCTTCCCAGGACGGGCCGTTCGGCCTACGGGATGGCGACGGCTGCCGTGCTGCTGCTCATACCCGTGATCGTGGTGGTCGGAGGTGACCAGCTCCAGGACTTCCTGAACTTCGGTGCCGGCGTGCTGTCACTGGTCGCCCTCACCTCCGCGGTGATCTGGGGCCTGGTCGCCACCGACCGGGTGTTCCTGAACACCCGTCAGCGGTTGATCGCGCAGGCCGTGCACCGGACGACCGCTGTTGCCTCGGTCGCCTTCCTGCTGCTGCACATCTCGGTCAAAGTGGCGCTCGACCACGCCCCGTTGGTCGCCGCGCTGATCCCGTTCAGCCTCGGCGTCACCGGCACCGGGAGCCTCATCGGCTTCGGGTCCCTGGCCGGTCTGCTCATGATCTTCACGGCCGTCACCGGGGCCCTGCGCAGCCAGTTCGCCTCCCCGGCCCCGGTCGCGGCCCGCTGGCGCGCGATGCACATGCTGGCCTACCCGGCCTGGTGCTTCGCGCTGGTCCACGGCCTGTACGCGGGACGCGAGGCGAAGCCGATCTTCACGATCCTGTACGGCACGTCCCTGCTCGCGGTCATGGGAGCCCTGGCCCTGCGCTCGGCGCCCCGCCCGTTCAAGCGCAAGGTGGCCGCTCAGATCATGGCGATCCTGGGAACCCAGGAGAAGTACGGCCGCGACGACCTGGACGCGAGCCGGGCCCGCATCGGCGAGTCCGCCCTGCCGGGCTACGAGAACCAGGGCGGCGGCAGGCCCGCGCGCGGGGACGCGGGAGTGCCCCCGCAGCGCAACCCCTCCACCGGATCGATGCCGCTCTACGACGCCCCGGCCAGCCGCACCATGACGCCCGAACCCGCGAACGACGGCTTCGCGGCGGCCTACCGCGCCGTGTCACCCCCGCGCGGGCAGGACTCGTACATGGACCAGACCGCCCGCATGGAGATGCCGGGCGACATGCAGGCCACCGAGGCGATCCCGCGCATGGACGGCAGTACGTCGGGCAGTTGGCCGATCCCGTCCCCGCCGCCCGTCGGCGAGGCCCCCGTGTCGGCGTACGACCCGATGAACGACACCGGATACAACATCCCGGCCTATGGCAATCCGGGCGCCGCCCCGTACGGCACGAGTGATGTGTACAACACCGGTGAGTCGAATGCCGCCTATGACACGTACAACGCGAACGACACGTACAACAGCGGTCCCGCCACTGATACAAACCCCGGTGCTTCCTACGACTTCGACGCACCGGGTTCGGGCGAACCTTGGAACGCGCCTTCCGGAGGCTTTAAGTGAACGAGGCTCTGCCCGACGTACCCGAAGTCCGTGTGGTCGGACTTCCCCAGCTCACGTCGGGTTTCGACCTTGTCGAGAGACTTGATCTACCCATGCACCTCAAGGTGCATGGGCCGCTCGAACCGATGGGCGGCGAGCAGCTCGCGCAGCTCGCCGAGCGCATTTCCCTGAAGGGCCGCGGCGGCGCGGGCTTCCCCTTCCACAAGAAGCTGCGGTCGGTCGCCGAGTCGGCGATCCGCCGCGGGGTACGGCCGGTCGTCGTCGTCAACGCGAGCGAGGACGAGCCCGCCTGCCGCAAGGACACGGTGCTGGTCAACCGTGCCCCGCACCTGATCCTGGACGGCGCCCTGCTCTGCGCGGAGGCCATGGGCGCCCGCACCCTGGTCATCGGGGTGACACGTGAATCCACGCAGCGCTCCATGGAGGCGGCGCTCGCCGAGCGCGGCCTCAACAACGGCCGCCGATCGGCCCTCCGCGCGCGCGTGCAGCGCAATCCGATCCGCATGGTCACCGGCGCCGCCGCCTCACTGATCCGGTCCATCGACGGCGGCCCGGCGATCCCGCCCGGCCGCAAGATCAGCGCCTCGCAGAGCGGCGTCGGCGGCGCACCCACCCTGCTGTCCAACGCCGAGACGTACGCCCAGCTCGCGATCGCCGCCCGCATCGGCGCCGAGCGCTACTGCAACACCGGCCTGTACGACGAGCCGGGCACCGTCATGCTCACGGTCTCCGGCGCGGTCGCCCGTCCCATGGTGATCGAGGTCCCCACCGGCGTACCGCTGCGGTACGTCCTTCAGCTCGCCGGCGCCCCGCCGGTCCCGCAGGGTGTGCTCACCGGCGGCTACCACGGCAAGTGGATCGACGCGGCGACGGTCAACGAGGCGATCGTCTCGCGCAACTCCCTGGACGCCGTGGGCGGTGCGCTCGGCGCCGGCGCGATCCTGCCGATCAGCCAGGACACCTGCCCGCTGGGCGAGTCGCTGCGCGTGGCCCAGTGGCTGGCCGAGGAGAGCGCCGGCCAGTGCGGCCCCTGCTACCTCGGTCTGCCCGCCGCGGCGCGCGGCATGGAGGACATCCTCAACGGCGGCGGCCCGGCCGCCCTGGAGGCCGTCAAGCAGGTCGCCAAGTCCGTGAAGCGGCGCGGTGCCTGCTCGCACCCGGACGGCTCGGCGATGTTCCTGGAATCGACCATCAAGGCGTTCACGGACGACCTCGCCGCCCATGTCCTCGGAAACGGCTGCGGAAGGCCCGTAGAAGGCGTTCTGCCGCTCTTCGAGGGCGGCCAGGGCCCCGCGGGCATCGCCGGCGGCCAGACGGAGGAGGAGAACGGCCCCAGCCGTCAGAAGATCTTCGTCGACTGGACGCTGTGCCGGGGCCACGGCCTGTGCGCCGACATCCTCCCGGAGGTCTTCGAACTGGGCGCCGACGGCTTCCCCACCGTCGCGCAGGCGAAGGTGCCCCGGTACGCGGAGGCGAAGGCGCTGCGCGCCGTGCGCCGCTGCCCGGCGCTGGCGTTGCGCATCGAGGAGGACACCAAGGCCTCGGCCCCCGACCGTCTGCCGGTCCTGTCCCAGCGCGGTGGCCGGGGCCGCCGCGCCCTCGGCAGCGGTCGCTGACACCACGGGGTGGGGAGAGCAGCAACACAGTTGCTGCTCTCCCCACCCCGTGTACTGCTACAACGCCGAAGGCGGGCCATCCTGATCGGATGACCCGCCTTCAACTTCTGTGGAGCTAAGGAGAATTGAACTCCTGACCTCCTGCATGCCATGCAGGCGCTCTACCAACTGAGCTATAGCCCCTCGCACCGCTCCGCCGGGTCTCCCCGGCGGCGACGCCAACTTTACCGGTCCCCCCGGTGCAGCACCAAATCGTTTGCCGGGTCAGGCCGTGACGAACGAGTAGAACCGTTTGAGGGTGCAGTGCTCCTCCAGGAGCCGGCCGTAGATCGGCTCGCCCTCCAGCTCACGGTAGGTCTCGATCGGGTCGCCTTTTATGATCAGCGCCCGCGCGCATTCCTCGCACCAGTACTGGTAGTCGTGGTTCACCGGCTCCATGTCACGGACGATCGGCGTACCACTGCCGCACCAGTCGCATTTCCTCCTGTGTGCACCCATCGATCAGCTCCAGCTGTGGCCGCAGGCCGTGCACACGTAGGAAATCCCACCGTTGTCACCGAGCACCTGGGCGACGTGGCCGGAACCGCAGGAAGGACAGCTGAGACGGGTTCTCCTGCCCCGTATGACTGCCGCTTCAGAGAGGTGACCGACCTCCCTGAGGATGCTCGCAGGCATCGCAACTCCCTCCCGTCGGGCCGCGCCCCCTTCCGGCCGTTTGATTCTGCCACGGCCGGACCAATACGGTCAGCGACGCCTTCGTACCAGTCCGGACACAGCACCCGCCGCAGCCGTCGCGGCCAGCACGAACGCGCACTTAAGAAGGGCCTCCGCAGAGGTATACGCCTCCGGGCCCCAAGTGACTCAAGCCGGGGCGAACGAAAAATCCCGCCCCCCGGAGGGGGCGGGACCTTGATCAACCAGCCATCTACTGTGGAGCTAAGGAGAATTGAACTCCTGACCTCCTGCATGCCATGCAGGCGCTCTACCAACTGAGCTATAGCCCCTCGTGTTCCTCTCCGGCCTGGCCGGGCGAACAAGAGGAACTTTAGCCTGTGGCCTGCCGGAAAGTGAAATCCGGGTCAGTCGTCGTCACCGAGCACCGGCTCCGGCAGTGTGCCTGCGTTGTGCTCCAGCAGGCGCCAGCCGCGGGCGCCCTCGCCGAGGACGGACCAGCAGCAGTTGGACAGACCGCCAAGGCTCTCCCAATGGTGGGACTCCAGGCCGAGCAGGCGCCCAATGGTCGTCCGGATGGTGCCGCCGTGGCTGACCACCACAAGGGTGCCCTGCTCGGGGAGTTTGTCGGCGTGCCGCAGCACCACGGGGGCGGCGCGGTCGGCGACCTCGGTCTCCAGTTCGCCGCCGCCGCGGCGGACCGGCTCACCGCGCTTCCACGCGGCGTACTCGTCGCCGTGGCGGGAGATGATCTCCTCGTGCGTCAGGCCCTGCCAGACGCCCGCGTAGGTCTCGCGCAGGCCCTCGTCGTGCGTCACCGTGAGGCCGGTGAGTTCGGCGAGTTCGCCCGCGGTGTTCGCCGCGCGCTGGAGGTCCGAGGCGACTATCGCGTCGGGCTTCAGGGAGGCGAGCAGGCGGGCGGCGCGGCGGGCCTGGCCGATGCCGGTCTCGGTGAGCGGCACGTCCGTGGTGCCCTGGAAGCGTCGCTCCACGTTCCACGACGTCTGGCCGTGGCGCCACAGGATGAGACGGCGGCCGGGGCCCGGCTTGCGGCGGGTCCCGGTGGACGCGGGGGCGGTCACCGCAGCCCTCCGAAGTCGGCGGTGTCCTCCTCGGCCTGCAGCTTGGCGTGCTCGGCGGCCTTGCCCCGGGTGGCCTTGGCGTCGGCGGGCAGCTCCAGTTCGGGGCAGTCCTTCCAGAGGCGCTCCAGGGCGTAGAAGACGCGCTCCTCGCTGTGCTGGACGTGGACGACGATGTCGACGTAGTCCAGGAGCACCCAGCGGGCCTCGCGGTCGCCCTCGCGGCGGACCGGCTTGGTGCCGAGTTCCTTGCCGAGCCGCTCCTCGATCTCGTCGACGATCGACTTGACCTGGCGGTCGTTGGGTGCGGAGGCCAGCAGGAAGGCGTCCGTGATCGACAGCACGTCGCTGACGTCGTAGGCGATGATGTCGTGCGCGAGCTTGTCGGCTGCCGCCTGCGCGGCGGCGGTGATCAGCTCGATGGAACGGTCAGTGGCGGTCACTACAAGGCTTTCGGTCGGCGGTCGGGGAAACCCGTACGGGTACTGCTACGGAACCCAAGGGTCTCACGGACCGCCGACACCACCCCACGTCATTACGGGATCACGTCGCGGGCTCGTAGTCCTGGCCGAGGACCACGGACACGTCCGCGTTCGAGGTGACCGTGCCCTTCTTCACCGCGCTGGTGGGCAGGCCCAGCGTCTTGGCGGCCTCGGTGGCGTTCTCCTTGTCGGCGGCGTCGGAGTAGGTCACCTGGGAGGTGGCGCGGGCGGTGTCGGCCGTACCGGCCCCCAGGAAGGTGAAGCCGCCGTTGAGGAGGACGACTCGGGCCTTCTCGGTGTCGTCCTTGTCGCCGGTGGCGTTCTGGACGGAGACCCGGACCGCGGCGTCCTTGTCGGGGCTCTTGGCGGTACCGCCGAGCACCGTCTTGACGACGGAGGCGCTCGCCTGGGCGCTCAAGGTGCCGTCGCCCTGGACGGGCAGCAGCGAGGTCTTGTAGTCGCCGCCCTTGGCGAGGTCGGCGAGCCGGGCGAGAAAACTGCCGAGGTCCTTGTCGGTCAGCGAGGGGTCGAGGATCTGGGCCAGCGTCTGCACGGTGACCGTCGCGGCCTGGGCGTCGGAGGACAGCTTGCGCAGCACGCCCTGCATGACCTGCCCGAACCGCTCCAGCTGGGCGTCCTGGGTCTCGCCGGAGGCGAGGTAGGTGGCGTAGGCGACGGCCGTCTTGCCGCTGAGGGTCTGGTCCTCGCCCTTCTTCACCAGGGGCGCCGTGCCCTTCTTGGTGTTGTCCGGGTCGGGCACGTTCGCGTTGGTGTCGATGTCGATGTTGCCGACCAGCTCGACGAGGTTCTGCAGGTAGGGGGTGTCGAGCCGCCAGGTGCCCTCGATGTCGGTGCCGAGGACGGTGTCGAGCGCGTCGCGGGTCCCTGAGGAGCCGTCGTCGTCGACGGACTTGGCGAGCGTGGTCGTGGAGCCGTCGTCGTCGGTCAGGGCGAGGGAGTTGGGCAGCAGGACCGTGGTGCCCTGCTTGGTGGTGGCGTTGTCGACGAGCAGCACCGTGGAGGTGCCGCCCTTCTTGGTGTTGTGCAGATGGACGACCACGACGTCGCGCTTCTGGGCGGCGGCGCTCGTCGCACTCCCGGCCTTCGTGTCCGAGGAGGACGCGCCGGGCAGCTTCCCCGCGTACCAGAGGTAGCCCACCCCGCCCACCGCCACCAGGGCGAGGACGACGACCAGGGCGACGGCACGGCCCCGCGCGCGGCGCTTGGCCTCCTCGCGGCGCTCGGTGCGGTTCTCGGTGAAGTTCAGCCAGTCGATGACGTCCTCGGAGTCACCGTCGGGGTCCTCGACGAACGCGAACTGCTGGGTGCTGTAGTCGCGTTCACCCGCGGGCTCCTCCGCCTTCGGAGCGCCGCCCTCGGCGGGCGGCCCGCCCTGCTGCGGTACGAAGGCGGTCGGCTCGGCCTGCGCGGTCCGTGCCGTCGGGGCGGCGGGCGCGGTCTGCTCGGCGACCCGGGGCTGCTGCCCGCTGCTCGCCGGCTGCCCGTAGGGGTCGTACCCGGTGGCCGGGTTCCCGCTGCCGTAGGGGTCGTACGCGGGCGCGGCCTGCTGCTGCCCGGTCGCGTACGGGTCGTAGCCGTACCCCTCGTACCCCTGCGCCGGAGGGGCCTGGGGGGCCTGCTGCTGCGCATACGGGTCGTACGACTGCTGACCTGGCTGTGACGGTTGCGGGTACCCCTGCTGCGGCACCGGCTGGTACACAGGCCGGCCGTAGTCGTCGTAGCCGACGAGCTCGTACTGCTGGTCGCCGTCGTACCCCGAGTCGTATCGGTCGTTCACCGGTGCCCCTCTCGGCTCACTCGCCGCGGTACAGCTCGCGCTTGTCGATGTAGCGCACCACACCGTCCGGCACCAGATACCAGACCGGGTCGCCCTTGGCGACCCTCGCACGGCAGTCTGTGGACGAGATGGCCAGAGCGGGCACCTCGACCAGCGAGACACCGCCCTCCGGGAGTCCCGGGTCGGTCAGGGTGTGACCGGGCCGGGTGACCCCGATGAAGTGCGCGAGGGAGAACAGTTCCTCGGCGTCGCGCCAGGTGAGGATCTGGCCGAGCGCGTCGGCGCCCGTGATGAAGAACAGGTCCGTGTCGGGATTGAGCGCGCGCAGGTCGCGCAGGGTGTCCGTGGTGTACGTCGGGCCACCGCGGTCGATGTCGATGCGGCTGACCGAGAACTGGGGGTTCTCGGCGGTCGCGATGACCGTCATCAGATAGCGGTCCTCGGCCGGCGAGACACTGCGGTCGGTCTTCTGCCACGGCTGTCCGGTCGGTACGAACATCACCTCGTCGAGGTGGAACTGTGCGGCGACCTCGCTGGCCGCCACGAGGTGCCCGTGGTGGATCGGATCGAATGTGCCGCCCATGACGCCGATGCGACGCTTGCCCGGGTTCGACCGGCCGGTAGGCATGTCCTGCTCTCCCATGGGTGCAGACCCTACCGGCCCTGCCTGAACGGATCGGACTCAGCGGTCACGGTTGAAGCGGGTGGTGATCCACAGCAGGAGCATCAGGACGAAGAAGGCGCCGCCACCGGTGAGGTAGGGGCTGAGGCTCTCGTGGTTGCCGCCGTGCTCCTCGCCCTCGGCGGCAAGGGTGACCAACTGGGCTGCGGTGCTGTGGAAGCTCATCTTCGGCAGGACCTATCCGGTGAGGGCGGGATAAAGACGTCGGCTCATCGTAAGCGTGCCCGCCCACGGGGATCACGCCGACTCCGCCCAAGGACCCGGCGAGGGAACTTCCGGCCCGTCTCAGTCGTCCTTCTCCTTGTACCCCCGCAGCAGGAACCACGCGGTCAGGATGCAGCCGAAGAACATCACGATGAGCACGACCCGGAGCAGATCGCCGGATCCCTGTCTCTCGGCGGCTTTCGCGGCCTCGGTGATCCAGTCGGTTGCGGGGGTGTGGTCCATCGGATCCATCGGATCGCTCCTTACGGTGTGCTGCCCCGCCACGGTATCTCCGCCTAGGCTGGGCCCCGCTTCGGGGGCACACAAGGGCAATCAGACGCATGGGGGAACACATGTCCGACGACAGCCACGAGAGCAACGGACACGGGCCTGACGGCCACGAGAACGTGCCCAGCAGGCAGCGCACCCGCTTCCCGGGGATCTCCTCGCGGGCGTACGAGCACCCGGCCGACCGCTCCGCCCTGGTCGCCCTGCGCAAGCTCAGCGGGTTCGACACCGTCTTCAAGGCGCTCAGCGGACTGCTCCCCGAGCGCAGTCTGCGGCTGCTGTTCCTGTCCGACTCAGTGCGGGTCTCGGAGCAGCAGTTCGCCCACCTCAACGTCATGCTGCGGGACGCCTGCGACATCCTGGACCTGGAGAAGGTCCCGCCGATGTACGTCAACCAGGACCCGCAGCCCAACGCGATGTGCATCGGCCTGGACGAGCCGATCATCGTCGTCACCACCGGCCTGGTCGAGCTGCTCGACGAGGAGGAGATGCGGGCCGTCGTCGGGCACGAGGTCGGACACGCCCTCTCCGGGCACTCCGTCTACCGGACGATCCTGCTCTTCCTGACCAACCTGGCCCTCCGCGTCGCCTGGATCCCGCTCGGCAACATCGCGATCATGGCGATCGTGACCGGCCTGCGCGAGTGGTTCCGCAAGTCGGAGCTGTCCGCCGACCGCGCGGGACTGCTCGTCGGCCAGGACCTCAAGGCCTCGATGCGCGGCCTGATGAAGATCGCCGGCGGCAACCACCTGCACGAGATGAACGTGGACGCGTTCCTCGCCCAGGCCGAGGAGTACGAGGCGGGCGGCGACCTGCGCGACTCCGTACTGAAGATCCTCAACGTCCTGCCCCGCACCCACCCCTTCACCACCGTGCGCGCCGCCGAGCTGAAGAAGTGGGCCGAGTCCCGCGACTTCCAGCGGATCATGGACGGCCACTACCCGCGCCGCACCGAGGACAAGGACACCTCGGTCTCCGGCTCCTTCCGCGAGTCGGCGTCGAGCTACGCGACCAACGTCAAGAACTCCAAGGACCCCCTGATGAAGCTGGTCGCGGACATCGCGGGCGGAGCGGGCGACCTGGGCGGCCGCGTACGAAGGGGCTTCGGCGGCTCCACAAACTCAACACCGCCGCAAGACACCTCTCCGGACGCCTGATCCCACCCAGGGGCGCGGGGAACTGCGCGACCAGCCCCCACCGGCCCGCACCCGACGAACCACCCCACCTACCCTCACACCTTCGGCTGCGCCCCCGCCGCCAAGGACCCGCACAACGCCGTAGCACTGCCCGTCGCAAAGGGATCCGTCCCAGCCGGTCCACCCGCCTTCGCGGTCTGGCCGGCCAGCAGCGGCCTCAGGTAACCGACGGAGTCCTCCGCACAGGACAGCGGCCCGGCCTGGACGTACGAGACGACCAGCCGGGCCTGGTGCATCCGCAGGTCGTCCCGGTCGAAGCTGAAGTGCAGCTCGCGCCGGACAGTGAAGAGCGACGCCTTCGCCTTGTCATCGGCGCCGGTCGGCCGCAGCGCGTACACGAAGGTGTGGTCGGCGACGACCTCCAGGGTCGCCGAGTCGGCCTCGGCGGCCCGCAGGGTGCCCCGCACGCGGATCTTGTCGTCGGCGAGCTGGGCGCGTGAGGGGTCGAAGCGGACCAGCCAGCCGGTGGGCGCGTGCCTGCCGTCGGCGGCCGGGCTGTCGAAGCTCTGGTCGAACTGGTCGAGCTGGTCGGGATCGAGCAGCACCCGCACGGCACGGACCTCGCCGCCGGTGAGCACCTCCGGATAGAGCGAGGACTCGACTATGTAGTCCTTGGCGGTGGTCAGTGCGCTGACGACCTGGCTGTCCGAGAAGTGCGCGGTGCTCCGGGTGGCGGGCAGTGCGATGCCCTCGGCGCCTATACCGAACTGGGCCGCCGGACTGCGCGCGAACAGTTGTTCGGGGTCGACGGCGCCGGGCACGGCACCCTGCGGCGCGAGCGGGATGACGGTCATCCGCAGCGGCTCCGGAGAGAGCTCGGCGACCGGGCTCTCGTACGGGTTGCGGATGCCCATGTAGATGGCGGTGCCGAAGGCGACGGCGATCAGCACGACGAGGATCAGCGCCTGCCGGGACAGCCCCCGATGCAGGGGTTGGCGGCGGCGTACGGCGGGTGCGTGGTCGTCCAGGCGCTCCTGCGCGGAGAACTCCTGGAGCCGGGCAGCACGGACGAACGACTCGTCGAAGACGACGGATCGGTACTCGTCCTCGCCGCCACCAGGGGTGGCCTCGGGTGTCCCCTCAGGTGGGTCTCCTGGTCCGCCCATACATTCAGAGTAGGTCGCGGGAAGCCCCGGTAAACGCCCACCCGCACGACAAGTTCTGACAGGTTCTCACCAGGAAGAAACAGGGCGCGGACAGGTTTGGGTCAAGGAGTGCGCGGGATCGCCGAGACAGCCGGCTGGGAGTAGTCGGCGGAGGCCGAGGGAGTCGTCGCGCTGCCCTGCTCGAGGCCGGTGGAGGCGGGCGGCGGCACCTGCTCCTGGCGGCCGGACGACGCGCCCCGGTAGACCGCCGTGAAGGCCAGCGCGACCATGCCGATCCCCATCACGAGAGCGAGCATCCAGGCGACGGGACGGTGCCAGCGGGAGACCTGCTTGCCGTGGGTGCCCCGAGCGCCGTAGCGGCCCTCCAGGATCTCGGCGTCGTCCAGGTCGTCGAGATCCGGATCGTGGCCGAAATAGGCGGGGTCGTCCGGGCCGAAGCCGTCCTCGTAGCGCTCGTCGTCCCCTCGTGGGCCTCGGGTGTTCGCCCGGCGTGCCTCGGCCTCGGAGGCCTCCGCTCTCGCCTGCGCGGCGGCCAGGAGACGCTCGACGGCGGTCGGCTCGTGCACCACGGCCGCCTGTACGAAGGCCTCGTCAAAGACCACGGAGGCGAACTCTTCGTCCGACACCCCGCGGTCGTGGTCGTCGTCGGGCTCCCAGCCGTCAGGGAAGAACGGCGTGCCCCCCACGTCCTCCGGCACGGATCCAGAGTAGACCGGGGGTGTCACTTTGGGCAGACGGTCGGGAAATTCAGCTACTGGATGAGATGCGTTTCATTCGCCGCCCGGCGCGCGGAGCCGCGTTCACTCAGGCCCGCCTCAGGGTGTTCGCGCCGGTCACACCTGCCGACCTGCTTTTCTGCTGGGGGTCCGGGGGTCGCCCCCCGGAAAGATGCAGCATGCGCCGCCGACCGCCCCTGGGCACTGCGATCCGCCGGGGCCCCGCGCCGGTCGTGCGCCGGGCCGCCGGCGCACGGACCCTCGATCACGCCCCTCAGCAGCGGATTCAGCGGCGGATATGCCCGTCGCCCGTGACGATGTACTTGGTGCTGGTCAGCTCCGGCAGGCCCATCGGGCCGCGTGCGTGCAGTTTCTGGGTCGAGATGCCGATCTCGGCGCCGAAACCGAACTGACCGCCGTCGGTGAACCGCGTGGAGGCGTTGACGGCGACCGTGGTCGAGTCGACCAGCTGGGTGAAGCGGCGGGCGGCCTGCTGCGAGGTCGTCACGATGGCCTCGGTGTGACCGGAGGTCCACAGCCGGATGTGCTCGACGGCCTTGTCGAGGGAGTCGACCACGGCGGCGGCGATGTCGTAGGACAGGTACTCGGTGTCCCAGTCCTCCAGCGTGGCCTCGACGACGGTCGCCTTGGAGTCCTTCGCGTACGCCTGCACCCGCGGGTCGGCGTGCACGGTCACCCCGGCCTCGGCGAGGGCGTCCAGGGCGAGTGGCAGGAACTCGGCGGCGATGTCCTGGTGGACCAGGAGGGTCTCGGCGGCGTTGCAGACGCTGGGCCGCTGGGCCTTGGAGTTGATCAGGATGTCGACGGCCATGTCCAGGTCGGCCTGGGCGTCGACGTAGACGTGGCAGTTGCCGACGCCGGTCTCGATCACGGGGACCGTGGACTCGGTGACGACGGTCTGGATGAGGGAGGCGCCGCCGCGCGGGATCAGGACGTCCACCAGGCCACGCGCGCGCATCAGCTCCCGTACGGACTCGCGGCCCTCACCGGGCACGAGCTGGACGGCGTCCGCGGGCAGCCCGGCCCCGCCGACGGCGTCGCGCAGCACCCGTACGAGCGCGGTGTTCGACTCGTACGCGGAGGACGAGCCGCGCAGCAGGACCGCGTTGCCGGACTTCAGGCAGAGGGCGGCGGCGTCGACCGTCACGTTCGGGCGGGCCTCGTAGATGATGCCGACGACGCCCAGCGGGACGCGGACCTGGCGCAGGTCGATGCCGTTGGGGAGGGTCGAGCCGCGCACGACCTCGCCGACCGGGTCGGGCAGCGCCACCACGTCCCGTACGTCGGAGGCGATCGCGCGCACCCGCTCCGGAGTGAGCGTCAGCCGGTCGATGACCGTCTCGCTGGTGCCGGCCTCGCGGGCGCGGGCGATGTCCTTGGCGTTGGCCTCGACGATTTCGCTCGTACGGACCTCCAGCGCGTCCGCGATGGCGAGCAGCGCGTCGTCCTTCTCGGCCCTCGGGAGGGGGGCGAGGTCGGCGGCGGCTGCCTTGGCGCGGTAGGCGGCCTGGGTGACCGGGGACATCGAGTCGTACGGCGAAAGCGTGGTCATGGGGGAAGCGTAGTGCGCCGGGCGGAACCGTCCACCGGCTATCCCAAACCCCGAGACAAGCCGCTCAGACCCCGCAAAAGGGGTGCCCCTGTAAAGGCCGGAAGGCCGGAAGGTCAGAAGGGGTGGACGCCCACCGGAGTCGCCGGCAGCGGGCCGTAGCCCTCGGCGATGCGGTGGTGGTAGGTCTCGCGGTCGATGACCTCCAGGCCGACGATCTCCCAGGGCGGCAGCTGCGCGGTCTGGCGGTGCTCGCCCCACAGGCGCAGGGCGACGGCCGCGGCGTCGTGCAGGTCGCGGGCCTCCTCCCAGTAGCGGATCTCCGCGTGGTCGTTGGCGTAGCGGCTGGTCAGCAGAAAGGGATGGTCGTGGGCGAGCTGTTCCAGCCCTCGCCTGACCTCCTTGAGCGGGGCCTCGGCGCCGGAGACGCTGAGCGTGACATGCCACAGCCGGGGCACGTCCTTCGGCTCCTCGTACGCCTCCTCGTAGCGGGCGCCGGCCACGACGCTGGTCAGGGCGCGCTCCTCGCCCACCTTGCGCGAGGCGGTTCCACCGCGGGACGCCGCCGCCCCAGGGCGCACTCGTCTCACGACGGCCTCCTTTACCCGATGGTCGTGCGGAATCTCCCTGAAACAGAGAGAAGCAGGTGCGCACGCTTCATGGGGCGCTTTTGCGGAACGTCCACCTCACGGCGGGCGGATTTGCGGGGCGTTCCCCCTGTTTTCGGCCTTTGCGGGACGGGAGCAAAGAGAGGTTTTACAGAGACCGGGGATTCCCGTTAGGGACGGCTACGGGTTCAGGACGACGAGGTCGTCCCGGTGGACGACCTCGCGCTCGTACGCGGGGCCCAATTCGCGGGCCAGTTCGCGGGTCGAGCGGCCGATCAGCTGGGGGATCTCCTTGGCGTCGAAGTTGACGAGCCCGCGTGCGACGGCGTGGCCCGCGCTGTCGCGCAGTTCGACCGGGTCGCCCGCGACGAACTCGCCCTCGACGCCGGCGATACCGGCCGGCAGCAGCGACTTGCGGCCCTGGACGACCGCGCGCACGGCGCCGTCGTCGAGGGTGAGCGAGCCCTGCGGGGTGGAGGCGTGCTGGAGCCAGAGCAGACGGTCGGCGGAGCGCCTGCCGGTGGGGTGGAAGTAGGTGCCGGTGTCCCGGCCCGCGAGGGCGTCGGCGGCGTGGATCGCGCTGGTGAGGACCACCGGGATACCGGCGGCGGCGGCGATCCGGGCGGCCTCGACCTTGGTGACCATGCCCCCGGTGCCGACTCCGGCCTTGCCCGCGCTGCCGATGTCGACCTGCGCGAGGTCGGCCGGACCGCGCACCTCGGCGATGCGGGACGTACCGGGCCTGCTGGGGTCGCCGTCGTACACACCGTCGATGTCGGACAGCAGGACGAGGAGGTCGGCGCGCACGAGGTGGGCGACGAGGGCGGCGAGGCGGTCGTTGTCGCCGAAGCGGATCTCGTCCGTGGCGACGGTGTCGTTCTCGTTGACGACCGGGAGGGCGCCCATCGCGAGGAGCTTGTCGAGGGTGCGGGAGGCGTTGCGGTGGTGGGCGCGCCGGCTGGTGTCGTCGGAGGTGAGCAGCACCTGGCCGACGCGGATGCCGTGGCGGGCGCAGGAGGCGGTGTAGCGGGCGACGAGGAGCCCCTGGCCGACGCTGGCGGCGGCCTGCTGGCGGGCCAGGTCCTTGGGGCGGCGGCGCAGGCCGAGGGGGGCGAGGCCTGCGGCGATGGCACCTGAGGAGACGAGGACGATCTCCTTCTCGCCGCCGCTGCGGCTCTTGGCGAGGACGTCGACGAGCGCGTCGACCCGGTCGGCGTCGAGGCCGCCTGCCGCCGTGGTCAGCGACGAGGAACCCACTTTGACGACAATCCTGTGGGCCTCTGCGACGGCCTGCCTTGCCCCTGCCACCTGCGGTCTGTCCCCTCGGGTCGTCCGGCTGTGCTGGGGGCAATTTACGCGAACACCCCCTGGGGGTGTGCGTCGGTCCAGTGGGCGGACGGGAGATCCCAAAGTGGCCCGCCCCGGATCAGTCGACCACGGATGCTCAGGTCCGGGCCGTCGCCGCCTGCCGCTTCTGGCCCGCGTTCCGGGTCTCGGCCTTCACGGCGAGGTCGGCCGTCGCGGTGTTGAACTGCTCGATGGACGGCGGCTCGTCGGGCCCGAGCAGATACCGCTTCAGCTCCGCGCGCTCCCCGGCCAGCGGATCGGCCGCCGGATCGCGTACGGCGTCCAGCAACTGCCCCAGTTCCTCGGCGCTGTTGGTGAGGATCACGGCGGCGCGGACGGCGGTGTTCTGCCGTTTGAACTCCTCGGCGCCCAGCTCCGCCGAGTCCGTCACGGCGTATGGCTTGCCGCTCGCGATGAAGTCGGAGACCACGCTGGAGATGTCGGAGACCATCCCGTCGGACACGTTGAAGCAGTCGTAAAGGCGTGGCTCGGCGCCCGTGATGACCCGGTGCTCCCCGACGCCGAACGAACGCCAGTACGCGTCGTTCCACTCGGTGCGCAGCTTCGCGGTCTCCTCGTGGCGCTCCAGGTCGACGACGCCGTCCCGCGTCGCCTCCGCCTCGTCGCCCTTCTCGCCGCCGGGCCCGGCCAGTTCGGCGAGCCGCGCCTCGACACGCGCGAGGTCCGCCTTGGCCCGCGTCTGCTCGTCGCCGTCACCCAGGAAGCGTGGGTCGGATGCCCGTTCGACCGCGGCGGCCTCGACCAGCGCGGTGATCCGCTCGTGGGCGGCCTTGGCCTCCTCGCTGCGGGTGCCGGTGAAGGGGTGCGGCTTGTACAGCACCCGGACGGGCGGCTCGGCCGACACCAGTGCGCGCACGATGTTCTCGCCGGCGAGCAGGAGGGAGGTGTTGCCGGGATCGTCGTCCCAGCCCTCCCAGGTCGGGGCGTAGAGAATCGTGGGCACCCCTCCGGACGGGCCGCCCCGAACACCGCTCTCGATGGGCGCCAGTTGGGGCCGCCCCACCTCGACGATGTCCTCGTCCCGGACACCGACGTCGGCGATCGCGTACCGGTCGCGCCCGGCCCGCCCGGCGACCCACACCTCGTCGTAGGCCTTGCTGAACGGGTTCACGCTGGCGATCTTGTCGCTGTCGCCGTGCCCGATGAAGACGTGCTTCATGGTCGGTACGCGCAGCAGGTGGATGTTCTTGCCGACGTTCGCCGCGTAGAGCGCGACCCGGACCGTACGCAGGTCCAGGTTCATCAGATGGATGCCGCCGGGCACGCAGATGACGGGGACGGTCGTGGGCGCGAGGTTCTGCAGTATGACGCGTTCACGCAGGACGATCAGCGGCCGGGTCTCCAACTGCTCCATCGTCTCCAGCCACATGTTGACCTGGTACGCCGAGTCCTTGGACCCGGAGAAGTACAGCAGCGTCTGCGGCCGGTACTCGCGCAGCCACGCGTCCGTCGCGGCCAGCACGGTCTCCGCGTCCGGCGGGATCCGGCGGCCCCGGACGAAGGGCGCGAGGGCGACCACGTACAGGAACGCCAGTCCGAGGGTGATGCCGACGCCGGTCATGCCGTACGCCGTCGAACCGGTCTCGACGGTGATCAGGATGCCGATGACCGCGGCGAGGTCGAGGTGGAGCATCTTCTCGCTGGAGCGTTCCAGCAGGAAGCGCGGCGGGGCGTTCGGGATGGGGATGCGCGAGGCCAGGTCGACGTTGCGGGTGGCGACGGGCATCCGGCGGCGGTTGCGGATCAGCGTGGTCAGGGCGCCGTGCGGGGCCTGGAAGCCGTAGAAGGCGATGAAGCAGGCGATCGCCGCGTAGAAGATCATGCTCCGGGAGAGGTCCGCGCGCGCCAGGAGCAGCAGCACCAGCAGCTCCCGCACCAGGAACCGGATGGAGACGCCCGCCCGCACCTTGCCGAGGCGGTTGATCAGATAGCTGCCCCGGTGGTGCAGATAGTGGTCCGCCAGGTAGGTCACTGCGGCGGCGACGGCGAAGGCGGGCACGCTCGGGACGAGCGCGGCCACCATGAGACAGGGGAAGCCCAGCATCATGAGGACCGCCGCGGCCAGCTCGGCCGGGCTGCCCACCCGGGCGACGCGAATAGCAGTGGAAATCAAGGAGAACCTGTATCTGATATCTGAGAAATTACCCGAAATCGGTCTGGAATTAGCTGGGAGCCTGTCCGGCGGTTTTTGTGGATTCCGTGTGGGCTTGCTGCCGAAATTCACCGTCGGACTTCATGCCGTGCGGCATGGCTTCATGCTAGGCCGTCGTCCTGACGGTCGAGAACGCTGGCGAGCGCCTGTTCGAAGCCGGAGGCCCGGCCGGCCGGGGCCGTCGGGTCCTGCTGGCGGACGTCGATGACATGCCCGGTCAGCTCGGACAGCAGCACGTCCAGCGACGTACGGGCCACCGCCTCGGAGGAGAGCAATGAACCTGCGGGCTCCTCGCCGAAGGCCTTCGTACGCATCGGGGTGGCCGTGCGCTCCGGGTTGATGCAGTTGACGCGGACGCCGTCGCCGGCCCATTCGTCCGACAGGGCCTGGGTGAGGTTCACCATCGCGGCCTTGGTGGAGGAGTAGAGGCTGTACTCGGCACGGCCGCGCGTGTAGCTGCTGGAGGTGTAGAGCAGCAGCTGGCCCTTGGTCTCGGCGAGGTACTTGTAGGCCGAACGGGCGATCTGCACAGGGGCCAGGTAGTTGACCTTCAGCGCTTCCTCGATGGTCGCGTTGTCGGTCTCGGCGAGCTTGCCGATGCGCAGGACGCCGGCCGTGTTGACGACGTGGTCGATACGCCCGGTCTCCGAATACGCCTTGGACAGCGCGTCGTCGACCTCCTCCGGGTTCTCGACGTGTGTCCCGGTGGTCGAGCGCCCGAGGGCGTACACCGTGGCGCCGTACCCCTCGGCCAGCTCGGCGATGTCCTTGCCGATGCCGTAGGACCCGCCGAAGACGACGAGCGTCTTGCCGGTGAGCAGTTCGCGGTAGGCCTCCTCGCTCATCTGCTGGGGCGTGGCGGTGGAGGCGAGCTGGAAGAGCTTGTCGGCGATGAAGACGTCGACGGGCTGGGTGACCTTCATGTTGTACTCGTCGCCCGCGACGACATGGATCGGCACGTCCGGCAGGTACTTGAGTACGACCGAACAGTCGTCCGTGGCCTGGAAGTTGGGGTCGCCGGCCGCGACCTCGTAGGCCCGCCGGATGGTCGACAGCTTGAACGCCTGGGGCGTCTGACCACGCCGAAGCCGCGACCGGTCCGGGATCTCGGTGATGAACTCACCGTCCTCACCATGCGTACGGGTGACGATGATCGTGTCGGCGGATGGAATGGCGACGTCGACGGCCTGGAACCGCTCCAGGGCGACGACACAGTCGTCGATAACTCGCTGGGACAGCAGAGGCCGTACGGCGTCATGGAAGAGAACATTGCGGTCCTCGCCCTCCACCAGCCCCTCCCCCAGGGCCTGGATGGCCCGTTCGGTGGTGTCGTTACGGGTGGCGCCGCCCTCGATGATCCGGGTGACCTTCCTGAAACCGGCCTTGGCGACGATCTTCTCGATGTCCGCCACATAGCCGGGCGCCATCAGCACGATGACGTCGTCGATCGAATCCGCCTGCTCGAACGTGTTCAGGGTGTGCTCGATGACCGCCTTCCCGGCGATCTTCAGCAACTGCTTCGGAATCGACAGGCCCACCCGCTGACCGGTGCCGCCCGCGAGGACGACGGCGGTGGTGCGGGGCTTGGCATTGTGCTGGGACACGGGCGACCTACCTCGGGGCAACAGAGAACCCTGAAATCGTCCCACCTGCGGTAACCGCAATGCAAGGTGAGCGCCGCCCGGCGCATATGCGTGCGCAACCCGCCATTCACCGGAAATTATTTTGAGTGATTCTGCTTACGGTCGGCCGCGGGCCCCTTTCGCCGGTCAGACCGGTTCAGACCTGCCGTACCCCCGGTTTCCCGGAGTCCACGCGGAGTTTGGCGAGGGTCCGGGAGGCGGAGGTGGGCTTGGTCACGGTGTCCGCGATCCGCACCTGGGCGTCGATGCCGCCCCGCCGGATGTCGAAGAGGTGGTATCCGCGATGGTTGTCGATGACCTTCCAGTGCGGATTGTCACCCATGCGCGGGTCCCACTCCTTGTGGAAGGCGACGGGATCCTGGTCCCCGTTGCTGGAGATGGACGTACCGACGAACTCGGCACCGACGACCGCCGAGCCGGGGTCGGCGTAGTCCCGCTTGAGGTCACTGATCATGGTGAGGTGACGGTCGCCGGTGAGGACGACGGGGTTACGGACGTTCGCGAACTCGGCGAGCAGGGCGTTGCGTTCGACCTGGTAGCCGTCCCAGGCGTCGTAGAACCAGAGCTTGCCGGGGCCGATCTGGAGGTCGGTCTCGGCCATCATGATCTGCGAGGCGATGAGATTCCACCGAGCCTGCGACCCGTGCAGCCCATCCAACAGCCACTGCTTCTGCGCGGCGCCGAGCATGGTCATCGCCGGGTCCAGGGCACCGGCCGCGGTGGTGGCCTGGTCGCTGCGGTACTGCCGGGTGTCGAGCACGTTGAGCCGCACGAGCCGCCCGAAGTCGAGCCGCCGGTGCATTCGGATGTGCGGTCCGTTGGGCACGGAGGTGGCGCGGACGGGCATGTGCTCGTAGTAGGCCTGGTAGCCGGCGGTGAGCCGCGCGACGAACGCGTCGTGCGTCTGCTTGTCGGGATCCTGCGGGATCTCGCCGGCGAAGTCGTTGTCGATCTCGTGGTCGTCGAAGGTGACGACGAAGGGCGCGGCGGCGTGCATCGCCTTGAGGTCCGGATCGCTGCGGTACTGGGCGTACCGGTTGCGGTACTGGACGAGGCTGTACGGCTCCCCGCTGCCCTCGTGCCTGCGTACGCCCGTGCTCGCGGGCGTCGACTCGTAGATGTAGTCGCCGACGAAGACGACGAGGTCGGGGTCCTGGGCGAGCATGTCGGCGTACGGAGTGAAGTAGCCGTGCTGCCAGTTCTGGCAGGAGGCGAGCGCGAGGCGCAGATGGCTGCCGGAGACGAGCGGCCGGGGTGCGGTACGGGTGCGCCCCACCGGCGAGAGCTGCCCGCTGGTCCGGAACCGGTACCAGTAGTGCCGGTCGGGGCTCAGCCCGCGTACATCAGCGTGAACGCTGTGCCCGTACTCGGGCCGCGCCCAGGCGTATCCACGCTTGACCTTGCGCCGGAACCGCGAATCCTCGGATATCTGCCACTCGACGACAACGGCCCGATCGGGCATGCCCCCACCGTTGAGCGGATCGGGAGCGAGCCGGGTCCACAGCACGACACCGTCCGACAGGGGATCCCCGGAGGCAACCCCAAGACTGAACACCCCGTCGGGCAACGGGGTTTGCGCGGCCCGAGCGGTCCCCGCAAGCAGCAACTGCCCGGACGCGGCGGCACCAACGGCAGCGGCCCCAGCAGTCAGAAACCGGCGTCTGCCGGGCGAAACGATCCCACTCATCGTCGAACTCCCTTGCCTGGGCAGCTTCTTGGACCTACGGAAGCTCCCACGACAGCCCGACCGACCCGCTGAACAACGGGATGCGAGTACATGACAAACACAAGTACACGGACGAACAGGAGACCCCTGAGGAATGATCAGGGGAAGATCATAGAAAACGGCGCGGAGAGGCCCTGCACAGGGGTGCACCACTCAGCCCGACCGGCACCATCCAGCCCGTCCGGCGTTTGAGGACGAAGGGGGGTCTGGGGGCACAGCCCCCAGAAGGATGGGACGGGTAGGGGCGGCGGGGGCGAAAAACAACGCCCCGCACCCCCACACCCTCCTAAAACGGCTCGAAGTCGTCGAACTCCCGCTGAACATCGTCCCGCTCAGCCTGCCGATCCCGCCGCCGCTGCGCAGCAGGCCGAGGCACCTCAAGCCGATGATCCTCCCCACGCCGCCCAAGCATCTCCGCCCCAGCCATGACCGTCGGCTCCCAGTCGAAGACAACCGCGTTGTCCTCGGGCCCGATGGCAACGCCGTCCCCCGCCCGGGCCCCCGCCTTCATCAACTTCTCCTCGACACCCAGCCGGTTGAGCCGGTCGGCGAGATACCCGACCGCCTCGTCGTTGTTGAAGTCGGTCTGCCGCACCCAGCGCTCGGGCTTCTCGCCCCGCACCCGGAACAGCCCGTCCTCCTCCTGGACGACGGTGAAGCCGGCGTCGTCGACGGCCTTGGGCCGGATGACGATCCGGGTCGCCTCTTCCTGAGGCTTGGCGGCCCGCGCCTGCCCGACCATCTCGGCGAGCGCGAACGACAGCTCCTTCAGCCCGATATGGGCGACGGCGGACACCTCGTACACCTGGTACCCACGAGCCTCCAGCTCGGGCCGCACCATCTCGGCGAGGTCCAGCCCGTCGGGCACGTCGACCTTGTTCAGGACGACGATCCGCGGCCGGTCCGACAGCCCCCCGTACTCCTTCAACTCCTCCTCGATCATGTCGAGGTCGGAGACGGGGTCACGCTCGGACTCCAGCGTCGCCGTGTCGAGCACATGCACGAGCACACTGCACCGCTCCACATGCCGCAGGAACTCGAGCCCGAGCCCCTTGCCCTGACTGGCACCGGGAATGAGCCCGGGCACATCGGCAATGGTGTAAACGGTGGCCCCAGCCGTAACGACACCCAGATTGGGCACAAGGGTCGTGAACGGATAATCAGCGATCTTCGGCTTGGCGGCGCTGAGCACCGAAATCAGCGAAGACTTACCGGCACTCGGATACCCCACGAGCGCCACATCCGCGACGGTCTTCAGCTCCAGGACGATGTCCTGCAACCCCCCGGGCACCCCGAGCAGCGCGAACCCGGGCGCCTTGCGCCGGGCCGAGGAGAGCGCGGCGTTGCCGAGCCCACCACGCCCGCCCTCAGCGGCGACGTACGAGGTCCCGTGCCCGACCAGGTCGGCGAGCACGTTCCCCGCCTTGTCGAGGACAACCGTCCCGTCCGGCACCGGCAGAACCAGGTCCTGCCCGTCCTTGCCGGACCGGTTGCCGCCCTCGCCGGGCTTGCCGCTGGTGGCCTTGCGGTGCGGGGAGTGGTGGTAGTCGAGCAGCGTGGTCACGGACTGGTCGACGGTGAGGATCACGTCACCGCCGTGTCCGCCGTTGCCGCCGTCGGGCCCGCCCAGCGGCTTGAACTTCTCACGGTGGACGGAGGCACAGCCGTGACCTCCGCTACCCGCGGCGACATGCAGCTCGACGCGGTCCACGAAGGTGGTCATGGGATGTGCCTCCAGTTACGTACGAAAATCTTCAGGCAGAAATCTCTGCCAGAAATCTCTGCTCAGGTAAAACACGCGAAAGGCGGACCCGCTTCCCGGGAGGGAAGTGAGGTCCGCCTCGCGAAAGCTTCCGATCAGCCGACTCAGGCGACCGGAACGATGTTCACGACATTGCGCCCACGGTGCGTACCGAACTCCACCGCACCGGCGGCCAGCGCGAACAGCGTGTCGTCCTTGCCACGGCCGACGCTCGCGCCGGGGTGGAAGTGGGTGCCACGCTGGCGGACCAGGATCTCACCGGCGTTGACGACCTGACCGCCGAAGCGCTTCACGCCGAGCCGCTGAGCATTGGAGTCGCGACCGTTCCGGGTGGACGATGCGCCCTTCTTGTGTGCCATCTCTCCTCAGTCCCTTACTTCGCAGCCGCGGGGATCTCAGTGACCTTGATCGCCGTGTACTGCTGGCGGTGGCCCTGACGACGGCGGTAGCCGGTCTTGTTCTTGTAGCGAAGGATGTCGATCTTGACGCCCTTGTGGTGGTCCACGATCTCGGCCTGGACCTTGATGCCGGCCAGGACCCACGGGTCGCTGGTCACAGCGTCGCCGTCGACAACGAGCAGGGTCGAGAGCTCGACCGTGTCGCCAACCTTGGCAGTGGAAATCTTGTCAACCTCAACGATGTCGCCGACAGCAACCTTGTGCTGGCGACCACCGCTGCGCACGATGGCGTACACGCGGATCTCACTCTCTCGCTCGGGAACGGCACCCCCGCAGTCCAGCCGCCCGACACAAGCGAGCGGCCTCTCCCGCCGCACCAAAATGCCCGGTGCTCAGGAGGATGCAGGTTTACGGGGATGTGACGCGTCGTGGATGAAGCTATGGACACGCCGACGCTCAAGATTACGGGCCCGGCCTGAACGGGTCAAACTGAGCGCGATTCCCCCCGCTCAGGGCCGCCAAACCCCAAGCACCCAAACGCGACGGCCCGCCCGGGCAATGCACCCGGACGGACCGCCATAACTCAACTACCAGCCGGAGGGATCAGCCCTCCGAGGCCGAACCCGTACCCGCCGACACCGACTCCTGCGCCGACTGCTCGGCAGCGGCAGCCGTCTTCTTCGACGCCGCCTTCTTGGTCGTGGCCTTCTTGGCGGCCGTCGTCGTCTTCTTGGCAGCCGTCTTCTTGACCGCCGTGGTCTTCTTCGCGGCGGTCTTCTTGGCCGTGGTCGCCGTCTTGGCGGCGGTCTTGCGCGCCGTCTTCTTGGCGGGAGCCACGTCCTCGGCCTCGGCCGTGTCGGCAGGCGCCGCAGCGGTCTCGGTGGCCGCCGGGACGACCACGACGGCCGCTTCGGCGGACGAGGTGGGCGCGGTGGCCTTGCGCACGGCACGTCGCCGCGGCCGGGCCGGAGCGGCGCTCTCGGTCGCCACGGGCTCTGCGGGAGCCGCGGGCTCTTCGACCGGGGCCGGAGTCGCCACCGGCTCCACGACAGTCACCACGGTCTCCGCCACAGCCTCGTCGGCCGCCTTCGGCGACCCGGCCGGAGCGGACACCTTGCGGGTGGCCCGCCGACGCGTACGCCCCTTGGGAGCCGCGTCGTCCTGCACCGCGACGGGCGCTTCGGCGACGGGCGCCTCGACCACCGGGTCCTCGACGGCCACGGGCTCGGCGTGAGCCACGACCTCCGGCACGGCGACCGGCGCCCCATCCGGAACCACCGAAACCTCGGCGACGTCGGCGATGCCGGCGACAACGGACTCGGCCGTACGGGCATCAGCGCGACGCCCGTCCGTCGAACGCGACTCCGACCGGGGCGCCCCCGCCGGAGCCGAGGCCCGACGGCTGGCGCGCCGCCTGGAACGGCCACCGCGGCCGGCCGCGGCCTCCGCCTCGGCGGCACTGTTGTACAGCTCGTCGTCGGGCTCGAAGAAGGGCTCCGGCGCCGCCACCTCGGCGGCGACCTCGGCCACCGTCTCCTCGACGTCCTCGTCGGCGTCCGTGTCCACGATCACGTCGTGCTCGTGGGTGTCGTGGGCGTGCTCGTGCTCGGCGCCGCCACGGCCGCGCTTCTTGCGCTTGCCGCCGCCCCCACTGGAGCTGGGCTGCTCCATGTGCACGATGACACCGCGGCCGTTGCAGTGGACGCAGGTCTCGGAGAACGACTCCAGCAGGCCCTGCCCGACCCGCTTACGGGTCATCTGCACGAGCCCCAGCGACGTGACCTCGGCCACCTGGTGCTTCGTACGGTCCCGCCCCAGGCACTCCAGCAGGCGCCGCAGCACCAGGTCCCGATTGGACTCCAGGACCATGTCGATGAAGTCGATGACGACGATGCCGCCCAGGTCGCGCAGCCGCAGCTGGCGCACGATCTCCTCGGCCGCCTCCAGGTTGTTCCTGGTGACCGTCTCCTCCAGGTTGCCGCCCTGGCCGGTGAACTTGCCGGTGTTGACGTCGACGACGATCATCGCCTCGGTCTTGTCGATCACCAGCGAGCCGCCGCTGGGCAGCCACACCTTGCGGTCGAGCGCCTTGGCGAGCTGCTCGTCGATGCGGTACGTCGCGAAGACGTCGACCTCGGAGGTCCACTTCGACAGCCGGTCGGTGAGGTCCGGGGCGACGTGGGCCACGTATCCGTGGATGGTCTGCCAGGCCTCGTCACCACTGACGATGACCTTGGTGAAGTCCTCGTTGAAGATGTCGCGCACGACGCGGACGGTCATGTCCGGCTCGCCGTACAGCAGGGTTGGCGCGTTGCCGCCCTTCGACTTCTTCTGGATGTCCTCCCACTGCGCCTGGAGCCGCTCGACGTCACGGCGCAGCTCGTCCTCGCTCGCGCCCTCGGCGGCGGTGCGCACGATGACGCCCGCGTCCTCGGGGACGATCTTCTTGAGGATGGTCTTCAGACGCGCGCGCTCGGTGTCGGGCAGCTTGCGGCTGATGCCGGTCATCGACCCCTCGGGGACGTAGACCAGGTAGCGCCCGGGGAGGGAGACCTGGCTGGTGAGCCGTGCGCCCTTGTGGCCGATCGGGTCCTTCGTGACCTGCACGAGGACCGGCTGCCCGGACTTCAGCGCGCTCTCGATGCGCCGCGGCCCGTTGGCCATGCCCAGCGCCTCGAAGTTGACCTCACCGGCGTACAGGACGGCGTTGCGCCCCTTGCCGATGTCGATGAACGCGGCCTCCATGGACGGCAGCACGTTCTGGACCTTGCCCAGGTAGACGTTGCCGACGTACGAGGTCGCCTGCTCCTTGTTGACGTAGTGCTCGACGAGCACGTTGTCCTCGAGGACGCCGATCTGGGTGCGGTCGCCGTACTGACGTACGACCATCACGCGTTCGACGGCCTCGCGGCGGGCCAGGAACTCGGCCTCGGTGATGATCGGGACGCGGCGGCGGCCCTGCTCGCGGCCTTCGCGGCGGCGCTGCTTCTTGGCTTCGAGGCGGGTCGAGCCCTTGATGGACTGGACCTCGTCGCTCGGGTGCTCGTCCCGCTTGGGGCGCGGCTCGCGGACCTTGACAACGGTGCGCTCGGGGTCGCTCTCGCCGGTCGCGGTCTCGCTCTCGCCGGACGAGTCACCGGCACGACGCCGACGACGGCGCCGGCGACGGCTGCTGGCGGAACCGGACCCGCCCGGCTCGTCGCGCTCGTCCTCCTCGGCGTCCTCGTCGACCTGGTGGGCGATGTCCGCGGCGTCCTCGTCGGCCCGCGCGGACTGCTCGCCCGCGTAGTCGTCGTCCCCGGAGTCGCTGTCGGAGTCGGTGGACTCACCCCGGCGCCTACGACGGCCACCGCGGCGGCGGCGCCGACGCGAACCGGGGCCCTCGTCGCCGTCGTCGTCCGTGTCGGTGTCGGTGCTGTCCTCGGCGGACTCGTAGGCGTCGTCGACGCTCTCCGTCTCCTCCGGCTCCTCGACCACGACGGGCGCGGCGGCCACGGGCTCCTCGTCGGTACGCCCACGACGGCGGCGACGGCGCGGGGTGTGCTCCTCGACGACGGTCTCGGCGACCGGGGCGGCCTCGACGGTCTCTTCCTCGGTCTCGATCTCCTCGACGTCCTCGGCCGCTTCGGCGGCAGCCGCGGCGGCGGCCCGTTCGGGCGTCTGGAACATCGGCTCGGTGAAGACGGGCGCCTGGAACACGGCGACGGCGGGACGCGCGGGACGCCGTCCACCCTCGCCGTTCTCGACGGCGGGCGCGGGCGCGGAGAACCCGACAGCGGCCTTACGGGCGACCCGGCGACGCCCACGACGCGACGAGGCGTCCTCGGCGACAACGGTCTCGGGCTCGATCTCAGGCTTGGCAGCCTCGGCGACGGGCGCGGGCGCCTCTTCCACCGGGGCGGCCGGAGCCGCGGCCTCGGTCTCGGCGGCGGGCGCGGAGACCCGGCGGGTGGCCCGGCGACGGGCACGCGGAGCAGGCGCGGCCTCCTCCACGGCGGCGGGCGCCTCGGCCACGCTCTCCTCGCCGCTCTTCTCGCCCTGCTCGCCGCTCTCCTCGGCAGTCGGGGCGGATACGGCGGTCACGGCCGGTTCGTCAACGACTGCCTCGGCAGCCTTGGCGGGCGCACCGGCGGGCGCGGACGCGCGCCGGGTGGCCCGACGGCGCGTACGAGGGGCGGGCGCCTCGGCGGCGGCTTCCTCGACGTTCTGATCGGTCTCTGCGGCCTTGTCGGCCTGGTCTGTTTCGATTGTTTCGGCGGCCGGTATGGCCGGCGCCGTGGTCTCGGCCACGGCAGCGGCCTCGGCTCCGGCGACAGGCGGTCCCGCGGGGCGGGACGCTGCGCGGCGCCGTCGGCGCGGCGGCAGGGTGTCGCTGGGGGTGTCGTGTGCGGAACCCTCAATGGGTTCCGAAGCGGCTTCGGTCGGTTCGAGCATGCGGGCGGTTCTCCCGTCAGGCTCCCGGGCGCCGCACCTGGTCCGGCTTGGGTGCCGGTGACGTCCGCGGCTCGCGCAGTGCGCGGTGCCGCCGTCCGGGGCGCGGGCGCCGCACGGGAGCTCTCTGTGTCCTGTCTCGCCGGTTCCGTACGCCATGTTGCGTACGGCCTGGCGAAAGTCTTGTGGTCGGTGCGCTGCCCGACCCAGGTGGCTCCCGAGTACGAGGGCGGCGCTACGACGTTCGTCCCTTCGCGGGACCTTCCTTACGCCGGTGCCTGCGACGCGGCGGCAGTCGGAGTGGCCATGGAGAGGGCCACCGCTGCCTCGCGGTCGGGCGCGAGCGGGTCGGTCACCGTGCCGGTCTCTTCATCGAACAGCCCCTGCGCCAGCCTGGTCACCCCTGCGGGGACCGGCGGCGCCAGGTCGGCCACGGCGCGGAGACCGGACAGGACGTCGTCGGGTCGAACGGCAGGCGTCACGTGCCGAACAACCAGCCGCAGTATCGCACAGGCCTGGTCGGTCGGCCTATCAGCCTGTGGACTGTGCGTCTCATCACCTGGCTCAACGCCTACCGCGAGTGCTTCCAGGCCCGCGACCGCGCCCCGGGCATCGAAGGTTCTCATGCCGTTCTTGGCGAGGCGCTGGACCTCGACGGTCTCGGCGGCGTTGAAGAGGTCGACGGCGCGGCGCGCGTCCTCGGGCGCCACACCCTCCAGACGCAGCTCCCATACGGAAGCCGTGAGCCGGTCGGCGAACCCGGAGGTCCGGGCCTCGACCGCGTCGACGATGTCGAGCCCGGTGGGCAGCGACTCGTCGAGCAGCTCGCGCAGCTTGTCGGGATCGCGCGCTTCGGTGAGCGCGATCTCCAGGTACTCCGCCTCACTGCCCGTGCCGGTGGCTGCGGCATTGGCGTACGACACCTTCGGATGCGGCGTGAACCCCGCCGAGTAGGCCATCGGCACCTCGGCACGGCGCAGCGCACGCTCGAAAGCGCGCTGGAAGTCACGGTGGCTGGTGAACCGGAGGCGGCCACGCTTGGTGTAGCGCAGTCGGATGCGCTGCACCGTCGGCGCGGGCGGCGGGCCTTCGGGCTGTCGCTTGCCCAGTGGAGTCAGTCCTTCGTGAGTGCGGTCGTACTGCTACCAAGAGTACGTCCGTCGACGACTCCTGGTTCCCGCCGGTCCACGGCGACCGCTTCCTTCGGCTCCCCGAAGAGCATCCGCCGGAAGTCGGCCCGGGCCTGCCGTGCCGAGTCGCGTGCGGCGGCCAGCACCTGCCGGGTGACCCGCCCCACACTGCGCGCGGCCTCGGCGGCGGGCCGCAGAACGGCGTCCCGCACGAAGTGCCCGACCGGCGTCAGCACGGTCCGGTACGCCCAGCGCACGGGCTCCACGAAGATCCACCGAAGGAGGGTCCCGAGGAACCGTCCGACGGCGAGCGAGATGTGCCCGGCGATGCGCCAGGCATGTCCGAGCGCGCCCCAGACCTCCCGCCCGATGACCGCGAGGACGCGTCCGACGGGCGTCAGCACCCAGCGCCACAGCGCGAGCGCGGGCAGGACGAGAAGCAGGCGCAGCACCCAGTAGAGAACGAACCCGATCCCGGTGACCACCATGCCGACGCACCACGCGACCCCCCGGGCACACCAGGCGACCGCCCGCCCGATCGGCGTGAGGACCCACTCGTACAGCCACTGCGCGGGTACGACAACCAGGTACCGCGCGAGCCAGGCGGCAACGGCGTACGCGCCGAGCCCCAGGGCCGCCGCACCTGCCCCGAGCCCCTTGAGCACCCACAGCACCGCGTGCCCCACGGGCGTGAGCACGCGCGCGTAGACCCAGCCGAGCCCGGCACCGATCCCCCGGCACACCCATCCGAGTCCTGCGCCGATCCCTCGGCAGACCCACCAGAGCCCGGCACCGATCCCCCGGCACATCCAGGCGAGCCCGTGGCCGAGCGGCGTCAGCACAGTCCGGTAGAGCCACACCAGGGGTACGACGACCAGCACGTTCCCGAGCCAGCCGAGCGCCTTGCCCAGGGGCTCGACGACGTACCGCCACAGCGCGACGAACGGCCAGACGAGGACGGCCCACAAGACCCAGCCGAGCGCCCGCCCCAGGGGCCGCAGCACGGCATCCGTGAGAAGCCGCCCGCCAACGACGAGCCCGTCCCACACCATCCGCACGGGCACGACCAGCACAAGCACAACGATCCGCACAGGGATGCGAATCGCAACGACGAGACACCCTTCAGGCTGCCGCTCGGGCTGCCGCACCTCGCCCCCGGTGGCCGGTTTCTCCAGATCCATACCGACGTAGACGCGCGGGCCCCCTCTCCGGATGCGGTGTATCCGAAAAGTGATCAGGACGAGGGACAACGGCCGTAAACCTACGACCTTTCGTCCTGCCAGAATGCGCGGATGGGCACACCGAACGCACTGAATCCGAACAGGCTGGCCGAGTACTGCACTTCGACCCTGGACGAGCACAGCTGCCCGTCGGCCTCGGTGGCCGTCGTCGATCACAGCGAAGTGACCCTGGCCGAGGCATACGGCCTCGCGGACGTCGCCAATGCCCGCCCCGCCACCCCCGGAACGGCCTACGGCCTGGCCTCGATCACCAAGCCCATGACGGCGACGGCGATCTGCGTGGCGGCCGACGAGGGCCTGCTGGACCTGGACGCCCCCGTACCCGTGCCGAACGACCACGGTTGGCCGGCCCCGACAGCCCGCCAACTCCTCCAGCACCGGGGCGGCTTCGGCGCCCACTACGACTTCCACTACACCGGCCCCGGCGCCGCCGACCGGATCGACGCGACCCCGTACGCGCGACTGCACCGCCCCCCGGGCACCGCCTTCGAGTACGCCAACCTCGGCTACCGCGCCCTGGGTCGGCTGCTGGAAGCGGCGTCGGGCCGAGGCCTCGCGGACTTCGTACGGGAGCGGGTGTTCGAACCCCTGGGCCTCACCGCCCTCCACCTGGGCCCCACCCACCCCGGCCCGGCGCCCTCGGCGACGCGCTACACCGCCGACGGGCGCCCCTATCCGCCGTACTGCGGCACCAGCCACCCCGGCGCCACCCTGGGCTGGGCCCCCGCTGCCCAACTGGCCCTCTTCGCCCAGTCGTACGACCGTCTGCTGAAACCGGAGACGGCGGCGGCCGTCCGCGAGGCGCACCCCGTCAACACGGGCCTCGGATACGGGCTCGGCTGGTGCCTCTCACTCGGTACCGGTCCCCTGATACAGAGCCACGGCGGCGGGATGGGCGGAGTCGCGGCGATCGTCGTGACCGTGCCCGAGCGGCAGTTGTCGGTGTCGGTACTGACCAACAGCACCAACAAGGCGGCCCGCGACAGGATCACCCACCACATCCTCACCGCCCTCGTCCCCGGCTTCACCCCCGAGTCGATCTCCCCGATCACGGAAGACCCGATACGCCCCCTATCCCTCCCAACACCCCACTGGCAAGGCACGATCAGCACCCCCGAGGGAGACATCCCGCTGTCACTGACCCTCTCCCCGGAGGAGGATGCGGTCCGCCTGCACCTGAACGGCGAGACGACGAAATCCCCAGCGAGCGCATCGCGCGCATGGCCCCTCCAGGCGACCTTCCCCGTGCAACTCCCCACGGCGGACGCCCGGATCAACAGCCCGGAACTGTCACTCCGCCTCCACCACGAACCCGGCAACGGCAGCCTCACCGGGGTGGCACAGGCCCACAAGTCCGGTGACGCGGAGGGCCTGTTGGGCAACTTCCTCACGCACCCCTGCCAACTCCACCCCCGTTGAACCCACTTGGCGCCGGGCAAACAACTGCTTGACTGGTCCCATGACGAAGACCCTCGGTGTACCCCGGCCCGACCAGGCGGCGTACATGCTGCGCGCCGCGTCCGAGGACGCCGGCCGGACGTACAAGCGGCAACTGCTCGACCTGCTGGACCTCCGCCCGGGCCACACGGTCCTGGACGTCGGCTGCGGCCCCGGCACCGACCTGCCCTCGCTAGCCGAACGCGTCGGCGCGACCGGCCGCGTCATCGGCGTGGACCAGGACCCGGCGATGCTGGCGACGGCCCGTGAACGCACCGCCGCCACAAGCACCGTGGAGCTCCGGGAGGCGGACGCGCACGCCCTGCCCGTCGTCCCCGGAACAGTGGACCGCGCCAAGGTCGACCGGGTACTGATGCATGTGCGGTCCCCGGCGGACGTACTGGCCCAACTCCGCACCGCCACCCGCCCGGGCGCCCTCGTCGCCCTGGTGGAACCCGACTGGGACACCCTGGCGGTGGACTCGGAGGACCTGGAGACGAGCCGGGCCTTCACCCGCTACACCACCGAGAAGGTGGTCCGCCACGCCACCGTCGGCCGCAGCCTCGCCCGCCTGGCGACCCGGGCGGGCTTCCGCGTAGAGACGACGATCGCCACGACCCCGGTCTTCACCGACTTCGAGCACGCCGACCACACCCTGGGCCTCGGCCGCAACATGCAACAGGCCATCGCGGAGGGCCACATCGACAGAACCCGGGGCGAGACCTGGTTCACCGGCCTCACCCAAGGCCCCTTCTACGCGTCGTTCACCCTCGTCACGGTGATCTGCTCCCACCCGTGACGTCGGGTCATTTCAGTGACTGTGCCCGGTCCCCACCGGCTGCTTCACGGTCAGCGGCAGCAACTTCTTGCCCGTGGGCCCGATTTGAATGGAAGTGTCCATCTGCGGGCACACCCCGCAGTCAAAACAAGGCGTCCACCGGCAGTCCTCGACCTCTGTCTCGTCGAGGGAGTCCTGCCAGTCCTCCCAGAGCCAGTCCTTGTCGAGGCCCGAGTCGAGGTGGTCCCACGGGAGGACCTCCTCGTACGTGCGTTCGCGGGTCGTGTACCAGTCGACGTCGACCCCGAAGTCGGGCAGCGTCTTCTCCGCGCAGGCCATCCAGCGGTCGTACGAGAAGTACTCGCGCCAGCCGTCGAAGCGGCCGCCGTCCTCGTACACCGCGCGGATCACGGCGCCGATGCGCCGGTCGCCGCGTGACAGCAGGCCCTCGACGATGCCGGGCTTGCCGTCGTGGTAGCGGAAGCCGATCGAGCGGCCGTACTTCTTGTCGGCGCGGATCTTGTCCCGGAGCTTCCCCAGGCGCGCGTCCGTGTCCGCCGCCGACAGCTGCGGGGCCCACTGGAACGGGGTGTGCGGCTTGGGTACGAAGCCGCCGATCGAGACCGTGCAGCGGATGTCGTTCTGGCCGGAGACCCTGCGGCCCTCGGCGATCACGTTCATCGCCATGTCGGCGATCTGGAGGACGTCCTCGTCGGTCTCCGTCGGCAGACCGCACATGAAGTACAGCTTCACCTGGCGCCAGCCGTTGCCGTACGCCGTGGAGACCGTCCGGATCAGGTCCTCTTCCGAGACCATCTTGTTGATGACCTTGCGCATGCGTTCCGAGCCACCCTCGGGGGCGAACGTCAGACCGGACCTGCGGCCGTTCCTCGTCAGCTCGTTCGCCAGGTCCACGTTGAAGGCGTCCACGCGAGTGGAGGGGAGCGACAGGCCGATCTTGTCCTCCGTGTAGCGGTCCGCCAGGCCCTTCGCGATGTCGCCGATCTCCGAGTGGTCCGCAGAGGACAGGGAGAGGAGGCCGACCTCCTCGAAGCCGGTCGCCTTCAGGCCCTTCTCCACCATCTCGCCGATGCCCGTGATGGAGCGTTCACGGACCGGGCGGGTGATCATGCCCGCCTGGCAGAACCGGCAGCCGCGCGTGCAGCCACGGAAGATCTCGACCGACATCCGCTCATGGACGGTCTCCGCGAGCGGGACCAGGGGCTGCTTGGGGTAGGGCCACTCGTCGAGGTCCATCACCGTGTGCTTGCTCACCCGCCACGGGACACCGCTCTTGTTCGGTACGACGCGCGCAATACGCCCGTCCGCCAGGTACTCCACGTCGTAGAACGCCGGGATGTAGACGCTGCCGGTCTTCGCGAGGCGGAACAGGACCTCCTCGCGACCGCCCGGACGGCCCTCCGCCTTCCAGGCGCGGATGATCTCCGTCATGTCGAGGACGGCCTGCTCGCCGTCGCCGATGATCACCGCGTCGACGAAGTCCGCGATGGGCTCGGGGTTGAAGGCCGCGTGGCCGCCGGCCAGCACGATCGGGTCGTCGAGGGTGCGGTCCTTGGACTCCAGCGGGATGCCCGCGAGGTCCAGCGCCGTCAGCATGTTCGTGTAGCCCAGCTCCGTGGAGAAGGACAGCCCGAACACGTCGAAGGCCCGCACGGGACGGTGGGCGTCCACCGTGAACTGCGGGACGCCGTGCTCCCGCATCAGCGCCTCGAGGTCGGGCCACACGCTGTACGTACGCTCGGCGAGCACGCCCTCGCGCTCGTTTAGCACCTCGTACAGGATCATGACGCCCTGGTTGGGCAGCCCGACCTCGTACGCGTCGGGGTACATGAGCGCCCAGCGGACGTCGCAGTCCTCCCACGGCTTGACCGTGGAGTTGAGCTCTCCGCCGACGTACTGGATGGGCTTCTGCACATGCGGGAGCAGAGCTTCGAGCTGCGGGAAGACCGATTCGGCTGACATCTCGCACTTCCGTGGACCGACAGGGGTGGTCATTCAGCGTAACGCGGCCCGGGACACCCGCCGTACCGCCGAGGATCTCCGCCCTCAGACGTCCATCCCGTCCTTGGCCTTCGCCCAGGCCTCCGGCGCCGCCTCCTCCACCCGCTCAGCCCGCCGCTCCTCACGCCCGTACAGCAGCCCGTACGTGAAGGTGTTCTCGCCCGCCGCGTGCGCCACGGCGGACAGCTCGCCCAGGGTGGTGCGGACCATGACGCTGTCCTGGTGGTCGCCGAGGAGGCTTTGGAGGGACTTCATCGACTTGACGAGCGCCTTGGCCGGGCCGCCGAGGGCCGGGCCCGCCGCCTCGGCCGCGTACCGGGTGCGCTTGGCCTTCTTGCGGGCCTCGTGCAGCCCGAGGTCACGGTCGGCGCCGGACGGCTGCTCCATGGCCTCCTCGATCAGCGCGGCCACCTTCGAGAAGTCCTTGCGTACGGCCTTGGCGAGCACCTTGTCCGGCTTCTTCGCCGCCGCCTCGAGCACCGGCGGGTCGGCGACCACGGCGTCCAGGGTGTCGAGGAGGGCCAGATAGCGCGGGGAGTCCAGCACACCGAGCAGTCGGCTGCGGGCCCCGCCGTACTCGGCCTTGGACCAGGCTGCCAGACGGTCCCGGACCGGGCCGTGGACGAGGGTGGGGGCCAGCTCGTCGAGGACCGTGTTCAGCCGTTCGGCCAGTACCTCCTGGTCGCGGCCCACTCCCAGTTCCCCGGCGAGCCACTTCAGCTCGTCGCCGATCGGGTCGGTGACCTCCCGGTCGAGGACCTTGCCGAAGGACTTGAACGTGCTGCGCAGCCGCCGCGTGGCGACCCGCATGTCGTGCACGGACTCCTCTGCGTCCTGGCGCACGGCCGGATCGAGGTCGACGATGGCGTCCCGCTGGGCGCGGACATAGGCAAGGACATGGTCGCCGGCGGTGACGGGCTCGGCGGGTTCCGCCTTCGGCCGCGGCTGTCCGCCCTTGGTCTCCGCCAGCGCCCGCGCCAGCTTCGACGAGGACTTCGACGGCCGTACGCCCGCCTTGCGCAGGCGCTTCTCGACCTTGTCCAGGACGCGGGTGTCCCCGCCGTCGGCCAGCTCCACCTCGATCTCGGTCCACTGTGCGGTGCCGTCACCGCCGAACAGCCGCTCCGCCCGTACGGTGTCCACGCCGACCTCGGCGAGCTGCTTGCCCTCGGCGTCGACGAGGTCGCGCACGTCCCGTGCGGAGCGCAGCCGGACCACGGGCACGAGCTGTCCCTCACGGACCCGGGCGCGGACCAGCCCGGCCAGTTCGTCGGGGACGGTGTCGGAGAGCGGAACCTGGATCTCGTCCCGCACTCCCGGGCCGACCGGGAGCTTGAGATGCCAGCCGGCGTCGGACCCGCCGGTGCGGCGGCGCAGCGTGATCGCCGCAGAGGCCAGACGCAGGTCAGAGGTGTCGTAGTAGGTCGCGTCCAGCTCGGCGGTGCCCTTGTCGAGAACATCCGCGACCCCGGCGACACCGGTCAGGTCGGGCAACCCGCTGTCGTCGGATTCGTACTTCCGCTCGATTTCCCGCTTTGTGTCCGCCATGAATTGAATCTAGTCACGATTCCGCTTCGATGACAGACCCCAAAGGTCGCTTATTGGCCATCTGGGACACATCTCCCGTTCACGTAGACAACACGCGGAGCGCAGCGCTACGCGGACATGGGCCGCTCCACCCTGATCGACTGCAACAGCCCCACCGCCACCCACACGGCGAACATCGACGATCCTCCGTACGACACGAAGGGCAGTGGCAGACCGGCGACCGGCATGATCCCCAGGGTCATCCCGATGTTCTCGAACGACTGGAACGCGAACCACGCGATGATCCCGGCGGCGACGATCGTGCCGTACAGCTCGGTCGTCTCGCGGGCGATACGGCAGGCCCGCCACAGCACCACGCCCAGGAGCAGGATGATCAGGCCCGCGCCCACGAAGCCCAGCTCCTCCCCCGCGACGGTGAACACGAAGTCGGTCTGCTGCTCCGGGACGAACTGGCCGGTGGTCTGCGAGCCGTGGAACAGCCCGGTGCCGGTGAGACCGCCCGAACCGATCGCGATCCTCGCCTGGTTGGTGTTGTAGCCGACGCCGGACGGGTCCAGCTCCGGGTTGGCGAAGGCGGCGAAGCGGTTGATCTGGTACTCGTCCAGGACCCCGAGCTGCCAGACCAGCACCGCGCCCAGTGCTCCCGTGCCCAGCAGGCCGAAGATCCAGCGGTTGGAGGCGCCGGAGGCCAGCAGCACCCCGAGCACGATGATGACCATGACCATGACCGACCCGAGGTCCGGCATCAGCATGACGATCAGCATCGGCACGGTGGCCAGGCCCAGGGCCTGGAGGACCGTGCGGTGGTCGGGGTAGGGCTTGTCGCCCGCGTCGACCCGGGCGGCCAGCAGCATCGCCATGCCCAGGATGATCGTGATCTTCACGAACTCCGAGGGCTGGAGCGAGAAGCCACCGCCGAGCACGATCCACGCGTGGGCGCCGTTGACGGTCGCGCCCAGCGGGGTCAGCACCATGAGGATCAGGAAGACCGAGAGCCCGTACAGGATCGGGACCGCGGTGCGCAGGGTGCGGTGGCCGAGCCAGACCGTGCCGATCATCAGACAGAACCCGATGCCGGTGTTCATCAGGTGCCGGATCAGGAAGTAGTACTGGTCACCCTGGTTGATCTCGGTGCGGTTGCGGGTCGCCGAGTAGACCAGGATCGCGCCCATGAAGGACAGCGCGAGCGCGGACAGCAGTATCGGCCAGTCCAGCCTGCGGGCCAGCGAGTCGCGGGCCAGCAGCCGGGACAGGGACGAGCGTTCGGGGCCGTAGCCGGAGACGGAGAAGGTGTTCGCGCCGGTCATGTCGTGGTCGTCCCTCGCGTACTCCGCCTGCGCCTGCGTTTGCGGCTGCCCTGGGCTCTGCGGCCGCTGCGGTTGGTGCGTGTGCCCTCCGAGGCGACCGTGGCCGGCGGGAGCTGTCCGCCCGCGACGGCGAGGATCTCCTCGGTGGCCTTCGGCGGGACGTACGGCTTGATCTTCGGGGCGTCGATCGAGCCGTCCGACTCGATCTTCGGCAGGCTCTTCTGCGGGGTGGGCAGCAGCGCCTTCTTGTTGTCGATCTTGCCGTCCTCGGAGACTCCGTACAGCGCCTCGTAGATGTTGCGGACAGCCGGTCCTGAGGCACCGGAGCCCGTACCACCCTGGGAGATCGTCATGACGATCGTGTAGTCCTTGGTGTACGTCGCGAACCACGAGGTGGTCTGCTTGCCGTAGACCTCGGCCGTACCCGTCTTGGCGTGCATCGGGATCTCGTCCTGCGGCCAGCCGCCGAACCGCCAGGCCGCCGAACCACGGGTGACGACTCCCTCAAGGGCACCGTCTATGTCCTTCAGGGTCGACTTCGAGATCGGCAGCTTGCCGTGCGCCTTGGGCTTGATCGCCTCGACGGACTTGCCGTCGGCGCTGACGATCGCCTTGCCGACGGTCGGGTCGTACAGGGTGCCGCCGTTGGAGATCGCCGAGTAGATCGTCGCCATCTGTATCGGCGTGACGAGGATGTCGCCCTGACCGATGGAGTAGTTGACGGAGTCACCGGCGCGCATCAGATTGCCTTCGAGGCAGTTCTCGTACGCGATCTGCTGGGCGTACGTGCCGCCCTTCTTGCCGTACTTGCACCAGGAGGCCTTGTTGGCCTTCCAGTAGTCCTGCTTCCACTTGCGGTCGGGGACGCGGCCGGCGACCTCGTTGGGGAGGTCGATGCCGGTCACGGCGCCGAGGCCGTACTGGTGGGCGGTGGTGTAGAACCAGTTCTTCGCGTTCTTGTTCGGCTTCAGGCCGCCGTCCTTCGCCCACTGGTCGTGGGCGAGGCGGTAGAAGACGGTGTCGCAGGAGACCTCGATGGCGCGGCCGAGGCTGATCGGGCCGTACCCCTTGGACTCGTAGTTCTTGAAGACCTGGCCGCCGATCGAGTACGAGCTGGAGCAGTCGTAGTTCCCGTCGAAGGCGTAGCCCGCGTTGACGGCGGCCGAGGTGGAGATGACCTTGAAGATCGAGCCGGGGGCCGCCTGGCCCTGGATCGCCCGGTTGAGCAGCGGGTAGTTGGAGTTCTTCCCGGTCAGCTTGGCGTAGTCCTTGGCGGAGATGCCGCCGACCCAGGCGTTCGGGTCGTACGTCGGGTTGGACGCCATGGCGACGACCCGGCCCGTCTTGGCCTCCATGACGACGACCGCGCCCGCGTCGGCCTTGTAGTTCTCGCTGGTGTTGTCGTCGTACTCCTTGCGGGCTTCCTTCATCGCGTTGTTCAGCTCGTACTCGGCGACCCGCTGAACCCTCGCGTCTATGCTCGTCACGAGGTTGGAGCCGGACTGCGCGGGGTCCGCCTCGGCGGTGCCGATGACCCGGCCGAGGTTGTCGACCTCGTAGCGGGTGACGCCGGCCTTGCCGCGCAGCTCCTTGTCGTACTCCCGTTCAAGACCGGAGCGGCCGACCTGGTCGGAGCGCAGATACGGCGAGTCGGTGTCCTGTGCCTTGGTGATCTCCTCGTCGGTGACCGGGGAGAGATAGCCGAGGACCTGGGCGGTGTTGGACCCGCCGGGGCCCGCGTACCGGCGTACGGCCTCGGGCTCGGCGGTGATGCCGGGGAAGTCCTCGGAGCGCTCGCGGATCTGGAGGGCCTGGCGTGCGGTGGCCTCGTCGGTGATGGGGATCGGCTGGTACGGCGAGCCGTTCCAGCAGGGCTGCGGCGTCTTCGAGTCGCAGAGCCGGACCTTGTCCTTGACGTCCTTGGGCTTCATGCCCAGCACACCGGCGAGCTTGGTGAGGACGGCGTCGCCGTCGTCCGCCATCTTCAGCAGTTCGGTGCGCGACGCGGAGACGACGAGACGTGTCTCGTTGTCCGCGATCGGCACCCCGCGCGCGTCGAGGATCGAGCCGCGGACGGCGGGCTGCACGACCTGCTGCACATGGTTGCCGGACGCCTCCTTGGCGTAGGCGTCGCCCTCGCGGATCTGGAGGTACCACAGCCGGCCGCCGAGGGTGCCGAGGAGGGAGAGGACGAGGATCTGGATGACGACGAGCCGGATCTGGACGCGTGGTGTCCGGCCGGTCTCGGGAATGTTGGTCACTGGTGCTGCCTCCCCCTCTCAGTGCGCCGACGTGTGTGACGTAGACGTGTGTGCGCGTACGAATGATGAACGCCTGAGCTGTGAGGCGGCGTTCCGGCCCGGTGAACCCGTTCGAGTGAACTCCGCTGCGATCACAGGCGCTTGACCCCCTTGATGCGGCCGGCGCGGGCGGCCTTCGAGCGGGCCGCCTTCACCTTCAGGCCGCCGCGCTGGCTGCCGATGCGCAGGCCGGTGCCGGAGGAGAGCCAGCCCGACGAGATGTCGCTCTTCTTGGCCGAGGAGTTGGCCTCGGCGAGCGGATCGTTCTCCGCTCTGCGGGCCAGGAACATGATGCCGGGGACCACGAAGGGCGCGAGCAGCAGGTCGTACAGCGCGGCCGTGAACAGCAGGCTGGTGAGGCCCACGTTGCGGGCGGCGGTGTCGCCGACGAGGGCGCCGACACCGGCGTACAGCAGGGTCGTGCCGACGGCGGCGGCGACCACGACGGTCATCGGTCCTGTGGCCGACTTGAGCTGGCCGTTCTCGGGTTTGACCAGGCCGGCGAGGTAGCCGATGACGCAGAGCACGAGGGCGTAGCGGCCGGCCGCGTGATCGGCGGGCGGGGCGAGGTCGGCGAGGAGTCCGGCGCCGAAGCCGACGAGGGCGCCGCCGACATGGCCGTACACCAGGGCGAGGCCGAGGACGGTCAGCAGGAGGAGGTCGGGGACGGCGCCCGGGAGGTGCAGGCGGGCGAGGACGCTCACCTGGATCACCATGGCGACGACCACCAGGGTGGTGGAGAGGAGCATCCGGTTGAAACGCATGGGGAGTTCAGCTCCTACTGCTCTTGCTGGTACTGGCCGTCGGCCGCCGACGCGGACGGGGTCACCGTGACGGTGACCGTCGGGGTGGGCGTCGGCTTCGGCTTGGCCGGGAGGACGGTGTCGCGCGGGTCGGTGCGCGGGGCCTCGACGACGACACCGACGATGTCGAGCTTGGTGAAGCCGACGAACGGCGTGACGTAGATCGTGCGGGTCAGGTCGCCGCCGGACGGATCGACCCGGGAGACGACCCCGACGGGTACGCCGGGCACGAACGGCTTGTCGGCCTGCGAGCCGAAGGTGACGAGCCGGTCGCCCTTCTGCACCTTGGCCTTGCCGTTGAGGAGCTGGACGCGCAGCGGCCGGTCGCCCTGCCCGGAGGCGAAGCCCAGTTCGTCGCTGCCCTCCATGCGCGTGCCGACGGTGAAGTCGGGGTCGTTGGCGAGCAGCACGGTCGCGGTGCCGGGGCCGACGGTGGTGACGCGGCCGACGAGTCCGTCGCCGTTCAGGACCGTCATGTCCCGCTTGACGCCGTCGTTGGCGCCGATGTCGATGGTGACCGTCCAGGAGAAGCCCTGGGCCGCTCCTATGGCGATGACCTCGGCGCCCTTGATGCCGTACTGCCCGGCACCGGCCGACTTGAGCATCTTGTCGAGCTGGCCCAGTCTGCTGCGGTTGCGATCGCCGCTGCCGAGGCGGGCCTTGAGCGCCGCGTTCTCCTTCTCCAGCGCGGCGAGCCGGTCGTGCCGCTCACCGGAGTCGCGTACGGCGGAGACCGCGTCGCCGACCGGGTCGACCACGGTGGCCACCCCGTCCTCGACCGGCCCGAAGACGGCTGCCGCGGCCTGCCGGGCACCGTCGACCGGTGAGTCCTCCCCGCCGCGGATGTCCACCGTGATCAGCGCGAACGCGATCGCGATCAGCAGCACCAGGAGCAGCCGGCTCTCTCGTGTGTCCCTCACGTGCGGCGGCCGTGCCTTCCTCAATAGAGTTTTTTTGGGGCAACAGGGTTCTTTGGGGCGAGCTTATGCCTCTATATCAACGATCCGCCGCACGAGAGGAGATCATCTCGTACGGCGGAATCGAAGAGTTACGTCATCTGCGCGGCTGGGCGTCCAGCACCTGCTGGAGCGCCTCGAACTCCTCCACGCACTTGCCGGAACCGAGCACCACGCTGTCCAGCGGGTCCTCGGCGATGTGGATGGGCATGCCGGTCTCCCGGCGCAGCCGCTCGTCGAGCCCGCGGAGCAGGGCGCCACCGCCGGTCAGAACGATTCCGCGGTCCATGATGTCGCCGGACAGCTCGGGCGGGCACTTGTCGAGGGTGGTCTTCACGGCGTCGACGATCGCGTTGACCGGTTCTTCGATGGCCTTGCGGACTTCGGCCGCGGAGATCACGACGGTCTTGGGCAGCCCGGAGACAAGGTCCCGGCCGCGGATTTCGGTGTGTTCGTCAGCGTCGAGGTCGTACGCCGAACCGATCGTGATCTTGATCTGTTCGGCCGTCCGCTCACCGAGGAGGAGCGAGTACTCCTTCTTGATGTGCTGGATGATCGCGTTGTCCAGTTCGTCACCCGCGACGCGGATGGACTGGGCGGTGACGATGCCGCCGAGGGAGATGACCGCGACCTCCGTGGTGCCGCCGCCGATGTCCACCACCATGTTGCCCGTGGCCTCGTGGACCGGCAGGCCGGAACCGATGGCCGCGGCCATGGGCTCCTCGATGATGTGCACCTGGCGCGCGCCGGCCTGGGACGAGGCCTCGATGACGGCACGGCGCTCGACGCCCGTGATGCCCGAGGGCACACAGACGACGACACGGGGACGGGCGAGATACCGCCGCTTGTGAATCTTCAGAATGAAGTAGCGGAGCATCCGCTCGGTGATCTCGAAGTCGGCGATGACGCCGTCCCTGAGCGGGCGCACGGCAACGATGTTGCCGGGCGTCCGACCGATCATCTTCTTCGCTTCCGATCCGACCGCGAGAATGCCACCGGTGTTGGTGTTGATCGCGACGACGGACGGCTCGTTGAGTACGATCCCGCGACCCCTGACGTACACCAGCGTGTTGGCGGTCCCGAGGTCGACAGCCATGTCACGGCCGATGAACGACATTGAGTTCCCCATCAGGATTCGTCTGGCCTTCCCAAGTGAAGCGTGTGATGGCTTTGGTTTGGGGTGGCGAAGTGGGTGCGGTGACGTGAAGGCTTGCAAGGCTTACATCGTAGTCTCGCCTGCACGAACACCGCGCGAGGGTCTTCGCCATTGTCAGCATGCGATGTGCCGTCTCGCTTCTGGAGACGGGCGTTCGGGGGTAGGCGTTCCCCCGATCGGCACGCATATGCCGGAGGACGGCCGGTTTTCGACGGCCGTCCCAGGTCAGACAATCCTCGGGCATCCGAGTGAGGTGACGGTTCCTCAGAAACGGTTTGTGCAGAAACTGCGCAAGAAGTTCACCGGCCGGATACGGGGGGTTGTCAGTCGCGGCCGGGGAAGAAGATCTTCAGCTCGCGCTCGGCGGACTCCTCGGAGTCGGAGGCGTGGATGAGGTTCTCGCGGACGATCACGCCGTAGTCACCGCGGATGGAACCGGGAGCGGCGGCGATGGGGTCGGTGGGCCCGGCGAGCGCGCGCACACCCTCGATGACCCGCTCGCCCTCGACGACCAGGGCGACGACGGGGCCTGATGCCATGAACTCGACGAGGGGCTCGTAGAAGACCTTGCCCTTGTGCTCGCCGTAGTGCTGCTCCAGCGTCTCCTGGTCCAGGGTGCGCAGCTCCAGCGCGGTGATACGCCAGCCGGCCTTGCGCTCGATCCGGCCGATGATCTCGCCGGTCAGGCCGCGACGGACGGCGTCGGGCTTGAGGAGGACGAGGGTGCGCTGAGTCACGGGGGTGGCTCCATTCGAGGTCACGTATGTGCGGTGCTCAGAGGCTACAGGGCCGCCCTGAGCGGGTGTCACGCAGCGTCAGGACTGGTACCGGCCGACTGGGCCTGTGCGGCGAATCTCGCCTTCGCCTCGTCGATCTTCCTGCCGTAGTGGACGGACGCCCACCACAGCGCGGCGAACATCGCGCCCATGAAGTACATGGTCGGGACGACGATGCCGGACGCGATGAGCCCGATCTGCAGGGCCCAGCCGAGCTGGATGCCGCCGGGCCGGGTGATCACACCGCACAGCAGCACGCACAGCAGCATGGCGATGCCGCTGACCGTCCACACGGTCGACGTGGACAGGTCGGGGTCCTTCATGGCGACGAGACCGGCGAAACCGATCAGGAAGACCTCGCCGATCAGGGTCGAAGCACAGAGCGTACGCATGGAAGTCAGCCCCTCCCCAGGAGCAGTCGGGCCTCGCCGACGGTGATGACGGAGCCGGTGACGAGCACACCGGCGCCCGAGTACTCCCCGTCCTCCTCGGCGAGGGTGATGGCGGCCTCCAGGGCGTCGTCGAGCCGCGGTTCGACCTGGACGCGGTCGTCGCCGAACACCTCGACGGCGATGGCGGCCAGCTCGTCGACGTCCATCGCGCGCTGGCTGGAGTTCTGCGTGATCACGACCTCGGCGAAGATCGGCTCGAAGGCTTCGAGGAGCCCCCGTACGTTCTTGTCGCCGCTCGCCCCGACCACCCCGATGAGCCGGCTGAAGTCGAAGGCCTCGCCGACCGCCTCGGCCGTGGCCCGTGCGCCCGCCGGGTTGTGCGCGGCGTCGAGCACGACGGTGGGAGAGCGCCGTACGATCTCCAGCCGCCCGGGGGACGTCACCGCGGCGAACGCCTTGCGGACGGTGTCGACGTCGAGGGGCTCGGGCCGCTGGGTGCCGACGCCGAAGAACGCCTCGACGGCGGCGAGGGCGACGGCCGCGTTGTGGGCCTGGTAGCCGCCGTGCAGCGGCAGGAAGATCTCCTCGTACTCCCCGCCGAGCCCGCGCAGCGTCAGCATCTGCCCGCCGACGGCGACCGTGCGGCTGACTACCCCGAACTCCAGGCCCTCCCTGGCCACCGTGGCGTCCACCTCGACGGCCTTCTTCAGCAGCACCTGGGCCGCGTCGACCGACTGCTGGGCGAGGATCACGGTCGCGTCCTGCTTGATGATCCCGCCCTTCTCGACGGCGATCTCACCCGGCGTCTCGCCGAGCCGGTCGGTGTGGTCGAGGTCGATCGGGGTCACGACGGCCACGTCCGCGTCGATGACGTTGGTGGCGTCCCAGCTGCCCCCCATCCCGACCTCGACGACGGCCACGTCGACAGGGGCGTCGGCGAAGGCCGCGTACGCCATGCCGGTCAGCACCTCGAAGAAGGAGAGCCGGAACTCCTGCTGGGCGTCGACCATCTCGACGTACGCCTTGATGTCGTCGTACGTCTCAACGAACCGCTCCGCCGGGATGGGTGCCCCGTCGAGACTGATCCGCTCGGTGATCGACTGGACGTGCGGGGAGGTGTACCGGCCGGTGCGCAGGTCGAAGGCGCCGAGGAGGGCCTCGATCATGCGGGCGGTGGAGGTCTTGCCGTTGGTGCCGGTGATGTGGATCGAGGGGTACGCGCGCTGGGGCTCGCCCAGGACGTCCATCAGCGCGGCGATACGGCTGACGCTGGGCTCCAGCTTGGTTTCGCCCCAGCGGGTGGCGAGGTCCGCCTCGACGGTGCGGAGGGCCTTGTCGACCTCGGGGTCGGCGGGGCGGCCCGGCACGTCAGCGCTTGGGGCTCCGCCCTGGGTGCGGAGGGTGCGGCTGCCGGCCTCGATGACCGCGAGGTCGGGGTCTCGGTCGGTCTCGGCGTCGATGATGTCGTCGAAGGGGTCGGTGTCGCTCACGGAGTCAGTCTACGGAGCCGCCGCGCTGCCCGAACGCGTGGGTTTTCGCCCCCGCCGCCCCTACCCGTTCCCATCCCTGGGGGCTGCCGCCCCCAGACCCCCGCTGTCGGCCCTGAAGGGGCCTCGTCCTCAAACGCCGGACGGGCTGAACTTCTCAGCCCCTCCGGCGTTTGAGGAGCGGGGGTTCGGGGGCGGAGCCCCCGAGGATGGGACAGGTAGGGGCGGCGGGGGCGAGGAAACCGGCTGGTTACGCCTCCGGCAATCCGTCCAGTTGGGTCTGGATGCGGGTGATGTCCTCGTCCGCCTTTGCCAAGCGGGCCTTGATCTTGTCCACCACCTGGTCCGGGGCCTTTGCCAGGAAGGCCTCGTTGCCGAGTTTGGCCTCGGCCTGCTGGCGTTCCTTCTGCGCCGCCGCCAAGTCCTTCGCGAGGCGCTTGCGCTCCGCTGCGACGTCGATCGTGCCGGAGAGGTCCAGGGCGACCGTGGCGCCGGCGACCGGGAGGGTTGCCGTGGCCGCGAAGCCCTCGCCCTCCGGCTGGAGGCGGAGAAGCTGGCGGATGGCTGGCTCGTGTGCGGCCAGGGCCGTGCCGTCGAGGGTGAGGCGGGCCGGGACCTTCTGGCCGTCCTGGAGGCCCTGCTCCTTGCGGAAGCGGCGGACCTCGGTGACGACGGCCTGGACGGTGCCGATCTCGGCCTCGGCCGCCTCGTCGCGGAAGCCACTGTCCTTGGGCCACTCGGCGATGACGAGGGACTCACGGCCGGTCAGCGTCGTCCACAGCGTCTCGGTGACGAAGGGGACGACCGGGTGGAGGAGGCGCAGCATGACGTCGATGACCTCGCCGAGGACCCGGCCGGAGACCTTCGCCTGCTCGCCGCCCGCGAAGAACGTGGTCTTCGACAGTTCGACGTACCAGTCGAAGACCTCGTCCCACGCGAAGTGGTAGAGCGCGTCGCTGAGCTTCGCGAACTGGAAGTCGTCGTAGTACGCGTCGACCTGCGCGACCGTCTTGTTCAGGCGGGAGAGGATCCAGCGGTCCGTGGCCGAGAGCTTCTCGGCTGCCGGGAGTTCGCCCTCGATCGTGGCGCCGTTCATCAGCGCGAAGCGCGTGGCGTTCCAGATCTTGTTGGCGAACTTGCTGGACGCCTGGACCCAGTCCTCGCCGATCGGGACGTCGGTGCCGGGGTTGGCGCCCTTGGCCAGGGTGAAGCGGACGGCGTCGGAGCCGTACTTGTCCATCCAGTCCAGCGGGTCGACGACGTTGCCGAAGGACTTCGACATCTTCTTGCCGCGCTCGTCACGGACCAGGCCGGTCAGGGCGATGGTCTTGAACGGGGCCTCGCCGTCCATGGCGTACAGGCCGAACATCATCATCCGGGCGACCCAGAAGAAGATGATGTCGTGGCCGGTGAGGAGGACATCGGTCGAGTAGAACTTCTCGAGGTCCGGGGTCTGTTCGGGCCAGCCGAGGGTGGAGAACGGCCACAGGCCGGAGGAGAACCAGGTGTCGAGGACGTCGGTGTCCTGGGTCCAGCCCTCGCCGGTGGGCGGCTGCTCGTCGGGGCCGACGCAGACGACCTCGCCGTCCGGGCCGTACCAGACGGGGATGCGGTGGCCCCACCACAACTGGCGTGAGATGCACCAGTCGTTGAGGTTGTCGACCCAGTCGAAGTAGCGCTTGGACATCTCCTCGGGGTGGATCGAGACCCGGCCGTCGCGGACCGCGTCACCGGCGGCCTTGGCCAGTGTCTCGACCTTGACCCACCACTGGAGGGACAGGCGCGGCTCGACGGTGGTGGAGCAGCGTGAGCAGTGCCCGACGGAGTGCGTGTACGGGCGCTTCTCGGCGACGATCCGGCCCTGTCCGCGCAGGGCGCCGACGACGGCGGAGCGGGCCTCGAAGCGGTCCAGGCCGAGGAAGGGGCCGTGGACGGTGATGACACCGTGCTCGTCCATGATCGTCATGTTGGGCAGGCTGTGGCGCTGCCCGATGGCGAAGTCGTTCGTGTCGTGGGCCGGGGTCACCTTGACGGCACCGGTGCCGAACTCCGGGTCCACGTGGGTGTCGGCGACGACCGGGATGGTCCGGTCCGTCAGCGGCAGCTTGATCTGCCTGCCGACGAAATGCTTGTAGCGCTCGTCGTCGGGGTGGACGGCGACGGCGGTGTCACCGAGCATCGTCTCGGCGCGGGTGGTGGCGACGACCAGGCTGTCCTCGCCCTCGCCGTACCTGATCGAGACGAGTTCGCCCGCGTCGTCCTGGTACTCGACCTCGATGTCCGAGATGGCCGTGAGACACCGCGGGCACCAGTTGATGATCCGCTCGGCGCGGTAGATCAGCTCGTCGTCGTAGAGGCGCTTGAAGATCGTCTGGACGGCCTTGGAGAGGCCCTCGTCCATCGTGAAGCGTTCGCGGTTCCAGTCGACGCCGTCGCCGAGGCGGCGCATCTGGCCGAGGATCTTGCCGCCGTACTCCTCCTTCCACTGCCAGACCCGCTCGACGAACTCCTCGCGCCCCAGGTCGTGGCGGGACTTGCCCTCCTCGGCAAGCTGCTGCTCGACCTTGTTCTGGGTGGCGATGCCCGCGTGGTCCATGCCGGGGAGCCAGAGCGACTCGTAGCCCTGCATGCGCTTGCGGCGGGTGAGGGCGTCCATGAGCGTGTGCTGGAAGGCGTGGCCCAGGTGGAGGGAGCCCGTCACGTTCGGCGGCGGGATGACGATGGTGTAGGCGGGCTTGTCGCTCTTCGCGTCGGCGGCGAAGTAGCCCCGGTCCACCCAGCGCTCGTACAGCTTCCCCTCTACCTCGGCCGGCGCGTACTGGGTCGGCAGTTCGGTGATGGGCGCTGTTGGCTGCTGCTGAGCGTTCTCGGTCACCCGGTCAGTTTAGAGGCGTCACCACCGTGTCCCGAAACTCGATTCTTTCGTAACGGTGGGACACCCGGGGCAACTCGGGCCACTGGCCTGCGCGAGGATGTCAGGAACACATAAGCATCTGGAGGGGAACCCAGAGATGAGCTACAACCAGCCGGGCCCGTACGGCGGACCACCCCAGCAGCCCGGCCCGTACGGGCAGCCGGCCGCCCAGCCGGGTCCGTACGGCCAGCCGCCCCAAGCACCTCAGGCCCCTCCGGCGGCTCCGCAGCCCGGCTACGGCTACCCCCAGCAGGCTCCGCCCCCGCCCACGCAGCCCGGTTACGGCTATCCGCAGCAGCCCGGCCCGCAGGGTGCCCCGAACCCGTACGGTCAGCAGCCCGCCTACGGCCAGCAGCCGCCGTACGGCCAGGCCCCGTACGGGGTTCCGCAGCCGCCGGCGCCGGGTGGGGGCAAGAAGAAGACGACGGCGATCGTCCTCGGGTCGGTGGCCGTCGTGGCCGCCATCGCCGTGGGGGCGTACTTCGTGCTCGGCGGTGGCAGTGGCTCGGGCAGTGGCTCCGACATCGCCGACGACGGGGCGCACAAGCTGACGGCGCCGGCGACCGTGCTCGACGGCGAGTACAAGAAGAGCGGGGACTCCGCGGCCGACGCGCTGACCGAGGACGAGATCAAGGACGCCGAGTCCTGGGGGGTCCAGAACCCCAAGGACGTCAGCGGCGTGTACGCCTCGGGCGAGAGCCTCACCGCCAAGACCCTGATGTTCGCCGGTGTGTACGGCACGATCGACGACCCGGAGAAGGTCGTCGACGCGATGTTCGCCCAGATGAAGTCGGAGTCGGCGAAGAGTTCGTCCTCCGACGACGGCAAACTCGTCGGCAGCCCGCAGGAGTTCACGCCGGCCGGCTTCGACAACGGCATCATGAAGTGCCAGCAGATCGAGAGCACCGAGTCCGGCACGACGACGAAGATGCCGTTCTGTATCTGGGGCGACCACAGCACGCTCAGCTACGTCCTGACGTACGACCTCGCGTCCCTGGCCTCGGGCAAGGCCACCACGATGGAGGAGGCGGCCGAACTCGCCGCCAAGCTGCGCGCGGACGTGCGCGTCAAGGCCTGACACACATCAACTGCGGAGGGGCCCCGGTCTGTTGACCGGGGCCCCTCCGCAATTCCTTTGCCCTGCGCCGCCGTTACGCCGTCTTCTGCTCGCCCGGGCCGCGCCCGCGCGCGTCCCTCGGGATCAGGGTCGGGTTCACGTTCGACAGGACGACGTCCGCCGTGATGACGACGCGGGCCACGTCCTTGCGGGACGGGACCTCGTACATCACCGCCTGGAGGACCTCTTCCATGATGGCGCGCAGACCGCGTGCGCCGGTCTGGCGCAGGATCGCCTGGTCGGCGATGGCCTCAAGGGCCTCGCGCTCGAAGTCCAGCTCCACACCGTCGAGTTCGAAGAGGCGCTGGTACTGCTTGACGAGGGCGTTGCGCGGCTCGACCAGGATCTGGAGGAGCGCCTTGCGGTCCAGGTTGTGGACCGAGGTGATCACGGGGAGGCGGCCGATGAACTCCGGGATCATCCCGAACTTCACCAGGTCCTCGGGCATGACCGCCTCGAACTGGTCCTTGTTCTCCATCTCGCGCTTGGAGCGGATCGTCGCGCCGAAGCCGATGCCCTTGGCACCCGCCCTCGACTCGATGAGCTTCTCCAGGCCCGCGAAGGCGCCGCCCACGATGAACAGGACGTTCGTCGTGTCGATCTGGATGAACTCCTGGTGCGGGTGCTTGCGTCCGCCCTGCGGCGGGACCGAGGCCGTCGTGCCTTCGAGGATCTTCAGCAGGGCCTGCTGGACGCCCTCGCCGGACACGTCACGCGTGATCGACGGGTTTTCACTCTTCCGCGCGACCTTGTCGATCTCGTCGATGTAGATGATTCCGGTTTCGGCCTTCTTGACGTCGTAGTCCGCCGCCTGGATCAGCTTCAACAGGATGTTCTCTACGTCCTCGCCGACATACCCGGCCTCCGTCAGCGCCGTCGCGTCGGCGATGGCGAACGGGACGTTGAGCATGCGCGCCAGGGTCTGCGCGAGGAGGGTCTTGCCGGAGCCCGTGGGGCCCAGCAGGAGGATGTTGGACTTCGCCAACTCGATGGCGTCGTCGCGGCTTTGACCGCCGCCGTTCTCACCGGCCTGGACCCGCTTGTAGTGGTTGTACACCGCGACGGACAGGGCCTTCTTGGCCGACTCCTGACCGACTACGTACCCCTCGAGGAACTCGTAGATCTCGCGGGGCTTGGGGAGTTCCTCCCACCTGACCTCGCTCGTCTCGGCAAGCTCTTCCTCGATGATCTCGTTGCAGAGATCGATGCACTCGTCGCAGATGTACACACCGGGGCCTGCGATGAGCTTCTTGACCTGCTTCTGGCTCTTGCCACAGAACGAGCACTTGAGCAGATCGCCGCCGTCACCGATGCGTGCCACGGTGTGCTTCCCCTTCGCCTGGGAGACGCCTAGGTCCAGCGGCTCCTGGTGCTGCCTTATGTCCGACGGTACCTTGCCGGGCCCCCCGTTCGGGCCCCCCTTGGCGCGGTTCACTTTGACGTGCTCCGAGTCAAACCGTGCCAAGGGGCGGCAGACGATACAGCTTCCGCGTCTACCAGTACGCCTACCAGTACGTCAGCGGACGCTGGCGTTGTTCATCTTCCGGGTGGAGATGATCTGGTCGATCAGGCCGTACGACAGCGCGTCCTCGGCCGTGAGGATCTTGTCGCGCTCGATGTCCTCGCGGATCTTCTCGATCGGCGTGGTGGAGTGCCTGGCCAGCATGTCCTCCAGCTGGGCACGCATCCGGAGGATCTCGTTGGCCGCGATCTCCAGGTCGGAGACCTGGCCACGGCCGGTCTCGCTGTACGGCTGGTGGATCAGCACGCGCGCGTTGGGCAGCGCCATGCGCTTGCCCGGCGTACCGGCCGCGAGGAGGATCGCGGCGGCGGAGGCCGCCTGGCCCATGCAGACCGTCTGGACGTCCGGCTTCACGAACTGCATCGTGTCGTAGATGGCCGTGAGGGCCGTGAACGAGCCACCGGGGCTGTTGATGTAGACCGAGATGTCCCGGTCGGGGTCCATCGACTCCAGGCACAGCAGCTGTGCCATGACGTCGTTGGCGGAGGCGTCGTCGATCTGCACACCGAGGAAGATCACGCGCTCCTCGAAGAGCTTCGCGTACGGGTCGTACTCACGCACGCCCTGCGAGGTGCGCTCGACGAAGCGCGGGATGACGTAGCGGGACTCGGCGCTGGGGCCGGTGTACTGCGCCTGGGCGGCCTGTGCCGCCCTCGTACGGTCGTAGAGGCCGCTGCCGGGGAAGTCGTTCACGATGTCTCCTGAAAGGGGCTGAGGCGGGGGCTGGAGGGCGGTGAGGGCGCTTACGAGCCCGCACCCCCGGTGCCGCCGCCGCCCGGGATGCCTGCGGCCGTGGCGATGACGTCGTCGATGAGGCCGTACGCCTTGGCCTCCTCGGGGTCGAACCAGCGGTCGCGGTCCGAGTCCCGGGTGACCTGCTCGACGGTCTGGCCGGTGTGCTGTGCCGTCAGCTCGGCCATGCGCTTCTTGGTGTGCAGCAGCCGCTCGGCGTGGATCTTGATGTCCGACGCCGAACCGGCGAGGCCGGCGGAGGGCTGGTGGATCAGGATCTCGGCGTTCGGCAGCGCGAAGCGCTTGCCGGGCGTACCCGCGCTGAGCAGGAACTGGCCCATGGAGGCCGCGAGGCCCATGGCGATCGTCATCACGTCGTTCTTGATGAACTGCATGGTGTCGTAGATCGCCATGCCGGCCGTGATCGAGCCGCCGGGGCTGTTGATGTAGAGGTTGATGTCCTTGTCCGGGTCAGCGGCGGCGAGGAGCAGCAGCTGCGCGGTGATCTTGTTCGCGATGTCGTCGTCGACCGGCTGGCCGAGGAAGATGATCCGCTCGTTGAGCAGCCGGTTGTAGACCTGGTCGCCGAGGCCACCGCCGATGGAAGGCTCGCCGGCGGCGGAAGGCATCAGATTCGTCACGTCGTATCCACCTGCTCGTCTTACGACGGCGCCGGGCCGTCTCACGTGTTCTGCCGGGGCGTGGGGCCGTCCGGCGGTTATTCGGGGACTCCCCTGCCCTCGTACTCATGGACCCTAACGCGCGGGTCCCTCCGGGGAATCCCGGGAATGGAACTGTTCGCTGTGAGCGCAGGTGGGCCTTGGTGTTTGGGCACCGGTGAGTGGGCCGGCCTCACGGGGCTCCCGCCCCGGGCCCCGGGTGCTTCTCGCCGTGGCTCCGCCGGGGGTGGGCGAGTGCCGGCCCGTGGGGCTTCTCGCGCAGTTCCCCGCGCCCCTTTGGGGCGCGTCCCTGCGGGCGCGGATGACGGACAGCCCCGCATGCCCTCAGGGGCGCGACAGGCCCCCGGGAACAAGTTGTTCCCGGGGGCCTGTCGTGCGTCTGTCAGAGGTGCCGTTGGTGTCAGGCCTCGGGCTTGTCCTCGGTGGACTCGGCCGGGGTCTCCTCGGTGGCGGCCTCGGCCGTCTCCGTGGTCTCGTCCTCTTCCTCGTCGTCGAGGTCGATGATCTCGCCGTTGGTGTCCTTGACCGTGGCGGCCTCGACCACGACCGCGAGGGCCTTGCCGCGGGCTACCTCGCCGACCAGCATCGGGACCTGGCCGCCCTCGACGACCGCCTGGGCGAACTGGTCGGGGGACATGCCGGAGGAGGCCGCGCGCCGCATGAGGTGCTCGGTGAGCTCCTCCTGGTTGACGTTCAGCTTCTCCTTGTTGACCAGCTCGTCGAGGACGAACTGGGTCTTGATGCCCTTGACCGCGGCTTCCTTGGTCTCGGTGTCGAACTCCTCGGCCGTCTTGCCCTGGATCTCGAGGTACTTCTCGAGGTCGAGGCCCATCTGGCCGAGCTGGTGGTGCTCCAGGTTGTGCTTGCGGGTGTTGATCTCGTCCTCGAGGAGCTTCTCGGGGACGGGCACCTCGACGAGCTCGAGCAGCTTCTCCAGGACTCGCTCCTGGGCCTGCGTGGCCTGGTCGTACTGCTTCATGTTCTCGAGGCGCTTGCGGCTGTCCGCGCGCAGCTCCTCCAGGGTGTCGAACTCGGAGGCGAGCTGGGCGAACTCGTCGTCCAGGTCCGGGAGTTCGCGGGCGGCGACCTGGGTGACCTTGACGGTGACCTCGGCCTCCTTGCCGGCCGCCGAGCCACCCTTCAGCTCGGAGGTGAAGGTGGCCTCGCCACCGGCCTCAACGCCCGTCACCGCGGCGTCGACGCCGTCCAGCAGCTCGCCGGAGCCGATGGTGTAGGAGACGCCGCTCGCGACGCCGTCCTCCAGCACCTCGCCGTCGACCTTGGCCTCCAGGTCCAGCGTCACGACGTCGCCGTCCTCGGCGGCCCGCTCGACCGGGGAGGTGGAGGCGAAGCGCTCACGGAGCTGCTCGACCGACTTGTCGATGTCCTCCTCGGTGACCTCGATCGCGTCGACCTCGACCTCGATGCCGGAGTAGTCCGGGATCTCGATGGCCGGGCGGACGTCGACCTCGGCGGTGAAGTTCAGCGTCTCGCCGTCCTTCAGCTCCGTGATGTCGACCTCGGGCTGGCCGAGCACGTTGAGCTCGGAGTTGTTGACCGCCTCGGTGTAGAACTTCGGAAGCGCGTCGTTGACGGCCTCCTCCAGCACCGCACCGCGGCCGAACCGCTGGTCGATGACGCGCGCCGGGATCTTGCCCTTCCGGAAGCCCTTCACCGTGACCTGCTGGTTGATCTTCTTGTACGCCGCGTCGAGGCTGTCCTTGAGCTCCTCGAAGGGCACCTCGATGCTGAGCCGAACCCGGGTCGGGTTCAGGGTCTCCACGGCGCTCTTCACGGTTCGGTCTCCTTGGGGGCTGACTTCTTGGGGTTCTGCTGAGGGTTCTGCTGCTGTCCTCGTGCCGGACGTGCCTGAGCCTCAGCGGATTCGCGGCCCTTGAGGGACGTAACAACGCAGACACACGGGCGCGCAGCTTGCATAGTAGCCGCAGGCGGTACTCGCCCCAAAAGGTGATCTCGCCGGTGGTCCGGCAGGTGTGTCGGGGTGGCGGGATTTGAACCCACGGCCTTCCGCTCCCAAAGCGGACGCGCTACCAAGCTGCGCCACACCCCGTCTGGTGCGACACGTAGGGTACATGCCCACAGGCTGTGGGGTTGCCGCATTTCAAGAGTGGAAACGGGGTGTGCGTCGAGGTGCCATGAACCGCTACGATGCCTTCTGTGCCGCGGTCATCTGACCTGCGGCGCATGCGTGCGGGCGTAGCTCAATGGTAGAGCCCTAGTCTTCCAAACTAGCTACGCGGGTTCGATTCCCGTCGCCCGCTCTGTCTTCGCCGTCGGCCCGGTTCCCCTGGAACCGGGCCGATCGCGTTTCCCCACGGCGGTCAGAACTGGATCTCGTTGATCGTGTCGGCTATCGAGTTCAGGAAGCGTTGGATGTCGTCGGCCATGCCGGTCGAGGCGAGGAAGAAGCCGAAAAGTATGGCGACGACCGCCGGGCCCGCCTTGATCGTGCCTCCGCGAATCAGCACCACCAGGATGATTCCCAACATCAGCACCACTGACAACGAAATGGCCACACTGATCACACCCTATGGTCGGTCCGCTCTACCGGCCCAGGGATGCGTTCCCTCGCACCCCCGCCAGATCCATCGTGCCACCAACCAGGCCACCCTATGCGGCCGGTGACGCATCATCGGCCCCACGAGATCGATTTATTACCATAGAGAAACCAAGGGCACAGAAATATGTTCTTTATGGGTAATTAGATGGACATTTACGTCTCTACAGACCGAGAAGCGCGCGCATTTTGACGTATTTCTCGGTCAGGCGGATGCGGGTCGGGGCGTCGAGTACCGCCAGGCGGGCCGGGTCCGCGTTGTGCGCCAGGTCCGCCTCCTTGACCAGGAGTGCGCCCGGGGTGTCGAGGATGCGCCGGGCGTACGCCTCGGGGGCCTCCCCCGCGCGCTTGGTGACGGCCAGCACGATGTCCTTCGTACGGCGGGACAGCGCGGCTTCCTCCAGTCAACCCTCGGGGAGCGCGTCGTCCTCCACGGCGTCGTGCAGCCAGGCCGCCGCGATCTGCTCGTCGTCGCCGCCACGCGCGCGTACGCCCTCGGCCACGGCCTGGAGGTGCTCCGCGTAGGGGCGGCCCGCCTTGTCCGTCTGGGCGGCGTGCGCGGCTCGGGCCTTCACCTCTACTTCGGCCAGGGTCAGGGGTGTTGGGGGGTTCCCGGGGCTTTTCGTCATCCGGTCAGTGTGGGGTTGTGGATGGCCCGGCGGGGGTCAAGGATCGTTTGGTAAAGTAAGTATTGACGGTTTCTTGACGTTCTCTTGACTCTGGAGGCAGGCTCATCGGACACGCGGACACTCTGATCGCCATGGGCGGCGCCTTTCTCGCCGCCGCGGTTCTCGCCCGGCTCGGCAGCCGGATCGGGCTGCCGACCATCCCCCTCTTCATCCTGGCCGGGATACTGCTCGGCCCGCACACCCCCGGCATCGTGCTGGTCTCCGACCCGCACGACATGGAGATGCTCTCGGCCCTCGGGCTCGTGCTGCTGCTCTTCTATCTCGGCCTCGAATTCCATCTGGACGACCTCAAGGCGGGTGGCCGGCGGATGGCGCTGGCCGGGGGCACGTATCTCGCGCTGAACGTCGGCGCCGGCCTGGGCTTCGGATTCGCCCTCGGGTGGGGCACCTCCGAGGCGTTGGTCCTCGCCGGGGTGCTGGGCATATCGTCGTCCGCCATCGTCACGAAGGTGCTGGTCGACACGGGTCGGCTGGGCAGTCCCGAGGCGAAGCCGATCCTCGGGATCATCGTCGTCGAGGACGTCTTCCTCGCGCTGTATCTCGCCGCGCTGCAGCCGGTGTTGTCCGGGGCGGATTCGCTGGGGGCTGCGGTTCTCGACGGGGGCAAGGCCTTCGGGTTCCTGTTGCTGCTGGCGCTCGTGGCTCGGTTCGGTACGCGGGTCGTGGGGCGGCTGTTCGCCGTCGAGGACGACGAGTTGCTGGTGATCTCGTTCCTGGGCGCGGCGGTGTTCGTGGCCGGGGTGTCCGAGTGGTTCGGGGTCGCGGACGCGATCGGGGCGTTCATGGTGGGGCTGATGCTGGGGAGTACGGCGTCCGGGGAGCGGATACGGAAGCTGGTGCATCCGTTGCGGGACGCGTTCGGGGCGATGTTCTTCTTCGCGTTCGGGTTGTCGATCGATCCTGGGGATCTGCCGGTGGTGGTGTGGCCGGTGTTGGCGGCGGTTGCTGTGACGTTGGGGATGAATGTGCTGGCGGGGGTGGGTGCGGCTCGGGTGTACGGGTTCGGGGCGCGGGGGGCTTCCGTGATCTCGAGCACGTTGTTGGCTCGGGGGGAGTTCGCGTTGATTCTGGCGACGATGGCGGCGGGGGCGGGGTTGGATGCGCGGCTGTCGCCGTTCATCGCGGGGTATGTGCTGGTGTTGGCGGTGTTGGGGCCTGTGGTTGCGGGGTGGGTGCCCGGTTTGTTCGCCCCCGCCGCCCCTACCCGTTCCCATCCCCTGGGGGCTGCGCCCCCAGACCCCCGCTTGTCGCGCTGAACGCGCTCGTCCTCAAACGCCGGACAGGCTGAAATGCCCCGTCAGATCGTCGCCTGGGCCGTGGGGCCCTCTCTGCAGATCAGGAGGAGGGCCCTGTCGTCGTTCACGTCCTTTGCCACCGCCTCGATTAGGTGCCAGGCCGCTCCGTGGAAGCCGCCTGCCACGTAGCGGTCCGCCTCGCCTGTCAGGCGGTCGATGCCTTCCACGATGTCTCGGTCCGAGGTTTCCACCAGGCCGTCCGTGAAGAGCATCAGGACGTCGCCGGGGCGGAGGGAGCCCTTGACCGGGTCGAACTGGGCGCCGTCGTAGACGCCCAACAGGGGGCCCTCCGCGGCCTTTTCCTCCCAGCGGCCCGTGCCCGCGCTGAGCTGGAGGCCCGGGGGGTGGCCGGCCGAGAAGAGTTCGTAGTCGCCGGAGTCCAGGTCCAGGACCAGGTGGATCGAGGTCGCGAAGCCCTCGTCCCAGTCCTGGCGGAGGAGGTAGCCGTTCGCCGCCGGGAGGAAGGCGTGAGGCGGGAGGGAGCCCAGTAGGCCTCCGAAGGCTCCTGAGAGCAGGAGGGCTCTGGAGCCTGCGTCCATTCCCTTGCCCGAGACGTCCGTCAGGACGACCTCCATCGTGCGGCCCCCGTTCGTCCGGGCCGCCACCACGAAGTCGCCCGAGAACGACTGGCCGCCCGCCGGGCGCAGCGCCATCTCGCGGTGCCAGCCCTGCGGCAGCTGCGGCAACTTGCTCTGGACGCGGATGCGTTCGCGCAGGTCGAACAGCATCGTGCCGCCTCGTCGCCAAGGGACGCCCACTCGGCTGCGGAACTGGGCGATCAACAAGCCGAAGAAGCCGCACGCCGCCACCACCAGGACCACTCCCGGCGTGACCCTGCTCGGGCCCTCCGTGTACGGGCCCAGCTTCACCGACTCCACGATCAGTGCCGACGCCGCCGCCGCGTACAGGCTCAGCAGACTGGCCGGGCGCAGCAGTAGGCCGCCGGCGACGATCGGGAGGACCAGCAGGGCCGGTGAGCACCACACCGAGTTGGCGAGGGTCATGGCCGCGATGACCGGGATCGTGAGGAGCAGGCCCGCGAGCGCGATCCAGTCCGAACCGTCGCCCCGGAAGTAGTCCACGGCGGATCTGCGCACGCCGGTGCGGGCCCGGTGAACCTGCTTCTTCAACCGGGCCGTGAACGTCTCGGCTTCCGCGCGCCGCTCTCGTCCTGCTGCCATTAGTTCGGGACCCTATCCATCGGACCAGCTGCTTGGCACGGGAGGTCCCACTTGTCCCCCGTCCGAGGTTCAACTTCACAGTGAAACCCACCGAGAGCCGGTCCGAGGCCACGAGGGAGAAATTCCCTCGCTCGTCCCGCAATGCCCTGGTAGTCATGGTCTATGACGACCTCCAGGACCTCCGGTACGCCCTCCGGCACGACCGATCTGCGGGTACTTCGGCCCGACGACTGGGATCAGTGGTACGACAACCTGCTCCGCGCCTTCGGTGGAATGCCCGAGTCCGCCGAGGAACGGGAGTTGTGGAAATCACTTACCGAACTCGACCGTTCCGTGGGTGCCTGGGACGGTGATCTGTGCGTCGGCAGTGCGAGCGCGTTCACTTTCCAGGTAACCGTACCGGGTGGAGCCTCCGTTCCGGCAGCGGGCGTGACCATGGTCGGCGTCGCCGGCACGCACCGCAGGCGCGGGGTGCTCACGTCGATGATGCGCCGGCAACTGGACGACGTACGGAGCTGGGGCGAGCCCCTGGCGGTGCTGACGGCCTCCGAGCCCGCCATCTACGGGCGGTTCGGGTACGGCGTGGCCACGCACTCGCTGACCATCGAGATCGACACGACGCGGGTACGGCTGTCGGTGCCGGACGGGACCGATGACGTACGGCTGCGGTATGCCGTACCGACCGAGGCCCTGGACGTCTGCGAGGCGGTGTACGCGCGGCGGGTGCCGGAGCGGCCCGGGATGCTGGCGCGGATGCCTGGTTGGGCGCGGGCCGGGGTGCTCGACCCGGAGAGCGAGCGGGACGGGGCTTCGCCCTTGCAGTGTGTTGTCGCCGAGCGGGGCGGGGATGTTGTGGGGTTCGCTCGGTTTCGGGTCAAGCCCGACTGGGACGTCTCCGGGTCCAACAGCGCGGTTGTCGTCGAGGATGTGCATGCGCTTGACGCCCCCTCGCACGCTGCCTTGTGGCGGTTCCTCTTCGATCTCGATCTGACCTCGAAGATCATCGCGCGCGGGCAGCCGGTCGACGAGCCCTGGCATCACATGGTGTCGGACATCCGGCGGTGCGGGCTGCGCAGGCGGGACGCGCTGTACGTACGGCTGGTGGACCTGGGGGCCGCGCTGGAGGCGCGGACATACCAGGCGCCGGTGGATGTCGTGTTCGACGTCGAGGACGCGTTCTGTCCGTGGAACTCGGGGCGTTGGCGGCTGAGCGGCGATGCCAAGGGGGCGGTGTGCGTGCGTACCGAGGACGCGGCTGATCTCGCCTTGTCCGTACGGGAGTTGGGGTCCGCCTATCTGGGGGGTCTGTCGTTGGCCGGGCTGGCAGCCGCCGGGCGGGTGCGGGAGGTCCGGCAGGGGGCGTTGGCCGAGGCCTCGGTGGCGTTCGGGTCCGTGGTGACGCCCTGGTTGCCGCACGGGTTCTGATCCGCCCGCCGGCGCCCGGTCACTGCTTCTGGCAGGCCGGGCACCAGAAGAGGTTGCGGGCGGCGAGATCGGCGGTGCGGATCTCGCCGCCACAGAGGTGGCAGGGCAGGTTGGCCCTGCGGTAGACGTAGACCTCGCCGCCGTGGTCGTCGACGCGCGGCGGGCGGCCCATCGCCTCCGGGGTGTGTTCCGGGCGGACGGTGTCGATGCGGTTGTTGCGTACGCCCTCGCGCATCAGGGCGACCAGGTCGGTCCAGAGCGCGGTCCACTCGGTGGGGGTGATGTCCCTGCCGAGGCGGTACGGGTCGATGCCGTGGCGGAAGAGGACTTCTGCGCGGTAGACGTTGCCGACTCCCGCGATGACCTTCTGGTCCATGAGGAGGGCGGCGATCGTTGTGCGGCTGCGGCTGATGCGGGTGTAGGCCGTGGCGGGGTTCGCGTCCTGGCGGAGGGGGTCGGGGCCCAGGCGGGCGTGTATCGCCTGCTTCTCGGGGTCCGTGATCAGGGCGCAGGTGGTGGGGCCTCGGAGGTCCACGTACGCGGTGTTGTTCGCGAGTCGGAGGCGGACCGTGTCCGTGGGGGGTGGGGCGGGGGTGGCGCCGAAGTTGACCTTGCCGAAGAGGCCCAGGTGGATGTGGATCCAGTCGGATTCGCGGAAGCCCAGGAAGAGGTGTTTGCCGTGGGCTTCGGTGTGGGTGAGTTCGGCTCGGTCGAGGAGGGCGGCTGCGTCGGAGAACTTGCCCTGGGGGCTGGTTACTTGGGGTGCTGTGCCTAGGAACGCGGCGCTGTAGTCCTGGGCCAGGCGGTGGATCGTGTGCCCCTCAGGCACGGGTGCTCCTTCTTTGTCCGCGGGTGGGTGGGGGTTGCTGTGGGGGTGTTTTCGCCCCCGCCGCCCCTACCCGTTCCCATCCCTGGGGGCTGCGCCCCCAGACCCCCCTTTGTCGCGCTGAACGCGCTCGTCCTCAAACGCCGGACAGGCTGAAAAGACCGGCCTCGTCCTCAAACGCCGGACGGGCTGAGAGGCCTCAGGGGCGCGGGGAACTGCGCGACCAGCCCCCACTCACCTGCAGCCGACTACTGGTCCTGAGGGTGGTGCGGCGGGATCTGCGGCAGCTCGCCCGTCGTCTCGTAGGCGGTCAGCATGTCGATGCGGCGCTCGTGGCGCTCGTCGCCCGAGAACGGGGTTGCCAGGAACGTCTCCACGAACTTCGTCGCCTCGTCCTGGGTGTGCATGCGTGCGCCCACCGCTACCACGTTGGCGTTGTTGTGCTGGCGGCCCAGCGACGCCGTCTCCTCGCTCCAGGCGAGTGCCGCGCGCACGCCCTTCACCTTGTTCGCCGCGATCTGCTCGCCGTTGCCGGAGCCGCCGATGACGATGCCGAGGGCGTCCGGGTCGGCCGCCGTGCGCTCTGCGGCGCGGAGGCAGAAGGGCGGGTAGTCGTCGAGGGCGTCGTAGATGTGGGGGCCGCAGTCCACGGGGTCGTGGCCGGCCTCCTTGAGCCACTCGACGAGGTGGTTCTTGAGTTCGAAGCCCGCATGGTCCGAGCCGAGATACACGCGCATGGGACGAGTGTGACATGCCTGTTTCGGGGCAGCAGCCTCGGGGGTTGATCGCGAAAACTCTACGCAACACTGCGGAACCTCAAGGAAATCTCAAGTAACGATCTGGATTCAAAGGTTCAGGAATCCCTTTGCCTCGGATTCACTGGACCAACTGTTTACGCCGTACCCACCGGCGCGCTTCCCCGATCACCCGGCGCAAAGGAATTCCCCCCATGACCGCTTCTCCGTCCTCCGGGCTTCAGGCCGGGCTCAAGAACCGGCATCTGTCGATGATCGCCATCGGCGGTGTCATCGGGGCCGGGCTCTTCGTCGGGTCCAGCTCGGGTATCACCACCGCCGGCCCCGGCATCCTTCTCTCCTACGCTCTCGTCGGCACGCTCGTCGTGCTGGTGATGCGGATGCTCGGCGAGATGTCCGCCGCCAACCCGACCTCCGGCTCGTTCTCCGCGCACGCCGACCGGGCCCTCGGGCGCTGGGCCGGGTTCTCCATCGGCTGGCTGTACTGGTTCTTCTGGGTTGTCGTGCTCGCCGTCGAGGCGACCGCCGGGGCCACCATTCTCGAAGGGTGGATTCCCGCCGTACCGCAGTGGGCCTGGGCGCTCATCGTGATGGTCGTGCTGACCGCCACCAACCTCGTCTCCGTCGGTTCCTACGGCGAGTTCGAGTTCTGGTTCGCCGGTATCAAGGTCGTCGCCATCAGTGCTTTCGTGGTTATTGGCGGGCTTGCCGTGTTCGGTGTGCTTCCCGGGGTCGACAGTGAGAAAGCCGGGCTCTCCAATCTCACCGACTCCGGCGGGTTCCTGCCCAACGGGCCCGGCGCCATCCTCACCGGTGTACTGCTCGTCGTCTTCTCCTTCATGGGCAGCGAGATCGCCACACTGGCCGCCGGTGAGTCCGAGGACCCGCAGCGGGCCGTCACCAAGTCCACCAACAGCATCATCTGGCGTGTCGCCGTCTTCTATCTCGGGTCGATCTTCGTTGTCGTGACCTTGTTGCCGTGGAACGATCCCTCGATCAAGGAGAAGGGCTCGTACGTCGCCGCCCTCGACTCCCTCGGTATCGCGCACGCCGGTCAGATCATGAACTTCATCGTGCTGACCTCGGTGCTGTCCTGCCTCAACTCCGGGCTCTACACGGCCTCCCGCATGGCCTTCTCGCTCGGGCAACGCGGTGACGCGCCCAAGGCCTTCGCACGGACCACGTCCCGTGGCGTACCGCTCGCGGCGATCGTCGCCTCGGTCGTCTTCGGCTTCGTCGCCGTCTTCTTCAACTACAAGTTCCCCGACTCGGTCTTCCTCTTCCTGGTCAACTCCAGTGGTGCGGTGGCCCTGTTCGTCTGGCTGGTCATCTGCTTCTCGCAGCTGCGCATGCGGAAGATCATCGAGCGTGAGTCCCCGGAGAAGCTCGTCGTGAAGATGTGGCTGTACCCGTATCTGACCTGGGCGACCGCCGCTCTCATCGTCTTCGTCCTCGGCTACATGCTCACCGACACCGAGCACGACGGACGCGAGACCGTGCTTCTGTCGCTGCTGGTCGCGGCCGTAGTGCTCGTCATCGCCTTCGTCCGGCAGAAGGCCGGGCGCGGGACCGTCGTCGCGGCCGGCGGTCCGGCGTCGGACGTTGCCGATGACGACGACGTCGTCAAGGTCGGTTAGCGATCCGAGTGGTCTCAGTGGTCAGGGAGTTGTTCACAGCACCGTGAACGACTCCCTCACCCGTTCGTAGGTCCGTACCGCCTGCTGCTCGATCTCCTCGTGGTACCAGGTGCTGACCTGGTACGACTTCCCCTCCACGTCGAATCCGAGCAGCCGGGCGTGCCAGTGGGTGCCGTCCAGGGTGAAGGTGTACTCCCAGACGACCGCCGGATGCCCCTGGTACGTCGTCTCCGCGAGGGTGATCTTCCGGTAGTCCTGACCCTGGCGGGCGTTGCGCTCCGACTCCTCCCAGGTCTCCAGCAGATCGCCCCGGGCGAGCGAGGACTTGGCCAGGAGTTCCTGCCTGCCGTCGGGGGACGTGTAGTGCACCTCGGCGCCCGTCTTCACGTCCCGGCGCCAGCCCTTGGGCGTCGCCCACGCGTATCCGCCCGCCTCCTCGTGCGCGCCTGGCGGCAGGCTGCGCGGGCGTGACGTGCCCTCGACCGTGGGTTCGGGGGTGGGTGCGGAAGTTGTTCCGGGTGAGGTGGGGGCGGCCGAGGTCGCCGGCGACGATCCCGGGGTCGCCGTGTTCTTGTCGTCGGGTGAGCCGGCGGTTGAGGCCAGGACTATCCCCACCACCGCCCCTGCCGTGACCATTCCGGCCGCCACCATGCCCGTACGGCGGCGGCCCCGGCGCCGGTCGCGGCCCCGCCCGGGGTCGGACGGGCGCGCGGGGCCCGGGAGTTCGCCGGGCGGCGGCTGCGGTGGCACCGTCTGCGGGGCCGTCGGGAGGGCGGCCGCCTGCCGCTCCGGGGTATGTCGTGGCTGCGCCGGCGGCTGGGTTCGGACCTGTGTCCGTGCCTGTGTCTGTGTCTCTTCCCGCTCCTTCGTTCGGACCAGGGAGACCCCGGCCTTGCGCACGGGGATCGCCGAACCGGCCTCGGACCGTATCTCGGAGGGGACTTCGGTGGAGGCGCTGGATGCCTCCGGGGAGGCAGCGTAGGAAGGGGTTCCCAGGACGGGGGTGGCTGCCGCGTGGGCGGCGGGGATCGCGTCCGTCGGCTCCGCGGGTTCAGGTGCGGGGTCGGGCGCGGGTTCGAGTTCGGGTTCAGGTGCGAGTTCGGGTGCGAGTTCGGGGTGGGGCTCCGGCTGCTCGCGTGGCTGTCGTGCGGCCCGTACGAGTGGCGCGTCCAGGTAGGCGGGGGTCGGGGTGTCCTGGGGCGGCTGTACGGGGGTGAGGGGCGCCGTGTCCGGGCGACCGTCCGGTATCTCAGGTATCTCAGGTATCTCAGGTATCTCTGGTATCTCCGGTGCCTTCGGCTCGGGCTCCTCTTCCGGCTCGGGCGTCGGCGTCGGCGTCGGAAACGCCACCGGCCTCAGTGCCAGCTCCACGTCCTCCAGTGCGGGCCTGGCCGACGGTTCCTTCTCCAGGAGGGCGGCCAGGATGTCGTGCAACGGGCCTGCTGCGGCGGGGAGTTCGGGGTCCTCGTACAGGACCGCGTGCAGTGTCGCGAGGGTTGTCTCGCGGGAGAACGGGGAGCGGCCGCCCAGCGCCGCGCAGAGTGTGGCGCCCAGGGACCACACGTCGGACGGCGGGCCCTGGTGTCGGCCCGACACGCGCTCCGGGGCCATGTAGTCGGGGGAGCCCACGAGCATCCCGACCATCGTGAGGGCCTTCGCGTCCTGGATGGCGGCGATGCCGAAGTCGGTGAGGACGACCCGCTGGTCACGTCGTTCCACGAGGACGTTGCCCGGTTTGATGTCCCGGTGCAGGACTCCCCCGGCGTGCACCTGGCGCAGTGCGGAGACCAGGCCGAGGCCGATGCGGGCCGTGTCGGCCGGGGCCAACGGGCCGTCCTCGACGAGGAGTTGTTCGAGGGAGCGGCCGGCGACCAGCTCCATGACGATCCACAGTCGCTCACCCTCGTCCACGACGTCGTAGACGCGCACGACGTTCGGGTGGTCGATCCTGGCCGTCGCCCTGGCCTCGCGGAGTGTGCGTTCGCGGCGGGTGCGGGTGTCCTCCGCGTCGAGTCCGTCGATCCGCATTTCCTTGACGGCCACCGGCCGGTCGAGTATTTCGTCGGCGGCTCGCCACACCCGCCCCATTCCCCCCTGACCAATGCTTTCGACCAGCCGATATCGGCCCGTCACCACAAGACCTGGAGCACCGCCGCCCGTATTCCCCGGCAATCCTCTGCACCCCCTCAACGCACGCCCCACCAGAACCACAATGGTCACACTTCGTGCCGTACCAGCATAGTGGTGAGAAATCTTGTGGTACCTCTTCAAGTACTGCGAATTCAGGCGCAGTCCAGGGGGATCCTAGGGGGACGAACATGAGTTCTGGTCGCACGACGGTCATCGCGGGATCGCTGCTCACGGCATCTTTCTCGGCCGTGATGATCCTTTCCTTCACCGCCAGCGCGGATGACCAGGGACCCGGCAGCAGCAAGGGGGGAAAGGCAGTTGACGCGGCGCCCGAGGGCGTCAAGTTGACCACGGAACTGCCCGAGAGCATCTCCGTCGACAACAGTTCGAAAGAAACCGCACTGACCGCCACGGTAAAGAACGAGGGGAGCAAGGAGAGCGGCGATATCCGGCTTCTGGTCGTCGGATTCGACGGTATGACGGTCAAGAACGTCCAGGGCTGTGCGGAGATTCCCGAAGCGGATCTTCCGGAAGGTTCGAACAGCGGTTTCAACTGCGCCGTCGGCAGTCTCGCGGCCGGTAAGTCGAAGTCGTACGACGTGGAGGCGACGTACGACCTGGGCAAGACCGGCAAGATCTGCCTGCCCGTGCAGACGACCGACGGTTCGAAGACGTACTGGCAGCAGGGCCCGGTCCCGTTCGGTACGACGAACCCGTCGCCGAACGCCCCGGCCACTCCGCTGCTGCTCGGCACCGACAACAAGCCGGTGGCGCCCGGGGGCGACGAGCTGCCGAGGACCGGCCCGGCGCGCGATCTGCTCCCGCTCGGCGCGGTCGGCGCGGCGCTGCTGTCCGCCGGGGCGGCGGGCATGTGGTGGTCGCAGCGGCGGCCCCAGCAGCAGTCACAGGGCTGATCGGCACATGGAGGAGGGGGAGGCGGAATCCGCCTCCCCCTCCTCCAACTCCTTCAACGCGCCGTTGTTCAGCTCTTGTTGACGAACTTCCAGGCCGTCGGCAGTACGCCCATCGCCAGCGCCGCCTTCAGCGCGTCGCCCAGCAGGAACGGGGTGAGGCCGGCGGCGATCGCCGCGCTCGCGCTCATGTCGGCGGCCAGGGCGAGGTACGGGACGCCGATCGCGTAGATGATCGCCTCGCCGAGCAGCATCGTGCCCGCCATGCGCGGCATCGAGCGGTCGGCGCCGCGGCGGGCCAGCGCGCCCACGGCGGCGGACGCGAGCAGCATGCCGAGGATGTAGCCGAAGGACACAGACGTGCCCGAGCCGCCCTCCGCGAACCACGGCACGCCCGCGAGACCTGCCAGGGCGTAGAAGGCGAGGGCGGCGAGGCCGCGGCCCGCGCCGAGCGCGGTGCCGACGAGGAGCGCGGCGAAGGTCTGCCCGGTCACCGGCACCGGCGAGCCGGGCACGGGGACGGCGATCTGGGCGGCGATCCCGACGAGCCCGGCACCGCCGAGCACGAGCGCGGCGTCCCGGACGCGGGAGGCGGGGAGCAGGTCGGCGAGGACCTGCCCGGGGCGGGCGGGTGCGACGGCGGTTGCCATGGGGACTCCGCGGGGGTGTGGGTGAGCGGCAAGGGACGTCTTGACGCTATCCCAGCGTCCTCGGGCCGATCACCGTCAGCGCTCGACAAAGGGGGCGACGGCGGCTTGGTGGGCTCTGGACAAACGGTGGGGGTTACACCCGGTACGGGGTGATGCCGGTCACTGAGGTGGAGTGGTTCGGGCTACGGGGATGTGCGGGGTGGCTTCTGTAGGGTTCCGCCAATCCCGGCAGCCGCCTGGACATGTGCCGTCTCGCCCGCTGGTCGCCATCTGGGCAGCGGCGGACCGTTTTGCTAGCTTCGTGCGCATGGTCGCCCAGTCCCGGTACTTCTCGTCGCGTCGCTATGTCGACCTGCGACGCGTGGGCACGGCCACCTGTCGCCGCCCCGGGTGAGGCGGCTCCGGCGCGCCTCGCTCCACAGGACTCCCTGAGTCTTCACGACTCCCCGAGTCCTCACGAGACGGCGCAGTGTCGGACCCGTTCCCCGAGGATGATCGCCATGCCCCGTGCCGCGGCACCCACCCTTACCTCTCCCTCCCCTTCTTCCCGCATACCTCGCGCCGCCGATCCCGACCGGCGCCGGACCAGCGCGAGTGTCGTCCTGCGGTCCGTTCTGGAACACGGTCCGGTCGCGCGCAGCACCATCGCCCGGCTGACGGGACTGTCGCCCGCGTCGGTGACGGACTACTGCGCGCGGTTCGCCGAACTCGGCCTGATCCGTGAGGAGTCCGCGCCCCGGCGGTCGAACGGGGTGGGGCGTCCGCACGTCCCCGTCGACCTGGACAACTCCCGGTTCGTCGTGGGCGGAGTTCATGTGGCCGTGCCGTACACGACGGTCGCGCTGCTCGATCTGCGCGGACGGGTGGTGGCCCAGCGGGAGTTGAAGCACGAGCGCACCGACCCCGGGTGGGTGCTCGCGCGGGCCGCCGAGGGGCTGCGGGCGCTGCTGGACGGCGCCCCCGCCTGCCGGGCCCTCGGGGTCGGCGTGGCCGTCGGCGGCTGGGTGGACCGGGAGTCCGGGACCGTCGTCGAGCACCCGATGCTGGGCTGGCGGGACGTGGCCGTGCGGGAGGCGCTCGGGGCCCGTACCGGGCTGCCGGTCCATGTGGACGGGCATGCGCGGGCGTTGGTCAACGGGGAGCGGCTGTTCGGGCCGGCGCGGGGCAGCGGGAGCGTGCTGCATCTGTTCGTCGGCAACGTGGTCGACGCGGCGTTCGCGACCAACGACGAGGTGCACCACGGTCCGCGTTCCCAGTCGGGCGCCATCGCCCATCTGCCGGTGCCGGGCGGTACGGAGGTCTGCGACTGCGGTCGTACGGGCTGCCTGCAGGCCGAGTTGAGCGAGCGGACGCTGTGCCGGCGGGCGCGGGAGGCGGGCGTCGTCGAGGGCACGAACCCCATGCACGTGGTCGCGGCGGCGGCTGCGGGCGACCCGGATGCCGTCGAGCTGCTGGTGCGGCGGGCGGGTGCCGTGGGGCGGGCGGCGCGGCTGCTGCTCGATGTGCTGAATCCGGAGACGGTGGTCGTGACCGAGGTCGGGACCATCTACCGCGAGGACTGCCTCGCCGCGCTGCGCGAAGGGGTCGGCGCCGACCGTGCGGCCTCTGTCGTGCCGACGAGTTTCCCGGATTCGGTGCTCGCGGTGGCGGGCGGTTCGGTGGCGCTCGATGTGCTGTACCGGGATCCGCTGGCCGCTTCACCTGATGCCGCTTCACCTGTGGCTATTTAATTCAGAAACTCCGAATGTTGACAGGGGTTCCGCATACCCGCGAGCATCATTTCATGAGCCCTCACCTGCACTGTCGCACCCTTTGTTGCTGACTCGTTGCCCCGTGTGACGCGCTCATTTCTGCTGCGTGATTTTTCTCGCCACGCCTTTCTCCTGCGTTTGTTCCGCACTGCCTCGGCATTGATTCAGGGAGTCCTCCCATGCCCTATTCCCGTACGTCCGGACTCGACCGGCGACTGTTCCTCTCCTCTCTCCTCGGCGCCGCGGCCGGTGTCGCCGGGCTGAGCGGCTGCGCCGACAGCAGTGCCGCAGCCAGCGCCAAGGGTGCCTCGACCGCCGCGCTCGCCGAAAAGGTCCCGGCCGGTACGAGTCTGAAGATCTCCTCGTATCTGAACGTCCAGCAACTCCAGTTCAAGCTCGCCAAGTTGGGCGACCTGCCCTTCAAGGTGTCGACTTGGGCGAACATCGGCGCCGGTCCCGATGTCATCAACGCATTCCGTGCGGGTTCTCTCGATGTCGCCAACAATGCGGGTATTCCGCCGATCCAGGCGCACTACCAGGGATACGACGCGAAAATCGTCGCGATCAACGTCACCCGCAAGCCGAACTATCTCTTCGCGACCAAGCCCGGCAGCGACATCAGGTCGGTCGCCGACTTCAAGGGCAAGAAGCTCGCCTTCTCACAGGGGCAGGCCCAGGGTGTCGTGCTCCTGCGGGCGTTGAAGCAGGCCGGGCTCGCCTACGACGAGGTCCAGCTCGTTCCGCTGACCAGCAACCAGTTCTTCACCGCGCTGCAGTCGGGCCAGGTGGACGTCGCTCCGCTGGGCAACAGCCAGGCGCCCGCGTACCTGGCGCAGTACGGCGCCAAGGGTGCCCGGGCCATCGAGACGGACGTCGTCGACCTGCTCAACCTGCTGTGGGCGCCGGTCTCCGTGCTGAACGACTCGGCGAAGGCCGCCGCGATCGCCGCCTACATCCCGTACTGGGCCAAGGGCCAGGTGTGGGCGTACGAGAACCCGGACGCCTGGAACGAGGAGTTCTACGTCAAGACGCAGAACCTGACCCTCGCCCAGGCGCAGGCGATCACGGCGCTCGCCAACAAGCCGTTGTTCCCGCCGAGTTGGGACGAGGCGATCAAGTGGGAGCAGGAGACCGCGGATCTACTCGCGGAGGGCGGCTTCGTGAAGAAGTTCGACGTGGGTTCGCTCTTCGACCATCGCTTCGAGGGCATCGCGGCGAAGTCCGTGACTGCGGAGTACCGGAGGTGACCGCCGTGACCACATCCACGTCTACGTCTACGTCTACGTCTACGTCTACGTCCGCATCTACGTCCGCGTCCACGATCGCAGCCGTGTCTGTCGGCGGTGGCGAGGAACTCGGCCAGGTCCGGCGGCGCCGGCGGCTCTCCCCCGGCAGGCGGCTGCCCGCCGTCCAGGTCATCGGGCCTGCCCTCGTCCTCGGCCTGTGGGCCGCCGCCTCCGCCGCCGGTCAGCTCGACCCGGCCGCGATCCCGGCGCCCTGGACCGTGCTGGAGACCGGCGTCCATCTGTGGACCGACGGGACCTTGCCGACCGACATCCTGACCTCGCTGCGGCGGGCCGCCTCCGGCTTCGCGATAGGGCTGACCGCCGGCATCGTCCTCGCTCTGGCCTCGGGTCTCAGCCGGGTCGGCGAGGCGCTGATCGACGGGACGGTCCAGCTCAACCGGGCGATCCCGACCCTCGGTCTGATCCCGCTGTTCATCCTCTGGCTGGGCATCGGCGAGACGTTCAAGGTCGCGATCATCGCCATCGTCGTCTACATCCCGATCTACCTCAACACGCATTCCGCGCTGTCCGGCATCGACAGCAGGTTCGTCGAACTCGCCGAGGTGCAGGGGCTGTCGAGGCTCCAGTTCGTCCGACAGATCGTCGTCCCCGGCGCGCTGCCCGGCTTCTTCGTGGGCCTCAGGCTCGGGGTGACCGGTTCCTGGCTGGGGCTGGTCGTCCTGGAGCAGATCAACGCCACCAACGGACTCGGCTACATGATGTTCCAGGCCCAGAACTACGGCCAGAGCGACGTCATCCTCGTCGGCCTGGCCATCTACGGCATCTTCGGCCTGGCCTCCGACAGCGCGGTCCGTCTCATCGAACGGAGGGTGCTGTCATGGCGACGCACGCTGAGCAACTGACCCTGCCCCGGCCCGCCGTCCAACTCCGGGGGCTGACCCGGTCGTTCGACGGGCGGACCGTGCTCGACGGTATCGATCTCGACATCCCCGCCGGGCAGTTCGTCGCCCTGCTCGGGCACAGCGGCTCCGGCAAGAGCACCTTGCTTCGGGCGGTCGCGGGGCTCGATCACGAGGTCGAGGGCAGTGGTCGGCTCACCGCCCCCGAGCGGGTGTCGGTGGTCTTCCAGGACGCGCGGCTGCTGCCGTGGCGGCGGGTGCTGGACAACGTACTGCTGGGTCTGGAGGGCAAGGAGGCCGCCGAGAAGGGGCGGGAGGCTCTTGCCGAGGTGGGTCTGAAAGGGCGGGAGCGTGCCTGGCCCAGTGCGCTGTCGGGCGGCGAGGCTCAACGGGCCGCGCTGGCACGGTCGTTGGTGCGGGAGCCCGAACTGCTGCTTGCCGATGAGCCGTTCGGGGCGTTGGACGCGCTGACGCGGATCAAGATGCATGCGTTGCTTCGGGAGTTGTGGCGTAGGCATCAGCCGTCGGTGCTGTTGGTGACGCATGACGTGGATGAGGCGATTGTGTTGGCGGATCGGGTGCTGGTGCTGGAGGAGGGGCGGATCGGGGTCGATCTGGTCATCGATCCGGAGCGGGCTCGAGAGGAGTACCGGGGGGTGTTGCTGGGGGCGTTGGGGGTGACGTCGGACGTTCGGTGAGGGGATTTTTCTCGCCCCCGCCGCCCCTACCCGTCCCATCCCGTTCCTGGGGGCTGCGCCCCCAGACCCCCCTATCGCGCTGAACGCGCTCGTCCTCAAACGCCGGACGGGCTGAAAGATCAAGCCCGGCCGGCGTTCGAAAGTCCTCCCCCGCACATGTCCGAAGCAAAGGGACACCCATGACAACCCGTCAACTCCACCTCAACGCCTTCCTCATGAGTACCGGGCACCACGAAGCCTCCTGGCGGCTGCCCGAGAGTGATCCCTACGCCCATGTCGAGCTGGATCACTACATACGGCTCGCGCGGATCGCCGAACGCGGCACCTTCGACTCGCTCTTTCTCGCCGACAGTCCGCAGTTGTGGGGCAATATCGCCCAGCGGCCGGCCGGTGCTCTGGAGCCGCTCACTCTCCTCACCGCCCTCGCCACGGCGACCACCTACATCGGGCTGATCGCCACCGCCTCCACCTCCTACAACTCGCCCTACAACCTGGCCCGGAAGTTCGCCTCCCTCGACATCATCAGCGGGGGCCGGGCGGGCTGGAACATCGTCACCACCGCCGGTGCCGAGGCCGCCCGCAACTTCGGGCTCGACGCCGAGCCCGCGCACGCCGAGCGGTACGCCCGTGCCGCCGAGTTCCTCGATGTGGCGGGCAAGCTCTGGGACAGCTGGGAGGACGACGCGATCGTCGCCGACAAGGCCGCTGGGGTCTGGGGTGACGACTCGAAGGTCCATCCGCCCCGGCACAAGGGGAAGTACTTCAGCGTCGAGGGCGGTCTCAACGTGCCGCGTGCGCCCCAGGGTTATCCGCTGCTCGTGCAAGCCGGGTCGAGTGAGGACGGGAAGGGGTTCGCCGCGCGGTACGCGGAGGCCGTGTTCACCGCCCAGCAGACCATCGAGGACGCGCAGGCCTTCTACGCCGACCTCAAGTCCCGTACGGCGGCGGCCGGTCGGGACCCCGACCACATCAAGGTGCTGCCCGGGATCGTTCCGGTGCTGGGCGGCACGGAGGCCGGGGCGCTGGCGGCCGAGCAGGTCCTGGAAGACCACATCGTGTACGCGCATGGTGTGGAGCGGCTGGAAGGGCTTCTCCAACTGCCCGCCGGGACACTGGAGTTGGATGGCCTACTTCCCACCGATCTGCCTCCCGAGAGTGCCATCGAAGGTGCCAAGAGCCGCTACACGCTCGTCGTCGAGCTGGCCCGGCGCGAGCGGCTGACCGTGCGGCAGCTCATCGGGCGGCTCGGCGGGGGCCGCGGGCATCTCACCTTCGCCGGTACGCCCGAGCAGGTCGCCGACGAGATCGAGACCTGGTTCACGCGCGGTGCCGCCGACGGGTTCAACATCATGCCCGCGGTCCTGCCGTCCGGCCTCGACGCCTTCGTCGACCACGTCATCCCGATCCTGCGCGCCCGAGGTCTGCTCCGTACGGAATACGGGCCGCGCCGGACCCTGCGCGAGAGGTACGGCCTCCCGCGCCCCGCCAACCAGTACACCCAGTACTCCGCCAAGCCCGCTCTCGTCTGACCGACCCATCTCTGGAAGGAACCCGCACATGTCCGGCATTGAAATCCAGAAGGTCACCGCCAACATCGGCGCCCGGGTGTCCGGTGTGGACATCGCCAAGCCCCTCGACGAGGAGCAGATCTCCGCGATCCGCGAGGCCCTCAACGTCCACAAGGCGCTGGTCTTCGACGAGGTCGATCTGGACGACGAGGGGCAGCAGGCCTTCGTCCGTCACTTCGGCGACCTCACCACCGCCCACCCCACCGTGTCGGCCGTCGACGGCGCCCCGAACGTGCTGCCGGTCGACAGTGAGCGCGGCCGAGCCGCCAACCACTGGCACACCGATGTCACCTTCGTCCTCAACCCGCCGCAGGCCAGCACCCTGCGCAGCATCACGATCCCGCCGTACGGTGGCGAGACGCTGATCGCCAGTTCGGCGGCCGCGTATCGGGATCTGCCCGAGCCGCTGCGGCAGTTGGCCGACAATCTGTGGGCCGAGCACACCAACGACTACGACTACGCCGTCCCGGACGAGGAGCTGGACGAGCAACAGGCCGCCCAGCGCGCCCAGTTCACATCCATCGGCTTCCGCACCGCGCACCCGGTGGTCCGTGTCCACCCGCTGACCGGCGAACGCGGCCTGTTCATCGGCGGGTTCGCGCAGCGGATCGTCGGCCTGTCGGTGGGCGAGTCCCGCAAGATCCTGGACATCCTCCAGGCGTACGTCACCCGCCCGGAGAACGTCCTGCGCCACCGCTGGTCCCCCAACCAGCTGGTCCTCTTCGACAACCGCATCACCCAGCACTACGCCATCGACAACTACGACGGACAGCCCCGCCGTCTGCACCGCGTGACCATCGCCGGTGACATCCCCGTGGGCATCGAGGGCAAGGAGAGCTACTCGATCACCGGGGACGCCTCGCACTACACCTCGGTCGCCGCCTAGGCCTGCCCTCGTCAGCAACAAAAAGACCCTCGTGCGACGCGCACGAGGGTCTTTTTGTTGCTAGCGTGCAGTTGCAAGCTATGTGCAATAAGAGGTCGAGGGGACCCCGCATGCCCGTGTACACGCTTCCCGAGCTGCCGTACGACTACTCCGCGCTCGCGCCCGTGATCAGCCCCGAGATCATCGAGCTGCATCACGACAAGCACCACGCGGCGTATGTGAAGGGTGCGAACGACACGCTTGAGCAGCTCGCGGAGGCTCGCGACAAGGAGTCGTGGGGCTCAGTCAACGGTCTGGAGAAGAACCTCGCCTTTCACCTCTCCGGGCACATCCTGCACTCCATTTACTGGCACAACATGACCGGTGAGGGCGGCGGTGAGCCGCTCGCCGCCGACGGTGTCGGTGACCTCGCGGACGCGATCGCCGAGTCGTTCGGGTCGTTCGCCGGCTTCAAGGCGCAGCTCACCAAGGCCGCCGCGACCACGCAGGGCTCGGGCTGGGGCGTCCTCGCCTACGAGCCGCTCTCCGGCCGTCTGATCGTCGAGCAGGTCTACGACCACCAGGGCAACGCCGGCCAGGGCTCGACCCCGATCCTGGTCTTCGACGCCTGGGAGCACGCCTTCTACCTCCAGTACCGGAACCAGAAGGTCGACTTCATCGACGCCATGTGGGCCGTCGTCAACTGGCAGGACGTGGCGAAGCGTTACGCGGCCGCCAAGTCCCGTACGGATGTGCTGCTGTTGGCGCCCTGACCGCGCCGACGGCTGTGAAGCGTCCTGCCTCGTGATCGTCTTCTCAACCTTCACCGGCAGGCGGAATGACGGGAGGCCCCCGCGAGGACGTGACTCGCGGGGGCCTCCCCCATAGTGGCCGGGGCCTCAGAGGTTGCTGAAGTCCGGGCCCTTCGTGCGGGTGCGCTTGATCTCGTAGAAGCCGGGGACCGAGGCGACCAGGAGGGTGCCGTCCCACAGCTTGGCGGCCTCCTCGCCCTTCGGGGCCGGGGTGACGACCGGGCCGAAGAAGGCGATCTGCTCGCCGTCGGCGCCGGGGACCGCGATCACCGGGGTGCCGACGTCCTGGCCAACCTTGGTGATGCCCTCCTTGTGGGAGGCGCGCAGCTCGGCGTCGAACTCGAAGTCCTTCTGCTCGGCGTAGTCGATCAGGTCGGCGGGGAGGCCGACGTCGGCGAGGGCGCCCGCGATGGACTCCAGGGTCAGGCCCTCCTCGTTGTTGTGGATACGCGTGCCCAGGACCGTGTAGAGGGGGCCGACGACGTCGGCGCCGTGCTTCTGCCAGGCCGCCGTCACGACCCGTACGCCCAGCCATGCCTTCACCGCGAGCATCTCGCGGTACTCCTCGGGCAACTCGTCGAGCCGCTCCTCGTTGAGCACCGCCAGGCTCATGATGTGCCAGCGGACCTCGATGTCACGGACCTTCTCCACCTCCAGGACCCACCGGGAGGTCATCCAGGCCCAGGGACAGAGCGGGTCGAACCAGAAGTCGACGGGGGTCTTGGTCGAGCTCGTCTCGGACATGGGTCTCCTAGGTAAAGGGGGGCTTCGAAGAAGGAACGTATCCCCGCCACCGTCGCATTCCCGGGTGTCCGGTGTCAGTGGTGCGTGGCAGGATCGGTGCTGGTCGGCCGTACTGATGACAATCGAGGGAGTGCTCGGTGCCCGGTGAGAATCTGTCCCGCGACGAGGCCCGGGAGCGGGCCGCCCTGCTGTCCGTCGACGGGTACGAGGTGTTCCTCGATGTGCGGTCCGCCGTGGGGGACGCTGGTGGTAGTGGCGGTGGGCCTCGGACTTTTCGGTCCGTGACCACCATTCGGTTCCGGTGTGCCGAGCCCGGTGCCGCCAGTTTCGCCGATCTTGTCGCGCCCGGTGTCACGGCCGTCTCGCTCAACGGGCGGGATCTCGACCCGGGGGCCGTCTTCGACGGCACGCGCGTCCTGCTGGAGGATCTCGCCGCCGAGAACGAGCTGGTGGTCGACGCCCAGTGCGCCTACTCCCGCACCGGCGAGGGCCTGCACCGCTTCGTCGACCCCGAGGACGGCGAGGTGTATCTGTACACGCAGTACGAGCCCGCCGACTCGCGTCGTGTCTTCGCCAACTTCGAGCAGCCCGACCTGAAGGCCCCCTTCCGGTTCGAGGTGCGCGCCCCGGAGGGCTGGGTCGCCTGGAGCAACGGGCTCGGGGAACTGGTCGACGGTGTGTGGCGGTTCGGTGAGACCAAGCCGATCTCCACCTACATCACCGCCATCCTCGCGGGCCCCTATCACTACGTCACCGACTCGTACTCGCGTACGTTCGCCGACGGTACGACCCTCGACATCCCCCTCGGTGCCATGTGCCGCAAGGGTCTCGCCCCCTACTTCGACTCCGACGACGTCTTCCTCGTCACCAAGCAGGGGCTGGACTTCTTCCACGACCACTTCGACTACCCGTACCCCTTCGGGAAGTACGACCAGGCGTTCGTGCCCGAGTACAACCTCGGCGCGATGGAGAACCCGGGACTCGTCACCTTCCGCGAGGAGTTCATCTTCCGGGGGAAGGTGACACAGGCCGCGTACGAGCGGCGCACGAACGTCATCCTGCACGAGATGGCCCACATGTGGTTCGGCGACCTCGTCACCATGGAGTGGTGGGACGACCTCTGGCTCAAGGAGTCCTTCGCCGACTTCATGGGCGCCTTCTCGCTCGTCGAGGCGACCCGTTTCACCAACGGCTGGGTCACCTTCGCCAACAACCGCAAGTCCTGGGCCTACCGCGCCGACCAGCTCCCCTCCACGCACCCCATCACGGCCGACATCCGTGACCTGGAGGACGCCAAGCTCAACTTCGACGGCATCACCTACGCCAAGGGCGCCTCCGTACTCAAGCAGTTGGTGGCGTACGTCGGACGGGACGCGTTCCTCGAAGGCGCGCGGCGGTACTTCAAGCGGCACGCGTACGGCAACACGCGCCTCGGCGATCTGCTGTCGGCGCTGGAGGAGACCAGCGGGCGGGACCTGGCCTCCTGGTCGCGTGCCTGGCTGCAGACCGCCGGGGTCAACTCCCTCACCCCGCAGGTGCTGTTGAGCGCGGACGGGCTGATCACCGAGCTGGCCGTGCTCCAGGAGGCCGCCGAGTCGCATCCTGAACTCCGGCCGCACCGGGTGGCCGTCGGGCTCTACCGGCGTTCCGCGGAAGGGGCGTTGGAGCGGTACGCGCGTGCCGAGGTCGATGTCGACGGGCCCCGCACGGTCATCGGGGAGCTGGCCGGGAGCGACGCCCCCGAGCTGGTGCTCGTCAACGACGACGACCTGACGTACTGCAAGATCCGGTTCGACGAGGGCTCGTTGGACACGCTCCGCGCGCAGCTCGGTGACCTCACCGACCCGCTCGCCCGCGCCCTGTGCTGGTCCGCGCTGTGGAACCTCACGCGGGACGCGCTGATGCCGGCCCGGGACTTCATCGACCTGGTGCTGCGGTTCGCGGGGCGCGAGTCGGACATCGGCGTCCTCCAGATGCTGCACGCCTGGGCGGGCACCGCGCTCACCCACTACGCGGCCCCCGACTGGCGGGAGATGGGTGAACGCCTGCTCGCCGAGGGCGCGTTGAAGGAACTACGGCTCGCCGAACCGGGGAGCCAGCACCAGCTGACCTGGGCCCGCTTCTTCGCGGCCGTGGCCTCCAGCGAGGCCGATCTCCAGCTGCTCCAGGGGCTGTTGGAGGGCACGGCGAAGATCGACGGCCTGGACGTCGACCAGGAGGTGCGGTGGGCGTTCCTGGAACCGCTGACCTCGCACGGCGTCGCCGACGAGAAGACGCTCGGCGCCGAACTCGCCCGCGACGACACGGCGTCCGGCAAGCGCCACCAGGTCCGCTGCCTCGCCGCCCGCCCCTCGGCCGCCGTCAAGGCGCAGGCCTGGGCGCAGGTCGTCGAGTCGGACTCCCTCTCCAACGCCCTCGTCGAGGCCACCATCTCGGGCTTCGTCCAGGGCTCACAGCGGGAGCTGCTCGCGCCGTACGCGGAGAGGTACTTCGCGGTGATCGAGCGGATCTGGGCCGACCGTTCGATCCAGATCGGCATGGATGTCGTACGGGGCCTGTTCCCGTCCCTCCAGGACTCGCCGGGGACGCTGGCGGCGACGGACGAGTGGCTGGCGAACCGGGCGGACGCGGCGCCTGCTCTGCGGCGTCTGGTCCTGGAAGCTCGGGACGATCTGGCGCGGGCGCTGCGCGCACAGGCGTGCGATGAGACAGCAGTGCTATGACCGAACAAATTGGTGGTTTGAGAAGGCACCCCTGGAGCAGGTGTGCCCCTGGGGTGCCGGGGACGGTGATGTCGAGAAAGAAGTGAAGGTCCTGCAAGGGGGGAAGTCGAAGTGTTCGAGTCCGAAGTCGACGCGCGCGTGGACGAGTTGGTGCGCGGACTACGGCGTATCACGGGGGCACTGCTGCTGATGGCGTCCGCACATCCGGACGCGGCAAGGGCACGCGAACTCGCGGTGGCGGCAAATGTGTTAACCACGGAAGTGCTGCCAAGGCTGGACGAGGACGCCGGGAACACCGGGGACGCGGTGGAGGTCGCGGTGGCCGGGGAGGGCGGCTTACCGCCCTCCCCGGCCACCGCCGGTTCGACGGCGATCGGCACGCTCGTCCAGCGCTATCCGCCGGACCACGCGCACCGTCCGACCCAACCCGTCTTACTGGACCCGGAGTTGCCGTACGAGAAGTGGCGGCATTTACACCGGCTCACCTATCGGCGCCCGGCCGCCTTCGACTCCGCGCCCTACTGGAACGACCCAACTCCCCACCTCGGCAGACCCGTTCGCTGGGGAGTGGCGTCGAGCGCCACGGTCGTACGGCGGATGCGCCATCACTACGTGACCATGCGGGACCTCGACAGCCATGCGGGCCGGCTGGTGCAGCGGATGCTCCACGCCTCCCGGGCGATCCTCGAAACCCGTGCCGTGCGGGGGGACTTGTTCGGCGGCGGACAGTTGCCCGACCGGCACGAACTGGAGCGGAAGCTGGAGCGGGCCCAGTGGAACGCCGCCGTACTGGCCGCCCGGCGCGGTGACACGGCGTTGCCCCAACTCGAGACGATCCTGCGGGACTTCGAGATCCTGGCCCGCGCCATTCTCGAACTCGACGACCTGTACCGCACCAGACCGGCGCACCCGACCGCCGAGGGCCGCCTCGCCGACGCCCTGCACGGCGCCGGCACCCTGATCCGCCACTGGCCACCTGGCATGGACCTCTCAGGCCCCACCGATCCCACCGTTACCGAACCCGGTCACTCGTCCCCGTAACCCCCGGATGGACCAGCGCCTTTCGGCACTCGAACGCTTGCACTTTAGGGCGAGCTTGTCCGGAATTGTCGACGGGCGTGTAACAGCGGTTAGGGGACGGATCGGACACGGGAAAGCCGGAGTCATGACCCACAACACCCCGCTCTCCCCGAGCCCCCGCCCCCTCCGCCACCTGTCACACGTACAGCGCCGTGTACTGACCGCCGCCCAGCTGCGGGCGCACGGCGTCACGGCCGCCGAGGCGAACGAGCAGTGCCGGCCCGGCGGACCCTGGCAGCGGCTCCTGCCGGGCGTGTTCCTGCTGCACCCGGCGCCGCCCACCAGCGAGGAGCGGCTGCACGCGGTACTGCTGTACGCGGCGAAGGAGCGGGCGGCGACGACGGGGGTCCCGGTCCAGCCGGACTGCGAGGAGCCGTACCGCGAGCGCGGGCGTCCGATCTACACCGAGGCCGTGATCACCGGCCTGGCCGCACTCGCCCTGCACGGCTTCTCGTCCGCACCGCCACTCCTCTCCCTCGACGCCTTCGACGTCCTGGTCCCCCGGCTGCGCCGCCTCCGCTCGACGGGCTGCGTCCGCATCCTCCGCACCTCGGCCATGCCGACACCCGAGGTGATCGAGGGGCTCCCGGTCGCGCCGGTCGCCCGCGCCCTCGCCGACGCGGTGGCCGGACTCACGGACGCGGGCGCCGTACGCCGGCTGCTGACCGACGCGGTGCGCGGCGGGCACTGTGAACCGGCTTCGGTGGTACGGGAGTTGAACCAGGCCCGGCTGCTGAGCCGACCGCATGTCGTGGACGCGGTCGACTCCCTCCTCGCCGAAGGCCGGGCGATCGCGGAGGACCGCCTCTACCGGATGGTCCGCGAGCACGGCCTCCCGGACCCGGTCTGGAACGTCGACCTGCGCCTGCCCGGCGGCCCGTGCCTCGGCGGCCTCGACGCCTACTGGCCCGACCACGCGGTGGCGGTCGAGCTGGACACCCGCGCCCCGCGCCCGGGCCACCGCGAGGAGGACGATGCGCTGTGGTCGGAGTACGCCCGCAAGCGCGAGCACCTGGAGCGACTGGGCATCACGGTCGTCCACATCACCCCGCGCAAGCTCCGCGAGGCGATCGAACAGCAGGCAACTGTCGTACGTACGGCTCTTATGGCGTCGGGGGACCGCGAGCCGGCGGCGTACGTCGTGGTGCTGCCCCGGTAGTGACGGACCGGGCAGAACCAGGAGGGGAGAGGAGGGGTCTCCGGGTGACCGGGGGCCCCTCCTCGTGTGGTCGGGTTCCTGGGTCAGCTTCCACAGAACTCCGCTTCGATGATCTTCGTGCTGCCGACTCCCCAGTCGTCGTTGAAGTTGAGGGCGAGGGAGTGCTTGCCGTCGGCCGTGGTGACCGCCTCGGAGTTGGAGCCGTGGAGGCCGCCGCTGTGACCCCAGATCTCGACGCCACAGGTGAGCTTGCGTACGAAGATGCCGAGGCCGTAGTCGCCTCCGACCAGTGGGGCCGGGAACGTGGCCTTCATCTCGGCGAGTTGGGCGGCGGGCAGGAGCTTGCCGCGCAGCAGCGCCGAGGAGAAGCGGTTGAGGTCACCGGCGGTGGAGATGATCTCGCCCGCGGAGTTGGCCCAGGAGGGGTTCATCTCGGTGACGTCGTAGATCCTGCCGCCGGGCAGGTCGAACTTCGAGTAGGCCCGGCTGCTGGGCTGCGGGACGCCGGGGTCCGTACCCGGCATGTACGTGCCGTGCAGGCCGAGCGGCTCGATGACACGTGCGCGGACCTCGTCGCCGTACGACTTGCCGGTCACCTTGTTGATGACCATGCCGGCGAGCAGGTAGTTGGTGTTGGAGTAGGACCAGGAGGTGCCCGGCGCGAAGGACGGCTTGTGGCTCATGGCGATCGTCATGAGTTCGGCCGGGGTCCAGGTGCGGTAGCGGTTCTCGGCGAAGGTCTGCGGCAGGAAGATCGCCAGTTGGAAGGCGAGGTCGTCCGTGTAGTCGAAGATGCCGCTGGTGTGGTTGAGGAGTTGGCGTACGGTGATCTTCCGTCCGTCGTGGCCGTTGCCGTGCACGACTCCGGGCAACCATTTGTCGACGGTGTCGTCGAGCGAGAGCCGTCCCTCGGCCTCCAGTTGGAGCAGGACGGTCGCGATGAAGGTCTTCGTGATGCTGCCGGCGCGGTACCGGTCATCGGCGTTGCGCGGCTGCTTGGTCTTGAGGTTGCCGACCCCGGCGGTCGCCTTCCAGACACCCTGGCCGTCCGCGACCTCGACGACGACACCCGTGACGCCGGACTTGACCACCTCGTCCATGGCCTTGCGGGTGGCGTCGTGGGTGTTGGCCTGTCGTTCGGTGCGGGCCTGTCGTTCGGTGGGCGCCGCCACGGCGGTGGGCGCGGTGAGCGCTCCCGCCGCGACGGCGACCGCTGCGGCGATTCCGACCAGCCCCTTGTGCGTTGACATGTCGTACTCCCTTGCCGTTCTTGCTGCTCAGGAGGTGTGACGGGGTGAATGGTCGGAAGGTTGCGAGGATTGTGGTGGTTAGGAGTTTTTCGGCCTTTGTGTGATTAATGCCTTCTCATGGCTCGTCGGCGCTACTTCTTGCCGCAGTACTCCGCCTCGACGACCTTCACCGGGTCTCCGCTCCAGTCGCCGTTGAAGTTGAAGGCGAGGGAGTGCTTGCCGTCGGCCGTGGTGCCCGCGAAGGAGCTGGAGCCGTGGATGCCGCCGCTGTGACCCCAGATCGTGACCCCGCAGCTCAGCTCGTTCTCGATGAGCCCGAGGCCGTAGCGCCCGTCCACCATCTCGGCGGAGACGGTCGTCTTCATCTCGGCGAGTTGCTTCGCGGGCAGGACCTTGCCGCGCATGAGCGCCGAGTAGAAGCGGTTCAGGTCACCGGGGTTGGAGATGATCTCGCCCGCGGAGTTGGCGGCGGAGGGGTTGAACTCCGTGACGTCGTAGATCTTGCCGGTGGTGTTCTCGGCGAGCTGCGAGTAGGCGCGGCTGCTGGGCTGGGGGACGCGGTGGTCCGTACCCGGCATGTACGTGCCGTGCAGGCCGAGCGGCTCGATGACGCGTGCGCGGACCTCGTCGCCGTACGAGTTGCCGGTGACCTTCTGGATGACCATCCCGGCGAGGGTGTAGTTGGTGTTGGAGTAGCCCCAGGCGGTACCCGGGGCGAACTCGGGCTGGTGGCCCATGGCGATGTTGACGATCTCGTTCGGGGTCCAGGTGCGGTACTTGTTCTTGAAGAAATTCTCCGGGAGGAAGATCTCGCTCTGGAGGTACTCGTCGTCGGTGTAGTTGAAGATGCCGCTGGTGTGGTTGAGGAGTTGGCGGAGGGTGATCTTCCGGCCGTCGTGGCCGTTGCCTCGGACGACTCCGGGCAGCCACTTGTCGACGGTGTCGTCGAGCGAGAGCCGTTCTTCGGCGGCGAGTTGGAGCATGACGGTCGCGATGAAGGTCTTCGTGATGCTGCCGGCGCGGAAGTTGTCGTGGGCGCTGCGCGGCTGCTTCGTCTTGAGGTTGCCGACCCCCGCGGTCGCCTTCCAGACCCCGTGCCGGTCCTTGGCCTGAAGGGCCACACCGGGTATGCCATCCTTGACGGTGGCGTTCATGGCCTTGCGAATGGCCTCGTGTCCCCCACCCCGTTCCGCCGGTGCGGCGACTGCGGGCGCCGCGAACGTGCCTGCCGCGACGGCGATCGCCGCGGCCATCCCGACCAGCCTCTTGTTGACCGGCCCCTTGTTGGCTGACATGCCATTCCCCCTTGTTCCGGTTGCTCCTGACAGTCGGGGGGAGGGACACGGCGGCTTGACCGGAGGTTGACAGGGTCGGGGTGGTTGGGCGCGTTTCAGCCGTTGGGTGTGTTCAGGCGGGCGCGGACGGTTTTGCCGACGCCAGCCCGCAGGAACCAGTCGAGAGAGTCGGTGAGTTGCTGTACGACGGTCAGTCCACGCCCTCGTTCACTGAGCGTGCGGGGCTTGACCTCGGGGAATGCGAGCACGGGGTCGGACACCTCGATGGACAGGGCTCCATCGTCCAACTCGACGATGCGCAGGCGCAGTTCGTGGCCGGGGATTCTGCCGTGCACGACGGCATTGGCGACGAGTTCGGAGGCGACCAGAACGGCGTCCTCGATGTCGCCGGGCCAGTTCCACATGGTGAGGCGGCGGCGGACGTGCAGGCGTGCGAGGCGGACGCTACGGACTGTCATGGGGTAGCCCATGGTCCAGTCGTGGGTGAGGAGGGATTGCGGGTCAGACATGGGGGGCGCCTTTCGGACTTGGGTTGCCCATCTACGGTGACGAGGCTGTGCAGTGGGCTGCAATCGAAACTCCCCTGAAATTTCACGGAAGCCGAAAGTGGAATATGCCGGTATCTGCACATCGAGCTGCGCGGGCCGCACACGGGGTGCGACACTCGGCGCACAGCACGTGGTCACACGTACAGGGGCACAGGAGCGACGCACATGGCGGCCAAACGCGGACGCACAGGACAGCGGCTTGAACTTGGGCTGCAGCTGCGCCAGTTAAGGGAGGGCTGCGGTCTCGGGGACCGTGGAGGCGGGTTCACTCGAAAGCAAGCAGTGCAGGGGCTGCGTATCTCCGAGGCGTCCTTGCTGCGGATCGAGACGGGCGCGCTGAACTTCCGCAACGTCGGCGATCTGCGGAAGCTCCTGGACAAGTACGGGGTCACCGACGAGGCCGTCATCGAGGCGCTGATCGCCCTCAACCGGGAGTCCGGCCACCAGGATTGGCTGACCCAGTTCCGCGGGCTCATGCCGGCCGGGATGCCTGGCTTCGTCGGGCTGGAGCCCGAGGCGCGGAGCATGCGGGCGTACCACCCGACACTGATCTACGGACTACTCCAGACCAGGCGCTATGCGGAGACCCTGCTCGAACTTCACAAGCCCGTCGAGGAGACCACTTCCGAATTCGTCCGCAGTAGCGTGGAGTTGCGGATGAAGCGCCAGGAGGTACTCACCCGGGACGACCCGGTCAGACTCCGCGTCATCCTCGGCGAAGCCGCGCTGCGGTACCCGATTGGAGGCGCGGATGTGATGCGCGAACAGTTCGAGAAGCTGGTGAAAATGAACTCGTGGGATCACATCACCATCCAGGTGCTACCGTTCCGGGCCGGTTATCGCTCCGCGAACGACTTCGCGATCCTGGATCTCGGCGACGGCCTCCCTCCGAGGGTGCAGATCGACAGCGCCTGGGGTGCGACCCACACATCGGAGAAGCGCCGTGAAGTGGACAGGTTCGTGCGCCGCTTCGACACGATGACCGCCTCGGCGCTACCTCCCGAGGACACCCCTCAATTCCTGAACCAACTAGAACGAGAGCTGTAGGTCATGCCGACTCACCCCTCCGCACCCGAACTCGCCCCGGCGGAAGCTTGGTTCAAGTCGTCCTACAGCGACGGCACGGGCCAGAACTGCCTCGAAGCGGCCCGCCTCGTAACGGCCGCCCCCGGCATAGCCCTTCGCGACTCCAAGAACCCCACCGGTCCCGTCCTCCACCTCACCCCCACCACCTGGACCACCTTCCTCACGCACCTCCGCGGCATCTGAGGGTCGGCAGGGCGGCTGTGTTCTTCCAGCCGCCCTCCGGGGCAAGCCCACAGCAGGGCCTCAGCGCCAACTCAAGATCACGTTTTCATATCGACGCACCCGACGGCTCGCACTGGAGTCCGACACCAGCGACCGCCGATCTTTTGCCGGAATCCACCCCACATGTACATGCGGACAGCGTGACCATCACGCAAACTCCACCACCGCCCCGATGTTTATGTGGCCCATACCTGCGCAGGTCAAGCGATCGATGGGCAAGGTGGCGTAAAGATTTTTGAGGACTCCGGCCGGAGCGACCGCACCGTTGATGATCTTCACAGCTTCTCCCGTCTACGATCACGCAGCCCATGGCGCATCAGGTGTCATGGCGTGATCACAGGAGTCGTTCTTGAGAATCAAACGGGGAAGGGCGAGAGCCGTAGGCATATCGTCAAGACGCACCGCGCTCGCCGTCGCCGCCGTGCTGGCGGCCGAGACGGCGTTGGTGTCGCTGGGGTCCGGGCAGGCATTCGCCGCCGCGGACTCCGCCGCCACGCAGGTGACGTCCGCGGGCAAGTCCGCCAAGTCGGCCGATTCGACGGCCGATTCGACGGCCGCCGCGTTGCTGATGGCCCGGTTGCAGGGCCGCAAGATCGAGGTGCTGTCGGAGCGTTCGGCCAGCTCGACGACGTACGCGCTGCCCAACGGGCAGATGCAGACGTCCACGTATGCCGCGCCGATCCGGCAGAAGACCGACGGCGTCTGGCGCGACATCGACACCGCTCTCGCGGACGAGGGCAGTGCGCTGAAGCCGGAGGTGGCCGCCGCCGACATCGCGGTCTCCGACGGCGGAGACACCGCGCTGGCGTCGGTGACGAAGGGTGCGCGGTCGTTCGGGATGGGCTGGGAGTCCAAGCTGCCCACCCCGTCCGTGAAGGACGACACCGCCTCCTACGACCTCGGCGACGGGCAGACCCTGACGGTCACGGCGCTGTCGCAGGGCTTCAGCCAGAACGTGGTTCTGGACAAGGCGCCCGAGGGGCCGCTGGAGTACCGGATCCCGATGCGGCTCAAGGGACTTGTCCTGTCGGTGGCCGAATCCGGGCACCTGCTGCTGAAGGACGCGGCCGGGAAGCTGGTCGCCGAGGCGCCCGCGCCGATGATGTGGGACTCCTCCAAGGACCGTAGGTCCGGCGAGTCGAAGTACCAGGCCCGCGTCGCCACGAAGGTCGAGACCGCCGAGGACGGGTCCCAGACCCTCGTCCTCACCCCGGACGCCGACTACTTCACCCAGAACAAGCTGACGTACCCCGTCACCGTCGACCCGACCTCCACCCTCGCGGTGACCACGGACACCTGGGTGCAGACCCCGGACTACACCGACTCGCAGGTCTCCTCGACCGAGCTGAAGTCGGGCACGTACGACAGCGGATCCGACATCGCGCGCTCGTACCTGAAGTTCGACGTGTCGAAGTTCGTCGGGAAGCACGTCACCGACACCAACCTCGCCCTGTACTCGTACTACTCCTCGACCTGCTCGACCTCGGGCGCGGGCACGCAGGTTCGCCGGATCACCTCCTCCTGGTCGTCCTCGGACGTCACCTGGTCCGCGCAGCCCTCCACCACCACGACCGGCGCGATCACCAACACGGCCGCCAAGGGCTACTCCAGCTCCGACTGCCCGGCCGGCACGGTCAACTTCGACATCGACGCCATCGTGCAGGCCTGGGCCGCCGGTTCCACCAACTACGGCCTCCAGGTGCGCGGCGCGAGCGAGAGCGACTCGCTGACCTGGCGCCGATTCCGCTCGGCGAACTACGTCTCCGGGGACGGCTCGACCGAGCCGCACCTGACTGTGACGTACAACTCCTACCCGGCCACCCCGAGTTCGCTCGCGATCGCGCCCTCGCAGGTCAACGCGTACAACGGGAGGCGGTACGTCACCACCTACACGCCGACCCTGTCGGCGAAGGTGACGGACGCGGACGGCTCGTCGGTCAAGGCGCAGTTCGAGATCACCAACGACCCCGCGTACACCAGCGAGGCCACCTACTCGAACACCGTGACCAGCGCCGGCGTCACCTCCGGCGGCACGGCCACCTACGCCGTGCCCAGCAGCGGCGCACTGCCCTCGCAGCACATGCGGATGCGGGTGCGGGGCTACGACAGCACGGACTACGGCGCCTGGTCGTCGTACATCTACTTCGTCCCGAACGTCGCCAAGCCGGTCGCACCCACCGTCACCTGCGACACGTACACGGAGAACGGCTGGACGACCAAGGCGAGTTCGGCCATGTCCTGCACCGTCGACACGACCTCGACCGACGGCGCCGGATACTACTGGGGCCTGGACGACTCCTCGCTGCCCAACAAGAAGCTGGACACCACCAACGGCACCGGCGGCGACGCGCAGACCATCAGCATCGACCCGGCCAACGGCTGGCACACGCTGTACGCGCGGACCATCGACGCGGGCGGCAACCTGTCGACGGCAACTACCGCCTACAGCTTCGGAGTCGGCGCCGACGGTGCGGCCATCCTCTCCCCGCAGGACGGGGACACGACCGCCCGCCGGGTCACCTTGGCCGCCAAGGGACTCAGCACCTACACCGGTGTGACCTGGCAGTACCGGCGTGGCGAGACCGACTCCTGGCACACCGTGCCCGTCGGCGACGTCACCGCCTCCGGCTCCGCCGTCTCCACCTGGCCCGTCGCCGTCACCTCCGGCACCGCGACCCAGCTCGTGTGGAACACCGTCTCGACACTGTCCGAGGACGGCGTCATCCAGCTGCGTGCCGCCTTCACCAACGGCACCACCACCGGCTACTCGCAGACCGCCGAGGTCACCCTCGACCGGGACGCGGGCGCGGCCCTCACCACTCAGATCGGCCCGGGCCAGGTCAACGAACTGACCGGTGACTTCACCCTGTCGGCCACGGACGCCGCCGCCTTCGCCGCGAGCGTGGACCGTACGTACTCCTCGCGTACCAACAGCACCGACTCCGAGGGCCAGGCGCAGATCTTCGGCCCCGGCTGGACGTCGTCCGTCACCGCCGAGTCGAGCGAGTACACGCAGGTCCGCGAGACCTCCGACTCCTCTGTCGAGGTACTGGCCGGTGACGGCAGCACGATCGCGTTCACCGAGACGAGCAGCGGCGGCTGGCAGCCGGAGATCGGTGCCGAGTCCCTCACGCTGACGTACTCGACCACCACGAAGACGTTCACGCTGACCGACACGGACGCCAACACCGTCGTGTTCGCGAAGGCGGACGACGCGTCGACGACGTGGACGGTGTACTCGTCCGCCTCGGCGGTCGACGACTCCACGGTCACGGTCTTCTCAACGACGGTGGACGTCGGCGGCAAGAAGCTGGCCCGTCCGAAGTACCTGGTCTCGCCGACGGGCGCGGCGACGGCGACGGCCTGCCAGACGACGCCGGCCACGAAGGGCTGCCGGGTACTGGAGTACGTCTACGCGGACGCCACCACGGCCACCTCCAGCGCGCTGGGCAACTACCTGAACCAGGTCTCGTCCATCAAGCTGTGGGCCACCTCCCCCGGCGCCTCCGCCTCGACGGCCGAGACGCTCGCCTCCTACGCGTACAATGCCTCCGGCCAGCTCCGCCAGGTGTGGGACCCGCGGATCAGCCCCGCGCTGAAGACGGAGTACACCTACGACACCGACGGCCGCGTCGCCACGTACACCCAGCCGGGCCAATTGCCCTGGACGTTTACCTACGGCACGGCCGGCTCGGCCCTGACCTCGGGCGCGGGCATGCTCCTCAAGGCCTCGCGTGCCGCGCTCGCCGCGGGCTCCGCGAGCACCACGTCCGGCGCGGCGGCCACCACCGTCGTCTACGACGTCCCGGTCTCGGGCGCCACCGCCCCGTACCAGATGGACGCCACGACGGTCGCCACCTGGGGACAGGACGAGGCGCCCACCGACGCCACCGCGTTCTTCCCCGCCGACAGTGTTCCGGCCTCCAGCACCGGCAGTGCCCTGACAGCCGACGCCTATGACCGGGCCACGATCAGCTACATCAACGCGAACGGAGCCGAGACCAACACCGCGAGTCCGGGTGGTGCGATCACCACCACCGAGTACGACCTGCTCGGCAACGCGGCGGCCGACCTGACCGCCGCCAACCGGGAACTCGCCCTGGGCACCTCGGCCGACGCGGCGACAGAACTGGCCGCCCTGGGCCTGACCGATCTGTCCACCGCCGACCGCGCCCAGCAGCTGGCAACCGTGATGGAGTACTCCGCCGACGGCACCCGTCTGACGGACGAGTACGGTCCGCTGCACCAGATCACCCTGGCCGAGGAACTGACCGGCACCACCACCGACTCCACCCTGGCCGCCGGCACGGTGGTCCCGGCCCGCGCCCACACCTCGTACGCCTACGACGAAGGCGCCCCCGCCGACGCGGCGGTCTCCGACCAGATCACCTCCACCACCACGGGTGCGGTGATTGCCGGCTACGCCACCGACGCGGAGACCAAGACCACGACCACCACGTACGACTGGTCCACGGGCTCCGAACTGACCACCACGGGCGGCGGCGAGTCCGCCGGCCAGGTGACCGGCTACGACTCCGCGGGCCGCGTGGCCACCACCCGCACCCCCGGATCGTCCGGCTCGGACGCGGGCACGCTCAACTACACCTACTACAGCGCGAGCGCGTCGGGCACCTGCGCCTCGACCGAGTGGGACGGCCTGCTCTGCAGGACCGCGCCCGCGGCAGCGATCACCGGCGGCGGGACCAACCCCGCCGAGGCCGTCACCACCGTCTACACCTACGGCCGGTGGGGCCAGGTCGTCACCAAGGCGGAGACCGCCAACAGCGTGACCCGCACGACCACCACCACGGCCGACGCGGCAGGCCGTCCGACCGGTACGACCGTCACCGGCGGCACAGGAACGGGCACCCCGGCCACCACGATCACCTACGACGGGACCAACGGCCAGGTCGCCACCACCACCGCCAACGGCAAGACGTCCACCACGGCGTACGACGCCCTGGGCCGGACACTCTCCTACAGCGACGGAGCAGGCAGCACCACCTCCTTCACCTACGACATCCTCGACCGCCCGTTGACGTCGTCCGACTCGGTGCCGTCCACCACCACCTACACCTACGACGACACCACCGGCCAGGTGCTGTCCGTCACCGACTCCGTCGCCGGGACGTCCACGGCCACCGCCTACGACGCCGACGGCGCTCTCACCGGTGAGTCTCTCCCCGGTGGTTACACCCTGGCCACGGCCTACGACACGGCGGGCAACCAGACCTCGGTGACTTACGCGGACTCCACAGGCACCACCGTGCTCTCCGACTCCGCGACCTACACCATCCACGGCAAGCAGGCCGGTCACACCCAGACCGAGGGCGGAACCCTGTCCACCGCCTACGGCTACGACGCCTCCGGGCGCCTGGCCCTGGCCACCGACGACGACGGCACGACGACCTCGCGCGCCTACGCCTTCGACACCGACGACAACCGCACCTCGCTGACCACCACGGTCACGGCCGCGGACGGCACCGCCACCACATCCACCAAGGCGTACGCGTACGACACCGCGGGCCGTCTCATCGCCGAGGGCTACACCTACGACGCCTTCGGCCGCACCACCCAAGTGGCGGGCAAGACCCTGGCCTACTACACCAACGACCTGGTGGCCAGTGAGACCGTGGGCACCACCCGTACCACCTGGGGCCTGGACGGCGCCGGCCGCCTGGCCTCCTCGGCCACCGCGACCACCAGCGACAGCGGCACCACCTGGTCGACCACGAGCACCACGGTGAACCACTACAGCTGTGGCTGCGACACCCCGTCGTGGACGGTCACCACCGCGGGCTCGGCCTCCACGGTCAGCCGCAATGTCTCCGACCTCTCGGGCGGTCTGGCCATCACCACCGGTGCCACCGGCGACGCGGTCCTCCAACTGGCCAACCTGCACGGTGACATCTCCGTCCAACTGGACCTGGAGACCGCCACCGCCACGGTCCAGCGCTACGACGAGTACGGCAACCCGCTGGACGCGACCGCCGCCGCGGCGAAGTATGGGTCCCTGGGCGCCTACCAGCGAGCCACCGACGGTCTGGCCGGGTACACCCTCATGGGTGTCCGCCTCTACGATCCGACCACCGGCCGCTTCCTCCAGACCGACCCGGTCTACGGCGGAAACACCAGCGTCTACATCTACCCCGCCGACCCGATCGGTCAGGTGGACACCAGCGGTGAGCTGAACTACCGCATCCAGACAAAGAAGACGAAGAACTACACGCTGGGCATCAGCCGGAACTGCACCGGAAAGTCCAAGTGCAGCCTGACCTGGTACGTGAAGCTGAAGAGCATCTGGAAGAAGTACGGCTCCCTGAAGTTCGTGTACACCATCGTCCTTCCGCTGTACTACGCCAAGAGGAATCAGAGCTACGGCCACCTGGAGCCGGGCACCTACGTCTTCCATGGCACCTGGGGTGTTCCGAACGGGAGAGGAAGATCGGAGTCGGAGCGGGGGAAGTACAGTGCCTATGGGATGACCCTCTGGTTCGACTGGACGGACAACGTTGAATTCAACGGGAAGTTCACCGTCCAAGGTGTCTGCGCCAAGAACCCGACCTTGAAGGTCTACGGCCTCTTCACCTGAGATCCTTCGGGTTGATCACCGCCGGGGGAGAAGTGGACAGCCACTTCTCCCCCGGCTTTCATTGCACATCGGAAGGCAGCGAGGATGTCCAACTTCTCGGACTGGCAGGACAGGATGCTGCGAGCGGTCTGGCGGCACGGGGAGCAGCTCCCGGAAGAGGTACTGACGTGGATAGCCGAGCTGTACGGAGAACTTGGAGAGATCGCGGAAGCAGAGTTCTGTGAGCTCTGGACCACGCGAACCTTCTCCATGGCGAGGTCGGCCTTCGAGACGGTCGAAAAGTCGGTGTTCGACGAGACGGGGAAAAGGATTTCCGGGGAGGAATTCGCCTACGTCAATTATTCTCGCGACCCGAAATACGGGCCGGTCGGCGTGGTCAGCTTCAATTCCGGTGAAGTCTCGACACCGGATTGGGCGGAGGTTCTGGGTGTCGTGGCGGAAGGGGTGCAGGAATTCGTCATGGATTATTACGCCACGGTCTGGCCCACCTGCAGCAGCCACACCTTCGGCCTGCACGTGGATTATCTCCGTGAGACGGCGGTCTGGAGATGCAATGGAGGGCCCGCAGGTGGTCACGTGGTGAGATCCATTGATCCTGCCGTTCAGCTCTAGCCCTTCTTCAACACCAACTCCACATTCCGATCCCCCGCCTCCCCCGACAGATCCATCCGCGCCCCCGGCGCATTGAACGACAGCTCCCGGTACAGCGCCGCCAGGCCCGTCTGGGACAGGTCCGCGTAGTCCGTCGCGTGGGGGGCCGCCGATTCCACCAAGGTCGTGAACAGCGAGATCGTGCCGTCCTTGTTGTCCGTCAGCTCGATCACGCGGGCCAGTTGGGGGAAGTCGATGTGCGACGCCGTCGAGATCTCCCAGAACGAACGGCCGTCGGGGGCCGAGTGCGGGGTGATGACGTTGCGGTGGATGTGGCCGTTCACCCAGGCCAGGACGTTGCTGTGGCTGCCCAGCAACGCCACTACGTCCGCTCCGTCGTGGCGGCGTTCGTTCGGGTGGGCCGGGTCCCTGTGCGTGTTGGTCATCGACTCGCTGGTGTGGTGGCTGAAGACGATCGCGTACGAGTCGGCGTTCTCGCGCAACGTGCGGTCCAGCCAGCGCAGTTGGGCCGAGCCGATCGAGCCCTGGTAGTGGCCGCCCGGGTCCGTCGTGTCGATGCTGATGCCGATCACGTCGTCCGAGATGCGGAAGGTGTAGTACTGGGTTCCCGCGTCCAGGTTGGCTGTTGAGTAGCCGTGGCCCACTGGACCCACCCCCGCGTACGCCGGGTCCAGGTGTGCCTTCAGGTACTCCGCCCTCGTGAACGGGGCCCTCTTCTCGTCCGGAGTGACCGAGCGCAGGTCGCGTGTGTGGGCCTGGATCAGTTCCCGGAAGTGGATGCCCTTCGGGTCGTCCGAGCTCCTGATCTCGGCCTGGAGGGCCTTGCTGCGGGCCGCCGACATCTCCATCAGCTTCTTGCCGCCGACCGCGTAGTCGGTCAGGAACGGGTCGCTGTGGGAGGCGTAGCAGCCCATGGGAAGGGAGTCGTGGTTGCCGACCGTCGAGTACCAGGGCAGGTTCAGGCCGGGGCTGCGGACCTCGCGGATCGCCGCTTCGAGGAAGCCCTCGATGTGCGGGAAGCCGTGTTGTTTGTCGGTGTCGCGGGTGGTCGTGTCGGGCTGCCAGTACAGCGGGAGGCCGCTGTTCTGGACGCCCTCGTACTGGCGCGGGTCGCCCGTGTTCGGCGTCATCCGGCCGCCGCTCATCACCTTCATGAACCATTCCAGCTCGGACCGCGCGTTGTTGTCCGTGTTGTCGCCGGTCGTCATCACGAAGTGCAGCGGGGAGCCGGTCACCGGGGCTCCGCGCAGCGCGTTGATCCGCTCCACGAGCGAGATCGCGCCCTGGACCGACAGCGCCTCGTGCGGGCGCCAGGCGTGGATGTCGGCCGAGCGCATGAACTCCTGGCGCAACGGGTGCTGTACGTCGGTCAGATGCAGGTCCGTGAACTGGACGAAGGCCGCCATCGTGGTCCGGCGGGCGGCCCGGGTGGCGTTCGGCGACGCCAGCTCCGTACGGACCACCCGGCCCCACGCCGGGCCGTCGCCCAGTCGGCGGTAGGCGCCCGCGCCGAGGGGCGCGGAGACGGTGTTGAGCGTGGTGCCCCGGGTGAAGGGGGCGAGCGCGGCCGGTGCCGCCTGGCGGGACACGGCCACCGGCCCCTCGGCGGACTCGGCCGCGGTGGCCGCCGTCGCGGCCTGGCTGTCACTGGGCCGCAGCGCGTAGCCGACGCCCGCCGAGACGGACACCGCCCCGGCCGCGGCGAGTACCGTACGTCGATGGACGCCCAGCGTGGAGCTGGCGACAGAGCGTGTGCGCGACATGGCGCGATCTCCCCGAGTGCGAACGCGTCGGAAGTGGTCACGGGTGATCGCAGTCGCGAACGTCCCGCTCACTCTGGATGCTTGGCATCGGGAATGACCTGCGTGTGAACAAGGCTGCAACGCGCGACGCCGATCACCGTACGTGGATCTTGGGCCCCCTCGCCCGTTCACGACCGCACGGCGAACGGCCCGGAGTCGGTCACTCCGTGTTCATCTGACGGGGTACTGAACCTGTTCCCGAGGGCTAGCCGCCGGCCTTCGCCGCCCGCCCCGTGACCGGCCGCTCCAGCCACAGTTCCAGCCCGATGTCCACCATCCGGACCTTCGTCAGCCCGTCCACGGCGTCCATCTCGTGCCAGGCGGCCAGGTCGGTGGAGCCGTTCGTCTCCGGGCGCAGTTCGCCGCCGGTGACCTGGCCTTCGTAGACCAGGCGCAGTCCCTGGTGGTCCTCCGGGCGGCTCCAGCGGTGGGTGGAGGTGTGGCGGAAGGAGTCGATGCCCAGCAGGCCCGTCACGTCGATGCGGTAGCCGGTCTCCTCCATCAGCTCACGGCGGACCGTGTCGTACGGGTCCTCTCCGTGCTCCATGCCGCCGCCCGGCAGCACCCACTCGTGGCCGCCCTGGCCGTCGGGGCTGCGGGCGAGCAGGATCTGTCCGTCCCGGACGACAACGGCGTACGCGGCGACCCTCAACGTCTTGCGCATAGGGGGACGTTAGCGTGCAGGGCGGGAGGGTTCAGGTGGATTTTTCGACGTCGGGTACGAAGCATCGCGATTCGGACCGCATCCAGCCAAAGCGGATCGCGGGTTTTCCCCACTCGTTCATATAGTTTCGGTCAACCATCCCCAAACATCCGTCCCTTACGTAAAGCTATGTGATCGTCCGGCCTCTCAATTCCGGACCCTCTTGGCCAAGGTCGATCAACTCGGCCGCCCAACGCACGCCCCTACACCTACGCACGCTCCTTTACCTACAAGGGATGCCGATGACCCTCACCCCTCAGCGCGAACCGATCTCGGGCGCGAGACGAGTGGCGCGCATAACCGTGGCCGCCGGACTGGTGGCCGCTCTCTCCGCGGCCGGGCCCATACCCATGGCCTTCTCCGCGACCGATGCCCTTCCGGCCGACGGTTCCGTCAAGTCGGCGCACGACAAGCTCGGTTCCTCCGACGCCGATCTGCTCGCCGAGGCCAAGGCCGACGGCGCCAAGAGCGTCACGATGATGATCGCCACCGCGCCGGGGCAGACCGAGCAGGTCGCCGAGCAGCTGGACGCGGTCAAGGGCGGCTCCGTCGGCCGTACCTACGACAAGCTCGGGTACGTCCGCGCCACCGTCCCCATGGGGAAGGCCGACTCGGCCATCTCCGCCGCCGCGAAGCTGTCCTCCGTGCACGGCATCGACCTGCGCCAGGACATCCCGCTGGACGACCCGTCGCCGAGTGCCGACACCGCCTCCGCCCCCCAGGCGAGTGCCACCACCACTTACGCGGCGCCCGACAAGAACACCCCCGCGGTGAACCCGTACAACCCGTCCTTCGAGACGGGCGCCGTCGAATTCGTGCAGAAGAACCCGAAGGCGGACGGCCGCGGCATCACCATCGGCATCCTCGACTCCGGTATCGACCTGGCGCACCCCGCGCTGCAGAAGACCACCACCGGCGAGCGCAAGATCGTCGACTGGGTGACGTCGACCGACCCCATCCTGGACGGCGACGCCAGCTGGCGGGCCATGGTGACCCCGGTCGCCGGACCCACCTTCACCTTCGGTGGCAAGACGTGGACCGCGCCCGCGGGCAACTACCAGGTGAACCTGTTCCGCGAGTCCGCGACCGCGGGCGGCGACGCCGCCGGTGACGTGAACCGCGACGGCGACACCACCGACACGTGGGGCGTGCTCTACGACGCCGCGGCCGGCACGGTCACCGTCGATGTCAACGGCAACAACGACTTCACCGACGACACGCCGATGAAGCCGTACAAGGACGGCTACCAGATCGGCTACTTCGGTACCGACAACCCGGCCACCGATGTCGTCGAGCGCCAGCCCTTCGTCGTGGAGATCCGCAAGGACGTCCCGATGGACCCGTACGGCGGTGACTGGGTCGGCAAGACGGCCGACTTCGCCAACATCGGTCTCATCAGCAGCGAGCACGGCACCCACGTCGCCGGCATCACCGCCGCGAACAGCCTGTTCGGCGGCAAGATGAACGGCGCCGCCCCCGGCGCGAAGCTCGTCTCCTCGCGCGCCTGCGTCTTCGGCCCGAGCTGCACCAACGTGGCGCTCACCGAGGGCATGATCGACCTCGTCGTCAACCGTGGCGTCGACATCGTCAACATGTCGATCGGCGGCCTCCCGGCGCTGAACGACGGCAACAACGCGCGCGCCGAGCTGTACACGCGGCTCATCGACACGTACGGCGTGCAGCTGGTGATCTCGGCCGGCAACTCCGGTCCGGGCGCCAACACCATCGGCGACCCCGGTCTGGCCGACAAGGTCATCTCGGTCGGCGCGGCCATCTCCAAGGAGACCTGGGCGGCCAACTACGGCTCGGCCGTGGCGAAGAAGTACGCCATGATGCCGTTCTCCTCGCGCGGTCCGCGTGAGGACGGCGGCTTCACGCCGACGATCACCGCGCCCGGCGCCGCGATCAACACCACGCAGACCTGGCTGCCGGGCGCCCCGGTCGCCCAGGCCGGCTACACGCTCCCGGCCGGCTACTCGATGCTCCAGGGCACCTCGATGTCGTCGCCGCAGGCCGCCGGTGCCTCCGCGCTGCTGCTGTCGGCCGCCAAGGAGAAGGGCTTCGCCCTCTCCCCGGCCAACCTCCGCACGGCCCTGACCTCGACCGCCGACCACATCAGTGGTGTGCAGGCGTACGAGGAGGGCGCGGGCCGCATCAACATCGTGGACGCGTGGAAGGCCATCAAGGCCGGCGCCACCGCCCACGACTACACCGTGAAGGCCCCGGTCGACACCGCGATCGACTTCGCGCTGAAGACCCCGGGCTTCGGCACCGGTCTGTACGACCGCGAGGGCGGCCTCAAGGCCGGCGTCAAGAAGTCGTACGAGATCACCGTGACGCGTACGTCCGGTCCCGCGAAGGCGGTCCGGCACGAGCTGAGCTTCGCGAACAACGCCGGTGACACCTTCAAGATCGTCGGCAAGCCCGAGGTCAAGCTGGAGCTGAACAAGCCGGTCACCGTCAAGGTCGCCGCGAAGTCGGCCACGGCCGGCATCAAGAGCGCGATCCTCGAGGTCGACGACCCGACGACCGTGGGCGTCGACAAGCAGATCATGACCACGGTCGTGGTCTCGAAGCCGCTCAAGTACACGTTCTCCGCGTCGGGTTCGGTGCAGCGCAACAGCACCCAGTCCTACTTCGTGACCGTGCCCGAGGGCGCCAAGACCCTCGAGGTCGCGATCAGCGGCCTGGCCGCCACCAGCCAGACCCGCTTCATCTCGATCCACCCGTACGGTGTCGCGGTCGAGGACACGGGCACGCCGTACTGCTACAGCAACTACCCGAACACCAACGGCTGCGCGCCCGACGTACGTTCGTACCCGGACCCGCAGCCCGGTGTCTGGGAGATCGAGGTCGAGTCGCGCCGTACGTCGCCGCTGCTCGACAACCCGTACAAGCTGGACGCCACCGTCCTGGGCGCCACCTTCGACCCGGACGTCGTGACCGTCCCCGAGGCCAAGGTCGGCACGCCGATCGCCGCCTCCTGGAAGGTGACGAACGACCTCGCCGCGGTCGACGGCAAGCTGGCCGGCGGTCCGCTCGGCTCGGCCCTGAACGCCCGTCCGAGCATCGAGGACCAGGCCGTCCAGACCACCACGGTCGAGGTGCCCGAGGGCGCCGCCTCCCTGGACGTCTCCATCGGCAACGTCTCGGACACGGCCGCCGACCTCGACCTGTACGTGTACGACGCGGACGGCAACGAGGTCGCCCTCTCCGCCGACGGCGACTCGGAGGAGGCGGTCTCCATCGCCTCGCCCGCCGCCGGTACGTACACCGTCCAGGTCGTGGGCTACGCGATCCCGGCCGGCACGACCGCGTACGACTACCAGGACGTCTTCTACTCGTCCGCCCTGGGCTCCATCCAGGTCGCCGACACCCCGGTGAAGCTCGCGACGGGCGCCTCGACGACCGTCTCCGGCAACATCGTCGCCTCGGCGCTCGCCCCGGAGGGCCGTGAGTTCTTCGGCCAGGTGTCCCTGGTGAACGCGCACGGCACGGTCGCCGGCATCGGCAACGTGAAGATCGAGAAGGTCACGCCGTAGTTCCTGAGTTCCTACGGTGAGGTGATGGGGGGCGGGCGTCCGGTACCTGGTACCGGGCGCCCGCCCCTTTCGGTTCCCCAGCCGTCCCCTCGCGGTTCAGTCGCACTGGAGGGTGCGCGATTTCGGCAGCGCGGCCGTGATCGCGGCCCGTTCGGCGGCGATCTGCCTCTCGTCGGTGTCCCAGAGGGCGGGGGCCTCCGCGCCCTTCCGGATGGCGATCAGCATGGGGCCGCCCACGACCGGCCGGGGGCGTGCGTCCCGGTCCATCAGGTACGTCACCTCGGCGGGACCCTTGTCCGGCTTGTAGTAGCGGGTCACGCGTAGGGTGATCCGGTCCCGGCCGGTGCCGACCTCGGGGGTGACGGCGGTGACCGTGCCCTCGACGACCAGGCGGGAACAGGCCAGGTATCCCGGCGAGCTCATCGCGTGCAGGCTCTCCGGCTCCGGCATGTCCCCGCCGGCGGCGCTGCTCGCGCTCCTTTCGCTGTCGGCGACCGACGACGAGCCCGAGCCCGAGTCGTCGGCCCCGCCTCCGGCCTGCGACAGGAGCCACCCCGCGCCCGTGACCAGAGACCCCGCGGCGGTCACCGCGGCGACGCCGAGGGCAAGGGAGCGCAGCGGACGCCAGTAAGGCCGCTGCCGTACGGGAACCCGGGCGGGGACCGGCTTCCGCACGCCCTCCGCCTCCGTCTCCGCCTCTGCCTCCGTGCGCTCCCGCGTCGTCGCCAGCGCGCCCCCGATGAGCCCCAACTGCTCGCGCAGCAGCGCCACATCGGCCGCCGCCGACCAGTGCTCGGCCATGAAGTCGGCGTCCGTGAGGGCCTCTTCGGGCAGCGGATCGTCGGTCAGCGCGGCCATCAGGGCGTCCACGCCGTCGTATTCGGCGGCCACGTCACACCACCTCGTCCTCGTGCAGGCGGGTGCGCAAAGCCCGTACCGCCGCGTGCAGCCTGCTCTTGACCGTGCCCTCCGGGATGCCCAGCTCCTCGGCGATCCCGCGTACCGGCAGATCGGCGTAGAAGCGCAGCACCAGTACCTGGCGCTGGGGATCGGGCAGTTCGTCAAGGCCTCGGGCGACGGCGAGGGAGAGCAGGCTCGTCTCCTCGCCGGAGGGGTGGGCCACCGGCTGGCGCAGCGACGCGAGCCGCTCCCCCAGCCGTTCCTGGCGGCGCTTGGCCCGGTGCCAGTCCATGGCGAGGTTGGAGGCCACGACCGCCACCCACGCCGAGACGTCACGCGGCGCCTCACGCCCGCTCGCGGTCCGCTCCAGCAGCCGCAGACGTACCTGCTGTACCCCGTCCAGCAGGTCCGCCTGCGGCACGCCGCCGAGCGCGAGCACCGCACGGACCCGGCGCTCCTGCACCGGATCCAGCGGGTCGCCGTGTTCGTCCTCCTGGACGCGCCGGGCCTTTCTGCGCAGCACAGCACCCTCCCCCTCGCCGCGTTTCTCCTACGACGCCGAGGGCGCCGGAAACGTTCGGTGCGGCGTGGAGAAATTTTTCAGAGGGCGGTACGGGGGACACCGAAGCGCGGCCACGGGCGCGGGTACGCGACGGACCGGTCCCGGTCAGGCCGGCACGCGGGCGGCGATGTCGGGCTCGAAGAGGGCCGCCGGTGTGTCCATCAGCTGGACGACCCGGAGAAACGCGCCGGCCAGCACCGGATCCGCGACCGCGGCGGTGCGCAGGCGGTCCAGGTAGGCGCCCGGTTCCGGGTCGAGTGCGGATCGGTCGCCGACCGTGTCCGGGAAGCGCAGGTCATTGGCCGCGACCGTGGTCCACGGTACGTCGATGACAGCCGCCGACTCGGTGAAGAACCGGTCGGCCATGTCCTCGGAGCCGTCCTTCAGCAGGCGGCCGAGGATGGTCGCCTCCAGCGCGGCCACGGTCATGCCCTGGCCGTAGACCGGGTTGAACGAGCACATCGCGTCGCCGGTGACCAGGAAGCCGGCCGGGAAACGGCTCATCCGGTCGTAGCGCCACCGGGTGCTCGCCGGGTAGCGCATCTTCACCGGGTCGCCGAGCGGGGCGGAGGTGCGCAGGAGCGTGGCGACGTCCTGGCAGTCCAGTTCCGCCGCCCACGCGACCATGCCGTCGTGGTCCATCGGCGGGACCTCACCGAACAGGCCACTGATGTTGAGGGCCCAGGCGTCGTCCTCCTGCGCGAGGGCGAAACCACCGCGCGTACGTCCGGGGTAGGCGGCGACGGCGGTGCCGTACCGGCCGTCGAGCTGGTCCGGCGTACGTCGGTAACGGCGCGTCACATAGGTCACCTGGGTCTCGATCCGCTGCTCCTCGACCTCCGGGTAGCCGAGCCGGCCGAGCCAGTGGCGGGTGCGCGAGCCGCGCCCGGAAGCGTCCACCACCACGTCCGCGTCGCCGATGGTGATCTCCTCACCGGCGGCGACCGCCCGCACGCCGACGACCCTTCCGCCGTCCGGCGTCGTCACCAGTTCGGTGACGGCGGCCTCCGGACGTATCTCCACGTTCGGCAGCGCGGCGACCCGGCGCCGGATCGCCAGTTCGAGTAACGGTCGTCCGGCTCCCAGCCCGATCAGGCCGGAGGGCCCGGTGGCCAGCGGCCGCCCGTCCACCCACCAGTGCATCTCGTCCTGCACGTCGAAGGCCGGCGCGCCGAGGCCGATCAGCTCGGCCGACAGCCCCTCGAACATCTCGTCCATCTCCCGCATACCGCGCGTCAGCAGCCCGTGTACGTGGCCGCCCTGCGGCACCCCGCGGCGCGGCTCCGACCGCTCCGGCAACGTGTCGCGATCGAGCAGGACGACCTCTTCGAAGGTCTCGTGCAGGGCCCGCGCGGTGAGAAGTCCCGCGAGCGAGGCCCCGATCACCACGGCGCGTCCATGAATCGATGTCCCCATGTGAATTGCCCTTCTTTCTGGTTTCTCGTTTTCTGCGTGGAAGCGGCCGACGGCGGGGGGCGTCAGGAACCGGCGCGGCGGAAACCCGCGCGCGTCGCGGCGAAGGCGAGGGCGAACAGCCGTGGCCAGGTGGGGCGTACGGCGTACCGGGCGAAGCGCGTCGACAGGTCGAGCCAGCCCCGCTTGCTCGTCATGATCAGGTGGCCCGGCGAGGTGAAGCCGCTGACGACGATCGACTTCTCGGCGTTCTCGTATCCCAGGAGGTTGCCGAAGTTGCCGCGGCCGGAGACGAACTCGCGGCCCTCCTCGTTCCCGCCCCAGATGAGGTAGGGGTTCGTCCACACCACCGGCGGCATCGTGTTGACGCCGATGGCGCCGTAGCGGAGTTCCGTGACCGCGCGGTCGACGGTGGCCGCGTGGGCCTTCTTGGTGTCCTCGTCGATGAGGATCGTCGCGGCGAGGGTGCCGAGGAGCTTCTCGTTGGCGAACTCCACGGCGGCGGGCAGGAACGTCCCGGCGTCGGGCGCGACGTCGAGCGCGACCTCGCTCATGACCTGGCAGAACGCCTCGTTCTCGAGGGCGAATCCCTCGGTGCCGACGTCCTCGATCACCATGACGTGGGAAGCGGGGCGGCCGTCCACGGGCTGGACGATCCGCCCGCCCGGATAGGCGTCGCGGAAGGCCGCGAAGGTCTCCTCGACCCCGGGGTAGCTGGTGCTGGAGCCGGGCGTGAGGTCCCGCAGGGCGACGGTGATCGCGTCCAGGAGCTGCCGCCGCTGCGGCCAGTGCCGGCTCGTCACCAGGGTCTGCGTACGGCCGCAGATCGAGCCGCCGCTGATCGTGACGATGGTGGCGATCTGGAGCGCCTGGTGGCGGATCTCCCGCTCGGTCCACGGACGGTCGCCGGGAACGATGACGCAGGGGTTGTTGCCGCCGCACTCGGAGACCAGCTCGGTGCCGGTGGCCTCCGTCTCGACGGTCTTCATGATCGCCTTGGCGGAGCCGGTCCCACCGGTGAAGTAGATCTTCGAGAGGCGGGGGTCGCGGGTCAGGGCGGGCCCTTCGTCGGCCGGGCAGAAGGCGGCCGCGTGGACGTCGACGAGCGGTTGCAGGACCTTCTCCCACACCCGGTCGGCGTCCTCGTTGAGGGGGTGGGGCTTGTGGACGGCCACGTAGCCGTCGACGAAGAGGGCCCGGATCATCTCGAACGACGACGCGACGTTCCCCGCCCCGAGCACGGCGACGATGCCGCCGGGCTTCGCGTAGGGGTCCACCCGGCGAGGCTCGCCGACGACGCGCAGTACGTCGGTTCGGTCGCCGCCCAGCAGGCGGTCCCTCCCCCGCGGGGAGACCCGGATGTCGAAGCGGCCGTCTCCGACAGGGGTGACCGCGAGCGGCTGGAGCGGTCGGCCGCGGACCAGGCCCTCGTACAGGTCGATGGCGGCCGCGACGTTCGAGGGGAGCGGCACCAGGACGCGCTGCACGCTCGTGCCCACCTGGTGGGCGTCGGCCGGGTTCGCGGGGTCGATGCCCTTCGCACGGCAGTCCGCCGCCACCAGTTCGTCGAAGTGCCGGTCGATGTTCGCCTGGACCAGGCGGAGCAGCCTCAGCCGCTCCGCCGCCGGCGTGGCCCGCCAGCGGGCCGGGTCGACCCAGTCGACAGCCTCCGTGGCCTTCATGGCGTACCCCTTCTCTCGGTTTCTCTCGGTGTCGGTGACGGCACAAGCCGCCGGGACAGATACTGGACCGGCGGTACATTGAAATTAATGTACCGACGGTCCACAGTCAATGGACCGGCGGTCGACTATCCTCGCGGGGTGACAACCTTCCATCGCGCACGCAGCGAGGAGCAGCGCGCGGTACGGCGGCAGAGCATCCTGGACACCGCGGCCGGGATGCTGGACGAGATGCCGGTCGCGGCGGTGAGCCTCAACGAGCTCAGCCGCCGGGTCGGGCTGTCGAAGTCCGCCGTGACGCTCTACTTCGAGTCGCGCGAGGCGGTGCTGCTGGACCTGCTCTCCGAGGCGGCGGCCCGCTACCGGGCCGAGACCGCCGGGACGTTCGCCGAGTGGGCCGACCCGTCCGCACCGGCTCCGGTGAGAACACGCCAGGTCGCGGCACGGCTGGCCGCGACGTTCGCCGCCCACCCCATGCTGTGCGAGCTGCTGAGCGTGCAGCACGCGATCCTGGAGCACAACATCTCCGTCGAGGTCGCGACCAGGTACAAGAGGGCCTCGCGCGACGCCATCCGCTGGCTCGCCGAGCAGCTCCGCGACCTGCTCCCCGAACTCGACGACGAACGGGCGCTGCGCGCCGCGCACATGGTCATCATCCTCGTCGGCGCCCTGTGGACCCGCAGCCGTCCGGCCCCCTCGCTGCTCGCCGCCTTCCAGGCCGACGCGAGCCTGGCGTTCATGCACCCGGCCTTCGCCGAGGCTTTCGAGGCCGCGATCGCGACCTTCCTCCAGGGGCTCATCGCGGAGACAGCCGACGCGACGGACGGGGCCGACTCGCCCTGACGGGCATCCCCTCAGAGGTGTACGTCACACCGCCGCGCCGGGCAGCACAGCTTGCGGTACGGGGCCCGCGCGGGGCGAATATCTCCAGGTCAGCGGGGTAGGCACCGCAGTTCCACCACCGGCGACCCGGAACCCGCGTCCCACACCTCGGGCATGACACGCAAAGAATTGGACAGGCTGGCCGGGGTCGGCCGCATGATGGAAAAAGCCGCACGCATGCAACAGAAGGAGTCGTCGTGAGGGTCGGAATCGTCGGAGCCACCGGTCAGGTCGGCACGGTCATGCGCAGGATCCTCGTCGAGCGGGAGTTCCCGGTCACCGAGCTGCGGCTGTTCGCGTCCGCCCGCTCGGCGGGGTCGGTCCTCGACGGTGTGACGGTGGAGGACGCGGCGACGGCCGACTACGCCGGCCTCGACATCGTGCTGTTCTCGGCGGGCGGCGCGACCTCCAAGGCACTGGCGGAGAAGGTCGCTGCGCAGGGCGCTGTCGTGATCGACAACTCGTCCGCCTGGCGCCGGGACCCGGACGTACCCCTGGTCGTCTCCGAGGTGAACCCGCACGCGATCGCCGACCGTCCCAAGGGCATCATCGCCAACCCGAACTGCACGACGATGGCCGCGATGCCGGCCCTGCGCCCGCTGCACGCGGAGGCGGGGCTCGAGGCGCTGGTCGTCGCGACCTACCAGGCGGTGTCCGGGTCGGGGGTGGCCGGTGTGGCTGAGCTGCACGGGCAGGCGCAGAAGGTGGTCGCGGACGCGGACAAGCTGACGCACGACGGTTCGGCGGTCGACTTCCCCGAGCCGGGGGTGTACAAGCGCCCGATCGCGTTCAACGTCGTACCGCTGGCGGGCAATGTGGTGGACGACGGTTCGTTCGAGACGGACGAGGAGCAGAAGCTCCGCAACGAGTCCCGGAAGATCCTGGAGATCCCGGAGCTGAAGGTGTCGGGCACATGTGTCCGCGTCCCTGTCTTCTCGGGACACTCCCTTCAGGTGAACGCGCGGTTCGCGCGTCCACTGTCGGTGGAGCGGGCGACGGAGCTGCTGTCCTCGGCGCCGGGTGTGGTGCTGTCGGACATCCCGACCCCGCTCCAGGCCGCGGGCCAGGACCCGTCCTTCGTGGGCCGCATCCGCGTGGACGAGACGTCGGAGAACGGGCTGGCGTTCTTCGTCTCGAACGACAACCTGAGGAAGGGCGCCGCGCTGAACGCGGTACAGATCGCGGAGCTGGTGGCGGCGGAGCTGGGCGGTAAGTAACCGCCCCAGCGGTAGGAATGGCCGCCCTACCGCCAGTACGACCAAGGGGGGTGCCCACCGGTTACCGGTGGGCACCCCCCTCTTTTCACGCGTCAGAGCGCCAGTTGCTGCCGAAGCGCCCGGTCGATCTCCTTGAGCGCATGCGGTGGCACCGTTCCGATGCGGTGCCCGATCCTGGAGAAGTCGAGGGCCCGAATCTGTTCGCACTGCGCCTTGGAGTCCACCCTCAGGCCGCACTCGGCCGCGTGCAACAACACCTGGAACGGCCGCACATGCGTGATGTTCGACGTCACCGGCACGACTGCCAGGACACCTCGCCCCGCGCGGTCCGCCATGCGGTTGGCGGCATTGTTGGTCACAAGGATCGCCGGGCGCGTCTTGTTCGCCTCGCTACCCACTGCGGGGTCGAGGTCCACCAAGTAGATCTCACCGCGATTCATCTGAGATGCCGTCCCCCACCGTGCGGTCCCACAGTTCCGCGTCTTCGCTCGCATACCACTCGTCCCATGCAGCGAGGTACTCCTCTTCGAGTGCCGACTCGCGCAGCATCTGAATGGCGGCATGTATCACGGCGGACCGGGATTCCGCAGCCTTCTTGGCCGCGTACTCATCGACGAAGGTGACATCATCCTCCGGCAGACTCACACTGATCTTCATGCCTCAAAGATAGCACGGTAGGAATGGAGAGGCTACTAATAGTACTACCGTTCACCTCTTGATCGGCACCTCAGCCCCGCCTCCTCACCTCATACAGAAAGCACCCGTACTCCACCGCCCGCACATGCACCACCGCCACCCCCGGATCGGCGAACGCCTCCTCGAACGCGCTCTCGTCCACCTGCTCCACCAGCCTCCCCCCGACGATCCGCCCCTCCCGGGAGTACCGCCGCAGCACCCGCCGCGCCCGCGCGAACGGGAACCCCTCCCCCGCCGCCACCGGCCCCTCGCACGCCTCCGCGTGGATGAACACCGGACCCTGTTCGTCGTACGGCCCGGGCTCCGCCCCCGTCTCCGCCGCCCACCGCCGCAGCGGGGCGTAGGAGATGAGGGCGATCCGCTCCCCGGGCGTGCTGTGCCGCAGGCAGCAGCGCAGCGGTGAGCCGCCCTCCGCGTCCGTCAGGGGAACCAACTCGCGCCCGGCATCGTCAGCAGAACGCAGCCCTTTCAAGATCAGTGGGTCAATGGGTCGTACGGCGTACGTGATGCGTGTTGTCGCGTGTGTCGTCATGGCTCCACGTTCGCGCCTGTCCAGCCCGCTCACCGGCGGGTTCCGGACATCGCGTCGGCCACGGATCCCATGGAAGGATGGCGCAACCCACACATACGAGGAGATGACCGCGTGCCTGGCACAAACCTGACCCGCGAAGAGGCGCAAGCGCGGGCGAAGCTGCTCACCGTTGACTCGTACGAGGTCGAACTCGATCTCTCCGGCGCGCAGGAGGGCGGCACCTACAGGTCCGTGACCACGGTGCGCTTCGACTCCGCCGAGACCGGCGCGGAGTCCTTCATCGACCTGGTGGCCCCGGCCGTCCACGAGGTCACGCTCAACGGGGACACCCTCGACCCCGACGAGGTCTTCAAGGACTCCCGGATCGCCCTGACGGGGCTGCTCGCCGGGCGCAACGTCCTTCGTGTCGTCGCCGACGCCGCCTACACCAACACCGGTGAGGGGCTTCACCGGTTCGTCGACCCCGTCGACCAGCAGGCCTACCTCTACACCCAGTTCGAGGTCCCGGACGCGCGCCGCGTCTTCGCCTCGTTCGAGCAGCCGGACCTCAAGGCGACCTTCCAGTTCACGGTGACCGCGCCGTCCGGCTGGACCGTCATCTCCAACTCGCCGACGCCCGAACCCAAGGACGACGTCTGGCGCTTCGAGCCGACGCCCAGGATCTCGACGTACATCACCGCACTCATCGTCGGGCCGTACCACTCGGTCCACAGTGTGTACGAGGCCGACGGGCAGACCGTGCCGCTGGGCATCTACTGCCGGCCCTCGCTCGCCGAGTTCCTCGACTCCGACGCCATCTTCGAGGTGACCCGGCAGGGGTTCTCCTGGTTCCAGGAGAAGTTCGACTACGCGTACCCGTTCAAGAAGTACGACCAGCTGTTCGTGCCGGAGTTCAACGCCGGTGCCATGGAGAACGCGGGTGCCGTCACCATCCGCGACCAGTACGTGTTCCGGTCGAAGGTGACCGACGCCGCCTACGAGGTGCGCGCCGAGACCATCCTGCACGAGCTGGCGCACATGTGGTTCGGCGACCTCGTCACCATGGAGTGGTGGAACGACCTGTGGCTGAACGAGTCGTTCGCCACCTACACCTCCATCGCCTGCCAGGCCTACGCGCCCGGCTCGCGCTGGCCGCACTCCTGGACCACGTTCGCCAACTCCATGAAGACGTGGGCCTACCGCCAGGACCAGCTGCCGTCCACCCACCCGATCATGGCCGAGATCCGCGACCTCGACGACGTCCTCGTCAACTTCGACGGCATCACGTACGCCAAGGGTGCCTCCGTACTGAAGCAGCTCGTCGCGTACGTCGGCATGGACGCGTTCTTCGCGGGCGTGCAGGCCTATTTCAAGCAGCACGCGTACGGCAACACGCGGCTCAGCGACCTGCTCGGCGCGCTGGAGGAGACCTCCGGGCGCGATCTGAAGGCCTGGTCGAAGTCGTGGCTGGAGACGGCCGGCATCAACATCCTGCGTCCCGAGATCGAGACGGACGCGGACGGGGTCATCACTTCGTTCGCCATTCGGCAGGAAGCCCCCGCGCTGCCCGCCGGTGCGAAGGGTGAGCCCACCCTCCGGCCGCACCGGATCGCCGTCGGTCTGTACGACCTCGACGAGGCCAGCGGCAAGCTGCTGCGCGAGGACAGTCAAAACGGCGCCGGGCGGATCGAGCTGGACGTCGACGGCGAACTGACGGCCGTACCGCAGCTGGTCGGCAGGCGTCGTCCGGCCGTGGTCCTGCTCAACGACGACGACCTCTCCTACTCCAAGGTCCGTCTGGACGACGAGTCCCTCGCCTTCGTCACCGAGCACCTGGGCGACTTCGAGGCGTCGCTCCCGCGCGCGCTGTGCTGGGCCTCCGCCTGGGACATGACCCGCGACGCCGAACTGGCCACCCGCGACTACCTCTCCCTCGTCCTGTCGGGCATCGGCAAGGAGTCGGACATCGGCGTCGTGCAGTCGCTCCAGCGGCAGGTGAAGCTGGCGATCGACCTGTACGCCGACCCGACCGCCCGCGAGGCCCTGCTGACCCGTTGGACGGACGCCACGCTGGCCCACCTCCGGGCCGCCGAGGCGGGCTCCGACCACCAGTTGGCGTGGGCCCGCGCCTTCGCCGCCACGGCCCGTACGCCGGAGCAGCTCGACCTGCTTGACGCCCTCCTGGAGGGCACGCAGACGATCGAGGGGCTGGCCGTCGACACCGAGCTGCGCTGGTCGTTCGTGCAGCGGCTGGCGGCCGTCGGGCGCTTCGACGAGGACCAGATCGCGGGCGAGTACGAGCGGGACAAGACGGCCGCCGGTGAGCGGCACGCCGCCACGGCCCGGGCGGCCCGTCCGACGCCGGAGGCCAAGGCGGAGGCGTGGGCGTCGGTCATCGAGTCCGACAAGCTGCCGAACGCCGTCCAGGAGGCGGTGATCGGGGGCTTCGTCCAGACCGACCAGCGCGAGCTCCTTGAGCCGTACACCGACAAGTACTTCGCGGTGGTCAAGGACATCTGGGACTCGCGCTCGCACGAGATCGCCCAGCAGATCGCCATCGGCTTCTACCCGGCGATCCAGGTGTCGCGGGACACCCTGGCGAAGACGGACGCCTGGCTGGAATCCGCCGAGCCGAACGCAGCCCTGCGCCGCCTCGTCTCGGAGTCCCGCTCCGGCATCGAGCGCGCGCTCAGGGCCCAGGCGGCGGACGCGGCGGCCGAGTAGGCAGCCGGTAGTAGTCGTACGGAGTTGGGGGCGCCCCGGATAGATACCGGGGCGCCCTCGACCGCGTTCTACGCCGGGTCCGGGCGCAGCAGCGCCGCGCCCGTGGGTGTCAGGGTGTGCAGGACGGCCGGGCCGTGGCGGTGGCTGACGAGGAGGCCGGTGTCGCGCAGCACGGTGGTGTGGCGGGTCGCGGACGCCGCCGACACCCCTGAGGCGCGGGCGAGTTCACCGGTCGTCGCACCGACCGCCGTCGCCTGGAGGATGACGACGCGGGGCGTGCCGAGGAGCGCGGCGAGCGGGGCCCGGGGGTTCTGGGCTGCTGTCTCACCGGTCCCGTCAGCAGGGCCCGGGCGCGGGCGACGTCGTAATAGGTCCGGACCGTTCGGGCGAATTCCTTGCGCGGCTGAATGTCGGCCAATTTGCCCGGCCCAGGCGGGAGCGCCGCTCACCTTGTCCAGAATCCCCGGTTCGCGGAGTACGCGCGGCCCGGGGATGTCGAGGATCGCGTCGAGACCCGCGTCCATGCCTTCGGACGCCTCACCTGGCGTGAGGAAAACCGGGAAACAGGTGCCCCTCGGATAAAGAGGAAGCAGCACATTGCGAGGTCAGCCGGCCCGCGCCGGTCATCGGCGGCCACCGGCACTGGGCGTCCACCGACTGCCCCGGCACCCTGTACACCGCCATGCCGTCGATCCGCGACGAGGTCGCCGCCCTGCTCACCTGAACGCCCGGATCGTCCGATCAGCGGCGCGGCTCCAGGACGGGAACCCGGACCTTCCGCACCCCACCCCCGACCACAGGGGCGGACCCTGACCCCCGTACCCCCAGCTGCCCCGCCACCGTCGCCCCGAACGCCAGCCCCATGCCCGCCAGTTGAAGCGGTGTCAGGGCCTGGCCGAGGGCCGCCCAGCCCACGATCGCGGCGGTCAGCGGGGACAGCGGGCCGAGGAAGGTGACCTGGGTCGCGGTGAGGCGGCCGATGCCACGGAACCAGAGCCAGTACGCCACGGCCGTGTTGGCCAGCGCGAGGTAGAGGTATCCGCCGACCGCCCGGCCGTCCAGCGCGGGCGGGGCGCCCTCGACGAGCAGGGCGAGGGGCGCGATGAGCAGGCCGCCCGCGGTGAGCTGCCAGCCGGTGAGGGCGAGCGGGCCCACGCCGTCCGGACGGCCCCAGCGCTTCGTCAGTACGGTGCCCGTCGACATCGACGCGGTGGAGGCGAGGGCGGCCAGCACACCCACGGTGTCCAGCGCCCCGGCCGCCTTCAGCACGACCAGACTGACGCCGAGCGCCGCCGCGATACCGGTGAGCAGGGTCCGTACGGTCGGCCGCTCGCCCAGGAACACGGTCGCGAGCCCGGCGACGAACAGCGGGCCGACCGACCCGACGACCGCCGCCATACCGCCCGGCAGCCGGTACGCGGACAGGAACAGCAGCGGGAAGAAGGCGCCGATGTTGAGCGCGCCCAGCACCGCCGCCTTCCACCACCAGGCGCCGCGCGGCAGCACCCGGGTCAGCGCGAGCAGGAAGAGACCGGCGGGCAGGGCGCGCAGCAGACCGGTGAAGAGGGGGCGGTCGGGCGGGAGGAACTCCGTGGTGACGGCGTAGGTGGTGCCCCAGGAGATGGGGGCGAGGGCAGTGAGGAGGATGACGGGGAGATGGGCGGAGCGGTTCGCGGGCATGGGCCCACCCTTCAAGTAGGTCAGCGGTAATTAGCTTAGCGCTAAGCAACTTGCAGTCAAGCTACTTCCTTGTGAGCAACTTTCTTACGTGTGACCATTGGCGCCCGATCCTCGGTGATACTCGGCGCATGAGTGCACAGCCGCCGCAGCAGCGCAGGGACCCCGTCGACGCGATCATCGACCAGTGGGCGGTGGTGCGCCCCGATCTGGACACCGCCGCGATGGAGGTCTTCGGCCGTATCTACCGGCTGGCGCGCGCGATGGGCGACCGGACGGAGAAGGCGTACGCGCGGTTCGGGATCGGGCGCGGCGAGTTCGACGTGCTCGCGACGCTGCGCCGGGCCGGTGAGCCGTACACGCTCTCGCCGCGTCAGCTGTCGTCGACGCTGATGCTCACCACCGGCGGGATGACCGGCCGCCTCGACAAGCTGGAGCGGGCCGGGCTGGTACGCCGCTCCCCCGACCCCCACGACCGGCGCGGCCTCCAGGTCACCCTGACGGAGGAGGGACTGAGCCGCGTCGACGAAGCGGTCGGGGCCGGTGTCGACGCCCAGACCGAGGCCCTGGCCGCCCTGGACCCGGAGAAGGCCGGCCAACTGGCCGACCTGCTGCGGGAGCTGCTGACGGCGACGGAGGGCTGAGAACAGGCCGAGGGCGCCGTTCCCACCCCATGACTGATGGGATCCCCATGGCTGATGGGATGGAGAACGGCGTCCTCGGAACGATCAGAAGGAGAGATCAGGCCTTCGCCTTGGCGGGCTTGGCGGCCTTCGGGGCGCGGTCCGAGGACTTGTCCAGGACCATCACCAGACCCGCGATGACCGCGAACAGGCCGATCGGGGCGACGACATAGAGGCCCAGCGTCTCGATGACGCTCAGGCCATGGCCGGGGTCGTCACCGTCGTCGCGGGTGAGCGCGAGCGCGGGAGACGTCATGAGCAGCATCATCAGCGTCGTACCGGCGACCAGTGCACCGGCGCGCAGGGCGTTCTTGTTGTCCACGGTGCAAAAGTAGCGAACGCCCGGCGGGGCCGCGCGCCCGGGGTGCCGTATGAGGGCCCGGCCACGGTCACCCGCCCTCTCTGAGCACCTCCATCAGCGCCCACAGCCGGGACGACCCCGCCAGTTCCTCCAGCGTCACCGGCCGGCCCTCCGCGTCGGCGATGGGCAGGCGCCAGTTCGGGTACTGGTCCCACGTACCCGGCAGGTTCTGCGGGCGGCGGTCGCCGACGCCGTCCGGGAGCCAGACGCCGATCATGCGGGCGGGGGTGCGGAGCAGAAAGCGGTGGACGGCCTGGATCTCGGCCTCCTCCACCGCGCCCGAGTGACCGCCGCTGCACCCCTCCAGCAGGCCGAGGCGGGAGAGCAGGGTCAGCCACTCCCCCGTGTCGGCGGAAGCGGCGTCCCGTTCCTCGTCCAGGGGGTTGGTCAACAGGCCAAGCCGGTCGCGGAGTTCGACGTGGTCGCCGGTGAGGCGGGCGGCGGTGGGCGGCAGGTCGTGGGTGGTGACGGTGGCGAGGCAGTCGGCGCGCCAGCGTTCGGGGGGCAGGGGTCGCCCGTCGCCGTCCCAGTCCCGTTCGAACCACAGTACGGACGTACCGAGCACCCCGCGTTCGTGCAGCGTCTCCCGGACGCCCGGCTCGACGGTCCCGAGGTCCTCGCCGATCACGACCGCCCCGGCCCGCGAGGCCTCCAGCGCGAGGACGGCGAGCATGGCCTCGGCGTCGTAACGGACGTACGCGCCCTCCGTGGGCGCCTGCCCCTGGGGCACCCACCAGAGCCGGAACAGGCCCATGACGTGGTCGATGCGGAGGGCGCCCGCGTAGCCGAAGAGGGAGCGCAGGAGCTGGCGGTACGGGGTGTAGCCGGACTCGGCCAGTCGGTCGGGTCTCCAGGGCGGCAGGCCCCAGTCCTGGCCGCGCGCGTTGAAGGCGTCCGGGGGCGCGCCGACGGACATGCCGGCCGCGAAGTACTCCTGCTGCGCCCAGGCGTCGGCGCCCCCGGGATGCACCCCGACGGCGAGGTCGTGGACGATCCCGACGGGCATGCCCGCGTCGCGTGCGGCCCGCTGGGCGTCGGCGAGCTGGGTGTCGGTGAGCCAGGCAAGGTGAGAGTGGAAGTCGACGCGGTCCATCAACTCGCGCCGGGCGCGGGCGGTTTCGGCGGAGCGGGGGTCCTGGAGACCGGCCGGCCAGCGGGACCAGTCCGAGCCGTGCGTCTCGGCCAGCGCGCACCAGGTGGCGTGGTCCTCCAGCGCCTCACCGGCCCGCGCGAGGAAGTCGGCGTACTCGGCCTGCCGCCCGGGCCCGAGCGGCACGGCGCACACCAGCTCCAGCGCCTCGCGCTTGAGTTCCCACACGGCGTCCCGGTCGATCAGCGCACCCTTGTCCAGCACCGACTCCCGCAGCCGCCGGGCCCGCTCCAGCAGCGAGCGCACCCGCCCACCGGCCTCTTCGAGGTACGCGAACTCGGGGATGGCCTCGACCCGCAGATGCACGGGATCGGGAAAGCGCCGGGAGGACGGCCGGTACGGGGACGGATCGGTCGGCGCCCCGGGCACAGCCGCGTGCAACGGGTTGACCTGCACGAACCCCGCCCCCAGCGCCCGCCCGGCCCAGGAGCTCAGCTCCCCGAGATCACCGAGGTCACCCATGCCCCAGGAGCGCTGGGAGAGAAGCGAGTAGAGCTGCACGAGGATGCCGTACGAGCGTCCGGTGGGCGTGGGCAGCCGGGCCGGGGCGACGACGAGGTGGGCGCGGGCGGTACGTCCGTCGGGCGCGACGGCGTCCAGCTGATGCACACCGGGCGGAAGCTGATCGACGGAGTCACCGACCTCGCCCTGCTCGGTACGGACACGAAGCCGCGTACCGGACGGCAGCCCGGCCAACGCGGTCGCCGCACCGTCGGCGCCACACACCACGGTCGGCGGCAGCAGCCGCGCCGCCAGCTCCCGCTCCCGGGCGTCGAGGGCGTCCCGGACGGCCTCCGCGCTGCCCGCATCGACACCGAGCGCGCCCAGCACGGCGACGAGCGCGGAGTCGGAGGCGGCGACGGTCCGGTCCGGGGAGGGCCGAAAGGAGGAGGAGACGCCGTACAGCTCGGCAAGCCGAACAAGCGCGACCCGCTCCCCACCCTCGGCCGGCTGGTCTGCGGTCATCTACAACCCCGCGAGTTCCGACAGCGCGGGCACCGGACCCTCGTACAGCCCCGTGGGGTCCGCCTCGGCCTCGGCGTGCTCGCTGGTCATCGCCTCCGCGTCCGCGAGCGGGGGCTCACTGGTGAGCGGCTCGGCGGCGGGCAGGGGCGGCTCGCTGGTGAGCGGCGCCTCGACGGCGATGCTCTCGGCACTGAAGATGTAGGCCGGTACGGCCACGGAGGCCTCCTTGTTGGCGGGTTTCCTTCGCAGGCCTACCCAGTGGGCGGGACGGCAGACGTGTATGAACGGACGAACCACGGCACCGAAGCTCACATTCCGTGGTTCTTCCGCCGCTCGCACGACCAAGTCCATCACCTTCCACTATTCACTCAGTACATGTAGCGAGTGCATAATGACCGGCATGAGCACCCGCCACATCCTGCTGGGGCTGCTCGCCGGAGGGCCGAGCCATGGCTACGACCTCAAGCGACGGCACGACGAACGCTTCCCGCAGGCCCGTCCGCTGGCCTACGGGCAGGTCTACACGACCCTGCAGCGCCTGGTGCGCGACGGCCTCGCGGAGGTCGACGGCACCGACGCGGACGGCGGCCCCGAGCGGACGAAGTACCGGGCGACGACGAAGGGGGAACACGAACTCACCGACTGGATACGGCAGATCAGCGCACCCGCGCCGCACGTCGTCAACGAGATCTTCGCCAAGGTCGTCGTCGCGATCCTGGCCGGCGGGGACCCGGCCGCGTATCTGCTGGACCAGCGGGCCGCACACATGGCGCGGATGCGGGAGCTGACGGCGGTCAAGACCGCGCCCGGCTCGGACCTCTCGACCGTGCTCTCGGCGGACTACGCCCTCAACCACCTCGACGCCGACCTCCGCTGGATGACCACCACGGCGGCCCGGCTCACCACACTGACCGCGGAGGTCGACACGGCATGACCACCACCAACGGGGAAATACCCGAGGGGCAGGCCTCACCACCCCTCCTCACGGCGAGCCGCCTGTCCAAGACGCACGGCAGGACGCCCGCACTGCGCGGCGCCTCGGTCGCGCTGCGGGCGGGCGAGATCCTGGCCGTCACGGGGGCGAGCGGCAGCGGCAAGTCGACGCTGCTGCACTGTCTGGCGGGGATCGTCCGGCCGGACACGGGCACCGTCGAGTACGCCGGGGAGCGGCTCGACACGATGCCCGAGCGGCGGCTGAGCGAGCTGCGGCGCACGGAGTTCGGGGTCGTCTTCCAGTTCGGCCAGCTGATCCCGGAACTGACCGTCCTCGACAACGTGGCACTGCCACTGCTCCTCGCCGGAACCTCGCGCGCGGCGGCGCACGAACAGGCGGGCGAATGGCTGGAGCGGTTCGGAGTACTGGGCCAGGAGACGCTGCGCCCGGGCGAGCTGAGCGGCGGCCAGGCCCAACGCGTCTCGCTGGCCCGCGCCCTGGTCACGGCCCCGAAGGTGATCTTCGCCGACGAGCCGACGGGCGCCCTGGACTCCCTCGCGGGCGAGCAGGTGATGGCAGCACTCACCCACACGGCCCGCGATTCCGGCACAGCGGTCCTCCTGATCACGCATGACGCCCAGGTGGCGGCGTACGCGGACCGAGAGCTGAGGCTGAGCGACGGGGCTGTCGTCGCAGCCGACGAGGCTGAGACGTCGACGGAGGTGACACCGTGACGCCGATCAGCGTTTCCGCCGACGGTTCCGGCGGTTCCGGCGGCGGATCCCCGGGACCCGGCTCGCGACCGGCCCCACAGCCCCGCCGCTCCCATTCCCGGCACGCCGACCGGCGGAACGCGCATGCGGCCCGCGCACCACACTCCGGCGGCCAAGCCCGGCCGGACGGCACGGCCGTCGGCTCCCCGGAGGGGACCTCATGACGTCCAGTAAGGCTTTCCGAAGCAGCCCCCTCCGCGCCGATCTCCGCCTCGCCTGGCTGCTCACCCGGGGTTCCGATCGGCGGGAGTGGTGGCGGGTTCTGCTCACGGGGGTCGGGGCGGCGCTCGCTACCGGGTTCGCGCTGGCCGCCGTGGCCGTCGCCTCGATTCGTGGGCAGTACTCCGTGTCGTTCGGTTCCGGGTTGCTGAACCACCAGGGGGAGCGCTCCGGCATCGTTCTCGCCCTCGTGCTGCTGCTCGTGCCCGTGCTCGGGTTTCTCGGGCAGTGTGCGCGGGTCGGGGCCGTGCACCGGGACCGGCGGCTGGCCGCGCTGCGGCTGGCGGGGGCCGGGGCCGCGCAGGTGCGGCGGATCGCGGCGCTGGAGACGGGGCTCGCCTGTCTGCTCGGCTCGGCGCTCGCCACCGTGTTCTGCGTGCTGTTCCTGCTGCGAGAGTGGCGGCAGCCGCCGGTCGCCTTCTGGGTCGGGGTCGCGCTGGTCGCGATCGCCGTGCCCGTGCTGGGCTCGCTCGTCGGCGTACTGGCGCTGCGGCGCGTGGTCGCCTCGCCGCTGGGGCGGGTCCGGCGGGTGCCGCCGCGTGAGGGGCGGGGGCCGGGGATGCCGTTCCCGACGGCGGTTCTGGGGCTGCTGCTCGTGGGGGTGCTGCTGGCGCCGGACACGTTCGGCGGGTACGCGACCGCGCCGGTGCTGGTGTTCTCCGTGGTGATCGTGACCGGGATGGGCGCCCTGTGGCTGACCGGTGCCACCGCCCGCTGGACCGGGCGGATCCTCGCCGCCCGTACCTCCGACCCGGCGACACTGATCGCGGCGGAGCGGCTGCGCGACGATCCCTGGGCCGCCGCCCGGACCCATGCGGCGGTGCTGCTGGTGACCACCGTCGGTACCGGGTTCGTCGGTGTCCGTGAGGTGCTGCTGACCTCGCTCCGTGAGCGCGGGGAACACATGCTGGCCACGCCCATGTCCTTCTACACCACCGGCGTCGACCTGACCGGCGCCGCCGTGCTGGTCGCCCTGGTGATCACGCTGTGCGGGCTCGGCGTCGGCACCGCCGAGTCGGTGGCGACCCGGCGCCGGGGCCTGGCCGCGCAGGCCGCCGCCGGGGTGCCGCGTGCGGTGCTCGGCCGGGCGCTGCTCCTGGAGACGGCCCTGCCCCTGGCACCGGCGCTGCTCCTCGCGGGCACCGGAGGCCTGCTGATCGGCGGCTGGTTCGCGGCGATCGCCCACGACGGCAGCCGCTCGGTGCCGTACACGGCGCTGCTGGTGCCGCCCGCGGTGTACGTGTCGTGCCTGCTCGCCGCGGCCACCTCGCTGCCGCTGCTGCGCCGTGCGGCGCGGCCGGCGGAGCTGCGGTACGTGTGAGCGCCCGGGCATGAGAGATCCGGCCCTGGGGAACGGGGGTTCCCGGGGCCGGATCGCATCCGTACCGTACGGAGAATCCGTACAGGTGTGCGGGTACTGGGTACTCCCTATTCAGATGAATTCAGGTATACGAAAGCCCGGACGTCAGGCTGAGATGCCGTCGATCCGGGCCAACGCGTCGTCCGCGCCGTACGGCTGCAGGTATGGCAGCCAGCGCGGGTCCCTATGCCCGGTTCCGATGATGCGCCAGGCGAGACCGGTGGGCGGGGCGGGTTTGTGGCGCAGCCGCCAGCCGATCTCGAAGAGATGGCGGTCCGCCTTGGTGTGGTTGCAGCGGCGGCACGACGCCACCACGTTGTCCCAGCGGTGCTGACCGCCGCGGGAACGCGGGATGACGTGGTCGACGCTGGTCGCGGCGGCGCCGCAGTACATGCACCGGCCGCCGTCGCGGGCGAACAGTGCCCTACGGGTCAGTGGAACGGGCCCCCGATAGGGAACCCGGACGAACCTCTTCAGCCGGACCACGCTGGGTGCGGGGACAGTAACGGTCGCGCTGTGCATAAAGGCGCCCGATTCCTCCAAGGAGACTGCCTTGTTCTCCAGGACGAGGACGAGCGCGCGGCGGAGCGGTACGACGCCGAGTGGCTCGTACGACGCGTTGAGTACCAGGACATGCGGCACGGATGCCTCCTTGGGCGTCGGCGGCGCGTGGCTCGCGCCGGGACGATCTGCAGTCAGTCTCCCCTCTCGCCTGGTGGCAGCGCCACCACGTCCCGGTAACGGGCTGGGAGTGTTTTCGACCACACCTTGTGCACTTCCCCGGGACCACACCCTCTTCTATCCCCAGGTGAGCACGGTCTCTCCCTCGAACATCGCGCCGATCCGCACACGTTGCCCCGTTAGTGTGGTGGTTCTGTCCTTCCGGTGACCTTTCCGTGACCTGAATCACCAGCTGACCGACGAGCTGACCGCCGTAACCATCCGTGCCGGGGGCAGGCCGCTTTGGAGGTACCCGCCGTGTCCTTGTCCGCCGTCCTACTGGCCGCCGGTTCGTCGCCGTCGCCGACTCCCTCGGAGTCACCGACCGCGCTGGTCCCGTCACTCCAGGACGCCCAGGAGAGCGCGACCAACGCCGCGAGCTGGGTCGAGCAGAACTGGTCGACCTGGCTGTCGATCGGGCTCAGAGTCCTGCTGATCGTGGTGATCGCGGCGGTCCTGCGGATGACGCTGCGGCGGGCGATCACCAAGCTCATAGACCGGATGAACCGCACCGCCCAGGCGGTCGACGGCACCGCGCTCGGCGGGTTGCTGGTGAACGTGGAGCGGCGTCGGCAGCGCTCGCAGGCGATCGGCTCGGTGCTGAAGTCGGTGGCGAGCTTCCTGATCATGGGCACGGCCGCCCTGATGATCCTCGGCACGTTCGAGATCAACCTCGCCCCGCTGCTGGCCTCCGCCGGTGTCGCGGGTGTGGCGATCGGTTTCGGCGCCCGCAACCTGGTGACGGACTTCCTCTCCGGCGTGTTCATGATCCTGGAGGACCAGTACGGCGTCGGCGACACGATCGACGCCGGGGTGGCGTCCGGTGAGGTGATCGAGGTCGGGCTGCGCGTGACCAAGCTGCGCGGCGACCAGGGCGAGATCTGGTACGTCCGCAACGGCGAGGTCAAGCGCATCGGCAACCTCTCCCAGGGCTGGGCCACGGCCGGCGTCGACGTCACCGTCCGCTCGGACGAGGACCTGGACCGGGTGAAGGCGACGCTCGCCGAGGTCGGCGAGCAGATGAGCAAGGAAGAGCCCTGGAACGAGATGCTGTGGGGCCCGATCGAGATCCTGGGCCTGGACAGCGTGCTCCTCGACTCGATGGTCATCCACCTCTCGGCGAAGACGATGCCGGGCAAGGCCCTGACGGTGGAGCGGGAGCTGCGCTGGCGCGTCAAGCGAGCCCTGGACGCGGCGGGCATCCGCATCGTCGGCGGTCTCCTCCCGGCCCCGGAGGAGGAGCCGCCCGCGGACCCGACGGCGGGTATGGCGGCCCCCTCGGCGTACTCCAACACGGGCTCCCCGCAGGCCCAGGCGGCCACGCCCTTGGTGAGCCCGCCCGCATCGAAGTAGCACATCGAAGCAGTACGCAGAGAGGCGGCACCCCGGAATCCGGGGTGCCGCCTCTCTGCGCGTGCGCAAGTAACGACTCCGTTTCCGCGCGGTTTTCCTTCCGGTTCCCCCCTTGACGCCCGCCTTGGTCCGGTCCTACCTTCCTGCCATCCGATAGGAAACCTTCCTAACAGTCATCGTGGAACACCCACCGCCGGTGACCGTGAAAAACTGGACGACGGAAAGGCAGGTGCAGACCCCCATGGCAGGAACCGCAGGCACGCCAGGCACCCCGCGCGTCCTGCGTGCCATGAACGACCGGGCCGCCCTGGAACTCCTCCTGGAGCACGGGCCCCTGTCCCGCACCCGGATCGGCAACCTCACCGGACTGTCGAAGCCGACCGCCTCACAACTCCTCGCCCGCCTGGAGGCCGCCGGCCTGGTCCTGGCGACCGGCACCAGCGAGGGCCGGCCGGGCCCCAGCGCCCAGCTGTACGCGGTGAACCCCGCCGCCGCCCATGTCGCCGGGCTCGACGTCACCCCCTCGGGTATCCGCGCGGCCGTGGCCGACATCACCGGCCGTACCGTCGGACAGTTCGAGCTGCCGACGCCCGGCCGCAGCGCGCAGGGCGCCGTCGACCGCGTCCTGCAGTCGCTGGACGGGGCGGTCAAGGACGCCGGGCTGCACCGCGCCGACGTGCACCGGGTCGTCATCGGCACACCTGGCGCCTTCGACCCCACCACCGGCAACCTGCGCTACGCCAGCCACCTGCCGGGCTGGCACTCCCCCCAACTGCTGGGGGAACTGGCCGCCACGCTCGGCCCCGTCCCCTTCGAGGTCGAGAACGACGTCAACCTCGCAGCCGTGGCCGAGCAGCGCATCGGCGCGGCCCGCGGCAGTGAGAACTTCACCCTCCTGTGGGGTGAGCGGGGCATCGGCGCGGCAGTCGTGATCGGCGGCCGACTGCACCGGGGCGCCACCGGGGGCGCCGGCGAGGTCGGCTTCCTCCCCGTGCCCGGCGCGCCGCTGGTGCGTCATGTCGCCCGCAACAACTCGGGCGGCTTCGACGAACTCGCGGGGCTGCCGACCGTACTGCGGCTGGCCCGCGAGCACGGGCTGGCGGCCCCACCCGGCGGAAGCCTCACCGACAAGGCCGCCGCCGTGGTCGCTGAGGCGGCGCGGACCTCCGGCTCCCCCGGACCGGGAGCGACACTCCTCGCCGAGTTCGCCACCCGGCTGGCGACCGGCCTCGCCTCGATCGTCTCGGTTATCGACCCCGAGCTGATCGTCCTGGCCGGCGGGCTGATCACGGCCGGCGGAGAACCCCTCCGTGCCCTGATCCAGTCCGAACTCGCCGAACTCGCCGTACCCCGTCCCGCCATCCGCCTCAGCACGATCCCCGACGGGCCCGTGCTGTGCGGGGCCCTGCAAGCGGCCCTCGCGGCCACCAGGGACGAGGTCTTCGACACCACGGATCGCACCCCCTGATCCGCCAGTCCCCGCTCCTCCCCCTCCTCCCTTTCTGACGCTCTCGTCACCACTCGTGCACCCGCCCTGGCACCGGCATGCCCGCACGCCGAACGTCCGCCACCCCGAGAACACCCCTCTGCCAAGGAGTTCCGTCATGCCCAGAATCAGCCGCGTCTGTCTCGCCGGCGCCCTCTCGGCGCTCGCCCTGACCGCGACCGCCTGCACCGGATCCAGCACCTCCGGCGCGACCGACGACCCGAACCAGAAGTCGACCATCACCTTCTGGCACCCCTGGAGCGCCCCCACCGAGGTCAAGGCGATCGAGGCGAACATCGCGGCCTTCGAGAAGGCGCACCCCAACATCACGGTCAAGGTCGTCGGCAATGTCGACGCCGACAAGGTGAACCAGGCGCTGCGCGCCGGCGGGTCCAACGCCCCGGACGTGGTGGCCTCCCCCGAGACCAGCAACGTCGGCAAGTTCTGCTCCTCCGGTGTCTTCGCCGACCTCGACCCGTTCCTGAAGAAGTCGAACATCGACACCGCGAAGACCTTCCCCAAGCCGATGCTGGACTACACCCAGTTCGAGGGCACCCGCTGCGCGCTCCCCCTGCTCGGCGACGCGTACGGCCTCTACTACAACAAGACGGCGTTCAAGGAGGCGGGCATCACCTCCCCGCCGAAGACGCTGTCCGAGTTCAAGGCCGACGCCATCAAGCTGACCAAGTCCAAGGGGGACAGCTACTCGCAGCTCGGCTGGATGCCGAACTTCCACGGCTACGAGGTCACCGTCCCGCACCTCGCGGCGCAGTGGAGCCCCGAGTACTTCTCCTCGGACGGCAAGTCGAACGTCGCCAAGGACCCGGCCTTCAAGGAGCTCCTGACCTGGCAGCAGGACATGGTCAAGTCGCTCGGCGGCTTCGAGAAGCTGGAGAAGTACCGCGCGACCTTCGGTGACGAGTGGTCCGCGCAGAACCCGCTGCACACCGGCCAGATCGCCATGAACATCGACGGCGAGTGGCGCGGCGGGATGATGAAGGACGCCGGGGTGAAGTTCGACTGGGGCGTCGCGCCCTTCCCGGTGCCGGACGACCAGGCCGACACCTACGGCAAGGGCTTCCTCACCGGCACGGTCATCGGTCTCGCCAGCACCAGCAGCAAGCAGAACGCCGCCTGGGAGCTGGTGAAGTACATGACCACCGACACCGACGCGGTCGTCTCCTTCGCCAACGCCATCAACAACGTCCCCTCGACGTTCGCGGCGCTGAAGTCCCCGAAGCTCAAGAACGACGCGACGATGCAGGCCTTCGTGAAGATCGCCGAGAACCAGTACAGCAACACCGCGCCCGCCGCGGTCAACGGCAGCGCCTACCAGGAGACCCTGCAGAACCTCGCGTACGACTACGAGTCCGGGAAGACCAAGGACCTGGACACGGGGCTGAAGACGACCGCCGAGCAGATCGACACCGACATCGCCAAGGCGAAGTAGCCCATGGCCATCCTCTCCGGCCACTCGGCGGCGCTTCGTTCGAAGCGCCGCCGGGAGGGGCTGCGCACGCTGGCGTTCCTCTCCCCCTGGCTCATCGGTTTCAGCGTCTTCTTCGTCTATCCGCTGCTGTCGACCGTGTACTTCTCCTTCATGAAGTACGACGGCTTCAAGCCGCCCACCTTCAACGGCCTGGACAACTGGACGTACGTCTTCAGCCAGTACCCCTTCTTCTGGGCCGCGATGCGCAACACCCTGTGGCTCGTGGTGATCATGGTGGCGTGCCGGGTGGCCTTCGGGCTCGGCGTCGGGCTGCTGATCACGAAGATCAAGACGGGTGCGGGGATGTTCCGCACCTTCTTCTACCTGCCGTACCTCGCCCCGCCCGTGGCCGCGACCCTGGCCTTCGCCTTCCTGCTCAACCCCGGTACCGGGCCGGTCAACCAGGTGCTCGGCGACCTGGGTCTGCCGCAGCCCGGCTGGTTCAACGACCCGTCCTGGTCGAAGCCCGCGCTGACCCTGCTCGCCCTCTGGGGCATCGGCGACCTCATGGTCATCTTCATGGCGGCCCTGCTCGACGTGCCCAAGGAGCAGTACGAGGCGGCCGAACTCGACGGCGCCGGCTCCTGGAAGCGCTTCCGGTACGTCACCCTGCCGAACATCTCGCCCATCGTGCTGTTCGCCGTGGTCACCGGGGTCATCCAGACCATGCAGTACTACACGCAGCCCCTCATCGCCGGTAAGACGGCCAGCGGTGTCATCGGCGCCGGAGCCGGCCAGATCTACGAGCCCGGCTACCCGGGGAAGTCCACGCTGACGCTCCCTCAACTCGTCTACACCCTCGGCTTCCAGCGCTTCGACACGGGCTCCGCGTGCGTGGTCGCCCTGGTGCTGTTCATCCTGTCCATGGCGTTCACCGCGCTGCTGATGCGCCGCCGCAGCGGCCTGATCACGGTGGAGGACTGATCCCCTTGACCAACACCGTCACCGCACGCCCCCCGGCCCCCGCCACAAACGGCCCGGCCGCCACGGCCAGTCGGAGCCCGGCGGCCCGCGCCGCCCGCCGCAAGGAGCTGCTGCACTGGATCGCCGTGCACTCCCTCGGCATCGCGGCCGCACTGTTCTTCGTACTGCCGTTCGTGTTCATCCTCCTCACCTCCCTGATGGACGATCAGCAGGCGCTGACCAGCGCGCTGTGGCCGCGCTCCTGGAACTGGGACAACTACTCGAAGGTCTGGCAGGCTCCCGGCTTCCTCACCTGGTGGCGCAACACCCTGCTGTACGCGGGTCTGGGCACCCTTCTGACGGTGCTGTCCAGCGTCCCGGTGGCCTACGCCCTCGCCAAGTTCCGCTTCCGGGGACGCCGGATCGCGATGATGCTCGTCGTCTCCGCGATGATGCTGCCGCCGCAGGTGGTCATCGTGCCCATGTACCTCTTCTGGGCGAAGCAGATGCATCTGACGGGCACTCTGTGGCCGCTGATCATCCCGATGGCCTTCGGCGACGCCTTCAGCATCTTCCTGCTGCGCCAGTTTCTGCTGACCATCCCCGACGAGTACCTCGACGCGGCCAAGGTCGACGGCTGCGGCGATCTGCGCACCCTCGTACGCATCGTGATACCGCTCGCCAAGCCGGGGATCGCCGCCGTCGCCCTGTTCCAGTTCTTCTACTGCTGGAACGACTACTTCGGCCCGCAGATCTACGCCAGCGACAACCCGGCGGCCTGGACGCTCAGTTACGGGCTGGAGTCCTTCAAGGACAATCACCACACGAACTGGAACCTCACGATGGCCGCGACCCTGCTCGTCATGGCCCCGGTGATCGCCGTGTTCTTCTTCGCGCAGAAAGCCTTCATCGAAGGCGTGACCCTGACAGGAGTCAAAGGATGAAACTGGCGGTCGTCGGCGGCGGCTCGACCTACACACCGGAACTGATCGACGGTTTCGCCCGGCTCAGGGACACCCTGCCCATAGAGGAGCTGGTGCTCGTCGACCCTGCCGCCGACCGGCTGGAGCTGGTCGGCGGGCTCGCCCGGCGCATCTTCGCCAAGCAGGGGCACCCCGGGCGGATCGTCACGACCGACGACCTGGACAAGGGCGTCGAGGGCGCCGACGCCGTGCTGCTGCAACTGCGCGTCGGCGGCCAGGCCGCACGGCAGCAGGACGAGACCTGGCCGCTGGAGTGCGGCTGCGTCGGTCAGGAGACCACCGGCGCGGGCGGTCTCGCCAAGGCGCTGCGCACGGTGCCGGTGGTCCTGGACATCGCCGAGCGCGTCCGGCGCACCAACCCGGACGCCTGGATCATCGACTTCACCAACCCGGTGGGCATCGTCACCCGCGCCCTCCTGGAGGCCGGCCACAAAGCGGTCGGCCTGTGCAACGTGGCGATCGGCTTCCAGCGGAAGTTCGCCGCACTGCTGGGGGTGACCGCCGCCGACATCCACCTGGAGCACGTGGGCCTCAACCACCTCACCTGGGAGACGGGCGTCCGCCTGGGCGGCCCCGAGGGCGAGGACGTCCTCCCCCGGCTCCTCGCGGAACACGGCGACGCCATCGCCGACGACCTCCGTCTTCCGCGCCCCGTCCTGGACAGCCTGGAGACGGTCCCCTCCTACTACCTGCGCTACTACTACGCCCACGACAACGTCGTACGGGAACTACGCACCAAGCCCTCCCGGGCGGCCGAGGTCGCGGCGATGGAGGCGGAACTGCTGCGCATGTACGGCGATCCGGCCCTGGACGAGAAGCCGGAGCTGCTCGCCAAGCGCGGCGGCGCCTTCTACTCGGAGGCGGCGGTCGACCTCGCCGCGTCACTGCTGGGCGGGGGCGGCAGTCCCTACCAGGTGGTGAACACGTACAACAAGGGGACACTGCCCTTCCTGCCGGACGACGCGGTGATCGAGACCCAGGCGGTGGTGGGCCCGAAGGGGCCGACTCCGCTGCCCGTAAGCGCGGTTGACCCCCTGTACTCGGGACTGATCGCCAATGTCACCGCGTACGAGGAACTTGCCCTGGAGGCCGCTCTGCACGGCGGGCGGAACCGGGTCTTCCGGGCTCTTCTCGCCCATCCGCTGGTCGGACAGTACGACTACGCGGAGACCCTGACCGACACTCTGATCGCGCACAACCGGGAGCATCTCGCGTGGGCATGACCGCACACGTCCTCGCCGTCGACGCCGGCAACAGCAAGACCGACGTGGCGGTGGTCGCCGCCGACGGGGAGGTGCTGGCCACGGCGCGCGGCGGGGGGTTCCGGCCGCCGACTTACGGCCTCGACGTGGCGGTCTCCGGGCTGGCCGCCGCCGTCGACGAGGCCTTCACCGCCGCCGGGGTCACCTCCGTCGACCGGGTCTCGGCGTGTCTCGCGAACGCCGACTTCCCCGTGGAGGAACAGCAGTTCACGGCCGCGCTGCGGGCACGCGCGTGGGGCGCGAGTGTCGACGTACGCAACGACACCTTCGCGATCCTGCGGGCCGGGATCACCGAGCCGCGCGGGGTCGCCGTCGTCTGCGGCGCCGGCATCAACTGCGTGGGGATGACCCCGGACGGCCGCACCGCCCGGTTCCCCGCGCTGGGGCGCATCTCCGGGGACTGGGGCGGCGGTTGGGGCCTGTCGGAGGAGGCCATGTGGCATGCGGCACGGGCGGAGGACGGGCGGGGCGGACCGACGGCGCTGCTCACCGCCCTGCCCGCGCACTTCGGGCTCACCTCCATGTACGCGCTGATCGAGGCCCTGCACCTGGGGCACGTCGACAACGCGCGGCGGCACGAGCTGACGCCGGTGCTGTTCGCGACGGCGGCGGACGGTGACCCGGTGGCGTGCGCCCTGGTGGACCGGCTGGCGGAGGAGGTGGTCGCCATGGCCACGGTCGCGCTGAACCGCCTGGGTCTCCTCGAAGAGGAGACGCCCGTTCTGCTCGGCGGCGGTGTACTGGCCGCCCAGCACGCCCGGTTGACGGACCGCATCACCGAACTGCTGGCCGCACGGGCGCCCAAGGCGGTCGCCCAAGTGGTGACGGCACGGCCGGTGCTGGGCGCGGCACTGCTGGGCCTCGACCACACGAACGCCCCGGCGGAGGTGCACGCGCGCGTACGGAGCTTCTACGAGGACTGAGAGGACCGACACCAGGGCTGATACGAGGTCTGACCCCCTTCGTACGGGAACCGAACAGATTCCGGCGGCGTATTCATGGGCAGAGGGGTGGTGCGGGGAGCGCGGGTATGTCCGAATGCAGGACAGCGCGCCCCCGCACAACGCCTCCGCACTGCAACACAACGCGGCCGCACTGCGATCCGATCAAGATCCAGTGAAGGCCGGTGCGGATTGTCAGTGCCGGGGGCGATACTGGCGGTGACGGATGACCATGGGGGAGGTCACAGTGACATCCACGAGCAGTGCGGCACCACCGGCGCCCAACTCGCCCGGCACAGTGGGCACGACCGGCACGCCTGCCGCCCCGCCCCCGCCCGCCGTCCCGGCACAGGCGGGCACGGGTCCGGCCCCCGGCGCCCCCCAGCCGCCGCGCCGCACCGCCTTCGCCGAGGGCGTCGACCAGTTGCGGGCCGCCGCGACCACCGAGCCGGGCCGGCTGCGGATCATCGGCGCCCTGCTCGCCGCGCTCGTCGTGGCGTTCGGCGCCGTCACCGCCTGGCAGATGACGGACCGTTCGTCCGCCGCCGACGACGTGCTGCACAACAGCCAGCCCCTCAGCTCCGCCGCCGCGGACATCTACAGCTCCCTCGCCGACGCCAACACCGCGGCCTCCAGCGGCTTCCTGGCCGGCGGTGACGAGACGGCGGACTCCCGCGAGCGCTACCAGCGGGACATCCGCAACGCCGCCGCGAAGCTCTCCGACGCCGCGACCAACTCCGAGCCCGACTCCCCGTCGGCGGCGACCATCGCCAGGCTCAACGAGCTGCTGACGGAGTACACGGGGTACATCGAGCGAGCCCGCGCCAACAACCGGCTGGGCTTCCCCGTCGGCGGCTCGTATCTGCGCCTGGCCAACGAGAAGATGCAGGACGAGATGCTCCCCGAGGCGGAGAAGCTCTACGCCAGGGAGAACCAACGGCTGCGCTCCGACTACGCGGACGCGACCTCGTACCCATGGGCGGCGATCGGGCTCGGCGTCGTCGTGCTCGGCGCCCTGGTCTGGGCCCAGCGGCGCAACTACCGGCGGACCAACCGGGTGCTGAACCACGGTCTGGTGGCGGCGACGGCCACCGCGACGATCGTCCTGCTGTGGCTGGTCGCCGGGCAGAGCTTCGCCCGCTCGGGCCTCAACGACTCCTACGACCACGGCATCCGCTCGCTGAACGTCCTGCACGACGCCCGGATCGCCTCCCTGAAGGCGCGCGGCAACGAGAACCTGACGCTGGTGGCGCGCGGCGCGGAGACGACCGAGCTGAAGGACGGCACGGTCGTCGACGCCTACGACAACGACTTCCAGGTGGACATGAGCACGCTCGGCAAGGGCCTGGCCGAGGCGGAGCGGCTCGCCGACGACGGGGCGGGCAAGGAGCCGGTCACCAAGGCCGTCGGCGGCATGGAGGAGTGGGAGAAGCGCCACAAGACGGCGCAGACGGCGTACAAGTCGGGTGACTTCCAGCAGGCGCTCGCCAAGGTCATAGGCGGCAAGGACGACAAGCCGACCGGCGAGTGCTTCGACAACGTCGACACGGCGCTGAAGACGGCCATCGGGCACGAGCAGACGGAGTTCCGGCAGGCCGCCGGGAACGGCCGGGACGCGATGACCGGCCTCCCGGTGGGCGCCGGCGCCCTCGCCGTCCTGGGGGCGGCGGGCGCGGTGCTCGGCATCGGGCGCAGGCTGTCGGAGTACCGCTGATGCGGTCCGACACGGTAGAGATGCGGTACGACGCAGTACAAGGGAGTGCGGCGGCAAGGAAGTTCGGGCGATGAGAGGGGGCGTGACGATGAACGCACAGCGGCTTCTGCGGGGTCCGCGCACCGGTCTCCAGGTCCTGCGGGCCGGTCTCCGGACGCTGCGGGCCGGACTGCGGGGCTGGGGCGGGGTCGGGGCGATGGCGGCCGTCTGCGCCCTCGCGGTGGCCTTCGCGCTGCTGCTCCCGCTGACCCAGTCGTCCGGCGACGGCAGCACGGGCACCGGCGGCCAGGGCGTCGCCGAGGGCATCCAGGCGAAGGCGGAGGCCTGCGTGAACGCGCAGGACCAGAGCCCGCCCCCGTCCGACCTGGACGGGAAGACGATCGAGGCGATCAAGGCCCGCGAGGGCGAGGACCGCAAGCTGATCGTCGGCGTCGACCAGAACAGCTACCGCTGGGGCTACCGCGATCCGAACGGCGGCCCGGAGGCGTCGCTGGAGGGCTTCGACATCGACCTGGTCCACCGGATCGCGAAGGACATCCTCGGCGACGAGAACGCGGTCCAGTTCAAGGCCATCCCGACCAACCAGCGCATCCCGGCGATCAAGGCCGGCCTCGTCGACATGATCGTCCGCACGATGACGATCAGCTGTTCACGACTGGAGGACGTGTCGTTCTCCGCCCCGTACTTCCTCACCGGCCAGCAGGTCCTCGCGCCCAAGAGTTCCACGATCAAGGGGTACGACAAGACGCTCGACGGCAAGAGGATCTGCTCGGCGGACGGTTCCACGGCACTGGAGAAGCTGACGGAGGACAAGGCCGCCAACAAGGCCGCGGTCGCCTCCGCCGACATCGGCACCACCGTCCCCAACCAGCTCGACTGTCTCGTACAGCTCCAACTCGGCCTGGTGGACGCCGTGGTGACCGACGGCGCGCTCGCCGCGAGCCAGGCGGCCCAGGACCCGACGGTGGAACTGAAGGGCGCCACGTTCACCAAGGAGTACTACGGCGTGGCGGTGAAGAAGGGTGCGAACGACCTGGCGGCACGGGTCAATCGCATACTGGAGCAGTACCGCCAGGACGGCGGCTGGCAGACGTCGTACGACAAATGGCTGCTGCCCACCCTGGGCAGTGACTCCCAGTCGGCGAAGCCGCCGGTGCCACGCTACAAGTGACGGTTCACCAACCAGGTTCACCAACCAACCAAATGACCGCAGAGCCGACTAGTCGAGGTGATCGATGGGCGTCACGGGAGCCACCGGGCCGGTGATGGACCGGGACGAGGTGGACCGTGCGCTGGCGCGGCTCGGCGCGGAGCACGAGGCGATCGAGACCTCGCTCCTCGCCCTCCAGGACCACGCGGGACGCAGACTCCTCGAAGGCGCCGAGCTGACCGGCACGACCGAGGAACGCTGGACGTCCGCGGAGGCGTCGATCACGCTGCTGTGGGCGTACTTCGACGCGTACTCGGACGCGTTGCGCTCCGCCCGTGAGATCCGTTCCCGCCGCCGCTGGTCCAGCCGCGAGGACCTGGTGGAGCTGACGGAACTGCTGCGCGGCGAGTGCGTCACGGTCGCGGGCAGCACGACGGCCACGGCCAACGCGCCCACCCTGCACGGCACCGGCCGGCTCAGCCAGGCGTACTCGCTGGCCGCCCTGGTGGAGCGGATGAACGAGCTGTACGCGAGCTCACTGGACATGGTCGTCACCGCCGACGCCGTCTGGTCGGCCCTGCCCGCGCGGATAGATTTACTGGCCGCGGAGCTGCAGCGCACCCGCCAGCTGGCGCACTCCGTGGGCGTACGCCCCGGCGAGCACCCGGCGGGCGACGACCTGGAGCGCATCACGCGCACCCTGACCGCCCTGCGCGAGCGCGTGATCTCCGACCCGCTGGCGTTCTGGCTGCCCGCACAGGGCAGTTCGGCGCCCGGCGGCGGCCGTCCGGACACCACGGTGTACGACCGTGAGGCCCGCGCCCTGGAGGACGTACGCCGGGAGATCGACGCCGTGCTGACGGTCCGCCAGGACGCGGAGGCACGGCTCGTCAACCTGCGCGACCTGCTGTCCCGCGCGGACCGCACACTCGCCGAGGCACGCAGCGCGCGCGGTGAGGTGCTGGCGAAGATCGCCGCGTCCGAGGTGCCGGCCGTCAGCGGTCCGCCGACGGCGTTGCAGGAGCAGCTGGCGACGGCCGCCGAGTACCGCAGACACGCCCAGTGGCACCGGCTCTCGCCGCTCCTGGAGGCGCTGGAGGCGAAGGCGGAGGACGAACTGATGCGCGCCCGCGAGTCGTTGACGGCGGTCACCCAGCCGCTGGCGGTCCGCGCGGAGCTGCGCGGGCGGCTCGACGCGTACAAGGCGAAGGTGGCCAGGCACGGCCTCGCGGAGGACCCGCTGCTGATCGAGCGGTACGACGCGGCGCGCCGCATGCTGTGGAGCGCGCCCTGCGATCTGCGGGTCGCGGAGCAGGCCGTGCTGCGTTACCAGCAGGCCGCCGCCGAGTTCTTCGGCGGCCCGCGGGTGCCCGGCCAGGCCGGGCCCAGTGACCGGAGGGGGGACTACTGATGAGCGAGACCGAGAGCGGGACAGAGCAGCAGAAGTGCCAGCGGCCCGACTGCGAGGGCAGCTACGAGGACATGGGCGGCGGCGAGCTGTACTGCGACACGTGCGGACTCGCACCGGTCGTGTCGGCCACCGGCATGGTCGGTTCACCGCCCACCGGGGTCACCGGAAGCGGCAAACGGGGCTCCGGGCGCGGCAGTTCGTCCTCGTCGAGTTCCCGCGCCTCCTCCCGTACCTCTCGGTCCTCGCAGTCCCGCCGCTCGGTCTCCGGGCGGCTGTCGCGGGCCCTGTCGGGGAAGTCGACGGGCCGGTCGGTGTCGGTGCGCAGCTCGGGGTCGACCGCAGGGTCCTCCGCGCGCGGGCGGCTCGGTGTGGGTCTGGTCGAGGTGCCGGGCGTGCCGCGGCCCGACCCGCGCGCGATGGTGCTGGAGAACCCGGAGGTTCCCGAGCGCAAGCGGTTCTGCTCGCGCTCCGACTGCGGGGCGCCGGTGGGGCGGGCGCGCGGCGAGGGCAGGCCGGGGCGCACGGAGGGGTTCTGCACGAAGTGCGGGCACCCTTATTCGTTCGTGCCGAAGCTGCAGACCGGTGACATCGTGCGCGGCCAGTACGAGGTGGTGGGCTGTCTGGCGCACGGCGGTCTCGGCTGGGTCTATCTCGCCGTGGACCGGGCGGTGTCCGACCGGTGGGTGGTCCTCAAGGGCCTGCTGGACACCGGCGACCAGGACGCGATGGCCGCCGCGATCTCCGAGCGGCGCTTCCTCGCGGAGATCGAGCACTCCAACATCGTGCGGATCTACAACTTCGTGGAGCATCTCGACCAGCGCACGGGTTCGCTCGACGGCTACATCGTCATGGAGTACGTCGGCGGCAAGTCGCTGAAGGAGATCGCCAACGACCGCCGCACCCCGGCCGGCAAGCGGGACCCGCTGCCGGTGGAACAGGCGTGCGCGTACGGCATCGAGGCGCTCGAAGCGCTGGGCCATCTGCACAGCCGCAACCTGCTGTACTGCGACTTCAAGGTCGACAACGCGATCCAGACCGAGGACCAGCTGAAGCTGATCGACATGGGCGCGGTCCGCAGGATGGACGACGACGAGTCGGCCATCTACGGCACGGTCGGCTACCAGGCGCCGGAGGTCGCGGAGGTCGGCCCGTCGGTGGCGTCCGACCTGTACACGGTCGCGCGCACGCTCGCCGTGATGACGTTCGACTTCCAGGGCTACACGAACGTGTTCGTGGACTCCCTGCCCGACCCCGACCACATCGAGGTCTTCCGCCAGTACGAGTCGTTCTACCGGCTCCTGGTCCGCGCCACCGACCCCGATCCGGCCCGCCGGTTCGCGTCCGCGCAGGAGATGGCGGAGCAGCTGACGGGCGTACTGCGCGAGGTGGTGTCGCTCCAGACGGGGCGGTCCAGGCCCGCGCTGTCGACGCTGTTCGGGCCCGAGCTGAAGGTCACGGACGCGGAGCTGTTCGGGGCGCTCGACGGGGACGTGTCGCGGCTGGGGGCACGCGTGGTGCCGCCGGGCCGGAAGTCCTCGGCGCCGGCCGCTCCCGCCCTCGGTGGCACCACCAGGGCGCTCACCGGCACCCCGCGGCTCGTGAAGGCCATCGACGCCGGTGCCGCGGCGCTCGCGCTGCCCGTGCCCCGGGTCGACCCGACGGACCCCAACGCGGGCTTCCTGGCGGGGCTGATGGCCTCGGCGGCCGGTGAGCTGATCGCGGCCCTCGCGGTGGTCCCGGCGCAGTCGACCGAGACCCGGCTGCGGCAGGTCCGGGCCCAGCTGGAGAACGGCGACCCGGCGACCGCCCTGGCGTCGCTGGTCGAGCTGGAGGAGGAGCGGCCCGACGACTGGCGGGTGGTCTGGTACCAGGGCGTGGCCGCGCTGGTGACGGGCGATCACGAGAGCGCCGCGCTGTCCTTCGACGCGATCTACGACGCCTTCCCGGGCGAGAGTCCGCCCAAGCTGGCCCTCGGGCTGTGCGCGGAGGTGCTCGGGCAGCTCGACAACGCCGCCGAGTACTACCGGCTGGTGTGGACGACCGACCCGAGCTATGTGAGCGCCGCGTTCGGCCTCGCCCGCGTCCAGTTGGCGGCGGGCGACCGCCGTAGCGCCGTGAAGACGCTGGAGTCCGTCCCGGAGGCGTCGATCCACTACACGGCGGCCCGCGTGGCGGCCGTACGGGCGCGGCTGCGGCAGCGGACGGCCGCACCCGCCGACGCACCGTTCCTGGACGATCTGATCGCGTCCGCCGGGCAGGTGGAGGCACTTGGCGGATTCGGTCTGGACGCGGTCCGGCGGGAGCAGCTGTCCACGGAAGTCCTCGGCTGCGCGCTGGACTGGATACTCTCCCAGGATCAGGCTTCCGCCCCTCCGGCCGTCGGGGGGCGGGTGCTGCTCGGCAGCGACCTGGACGAGCGTGGCCTGCGCTTCGGCCTCGAGCGTTCGTACCGGACGCTGGCCCGGCTCGCGCAGGGCGGCGAGGAGAGGATCGACCTGGTGGAACGAGCCAACCATTACCGCCCCCGGACGTGGGTGTAGTTGATGTCCCAGATGCCCCAGCCACCCCAGCCGTCCCAGCCGACGGCCCTGTCCCGGTGCCCGAGCTGCGAGGAGCCCCTCGAATCCGGCGACCGGTTCTGCGGCGCGTGCGGGTACGACCTGTCGGCCGTGCCCCCGCGCCCCGGTGACTCCCCCACCCTCACCCTGAGCGGCGCGCTCGCCGCCGCCCAGCTCCCGCCTCCGGAGGCCGCTTCCGTGGACTGGCCCCGCGCTCCCGAGACCAGCAACTCCGGCACCCCGGCGACGGTCCACCTGGCGACCGATCTGCAGGGCGCCGACTCGGGCGAGACCCCGCTCCCACCGCTGCCCGCCGGTCTGCCGCCCACGGGCTCGCCGGTCTCCCCGGCCACGGGCGTCCGGTTCGACCGCCGGACCGGCGGTGAGCCCGAGGAGTACCCGCTCCAGGCGCCCGTCCCGCGCCCCGCCGGGGCCTCGACGCCCCCGGCCGGCACCAAGGTGTGCGTGGCCTGCCGGGCGGGCCGTGTCGACCTCGACGGGTACTGCGAGAACTGCGGGCACGCCCAGCCGCGCGAGCGCGACCACATGGAGGACGAGGTCGGCCCGCTCGCCGCGGTCACCGACCGCGGCCTGCGCCACCACCGCAACGAGGACGCGTACGCGATCTCCCACACCACGCTGCCCGACCGCGCGCCCGCCCTGGTCGCGATCGTCTGCGACGGCGTCTCCTCGGCGACCCGCCCCGACGAGGCCTCGCTCGCCGCGTCCCGGGCGGCCGGGGACTCCCTGATGGCGGCCCTGCCCCAGGGCACGCACCCGCAGCAGGCGATGCACGAAGCGATCATCGCCGCCTCGCACGCCGTGAACGCTCTCGCGGACGAGCCCGGCGGGGCCCGCGAGCACACCCCGCACCAGAACTCCCCGGCCTGCACCCTGGTGGGCTCCGTCGTCACCCCGACCCTGCTGGTCGTCGGCTGGGTCGGCGACAGCCGCGCCTACTGGGTCCCGCTGGACCGCTCCGCCGCCCCCGCCCGCCTCACCGAGGACGACTCGTGGGCCGCGCAGATGGTCGCCGCGGGCCTGATGAACGAGGCGGAGGCGTACGCCGACGAGCGCGCCCACGCCATCACGGGCTGGCTCGGCGCGGACGCGTACGAACTGGAGCCGCACACCGCTTCCTTCAAGCCGGACCGGCCAGGTGTAGTGGTGGTGTGCACGGACGGACTGTGGAACTACGCGGAAGCGGCGGACGAGTTGGCCGAGATTCTCCCGCCGGACGCCTCCGCCCGCCCGCTGCACGCCGCCCGGGTCCTGGTCGGCCACGCACTGGACGGCGGGGGCCACGACAACGTAACAGTGGCCGTCGTGCCGTTCCCGGCCCCTTCACAAGGGGCAGGATCGGCCTGAGGACACTGACACGGGGGTGTCCTCAGAAGGACCGGAGGGGACCGGTCCGTATCAGTCACCGCCCCACGGAGGTGGGGGTTTTCGAGGGGGAGCGAAGCACGCATGGCCAATTTCTCGAAGTCGAACGTGCCGCAGTTCTCGGTCGACGTCTACCAGAACGAGTACCTGCCCGAGGGCGGCCGTGAGGTCAGCGCGATCGTGACGGTCACCGCCACCGGCGGCGGCACGGTCGGCACCGCCGTCGCGGCACCTCACCTGTACTCGCCAGGCCAGGGCCCGGACGCGGCCGTGGCGATCATGGTCGACTGCTCCGGGTCGATGGACTACCCGCCGACCAAGATGCGGGGCGCCCGGGAGGCGACGTCCGCCGCGATCGACGCCGTGCGCGACGGGGTGCACTTCGCGGTGATCGGCGGCACGCACCTCGCCAAGGAGGTCTATCCGGGCAGCGGACGGCTCGCGGTCGCCGACGCGACCACCCGCGAGCAGGCCAAACAGGCGCTGCGCAAGCTCAGCGCGGGCGGCGGCACCGCCATCGGCACCTGGCTGCGCCTCGCCGACCGGCTCCTCTCCTCGGCGGACGTCGCCATCCGGCACGGCATCGTGCTGACCGACGGCCGCAACGAGCACGAGTCGGCGGAGGACCTGAAGGCCGCCCTGGACTCCTGTGCCGGCCGCTTCACCTGTGACGCGCGGGGCGTGGGCACCGACTGGGAGGTCAAGGAGGTCACCGGGGTCGCCTCCGCGCTCCTCGGCACCGCCGACATCGTCGCCGACCCGGCCGGCCTCTCCGCCGACTTCACGCAGATGATGGAGACGGCCATGGGCAAGGAGGTCGCGGACGTCGCCCTGCGGCTGTGGACCCCGGTCGGCACGGAGATCAAGTTCGTCAAGCAGGTCGCGCCCACCGTCGAGGAGCTGACCGACCGCCGCACGGAGGCGGGCCCGCGCGCCGGTGACTACCCCACCGGCTCCTGGGGCGACGAGTCGCGCGACTACCACGTGTGCGTCGAGGTGCCCTCCGCGAACCTCGGCCAGGAGATGCTGGCCGCCCGCGTCTCCCTGGTCATCCCGCAGCCCGACGGCAGCGCCCAGAACCTCGGCGCACAGGGCCTCGTACGGGCCGTGTGGACCGACGACATGGTGGCCTCGACGTCGATCAATCCCCAGGTCGCGCACTACACAGGTCAGGCCGAACTGGCACAAGTCATCCAGCAGGGTCTTGATGCCCGTAAAGCGGGTGATGTCGACGGCGCAACGGCCAAGCTGGGACGGGCAGTTCAGCTCGCCAGCGCCTCCGGAAACGCGGATACTGCGAAACTCCTTGCGAAGGTGGTGGACGTGGTCGACGCCGCGGCAGGTACTGTGCGACTGAAGGCGAAGGTCGAAGAGGCCGACGAGATGACACTCGAAACACGGTCCACAAAGACTGTTCGTGTAAAGAAGTAGCAACACAAAACGTAGCGAAGAGGAGAGGGGGAAGCGCCGACATGCCGACCTGCCCGAACGGACACCAGTCGGGTTCCGACGACTGGTGCGAGGTCTGCGGTCACCGCATGGCCGGTGCCGTGCCCCCGCCCCCGCCGCCACCCCCGGCGCCCGGTTACGGCTACCCGCCGCCGGGCTCCGCCACCGGTGCGCCCGGCAGCCGCTCGCACCTGTCCGCCGTACCGGACGCCGAGCAGGAGCTGTGCCCGCAGTGCCGTACCCCGCGTGAGGGGGGCGCTCCGTTCTGCGAGGAGTGCCGGTGGAACTTCCTGACGAACACGGCGACCTCGTACACCCCGGCCGCCCCGCGCCCGCCCGCGCCGGGCCCCGGCCAGGGGTACGGAGGGGGCCCCGGTCAGCAGCCGTACCAGCCCCCGCCGCCCGGACCGTCCTACGGCGGCGGTGACGGCTACGACTACCAGAGCTCGCGTCCGTCGCAGATGAACCGCCCCGCCGAGCCGATCCCGCCCTTCGGCGGCGACCCGTCCCGCCCGGTCCCCCCGCCGCCGGGTCCCACACCCGGCGCGCCCGGTGGCCCCGGCAACGGTCCTGGTGGCCCTGGTGGCACGTCCCCCGGGCAGCAGGGCTTCGGTGGATCGCCGGGATACCCGCCTCCCACGTCGGGAGGCCCGCAGGGGTACCCGCCGCCCGGTGGCGGCCCCGGAGGGCCCGGAGGGGCTCCGCAGGCGTTCCAGCCGTCCGGTCCGCCCTCCCCGCCCGCGTTCCCGCAGGAGACCGGCCGGCGCGGTGGCCCGCAGCCCGGCCCCGGCGGTGGCTTCGGCGGTGACGACGACTGGGTGATCTCCCCGCCGTCCGGCGGCCCGAGCGGACCCCCGCCCCCGCAGCAGGGCGGTGGCTACGGCTATCCGCAGCCCGGCTCGACCCAGGCCCCGCCCGGACCCGGCGGCTACGGCCAGCAGCAGCCGCTGTCCTGGAGCGCGACGATCGGCCCGGACCGCGAGTACTTCATGGCGATGATGCAGCGCTCAGGACCCGAGGCCGCGGGCCTCAACCTGCCCGCGTACTCGCCGGAGCAGCAGCGCGCGCTCACCGGCAACCAGATCACGATCGGCCGCCGCCGCCACTCCACGGGCGAGTCCCCGGACATCGACCTGGCGGTGCCGCCGGAGGACCCGGGCGTCTCGCACCAGCACGCGGTACTGGTCCAGCAGCCCGACGGCAGCTGGGCGATCGTCGACCAGAACTCGACGAACGGTACGACGGTCAACGGCTCCGAGGAGCCCATCCAGCCCTTCGTCCCCGTACCGCTGCAGGACGGCGACCGGGTGCACGTGGGCGCGTGGACGACGATCACGATCCGCCGGGGCTAGGGAACAGGGCTGGCGGGGGTCAGCCGGGGAGGGGCCAGGCGTACGGACCCGTGGGTTCGTCGAGCCAGGCCCACTCCCGGTCGCCGCTGACGGTGATCCCGTACCGCTCCCGCACCGGCCTGCCCTCGCGCTCCCACAGCGCGTACGCCTCCTGCGGGTCCAGGCTGCCCCGGGTGAGCGCCAGCAGGAACCGGAACAGCTCGTGCTCGCGTGTCCGGCGCGGGAGTGCGCCCAGGTGCGGAATGTCGGGCTCCGGCCGGGTTCCGCCCCGCAACGGCACGAAGTAGGCCGACGTGTGCAGGAAGCGGCCCTCCGCGTGCTCGGCGTCGCGGACCGTGAGGGCGGCCAGGCCGGTGGCGAACGGGGTCAGGATGCGGGCACCGGGGCGGCACTGGGCGAGCCAGGCGCGCGGGACCGAGGTGAGCGTGCAGGTCGCGATGATCCGGTCGAAGGGGGCCCGCTCGGGCACTCCACGGGCGCCGTCGCCGGTGACGACGACCGGGTGGTGTCCGGCGGCGGCCAGATGCCGCCGGGCCGACTCGGTGATCTCCGGATCCAGATCGACCGTCGTGACGAGCGCGTCGCCGAGACGGTGCGCGAGCAGCGCCGCGTTGTACCCCGTGCCCGCGCCGATCTCCAGGACGTGGTGCCCGTCCTCGACCCTCAGCTCCGCGAGCATCACCGCCATGAGGGAGGGCTGGCTGCTGGAGGAGAGCAGCTCGCCGTCGCGCATCCGGGTCGCGAGCGGCGCGTCCGCGTAGGCGCCGCGCACCCAGCGCTCACGCGTGCGCCGGTCCGGGCTCTCGCCCCACAGCCGCTGCTGCCCGGTCACGGCACCGGCGTAGTAGTACGGCACGAACAGATGCCTGGGAACCGTCTCGAACGCCTCCCGCCAGACCGGGTCGCGGTCCCAGGCCCCGCTCGCCTCGATCAGCCGCACGAGTTCGGCCCGCGCCGTGGCGGCGAGGTCGTCGAGGTCCTTGTCCCTGCCCTCGTGGAGAGCGTGCGCGCTCATACGTCCACTGTCCTGCGCCCCGGGCCAGGACGCGAGCGCCGATACCGGCCGAAACGGAAGCGGACGCTCAGTACGGCCCGGCAGGGGTCGGTTTACGGGTGGTCCTAAGCCTTGAGTCCTCGGTCTCCCCGTCTGAGACCATGGTGGGGTGAACGAGATTCCGCGCGGCACGCTTCAGGAGCAGACCTTCTACGAGCAGGTCGGCGGCGAGGAGACCTTCCGGCGCCTTGTGCACCGGTTCTACGAGGGTGTCGCCGAGGACCCGCTGCTGCGGCCCATGTATCCGGAGGAGGACCTGGGCCCGGCCGAGGAGCGGTTCACGCTGTTCCTGATCCAGTACTGGGGCGGCCCCACGACGTACAGCGAGAACCGCGGCCACCCCAGGCTGCGGATGCGCCACGCCCCCTTCGCCGTCGACCGGGCCGCACACGACGCGTGGCTGAAGCACATGCGGGTCGCCGTCGAGGAACTCGGCCTCTCCGAGGAGCACGAGCGGACGCTGTGGAACTACCTGACGTACGCGGCGGCCTCGATGGTGAACACGGAGGGCTGAGCGGGCCTCCGGCCGGCCGGGGCTTCAGCGGACGCTGACGTCCAGCGACCCGAGCCCGGCCCTGCGTACGGCGATCGATCCGTACGGGGTGCGCAGCCGCAGCCAGGGCCCGGAGGAGACGAGTGCGAGCCGTGTGTCACCGGAGGACTCCGGCCGCAGGAAGCCCAGGGACTGGGCCGCGTGGACGGCCCGTACCGGCAGGTGGGTGTCGCCGACCGTCCTGGTCCAGATCTCCCGCCCGATCCGGTCGAGTTCGGGGCGGGTACGCAGCTCCGGCGCCAACTCCCCCGTACGGGACCGGAATTCGGCGACCGCCGCGGCGACCATCGCCCGCAGCGCGTCCGGAGCGGGCAGGCCGGGCTCCGGTCGCCAGCCGCCGCGCGGGGGCAGTACCCCGGCCCACGGCGGGCCGGTCACCGCGGCGGGGACGGTGAGGGTGGCGGCGGACTCGTCCACCGACTCCAGGAGTTCACCGGCCGACACGGTGACGTCGAGGGCGGCGTCCAGGCCGTTCTCGTACGGCTTGGCGAGGCGGGCCGCCCGGATCGCGAGGACCTCGAAGGACGGGGGCCGTCCGAACACGGCGAGCGCGGTGCCGTGCGCCTGGAGGCGCACCGCCGCTCCACGGTCGTAGTGCAGCAGCCGGCCGAGGAAGGCGGCGAGGTCGGCCGCCTCTCCCTCGTCGGCGAGGTGCAGAACCGTCATGCGGCGACGGCCCCGCCCTCTTCGTCATCTTCATCTCCGTCGTCCGCGTGCATGTACTCCTCCAGGAACTCCCGCTCCTCGGAGGTGATGCGGCGCGGGCGCTGGGTCGCGAAGTCGAACGGCACGACGACCGTCGAGGCCCGGACGTACACCTGGTCCGGGTCCTTGACCTCACAGGTGAGTGTGAAGGACGCCGCCTTTATGTCCGTGACCCACAGCTCGATGTCCACGGGTGTATGCCGGTGGACCAGCTGCCGTTTGTAGTCGATCTCGTGGCGTGCCACCACCGACCCCTGCTGGAAGTCCTTGTCCGGGCGGAACAGGAAGTCGATACGGGCTTCCTCCAGATAGCGGAGGAAGACCACGTTGTTGACGTGGCCGTACGCGTCCATGTCCGCCCAGCGCAGCGGGCAGCGGTAGATGTGCCGCAAGATCAGCCCCGGGTCAGCTTCTTGTAGGTGGCGCGGTGCGGGCGGGCGGCGTCGGCGCCGAGCCGCTCGATCTTGTTCTTCTCGTAGGACTCGAAGTTGCCCTCGAACCAGAACCACTTGGACTCGCCCTCGTAGGCGAGGATGTGCGTCGCCACCCGGTCCAGGAACCACCGGTCGTGGGAGACGACCACCGCGGCACCCGGGAACTCGAGCAGCGCGTTCTCCAGCGAGGACAGGGTCTCGACGTCGAGGTCGTTCGTCGGCTCGTCGAGGAGCAGCAGGTTGCCGCCCTGCTTGAGGGTGAGCGCGAGGTTCAGGCGGTTGCGCTCACCACCGGAGAGGACACCGGCCGGCTTCTGCTGGTCCGGGCCCTTGAACCCGAACGCGGAGACGTAGGCGCGGGACGGCATCTCGACCTGGCCGACGTTGATGTAGTCCAGCTCGTCCGAGACGACGGCCCACAGGGTCTTCTTCGGGTCGATGTTCTCGCGGCTCTGGTCGACGTACGAGATCTTGACGGTCTCGCCGACCTTGATCGAACCGGAGTCCGGGGTCTCGAAGCCCTGGATCATCTTGAACAGGGTCGTCTTGCCGGCACCGTTCGGGCCGATGACGCCGACGATGCCGTTGCGCGGCAGCGTGAACGACAGGTCGTCGATGAGGACCTTCTCGCCGAAGGCCTTGGTGAGGTTGGTGACCTCGACGACGATCGAACCCAGCCGCGGGCCCGGCGGGATCTGGATCTCGTCGAAGTCCAGCTTCCGCATCTTGTCCGCCTCGGCGGCCATCTCCTCGTAACGGGCGAGACGGGCCTTGGACTTGACCTGACGCCCCTTGGCGTTGGACCGCACCCACTCGAGTTCTTCCTTCAGACGCTTCGCACGCTTGGCGTCCTTCTGGCCCTCGACCTTGAGACGGGAGGCCTTGCTCTCCAGGTACGTCGAGTAGTTGCCCTCGTAGCCGATGGCGCGACCGCGGTCCAGCTCCAGGATCCAGCCGGCCACGTTGTCCAGGAAGTACCTGTCGTGGGTCACGGCGACGACGGTGCCGGGGTACTTGGCGAGGTGCTGCTCCAGCCACTGCACGGACTCGGCGTCCAGGTGGTTGGTGGGCTCGTCGAGGAGCAGCAGGTCGGGGGCCTCCAGGAGCAGCTTGCACAGCGCCACGCGGCGGCGCTCACCACCGGAGAGGTTGGTGACGGGCCAGTCGCCGGGCGGGCAGCCCAGGGCGTCCATGGCCTGCTCCAGCTGGGTGTCCAGGTCCCACGCGTTGGCGTGGTCCAGGTCCTCCTGGAGCTTGCCCATCTCGTCCAGGAGCGCGTCCGAGTAGTCGGTCGCCATGAGTTCGGCGACCTCGTTGAAGCGCCTGAGCTTGCCCATGATCTCGGCGGCGCCGTCCTGGACGTTCTGCAGGACGGTCTTGGACTCGTCGAGGGGCGGCTCCTGGAGGAGCATGCCGACCGTGTAGCCGGGCGACAGGAAGGCGTCGCCGTTGGACGGCTGCTCCAGGCCCGCCATGATCTTGAGAACGGTGGACTTACCGGCACCGTTCGGGCCGACCACACCGATCTTCGCGCCGGGCAGGAAGCTCAGCGTCACGTCGTCAAGGATCACCTTGTCGCCGTGCGCCTTACGCGTCTTGCGCATGGTGTAAATGAACTCAGCCAAGAGAAACCGTCCGGCAGCTTGAAATCTGGCAGTGGTGGGTTACACCCCATCTTGCCGTACCGCCACCCCTGCGGGGAAACGAGTACGTCAGCGGCCCCGGCGCCTGGGAGGCGGGCCGGGGCCGCTGGAATCAGTGGGTCACCGGGCGGTCACACACTGTTGAGTTGTCAAGGTGCGGTGTCGCTCGCGCTCACTCCTTGGCGCCTGTTCCGTGGGGCTCCTTCTTGCCGACCAGGAGGACCACTCCGCCGCCGATCACCAGTAGGACGATCGCTATGCCCGCGATCATCGGCGTCGCGCTGGAACCGCCGGTCTCGGCCAGGTTGACGCCTCCGGCGGTGGTGTCGTCGCCCGCCAGGGCCGGGCTGGGTTCGCTGAGCGTCTGGACCGAGTCGCCGGTCGCGGCGCCCTGGGTCTCGCAGTCGAGGACGCCCGTGAACCGCTGCTCGAAGCCGTTCGGTCCCTGGATCGTGAAGTCGTAGGGCTGGTCCTCCTGCAAGGGGATCGTCACCGTGCGCGACTCCCCGGCCTCGATGGTGTGCTCGAAGCCCATGAGTTGGAAGGTGAACGCCTCGTCGCCCTTGTTGGCGGCCGTGATGTCCACGCCGTCCTTGGCGCAGTTCTTCTGTGCGGACAGCGCGGGGACCGGGCCCGTGGCCGCCCAGTTCGCGGTCGCCGTCGCGGAGACCGTGGACTCGCTGGAGCCGGCGAGGATCTGGGTCTGGCTTCTGCTGTCGGAGGTGAAGGCACGGCCGACCGGGACGCTGGTCGAGGCCTGGACGCTCAGGGCGGCCGAACCGTCCAGCGCGTCCTCGGGCACCTCGAAGAAGACCTGGCCGCCGTCGACCGCGGACGTGACGGGCTTGCCGTCCTGGTCGACGACCCGCACCCCGCTCGTCGCGGCGTCGGCGGGCGGTATCACCGTGACGCTGTCCGCGTCGGTGTGCACGGTGACCGGTCCGAGCCGCTCCCCGGGGTGTCCGGAGACCGCGGGCGGGTCGAGGGTCAGCGAGGCCTCGGGCTCCGCGAGGTTCTCCGCGCTCTTCTCCAGGTAGTCGGCGAGCTTCTCGGCCGCCGGGTCCACGGCGTCCACGTCCGCGCCGTCCGAGTAGCGCCAGATGGCCACCTGGGTGCCGGCCGCCGCGTCCTGCTCGGTGAGGCCGGCCGCGCCCGCCCGGTCGGCCAGCGCCGCGAGGTCGTTCACCTGCGGGTAGGAGTTCTGCAGGATCCAGCGGATCCGGCCCGCGTCCTTGTTGCCGCCCAGGGAGGTGCCGCTCCAGGAGGTCTCCTGGTACTTGGCGTCCTTCTGTGTCGGGTTGTGCAGGTCGACGCAGTACGTCTGCAGCGTGCCGCCGTTGTCGACGGACATCTCGAACAGGCCCGCGGAGATCTGCTCGTCGCCGTCGTCGCCGTGGACGACGGCCGCGCCGTACGTCTTCAGCCCGCCTATGGTGGCGGTCGCCCCGCCCTGCTGCTGCGGAGTTCCGTCGGCGACGGCCGTACCGGCGCCGACCAGCGCACCGGTCATGGCGAGACCGGACACCATCGTCGCGGCGGCGAGCCGGGCCGCCGCCGCTCGCCCGCGCCCGGACAGCGCGGAGAACGAAGAAAACACAGAATTCCCCTTCGAACAGGACTCGTTGACGTGGGGGGTGCGGTCCCACCAGCAGCATCAGAGGCCCCGTGAGCTATGCCCGGCATCCTAGGGACGCGGGCGGACCGCATTTCCCAGTCCGGTCATCCGATAACCGATCCGACTCGGAATCGTTATCGCCAAGATCATCCGCGTGCCGGCCAGTTCACCGATAAGCCTCAGTTCGGACCTGAGGTCACGTCACCGCCGCCGGTTCCCGCCGCTGTTGGGTCTCCTCATCGGCCGCCGGTGTCTCCCAGCTGGGTTCCGGACGGGCCGGCGCCCCTGCCTCGCCCTTGAGCGGTCCGGCCGAGCGGCGGAACGCCGATGTGCCCCGTGCGAGGTCGTGGCCGATCGCCACGGCGTCGATGTCCGCCGATGTCCAGCTCTGCCCGTCGCGCACCTCCGTGCGCACCTTCAACCGGCCCTGCACGATGACCGGTTCGCCGAGCGTCAGGGACGCCCCGACGTTCGTCGCGAGCGCCCGATTCGCCCACACCGTGAAGAAGTTGGTGTGTCCGTCCGTCCACGCGTTCTTCTCGCGGTCCAGGTAGCGCGCGGTCACCGCGACCCTGAACCTCGCCGACGCCCCCGACGCCAGGTCTCGGTAGACCGGCTGCGTCGCCACGTTGCCCACCACGCACACCATCGTCTCGTTCATGCGGACCACCCCTCCCGGTCCCGGCGCACTCGCGCCGGGCGGATACCCGTACGGGCCCGTCCCGTACGGCTGCTTCCGGCACGGCGACCGTGTGTTTCTCCGGTCACCGCCCCGCGTCGATCGCGTCCGTCGTGATCGCCGCGAAGCCAGAATGCATCCGCCGGGCCGAGCCCGCTGAGCGCTGTGGACTACCGGCCGGTTGTGGACAACTCCGTCACCCGACCGAGTGATCCATTTCCCTCTCTCGTCTCACTCCTCCGGGGTTCACCTCGTTTGACCTGCCGTTTTCCACTCTCACCCCACCACCGCCCGAGCACCCGTCACCCGCACGTACTGCTCCCGCACCTCGCGATACCGCAGCAGTTCGGCCGCCACCGGATCCAGTACCCGGGCCCGGCCGCAGCCGGCCGCCGCCTCCCGCAGCCGTCGTTCCGCCTCCAGGCCGTATCGGCGGGCAGGGCCGCGAGCCGCCAGTTTGCAGCTCCACTCCACTCCCGGGCCGCCGACGATGCCCACCGACATCAGCAGCACCGGCACGCCCAGGTTCGGCGCCATGACGCCGACGATCTGGCCTGCCAGCCACAGCCCGCCCACGATCTGGAGGAGCGTCATGGATGCCTGCGCCAGTACGGCCACAGGCCACCAGCCCGGCCGGGGCGGCCGACCCGAGGGTGTCCCGGCCCGGGCCGCCAGTTCGTCCAGCGCCTCGGGCAGGCCCTGGGAGCCGCGTACGGCCGCCTCACGCACCGCCAGCGCCCATGGCGCGGGCAGTCCGGCCGACGCCCGCTCCGCGACCGTACGCACCGCCTGTTCGACCCGCTGGCGGGCCGTGGCCTCCTCGTCCGGCTGCGTGCGTACGGCGAAGCGGCCGGTGGAGGGTTCGCGGCGGTCCTGGTACCAGCGCCACAGCCGCAGCCACGGGGTGCCGCAGGCGCGGTTGGCGTTGCGCAGCCAGGCGCGTTCGGCGGCCTGGCCCGCGGCGGTGGCGCCCACGGCGTCGGCGAGCCGGTCGGCGAACTCGTCCCGGGCCCGTTCGCTAAGCCCGGCGCGCCGTCCGGTGGCGTACACGGGCCGCAGCTCCCAGGCGGCGGCGTCGAGGTCGGCCGAGATCCGGCGGGCCGCGGCCCCGCGTTCGCCCACGAACTGTCCGAGGGCCTCGCGCAGTTCGCCGATGCCGTCCCCGGTGAGCGCGGACAGCGCGAGCACGGTGGCGCCCGGTTCGCCGTACTCCCCCAGGGCGATGCCGTCGTCGTCGAGCAGGCGCCGCAGGTCGTCGAGGACCTGGTGGGCGGCCTCCCCGGGGAGGCGGTCCACCTGGTTGAGGACGACGAACATGACCTCCGCGTGGCCGGCCATGGGCCGCAGATAGCGCTCGTGGAGCACGGCGTCCGCGTACTTCTCCGGGTCGACGACCCAGATCACCGCGTCGACCAGTGCCAGTACGCGGTCCACCTGTTCGCGGTGCTGGACGGCCGCCGAGTCGTGGTCGGGCAGGTCGACGAGGACCAGGCCGCGCAGCTGCGCCTCCGCCTCCGCGCTCTGCAGGGGGCGCCGGCGCAGCCGTCCCGGGATGCCGAGGCGGTCGAGGAGGGTCGCGGCGCCGTCGCTCCAGCTGCACGCGATGGGCGCGGCGGTGGTGGGCCGGCGTACCCCGGTCTCCGAAATGGGTACTCCGGCGAGGGAGTTGAACAGCTGGGACTTGCCGCTGCCGGTGGCGCCCGCGATGGCGACGACGGTGTGCTGTCCGGAGAGTCTGCGCCGGGCGGCCGCCTCGTCGAGGACCCGGCCGGCCTCGGCGAGGGTTCTGCTGTCGAGGCGGGTACGGGACAGCCCCACGAGTTCGCGGAGCGCGTCGAGCCGGGAGCGCAGCTGTCCGTCGTACGCCAGGGGCATCACGGGCTGGGGGGTGGCGGTGATCCGGGGCTCGACGACCGTCTCGCGCGCGGGGCCGTCGGTCTCGGTCACGCGGCGTGCGATCAGGCCGTCGTCCCAGGCGCCGGAGGGCCCGGGTTCGGCGCGGGGTTCCTTGGGTGCGGTAGGGGTGACCGAGCCGGAATCGGCGGCCACGCGCGCGTGGCCGTCGCCGTCGGCGGAAGGGACCTCCTCAGGGGCCTCGCTTTCGGGCGCCCCGCCATCGTCCTCGCTTTCCTCCTTCCCCTCGGCTTTGTCGTCGTCGGAGAGTCCCTCCTGTGGAGGCGTGTTTTCGGCCGGGGGCGGCGGATCGGTCGGCTCGGTGGGCTCCGCGGGCCCGGTCCCCGAGGCGTCGTGGTGGTCCTGGTCAGTGACGGCGGTCACCGCGGTCACCTCTCCTTCTGCAGTACGGACAGCGCGGCGATGAGTTCGGCCTGGGGCTCCGGATGGACGTCGAGGGCGTCGAGCGGGGCGAGGCGGCGCTCGCGTTCGGTGTGCATGACCCGGTCCAGGTGGTCGGCGAGGAGCCGTCCGCCGCGGTCGCGCAGCCGCAGGGCGCCGTGGGCGCCGATGCGTTCGGCGAGGCCCTCACCGGCGGACCGGGCGCGTCGGCCGCCCAGCAGTGCGGTGGCGACGAGCGCGGCGACCGCCTCGACGTCCGGGGCGACACCGCGGTCGAGGTCGCGCAGCTCCTCCTCGGCGTACTCCTCCAGCTCGCGCCGCCACCGTCGTACGGCCATCCCGATGCGGTGTTCGACGCTCTCCTGGGACGGGTCGGGAGCCGTAAGTTCCGGGGCGCCCGCGGCGGGTTCGCGGCGCCAGGCGTCGTCGACGCGTTCGTCGGCGGCGGTGACGGAGCAGAGCAGGAGGGCGCAGAGGCTCTCCACGAGGGCGTCGAGGAGTTCGCCCGCGGTGCAGTCGAGCGGGAAGGCGCGCCACCGCTTGAGCGCGTCCCCGGCGAGCACGGCACCGGCCTGCAACCGCCCCCGTACGCGCGCGTGCTCGCTGTCGTAGGCCCCGTCGACGGCCGCGGTGAGCCGCAGGGCGGCCGAGTACTGCGCGGCGGCGGCGCCCGCCAGCTCGGGCATGCGGGACTTGAGGGAGTCCAGGACGCCGTACGCCGTACGGGCCATGGCCTGTTGGCGGCTGGCCGGGTCCTGCGCCTGCTGGGTGAGCCAGGCGCGCAGCGGTGCCACCGCAGTGGCCGGAAGCAGCCCACCACCCCAGGCGGATTCGGGCAGTTCGGGCACGGTGAAGCGCGGTACGTCGCCGAGGCCGGACTTGGTGAGGAGGGCGCCGTACTGCCGGGACACCTCGGACACCACCTGGTGGGGCACCCGGTCGAGGACGGTGACGAGGGTGGCCTGGTAGTCCTTGGCGGTGCGCAGGAGGTGCCAGGGGACGGCGTCGGCGTACCGGGCGGCCGTGGTGACCATGATCCAGATGTCGGCGGCGCAGATCAGTTCGGCGGCGAGGACACGGTTGTCGGCGACGAGGGAGTCGATGTCGGGGGCGTCGAGGAGGGCGAGTCCGCGCGGCATGCTGTCGGCGGTCTCGACGCGCAGGACCCGGGCGCCGTCCTCGCCGGGGAGCAGCAGATCGTCGTCGGGGTCGCGGCCGGCCTCCTGTTGGGGCACCCACACGCGCGTGAGGTCGGGCAGGACGCGCATCCCGCTGAACCAGTGGTGGTCCTCGGGATGGCAGACCAGGACCGGTGTCCGGGTCGTGGGCCGCAGGACGCCGGCCTCGCTGACCCGGCGTCCCACAAGGGAGTTGACGAGGGTCGACTTCCCGGCCCCGGTGGACCCGCCGACAACGGCGAGCAAGGGTGCTTCAGGTTCCCTCAGTCGGGGCACCAAGTAGTCGTCGAGTTGCGCGAGCAGTTCGTCGCGGTTGGCACGCGCGCGTGGAGCCCCCGCCAGGGGCAGCGGGAAGCGTGCGGCGGCGACACGGTCGCGAAGGGCGGAGAGTGCGTCGAGCAGCTGAGGCCGTACGTCCAAGGTCACCACATGCGAAGAATGCCCAATTTTAGGGGAATTCTGAAGCATATGGGCATGTCTGCGCGCCGACGGAACACAAGGGACGGAAGGGACGACTGGGACGTAGGCGTAGTCCAGGCATAACGAGTGCACAACACCCGATGCGCGAGACGCCAAAAGCGGTGCACGATTCGTACCTGCCTGCGATTATCAGGACCGCTTCACTGAACCTCCACATTGAGCCACGGAGGCGAAGCAACCAGGACAAGGACCCGGGAGCCCTATCCTTGTCCCCGGCAACGTCAAGGACCAGCCCGCACCCGGGCCCACCGCGACCGAGGCCACCACACCCGGCCCCCGTAGCTCAGTGGATAGAGCAGGCGCCTTCTAAGCGCTTGGCCGCAGGTTCGAGTCCTGCCGGGGGCGCCACTGACCACCGGTCGAGCTGGCGATGTTTTCGCAGTTCAGAATGCATTTTCACGACCTTCCACGTTAGTCGGATCGTTCGCCTCCGCCAGGGGCCGAGTCCGGCTGACACCGGCCAAAACCGGGCTTCTACGGGTGTCCGTCCCACATACGTCCCACAAAATCAGGGGGCGCGGGACGGGCCCGACACCCCCTTTCAGCACACAAAGCGGAGCGGCCTCGGGCCCCCTCTTCGGGGGTCCGAGGCCGCTCCGCTTCTCACGACGCCACTTCTGGGAGCCTCAGCGCGGCTTCGGCGCGTTTCAGGTAGAGCTCCCGCTGGCCGACGACGCAGCGCGCGTAGATGGCCTGCAGGACCGGCACACTGTTGCCGGCCATCTCGGCGACCTCTGAGTGCGGGATGCCCTCGTTCATCCAGGCTGTCAGGCAGGTATGACGCAGGTCATACACGCGCTTGCCAGTCGGTGACTGAAACTCGTGATCGGACAGGACCTCCTCGCGCGCCTTGGCCCAGACGCGCCTGAACACCGACCCCGCGAGCATGTCACCCTTCTCCCCCGGGAAGAGGAGGTCGGCCGACCCAAGGTCATACTTCTTGATCATCTCGCGAAGGATCACGACGAGGACCGGGTGGATGGGGACCAGACGCGTGTCGCCCTCTGCCCGTCCTTTGAGATGCCGCTTCTCATGGACCTCGCCGGTGTCGGTCCACTGCCTTCCGACTTCGGGCTGAGCCTCGTGGACCAGGAATTCGCCCCACCCTGTCTCCGGCAGCGTGGCGTCCCCCACCCGGAGTGCAACCGCCTCCTCTGGCCGAAGGCCGGCGTAGTAGAGGGTGGCGAAGAATGCCCGGTAGATGCGCCCACGACGCGGACGCTGGCCTATCCAGTCCAGCATCTTCGCGACCTGGTCGCCGTTCAGCAGGCAACGCTTGTCGATGGCCTGGGCCACCTTCGGAGCAGTACGCGCGCCCTTACCCTTCGGGAGAGGGTTGGCCTTCAGGTAGCTGTGCTCGATCGCGTAGGCCATGACCAAGTTCATGATGCGGTCGTTGCGCCTGACGGAGCTGGCGGCTGCGGCAGTACCGTCAAGGCGCGTGGTGAGGGCTGTTACGACCTTGTCAACGTGCTCGGTCTTCTCCCAGGCGCTCATCGGGAGAGAGTTGCGCTGGACCCAGTTGAGGATCGTCTGCACCTCGGCCGGTATGGGCCTCTCCTGATTTGCACGTTGTCGGATATTGAAGGCGTACTCCCGCAGCGCCCTGCGGACCTTCACCGGTTCGAAGTGCTGAGGCAGCGGCGTGCGCAGCAGGGCGATGGTCACGGGTGTGAGCGCCTTCGCCATGTTCTTACGGGTGTTGATAGCGGCGCTGGGCGATTTCCAGTCGACGTACTCGATCGCGAAGTCGTACCAGTTCACCTCGGCGGCCTTGGACGTCCAGGAGATCGGCCTCCCGGTTTCGATGTCGAACGGCTCGCGTTTCCTGTGCGCGGACATCAGCTTCGCACGCTCATCGTCGGCTACCGCGCTCTTCTTGTACGTCTTGCTGTGTTTCTTGTGGGCGACCTTCCAGCGGACGGTGTAGGTGTTGCCATTAGCCCGCTTGTTCGTCTCGATGGGGTAGAAGCGAACATCCAACGAGCTGGTGTCCATCAAGAAGAGTCCTCACAATCCATAAGCCAGTTTTCGAAGTCACCGCGCCGTATGCGGAGCGAGCCGTTGGGCAGTCGGATGCAGCGTGGCCCGCGTCCTTTCTGGCGCCAGTCGTAGAAGGTCGATCGAGAGACCTGCAGCTCAGCGCAGACCTCGTCGACCGTCAGCTTTTGCGCAGGCCGAACCGCTACCGTCATGACGCCGCCCCGCGATTGCGGATAGACGCGGAGTCAGCGAGCAAGGCGGATGGGACCGCCAGGCTGGGGTGAAAAAGGGCAGGAGGTATCGCGGATCGGCACATGAGTGAATTCCTTGAGAGGGAGCGCACGGAGCGACAGAACGGCATCAGCAACACCAGAGAGCCCTTACGCCAACTCGGCGTGGGCATCGCTGCTTTGAGCGAACCGGCGCTGCAATCAGGGAAGCCGCAGGCGGGGGCCGCTCATTACCTCCTTGCGTCTTGCGGCACTACCGGCTGCGTTCCACAACGGCTCCACCGCCAAGCACAGCCGCTGCGAACACCCTCAATGGTCGTCACGATCGCCGGTTTGGCTAACCGGCGATCGTCGTCTATGTTTCGCCCCGCACGGGAGGTCCACGGACGTTCTCATCGGCGGACGACGCCCGGAACGGCAGCCGGTAGGGCCAGAGACCGTGGGGTGCCGTCCATCACGAGTGCCGAAAGCCCACTGTCAGTGAGCCGGTCAAGGCTGCCTGCCATTACGCGTTCGAGAGAGCCGACAGGTCGAGCGACCCGTCGCGCTGCGGCTCCGGGTGCATCGCGATGTGTGTGAGGACCACTTAGTTACAGCGGTGGCCGCGTTGCAGCCAAGTCGTCGCCGAACAGCTGGCCGCACAGACGCGCAGCGCAGACGGTGCCGTAGTCCTCTCACTCCTGTGCAGTCCCCGCGTTCGAAGGCGCCAAATGCCAAGCGGGTAGGAGCAGTGAAGTTGGGGATCGCTGAGCGGGATCCGACAGGTGCGCCTCCTTGAGGCGGTTTCGGCCGAAGCAGAGCGCAGGTACAGGCCGCCGGAGCGGCCAGCCTGCTGCCGGTCGCATCGGAGGCCCCATCCCTGGCCTGGTTTTTTACGGGACGTTGTACGTTGACATGATCCCGGAGGAGGTTCCAGTCCTTTGGGTCTCTTTCTCGTCTGCCGTGAGCTGATGTCCGGTGACAGCGAACCTTGACCGTTGGCCGCTGAACATTGACCACTGCTCGATGGCGCGGTGGCGGCTGCTGCTGGGCTACCGGGTGAGCGCGGCGAGGTAGGCGTCCAGGGGCTGCACATACCCCGGGAGGCGTTCGAGGAGGTCCCACCAGCGGATAGCCGAGATCTCCTGGGTGGGCTCGAAGGCGCGGGTCTCGGCGCAGGTTCCTGCGTACAGGGCCAGATATTCGGCTCGCCGGTCAGGCGCCAGCACGAATCGCGCGTAGCCGATGAACCGCAACCGTTCGTCAGGTTGCTGCCCGCTCTCCTCCAGCAGCTCGCGCGTGGCCGCCTGGCGAGGGGATTCCCCCCCGGAAGCTCCCAGGACTGACGGTACCGATCGAAGACCATGAGGACCCTACCGGCTCGCCACAAGACCACCAGCGCCGCCGGCAGCGGGGCGTCCTGAGGAGGCGCTGTCTCACCGCCCCGCGCGAACGAGATCAAGGAGTTGCCACGGCCATCGGCTGCAAGCGGTTTATCTGCGGGGTAGGCCACACGGCCGGATGCTTCCCCATGCGACTCCACGAGAAGCCCTCCGCCCCCTCGCTCCGGCAGGTCACCAGCTTCCACCTCTCCCCGGTCGCCATCGTGCAAGCCACCGACCGTCGCCCCGCTTCGGGGTGTCCGCCGACCGGGCTGCCTTCTGCGTTGCCGAGCGGGAGGACACCGGCCCGCCCGACTTCAGTGCCCACGGCATCGTGTACGTGGACGCCCTCGCACCGCCGACCGGGCAGTGGCTGTGGGCGAGCTGGGCCGCGTCCTGGCCCCGGCGGCCGACTGGTTCTGACCCGGGCGCTGCGGCGCGGCGCGGAACCCGTCTGGGAGAAGCAGGCACACGCGGCCAGGCTCGCGGTGGAGCACATGAACGAGCGGCCCGCGAAACCCGCGATGTGGGACCGGCCCTACCGGCTGTGGATCGCCCACGCCGACGAACTCCAGCGCGGGCGAGAAACAGGCGCAGATCATGCTGCGCGAAGCTCACCAGGTGTTGCCCACAGGGCCCGGCCGCCGCGCCCTCCTGCTGGTCCTGCGGCGCCCCGCGTGTGTTCCAGCTGGGCCTGGCACCGCCGATAAGATGTCGGGGCCCGGGTGCCGCCCCGGTGACGGGCCCACGTCCGGCGAGAGGCCCCTCAGTGACCCAGCACCGTTCTGCCCGTGCGGCGGTGTTCTCGGCCGGCTCCTGGGGTACCGCAGTCGCCAAGATCCTGGCCGACGCCGGCACCCACGTCATCGTGCACGCCCGCCGGGACGAGATCGCCGACGCGATCAACACGGTTCACCGCAACCCCGGCTATTTCCCGGATGTCGAGCTGCCGCCCGCTCTGAGGGCCACGACCGACCCGGCCGCCGCGCTTCACGGCGCCGACTACCTCGTGCTGTCCATCCCCGCCCAGTCCCTGCGGACCAACCTCGCCGCGTGGACACCGCACATCGGGCCCGACACCGTGATCGTGTCGCTGATGAAGGGCATCGAACTGGGCAGCAGGGAACGAGCGAGCCAGGTCATCAGCGAGGTGACCGGCGTGAGTGCGGACCGGGTCGCGGTGCTGTCGGGCCCGAACCTCGCCCGCGAGATCATGAAGGGCCAGCCCGCCGCCGCCACCGTCGCCTGCGCCGACGAGGCCGCCGCCCGACGCTTCCAGCAGGCGTGCCACACCTCGTACTTCCGGCCCTACACCAGCACCGATGTGACCGGCTGCGAGCTGGGCGGAGCGGTGAAGAACGTCATCGCTCTGGCGGTGGGCATCGCCTCCGGGATGGGCCTGGGCGACAACGCCTCGGCCATGCTCATCACACGCGGGCTGGCGGAGACCACCCGGCTGGCTGTGGCCATGGGCGCCCACCCGGCCACCCTCGCAGGGCTTGCCGGCCTCGGCGACCTGGTGGCCACCTGCTCGTCCCCGCTCTCCCGCAACCGCACCTTCGGCACCCACCTCGGCCAGGGCCTGAGCGTCGAACAAGCGACGGCCGCCACCCGGCAGACCACCGAGGGCGTCAAATCCGCCGAGGCGATTCTCGCCCTGGCCTATGCCCAGGGCGTGGAGATGCCGATCACGGAAGTGATCTCCGCCCTGCTGCATGAGAAAGTCACCCTCGACGAGGCCGCCGCCGCGCTCATGCAGCGGCCCCGCAAGCCCGAGCGTTGACACCCGGCGCCCCGGTTAAGGGGCCGCCCCCGCACCCTTTCTCCTCCCGCCCGAAGGCTCCTGCCCGTACACGTGCCGTCGCTGTCCAGATCGCCGTCACCGCCGCCCTCATGACGTGGATGATCACCGGCTTAACCCGGACCTGGGCCGGCCTGGCGCCCGCTACCTCGCTTGGTACCCGGCCGAGGCAGTGGTCGAGCAGAAATGGGTCGAGAGCGGCGCTAAGGCGCTGGCACTGTGGGGCGATGTTGTTCAAGCTCACCGGGTCGAGCTGCTCGGGCAAGACGACGCTCGCCTACGCCACCGCCAGCAGGCTCCCGCACATCGTCGTGCACGACTTTGATGAACTTGGTGTGCCAGCGGGCGCCGACCTGCACTGGCGCCACCGGATGACCGAGATGTGGGTGCAGCGCGCGCTGGAGTACCAGGAGCGCGGCATCGACCTGTTACTCACCGGCCAGTCTCCCCTGGGTGAAGTCCTCGCCGTGCCCTCCGCGCCGCTTCTCGATGGCATCGCCGTATGCCTGGTCGATGTCGCCGACGAGGTCCGGCGCGCTCGTCTTGCCGCACGTGACCCCGGCCGGTGGGACACGCCGGCCGTCGACGCCTTCCTCGGTTGGGCCACATGGCACCGGCAGCACGCTCTCAACCCCGGCCACCGGCCCGACGTCATCATCGACAACAGCTGGCACAAGATGGTCTGGCACCGCTGGACCAGCTGGCATGCCAGTGATCCCCGATGGCGCACTCAACTGCTCGACACCACGGACCAACCATTGCCGAACTCCGTGGGCCAGGTCGAGCGATGGATCACGGAGCAACGCGACGCACATCAAGTCGGCCGACTCGCCCTGGGGCACGGTTGGGCTTCGTGATCCGTGCGAGCATTCCGGGCATGGCATCGACGATCTCGATCGGGCCGATACCGATCGGAACTGCCGTCCCCCCGCATGACCATCGATCGGCGCCCTGACAACGCGCCTGCCACGCATCAAAGCCAAACGGAAACGGCGGCGACTCACGCAGGTGAGTCGGCGCCGCGTCTGATCTCAGACGTCGATGGGGGCGACCTTGCGGCCAACTTGAGGTACAACTCGGCACCTTCAAGTTCCCTCAATCACGACTTCGCCGAGCGCCTGCCGTACGGAAACCACCGTTGGCATCGACAGCCGCAGCCAGCCGTATGGGACCCGCTATCGCCAGGTTCTCGATTGCCATCGCCGCTACACGCTCCGTACCCTGCACAGCAACGCGTCGACGGAGACGAGTAGCCACGGATCACACGAGCCGAGAGAGCCGCCGGAAGCTGGGAAGGCGGTCTCGTGCCCTGTGGTGAAGACCCTCCCGAGCGCGGGGAGGAACGACCCCACCCGGTGGTCCAATGCCCCGCCGGCCGGCCCCCGTCACCGGGCCGAATGAGGCCGCCACCGCGTGGCGGCGAAAGTGCGGTGGTACCGCGAGTTGCCCTTCTCGCCCGCACTCCCAAGGGATCATGACGACGTCCTTCGGAGGACCCGAATGATCCACAGCCGCGTACACGTCTCCGACCTGCGAGAACACGTCGGCCGTACCGTTTCTGTCTGCGGATGGGTGAACACCCTTCGCCTGCAGAGCACTATGCAGTTCGTCATCGTGCGCGACAGCACCGGCATGGTGCAGGTGACCCACAAGCGCAAGGACGGGCCGGTGGAGGCCCAACTCGAAGCTCTCACCCCCGAATCCGCAGTCAAGATCACCGGCCGCGTCGTCGACGCCGCCCAGGTCAAGCTTGGCGGCCTGGAAATCGTCCCTGAGGCGGTTGAGGTCCTGAACCCGGCCGCCACACCGCTGCCGATCGACGAGCACACCGGCCTGGAGCAGCGGATGGACTGGCGCTTCCTGGACGTGCGCCGCCGTCCCGCCACCCAGTTGATGTTCGCCGTGCAGACCACTCTGGAACAGGGCATGCGCGAGTACGCCTTCGCGCAGGGCGCCACCGAGATGCACACGCCCAAGCTCATGGGCATCGCCTCAGAGTCGGGCGCCGAGGTGTTCAAGCTCGGCTACTTCGGTGGCAGCGCCTACCTGGCGCAGTCACCGCAGTTCTTCAAGCAAATGGCGATCTCGGCGGGCGTCGACAAGGTCTTCGAGATCGGGCCGGTCTTCCGCGCCGAGCCGTCGTTCACCTCCCGGCACGCCACCGAGTTCACGGGCGTCGACGTGGAGTTGGCCTGGATCGACGGGGTCGAGGACGTGATGGCGTTCGAGGAGCAGATGCTCGCCCACGCGATCGCCAAGGTCGCGGACGCACACGGCGGGGCGATCGCCGAGCGCTTCGGTGTCGAGGTCACCGTGCCCACGACGCCATTCCCCCGCGTCACCATGGCCGAAGCGCAGAAGATCCTGCGCGAGAGCGGCTGGGACCGGGCAGGGGGCAAGGAGGACCTGGACCCTGAGGGTGAGCGGAGCATCAGCGCTCACATCCAACAGGCCACCGGTCACGAATTCGTGTTCATCACTCACTACCCGGCCAGCATCCGGCCCTTCTACAACATGCGGCCGGCCAACGACCCGAGCGGGACGCTCAGCTTCGACCTGCTGTGGAAGGGGCTGGAGGTCACCACCGGTGCGCAGCGCGAGCACCGGTATGACGTACTGCTGGAGCAGGCCGCCGCGAAGGGGATGAGCCCCGAGCCGATGCGGGACTACTTGAACGCGTTCCGGTACGGGTGCCCGCCCCACGGTGGGCTCGGGATGGGCCTCGGGCGCGTGCTGATGGTGCTGCTCGGCCTGGACTCCATCCGCGAGGCCAGCTTCCTCTTCCGCGGGCCGAACCGGCTCACCCCGTAACTGGTCGCGCGGCCAGCCTGGGTGTGAGCAGCTCCAACGCCTCGTCCCAGCGGAACCGGTCCGCCCCACCGCCGGCCTTCGGCTGGTGAAGCTCGTACGAGCCGATCAGGATGCCCATCTCGCATAACCGCTCCACGCTCTGGCGGTACGCGGGATGGGCGGCCTGGGCGGAGTTCAGATACGGGAGGACCGCGGTGCGGATGCCGAGCCCGTACGCCTCACAAAGGATGGCCAGCGCCAGGGTGTCGGAGATGCCGGCGGCCCACTTGTTGATCGTGTTGAAGGTGGCCGGCGCGACCGCGATGGCGTCAGCAGGCGGCAGCGGACGAGGGTCTCCGGGCGAACGCCAGGCCGAGCGGATCGGGTAGCCGGCCTGCGCCTCGACCGTCTCGGCGTCGAGGAAGCCAAGGCCCTGCGGGGTGGCGACGACACCCACGTCCCATTCTGCTCCCTGAGCAGCAGTGATCAGCGTGCCGACGTCGCCTGCGACACCGGCCGCGCATACGACGACGTACAGGAACGGCTTCTGGATCTGCCGGTCGGGCTGCTCACTCACGCGGGAACTCCAGAGAAAGTCAAAGGCCGTGACGACGTCTTCGAGGATGCCGGGGCGAAACGCCAGAGGTAGACGGCGGCCACGGTGAACAGGCACATACTGCCCTGCATACGGTCAGGTACTGGACAGGGTCGGCGGCTGCCGCCCGCGCCCCGGCAACGAGGACCTCCCACCGCGCGACTGCTGCGTCGCGTCCTTGACCAGGAAAGGCCCCATGAGGCAACCGCCCCTAAATGCCATTGCTGAAAGCTGGCTGGATGCGAAGCGCGGGGACCACCCGAGACGTCCTGGGACGTCCTGCTGATCACCAAACGGTCAACGCGCCTCCCCCATAGGCTGCGGAGCATGGATCTCACCCCTTGGGCCCGTGACCTGGCCGGGTCCCTCCTCGCCGAGCCCCTGCCGCGGCGCTGGGCGCACTCTCAGGGCGTCGCCGCAAAGGCGCAGTCCCTGGCGGGAATCCTTGGCGACGATGCGGAACTCTTGTGGGCCGCGGCAATGCTGCACGACATCGGCTACACGCCGTCACTGGCCACAACGGGGTTCCATCCGCTGGACGGCGCCCGATACCTGCGCGACCATTCGGCTGCGGACGAGCGCCTGGTACGGCTGGTCGCCAATCACTCGTGCGCACGGTTGGAGGCAGAGGAGCGCGGACTGCGAGAGGAGCTGGAGGCCGAGTTCCCGATCCTCGACCACGCCGAGCTGGTGGATGCTCTCGTGTACTGCGACATGACCACCACCCCGGACGGTACCCCCACCACCGTGGATGTCCGGCTGGCGGAGATCCTCACCCGGTACGACCGCGACAGCATCGTCGGCCGGTTCATCCGCCGGGCCGACGAGGATCTGCGAACTGCTGTGTACAGCGTCGAAGCCCGGCTGATCCTGGCCGAGCGGTAAGGCAGGGCACCGCGCTCAGTCGACGTGGGGATGCGTCCCGTCCAAGTAGTGGGCGATCTGCTTCCTCATGGAGGGGTGGATGTCGTACGAGTCCAGATCACCGGGCAGGACCCAGCGGACGTCGTCTGCTTCATCGTTGACAGTCGGTTCGCCGCCGACGGGGCGTCCGATCACGGTCACTTCGTATGCCTGCCGGATCTCGCCGTCCGTGTAGGCGACCACATGTTCGGGGAGCGAGTAAACGCCAAGGAGGCCGATGGGCATGACATCGACTCCGGTCTCCTCCTTACATTCCCGCACCGCGCACTGGGCCGGGGATTCGCCGATGTCCATGGCTCCGCCGGGGAGTGCGTACTGACCGGTGTCGCGGCGGCGCTGCAGGAGGATGGCACCGTCGCTCTCCCGGGCGGCGAGCATGTTGCACGCGGGGATCAGGGTGTTCGGCTTGGGTGCGTTCTCGTCGTACCAGTACTCCGTACGTCCCATCGCGGGCCGTGCTCCTCACATGGATTCGGGTGACCAGGGTTTTGCAGTCTCCCAGACGGCGTCGAAGCTGCCCGCGTAGTGGTCGAACCAGCCGTCGTCTCCCAAGCGTCGGAGTTCGAACAGGGGGTTGGCGCTGGCGGGCTGCCCCCAGACGTGCGGGTTGACGAGGAGTGCGTCATCGAAACGGAAGAGGCTGTTGTACAGGGTCGTGTCGTGGAGGCGTACCTCGCAGCCGGGGGTGCCGATCAGCTTGCGGTAGTAGGTGAGCGATGCCCTGATTTTCGCGGAGAGGGTGCCGCCGATCCCTTCTTCCTCGTCTCGGACGGCGACCGCCTTGCCGGACGGATCGCCGAAACAGAGGCGGACCCGGACGCCGGCGTCGGCGCGCTCGGCGAGCATCGCCGCCACGCGCGGGTTGGTCTGGGCGAAGAACGTTCCGCTGAACACCAGGACGTCGATCTGCTCCTGCGCGGACTTCAGGAGGCGGACCCAGGTTTTCTGCGGGACGCTCGCGCGATTGGGAAAGGCGGCGACCAGCTCCGTCTGTTCCGTCGGCTGGCCCGGAGTGTCGTCCTCCTCCGGCGGCCACAAATACGATTCGTCCACGCCGAGTCTCCGCGCGACCGCCCAGCGGTGCCTGCGGAGTGGCTGTCGGCCCAGGCTGATCCAGCGCTCCACCGTCTTGACGTCGACTTCGCAGGACGCCGCAAGATCCTCCGGGGTCACCTTTCGTTGGATCATCACCGTACGCAGCCGCTCGTTCACATTCGCATCCTCGCAGGACGTCCTGGGACGCGGCAAGATCTTGCGGGACGCCAGGACGTCCCAAGAGGGCACTATTAACAGGCAGTTCACGCTGCTTACCCTGGGCACGTGCAGCTCATCGTGCTCTGGGACGTGGACCATACCCTCGTAGACAACGCCGGCGTCAGCAAAGAGATCTACGCCAGCGCCTTCAAGGCCCTCGCTGGGCGGGACGCCGAGTTGCCCGCGCCGACGGAAGGACGCACCGACCGGGCGATCATGCGCGAGATGTTCGTCCAGCACGCTCTGCCGGTTCCCGGATGGGAGTCGGCGCAGTTGGCGCTGGAAGAAGCCGGGCGGGGCCGCGAGGAGGACCTGCGGCGACGAGGCCGGGTTCTGCCTGGTGTCCAGGAGGCGTTGAAGGCGCTCGCGGCTGACTCCGAGGTCTGTTCCTCGGTCCTCACGGGCAACATCGCGGCGAATGCGCGCGTCAAGCTGGGGGCTTTCGCTCTCGACGTCCTGCTCGACATGTCCGTGGGTGGGTACGGCGAGGACAGTGAGGACCGGGCCCGTCTCGTCGATGCTGCCCGGGCCCGGATTCACGCCGCCTATGGCGTGCCAATGACGACGCCGACCGTACTCATCGGTGATACGCCGCGCGACGTGCGGGCCGCGCATGACACCGGGGCGCGCTGTATTGCTGTCGCCTCGGGCATCCACTCAGTGGCGGAACTCCGTGCCGGCGGCGCCGACTTCGTCGTTCCGGATCTGACGGATACGGAGGGCCTGTTGGCCCACCTGCGGGCAGCAGCAGCCTGAGCCGACCTGTCCCTGCCACCGAGGGGCCTCGTAGAGGTCAGGATTTGGATCGTGACGGGTCAGGGGCGCAGGGCGTAGCAGCGCATCGAGTCCAGGTCTTCACTTCGGACCGATGACCAGGGCGCGGTCAGCAATTCCGCCTGCTGCACGGTGATTCCGATCGATTTCCGTTCCTCCGGGAGGCGTTCAACAAGAGGGGTCACCAGCCAGAACGTTCCGCCGGGTGGGAGGAGCCATCGAACGCGGTCGAGAAACGCGGGCTTGTCCTTGATGAAGGCGAATACCAGTCGGCAGGTGACGAGGGCGTAGCCAGCGTCGGGAAGAACGCTGGTGTCGTCAGTCTCGATGTCCAGGTGACAAAAGCCCGGGCCGACGATCGCGGTTTGCTCGGCCTGCGCGATCTTCAGAGCGGCGGAGGAGCAGTCGATCGCCGTGGTGCGGTATCCCAGGTCGGCGTGCAGGTAGCGGGCAAGTGCGCCGGCCCCGCAGCCGATGTCAAGCGCGGGCCGGCCGCGGCCGGCGCCGAGGAAGCGGCGGGTCAGCTGCTGTTCCTCGGGGCCGAGTCCGCGGTAGCGGCGTCCCGATGCCCACAGCGGGTCCCAGTAGTCGGCCGGGTTGGTGTTCGTCATGGGTTGGCGGGCTCCTCTGCCGGGGTCAGGGAGACGAGGGCGGCGGGGCCGAGAGCGCGGACGGGCGAGTTCCACAGCACGAGGAACGGGACGACCAGGGCCACGGTGATGAGCGTGAGGGTGGGACGCAGGCCGAGCAGAGTGCCCAGTGCGCCGGCGGCGAGCGCGGCGAACGGGCGCAGGCTGAAGGCGAGCCAGGAGCCGGTGGCCTGGGCCCGTCCTTGGAGATGGTCGGGGGCGAGTTCCTGGCGGACGGCCCGCTGGAGCCCGCCGTGGCACACGGCGGCGCCGGTTTGGATGACCATGCCGGAACCAATGGCGATCTGCCCGCCGAGCCCGGGGGTGACGAGGACCAGGGGGATCTGGGCGAGTGGGTTGAGGGCGAGTGCGCCGAGCATCACCTTGCCTGGGCCCCAGCGTCGTTCCAGGGGCTGCCAGACGAGGGCTCCGAGGATGCCTCCGACTCCGCCGGCGCCCATGACGATCCCGAGGGCGGTCGGGGTCCAGTGCAGTTCGCGAAGCAGGTACAGCGACCACAGGGCGCTGCTGGCGGCCAGGACGAAGGAGGTGGCCGTATTCGACAGCACGATCGAGCGCACGACGGGGGTGTGCAGGGTGTAGGTGAGCCCCTCGCGGATTTCCGCCCAGTGGCTCGTGCCCGCCGTGCGTGTGGGAGGCGGGTCTTCCCGGTGCTTGATGCGCGACAGGAGCAGGGCGCTGGCCAGGTAGGAGGCGGCATCGACGGTGACGGCGCGGGCCGCGCCGAGCGCCGTGACGAGGACACCGCCGGAGTTGGTGCCGATCAGGTCGGCCAGGGAGTTGTTGGCGCCCATCTTGGAGTTGCCGTCCTTGATCCGGCCTGGGCCGAGGAGGGAGGGCAGGTAGCTGATGGACGCGTTACTGCCGACCACCTGCAGGGCGGCCACCGTGAAGGCGACCGCGTACAGGTGGATCAAGGTGATGCGGGCGAGGATTTGTGCGGTGGGGAGGGTGAGCAGAACGGCGGCGCAGAGCAGGTCGCAGGTGATGATCACGGGGCGTTTGCGGCGGCGGTCGGCCAGGACGCCGGCGTGGAGGGACAACAGCAGGGGTGGGAGTTTGGAGGCAAAGGCGATCAGCGCGACGTTGAAGGTGGAGGCGTGCAGTTCGACGACGGCCAGGACGGACAGTCCGATCGTGGTCACGCCGCTTCCGGTAACGCTGATGCCCTGCGCGAAGGCGTAGTTCCGGAAGTCTCTGTCCCGCCACAGGCTTCCTTCGGCGTCGGGTTCGGATCGGTGCGGCACGTCGGTGAACTCCCCTCGTAAGTAAAGGCTGTTACGGCCCCGCCGTTCGGTGTCGCGTCCCGTGGTGGGCTCCCGCTGCCGACCAGGGCCGCACACGGTCAGCGCGGCAGGAGTCGTTCGGCTCCTTCGCCGTGCAGCAGCTGGGTGATGTTCTCCACGAGGCCGCCGGGGTCGTCGGCCGGGCCGGTGGCTGCGACGTGGATCGCGTCGCCACCCAAGGGGTGGAAGACGGCGGCGTCGACTCTGATCCGGTGGGGTTTGTCGGTGTAGTGGGCGTGGACTGAGCAGGCGGTCTGGCAGTTGCCTTTGAGCTGGGCGAGGACGCCACGCTCGACGGCCAGCAGCCGTGCGGTGGCGGGGTCATTGATGGCGTCGAGGAGGTGGGCGGCGATGGTGTCGCCGCTGCGCTGCTCGACGACGAGCATGCCCGCGCCGGTGGCCGGGGCCAGCACCGAGGCCGGGATGAGCTGTGTGGCACGGCCCGCCTGGGAGACCCGGCACAGTCCGGCATACGAGACCACAAGGGCGTCGAGTGGGTTGTCGCCTTCGCCGGCGTCGAGGCGGGCGAGGCGGGGAAGCAGGTTGCCGCGCACCGGTTGGATGGTGAGGTGGGGGTAGCGGGTGCGGAGTTGGGCGATGCGGCGCGGCGCGCTGGTGCCGAGGACGCTTCCGGCGGGGAGGTCGTCCAGGGTGGCGTCGGGCTGTCCGACGGGAAGGACGAGGGCGTCCCGGGCGTCTTCGCGGGGCAGGACGGCACCGATGGTGGTGTCGGTGCCGCGCTCGTGCGGGCCTGGGAGGTCTTTGGCGCACGAGACGGTGACATCGACGCGTGCGGCGGCCAGCGCCCGGTCCAGCTCGCGTACCCAGGCGGCCTTGCCGCCGATCTGCGCGAGAGGTCCCTGGTGCAGGTCGCCGGCGGCTTTCATCGGGGTCACGTGGACGGCGACCTGGGGGAAGGCGTGTTCGAGTAGTCCGGCGACGTGCGCTGCTTGGACCAGGGCCAGGTCGGAGTCGCGGGTTCCGAGGACGAGTCGGGGCGGGATGTGGGTCACGGACGGATCCTGGGGTCGGGGAAGTGGGAGGTCACGAGGGTGACGATCGTGGTGATGGCGAGGCCGGCCGCGATCACGCCGAGGCAACCCAGCAGGTCGCGCAGCGTGCTCCACAGCGGGTCGGCGGCCCACTTGCTGGGCCGCCGCGCACCGGGCCGTGCGGTGCGCGGCGGGTGGTGGGTGTCAGTCGGGGGTGCTGGCGGCATGTGATTCGCCGTTGGCCGAGGGAGTCGGCAGCACCAACGGTGCGGCGGCGCCGCCGTACTGGTTGGCCTGCAGGAGGTACATGCGCCGGTAGGGGGAATCAGGCCGCGCCATGAGCTCCTGGTGCGAACCGCTCTCCACGAGGTGTCCCTCGTCCAGGACATAGATGATGTCGGCGTGCTGGACGCCGGCCATGCGGTGGCTGACCAGCACGACGGTCTTGCCTTCGTCGGCCAGGCGGCGGATGCGTTCGAAGGATTCGATCTCAGCCTCGGGGTCGAGGGCGGAGGTGGGCTCATCGGCAATGACGAGGCTCGCCTGCCGATGGCGCAGCCGGGCTTGCCCGACCGTCTGCCACTGTCCCCCGGACAGTTCCTGGCCTCCGCGGAACTGCCGGGCCAGCAGGGTATCGAGACCGCGGGGAAGAGTGTCGGCGAGCTTGTCGGCGCCCGAGTAGGCGGCAGCGCGGGCGATGTCGTCGTCCGCGTTGCGTTCCGGCTGGCCGATCTGGATGTTGGTTCGCAGGGTGAAGGGCCAGCGCTGGAAGCCCTGATCGAGAGCGGCCACGTGCCGGAAGATGTCCACCCGGTCGGCCTCGACGAGATCGGTCTGCCCCCACAGGACGCGGCCGGCCGTTGGCCGGTGCAGCCCGGCGAGGAGCTTCACCGCGGTGGACTTGCCGCTGCCGTTCGCTCCGACCAAGGCGATGACGGCCCCGCGCGGGAAGGTCAGGGTCACCTCCTGCAGAGCGGGAGTGTCGCGGTCGGGGTAGGTGAACGACACGTTCTCGAAGGTGACGTGGTCGGGAAAGTCGTTCACGGGCTGGCCGCCTGTGGGGATGGCCCGGCGTTCGGCTTCGTCACGGAAGTGGTCGAGGTCGCGGACGTAGAGGGACTCCTCGTGCAGCCGCAGGATGTTGTCGACGAGGGCGCCGAGGCTTGCTGAGCCGGTGCGGATCGCGAGCGCGGCCGTGGCAACGGTCGCGGCGCTCATGTGGCCGGTCAGCCACAGCGCCCCCAGGCCGGCAAACGTGGCCGCCGATGCGAGGCCGGCCATGGCGGCAGCGATCAGTTCGGTGACCGCGCGGCCGTCGGCGAGGCGGGTCTGTTCGGCCTCGGCGGTCTGGCCCATCTCGTGGAAGTGATCGAGCAGGAAGGGGCCGACCTGGTGAACGCGGATCTCCGTGGCGGATTCCCTGGCGGTGATGAGGTTGTTGACCAGGCGCTTGGCCCGCTCGTGCTCGATCCACTGCATCCGGGAGGCGTAGCGGCGCCGGGCCACATGCATGGCGCCCCAGCCACGGGGCAGCGCGATGAGCAGCAGCAGGGGCAGCAGTACGGGGCTGAGGACCGTGACCACGCCGGCCGCGGCGACGAGGGAGAACAATCCGTTCACCACGGCCACGCAGACGCCGATCATGGTGCGGGAGGACTGGGCGCCGAAGTACGCCGAGTCCAGCAGGGTGCGGAACTCGCCGTCTTCGATGGCCTCGAGTTCCGCGCGGGCGGCGCCCTCCAGGAACTGTTCGGTGGCTAGCCTCTCGACTTTCGGTTCCAGCCGCCCGGTGCCCGCCGTCGAAAGGCAGGCCAGGACGGTGCCGACCACGGCGATGATGCAGCCGGCGATCAGGGCCGGCAGTGCGGCGTGCAGCCGGGAGACGTTGTCCCCGTCCTTGAGCAGGGCTTGGATCACCTGGTTGGTGACCAGAAGCCCGGCGGCTTGGGTGATGCTCTGGCCCACCTCGGCGATCCCGATGGTCAACAGCGCACGGCGGTCCGCCTGCCAGGCCAGGCGCAGGGTGCTGCCCACCAGCGTCGGCACCATCCGGGCGGCCTGCCCGAATTTGGTGTCCAGTCGCGCGTACTCGTGGCGCACCCAGCCGAAGTCGTAGCGCAGCGCCCCGCCGAAGAGCGCGACCTCAGACTCGGAGACGGTCTGTTCCGTCTTCCAGACCCGTTTCAGGAGCCGCTTCATCGCGCCTCCGACCCGGCCGGGCCGGACAGGACGTGGGACGTGCCGTCAATCAGCACAGCCGGCACACCAGCAAGCAGCGCGGCGTATGCCGCCTGGATGCGGCGGGCGAGGCGGTGCGGCAGCCGCGGGAGGGCCTCCTCGACGGGGAGGAACTCGGCGGCGCCGATCTCCCCGTCCGCGAAGCGCAGGGACTGTGTCTGCTGATCGGTGAGGGGACCCACGTGGAACACCGTGACGACCATGGCCCGCCCGTACCGGGCAGCGGGGACCTGGTCCAGGACGAGGAACCGGCCGATCGGCACGCCGGTCAGGTCGAGTTCCTCGGCCAGTTCACGTTCCAGGCCCTCGATCTGCGTTTCGCCGGCCTCCACCATGCCGCCAGGCAGGTCGAAGCCGTCCTTGTAGGTCGGGTCAACCACGAGAATCCGGCCATCAGCATCGGTGATCAAGGCGGTGCAGGAGGCCATAGGCGCCTCGACCTGGGCCCAGTACGCCCGCTGCTCGTCAGTGACCACGCGGTCAGGGCTGCCAACCATCTGTTCGGTGGTGTCAGGTTCGCCGGACATGAAAGTCCTCCTCCAGGGCCAGAAAGGCAGTGCAGGGCATCGCGCCGACAGGACTCCGGCACGAGAGTGCGCGTCACGTGCGGACGTCAGGGCAGGAGGGCCGCCATGCCCGTGTGGGGAATCTCGATCGCGGCCTGCGGCGGACTCAGCGGAATTCCCCAGCGGGCCGCCGCCGTTCGGGCCGCGTACTCGGCCTGTTCGGCTCCGGCGCGTCCAAGGCCGAGCAACTCGCTCGCCTGCACCGGGCTCACCAGCAGCCGACCGTAGGTAATGCCGGTCGCGACATCCGGCGCCGCTGGCCCCAGGGAATCGATGCGGGCGATGTAACGTGCCCGGGCGTTCGCCCCGGTGCCTGGGCCGTAGACCGCACCGTCCGGATCGAGGAGGTAGCCGAGGTAGGCGGCATCGTGCAGGCGCAGAGCCGCCTCTTCGGCGGCTTCACGCAGTGCCGCCGCCTTCGGCCCGTCGTCGTCCATTTCGACCGTTCCGCCGGGCAGGACAACATGGCCGTCGCGCGGATCCACGAGGACGACAACACGGCCGAGCGGGTCGAAGGCCCACGCCCACGCTTGCTTCACGGGAAGGCCGGCAGCGGGATCCATGGCCGGGTGCCAGGCGACGTCCTGGTAGCCGATCGCAATACGCGGGACCACGTCCAATCGCTGCAGCGCCGGACCGAGCCCGACAGCCTCACCGTCCTCCAGCACAACGGGTCCGGCACGGTCGATCCGGGCGCGCAAGGCAGCAAGCATCCGCCGCCCCTCGATCGAGAACATCCGGGATGCGGCCTGCGCCGGCGGAAGGAAGTCGAACGAGGTGATCTCGTCCTCGGGCAAGCGAATCCGGGCGATGTCACTCTCCGCTAGGACGCCACCGTCCCAGATGGAGACGGTTTCACCGGGAAAGCCGTACACCTTCCCGAATTCCGGATTGCCCTTGCCGACCCAGTCGACCGCCAGGAGCTGGCGTACGCCGACGGACAGCCCGAGTTCCTCGGCCACCTCGCGCACCGCCGCGGCCGAGGGCCGCTCCGCCTGGTCCACGGCTCCACCGGGCAACAGCAGCCTTCCAGGCCGGTACGCGGGATCCAGGGTCAAAACCCTGCCCTCTGCGTCGGTGAACAGCACCGCGGCCCCGCCCCAGAAGACAGCGCGTGAGCGCGCATAGTCCTCCGGCGCCATCAACCCCACCGGCTCGCGCACGTCGTCAGCAGGCATCGGGCCACCCCACCGTGCTCGCGCTCTGTCCCCGCTGAATACAGATCAGGGCCTGGCGGGTGTAGCGCACGAGCCTCTCCGGCAGAGCCGAGAGCGGCCACCACTGCAGCTCCGCACACTTGTCCGGTTCTGCGACATGAGGCCGCCCGGCGTACTGATTGGCGGTGAAGAAGACTTGGAGCCGACTCTCGCGAGTCTTGGGGTCGTAGTCATGGACCGTGTGCGCGACCACCAAGTCCGCCTCTTCAAGAGCGATGCCCAGCTCCTCCCGAGCCTCACGGACCATGCCGGCGAGGAAGGACTCCCCCTCCTCAAGATGGCCAGCTGGAACATGCCACCATCCGTCACACCAAGCAGTGCCCGAACGGAGACCGAGCAACACCCGGTCCCCCCGAACCAGGACTAAGTGAAGTCCGATCACAGAACGGTGTGGCAACACCTTCTCCTTCTCTACATGCCTAGGGCGAAGGGCAGTTGTCCGCACGGGCCGCAAGGCAGGGCCACGGGTGCGGGACGATCCGTTCTGGGAACGCGGCCTCGTGCCAGGTAGTGGCATGGTTGCGGTCAACGCCTCGGCAAGGGCGTCGGGGCGATATCGACGGCACCTAGCAGGCAGCAGACACGACACAGCGGGGCCTCCCGAGCATGAGGAAACAATGCGTACGCCGCCTGTGACCGCAGCGACTCGGGTGCCCGTTGCCGGACTCCGCCGAGTCTATCTACCTTGAGCCCTACGGCCGTTGGGTAAATCGGTCTTCGCGACGCTTCCACTCGTTGCGGTGGTTCTCCGGAGCGTCGGGCGCGTCGCTGCGTACGACGACGACCGGGCAGCCGAGCCGCGGCTAAGGGATGTCGCCTGCGCGTCCTCGCGGGTCGATCCCAGCGGTTACGGGCAACGGGCGCCGGAGGTCACCGGCATCCATCCCTGCCCCGAGTCTCCAACTCTCCGGATGAGTGCAGCATCGGGCCCGTGCGCCTTCTGGTCAGCTCGTGGTCTGGTACCTGCGCAGCACCCATGGGAAGCCGCTGGATAGGGTCAGCTACTCCCGGCTTGAGAGGTAGTGGCATGACCGACATCGTGATTGCGCAGACGACCATAGACGACGAGGACCAGGCGATGGCACTGGCTCGGGGCGCGGTTGAGAGCAAGCTGGCAGCCGGCGCTCACATCGACGCGCCGTTCACCGCCGTCTACTGGTGGAAGAGCGAGATCGAGACGGCGCGCGAGTGGCGGATCTCGTACATGACGACCGTGGGCCGGCTGCCGGAGCTGGAGGCGTGGGTGTCCGAAAGGCACTCGTACGAGGTGCCGCAGTGGGTCACCCTTCCCGTGACAGGCGGATCGAGCGCTTACTTGTCCTGGGTCGTTGAGGAGACGACCCAGCGCTGACGCGCTCGCGTCTTCGGCGAGTTCTGCGTTGGGTATGGCCCGAGCCTCAAGACGCGAACTTCCTGAGGTGATCGGCAAGTTCTCGCTCGTTGTCGGGAAGCCAAGTCGCGATGGCTCGGGCGCGCTCCTTGCCCATCGTGTTGGGCTTGGCCTGGCTCGCAGCCGCAAACTGACGTGTTACGTAGACACCTTGCTCGATATCTCCGCCGCGGAGCAGCGCGGAAGCGAGGTCGCCGAGCACGACAACGCCTCCATCCGATAGGCCATCCCCGAGGCGTTCGATGGCGGTGTCGGCCGTGGCCGTCAGCTCGGATCGTCCCAGCTGTCCGTACACGGAGAGTGCCAGTGAGTCCATGCGGTAAGGGGTCACGAAGCGGACCCACGCCTGCTCGCTTGTGTGATCCGCAAAATCGTAGGCGAAGACTGCTTGCTCCAACGCACGCAGTGCCTCTGTGTCGTCGCCGAGCGCCGCGGCCTCCTCCGCGTGCCTGCCGAGCACCCAGGCGGCGGCCGTGGCGTTGCCGTGGCCTCGAACGTCCTGGGATGCCTGGGAAAGAAGCCTCAGCCTCTCCTTGGGCGTCGGAGCTCCGTAGCTGGCGTAGGTCAGGGCCAGGGCTCGGAGCGGAGGGTGTCCGGCAGCCGATGCACACTCCGACGTGACCTGGTAATAGGCATCAGCCTTGTTGGTCTCCCCCAGGTCCCAGGCCACCCACCCGGCCAGGGCTGCGGTTTCTCCGGCGGCGATCGTAAGAGCCCGTTCGTGCTCGCCGGCACGGGGCAAAGCAGCCGTGATCGCGTCAAGGTGAGACTCGACCGTGCGCTGCAACCGGCGTGCACTGATTCCGAGTTCTTGGATGTGCAACTCAGCGGCTCGGTCGACGAGAGCGGCCACGGAAGGCGCGTCGGCCTTGGAACCCTTACTGAGGGCGAGGGCCAGCCGTCCCCATGGCTCGGCAGCCGCGCTCACTCCGATGGCGGCGCCCCCCAGCATCGTGCGGCGCTTCACGTCCTCCTGGTCCTCCTCTTCACGGGCGTATTCCTTTCTCTTCCTGGCGCGAGCGTCCTTGGCCTCCCGCCTCAAGTCCTCGGATGAGACGCCGCAGGCCGCCGCGATCTGTTCAAGCGTGTGGTTGGTCGGGATGTTCTCGAACTGCTCGTAGCGGCTGATCTCTCGACGGGTCATGGTGTCCCGGCCGGAGACAGCGTTGATGGCGGCTGCCTGCTGCTCCTGTGTCCGGCCTGCGTCCTTCCGGAGCCGGAGGAGCAGTTCGGCGAACGGATCTGCCATGAGTGTGACCTCTGTCCGGGGGCGGAATCCAATCATGGCTTCAGTTCCCCCTCCAGTTTCCCCCCTTGACAGATTTTTCCCCCTCCGGATTCCCCTGGTCCGGGGCCCGGACACGCGATGCGATGGGCCCATGACGACGTTCCGCAGGGCGGCACCGCCCCTGCTCACGAGGAGGGCCATCCCGGCGGCCGGAGCTTGGCTGAGGCGAGACCGACTCTGCAACGCAGCCAGGCTGTCGGGTCGAGGCTCTCTCCTTCTTGCCCGAGAGAAGGCCGAAGTTCTTCCCGAGGACAGTCACGCTCTGAGCGCACGCTCGGTCTGGCTCACCACGGCCTCGCCCAGCGCCGAGCTACTGGGCGGCTGCGATGCAGCGGAACCCGGTGTCGTTGTCCTTCATCGTGGAGTTGGCCGCGTTCGCGAGCGCCGGCGCGCCACGCTCGAACGGGCTGCTGAACGCGGACCCCTTCAGCTGGTACCGGTCCGGCCCGTCGATTCCCGGCGTAGAGCACCACTCCCACACGTTTCCGCACAGGTCGAAAGCCCCGTATGGGCTTACTCCGGACTGGTAGCGAGTCACAGACGTCGTGCCGCCGATGCCCGATTCTGCGGTATTGCACTTCGCGGCGGTGGGATCGCTGCCCCAGGGGTAGGCGCGCCCCTTCGGGCCGCGGGCCGCCTTCTCCCACTGGTTGACGGTGGGCAGCGCCTTGCCCGCCCAGCGGGCGTACGCGTCAGCGTCGTGCCACGTCACCCAGACCACGGGATGGTCGTACAGGGCGCTGGGGCAGCGCCGCCCGGTCCAGTGCTGCGGGGGCCGGTGCCCTGTGTCGCGGATGAACTGCTCGTAATCGAGGTTCGTCGTCGGGTAGACGTCGATCCTGTACGCGTCCACCCAAATCGACGTATCTTCTGCGCCAGACAGGTAGATGCCTTCCTCGATCAGCACCATGACCTTGCCGTCGACCGGATGTCTTATGGTGCGCGGGTCGCGGCGCAGCAGCTCCTCGGTTCGCTCGTCGTGCCCCACCGCGGCCTGTTCGGTGAGGAGCTGAGCGAACCGCCACTGGGTGTCGGGGGACGACGTGGAGAGCAGGGTGTCCAGCGCGGCCTGGTTGTTGGGGTGGGGCTTGATCGACTCACCCCGCCCCTCCCAGTTCACGAGCTGCCTGGTGCTGATGCCGACCTTGGCGGCGAAGTCCTTGCCGTTCATGCGCAGCGCTTCGCGCAGCAAGGCGACTTCCCGGCCGGTCCACCGTGTGACCCCCGTTGTCACGCTCGCCCCCTACGGCTACAGAGTCTCGCCGGGGATGGACAGGTACGTCTCACGGAGCGCAGCCAGCACGGGGTGTTCGGTCGGCAGTTCCTTGTCGTCGATCGCCGACAGAGCCCGAACCCCGATGCTGGTGTTCGTCGCGAAGCCCGCCGCCATGCGCTTGGCCTGATCGAGGGTGACGGGGGCGGTGCGGTGCTCGACGCCATTGGCGTGCTTCTGGAGGAGGGCCATCGTCACACCGGGCAGGACGGCCGCCTGCGGCCACACCACCGTCCCGTTGCCGTCGATGAAGGCAGCGTTCCAGGTGCCGCCCTCGCTCACGAGACCTTCGCGGCCGACGAACAGGGCGTCGCCGAACCCTGCGCGCTGCGCTACCCCTCGGGCATGCAGGGCACCGAAGAGACCGACATGCTTCACCTCGGGCAGGTCACGCTCGTACGGCACGCTCATGGCACGCAGCGGTTCTGGGGGCAGGGCGCCGGCACTGCGCACGGACACCATCACGTGCGGCTCATCAGCGTCGACCGGGTGTCCCATCTCGACCTTCGGGTCGTACACCGTGACTCGGACGACGCACGGGCCGCTCTGCCCCTCCAGGCCCCGGCGGACGTAATCGCGAACAAGTGCGGTGTCCAGATCCGCGCCCCACACGGTCTTGCAGTCCCGTACGAGCCGTTCCATGTGCAGCGTGAGGCCCCGGATGCTGCCATCGCCATCGACGCGCATGGACGTGAAGTGACCGAAGTTGGTCAGAGCCAGGGGGAGCAAGTCGTCTGCGGACACGGGGTTTCCATCAAGAGTTGCCATGCCGCCCAGCATCTCAGGACCGTCCGTTCCTCCGGCACCCCAATCAGAGTTACTGACGGGTCAACTTCGTTGAAACTTCCTTCCCCTTGCGGCGCCACACGGTGTTCGCTTGTCACCGTGCGAACACGTCTGGTGATCGACGGACCGAGGCGTGTCACGCGACGCAATGACGACGCATGCCGCACGATCCCCCACACCGCCCACTCGGGAGGCCCTCGATGAGCCCCGCTACAGCCGTCGCGCCGGCTGCCACGAAGGCGCCGCCGCAGACGTCGCGTGCCTTCGACTTGGCCTTCGCCTCTGCCCCAGCCCTTGTCAGACAGGCACGCCGGACCACCCGCGAATTCCTGCGCCTGTGGAACGTGAACGGCGAACTGGCCGAGAACATCGTGCTCGCCGTCTCCGAGCTGGTCACCAACGCCAGTGCGCCATGAGGCGCTCTGTTGTATCCCCGGTCCAACCGGGAGGAACTGAAGGGAGGTTCCTGGGTCCGATGGCTTACCTGGATCCGAAAGGAAAAGGGGACCGTAGCATGCCAGAAAATCAGCGCTCGTGTTCAAGTGCGGAAGCGAGGCGCTGAGGGACCCGCGCGATATGGCGAAAGCTGTACTGCCTGAACCCCAATCTCCAAAGGATGCAATGTGTAACATCCGCCGGAAATCTGCACTTGTCACCGGCGCCGCACCCTGCGGTGGAGTAATTGCATATCCATCGCACCCTTCGGGTCGCGGAATGATTCCCAGTGAGGGAATTAAAGGAGATGAGTGGGGCGCCTAAGTCGCGCTAGATACGTACAACAGAGATGAACATGGGATCACCTAAAGGGCGCGAGCCCCATGGTGACGGAGGCCCCGTAGTAGTCGCAGGAGTAACGACCTGCCAAGGCGGGCGGGAAAGCCGCTCACAGGGCGAAGGGGGCCAGGTGATCGGACATCACGATGCTGGGAGGTATGCGTAATGCAGAACGCCGAAACGGTACTTGATGTCCTGCGTGAACGCGGCAGGCAGGGCCTGCCGTGCAGCGAACTGTATCGACAGCTGTTCAACCCGAACCTGTATCTGCTCGCCTACGGGCGCATCTATGCCAACCATGGTGCGATGACCCCCGGGGTCTGCGGGGAGACCGCGGACGGCATGTCCGAAGCCAAGATCGGACGCATCATCGAAGCCATGCGCCACGAGCGCTACCGCTTCAAACCCGTGCGGCGCACACACATCCCGAAGTCCAACGGGAAATTGAGGCCGCTGGGCCTGCCGTCCTGGTCGGACAAGCTCGTGGGCGAAGTGATCCGCCTCCTGCTGGAGGCGTATTACGAGCCCCGCTTCTCTGGCCGTTCACACGGTTTCCGTCCCGGCCGGGGCTGTCACACGGCGCTGTCCGAGGTGACATACAACTGGACAGGGACGACCTGGTTCGTCGAGGGAGATATCTCCGACTGCTTCGGATCGCTCGACCATGACGTCATGGCGGCGATCCTGGCGGAGAAGATCCACGACAACCGGCTCCTACGCCTGATTCAACAGATGTTCCAGGCGGGATACTTGGAGGACTGGAAATGGCATGCCACCTTGTCGGGAGCCCCGCAGGGCGGCGTCCTCTCCCCTCTCCTGTCCAATATTTACCTGGACCGGCTGGACACCTTCGTCGAGACAGTTCTCATCCCGGAATACACCCGAGGGAAAGCCAGGCGCAAGAACCAGGCATACCGAGACCTGGAGAACGCGATCAACGCCGAAAGGAAGCGGCTCGCCTACCGAAAGGAGCACACCGAGTCCGCTCAAGTCCGCGCATGGCGCAAGCAGTTACGCAGCCTTCCGGCCGGTGATCCACAAGATCCCGGCTACCGCAGACTGCGCTATATCCGCTACGCGGACGACCACCTCCTCGGGTTCACCGGACCCAAGGCAGAAGCCGAGACGATCAAACAACGTCTGGTCGAGTTCCTGCGCGATGACCTCAAGCTGGAACTGAACCAGGACAAGACCCTGATCACCCACGGCCGCACCCAGGCCGCACGGTTCCTCGGCTACGAGATCACCGTCCAGCACGCCGACGACAAGATCTCCCGGGGCGGCCGCATCAACCGTGGTGCACGCTCCATCAACGGGAAGATCCAACTCCGGGTGCCCAAGGACGTGATCAAAGCCAAATGCGCCCCCTTCCTCAAGCACGGAAAACCCGCGCACCTGCTCCCGCTGACCGTATGCACACCCCTTGACATCGTCGGCATCTACGGAGCGCAGTACCGGGGCATCGTTCAGTACTACCTGCTGGCCGGCGACGTCTGGAGACTCGACCGGCTCAAGGGGGTCATGCTGACCTCCCTGCTCAAGACCCTGGCCGCCAAGCACCGGTCGAGGGTGACGACGATGGCCAACAAGTACAAAACCACCATCAAGACACCCCAAGGACCACGCAGGTGCTTCGAGGCCCGGGTCGAACGGCCAGGCAGAAAACCACTGATCGCACGGTTCGGTGGTATTCCCCTCACCCGCAAGCGGACGGCCGTCATCGACGACCTGCCGCCCACCCAGTTCACCCCCCGCAGCCGCCCGCGCGGCAGTCAGCTCATCGACCGGCTCCGCAAGGGATGGTGCGAACTCTGCGATGAGCGATCTTCGGTGGAAGTACACCAAGTTCGCTCCCTCGCAGGGCTTCACGGCAAGGGTGAACGGACCGCATGGGCACAGCTGATGCTCAAGAAGCGGCGCAGAACTCTCGTGGTCTGCCCGCCTTGCCACGGAGGGATCCATGCGGACCAAGGATGAGGAACACGCACAAGTCACTGGAGAGCCCGCTGCATCGAAAGGGTGCACGGCGGGTTCGGACCGGGGGCCACTGGAGAAGGATCCGTTCAGCGGACACCTCGCCAGTGGCCTACCGGTACTCGAACACGGAACCGGAGACGTGGGACTTCGGATCCAGTACCCCGACGGCGAATTGCGGATCGAGGTCACTGACGACAACCCCACCCCAGCCACACTGCGCCCCGCTGACGACGAGGACCTGTCGGGACGCGGCCTGTTCCTCATCGCCGTCCTCTCACGAGAGTGGGGCGTCAGCGACGACGGCAGGACGACATGGTGCGTCTTCCGCGTCCCTGCAAGGAGGTCGTGATGACCCCAGTCACGCCTGAAACCGCAGCAGGACTGAGCCAGCGACGCTCCACCGACGAGATGAATCCACTAGCTGCATCCCCATCCCCTCCGATGTCCTCAACAGCGCCACCTGAGAGCCACAACAGAACGCCTCAGCCTCAACGGCACACCGCAGGTGGGTTACTTGGCCCCGATAGTGATCCCGGCAACGGGACGTCCCAGGACGTCCCGCCCAAGTCCTGTGCGGCGGTACCGGCGTCTCCGAACTCCCTGAACGATGCCCGTGTAACTCACCGCACCGTGTCTTCCTTGAACGAACCGCCCTTGTCGGCGAGTGGCGGCTCGAAATGCCTCGGCGGCTCCTCTTTGGGGGCCGCCGAGGCGACATCCCGATCGCCAACTTCGGATCTCGCTATTGGAGTTGTCCTTATGCCTCGCACCACAACCTCGGCCCCCGCAGTCGGCGGTGGGCAGGTGGACGGCGTGTCCTGGCCGGAGGGCTCATTCAGGGAACTGGGCCGTGACCTGAGGACCGCTGTATCAACCCTCGCACCCGGACCGTCGCCTCTCGCGGTGCAGGAGGCCCTTCACCGCGAAGTGACCAGACTGGTCTTCGCTGAGGCTGCCTCCGTCAGCGAAGACCCGGACGAGCGACACGTTCAACTACTGCTCATGCGCGGCCACTTGATGCGACTTCTCGGAGCAATTGTTCCCGTCGATGCCAACGAGCCTCCTCTGGAAGATGATCGACTGGTCGTACGCGTGCGTGGCCTGCTCGACGAAGAGATTCCCGGCGACGCCGGGCGTGCGGCGTTCCTGCACCGGCGGATGTCCGAGGTCGGGCGTGAGCTGCTCGCCGTCCTTCCTGCTGTCGACGCCTTTGACGACGTGGTCGATGGCTGGGACAGGGCTGTGTGCGCTGGGTTCGATTCGACGCGTATCCGCGAGGCCATTCGTGCGGCGAAGTCCTGGGAGCAAGCGGGGGTGTACCCGCATCCGCCTACCCTCGCGGCGGTCACGCGAGCGCTCGGCGGCTACGTCACGACGCTCGTCCCCTACGTCTCGATCCACTTGGAATCACTCGCCTCCGGGAGTCGGGGGTGGGCCGCATGCGGTGAAGTGATCGAGCGCTCTCAGGAGGCCCGCGACGTCCCTCCGGGCGAGGGACTCAGGGCGGCGAGGGAGCACGCATTCCGTCTCGCGGTCCACACCGAGGCCCTGCTGCGCTACGCCGAACAGGACTGCGAGAGGGACGGTGAGTGACATGGCCAGGTCCTATCGCGCGACGCACCCTCAACGGATTCACCGGGCTCCGGCCTCCCCACCGAATTCGGGCTCGCCCCGCAAAGACGAGCCAGCCCCAGGGCGCCTTCGGCGTGGCTGGCGACAGGCTCGCGCGCACTGGGGCGCCGTCCTCCTCGCTGCCGCCATCAGCCTCCCCACCGTCTGTGTCCTCGCCGAACTCGCCCTGCAGTTCTACGGCCGGTCGTAGCACACGCCCCAGCCAGCTGACCAGCGAAGTGGGCCGGCCCCGATAAGACGACGACTGTGCCAGAACACCGAAGGAGTACGACCATGCCAGCCCCGGACGAGACCATCTCGCCACCGCTTTCCTCTCAGGAGCGGGAGGCTCTGCTGGGCATCTCGCAGGGAAGGACGACCGCAGAGACGGCCTGCGACATGGGAGTGTCCGACAGCACGGTCAAGACGTACATCCTCCGGATCGGCGGAAAGCTCCGAACTTCGGAGCGGGCGGGCATGGTGGACCTCGCCTACCGGCACGGGCACTTGGACGTCCCCATGCTCGTGGCCTACGACGTCGAACTGCCGAAGGAGCAGCGCACCGTCCTGGCAGGGCTCGCCGGCGGAAAGACTGTCGAGGAGATCGCGGTCGACGCGAAGCGTGTGCTGGACGACGTGCGCAAGGACGCTCGACGTCTGCTGCGGGCGCTGGGGGCTTCCTCGGCCGCGCACGCGGTCACGCGAGGGTGGCAGTTCCGCCTTCTGGGCCCCGCGAGCGGCCGTGAAAACTCCGGAGACGTCGTTTCCGTGGCAGGACAGGCATGAACGCCCGCGTCGAGGCCAGCAGCCTGCGACCGGGCAGAGCCCACGTTCACGAGCACGCGGGGGACGTGTTCACCTGCGATCGGCGACAGGACTTCGTGCCCAACGTGATCCGTACGCACCGAGGTGGTCGCTGGCGCAGGGTGGACCGGAGCAAGAACGCGGGCGAGTGGGCGAAGTTCGTCCATCGCTCCGAGATGCTCGTGTTCGACGTGGACGATGGTGGGGAGGGCGGCCCGGGCATCGTCACGGGAGTGATCCCGTCCAAGGAAGACGCCACGGCGCGCTTGGCCGCGCTCGCTCCAGAGCCAGGGATGACCGTTGCCGAGGTCGGCACGGACTGCGGCTGGACTGCAGCCTCTCTGGAACACCTTCTCCAGGGCGGCCAGGTGGTGACGGTCGCGGACACAGAACGTCTCGCCGAGATCGCCCGGCAGCGCCTACGCCCCTACCCGCGGGTTCGGGTGGTCAACGGGTCTGAGGCCGGGGTCATGGGGCCGGCGGGTTCGTTCCACGGGCTCCTGTCCCATCGTGCGGTGCGGCATGTGCCGTGGGAGTGGGTCACCCGGATTCGTCCGGGTGGCCGGCTGTGTCTGCCCGTCCGTACCGCTCTGGGCGGATCCAGCACGCTGCTCGTCCTGACCGTGGCGCGGGACGGGGCGTCGGCCAGTGGGCGTTTCCACGCTGGACCGGCTCATCAGACCGTGTGGCTTCGCGAGCACCGTCCTGGTGAGGGCATCTCCGTCGAGTCGCAGGGCAGCCCGAGGGCGTCGGAAGCCGACGCGAGGGGGGCGCACGTACGGCTGGCGGCCCGGTTGTTCGCCGGTCTGCTTCGCCCTGACCTTCGAATGCAGGTGGTGCGCGGTGTTGCGCAGTTCGAAGGCGATGTTGCCGACCGCTTGCGTATTCATGACCACCAGGCGTCTCGGGCGGTGGTCTTCCTGCACTCCCCTCGCGTCTACGAGTGGGGGCCGCGTGATCTCGGCTCCGATCTGTTCGACGCGCTCGGTCAGTGGCACGCGGCCGGGGAACCAGAGGTGGAGCAGCTGGGCGTGACGATCACGGAGATGGAACACACGCTGTGGCTCGGTGCACCGGACGGTCCGTCGTGGCGTCTGCCCGAACTCCACACGATCACCGGAGGGGTGGAGCGGCATGCGCCCTGACCACCCGATGCTTCTCCACCCTTCCGGAGCGATCGCCGAGTTGCAGGCACGGCCGTCGAGCGCCCGGATGCAGAACTACCTGCTAGGCGGGCGAGACCACTACATCGTCGACCGTGAGGGGGCCCTTCGGGCTGCCGACCGTATGCCGTTCCTGGAGAGCGCCGTCCGTCACGAGCGTATGTACGTGCTCCTGATGGTGCAGGCCCTGGCCATCGCGGGCGTCCGGCAGCTGGTTGACTTCGGCTGCGGCCTTCCTCACGGGCCAACGCCGGTGGATGTCCTGACCCGCGTTCATCCCGATGCCCGCGCCATGTGCATCGACAACGACGTGCTGGTGCACACCCACGCCGAAGAAATGATGACGGCCAAGGCGCCCGCTGTCGTCGAGAGCCTGTGCGCCGACGTACGCGACCCCGAGTCGATTCTCGCTTCCAGAGAAATCCTGGAGACGATCAACTGGCGAGAACCGGTCATCCTTCTCCTCGGCAGCGTGCTCCACTACATCAAGGACACTGCGGCGCAGCCCCTGACCGTCCTCGTCGACCAGTACAAACACGTCGCCGCCACCGGCAGCGCTCTCGTCATCACGCACGCCACCGCCGACGTCTCGGGCAAACCCGTGCGCCGATTCGCCAAGACGATGACGGCGGCCGGCTGCCCCGTCCACCTGCGGACGAAGGAACAGATCGCCCGGCTGTTCGACGGCTGGCAGCTGACCTCCCCGGGCCTGACCGCTCCACAGGCACTGGCACTCGATTACCCAGTCCTGCCCCAAGCCGCGTCGTACGCCGGCACGGCCCGAAAGGAGGCCGCGCATGGCCGAGCTGTGTGATCAGCAGACCGGCGTGATCAAGCCGGTGACCAGCCAACTCCCTTTGGTGTTCCGGCTAGACTCCGTGGCGTCCGGAAACGGGCACCCGGGCGTCGCGGTCACTGACGCTGGACGTCACGTCTGCACCCCGGAGATCCGCATGCCCAACACCCCCGCCTTCTCGCGCGTTCCCGTAAACCCCGTTGTGGGACAGTTCACCGACGCCACGCCGCGGTGCCCGGATGCGAGTCGGCCGCACCCCCGTCTGGCAGGCCAGCGGTGAACGGGCAGGTAGCCTCGCATCGGGGCGGGGACGACATCGTGCAGCGCCACCGGGAACCGGTCGACGTCCATCTCATCCTGCGGCGTAGCGGCGAGGTGCTGCTGAGCCGGCGGGCGGGCGACACCTATGCCTCGGGGCTGCTGCACATGCCGTCCGGGCATCTCGACGGCGACTTCGAGGACGTGGTCACCGGGCTGATCCGCGAAGCCGAAGAGGAACTCGGGGTCCTCATCCGCCCGGAGAACGTCCGGTTCGCGCTGGTGATGCAGCACCGCTCTCCCGGGGGCGAGAACCGCACTGGCTGGTTCTTCGAGGTCACCCAGTGGTTCGGACACCCGCGCATCGCCGAGCCGGACCGCTGCTCCCAACTCGGCTGGTTCCCCCTCAACGAGCCTCCCGTCGACATGGTCGCCTACTGCCGTGCCGGCCTGGACGCGTACCGTCATGGCCACACCGCGGCCCTTCACCTCCAGGAGCCGGGCGACCCCATCGCCTACGATCCAGCCGGGCCCAGCCGCCTTTACCCACTGCCCAGCCGGGCTCCGGACGCGCGCGCCATGCTCGGCGAACAGCTCTCCGACTTCGCCGAACAGGCCATCGGCCCTCTGCACACCGTCACGGACTCGTCCTGGGCGCGCGAAGGATCCCGCGTGTGGAAGCTGACCGGCCGTAGCGGCGGCAGCTGGTTCCTCAAGGTGCACCAGAACACCACGTTCCACGAACGCGAGGTGGCGGCCTACCGACGCTGGGTTCCCGCGCTCGGCCGGGGTCACGCACCCCAGCTCGTGGCCGCCGACCCCGACCAGTTCGCCGCCGTCGTCACCGCCCATGCCGGGATCAATCTTCACGGCGCCGACCTGAACGAGCCGACCTGGCAGGCGGTCTACCGCCAGCTCGGACAGCTCCTGCGCGTCCTGCACTCCTGCGAGCCGGCCATGATGGCGCCCGCCGTGGGCGGCCTGGCGAAACTGGACCGCCACCTGGCCGCGGCCGACGGACTCCTGGAACCGGGAGAGGAGAAACTGATCCGCCGCCTCGCCCAGCGCCTGACGACCCTGCCGCCCATTCCCCATGGCCCACGCCACGGCGACATCCAACTGCGCAACCTGCTCCTCGACGACAGCATGCTGCTCGCCCTCATCGACTTCGAGCGGGCCGAAGTCGGCCCCCTCGTCAGTGACTTCATCCGGATCGCCGACACCTGGGCGAACGCCCCGGCCCGCCAGGCAGCCATCTTCGACGGCTACGCCCGCTCGCTGTCGCCCGACGAGGCCCGGGCATTGCAGGGCCTGTCAGCGCTCGACGCCCTCAGCGGTATCCAGTACGGCGCGGCCCACGGCGACCCCGAACTCGTCGAACGCGGCCACCGCACCCTGTACCGCCTGCGGAAGGACGCGGCGTGAGCACCCCCGATTCCGTGACACCGGAACAGGTGAACGAGGACGGCTGGCTGGAGTACGGGCAGCGGCAGCTCGACCGTGGCTACAGGCCACCGGAAGTCACCGAGATCGACTGGGGATTCTGGGGAACCGGCCCCGGTACGACCGTCCTGGGCAACATCGCCGGACACCGCGTGCTGGACATCGGCTCCGGAGCCGGCGTCCACGCCGCGCACCTCGCCCGCGCCCACTCGGCCTTCATCGACGCCATCGACATCTCCGCCACCCAGCAGCAGCGCGCCCGCCACCGGTTCACCTACCTGCCGGGCGTGCGGTTCCTCCTCGGTGACGCCGTGGCACACCTGCGCGACACCGAGCCCTACGACCTCGTGTACTCCGTGCACGGCCTCTCCTATATCGATCCGTGCAGGCTGCTGCCCATGCTGAGGGACGGGATCCGGCCGGGCGGGCGGCTGGTGTTCTCCACCCTGCACACCAATCTCGACGGGCTGGGTCCCTCCTCAACCGTCGCCTCCCGCCAGGAGGAGATACGGCTGGCGCAGACCCCACCGATCCCGGTGCAGATGTGGATTCTCGCCCCCGACGTCTGGGAGCGGCTCCTGGCCGAGAACGGCTTCGCCGTCGAGTCCATCGAACTGCTGCACGCGCCGGACACCGACAACCCCGTCGTGGTCCAGCTCATCCAGGCCCGCCGCCTCATCCACCCCGACACGCCCCGAGTCGTGACACAGGAACGCAGCCAGTGGTCACCTCTCCCACAGGCGGCCCTGGGCGTCGGCGTCATCGTCACCAATCCGGACGGCCACGTGCTGATGGGCCAACACCGCCTGGGTACCCACGAGTTACCCGGCGGCAAAGTGGACGCATCGGCCTCCGCGGTCGAATCGATCGAGGGCGCGGCGATGCGTGAACTCGCCGAGGAGACCGGCCTCGTGGCAGATCCCAAGGACGTCCGGGTCCTCGCGCTGCTCCTGGACGCACGACACGACATCAAACGCCTCACCGCCGCCGTCGTGATCCGCCGCTTCGACGGCACACCGACCACCAGGAAACCGAAGACCGTCGCGGAATGGCGCTGGCACCCGCTGGACTCCCTGCCCAGCCCACTGTTCGTGCCCTCCGCACAGGTCCTGCGCTGCTGGCGCCCCGACCTGCCCATCGATCATCCACCCGCCCACCGCTACCCCGTGGATTCCTCCCGCCCGCCTCGGCCGCGCACACACGGCGATGCGCGAAGGAGTCCGCCGTGACACCAGCGCTGTTCCGATTCGGCACCTACTACCGACTCAACCCCCGGCTACCGACCACGCCCGCCCAGAACCAGTGCTCTGAGCTGACCGTCGGCATGATCCGCGCCGCTGGGCTTTCCAGACTGCGCCCCGCCCACCATCACGTGGTCGCACACATCGAGTTCGTGTGGCTGGTGACGGAGACGCACCAAACCGGCCGCCACACCTCCACTTTCGAACGTATCCAGGAGCTGCCCCTGCGGCACTGAACGACAGTCGGCTTCCACCAGCTGGCATCCATCACCGAACCACCACGCAGTTGGCGCCGACGCCGGAGGCGAAGGCGCACGAGGCCCCGTAAGGAACCCCTCTATGACCGATGTGACCATGGCCCCCGACGAGGCCACCCAGCTCCGCAACAAGGTCGTCGACCAGCTCAAGGAGGACCGCACGATCGTGTCGCCCGCGGTCGAGGCCGCCATGCGCAAGGTGCCCCGGCACCTCGCCGTACCGGAGGCGCCACTGGAGAACGCTTACAGCACATACAACGCCGTGATCACCCAGGAGGACGAGCACGGCAATCACACCAGCTCGGTGTCCGCTCCACAGATCCAAGCGATGCAGCTGGAGCAGGCCGGCATCCGCCCGGGCGACAACGTGCTGGAGATCGGCACCAACGGGCCGAACGCCGCCTACCTCGCGGAACTGGTCGGGCCCACCGGTCAGGTCACCACCGTCGACATCGACCCCGCGCCCGCAGACCGAGCCCAGCGGTTCCTCACCGAGACCGGCTACACGGGCGTCAACGTCGTCGTCGCCGACGCCGAGAACGGCCTTCCCGAGCACGCCCCCTACGACGCGATCGTGGTAACGGTCGGCGCCTGGGACATCCCGCCCGCCTGGATCGACCAGCTCAAGGACGACGGCCGGCTCGTCGTGCCGCTGCGCATCAACGGCCTGACCCGCACGTACGGGTTCGTCCGGCGGGCTGACCATCTCGTCGCCACCAGCGCCCACGTGTGCGGTTTCGTGGCGGCACAGGGCGCCGGCTCCCACGCGCAGCAGGTCATGCAGTTCCCCGGCGAGGAGGGCGTGACGCTGCGCTTCGACGAGGGCTTGCCCGCCAACCCGTCGCTGCTGGACGGCGTCCTGAACAGCGCTCGCGCCGAGACGTGGACCGGGGTGACCGTCGCCAGCCAGGAGCCCATCGGCACCCTCCAGATGTATCTGTCCACGCGGGTCCCGACCTACTGCTTCATGTCCACCGACCCGGAGTTGGCCGCCGGCAGGATCGGTCCCACGGGCAGCGGCTGGTCCATGGTCGCCATCGACGGGCCGCACTTCGCCTACACCGTCGTGCGCCGCGACAGCGAGAAGAAGACCGCAGAGTACGGGGTCCACGCCTTCGGGCCCGACGCGGCCGAGTTCGCTGAGCGAATCGCCGACATCCTTCGCACCTGGGGCGCAAAGGTCCGCGGCACTGACGGGCCACGCATCGCCGTTTACCCGGCGGGCACGCCCGATGACCGGATCACCGGCGACCGGATCATCGACAAGAGGCACAGCCGGATTTCGATCTCCTGGCCGGCCGTCTGAACCGCGGCGCTGGGTCAGGGCGTTCTGCACCATCCCATCGGACAAAGAGAGTGATCACATGACCACCGCCGTATTGCACAGCGTCCCGGCCCCGCTCGGCCTGCCGGTCGACGCCCTCGCCGATGACGACTTCGAGCTCGACATCCGGGTCGTCATCTCCGAGAGCCCCCTCACCGTCTTCATGTGCCCCACCAGCGACGGCTGCGGCAACACCTGCGTGAACGGGGCGAGCGCCTGCCAGTCCTCCATCGAGGACGCCGCCTGACACGTGGCGTCCGCCGGGGCGGCAGCCGATCATCGCTGCCGCCCCGGCTCCACCCATCCGCGCACCCCACAACAGGAAGGGACACCGGTGGCCCACGGAATACCCCTCACGTATCAGTGGCAGCCCGGAATGCTGCTGCGCGCCTCCACCGCTTCACAGCCGATCCCTGTGCCGGACTTTGACCTGCACGGTGACGACGCCGCGATCCGCGGTCGGCGGTGGCTGGACGAGGTATGGCGCGCTCCAGTGCCGACGGCGCTGTCCGCGGCCAGCCCCGTCCTGTGTCAGCGCGTCGCCGAGATCCTGAACGGCGCCGTCACCGACGACCGCCGTATCAGGCGGGCCGTCCGGTCCGTTGCCGCGTACCTCCTGCGGTGGAACCACCGGCCCACCCCGTTCGGGGTATTCGCCGGGGTCGCTCCCGCTGAGCCCGCTCAAGCCGCCCGCATTCTGTGGGGTGAGGGGTACCGGACTGTTCTGCGTCCTGACTCCGACTGGCTGACGGACGTCATCACCCGCCTGGAGAGCCACCCCGCTCTGGTGGCCCGGCTGACGGTCGTGGCCAACAACACCGGCCGCCCCCGCGGCAACCGGCACGTGGTGGACGGGATGCCTGCCGACGCGCACACCTCCGGCTACGCCCCCGTCGAGCTGTCGGTCCGCCTCACCCGGCCCGTGGCCGCCGTGCTGGAGGCTGCCCGCACCCCGGTCCCGTACGAGCTGCTCGTGCACCGTCTGTCCGGGCAGTTCCCCACCGCGCGCCCCGAGCAGCTCGCCGGCCTGATCGGCGACCTACTGAGCAAGCACGTCCTGATCAGCAGTCTGTGGCCCCCAATGACGTCCGTCGACACGCTCGCCCACATATGCGATGAGCTGGAGAAAGCAGACGCCACCGGCATACCCGACATCGCAGAGCTGGCCTCCCACCTCGCTTCGATCCGGGGCGGCTTGAATCACCCGGACACCGTCGCCCCCTGGACGCTCGGCGACCCGCTGACGCAGAGCATGCAGTACGTGAGTGCCACCGGCCGCGTCCCGCTGCTGGTCGACGCCGCACTGGACTGCACCGCCCACATCCCCGAAGCCCTCCTGGCCGAAGCCGCCGAGGCAGCCCAGGTCATGCACCAGCTGTCACCTCATCCGTACGGGTATCCGCAATGGCGCGACTACCACCAGCGGTTCCTCGACCGGTACGGCAACGAGGCCCTCGTGCCCGTACTGGATCTGGTCGCGGATAGCGGCCTCGGCCTGCCCGCGGGCTTCCTGGGGTCCGAGCGCGCCCGCCCGCCATATGAGGTGACCGACCGGGACGAGAAGATCCTGCGCCTGCTCCAGGAGGCGATGCTCGACGGGAGGCGTGAGCTGGTCCTCACCCGGGCCACGATCGCCGACCTGACCGCCCACCACACCGAACCGCTGCTGCCCGTGCCCCGGGCCGAGCTCGCCGTGGAGATCCACGCCCCCACTCTGGAGGCCGTGCAGTGCGGCGACTACCGGCTGCTGGTCACCGGAGCCCCCCGCCCCGGCAGCAGCATGCTCGGCCGGTTCGCGCACCTGCTCCCGCCGTCCGCGCAGAGCGCGCTCACCGACTCGTATGCGACCGCCGGACCCGGCGCCATCGCGGCGCAGCTGTCGTTCGCCCCTCGCCGGCGCCGCAACGAGAACATCACCCGCACCGTGCAGGTCCTGCCCTTCACCATCCCTCTCGGCCAGCACCACGAGCCCGGCCCCGGCGTGATCCCGCTCGACGACCTGGCGGTGACCGCCGATACCCGCCGGTTCCATCTGGTGCGCAGGTCAACGGGGCAGCACGTCGAGCCCCGCGTCACCCACGCGCTGGAAGCGTCCGTCCACACACCGCCGCTCGCCCGGTTCCTGGCGGAGATCACCACCGCCCGCAGCGCCGCCTACCGGGCGTTCACCTTCGGCGTCGCCGCCACCCTGCCCTACCTGCCACGCGTGCGGTACAAGCGGACGATCCTCACGCCTGCCCGTTGGCTGCTGTCCGCCGAGGAACTGCCCGGCCGGTCCGCCCCCATGGCCGACTGGGACAAGGCACTGGCCCGGTGGCGTGAACGGCTCTGCGTCCCCGATCGCCTTGCTCTGGTCGAAGACGGCCAGCAGCTGCCCCTCGACCTCGACCAGCGCATCCACCGGGCGCTGCTGCGCGCCGGCGCGGACCGCAACCGCGTGGTCGAACTGCGCGAAAGCACCACCGCGCAAGACTGGGCGTGGATCGGCCGCCCCCACGAGCTCCTGATCCCTCTGACGAACTCCACCCCCGCCGACCCGCCCCGCCTGACGGAGCCGGCTGCCGCCACCGGGACGCCCAGCCAGCCCACCGTCCTGTATGCCCGGCTGTTCGCGCACCCCCAGCGCTACGACGAAATCCTGACCGGCCACCTGCCCACTCTGCTCGACCAGTTCGCCACCATGCCGCTGTGGTGGTTCAGGCGCCATCGCGACACCACCCGACCGGCCTCCGACCAGCATCTGGATCTGTACCTTCGCCTCCCCGATCCAGCCGCCTTCGGCGCAGCCGCCCAACAGGTCACCGGCTGGGCAGACGCTCTCGGCAGCCAACGTCTGGCGGGCCACCTGGAGTTGACCACCCACCCGCCGAAGTCCGGCCCGTACGGGCATGGCCCCGCTCTGGACGCCGCGCACCTAGTGTTCGCCGCGGACTCGGCCGCCGGCGTGGCCCAGATCCGTGCCGCCGCGGATGACGCCGCCATCGGACAGGCCCTGACCGCCGCGAGCATGTTCGACCTGACGGTGCGGTTCACCGGCGACGCAGATCAGGCGTCGGACTGGCTGACCCGCGCCCTGCCTCAAGAACGCGGCCCTCTCGCCCGGGAGCGCGTCACACTGGCCCTCGCCCTGGCCGATCCCGAGCACACTGCCCTCCAAGCCCTGCCAGGCGGCCCAGCTGTCATCGCGGCCTGGCGGCAGCGCGCCGCCGCCCTGACCGCCTACCGGCAGCAACTGTCCACCGCACGCAACGCCGACAACGTGCTGCTGTCGCTGCTCCACGAGCACTGCGTGCGGGCGCTGCCCGTCGACCCCGAGCACGAACGCGCCACCGGCCGACTCGCCCGAGCCTGCGCCCTGCGACACCGGGAGCGGCAGCCGTGACCACCGCAACCAACCCAGCCGTGCTGGCGGACACCTACGCCCGCCACCTAGCCACCCCCCTCCCGCCGCCTGAAGAGCAGCCTTGGGCGGCGCAGGACCTGGCCGCCGGCGCCGCAGGATCCGCGCTCCTGCACATCGAGCGCGCCCGCACCGGGGACGGCACATGGCAGCAGGCACACCCCTGGATCAAGACCGCCGTCGCCACCCCCGTCAGCGCCGCCGACACCAGCGGCCTGTACCTGGGGGCACCCGCGGCAGCGTTCATGCTCAACTGCGCCGTCACCGCCGAGGCACCCCGGTACCAGAACGCGCTGGCAGTCCTGGACCACCACGTGGCTCAACTCGCCCACCGCAGATGCGACGCAGCGCAAACTCGCATCCGCCACGGCCGTCCAGCCGGCTTCCACGAGTACGACATCTTCTACGGGCTCACCGGCATCGGCGCGTACCTGTTGCGCCGGTCCCCGTCCGGCACCGCGATGGCACGCGTCCTGGCCTACCTCGTACAACTGACCCGCCCCATCCGACACGACGACCTGGGCGGGCTGCCCGGCTGGTGGGTCGATCACCAGCCCGACCTCACCCCATCCACCGTCCCCGCCGGCCACGCCAACTTCGGTGCCGCCCACGGGATCGGCGGCCCCCTACTGCTCCTTGCCCGCGCCCTGCGCCAAGGAGTGAGGATCGACGGCCAGGAAGACGCCGTCGACACCATCCTTCACTGGCTCGACACCTGGCGGCAGGACGGCCCCGCCGGTTCCTGGTGGCCCGAGCACCTCCACCTCGGTGAACTCCGCGCCGGCCGACCCGTTCAACGCGGCCCGGGACGGCCCAGTTGGTGCTACGGCACCCCTGGCATCGCCCGCGCCGGACAGCTCGCCGCCCTCGCCCGCCGCGACACGGCTCGCCAGCACCTGTACGAGGACGCCCTGGTCCACTGCCTGACCGACCCCGATCAGCTATCCAAGATCACCGACGCCGGCCTGTGCCACGGCTGGGCGGGCGTCTACCAGACCACCTTCCGCGCCGCCCGCGACGCCGCAGGCCCGGCTCTGCGCGCCGCCCTGCCCGACCTGGCCGCCGCCCTGACCCAGCACGCCCGTCCCGGCGGCGACCCCGGCCTCCTGCAAGGCGACGCGGGCACCGCCCTCGCCCTGAACACCGCAGCCCACGACGCCGCGCCGACCTCGGGATGGGACGCATGCCTACTGATCGGCTGAACCAACCCTCCCTCCTGGACGCGACCCTGCACGCCGTACTGGACGTCCTGGCCGGCACCGACATGAACACCGCCGCAGCCCGCGCCGGACTCGAGCCCGCCGACTTGGACGCCGCCGTCGCGGTCTACCAGCAGGCCGGGCAACAGGCCCTGGCCCAGCAGGCGGGACCTCCGGCGTGGCGTCAGCTGTACATCCAGTTCACCGACTGGGACAAGGCCGAGCAGACCGCCTCCGACCACCTCGTCCCCGTTCTGGACCTGGCCCAACAGGACGGTCTGATCACCGGGTGGTGGTTCATCCGTAAGCACCCGTGCTGGCGGATGCGGCTGCTCCCGGCCGTCGGGACGCAGCAGCTTCCCCTGGCGCTGGCCGGCCTGCTCGACGAACTCACGGCCGCCGGGCACATCCACCGCTGGTGGCCCGGTATCTACGAGCCCGAAACCGCAGCGTTCGGCGGCGACATCAGCATGACCATCGCCCACACCCTGTTCCACGCCGACAGCCACGCCATCCTCACCACCGGCCATGGCGAGCTGGGCCGCCGGGAGTTGTCACTGCTGCTGTGCGCGACCCTGATGCGCGCCGCCGGACTGGAGTGGTACGAGCAAGGAGACGTCTGGCACCGCGTCACCCGGGAACGTCCTCTTCCCTCAGACGTTCCGGCCGCCAAAGTCCACGCCATGGCCGACAGCCTCCGACAGCTACTCCTCGCTGACACCAGCCCCGCTGGCCCCATGCTCCAGTCCGACCGCGCTCTCAAACCCGCCGCCGACTGGGTGAGCGCGTTTCGGCAGGCCGGAAGAGACCTCGGCACAGCCGCCCGGGACGGAGTCCTCGACCGGGGCCTGCGCGAGGTCCTCTCCTACCACGTGATCTTCCACTGGAACCGGCTCGGCCTGCCCGCCCGTACCCAGAGCGTTCTCGCTCACGCGGCACATACCGCGATCCTGCATCCCGTTGACCCCACGGAAAGGCCGATGCCGTGACCGCGCCGCCACAGCCCCCATTGGAAAGGCTCCGCCGGCTCTCCGGGCGCTTCCCCCTGGTCAGCCGATCCCACCTCGTCTACCGCAACTTCGCCGCCCGGATCGACGAAGTCCGCACCTGCGGGGAGAAGTCGGCGCAGGACGGACCCCTCCTCGACCGGATCAACCTCGCCTGCGCCACCTGGAACCTGTCCGCGCTGATCGCCTCCGACTGCGGGCTGACCGACCTGGCGACAGACCTCTGCCTTCGTCAGCTCCGTCTCTTCCAGGCCGCATGGCCCGTCACCGGGGACACCGCCATCGCCAGCCTCCAGCCCATCGTCAACCTCGTACGACTGACCGCCCGAACGGGCGACCCACAGGCCGCCCATCAGCAGCTCATGAGCGTGCACCGCGCCGCACACGATGGCGGTACCGTGACCGTCCACGGACAATCCATCGGCCTCACGGGCTTCACCACCGAAGCCACCTTGAACCACATCCGGCCCTGGCTCCACGACCTCCTGCTGGACGACGGAACCCGGCTCCTGGTCGCCGCCGGCCAATGGCGTCAAGCGGCAGAGCACGCGACCGTCTACGACAAGGAACCCGAGCGGCTGTACGGCAGCAGGCAAGCACACGTCGTGGCGAGCCTGCACACGGACGCACAGGACACGGCCAATTCCCTGATCGACAAGGCCACGATCACCGAACCATGGGAGGAAGCCGTCGCGCAGATCCTCCGCCACTACGCCGACCACCTGGCGGGCCGCGCCACAGCAAAAGGGTTCGCCGCCACGGCAATCGCCGTGCGGGATGCGCTGGAGCCTGACCCGCCACACTTGCGCATGTTCCGGGTGCGGCTGGTCCTGGCGGCGATCGATCTGGCGCCGGAAGGCTGCGAAGTCCTCGCACGCCCGCTGTACGACGCGATCGTCAGCGACACCACGCAGGCGCGGGACGCGTACGCAGCACGCGAAATCCTCCGCCACCCCGCTCCACCGGCTGGCGGGTGGTCACGCCGCGAGCTGGAGGCGATCGTCCACGACGGCTGCCTCGGCCGCGGCTCCCTGCCGGAATCGGTGCTGTCCACGATGTTGCGGGCTGTCGGCACGGCTGGGGCGAGCCTCGCTCAGTGCCTCACTGAGGGGGGAGGTGTATCGCCGCATGCGAGACGGCCAGGCGTCAGCTGATGCAACGACCACCGATGCTTTGGGGGCGACAATGACTCCTTGGCCTACCTCACGAAGAGGGAAGAGGACGAGCACGGCACGTTCTGGCAGATCGGCGTCAGGGGCCACGGCCCGCGCGCCGCCGAACTTGCCGACGAGGTCGCCGCCACTTGCCCGAACCCACTTTCCGCATGGCCGTCGGTGCCGCCCGCAACCGACTCACAGCCTCCGAGTCACGCTTCGTCATGGACAAGCCCGACAGCCGCCTCGTCGTCGACTGGCCCCTCAGGAGTTGAGCCGACGATGCCGTCACAACAATGGAGAGATTCTCAGCCCGGTTGACCCGCATCACCGATGCATGCAGAGCAGCGGTATTTCCTGATCTGGATGCCAACACCCTTGTGCACCACGTATTTTTCACAGGCTTATGACCTGAGAGCATCGATTACTTCCCTGGTTTACCTGTAAAATCAACGCAGGCCGGAAACGGTCACCCGGGCGTCGCGGACAAGACGCTAAGACGACAAGTCTGCGCACCCGGAGGACACCGTGCCCGCCCTGTTTCCCGCCTTAGCCGGCGTAACGGCCTATCGCGGCCGTGCCTGGATCATCGAGGCCACCAGTTGCGCAGGCGCCCCAACTCCCGCGGACTCGCCGGTCATCGCCGCTCAACTGATCGGCCACGTGCGGTTTCTCGGGAACATACCCCCAGCAGAGACTCGCTTTCGTGAGCATCACCCTCTCCTTGGTCCTTGTGCTGGCCGTGGTGGTGTGGCTGCTGATCAGCAAAGGCGGCCTCAAGGCCAGCCATGCCGCAGCAGCCGTACTCCTCGGTTTCCATCTCCACGACATCTCGCTCGCACCGTCCATCAGCAGTGTTGTGGCGAGCGTGGCCGAGACGGTCAGCAGGGTCCGCATATAGACCGGCCGCCGGGGCACCCCCGTGCGCCCGGACCGTACGCTGCCTCCCCCGTCGGCCGCGGTCCGGTGCGCGTGCCCCGGCGGCCACGCCCACCCGAGTCCCGGCATGGCCGCCACTGTTTGCGCACCTTGTGCCGGTGCGCTGCTCGCCCGGTCCCGGCCGGCCTTTCCGTCCTCCCTGTCAGGACCACGTTCCGCGAGGTCGCCAATGTCTGATCTGTCATGCCCGCGCCCACATGGTCACCGGCGTGGCCAGCGACGGCGTGCGCGCGATGCCGAACCGCTGCGCACCGAGAGGGGACTGCGCCTGCGGCTGCGGCTTCTGGTGCTCGTGCCCGCTCTCCTGGTCTCGGCGATCTTGTGCACGGCGGCTGCCGTCAGTACGACGGTCCGCGTCCCTGGGGATGGCTGGATCATCGCAGCGGTGGTGGCAGCCACTGGTCTCGCCGTGCTGATGTGCGCGGACTGGCTGGCGGTTCGCATGGCGGCTGCGCTGCACCAGCAGCGCAGCGAGGACAGCGATTCCGTACACGGCTGGCTGCGGCATTTCCAGTCCGGTGTGAACGAGGGACGCAAGAGCATCAGCGATGCTCTGGAGCAGATCAACCGGGGCGAGCGGCCTTCCCCTCCCGACTTCGGTACGCCACAGGGGAACTCCGACAGCAACCCGTGGAGCGAAACCGAGGCCGCGCTGCTCCGGCTGCACGCCGAAGCGTGGCGGGCGGTGGCGAACGGGCGGCAGACGGAACTGACACAAGCGCTCGTCTACCTCGCCGGGGGCATGACCCTGCTGCTCGTACGGGCGTTGGGCACCGTGTCTGAGCTGACGAAGCAGGTCCAGGACCCGGACGTGCTGTACAGCGTGTTCGAGGTCAACAATCTCCTCAAGCGGATGCGGCGGTCGGCGGGACGGCTGGCGGTTCTGGGCGGTGTGAAGGCACGCCAGCTCAACCAGCCAACCGGGCTGGTGGATCTGCTACGCGGCGCGGCGGGGGAAATCGAGAAGTACCGCCGGGTCCGCATGCACACATCCACTCTGGATGTGCAGATACCGGGCTTCGCCGCACCCGATCTGATCCACTTGCTGGCCGAACTGGAGGAGAACGCGACACTCTGTTCGCCGCCGGACAGCCAGGTCATCGTGCGCGCGACGCGGGTCACCGCGGGTCTGGCCGTAGAGATCGAGGACCGCGGCATCGGCATGGCCGAGGGCGAGATCGACCGCCGTAACCGGATGCTGGCCGATCCCCAGGACTCGGACCTGGCCGAGCAACTCGCCCTGCGCCAGACCGGCCTGCTCGTGGTGGCCAAACTCGCCCGCCGGTACGGCATCCAGGTGAAGCTGCAGAAGAACCTCATGCACGGCACCACGGCGCTCGTGGTGGTGCCGAACAAACTCCTGCTCTGGCGGGACAAACCGGCGGCCCCCTCGGGGGCTCAACCTGGCGCACACGGTGGCGCCGCACCGGGCCCGGCAGCGCAATTCGCGGCCCGCCCCGTCCTCCAGCCGGCCGGAGGCCCCCGGCCCAGCCCCCCGGCCCAGGTCCCGGTTGCGGCCCAGGTCCCGGCGGGGATGGCGGCATTGCCCTCCCGCGCTGGGCGGCGTGCCCCGGCGCAACAACCCCTCGCTGTGGCAGCAGCCGCGGCGATGTCTTCGGAGGGCGCACCGCACGACGCTCGACCCAGGTTGCCGCAGCGGACACCGCAGGCAACCGTCCGTGAACCCGAGGCTTCTGCTGTGCCGGATGCCGCCCCGGCCCCGACAGTGCCGCCGGATCCGGCCTTCGTCAGCAACTTCGCCCAGGGCGTGCTTCGTGCGGAGCAGGCCCACGGGGCCGGCCTGCCCAACCGGCCCGCGGCACGGCCCTCCGATGGGAGCGCGGGCTAGCCGCTTGCAGCCGCGTCCCGTCCACATCCTTTGTGCCCGGATTCGTACCTGGGTACCGACCGTACAGCGTACGGAGATTCGGAGAATTCGATGACCACCGACTCGACGGCAGTCCAGCCGGAAGAGGTCCTGGTCCTGGACCAGGCTCTCAAGGACCTGGCGGGGCTGCCCGAAGTGAACGGAGCCTTGCTCGCCTCGCAGGACGGCCTGAGACTGGCCCACGCGGGACCGGCGATGGACGGCACCCTGGCGGACCGTCTGGCCGCAGTGATCAACGGCATGTACTCCATCGCCCACGGGATCGACGACGGCAAGGGCGCGGTCGAACAGGTCCTCATCAGGAAGAGCAGCTGGCTCCTGTTCATCATGAGCGCCGGATACCCGCCGGCCGCGGTGGCGGTGAACGCCGGACGTGATCCGGCCAAGGTGCAGAGCGTGTTGGGTGTACTGACCACCACGAAAGCGGACGAGGGCGCCGTCGGTTTCGCCATGGTCGACCTGATCAACCGGATGGGCGAGCTGCTGGCCACACCAGCACGTGCGGGTGGGGACTCTTCCGGTGACGGCCAGTGAGATGGCGGCCACAGGCGGCCCGGCCTGGACCGTCGAGGACACCGAGGCCCCCAGCCACTACGTCCTGACCGGCGGCCAGACCAGGCCCACGCACGACCTGCAGATCCAGACGCTGCTGTGGGCCGAGGGAGAACCGCCGCCCGGCCAGCCGCGGGAAGCCGAGCAGGCCGTGGCGTTGTGCCGGGGACGGCCCCTGGCCGTCGCCGAGATCGGAGCCCTGATCGGGCTGCCCTTCCAGATCACCAGGATCCTCATGTCCCGACTGATCGACATCGGCGCACTGAACACCATGAGCGCCACGGACTCCGCTGCCCTTCCCGACGTTGCTCTCCTGAAGGCCCTTCGCGATGCACTCCACACGCTCTGATCCCGGGCTGTCACGCCTGTTCGCCGGTGCGACGCCCACCTCCACCAAGATCGTCGTCGCCGGCGGGTTCGGGGTCGGCAAAACCACGTTTGTGGGCGCCGTCTCCGAGATCACCCCGCTGCGTACCGAGGCCGTGATCACCACAGCCTCAGAGGGCGTGGACGACCTCACGCTGCTGTTCGACAAGACGGCGACCACTGTCGGCATGGATTTCGGCCGGATCACGCTCCCGCAGCTGAACACCATCCTGATGCTGTTCGGCACACCGGGGCAGACCCGGTTCTGGTTCATGTGGGACGAGCTCACGCGAGGAGCCCTCGCCGCGGTTGTCCTCGTCGACACCCGCCGCCTCGACGAAAGCTTTCCCGCGGTCGACTACTTCGAGCGGCTCGGTCTGCCCTTCCTGGTCGCCGTGAACGTGTTCGACGACGCCAGCCACTACGACCCCGCCGAAGTCTCAGCAGCCCTGGCGCTGGCGGCCACGGTTCCGGTCGTGCTGTGCGATGCCCGCAAGAGAGCGGATGCCGCTTACGTCCTGGGCCGTCTCGTCGACCACGTGCTCAACCTCTCGGATGTCTCTGCCCACCTTCTGCAAGGAGCACCGCTGTGAATCCCCACGCTCCGTCAGGTCTCCTGACTGCCACCGGTCACGACGTTGACTGGCAGAGCCAACTGCCCGACCACTTCGACCCTGCGGCTCCGCCCGTGGGCGCGTTCGACGCCTTCGCCCAGCAGGTCGCCCGCGCGGCCGGCACCCCGTACGCCATGCTCAACTGGGTCGGCAGCGAGCAGTTCTTCATCGGCCTGGCCAACCCCACCGGAGGCGAGCTGCCCGTGGTGGGCCGCTCCATGCCGCTGACCCACGGCTTCTGCCCGCACGTCGTCCAGCGCCGAGGCTCACTCGTCCTGACCGACGTCCTCGACTACGACGACTTCGCCGGCAACCCGGTCGTCGACGAGATCGGCGTCCGCGTATACATAGGGGCCCCTCTCATCGACGAGCGCACCAACCACGTCTTGGGCACAATCTGCGGGGTCGGCACCGAGCCGCGACAGCGCTCGGAAGGCCGCGCGCTATGGAACACCATCGATCACCAGCGCGATCTCTTCATGGCCGACTTCTACCGGCGTACCAGCGCGTAGCACCGCCGCATTTCGCCAGGGCCGCACCGCAGTGGCCAGCCACGCAGGCAGAAGGGGAGTTTCACGATGCCCGCCACGAGCCCGTACCTGACTGACGATCACCACAGCCTCCGGGAACAGGTCAAGAGCATCGCGGACACCGAGATCGCCCCCCGTGTCCCGGACATGGAATCCCGGGGCCCGCACACCGACCGTGAGCTGCGACCGATCCTGGGTCAGTGGCTCGGCCTGCTCATCGGCTCGGAGTGGGGCGGCAAGGACGCAGGACACCTCGCAAAGACCGTCGCGGTAACGGAGGTGTCGCGCGTCAGCGGGGCCGCCGGAGCCATCCTCCAGGCGTCGATCCTCGGGTCCGCGCCGGTCATCGAGTACGGCAGCGCCGAAATGCGGCGAAGATGGCTGCCCGCCATCGCCGACGGCAGCGTCTGGCCGAGCATCGCCGTCACGGAGGCCCGCCACGGCAGTCACCTGCTGGACATGGACACCACCGCCCGGCTCGACGGCGGGGACCTCGTGATCGACGGTGCGAAGGAATTCATCGGCAACGCCGACCTCGCGGACATCCACTGCGTCGTGGTCCGGACAGGCGAGCGCGGCACCAAACGCGGCCTGACCGCGGTCCTGGTGGAGGCCGACAGGAACGGCGTCGACATCGTCCGCCAACCCGCCAGCGGTCTGTACGGATTCTCCGTCGACCGCCTCCGCCTCGACGGCGTCCGCGTCCCGGAGGCCAACATCATCGGTGAGGTCGGCGACGGCCAGGACGTCGCTCTGATGGCATCGGTGGTCTACGGCCGGCTCAACCTCGCGGCCGTCGCGCTGGGCATCCACCAGCAGGCCCTGGACGTGACCATCACATGGGTCTCGGAGGAACGCGAGCGCTACAACGGCCACTTGGCCGACGTGAAGATGGTGCGCCGCCGCCTGGCGAAGATGTCCTTCCGACTGATGCAGGCCGAACTCGCCGCCTATCACGCCGCTTATCTCCTGGACCACGGGGAGCCGTGCGACCGATGGCTGTACAACGCCAAGCTCGTGAACAACCGTCACGGCGTTGCCTCCGCCGAGGACGCCAAGCAACTGCACGGCGGTCACGCCACACGGATCGGCAACCCGTGCGAGCGGATCCTGCGCGACATCCAGCTCATCAACGCCCCCGCAGGACCGGACGACATCCAGCTCAAGTACATCGCCGACGACCTGCTCTCCCCCGCCCGGCATCAGTGGTCCGCACAGCACGCCTCCCGCCGCCGCGCCGCCTGACCCTCCCGTCGTTCCCCGAGACCGAGCCAAGACGGGCCGAATCGCGCCTCCGTGCCAGCCGCGAACCGGCGTGTCCGGCCGCCTCGATCCCGAAAGTGCCGGACAGCGGTCTGGCCCAGACCGGTATGTCCGTCAAGCCACAAGGACCATGACAGTGCGTCGGATCACGATCGTCACCTGCGACTTCGAGCCCAGCGGCAACGGCGATCACTCCATGTGGTCGGCCATACACCGACAGCCTGCCGTGCTGCACCCGGCGATGCGGTGCAGACAGGAGAACGTCGGTCATGCCCGCACCGGCCGCAGATCCACCCTCTTCGGCGAGTCGAAGCACATCCGGCGTCGGCCGCGGTCCATCGAAAGGATTTCCCCCGTGAGCACCCGGCTTGCCCGCCCGCCCGCAACGCTTCTGCCCCTGACTCCTCTACAGCTGCGGATCGTGCGGAAGATCGCGTACGGCGCGGCCACGACCGCGATCGCCTCCGAACTGTCGCTCACCATCGGCTCGGTCAACGTGCAGGTGACCCTGTGCGGGCGCAAGCTCGGCGCGAGCGGCCGGGCCGCCGTCGTCCACGCCACCTTCGCCACCCACCAACTCCCGTGCCCGGAACGGGCCGCCGCCCCCGGGGAGTTCTCGGACCAGCACATCGAGGCATGGCGCATGCTCGCCATCGGCGCACCATCCAGGGTCTATGCGCAGCGCGTCCGCACCAGCCGAGGCGAGGCCCTGCGGCGGGTCACGGCGCTGCGCAAGTTCGTCGGCGCCGTCAATGCACCGCACCTGGTCACCCTCGGCTGGGCGCACGGCCAGCTCGATGACTCCCTCACCAAGATGGCCACCGGTCACCTCCTTTGTACCCCGGTACATGCCGGGGCGGGACGGCGCCAGGGGAGAGGAGTGCCGTCGGCAGAACATGTGACCCGTACTCCACCGCCCCGGCAGCACCAGCATGTTGCCATCGGTCCGGATCAGACCGCAGGCGCCCCGTACCGGCTGGTTCCTGTTCGCACGGGCACGGGTGAGCTGGATGGATAACACGGAATGGAGTCGTGGGCTGACGGCTGACGTCTTGGAAGAGCAGTACGGACTCACCGTCGTATCAATGCAGATCACCAAGTTGAGCAGGAAAGGGGCCAACCGGCACGTCGTCACCGACGAGGGAAAGCGGCTGTTCGTCAAGGAGTATCACTCCACCACCGGCCGGGACCCCGCACGCGTCGCGCTCGACACATCCCAGCACTGCCGGGCCGCGGGGCTTCCCGTCCCCCTCGTACGGCCCGACAAGGACAACTGCCTCATGACGGTCGCGCGGGGCAGCGCCTGGAGCGTGACCGACGAAGCACCCGGCCGCGTGTCCACCTCGGCGATGACGCGCCCCCTCGCCGAGCACACCGGAACCGTACTCGGGCGCATGCACCGGGTCCTGACCGCCTACCCGCCGCCCGAACACGTCCAGCCCAGCCCCTGGCGCACCGAACCAACCGAAAACGCGCACGCCCAGTGCGCCACCGTGCTGAGCAACGCCGTCCGCCACCAGTGGACACACGACGGACAACTGCACGCCGACCTCGACCAGCGCCGCGATGACCTCGACCGCCACGTCCTGCGGCTCCGCCGGCAGTTACCCGACGCCCTGGTGGAACAGGCACTGCACGCCGACGCGGGACGCACCAGCCAACTGGTCCTCGCCGACCAGGTCACCGGCATCATCGGCTTCCGAGGCGCCCGGGGCGCCACCGCCTGGGAACTGGCGCGCGTGGCATTCGACCCGCGCACCGTCTCCACCAGTCCCGACTGGATCGCCTGCGCGCTGACCCTGCTCGACGCATACCACCTCGCCAACCCCGCCCTCCCCCTTCCCGACTTACAGGCGTGCGCCCGAATCGCCCTGCTGGACCTGCTCTTCGACTTCGAGGGTGCCCCGACCGCCGCGTACAACCAGTGCGAGCTGGAGCAGGCCATCCAGCAGCGGGAGTGGAGCGAGCGCCAGACCACCATCCGGCGTCTGCTGGAACACCTTGACGACCTCGACGACGCCCTCGACGAATTCGGAGCGGAAACGGGCGGGCCATGACGAGCCCGCCCGCCGCACACGCCCAGCTCCCCCACCATCCGCAACTCATCGACAAGTGGGACGACTTGGCCGCAACACGATCGGCCCGCACCATGTATGTACGGCCCAGCCTCCCTACACCAGCCTCCTCCTCAGCGGCTCACGGACCACGCCCCGGCCCTGGCCGGAGCCGGGCCGCGATGACGATCCGTACGGGCACGTCACCCGCCGGCGAGCACCCCGCGCCCGAAGAAAGCATGCGGGGCGAGGAACCGCGGTTCGTCATCCCGGGTGATCGCCGGATCCTGGCCGCCCAGAGAGCCGCCGGCCGGGTCATGGCCCACCGCCGGTCCCAGCTGATCCGCCGCTCTGTCCGCCGTCCGATTCAGGCCCTCGTATGACCGGCCGCCCGGAGAGCCGCCCTGCCTTCAGCCTCTCCTTCGACCCCCGTGCCCTGACAGACCTGCTCCAGGCCCCAGGGGACATCCGCGACCTCGCCCTCGCCCAGCTCCAGGACGTCGTCAACGCCCGCCTGTTCGGCATCGGCCTCACCGGTGAACTCACGGGCTACCGCAAGCTGTACGTCGATCACCGGCAGGCGTGGCGCACCGTCTACATTCAGCGCCCGACACCCGCGAACCTCACACACCGTGCCGAAATCCACGTCGTCGCCGTACGCCCGCGCGACCAACAGGACGTGTACAACGCCGCCCGCGCCCGCCTCGGCATCCCCCAGCCTCCGGCGGAAAAACAGCCTCCCCCTGCACACACCCGGCCCGCGCGGCTGGACACACATCGCCCGATCCCCAAACCTGCCCCGCCACTGCGCCCCGTGCCCGTCCACCCCCACCCCGGTCCGGATAAGATCACCCGCCCCGCCGCACCTACGCTCCCCGCCCTCGGTCCACGGCCCGAAATGTGTCCCCCATCGCCTGGCACAGCTCGTGACCAGCCCCGTTCGTCAACACCGATTCCGCCCTCTGGCGACGGCGAAACCGGCGCACACCGCGAACGGCGCTACCGAGACCCGGCTGCCTCCACCGCAGCTGTCGCGACCGGTGCCGACGCGGGGTACATGAGCGGCGCGAACCAACTCCCTTACCCACGGCGCCCTGAGACCGAAGACATCGTCGGCACCAACGCCTCCCCACGCACCGACGCCGACCAGGTCGTCCGGGTCACGAGAGGACAGTCCACGGCGCCCCGCGCTGAGCCGCCCGCCCCGGCCCCACCTCCGACCAGACCGCGCCGGGTCCGGCGCCCGCCCACCACACCGAGCGCGTCCTGGCAGACAGCACGCCACATCCAGATCTACGCCTCCACCCTCGTCCCCGGCCCCTTACAGGTCTGTGGATACCGGGAAGCGGTCCGCAGCTGTCCGTGGGCCCGCGAAGGCGGCCACGACGAAGCCGACCTGCCGGGCGGCGTGAAGGCGACAGTCCTCCTCGAAGAGGGAGCCCTCCATCACCAGGTCGGCTCGCCCGATGTCATGTCCGCCCAGATCACCCACCTGATGGCACTCCTGACCCCCGGCACGGACCTGTCGCTCGGGCTAATTCCCCTCAGCGCCGCCCGCACACCGGCCGAACTCCCCCTGGAACCCTTCGCGATCCTCGACGACCACGACGTCGTCCTGCCCCTCACCACCGTGCCCATCGTTCTCGAACAACACGCCCAGACCTTCCGCTACAAGGCGGCCTTCGCCCAACTGCACCGCCTCGCCCTCACCGGAGCCACCGTCCACCACCACCTCTCCCGCCTCGTGAACAGCCCTGTACCCGCCTGATCTCCACCACCAGGAAGGAAACCAACTCCCTTATGCGCAGCAGCCGTTTGACGAGCGCCGCACTGGTCGCCCTCGCCGGCACCGCCATCACCCACATGGTCCTCACCCACCGCCGCCACCGCGACCGAACCGTCCTGGAAGCCGCACACCTCCACCAGCGCCTCCTCGCCGCACAGGTCGAACGCCCCGGCCTCCGCGCCATCTGGGGAAGCCTCGACCCACTGGAGCCGGCCGAACGACGCCTCCACCTCCACCGCAACGCGTGGGTCTCGGCCTGGGAGGCAATGTTCCGCGTCGGTGTTCTCTCCGCGGACGGCGTCCACGGCGCGGCACTCGCCCTGTTCGCCACCCCCGGCGGCCAGAAGTGGTGGACCGGCGTACGGGACTCACGTGCCCAGGCGGTCGGCGAGGGGTACGCCCACCGCTTCCACACCCTGGTGGACACCGCCTACCAGGACGCAACCGGTGACATCCTGCCCACCTTCCCCTCCTGGCAGGCGGGCCAGACCGTCACCAGCCGGCCCGACACCGCGGGACCCTTTCCCTGAACCCAGCCAACCGCAGGTCCTCCGCCCGAAGCCGTGCACCGCGCTCCATGACGACCCGGAGGTCTTCGAACAGGTCACGCTGTGGGACACCGACTGGCCGAACTGGCTGACACCGCCCACCGCGATGGCCCTCCGGGTGCGCGGCACCGCCAACATCGGCCTGGTGGCGGCCTGTGCACACCTGTCCTACGACTCCCCACCGCTCAGGTCGGCCCAGGCCGACGACGTCACCCGGTTCGCCGACAAGGTCGGGATCTGCCGGGCCCCCGACGGATGGGTGGGACGGACGCTGCCGGTCCTCGCCGTCGGCATGGACTGCGACAGCTACGTCGACCCCGACCGCATGCCGCACCGCGCCAAAGGCCGCTCCTGCCACTCCCATCGCCGACTGATGGCGGCAAGGACCGTCATGGCCCGCACCGCCCTAATCGACCCCGGCTCCGCACCCCGCCAGCACCTCCAAGGAAGGCCACGACCATGCCTCGGCACATCACCGTCGTCAGCTGCAACTTCGAACGCAACGGCGGCGGCGACTACAAGAAGTGGCTCGCCATGCACCAGCGGCTGGCGCAGCTACGCCCGACGATCCTGTGCAGGCAGGAGAACCCCGGTCACGCCCCCCAAGGAAGCGGCAACAAGCTGTTCAACGCCTCCAAGCGCATCCTCGGGGGCCTTGAAGGGGACCTGGGCCCCAAGTCGGCCACCGCGCTCTACTACGACCCGGAGGTCTTCGAACAGGTCATGCTGTGGGACACCGACTGGCCGAACTGGCTGATGCCGCCCACCGCGATGACCCTCCGGGTGCGCGGCACCGACGACATCGACCTGGTGGCGGCCTGTGTACACCTGTCCTACAACTCCCCAGCACTCAGGTCGATCCAGGCCGACGACGTCACCCGGTTCGCCGACAAGGTCGAGATCTACCCCACTCCAGACGGCGAGGTGGAACGGAAACTGCCGGTCCTCGCCGTCGGCATGGACTGCAACAGCTACGTCGAGCCCGACCGCCTCGTTCCCGGAGAGCTGCCCATCCCCACCCTCGCGGAGATCAAGGATCCGCAGCACCGGGCGCACCGCAGCTACGAGACGTCGCCCGGACATCGGGTGATGGACTCCCGCCCGGACCGGACCCTGCTGACCGCCCATCTGGAGGACGCCGCCCGCCACAACGCCCTCCTGCCCGGCGGTCCCGGTCTGGCCGCCGTCGCGCCCACCGTGGACGCCTCGGCGAGCCACGGGCCGGCCCACCGGGTCGACCGCGTCTTCAGCACCGACTTCCTGCTGCCCGCCGTTGTGCGTGTCGAGGTCGTCGATATGAAGGGCCTGTCCGATCACCACACCGTGATCGTGACGTACGACCTCGACGCCGTTGTCGAGATCTACCGCGCCCGCTTCGGCCTCGCGGCCTGACGCGCCGACCCCGCCAGCCGCCTAGCGGCTTCAACACGCGACGCGTCGATCTGCGCGCCCTGCGCACACCCTGCTCAAACCATATGAAGGAGACCTGTTGACCTGCGACTGCACTGAACTGCGTGTTGCCTGCTGGAACCTTGATCACAATGGAGGCAGTGGCCCGATGCGTCGTCTGGCGCACCGCATCCTCGCCTCCTACAAGCCGCACATCGTCTTCCGCCAGGAACTCACCGGGGCCTGGGACCACGGCAAACGCGCCCTGTACGAGGAGGCGACCGCGCTCGGCGGCCTGTTCCCGTTCATGGTCGCCCCACGCGAAGGCCGCAGCCGCAATCCGACCGGTGTGATGGTCGATCCGCATCTGTTCGAGATCGTCGCCCAAACCGATCACGATCTGCCGTGGAAGGCGATCTGCCACGTTCAGGTGCGCCTCAAGGGCTGCCCCAGGACACTTCATCTGGCATCCGGCCACCTGTGCCACTTCGATCCCGACCTGCGCGCCACCGAGGCCCGTCGACTCACCACCCTGGCCGACCACGGACGCACCGCACTGATGGGCATGGACGGCAACAGCTACCCCCATCGCACCGCCGACGAGGTCAGCAAACCGCTGGTCTGGGCGGAGGTCGAGGACCCCGTCCACTTCCAGCACCGCACCATCGAGCGAAACGGTGTACGCGTAAGCGACACCCGCCCGAGCGAGATCCTCACCGGCGGCCCGAAGGCAGTCTTCACCGACCTCGCTCACCACGCCGGCACCGTTCTCCGGCAGCCCGGAGCCCTGGCCCCCACCGCCAGCCTCAAGCGCACGGACCAGGGACCGCCGCAACGCATCGACTGGCTAGTCGCCACGCCCGACTGGGCGCCGGCCCTCCGGCGCGTCGAGGTCATCGACAGCGAGGACGTCCGACGGGTGACCGACCACGCCCTCGTCATCGCCACCTTCGACCTCTCCTGTGTGCACGGCATCCTCACCACCGCCGCGTAACCCGGCCGCCCGCGGCACGAAATCGGGCTCCTCCGGGCCCAAACCCTCGTCCGGCGCTCGATGGACGCAGCCCCGGTGGCGGGCGGCGCCCTTCACCGCTGAACGAGCCTCTTCCGACCCGTCTCCCACACAACCGAGGAAACGACCGATAGTGGACCCGCTCAAGACCCCTACACCGCTGTTCGCACACCAGCAGGAAGCAGTGGAAACCCTCTCCAAAAGCCTGATCGACTCCAGCCGGGTCACCGCCGTGATGGCGTGCGGGACAGGCAAGACACGGGTAGGCGCGGAAGTCGCGGGCCGGGTCGCCGATGCCGGTTCCCAACGCCGCCTGGTGGTCGTTCCCACCCTGGAACTGGTCCGGCAGACGATGACGGAATGGGCACGTCAACTCGGTCGGCACCGGCTGGGGCGCGTCATCGCGGTCTGCTCGGACAGCGAGGTCCTCTCCGCCCAACGCACCGGATTGCAAGGCGAACTCGCTGGCACCGACACGCAAGTCGCCAACGACGCTGCCCAGTTAGCAGATCTCGCCGCAGGCCCTGGTGCAGTCACCGTCGCGTGTACCTACGCCAGTCTCCACATCCTGGCCCAGGCCCAGGCTCGGTACCGCATGGCTCCGCCAGCCATCGCCGTGATCGACGAAGCCCACCGCACCGCAGGCACCGCAGGAAAAGCCTGGGCGGCCATCCACTACGACCACATCATCACGGCGCGCCGCCGCCTGTATCTCACCGCCACTCCCCGGATCCTCGACAACGAGGGCGACGACGTCATCAGCATGGCGGACGAGCGCCTGTACGGTCCGGTCGCCTACCGGCTGCCCTTCGCGACCGCCATCGACCTCGGCCTGCTGGCCCGCTACCGCCTTGTGGTCCCCGTCGTCACCAGCATCGAGGCCCATCAACTGCTCGGCCGGGACGACGCCTTCCTGCGCATCGGCAGGACCGCCGTAGCGGCCCCCATGCTTGCCAAGCAACTCGCTGTGCTGCGCGCCGCCCACGAACACGGCATCCGCCGCATGATCACCTATCACGGCACCATCGCCGAGGCGAAATGGTTCGCCACGACCCTGCCCCACGCCCACGCCCTTCTGCCCCCCGACCAGCGCCCTACGGCTTTGGCGGCCGAGCACGTCCACGGCCGCCAAACAACCGCGGAGCGGCGAAGGGCGCTGGACAGGCTCGCCGGGCAGGAAGACGGCCTGGTCGTCGTCTCCAACGCCCGCGTTCTGTCTGAAGGAGTCGACGTCCCCGCCGTGGACGCCGTCTGCTTCCTCAGCCCGCGCAGCACGATCGAAACCATCCAGGGGACCGGTCGGGCCATGCGGCTCAGCGACCGCAGTCAACCCAAGACAGCGACCATCGTGGTGCCGGTCTTCCTCCAGGAGGACCAGGACCCCGAATCCGCGCTGAGTTCCACCCCGTTCGGCCCGGTCTGGCAGACGGTCCGGGCCCTCGCCTCGCACGACGAGACGCTGCAGCGGCAGCTCGAAACCGCCCGACGGTCCCTGGCCACCCCCACCGCTGAGGGAAGGGTCCGCCTCGGTGCCGGCACCGAGAGCAAGCTGCCCGACTGGCTCTCCGTCACCGGTATTCCCGTCCCTCCGGACTTCGCAGACGCCATCACCGTGCGCACCGTACGCGCGGCCACCACCGTCTGGCCCGAATACCTCCAGGCCGCCGAAATCTACCGGGGCGAACACGGCGACCTCCGTGTCCAGGACGACTACCGCACTTCCACCGGACTGGGCCTGGGCCGTTGGGTCGCCTACCTGCGCAAACTGCACCAGCTGGGAAAGCTCTCTCCTTCCCAGATCGAGGAGTGGGAGGCCGTCGGGATGACGTGGTCAGTTCCCGAACAGAAACTGCAGGAACTGATCCACGAGTTGAGGGAATTCAAGAAGGACTATGGCCACCTGGACGTCCCGAAGACCTACACAGCCAAGAGGGGAGACCGCGATTACACGCTCGGCAATATATGCGCCACTCTGCGCACTTCCTACAGCAACGGCCAAGTTCCAGAGGCCAAGGTCAAGGCGCTCAACGCGGAGGGATTCATCTGGGACAGGGCAGAGTACGTCTGGAATCAATTCGTCTCAGATTGCCGCGAGTTCATGATCTGGAACGGCCACCTCGACATACCCCAGACGTATGCCCTGCGCGGTCGGAACATCGGTCAGCAGGTCTCCAGCTTCCGCTCCCACCCGGACCGCCTGACTCCCGAGCAGCACAAGGCACTCGACCGCATAGGTTTTATCTGGGACTCGCTGCAGTACCGCTGGGACCTGCACATCAAAGCAGTCGCCGAGTTCAAGTCCCGGCACGGGCACCTGAACATCCCGGGCAGCTACATCATCGAGAAGCCGATCCTCCTTCGCCCACGCAGCTGGATGAACACCTGCGTCCAGAAGTACCGGCGCGGCAAACTCAAGCCGGAGCGGCATCAGCAGCTGGTGGCCCTCGGAATGGAGTTCCCGGCGAAAAGGGCGTGACCATCGCCCACAGGACGTTGAGGCGTCGGCGCGCGAGCTCAAGCGGGGCCTGCTTGTGCCCTTTCCCCTCGCTGCGCTTGCGTTGGCAGTAGTTCTTGGAGGCGGGACAGGTTGTGATGCTGACCGTCGCCGAGAGATACATGCTCTGCAGCAGCCCGCGGTGATAGCGCCTGGGCCTGCGCAGGTTGCCACTGACGCGACCGGAGTCGCGGAGCTCCGGGCGGCCAAGTCCTGTGAGCCGTCGAACCGCTGGTGCAGCGTGGCCGTCGCCTGGCAGCGCGCGAGCGGCGGTGACTGGATGGGATACGCCGCTGACGTCGCCGCCCGGTCCGTCATCCGTGCCGGCTCCCGGACTACGGACACCCCGAGTGCTTAGCCGAGCTGGACCTCTTCGACAACGTCCCAGGTGTAGTAGCCACGGTCAGGGTGCTGGTATTGGTTGACGAAGTGGACGCGGTCGATCGTGATGTTCACGCGTGGGGGCCGTAGCGCCCGCAGTGCCCGGTTCAGGTCCCGGCTGGAGAAGTCCGCACGGGCATAGGTCAAGGATGCGTGAGCCCAGAATCTGGCTTCCTTTCCTCGCAGAGAGATACCCGGCACCTTCTCGGCCGCGGTCCGGACCCGATAGTTGAGTGCGGCCATCCCGTCCTCCGGGTAGACCGCGACCGTCACGGCGGTGATGCCGGGCCATACCGGTCCGAGCTGGACCTGGAACGGCTGCATACCGGCGAGTTCGTCGTGCAGGGCGCTGCGGAACTGAGCCATCTGCTTGGCGTCGAGGGCGTGGTGGATGCCCTGGACCGTGGAGTGCAGCCACTGCTCGGGGATCACGCCGAGCTGCTCGCTGTACTCGGATAGCAGGTCATGGTGGGCGCGGGCGTACTCGCGGAACTCGGGGTATTCACCGAGGAGCACGAGGACGTGTGGGAAGGGGCCTCCGTCCTTCCAGATCTTCGTGGGGGTGAAGAAGTTTTCCAACGTCGGGCTCCCGATGTGGTGTGTGAAGCTGCCGGCCTGGACAGTGGCGGCTGAGTGTGTTCTGGGCCGGCGGATTCTTGAAGTCCCTGCGGTCTGCGGGTGGTTCAGAGTGTGCGGGCGTGCTGGAAGACGGTGTCGAGCCGTTCACGCAGCCCGGGGTCGGGAATCAGCTTCACGGCGCGGGTGAAGTCCTCCTGGGCGGCGGCCAGATGGGGCCGCTGTTGGCGTTCGTGGTCGACGAGGACGGCGGTTGCGGCCCCGGTGGCGCCGGGCCGGGCCCGGGTGGCGTAGATCATCGTGAGGGGGAAGGCGAAGCAGGCGTGGAGGAACCCGTACGCGGGCCGCTGGGTGCCGCGCCACGGGGAGAAGTACGTCTCGTCGTCGGGGATGGTGATGTGGAGCGCGGCGAGGGCGTCGTTGAGCCAGTTGTGGGCGGCTTCGTGGACGAGATCGCGGCCCAGCACCGTAGCGTCTCCGGTGTGGTCGGTGAAGACGGTCGCCGGGAGCCGGGTGATGGCGAAGCTGCGCAGGGTCTGGTCGGGGCGGCGTCGGCCGGTAAGGCAGATGACGGCGGCGTGCGCTGCGACGAGAGCCTCGAGGCCGGTGACAGTGACGTGGCCGAAGGCATCGTCGGTCAGTACGGCCAGGGACTCGGCGGCGCTGGTCGTGTCGGGGCCGAGGACGTAGTACGGGGTGTCGGAGTGCGGGCCGTGGATCATCTCGTCCTTGTTCGGGGCGATCACGATGCGCGGGCCGAGGCGGGAGGAGTGGGCCAGGCGGGCCAGGGTGGGCCCGGCCGTGTTGCGGTACCAGTCGAGGGTGGTTGTGTCGCGGTGGCGGGCGGCGTTCTCGGCACCTTCGAGCCGGTGGTGTGCCAGTGCGTAGGCCAGGGGCAGCGCCTCGTCGTCCGGCGGTGTGACGGAACCGGGGTGGAGCAGGGTCAGCGCGGCGGCGGTGCGTTCGCGGCGGTGGGTGGTGATGGCGTCCAGGTCGAGGGCGGCGGCGATGTCGTTCATGTCGGGAGGCTCCTTGGCAGCGGGCCCCGGTGCCGGGCCGTGGGGCGCCGGCACCGGGTCTGAGATGTGGGACAGGCCGGATGGGCCCTGCCCGATCAGCTGGCGCTGTCCGCCTCCGGGGTGGCGGCCGGCGCCGATTCGGCGCCGGTGGCCGGGGCGCTCCAGGCGTCTGCGGAGACGCTGGAGGTGTGGGCGGTCAGGCGCACGGTGCCGCCGTCGTCGTGCAGTTGGTCCACCGCGGCGAGGAACTCGCCGCACGCATCGGTCGTCATCTCTTCCTCCGTGGGGTTGCAGGGTCTGGTCGGGGTACATCGCGCGAGGGGCGGGCTGCGGATGGGCGGGGGCATGGCCGGATCAGGCTTCGCTGATCAGCCAGCTGATGAACTTGCGTGCGCGCCCCGCGCGGACCGGCTCGGTGCCGTGGGTGACCTGGGATCCGTACAGCAGCGCGGTGCCGGGGGCGGGGTGCACGTTCCAGCGGGTGCGCGGCATGGTGCGGAACCAGTCGGCGGAGTGGTCGGCTCCGTCGTGGGTGAACACCATGGCCGGGTCGTAGCCTTCGCCGCCGTGCTGGTCGCTCCACAGGGCAGGGTGGGAGGTGGTTTCGACGAAGAAATCCCCTCCGTCTTCGGCATGTTCGAGAACGACGCTGATCCCGGCGAGCTGGCGGACAGAGTCGGCGGGGTCGGGGGCGATGCCGTCGACGTGCGGGGTGATGTGCTGTCCGGGCGCGTACTCGACGTACATCCATTCGCGGCAGGAGGTCAGGGCGGGCAGGGCGCGCCGCAGTGCGGGCATCGCCCGCTCTACGGCGTGGGCGAGGACCTTGGCCGCGGTCTCGGGCGGCGGGTGGATTTCGAGGCGGCCGGCGGGTTCGTAGACGGCCATGGCCTGCTCGCTGGTGTGGCCGGGGATGGAGTGCAGGGTGGTGGTGCGCTCGGCGTCGAAACGGCGGAGGCCGTCCTCACCGAGGGCGTCGTCCACGGCGCTGATCAGGGTGGTGATCTCGCCGGGGGTGAGGAAGTTCTCGATGCTGGAGACGGTGAGCGTCTCCGCTATGTGGATCATGATGCCTCCCGGGTAGGGCGGGGCGGGCGGAGGGCGCAGGCGCACCCGGTGACCGCCGGGGTGTGGCGGGCGGCGTGCGTGAGCGTGCGCACGGCCTGGTCGAGGCCGGTGAAGTAGTCGGCCCATGTGCTGCCGGGGGCCGGGGCGAGGGTGAGGTTGAGGACGGGGTGACGGCGGCCGGTGTGGGCGCTGGTCAGGTCGGTGCGTGCGACGAGTGCGGTGATGGCGCCGGGCAGGTAGCCGTCGGCGGCGGCGAGCGTGTGGCACAGTCGGTCGGCGAGTGCGGCGTACTCGGTGCGGGTGCGCGGCAGCAGGCCGACGCGGAACGCGGACGGGGCCAGGCTCGTGCCGGTGTGGGCGTGTCCCTGGCAGGAGCCGTAGGTGACGGCCTTCCAGCTGCGGGTCAGCGTGTCGACCAGCGGCCACACTCGGTCCTCGATGCCCTCACGCCACTGGGGGTGGTGCGGGTCGAGGTCGTCGGCCGCCTGCTCGCCGGGCAGGCCGGCGGCGTTGATGTTGCCGTGGTCACTCGCCCGGAGCCGGGCCGGGGAACGGGGAGCTGCCGGATCGTCCCAGCGAGCGAGGAAGGCGTCCACGTCGTCCATGACGTTCGGGCCGAGGGGCCGCCAGTGGGCGCGGAGGCAGTGAGCGCCGGCCGGGTGGTCGGGGGCGGCGAGCAGGTGAGCCATGCCGTCGATGAGGCGCCCGCGGTGGTCGCAGTACGCGTCATCGCTGCCGGTCTCCTGGACCATGCGCCAGCGGGTCGCGGTGCACCCGCCTCCGCAGACCGCCTGGTACGGGCAGGAGAGGCACTTCGTCATCAGCTCCCGTCCGGCGGTGAGCAGCGGGTTGGCGTGCTGGGCCTGGGTGACGTCCTTCTCGCTGTGTGCGGCGGCGAGGGGCAGTAGGCGGGCCTGGGGCCAGGGGAGTTCGTCGCACGAGCCGAAGCGGCCGTCGGGGTAGGCGGTGAAGACGTGGGAGCACTTGTGCGCGGAGAAGTGGCAGTGGGCGGTGTCCAGGCCCTTGAGTCGGCTGATCGTGGCGACGGCCGGGTCGAGTTTGATCCGCCGGAAGTGGCCGGCGCCGATCCAGCGGGCGGCGGCCTCAAGGACGAACTCGGCGTACTGGACGGGAGTGATCGCCCAGGCCGCGCCGTCGGTGCCGACCGCACGGGCCTGGAGGAGGCGGCTGGGGCTGGTACGGCGGCCGGACGCCGTGAGCGGCTTGGTGACGGTGGTGTCGAAGGCGGGCAGGAGGTGCACGGCGCGTACCGCGTCGAAGGTGGCGATGTGGTCGATGACCTCTGCGGCGCGGCCCAGGACGGCGGGGGTGACCACGGTGACGATGCCGCAGGTGCGTCCGCGCTCGGCGAGCAGATTCAGCGCGTTCACGATGTGCGGGTAAATCGCGGTGCCGTCGTAGCCGATCCGCCAGGAGTTTCCCTGTTCGTCGCCGTCCATGGAGATGCCGATGTGCAGGCCCGGGTAGTGGGCGTCGAACAGGTCGAGCCACTCGCCGTCCAGCCGCACGCCGTTGGTCTGCAGGTGGACGCGGTGCACGGTGGGCTGGGCGGCGAGTTCATCGAGGAGCGCGGCCATGGCGTCCTTGCCGACGGTCAGGGGTTCCCCGCCGTGCAGTTCGATCGCGAGAGGCCGCTCACCGAAGATCTGGCCGAGGCGGTGTATCTGCTCGACGGTGATCTGGGCGCCGCCGGGGGCGAGTTTGCGTTTCTCGAAGCAGTACAGGCAGTCGACGTCGCAGGTCTCGCCGCGCAGCTTGAGGACGACGGAGACCGCCGCGGCGTGGTCGGTGTCCTCCAGAGGCCGCCACACGTCGGCGCCGACGGTCGTCGTGGGGGTGGTGAGCGTGCTGGGCATCGGGACCTCCCCGGTCGAGGGTGGGCTGATGGGTTCAGGTGCGGGCGCGCCGTGCGGCGGACTGCTGCCAGGTGCGTATTTCGCCGTCGGTGAGCGGGACGCGGGTGTCGCCGCGGCGCAGGAACCAGCCGTCGCTGTATCGCTGCGGCAGCCAGCCGAAGCCGCCGAGCCGTGCCTCGTCGAAGGGCTCCGGCTCGGCGTCGGTGGGCCAGAGCGTGAGCAGGGCGTCGGCGAGGCGGGTCTGGACGGGGGCGAAGAAGGGACTGTGTGCGGCGGCGCTCAGCCACTGCGGCTCGGGCAACGCGGGCACGGGTCTGAATGGTTCAGCGTCGTCTTGGCTCAGCAGGCTCGGTAGCCATTTCTCGCCGAGCAGCGGAGCGCCGGCGGCGACGGTCTCGGCCTGGGCGACGACGCGGGCGAGCTGGTCCCACACCAGGTCAGCGTGGGGGTACAGGCCCGCCTGGGCCAGACCGAGAAGGTCCTCGGCCAGGCTCGCCGCCACCTCGCAGCGGTCCGCAAGCGCCCACCGTTGGTAGGTGGCCCGCTGCTCGGGCTCCAAGACCGCCCCCTGATCCGGTGCTTGAGTCAGCGGGCGGGCCGTTCGCAGAAGGGTGAGGTCGCTCAAGCGTGCCCGCACCGCGCGGAACGTGGCGATGGCGCCGCGGGTCACGATGAACGCGTCGAGCAGCGTGCGCCAGTCGTCCACGGTGGTTTCCCGCACCGCCCGTACGTCGACGCGGATGCCGTGGATGAGGCGGGAGCCCGGCTCGGCGACGAACTCTTGGGTGATCAGGAGTAGATCCACGTCACTGTGCTGGTGGGCCAGACCTTCGGCGAGCGCGCCCACCAGCCACACGTCGGCGCCGGCGTACTCGTCTGCCAGGGCAGCGGCGGCGTGCTCGGCGACCTCTAGTCGCGTATTTAGCCACGGGGTGGCGGTCATCGGGCTGTCCTGTCTGCAGCGGCAAGGACACCGGCGGCGGTCGTGGCGACCCAGCGGTCGAGGAGGGCGCGGACGTCGCTGCGCTGGGCGCCGATGTGCGGGGTGGCGATCAGGTTGAGGGGTCCGGGCAGGGCGTCAGCCGGCCACAGCGGCAGATCCGATTCCTCGACGGGATCGAGGGCGAGACCGCCAAGCGGGCCCTCGGTGAGGGCGCGCAGACAGGCGTCGATGTCGAGCGTGCCGAGGCGGCCGACGCAGATCAGCAGGGGACGCCGTTGCCGCGCTGCGGCGAGGAACCCGGTGCCGAACCGGCCTCGGTTCTCGTCGGTGAGCGGGAGCGCCACAAGGTGGGTGTCTGCCCAGGCGGGCAGTTCGTTGCCGGGCCGCGAGGGCAGGGTGTCCGGCAGGCTCGGCCGGGCGGCGAAGGCGATCTCGGCGACATGCGGGGCGAGGGCGTGCGCGCAGGCCCGGCCGACCGGCCCGGCGCCCCAGATCGCCAGGCGCATCGCAGAGACGGGCGGGGCGAGGCAGTGCTGCTTCGCGTGCCGGCCCTGGAGGAGGGCGGCGTGCCCGTACGGGATCCGGCGAGCGAGCGCGAGCAGTGCGGCCAGGGCCCATTCGGCGACCGCGCCGGCTGCCGGCTCTGGGTTGCGGTGCACGCTGATGCCCCGCGCCGCCAGGGCGTCGATGTCGATGCCGTCCAGTCCGGAGCCGGCCCGGATCACGTGCCGCAGCGCCGGCCACTGGCTCAGGCGCTGGGTGTCCAGCCGGTGCCCCGACCGCAGCACCAGCACGTCGGCCCGGGCGGCAAGTTCCGGGTCCGCGGTGGCGAGTGCGGTGATCTCCCGGATCACGCAGCCGGGGAGGTGTTGCTGCAACAGTGCGGTGTCGGCCGCGCCCTTCACGCTCACGAGGAGCGGCGCCTTGCGCACCGCGCTCACTGCTGTGTCCCGTCGGCGGGCGCGGTGTAGCGGCCGAAGGCGAGGTCCCCGGCGCCGGTGATGACCTGAAGCGGTGTGGGCGCGCTGAAGTAGTCCTCGCAGGCTGCTTTGACGCCGGGCAGCCCGTTCCATGCCTTCGGGTTCGCCTCCAGGTCGGCGTAGTCGTCGACGATCAGCGTGCCGCCGGGGGCCATGCGCGGGATGCACGCGGTCAGGCAGGTGTGGATGGAGTCGTAGTAGTCGCCGTCCAGGTAGGCGAAGGCGATCTGGTCCGGGAGCCGGCCGGGGAGGGTGTCGGCGAACCATCCAGGGTGGATGGTCGGCGGGGTGCGGCCCCAGCGGTCGTGGAGGGCGAGCACCTGTTCCGGCTCGGCGCGCAGGTACCCGGTCTCGAACAGGTCCGGGTCCTTCGTTCCGCGTTCGGGCAGGCCCTTGAAGGAGTCGTAGACGTGGATGCTCCGCTGGTGCTGTCCGGTGGCGTCGAGGACGGCGCGCATCCACAGCGCCATGGCGCCCTGGTAGCAGCCGAGTTCGATCACGGCGCCGGGCACCTTACGGGCTGCGAGCTGTTCGAGTTCAGTGCGGATGGCGGGCAGGCGGTCGGCATCCACGGTGTCGCCATGCTGTTCGAGGAGCCAGTTGTGCAGTTCCGCGAGGCTCGGCACGGTGATGGGAGGGTGGTGCATGGTCACCACCGGTCCACGAGGACGTCGCGGTCGGCCGGGTTCCCGGCGAGTGCGTCGAGCACCTGTTGGTTGACCCGCGGCAGCAGGTACTTGCCGCCGAACTCCTGAAGGGGCACCCATTCGAAGCCGACCTGGATCGGGTCGGGTGGGTCGGACTTACGCGGGGTGGTGTCCTCGTCGAGGAGCTCGGCGAGGAAGTTGTGCTGGGTCTTGTGGACGGTGCCGAACTCGTCGTTGTACTGCTCGGGGACGTACTCGACGACGAATAACAGCCGCGAGGTGCGCACCCGCAGGCCGGTCTCCTCCTTGACCTTGCGTACGACCGCGTCGCGCAGCGGCTCACCCACCTTCGCCTTGCCGCCGGGCAGGTTGTAGTGGAAGCCGGAGTGGTCGTCGTAGGACATGAGCAGGATGCGGCCCTGGTGGACGATCGCGGCCTTGACCGACACGCTGATGCGGGGCAGAGATGTCATGACGCGGATGTTCCTTCCCTCGTCGAGCCCGCCGCGGCCGACTGCCCGGCGGAAGCTGGTGGTACGGGGCTGGAGCAGAGCGAAACTGTTGGAGCAGCGGAGACCGCCGCCTTCTACAGGCAGGCGCGGGCGGTCGGGTCGGCGATCTGGAGGAGGTCGGCGACATCGGACAGTGGCGTTCCGCCGGCGGTGAAGGAGCCGGTGGACTGGAAGGAGGCTGCGGCGCGCCGCATGGCGGCGAGCGCGGCACGCGAGAGCTGGTTGGCGTAGATGGCCAGGGCGAATCCCGCCTCGCCGAGATCGTCCGGGGCCAGGTGCGCAAACGCGGTGGGCACGGTCACCAGCGGCACCGCTCCCGTCCAGGCGGCGGCCGTGGCCAGGGCCTGCTGCCCGGTGGGGTCCTTGGAGTGGATGAGCACCGCGTCCGCGCCACAAGCCGCGTACGCTGCGGCCCGCTCCACCGCCTCCGCAACACTCCCGCCGCAGATCAGGGCCTCGGTCCGTGCGATCAGGGCTACCTGGGTGCCGGCGGCCTCGCGCATCGCGGCGAGCTGTTCGGTCACCGTCTCGATGCGGGCGAGCGCCTGGCTGCGGTGCAGGGCGAAGGAGTTGACCTTGGGGTAGGCGCTGTCCTCCAGGCAGAGGGCAGCTGCTCCGGCGCGGGTGAGGTCGCCGGCGAACCGGCGGGCGGTGGCCGGGGTGCCGCCGGCGTTGTCGATGTCCACGATCACCGGCAGCGCCGCCGTACGGGTGAGGGCGAGGACGGTGTCGGCCAGGTCGCGCGGTCCCAGCACGTTCTCGTCCGGCAGGCCCAGGGCCGTGGAGACCTCCAGGCCGGACACCCACAGGGCGTCGAAGCCGGTCTCCACGGCGACCTTGGCGGCCACCGCGCTCGCGGCGCCGATCGCCCGCAGCGGGCGGCGGGCGCCCGCCGCGGCGGTGAGCCGCGCAACGAGCGGGGCTATGTCGGTCTCGGTGGGAGTGGTCACGACTCGGCTCCTTCACGGTCGGGCAGCAGGCCGTGCTGGGCCAGAGCCTCCCAGGCGGTGTGCAGGACGGTGGCGCGGTCCTGCGCCGCGTTGATCCGGACGACCTTTCCCAGGGCGGGGAACGCGTCAGGCGTGTCGGCAACGGACTGGTAGACCTCCCGGACCCTGGTCTGAACGTCCATCACGTCCCAGTCGGGGCGGGTGGCGTCCCCCGAGCGGTCGGCAGCCCGTTCCATCGCGGTCTCAGGTGTGATGTCCAGGACGAGCGTGAGGTCGGGCACCAGGTGGAGCTGCCCGGTGAGATGGGTGTACGTCTCTTTCGGGGCGCGGTCGTGTTTGACCGCGAAGAAGGCCAGTTCGGACAGCAGCCACCGGTCCGCGATGACCGGACGGGTCGCCAGGCTGGGGGCGATCAGCCGGTCGGCGGTGGCCTGCTTGTCCGCCGCGAGTGCCGCCAGGTAGCGGTCCCGGTTCTCTGCGGTGGGCTGGTACTTGCCCTCCACCAGGTCCAGCGCGACTGCCGCGTCAAGGAAGTTGGTGGTCAGTACGGCGAGCGGCGTGATGCGGAACAGGCCCTCGAAGAGGCGGAACAGACCCTTGCGGAGGGTCGTCTTACCGGTGCCGTCCAGGCCCTCGACGACGATGAAGGGATAGCGGTCCATCGGCTTTACTCCACCTGTCCTGCGCCGGTGCCCCCGGCGTACTTCATGAACCGGCCACGCCACGGGATCGACGTCGATACCAGATCGACCAGCCTCAGTTCACCCAGCTCGTCCAGCAGTTCGGGGAGTCGGCTCTCGACGACGATGCTCTCGGTGATCGCCCGGCAGTACGCCATGCGTACGGCCTCGTCTGCCGAAGCGGTGCGCAGCTGCTCGGAGAGGATCCGCTGGGCGGTGCCGAGGGCCACGATGCTCGTCGCGCTCTGCAGCGTGTTCAGAGTGATCGCGGTATCGACGGGCTGGAGGGAGGTGTGGTGGACGCCGAGGTGGCGGATGACAGCGAACGCGCCCGTCCACCAGGCCGACGCCGTGCACACGGCGGCCACCGCAGCGCGGACGACCGGATCGGTGACGCCCCCGAGCAGGGTGCCGGCGACCTGGTCGGCACTCGCGGCCAAGGGGTTCGTCCCGGCGTCGGCCGTTCCGTATTCGGCCGGCAGGCGCAGCCAGTGCTGAAGGCCGGCCTGGTCGATGACGGCCTCGGCCGACGGTTCGGCGAGCGGGGAGGGGCGCGCGGCCAGCGCGCTCGGCGGGGTCTGCGCGAACAAGGCGATGTTGCCGGGCGGTGCGAGGAGTTGCTCGCGCAACTGCGACAGGTGCAGGACCAGGCGCTGGACCTGCAGTCCGTCGGCGAGCGTCTCCCAGGACGCGTACAGGTTCGGGCCGGGTGGGAAGAGGGTCACACGGGCTCCTTTCTCGGGCATGCGGACGCCCTTTCTGGATTCGTCAGGACCGGAACGCGACACAGCGCCCGCGATCACGGCGCACGGCCGCGTGCAGCCCGGGCAGCTGGAGGCCGAAACCGGGCAAACAACTCTGATTCTAGATCTCGCCGGAGGACGCCACCGAAGCACGAGTGAGCTCGAACTACCGTACGGAATAAGGAAGTTGGCTCGATAAGAGCCATCGCGTCGACGGCCGTCATCGGCCTTCCTCCCGGCCTGCGGCATGGCCGATCCGGAACCAGACCTGCTTCCCGTACAGCAGGGGCTGGCTCTGCAGCTCGTCGGCCAGGCAGGACAGAAGGAACAGGCCCCGGCCGCCCTCGGCGTCCCCGTCGGCGTCCTTCACGGTCGGCAGCGCGTCCTCGAAGTCGGTGACGCCGACCAGGATGCCGTCGGGCATCTCGCGCACCAGCAGCTCACAGTCGCCCGGCGTGTGCTTCAGGACATTCGTCAGCAGTTCGGTGACGCCGAGCTCGGTGACGAACTCCAGCTCGCTCTTGCGCCACATGCGCAGGAGGACCCGCACGATCTCCCGGACGCATTCCATGCTCTCGGGGCCGATTGCGGGCAGCACCATGTGGTGCTGCCGAACTGGGCTGACCGCCATCACAGGCACTGACCCTCCAGGTGGCACGTGCGTCCACGGCGGAGATGGCGCGGCGTAACCGGGGCGCCACCGTCCGCTGGGTGAGCTTCGATAATGACGGCCAACTACCCTTTCGGCAAGCAGTCCTTGAGGAAAGCCTTTCCTCTCGGGGAGTTGGCATATTCACGAAATGGCCCAGCCGCTAGTCTGGCGTCAAGACTGACGAGGAGGTGAGGGATGCCGGTCGAGCCGACACCTCGGCGCCGTCGCCTGGGTGCTGAACTCCGGCGCATCCGCGAAGCCTTGGGCTGGACGCAGGAGGAGGCGGCGAGCCATCTCGGCTACCGGTCCTTCTCGACGGTCAGCAAGATCGAGAAGGGGGTGCAGGGCCTCAAGATCCAGCAGCTGCCGCACTTTTTCGAGGTATACAGGATCACCGACCCCGAACTGCGCGAGGAACTGCGCGGCCTGGTCCGCCGGGCCGGGGAAGCCGACTGGTGGCAGCGCTACCAAGGTGTCGTCGACGACCCACTCGGCGACTACCTCTCCCTGGTGGAAACCGCGAGCAACCTGTTCGTCTTCAACCCCGCAGCCATCCACGGACTACTTCAGACCCCGGAGTACGCCCGCGCGGTGACCGAGGGCAGTCGGGCCTGGAAGACTCCGGAGGACATCGACGGCTTCGTGTCCATGCGCCAGGAGCACCAGAAGAACATGCTGGAGCGCGACCCGGCGCTGAAGATCTGGGCCGTGCTTCCCGAAGGGCTCCTGCGTCAGGAAGTCGGCGGCCGGCCCGTCATGCGCGCCCAGGTTGAGCATCTGATCGACCTCGCCCGCACGGCTCCCAACATCACCGTCCAGGTCCTGCCGCACCGGGTCGGCGCGCACGCAGGGATGGACGGACCGTTCATGCTCATGTCCTTCGCGACCGGGCGGGACTTGGTGTGCATCGAGTCCATGCGGGCCTCGCTCCACCTCAATGAGCCGGAGACGGTGGAGGTGTACCGCACCACCAGCGACCTGCTCAAATCCGACGCTCTCTCCCAGAAAGCGTCGCTGCCACTTCTCACCACCATTGCCAAGGATCTTGCATGAACAAGAACGAACTCGACCCGGCCTGGGTCGAGTCCCAGCTGCGTGACGCCCAGTGGCAGACCAGCAGCTTCAGCAGCGGCGGCACCAACTGCGTCCAGATCGCCTTCCTCGACGACGGCATCGTGGCCCTCCGCGATTCGAAGAACCCCGGAAAGCCCGCGCATCTGTTCACGGATTCCGAGTACGACATGTTCGTCAGCGGCATCATGCACGGCGAACTGCGCCGCCGTGTGCCCAAGACCCATTGAACATCCTGCTGATGGGGTCCGAGGGGCGTATCCCTCGCGAATCCCGACACCGCCGCAGTGTCCCACCGTCGGGGGAAGCCCAGGTGAACGCCCGTACGCCGGCGGCCGGGCGGCGTAGCGTGCCCGGCATGACAGAGATCGAACCACTGCCCCAACTCGTCGACTACGCGGGCATCGGGCAGGGCTGCCTGGTCTGCTCCGACCAGCATGTGACCACCACTGACGTCGAGGCGGTCGCGCACATGGCCAGCCACCGCCCGGACGAACTCGCCTGGGCTCTGCTGCTGTGGGCCGGTCAGACCCAGTCCCTGACCGCGTGGTGTGCCGAGAACGAGGGCATCGAGGACGAAAGCACGGCCGACGCGGTGATCGGCGCCGTCGAGACGACCTTCGACCGGTCCCTCCCGCCGGACGTCCAAGCCCGCATCGAGCGGCACCCCTCGGGCACCTGACCACGAAGGGGTGAGCGAGTGATCCCCGGACCGCACCGGAGGAAGGGCGCCGGCCCGATCATCGGCACCGGCCCCGGAGGCGCCGGGCCCTTCGGTCCGTGCGGCGCGGACACCACCGACATGACCGACGGGGAGGAGTGGACGGGCGAGCGCGCCGCGCGGTACCTGAGCCTGCTGCCCGCCGGCGCCCGCCTGCTCGCGGTCCTGGCCTCCGAGAACGGGTCGGTGGCCGTCGCCGACCTGCGCACCCGTCTCATCTCGGTGCGCGGCTGCCGCACCGCCCACGGCTTCGCCCTGCGCCGCGGCGTACGCGAGGGCTGGTGGCCGACGACAATCCCAGAGCCCGTCACGCCGGTGTACGACCCGGCCGACCCCCACCGGCACCGGGCCGTCGCCTACACCATGGCCCCCGCCCGCCGCGCCGTCTTCCTCCAGGCCCTCGCCCGCCTGCGGGGTGACGCGGACTCAGGTCATCCTGCGTGCTGATCGCTACGCTTCGTCCACAGGGACGTCCCGCAACCCCGGGGAGCAGTTGGTGTCACGACGTACACGCCGTCACGGCAGCGGAGGCAGGACGGGGCAGCACTACAGCGCCACCGACCGGAACCGCAACGAAGCCGCCGTCCGTGCCGCGATGGAACGACTGCTGGGCGGAGACCTCCCGCCGGGCGGCAAGTGCGACCTCAAGACGCTCGCCTCCCTAGCCGGGATCACCCGCACCGGCTTCGACCCGAAGAAGAACCGCGACGGCACCACACGGCCCGGCACCTACCAGCATCTGGCCGAGGAGTTCGAACGCCGACGCGCCGAGCTCCAAGAAGCCGGCGCGATCACCGACCCGCGAGACGCACAGATCGAGCGGCTCAAAGCAGAGGTCGCCACTTTGAAGTCGCGGGTCCTCGCCCGCGATCAACAGATAGAAGCCCTCTCCGAGTTCAGAGCTCTCGGCATCTCTCGGCTCGCTGCCCAGCACGATGAGATCGAACGGCTGCGCCGACAGCTGGCGGAAACCGGAGCTGCCCGGCAGCTGCCGCGCAGCGCGAGCCGCAAGGCTCCGTACGGCTCATGTAGTTGACACACTCCCGGCATTGAGGGCACTCCGGGGTCTTCGGTGCCGGGGAGCCTCCTTGCCGCTGCAGCTGAGGCTCTGGCTCCGCACCCCTCGATAGCATCGGCTGGGGCACGGTCCAGGGCCATGCCAAGGCGCCGAGCCGGAGCGGCCTCGTACTGACCGGGCGGTGCCGTTCTGCGTTGGTGTCCGCCCACGACTTCCAAGGAGTCACATGGAGTTCCGTCCGGTCAGGCGCGCCCCAGGAGCGTTCCAGCAGTCGCTGGACCCCGAGGAGATCACGGCGGTGTGTGACCGGGCCTTCGGACCCGAGAGCCGCCCGCTGTCCGCCGTCGAATTGGGCATGGGCATGTACAACAGCACCTACAAGGTCGAACTGGCTGGCCAGGACCGGCCGGTTGTCCTGCGGGTGGCGCCGGAGCCGGGCAGCCAGTTCCGTTCCGAGCAGCAGTTGATGCGCAACGAATACGCCTCCGTGCCCTGGCTGGCAGTGATCGCGCGGCTGATGCCACGAGTGATCGCGGCGGACTGGTCGCACCAGGTGATCGGCCGGGACTGGATGATCCAGACGTACCTGGACGGTGTCCCGGCTCCGGAGCGCCTGGGGACGTACCCGCGTGCCGCGTGGCCGGCGTTCTTCCGGCAGATGGGCGCCATCACCCGCTCCGTGCACGACGTGTGCGGCCCGTACTTCGGTCCCGTCGGCGGCCCCGGCTGCGAGACGTGGAGCGAGGCGGTGATCACGTCACTGGAGGAGATCGCCGCCGACCTGGACGGCGTCGGCCTGGACGCGGCCGACGTACGGAAGATCGCCGCGGCGGCAGCGCACCACCGCGCGGTGCTGGACGAAGTCGCCGAGCCCAGGCTGCTGACCGGAGACCTGTGGACCGTCAACGCCCTGGTGGACTCGGCAGCGCCCGAGCCGGTGATCACCGGCGTCATGGACTTCGACCGCACCTCATTTGGTGACCCGGCCGCTGACTGGACCATCCGCATGGCGACGGCCAAGGACGATGAGCGGACAGCGTTCTGGGAGTCCTACGGTGCGCTGGACCGCTCGCCCTCAGCGGTGTGGCGGGCGCGGGTCTACGAGGCCCGGCACTTGGGCGCGATCCGGCTCGAACGCCACCGGCTGGGCAACGCGGACGCGGTCCGCGAGAGCTACGGCGCAATGTCCGAGGTGCTCGCCGGCCTGACCTGACCGGGGTTCTCGGGGGCTGGTTCGACGTGGATGCGGACCCGCCGCAGAAGTGCGTCGGCCCGCTCCTCGACCTCGGCGGCCTCTGCGCCGGTGACCACGAACGCCCCCAGCCGGTGGCTGTTGGCGCCCGGCTCGTGGACGAGGCCGCCGATCGCTGCCCGCCAGCGGACGAACGGCAAACCCGGTCCCGTCTTCGGAAACCCGCAGAGGGAAACCAGCCGCCCGGCGCGCGGGCTGATCACGAACCGTACGGTCGCGTACCCGCGGGCGGCGGGGGTGAGCGCGGCAGGTCGGCCGAGGGCGACATCGAGCAGCGCCGCCCACACGTCGATGCCCAGGGCGTGCTGGATCAGGACTCCGATGTGTCCGGCGGCGAGGCGGGCGCCGATCTCGATGACCGTGCACCGCCCGTCCCCGCCGACGATGACCTCGGTGTGCGAGGCCCCTTGCCGGATACCGGCCGCCCGGATGGCCGCCTCCACCTCCCGGTACACGGCCGACACCACGGCCGGGGGCAGGCAGATGGGCAGGCTGTGCCCCGTCTCGACCCTCTTCGTGCCGCCGGTCACCTGCTTCCGGGTCACGGCAAGATGCGTCGTGGTGCCGTCCTGGGTGAGGGACTCGACGCTGTACTCCGTCCCGGCGGCGAACGCCTGGACCAGGACGCCCGGGTCGCCGCCGCTGCCGTACATGCCGACCGTCTCGCGGGCGACGTGGGCGGCCTCGGCCGCACCGGCGGGGCCGCTGGCCACCGTGACGCCTGCGGAGCCTGCCCCGGACAGCGGCTTGAGCACGCAGGGGAAACCGAGCCTCGGGTCCGCCAGGGCGGCCCGCAAGCCGGCATCGTCCCGGACGAGAACGGTGTACGGGGTGCGCACCCCGGCCGTCGCGAACGCCTCGCTCATGACGGCCTTGTCACGGGCCGCCCGCGCCCGGCCCGGATCGTTGCCGGGCACCCCCAGCTCGGCGCAGAGATGCGCGGCGAGCTCGGTCAGGTACTCGTTGACGGTCAGCACCGCGCCGACCCCATGGCGGCGGGCGTACGCGGCGGTCTCGGCCAGGGCCTTGCCGGGCCGGGTGAAGTCGGTGGCGATGTGCCCGGCCAGCAGGCCCTTCAGCTCCGGCCCGTAGCCCGCGTACGGCGCGGCGGTGGTCGCTGCGTGAACCTGGTGGCCGCGGGCGGCTGCCGCCATGGCAAGGGCGCCCGCCTCGGGGCCGGCCGCGTCCAGCAGCAGCACGCCCGGGAGGGTCACGACAGGTAGTCCTCGAAGCCGCCGGTGCGGCGGGTGTCCAGGGTGAAGCAGTGGAATCCGCCCCCGAACAGCCTCCGGTGCCGGTGCCGTACGGGGACCACGTCGAACTTCTCCGCCTCCAGCAGCTTGATCAGGCCGGTGCACTCCTCGTTGACCAGAACCGTGTGCTCGTCGACGGAGAGCACGTTGAGGTCGATATAGGGGCTGGTGAGGACCAGGTCCTCGTAGTCGTCGTAGACGGGGAACGCGCCCGCGTCCGGCTCTGGCGGCACGAGGTAGCGCCACGAGCGCAGTGGCTCGGGCATCAGGTCCCGGATGCCGTCGTGCCGGGCCAGGAACACCCCCGGCTTCAGGGCGAGGACCATGCTGTCGATGTGGTTGTCCGCCATCCTCCATACCCGGTGGACGCGGTAGTCGTGGCCGAGGTGCCTCTGAAGCCATTCGGCGCCCCGGGTGTGGTTCTCCTGGGCGACGTTGACGACCAGGTCGCGGCCCAGCCGCAGGACCTGCGCGCCGTCCAGCATCATCTCCAGGCCGACGTCGTACGGGCTGGGCTGCGGGTCGTCGATGACCTCGGTCGGCCCGCCCAGGGTGGTCGCGGTGTCCCTCGCGTACGACAGGTCGAAGGAGTTGTCGGTGAGGGTGGGGCGGGGCATCGTCATCCACCGTGCACCGTTCTCCCAGTAGTGGGTGAAGACGGGGGCGAGCAGGCGGGTCTCCAGGTAGCGGGAGCGGATCGCGGGCGGCGTCTCGATGATCTGGTCGCCGAGGATCAGCGTGTTGTCGCGGATGTTGAGCGCCGGGGTCGGGGCGGCCTCCCAACCCAGGCCCGCGATCGGGGCAGCGGCCGCAGGCAGGGGCAGCGGCCGGTGCACGGCGATGCCGAGTCCGGCGAGGGTGGCCGCCAGGGCTTCGACGTCCTCGTGCAGTTCCTCCGCGTACCGGGCCTTGATGGCCCAGCTCTCCCGGTGGCCGGCTGCCGCCTGGGTCAGACGGGGATAGGCCCAGTCCGACCGGAAGCCCGTCAGGTTCTCGTGGTGGAACAGCTCGAAGCTGACGTCGCGGTCGTGTCCGACGTAGTTGGCGGCGGACCCGACGATGACCTCCTTCAGCGGGGTGAAGTCGTCGTGACTGTTCAGGCGGGGCATGGGTGTTCCTCTCGGGCAGCGGAGCGGGTCAGGGGGTACGGGAGGCTGCGGTGACGTGCCGGTCAGCGAGCGCGCGGCCGTGGCGGGCCCGCAGAGTCAGGCCGGTGCCGTCGCGGTCCGGCTGAAGGGTGCGCTGCTCGCTCCAGCCGGAGAACCGGAACTCGCGGTCGTCGACGGGGGTAAGGGCGAAGACGCGTCCGGCGATCGTCAGGGCGAGCACGCCGTCGGCGCCGCGGTCGATGCGGGCGGGGATGAGGGAGCCGTCCAGCGGGTCGGAGGTGTCGAAGTCCGCGAACCCGACCGGCAGCAGCGCGTCGTACGGCAGCCCAGCAGGCCAGGCCGGAGCCGCTGGCGGGCCTGTGCGGTTGAGCAGGACCTCGCCGCGGGTCAGCAGCTCCTGCCAGGAGTCCGGGAACCAGGCCACGAGGTCGGCGGTGAGCAGGGCGTCGATCACGACGTGGACCCGGGTCACCGTCTCGCTGGTGTTGCGCACCAGGTGCTCGCGGGAGAAGTCGCCGTACCAGCAGCTGCCGGGCTGCCAGCAGTGTTCGACGCCGTCCAGGACGAGGACGGCGGCCGGGTCGGTGACGACGGGGATGTGCAGACGCACAATGCCGCGGTCAAGGCGGTACTTGGGGTCGCAGTGCGCCTTCGATACAGCGCCGGGCCCCAGCGCCATCAGCCGCACCGCGTTCAACGGGGCGGGGATGGTGTCCAGGACCTGTGCGAGGTACGGCAGCCGGTCGAGCCATCGCGTCGCCTGGAACGTCTGGGGTCCGGGGCCGCCCGGGTCGGTGCGCTCCGGGTCGCCGCCGAGGCTGCGCAGTGCCAGGACCCGCCAGTCGATCGTGGCCGCCTGGCCGATCTGCCCCTCTCGGGTATGGGTGCGCTGCACGTTCCAGGTATGGGCGGTGACGGCCGCGAGTTCGGCAACCAGCCGGCTGTAGTCGAAGACGGGGCGGAGTCGGGCGGCTTCGGCCGGTGCCGAGGTGAGCGAGGTGGTGGTCACAGGGGGGCTCCCGGTCAGGAGGAGAAGGACACGGCGCCGGTGCCGATGTGCTGGCTGGCGTCGTAGGTGCCGGCGGGCACGGTCGCGAACCGCGCGTCGAGCAGGGCGAACGTGCTCGCGTGGCCCTCGGCGGGGTCGTAGGCGAGGCAGAACACGAACTGCACCGGTTCCCCGGGGGCCAGGGGGATGGCGGGCATCGACACGATCACCCCGGTCCGGGTGGACGGGTCGTACGCCAGGCCCAGCTCGTCGAGCAACGTCAGGAACGCGGCGAATGACGGCACCGCCCAGGTGGGCGGGACGTGGTACTCGACCACTTGCCGGACCGGGACGGCGGCGACATCGACGATGCCGTGAGCGATCGACTGGTAGATGTGCAAGGACCCGGAGACCTGGGCGTTGACCTCCGTGAACACCACGGTCCCGTCGGGCAGGACCAGGGCGTCCGCGCTCAGGTGCCCGCGGTAGCCGAACGCCCGGTACGCCTCGGCCAGCCGGGCCCCGCCGTCCAGCAGCGCCGCGCGCACCGGCTCGGTGACACCGTCGAGCGGCACGACCTGGTGGCTCAGACGCCGCCCGACGTACAGCAGGCGGCCCGTCTCGGTGGCCCGGGTACCGGCGTCGGAGGCGTAGTGCTCGGAGTACACGGCATCCGCGCCGGGCGCGAACTCCTCGATGACGACCGGCCAACGGCCGTCCCCACTCGCCCACGGCCACCGCTCGGCCCAGTACGCGGCGATGCCGTCGGGGCCTGGGGCCAGGTGGTGCAGGTGCCGGGCGCCGACGTGGTCCACGGCCATCTCCGGCTCGCGGACGAGGAGTTGGTTGCCGACCCCTGCCCCGTTGTGGGCCTGCTTGACCACGACGGCCCCGGATGCGGAGTCCTTCAGCAGTGCACCGGTCGCTTCGGTCGCTTCGGCGAGGCTGCGGCAGATGCGGCCCGGCAGGATCGGCACCCCGACCGCTGCCGCCAGGGCCCGGAAGTTCGCCTTGTTGTTTCCGATCTCCCCGCCGCCCTGCCCGAAGAAGGCCGCTCCCGGTAAGCGGTCGGCCACGCCCAGGGCATCGGCGAGCCGCGCCACGGCGGCGGACGGCCACAGCGCGAACACCTCGCTCACTACGTCGGCACCGGCCGGGCCGAGCGTGGCGCGCACCTGCTCCACGAACGCGGGCCCGGTCAGCGAGGAGGGGTCGAGCAGCCGGTCGCCCCAGGCTCCGGCCGGGGCGGTCAGCAAGGTCAGCTCCTCGCGCTTCACGCCGGTGTGGGCCAGGGCGTAGTCGACGAACTCCATGTCCGGCTCGCAGCACAGGACGAGCAGGTCACCGGGGCGGGCGAACCACAGCAGGCGCTGGGTCCAGGCCCGCATGTCGTGGCGCTCGCGGATGGATGGATCGATGTGGTTGCCGATGAGGATGCGCACAACAGGCTCCTGGAGTAGGGCGGGTGAGCGGCGTCAGAGGAGGAGGGCGGGCAGCGTGTCGAAGGCCCGCATGGTCGCCGTGCGGCGCCGCACGCCGTCGTCGGCGGCGGTCAGGCGGGTGGGGTGGTCGTTCAGGGCCGCGACCAGGGCGCGCAGTCCCGTCTGGGCGACCGTCGTCCCGATGCAGGCGTGGGGTCCCCACCCGTAGCCGAGGTGGCGGTTCGGGGTGCGGTCCAGCACCAGCTCGTCCGCCCGCGAGAAGGCGGCCGGGTCTCGGTTGGCCGCCGCGAACAAGGGGACGACCTTCTGGCCCGCCTCGATGACGGCGTCGCCGATGCGGCAGGAGCGCACGGCGGTGCGTGTGGTGCCCTGCACCGGTCCGTCGAAGCGCACCAGCTCGTCCACGCCCGTGGCCAGCAGCGCCGGGTCCTGCATCTGCTCCAGGGTTCTCGGGTGGCCGAGGAGGGTGTGCACGGCGTTGCCGACTGCTGCGGCCATCGTGCTGTAGCCGCCTTGGAACATGACCCGTGCCGTGTTCTTCACGTACAGCCGGGCCGACGCGTCGGAGTCGGGGGGAACTGCCTGCCGCACCTGGGTCAGCAGGCCGGGGCGGGACGAGGCCGTGAACCAGGAGTCGACCAGGTCGCTCAGCTGGCGGCGGGCGGCGCGGCCCGGCTCGACGAGCGTCGGGTTGAGGCCGCCGTCCATGCTCCGCATGATCGCGTCCGACACCGCAGCGAACTCCCCGTACGGCGGGGGCTCGACACCGAGCAGGTCGGCCACGACCGCCACGGACAGCGGCACCGCGATCTCGGCCATCACGTCGAACGCGCCGGCGCCGGCCAGTTGGTCGAGCCGTTCGCGCACCAGGAGGCGGGCCCGGTCTTCGAGCCTGGTCAGGTCCTGGGCCCGCAGCGCGGTCATGAACAGGGACCGGACTCGGCTCTGCTGCGGGGGGTCGAGCGTCTGCACGCTCAAGGACGGTTCGGGCACCGTGCCTCCGGTGCGCCGGGGGTCGCGGGCGAACGTCGCGTGGTCGCGCAGCACGCGCACGCTGTCCGCGTACCGGGTCAGCGCCCACGAGCCCATTCCCTGGTGCCAGAACACCGGCTCAGACAGCCGCAGTTCAGCGAGAGCCGGGTACGGGTCGCGCAGGATCTCGGGGTCCAAAGGGTCGTAACGGTCGATCACAGATGACATCGCGAGTCCTTCCAGAGCGGGGCGGGCCCACCGTGGAGGGCCCGCCCCTGTACCTCTCGGGATCAGTGGTCATACGACATAGCTGGCCTCCTCTCGTCCGACTGCGTCGCGCCAGCTGCGGCAGCGCCGGTGACTGCTCGCCACCAGCTCCGCCGGGCTCGGGCCACTCCGACCTCTCGGGTGAAAGGCTCCGGGACCCGACGGCCGCGCTCTGCCGAGAACCGGAGCCGCCTTTGACCAACTTCATGTTGGAGAAACCGAGTTCGAGGCGGACGATGTTCAGTCAAGCGCCGGGTGCCGAACCCCGGCAGGGGGAAGGATGTAGTCCTGCGTAGGCCCGTGTAGTCCAGGGGTGGGGTGACGAGATGACGAGCAGGCCGCACGCCCAGGCCATCGCGAACCTGATCCGCACGGCCTGCGAAGAACGCGGCTGGGGCCCCACGGACCTGGCGCGAGCCGTCGGCAAGGAAGAGGGAAGCGGGCCCGGCCGCATAGGTCGCCAGTACGCCCGCAAATGGATGACCGGCGAACGCACGCCCGACTACTGGTGGCCCCACGTCGCCCGTGTCCTCGATCTCGATCCTGACGCGACCGTCATCCGCCAATCCGCCGCACCAGCACCGCCCCACGCCGATACCGTGGCCTCAGTCATTGAGTTGGGAAGGAACGACCTCGACGTGGACCGCCGGAACTTCCTCACCGCGTCCAGCGGCTATGCTCTCGCGGCCCTCGGCCTGCCCGACCCCGAAAGCATCACCCGCCGCGTCACCAGAACGCCGGCCAACGCCGTGCGGGTCGGCCGGGGCGAGGTCGAAGCCATCAAGGTCATGGTCAAGACCCTCGGCGACTCCGCCTCCGAACTCGGCGGCGGCCACGCCCGCCACCTCGCCGTGCGCTACCTCACCGAAGACGTCGCCCCCTGGCTGAACGGCAAGTACACCGAAGCCACGGGCCGAGCCTTGTTCGCCGCCACATCCCAGCTCGCCCACCTCGCAGGCTGGATGGCGCAGGACGAAGGCGACACTCCTGAACTCCAGGGCATCGCCCAGGGCTACTACGCACACGCCTACCGGCTCGCGGACGAGGCCGGCGACCCCGAACTCGCCGCCACCGCCCTCCGCGGGCTCGCCGTGCAGTGCATCGATCTCGGCTACCGCGCCGAGGCCGTCCAGCTCAGCGAAGCCTGCGTCAACTACGGCAAGGCACTGCAAAACCCGCGCGCCGTGGCGTACTACAACGCCACCCTCGCCAACGCCGCCGCCCAGGACTACGACCGCACCCTCGCCACCCAACACCTCGCCCTCGCCGAGAGCGCCATCGGCAAGCCCGCCACCGGATCCGGCGACTCCTGGGCAGCTCACTACTCTCCCGGCCGCTGGGCCCACGAAACCGGAATGATCCACACCCGCCTCGGCGACCTCACCGCCGCCGAAGAACACCTTCACCTTGCCCTCGACATCCACGGCCTCGACCGGCGCCGCACCCGCGCCATCGTCCTGGCCGACCTCAGCGGCGTACTCCTGCGCCAAGGCAATGTGGACGGTGCTATGGCCACCTGGTCAGACTTCCTCGACTTCGCCGACGGCGTTCACTCCGTCAAAGTCCGCGCTGCGATCCAGGACATGCGCGTACGCCTCCGCCGCTTCCCCGACCTGCCCGAAGCCCAAGAACTGAGGACACGGGCGGCAGCCCTCTCGTAAGTCTGACCGCGAGCCCTGCAGGACCAACATCGCTTTTCCCCCTCAGACTTGGAGGTCGCGTCGGTACGTTGACTCATCATGAAGCCGTTCACATTTCAGCAGGGCAAAGACTTATGGGAAGCCGGTCGCACGCCGTCTTTGCTCCACGCCTACGTCACCGTCGATCTCGGCCGCAATCCGGAACTCTCCGAACTCATCCGCGGTGTCCGTGAGGCAACCAGGGACGACCCGCTCACCCACGTCGCCAACGAGTGGTTTCACATCACGCTCTACCAGCTGAGTTCAATAGCCGCCCACGATGTCCCGGAAGCCGAACGGCAGGCCCTCGTCGCCGAGTTGGCCCGGCAGATGCGCTCCATCGCCCCGTTCTCCATCACGGCTGGCAGTCCCCTGGCGTACCCCACCGGGATTCTTTTTGACCTTGGGCCGGACGGGCCGCTGAACACGCTGCGCACCGCAGCCACCCGCGCCTTCGAGGTCGTTTATGGGGCCGACGCGACGGCATACGAGACCGGAGTGCTCCACCTGACGGAGTCGTACGCCACAGCCGAGGTCACCCTGGACCACTTCCACCAGATACACCGACGCGTCCGGCGTGTCCGTCCCAGTCACGCCCCCCTGCACATCGAGTGCATCACGCTGGTCGACGTCGTCGCCAACGACACTGAGAAGACCATCACCTGGCAGACTCTGGCGGAGATCCCGCTGGGTGGCGTCCGGTGAGCACCGGAACGGTCGGCGAGGGACACGTCCAGCTCCTCGTCGAGCCCGTCACGATCACTTATGCCCACAGTGGGGCCGACTCCGATCAAGCACAGCGGCTGCTGCGTCGGATGGGGCCACGGCACGCGCCGCTGCCCTTCTCTGCTTTCGGCCTTGAGGACCTTCACGCCCGACAGCAGCGAGAAAACGATCACGTGGAGCACCTCGGTGCCATTGCCTGGGCATCACTGTCGGGCCCCGGCGCAGCAGCCGGATGCAATCCGGTCGCCGCCGCCCGTTGCGCGACAGATCGGCCCGGTCAGCCGCCACACCTCAGCACTCCGGACGCTCACAAGCGAGTTCGAGGTGTGATCCGGTCGCCCCGGCCCCTCTGGGAGGCAGTCAGGTCATGGTCACAGACCACGCTTCGCTGAGTGCCGGGGATGAGCAAATCACCGTGGGGCCACTGGACTTGCGCACCGCAGGGAGGATAGGAGAAGTACATCTGCCGAACCGGGCGGGTATCCATGGGCGGCAAGGAGAGGGGCCCGGCGTGCTCGATGTGCCGACGGACGAGGCTGTGGCTGCGGGGCATGTGGAAACGCAGGTGGATACCGGGGCGGAGTCGGTCGTGCGGGTCCGTGTGGACTGGCACGCGCCGGCAGGCGCGCATCCGCCGACGGCGGAGGGGACGTGGCATCTGTTGGCACCGGCCAGCCAGTCGCTGATTGTTCCGGAGCCGGTTGTCCAGAGCGCGTCCGTCGTCGTTGCTGATGCCCGCAAGCACCCCAGCTGGCAAGCCGCGCAGGAGGAGCTGCGGGAGAGAGTGCGGTCGCTTCCCGGCGCCTTGGTCGTGGCCGCGGTGACAAGCAGTCGCTCAGCACTGGTGTGGGTGCGCGTCCAGCCGCCCGCAGTGTGGGAACCGGCCGGCTATACGGTCATGGTCCGCAGCGACGAACCTGGGCCGGTGGGCCTGTACCCGTCGGTGATCTATGGCTGGATCAGGTGGTGGGCCGACCAGCAGACCGATATCCCGGAAGGCTTTCCCGCCGGCCTGCTGCAGCCCCGTCCGCCGACCCGCATCGACGCCACCGTGCTCTCCGACACCTACCGGCTCGCCATCACCCCGGCCGACGCGTCCACCTCCTCCGTACACCCGCACGATCCCACGGAGTGGAGCTGACCCGCCTGGCGCTGTGTGCCCGTCCCTCCGGGTTCTCCTCCTCTAGGCTGCCTGCGGCCTTGCTGGTAGCCCGCTGCGGAGCCACTCCAGGGCGGGGGCCAGCAGCATGCGGAAGTCGGGGGTCTCCATCGACGGCAGGTCCACCGTCACCCATACCTCCTGGGGTGTCGTCAGGGAGGTGACCAGGCGGCTGAGTGGTCCGCCGTCGTCGGGGAGGCCCTCGGCAAACAATGCGCGCGTAGCGGACACTGCGTCCGCTGTGCGCAGATACTCGGCATCCGGCGTGTGCGTATACGGCGCGAGGGCGGTGAGCGTCGCCAGCTCGTCCAGCTGCTCATCGCAGTCGAGCGCAAACAGGATCAGTGCCAGACTCTGCAGTGCGAGATGGCGCCTGTACTCCCACTCCTTCGTCAGCCACTGCGGCTCGATGAGCCGCACGGCCCGGGCCACAGCGACATCCCATCCAGGCTCGTCCCGGCCGATCGCCGAAACCTCTTCCGCTGCCGTGCGCAGGTTCGATCCCATGGCAGCACGGTATCGATTCGACGGCCGCTCCAACAGGTTGACCAGCAGATCTCGCGCCGGGCAGGCGCCGTTCGCCGAGACGGACGCCCGGCCGCAACGATGGCGTCAGATCGGTGCGGGACCTGCTCCTGTGCCACCCTGGTTGCAGCGCCCTGCCGCCGGACGGGGGCTCAGCCCAGTCGGCGTCACCGGCAATAACGCCAGCGCCTCCGCTCGTCGCTCGGGAGGGGGTTACACAAGCAGAGCGGCGGTGAAGCGGGACAGGTACCGGGGGTCGGACTGTGCGCTGTAGGGCCTGCTGGTGACGAGGAAGTCGCGCTCGACTGCTACATCAGCGCCGATGGGCAGCTCGGCGTACGCGAGCGCGTTGCGCACGCGCCAGACGTCCAGCCGGTGGTCGGCCGTGGTGTGCCCCTCGGCGCACACGAAGGTGACCGCCGGGCCGTCCACGCGCAGCGACCCGCCTTCGCAACCGTCGCAGATGTCGCACTTGATCGGCCTGATGGCGTCGGTGGCGACAGCCTGGACGTAGCGGCCAACCGAGATGGTCAGCGCTCCGGGGGAAGGAACGGGTACCGGCGTTCGCCGGATGACGGCCTCGTCCAGACCGCTGATCCTTTCGTGCAGACGGCCCACGGCCGCCCACAACGCTGGGGGCCATCCCTCTGCGTCGCCCATCGGGTCGCCCGGCGCCTCCTGCCAGCTCTTCAGGTCCGTCCACAAGGTGTCCAGCGTGTCGGGACCGTAGCCGTTGCCCAGGACGCCGGCGGTCGTTCCGGCCGCTTCGATCCGCCGGCTCAGCTCGTGCGGTTCTTCGCCCTGGTCGCTCAGGGCCTCGGCTACGGCCGCCGGAGGGATGGACTCCGGGGGCTGCTCACGCTCGACCGACAGCGTGAGCAGGATGAAGGCGAGCGCCTTGAGGCCGTTGGGGCGCTCATCCCAGCTCGGTGCGAGAAGGTGGGCGGCGCGCGCCACGGCGGCACGCCACACGTCCGGCGCCGTGGTGGGCAGCAGGTAGGCCATCTCGTCCGGCAGCGTCCGATGGGGCAGGACAACCGTCATACGGTGACTCCAAGCGGGTCGGATGAAATGTCAACGAGGCGCCGAGCTCGGCGAGTTCAACCGGCTCAGGCTACAGCGCGCACTCGCGCCCGCACTGCGTTCCATGGCCAGACTCGTGCCCAGCACGATGCCCTGCGACACCTCCCTGACACCCGGCCCCGACGGAGGACCATCACAAGAGCCGGTCATAGCAGTCGCCCCCTGCCAGACCGGCTGTCCCGTACAGCCGGCACCGGTGCTGAGGCCGTGTACGGTCCGTCTGCCCAGGGCCGTCATAGGCTGATCACCCTCACAGTGAGGGAGTGGCCGGTCGGCAGCAGCGCCCTTCGGGCACGCCCCCGGGGCTTGTCCCGCACCAGCCCGGCCAAGACCGCCTCCGCAGCCTCGCCGTCCGTCACGTCGACGGCCACGCTGTACCGGGTGGACAGGTCATGGACGGCCAGCGTGTGCACATGCGCTTCGACGTTACAGGCCCATGGGACAACGGCCCTCAGTACCGCGATGGTCCCGTGCGTGGTGGTGGTCCGCTGCGGAAGAACGCTGTCGGGGATCGCGGCATTCGTCACCGCCACGATCTCCACACCCTCGCGGACACCGCGCACCGAAGCGCCGTGACGGCCGGTGAAGACCGGCTGGAGCAAGGGGACCTCACCCAGCACGGCGGCAACACGGTCGACGGCGGAACGCTGATCGGCCACGGCCAGCTGATGCGGGGTGTGCAGACGGACGAAGGGCTGCTCACCGAGTTCACACACGACATGAACCTGAACAAGGTCGCCGGCCGATCCCAAGATGTGTGCTGCCGTCTCCAGCTGCTGGATGAGAACCCCCATGGGGGCAGTCTGCCCGATCCCGTCGGCGCGGCGCGGGCCCTTGCCCAGGCGTTCAGCCCGAAGGCGAAGCTCAGAGGCTGGATCGCCGCGGTGCTCACGCTTCAGCCTGCGAGGCGGATTCCTGCCGGTCCCCTGGCGCCTGATCCCGCAGAAGCCTGCCCTCCCGCTTCTCGGCCCTCGCCGCCGTCCACGCTCGTCAGCCGTTGGCCTGCTGATCGACGCCACGGCAGCCGCAGGCAGGGACCAGCAGTCCTCCACCTCATGAGAGCTTGCAGGTACAGGGCCCGGGGCGGCGCTCCGCCTTCCGGCCACGTTCGCCACTTGATCACCGCGGCGGCGTGCTGATCGTCTACCGTCTGTGAGAGGGGTGTCGACGAACTGCTCTGAGACGCCCACAACGCGCCAGTCCTACAGACTCGTTCGGGCCGTGCCTGGTTGAAGTCCCTTGGGAGAAGCCGATGATGACGTTGACCCGCGAAGGCGAGTTCACCGCGGTCCACAGCCAGCAGGGACTGCCGTCCTGGCACGAATGCCACCATCCGCACGGACACCGGTGGACGGTACGGCTGGAGGTCGTGGCGAAGGACAACCTCACCGAGGACGAATCGGTCGCGGTGCACACCGCTCTGGCCGAGTTCGACACCTGGGTCGACGCCGAGCTGGCCCACCAGTACCTGAACAAGCTGGACGACTCCCTGACGGGAAACTGCTCCCCCTGGGAGCTGGGCCGGTGGATCTTCGCCACCTGGTCCGATCGCGTACCTCACCTTGCCGCGGTGCACGTACAGGGCCCGCTCAAGGACGGTCGGTCACGCGGATCAGTCCCGGGCGGCGAACGGTACGAGGTCACCTACCGCCCCGAGGACGACCCTCGCTACGGCCGGTACCCGCTGCACAATGACGCCATCGAGGTCGCCGAGGTCGTGGCGTCCTGGGGTGAGTTGTGGATGGGGCCTGACGGCGCCCGCACGGTGGAGACGGTCAGAAACGTCAAGGTGCGCTTCGTCGACGGCCACCAGCCTTACGCCCGTTGGCACGGCGGGAACGTCCTGACCGACTGGGCCGCTCCCGACGCCCAGTTGCTGCGCGTGGAGTCGGTCTCTTTCGAGTACCGGTACACGACGTGGCCCGCGCCGGTGTGGTGGTCCGGTATCGCAGGCGCGGAGACTCTGTACGCCAACGAGAGCGGCCAGGTCATCGAGCCCCGTCGCGAGCGGTCACTGGCCACCATGGGCATGGGCGAGGGGGTTCCCGCGTGGGTGCGGTCGCTGGAGCGGGCCCACCGTCCCGCAGCAGAGGAGGTGCCGCCTCCGCCGCCCTCCGCTGCTCGCTCCTGAATACGGTGTGCATCGTCAGGGGCGATGTCGAGCAACGGCCCGGCGTAGGCGAGCCCGGCAATTGGCAGGGTTTCGGTCGTCAAGTTCTGCCTCGACTCACGCGCCCGCTGAGCGGCTGGCGAGTTGCCCGAGGACGACCAAAACCGGCGTGCCGCCGTCCGGGGAGGGCCGGTAGGCGACACCGTAGTCGCGGGCAAAGCGGTTGGCCTCGGCCTCGGAACCGCTGAGCCGGTGCAGGTAGAGCCCGTAGGCGACCGAGGCGATCTGCCTGTCGTTCAGGCACAGCCGCCAGCGGTTGTCCGCCCGGCTGAAGGACGCGGCGTGCACGCGCTCGACGAGCCCGTCGGCCGGGGCAGTAGCCAGTGCGCGGGCGAGGCCGACGAAGACGCGCACCGCACGCATCTGGGCCGGGCGCAGTTCCACCAGCCGTTCACCCGGACCGGGTTGAGGCCCATCGGACACTTCCAGCGGGCAGGCATGAGCGTACGCGAGAGCGTCGCGACCATGAGGGGTCAATCGCGCCGCCCAGCGCACCGGCCGGGAGGTGAGGACGGAGAGTTCGGCGCGGATCCCCCTGCCGGCCAATTCGACCAGTCCTTCGCGCACCGCAGCCTCCGCACTCCGCTGGAGGGACACGGGCACCGCATCGTCCAGCACCCACGCCTCCTGCGCGCCTCGCTCGTGCTCACGCAGCGCGTCCAGCACGGCGATCCTCTTCTCCGAGCCCCTCATCCCCGCCTCGCCTACTCGAACCTCGATACCCCACCGCCGGCAACCCATCGTCCTTGATCGCAGACCGGAGTGCCCCGCGTCCCCTTCGCCTTCACACCTGTGAGGGACGGGCGTCGTCGGCACGGCCACCTTGGCCACCGCGGTTGACCACGACTGGCCGGCACGGCTCCGCTGCCGATCGCGGATCCCTGTCGTCCCCGTAGAGCGGGCCGCGGAGGGTCACGGAGCCCGTTCGTCCTCACTGCTCATATTCACGCAGCCTGGGCCGGAGCTCTTCGCAGGATCGGCGTCGTCTTCGGCTCTCGCTGCGTCTCCATGCTGTCAGGGAGTCTCGGGCGGATGGGCCAGGAGCCAGAGTGTCATCTCGGACAGAATGTTCGGCTGCGGGGGCCAGGTCGCCGGCAGTTTGCGGCCGGTCAGGGCGCCTGCATCCAGCAGGTCGGCACCGGGAGCGCAGATGGAAGCGAGCAGTCCAGTGAACAGTTGCATGCTGTAGGTGTGTTGAGCCGTCTCGGCGTCGGTGGCGGACCGGGGCCGCTTACCGCTGTTTACAGCGGCAGCGTCGTCGTAGTACGCCTGGGTTGTCCTCACCGCGTCGAGCAGGTCGTCTCCGGTGAGGAACAGGGTGAGCTTGGTGATGTCCTCCAGCATGCCAGCGGGATCGCCGTAGTTGGAGGTGAGCAGCAGCTCGGCGTCCGCGGGGCCGTGGTCGCTGACATCGTCGAGGCAGGCCAGGAGCAGGTGGATGGTGCCGTTGTCGTCGATGACCATGCCGAGGCCGGGGGCGGGCATCGTCGTGGGGAGGTTGACGGGGGCGCGGTCGCCGGCGGTTTCCTGGAGCGGCATCGTGGTCAGGATGCTGTGGCGACCGCCGTTGCGCCAGGCTCCCAGAGCGGCGATGCGGGCACCGTCCCACAGAGCCGTCCGCGGCGGGGTGTCGTACTTCGCTTTCAGATAGGCGGAGACGAGCCGGCTCGGTACCCAGCACCATGGCTGCCAGTCCTTGTGTTCCCGGGCACGTAGTTCCTCCAGGTTCGCGAAGATGCCGGGATACTTCTGGTTGGCCTGGGTCTCCAGCCGGTGCCAGTGTGCTGCCGCCTCCCGGTAGATGTGGGCGATGCGCCGGTGGCCGGCGTCGAGCTGGTGGTCGAGCGCGGGGTCGAAGACACCGTGCGAGACCTTCTTGGAGGTGGCGGCGAACTCTGGTGACGGCTTGAACCAGTCGTCGGGATCGCCCGCCGCGCTCATCTTCTGGGCGGCGCGCTCGGTGATGTCGCGGTGTGTGGTGTCGGCGTCAGGCGTGGTGGCAACCTGAACCCCACGTTTCTTCGCCTTGAGTTCCTTCAACGCCTGGGTGACGGCGGCTTGGGGCCGCTGTTCGGACAGCGTCGTGGTGTCCGCGGTCAGGGCGTACCAGGCGGCGACCACGGTGCGCAGCGGGACGGCCGAGTAGAGCAGGCCGGACGACAGTTCCTTATTCGGCTGGAGCAGTCGCGTGTCGATGCGGGGCAGGAAGGACAGGTGCAGGTCGAAGTCGGGGTTCATCGGGATGAGCCGGCCCCGGGCCGCGGCGTCCGGCTCCTGGGCTTCTTCCGGCATCGCCGTCCACCAGGTCAGATGTACTCCGGGGCCGAAGCCGTCCATCGGCGGCCCCCAGGTGGCCGCGATCACGGGATGCGGCCCGATCGTCATCAGCGGATCCTGCCGGGAGAAGGCCAGCATGCCGGAGGGGGCGGGCAGCACGTCCGCGGTGAACGGCAGGGGAATCGACTGGTCCTGCCCGACGGTGCGGGCCGCCTGTATCAGGTCACTGTCCATCGCGAACGTCATGCCGTCGGCGACCCGTTTGCTCTCCGCCGCGACCAGGGACTCGGCCTGGTGCGAGCGGGCGCGCGCCGACCAGGAGGCAGGCATGGTGAAGCTGTGCCCCTGAGCCATGAGCCAGCTCCAGACCTCCTGGCCGAGCGGGGTGCGCAGGAAGGTCAGTGTCTCGCGCCGCAGTGTTGCGGCCTGGTCGGCAAGCGGATGCACAGGCATGAACGAACTGTAGAGCTCCACCCCGCGAGGCAGACAATTCGCTCCCGGGTCAGCCGAGTTGAGGTCGCAGCTGCCTCGGGTGGGACGATCTCCCCCACCCGAGGCCGACGACTGACGATGGCACGGCCCAGCGCGCCACCGACTCGTTGGGCCGGTCGGGGAAGACAACCGCGATGGGAGTCGCAGGCAGAAGCACTCCCGCTTCACCGCTCGCGGTGACACCCCGCCCACAACGATGGCAAAGTTGCTGACCGAGGAACTCTGCCGCGTCAACCACCAGCGCGGCACGCGAACAGGACCCGAGAACGGAGTTGACGGTGACCGCGCAGACCACGCCGGCGACCAGGGCCTGGGACGACGCCGTGCGCCGCGCCACGGCCGTGGCCAACAGCGAACGGCCCGGCGGGATGGACGAGGACTGCTGGGATGACGTCGCCATCCGTGACATCATCGCCACGGTCCTCTACGCCCTGCACCTGCGCACCGGCACCGAGACCGACACGGTGCCATGGTCATCGGTGCTGTGGTGGCTACACGATGACGAACGCGTCATCTCCCTGGTCGAGGACACCGTGCCCGGCGCCGCCCAGGCCCTGACCGAGACCACGGCAGGAACAGGAGACGCGGTACTGGACCGGTGGCGATGGCTGAACCGCACCTGGGATCCCGACGCACCCGTCCGGCGCCGCAACCGAGCGTCCTCCGCCGGGGGCACGCTCCGGCAAAGCGGGCACGAACTGTTCGGCAGTCGGGTGGCCGTGGCGGAGCCCCGGTGGGACGGCATGAGCCGAGGCATCGCGGGCGGCCTCCCGGACCCCGCACTCGAAGTCTGCACGCACTGGGCCGCGGGCGCGGTCGCCTCCGTCCTCAGCGCGGAGTGCAGAGGCTTCGCTATCTACCAGCGCGTCCACGTCGTGGCCGGCGACTTCACCGGCCGGCGCGGCTACGTCCAGGACCTCGGCTGGATCGTCGACGACGAAGAACAGCAGCTGACCGGTCCGGCGGGATACATCGTCGACCTGGACGGCACCGAAGGCAGCACTCCGATCGATGCCGAGGATCTGGAGGCAGCACGCGACGACCGATGGGCACGGCGCCTCGCGGGCACCCTCAAGGACGGGCCGCCCCCAGGCTGGGGCGCTCCGCTGCCCCCGAGCCCCTCATGCGGCGAGGACCTGGAGGAACTCCTGGGCCGGGCCGGCAACCCCGACGCCGTACCGGAGGAACTGCGGCAGAGCATCCGAGACGCGCACAGCCACCACCACCTCGACCTGCGGCGCCTCGCCAGCCCACGCCCACACCGCGCTACCGCCCAGCTCCTCCTCCACTGGTACCAGTTGTCCGACCGCTACGTAGACGGTCCGGACGGCCGGGCGGAGTTGTGGGAGGTGGTGCTGACGGAACATCTGCGGGACGAAGAACCGACCCGCCTGCTGGCCACGAACGAGCAGGCGGCGAAGGCGCTCGCCGAGCAGCACACCGGACTGCCGCTGTGACACCGCCGGGCGACGCTCCCCGCACCGCAGGGGCACTGAGCCCCGAGGAGGAGAGCCCACACCACGAACTGCGCACCGAGCGCCACGGTGATCACCGGCGGCACGTAAAGTCCAGCGCATGAGCGGTGACGGACGATGGCACAAACGCGGTAGCCGGGTCCTACACGCGGGCGGCCCTCAGGATCGCATCCGCCTGACCGTGGATGAGGCCGTACGGCCCGACGGTGCCACGGTGGGTTATCCGCATGTCGCCGCCCCGGACTCAGTCCGCGTTCTTGCCGTCCGGCGAGACAAGGTCGCGACGGTCACCCAGCATCACTACCTGCACGGCACGATCACCGATCTGCCCGGGGGCCTGGTCGACGACGGCGAGGAGCCGGCGCAGGCCGCCCGTCGTGAACTCGCCGAGGAGACCGGCCTGACGGCGCAATGGTGGCACCCCCTCGGGACCGTCGTCACAGCACGCGCCACGAGCACGGAGAGGGTCCACCTCTATCTCGCGCACGGCTGCACTGAGGGCACGACGTCCCTGGACGCCGGCGAGGCGGTGCGGGCACAGTGGCGCTCGTGGCACGAACTGGAACAGGCCGATGCCCTGTCGCTGCTGGGCGACGCCACTCCGGCCCTGGCCGACGCAGCGTCACTGGCCGCGCTCCAGCGCACCGGCGCTCTGCTGCGGATCGTGGGTGATGAGCTTCCTCCTCCCCACACTGAGCTGACGAAGGCGGCATGGGCGGCCTATCTGGTCGCCGAGGCCGGCGCCGGTATCCCGAACAACCGCCTGCTTCTGCTGTGGATGGATCTCGCCGTTGGCCGCTTCGCTGAGGGCGCGGCCATCGTGGCCGAACTGGAAACGCACTACGCAGGTCCCGATGCCGAGGGTGCGTGGGCGAAAGCCGCCCATCGGCTATTTACCCTGGCCCAGCAACGGTGAGCACTCCCCCGCGGTCCGCGCTCCTTTTAACGGCTGCGGTTACTCGGGGCGACGAGCCACACCTGCGGCGGCGGGGCCGCCGGAGGAACCGCCGGCGGTGCGCTTGGGGTCGTGCGGGTTGAGCATGGGCCGAACTGGCTGTTGTCCGTGTGCAGGTCCTGGCAGTACGCCGGGGTGTTGGTCTTGCCCATGATCGCGGCGCCTTGAAAGCGAAGCACCGCCGCAGGCCCGAGCCGAGGACCGCATCCGCGCCGTCCGCGCCACCGGCCTGCGTAACCCCTTTCCGGCGAAGCCCGCCGCTGGGAACCCCGCCGCCTGCGGCTTCGCCTGTTCTCCATAGCCGGCCGACTCGTCACCACCGGACGCCGCCGCATCCTCCGCCTCGCGGCGAACTGGCCCTGGACCGATGTGATCACAGACGCCCTCGACCGGCTCCTTGCTCTCCCGAATACTGGCTAACCAGCACCTTCGCGCCCCTGCGACCCGCACCACCCCACCGGAGCCGTGGAACCCGGCGCCCACCCGGCGTGACAGCCGGGGCCCAGCCCTGCCACGGTCAGCCCTCAGGGCCGAAACGGCCCGCCAGGAAAACCGACGGACTGTCAGTAAAGATCGAGGTTAAGGCAAGGTAAGACGTCGCCGCTTAATTTCGATCTTGGAATCCAGATTGTGAGATTACTGCGCACGGGTGACCTTCACAACACCCCAGTCTATATGGATCACGCTTTCCGCCTTGTACGATCAGCAAACAGGCCATGCTGGCCGACCGCCGCACGCCTCAAGCACAAGCTCCTGGCTACTAGCGAGTATCGGGATGGGACTGGCAGCGAACACCTCACTGGCATTTCAATGGAGCGACCATGCGCTGGCGTAGAGACCCCTCACAGCGCGCACTCGTGAAAGAATGCGAGAGACTGCTCGCCGATCTCCCTATCCCCGCTCCTTTCAGCGTCGAGGCGCTGGTGCGGAACATGGAGGGCGTGTCGGGTCGCCAGATTCGGCTAGTGCCACTGGACGATCCCGACGGCGGCCTGGGCACAGCATGCGGTCTTCGAGTCAAAGCGCCGGAGGTCACAATCATTCTCTATCGCCGCCGTTCAAGTCGCAATCACACCGAGCACATCATTCTCCATGAGCTCGCGCACGAATGGCTGGACCACGGGACATCCCTGACGGCTGCCGAAATCGAGCGATACGTCCCTGAACGTATCCGCCAGGAAGTGCTTCGACGTTTCCCGTCGGCTCTGGTCCAAGGGCGCGTAGATTTTGACAGCCCCGAGGAAAAGCAGGCGGAGATTTCAGCCTCATTGATAAAACGGTTGGCGCGTCGTCAATCGATCACAGGAGATGACATGGTTAGTCTCCTGGAGTCTTCACTTGTTCACCCAGTTGCTCCACCGCGGCGCCGACGCTAACCACGATTGGGTGCCGCCCGCCGAGGTGAAAATCCCGACCTCGCGACTTTCGCCGCACCGAATAGTCTTCCCACTGGCAATTAATGCTGCAGTCAGTCATCCTTACGGATCGGCAAAACGTGCAGCCAGCACAGATAGTAATTGGTTGCATGTTCGACTACTTTACATACCTGACTGCGGCAGTGATGACCGTCATCGCCATATGGCGATTCCCTGCAGTTCGGTACGGCGACTCTCACCGCAGGGCGCTCTGGGGCGGCTATGCGGGATTCGCTGTAGCCCTGTGGCTCTACACGCCAGCAGCAATGGATGCGCTAGATCGTATTCCCGTGGTGGACCTGAGTGCCCTACTCAGGCACTTCGCTAGCACTGCATCGATCATCGCGGCCCTGACGTACGTCGCCACCAGCTACGGGAAAAGCTCGGAGACAGTCGTCCCCCGGCACGTAGCGGTCTCCCGCTGGGTCGCCCGTGCATCCTATAAGGCCGGGGCGATAGGCGTCACTCTGCTCACGGTCCTATTTTTCACCGTGGTGGACCGACCCACGCCGAGCCAAAATTTCCTCATCGACCACGCTGGAGAATGGGGAGTCGCGGTCTACATGACCGTCTTCTACTTCTTCCCCCTTGTCACGACCGCGATTTGCGGCTACCAGTGGACGAGGGCGGCGCGACAGGCCGAGAGCACCAGCATGCGCGTGGGACTGGGCTTGATGGGGATTTCGATGTGGATGGGACTGACCCACACTTTGGCCCGTATCACCATCCTCTGGACTGCGGTAGCCTTCCCACTAAGCCCATCCACAGTGCAGCTCCTCGTAGACGCCACAGCGATATGGATGGATCTGCTGTTCCTGATGGTTGCCGTAGGTGCGAGCATTCCCACCACCAGCGCGGCGGCGGCCCAGTGGAAGACGTGGCGCACCCTCTACAGGATTTATCCACTCTGGTTTGACCTGGTGGAGGCTTTTCCCGGGACGAGCCTGTATCCGCCCGGACGGCGCCTCGTGGAACTCATGCACATACGCGTCCCCATCGATGTCCGCCTGGACCGATGGACCCAGGATATTGCTGACGCCTGCGAGAGACTGCGCTATTACGCTCCACGAGACTTGATGTTCGCCGCCGAGGACATCACGGCCTCGCTCCCCGACCCTGAGCCGGCTGCGGAAGCGTACTGGATTAAGGCCGGACTCCAGGCCGCTGACACCACGCCAGCCAATCCGTATGCCGCTGCTACATTGAGAGCGAAACCGTTCGTTGACACCGATAGCGAAGCGGCGTGGCTAGCGCGGGTCAGCACGGCCTACTCGCACATCACCACCGATCAAGCTCGGGAGCTTCTCCTGCACTCCGCAGAGGCGGAATCCGAACCAGGCCGATAGCCTGCAATGAGCTTCACAGGCTGATTTATCGGTTCAGACCTCATTGCCCGGCACACATAGCCATGCGGCATAGCGATCTTGATGGCGCGTCCGCAAGTGAGATTTAGCACCATCTACTGTATGAAATGAGCTGGTACCGTCGGTCATGCGGACTGGTAGGTCTTGCTCCGCCCCTAAGTACACCCCGGCCTGCGACGCACAGATACCGCCGTCGCCACCTGTAGCCGGGCCGTGACGCCGGCCGGTCTGGACTGGCGTCGAAATCTCAGCAATGGAGTTCCCGCATGTCCAACCGCTCCGGTCTTATCCTCGATTTCGGGGGCGTTCTCACCACCCCCCTGCTGCCCGTGGTGCTCGCCTTCGAGCAGCGTGAGGGACTCCCGCAGGGTGCATGCATCTCCGCGCTGTACAAGGACGAAGAGGGCGTCCGGCTCACCAGCGATCTTGAGCGTGGCGCGGTCAGTCAGACCGAGTGGAACACCATCGCGGGCAAGAAGCTCGGCGTCTCCCCCGACAACTTGATGGGCCGGATCTTCGGCGGTCTGCGTCCTGAGCCGCTGATCATCAATGCGGCTGCTGCGGCGAGGCGAGCCGGCATCAAGGTGGGCATCCTGTCCAACTCCGTAGGGCTCGCGCCCTGGGACCTGTACGACGGCTACGAGCTTGAGCGGCTGTACGACGTCGTAGTGATCTCCGAGCAGCACCTGCTGCGCAAGCCTGACCCCGAGCTCTTCGAGATCACGCTCAAACTCATGGGTCTGCCGGCCGAGGAGTGCATCTTCGTCGACGACACCGAGGGTTATGTTCGGGCAGCGGAGCAGCTCGGCCTCGCGGGGGTGCACAACCAGGACCCCCGGCAGACGGTGGCCACTCTCTCCGAGCTGCTCGGCGTGGACCTTACGGCGTCTTAAAGGTTGCGCGGAGAGGCACGCTGGAGGACATCGGCTGCAGAACGGGCACAGGTCACAGTGATCATGGAGTTGCGACGCTCTGTGATCGCTGGGGGACCTGTGCCCGCGCTGCCATCATGGCTGGCTGAACCACTCTCGCGCGCTTCTGCCCGAGCGGCCGGTGTACCACCCAGACCATCCGCTCGTCTACGCCGGGCCGCTCGGGGAACGCTCCTCAAGCGGCCCGAAGCCTGCAGGGAAGGGGATCCCGAACCGCTGGCACAGCAAGGGCACGTCGTGGCGATCGACATCACGAGCCGGATAGCCGGTATGCCAGCGCACCGCCCACTCGGCCGACTCGCACCGCACCGCAGTCCCGGCAATCGAACCGTGTCCAGCGAGTGCTTCAGCCGGGAAAGGGCCGCCATCCACCACGGATCCGTAGTGCAGCGATCCGTTCGCGAGCGGCTCGTAGAGGTGCAAGTCGACCCGCAACCGAACGCCGTCGTGCAAGACGAAGTTCCACGGCCTGTCGCCAGGCCACGGGAAGAGCCGGTCGACACCAGCCTCCGCGAACGCGACAAACAACTGCTCAAGGTGTGCGGCCGGCGCCCAAACGTCAAGGTCAGAATGGTCTCGCGTCTGCTCCCCGAGCAGCGCATCCACGCCCCATCCGCCCCCGATACACGCATCCACGCCGTGGGCGTCGAGCCGCTCCACAAGCGCGATTACATCCGTGGCTGACATCGAATACTGACTCACCGCACCAGGGTAGAGGCCAGCCCAGCCCCACATCTGGCGATGACTATGGGCTTCACCGGACCCGGGAGCCGGTCCCCTGGCCCGAGTCCAGACCACTCAGTGGACGCGCTGGTTTCACCACCCTGACCGGCCACTGCCCCGCCCAGGGTGAGGCGAACGCGGAGGACGACGAAGACGACTGCCCTTCTAGAACCGGCGCTGGTCGGCCCTGCCGAGGAAGATCAGCAGCAGTCCGGCCAGCAGCAGGAAACGTCTCACCGCGTACACGCCCGGGGTCAGGACCGAAGACGGCGACTGGGACGCCCTCGTCATCGACGAGGGGGACACCGCCGGCGTACCGGGGATCGCCGGTGCTGAAGCCCACGGTCGCGGTGACGTCATATTCATCGGCGAGCTTGACCAGGGCCTGGTCGACGCGAAGGCGGAAGACGCGGGCCACCTGCCAGAGCCTGCCGGGCGGTTGGGTGCGGCTGCTTGTTCGGCGGCGGTGGCCTCGGCCAGGGCCTTCGCCCGGGTGAGCTCGTTCCTCGCGCGGATCTCCTCCCGCTTCTTCTCCTTAAGCCCGCAGAGCGAAAATGCCTCAGACATCCAAGCCCACGAGGATTACTCGCCGACGGCGTCACTCCCCATCCTGCGCCTCTGGCAGCTTGTGCTTCAGCTCTCCGACGAGCTCGTTGATGTGGGCCATCATCTCGGCGGACAGACCCCTGCTGCTGCCACGGGCAGCCAGGCCAAGGATCTGCCCTCGGTGAATCGAGCCGAGGAAGCGGAGTCCCTCCAGGAATTCGCGGGCCGCAGGGTCGACCTCGGCATCGTCCTCGAAGAGGGCCGCGTCGACCTGGAGGGCCTGGGCCAGGCCAGCACGCACCACATCAGAAGCCTCGGTTGTGGCACCCGCGCGAAGGGCGGCGATGCCGTCGGCGGTGACGGCCGCCACGCCCGCATACTCATTGACGATCCGCGCAATTTCCTCATCAGAGGGCGCTTCCTGACCAACGTACCCGTGCTGCAGGAGATAGTTGATCTTCTCCCCGACCGTGCGAGGTGCGGACGCCCGCTCGTCACGCGAGCCCCGGGGGCGAAGCCCGAACGAGCAGTCCTGGGCGGCCAGCAATTCCTCCTTGGTCACCCCGTACGCCTGTGCAAGCGGCTGCACGTAAGCATCACTGAGCCGGCGCCGGCCGGATTCCGCGTTGCTCACCGGCACGCGGCTCGCGTCGATGATCGCAGCGGCCTGCGCCACGCTGAGGCCGGCGTCGCAGCGCAGGAGCTGCAGGTCCGGCGGACCGTCGTGGGGGAAAAGGACATCAAGCGGCTGACCGAGCGCCGCTGCAATCGCGGGGAGCTTCTCGCCCTTGGGGAAGTCCTGGCCGCTCTCCCATCGCGCGACTGTGGGGGCGCTGACGCCCACCATCTCGGCCAATTCCTTCTGATGGAGGTCCTTGCCACGCCGGACAGCACGTATGCGGCTGCCGTCGAACTGACGTGGGGACACATGAACTCCTGCAGGGTGGCGATCGGGCTGGTGGGGGCGTCCTCTAGAGCAACTGTAGCCCAGGCTTGATACATTTACGCAACTGGCGTACGTTCCCGTATCGCACCTGCTGGCCGGCTCCAGCTCTCTACGGTGCGAGCCTCCGGAAGGACCCTCCATGCATATTGCGTCGCCGTCGCCGCCTGCGCAACGCGCCACCGGATTCGGTACCCAGCCGTTGCCGACGACGAGACTACGGATTCGGCCCCACCCTCATCAACGGCCGCACCCTGTCGGGGCCGCGCGGGGATAGCCCCGCGCCGCAACCCCACCCACAGGGGTGCTGCCTGATGACTCGCAACCGTCCAGTCCAGCGCCGAACGCCTGGCAGAGTGGAATAAAAGGGGCCAATTTCCCAAAGGGTCTATATGGCGGCACGAGTCGGCACTTCCGGGCCAGCGCAAAAGTGAGGCTCCCCGTCGCTCTCTGCAACTAGTACAGGGATTAAGAACCAACTCTGGATCTTGACACGGGTCCGTGCGTATGTTCGTCGTCCCCCAGGCACCCCGCCGCCCGGGCCCACGAGCGTGAGGAGCACGGCAGGTACCGACCAGAGCTGTAGGTCCGCATACAGCGGCGGCGCCCGGGAGCGCTAACTCCCGGACGCCGAACGCTCAACGGCAACTCGCCCCGGCAAGGGCGGAGATTGCCCACCTTCACCACGCTGATCCCTTCCACGGGGCGCGTCAGCGTGGCAACACTGCAAAGGGGATTCTTACATGCCTCCTGCCCTGCGCAAAAGGCCCAACCGCATGGCCTGCGCGGCAGCCACCTCCGCCTCGGCGCCTCAGCGCCCCGAACCGGAGCACACCATCCCGGCCCCGGTGCGCCGTCGGCCCCGCCTGCTCACCGGGAGCGGCCGATGAGCAGCGAAGCCCGCGAGTGGGTGTGGGAGCACAGCACCAGCCGGGGGACCGCGCGTCTGGTCCTGCTGTCGATTGCCGACCGGGTGGCCGACGAGCAGTACGTCTCCTGGGCCTCGCTGTCGAGCCTGGCCAAGCGCACGCGCGCTTCCGTCTCCACGGTGCGCGAAGCCATCGACCGCCTGGTCCACGCCGGTGAGCTGGAGCAACTCGACGACCTCACCGGCCCGCAGCGCAGCACCGTCTACCGCCTACCCCTCGCCGCCGAGGCCGCGGTGCAGACCGCCGAGGACGAGGAAGCCGACCAGGCGCCGGAGGAGGGGCCCGAGGCCGCCCCAGCGCTCCGGATCTCGGCCCTGCGGCGGTACGGAATCCGCCCCCGTGAGGTGCCGGAATCACCCGCGAGGGCCCGGAAACCGGCAGTACCGGAAACCGGCAGGTCCCGACGGAAACCGGCACGTCGACGTACCGGAAACCGGCACAGCGATGTACCGGAAACCGGCACACAGAACCGTAGTGAACCGGATTTGAACCGTAGGTACAGCAGTGGTGCTGCCGTCACCTCGGCTGCCGAGTGGCAGGTCGACCCAGCCACCCACACCTGGGCCCGCCAGCAGGGACACCTCGACCGCCTCGGCGAGCAGGGCCTGCAGACGGCCGACGCGAAGTGGCGTGCCCACCGCGCCGGCTTCGAGCCGAGGCCGGCGGAAGCCTGGGCTGCCGACTGGCGCTCCTGGATCGCCCGAGAGCACGCCCCCAGCCGCCCGAACCTCTACGCCGGGCCCGGCAAGAGCTCCTCCGCGCCGAGCGGCATGACGCGGACCGAGGCCCACACCGCTGCCCTTCTCGCCGCCCTCGACGAGCCGACCGGAACGGAGGTCTGACCGTGGACCGCCGCGAAACCGCCGCCCTGCTGGCCTACCTCGGCCGACTCGACCCCCGCACCATCCGCACTGACCAGGGCGAAGCCCGCGACCAGCTCGCCCAGTGGCACGAGCTGCTCGGCGACGTGCCGATGGCCACCCCGTACGGCTGGGACGCCCGCGTGGCCGCCCGCCAGCACATCCGCACTTCGCCGTACCAGATCCTGCCCGCGGACGTGGTCCGGCCCTGGGAGAGCTACCGGCGCGACCGTCTGGCCCGGCACTCCGACCCGACACCGTCCGCCGATCCGGACGACCAAGTCGCCTGGACCGCCGAGCTGGTCGGCATGCGCCGCGCCGTCGCCGCCGGCCTCGCGGAGCCCGCACAGGCACGGGCGATCACCAGCGGTCGGGAGGGGACCGACCCGGAGCTGGAGACGATGCTGGAGCGGGTCGGCTCCTGCATCCCGCCCGCTGCCCGAGCCGCCCTCGCGCCCTACCGGCCCGGCCGGGCAGCCCGTGAAATGGCCATCGCTCTAGGAGAGCCCGACGCCCTGAGCGTGCGCTGCGAATGGTGCAAGGCCCAGCCCGGTGAGCCCTGTCGGCGCCGCCGGATCGGCCCCGACGACGGGGTACGCGGAACTGCCCCGCGTGCCACCCCGCACCCCGGCCGCATCGACCTCGCCGCCGCCCAGCAGGACCAGCAGGCTCAACAGCCCGCCATGGCCTGACCAGCGCATCCGGCGCGTACATCCCGTCCGCTGCACCGCCTCCCAACATCACCGTCCCGCCCCGGCTGCGGCGCACGCCCGCGCACCGCAGCCGGCACCCGACGCAGCGCCCGCCGAGCACCGCCCCGGTCGGCCGCCGCGGCAGCACATCGGAGATCGCCTTGCGCCACATCACCACCCACGACGCGCCGGCCACCGGCCTGCGCGGCATCGGAGACACCAGCTGGCACACCCGCGGAGCGTGCCACGGCATGGACGTCGAGGACGCCGACGCCGTCTTCTTCCCCGGGCCCCGGGACCACGAGGACATCGCGGAGGCGAAGGAGCTGTGCGGCTGGTGCCCGGTACGCCGTGAGTGCCTCGACTTCGCCCTGGAGAACGTCCTCAAGGAAGGCGTCTGGGGCGGCCTCACCGAAGCCGAGCGGCGCCCTCTGCACGACGGCCTGCCCAAGCGTCTCGACTACCGGCGCGTGACGGCCTTCTTCCAGGGACGTGACGTACACCTGACCGAGGTCGAGCGGCAGGTCGTCATCGACCATGCCTACGTACGCGGCTGGCGGCCCGGCAGGCTCGCCGCCGCCCTGCAGATCAGCCACAAGCACGCCCGAGACCTGCTCCGTCAGGCCGCCAACAAGGTCTTCGACCGCGACCGCACCTACGGCGTGCCGCGGCCCAAGAAGAAGCGGAAGACGACCAATCCGGCAGCAGGCAGCCCCGCGCCCGCCGCACCTGGCACACAGCAGCCGGTAGCCCGCCCGGCGGCGTCGACTCCGGCGCCCGCTTCTCTCGGAAAGGCCGCATGATCCACCCCGTCCTCACCCTCAGCGCCGCTCCGGACCTCCCTCTCCTCCTCGACGCCGGCGTGCCCGCTGCCCTCGTGCTGGTGCTGGCCGCCTGGACGATCCGGCGCCGGGGTACGCGCACGCAGAAACGTCTCGGCGGTCCGGCGGTCAAGGTCGCTGCCCTTGCTGCCCTCGGCTGCACCGCCTACAGCGCCGACACCTCGTGGCGCTTCGCGGCCGACTTCCTCGATATGGCCGGCACCGCCGAGCGGGCCGGGATGTTCGCCGCAGCCGAGCTGGCGCTCTTCGCGACCGCGCTGATGGCACGCCAGAACCTGGCCACTCAGGGCGCCCCCGGCATGCCGGGCACCCTGGTCTGGGTGATCACCGGAGTGCAGGTGATTCCCGCCTATGCCGAGAGCGGTCCTGTCGGCGGCACCGTCCGGGCCTTCGTCGGGCCAGTCATGGCGGCGATGCTGTGGCACCTCGCGATGGGGATCGAGCTGCGCCTGCGCACCCCGGGCGCCGCCTCCCACGGGCTGATCGCCGTCCTGGGCCGGGAGGCACGCGAGCGGCTCCTGTCCCGCCTCGGCATCGCCGCGCGAGACCGCGACGCCGCGCAGATCACCCGGGATCGGGCGACCACCCGCGCGGTCGCCCTCGCCGCCCGCCTCGCCGAACGCACACCCGCGCAGCAGCGGAGCCGACGCGGCCGTCGGCTCACGCGGCGCCTGTCGAAGGCGGTCGGCAGGGCCTCGGTCGGCACCGACCCCCTCCAGCGCGCGCAGCTGCTCGACCAGCTCGCCGCCCGTCGGCACGCCCTCGCGCTCGCTACGATCCCGCTGCCCTCGCCCTGGTCCCCGGTACAGAGCACCGCAACGGCAGCCACGGTCCCCTCGCAGTCAGCCTCGAAGGCGCCGGTCCCCGTAGCCGGTCCCCACGGTCCCGACGAGTCGGACGGGGGCACGGGACCGAGCGCCCCGAGGGGACCGGGGACCGAGTTTGCGGACTCGAAGGCGTCGGCAGGCGCGGGGACCGAAGGCGAGGAGGCGGGGACCGGGGTGGGGACCGAGGTCCCAGAAGCAGGCGCGGTCCCGGGGACCGGTCCCGCCAATCCGGAAACCTCGGAGGGGGACGCCCGAGGCGTGGGGACTGAGCGCCTGACGCGAGAAGTGCCTGCTCAGGGCCCTGATTCACGTCGGGGACCGAGCGCCGCCGAGTCGGGGACCGAGCCCACCGGGGACCGGGGACCGACCGACACGGGGACCGAGCCCACCGGGGACCGGGGACCGACCGACACGGGGACCGAGCCCACCGGGGACCGGGGACCGACCGACACGGGGACCGAGCCCACCGGGGACCGGGGACCGACCGACACGGGGACCGAGCCCACCGGGGACCGGGGACCGACCGACACGGGGACCGAGCCCACCGGGGACCGGGGACCGACCGACACGGGGACCGAGCCCACCGGGGACCGGGGACACAAGGTCCCCCTCCGGCGGAAGACGACCGCGAAGACCAGGACGAAGAACAAGGGGAAGCGCGGCCGGTCCCGCACCCCGCAGACACAGCGCCCGCCACGCGAGCCGGAGCAGTCGGTGGACCAGCTCGTCCTGCAGGTCCGCCCCCACGTCCCCGCCCTGCTCGAACGGGACGGCAACGAGTCCGTCACCCGGGTCCAGCTGCGGGAGATCCTCCGCCGCGAGGGCCTGAAGGGCGGCCGGAACGACCGGCTGAGCCTCGTCCTCCAGGAACTGCGGAGCGACGGCACCACCAAGACAAGGAGCACCGCCCGATGAAGACCTGCCACCAGTTCGACACCGTCCGCGCGGAGTACGAGCGGGAGATCGGCTTCATGCTCGCCCACTCCAAGCGGCACGAGGGCAGGCCGGCGGCGAAGTCCAGCGCAAAGCAAGCTGCCTCGACGAAGCAGCGGATGGCCCGAGCGCTCAACAGCCACGTCGGGCGCTGCCCCGAGTGCGGCTGAACCGGCCAAACCCCAGCTCAACACCCCTACCCGCAACGGGTGACCCGGCTCCGTGCCGGGCCACCGCCCCGCTCCAGGAGACACGCCATGATTCCGCTTCCCTCTCGTTCATCCGAGCCCAACGCCGCCGAGGCCGGCGCCTGGGCGGACGTCCTGGTCCGCCGGCGACTCCTGCACACTGCCGTCTTCACGCCGAACCGCCAGTGGCTCGTCCAGGACCGGCCCGACGGACCTGTCCGCGTCCTCTTGGGACCGGCCGACGTCGTCGCGCTGGCGGCGACCATCCAGCACCGCACCCGAACCATGAGGCCCGAAACCCGATGACGAACCCCGCCCAGAACGGCACCACCCCGGAACCTGATCCCGACTCCAACTCGGTCTCAGGGCGAGCAAGTTGGGGCGGAAGCGTAGCTTCCGCCAACCCCGCCCCCGAGGGGGACGGGGAGGACCTGCACCGGGGGGCGCAGGTCCGGGAGGCTTCGACCGGGGGCGGATCGAAGCCGGGCAAGGAGGAGAAGCCGACCGAGCGCCGCAGCCGCCGTGAGCGTGCTGACCGCGCTCGTCAGCGTCCGCGTCAGCCGCGCGCCACGAAGCGCCTGCACCAGCCCAACACGCGTTTCAACGAGGAAGAGTTCGCGCTGATCAAGTCCGCCGCCGCCCGGTGCAACCTGTCCGTCGCCGGGTTCCTCGCCCGCGCCGCGCTCGCCACAGCCCGTGACCTCGACCGCACGAGCGCCGAGATCGCCGACGAACGCGAAGTGATCACCGCGCTGTTCGACAGCCGCCGCAAGCTCGGCTGGGCCGGCAGCAACCTCAACCAGGCCGTGAAGGCCCTCAACTCCGGTGCGGAAGCACCCCAGCTGGAAGCGGCGATCGCCGCGGTCCGCCGTGCCGCCGAGAGCGTCCGCGATGCCTCCGCCCGCCTGATCGAACAGCGTGCCGCGTGATCCCCAGCGTCAACGACACCGGATCGAAGACCTTCGGTCTCCTCAAATACCTCTACGACACAGGCAAGTACGAGGACCACACCGACCCCCACCTCGTCGCCTCCTTCGACGGCATGGCCCCCGATCCCGGCCGCGACCCGAACGCCGCCCTCGAAGACCTCCAGCAGCTCCTGGACCAGCCCGTGATGGCACTGCCGAAGCACGCCCGTCCCGCTAAGCACGTCTGGCACACCTCCGTCCGCGCGACGGCGGACGACCGGATCCTGTCCGACGAGGAATGGGGCGAGATCGCCCGGCGGATCGTGGCCGCCACCGGCATCGACCCCGGCGACGGGCAGCCCGGCTGCCGCTGGGCCGCCGTACGCCACGCCGACGACCACATCCACATCGTCGCCACCCTGGTCTGCGAGGACGGCTCCCGGCCCGACGACTTCCGCTCCGGCAAACGCGCCCAGGCCGAGTGCCGCCTCATCGAGAAGGAACTCGGCCTCCACCAGGTCGCCCCTGGTGACGGCACCGCCGCCCAGCGGCCCACCAGCGCCGAACGCCACAAGGCCGAGCGCCAGGGCCGCGAGCGCACCGCCCGGGAGGAACTGCGCGAGAGCGTACGGCGGGCGGTGGCCGGCGCGACGGGCGAGGAAGAGTTCTTCGACCGGCTGGCCGCCGCCGGCCTGCTGATCCGCAAGCGGTTCGCCCCCTCCGGGGACCTGCTCGGCTACAAGGTCGCGCTGCCCGACGACCGCAACAAGGACGGCGAACCCGTCTTCTACCCCGGCGCGCGCCTCGCACCCGACCTGTCACTGCCCCGGATCCGGGAACGCTGGTCCGCCGACCGCCCCGACCAGGACGCCGTACCCACCGGTCCGAAGGACCGTACGGCGCCGGGCGGACCGTCGGCGGCCCGCCGTCGTACGGCCGCAGCGGCATGGCAGGCCGTACTCGTCATCGAGTATGACGACGACGCGGTCGCCGCCGCCCACATCGCCTCCGCCGGCGAGGTCCTGGACGCCCTGGCCAAGACGTCCGCCGCCCACACCCGAGCCGAACTGCGCGAGGCCGCCTTCATCTTCGAGCGTGCCTCCCGTTCCCACGTCCGGGCCGAGCGCGGCCACGACCAGGCGCTGCGCGAGGCCGCCCGCGACCTCGTCCGCAGTGGCCCCGCCCTCGGCCGGGGCGAGGACGGCGCCACGACCGCGATGGCCATCGACATGCTGTTCTTCCTCATCACCGCCACCGCCCACTGGCACGCGAAGAAGGGCCACTCCCAGCAGGCCGCCGCCGCCCGAAAGGCCGCCGAACACCTGCGCGCCGCCTACCAGTTGGCCGCTGCCCAGCCACTCGGCGCCCTCTACCAACGCGGCCGGCACCTCGGGCGCCCCCTCCTCCAGCGGCAGACGACGGTCCTGCGCGAAGCACTGCCGGAGCTGGCGGAGCAGATCCTCGCCGAGCCCGGCTGGTACGCGCTCGCCGCCACCCTCACCGACGCCGAAACCGCCGGCCACGATCCCGCCACTCTCCTGGCCGACGCCGCCGCACGGCGGGAACTGGGCACGGCCGAGTCCGTCAGCGACGTCCTGGTCTGGCGCCTGCGCCGGGCTGCGGGCCTGCCCGCCGACACCAGCACCATGGGCAGCGGCGCCTCTCAGCCGGACGAGTCGGGACGCCGTACGGGGCAGCAGGCGTCACGGGGGTCCGGGTCCCGGCGCGGACGGAGGTGACTGTGGAATGTGTGAATTGAAGCAGGCGAGGACGTGGGGCACGATCATGACGCGTGCTGGACGAGACGAAGGAGAACACCAGATTGTTTGAGCGGATACGCCGCCGTCGCGGAGCGGACACCGAGCAGATGCGCCGCGTGCACGATCAGATGTGGGCGGGGCTGGAGAGCTGGGTGCCGCCCGAGGCGGAACGGATCCGGGCCGCGATCTCAGCAGAGGAGACGGCCGCGGTGGTGGACGACTTCCTTCCCCCGGACCTGCGGGTGGCGAGCCACGATCAGCTGGACGGGCGGATGATGCCCTGGACCCAGCCGCTCGTCATCGACGGCGAGATGGCCACGTGCGCGACCTGCGGGGCATACCGGGACTGGCTCGTCCTCTCGACCCGCGACGAGATCTGGCTGCGCTGCCGAGCCGGCCACCAGCAGCACGAGACGCGCCTCGACACCGCCTGGTACAACCGGCACGCCGCGCCAGCGGACGCGACGCACGCCACATTCGAGGACTGCCTGCGCCACCTCGGGCACTGACCCCCCCACCCCTACAACCCCACCGGGCCCGCGGGCCCGTACTGACCAACCGTCGCCCAGCACCAAGGGGTCAGTTCCGCATGCGCGTTCGCGTCACCACCACCGCCCTCGGCCTCGTCGCCGCCACCGCCCTCGGCCTGTACGCCTGCTCCAACGACACCAGCGAGCCGAAGCCCACCGCCCCGTCCTCCGCCCGCGCCAAGACATCGTCGGACGACAGCACGGCGTCCGAGACGCCGCTGTCGTCGGCGGCGCTGGCCGCACGCCTGCTGAGCGAGCAGGATCTCGGCAGCGGCTACACCCCCAAGCCGCAAAGCGCCTCCGCCCAGCACGACGACGTGACCGTCCTGAGCTGCCCCGCCCTGAACGACCTGGGCAGCGACGCGGTCACCGGAGGATCGCTCGACTTCCCCCACCGGGCGAAGGCCGCCTTCGTCTACGCTGGCAGCAGCAACTCGGAGGTCACCGAGGAGCTGTACAGCGACGCCCCCGGCAAGTTGTCGGTCGGCACCGCCCAGATCTTCGACACCATGGCCGCCTGCCTCTCGTACCAGGTCCTCGTCGGCGGCACCGCGGTCGACGTGACCACGCAGGCGGTGACCGCCCCTCGCCTCGGTCAGGAGCGATGGAGTCAGCTCCTGACGTTCTCCACCGGCGCAGGGGACACCGTGGTGAAGCAGACCGCGATCCGCGAGGGCAGCCTGCTGCTGGTCGTCTCCGGCTCACCGGCCCTCGTCGACCGACACCTCGATCAGGCTCTCGCCAAGGCCACAGCGGCCCGCTGACGTACCCGTACGAAGGGGCGCCGACCACCGCATGGTGGTCGGCGCCCCTTCGTACGGGTGGTCACGGCGGATGCAGTGGGCCATGTCCGCGCTGTCATCAGCCGCGCAACGAACCGCGCTGCGCCTCGTAGGTCCAGCCGCGCGGAACAGGGTCTCCTTCATCGAGGCGCAGGGCCTCGTAGGCATCGCAGACGAGGCGAAAGGCGGCCTCCTCGGCCACCTCAAGGTCGACGCGGTACGGCCCGGCCACGTATACCGGCCGACGCGTATCGCCCTCGCGTTCCCATTCCAGTCGGTGGTTGAACGCCTCGGACAACTCGTCGTCCGGAACACGGTCTTTGGTCCTTGATACCTGCGGCTGTTGCAGGTTGCCGATTCCCATGGCGTATTCGTCAAAGTGCTCGATCACGTCCCGCGCGCTCTCGCCTCCAGGAACGGCACGGTCGAATGCGGCGAGTGCCTCGCTGAGCAACTCCCGGGCTGCTTCTGTCTTTAGGTGTTTGCGGGTCATCTCAACCCCGCGGAGAACATGCCGTAGCGCCATGACCGTGTACGGGGCATCGATGAGCGCACGATCGCAGTCGCCCTCGTTGAGCATCCGGTGCAGGTCGAGCGCCACCTTCCGGTGGGCCATCCAGGCAGACGAATGCCCGATATTGGCCCCGTGCCCGGTCGGCCGCCACGCCTCGGTGGTCTCGCTCATTTCCTGAACTCCCTTACCAGTTCCTGCAGAACAGATCAGATTACGGTGTCTATCGATTCCAGCGGGCGGATTTTCTCTTGGCGCGTCAGGCGCAGCCGTCCGGCACCTTGAGGCGGGTAAGCACGGTGCCCGGTCACCCCCTTCGCGGGGTGACCGGGCACCGTGGGTTTCGGCCGCGCGGAAGACGGTCGAGCACTTGTATCTCGGGATTTCTTCAATCGGTTTCCGGAAGTCAGGTGGCCGGGGCACGCAGGAGCCGGTCTCGGGTGCTCTCGGGCAGCACTCGGCGCAGGACTGGGGCCGTGGAGCTGAGGGAGGCGGCGAACGTGGCGACGAGGTCGTGCGGCACGCTGCCGCTGAACGACGCCGCCCACAGGCACGGAGCACCGAGCGTCGGCTCGGCCCACGCTTGCCATCCGGCCGGGCCCGCCTCGTCTCCTGCGGTATCCAGGGCGCGCGGGTCGGCGTCCTGGATGAGCGGCGGTACCTCGCCGAGGGTGAGGTGCGAGGTGAACGTCGGGTCCATCGCGCCGGCATTGGGCTGGTCGATGTCGCGGAGCCAGCCCTGTGCCGTGACGGTGTCGAGGACGAGCTCGGGCGCGGCGAACTGCTCGGCGGGCTGCTCGCGGGCGTCGAGTGCGAAGAGGAAGTCGACGATGACCTCCCCGGGGACGTCGGGGGTGAAGTAGGCGGACCACTGGGCGAGCGGGCTGGCAGTGTCCGCTCGGGCGGACACGTGCCAGGCGATCGGCAGCTCCCCGAGGTAGAACGGCTCGTCCGCGAGGACCCACTGGGCCCAGCGCAGGGTGTCGGGGCTGAGGTGCAGGACGGTGGAGCGCAGGACCTGGCGGTCCTCCGGTTCCTCGTCCGGCTCCCGTCGTCCGCGCAGGATCGTCAGGCTGGTCCAGCCGAGGTCGGCGAGCGTATCGGCGACGGCGTCGTAGAGCCGTGCGTCGTCACCCGCCAGGTGACGGGGACCGACCCAGTACGCGCCCTGGGCCTTGTTCGGGGTGGATGGGTCGAGCGGGAAGTCGGGGTTCAGGGGCGCCTCCAACGGCTGGTGGGGGATCTACTGTCCGCCGGCGGTGCGGCGGGGACGGCGCGGGGGCGCCTGGACGGGTCCCTGCCAGGCCAGCAGGACGGCGACCTCGGGCGGCAGATGGCCGAGCTGGGTGTCCGCGTCCCGACCCTCCGCGAGATAGACGACCGCTCGTCCGGTCGCGTCCGTGGCCGGGACCACTTGTTCCAGGCGGTGCGCCATGGGGACGAAGGGGTTGATCGCCAGGTGCACCGGAGTGCTGGGGTCGCAGGCGGACAGTTGGTCGATGAGTTCGCCGACGGTCATCTCGGAACGGGGCACGGGCAGCCTCCTTGGGCGGCGGAGCACGGGTGAGGGATGCGGGCCCTGGAACGACAGGGGTGTCGACGTCATGCGCGCCGAGAGGTCTCCAGGATGCGTGACACGGCTGCGGCGACGACGGCTGCTGGCGTCTCCACGTCGAACGAGACGCTGTACCCAGGGACCTTCGCCGTACCGGTGACGGCGATCTTCCACCCATCCCCATGAGTACCGGGGCGGCCGAGTGGAAACCATCCGAGGTAGAAGCGACCGTCGGCCGAATTGACGTGCACGTCTGCCCGGTCGTCCACGACCAGGTGGAAGTCCTCGGCGGTGAACTGGTCCATGACGATGGTGGGCTCGCCGGGACCAAGCTGCCACTCACGCAGCCGCAGGGCCTCGACGGTGGTGGAGAATCCGGGGCTCAAAGGAGCCACGGTCACGGGCAATCACCTTCCTGACCTGGGCTTTTACCGGAAGGTGATCTACGTTGACATGCCTGTGCACGCCTTGGCCAGTCTTTCTCGCGTCTTTCCTGTCTGCCCCCGGCGAACTACTGTCCTTGGACAGCGAACCCAGTCGTCGACTCCACGCTGACCTGCGGCGACTAATTTGATTGGCAAGGCAGTTGGTAGGACGCCCCCTGCTCGCCAACGCCGTGACCTGCGACGACTGTGTTGGATGGCAAGGAACTCCGCGGACTGGGTTCGATGTCGACGGACAACTACGGTCAGCGAGCCTTCGTTAGGCGAAACGCCCCTTCCCGCTCACTCCTGCGACGGCGCGGACGTCGTACTCCTCCACGAGGCACCAAGTTCCACAAGCCGCCCCCGGAGCACACCTCGCTGCTCCTCCAGGTCCTGCGAGCTGGGCGAGAGGAGATAGATGTTGTCGCGGTACAGGCGGAACCCGATGGCTTCCCACCCTTGGGCGATCTTGGTGTTCACGCGGTCCCACTCGGAGCGGTCGGTCAGACGACGAGCGCTGAGGTCCGTGATGCCGGGCGAGCACGCGATGGCCCGGCAGCCGGTCATGAGCCGGTGGACCGCCTCGATGGCGAGTGCAGCGGCCAGGCCGTGTCCGCGCCACTGTGGCTCAAGGGTGACCCGGTCCATGACGAGCAGGGCGGAGCCGACGTACTCCAGCCTCTCGCTGACCTCGCTGGTGAACGAGCCGGTCTCGGGATCGAGGAGGACCTGGGCGGTCTCGTACAGGTCCTCGGACTCCTCTTCCATGGCCCAGTAGGCGTTGCGGCCACGGTCGAGGTGCACCCGGTAGAAGGTCATCTCCCCGACGATGAGGTCCTCCGTCGTGCACGACGGGCAGCCCGCGGTGGGGCAGGCGCTGCCCGCCACCAGGCTTTGAGTGCCGTCATGTGTACGTCGGCGGTGCAGGACGGCGACGGTCCACCGCTCCAGCGTGTCGGCCTGCGGGGTATCCCACAGTTCGTCGTCGAAGGAGATCCGTAGGCGGAGCTCGGTGGGATCGCCGGGCAGCGAGGAGGACTCGATCACTGCGGCAGCGTAGCGAGGCACGCGCGGCTCGCCCGCCCCTCCGCGAAACCACGGGAGCTGCCGGCGGCCGGCATACGCCACGCGACTTCGGACTCGGGGAGGCGAACGGGCGTACGCGGCATGGCCGTTCGCAACCGCCGCTCCTCTCGCGGGGGCCGTCACCCGCAGCCGGGCGCGCGGCTCGTGCGAGTGGTGGGGCGTGCACCCGCTTGCATTTCTCGCCCAAGGAATCGAACATGTGTTCATGCGCGTCGTTTCGCCTGGTGAGCGAGGGACTCCGGAGGCGACCGGAGCCAACTCCGGCACCCTGTCCAGTCTGCTCCCGGGCGGGGTGCTGCCCCGCGGTGCGGTGGTGAGCGCTGGCGGCGACCTGCCCCTACTGATCGCGCTGGCCGCGGAGGCCGCTGTCGACGGCGGCGCCTGGGCAGCGGTCGGCCTGCCGCAGCTCGGTGGGCTCGCGGCAGCGGATGCTGGTCTGGACCTGGCGTGCGGGCTGGCCGTCCCCGAGCCGGGAGGGCGTTGGCCCGAGGTGCTGGCGACGGTCTGTGAGGCGGCGCCGGTGGTCCTGCTCGGCCCGGTGGGGCAGGTGGCGTCGCGTACGAGCCGTCGCATCGCGGCCCGCCTACGGCGCTCCAGGACGACGCTGCTGACCTGGCAGGACTGGCCGGAGGCACAGCTGCGGCTGCGGGTGACCGAGGCCCGATGGGACGGGCTCGGGGACGGCTTCGGTCTGCTGGCCGGCCGACGCGCCCGTCTGGTGGTGGCTGGCCGGGGTGCGGCGACGCAGCCGCGGCAGGCCGAGGTGTGGCTGCCGGGGCCGGACGGCTCGGTGCAGTTGATCTCCGCGCCCGCCGCCGACGGCGCGAATGTGGTGCCACTGCGGCCCGTCACCGCGGGGTGAGCTGGCGTTGCGTGCACTGGCGATCTGGATGATGGACTGGCCCGTGGTGGCCGCGGGCGCGGATCACGACCGGCCCGTGGCGATCATCGCGCGGGAGCGGGTATTGGCTTGTTCGAGGGAGGCTCGCCGGCAGGGCGTACAGCGCGGGATGCGGGTACGCCAGGCATCCGGACGCTGTCCGCAGCTGCGGCTGCTCGACCGGGACCTTGAGGCGGAGGTGCGGGCGTTCGAGCCGGTGCTGCGTCTGCTGGAGAAGCGCGTCGCTCCGCACATGGAAGTCCTGCGGCCCGGCCTGATTGCCGTGCCAGCTCGCGGACCCGCCGCTATTTCGGCGGCGAGCAGGCCCTGGTGGAGCACATCACCACCGTGCTCACCGGAGCCGGGGTCGAATCACGTACCGGGGCGGCGGACACCGTGTTCGCCGCTGCCCTGGCGGTGCGGGCCGGGAAGGTCGGGGAGCTGGTGCCGGCCGGGCGGACCGCGGAGTTTCTGGCCCCGTATCCGGTGGGGGTGCTGGGCCGCCCGCGGCTGTCTCAGCTGCTGCCCCGCCTGGGCATCACCACCTTGGGGGCGTTCGCGGCACTGCCGAGTGAGCGGGTGCTGGCCCGGTTCGGACACGACGGCGCCGCAGCACAACGCACCGCCCGCGGCCTGGAGGCCCGGCCGCTCAACACGTCCGGGGCGGACAGTGACTACAGCGTGACCGAGACGTTCGAGCCGCCCGAGGACCGTCTCGAACCGGTCACGTTCCTCGCCAAGGCCCTCGCCGAACAGCTACACGTCCACCTTGCGGGGGCCGGGGCGGTGTGCGCCCGGCTGCAGGTCGAAATGGGCCTGGCGAGCGGGCTGCGCCTGTCACGGCTGTGGCGGCACGAGGGCCGGCTGTCGGCGCTGGCGGTGGCCGAACGGGTGCGCTGGCAGGTCGCCGCCTGGGCCGAGACCGGGCAGCTCAACTCCGCCGCGGCGGGGATCACCACCCTGCGGCTGGTCCCGGAGGGACTGTCGGCGGCGACCGGGCGGCAGTCGTTGTTGTTCGGGCCGCGGATCGCGCCGGAGGAACTGGAGCACGCCGCGGGGCAGCTGCAGGCGATGCTCGGACATCGCGCGGTGGTACGTCAGGAACTCGCCGGAGGCCGCGGTCCGGGCGAGCGGATCGTGGACATCCCCTACGGCGATACACGCGCACGTCCGTCGGTGGAGGGGACGTGGCCGGGGCGGCTGCCGGCCCCGCACCCGGCCGTCGTCTATCGCACCCCGCGCCCTGCCCAGGTGATCGGGGCAGATGGCGGCTCGGTCGGGGTGAACGGACGCACTCTGCTCACCCAGGCCCCCACCGCGCTGTCCGTCGACGGGGCCGCGCCGGTGGCGGTGACCGGGTGGACCGGACCGTGGCCGGTGCTGGAGGACTGGTGGATTCCCGCCCGGGCCCGCCGCCTGGCGCGTCTTCAGGTCGCCTGCGCGGACGGCCGTGCCTGGCTGCTGCACATCCAAGGCGGCCGGTGGGCGGTGGAGGCGCTCTATGGCTGACCCCCGCAGGAGGGTGCTGCACTTCCCCGGCACGCGCGCCGCGCCGACGCCCCTGGGCGGAGGCTGGGCGGAGTTGCACGTGCACTCCGCCGGCTCGTTCCTCTTCGGCGCCAACCACGTCGAGGAACTGGTCGCCGAGGCCGTCCGCCTCGGTATCGAGGCCCTGGCGATCACCGACACCAACGGGCTGTACGGCGCGAGACGTCTGGCGGAGGCCGCGGGCGAGTACGGCATCGGCACCGTCTACGGCGCCGAACTCACCCTGGACCAGGGGCTGGGGTCGATCGTGGTGATCGCGCGCAGCCTGCTGGGTTTCACCCGGCTGTCCGCGGCGATCAGCGCCGGGCAGCTGGCCGGCGCCAAGAACGCCCCCGTCTACGACCTCGACGCGCTGTCGGCTGCCGCGCACGAGGGCCAGTGGGCGATCCTCACCGGCTGCCCCGCTGTCGGCGAGGCCGCGTACGACACCGACGCCATCCACACGCGGATGGACCGGCTGGTGGACCTCTTCGGCCGAACCCACCTGCACGCCGAGCTCGTCGATCACCGGCTGCCAGAGGACGGTCCGCGCAACGCCGCCGTAAACGCGGCGGCGTTGCGCTGGCGACTGCCGGTGGTGGCCACGAACGCGGTCCGCTACGCGGCCCCACGCTCCGCGCGGCTGGCGGCGGCGCTGACCGCGCTGCACCGCCGCGAGAACCTCGACACCGCGATCGGGGAGTTGCCGCCGGCTCCGACGGCGCATCTGCGCACCGCCGAGGAGATGCGCATCCTCATGGCCCGCTACCCGCAGGCCATCGCCTCCGCCGTCGACCTCGCCCGCAGCAGCGTCATCGACCTGAGCAGACTGCGCCCCCAGCTGCCCGACTTCGAGGTGCCCGCCGGGCACACCCCCGACAGCTATCTGCGCCACCTCGCCGAGGAAGGCTGCGCCCGCCGGTACGGGCCGCGCACCGACCCGGCAGCCGGGACGGCGTTCAAACAGCTCGACTACGAACTGTCCGTGATCACCGACATGGGCATGCAGGGCTACTTCTTGATCTGCTGGGACATCACGCGGTACGCGGCCGAGCAGGGGATCTGGTGCCAGGGGCGCGGCAGCGCCGCCTCCTCGGTGGTCTGCTACGCGCTGGGCATCACCTCCGTCGACGCACTCAGACACGGCCTGCTCTTTGAAAGATTTCTGCACGTCGAAAAGACCGACCCGGACATCGATATCGATTTCGAGAACGACCGCCGGGAGGAGGTGATCCAGTACCTGTATGCCAAATACGGCCGCTCGCACTGCGCGCAGGTGGCGAACCTCATCACCTACCAACCCCGCCTGAGTGTGCGGGATTCAGCACGCGCCCTCGGCTATCCCATCGCACGGATCAATGAGATGACCCGCCACATTCACCACGAGCCACCAGGGCCCGAGGCTGACATCCCCGACGACGTGCGCTCCCTCGCGGGACAACTGCATACTTTGCCGCGACATTTGGGCATCCATGTCGGAGGGATGGTACTGACCCGCCAGCCCATCGGGGAAATCATGCCTGTTGAATGGGCCACCCGAGAAGGGCGCTCGGTACTGCAAGGCGACAAAGACGATGTGGCCGCCGCCCACCTCCTGAAAATCGATATCCTGGGTCTGGGCATGCTGGCCGCATTGCACACCGCATGCGACCTCATCGCCGAACACCACGGAATCAGCCTGGACATGGCCTCGATCCCGCAAGACGACCCGGACGTGTACGCCATGATTGCCGCAGGTCAGACCATAGGCGTCTTCCAGGCAGAGTCACGAGCGCAGGTCTCGACCCTGCCGCAGCTCCAGCCCCGCTGTTTCGAGGACCTCGCAGTAGCGGCCTCAATCATCAGACCGGGCCCCATTCAGGCCGGATCAAAACATCCATATTTGCGACGACGAGCCGGCCTTGAACCCGTCACCTATCCGCATCCACTCGCCGAAGCAGCGCTTTCCAAAACGCTCGGGGTCGCTCTGTGGCAAGAGCAGGCCATGGCCCTGGCCATCGACTGCGCGGGTTTCACCCCAAGTGAGGCAGACCGCCTCCGTAAGGCGATGGCCGCCAAGCACTCTCCCGAAAAGGTGGCGCAGCTGCGCGGACGGCTATTTGCCGGGATGGCCGCAAAGGGAATCGACCAGGCCGCCTCAGAGCGCATTGTGGGCATGATAGAGGCGTTTTCCGATTATGGATTCCCGCAGTCGCACGCCCAGTCGATGGCGGGCATCATTTATGCCAGCGCCTGGGTGAAGTACCATTTCCCGCACGCCATGCTAGTGTCCTGAGTCGTTAATTCGTGTGCAGTATGCGGCTAGGGTGTCGAGTATGTCGTCGGCGGTCTTCGTCCAGACGAACGGCTTGGGGTTCTTGTTCCACTCGTTGATCCAGCCGCGGATGTCCCGTTCGAGTTCGACGACGCTGCGGTGTGTCGAGCGGCGGAGTTTGCGGGAGGTCAGCTCGGCGAACCAGCGTTCGACGAGGTTGAGCCAGGATGCCGAGGTGGGGGTGAAGTGCAGGTGGAAGCGGGGGTGTCGCAGCAGCCACTTCTTGACCGGCTCGGTCTTGTGGGTGGCGTAGTTGTCCAGGACCAGGTGGAGTTCGAGGTCCTTGGGGACCGCGGCGTCGATGACCTTCAGGAAGCGGAGGAACTCCTGGTGGCGGTGGCGGCGGTAGTGCTGGGCGATGACCGACCCGGAGGCGATGTCCAGGGCGGCGAACAGGCTGGTCGTGCCGTGCCGGACGTAGTCATGGGTCATCCTCGCCGGCGCGGTCGGCGCCATCGGCAGCACGGGCTGGGTCCGGTCCAGGGCCTGTATCTGCGACTTCTCGTCCACTGCCAGGACCAGGGCGTTCTCCGGCGGGGTGAGGTAGATGCCGACCACGTCGCGGACCTTGGTCACGAACTGCGGGTCGGTCGACAGCTTCCAGGTCTCAACGATGTGCGGCTTGAGGCCGAACGCCCGCCAGATCCGCGAGACGGCTGACTGCGACATCCCCGCGGCCCCGGCCATCGAACGCGTCGACCAGTGCGAATCACCCGTCGGTGGCGCCTGGTCCAGCGTCCTTGCGACCAGGGCCTCGACCTGCTCATCCGTGATCCTTCGCGGGGCCCCCGAACGCGGCCGGTCCACCAGACCCTCCAACCGGTCCGCGGCAAACCGGGCCCGCCACTTGCGTACCGTCTCCCGCGAGATGCCCAGATCCTGCGCGACCTGCGCGTTCGGCCGGCCCTCCGCGCACGCCAGCACGATCCCCGACCGCAACACCAGTGCCTGAGACGCCGTCTGCTTGCGCAACCAGCCCCGCAACACCCTGCGTTCATGGTCGGACAGTTCCAGCGACAGCGGTTTCGGACCAGGCATCACCCCACCCTACAGCCGCCCGCGAACTTACGACTCAGGACACTAGCGGGGATTATGGCGCATCTCCCGATGGGTTTCTACGACTCCCAGACCCTCATTCAGGATGCCAAGCAGCACGGCATCGAAGTCCGGGGCGTCGGCCTTCAGTGCTCCGGTGTGCACGCCACGCTGGAGCCTCACGCCGATCGTCCGGAGCGGCGGCCGGCGATCCGCCGCGGACTGACCTCCGTGACCGGCATCAGCGAGGGGATCGCCGAGCGGATCCTGACCGCACGCGGCACCGTCGCCTTCCGCTCGGTGGCCGACGTCGCCCGACGCACGCGGCTGTCGGCGAGGCTGATGGAACAGCTGGCCACCGCGGGGGCGTTCGACGGCCTCGGCGTGGACCGGCGCACCGCCCTGTGGTCGGCCGGCGCCTACACCGGCGAGATCCAGGGTGTCCTTCCCGGGTTGGACGACTTGGCGCCCGCGCCGGAGTTGCCGGTCATGACCGCGGCCGAGGTCACCGCCGCCGACCTCGACGCCTCCGGTGCCAGCTCCACCACCCACCCCGCGCAGCACCTCCGCTCCCTGTTGGCGACGCATGGGGCGCAGCCCGCGCGCGAGGCCCGTGACCTGGCCGACCAGACCCGGGTGCGGGTCGGCGGACTGGCCAAGTACATCCAAAGACCCCCGACCGCCAGGGGAGTTGCGTTCGGCGCTCTGGAAGATGAGACCGGCATGATCAACCTGGTCTTCTCTCCCCCGGTCTGGGAACGTACGCGAGAGGTGGTCCTCAGCGCCCCTGCGGTGCTGCTGGAGGGACACATCGAGCGCGATCGCGGCTCGGTCAACATGATCGTGCACCGCGCGCGTGCCCTGGCGGGCCCTACTCGCGCCCATCAGCCGGGGCGATTCAGGTGACGATCCGCGGGAAGCGGAGGTTCACCTTCTGTGCCCGCCAGCGGATCTGCGTGACATCCTATGAGTTCTCCCGAGCCAGATCGGCGCGCTGGCACTGGGTGCGCAGACCTATCTCCCGCCGATATCGTCGTCGCAGAACCGACGACGGGGGACACATGCGTAGCAAATGGGGATGGGCTGCATTCGCAGCCGTAGTTGTCGGTCAGCTCGTCGTAAACGCACGGCCGCGTGCCGCTTCCGAGGCAGACGAGGCGGTCATCCGCAGATTTCGCGACGACCCAGGCAGCTTCGGCACCCACTGGAACACCGGCTCAGGCGGGTACCGGTCGTGCGGCCACAATGCGTGCAGCAAGAAGGCAAGGGATTTCATCACGAGTCATGACTGCTGCGGTCGGTGCCGGATCGCGAACCACCGGGACTGCGGGGGCACAGCGATGCGCGACTACGACGGGCCGGGCAGTTTCTACCACGGCTTCCACGACGGGATCATGGCGCCTGGCGTGTGCACCGTCTGTGGTGAACCGCAGGAAGCGCACTGACCCGAAGCGTTCCGACTCCAGCGGATGTCGCACCCATTGACGGCCGCTTACTAAGCGATCGCTGCCGACGACACTTTGGTCGCCTATCGGCGCGCGCTGGTCGTCGGTATTCCGCCCGTCGGCACATGCCGCCCGCGGCCGGAAGCGGAGCAGAAGCCGTGACAGACGCACCGTCTGTGTCGGCGCTCTCACGGCACACGGCTGAGTGACGTCCAGCCACACACCAGCCCCGCCATCGCCTATACGCGGAACTAGGATGGTGCTGGTTGGGGGTGCCCGCCCGTAGGCGGGCACCCCCAACCAGCCTTTTATCTACTCGGTCGGCGTGCTGCCCGGCTCACAGCAGTCGGGATCAGCGCCGGAGGCCGGTCGGCCGTCTCCTGGGTTGTCGCGAACATCGCTCTGTCGCCGCCGCCCCTCGATGATCTGGAGCGTCAGCGACCCGACACCCGCGATGGCAGAGATGGCGTTGACAATGTCGTCGAGATTCAACCTCGGTCCTCAGGGTCGAGCAGGACCGTCCCGCCGCTACGCGGTCAGGTGCCCTCCACACCCTCCGGCTCGATGCAGCCGAGGGCGGCCCTGCGCGGTGACTGAACGAGGGATCACTGGACCTGGTGCTCGCGGCACACGTGGTGCCGCACGCAATAGCTGACCCGGCGGACGGCATTGGCGAGGCGGCACGTCCCGTTTCGCGGCACACGACGCCTGAATCTCCGCTTCCACTTCAAGGCAGGCCGTGAGTATGTCCAGCAGCGTGTTCCATGCCGCTGGCTCGACACCGAGCAAGGCGAGGATGCGCAGGCTGTAGAGGACGCGCTCCGCCTCGTTCAGGAAGCTTTCGCTGCGGCCGGCCCGGCTGACCAGGTCGCTGGGGGTCATCGAGCGGAGGTCGTCGAGGGGGATTTCGTCCAGTGCGGCCACGGCCCACAGTGGGATGCGGGCAGACTTCAAAGCGCGCGCGATGCGGTGGTGGTTTTCCCCCCAAGCCTTCTGCCGAGCTCGGAGTTCACTCATGACATCCGCGAGCCGCCAGAGTTGGACCACCCACTCCATGGGCATGCCGAGCGCCAGAGCCCGTACCGTGACCGCTTCTTCGGCTCTGCCTTCTTCCGCCAGTCTGTCTTCGGCCACAACCAGACGGTCGGCGTGAGTGCGGCACATCGCGGCGAACCTAGCGTCCTGCACGCACCTCGCCATGGACCGCAGCAACCGCGCCTGCTCCTGAGGAGCCCTGTGGACTACCGGGTGCTTACTAAAGCTGTCGAAGCCGCCCCTGAAGTGGCCGTGCATGGCGGTGCACCTCGCCCGCCAGACGTTGTCGGCCACGCCTTCCGGCACGGCGGCCATCAGCCGCATGGCCTCGGTCACCGAAAAGGACAGCGCGAGACCTGCTCTCCGCGCGAGATTGCCCCCGATCAACTCCACGCTGACACTCTATCGGCTGACGCGGCGCACTCCATGCTTCCCGCTGGGGAGCCGGACTGCCCTCAGAGGGAAGGCCCACCCCATCTACGCGTCTTCTTCCAATTCGCGGCCGGGCGGAAGCTGGGACAACTCACCAGCCACCTCGATGTGTCCATAACGCCGTCAGCTTCGTTCGCCCGCGCCGGGAGTGCGCTTGCCCGTCGGCATCGGTCACGAGTGCACCCGTGGGCGACCACCGCGATCGCGGCCCTTCTGGGACCCGAGTTGGCCCGACGGGCCGCGGAGGCGGTCCGCAAGACCGCGCCCCCGCTCGCTTCCCCTCCGGACACCGGTCCGGGATCGCAGCACGGGGCCCGCGACTTGAACGAACACCACCAAGAGTTATCCACAGGGCCGCTGATGGTTGTGCACAAAGCCGTACCGTACTGCACAGATGATCACGAGCACGGGGGTGTGCAATGCGTTGTGGCGTGGTGGTGGAGGAACTGGCCTCGGACGTGATGGGTGAATTGCCGGCGGACGCGCGGCGCGAGGTCCTGGAGCTCGTCGAGGTCGTGCGTGCCGCTCCAAGAGAGTGGCCGGATGTACGGGACCCAGGCAGCGCCGAGGAGATCCGTGAGGCGTTCGGGGTGCACTGCTGGATCCAGTACATGCCGTACGACGGGGCCATCGAGGTACGCGAGATCGGCTGGGCCGGGTAGCAGCGTTTGGCGCTCACGTGGCTGGCGTGGACCCACCCTGGCCGCGTTACGGGTGTTGCCGCAGGCAAGACCTGCGACGACTTTGATCGTAAGGGCCCGGAGATCACATGCTTTCGATACTCTCTTCGGCGCGGTATCGCCGCTCATGACATCGTTGTACCGGAAAGTGACGAATGTTCATCGAGAAGCTCGTGCTGGAGAACTTCAAGTGCTTCGGGCCGGGGCGCACGTCCCTTCGGCTGGACTCAGGCATGACCGCCTTCATCGGAGCCAATGGCTCGGGCAAGACCGCGGCGTGCGAGGCGCTGCTGCGGTTGTTCGGGATATCCGGGCAGGAGCGGTCCGTACGCGTGGACGACTTCCACGTGCCCGCGGGCGAGACCGACGTGCCCACCAGCCGTGAGTTGACGATCGAAGCGGTACTCGCCTTCCCCGAACTCGACGACCCTGGAGAGGACGACGAGGTCGGGGACGAGGTTGATGACGCCGCGGAGGGCGATGACGACCAGGAGCGGGCTGAAGTACCGCGAGCGGTACCGGAGTTCTTCCGTCGCATGGCCGCCACGGAGGATGGCGAGCTGAAGGTGCGGGTGGCGCTCCTGGCGGAATGGGTCGACGACGGCACAGTGGAGGGTGCCATCACCGAGACACGTGTGATCGTCAACACGTTCGCCGAGGAGTACAGCGAGGACGACTACGTGCCGCTGACGGCTCGGGAGCGCAGTCGCATCCAGATGATCTACATTCCGGCCTCACGCGACGGCGCGCGCCAGGTGACGGCGTTCCTCCGCAGTCGGCTCTGGCGGGCAGCGCAGTGGTCATCTGATTTGCGCGAACTCGTCACTGACCACGCGGCGGAAGTCGCGGATCAGTTCGCCGACGAGCCCGTTGTCCGGGCGGTCGAGGGTGCGCTGACCGCGCGGTGGCAGGAGTTGCACGATGCGGGACTGCACTCGGAACCCAAACTGCGGCTCCTCGACGGTGACTTCAGCCAGCTGATCCGCAACTCCGAGCTTGTCTTCGAGCCCGATCACCACAGCCGCCCAAGGCCGGCCCGCATGCTGAGTGACGGGCAACGGTCGCTGCTGCACCTCGCCCTGGCGGCTGCGGCCCTCGACGTCGAGGCCGCTGTCTACGGCGGCCAGCACAGCAACGACTTCACGCTGGAGGCCGCGCACCTGCCGAACCTGACCCTGATCGCGGTCGAGGAACCGGAGAACAGCCTTGCGCCGTTCTTCCTGTCCCGGATCGTCGGCCAACTGCAGGGGCTGAGCGGCTCCACGGCGACGCAGGCGGTCCTCTCCAGCCACTCCGCCAGCGTCATGCCCCGAATCCGCCCGGAAGACGTTCGGTACTTCCGCACTGAGCCGGCCACGGCGACCGCATCGGTCCGAGAGATCACTCTCCCTGACGACGCCACCGAGGCGGGCAAGTACGTGCGTGAGGCGGTGCGTGCTCACCCGGAACTGTATTTCGCCAAGTTCGTGGTGCTCGGCGAAGGTGACACCGAGCAGCTCGTCATCCCCCGGGTCGCCCAGGCCCACGGTGTACACCTGGACCCGTCGTTCGTAGCGATGGTGCCGCTCGACGGCCGGCACACCAATCACATGTGGAAGCTGCTCAACGACCTGGACATCCCCCATGCCACCCTGCTGGATCTCGACTACGGCAAGGCCGGGTCCGGTCCGGCCCGGCTCCGGGACGCGTGCAATCGCCTCATGGACAGCGGGCTGGACCCGTTGGAAGGGCTCAGCGACTACGACGAGGTCGCAGACATCCACGACGGCCTCCTCCTCAAGCACATCCGACCGATCCTGCGGCACCTGCGCACCTTCGCCGTGTTCTATTCCGAGCCGCTCGACCTTGACTACGCGATGTTGTGCGCGTTCGAAGGCGCCTACACCCACCTTGAAGGCAACCAGCAAGGGCCGGACTCCAGTGACCCCACCACCACGGTCCTGGGAGCGAAGGGATCCAGGCCGCGCTACTGGGAGGACAAGACCGAGTGGCTGGGCTGGTACCGCTACCTGTTCCTGTCACGGTCGAAACCAAGCACCCACATGAGCGCGCTCGGCCGCCTCAGCGACGAAGAGATCAGACTGAATGCCCCGGAGGTCCTCACCGCCCTCGTGGAGCACATCCGGAAGGCGATCTCGCTGTGAGCACCCCCGACCCACTCATCCCCATGCCCCCAGCTCCACGCCGAACGACACTGATCCCGGTGGACGATTGGCGCCCGGCGGGCATCGAGGACTTGGAGCCAGCCGCATGGGAGGCTCTGCGGGATGTCGGCAACGTGGCAGTGGTAGCCGGGCCCGGCGCGGGGAAGACGGAGTTCCTCGCTCAGCGCGCCGCGTACCTCTTGCAGACCGGGCTCTGCCCGTGGCCCCAGCACATTCTGGCAATCTCCTTCAAGCGGGATGCCGCTGCCAACCTGGGCCGCCGCGTTACTGCCCGTGTCCCAGAACACGCCGGTCGATTCGCGTCGATGACCTTCGATGCGTTCACCAAGGGACTGGTCGACCGGTTCGCGCTGGCCCTCCCGCCAGACTGGCGCATGACGGATGGGTACGAGATCAGCACGGTCACCAACGCCGAAGTGGGGGACTTCCTCAACGGTATCGCTCACGCTGCCCCCGAGGCGCTGCGCTGGGAGGTCGCCCGGTTCCAGCCGAACCGCTTCGTTTCCGGCGTCGTCGGCAACTACGACCTGCCGGAGGTCGTGCCTGCTGATGCCGAGGTCGACGCCATCTCGTACGCCGTACGCGAGTGGTGGCAAGCCCGCTACCTACGGCGCGGCAAGGCCCAACTCGACTTCGTCATGCTGAACCGGCTCGCGGAGCTGCTGGTCCGCGCGGTGCCGAGACTCAGACGCGCCCTGCGCATGACCTACCCCGTGGTGTTCGTCGACGAATTCCAGGACACGACCAGCGCGCAGTTTTCCTTCCTCACATCCGTGTTCGGGGAGGAGACCGCCGTGACCGCGGTCGGCGACAGCAAGCAGCGGATCATGGGCTGGGCCGGCGCTCTGCCCAACGCTGTCCAACGCTTCACCCACGCATTTGACGCCACCACCTATTCGCTGGCCTGGAACTTCCGTTCCAGCGACGCGCTGGTCGCGCTGCAGCACGTCATCGCCCGTCAACTGGACCCCGCCGCCGTACGGGCCACCTCGAAGGCAACTACCGAAGACGGGCACGATCCAGCCTCACTGTGGACGTTCTCCACCGACGAAGCGGAGGCACAGTTCATTGCGGACTGGATTGCCCGCGACATCGCGGGATCCAACCGCACCCCGGCGGACTTCGCGCTCATCGCGCGGCAGAAGATCAAGGACTTCGAGCCGCTGTTCCGGGCGCACCTCGCCGTGCACGGGATCAGGGTCCGCAATGACGACGCACGGGTCGGCAAGATGACCCTCCAAGACCTGTTGAAGAGCGAGACCACCCACCTGCTCATCGGGCTGCTCCGGCTGGCGCACGAACCCCATGGCCTGCCCACGGTCTGGCAAGACGTATCAACGACTCTGGAGCGTGTACACGGTGCGATCGACGACGAAGTCGCCCAACACCGTGTCGGCGAGAACCTGACCGAGATGACCCTTCGGCTACGAGCCTGGCTCGAATCTCACCCTCCGTCGACCGTGTCCGCCGTCGACACCGTCCAGCAGTTACTCGCGCTCGTCGATGGCGCCGCCCTCCGTCGCTATGTGAGGGCGACGACGCCCGGCGAGGACTTCGACCTCATCGCAGGGGCGTTCGAGGCACGCCTTGAGAGCTCAATCAAGCAGGCCGCCGGCTGGGGGGACGCACTCGATGAGTTCGAGTGCGCCGAAGCCGTCGTCCTGCTCACAGCCCACCGCAGCAAGGGCCTCGAATACCACACCGTGTTCTTCCTGGGCATTCACGACAGACAGTGGTGGGCTCTCGGCAGCGACCTCCCCGAAGGAACTGCAACCTTCTTCGTAGGGCTGTCCAGAGCTGCTCATCGGCTGATCCTCACCACAGACCGAACCAACCGTGCCGGTCCCATCGCAGCCCTCTTCACAATGCTCGCCGAGGCAGGCGTGCCCGAGATCGACTGCGGGTAACCGCGGCTTGCGGGCTTTTCACCGCCACCCGAGACGAGGAAGGGCCCGGAAGTCAGGGACTTCCGGGCCTTTGCATCACGGCTAATGACGCTACGTCACCCTTCACCGGACGGTGTGTTCTCGCTGTTGCCCGTACGGCGAGCTCGGGCAGCAGCCAGCATTCCGATGCCACTGGCGACAAGGAGACCTGCTCCGCCCGCGAGCCACGGGCTGGCATCGGCTCCGGTGTGGGCGAGGGAGCCGGCGGGGGTCGTGGACGTGGTCTCGCCGGACGCGTCGGCCGCCAGCGAGGAGTCGGTGTCCGGCGTCGCGGAGTCCGCCGGACGCGCCGACGTGCCGCCGACCGTCTTGTCGCCCTGCGTGGTCGGCGTGCTGGTCGGCTGGTCCGTCGCCTTCTCGGTCGGAGCAGGGCTCGAACCGGTCGCGGTCTTGGAGTTGGTGACGGTCACGGTGACCGGAGCGCCAGGCCCTGCGGTGAACGTCTTCGAGGGCTTGTACAGGGCGTAGCCGGAGGGCGCCTTGGTCTGCTTGACCCAGAACTTCGTCGTACGGCTGGAGATCGGCAGCTCCCCGGAGGCCGTGCCCTTCGGGCCCGTCGTGAGGGTGAGGAGGGTCGTGTCACCGGTTCCGATGTTGACGGTGGAGCCGGGCAGCAGCTTGCCGGTCTTGTTGTCCTTGGCCTTCAGGGTGAGATGGGCGGGCTTGAAGGTGCCGATGACCGTCACGGGGGCGGTCGCGCCGGGGGTGACGATGACGTCCTGGTCGGCGGCGACGTCGTGGAGCGGGCTTCCGGAGTCCGTCTCCTTCAGCCGGTAGACGCCGGGCGCGAGGGCGGGGAAGGTCAGCTTCCCCTGGGCGTCGGTCTTCCCGCGTCCGGCCTCCTGGCCGGAGGAGTCGAGAAGGAGGAACGCGGCGCCGGGCAGGACGTCTCCGGCCGTGTCCTTCGTGGTGATCGCGACGCTGCCCGCATCCGCTGCCGGCGTCTCAGCGGGAACAGTGGAGGCCGAGGGCGTCGGCTCGGACGCCTGGGCGGTCGCGGCCGTGGCGCAGGTGAGGGTGGCGGTCAGCGCGGCGGCGAGGGCAGCGGATCTGCTGGCGCCACGGGCGAAACGAGCAGGCACGAGAAGGGGACTCCTTGATCGAGTGGTGGGGAGGTCATCGGGTCCGGCCAGAGGCCGTCGCCGGAGGCGGGGCGGCAGGTGAGTAGGTGGATGGCGGTTTGGTTGCCGCCGTGGCGACGTAGAGGTGGCGGCGGGTGTGGAAGGGGACGTCCTGGACGGTGCGGTGCAGCGGTTCAGTGGAGATCAGCGAGGCGGTGAAGGCCGCGACGAGGGTGGTAGGTGTGCCGAACGAGAAGTGCGCCTGCCAGTACGGTTCGCTCGGGTATCCGCCCCAGGCTCGCCAGGCCGCTGTGCCGAAGTCCTTGGTGGCGTACCGGTGCCGCACGCCGCCGAGCCCGTCCGGGGCGAAGAAGGTCTGCGTGCCGTCGGTCTTGACGTCGTGGCTCCAGCCCCGTGCGAACAACGGCGCGTACCCCTCGTACGGTGCAGTGGGGTCGTCGAAGAGCCGGTCCTGGTCGCTGGTGCGGTCGTCCCGGTGGAGGTCGAGGAGTTCGGCGTGGATGTCGTGGAGCAGTTCGACGGGGGTGGTGGCGTCGAACGTGATCTTCCAGTCGGTCTGCCCGAACGGGGCACGATTGGCGCCGATGGTCCATGTCCCCTTGCCCCGCTTTTCGGGTTCGGGGGTGAAGCTGGTCCACAGGCGAAGGCAGGGGCTGGTGGCGTAGGCCGTTCCTTCGTCGGGCTGGTGCAGTGACCAGTCCTCGTCGAAGGGGAACGGCCAGGCCGTGTGGAGGTCTGCCGGGCCGGGGCCGGCCAGGTGGCGCGGGAGAACCTTGACAGGCTGGGTGGGGTCGAGGTCTTTGAAGGGGTCGGGCAACACGAAGATGGCTCCTGCCGGGAAAGGCCACGCGGGGGAAAGGGCCTGGGAGGACTGGGATTCAGCGGGCTCGGCCACTGGCCCGTGCGCTCGGCCGGGCGGGCGCCGGGTGAGCGGTACGGCAAGCAGGGCGGCTCGGTGGGGACGCGGCCCACGCGCCGGGGAACCACACGGCGGTGTACTGCTCGATCGCGTCGCGCAGTCCGGTCGTGACGGCGCCCTCCCACGGCGGCCGGCCGGGGCGGTGGTAGGTGCTGAACGTGCCGTACTGCTTGGTGTTCACCCGGGTGTTGTGGGCTTCGTCGCGGCGGTGGAAGGTGCCGTGATCCACGAAGCTGAGGGCCACCGAGTCGATCTCACCGCGGTCCGAGTGGACGAGTGCCAGGCGCAGGCCGCCGTAGGTGTCCGCGTGGATGGTCTTGGTGAAGTCGATCCGCAGCCGCAGCAGTGTGTCCGGGATGGGGCGGCGAAGTAGGTGTTGCCCACGACGGTGCTGTCGTGGAAGGGGAGGCACAGTTCGGCGAAGAACTCGGGGGCCTGCAGGGCCATATCGCTCCTTCCCGCGTGGATGGGTCGTGTGGATCAGCGGCGAAGGCCCGGGCGGGGGCTCAGGGCCGGTGCGGGCGGGGGTGTGGCGGTGGTCCACCGGCGCACACTGCGGGCCGGTACGGCGGCTGGGCGGCGGGTTGCGGCGGCCCGCTGGATGTCGAGTGGGGTCGGCGCAGGTGGCCGGGGCGGTGTGACGGGGGTGAGCCGGGCCAGCTGGGCGAGCCGCGGGTCGAGTGAGTCCCTGTAGCGCAGGACGGGGGTGGGATCGGCGAGGGCGGCGGCGGTGGCAGCGATCAGGTGCTTGGGCGTGCGTGCGGTGAAGGTCGCCTCGGCGCGGGTTGCCCATCCCGGCGGTCCGGCCCACAAAGTCACGGTCTCGGCGTCGGGGCTGGAGGTCACAACGTCGATGCTCGCTCCGGCCAGGCCGTCCGGGGAGACGACCTCCACCCTGCCGCGTGCGAGGGGTCCCTTCTCCCAGCCCGCGTCGAGCAACGGCCGCACCGCGTCGCTCCAGAAGTAAGACCGCGAGGTGAGGAAGGAGTCGCTGTCTTCGTCCCACTCGGCGGCCAGGGCGCGGGTGAGTCCTTCGACGATCTCGGGTGGAGTGTTCTGGTTGATGCGCGCCGTCCAGCGGGCAGCAGAGACGGGGTCCTCGGCGGCGCTGATCAGCCACGTGTCGTGGTCGTCGCCGAGCCAGCCGATGCGGATGCGGTGGTCCGGCGAGGTGACCACCAGCTGGCACGGGCCGGCGTCGAGGCGGTGATGGGGCCAGTGGGCCACCGGATGGAAGCTGGGGTCGGCGTGTCCGGGCAGCCCGGCGAGGTAGCGGGGTGAGACGTAGACGTCCCCGCCGATGTCGTTCGAAGGCACAAAGATCCTGAGGGATGAAGGGATGGGGAGGGTGGATCAGCCGGAGAGCAGTGCGGCTTCGAGGTCGACGACCCGGCCGGTGTAGTGCAGGGTGCGCAGGCCCAGGCGCTCGGCGGCCTGGCAGTTCTCCGCCCGGTCGTCGACGAACAGCACCCGTCGCGGGTCCCGGGCTCCGGTCGCGGCCAGGGCTTGCCGGTAGGCGGCGGGGTTGGGCTTGTTCGTCTGGAGGCGGGCCGAGTAGAAGGCGCCGGTCATGAGCCGGCGGCACCAGTCGGTGGCGTCGAGGACGTCGCTGAGGTGGGCGGGCGCGTTCGACAGCAGGAACAACGGCAGCCCGCTGGAGTGGGCGCGCTCCAAGACAGCGAGGACGCGGTCGTCCGTGGTGGTCCACATATCGGTGTCGGCGTCGCGCAGTTGGCGCAGCAGGCGCGGGCCCGGGTGAGAGCCGAGGACCTTCGCCCAGTACGCCATATCGCTCAACTGCCCGGCGTCGTACGCCGGTCGGGCGCCCCAGACAGCGTCCTGGAAGCCCGCGAGATCCTGCTCGGGCCAGTGGGCGGTGCGGGCGAGGTGCTGCCACTGATCGAGACGGGGCTGGCGGCCGATGACGCCGTTGTAGTCGAGGATCGCGGCGTCGAGGCCGGGGTGTGCGGTGATGGTGCGGGTCAAGGGGTGGTGTTCTCCAGGGCGCGGTGGGCGAGGGCGGCGACGGCGGCTGCGAGGAGGGCGGGCAGCAGCAGGGCCGTGGACAAGGACGTGGCGGAGGCGAGGGCGCCGATGAGGGCGGGGCCGGCGAGCAGGCCGAGGTAGCCGGTGACGGAGACCGTGGCCACCGCTCGGGGTCCGCCGGCGCCGGCGGCGGTGATGAGCGAGGGGATGGTGGTGGACAGCCCGAGGCCGAAGACGGCCCACCCGGCCAGGGCGAGCGGCACGCTGGCAGCTGATACGCCGGTGGCCAGGCCGGCCGCGGCCAGCAGCGCGCCGGCGCGGACCACGGCGGGAGCACCGACGGCGGCGGTGAGCTTGTCGCCGGTCAACCGGCCGGTCATCATGGCGCCGCTATAGAGGGCAAACGCTGTGGCACTGACAGCCGTTGTGGCGTGCAGGCTGTGCAGGTGGACGGCGGCCCAGTCGGCGGCGGCCCCCTCTCCGAGCAGGATCGCGGCGGCCAGGGCGCCCAGCAGCCACAGCTTCGCTGCCGACAACGCCCGGCCTCCCTCGTCGGCCCCGGGCCCGGTGAACGCTGCCGGATGCCCCAGGCCCGCCAGGGCGAGGGTGCGTGATGCGTTGGCGAGTACAAGAACAACCAGGGCCAGGCCGGTCACCAGGAAGAGGGCGGTGTGCGGCATACGGGCCGTCGCGGCGGCGAGGCCGGCACCGGCGAGGGCTCCGCCGGAGTAGGCGGCGTGCAGGGACGCCATGATGGGCCGGCCGATGGCGTTCTGGCAGCGCACGGCCGCCGTGTTGAGGGCGACGTCCAGGATTCCGTGCGCGGCCCCGAAGAGCATGGCGGCCAGGAGCAGCGAGGTGAGGGTGGTGCACTGTCCCAGGACGGCGAGACATCCGGCGAGTCCGGCGCCACCGCCGATGGTGAGGGCGGGCAGCAACTCGGGCCGGGCGAGCCGGCCGCCGGTGGTGAGGCCGGCGACCATGCCGAGGGCGGCGGCCAGCAGCACCAAGGACAGGCGTGCGGTGCTCAGGTGGGCGGCGTGCTGGACGGCGGGCATCCGCGCGCCCCAGAGGGCCATCACCGCGCCGAGTCCCAGGAAGTAGCCGGTCAGCACCGTCCGCTCGCGTCGGGCTGAGGCGAGCAGATGGCTCATGCGACCCTGCCGTCGGCGAGCGCATGGGGGGTGTGGGGTGTGATGTGGATGTCGAGGCTGCCCAGGGCCTGTTCGGCGCGAGCCTGCGCCACGGCGGAGGTGGGCGCGGTGGTGATCAGGTAGCCGATGCGGGCGGTGAACATGTCGCCCCCGTCGGCGGGCAGCAGCAGGTCGTCGCCGACGTGGTGCTGGAAGTGGAGGCGCTCCAGCCACGACGGCCTCTCGCCCTCGTACGCCAGGCGGTCGAGGGTGCCGGAGGTGTCCGGGTAGAGGAGGCGAATCGCGGCGGCCGAGGCGCGGGTGGGCGTGAGGTCGGGGGCGCGGTCGCAGGCGATGTCGGCGGCGGCGCGCGGCAGGTCGATACCGGTGGCGAGGCTCACCAGATGGCTGATCATGTCGCCGGCGATGCGGCCGTTGACCTCGATGAGACGGGGGCGGCCGTTGACCAGGCGGAGTTCGACGTGGCTGACGCCGTCGGTGATCCCGAGCGCGCGGATCGCCGCCCGCGCGGCGGGGGCGACCACGGCGAGCAGGGGGTCGGCCGCGTCGACCGAGTGCGCCGTCTCCTCGAAGTACGGCGGCATCCCAACCGTCTTGCGGGTGAGGGCAACCGCGGTGGTCTCGCCACGGTGCGTGACGCACTCGACGGAGACCTCGGGCCCGTCGAGGTACTCCTCGACCAGGACGCTGCGGCTCTCGCGTCCCAGCCCGGCCACCTGGTTCGTGAACGCGTAGGCCGCGCCGAGCTGTTCGGGGGTGTCGGCCCTGATGACGCCGATGCTGGCCGCGTGTGCGGCGGGCTTGAGGACGACCGGGTAGCCGATCCGCTCGGCGGCGTCCTGCGCCTCCGACAGGCTGCGGACGCTGACGGAGGCGGCGGAAGGGACGCCGTGCCGGGCGAACAAGGTGCGTGCGGTGGCCTTGTTGCGGCACGCCCGCATCACTTCCGGTGCCGTGGTGGGCAGGCCGAGCCGGCGGGCGAGGCGGGCGACCGGGACGAGACACCACTCGGTCCAGGTGAACGCCCCGGCCAGCCGGTGGCGCTCGGCCAGCACCTGGCCCGCGGCGGACAGCGCCGCCTGATCGGTCGGGTCCGCGACGACCACGCAGTCGCGGATGTAGGGCACTTCCCACGAGGGCTCCTCGCCGGTGATGAGGACGACGTCGTAGGCGGCGGTCACGGCCTTAAGGCAGGTTCCGCGGTATCCCTCGGCTTCCCGATCGGCTGCGACGACCAGGACGATGGGGCGGTCGGACAAGAACAGGCTCCTCGATGATCTGAACGGACGGTCGGCGGGACGGTGCCCGGTTCACGGGCTGCGTCGGCGGCGCGTCTCGATCGCGGAGGCCCAGTGCGGGTGCGCGGCGATCAACTGGCGTGCGTACAGGGCCGTGTAGTTGTTGTTGAGGCCCTTGACCCCGTGGGGGTGGCGCCAGCGCAGGGCCTCGAACAGCGCCTTCATCCCGACCCGGGTCGCTCCCTGGCCGAGGCGTTCGGCGACGAGCTGCTCCAGGGCGCGGTAGACCCAGGGGTGCTGTGCGTTGAACACGCGGAACTGGTCGGTGATGGAGGGGCCGTCCCGGTGCGGGAGGCCGAGGCCGGGAAGTCCGTCCTGGGTGATGGTGGGCATGTGCGGCGAGGGGTCCTCTCGTACCGGAAGGTCAGGCGGATCGGGCGGTCAGGGTGCGCAGCCGGGCGAATGCGGTCGCCAGACCGAGGGCCTGCAGGAGGGCGGCGGCGGTGAGGGCGTGCCCGAGCTGGGCGACCGGGACGGCGGCGACGAGCAGTCCCGCGACGGGGTAGGGCAGCAGGAGCAGCAGAATCGTCACGGCGAGGGTGCTGGCGAACACGTCCGCTGGGATGAGGTGGGAGCGCAGGGTGCGCAGGACGACGGTGAGGCCGCCCTCGCCGGTCATCAGGACGGCGATGAGCAGGAGGTATCCGTGGTAGGTGTGGGTGTGGGCGACGGCGAGGGTCGCTGAGGCGGCGATCGCGGCGGCGATGGCGCCGACCGGCCACAGGCCCCACCGGTCGATCGCCCGGCGGGCGGTGGTGATCGCGATCAGGGAGACGAGGGCCGCGGCGGACCAGATGAGTCCGGCCTGGGCGCTGGAGCGTCCCAGTTCGCTGACCACGATGACCGGCAGGGCCGCCTGGAGCAGGGCGACGGCCGTGTTGGAGACGACCAGGCCGCCCACCAGCCAGGCGAGAGCGGGAAGTCCCCGCAGTGTGCGCCACCCGGTGCGCAGTCCGCCCTTGCTGCTCACCGCGGCCCTCGCCGTGGTCCGGTGGCCGGAGGCGAGGACGGCGGCGAGGACGGAGAACGCGGCGAGCGTGCCGAGCATGACGGCCGGTCCGCCGTGTTCCAGCAGCAGGCCCGCCACCAGGGGCCCGGCGAGCATGGCCGTCTGGTCGATGCCCAGCAGCACGGACTGCACCCGGTGTGCCCCGGCTCCTGCCGCCCGGCTCGCCTCGCCGCCCGCGGTCTCCGCCGCGACATAGCTGAACTCGGTGAGGAAGCCGGTCAGCGGGGCGAGCGTCATCACCGTCACCACCGCCGCAACTCCCGTACCGTGCACGGCCAGCAGGAGCGCGGCCACCAGAGCGACCACGGCCCGCAGGGCACACGCGGTGCGGAAGACGCGGGCGATCCCGTGACGGTCGACGAGGGTGCCGGCCACCGTGAACGCGCCCAGTCGGGGCAGCCACTCCAGCGCGAAGGCCAGTCCGGTCAGCGTCGCCGACCCCGTCGTCGCGACCACGATGAGCGGGATGCCGTAGGTGGCGAGGGCGAACGCGGCACCGTCGGCGCTACGGGGCAGGTAGACGCCGCGCACCAGGGACGACGAGGCGGGGCGGCGGGCGTGCTGGGCGGAGCCTGCCCTCACGCGGCGATCTCGGGATCGGCGACCCCGACGACCTGCGGATGGTCCTGCAGCCACTCCTGAAGGAGGCGGCGCAGCCGTGCGAACTCCGTGTCAGCCTCCGAGTTCGCTGGGGCAACGTCGGCACGTCGCCGGGGTCCGCTGTGCGAGGGGCGTATCGGTGGCTGGGCCAGGAGCGCGAGGGTGTGCTGGATCCGGCCGGTGAAGTCGCAGACCGGAGCCGGACGCTCGTGGCGGCGAGCCCAGCGGGCCATCGCGTCGTACACGTCGGCCAACTCCACGCCGGCCGTGGTCAGGCTGAGGCCGGCGCCGGGCTGTACGTGGACGAGGCCGAGCACGCGGGCCTGGTCGGCGCTGTGTCGCAGGTGGTCCGCGTGGATGTCGGTGAGGGTGCGGGTCAGCGCGCGGGGCGGGATGGGGCCGTTGTCGTCGATCTCGGTGATCAGGCGGATCAGGGCCGGCAAGGACAGGACCGCCTGGGCGCGCTGGACGTCGGTGGTGGAGAGGGTGGTCATCGGCGCGGTCCTCCCGCCGGAAGGGCCGCCGTCGGGCGGGCGGGGGTGGCGTGGGAGAAGAGTCCGCCGTGCTGCCAGGCCGGGGACGGGTTCGTGCGGGTGTTGGCCGGCGCGGGCGTGGCGGTCGGGGCGGGAAGCCGCGCCGGGTTGCTGACCCACTTCTGCGCGGCGGGCGGGTCGTCCGGCCGTCCCCAGACCGGGTGGCGTACGGCCTGCCGCAGGGGTTGTCCCGCAGACCATGCGGACAGCGCGCCCAGGATGGGCCCGAGAGCGTCGCCGGCTGCGGACAGGCGGTAGGGGTGCCCGGTGCCGTCGGTGTCGACCAGGCCGTCGGCGACGAGCTGGCGCAGCGGCGGGTAGACGTTGGTCCAGTCGCTGTCGGGCATGACCAGCCGGGCCAGGGTCCGGCCGCTGCTCTCCCCGCGGACCTTCAGCACCCACAAAAGCGCGACGGCGTGCCGCCGGGTCAGGAGGGTGAGGCCGTCCTCGATCTGCTCGATCGCGGGCAGCGGCCTCTCCGGCTTCTCCAGGTTTTTCTCGGCCCAGGTGACGATCAGCGGCAGGACCGGCAGCAGGGCGGCGGCACGGTCGGTGTGGCCGTAGGTGACGTGTCGGGTCGTGTGCTCGGTGCGCTGGACAAGGCCGGCATCGCACAACTGCTTCAGCTTGAGGTGCAGCTGGCCATTGAGCAGCCAGGACACCTTGCGCGCGATCTCCTTGTAGCGCAGCGGCTTCCCGTCGAGGGCGAGCAGGATCCTCGCGTTCCAGCGCGGAGTGATCATGGCGAGGGCCTGGGAGACCCGGGCGATGTCGGTGTCGGCGTCGGGAGGCAGACCGGTGAGGGCCAAGGGAGCAACTCCTGGGTGAAGGAAGAAAAGAAGGGGGGATGCCCGCGAGGGGTCAGCGGCTCGGAGCGGCGCTCGTCGCCGCCACGGGAGGCGCGGGCGCGGCGGGCGCGGGCGCCGGGGACGGCTCGGGGGCGGCGACGCGCCCCAGGCTCTGGAGTACGGCCAGTGCCGTCGTGGCCTGGACGTCGCGGACGGCGACCGCTTCTGCAAGCCGGCGGGCGCAGTCGAGAATGTGCGACGCCTCGTGGGTGCTGATCTGCCCTTCGCCAGCGACGAGTTGGGCAAGCCGGTCGCGGTTCGAGGCGATGCTCTGCTCGGCGAGGGCGAGGCCGTGGTACAGGCCGAGGAGTGCGGAGAGCATGCCGGGCGGCAGGTCCTGCGCATGGGTGGCGAGATCGGCGAGCGGGGCACCGTAGAGGTCCTCGATGCGTCCGGCGATGCCGGTGGACGTCAGGTGGGGCATTCGGGGGCTTTCACGGTTACCGGGCCCGGGCCACCCCGGCACGCTGCGGTGCCGGGGCGGCGACGGCCGTGGACGGAGCGGTGGTGACCTGGGGTTGCGCCGTGCGGACGGGCTGGGTGCGGTGGCCGGTCGGCGGCATGGTGCGCAGCAGGGTGTCGATCGCGGCGCGGTATCCGTCGCGGGCGTCGAGTGCCGCCTGAAGCCACTCGGCGTCCATCCGGAGGGCGTCGGGGGACAGTTCGCCCATGTCGCGGTCGGCCGCCGTGGCGTCGTGCACGCGGTCACGGACCCGGGCGACCTGCTCCTCGGCCAGGGCGAGGAAGGACCGCAACTCCAGCGCGCGGGTCAGGGCCGGGGAGGCATCGGACCGTACCGCCATCTCGTACAGCTCATCGATCGGAGCGTCGAAGACCTGGTGCAGTCGGGCGTCCACGGAGCTGGGCTTGCGCCGGGTGCTCACCGTGTCACGCCCTTTGCGGCCTGCGGCGCGCTGACCGGCCGGGGCGGGGCGCTGGTCGGCACCGCCGGACCTGGGCGGGTGGCGCGGAGTCGGGCCAGCCGTTCGGCGGCAAGGCCCTGCTTGCCCGGGGCCGTCGGGTCCAGATACCACCGCAGCGTCTGGGCCCGCCCGTCGCGCGCGACCACGGCTGCCTCGACACGGCGGACCAGGGCATGCGTCCGGTCGGCGACAGGGTCGGGCTGGGTCTCCAGCACCACCATCAGGTCGTGCTCCGCACGGTCGAGGACCGTCTGGGACTCCAGGAGAAGCCCGTGCCAGCGGACGATGTCGGTGGCGTCCGGATTGGCGTCCGGCGCCGCGGCGACGACGGCCTTCAGCTGCTCCATGCTGAGTCCGAAACGGGCTTCGATCTGTTCGGTGAGCACGTCCACGACATCGACCGTGCCGTCGGATATCTCGTCGGACAAGAAAGAACTCCTTGGCGGCAGGGGCCTATCGGCGCCCATGAGCGTGAGAATGCGAAAGAGCGGTCAACTCGGCTTAAGAAGCGGCCGGTTGGTGCCGACTGCTCGTCAGTCGAGGCACATGCGTACGTCGCGGTAGACGTACTTGCCGGACACCCAGCCGGTGACCTTGGTGGTCTTGTCGGTGATGTACACCCACTTCGCGCCCTTGGTCGTCTTGTGCACCGTGAACTTGTGCGACTTGTAGAGGATGCCGACGGCCGTGGACGCGGTCGTGGCCTTGGAGCGGATGGTCACGGCGCTGGTGCCGTGGACGGCCCACGGCAGGTACGGGTTGCTGGTGCAGGACGATGCGGGCAGTGCCGTGGCGGCGGATACCGGGGCCGCGGTGGCCGCCGAAGCCGACGCAACCGGCAGTGCGAGCGCCCCGAGCACGGCTGCGGATATCGCTATTCGGGTGGAACGCATGCGGAAGAAACCTCCATGCAGGAAAAGAAAGAGGGGTGGGGAGAATCGGCCGGGGTTGTTGTCCCGTCGGCCGTAAATAGAGTCCGGAGAATCGCCGGTTTGGCCAACCGGCGATCGTCGGCTATGTTGCGCCGCGCCCGTCGGCGTTGTTGCTCAGCGCGATTTGCCGGGCGGGCGCGGAATGGACGCTGTTGGCGGGAGTGCCGGGCGGGTCGCTGACGTGGCCGGCCGGACCGGCGGGAGGGGGCCGGCCGTGCCGGTGAGCCGGTCGTCGCACCACGTCAGGGCCTCTTCGACCGTGGCGAAGCCGCCCTCGCGCAGGGTGTGCGTCCACGCACCGGTGTCGACCTCCTCGACCACGACGCGGAACGGCGAGGTGGCCCGCTCGTCCAGGGCGCGCAGGGCCACCACGGTGACCATGTCGTCCGGGTCGTCGCGGGTGTAGGAGTAGCCGAGGGCGTAGTGGTTGCCGTCGCCCGCGAGGCGTTGTTCAAGAGCCCGCGTCGCCTCGTCCGCCGGCGGCCCCTGCTGGGGGTCGAGGGTGATGGCGTCGGCGGGACAGCCGCGGTGGATCAGCCAGGACTGCGCCATCGAAGGCAGCGGCAGCGGGGCCTTCTCGAAGTCGAACGTCCGCTTCTCGTGGTGCCGGTGCAGGTGGACGGCGACGTACCGGGGGACGCCGGGGTGGCCCAAGGTGGCGGTGCGGTCGAACAGGACGTAGTAGCTGTGCTCACGGCCGGCGGTGTGGTGCTCGGCGAGCGGGAGGAGCATGTCCTCGTTGACTTGGACCTGTCGGTAGAAGTCACGGGAGATCTGCTCATCGGCGTCGAGTTCGTCGACGTCGAAGTCGACTTCAGGCATGTCGCCCGGGGCGGTCGGCGGTGCAGAGGAGGGCAACAAGAGCCTTTCGGGGGCGGTCAGCGCCGGGGTGCTGGGGTGGACGGCCACGCTCCGGGCCGTGCCGCCACCGTCTGTACCCCGGCTGACGGGGGACGGCGTCCGGCGGCGAGTGCAGCGCGGCCGGCGTCGGTGAGGCTGACGGGCTGTCCGGCGTGGACCGGGTGGCTGGTGTCGACGGACACGAGACCACCGGAGATGAGGCGCTGCAGTTCGGTGTAGGGGATGCGGGTGCCGGAGGCCGCGGTGACCGCGAGGCGGCCGGTCAGGAGGTGCTCGTAGAGCTTGGCGCCGCCGGCAATGGCCAGCAGGGCCGCCTGATCGGCAGTTGAGATTTCCTCGGCCGCCGCTCCGGAAGCCGCACTCGCGGTGGCCTCGATCGGTGCCAGGGCGGTGAGCACCCGTCGTACGGCGGCGTCCCGGACGTCGGCCGCGTCCCGCAGCTGCTTCACGGTGCGCTCGATCCGGCTGAACAGGGCGGTATCGATCGGGAACTCGCCGCTGGACAGGCGGTTCAGCAGGGTGCGGTAGAAGGTCACGCCCGTCTCGGCCTGGACCAGCTCACGATGCCGGTCGACCAGGCCGCTGTGCGGTTCATCGAGGACGCTTCGGTCGCGGTGGGCCCACAAGGTGTCGACGACGTGACCGGTGGCGGCCTCGATCCGGGAGTCGAGCGAGGACAACACGCGCCGGGCTGCTGCCGACGCGGAATCACGGGACATGGACGGGGACTTCCGTGTACTCAAAGGGTGTGACGCGACGGGCGCGGCGCGGGGCAGGCCGGGCGTCGCGGAGGGGAGGGGGCCGGGCCTCGGTGCCGGGCCTCGGGCCGCGAGCTGCGGCGACGCCGAGCGCGCCGCGTGCGTGCGCGCGCTGAGCGGGCGGCGCGACATGCCCAGGCGCCGCCCGACTTCGTCGTAGACGTCGTTGCCGGCCCGGGGTCTGACGGCCACCACGTAGATCTCCCGTTGGTGCACCGCGTTCTCTGGGGCCGGCCGCAGGCCGTAGACGACCCGCCAGTCCTTTCGGGCGTCGACGAAGAGCTTGCGGTAGCCCTCCAGGTCGCCCGTCAGCCGCAGCCCGAAGCGCTGGCCGTTCACGACGTCCTGCAGGTAGGCCAGAGTGAGGTCGCGGATGTCGCTGGGTGCCTGGAGCAGGTCGGTCAGGGCGCGGGGATCGAAGCTCAAGCCGAAGGCCGACCGTGGCCGTCCCCCGCTCATGCCGTCAGCTCATACGGTCCACCGGAGTCCGGCGACTCGGGCTGCGCGGTCGTCTTCTGCGGACGTGCGGACGGAGGCGGACCGGGCAGGATCCGGTGCGCGGGCCGCTCCGGGGAGGTCATACAGGCCGACAGCGGACCGCCCGGCGCGCGGACGGCGGCGATGGTGTGGGTGAGGAAGTCCCGGTGCCACACCGCCATGCCGGACAGGCCCGCCTCGGGATCCTTGTGCTGCTGGTAGGCCATCCACAGGGCGTGCAGCCAGGCGACGACGTCCTGGTGCTCCTGCCACTGCGGGCACCAGGGCGCCGCCGTGGTGACCTCGGCTCCGTAGACGGGCAGGAGCCAGTCGTCCACCCAGTCCGACAGCGCGTCGAGTTCGTCCTCGTACGCCTCGCCCTCCAGTTCCAGGATGGGACGCGGCTCCGGGGACGGTGCCGGGGGCGGTCCGCCGAATCCCGGCAGGCCGAAAGCGGCGAACGGCGATCCGCCGGGTGCCGGGGCGGCGGCCAGATGGTCGAGCTGGCGGGCCTGCTGCGCCGACTCCTCCATCAGCCGGCGCACACTGGCCTCGATCCCCTCCAACTGGGAGTCGGGCAGGCGGACCGGTTCCAACTCCCCCTCATTGGGGGGTTCTACGGATTCAGGCATGAAAGCAATGGCCTCCTCGGCCGTGGGAATGGCAGGACACGCCACGCGGTGGCGAACAGGCCGACCCGCAGGAAAGGCGAGGTCCGCCCCGGATGCCGGCCTGGGATTGCGAAAGTCACCAACTATCGCTGAAATAGGGCCTGTTGGCGGGTCAGGCGGTGAGGATCAGGTCGTCCTGGGCGAGGGTCTGGCGGATGGTCTCGGTGAGCCGGTCGGCCGCGACGGCGGCGTACTGCTCGGTCTTCTCCACGCCGATAAAGTCACGGCCTTCGAGGAGCGCGGCGACCCCGGTCGAGCCCGAACCGGCGCAGAAGTCGAGCACCGTGCCGCCGTCGGGGCAGATCTTGACCAGCTCGCGCATCACCTCGACGGGCTTCTGCGTGATGTGCCGCCGGGCCGAACCGGACGGCTGTGAGGCGGAGTACATGCCCGGCAGGTAGACCGGGTTGGCCGAGCCGTCGATCGCGCCCTTGGAGGCCCAGACGACGAACTCGCAGTTCTGCGTGAAGCGCCCCTTCTGCGGGCGGGCCTGCGGCTTGTGCCAGGCCAGCACGCCCCGCCACAGCCAGCCAGCCGCCTGGATCGCGTCCGTCGTAACGGGTAGCTGACGCCAGTCGGTGAACAGCAGCGCGGTCCCGCCGGTCTTGGTGAGCCGGTGCGCCTCGGTCATGATCTGCGTCAGCCAGAATCCGTACGACCGCTGGTCCATGTTCTCGCCGGTGAAGTCCGGCAGCGTGTGCTGGGCATCGGCGGAGGTGTACTTCTGCTTGGCCGACCGGCTCGTGCGTTCCTTCGCGGTCCGCCCGCCCGAGTTGTAGGGCGGATCGGTGATCACGGAATCGACGCAGTCGTCCGGCAGCTTGGAAAGGACGCTCAAGGCGTCGCCCTGATGCAGGGAAAAAGGCAAAGAGGAACCCCGATTCGGGTCGGTGAATGCGCATGCGCAGGAAATGACCGCCTCGCACAATGGCGTCCCCGCGGAACCGAAAATGGGCATACAGAAGCCCGAGGCCGCAGACCGGGGAGGGCGAGGGAGTCCTAAAACTGTAGAGGCGAATCGGCCGACGACCAAGAAGTGCCCGCCCGAGGGACCGGAATCCGGCACATCCCGCCGACTTTTTGGTCAACGGCCGATTCGGGCCTACTGTTTTTGAACCGCCCGGCGCACACCGCCGCTGGCGCTCCCCCTTCTTTGCCTCCTGGAGGTTCCCCCTGCCCCAGCACACCTAGCGCTTTTCGGCCCCGCCGAGCGAGCGGCAACTCGCCCACGGCCGGCCGACGCACTCGATCGCCCACCCCGGCCGCCGCGCCTCCTTCCACGACGCCACGCGCACGCGGCACGCCGGACACCGCATCCAAAGGACCCTTGATGACGCCTCGTTACCCGCCCCTGCCCAGGTCACCGGACCGCGACCGCCGCCGGGGAGGCTCCTCCGATTGAAGGGCGTGGCCGCCGGCATCGGCGTCTTCGTCCTCTCCCCTCTCCTCCTCGCCGGCACAGCCATGCTGATGGCCACCAGCAGCGAGGCCGCCCAGAGCACCTACTCCTCCCTCACGTGCGTGGGCGACGTCGACACCGACACGGTCGTCGAGCAGGTCACCAAGATCCTCAACGGCGCGGACGCCAAGACCGTCCGCGTCGAGGGCCTGTCCCTGCCCGAGGAGCAGATCCCCAACGCCCGCACCATCGTGGCCACCGGGATCAGCCTGAACGTGCCGAAGAAGGGACAGATCATCGCGCTCGCCACCGCGATGCAGGAATCGCGGCTGCGCAACCTCAGCTCCGGCGACCGCGACAGCCTCGGGCTCTTCCAGCAACGGCCGAGCCAGGGCTGGGGCACCGCCACAGAGATCCACGACCCCGTCTACGCCTCCACCCAGTTCTACAAGCACCTGCTCGCGGTGGACGGCTGGCAGCAACTGACCGTCGCCCAGGCCGCCCAGAAGGTCCAGCGCTCGGCATACCCCGACGCCTACGCCGACTGGGAGGACCTGGCGAGAGCCCTGCAGAAGGCGATCGCCGCGACGTTCCCCGACGCCAGCCAGGACACCAGCGAGACGGACACCGCGTCCTGCGCGGCGACGGAGGACGGCTCGGGGTACGGCACCATCCCGGAAGGGTCGGTGCCGAAGGGCTACTCAATCCCGAAGGACGCGGATCCGAAGGCGCGCAAGGCCATCGCCTGGGCGATGGCGCAGCTCGGCACGATGTACCAGTGGGGCGGCACCTGCACCGCGCCGCACGGCCCCGACCCGATGGGCCGCTGCGACTGCAGCTCGCTGACGCAGCAGGCGTACAAGCACGCCGGCATCGCCCTCACCCGCACCACGTACACGCAGATCAACGAGGGCAAGGCCGTCTCCGTCAAGCATCTTCAGCCGGGTGACCTGATCTTCTCCCGCGGCAGTGCCGCCCGCCCCGAACACGTCGGCATGTACATCGGCTCGGGCCTCGCGATCGAGGCACCAAGGACTGGAAAACCAGTTCGAATCACCCCTCTCGCGGACTGGGACATCCTCGCCGCGCGCCGCGTCATCTGATCCCCGTTCCGGGCGCGGCAGCCCGGGCCCACCACTCCCGACCGGGACCCCGCCCGCCCCCGCGGACGGGGCCCGCAGGACCCAGCCTCCTGCCCTCTTTCCCCTGACACCACGGAGCACCTCTTTGATATCCCGTCACCGCGCCCAGCGTGCCCTCGCGGCAGCCTCTGTGGGTCTGGCCGTCGCCGCCGGCGGCCTGGCCACCGCCTCCACCGCGCAGGCGTACGACACCGACACCACCAAGATCTCGTGCAGCGCGGTCAAGGTCCGCAAGTCGCCGTCGACGACGGCCACCGCGGTCGGTGTCGCCTACCGAGGCGACAAGATCACCTACGACCAGTGGGTCTACCTGAAGGCCACCAAGACCTGGTGGACCCGGGGCACCGTGACCCGCAAGTCCGACGGAAAGAAGCTGCGCGGCTACGTGATCTACAAGTGCGCCAACCCGTACGGCACCAACGGCGCGCCCACCCCGTCGATCCCGAAGTAGCGCACCCCGGCGGCCGGTTCGGATTCCGCGCCGCAGCACTGTCGCCGGCAGCACGGCCCGAGGCGCGGCCTCGCCCGAGCATCGCCGCGGCACCTGCCGTGTTCTCGTGCACGCCGCACCTCCCTTCTGGGGCGCCGATCCGGCTGGCCGTCTCCCGGCCCGCCGTCGGCTCTCCCCTTTTCCAGGCACTCGCCGCCCTCGCTTCCCCTTCTTCCGTGATTCCCGCGCGCCGGGCTTCGGCGCGCGCAAGGAGCCTCTTTGCCCCTGCTCGAAACCGTGCAGTACCTGGCCTACGACCCCGGCATCACGCCCTCCGGCGGCGGGTTGCCTGGTCTGGCTGTGTTGAAGAACGTCGTCAATTCGATCAACCTGTTCGCGATCGTCGCGGTGGTCGGCGCGCTCGCCGTCTCCCTCGGTGTGTGGGCCTGGGGCCACCACACCGGCGGCCACCAGGCCGAGGCCAACGGCAAGAAGGGCGCGGTCGTGTCGGCGGGCGCCGCCCTCGGACTCGGTGCCGCCAACGGGATCGTGGCGTTCTTCTCCGCCCTGGGGTCGCAGGTCCACTAAATGCCGAAACGATTCCCTTCCCTGTCCGGGTACGGCCTCGCCTGGTCGACCCGCCAGCGCACCCTGGTCATCGCGACCGGCCTCGCCCTCCTGCTCGCCCTCGCCGCCGTCGTCGCCCTGCTCACCGGGCGCACCACAGCCGGAGACAACCAGGCTGCCGCTCCGTCCTCCGGGCCGAGCAGCAGCACCTCCGCGTCCGCCGGCCCGTCGCCGTCGGCCGGGGCCGGTTCGGTGGCGAAGCCTCCGCAGCTGGCTGACCCGGTCGCCTTCGCCAGGGCCGCCGCCGCGATGCTCTGGTCGTACGACACCCGCGCCACCAGCCGCGATGAGCAGCTCGCCGGGATGCGTGCGTGGCTGACGTCGGAGACGAAGTACGCCGACTGGTCCTCGATCGCCGCGCAGGTGCCCGATCCGGTGCTGTGGTCGCGGATGGCCGACCAGGACCAGTACGCGACTGCCACCGTCACCGAGGCCCACTACCCCTCGGCGTTCAAGGAAGCGCTGGCGGACGACCCGTCGGCGATCACCGAGGCGTACATCTACGCCGTCACCGTCACCGGCAAGCAGCAGATCGCCTGGACGAAGGGCGGAGCCGGCGCCGAGGACCGCTCCATCACCCTCGCCGTGCAGTGCCGCCCCAACGCGAGCTGCTCCCTGGTCTCCATCGCCCCGAGCGTCGTGCCCTGACGCCTCAAGCCCGTCTGAGAAAGGAGGGACTCCCCTTTGGGCTTCTGCGACCTGCCCGTCGCGTCCCAGCTCTGTGCCGTCGGTGACGCCGTGGACTTCGCCTCCGACCCCGGTACGGCCATCGGCAACTGGATGGCCAAGAGCGCTGGCGAACTCGCCGCCGCCGCAGCCGACTTGGCTGCCGAGGCGGTCAACACCACCACCAAGGTCGACTTGAATGCCGGGTGGTTCCGCGACAACTACGAGATGATCCTGCCGATTGGCCTGATCTGCCTCGTCGCCACGTTCTGCGCCCAGCTCGTACGCGCCGCGATCCGCCGCGACGGCCAAGCGCTCACCCAGGCATTCACCGGCACCGCCACCGGCGTGATCTTCGCGTTCACCGCCATCGCCTTCACCACCGTCGCCATCGAAGTCGTCGACGCACTCTCCGACGGCCTCCTCAAAGCCGCCAACCTCGACATCGCCACGGCAGTGCGGCGCATCGTCAAGGTGGGACAGATCGCCGAGCTGTCCGGCCTGGGCTGGCTCGTCACCGTCTTCGTCGGCATCGGCGCCGCGATCGGCGCCATCCTCTACTGGTGCGTGATGATGGTCCGCAAGGTCGGCATCCTCGTCATGGTCACCCTCGCCGTCTTCGCAGGAGCCGGCGGCGGCTGGGAAGCCGCCCGACGCTGGCGCAAGGGATGGATCGAAGCCACCGCCACCCTCGTGGTCAGCAAGCTCCTCATGACCGTGATCTTCGTGCTCGGCATCGCGGCGATGGGCAAGACCGAGGCCAAGGACGGTATCGCCGCCCTCGCCGACGTCATGGCCGGCATCGTCATCATGGCCCTGGTCCTGCTGTGCCCGTACGCCACGTTCAAGTTCGTGCACTGGGCCGCCTCCGAAGGCTCCGACGCAGAAACGTTGCACCGCTCCGGCGGGGCCGGCGCGCAGATGGCCCGCCAGCACGCCGAACGTGCCGGACGCAAGGCCGCCGCCGCGGTCGCCACCGCCGGAACCGGCGGACCAGCCGCCGCAGCAGGAGGCGCACCCCAGGGTCCGGACGCCGTCCCCGGCGGCTTCCCGGGCGATATCGCCTCCAACCCCACCCCGAGCGCCGGCACCGAAGGCAGCAGCTCAGGAACCTCGTCGTCCGGCAGCGAGGAGACCAAGAGCGGTCTGGACAAGGCCGTGCAGCCCCCGCCCACTCATGTCGCCGACGACACCAGCAGCCAGATGGGCGGAACCCCCAGCCCAGGCGGCTCGGGGTCCGGCACCGCGGCCAGCCCGGCTGGTGGATGGCAGTCCTCTCCGCCGACCACGGCTCCGCCGCCGCAGGGCGCCCCGCCGCCCCCGAACTCCAGCAGTTCGACCAGGACCGGCACACCACCGCCTTCGCCTACCGGCCTCTGACCTGCCCTTCGCGCCGGGACGGCACCCCGCACCCGCACCCGTGGGGGTGCCGTCCCGGCCCCGCGCTCCACCGGAAACCGGCTCCTTGTCTGAACTCGCTTCCCCGATCACGGTCAAATTCCCGCACCGCTCCCGGCGCGGCATCCTCCTGGGCCTCTCCTTCCCTCAACTCACACTCGTCTCAACGGCGTTGGCGCTTCTCCTGATTACGGTGGTGACCAGCGGGCTGCTCGGCGCGCTCCTCCTGACCCCCGTCTGGGCCGTCGCCGCCGCCCTGGTCGTGGTGCGCCGCAACGGCCGCTCCCTGATCGACTGGGCGCCGGTCGTCACCCGCTACGCCCACCGCCGCCGCACCGGCCAGACCCTGTGGCTGGCCCGGCCCGTCACCCGGCCCCGCCAGGACGGCATCCTGCACCTGCCCGGCACCGCCGCCTCGTTGAAGGTGGTCACGCCCGGCGACTCCGCCAACGGGGCCGCCGCCGTGCACGACCCGCACGGCCAGACCCTCACCGCCGTCGCCCGCGTCACCTCACGCGCGTTCGCGCTCTTGGACCCGGCCAGTCAGAACCACAACGTCGCCGGATGGGGGCGGGCCCTGGCGGGCATCGCCCGCACCGGGCACGTCGCCACCGTGCAGGTCCTGGAGCGCACCGTCCCCGACAGCGGCGACACCCTCGCCCGCCACTGGACCCACTATGGCCGCCCCGAAACCCCGGTCGCCGGACAGGTCTACAGCGACCTGGTCGCCTCCGCGGGACCGGCCGCCGCCCCGCACGAGACGTACCTGGCGATCTCTCTCGACCTCAAGGCCGCCAAGCGCCTGATCTCCCAGGCCGGCGGCGGACTGCCCGGCAGCTTCACCGTGATGGAGCAGACCACCTCAGCCATCGCCCAGGCCGCGCGCAGCGCCGGACTGATGGTGACCGGCTGGCTGACCGCGCGGGAGATCGCCGCCGTCATCCGCACCGCCTACGACCCCAGGGCGCTGTCCGCGCTGCAGCAGTGGTCTCCCGCCGGCCGGGCAGAAGCCGATCCGGCCGCCGCCGGGCCCGTGGTCCAGGTCGAGGAGTACGACCGGCTCGCCACCGATACGGCCCGGCACGCCACCTATTGGGTCGAGGACTGGCCCCGCACCGAAACGAGCGCAGGCTTCCTGCACGGCCTGATGTTCACCGCCGGGGTCCGCCGTGCCCTCTCCCTTATATACGTGCCGCAGGGGCTCGAGTCAGCGATGCGCGACGTGCAGCGCACGAAGGCGGCGATCATCGCGGACGCCAGCGAGCGCTCGCGCCGCGGGCAGGTCGACTCCGAAGCAGACTCCGTCGAATACGCCGACGTCAAGATGCGGGAACGGCAGCTGATCGCCGGGCACGCCGACGTGGCGCTGACCGGGCTGCTCACCGTGTCCGCCGCAACCGATGCGGCACTTGACGCCGCGTGCGCGCAGATCGAGACCGCCGCCGTCACCGCCCAGGTCGACCTCCGACGGCTCTACTACCAGCAGCCCGACGCCTTCACCCTCGGCGCCCTTCCGCTCGCCCGCTCGGCCCTGTAACCCCCGCCCCGGTGCCGGCCGACGTCCTGCCACCGCGGCAGGAAGGAACTCTTCCCCTTTGCCCTCTGCTCTTCCCGTCGGCGACGCGTACCCGTATCTGCGGGCCGCCAGCGCCGGCATCCGCCACCACGCCCGCGCCCTCGCCCCACGCACCCAGCACACCGCCACGCCCGCGGACCGCGTGCACCTCGACGTGCTGCACGCCCATCTGACCGCGCTTCACCACCTGCTCGACCAGCTCGCCGCAACCACCCGGCCCCCGCACCCCGCCGCCGGACGGCAGCTGGCCACCGCGCACACCCGGCTGTTCCAGGCCGCCGCCGCGGTACACGACGCCTTCCACCTCCTGCCCGCGACGGACAAGACGCCGACGGACACGGAATGCCACCCCGAGCGGCTGCCCGAGGGACCACCCGTCCTGACCATCTGCCAGCGCCACCTCGCCGCAGGTCACATCGTCCGCCGCAAGACCACCCCGAGCGACCTCAACACCCCCCTGCACGGCCACACCACCGCCTGCAGCCGCTAACCCCGTACCACCGAAAGGCCCCGCACTTGCGCGCCCTGAAGCGCTCCACCTCCGCCGCCGTCGCCCTCGCCGCGCTCACCGGCACCGCCGCCCTGGCCACCGCCACTCCGGCATCCGCCGCCAGCTACCACTGCAAGACCAGCAGCCACTCGGTCGACGACCCGAGCTACACCGGTCCCGACTCGGACAACTGGGACTTCGACGTCACGCTGTGCGCCATGCGTTCCGGCGGCTACATCTACACCACCGCCACCGTCTACTGGGACGGCCCGTACACGGCGAAGAACCGCTCGACCCTGACCTTCAACAAGGCCCGGTTCGTCCTCCAGACCAAGAAGAGCGTCAAGGGCACGGACCCGGTCGTGAAGTCCGGCGCCTATACCGGACTTGAGCACGCGCTCGAACACAGCAGCAGCAACGGCAACGGCTCGTATTCGACCGGTACCCTCAAGTCCAAGGCGGGCTCCGGGCGTTACCTCGCCGACGGCTACATCCAGCTGGACTGGTCGGGCGACGGCAAGAGCTACCGGGCTCCGATTCTCTTCACCGCCTCGCCGGTCGTCTGACCGCCGCGCCGCCAGACCGCCGTCCTGTGAAAGCCGCCCCGCTATGAGTCACCGGCCTGCGCGCCGCGCCCGCCGCGCCAGCGCCAGCCCCCTGTTCACCCCGCACGGTAGCGACCGTGCTTCCCGCAAGGCCGCCCGTCGGCAGCTCGCCGAGGCCGCCGCGAAAGCGCGCGTCGAGGCCGCCGCCCACACCAGCGGCCCCGACGTGGAGGAACAGGCAATGCCGGCGCCCCTCTTCCCGCCCGCCGGTCGGCCCGGCCCCGCGTCCGCCCGCCACAGCAGGCTCAAGCTCCCCGCCCACCGTATGACCACCGCCACCGCGAGCGGGGCCTACCCGTTCCTCGCCGAAGGCGGCCTCGGCGCCGAGGGCATCTACATCGGCCGCGACGTACACGCCGAAGCCAGCTTCTGCTTCGACCCGTTCGCCCTGTACGGCAAGATCGAGGGCTTCACCAACCCGAACATCCTGTTGGCCGGGGTAATCGGCCAGGGCAAGTCGGCGCTGGCCAAGTCGTTCGCGCTGCGGTCGGTGGCCTTCGGCTACCGGGTCTACGTCCCGTGCGATCCGAAGGGGGAGTGGACGCCGGTGGCGCAGGCGCTGGGCGGCACCTCCATCGCGCTCGGGCCGGGCCTGCCCGGCAAGCTGAACCCCCTGGACGCAGCTCCCCGGCCGAACAGCGTCTCGGAGGCCGACTGGGCGGGCGAGATCCGCAAACGCCGCCTGCTGCTGCTCGGCTCACTGGCCCGCACCGTGCTCGGGCGGGACCTGCTGCCGATGGAACACACTGGCCTCGACGTCGCGCTGGACGCCGTCGTCACCCGCGCCACCGCCGCCGGACGCACCCCGCTGCTCGGCGACATCGCCGCCACCCTCAACAACCCCGACGCACTCGACCGGGCCGCCGGCCTGATGTCCGGCCGCCTCGGCGACGCCTCCCGCGACCTCGCCCACGCCATGCGCCGCCTCGTCCACGGCGACCTCGCCGGCATGTTCGACGCCCCGAGCACCGTCGCGTTCGACCCCCACTCACCGATGCTCACCATCGACCTGTCCCACCTGGGCGGAGCCGGCGACGACACCGCCCTCGTCCTCGCCATGACCTGCGCCTCCGCCTGGATGGAATCCGCGCTCACCGACCCGAACGGCGGGAGGCGCTGGATCGTCTACGACGAAGCCTGGCGCCTGATGCGCCACCCCGGCCTCCTGCAGCGCATGCAGTCCCAGTGGAAACTCTCCCGCGGCCTGGGCATCGCCAACCTCATGGTCATCCACCGGCTGTCCGACCTGCTCACCGCAGGCGACGCCGGATCCCGCGGACGGGCCCTCGCCGAGGGCCTCCTCGCCGACTGCTCCACCCGCATCATCTACCGCCAGGAGACCGACCAACTCCACGCCGCCGCAGCCCTCCTGGGGCTGACCACGGTGGAGACCGGCGCGATCTCCCACCTCAACCGGGGGCGGGGGCTCTGGCGGGTCGCCGGACGATCTTTCATCGTCCAACATCAACTCCACCCGCACGAGCTGGCGCTCTTCGACACCGACGCCCGCATGCACTGAAACCCCTGCGGGTTCACTCCGACTGAAAGACCGTCACTTCCTGATGCCCGACATTGCCGACCCTCGCTACTTCCAACAACTGGCCCGCACTCTCGACCGGATCACCGCAGAGCTGCCGACCGCTGAACAGCTGCGGCGCGGTGACGACATCAGTCCGGCCATCCGCACCCTGATCAGCGACGTCGGCTTCATCCTGACGGAAATCAGCGAGGAGCTGGAGACCAGTTACCGGCACGAGGTGTACGACCGGCCGGCGCACGGCCCCGCCGAGCGCTACGGGACCTTCGCACTCGCCCAATGCGCACCGTCCCTGGGCGCTTCCCTCGGCTGCCTCGGGCAGGTCATCGAGCGGCTCGGCTTCCTCCACCAGCACCTTCTCCAGCCGGCCAACGGCCCACGGATTCCGATTCCGGACTCCGTGCGTGAGCCGCTCCAGGGCCATCTCGACCAGGTCGCCGAGCTGGTGCGGGCTGGGGCACAGCAACTGCGCACCGCCTCCGACGAACTCTCCCGGATCCCTACCGCGCGGTTCACGTCCGGTACGCCGTCTGCGGCAGCTCCCGATACCCCATCCCGCAGGCGTGGATCGGACACTCAACCCCACCTACCGCAAGCACCCGCAACTGCCGGGCACTCCGGTCCTGCCCGGTGAAGAGTGGACCAACTCACGGCCGGACCCACCCCGTTACACCCGGCAGCACGCTCGACGACATCTCTGACACGCGAGACCTGGAGCATCCCTGAGCAACCCGGACTTCGAGCTGTACGACAACGTCGGCCGCACCGCCGAGCAGATCCACGCCTACCACACCCGCTCCGCCACGAAGGCGGACCTGCACCGCTGGGCCGAGCGTGACGCCGAGCCGTTCCGCGTCCGGCACCCTCTGCCGCCCGAGCCCTTCCCCGCCCCGGACCTGAGCCCTTACCGGACGGCTCTGGAGGCAGCCGAGACCCCGGCCGAGTTCCACGCCGTGCTCAACACCTTCCTGGACGCGGTCGAGCCGTTCCTGAACGAGGTCATCGACCACCTGGCCGTCACCGCCCAGTGGAAGGGCCAAAACCGCGGAGCCGAACCCGGATCACCGCCCTGGCTGCTGCGCGGCGCCGCCAGCAGCGTCGCGTCTGCGCTTGCCATGGCCACCGAAGCGGATCTCACGATCCTCCGCGCGCACTACGACCCGCCCCCGAACCTCGACACGCTCCTGAAGAAGACCGACACCACACCGGGCGTCCCCCCGGCCCCGCCCGGTCCGCAGCCCGGGTCCCCAGGACCACGGCGCTGATCTCCCATGGCCCCCATCACCCGCCGCAGCACCTCAGGACCCGATGCCCACGCCCCGCACGACCTTCTTGTCCGCCTTCGCTGCCGCGCTCGCCGAACGTCTGCCCGGCGCGTGGACGAGCGAGTACCACCGTCACTCCACCTACGAGGACCAGCTCCCGATCATCGAACGGCTCTGGGATGCCGGACATGTCGACTACATCGTCAGCCAGGGCACAGACCATGGCGCCGTCCTGAACGGCCCCGACGGACAACAGCTCTACCTCGTCGACCGGCCCCGCTACCGCCACCAGTTCGTGGTGGCGGCCCTGGAGCCCGAGGGCTTCAAGACACATCAGATCTCCCCGGTGCGCGAGCCGAACGGCATCGCCGTCCTCAACGACCCGGTGCGCGCCGCCGCGGCAGTCACCCGCCGCCTGCTGCCCCGTTACCAGGCCGCCCTGGACACGGTCCGCGACAACGTCCTGGTCCAGCCCGAGCCGCCGTACCGCCGGCCCGCGCCCGAGGTCGCGCAGACCCTCACGCTGGTCTGGTACCCGGACGGCGTGGTGGGGGCACCGTACGACGCGGTGCCCGAGCAGGCGCGCATGACGCTGTTCGGCTGCCGCTTCCAGTACCGGCCGAACGAGTTCGCCTTCGTACTGCCGGCCTCCTACAGCGCCAAGGAGCGTGCCCTGCTGGTCCAGCTCACCGCCCAGCGACTGATGGCCGAGGGCATCGGGGTCAACTTCCGCCGTGCCGCACCCCTCCCGCCTCCCGTCGCGGCATCGGCAGCCGTGAGCAGGACGCCGGTGGCCACGGGGGCGACGTCCCCCTCCCGGCGGTAGAACACCGCCTCGGCATCAAGGAGTTACCGCTGTCCGCGTCAGATCTCGACCAGCGGATGCTGCTGCACGACATGGCCGACAAGTTCAACGCCGTCTCCGACCAGCTTCCGCTCCCCGACCAGATCCGCCCGGATCCGGCACTGAGCGAGATCCTGGACGACGAAGTCCGCCACCTGGCCCGCCTGCTGGCATTCCTGGCCGGGGAGAGCGCCTTCCGTCACCGGGCCGCCACCCGCTACCCGGCCCAGCCCACGGCCACGGTGCGCCGTACGACCCTCGCGCTCGCGAGTGCCGCCGCCCCCGCCGGGCTCGCGCTCGCCGCCCTCGGTGCCGCCGTCCGCCACCTCGGCCAGCTCGCCGACCTCGCTCACCAGGCACCCGGCCCTGCCCGCACCCAGGCGATCGCCATCGAGCAGCAACGGCTCGTGGACCGCCTCGGCGACAGCCGCATCCACCTCGCCCGCGCCGCCAAGCAACTGCGCACAGCCGCCGACACCCGCACACCACCGGCCGCGACCGCGCCCGCCCCGTCGCCCGCTGCAGCCGCTTCCCCGTCCCGTTCCCGCTGATCCCGCCCCCTGGAGCACTCACATCCCGTCGCACACCACCGCCCGCCAGACCGCCCTCCTGCTCACCGCTCTGTCCGTCGCGCTCACCGCGTCCGCATGCAGCACCACCTCCTCCGGCACGAGCACCCCAGCCAAGGCCACCCGCACCGCCTCCCCGGCACCGACCGTCGAGCCGGCGCTGACGAAGAAGGCGGCCCTCGCCCAGATCTCCCGCTACTCCAAGATCAACAACGAGGCCAACAAGCACTCCAGCCGCAGCATCCTCGACACCGTCGAGGACGGCCCGCTGTACGCGCAGTCGGTCGCGGACTACAAGGAGAACGAGGGCCTGCCCAAGGCCGACCGCACGACGTACAAGCCGTGGTCGTACGACCTGGACGCCACCGACGTCTACATCCCCCGGATCACCGCCGGCCAGCAGAAGTGGTTCGCAGCCGTCAGCCTCAGCGGCAAGAAGAAGCAGTACACCCGCGTGCTGGTCATGGCCGAGCAGGCGAAGACGAAGCGGTGGGAGATGGTCGCCACCGTCGACCTCAACGACCCCAAGAAGCTGCCGAAGATCGCCCTGGACGCCCAGGGCTACGCCACCGCCATGGACTCCACCTCCACCCAGAACGTGGCCACCCCCGTCGACGTGCTGCGCACCGCCATCGGCGACAACTTCGCCACCGGCGGCGACCTGTCCGGCAAGAAGGTCTTCACCTCCTCCAAGGCATCGGCCCGTCAGATCAAGGTCCACGACGAGACCGGCACCAAGTTCGGCACCCGCGGCACCACCCGCTTCTCCCTGGCCGCCACCCAGTACCCCGACAGCTACGCGCTCAAGACCACCGACGGCCAGGCCCTCGTCGTCTTCTCCCACACGCACACGCAGCGCGACATGGTCTTCGCCGGCTACGAGATCATCCCGGGCAAGGACGACCGTGCCTGGCTCGGCACCACCCGCTCCCCCTACTTCACCTACACGTTCACCTGCTCCGACGCCGCCACCGTCCCCACCACGCCGGGCAAGTCGACACTGATCGGCTACACCTGCCAGCAAACCGACGCCCATGCATGACCGCCCCGTCGCCTCGCCGGTCGAGGAATCGCCTTTGCACATAACGGAGTTCACCCGAGCGCTCGCCGACCGCCTGCCCGGCTGGCAGCCCGACCCGACCGCGGTGCCCATCGCCACCGACCCGGCCAGCGACCGGATCTGGGACAGCGGCCCCCTGCCGTACGCCGCGTTCCAGACGGACAACATCCAGCGCAGCGTGCTCACCCACCACTGGGGCCTGCAGCTGTACGTCATGCCCCGCCCCCACCGCCTGGGCGAGTACCTGGCGCTGCCGATGCTGCCCGCCAACACCAGCCACCAGCACGTGACGGGCCTGAGAGCCCCGCGCGGGATCGCCGTCCCAGCCGACCCCGTCCGCGCCGCGGCCCGGCTGCACCGGCGGCTTCTGACCGACTACCGCCTCTCCGCCCCCACCCCGATCCGGCGCAGCAGCCTGGGCCACCTCCAGGTCCACGTCACCCTCGACGAGCACCGCCGTCCGCGGATCCGCACCGGTTACCTCGGCGCCGTCAGCGAACTGCTCGCCCGCGGCGGATTCCTCCTCGACCCCGCCACCGGCGAATGCCACCTGCCGGGCTCCCTCACCGACACGGCGGCCCGGCGCCAGCTGACAATCAGCGTGCACCGCCTCCGGCTGAAGGGCTTCCACATCACCATCCCCTCACCCGACGGCCCGCGCACCTATCCGCCCCATGCGCCCGCCGCACCGCGCAGGGGGCAGCGCCGATGAGCCTGACCAACGACGCCGTCGTCCGCGCCCGCCTGGCCAGCTGGCAGCGCCACATCAGCGAGTCCGCCACCCGCCTGGTTCCACCACAGACAGGCAACGCGCTGGCCGCACTCGCGCCCATGCTGGAGCAGCTGATCACGGTGAACGACCTCTCCCATGGGCTCGTCGCGGATCTGCGGCAAACCACGGACAGCTCCCTCGGTGCTACCAGGGCGGGACGCGACTACCTCGCCCAGCTCGCCGCCGCCCTCGCCCACACCAACCGTGCCGCCGCCCACCTGAGTACGACGGTGATCGGCCTCGCCGACACCCACCGGCTCACGCCCCGCCCGGGCACCGCCGCCCCCGTCGAGAGCCAGCTGGCCGTCACCCTCGGCCACGCCGCTGCCCTGCGCAGCCTCCACCGCGCGCTGGAGGCCGTCACCCGCCCGCTCGCCGGGCCGGAGCAGAGCTCGGGCCTCTCCTCGGCACCCGTCGTCGGGCAGCACAGCCGGGCCGTTGACGCCGACGGCATCCAGCCCACACGCCGCCGCCCCTGACAGCCCCGGCATCACCTACCCGCGGTCTCCTCAACTCCCGAAGGAATCTCCTGTCCATGCCCCACCTGCCCCCGGTCACGGTCGTCATCGCCACCCGTCTCAGCGAAGACCGGATCGGCCACCTGGGGGCCATGCACGCCAGCCTCGACCGGCAGAGCGTGCCCTGGGAAGCGGTGATCGCCCTCGACGGCGCCGATCCGCGGCGGCTGCCGGCCCCGCTCGCCGACGATGCCCGCGTACGCATCCTGCCGCTGCCCCCGGTGGGAGCAGCCTGCGCTCGCAACCTCGCGCTGAACGAGGTACGCACCGCCTACGTGAACTGGGCGGACGACGACGACCTGTTCACCGACGACGCGATGGCCGTACGGCTGTGCGTGCTGGAGGCCACCGGCCTGGGCTGGTGCGCGGGCTACAGCGAGGACCTCTACCCGGACGGCACGACCTCCCTGTGGCGCTGCCCGGCTCCGCCAGGCCGGCACGCGGCCGGCGACGTGTGGACGTACTGGAAGGACCCGTGCGCCACCATCCCGGTCGGGCCGACCACGATCCTCGCGCGCACCGATCTGGTGCGCGCTGCACCGATGGGCGGCCTGGTCCAGGGCGAGGACTACATGGCCGCGATCGGCGTCACCTGCCTCGCGTCCGGCGTCCTGCTGCCCGTGCCGGTCTACCGCTACCGCAAACACCCAGGCCAGATGACCCGCCAGGACACCTACGACGTCCTGGAGCCAGCAGCCCGCCGGCATGCGTGGAACTACGGGCGCAGCCTGCGAGCCGCCCTCTCCGTCCCGGCGGCCAGCGATGCGGCCGGGGTGGTGTGATGGTCTCCTCCGTCTCCCAGAGCACGCTCGATCACCTGGCCCGGCGTCTGGACGAACTCGCCGCCGAGTTTCCCACCCAGCCCGAGGCCGTCGACCCGGTCACGCTCGCCGACGACATCGCCACGCTCTCCCACCATCTGCAACACGCCGTTGAACGCGCCTGGGAACGGTTCGCCGTCCCGGACACGGTCCACGCACCAGAACGCGTCGTCCTGGTCCGGCTCGCCCGGGCCACCGCGGGCATGGCGCACGCTCTGGACACCCTGGCCGAGGCACTGACCTACGCCACGACCGGCTTCCAGCGCGAGGCCGTCCCCGACCTCTCCCACACGCACCTGCGCAACGACCCCCAGGTGCTGCGGATGCTGGCGGCCGAGAAGTACGTCGCGGCCCGCGCCCGGCTGCGCAATACCGCCGCCGACCTGCGCACCGCCCCGCCCCCAGCCAGTCCTCCCACGCCACGCGCCACCCTGCCGACCGCCGTCGCACAGACGCCGCAGCGGACCCGTCCCTGAACTCCCCGCCAAGGAAAGCCGAGTTGCCGCCAAACCCTCCCGCCCAGATCACCGTGGCCTACAGCCGCCATTTCGACGGTCTGATCGCCATCGCCCACGGCGAGAAGTGGCCGTGGGCACACACCGCCCTGGAACAGACCGGCTTCACCAAGCGGGACGACGGCAGCTTCCACACGCCCGGCGACAGCGTGCCGGCGGCGATGGCGAAGCTGCTACCGATCGCCCGCCGCCACCGGGCCACAGTCCAGGTGAGCGGCCGTCCATATCTCGGCGATATCGCCGACCAGATCGCCGCACGGCTGCCCGGACGGTGGACAGCTCAGGTCGAGATCTACAGCAATCCCCTCTGGCAGGAAGACCTCCTTCCCTACCTGTGGGACCGCGGCGACCTCGCCCGAGCCGTGAAAGACCGACGCGTGCCGTACGCGGCGAAACTCGACAGCGACACAGGCATCGAACTGCTGCTTACCGAGCACAGCCCAGATCCCGAACACGGCTACCTGCTCGGGGCGTTCGCCTCCTACGAGGAGTTCGAGGACAGCTACGACCCCCACGCGCCCGCCAGCATCACCCTTCCCGCAGGGCCGGGCCCGGCCGCGCAGGTCATCAGTGACACGTTCCTGCCCGCCTACCACCGCGCCCTCCACGAACGCCGTACGGGCGCCGTCCTGGCGGCCCTCGACGCGATCCGAGCCGAGTACGACACCCTCCAGGCGATGCGTGATTCCGGGCGCTTCAGCGACGGCGTGCCCCTGCGCTCTCCCACGGCGCTGACGGAGGCGACGAAGGTGTTCGTCGAACGGATCTGGCTGGAGTTCCTGCCCGTTCTCACGCACGCGCCCGGCGTGCTGGCCAACTGCACCACCGCCCTCACACACCATCCCGCCGACGCCGGCGTCGTCCACCGCCTCGGTGACGCCCTCGCCTCCTGCACCCCGGCTATGCAGGAGTGGCAGCACCGGCTCCGGGAGCTGTGGTTCCGGCCTCCCATATCCCTGGAGCCGCCGGAGCAGTTGCGCACCCGGCTCGGGCGGCAGGTGCTGCCGTCCCTCGGGGTCTGGCTCGCCGAAGCCGACGCCTTCGCGCGTATCGCCCACGCCGCCCGCCCCGGCGTTGCCCCGTCCCCGGGCGTTGTGGCGCCCGCTCCCGCCGTCCGGCCCGCCCTGCCGCCTCCCTCCCCGTCCCCGCACCGCTGACCAGAAGAAGGGCTCCCTTTTCCTGTCCGACCATTTCCGCTTCGCCGTCCATCCCAAGCACGGCTACGTGGCCGAAGTCGGCTCCCCGTTCCCCGGCCACCTGGCCGACTGGCTGCTCACCCGCGAGCAGTTCGAGCCGGTCCCCGGCGCCGCGGGCCTGTACCGGCTCACCACGCCCGAACGCGACGGACAACGCCGCGCCCTCCAAGCCGTCCACGACCTGCGCCGCCTCGGCTACCGCGTACACGCCGACCCCGCCCTTTATCCCCCGGCTCCGCCCCGCCCGGTCCAGGACCGCGGGATGCACGAACGGCGCAGCCGTCTCGCCCAGGCAGCCGCCCGCCCGTCCCCCCAGATCGGCCCGGCTCGCGCCACCTCCGTGCCACCCGGGCCGGACCCGGCCGCGCACGCGCCCACCGTGCACCCGCCCAGGAGCCCCAGCAAAGGCCCCTTGAGCCGCTCCCTCACCCACTTCGGGTAACCGGCCGCCCGGCCCCACAAGATCACCTCACAGGAAGCATGCCTGACTACTCCTTCACCACGCTCCCCACGGCCGTCCTCTTCACGATCACCGCTGCGACCAGTGCAGCAGCGGAAGCACTCGCCGCACAGCTCGGGGACGAGACCCACGGTCTGGACTCCCTCGCCCGGCTGGAGGTGACGATCGAAGAGATCACCTTCGGGGACCCTGCCGACCTGGAGAGGGTCGATGCGGATGCGGGCATCACTGCTTGCGCCGACCTGGAGACCAGCCGTTCCGCTGCCGTCCCTGTCGCACAGCGGGCGGCCACGGTGACACCCGGCACCGAGCCGATCCGTATCGTGCGCGAGCGGGGCGGCGAGGTCGAAGTCATCGGCCGCGTCGACGCGTTCGCGTCCGACGTGCTGCGCAGAGCCGGTTTCCGCTTCGAACCCACCCTGCGCAGCGTCTGGATCCGTCTCCCGTTCGACATGGGCCACGCCTGGGAGAACGATCGCGCCTCCTGGGCAGCCGAGATGCTCACCGCCGCCCGCTACCACGTAGAACTCGCCCCCGACCTGCACGCAGCCGCCCCCGGAGCGACAGCTCCCACCGGCCCGGTACGCACCGCCACGACGACTGCCGCCCCACCCAGCCGTCCGCCGCGCCGCCGGTCCTGACACCCAGGAGCCTCTCCATCCCCGACACCCCCGCACCGGACACGGCCGATCTCGTCTCCCGGGCACGCGACTTCCGGACGCGCATAGCCGTCCTCGACCGCGAGATCCAGACCGCGCTCGACACCACCCGCGACCGGTACGGCCGCACCGTCCACCACCGCGCCGAGGCAACGGCCCGCGCCCGCCGCAACCAGACGGCCCTTGCCCTCTACGCCGCTCAACTCGTCCAGCACGCCGACGCGTTGCTGGACTCGGCCCGCAGCACCCTCGACATGCTGCCTCCGGCCCGGCACACCAGCGCTTGGCGCGACCTGCTCGACGCCCTCGCCGCCTCCCACACCGAGATCACCGGCGTGCTCAAGCGCCCCGCCTGTGAAGGGACGTCCGCCGAGCGGGAGCAGCACGCCGCTGTGTGGCCCCACCTCGTCTTCTGGGCCGAGCACGGCAGTCTCGCCGCCGACCTCGCCGACGCCTCCCGCCTGAACCAGCAGCCCGGCACCGGGCTCACCGCGGAGGAACGGCAGATGTGGACCGAGATGGCCCAAGCCGCCCAACGGCGGCGGGAGTTGGACTTGATCGAGTCGTGGTACGCGGCTGACGGCCGCCTCATCACCCTCGCCTACCTAGTCGAGGGCAACACCGACACCGTGATCGCTCTCGTCGGCGACCCGGACGCGCCGGGCTGGCAGGTGATCGGGCAGTTCGACAACGAGTACACGGCCTCGCTGGCGTTGCCGCGGCCCGTGCCGCCCGGTGTCCTGCGCGCGGACTCCGCCTCCCGGTTCAACCGGCCGGAAGCCGCGCCCGAACAGCCCCTCCACGATCTCCTGCGGGATGTCATCGAGGCGCGCGGCGCCGGCGAGGTCTCCGAGGCCCTGCTCAGCGCCACGCGGATGGGCTACGCCGCAGGTCCCATGGTCCAGCTGGCACAACTCCTCGACACGGTCGCCGAGTTCTCCCACGCCCTGAACACTGTGCAGGGCCGGCAGATCGGTGCCCGACTCGAAACGCTCGGCCGGCAGTTCGCCTTCCTGGTCCGCGAGGTCCACGTCGCGGCCGAGGATCTCGGAGCCACCGTCGCCGTCCTTCCCCCGCACCGCACCCCCAAGTCGCCGCGGATCCGGTCACGTCCCGCCCTGGACACCGCACCCCCTGCCCCGCCGGCACACCCCGCGTCCCCCGCGCGGCGCCTGTGACCTACCCCGCAGGCATGTCCGTGTCCGAGTACACGGCTCCAACTTCCCTTCTCGTCAGCACGTTTAAGGAGCTTGACCGATGGCTGTTGTTGGAACACCCGGCTATCAGAACGTGCGGAAAGGCGAGTCAGGTAGCTGAGGGGCGGTGAGGCCCGCCCTGGAGCATGTCGGCAGTCATTGCCCATCGTTCGTGGTCCAGCCACGCACCGTTGAGATGCTGGAAGCTCCGGGCCCGCCGCGCCTTCGCCCAACACCCCACCGCTTTCCCGCCACCACCGACAGGAGTTCCGCCTTGCCCGAAGCACCAGCAGAGCCGTTCATGCCGATCCGGCACACCGTCACCGGCGAGATCACCACCACCGGCTACAACGCCGCCGCCCGACGGATCCTGCTCCAGGACGGCTTCGAAGAGGCGCCGGGCTGCGCCTGCCGAGCGACGGAACCCGGTACGGAGCCGATGCACGGGCCTGCTCGGCAGCCAGCGAGCTGCTCGTCGCCGACCACCCCCTGCCCCTGGACCGAGCCCTCGGCCAGCCGGTGAGCGCCGACGGTACGCCCCGGTTGCCCAGTCGCCGATGTCGGCACAGTCCGTGATCCGCTCCGAGAACGGCCAGCCTCTCCAGCGCATCGCCAACCCAACCCGCACCCACACCTGTTGAAGGGCCCTCATTGACCACACCCGGACCGCCTACCAGTCCAGCGCGCACCAAGGGCGGCGAACTACGGGCGAAAGTCGCCCGCTTGCTGGCCGACCGGCCGGCGGACACGCTCACCATCGGCGACATGGCCAGGCAGCTGGGCCACTCCCACGGCGCCGTCCGCAACGCCGCCCTCACCCTGGTGCGACGCGGCGAGGCCGACCAAAGCGGAACCGGACAGCCGGAGTTCCGCGCGAACGCGAAAACCGCCGCAGCCGCGCAGACCGCTGTGATCAGCCCACCGGGCACCCACTCTCCCCGCGCCCAGGCGGCCACGGCCCGCACGACCATTCCCGCCGCAGCCACGCCCAGGCAGACCGGCCCGATCCGCCGCGCGGGGGGCCAGCTCTACCACCCCCGGGAGCTGGCCGATCTGCCCGACGTCGAGGCGTTGAACCGCCTGCGCGACGCCGACGTGCCGGTGCTGCTCTACGGCCCTCCGGGCACCGGCAAGACGAGTCTGGTCGAGGCGGCGTTCCCGGACCTGCTCACCGTCGCCGGTGACGGCGACACCACGGTCGGCGACTTGATCGGCGAGTACACACAGGACGACGCGGGAGCCTACGTCTTCCAGTACGGTCCGCTGGTCACCGCGATGACCGAGGGCCGCGCCCTGCTGATCGACGATGCCACCTTGATCTCACCGAAGGTCCTGGCGGCGCTGTATCCCGCGATGGACGGGCGCAGGCAGATCCAGGTCAAGGCCCACAAGGGCGAGACCATCAAGGCCGAGCCGGGCTTCTACGTGGTGGCGGGCCACAATCCCGGCGTCCACGGCGCGGTGTTGACGGAGGCACTCGCGAGCCGGTTCAGCGTGCAGATCCAGATCGGCACGGACTATGACCTCGCCCTGGCCTTGAGGATCGATGCCCGGGTGGTCCGGGTCGCCCGACACCTCGCCCGCCAAGTCGAACTCGGCGAGCTGGGCTGGGCCCCCCAACTGCGGGAACTGCTCAGCTACCAGAAGACCGAGGCCGTCCTGGGCACCAAGGCCGCGCTCGCGAACCTGGTCGGCATCGCTCCTGTGGAGGATCGCGACGCCGTCGCCGCCGCCGTCATCAAGGCTGCCGGCGTCAAGGAGGTCGCGCCCCTCACCCTCGGCAAGCAGCTCTCCGCCTCGGCCGTCCGGCAGCCCCCGGGCAGCACCGGCTCCGCGCACCGGGGCCGCTCGCGATGAGCGCCCACCACCACGTCCAGTCCCCCGCCACCACCCGGGACGACGACGCCGACCTCGCGCGCTGGGACGACGACGGCGCCCCGCCCGCGCAACCCCGCACCTCCCCGCACTTGTGGCTGCGCGTGGGAGCCGAACTCGGCGACCGGCTGGTCGACCTCTCCGGCCGCCAGGACCTCCTCGTCACCTGCCGCCCCGGCACGCTCAGCGGCGCACCGGCCGCGTTCTTCCCCGCTCTGGGCGAGGTCGAGTTCGACGCCGGCCTGTTCGCCCCGCTGAAGCCCCACGAGATCCATCCGCGGATCGTGGGCGACGAGGAGCGGTATCCCGCCGCCTGGGGAGTGTTCGTCCACGAGGCCGCGCACGCGGCCCACTCCGTCTGGACGAAGCCTGCCGGAGCAAACCCCCGTGTCGTCGAGGCCGCGCTCCTGCTGGAGGAGAGCCGCGTCGAAGGCGCACACCTGATCACGCGGCCCACGGACCGCACCTACCTGCGCACCAGTGCCCGAACCCTGGTCATGCCCGACATAGCCCACCCCACCCTCCAGGGCATCGAGCACGCCGCCGCCGTGGCGGCCCTGGTCCTCGGCCGCCGTGACGTTGGCATCCTGGATGCCGGCGAGACCCGGGCCGTCGCCGAGCTGTGCGAGAAGGTGCTGGGCGCCAACCTGCTGGCCACCCTCACCCGCATCTGGACCGCAGCCCACCAGTGCGCCGACCACGACGCCACGACCATGCTCGCGCACGCTCAAAAATGGTGCGACGCTCTGGACACCGCGACCCCCGCCCTGCCCGTGCCTAAGAACCTCACCGATCTGCTGTCCGGCGCCGTGGAGGTCGTCATGGACAGCACGGCCGCCACCGACGCCGCCGACCTCGCGGCACAGGCCGCAGCGGCCAACGCCATGGCCGCGCAGTCCCAGGCGCAGGCTCAGGACCGCGCCCAGCGGGCCGGCCAGCGACGCAAAGCCGCCGCCACCGCCAAGTCGGTCTTCAACGCCCGTGGCACCACCGTCACCCCCGACGGCACACCGGCGCCCTACGGCAACCCGGTCACCGGCACCCGCAGGCCCACCGCCGCCGAGCAGAGTGCCGCCGCGCGCCTGAGCCGCGCCCTGCGCGCCGCCGCCTACCGCGAGCGAACCGAGGAGCGGACCACCAGCCCCACCCCGCCCGGCCGCCTCAACATGCGCGCGGCCCTCGCCCGCGACGCTCAGCGCGCGGCCGGGTCGGTCCCCACCGCGGAACCGTTCACCCACACCCGCCGCCGGAACTCCCCCACCCCACCGCTGCGTGTGGGTATCGCCGTCGACGTCTCCGGCTCCATGCGTGCCGCCTGCGCGCCCGTCGCGTCCGCTGCCTGGATCGTGGCACGCGCAGCAGCCCTGACCGACCCCGACTCCCTTACCGCCACCATCGCCTACGACATGCACCTAACCGCATTGACCCGCCCCACCCACCGAGCACCAGAGCGCGTGACGACGTTCGATGCCAACGGCGGCCACCACAACCTCGGCGACGCCATCGACGCACTCGACCACGGCCTCGAACTCAGCCGCCCCGGCGCCGGCCGCCTCCTCGTGATCGTCACCGACGCCCGGTACGGCAGCGACGAAACCGCTCAAGCCATCACCCGCGTCAAGCAGCTCACGACCGCCGGCTGCGCCGTACTCCAGCTCACCCTCACCGCCAAGTCCCACCACTTGCCGGGAACCACCTTGCTGCACCTGCCCCAGCCCTCCAGCGCTCCCGTCGCCATCGCCACGGCGGCCACAGACGCCATCCGCAGGACACGCTGAGACGACGCAGAAGGCGGAAGCGTCCCCGAGACCACCGCCAAGCACTCCAGACCACCTCCGTCCGCCGCATGAATCGTGCATCTGATGCACGACCCTCCGCAACGACGCAGGCCACCACCATCTGTCTGCTCGACCGCACAGACCCGCCCTTAACCCCTGAACTGCCCGCCACCGCAAGGAGATCACCCCGAATATGGCTGTCCGTACGACCTGGAAAATTGTCCACAGCTGTGGACACGAAGTGGCACACAACCTGTCCGACCGGGCCGCTGACCGGCGCGCTGGATTTGCCCGCTGGCTCGAAGGCCGCGACTGCACCGACTGCTGGAAGGCCGCCCGCGACTCCGACACGGAATCCAAGGAAGACGTGTTGACCGAACTAAATCATGCGTATTCGCAGGTCAGAGTGCCTTTCTGCTAGTTTTCGCGCCGTGTCTGGCGAACGACGTCCCGGAAGGGACCTGAAGAACTTCGTCCTGCCTCAAGTGGGCCGATTATTGGAGACGGGAGACTGTTGGGAGCCGTACCAGGTACTGGACCCGCACGGCATACCGATCGAGGCCGTTGCGGTGTACCTCAAGGATTTGGTTGCAGCGGACGGCTCACCCCTGACTCCGCGCTCATACGGTATGGATCTACTGCGTTGGTGGCGGTACCTGTGGGCGTTCGGGCTCGAGTGGGACCGCGCGGTTCGGGAAGACGCCCGGGACTTCATGCTGTGGATGCGGCTTGCAGACAAGCCGGTGCGCATTCATTGGCGTCATCGAGGCAAGGACCCGGCGGAGATCCCAGCCTCCTCCCGGACTGCCAGGCCGGAACCCGGTACGCCGAATCCGGTGACCGGAAAGCCCTCCGTCGGCAAGAAGTACGCGCCGAGCACACGAGCGCACTGCGAGACGGTGCTGCGGTCGTTCTACGACTTCCACTTGGAGCGCAACACCGGATCGCTGCTGGTCAACCCGTTCCCTCTTGTCCGTAGCAGGCGCTCGGCCCGTGCTAATGCGCACCACAGCCCTGAAAAGCCCTACAGAAACCAACGTACCGGCCTATATCGGCCCAAACTACCCAAGCGGATCCCGCGGCAGATCCCCGAGGAGAAGTACACCGAGGTCTTCGCGGGCCTCCGCTCGCATCGCGACCGGGCTCTGCTGGCGTTCTGGGTCGCGACAGGGGCCCGCGCGGAGGAACTGCTTACCTCCACTCAGAGTGACGCCGACGTCGGCGAGCAGACCATCGGTGTGATTCGTAAGGGCAGCCGCGCTTACCAGGAACTCCCTGCCACTCGCGACGCGTTCGTGTGGCTGCGCCTCTACCAGGAGGAAGCCTGGAAGAAGGGCGTCCCTCGCGGACGTAAGCGGCCACTGTGGTGGACACTGCGCCGTCCCTGGCGGCCATTGCAGTACGACGCGGCCCGCATGATGTTCAACCGGGCCAACGAACTCTTGGGCACGAACTGGACCCTTCACGATCTGCGGCACACCGCAACGTTCCTGATGCTGGACGACCCGGACATGCCGCCCGTCTACGTCCAGCACATCCTGGGCCACAAGTACCTGTCGACCTTGGACATCTACAACCGTCCCACCAAAGACGACGTCATCACGGCCGGGCTCGCCCACCATGCCCGGCAGCAGCAGCGTCGAGAGAATCCGCCGCCGGCACCGCCAGCCCCGGCCTATAACCCCGACTCTCTCAACATCCTTTTCGGAAGGCCCTCTTCGTGACCAGCCGCCTCGCCGTGCCCTCCCGCCCAGCGTCGGCCACTCATCGGGGAGAAGAGGCTGCCGCCCTGCTTCGAGCGTTCCCGCCTCGTTCCCGGACAACCTCGTGGCCACTGACTACAGCACCACGCGAGGCGGTCCTTGACCGCCTGGACAAGCCGCCCCTCCGAAGAGAGAACGCAGGAGTTCGGAGCTCTCATATGGTCGGAGCCCGTCTGCTGCTGAGCTGGCTGGAGACATTCCCCGGCGAGACCTGGCAGGAACGATGGAACGCCGCTCCTGCCTCCGCTGCCTACGACAACTGGCAGCAGGGAATCCTGGCCTGGGCGTCTACCCTCGGCAGGAGCCCCAGCCGTACTGCACTCAAGTCTGGCCTGCTGGCTTTGACTTGCGCGGATGTCATCCGCCCCAGTATGGAATGGCTGGCCGGGAACTCCTCGAGATACCTGCGGCCCGCTATCGCCGCTACGCGCGACCCCACTGGATTTGCCCGCTTGGTAAGTGACACCTCTGGACACGACCGGGCCAACCGCAACAGCTCAGAAGCCTATAAGTTCATCGCCCAAATCGTCGCCGCTTACGGCGGTGGCGTCGACGACATTGTCGTAGGCGACCTGCTGACTCATCCGAAGCTGGTCGCAGGGTCGAGCGGAAAAGCCGTCCGACTCGCCTACACCTGGCTCCGGAACCGGGGTCAGTTCCCTCCTGATGCCCCCGTCACCCTCAACCACGTGGCTGTCCGCACGGGACAGCTGCGACCAGCCGAGCTCATAGATCGCTACAAGCTGCACTGCCGGCCCGTTCGTGATCTCTTGGTCGATTACCTCACCGAACGCCAGCCCACCCTCGATTACACCAGTCTCAAGAGCCTCGCCTCCGAACTGGGCCGCCTATTCTGGGCTGATCTCGAACATCACCACCCCGGCATCGACACCCTCCGGCTGCCGAAAGACGTGAGTGACGCCTGGAAAGCACGCATCGCGGTGAAGACCACACGTCGGCGTCGCCCTGACGGCACCGTCCAGACAACGATCGAACCCCGCGAGAGCGCACCGGCCGTCAAGATTTCGGTACGCGCCTTCTATCTGGACCTCGCGGAGTGGGCCCTCGACGAGCCCGAACGATGGGGGCACTGGGCTGCACCATGCCCGGTCAGCGAAGCGGAGTTGGCAAAGAAGAAGCATGAGCAGCGGAAGAAGTCCAGGTCAGACCAACGCACCCGTGAACGTCTGCCTGTATTGCCGGTTATTGTCCAAACCGCTGAGCTGCTCCTCAAAGAAGCCACTGCACGCCTCGAAACTATTGAATCAGCTCCGTTGGGCTCCACCGTGAAATTTCGCGGGGAGACCTTCACCCTCCCCGAGTCCTCCAGCCGCGCCGACGGAAAACCAGGACGCGTCCGGGACATCAACGGGACCAGCCGGGACATCCGTGGCGAAGAAAAGCGGGCGTTCTTCGCGTGGGCGACGATCGAAATCCTGCGCCATACAGGCATCCGGATTGAGGAGCTCCAAGAACTCAGCCATCACAGCATCATCCGCTACAAGCTCCCCACCACCGGCGAGACGGTCCCCCTCCTTCAGATCGCGCCGTCAAAGACCGACAAAGAGCGACTGCTGCTCATCGACCCAGAACTTGCCGACGTTCTGAGCGCAGTCATCAGTCGCGCCCGTCAACCCGACGGGACTATTCCATCAATCCAAACATACGACGCGCATGAAAGGGTCTGGAATGCCCCGATGCCCATCCTCTTCCAGTGGGCCGTCAGTGGTGAACACAGAGCCATCTCATATGGCACCATCCGCAGGGCCTTGGATGAAACCCTCGAAGCATCCGGACTCATAGACAAATCCGGAATGCCGCTGATTTTTCGGCCGCACGACTTCCGTAGGATCTTCATCACCGACGCCATCATGAACGGCCTGCCGCCCCACATTGCCCAAGTTATCGCAGGCCATGACAGCCTCACGAGCACGATGGGCTACGCCGCAATCTACCCTGCCGAAGCCATCGAGGCGCACCGTGCTTTCATCGCTCGCCGACGCCAGGACCGGCCTGCCGAAGAGTACCGTACAGTCACACCAGAGGAATGGGACGAATTCCTCGGCCATTTTGAAAGGAGGAAACTCGCCCTCGGGGAGTGTGGGCGAGCCTACGGAACCGAATGCAGTCACGAGCATGCGTGCGTCCGCTGCCCCGTACTCATTACCAGCCCTACCGAACGACCCCGGCTGATTGAAATCCGGGACAACTTGCGAGACCGCATCTCCGAAGCAGAGCGTGAAGGGTGGCTGGGAGAAGCAGAGGGGCTACGGGTCAGTCTCACCGCAGCTGATGAGAAGATCACGCAACTGAACATTAGGGAAGAACGAAAAAGGTCTCCAATTTTCCTTGGAGTCCCTTCGTTTGATCAGGTAGTCGGCCGCACAAGCGAAAGCCCAGGGTTTCACAGGGCCAGCGATCCAGATGAGTCGACGAGATGAAATCAGAGTCGATAGACAGCGAAACGCGGCGGCCTTGACCATCGACAGGCCAGGGCGCGTATCGGATCGCGTACGGCGGGCAGCACCGCCAGCCGACCAGTGCCGGAGTCCGTTCTGCCCGCTGAACAGTACGAACGCTGGTTCCGGTGCTGACAGCCTCGCGTAGAAAGGATATCCGTCCCTGGCAGGTCGGCTGTCGGCTATGGTGAAGGCATGTGCTGCCCCATGACTACCCGTACCGCCGCTTAGCGGCGGTACCCGAGGTTGCTGTAACCGCGGCCTCATTGCTGCCCCTGCCGGGGCCAGCGCCAAGACGTACCGCCGGATCAGTGTCCTGCCGGCAGTCACTCCCTTAATTCTGTGCTGCCGGGCCATCCTGCCTGATCAGGGGAGTCATGTCTCAGTCGCAGCGTTTCGATTCACAGTACGAAAACCCATTCCCATGCCCGGATGCAGCCAGGCCCGTCACGCAGGACCCGCGTGTCGCCACCCTGCTCCTGATGGTCGGGCTCCCCGGAGCCGGGAAAACCACCCGGGCCAAAGAGCTCGCCGCAACGCACCGGGCGCTGCGGCTGACCCCAGATCACTGGATGATCCCGCTGTTTGGCGATTCGATGGCCGACGGCAAGCGCTTTGTGCTCGAAGGGCGGCTCATCTCGGTCGCTCTGCAGGCGCTGCGGCTGGGGACCAGCGTCGTGCTCGACTACGGGCTCTGGGGCCGCGATGAACGGTCGGCACTGCGCTGGCTGGCACGGTCGGCCGGGGCAGCATGCCAGGTGGTCTACGTGCCCGTGGACAAGGACGTCCAACTCGCCCGCATCGCGCACCGCCAGGCGACGACACCGCATCAGACGTTCCCGATGAGCGAGGCCGACGTAGACCAATGGCGGGAGCAGTTCCAGGTGCCTGACGCCGCCGAACTCGATGGCGGCGAGATTCCCAGCCCGCCGCCGGGCTGGCCGGGGTGGTCGGAGTGGGCAGAAGACCACTGGCCCTCGTACACCGACAGCTAAAGGCGGTGCCGTAACCGGTGGTCGTGCTCGGCAGTGCGAAACCTGCTCGCCCTGTTGGCCTGTGATCTTCTACGTTGAGCGGATGCAGGAACCAGTTGGACTGCCAGCACTCGTGGTCGAGTGGTGCACGCGCGAGCTGGGTGGAACGCCCGTCGAGAGACTGCTCTCCACCACGCAGATGTCGGAAGTGGCGGCCGTTCGTCTGGACGACGGCCGCCGGATCGTCGTCAAGATCCGGCCCGATGAAGCAGGCCGCGCCAGGGCTTGTGTGGACGTCCAGCACTTCCTGGCGGACAGCGGGTACCCCTGCCCGCGGCCCCTCACCGCCGTGACCGTGATGGAAGGGCAGGCCGTTCATGCCGAGGAGTGGCTTCCGGGCGGTGACATGCTTCGTGGCGATGGCCCGAATGTCGCTGCGAAGTTCGCTGCGCTGCTCGCAGAATTGGTCACCGGCGCACTGCATGTCGATGTGCCGCCTCCGCTTCCGAACCCGGCATGGGTCCGCTGGGACCACCGGGACTCCGAGGTGTGGCCGACCTACGACTGGCACGATGCACGGGCGGACCAAGTCGAACTGCCTCGCGATCTTGAGGAGACCGCCATACGCGTTCGATCCCGGATGGCACGTACCCAGCTGCCGAGCGTGGTCGGCCACGCAGACTGGGAGACACAGAACGTGCGGTGGCAGGGCGGGAGAGCCTACGCGGTCCACGACTGGGACAGCCTGGCCTGGCTTCCCGAGGCGGCAATCGCGGGTGCGGCTTCCGGAACCTTCGCCAGCGCCGAGCACCCAACCCTGGCTCCGGTCGAGAGCTCTGCGGTCTTCCTTGATGTGTACCAACAGAGTCGTGGACGTGCCTTCACAACCGAAGAGCTACAGATCGCTTGGGCTGCCAGCCTTTGGCCTGCGGCTCACAATGCCCGCACAGAAGTCCTCTACGGGAAACAGCCGATCGCGCTTGGCGCCCTACGCGACCAAGCTTCTGAGCGGCTGACCCGCGCCAAGGCGTGAACAAGCGGACGCGGCGCCCTTGCTCATCCTGCACAGGCCCAGTGCTTGGTTCGGAGAAGCCTGGCTCGCCGCCAAGCGCGCCGCGGAGCAGCAGGCCGCCCGCGAGTGGGCCGAGCAGTTCGACATGCCGCCGCTCGAAGGACCCGAGCGGGCCCTGGACTGGGGCGAGCGCTCCCGTCACCAGCTGGTGGCCGCCGCGCACACCGCACTGGTCGTCGAAGGCACCTGGGACGAGGCCGACTGGGCCCAGCTGGAGGAGAAGGCCCGCGCGGTCACCCGGGCGGGATGGTGGATCGACCAGCGCGACGCGGAAGGCGCTGACCTGCTAGAACTCCTCGATTCCGCAGGAGAGCAGGACCGCGGGACGGAGAACCCGTTCCGGTGACCGGCGGGGGAACATAGCCGACGATCGCCGGTTAGCCAAACCGGCGTTCCTGCGGACCATTGATCCTCCCGCCGACACCCCGCAACTGCGTGGAAGGATCTGCATGCTCCCGCCCTCCTCAACGCCTCCGCCGACGCCGGCCTTCGCGCCGACGCCCGACCCGCTCACCCCCGCCCGGGATATCACCCACGCCCACTTCGAGGCAGGTGACCAGGTCGTCGTCCTCAAAGGCGTGGCCGGCAAGGAACTGTGGGGGGATGCGATGCGCGTCGTCGCTCCGTCCTGGCACGCCCCGACCGACGAGGACGGCTGGCGGCTGCGGGATGCCACCGGCGGCGCCCAGACCTTCATCACCGCGCACCCCCGCTACCTGGTGCATCTCTCGCGTCGCTGCCCGGACTGCCTGATCTACCTGCGTGCCATGGAGGACCACCTTCTGCCCCGGCACGCCGGAGTCGACGCGCTCGTCGACTGCGGCTGGTACACCACTACCGCCCTCGGCCAGCTGGTCCACATCGCCGATGTCCGGTCCGGCCGGTGACGCTTCCCCTGCGGCGTCCCGGCCGCGCTCTCGGCCTGCTGCCAGCAGGCACCCGCGTCACCGAGAACACCGCGGACCCGTTGTGGCCGGCCCGCCTGGCCGGCGACCTGCGCAAGCTCAGCGCCGACTGGCAGGAGTCGGCCGAGGTGTGTGCGGATGCCGCCTGGGCCGCGCGCGCCGCCGGGAACAGCGTCCTGGGTCTGCTGCATCCCGGCCAGGTCACCGCCACCGGCCTCGACCCGGTCACCGCCCGTACCTACCGGCATCTGTACTTTTCGGGGCTTCGGTACGACTTCCGCTGCGCCGCCCTCCAGTCCCTCGCCGAACCGCTCCTGGAGAGCGAACGCGGGCCGCTGGACTGCTACAGCCGGGCCCTGTACGCCTTCGCGCTGCTGGGCCAGTCCCGCCCCGAGGGCCTGGCCGTGATGGACGAGGTCCTCGACGAGGCCGGCGATCACGCCAAGACCCTGCACGTCCTGCTGCACGGACTGTGGCTCGGCCTCGACCTGGACCAGGGTGCTCAGCGGCTCCTCGCCCTCAGCACCCGGCCGCCCCTCCACTCCGCCACGGACCCGATCGTCGCCTTCCGGCGGGCGGGTGCGCTGCGCCGGCTCGGCCACTACGACGCGTCCCTCGCGGCCATCGACCGCGCCCTGGACCTGCTGCCGCCCGGCGACACCACGGTCCACGCCGATCTCGTGCGCGAGCGGTCCCTGACCGCGACCGCCCGCGACCTTCACCACCACCTTCTCGTCCCCGGAGGCACCCCCACGTGATCCCCCGCGTCAACGAACGCACCATCAGCGCACACGATCCGCTCAGCGAGGCCCTCGGCAGGGCGGTCATCGCCGAGGAGGGTCTGACCGAGCACACGATCGTCGCCTACTGGCCCGCGCTGGACTCCTACACCCTGGACGACGAGCAGGCGACGTGGAGCGCCGTCCAGTGGGCCGACCACCTCGAAGACCCGCTCTTCGAGAACCCGTTCGCGGCCAGCCCCCGCGGTGACCGGCAGGCCATCTCCCACCTCGATGTCCGCCTCCACCCCGACGACCGTGACCTCAGCGGTGCGGAGTGGGCCGAGATCGCCCACCGTTTCGCCCGCGCCGCCGGAATCGAGGTCCCCGGCGACGTGAACAGCTGCCGGTGGATCGCGGTCCAGGCCAAGCCCCGCCGCCTCGACGTGATCGCCAACCTCATCCGGCTCGACGGAACGTGGCAGCACCCGCCCGTCGATCTCGGCCGCCGCCTGAACGACGAGGCCCGGCGCATCGAGCAGGACCTGCACCTCATCCCGGTAGCGACGTCCGACGGCCCGGGCTCCACTCGGAGCCTGCCGACCGCGTCGGCCCAGCTCGCGGGTCTGCTCACGCAGCTGGCCGACGAGCAGTCGGGACCGCTGGCCACCGTGCGGGGGCTGATCGAGCACAGCGCCCACCGCCTCGCGCACCAGGCGGGCGCCGCGGGCTCGGATACCGCGCGCCGCCTGGAGCTGATCGCCACCCGCCTTCACCACGTCCAGGAGGACCTCGACGCCACGGCCGGCCGGCTCACCGGGCCACCCCGTCTGCGTACGGCGCTCGACCCGGCTCCGCCCGCAGCCCGGGCCTCCGCCCGCCACGCACCGTAGGAGAAACGCTTCTTTGCCTTCGGCCGACCGCTTCCTGACCGTCCACCGTGATCCGCACTCCGCGGAGGTCCTCGCCCGCGGCGGCGGCAGCGAGGCGCACAGCGTCCTGGAGCGCGCGGGCTTCGTGCCCGTCGTCCGCCTCGACGAGACCTACCACCGCGCCCCCACCGGCCTGGCCCCGGACACCGAGAACCAGCTCGCCACCGAGGCCGTCGCCCGCCTGCGCGCCGCCGGCTACCACGTCGGCTGCGACGAGGACTTCAACACAGGCCGCCGTCCGGCCCGCTATCCCACGCTGGGGTCCTCGGTCGCCCACCTCGCCGAACACCTCCGCGAGGCGACCACCACCGAGGACGCGGCCGACGCGCTCACCGAGCTGACCGCCCCGTACGACGGCGTCCTCGCCGCGATCGAGCAAGTCCTGTACGCCGCAGCCGACTTCCACGATGGTCTCGGCGCGGCAGCCGACCCGTACACCGCCCGGCGGCTGCGACATCTCGCCGACCGGCACACCCCGCACCCCCGCCGCAGCACGTGCGCCGGAGAAGTCCCGGCCGGTGAACGCGAACGCTCCGCCGTGTGCGCCTGCCCGCCCCCGCCGTGCACCGCGCCGGTGCGGCCCCCGCCCGCAGTGGCCGCCGGGCTGCGCCGGTGATCTCCCTTCCCTTTCAAGGACACCATGCACCCCTATGAAGACCCTGAGCGCCTCGCCTCGTACGCCGACGTCCTCGCCGGTGAACTCCCCGGCGACTGGACCAGCACTTACCACCCGTCCGACGACAAGGACGACCTCGCCGAACTGACGGACCGTATCTGGGACTTGGACCTCGTCGCCGCCGCCCTGGCCGAGCAGCCGCTGCGGCAGGCGGCCGTCCTGTCCCGCCCGGACGGCGCCCAGCTCGCCGTCATCGACCGGCCCGGCGAGCACGAGGGCTTCCTCATCGCCGCCGTCGCCCCGCGTGCTCTGCCCGACGAGGCGTACCGCAGCGTGCGCGAACCAAGCGGCATCACGCTCACGGACGATCCGTTCCTGGGCGCCGAGCAGCTCGCCGGCGACCTGCTCGCCCGCTACGAGACCGCGCTCGCCCAGGTCCGCCACAACGCCGCAGCCGACGTCCAGCCGTCGACACCCGACCGGGTCATGCTGACCTGGCAGTATGACGGCAGCCTGGCCGCCGCCCCCGCAGGCACGATCGCCCCGGACGTGCTGGCCGCCCACGGCTTCGTCCCCGACCAGCAGACCGGGATCTACCGTCTCAGCGGAGACGACACCACAGTGCAGGCCCGCGCCGTCCGCGCGTTGGGACTGCGACTCAATGCCCATGGCATCGCCCTGGCGATCCCGCATCCCTCGGGCCGGGTCGCGCCCGCCGCCACACCGCCCGCCACACCGCCCGCCACACCGGCCCCGGCCGGACCCCGGTCCTCGGCAACCAGGACGCGATGAGGCCGAGCGAGCCCGACTTCGCGGTGCTGGAGTACATCACCATCACCAAGGACTCCCGCACCGGGCTGGTTATCGCCCTCGGCGGCGCCCAGGAAGCGGCCGGCATCCTCCAGCGCAACGGTTTCCTCGATGCCCCCGGTCCCCGGGGCGAATACCACCGCCTCCCTCACCACCTCTCGATCGAAGAGGAGCGGCGAAAGGCCACGGCCGCCTCGCACGCCTTGCTCGGCGCCGGCTACAGCGTCCACCTCGACCCGGCCCTGAACGCCTTCCATGCGCCCGACGGCGAACGCGAGGCCGCCCGGCGCTATCTCGCCCAGCTCTCCCGGCGGGCCTTGGACGCACGGAGCGGCCCCGAGGCCGCCGCGATCCTGACCGAGATCGCCGAACCCGATGCGGGCCTGCTGACTCTCCTGCGCGAGGCCGTCGTCGGCACCTTCATCAGCTGGTCCCATGTGCTGAGAGCCGCGGGCACGGACCCGGAACCGGCCGCGCGGCTCAGGGAGACGGCCCATACCCTCGCCCGCACCGCCGACAGCATCCTCCTCGCCCGCAATCACGCCGCGTGCACCGGCCACCGGCCGGCACCCACCACGTCGACGCCCAGTGCGGCGGCACGTCCCTCCGCACCCCTGTCCCGCCACCACTGAACCGGAGACCTGTTCGTGGCAAACCGTGCCGACGACGAAGGCACCGACATCGCGATCTACCGCAGGCCCCTGACCGACACCGTCCACGCCGACACCCCCACTGGCGCTCCCGAACAACTCCTCGCGCTGCTCGACGAGTTGGGCTTCGAGCGCAACACCGTCAGGCCCATCGGTGACGAGGGACCGGCCTACATCTGGCACGAGGCCCCCGGCCACCTCAGCAAGGACGAGACGAAGCGGCTGGCCACCCGTGCCGTTCCCGCCCTGCTCACGGCCGGTTACACCGTTCACATTCCCGGCTATCTCTTCGATCAAGACGTCTACCGCCGCGCCGTGGAGGACCTCCGCGCGCAGCGGATCACAGCGGCAGCCGCTTCGCCCGCAGCGGCCCGCCCGTCCCGCCGCCCGCGTGGCTGAACCGTCCCAGCCCGCTCTCCGTCCGACAGGAGTACCCCCCCGGTTGTCGCCGCGTCCGCCGTCTGCCGTCCCCTATGTGCTGGCCGCTCCCGGCCACCTCGCCGGCGGGGGTGACTGGGAGCATCTGACCGAGCTGCTGCTGCGCGGACACGGCTGGCACAACGTGTCCACGATCGACCAGCACACCGCGCTGGCCAGCCCCGACGGGCGCCTGCACGTCGTCCACCAGAGGCGGGCGGGCTGGACCTGGAACCTGCGCGCCACCACCCCGGACGGACGCCAGTGGGAAGCACTCCTCGGCGCCCACCTGCCCGTCGAGTACGTCACCGCCATGGTCGACACCATGCGCCACCCGCCAACCACCAGCAGCTCCACTTTCCTTGACCCTCTGTTCGAGGCAGGCTGGATCCCGGACGGCACCGGCCCCGCCTCCACGGCGGTGTCACCGGACGGCCTGGTCCGCATCACCGAGGAATCCGCCCGCCACGACGTACCGAGACCGTGGCACGCCGAATGCACGGTGAACGGGTACCGCTGGTGGACAGCCGCGTTCAGTACCCACACCCCGCCCGCTGTCGTCACGGCGTTCACCCGCAGCCTCGCCCGCGAGGACCCGCTGCCCCGGATGGCCATCGGCATGCCGATGTACGGCTGCGGTCCCCACACCCGCCTGGCTAGGACATCGTACGGCTGGGACGACGAGCAGGCGCTGCTCGAAGCGCGGATCGCCGACGCCCGCACCATGCGGGCCAGCGGGCCGAAGGCCGCTGCCGCGCCGCCGAAGCCCGCCTCGCCGACTCCGGCCGGCCGTCACCGCTGACCCGCGGGCCACCGCCGTCTTCGTTCCCCTTCGCCTTCTTCGTCCAGGAGCCTTCCGTACCCCGCACGCCTCCTCGTACCGCACCACCGCCGATCGCCGCTGAGCGTCCGCCCCGGCTGGCCGTCTTCCTCTTCCGCCGCTACCTGCGCGCCTGCATCCCCGTCCGCCCCGACCACACCGTGCCCCTGGCCGGCGCACGCCCCGAGACCGTGCTCGCCGAGGCCCGCCGCATCGGGCACCGCCACCACCACTGAGCCCGCCCCCGCGCTCTGGAGGAGCATGACCCACCCCACCGTGAACCCGGTGCTGCTGGCCGACGAGATCACCCGTCAGCTCGGCCGGCTCACCGACCACCTCGCCCAACTACCCCCCGCCGAGGCCACGTTCGTCATCGCCCGCATTCTCGATCCGGACGAGGGCGTCCTCGGCGGCGTCACCAGCCTCGTGATCGCCGGCAGCCGGTTCGCCAAGACCCAGGCCGAGCAGGGGCGGCTGCCCGCAGAGGTCTGGCTCGCTCTGGGCCGCGCGGCGAACGAACTCGACGACATCGCCTACGACCTCGACGAACACCACACGACCCTTCGCCACCTCAGCCAGCAGCCCATCCCGGCGGCGGCGAAGCCCCCGGCCCCGGCTCCGCTGGTCGTGCGGCGGCACCGGTGAAGAGGAAGCAGTGGGCCAGCTGGGGCCCAGGCGAGCAGCCCGAACAGCACTACCTCATCGAACCCCGGGCCCTCGCCGGCGGCGGCGACATCCGGCACGTCTCGGAGTACCTGCGCGCCTCCGGCTGGCGTGACCGCTCCAAGAAGGACGGCCCGCTGACGTTGGAGAGCCCGGACCGCACGATCCGCATCTCCTACGACCCGTACATCCAGCCGGGCGGCTGGGCCATCCGCGGCGCAGCCCGAGGGCACCAGGCCGAGTGGTGGGCCACGCTGGGCCGGCAAACCCCGGTGGAGATCGTCGCCGGGCTGACCGACGCCCTGACCCAGCCCCGATCCGCCCACGCCCCCGACGTGTGGGCGCCGCTGAAGGAACAGCGCTGGCAACTGGAGAGCGAGGGCCGGCACTACACGGCTACCAGCCGGGACGGTTCGGCATGGCTGCACTTTCGCCAGGACACGACCGGTGACGCCCTGTGGTGGTCCGGTGCGGGCGACCCGCGCGGCGGCGGCTGGAGCGCCCAGTTCGCCCCCACCACCCCGATGCACCTCGTCGCTGCCTTCTCCGCCGCGCTCGCCAGCCCGGAGCCGGTGATGCGCCCCCGCGGGCGCGTCCCGCACACCGCGAAGATCCGCACCACGTCCGTGTCGGTCCTGCCTTCCCAGCTCTCCGCCTGGCAGCAGGCCCGGATCACCGCCGCCCGTGCCGCCACCTGGGCCCGCTCCTGGAGCTCCGGCCGGCCACGGACCGCACCGCGACCCCATGCCTCCGCCGGCGGCACCCGCGCCCGCGCCCGCCGTTGACCCTGCCCCGCCGACCGCCCAGGAGCCCTGTGCGCGCCCCGATCGTGGACGCTGTCCACTCCTCACTCCTCTCCCGCCCCGCCGGCTACCCGTCCACGGGGCCCAGGCTCGCCCTGTCGGCGGACACGCCGCCGAACGCCCTCAGGTGGGGCCGATGCCGGTGAGCCAGCAGCAGTTGGCGGCCTTCGCCGACACTCACGCCTGGCGGATCCCCTTCGACACCAGTCCCCGCCACCTCGCCGGGCCCGGCGACGGGCGCCGCGTCACCCACGGTCTGGCCGCCGCCGGATGGCGGCGCACCTCCGACCCGCTCAGCCCCGAGATCGTCCTCACCAGACCCGGCCAGCGCCACAGCCTCCAGTTCGACCCGCAGTCCGCCACCTCCGCCTGGTGGCGGCTGCGGGCCGAGCACACCGGCTCCGAGCCCGGCTGGTACGCGGAGTTCGGCCAACTCGTCCCCTCCGAACTCCTCGCCGCCGTGACCGACGCCCTTGTCGCCCCACCACCGGCCGAACAGAGCGATCCATTCCGCAGGCTGCAGTCGGCGAACTGGCCGACCGACGCGGCGGACGCGGCGCGCTCGCCCGACGACATGTGCTTGGTGGAGCGGCGCTTCATCGACGGTCACAGCACCAGGTACTGGCACATCGAGGCGAACGTGCCGGGACACGGCATCCCCCGGGGCCCGCGCCTGTGGCATGCCGTCTTCAGCAGCCGCACCCCGGTCCATCTGATCGACGCGTTCGTCGCCGCGCTCGCCGACCCGGCTCCGCTCCAGCGCGGCATGTACGAACGCACCGCCCACCACAGCGTCGTTCAGGAGCCCAGCCCGCTCACGCCGCAGCAGATCGTCGCCGCGCACACCCGCCGCCTCGACGCGATCCGCGCCCAGGCACGCGCCGCCCGCCGACAGCAGCAGACACCCACAGCGGCCCAGGCCCCGGCGACCAGCCCGGTCGCCCGGCCCACCGCCCGCCGCTGATCTTGAGAGGACCCCTTCCGATCTCCTTCGACCATCTCGCTCACCGCGACTTCCTGCACCACCTCGACGTCTTCATCCAGGACAGCGAGAAGATCCTTACCGCGTGGGACGAATACTCCGACGAACACACCGACCTCGACGGCTGGCCGTACGACGACCACGCCTACGGACTGCGCCAGCGCCAGCGCGATGCCGACACCGCCGAGGCGTTCGAGACCGTACGCGCCGGCGCCCGCCACCTGCTGGCCACGGCCGACGCGCAACTGCCCACCCTGCCGCCCGCCTCGGTCCAGGCGCACTGGGTCTACCGGCTCGGCGTCCTGCGCGGCGCTCTCGACCGGCTCGACATCCTGCACGAACGGTGGCTGCGCACCCGTGACAGTCTCCCGGCCAGTGCCCATCCGGGCACCTCGGTCTTCGACGACGCCCTCGCCGAGCACCACGCCGAATGCTGGAGCTACCTCGACGACTGGGCCACCCACGGTCAGGTGATCGGCGACATCAACACCGCGGCCCGGCACGCCCCGTCGCCGCTGGCACCGCCACCCGTCGCGATACCGGTCCTCCCCGCGCCCGGCCCGACCTTCACGGTGCACAGGTGACCGTGCCCCAAGGACCCGAGATGGTCGAGGTCGACTTCGTCGCGCCGCGTCACCTGGCCGGCGGCGGTGACCCCGTCTGGATCACCATGCCCCTGCACGACGCCTGCGGCTGGAGCTACGGCCAGGACCCCCTGCTGCCACGCGTCGTCCTCACCAGCCCCGACCAGAAGGCCCACCTTCGGCTGGACCCCGACCCCGACGGCCAGTGGTGGACCCTCCACCACACAGCCAAGCCCGACGGGCCCGCCTGGTACGCGAGTTTCGGAGCCCGCACCCCGGTCGAAGTGATCGGCGCCTTCCTCGACGCCCTCACCGACCCGAACGCGGCCACCGCCGACAAGGCAGACCCGTACGAGCCGCTGCGGCAGGCGGGCTGGGTCCCCGCCAGCACCGAGACCAGACTCGTCTCACCCGACGCCACCACCTACGTCCAGTGCCACGGGCCCTTCTTCGCCACCACCACGCTCAACAGCGGCTCCCATCCGGTGTGGCAGGCCCGGTTCGGCGAGCACACCCCTGCCCACCTGCTCGCCGCGTTCACCACCTCGCTCGCCGACCCCAGCCCGGTTGCCCGCACCCTCGACACCCAGCGTCTGCCCACGCTCAACCCCCGCCTCGTCACCCGGGTACGGCGCGAAGTCACCGCCGAACAGGCCGCCTTCGACCTCGAAGACCGCCTCCGCGCACTCGGTGCCCGCAGCCCCGCCCTGCCCGCGCCGCCAGGCATCCAGCCCAGGCCACCCGGCACCGGCCGCACCCGCTGAACCCGCCGTCCAACCGGAGCACGTAGCCCCTCTTGCCTCCCTCCTCTACGAACAGCACCGACGGCTACGACGTTGTCTTCCGGCTCCTGCTGGGAGCGCTCGCCGTCGTCGTCCCCCTGTCCCACCTCGCCTGGCTGTCCGGGAACATCACCGCCTACCTCACCGGCGACGCATGGGCCCCCTACCAGCCAGCCATCGCCCTGCTCCACCCCGAACGGCTCTGGCCCGACCTCGGAGAAACGTCCCTGCTGATCGGCGCGCGCATCGCCCCGATCGTGATCCTCCTCGCGCTCGCCATCACCGCCGCCCTCCTGTGGGGGCGGCACAAGAACCCGAGCGGCAGCCGGAAGAAGATCACGGGCATGGCCAAGGCCCGGGACATCGAACCCCTGATGGCCAAGGCGATCACCGCCAAGGCCCGCTCCCTGCGCCCGAGCCTTAAACACTCCAAGCACATCGACGCCGCCGACACCGGCATCCTCCTCGGCAACCTCCAGGGAACCCGCCACGAAGTCCGCATGGGCTACGAGGACGTCGCCGTCGCGATCATGGCCCCCCGGTCCGGCAAGACCACCAGCCTCGCGATCCCCTCCATCCTGGCGGCCCCCGGCGCGGTCCTGTTGACCTCGAACAAGGCAGCCGGCGACGCCTACACCGCCACCCTCGACGCCCGCGCCGCCGTGGGACGGGTGTGGTCGATGGACCCGCAGCAGATCGCGCACGCCGAACGCTCGATGTGGTGGAACCCGCTCGCCGACGCCAAGACCCTCGACGGCGCGGGCCGCCTGGCCGGACACTTCCTCGCCGCGTCCGTGGACGCCTCCCAGCAGGGCGACTTCTGGTCCAAGGCCGGCAGCAACATCCTCTCGCAGTTGTTCCTCGCCGCCGCGCTCGACGAACGCCCCATCACGGACGTCATGCAGTGGCTCGCGTTCCCCGCCGACCGCACACCGCTGGACATCCTGCGCGACCACGGCTTCACCGCGGTCGCCGCCCAGTTGAAGGGAACCGTCGAGGGACCGCCCGAGACCCGTGACGGCATCTACGAGACCGCCCGCCAGTACGCCGCGGCCCTCCTCAACTCCGAGATCGCCCGCTGGGTCAGCCCTCAGAAGGATGTGCCCGAGTTCCGCCCCGCGCAGTTCGTCACCTCCGCCGACACCCTGTACCTGCTGTCCAAGGACGGCGGAGGGGGAGCCTCCGCTCTGATCGCGGCGTGCGCGGACTCCGTGATGCGGGCCGCGACCGCCCAGGCCGAGCGCGCCGGCGGACGCCTCGACCCGCCGATGCTCGCGATCCTCGACGAGGCCGCCAACGTCTGCAAAATCAGTGATCTGCCGGACCTGTACAGCCACTTGGGCTCGCGCGGGATCATCCCGATCACGATCCTGCAGTCCTACCGCCAGGGCCAGAAGGTCTGGGGGGACGCGGGCATGGACGCCATGTGGTCCGCCTCCACCGTCAAGGTGATCGGCTCCGGCATCGACGACCCCGACTTCGCCGACAAGCTCTCCCGCCTCATCGGCGACCACGACGTGGAGACCACATCCACCTCCACCTCCGAGTCCGGGAAGTCGACCTCGGTGTCGATGCGGCAGGAACGGATCCTGCCCGCGGACGCGATCCGCGCGCTGCCCAAGGGCACCGCCCTCGTTTTCGCCACCGGCCTGCGAGCCGCCATGCTCGACCTGCGCCCGTGGTACGCGGAGCCGGGTGCCGGTGAACTGGCCGCCGCCTCGGAGCGGGCCTCCAGGGGCATCACCGCACGCGCCGTCGCCAAACACACCCCGGTCCAGTCCGACTTCGACAAGGCCGCATGAACGGATCCCGGCTGCACCTGGTGCCGGTGCGCTCCCGCGAAGCGAAGGAGTTCGTGCGGACCTGGCACCGCCACCATCCACCGCCCGCCGGACAGATCTTCGCCGTCGGAGCCGCCGACGGCGAAGGCATCCTCCGAGCCGTGGCCATCGTGGGCCGGCCAGTCGCCCGCCACCTCGACGACGGGACCACCCTGGAAGTCACGCGCACCGCCAGCGACGGCGCGCGCAACGCCAACTCCCTGCTGTACGGGGCTGCGTGGCGGGCAGCGAAAGCGCTCGGATACCGGCGATTGATCACCTACACGCAGGAGGGCGAAAGCGGCGCGTCGCTGCGCGGTGCGGGCTGGCGCATCATCGCCAGCCGCCCGCCCCGCAGGGGATGGCACACCCCCTCCCGGCCCCGCGCCGGCCACGGATACGACGGCACCGCCCGCTTCCTGTGGGAAGCCCCCTGACCACCCGCAGCCCGCACCAGCCCGTCGTACGCCGTCCGTCCCTTCTCCTCACCCACCCGTTCCCTCACGTCGTCCCCAGTCCGGAGTTGCCTTGCAGAGCCTCGACATGAGCGAGCACACCCGTCTCCTCGGCCAGGTGGCCCGCGCGCTGAAGGATCTGCGCGAGGAGGCGGAACGCATCCGTGAAGGCGACATCACCAGGCCGGTCCGCGAGATCGCGCCCCTCAGCCTGCGCGTCCAGCAGCTCGCCATGGAATGCACCCGGCAGTTCCATGACCTGTCGACGAGCCAGTACGCGGTCATGAAGGGCGGCCAGGAGAACCTCGCTCACCTCGCCGGCGCCTGCGCCCAGGTCTCGCTGGCGGCCACGCTGTGCAACCTCGCCATCCACCACCGCACCGAGGTCCTGCTGTACGAGGACGCCGACCCCACCCCTATGCCCAGCCGTGACCAGCTCCGACGAGCCGGTGACGAAATGCAGCGGGCGGCCACCACGTACCGCGCGCTGGCACGCCTGCTCTCGCGGCGGCTGGCTTCAGCCGCCGCCCGCACCGAAGACCAGCGGCTCATCGCCAGTGCGCTGGCGAACGGCTCGGAGAGGGCGTCCGCCCCTGCATCCACGCCGTCCTCCCCGGCGCCACCACGCCCCGCGCCGAAGCCGTTCGCCCACAGACGGCGCTGACGGCGGGGGCGCCTGCCCCTCACCCGTCAATGCGCCGGGCTTGCTCACGGCGCCACCCGCAGCCCCCCTTTTCTGGAGATCCATGTCCTTCGTGGACCACGCGGACGTGTTCATCGGCTCCACCGGTGACGCGCACACGTTCGTCGTCCTCAACCGTCCCATCCGCGGCGCCGAACGCCTGCTGACCGGCGCCGGGTTCACCGCCCGCACGATCAACGGCCGGAGCATCTACCTGCTCCCGCCCACTGCCTCCGAGGAGGCCAACGAGCGGGCCGGCATCGCGATGTACGGGCTGCTGTCCCATACCCACGACCTCGTCGACCTGTCCTGGACCACCCGCCGCAGCCCGCAAGACCCTGGGCCCGAACCCGACCTGTGCTTCACGCTCAGCGACACCGCCCTCACCGCGACCGCCGCCACCAACGAAGCCCGCTCCCTCCTGGAACAACACGGCTTCACACCCTCCGCCGGCTCGTCGTACCAGGCGCCGGTCCCCCTGAACGAGCGTGACCTGCTGGGCGCGGTCGTCCGCGCCGAATACCACGCCTACGCCCACGGACTGGTCGTCCACGTCGACCTGGGCATCCCCACCCCCGACGCGATCCCCGCCGCACCCCAGCGCGCCTCGACCGCCGTCCCCGGCGGCCCAGCCACCCAGCCGACACGGCGCCGCACCCACTGACCTCCCCGGAGACCCCTCATCGCCATCCGCCAGATCGATCTGCCCGTCCAGGTCGACCACTTCCTCCAACTCGGCGCCAACTTCGACGCCTTGAAGACCAACGTCAGCACGCTGAAGGCGCAGCCGGGCAGCGAAATGCTGGAACAGCTCACCCCGAAGATCGCCCAGGTGCACGAGCTGACGGGCCGCGTCCTGGTGCGGCTGTCCGCCCTCAACGGCAGCCAGTACACCCTCGTACCCGGCAGCCGCTCCACTCTGGACGCACTCGGCTCCGTCGTGGAGGCGGCGTCCCTGGCCGCTCTCGGACTCGCGCGCGCGGTGGCGGACAACCCGCTGGAAGGAGCCGCCTTCGCCGACGGCCCGCCGGTCGACGACGCCAGCGTGCGCACAGCCCGTCACGCCGAGGCCGCCCCTCGTCTAGCCAAGGCCCTGGGCGACGCCGCCCACCAGCTGGACCTGTGTGCAAACGGCTGCCAGTACACCGCATCGTTCATCATCCGCGACCTCAAGGAACACCCGGAACATCTGCCGCCGCTTCCGCAGCTGACCCGGGCCCAGTACACGGTCCTGGAGAAGGTCGCCCAGGGCGGCACCCGTGTCTCCCGGTCCCTGCGGGGCGGCCGGGAGAGCGTCCGGGCCGGCGACGGCAACACGCTCCACAGCACGCCCTTCACCGTGCTCGCGGACAACAAGCTGATCCGCGTCCACCGCGGGACCTCCGTCTTCCTCGACCGGAGCGTCACGGTTACCGCCGCCGGGCGCCTGGCCCTGGACACCCAGAACCCCACCCGCACACCGGCACCCGCCATGGCCAAGGCGCCCGCTCCCGCCGCGGCCGGCAGGCGGCGGTGACGGGTTTCGCTCCCGGCGACCCCGTGTTCATCGCTCCACGCCACCTCGCCGGCCCCGGCGATCCGTCCCTGGTCATCCAGCCGCTGCAGGCCGCCGGATGGATCAGCCGCTCCCGGCCGGACAGCGCGCATCTCCTCTACGCCAGTCGCTTCAGCGATCGGACGGTGGCTCTGCGCCCCGTCCCTTCGGCGTACGCGCCGTGGTGGCACTTCACTGGCACCCACGACAGCCAGCCGTGGAGCGCGGAGTTCGGCGGGAACATCCCCTGCGAGATCCTCGCCGAGTTCACCGCCGCCCTCCTGCACCCGGTACCCGACACGTCCGCCGAAGTCTGGACCGTGCTGACCGCAGCCGGCTGGCGGCACCACGACTACGAGCAGGACGACGAAACCGCCCGGCACCCCTCCGGGTCCCTCGTCCTGTCCCGGCACCGCCCTGGTACCACGCCTGCGGACTCCTGGACCGCCGAGGCGGCCGTCCACCTCGGCACCTACTTCTGGAACGCCGAACTGCACGGTGTGCCCCCGCACCTCATCACCGCATTCGCCACCGCCCTGACCCGCTCAGAGCCCGTTCCGCGGGCCAAGGGCGCGGTCCTTGACCCGTACGTCGTCACGCAGACGCCCAGCGAACGGCACGAGGCACCCCGGCGCACCGCCCCGCTCCGGCCCCACTCCGCCTCCCCGGGGCCCGTCACGGCATCTCCCTCCCGCAGAACGGGCCGCTGACCCCGCGGGCCTGGATTCACGCACCCAAACGATCACACACCCGAAAGCACACCGCTATTTCCGACATGCCTGCCCTCACCTGCCTTTCGCTGGGTGCCGGAGTTCAGTCCAGCACTCTGCTCGCCCTGTCCGCCCACGAAATTCTCCCGAAGGTCGATTACGCCATTTTTGCCGATACCGGCTGGGAACCTCAGGCGGTATATACCCATCTCGACCGCCTCGAACGGGAAATCGCCCGGCCGGCCGGAATACCTGTTCTCAGGGTTTCTTCGGGAAACATTCGCGACGACGCCCTCGACCCGGATCACCGGTTCGCATCCATGCCTCTCCACGTCCTCAACCAGGACGGAAAACAGGGCATGACCAGGCGCCAGTGCACCGGGGAGTATAAAATTAAGCCCATCAAGAAGAAGGTCCGAGACCTTCTTGGGTACCCCTACCCACAGCGCATCCCGAAGAATGTGTTCGTCGAGCAGTGGGTGGGCATCTCGACGGATGAATTCCATCGGGCCAAAGACGCCGACGTCAAGTACATGCACAACCGACACCCTCTCATCGACCTGGACTGGACCCGCGCGGACTGCGTCCGATATCTCACCTCTATCGGTCTGGCAGATACGCCGAAATCGAGTTGTCTGGGCTGTCCCTTTCATGGAAATCAGCAGTGGCGAAATATCCGGGACACCAGTCCTGAGGAATGGGCGGACGTGGTCGCCTTCGATGCGGCCATCCGGCAGGGCAACGCCCGCGCGAACGCCTCCGGGAACCGGCTGCTGGGGCAGGCGTACCTGCACCGCTCCCGCGTCCCCCTCGACGAGGCACCCATCGACCACGTCACGGCCGCCGAGTGGGCGGCCCGCCAGCAGAACCTCGACGACCAGGCCGCCGTCGTGGAGGAGTTGGAGACGGGGGTGGTCGACGGCTGCTCTCCGTGGGCGTGCCGCGGCAGTGAACCCGAGCCGGTGCAGGGCGACTTCGGCCTGGCCTCGTGAGGCGGATCATCCTCGACCTGTTCGCCGGCCCCGGCGGCTGGAGCCACGCCCTGACCGTCCTGGGGGCGCGGGATGTCGGTTTGGAATGGGACGAGTGGGCCTGCAAGACCCGTGCCAAGGCGGGGCAGTTGACGATCCGCACCGACGTCGCCGCGTATCCCGTGTGGATCTTCTCCGGGCGGGTGCTCGGGTTCATCGCCTCCCCGCCGTGCCAGGCGTGGTCGATGGCGGGCAAGCGGCTCGGCCTCATCGACCAGGCCCTCGTGCACCAGGCGGTCGCCGATCTCGCCGCCGGACGTGACACCCGTGAACAGCTGCTCGGCGCGTGTGCGGACGAGCGCTCGCTGCTGGCCGCCGAGCCGATGCGCTACCTGCACGCCCTCAACGCGGTGGGCGAGCCGGAGTGGGTGCTGATGGAGGAGGTTCCGGACGTCCTGCCGCTGTGGCGGCAGTACGCGGCCGTGCTGCGCGGCTGGGGTTTCTCGGTGTGGACCGGGATCCTGAATGCGGCCGACTACGGCGTACCGCAGACGAGGCGGCGGGCGATCCTGCTCGCCTCCCGGGTCCGCGCCGCCGGGCCCCCGCCGCCCACCCACGCACCCTCCGCCGAGCCGGAGTCGCTGTTCGGGCCGGGCCGCGACCGGTGGGTGTCCATGGCCCAGGCCCTGGGCTGGGGCGCCACCGACCGGCCCGTGCCCACCGTGTGCGCGGGCGGCGGGCCGGGAGGCGGCCCCGAACCCTTTCCCTCCGGCTCCCGCAAGACCCTCATCGACGCCCGCGACCGCGGCACCTGGACGCCCCACCCCGACTCCGAGACCGTCCCCGCCTCCCGCCGACAGGGCCCCGGCCGGGCTGCCCGGCCGGGTGAGGACCGACCCACGGCCCCTCCGGCCGCCGCCCTCACGGGCGAGGCTCCCCGCTGGTCGTGGTCGCTGCGCAGCAACAACCAGAGCAACGCCACCGTGCGACGTGCCGACGAGCCCGCTGGCACCCTGTTCTTCGGCCACCGGGCCAACGAATGCACCTGGGTCGCCGACACTCCCTCGGGCATACCGGACGATGCGCAGCGCCCTGCCCCGATCAAGATCACCGCCCGGGAAGCGGGCGTCCTGCAGACCTTTCCCGCCGACTACCCGTGGCAGGGCAACAAGGGCCAGCAGTTCTCCCAGATCGGCAACGCGGTCCCCCCGCGCCTGGCCGCGCACCTGCTCCTGCCTCACCTGCGCCCCGACCAGCCCTTCAACCCCGACGACTTCGCCCTCACCGCCTGATGCCCCACACCCCCGACGCCTTCGAAGACGACGGCATCGACCGCGTGCCGGCGCCCAAGCCGGTCCACTACGCCGAGCAGGCCCTGCTCGGTGCCCTCCTCCTCGAACCCGCCCGTCTCGCCGCCATCGAGCAGCTGAGCGCCGACCACTTCGAAAGCCACACCCACGCCGCCCTATTCACCGCGATCCGTACGCTCCCGGCGCCTGATCCCGCAGACCACGCCAAGGACACGGCCTGGCTCAACCAGGTCCTGGACAACGCCCGCCCGCACGCCCCCGGCCTGAACGCCTCCTACCTCCACGCCCTCATCCAGTTCTGCCCCCGCGCCCAGCACGCCGCCGCGTACGCGCGGATGATCCGCGCCGACCATGCCCGACGGCTCCTGCGCGGCCACGCCGAGCGCCTCGGACTCACCGCGGCCGACCCCGGACTGCCCGATCCGGCCGCCACGGTCCTCCAACTCGCCGACGACTTCAGCCGCCTCCTGGACACCCTCGCCGGCGAGTTCACCCCGCACCCCGGCTCCCTGCCCCGTACCGCGCCCCCAACCCCGGCCGTACGGCAGGCCGGGCCGGAGGAACTCGACGAGGAGCAGCTGCTCCTGGCCTCGGCCACCGCCAGCCCCCAGGACGTGCAGCAGATGCGGTGGCTGACGGAGGACGACCTCGTTCTGCCGTTGCACGCCGGAATCTGGCAGTCCATCACCGCCCTGGTCCACCGCGGTGACATGGTCGACCCGGTCACCGTCCTCGGAGAAGCACAGCACCGCGGACTGATCACCGAGGCCCTCACCCCGCGCGATCTGATGGCCCTCGTCTCCACCCCCGCAGGCTCTCCCGAGCACTGGGGCGAACAGATCCTTCGGCGCGCTCTCCTCGCCCGCGCCCAGACGATCGCGACACGGATCACCGCCTACACCGACGACCTCGCCAACACCCCCCACCAGATCATCACCGGCAGCCGCCGCGCCCTGGCCGACCTGAACACCCTGCGCACCCGCTACCGCCGCGCCACGACCCCCGCCACGACACCTGCCACCCATCCCCCCGCTCGCGCCGCGCCGCTGCCCCGGGCAGCCGGGCCCCCGCCGCACACCACCCCGGCCGCTCCACGAGCCCACCGCTGACCTCAACCACCGCGCCCCACACCGCCCCTGGGCCCGGACCGAATCGAGCCCGCTCCTCATGTCCACCACGTCCCCCGACCTCCACGTCCGCTTCGACACCCACCCCGCCCACCCCAGTGCCGTCACCGCTCACCTCACCGGCACCCTGCCGGACTCCGCGCACGCTCTCCTGACCGGCCAGGGCTTCGAGCCCCTCGACGAACACACCATGGTCCTGGTCCGCATCGACCACGAAGAGCCCTACTGGGCCAACCAGGCCGACCAGGAACTCACCGGCCAGAGCATCACCACCGAGATCACACCCCGGCTGCGGGAGGCCATCCACGAGGAGTGGACCTGGGCCGAGCACCCCATGTCCTGGCTCACCCGCAGCGAAATCCGCGACGTCTCCAACGAGGCCCAGCAGATCCACGACGACATCCGCCACGGACACCTGATCATCCACGCCCACGCCGACGACCACGGGACCACCGTGGCCGTCGGCACCTACCGCAGCACAGGCCAGAGCGTCTACCTCCACGGCGAGAACCACCTGCGGTGCGTGGCCGGCGCCTTCGACTCCATCGCCGACGCCCTCACCGCCTTCGAACACGCCCACCGGGACACCCTGCGCCCCGGACCCGCCCCCATGACCGACACCGAACACCAGGCCGCCCACGCCCGCACCAGCCTCCAGGCAGCGAGCCCCCCGACCGCGCCAGTGCCGGTTACCGAAGAGGTACCCTCGTACGCAGCCGACCCGGCAGACCACGACGCCCTTCTCAACACCTTCCTCTCGGAGCACGGCGACTGGGAAAAATGGCGGACCTGGTCCGACGAGACCACCCACGCCATCCACGAATCGCAGACCCTACGCATCGAGCGGGTCCACGAAGCCCACCCCCGTGAGACCGCCTGGACCGTGGCCGCGTACGAGACGCCAGTGTCCGACCGCATGTGGCACCTGACCGCCACGGGTACTGCCGCCCCCATGCTCCAGGCTCTGCTGAACCACCTCGCCGACGGTGACGGATGGGACACCGTCCTGGGGAGCCCCATTGACGAGAAGACCTTCACCGCCGCCACGAAACCCCTCGCTGACGCCGGATGGCAACACACAGTGGACGGGCGCTGGTTCCGTTGGACGAACGCCTCCCAGGATGCCGGTGTCCAGTTCGACGCCTTCGCCGCCCAGCAACTAAACGGCAGCCTCGCCACCTGGAGCATCTGGGCCGGCACCACCATCGACCAGCCCACCTGGACGATCCACGCCTCCCCCTACGCGCCCGCCCTCATGATCGCCGACCTGGCCGAGGAACTCGCGCACGGCACCGGCACGCGGCGGTTCAGCCCCAGCGTCCATCGGCAGCCTCCGCGTCTCACCGCTACCGCACCGGCCATCGCGACGACCCTCGCCAGACCTCAGGCGAGCCGAAGTCGCTGACCAGCACACTCACGCACGCGAACAGCAGTGTGGCCCCACGGACGGGGGATGCCGCAGGGCCACACTCGCACCGTACCGCGTCTGTCCGTTTCACGGGGGCTTACTCTCGCTGAATGCCGATGAGGCCCCGCCCTCGGCAACCCAGCGCAAGGGCGCTCGTGGATTCACTCTGCAGAGCGCTCTCGCCTTGGCTTGTGACCCCTAAGGTCCAAGCAGTGCTCGTGGGCGGCAAGGGAGTCCAAGTGAAACGTGAACGGGCAACGGAGATGCTCCACGAGATGCTCGACAATCTGGACGCAGGCAGTCGCCCCCTCGATCTCGTAGACGAGGTCTATGTATTCGGTTCCTACGCCCGAGGCGCGCTGCAGCCAGGCGACCTCGACGTGGCGGTGGTCCACCGGACCGACACCGAGTTCACCGAACACGTCGTCGGCGCCCTCATGCACGGGCGGGATCCCATGGCGGCATGAAGCGCGCACTCAAAGGCAGCAAGCGCGGCTTCCAATTCCAGTTCAACCAGAACGACCGCCTCCCCGAAGGCTCTGAGCCACAACTGCTGTGGAAACGCGGCGACACCCGCACACCACCGCAGAAGAACGGCTGCAGGCGATGAAGGCGGACCCGGACGCCAGCCGAGCGCCCCGCGACGCCATGATCGAGCAGTTCGACGGACTCGACCGGTGGATCCCCCTCCCCATACGCGTCCGGCTAGTGGAACTGCTCGACACCGGCGCGATCGAGATCAGCCGCATCGCCCTCACGGCCGCTGACCCCACCGACCCGGCCGCCGTAGCCGCCCTGGGGCGCCGATGGAAGACGGACAGCCCACTGCATCGCGCAGCTGCTGCCGCTGTGCGCTATACGGAGGACTCCGGTATGTCCCCGCCGTCCGTATGGGTGCAGGGACAGCCACTCGATCACCGCCGCGACCAGTACGGCGCCGGCGCCCTGTGGATCAACCTCGCCTGGTACCACTTCGACCAGCTCGTATTCCGGCTTCGTGAGGGCGCACAAAGTCTGGAGGTCGTGCGCCCCACACGGACGCAGCCGCTTCACGCCCTCCACATCACCGTGCGCGACATCACAGCCCTGGCCCCGTTGTAGCATCCCCACCAGCCGGAACGACGACGAAAGTTGGCGTCGCTCAGGGGACAGATCGGGGCCCGAGCAGCACGACGAGGCCCGGCAACCGTCACAGGTTGCCGGGCCTCCACGCACTCGTCAGTCAACGAGGTAGTGGGCTTCAACGTAGGCGACGGTGGAGCCGTACGGTTCGCCCACCGGCTTCAACATGTACCGGCGGAAGACCGCGGCCGTGGCGCGGCGGACGCCGCGGTTGCGGGCCTCAGCGTTGTCCCATGACTGGGCGAGGGTGCGCTTGACCACCTGGTCGATCTCCTCGGCCAGGTTCTGCTCCGTGACGGTGAGGCCGGGCGGCGCGTGGTCGTGGATGATCCGTGACAGGACACCCACGTGGTCGTCGTCCAGCACGACGGCTTCGTCGGGGTGCTTCTCGGCGTTCACGATGGCACGGGCGACCCGGAGTGCTTCTGCCAGGAACTCCAGGGCGTCTTGGGCGTTCTGGATGATCCGGTCCCGCAGCTGCCTGATCCGCTCTGCTAGGGCTGTGTACTTCGCGGACCCCGGTTCGACGCCCTTCTCGAGGGCCGCCTTGATGTGGTCCAGGATCTCCGCCGCAGACGGCGGCCTCTTGTCCTCGCTGTCGTCCTTGTCGGGCTTGGGACGGACGAGGGCCAGCAGCTCCTTGAGGATCGTAATGCCCTGGGCGTCCAGGACGAGGGCTTCTTCCTGGGAGGCGGCCACCGAGAAGGAGTGGACGTGGGCGTTGATTATCTCCAGGACCATCGGCCCCAGCTCGCCCAGTCGCTCCTTCCTTTCCTCGTCGGAAGACTTCTTGAACAGGGTCGTGTACGCAGACCCGAAGAGCCCGAACCCGTCCTGGTACTTGGCGACCCGCTTGTCCGTGTTGATGAGTGGGTACAGGCGGGCCAGGAGCCGGTAGTTCTTGCTGAAGACCTCAGCGGCGTCTGGGTTGGCGTCCAGGAAACCGTTGATGACGCGTACGGACTCGTATCCGTGGGCCGTGAGGTCGAGGCCCTCCACGTCCGCGAGGAGGTCTTCGATGCGGGCGAAGGTGGTGCGGAACTCGGCGACCAGGTCGGTCAGGTCGGTGACGAACCCGCCGCCCTTGCCGGCGGACCCCTCCGAGGTGGGGTCGACGACGGCACGCTGGACCTCTTCGGCCAGGCTGATGTAGTCCACGACCACGCCGGTGGTCTTCACGAATCCGGCCGGGGACACCCAAGTGCGGTTCGGGCGGGTGATTGTCTGGAACAGGTTGTGGGCCTTCAGCGGCTTGTCCAGGTAGAGGACGCCCTCGTTGGGGGCATCGAACCCAGTCATCAGCTTGGCCGTCACGACCAGGAAGCACAGCGGGTCATCGGGAGTGAGGAATCGCCGCTTCTGGTCCTCCTCGTCGACCTCCGAGAGCCGGTACGGCCGCATGGCCGCTTCCTCGGTCTTGGCGTCCGAGACGTGGATATTCACCTCTGCGGTGATCCGATCGTGCTTGCCGACCTCGGCGAGTACCTGCGACGCCTCGAAGCCGGCCAGCAGCTCGTTGATCTTGTCCGTGTATGCCACGGCCAGCTCACGGTTGTAGGCGACGACCTGCGCCTTGAGGCCGTTGCGATAGGTACCGGCCAGGTAGTGGTCCACGATGTCCTGGCAGACCGTGTGGATGCGTTCGGGGTTGGCGAACACCGAGGTGAGGCGCCCGAACTTGCGGGACAAGGTTTCACGGTCGGGGTCGTCGAGGTCGAATTCGTCGGCGAACTGGTCGAACTCGGCCTGGAGCGCCTGGTCGTTCATCTCGAAGGTGACCGGGTGCGGGTCCAGCATGACTGGAACGGTTGCCTCGTCCTGGAGAGACCGCGACACCGAATACCGGTGCAGCACCCTGTTCGGGTCGGTCTCCTCGCCGAAGAGGGCGAAGGTGTTGGTGGCGAGGTTCCTGATGGGTGTACCGGTCATGCCGAAGAACTTCGCGTGCGGCAATGCTGCGCGCATCTGCCCGGCCAGGGACTCTTCCTCGGATGACTGGGTGCGGTGGGCCTCATCGACCAGCACGATGATGTTGCGGCGGGTCGACAGGCCCTTGCCCGCGTCGGCGAACTTGTGGACAGTCGTGGAGATGACGCCGCGCACATCGTCAGCCAGCAGGGAACGCAACTCCTTGCTGGTGGAGGGCTGGTGGAAGTAGGCGTCTCCCATCGCGGAGGTGAATACCCCGGAGGTTTGCCGCACGAGCTGGGTTCGGTCCGAGAGCAAGATGATCGTGGGCGACTCGGTGCGGGTGTCAGCCAGCAGCAGCGAAGCAGCGAACACCATCAGCAGCGTCTTCCCACTGCCTTGGTGGTGCCAGACCAGACCCTTCTTGCCGTCGGCCAGGACCCGCCTGTGGATCAGATGGGCGGCCTCCATCTGCGGGTAGCGGGGCAGGTACTTCTTGTCCGCCCCGCCTCCAGAGGTGTCGAACAGGGTGAAGTTGGCGAGCATGTCCAGGACCGTGGCCGGGTTGAGCAGCAGCTCGACGGAGCGCTGCACGTCGGCCTGCCCGGACAGGTTCTCGTCGTCGTCAGTGGATCGGAACGGCTGCCACAGGTTCAGGGGCGCACCAGCGGCACCGAACCGCAGCTTCAGCCCGTCGGAAGCGACAGCGAAGACATTGGGGGTGAAGAACCACGGATACTCGGTGGCGTACACGTCGTTGATCTCGCGTGCGGCGTCGGCCCACCCTGACTTAGCGGTCGGTGACTTCACCTCAACGACAACGAGGGGCAGGCCATTGGCCCAGTACACGAGATCGAACCGGCGGGGGGTCTTGCCGGGGATGGTAATGGTCACCTCGTCCGACACGACCAGGGTGTTGGTGGTCGGGTGCTCGAAATTGATGACCTTCAAGGCGTGCCACACGCCGTCGGCGCCCCGGAACTCCTTGTGCCCGCACAGCAGTTCCAGCACCTGCTCGTTGGCTCGCACCAGCCCGCCATCGACGGCGTTGACCGAGGCGATGATCTCCTCGACCACGGCGTCCACGTCGAACCCGTCGATCACCTCAGGGTTGAGCCGGACGATGGCGTCACGCAGCTCGCCGACGAGCACCGTCTGTGTCGTCTCACGCGGCAGCGACCTGCCGGCTGTGAAGCCCCATCCCATCGGAAGGGACCACTGGATCATGGAGTTCTGGAACTCGCGCTCCCGTATGCCTTTTGCCACGGCTCAGACCTCCAACTCGGCAGACACGATGTCGATGGCGCGGTCCAGTAGTCCCGCCAGCAGCCCAACCCGAACTTTACGGAGGCGCGCGGCTTCAGCGACGACAGTCTCACGATGCCCCCGGAGCGCAGACAGCGCGGCATCTACCGAAGCGATGCTGTCCGGACAAGGCATTGCTACCTGGATCGAGAACAACTGCTTGCGGTTCACCTTGGGCATCTTGGTCCGCCCAGCCATCGAAACCGCTGACTCGACTACGCGCTCTTGGAGCAGTACCTCACGTAGCAGGGAGGCGGGAATATCGCCCTTGGGCCTGAGCGGGTATGCGTCCGCACTGCACAGCCCTGAGAATCCCGGCACAGCAACCTTCCGCAGCGCGGGACGGATCTTCGAGTAGATGACGTCACCTTCGCGGAATAGGAACTTTCCGCTGATGATCTTGTCTTCCCGAGCGGTTCGTGCACCGACGATCTCCCCCGTGCCTTTGGCGATCGCCTCAACACCAACGTGGGTCAAGTCCGCGTACTCCTCCAACCTCGGGTCCACGAGCCGAGCGGTCAGCTCGCAGACATCAGAGAGTGGGGTCAAGGGCGCATCCATGAGTAGCGATTCACGTGTTGCGTCATGAATCCGAGCGAGCGCTTCCGCTTCCCGGCGGAGTGAGTTGATCTGATCATCGACCGCGTCGAGCACCTCCACGATCCGAGTTTGTACCTCCCGGGGCGGGATCGGCAGTTGGATCTGCAAGAGCTGCTCTGGGTTGAGACGCTTGCGCCGTTGGACTGTCCCGCTCACTCGGTTCTTCATCTCTGCCCACAGTCGCGGCGAGCCGCAGACGTGCCTCATCCAGTCGGGCATCAGTTCTGGGCCAAGCGTGAACGTCGGGAACTCGTTACTGACGACGAATCCGTCGAACTCGGCAGGTACTACGGCGATTGGCCCTTCCCACGCAGTCAGTTTTCGCATTACGACCTGGTCAGCGCGCAGAACGTTCATTGCTGCGTACTCTGTATCTCCGCCGTCGAGTTCGCCTTTAGCGACAACCCCCTTTCCCGCATTTAGGACCCCGGCTAGGCGGTAGGTAGTTGCAGGCTTCATCGGGGTGCGCTGGATGTCGAGGCGCATTACTTCCCCGAGCGGACGGAGCGGATAGCCGTCACGCATTGAATCCCTCGATCCCTGCGGGGGAACGGCTGCCTTAAGGCGCACGGGAGTCTCCAGGTCGCCGAGGCCGATCTGCTGCCAGTCACTCATCGAAGCCCTCGATCCCGGCGGCAGAGAGGACCGCGAGCATGCGCTGCTCGGTCTTTTGGCGCTCGGCGCGGGCGATGTTGTAGGCGTCGATGAGGGTGCCGAGGTCCTCTTGCTCGGCAGCGGTCTGCTTGATGTAGCGGCCGATGTTGAGGTCGTACCCGTTCGCCACGATCTCTGCGGAGGGGACAAACCGTGCCGAGACACCAGCCGCTCCGCCGCTGTCGGAGCCCGAGTGGTAGGCGGTCACGATGTCGGTGATGTTTACGTCAGTGAGAACGTTGCGGTTCTTGGCTTTGGTGAACCGTGTGGAGGCGTCGATGAACAGCACGCCGTCCTGCCGCTCCGGGGTCTTGGTGCCGGGGGCACGGAATACGAGAATGCAGGTCGGAATCGTCGTGCTGTAAAAGAGGTTCGCGGGTAGCCCGATCACGGCTTCCAGGAGGTCGGTGTCCAGGACGCGCTGACGGATGGCTGCCTCCTGGCCGCCTCGGAAGAGGACGCCGTGCGGCAGGACGACGCCGGCGCGGCCCTTCTTCGGATCCATGCTGGCGATCATGTGCTGCACGAATGCCCAGTCGGCCGACGACTGTGGGGCGACCCCGCCGATGGCGCGCGGGTCGCTACTCCATGGCCTCCACTTCAGGCTGTAGGGCGGATTGGCGACAATCACGTCGAATTGCTTGACGGACCCGTCCGGCTTCTTGAAGCGCGGGTCCCTCAGGGTGTCGCCGACCTCGACCTTGAACTCGGTCAGGTTGTGCATGAAGAGGTTCATGCGAGCCACACCTGCGGTATCCGTTACCGCCTCTTGCCCGTTCAGGCTGAGTGTGTACCCCCGCCCGCCGTGGGCCTTCAGCAGGTTCGCGGCGGCAATGAGCATGCCGCCCGACCCGCAGGTCGGGTCGTACACCGACTCGTGGTTCTTGGGGTCCAGCAGTTCGATGATCAGTTCGACGACCTCGCGCGGGGTGAAGAACTGGCCGGCGCGGGTGCCTGACCCGTCAGAGAAGCGCTTGAGTAGGTACTCGTACGCCCCACCGAGCACATCGTGGGACATGTTGCCCTCGTGCATCTTGGGGACGCGGTTCATAGTCCGCATGACTGACGCCAGCACCTCCCCCGGAAGCACCGCTTCGGAAGTCCAGGTCATGGACCCGAACAGACGGGAGAACTTGTCAGGGTTGGCCGACTCGATGGCCTGGAGGGAAGCGCGAACACGCTGGCCGAGGCCGTGCTGGGCGACGGTGGCGAGGATGGATGACCAAGAGGCGCGGCTCTCGGCGACGGTACCAGGGAAGATGAAGGGGATCTTGAACGTCTGGTAGTTGCTGTACTCGACCTCGTCGGCTTCCTCGGCTGAGAGGTCGAGGTCCTCGTTCTCCTTGAGGAAGGTCTGGTGGGTGTGCTCCCACGTATCCGACAGGTACTTCCAGAACATCAGAGGGAAGACGACCGAGGAGTACTGCGCTTCGGGCATCGCCACGCGCAGCTCGTCGGCGGCGTCCCACAACCGGTTCTCGATCTCCTGCTGCGTCACTGCCATCTGTCGGGGGTGTCCTTGCTCGTCAAAAGGTGGCGACCCGAAGGCCGTGAAATCCTGCTGGTCACCCTATTTAGGGCAAGCTCTGCATGTACACACCAGGCTTGGTCTGCCGGGTGAGCACACGCGGAGCGTCGCGCTCCCTGCGCGGGAGACTCACAGACGATATCCGCCTCCCCGAAACCACGAAAAACGGCAAACGACGCAGCCATCGGGACGCACCTTGCGGTGGCCTCGGGCATATGCGCGTGGGTAGCCGACGGCGCCCTGCACACCCCCTGTCGCCACTGCGAGGTTCGCCCGCCGGACCCCATCGCTCGAGAGCTGCCCGCACCAGACCTCCCAGGACGCAGCCCGATGGCTCGCTGCTCCTGTCCGATCAGTGCAACCCGAGCGAGGTACCGGGCTCACTCCGATGCCATTTTTCGGCTCGCAAGAGGCAGGGACCGTCATATCTAAGCTCATGTGGACGACTCCGGAGACATCGGCAACGGTGCTACGGCATATCCCACCACCCACCACTGACAGCGCGGGCCGCGCGCCTTCCCGGAACCGAAGACAGAGCGGTTTTCAGAGATCCCCATCGAAGAATCCCGCAGGCCGAAGCGCAGCTGTCCACACTGCCATCCGGCAGCGCCGGCCGACGACAATCGAACCAATGAGCGGATCAATCGCATAGTCATTCGAATCCCGAGGGGCGTTGTCAGTGCGGTCGGGTATACCGGTTGGCTATGAGTGTTGCTCAGGAAGCGGCTGCGTCGGCCTCCGGCGGTACGCAGCCACAATCGGTTGACGGCGACTTTCCAGATGATCCCCGCCCGGCTGCTGCGGTCCCTGCATCGCGGGACGCCGGCCCCGGCGGAGAGAGAGACCCACGGACCGCTCAGGACGACTACCTGCTGGTGGAGCTGCTGTGTGCCGCCTTGGCGAAAATCCGCCTCGAACGACAGCGGGCTGGCGTTCAAGCCCGCGGCACGGATGGGTCGGGACCATTGCCGCGTGCCTGGCGTGACGCACGGGGCCGCTTGTGGTGGAAGGCGCAGTCACTGGGCCTGGATGCGCCCGGCAATGACCTGGAACTGTTCGACTGGTGCCGTCGCCCGCTGGGATCGTGGCCCGTACCGCTGTCCCTCACCGAGGGCGATCTCGAAGCGGTGCTGCTGGAGGGTGATGACCTGTCTGAGTTCGCCGACCAGGCGGCAGACCTGATCCAGCACGCTGACGTCGAGGCGGAGCTCGTTCAGAATCAGGTTTTTGCCGCCTTGATGCTGTGTGCACGGATGAACGGTAAGGACGACGACGCTGTTCAGCGGGTCTACTGTCGCCTGCGGCGCCTGCTGATCGACCATCCGGTGCTCAGCGACCGCGAGGTCCAGGCGCTGGCGCGGGAACTCCCGGCAGCGGACTCCGACCATGACTCGTTCCTCGCGAAGTTCGTCCGCATCGCCTACGTCCACCACCCGGTTCAGGCACCGGGGAAAGTTCGCCTGCGGCGCTGTGCAGACTGCCGGAATCCGGTTGACGACGGGGCCGTTGACTGTGGGGCTGTCGGCTGTACAGGGGTGCCAGAGCGGTACGAGGTGGCGTGTCTGGGCGGGTATTGGACCCAGCACCGGGCAACCCGCCAGTTCTTCCACGACCCGGGACTGCTGGAGGGACGACTGCTGGACCACCTGGGCGAAATCGCCGACGGCACACTGTGCGTCGAGGACTGGCCGTGCCTGGACGCGTGGGATATGGCGTTGACGTTCAAGGCCCGGGAACCGGGTGCAGAGGCGGAGCGCTGGGCCGTCGACGCCAAGGACTGCTCAAGCCCAGCCCTACTCGCCCGGGGCTTTCGCTGCGATCCACGCGTGCCGGCGCGGCGACGCATCATCGTCATCCCCATGCACCGCCTCAGAACTCCCGGCTACGTCGCGGATCTGGAACGCGAACTGCAGGGCCGCGTTTCCGGCGTCGAAGTCCTCGACGAGAAGACGTTCCTGCGGCAGGCCACCATCCGTGCGCGTCAGGCAGGAGGAGCGCGATGAGGGACACCCGCGCCTGGAGCAAGTCACTGGTTAAGGAACTGGCGGACGACAGCGTACGGCCCCTGCTCGGACCCCTCAGGCCGTGGGAGATCTGCGCGTTGGAAGTGGGCCTGTCGTTCCTGGACGACCATCTGCCCGGCCAGGGCGTCGGCGCGCTGTGGCCGGTTCTGTCCGGGTACATGCGCCTGCAGGAGGACCTGGGCCCGCAGCTCCGGACCCTGCGGGAGGTGATGGGCCCGCTTGCCAAGACCGGGACCATGCGGGAGAAGCTCGATCAGTACGTGAAGCTGCCGGTACAGGTGCGGGGCTTCGAACCCTGCGACATGCTTGGCCACAAGCCGGAGTTGTCGACCGTGTTCACCCGGCGGTCCACCCCGTACGCCGCGGCCCGTCATGACCTCTACCGTCAGACGCTGCAGAAGATCGCCCCCTACCAGACGGCGTCCCCGTACCGGCCGGCGCCGCCGGGTTCGGTGTGTTCCTTCGAGCGGGCCGACGGCCGGCGGGAACAGATCCGCGTCCCCGAGACTCTCATCCCGGCGCCGGCGCCCGCTGTGCTGCCCGCAGCGGTCTCCCGAGTGCAGGAGCCCATCCCCCTCACGCAGGATGACTTCCAGTGGGCTGCCGAACAGATCGACAAACTCCTGGAAGCCCATCCGGAGATCGAAAACCGGGACTTCGTCAAACGGTTCAAGCAGATGGAAGCCCTGCTGGCCGACCACACCGAAGGTCATCTCCTCGATCAGCAGTGGCGGATGACCATTGACCGCCTGTGGCACGTGGTCGGCCTGATGAACAGCGGCAAGTCCACCCTGCTGGACCTGATCGCCTTCATCGTCGCCCGCCGCGGCGGCAAGGTCGGGTTCGTCCTCGCCTCCGGCAGCGACGTGTTCGCCAAAGTCAGCTTCCTGCAGGCCCTGGGCATCGATGCCGTGCCCATCTTCGGACGCACCCGGGAAGGCATCCACAAGGACCGGTTCTGGCGCTCGCTCCTCCACGACGGCGAGACGACCTTCCCCACGGATCTGGACCCTGCCGCGGCGTTCGCCGACGACCAGTGCTACCTGGAGGAGCTACGGCTGACCAGCAGGACCGACCGGGCCCCGCTGCCCCGCGAGGAGCGGCCCTGCACAGGCCGGCTCACCGTCGCCGGCGAGAGCGGGCGTCGAGACTGCCCGCTTCTGTCCCGGTGCCCGTCGCATACGGCGGCACGCAAGGTTGCCGAAGCACAGGTGTGGGTGACGACCTCGGCGGGCCTGGCCTCAACGAGGATGCCTCAGTCCCATATTGAGGTCCGCGTCGCCGAAGCGGCACAGCACCACCTGTCTGTCCTGCTCGTCGACGAAGCCGACACCGTGCAGCAGCAATTCGACGACCGGTTCCTGCTGCACGAAATCCTTTCCCAGCCCGGCAGGGGCTGGAGTCACCGGGTAGGCGACCGCATCGGGCAGCGGCTGGAGCACTCCTGGTTCCTCGATCTGCTCGACCCGGAGGTGACGGCCGGCGACAAACACTTCCGTCGGCACGATCAGGCACTGACCGAGCTGTACCGGCTGGTCATCGCCTCTGGTGCGGACGCACTGCACGACGTCATCGCCGAGGGACCGTTCACCGGCTACAGCCTCATGCGGCGCTTGGCCCGCAGCCTTCACGGCCTTGGTGAACGGACTGACTTCACGGACAAGGCGAAGCAGGAAGAAGCCGCCGACTACTACTTCGAAGAGCACTTCGCCTCGCTGCTCTCCGCCCCGTTCCAGGCTCCTGCGACGAACTGGGCCGAGCTGATCGAGGCGATGACGGCAGCCCACGACACTCGTGTCTCGGCCCAGGAGGCCGCAGAGGCATGGATCACGACGCACCAGCCCGCCATCGACGAGGCGAATGTCCGAGGCACGCTGGCGGAGTACGCACAACTGCTGCAGGCCGGGGTATGGGCCGCGCGAATCACGACCTCATTCTTCGAAGTTGCCCAACGGCTGCGCGCCATCGGCTCCTCCCCGATCGGCGACGGAGAGGACTTCTGGAGCCGGCAGCCGCCACGTGACCTGATGCCGTTCGTGCCCGAACAGGCTGCCGGGAACCTGATGGCGCTTCAGTGGCAGCCCAACCCCGGTGGTGACAGCGGATCGTTCAGCATCCTGTGGCTGCGCGGGGTCGGCCGCTGGCTGCTCTACCACCTCCATGATCTCCTGACAGCCGAGGGCATCGAGGGACCGCATGTCGTCCTGGCCTCGGCCACCAGCTGGATGCCCGCCTCGCCCCGCTTCCACCTGGACGTCGCCCCGAACCTGGTACTACGGGAGCCGGCAAAGGCCAGGGCGGCGCTGAAGGAGAGCAAGATGTTCTTCCGGCCGCCGCGCTACGCCGACGGCCGCCCCGTCTTTATCTCGGGTACCGGCGGCGACCCCGCTCGACATGCCCAGGCCCTGTGCACGGCCGCGGACTGGATCTGCAACCCGGCCCCCGGTGCGCGCGATTCCCTGCTCCAGCAGGCCCGTCTGCGGCTGGCCGACGACCGTCAGCAGGTCCTGTTCACCGTGCAGAGCACCCGCGATGCCCAGACGGTCGCCGACTACATCAACCACAAGACGCCCTACACGGCCCTGCACGTCATCCGCGACGACGATCCGCCCACTCGGCACAGCATCCCGAGGCGCCGCCTGCCCACCTTTGCCGCTTCCGGCGCCGACATCCTGGTTGCTGCCGAAGGCGCCGTCCAACGCGGCCACAACATCCTCAACGCCCGCCGCGTCGCAGCCCTCGGCGCGGTGTTCTACCTGGCCCGCATCCACCCACCCGCCGACGATGCCACCTTCCCGCTGTCCCTGCTCAGCCGTGAGGCGATGCGCCGCCTCCGCGACCCGATCGGGCTGGCCGACCCCTCGGTCGATCCCGTCGACCTCGCGCGCAAACTCCGCCACGGCGAACGCCGCCGCTGGCAGCAGCGGGTCGGAGAGCCGGTTCTGTTCTCCCGCCTGGCCGACCCGGTCGAACACGCGGCGTTCGTCGGCAACTTCCTCGTCCCGCTCCACCAGACGATCGGCCGAGGCATCCGCGGCAACGAACCGGTTCTGGTGTACCTCTGCGACGCCGCCTTCGCGCCCCGCACCGCCACGCTCGACGAAACCGCGGCCGACACTCCCCGCACGAGCGTGATCGTCGCCGCCCAGCAACTCCTGCACGGCTGGCTCACCGATCCAGGCCCGACCGCCACCGCGGCACAGCGCCTCGACCATGAACTCGCCCACGCCTGCTGGGGCCTGGCCTCCCATCTCCTCGACAACATCGACTGGGGTCACCGCTGATGCCCGCCTACCGCGCCACCCAGGCCACCGTGCTCACCTTCACCCCCGGGGCCAGCTGGTCCGTCACCGGCTACCGCGCGACCTGCCCACCCGGGATGCTCAACGTCCTCCAGGCCGCCTGGGAGGCCCGCCCCGGCCGCCGAAAGCGCAACGGACCCGACAACCTGCCCACCAAGTCACTGAAGGACTTGATCACCCTCATCGACCCGGAGATCACCTCCGTGCACTGGGACCCTCGCCATCCGGCGTGGCTGCGTGCGCGAACCGAGATCGACCCGGACCTGCTGCTGATCGCGCTGTCGGCATGGGCCTCCGCTCACGTGGCGCCCCACGTGCCGGACACCGACTGGTACTGCCGTCTCGAAGGCGCCGGCCAGTTCGAATGGATCCCCGAAGACCTCGACCTCGCCCAGCACGGCCGCCTCCATCCCAACGGCACCGCCAACCCTCCCGCGCACGTCTTCGACCTCCTGCCCAGCCTCGTCGCCGAACATCTCACCACCACCGACCTTCAGCTCATGGGCCACCACCGTGACCTGCGCCTCGGCCCCACCCGAGCCGACGGCCGCCGCACCCTGCACCTCGGCCAACCGGAGCCTCTCATCGATGAAGACGGCGCAGTCGGAGCCAGCGTGGACGTCCTCACCTTCCACCTGGAAACTGTGCCGGGCGTTCCCGAAGTCCACCTCCACGTCGACCTGGGTATGACCCGCTTCGCGACGAACGCGCTCGACTACATCCCCCGCCGCGGAAACGGCGACCCCACCGCCAGCGTCCTGCTCTCCGCCAAGGAAGGCTTCATCCACCGCCGCGAACGTCCCATGCTCCTGCAGAGCTCCGTCACCATCCGCCGACGCGGACAGGACACCTCCTGGACTTGGCAGCCGGGCGTCACCAGCGTCCTCGCCCGCCTCACCCACCACGAGCCACCCAGCCTCGACGATCTGCGCGCCGCCCCTGGCACCGCGGCGGGACAGCCCTTCGCCGCCCATCTCGTCCACAGCAGCGGCATGACCTACCGCCATCCGGACCAGGACGGCGCCCCGCCGGCTCGTGCCACCCACGACCACCCCGTCGGCCACGGCTACCAGCCCCGCGACCACATGGAGGCCCTCACTCAGGTCGCCCGACAGTTGGAGGACAAGGGGCTGGTCCCCCTGATGCCCAGCCCCAAGGCACGGACCCGTTCGAAGACACGCCTGCCGATGCAGCTGCCCGGCTCCCCCACGTACGAACTCGAAGTCTGGGCCTCCTCCGACCGCACGTGGCAAGGTCTACAGACAGCCGCCGCCGACAAACTCGGCCTGACTCCCGCCACCCCAACAGCGGCGTGCGCCAGCTTCACCGGACCGATCAACCTCACCCTCCACCGCCACGACCCGCAAGACCTGACCGCCGGTCTGCCGCGCTCCACCGAGTCAGACCCGGCAGCCCGGCGGGCCGCCTACGAAGCCAGCGAGGCCGAACGCACGGCGCGAATCACCCGTGCATTCCCCCGCCTCGCCCACCCCACCGCCTGCATCGTGGAGATGGAAGGCGCGGCCTACTTCTCCCGCACACACCAGCGCGACCCCAAAACCCTCTTCAAGAAAGTCCTCCCGAGCCTGCGTCGCAATGTCCAGGGCCTACGCCCCATCCCGCCGGCCAACACCAATCCCAGCAAAGCAGCCCTCGCTAAACGCTTCCCCGGCACCGACTTCGCGACCACCGACATCGAGCGCGCCACGTCCGCCCTCCGGGACGCCCTCCGCCAAGCCGGTCACCTGCCCAAACTCCCCGCCCCACCCGGAGTCGAAGGCCCCTTCGAGCTGATCACCGTCTGGCTCGCCCCCGCCGGCGAGCGGATGCTCGTGCCCATGCTGATCCGTCAGCACACCCACGAGGAGTCCACGGCACAGCTCATGACGACGACCGGCAGCCCCACCGAGCGCCCCATGCCACTGACCACCCTGCCGGAAGCACTCGTGGCCGGCCGCGGACGCGTGCCCCGTACCGCTCGCGCGGCCCTCGCCGAATTCCTCACCAATGCTCTGTCGCTCGACTCCACCGTCAACCGCCTGCTGCTCGTACGCCGCGCCCGGACGAGCGACAAGGACATCTGGCCCTGGCTACAGGACAGCCGGATCACCTTCGACCAGCTCGTGTTGCCGGGCATCGACATCACGGCCCCCAGCGCGGATCCAGACCGCCGTAAGCCCGGCGACCAGCCGGGCCTGCGCATCATCCGGCTACGCGAGCGCAGCGATCGCTCTGCAGTGCCCAGAGCTTTCGGTGTCACCCAGGAAATGGCCAGCGCCGGCGACGACACCGACGAACTGATCCCCGTCACCCGGCACGGGCGATTCTCCGGCCTGGTCGAAGTCGGGGAACGCTCCTTCTGGGGCATCAACCCGCGCCCCGATCAGAACCAGACCCCTCTCACGCTCACCAAGTTCGACCCGGCCCAGACCGCCAACCGGACCTGGACCTGCTCCAACCCCACCTCGCTGGAGATCGTGCCCGCCTTCCTCCAGGACGGCGACAACCCGGCCGACTGGGCCATGTACGTCCACGCCCAACGACGCTTCCACGCCCACACCAACATCGCCACCACCTGGCCCGCCATCGTCCACCTCGCCGAACTGATGGAGGAATACATCGTCTGATCGGCCAGCCCATGCCACTGCTGACTGGTCAGACCCCACGCGCTAGCCGGATGGGTCGGAGGCCAGACCTGAATCTCCGAAGATGTACGCGGGTCGGGTCAGCGCAGGACGATGGGACGCTCGGGCACGCCTTTGGCGAGTACCTCGGTGATGAGGTCGAGGAGACCAACGGGATAGATCGTCTCCGGGGTGTCCCTCAGCTCCTGAAGACTCCACCAGCGATGGGCCTGGATGTTGTCGGGCTGAGTGGCACGGGCGAGGTCGACATCCGTGGGCGCGAGTTGGGCGAGAAAGTACCGCTCGACCTGCCGGACTTCCCGCCCGCCGACTGCATGATCCGTGCTGCGCTCGGCGAGCTGCGTGCCCAGTACGACGTCCTTCTCGTCGACGCCGAGTTCTTCGCTCAGTTCGCGGAGCGCGGCGGCGGCGGCGTGGTCCTCCCCTGCCTCCAGGGAACCGCCGGGGGTGGCCCAGTAGCCTTCTCTGCACCAGTCAAGCCAGCCAGCGTACCGGTGACCTTGGGAGAGCGATGAGAAGCCGTGTCGCGTCCTCTTTGTGCAGGTCAGGGCGGCGAGGTGCGGCGGGGCTGACGACGGCACCGTTCGGAAGAGCGTCGTGACGGGAGCAAGTAGCCCCGCCGACAGGCGCGTCAGGTGTCGTCGCCGGGCTGCTCGTTGTCGTCCGCAGTGAAGATGTGCGGGTGCGTCTTCTGCAAGGCCGAGTACGTCCACTCGATGGTGCGGTTCACCAGGGCTTGCAGCTCGGCCGCGAGCGTCTCCAGGTCGGCCACGGCGAGCGGCCTCGTACGGAATCCGTTCTTCGGCCTGCGGTTCATCGCCAGCAGGTCACCGTCCACCTCACCCCACGCCCCGTGTATGTAGGTGTTCCTGCTCGCCAGGTGGGGCTCCGCATCCTTGACGATCTCGCCGAGATCGGTGAGCTCCCCCGGGGTGATCTCGGTCCGCTGGGCGGCGATCGCCTTGACGGTCGGCAGCAACCTGCCCGCCGTTTGGGACGCGAGTGCATCACGAGTTGCTTGCGCCGTGGCGAGCATCTCGCCCGCGAAACGCATCACCATCTCCAGGGACGCTGCCTGGTAGACCATGCGCCCGAGGGCGGCCTCGATGTCCGTCGTGTCGCGCGGTGCGCTCTGCTCAGCCGTCATGGACACACACTCTCACCAAACACCGGGACCGCCCGCAGCCGCAGGCGCGTCGGGATCCAACTCCCGTACGGCGGCGCCGGTATATAGGGTGTTCCACACCGCCGCGTTCAGCGCCATGCCCAGCGCGCCGAGCTGGCCCTCCATCCCGTCCCGGTAGGCCGGGCCGCAGCTCACCGACCCGCCCGAAGAAGAACCGTCGGGCCAGCGCGTGGCGGCCCTCGCCGATGTTCAGCTGGGCGCCGATCATCCTGCGGTACGCCTCGGAGTCGATGAATTGGGTGTGCAATAACCCGTGGGTTCGGCCGGGCTTCTTTCCTGCGGTACAGCAGGTCAACCGGGCAGGCGGGGCCGACGAGCCCGTGTGGATCATGATGGATCTTCGAAAATCCTGAAACTCCATCATGATCCACGTGCAGACGTGCGGGCCGATACCCGCGGACTACCTGATGAGACCCCGTGTCGAGGCGATGCTCCTACCTCGGACAGGAGACGAGTAGGAGCCGCCTGCTCGCTCGCCTGGTGACCGAACGAGCCCACTCACACCGACTCCTGAGTCAGCGGACGGTACCTGTCGCATCCGTACCCCATGGCCGGGCCACGTTCTATCGTCTGTCAGGTGTCTGAGACCCACGAACATCTCTTCAACTCGGCGCGGCGTTGGGCCGAAACAGCACTCGACTCCTACTCCGAATCCGCCGACCCAGACGACTCCGACTTCGCTATCCATCACATGGCAGTCGCCATCGAACACCTCTGCAAGTCATACCTGGCCTCCGTCGACGAAGCTCTCCTCACGCAGAAGGAACGGCTCACCGACGCCGACCGGCTTGCACTCAGCGACGACAAGACTCTCCACAAGCTGCGCACTGTCAGCGGCAAGATAGCCATGGAGCGCGCAGAGGAGCAGCTCAGCAAGCCATTCCAGAAGCGCGATGACTTGGACTCGCTCCGGGACAACCGCAACGGGCTCACGCATATGGGTTCGGCCACTCCCAGCGACTGTCGGCAGCTGCTGACCGCTGGGATCTTGTGCGTGGAACAGCTCCTTCCCGCGATATCCAGGACTCCTGAGTCCTTCTGGGAACGACACCACGGTCTTAGCAAGCAGATTGTGGAGATGTCAGTCGGAGAGCAGCAGCTCCGCTACGACATGAAGGTCCGAAAAGCCCGGAAGGCGGGGAGCGACTTCACTCACCGCCTCGGCAGCACGCCCGATCGCGAGGCCCTCAAGGCGAGCCTCGCTTCTGCGGAGATCTGGGGACTAAGTCTGCCCATGACCTGCCCCGCTTGCGAAAGCCAAGGCAGCGTCCGCGGCCGGGAGTGGACATCTGGCGACCCGTACGACGGGGAGTGGTTCCTCCCTCGCCAGTTCACCTGTCTGGTCTGTGGGCTTGACCTGTCACGAGACGAACTCGAATTGGCCGGAATGACCATGCAGCGTTTCAGCGACTATGAGGACGACCCTAGCTGGGAACCTGATACAGACCCCTTCGACGGCTAGGTCCCAGGGGCCTATCTCTGACACCCGGCACACAGTGGGCATGTATCCGCTGGTCAGCGGTACGGATGGACTTTGCAATATCCCGTGAGTTCGTCGTGACGCTCATCGCCTCGACACCGGGTCTGATCAGGTAATCCGCGGGTATCGGCCCGCACGTCTGCACGTGGATCATGATGGAGTTTCAGGATTTTCGAAGATCCATCATGATCCACACGGGCTCGTCGGCCCCGCCCGCCCGGTTGACCTGCTGTACCGCAGGAAAGAAGCCCGGCCGAACCCACGGGTTATTGCACACCCGAATTCCACCAGGTGAAGCGTCTTGAAGATACGGCCGTAGGTGGCGAAGGCGTCGCCCAGGCCGGTCATCCGGTCGCCGCAATAGCGCCAAGCTGAGTGATGAGCGCTACCCGGCCAGTTCGATCGGCGTGGTGGGCGGGCCGCTTCGGAGGTAGTCGATGATGAGTTTCGCGAGGCCGAGCGGATAGATCGTCTGAGCCGTCTCCTGCATCTCGTGCAGACTCCACCACTGCCAAGCGCGGATGTCGTCAGGCTGGCTGGCCCAGGCCGGGTCGATCTCTACAGCGTCCACGACGGCCACGAAGTATTTCTCTACCTGCCGGGCCGCCTCGCCTCCGACAAGGTGGTCCTTGGTCCGGACGGCCAACTCGGGCCCGACCTTCACGTCGATCACCCCGAGTTCTTCCTGCAGTTCCCGGTGGGCAGCGCCGAGGTGGGTCCCTCCATGTTCCAAGGACCCACCAGGAACCGCCCAAAAGCCCCCGTTCTCCTCGTATCGGAGGAGAAGGACACGGTCTTCACGATCCAGAACGATGACGCGGGCCACCTTTCGAAGGCGTGGTGTGGTCATGCCTCCAGCTTCACAGAGAGCGCTGCCGGCTGGGGTCAGTCTCGGCGAGCGGCCGCAGGGTTCGGTAGGCCGAGATCGACGTGCTGGCCGAGTCGCTGGGACCGCAGGGCCTCGATCCGTTTCGCCTGTAGAAACGACATGGTCAGATCGATGCCTTCGATCTCGCCGCGCCAGCCTTCGCGTTCGGCCCGCTCGCGACGCTGCTGGAGATCTATTTCTATTTCATCAAGCCGAGGAATCATTTTCGGGCCGATTTGCAACATCGGGCAACAAATACAAGCATGCTCATGCGCACACGGTGTCCCATATGGGCGGCCGCAGGATCCGAGCTCAACCTTTCTCTTGTCGAAATACTCTTCGAACTCGTCCCATTCCTCTCCCGTCGCGACTCGGTACTCTTCTTGAGGCCGAAGGGAACGGCGACGTAGGAGGAATTCCTGATAGTGCCGCACGACATCCTCGTTGAAGACGGTAACGTATCCGCGCGTCGTTTGAAGATTGAGATGTCCGAGTAGAGCCGCGCCGATGTGGATGGGCAGGCCGCTGTTCACGAGTTCCGTCGCGAACAGCCTCCGAAAGTCATGCGGCGTGAAGACCAGCCCTTGGAACCCGACATGCTGCTCAGCCAGGGCTTCGCACCGTCGGCTCAGGAGTTTGAGGACCCGCTGCGGGCTGATGACCGCCGTGGTGCCGCCCCTCTGCCGCTGGAACAGGAAGGGCATGGGCGCGGACCAGGTCTTTTCGTGCTGGTCGTAGCGGCTGAGTAGCGGGATTTTTCTGCCGTGGCGGGTGAGCCGCCGGATAATCGCGGCGATGACATGGAACAGCTCCGCTGACATCGGTATGACGCGTTCGCGATCCGTCTTGGAGGGGGCTATCACCAGGAGTGCGATGACCTCGCCATTAGGCCGTTGGTACTGGCGTACGCTCAATTGCGAGAGTTCGACGAGTTCTTCGATGCGAATCCCTGTATGGCGAAGGACCTCAACCGTCGCCCACTCCCAGAAGAGCGACTCTTCCGAGGCGGTGGCATCGATCAGCTCACTGGACTCGGTGTCGCGCACATGAATGATGGGATCGCCAGCGAAATCGCAAGGTCCCTCAAGCGTTCGGCAGTATTGCCGTCCCTTGTGGACGAAACAAGCACCGGGGGAGGCGGAGGATGCGACGGCCAAGAAGTCCTGAGCATCCTCGAACCGTGTCTCCACATGAGCAACGAGGATCGGCAGCAGGGGTTGGCGCTGCCGGGTCCGGTCATCAGTGCGTTCCTGGAGACGACGACGAGCGCCGAACCCGCGCAGGTCGCCGCGCGAGATGGGGCACGGGGCCGCCCAGGCGGCCCACCGCTCGGGCTCTTCCACCGCCCAACTGTGCAAGTCCAGGTAGAAGGAGCGGACCTGCAACAGGATGTGCTCGGCGTCGGTGCGGGGCTTACCGTTCTCACGGAGGCGCAGCTCGGCCTTCCACTGGGCGTAGACGGCCTGATCGATGTGAAGATCACGCTGGCCCGGGTTGATCGCTTCGATCTTCCGCCAGAAGGTGTGGGCGATGGTCCTGGCGAGGTTCTTCAAGGTGCTGTAGTCGACTTCGCTCGCCCGGCGAGTGAGGTAGTCGATGATCAGTTGCCGTACCGGCCCGCTGCCGATCGGCCGGAACGCCACCAGCTCTTCGATACTGCGCTGGCCAGGCAGGAGGAGCTCCTTCATCCTCGGAGGAGTGCCATCGGGGAAGTGCCCCATCCGGTGCAGCACCTGCCACGCCACTTGGCCCTGGTGGCGGCGTGGATCGCCGATGTTCGCAGTTGTGAGGCCGAGCCGGCGGCACTCCTGGGAGTGATACAGCAGCGCTTCGGGGCTCAGGTCGGCGAAGGAGAGCCCGTGGCAGGTCAGGGCGAAGGCCACGTCGAACAGGGCGTGGTCGCGGTGGACCTGGCTCACCTCGTGCCGGCTCACGGCAGCGACGAACTGGTCCACGAGCGGGTCGCCCTGAGCCGGGAGGAACATGCCCTGGTAGCCCATGAACTTGTTGGAGCGGAATGCTTCCAGCGAGGGCTGGATCAGTCGCAGGGCCAGGACCGTCTTGAGGCCCGTGGTGATGAACGCCCTGCGTTCCTTGGTGCTTTCCCGATCGCGGACTGGGGTCTTGGCGTCGTTCAGGCCGCTGGCCTCCCAGCGTTCTTGCCAGGTTCCACCGGGGAACTGATCGAGGTGGCGCAGCAGCATCCGGACGACCAGCAGCCGTCTCTCCCGGGTGGTCTCTGTGTGAACATCCGGCAGATCGCCGGCGAGCTTGCCGATGAGATCCATGTCCGCCTGCGAAAGATCCCCGAATGGCTGCGGACGTTGCCGAACGAGGGGCGGCTGGAGGATCCGGCCAGGAGGCTCGATCGGTGATTCACCAAGGGAGGCACTGCTGTCGGGGAAGCGACCTGCTCGGGTGGGGTTACTCACCGAAGACCGCCTTCATGTCGTCGGCCGAGTAGCCCGCGGCGTACGTCCGGACGGGCCGAGGGCGCGTGTAGTGCTCTTGGAGACGGTCGAACATATCCTCAATCCGGACAGTGAGGTACACACCGGTCGTGTTGATGTCTGCATGCCGGAGGATCGTCTGGTCCTCAGCCAGGGTCATCGTGCCGCCGTTGGCCATACGCGTCGAAGCCGTATGCCGGAGATCATGAAGAGTCCAGTTCGTCCCGAGCTGCTCATTCGCCCGCTGCAAGACCCGGCGCATGGCCCAGTAGGTCAAGGCCCGGGACTCGCCGCGGCGAGTTCTCCACAGCGGATCGCCGGGTGCGAGCGGCTCACCCTCTGCCAGGTAGGCAGCCAGATATCGGAGGCCCTGCGGCGACATGGGCACCCCCTGCCGAAGCCGGGTGCCCTTGGAGATCACATAGATCAGCTGCTCAGCCCAGCCGACGTCTTCGGCGAGAGCGCCGAGCAGCTCACTCGCCCGCGCACCGCTGGAAACGTAAATCTCCAGCAGCGCACGATCCCTGTCGCACCGCATCGCGGCGAACAACTCGTCCCAAAGGCGATCAGGAATCGCGCGGGGTGCTTGCTGAGGCACCTTCTGGCGAAGCCGGCCTCGACGCACGGTCGGCTTGGTCTCCAGCGGGCTCCGATGACTCAGCGCAGTCCGTTGCTGTCGGGACTCGGGAACCGGATTCACCACCGGTCCGCGGCCACCGATCGCGTGGAAGGCATAGAAGCCGTGGATGACCGTGAGGCAGTGATTGATCGTCCGAGGTGCGTAGCCCGCCTTCAACGAAGGCTTGCCCGTGAGCGGGTTGACGACTCCAGGCCGGGTACCACCTGCTGACCTGCGACGTTGAGGGTTGGGCGCGGACTTCATCCAGCCCACCAGAACATCGAGCTCAGACGGAGTCGCACGATCCCAGGCCACCTCCAGGACCGCCAGAAGACGAAGCCAACGGAGCAGGTCATAGCCATAGCTCCGAGGCGTCAGCACGCTCACGTCGCTGAGCGCGAGATCCTTCAAGTACTCCGTGACCGGTTCGACTTCGGAGCCATCACCCCCGAGGACGACGTAGGGCGGAAACAACCCGCCCGTCCGAGCCAGCCGGCCCGCTCGCGGGAGCTCGGACTTCCCCTCCAACATCCGCTGCCTGAGATCTGTCGCCACACCAAGCCCTCCGGTCAACGAGCCCGCTCGGCTCGTGGATGGATCTACTTGGTGCAGTCAACTGGACTCTGCCCTCGGGGTAGCGCAGCAGGAGGACCCGCTGGGCATCGTCAAGGGTGATGACGCGTGCGGCTTCCCGCAGGGGTGAGGTGGCCATGCCGCCCATTGTGATGGTTCAGGCACGTTCGACGAGGTGGCTCCGACCGAACGGTGTCCTGGTCTTAGGTCGTGTCCCGCTCCGTGGTGTAGGCGACCTTGCTCGACGTGTTCCGGCAAGCCGCGCGTCGGCCACCCCCTGGGACACGGCTCCTGGGTCGCGCGGCGGCTGACCTGCCGTCAGCACCGTGCGCGGCCCCGAACCGCGCCGGCACGGCGATGACCTGCGGATTCCGGCGCCTTGATCCGCTACACCACCTGGCGGCACCTGGCGGGACGCCACCTGGTCTTATGCCTGAGGGTGACGAGTAGGTGGGGTGGGGGTAGTCAGACCGGCCGTATGGCGGATGTCAACGGCCGGCGCCGCCGCACAGACCGAGGCGGCTGCCCATCTCGGGATTCGGCCCCTGCGGCTTGCTACGGTCCCGCATATGACGCTGCCTGTACCTCGTGCTGTTGATCTACGCCGGGAACCGCTTGACGGGGTGCTGGAGCGTGTGGAGCGGTCACTGCAGGTACGTCTCGACCGGGAGACAGTGGTGCGCAAGCGCCGGACTGTCGGGGCACGGACGGACCGCAATACATGGGTTCGCATTGAGCGGCGTGGGTTCGACCGGATCGGCGCCCAGGGGTGGAACGGCCCCGAATCGGCTGCTGTCCTGAGCGGGGTCGTCATGCCGCAGTGGTACACAGGGCTCGCTTGGCGCGAGCCCGGTGAGCCGGTGATGTGGCGGGCGGATGAGATGGAACTGGTCAATGCCGCGCCGGTCGGTCAAGCCGCTCTCGTGATCGAAGACCCTCGTCTCGCGGATGCGTGGTGGTCCTCTCTGAACGCCTCGCTGGACGCGCTCGCTGCCCAGTCGGCACCCCGCGTCGCCACGCCGGACACCGAAACCATCAGGCAGGAGCTGGTGACAGCTACCCTCGGGGAAGTCTTTCCCGAGGTGACCGACACCACGGTGGAGGAGTGGCTGCCGGCCCACGCCGACTTGACGTGGGCGAACGTCACCGGCCCGGAGTTCTGCATGATCGACTGGGAAGACTGGGGCATGGCGCCACGAGGGCTGGACGCGGCCACGCTATGGGGCCATGCCCTAGCTGTCCCTGCCTTGGCGGAACGTGTGTGGAGCGAGCGTCGGCCGGACCTGGAGAGCAGGTCTGGTCGGCTGATGGCACTGTTCATGTGCGCGAAGATCGCCGGTCCACACGCGCACCCCGAGGACCCCCGGCTAGAGACGGCCAGGAAAGAAGCCGCGCGGCTCATTGCTGAGCTTCACAACTTCGGGCGACGGCCCTGCGGCAGGTGCCCGGACTGACCGTCATCCGGCCTCCGGCCAGCCGTCGAACGAAAGGATCGGCCCCCCGTCCAGGTACCGCTTGAAGGCGACCAGGGTGGTGTGTGTGAACGGTTGCGGAAGGTGATCCGGCGGCACCCAGGCGATGGTGTCGTGCTTGTGCGGTTCCGCGTTGCGGGGAGTACCGCTCCACCGGTCGGTGTGGAAGACCAGGGCCATGAACATCCCCGGAACCTCCGCTCCCCAGGCGCCATGCACTACGTGGACGAGGCGCAGGTCTGCCTCGGCAGCCACGATGCCCGTCTCCTCCTTCAGTTCCCTGACGGCGGTCGCGGTGATCGGTTCTCGGGGCTCGCCTTTGCCACTGGGGACGTCCCACTCGCCGGGCGCGAAATCCAAGTGGCTGCTCCGCCGCAGGATGAGGAGTCTGCCGCTGTCTGGATCCGTGACGAGCACAGCGGCGATGAGTCGCGTCGTCATCGGTTCACTCTTCCACCGGGCCAGTGGCTGCTTGGACTCAGTCAATCGCCTTCCTTCCTCCAAACGATCTCGGGGTGCTGGAGCGATACACCCGGCGCAGGGGGATCAGTCAGTCTGCCGCAGAAGCCATTTGGTTCGCCTAGGGTTTTTCACCGCACCCGCGCTGGTCGAACTGGTACACCTTCCCCGGCGCTTGGTGGGGCTGTCAGTTGCGGCACTGGTTCAGCACGCGCACGTCATGCCCGAGCCACGGTCTGCTTCATGATCAGCCCGCCAAGCTGGAGATCCTTTCGCCGCAAGGCGGCACTCCGACTCGGCTTCTTGCCGTACCGCGACCAGAAGGAACCCCCGCCATGATCGACGTCGTCAAGCGCAGCTCCCGCGCCATCCTCCTCGACGGTGACGACCTTGTCCTGATCAAGCGCACCAAGCCAGGCCGTGAGCCGTATTGGGTGACGGTCGGCGGTGGTGTGGAAGCCGACGACAGAACCATCGAGGCGGCCCTGCACCGCGAGGTGTACGAGGAACTCGGCGGCACAGTGGGCCGCGCTGAACTCGTCTACCTGATCACCGACGAACTCGACGACGGCATCGGCATCCAGCACATCTTCGCCGCAAACCTGGTGTCGATGGACCTGACCGCGCGGACCGGCACGGAGTTCAGCAAGCCAGAGCGGGGAGGCTACGAGGTGTTCCGGGTGCCGTTCACAGCGGAAGCCGTCGCCGAACTCAACCTGATGCCACCGCAGTTGGCTGAGTTCATCACCGCCAACGTGGACGCACTCATCTCCGTGCTCGACACGCCGATCCGTGAGGCTTGAGACGGTCCCGTGTCCCCTGGTTTATCACGTCGTGCCGATGGCAAAGTTGATCGCTGAGGAGACGCCGCTGGCAACGTGGGTGGGCCGGTATGAGTCCTCGGGCCACGGCCTGCCGCCCGACACCCACACGCTTCGAAGACCGAGCCCGTTCGCGCCTGCGATGTCGGCATGCGGCGAATCGCCGATCATCCAGGCGCCGGAGAGGGGAACTCCGACGACTTGAGCCGCCGCGTGGAAGATTTCCGGGTCCGGCTTCCTATGACCAACGCGTTCGGAGATCACCCAGCCCTGTACGAGCCGTTCGAGCCCGGTATTGCGGATTTTCGCTTCTTGCTGCAGGGTACGGCCGTTGGTGACAATCACGCAGGTCCAGCCATCGGTGAGCGCCTTCGTGAGCGCCTCGCGGGTGGTCTTGGCCAAGACGACGCGATCAGCGGCGCCACGATCGAGAAGCGTTCGGATAGCGGTCTCAGGAAGCGCCGTCCCGTAGCGGTCCACCATGGCCTCTGCGACAGCCGGTTTGGGTGTGTAGCCGCTCGCGTCGAGGGTCATCAGCCATTCGATGTCGGTTTCGGGCAGTGCATGCTCCGCAAGGAGTGCGGTGGCCGCGGCCCGGAAGGCGGCGTCGCGGTCTACCAATGTGTTGTCGAGATCCAGCATCAGCAACGGCATGACCGGCAGTAGACCACGAGCCATAACCTCCGGGCAGGTGGGTTTCCCGGCCGCGATCCGCGTCATCTCAAGATGAACCAACGTAGGTGGTCGCGCCCGGACTGGCCTTCGAATCGGACCGACGTCAGTGCGAGAGCCGGGCATCCACGAGTTGGCGCACGATGAGCACTCCGTCCCGGGTGCCACTCGACGAGTTTGGCCGGGGCCTGCCTCCGGGCGCTTGGCCCTGCCCCGAGTACGACCTAGTCGACGCACCGTCGACTGACCCGCATCGGTCGGCGCGGTCAGTGACGGCTTCGGTCCCCCGATGGCTCAGGGACGGTGCGGACTGGCATTGCAGGCCGCCCGGCAGCCGAAGCACCGCTGACGAGTGCGGCGAGCTGATGACGGCTCGGGTAGGTGAACGCAGCCTGCTTCGAAGCGGGGCAACATAGCGCGGGATCGCCGGTTGGCCAAACCGGCGATCCCGCGCATCATTGATGGTCCACCGCCACTACCTGTCCCCTACGTCGGAAGGCACGATCGCCACCACATCCACAGCAGCCCCAGTCCCGTACCCGATGACGTCACAGACGCGATGGGCGGTTACGCCGCCGCCCAGCTCGCGCGGAAGAGGTCCACAGCCCGCTCCACGTCCCGCTCGGAGCGCAACTGCACCTCCAGGTCGCCCGTACCGTGGTGGCCGACCTCCGTCACATCCCGGGTGAAACCGGGAATGAGCTCGACCTCTTTGGGGTCGGCCTTGAGGTAGACGAGGAGCTTGGTCTTCTGTGGCGGGCAGACGCAGGCGAAGTTCCGCAGGCGCTGATACGCCCGGTACTGCTTGCGCTGCACCCGGCTGACGCCGTCCCCGAGGCCGAGCAGCACCTCATCGACCGCCTCAGCCAGCTTGGCCGGCGCCCCGCCCTGCGCGCGGACAGGCGGCAGCCCGGCCGCGCCCCGGCGCGGCCGTCTGACGGTCGGCGTCCGGCCGGTGACGGAAGCCACGGTCTCAAGGCCGATCAGGTCCTTGCCGAAGAACCGATAGCGGACCAGGTCGATGCTGCGTCTGTGCTCGCGTACGGCGTGCGCGTCGTAGCGGGTGAAGTCGCCGGCGACACAGACCAACCTCGGTGCGCTCCACAGCACCTGGGACGCGGCCGATACCCCGAGCCGGTCGCGGACCAGGTGCCGGAAGGCGTCCTTGTGCGCCATCAGCCACGCCATGTAATACAAGCCCTGATTGATCACGCCGGCCGCAGTACCGCGCTTGAACTCCACGACCACCGGCGCCCCGTTCTCATCGAGCCCCAGCGAATCGATCCGGCCGCCGTCAGCACAGTCGATGACGTACTCGCTCGCCAGGAACCGCACCCCCAGCATCGTCTCCATGTGCGCCTCGACGAGGCCCTGCACATCCGCCTCGACCTCGGCAAGACGCGGCGCGACCTCCGTCACGCCGCCATTCGTAGTGTGGAACAGCTTCAGGCCCGACACCTTCCCCTCCTCGGCTCAAAGATCGAGAACGCAGGAGAGGGGTAGATCTATTTCCGCGCGGGCGCACCGAACAGGTGAGGAGATGTGAGACGGTGACCACCTGGCACAGTCGGGAACCCCTACATCCCATCCGTCCCAGAGGTGCCCTCATCCCACATACGTCCCACAAAACCCCTGACAGCGTGTCAGCGAGGAAGAAAGTGGCAGGTCAAAGCACCTGCCGACGAGATGAGCCAGGCGCCTTCTAAGCGCTTGGCCGCAGGTTCGAGTCCTGCCGGGGGCGCCACACAGAAGGATGGCTGTGAGGGGTTCCTCTCCGCACTCATGCCTTCCTCCTTGCTCGCGCGGGACCGTCCTCGCCCCGAGTGGGGCAGAAGGTCCGCCATAGCGACTACTGCGGCAATCGTGTCACCGGTCAGCGTGACGCGACAGGCCGCCGTCTCAGCCCGATGGTCGTAGTTGATCTCAAGTCGGAGCACGTCGAAGAGACGCCGCGCGAGCGTCTCAGGCACTGCGGCGAGGTCGACCGGAACTACTGGCAGCTGACAGAGAAGCCCTCGGTTCGGCGTTTCCTGAATTTCGGCTTCCAGTCCGGCGAGCTGCCGTTCCAGATCCAACTGCTGGCCGCGCAGCTCGGCGCGCCGGTCGTTGATGTCGCGAACGAATTCCCGGCCAGGATCGTCGACGAGTTCCAGGTTCCGGATGAGGCGCTTGCTCCTGGTCTCGGCCTCCTCGATCGCCGCCCGCAGCGCCACTCCACGCTCCCGCCGTTCACGCTGCTGGTCCGTGTCCAGCTGGTCCAGACTCTCGGAGAGCAGATCCGACCGGTACTCGCCGAAGACCTGCGCGGCCAGGAATTCGTTGATGCCGTCGAGCAGGCCCGGTTCCGGCACCCAAATGCTCGCCGGATGCTCCGGCGGGCGGTACGCCCTTTTCGGGGCGCAGACGTAGTAGCTAACCCCTTTGCTCGGCTTGCCGTAGAAGCGTCGGCCGCACTGCACACAGAACACGTAGCTGCGCAGCCGGTAGCTGCGCTGCGCCTGCGGATGCCGGCTCAATCCCCCGGAGGTTCGCGAGCGCTCGCGATGGCCAGCGATCTGCTGGGCCTGCACGAACGTCTCCAGGCTCACCAGCGCCTCGTGGGTCGGCTCGGGGGACCACACCCACTCCTCCACCGGGTTGGGGCGGTTGCGACCCGCACCCTTGCGGGCGCGACGGTTCCACACCATGTGGCCGGTGTGCTTCGGGTTGGTCAGGATGTCGCGGACGTTGGAGTACGTCCAGTGCCCGACTGCCGTATCGGCCAGGATGGGCGACGGTGGCGGGTTGGTCACCAGATCCAGGTTGAGCCGATCCGCGATCGCCTCGTAACTCAGGCGCTCCACGACCCGCCACTGGAACACCTTCTGCACGACCAGGCCTTCGACCAGGTGGACTACCAGCAGAGTCTTCTTGACGCCCTTGGCCCTCTTCGCGGGCACGGGATGCGGGATGGGCTGCCCCCGGTACCCGTAACACGCCTTTCCGACGTTGTAGCCGTGCTCGGTGTGCATCTCGAAGCCTGCCCACGACTTCTCCAGCAGCTCAGTGACGTACCACTCGGCCACTCCCTGCTTGACCCGTCGCGTCAGGACCTGGGTGGCCGCCTTGGTCTTCCTGAGATTGCCTCCGAGGTCGATCGGCTCGTCGGAGGCGAGCAGAGGCAGACCGGCCTGCTCCAGCTGATATTCGATCTTGGTGCTGAAGTACGTGTTGCGTGCGATTCTGTCGATCGCCTCGCAGATCACCGCGTCGAATCGGCGGTCCGGACGTTCCGCCTCCTCCAGGAGGTCCTGGATGCCGCCATCCCTCGGGATCGGGATCTCGAATTGTTCGTGCGCGGTGCCACGTCCGCGAGTGTCCAGGGCCATCCGTCCGGACTCCACGTCGTAGAAGTGCGCGACGATCATGGCGTTCTCGGGCAAGGCGATCTGGCTGTGGCGCAGTTGGCGCGGCAACGAGAGCGTGGGGTCCTGCAGATCACGGGTGGAGGTCCTGCCCACCCAGGCCACCCTGATCAGTTGCGGTGCCGTACCTACCGGGGGTTCCGCGGCTCTGGCGCGCTGCTCGATCCAGGATCTGACCGCTGCCGGGCCACCCATTCGACCACCTCCCGTATCACCCGCGCCTGTTCGCGGCGCAGTTGAGCTCCTTCTGGGCCGTCCAGGACCTGGATCTCGAACGTCATCCGGACCTTCTTCTTCGCCCGGAACTGACCACGGCGTTCGTCTGACGTCTCAGCCATGGCGGCGGTATCCGCTCAGACGGTCATCGGCCCCGCGATTGCGGAGTGCAGGACACGGGTGATCGCCGGGAACGCCGTTCAAGGGAAGAGGGACGTCACGGCGGCTCGTTTCCGCCCGACCGTGCTGAGGTCGGCCGTGCTCAGCCTTCACGGCGAGCACCACTCGATTCCGCTGTCCACTACCAAGCTGCTGGACGGGAATACTCAGCGTAACGCCGAAATGGCTTCGGCGGAACCGAAGTCGCATACGAGCCATGTATCCGGATTGCAGTGTCCTCAGAGCGTGCTCCCCATTTCCGGGAGCGGCCGGCTGAAGCTGCTGTTGGGCTCTACGCCCAGGCGGCGCGGGGGGTGGAACCTGGAGATCGAATTGGATGAGAGACGCGGGAAGGGCCGTGCGCATCCACGCGCCGTGAGGACTCACCATGTCGCCGGAATCGTCGCTGTAGGTGACGGAGTCGAGAATTCCGACGGTCCCCGCAAAGACGGCCAAAGGGGCGCCACGAGCCCAGTCGTCTGCGCACGAATCCACGTACGCAAGCACACTGTTGAAGCTGCCTGGGATCTTCACGCCCGAGCTTTCCCGCACGGGAGTCTGTCGTACGTCCGTCTCCGGACCGAGCGATGGTTTCGCCAGTCCGTATGGCGACTCAACCCTCGTGCAATGACCAATGGTTGAAAGGCTCCCGGACGGCACCGACAGGGCCTCCCGGGGCGCGAGGGCCACGTCCCGCCGGTGTGGGTCAACGACGGTCGGTCCGCAGCAGTACCCGAGTCGTCGGGAATCGATCGGTAAGCGAGAGATGGACTCGCCAAGGAGTCCGGGTACCAACTGGGCCGGGAACAGCGGGACGCTCTCATCAACTCGACGGGCCACGTCCGGGGTGGTCCTGAGCACCTCGATCGTGCGGCCGAGTTGGCCTGCGGTCTTGACTGCTTCGATCAAGGCGGGCAACCGACCCTCATCGGGCCGGTCTCGCGAGGGCGGGGCCATGAGCAGCGCGCGGTGGCTGGGGCGAGCGCAGTTGGCGACGACCCGGACGATCGTCTCCATCAGCCGCGGTTCGATCAGTCGGGCGTCAGGGTGGTCGGAGTGTCGGGCGATCACCCACGCAGAGCCCGAGCGGTGGGGGCGCCGGGGCGCCCGGGACCGTTCGCGGCGCGCGGGTCGTCGGTGCGGTCGTGGTGTCATGCCCACTCCCCTGGATGCGATGGGCTATCTGATGCGCTGTCACCGCAAAAGGCCGGGATACGGGGTTGTTTTGGACACCGTGCTGAGGTGTCTGCTGCTTCGTCGAGCTCGCACCGGTCTCGGTCCCCGGCCGGACCGACCAAAGGAAATCCGCTGGCGGCCCTCTGTGGATTTTCCGCCATGACGCGGGATACACGATTAAACCTGCCCTATGGCAGTTCTTTTAGAGCGAGAACCGTGATACCGACAGGTCGCGTGACCGGCTACTGCGACACCAAGAGGCCACTAAATATACAGGTCAGGAGCCACTGAAGCCCTACTAAGACCGAAATTAGCCCACACCAGGCCAGCACGACCACCTCCACAGAAAAGGAGAATAATTAAGGCAGCTTTAGTAGAAAATTAGCTTTCTCAGCGAATCACCCTGTTGCCGTCTTGTCCTTTTCTTGTCGGCCGCCTGGATTCCTTGAGGCGTCATCCTCCCGCCTTGTGAAGGAGTCCTCTGATATGGCCGACAGGCATCATGCCCGACACGCCCGCGCCATCAGCCAGCCGTTGCCGCTGGATACGGCGAGGGAATGCTTCACGCTGTTGGTGACCGGCCCTCAGCCGTTGTCCTTGGACGGGCGACGCTACGCGGGACTACCCAACCGGCTTGTCCCGCTCAATGAGTTGCGGGACCGGATGCTGCGTCGGAGCTGTCCGCGGCGCACCCGGGACGAGATCTGGGCGCACCTGGTGCGGCAGTCGAGGGAGCACGGGGCGACGTGGACGCTGGCGTGCACCGGTATGGCGCTGCCGGCGCTGGCCGGGGTGGCTCGCTGGCTGGCGGCCCGGTTCCCCGATGACGTGTTCGATGTACATGCCGAGGTGCTCTCCGGGTTCCTCGGCGCACTCGCGACGATCGATGTCGACCGGCCGCGTGTCCTGGTGCGACTGCGGTGGGCCGCTTACCGCTCCGGGTTCGCGGCACTGTGTGAGGCGTTGGACGCACCGATGCCCGTGGCCGGTGCGTTCCGGTCGGCGCCTCCGAAGGCGCCGTGGGGTCACCCGGACCTGGTGTTGGCGGAGGCAGTCCGGCAGTCGGTCCTGAACCGGACCGAGGCGGACCTGATCGGTGCCACCCGACTGGAAGAAACCCTCGTCACCGACTGGGCCAGTCGCAATCACATGACCACGGAAGCCGCCTACAAGGCGCGCTGGCGCGCCGAGCGGCGCCTAGTCGCGTTCCTGCGCGAGCAGGCCGACTCCGCCGACCCGGACGACCCTGTCGCTTCCCATGTCGTCAGCAGCCTGACTCCTGCGGCCTCTACCAGCCACAGCCCCTTAAGGTCACGCAGCGTCACTCCTGAGTCCCCGGGCGGCCCGGCTCGACCGGGTCGGAAATCCGCGGCGGCAGTGTCCAAAACGGGCTCCGATTCCGGCCTTCTCGCGTGCGGGGAATCCACACCCGCCCGCACGCCCCATGTGTCTTCGGAGGTGCCAGGATGCGTCTGATCTTTCTACGCTCCGATCGTGCCCGTATGGCCAAAAGCGCAGCAGAACACGAGCCGCGGCAGAGGCCCCACAGTGCTGGGCTGCGTCGAGGGCTGTGGCTGGCTGGCTTGACGGTGCTGGTACTCGCCGTCGTAGTCACCCGGGCGCACGGCGCCGCCGAGACGGTCGAGGTTTTGGCACTGGAGGCATCGGTCAACGCCGTGCTGGAAAACATCCGTGCCTGGATCATGGGAATTCTGGCTGGCCTGGCCACGGTGTTCCTGTCCGTCGGCGGCGTGCGCTACATCATGGCCGGGGACGAACCTGGCGAGGTGGAGAAGGCCAAGACCGCGTTCAAGAGCGCCGGTTGGGGCTACGGGCTGGCCGCCCTGGCCCCGCTGGTGGTCGAGATCCTCAAGGGGATCGTGGGGGCCTGATGACCACCACCGAGGCCACCGCCGCCCTTGACCGCCGGTTCCCCGGAGCAACTGGTGCCTTCCAGTCTGCGGCCGTACGTCCGGCACCATCTCGCCGGTCTCGTGCGGCCGGCCACTCCCGGCGGCGTCGTTGGCATCATGTTGTGGTGCTCGGCCTCGTGGTCTTGGCCGTGCTCGCGTCGGTGTTCTCTGCCTCTGCCGATCCAAGTCCGAGCCCCGGCCCGCAGCCGACCACGACCGCTTCCTCCGCGCCCCTGCCGGCACCGTCCGGTACAGCGTCCCCGTGCTCGGGGGCGGACTGTATCCCTCAGCCCAACACGTCGGCCGAGGCGGTGCCGACGGCGGGCCTCACTCCCCCGGCCCAGGTCTCCGACGGTGGCGGCGTCGGTGGTGTGGCCGGGTGGATCGCCAAGGGGATCAGCAGTGCGATCACGGGCTTTTTCAAGTCGGTGATCAAGTTCGCGCTCAACCCGCTTCTGGATCTGCTCAGCGGCACGCTGCTGGCCACGCCGAGTCTGTCGTCGATGCCGCGGGTCGGGGAATTGTGGGCGAGTTCCTGGCAGATCGCTGTCGCCTGCTACGCGCTGCTCATTGCCCTCGCCGGGATCGTGGTGATGAGCCATGAGACGGTGCAGACCCGCTACTCGGTCAAGGAGATCGCGCCGCGGATTCCCTTGGGATTCCTCGCTGCCGCGCTGTCGCTGTTCTTTGCGGGCAAGGCAGTCGAGCTGGCCAACGGCCTCTCCCGCGCCACTACGGGCGGCGGCGTCAACGCCGACACCGCGGGCCTGGCTCTGCGCGACTTCGTCCTGAGCTCCTTCAACTCCGCCGACGGCAGCATCTTCATGGTCCTGATGTGGCTCGTGGTCGTCGGGGTCCTGGTCGCTCTGCTGCTGACGTACGTCGTCCGCGTAGCTCTGACGGTCATTCTGATCGTCGCAGCTCCCCTGGCTCTGATCTGTCACGCTCTGCCGCAGACCGATGGCATCGCCCGCTGGTGGTGGAAGGTCTTCACCGGCGTGCTGGCCATCCAGGTCGCTCAGTCCCTGGCGCTGATCACTGGGGTGCGGGTGTTTTTGACGCCCGGGGGGTTCGGCCCCGGCGGACTGTTCGGGCTCACTGGTGACGGGCTGGTCAACGTGCTGGTCACGCTGGCGTTGATGTACATCGTCTTCAAGATCCCGTTCTGGATCCTGGGGTCGATCCGCTCCGGGCACGGCCGCTCGTTCGTCGGCAGGGTGGCCCGCGCCTACATCATGTACAAAACCTTCGGGTTGCTACGCGGCGGCGGTGCGCGCCGGACACCTCCCTCCGGAGGCTCCGGCGGGGCAGCCAACTCTCCGCCGCCGTCCGGGCCAGGGCCGTCTGCGGGCGGTCCGAGCCGACGGAGCGGCGGCGGGAGCCCCTCCACCGGCGGGTCAAGCCAGCCGGGCGGCAGCCCGCGTCGGCGGCCGGGACCTCCGTTGTTCCTCCAGCCGATTCCCATGGTCCCCGAGCGGGACCAGCCGATCGGCCCCGCCAGCGGCCCGCCCCCGATGCCCGAATTCCGGGCTCCCGCCGGCCCGGAATCTGGCACATCCCCTGCCCGGCCGACCCCGCGGCCGACTCGCCCTCCCGGCTTGCCGATGTTCCAGGCACCCGGCCGCACTGGCCCCGCCCCTGCGACCAGGGCGACCGGTCGGCCTCCAGTACCAGCCCGGCCACGCTTCCAACAGCCCGCTCCACAGCCCCGCATCCCGCCCCGGCACTCCACCCGGCCGCCCGCAACCGCCGCCTTCCGGCCACCGGTAACCGAGCCCCGAACTCCTGCCATGCGGCACCCGCGCACCAGTGCTCCGCCCCCGGCCGTCTTCAGCTCCCCACCACCCACCAGCGCCCCGCCCGCGAGGCGCACCTCTCCCCCACTTCCGCGCCGTACCGGCGGCACCCGCTCGGGAGGTGACCGGTCATGACCCAGCCCGTGCGTATCCCCTCCGATGTCGACCGCGAGGACACCGTCCTGGCCAACTTGACTGCCCGTCAACTGATGATCCTGGCCGTCACCGGCATCGTGCTGTACGGAGCCTGGTCCATCACGCGCATCTTCGTGCCGCTGCCGGTTTTCCTGATCCCTGCTGTCCCCGTCGCTTTCGCCGCTGCCTTCCTGGTCCTGGGCAAGCACGATGGGTTGGCGCTGGACCGGCTGGTGCTTGCGGCCCTGCGTCAGCGACTGGGCCCCCGCTACCGCGTGAGCGCCCCGGAGGGCATCCACCCCGCGCCGGCCTGGCTGTCCCAGCAGGTCACGGTGGGTGAAGAGGAGGACGCCGCTACGGTCGCTCCGGCCGTACTGCGGCTGCCTGCCCAAGGTGTCACGGAAACCGGCGTGATCGACCTCGGCACTGACGGGGTGGCGGTGGTGGCGGTGTGCAGCACCGTCAACTTCGCGCTGCGCACCCCGGCCGAACAGGACTCCTTGGTCGCCGCGTTCGGCCGGTACCTGCACTCGCTAACCGCCCCCGTCCAGATCCTCATCCGAGCCGAACGCCTGGATCTGTCGGATCAGATCGCCGAGTTGCACGCGCACGCGCCCTCCCTGCCGCACCCAGCGCTGGAGGCCGCTGCCCGCGAGCACGCCGATTACCTCGCCCAGCTCGGCCGCACGACGGATCTGCTCCGCAGCCAAGTGCTCCTTGTCCTGCGCGAACCCCTTGGCAAAGCCGCCCCGGTCGACGGGCTCGGCGGAACCTCGCCCCTGGCCGCGCTCACCCGCCGCAAGGCCGCCCCGCAGCCGACTCCAGACGACGGTACGGCGCGGCGTGCGGCTGAGGCGCGTCTGGTGCGCAGGCTCGGCGAGGCGGTCGAACTCCTGGGCCCCATCGGCGTCTTCGTGACCCCGCTCGATCCTGGGCAGGCCACCGCGGTCCTGGCTGCCGCGTGCGATCCCGACAGTCTGCTGGCACCGTCCTCGGCGCTCGCCGGAGCCGACGACGTCATCACCACGGTCACCGCCGACGAGGAAAACCGGTTCTCGACAAACGCCGGTTCACCGGCGGAGCAGCCCGCCACCCGAGTTCGCGGCTGGACCGATGAAGAGGGTGCAGCGGGCTCTGGGCGCGCTCGCTTCAAAACAGGGGGCGTTGCGTGAAGCGATCCGGAAGCCGCCTGCGGCAGCGGGCACAGGCGGGGGCGGCCCCGGGTGGGGCCGGGGCATTCAGTCCTGATGCCCTGGCTATCACACCCCGGTATCTGCAGGTCGGGAGCGAATGGGTGGCCTCCTTCGCCGTCACCGGCTTTCCCCGTGAGGTGCATCCGGGCTGGCTCCAGCCTCTGCTGGCCTACCCCGGCCGGGTGGACGTCAGCCTGCACATCGAGCCGATCGACCCCATCACCGCCGCCCAACGGCTCAAGCGGCAGCTGGCCAAGATGGAGTCCGGCCGCCGCTACACCCAGGACCACGGACGACTCCCCGATCCGCAAATCGAGGCCGCCACCGAAGACGCCTACGAGCTCTCCGCCCGGGTCGCCCGCGGAGAGGGCAAACTGTTCCGGCTCGGCCTGTACCTGACCGTCCACTCCACCAGCCACGACACCCTGATCGCCGAAACAGCGGCCGTGCGGGCACTGGCCGCCAGCATGCTGCTGGACGCCAAGCCCACCACGTACCGCACTCTCCAAGGCTGGGTGACGTGCCTGCCGATGGGCCTGGACCTGGTGCGGATGCGCCGTACCTTCGACACCGCGGCGCTGTCGGCGGCGTTCCCGTTCACCAGCCCCGACCTGCCCCCGCCGGATCCCACATCGGTCGCCGCCCCCTCGGGCGTGCTGTACGGCTACAACATCGGCTCCCAAGGGCTGGTCCACTGGGACCGTTTCGCCCTGGACAACCACAACAGCGTGATCCTCGGCCGCTCCGGCTCGGGCAAGAGCTACCTGGTCAAGCTGGAGCTGCTGCGCTCCCTCTACCGCGGCGTCGAGATCCACGTCATCGACCCCGAGGACGAGTACACCCGCCTCGCCAACTCCGTCGGCGGCACCTGCATCCGCCTCGGCACCGACGACGCCCACCTCAACCCGTTCGACCTGCCCATCCACACACGCCCCGACGGACGCCGCACCGCGCCCAAAGACGCCCTGATACGCCGCGCACTCTTCCTGCACACAGTCCTGGCCGTGCTCCTCGGTGTCGAACTGGCGCCCACCGAGCGGTCCGTGTTCGACCAAGCGATCGCCACGACCTACCAGCAGGCGGGCATCACCTCAGACGCTCGTACCTGGACGCGGCCCGCACCGCTGCTGGCCGATCTGGTCGCCACCCTCCACCGCTCCAAGGACCGCACGGCCAGCGAACTGGCGGCCCGGCTGCACCCGTTCGTCGACGGCGCGTTCTCCGGCCTGTTCGCCGGACCCACCACCACCCGGCCCGACGGTCACCTCGTGGTGTTCTCGCTGCGCGATCTGGCGGACGAACTCAAGCCCATCGGCACGCTACTGATCCTGGACGCCATCTGGCGCCAGGTGTCCAACCCCACGGTGCGCCGACCACGATTGGTGACCGTCGACGAGGCCTGGTTGCTGATGAACCAAACAGCCGGAGCCGCGTTCCTGTTCCGGATGGCCAAGGCGTCCCGCAAGCACTGGGCCGGTCTGACCGTGGCCACCCAGGACACCGCCGACCTACTCGGCTCCGACCTGGGGAAGGCGGTCGTAACCAACGCCGCCACCCAGATCCTGCTGCGCCAGGCCCCGCAAGTCATCGACGAAATCAGCCGGACGTTCGATCTGTCCGAGGGCGAACGGCAGTTCCTACTGTCGGCCGACCGCGGCCAAGGGCTGCTGTCCACCGGAACCCAACGGGTCGCCTTCCATGCCATCGCCTCGCCCACCGAGCACTACCTGGTGACCACCGACCCGGCCGAACTCGCCGCCTACGCCGAATCGAACGCCTCCACGACGGCCGACGACTCCTTCCTGGATCTGGAAGCCGCCGATCCCGACACGGAGGCGTTCGAGGCCGATTCAGGTGTCCAGATCGATCTGGACACCTGACCGAATCCGCTTCCCAGCCCAGGCGATCCGGGCTCGCTCTCAACACCCGACCTGGATGCCTGGGCTGTCCCGCACCACGTCCGCGTCCCCCATCCGAGGGGAGTCTTCATGTCGTCTCCCGAATCGACGCCCTCCCTCAACGCTCCTCGTCCCGCGCGGTTGCTGACCCAGAACCGTGAGTTGCGCGCGATCGGCGTATGGAACTGGTCCCTGCCCGCGTGGGCGGGCCGGCTTCCCGATGGCCGTACCTACAACACCTGTCCCTCGGCGGGCATCTGTCGGCATGTCTGTTATGCACGCCACGGCACCTACACGTGGCCGGTCGTGCGGGCCAAGCACCAGGCAAACCTGCGGTTCGTGCTCGATGACCTGCCTGGCTGGCAGCGGGCAATGATCGCGGAACTCGGTGCGGACAAGTTCCGCGGTACCTGGATCAGGATTCATGACAGCGGTGACTTCTTCTCCGACGGCTACGTGATCGCCTGGTTGCACGTCATCCGTGCCCGCCCGACAACGAACTTCTACGCGTACACCAAGGAGATCAGCAGGTTCCGCGCCCTGGTGGAGCCCGACGCGCCAACCAACTTCCTGTGGGTCTACAGCTTCGGCGGCACCCAGGACTCCGCGCTCGATGAGGCGATCGACCGGGTGGCGGATGTCTTCCCCGACGAAGAGGCGATCGCCGCCGCTGGATGGCACTCGCAGGAGGCCAACGACCTGCTCGCCGTGCTCGGTCCTCACTTGGTCGGCATCCCGGCCAACCGGATCCCCCACTTCCTCAAACTCCTCGGGGGCCGCACCTTCCGCTCCTGGCAGGCCGAAGTCGACGCCGAACGCCAGGCCGCCCGCCGCAAGCGCGGCGGTTCGCAGGTGGCGGCCAGCCCAGCGCCGGACGCTCCCGGCCGTCCCTCGGCGGGGCAACGCGACCGCGCCGCCTGACGGTTCGGCGCCGTCGTCGGCGTTCCTCTCTACTCACCGGAGGCTCCTCGACATGCTGATCGGCCCTGCCCTCGCCGCATCGCGGTTCTCTGCTCCCGCCAGTCCCGACTCCCCATTGGGGAACTATCTGCGCGACCCGGCAGACGCCGTTCACACCCTCCTCGATCACGCGACGCGCGGGGCCATCACCTGGGGACCGATCGCCGGTCCGGCCGTGGCAATCGCTACCACCGCGCTTGGCTGGGCGCGCTGGTGGTGGCGCCGCCGCTGCCGCCAGACCCTCGCACTGGACGCACGGCTGGTCAGGGTACTGCCCCCGCCCACTGCCGACCCGGCAGGCGCCGAAGCCCTCTGGACGAACCTGCTGGGGCTGCTGCGGCCCGCCTGGCGCCGCCGAGTGACCGGTCAACCGCACCTGGCCTGGGAGTACGTTTTCGACCGCGAGACCGTCCACCTCCGCTTGTGGGTGCCCGGCGTGATCCCGCCCGGGATGGTGGAGCGGGCCGTCGAGGCCGCTTGGCCCGGAGCCCGCACTCGCACCACACCCGCGCCTACCCAGATCGCGGCCCCGAGCCAGGAGATCGAGGCCGCGGGCGGCGACATGCGGCTCGCCCGCAGCGAGGCCCTGCCCCTCCGCACTGTCTTCCCGGCCGACCCGATCCGCGCTCTGCTCGGCGCACCCGTCGGCCTCGGCCCTCACGAGCAGGCCGTCGTGCAGATCATGGCCCGGCCCGTCACCGGACGCCGTGTGAAGAAAGCCCGCCGAGTCGCCCGGCACACCCGTGCCGGCCGCTCCGCCCGTCCCGTCGGCCGCCTGCTCGACCTGATCACCCCCGGTCAGCGCACCCGCTCCCGTGCCCGCCACTCTGCCCCGGTCGTGGACCGGCAGACCGCGCTGACCACCGCCGCCGAAGACAAGGTCATCGTCGCCAAGCAGCGCGGCGCCTCCTACGAGACCCGCGTCCGCTACGTCGTCACCGCGACCGTTCCCGAAACCCTGAACGCCGAACAGCGAGCTGCGACGCGTGACCGGCTGCGCGGACGGGGCCACGCCATCGCCTCGGCGTTCGCGGCCTTCACCGAGCACAACTACTACCGCCGCGCCCGGCTCCGCCGCCCGTTGCCACATTTAGCTGAACGCCGTCTCGACGGCGGCGACTTGCTGTCCATTCCGGAGCTGGCCGCGGTCGCCCATCTGCCGTGGGACGAAGCCATCCCTGCCCTGGAACGGGTCGGCGCCCGCGCCGTGCCGCCCCCGCCCGGGATCGCCACCGTCGGCCCAGCCGTCAGGCCTATCGGCCTGAGCGACTCCGGCCACTCCCGCCCGGTGGGCCTGCGGGTGCCGGATGCCCGCCATCACCTGCACATCCTCGGTGCCACCGGCTCCGGCAAGTCCGAGCTGATGGCCCGCATGATCCTGGCCGACTCCGACGCGGGGCGCGGCCTGGTGGTGGTCGACCCCAAGGGCGACCTGATCACCGATGTCCTGATGCGCCTGCCCGAGGAACTGGGCGAGAAGGTGGTGCTCTTCGATGCCGACAGCAAGAGCCGCCCGCCCGTCCTCAACCCGCTCGAAGGCGCCGACGCTGCCCGGACGGTCGACAATCTGGTGTCGATCTTCTCCCGCGTCTACGCCTCCTCCTGGGGACCGCGCACCGACGACATCCTGCGCGCCGGCCTGCTCACCCTGCGCCATCTCCCTGGTATCCCCGTCCTCACCGACCTGCCCAAGCTGCTATCGGTGCCTGCCTTTCGACAACGCGCCGTCGACCAGATCCACGACGACGTGCTGAAAGGGTTCTGGTCCTGGTACGACGCTCTGTCCGACCCTGCCCGCGCCCAGGTCACCGCCCCGCTGATGAACAAGCTTCGTGGCTTCCTGCTGCGCCCCTTCGTCCGCGCCGCCCTCGCCGGAGGAGCCTCCACCATCGACATGGACCAGGTGCTCAACGGCGGGATCTGCCTGGTCCGTATCGCCAAGGACGCCCTGGGTACCGAGACCGCCCACCTGATGGGCTCCATCGTGGTCGCCCGCACCTGGCAGGCCGCCACCCGCCGCGCCCGCATCCCCCAAGGCCAGCGGCAGGACGCCGGACTGTATCTCGACGAGGCGCACAACTTCCTCAATCTGCCCTACGCGTTGGAGGACATGCTCGCCGAGGCCCGCGGCTACCGGCTGTCGATGACACTGGCCCACCAGTACCTGCGGCAACTGCCCAAGGAACTGGAGGAGGGCATCAGCACCAACGCCCGCACCAAGATCTTCTTCAACGCGTCACCGGAGGACGCCCGCCACCTCGCTCGGCATACCGAACCGCGGCTGACCCCACACGACCTCTCCCACCTCGACGCCTTCCACGCCGCCGTACGACCGGTCGTCAACGGAGCCGAAGCCCCCGCCTTCACCGCAGTCACCGAACAGCTCCCGTCGGCGATCCCAGGCCGGGCCAAGCGGATCCGCGCCGCCGCGCGCCGCAACGCCCGCCCTCAGCCGGTCTCGACCCGCAAGGGGACCGGCGGGCAGACGGCGGATCCGCGCCGCCCCGCCTGAGCGCTCGGGCTCCCGCCCGGCACCCACCATGTGCGGCGGCCAGCCGTATCGCCGCTCCACGCCCCGATCCCCTCTCTCTACGGAGGTGCACCGCCTTGATCACCAATCCCACGCCCCAGCGCTCCCTGCGCGGGCACCAGCCCCAGCGTCCCAGCCAGCGCACCGCCGTCACCAGCGGCTACGTCGCCCAACTCGCCACCCGCATGACCGAGCGGGACCGGTGGCTGGCGCGCGTGCTCTATGAACACCGGGTCCTGACCACCCACCAGATCGTCGAGATGGCCTGGCCGTCCGTTCGGGCGGCCAACATGCGGCTGCTGCGGCTGTACCGGTGGCGGCTGATCGACCGGTTCCAACCCTTCGTCACGTACGGCACCGCCCCCATGCACTACGTACTCGACCTCGCCGGGGCCTCCCTGCTCGCCCGCGAGGACGGTCTAGACCTGCGCGACCTGGACTACCAGCACGACCGGGCGATCGGCGTCGCCTACTCCCTGCACCTGGCCCACACCGTCGGTACCAACGGCTTCTTCAGCGCCCTCGTCGCACATTCCCGCCGCCCGGACACCTCCGGCCGACTCACCACCTGGTGGTCCGAGACACGCTGCGCCAGGCACTTCGGCGACATCGTCCGCCCCGACGCCTATGGCCTCTGGCACGAGCACAGCCCCGTGCCGACGGCGTTCGAGTGGTTCCTGGAGTTCGACTTCGGCACCGAGCGCCCGGACCGCGTCGGCCGCAAACTCGCCGGATACGCCAAGCTGGCCGCCACCACCGGGATCATCACCCCGGTCCTGATCTGGGTGCCAACTGCCCGCCGGGAAGCCCGCGTCCGCCAAGCCCTGGCAGCCGCCTTGGCCGACCTCGATGATCCATCGCTGGTACCCGTGGCCACGTCCAGCGCGGACTTCCTCAGCGGCCACGACAACGACCCCACGGCGGCCCGCTGGCAGCCCCTGGACGTCCGGCAACCCCTCACCCGGCGTCTACGCCTCGCCGAACTGACCCACGCCTGGCCACATCTGCCGCCGTTGAACAGTTCTTCGAGTGACCCTGCACAGGCCAGCGGCGACGTGACCAGCGGCCCCCTGCCGCCCTCCCCAGTGCCGCCCGGCCCGTCGGACCGCCGCCCACAGCGGTGATCGCTCATGGGAAAGATCGCTGCCGCGGCCCTGGGACTGCTGATGCTGGTCGCTGTCCTCGGCGGCGCCGGAGCAGGCGGCATGCTGTCCGGCTTCGGCAGCAGCGGCACCCATCCCAGCGCCAGCGCCCTCACCGACATCCCGTCCGACTACCTCGCCCTGTACATGGGCGCCGCCACCACCTGTCCCGGGCTGGACTGGTCCGTCCTGGCGGCCGTCGGCAAGACCGAGTCCGACCACGGCCGCTCCGCCCTCCCAGGTGTGCACAGCGGCACCAACGACGCCGGCGCCCGCGGCCCCATGCAGTTCCTGCTCCCCACGTTTCAGAGCGTCATCGCCAAACACCCGCCGCCGCAGGGCGGAGCCACTCCGCCCTCGCCGTACAACGCGCACGACGCGATCTACACCGCAGCCGCGTACCTGTGCGACTCCGGCGCCCGCGACGGCCGCAACCTCACCGACGCCATCTACGCCTACAACCACGCCGACTGGTACGTCTCAGACGTCCTCACCCAAGCCCAGGCGTACGCCAGCGGCGCAGGTTTCGGCGCCGACGCCACTCCGACCGCCGCCGCCCTGCAGGCAATCAACTACGCCCAAGGACAGCTCGGACTCCCCTACGAATGGGGCGGCAACGGCCCCAGCACCGGCGACGCGGGATTCGACTGCTCCGGCCTGACCAGAGCCGCCTATACAGCCGCCGGAATCTCCCTGCCCCGTACCGCCCAGGCGCAATACGATGCCGGCCCCCGCATCCCCGCAGGACAGCAACTCAAGCCGGGAGACCTGGTGTTCTACGGCAACCCCGGCGGCGTCATCCACCACGTCGGCCTCTACACCGGAGGCGGACAGATGATCGATGCCCCTCGCCCGGGAAAAACGATCAGGATCGAGCCGTACCGGTACCAGGGAGACGACTACGCGGGTGCCACCAGGCCCTTCAAACTGACCACACGTTCGATTGGTTGAATGTTCGATTCCCGGACCGTATGCGTCGTTCTGCCAGCAAGTATGAGAAAACGCCGACCAAGAACAGGAAGAATTCTCCACGCGAGCAGAGCGGGAAGGGGCCGCATGACGCCGCCGGTGAGTGTGGCGCCTCGGGCGGGCTAACAGGGCCTGGGGCACGCAACCAGACTCACGTCAGGGCTTGCGTTGCGTGGGCAATCCAGGAGCTGCCTCGGTGTGGTCGGTGAGCAGTTGACGCATGGCCTCCTCGGCCGCCGCGCCATTGCCGGTAACGAGGGCATCCACAATTTGAGCGTGGTGCGCCAGCAGGGCCTTGTTGCCAGGGCTGCAGCCGCCGAGCACGTCATCGGGATCTTGGGGAGCCGCTGCCACGATCCTGGAGAGGTGCTCCAGCACGCGGTTGTCCGCGATCTGGACAAGCAGGGCGTGGAACTCCGCATCGGCGCGAGAGAAGGCGATCCCGTCGCCTTGCTCAACGGCGTGCCCCATGCCCGCGACCATGGCCGCGAGTTGAACTTGTTCCTCGTCGGTTCCGTGCCCGGCGGCGAGACGGGCGGCGAGCGGTTCGATCGTCCAGCGCAGCTCGCTCAGCTCGCGGCGCTGATCGTCGCGCTGCGGCCCGAAGGCACGCCACTCGATGATGTCGGGGTCGAGGAGGTTCCAGTCGCTGACGGGACGCACGCGCGTGCCCACGTTCGGCCGGGCGCTCACCAGGCCCTTGGCCTCCAGGACACGGAGCGACTCACGGACGACGGTGCGGGAGACCTCGAAGCGCTGGCCGATCTCCTCGGGCACGAGCAGGCGGTCCGCGCCCAGGTCGCCGGAGACGATCATCTGGCCCAGCTGCTGGACGAGTTGACCGTGCAATCCACGGCCTCGGCGACCGTTGATGCTGGGGGTGCTCACGGCTGGCCCTCCTCGCTCGCGGTCGGTCGCCACGTGTCGTTCTCGCCCTTAATGAACCAGCGCTTGCTCTTCATAGCCACTCCTTGATCTCTCCGAAAAAAATTCCTTCATAGAAATACGGGGCCTGGGACTCCCCGAATACCGATCTTGGGAAGGTGGTCGTCTCGTCCACGCTCGGCACCGGTGGCGCCCACTGACACCTACCGCGAGCACTGGGCGCCCTCAGCGGGGCGCACCCGTCTCATGGACTGTCGTCGCGAGAGCTGCCCTCGCACCGTTCAAAGTCGTCGTCCGCCGGGACGAACACGGAGGTGGCGCCTGCAAGGGATCGATCCTCAAGTGCGGTGCCGCAGTCAGACTCAGCCCGGTATTGACACTGGGACCGACTCGCGGATGACATGGCGGGGCCGCCTTGAGCCGTAGATGGCCGACGGGCGGTGCCCGGCCAGCGACAGCACCCTTACCCATGGCACACCAATGGCGACGCGGACACGAGGAAGTCGACTCGCAACTCGTCGGACGGTCCGCCGGACCAGGTTCTGCGAGGTCGCGAACGAAGAGGTGCCCATCGAGTACTGCGCCCTGCGGCAGGACTACGGTCCCGTAGCAGGGAAGGGCCGAACGACTACAACGTGTCGGTCGGCTCGGTGCCGTCCTCCATGAGGGCACGCAGCAGGGTCCAGCCAGGCGCCTGCTCACGGGGGCGGACAAGGGCTGTGAAGACTTCAGGGTCGGCGAAAATCGGCTCCCCATTTGGCCGGCGGACATACGGCACGAATCCGTAGTCCACCCCGTCGTGGGCGTCGTAACTCATCCAGGCGATAACTTCACGTTCGTCCTCGCGCAGCGGGTGGTTGGACACTGCTCGCGCCTGGACCGTGTCGTCGGTGTCGACCCAGACTTGCGGGACGGCGAAGACGAAGCGGGAGGTGTGGATCTCCCGGGCTCTCTCCGCCGCGCGATGCTCGAACGCCGCGGCAGTGGGCTCGTCGCGCAGATAGTCGTAGTCGGACAGCACGAGAGTACGGTCGCCCTGCAACGCCACCATCGCCGGACAGTCCCGGTCGATGATGGCCCGCTCCAGTCGGCCGGCAACGTCGAACAGCAAGCTCTCGGTGTCCTGGTTCACGTCAGCGATCACCTGCCTGCGGCGGATCGTCCCGGCGCTTGAAGTCGTGGTACACGCCCATAATCTCCACGGAGACGCGGTCACCGAGGTGGGACAGGCGCAGCAGCGTGCGGCTGGTGTGGCTGTTCTGGAGACGTGCCGCGCGGCTCGGCCTATCAATCACTTCCGTCCCGTCCAGCGCTTCAAGCTCTTCGGCCAGTTCTTTGACTGTGGCTCGGGCTTGAGCCAAATCGATCTTCACTGTCCCTACCTCCAGGCTCCCCCGGCAGTCTCCCGCATTCGGGACGCCTGCGGAGCCCGGCGCTGCAGGTCAGTTGCCGCCCCGGTCGATGCCGGCCTCGACGTAGTCCAACACTTGTGGACGAGGAGCTTGGCTGCCTGGACGGCTTCTGCAGGATCGCGACGGCGGCCTCGGTCCCCACCCGGTGAAGATCGGGTTCTCCCAACAGCACCATCACCTCGCTCAGTGTCACGCCGGCAGCCTGAGCAGCTTGACCAGGAGGGACATGCCGTTCTCCTTCCCCGGTTGCCTAAGGTCCCAGGCCATCCCGAGCGGTGAGATGCCGTTGACCCATCAATCACGAGGGCAATCCGGTCGAATCGGATATCTGAACGGTGCATCGAGGCGGGGGGCGTCGTCGGTGAGGAGGTCGCCGACTGCTGCAGCGATGCGCGCGCACGCGACGCGGGCCAGGCGGAGTTCGGCACGATGGACGCGGTCACGGCCTGTGTCATGGCCAGCGCGAGGCTCTGGGGTCGAAGCGGTACGCGGTTTCTTCTTCCAGTTGTCGGGGTCGAATGGGCCGGGGTATGTGGGAAGTTGAGGCCCATACGAACCTCCTGGTGACTTGATCGAGGGTGGTTGCGGCGGGACTCGAACCCGCGACCTCAACGACTTATAAGATCGGCGCTCTACCAACTGAGCTACGCAACCAGGTAGATGGGCCACGCTCCGCGGAACAGGGTTCGGAGCGCGGCCCTGGAAGCGGCCAGAACCGGACATGCGAGTTCGGGCCGCTGGTCTCAGGGGTGCGCTTATTCCGCGGCGCTGGACCCGCGGGGCGACGGGGAAAAAAGGGGGGCGGCGGGTCCGCGTGGGTGGCACCCGAACGTGGCGCACCTCACCCAATTACGTCGCCCGGATCCGGCCGATTCCCGATCATGCAGAGGTTCCCGCCGAGTCCCGTTTGGGCCAGTCCTCGAACTCTCAACTGGCCCACGCGAAGGCCATTCCACGACCACCGCGGTCGAGTTCGATCTCGGGCTTTTCGGCTCTGGTCTGCTTCGCGGAGGCTCCGGGGCCAGGTCTCACGCCGCCGAGGCGCTCTGCAAGGCTTGCTGGCGTTCGCGGAATTCGGTCAGCGTCAGCGGGCGGGACCAGCCGCCGGATCGGTCGCGCAAGATCGCCACGTCGCCCAGTTCAGCTCGTAGCTGTTGCTCTTGGCGTTCGGCTTCCGCGTACCGCTCGGGGAAGACCTCCAGTACGTGTGCCCAGCGCCGGTGACCGCCACGGACGCACAGCGAGCCGCAGTTGTTGTGCCCGAAGCCGAGCTCTGGCGTAGCCACTGCTCACGACTGCTCTTCGCCTACGTGTCGGCTTGGTAGCGAGCCGCACGGAAGTCGATCAGAGCCGCGCCCCAGGCACCGTCGGTCCCGATGACGCCTCCGCCAAGCGGCCCGACCAGCCCTGCAAGTGCTGCGTCCATGAGGGGAATTGTGGCTGCTGGACCGACTTCGATCGTGTCGGGTGTGGGCCGACCCCCGTCGACTTGTCGAACTAAAGTTCTAAAATAGCCGGTTTAGCCGTTTCTGGCCATGCTGGACGGTGCGGCTGCTATTCTCCTGAACCCCGGCCGCATCGGTAGGTATGTATGACAACTGCCGCCACTGCTATGCGCTTTGGGCTCGCCAAAACGTCGGGTGATCATAAAGTGGAACATATGTAACCCGGGGGAAGTGTGCTCACCAAGATCGTCATCAAGAATTATCGGACGTTTCGAGACTTCACTCTCGAATTTGACCCGCAGATGAACATCTTGGTTGGCGACAACGACCGGGGGAAGTCCACACTCCTCGAAGCGATCGGCCTGGCCCTGACGGGTCGGATCCGGGGCCGACTCCTGGCGCAGGAGCTGTCGCCGTACCTGTTCAACAAGGAAGTCGTCGACGAGTACATCGAGGCCTTGCGTGACGGCCTTGAGGCCAAGCCGCCCGAGATCATCATCGACCTGTTCCTCGATGGGAAGGCAGCGCCTGCCACCTTGAAGGGGACGAACAACCTCCTCAAGAGCGACGAATCCGGTGTCCGTATCCGGGCCACGCTGAACCCGGACTACGAGGCGGAATACCGGGAGTTCATCAAGGACCCGTTGCAGGTCCGTCTGGTGCCGACGGAGTACTACAAGGTCGACTGGCTCGACTTCGCGGGCAACGGCATCACCTTCCACCGGATCCCGGCCACGGCATCCCTGATCGACGCCACCAACATCCACCTCCAGAGCGGCGTCGACTACTACCTCAACGGCATCATCAGCTCGCACCTGGAGGCCGGCGAGCGCGTCGAGCTGGCCCGCGCGTACCGCAGCTTGCGGGAGAACTTTGCCGATGATGACTCCATCGTCAAGATCAATCGGAAGTTGCGCGGTGCTCCGCGGGAGGTCAGCGATCGAGAGCTGACCTTGGCCATCGACGTCTCCCAGAAGTCCAACTGGGAGAGCAACATCGTGCCCCACCTCGACGATCTGCCGTTCCAGTTCGTCGGCAAGGGCGAGCAGAGCACCTTGAAGATCCTCTTGGCGCTGAACAAGCAGGTGGAGGACGCGCACATCGTCCTGGTCGAGGAGCCCGAGAACCACCTGTCGTTCCCGAACCTGGGCAAGCTGATCCGCAAGATCAGCACCAAGTGCGAGGACAAGCAGGTCTTCATCACCACCCACAGCTCGTACGTGCTTAACAAGCTGGGTCTGGAGAACCTCGTCCTGCTGTCCGCCCAGCAAGGCTTCCGCCTGAGCAGCCTGCCGGCCGACACCCAGGACTACTTCCGCAAGCTGTCCGGCTACGACACGCTGCGCGTCGTCCTGGCCCGCCGCTCGATTCTTGTTGAGGGCCCCTCCGACGAGCTGGTCATCCAGCGCGCCTACAGTGATGTGCACGGCTGCTTGCCGGTCGAAGACGGTGTCGACGTGATCAACATCCGCGGGCTGTCTTTCAAGCGGTTCCTCGACATCGCGTCGCTGCTGGAGCAGAACCAGGTCTCGGTCGTCACCGACAACGACGGCAAGAATGTCGCGGATGTGAAGGCGCGGTACGCGAGCTTCGGCGGCTTCCTCAACATCTCGGTGCATGTGGGCGAGGACGCGAACTTCCCGACGCTGGAACCGCAGCTGCTCAAGGCGAACGGCCGGGACAAGCTCAACAGCATCTTCGGAACGACCTTCGCCACGGATGATGATCTGCTCGCGTACATGAAGGCGCGCAAGACCACCGTCGCGCTGGCCATCTTCGAGGCCGAGGAGGCCGTGACCATGCCGGGGTACATCGCCGATGCCGTCGTATAACAACCTGGCCGTCCTGGCCGCGGCCGGCTCCCGCAAGACCCAGCACATCGTGGATTGCGTTCTCAGCGACCCGAGCCAACGTGTGCTCGTAACCACCTACACCACCGAGAACATGAACCAGCTGGTTGATCGGCTGAGCGCCGGCACGGGGCTGTTGCCGAAGCACGTCACGGTCATGACCTGGTTCACGTTCCTGCTGAACCAGTGCGCTCGCCCGTACCAGAGCGCCGTGCTCGACGACGTGGGAGTGATGCGCGGACTGAACTTCGTAGGGGAGCGCAACAAGTTCATCCCCAAGACGAACGTCAAGAAGTACTACCTCGACACCAACGGCGACATGTTCCGTGACGCTGTGGCCGCTTTCGCCTACGAGGCCGATCAGCGGAGCGGTGGCAAGGTCGTAGGCCGGCTGACCGAGATCTACGACCAGATCTACATCGACGAGGTCCAGGACCTCGCCGGCTACGACCTCGAAATCCTCGACCTGTTGCTGAAATCGTCTGCCGCGATCACGGTCGTCGGGGACCCGAGACAAGCCACCTTCGCTACGAACAACTCGACCAAGAACAAGCGGTACAAGGGCAGCGGCATCGCGGACTGGCTGGACGAGCGCAAGGACATCTGCGAGATCGAGCACCGGCTTGAAAGCTATCGATGCAACCAGGCGATCTGCGACTTTGCTGACGGCCTCTTCCCGGACCTGCCGCGAACGATCTCCAAAAACACCGAGATCACAGGCCACGACGGTGTCTCTGCGATCACGCCGGCCGAGGTGGAGGGGTACGTCGAGCAGTACGAGCCGGTCGTGCTGAGGTGGGACAAGCGGACCAGGACTCAGGGACTCGATGCCATGAACTTCGGCCAGTCGAAGGGGTGCACCTTCGACCGGGTACTGATCTTCCCGACTCAGCCGATCACCAAGTACTACCGGAACCGGGAGTCCGAGCTGGCTGATGGCGGTCGCTTCAAGCTGTACGTCGCGGTGACACGAGCCCGGTACAGCGTGACCTTCGTGATCCCGTAGAGCCCGCTTACATGGGTTATTTCCTCCGAAGCCTGGAAAAACCGGAGCAGGATAGCCAGCTGATCGTCACACTGGCCGGATGAGCCTGTTCGACGCCGACTACTACGACCCCGACGACATGCTGGCGCACCCGCGGCACCAGGAGATGCAGCCCGTCCTGGCCGCGCTCATCCAGCAGCTGCGGGACTGTACGACGGAGGAGGCTGGCGTTGCCTTCCAGCGGGACCTGTGAGGGGTCTCGCGTTTTCCGGACAGGTGTCTGACCGTCTGTTTCACGCGGTAATTCGCAACTTCTCGTATTCGGCGTGGACTTCGCGCGGAGGGCGGTAACCCACTGCCGAGTGGAGGCGTTTGCGATTGTACCAGAATTCGATGTAGCGAGTGATGTCCTGCCGGGCGGCCTCGCGGGTCAGGTAAGTCACCCTTGATGCACGCTCGTTCTTCAGGGCGCCGAAGAATGATTCGGCCATGGCATTGTCGAAACAGATCCCGGTGCGGCCGGAAGATCTGCGGAGTCCGTACCGGTCGAGCGTCTTCCCGAACTCGGCTGACATGTAGTTGCTTCCGCGGTCGGAGTGAAATATCGCGCCGGCCGAGAGGTTCCTGTTGCGTGCCGCGTTGTGGATCGCCCTGGATATCAGTGGGGTTTGGTAGTGGTCGTCCATTGCGTAACCGATGACTTCCTTCGTGCAGCAGTCGATGACCGTTGCGAGGTACAGCCAGCCTTCCCCGGTCGAGATGTAGGTGATGTCGCCGACGAGTTTTTCGCCGGGCGCATCCGCGGTGAAGTTGCGCCCGACGAGGTCCGGCACCTGGCCGGCCGCGGCCTTGGTGAGGCTGAACCTCTTCGGCTGCGGCTGGCAGGGCTCAAGGCCCAGCTCGCGCATGAGCCGGCGGACGAGCTCCAGTCCCGCGGTGACGCCCCAGCGGTGCAGCTGGGCCTGGATGCGCCGGTGTCCGTAGGTGCCGTCGGACATGTCGAAGGCTTTCTCGACGAGCAGTTTCAATTCTTCGCGCCGCTGGGTCGTCGCGGATTCCGGGCGGGATCGCCAGTCGTAGTAGCCGGATCTAGATACGCCGAGTTGGCCGCACATGAACTCGACGCTGTATGCGTACTCCTCGGTGTCGAGCCGCATCTCGTCGATGAACTCGTACTTGCTTGCTACCGGGGATCCTTCGCGAAGTACGCTGCGGCTTTTTTCAGGAAGGTAACTTCCATCTCCAGCTCGCGGTTGCGTCGTTCGAGTTCCTTCAGGCGCGCCCGCTCGGTTACCGTCAGTTCGGCGTCGGGAGCCGGTTCCTGCTGCTTCTGGTGCTTCTTGACCCAGCCGCGTAGTGTCTCCGGGTTCAGCTCAAGCTCCCGGGCGACTTCGGAGATCGTCTTGCTTGACCTCAACGCGATCTGGACGGCTTCCTCGCGGAACTCCGGCGAGTACTTACTGGGTGGCGCCACTTCTTCCTCGTTTCCTGTTCAGGACAACCCTATTGGGTCCCCGTCCGGAAACTTCGTGGCCCCTCACTGATCACCAGGCTGCTGGAGGTGGAGAAGGCCCGCAGGGAGCTCAAGCGTGCCGCGGACCGGGTGCGTAAGGGGAAGCCGCCCCAGCCGGAGGCCCCCGAGCCGCAGTCAGGTCGCGACTTTGGTGACGTGGCGACCTGGCGGTTCGAGCATGATGTGTACGAGCGGCTGGCTCGCCAACTGCGTTCCGTGGGCGACGGGTTGGCCTGGCGGGCCTTCGGCTTCCACCGCCCGTTCATCCTCGCCTTGTGCCGCAACGACTCACCCGGACCGATGTACGGCAAAGCAGGACTGCAGGCAGAACTCGATCGCGTCGAGAGAGTCTTCAAGGAGAGCGGCTGCTTCGCCCTCCTGCATGACCTGACGAACTGCCTGCGCATCGGCGACATCACGGTGTGGGACCGCGTTCGTCCTCCTCAAACCGAAGAGATCAAGACCAATCCGAAGAACCGCAAGAGCGCCCAGATCCGGCGGATCAACCAGGCCAGGGCCTCGGTGCTGGAGGGCGGTCCGCTGCCGGGTGAGAACACTGCAGAGCTCCTCCACGACCTGAACCTGCCACTGCGCACGCACCTGGACATGTTGCGCTCGGCCTTTGAGCGAGCCGCGGCCGAGGGCGTCTACGCCACCGCCGTACCCGGCAGCCGGGCCCTGTACGTCATTGACCAATTCGGATGTGCCCAGCAGGGTCTTCCCTCCACGCGGTTCAACGAGCGACTTCAGCAGACCATGGGTGCCGCGCTGGAGCGCGCTGGTATCGCGGCGGGCCGCGAGGTTCACAACATCCACTTCACCAGCACGGACAGCACAGCTCGTGATCCGCTGCGGGTACCGTGGGCGAACTATCCCTTGCATCCTGTGGCCTGCGCTCGGCTGATCGGCGACTACGCTGCGATGGTCGTGGAAACCTCTGGGCCTGCGCTGGCCGGTCTTCTCCAGGTGGCCGGCCTGGATGCCCACTGGGTCCTCCCATCGGGGAAGGCAAGCCTGAAGCCAGGCCAGGTCGTCATGGAGATCCACCAGCAGGAACAGTTGCGAGCCGTGCCACTGCCGGGGGGCCTGACGATGACCCCGGGCTGGACTCTGCAAATGGGCCGCTCCGAACTGGACCGCTACATGATCGAACTCGTCCAGCCAGGCTCATGGATCGCAGGCATCAAACATGTGCTCGCCGCACGGCAGGCTGGGAGGCCCTGGCCGCACTACCGCAACGAGCACGAGATCTGGGTCTAGCAGTGGAGCGTAAGGCAGGCCAAGCCCGTGGACCGGGACCGATCCGGCACCCAACGGCCGTTTAACTGGCCTCCCCTGCAGTTGAGTTACCGGCCCTGGCGGAACCGCCCGTCCGGTTACACGTCCCGGACGGGCGCTGCGGTCTGGGTCAGCGCGCCAGGAACAGCAGCTTTCGGTGTGCCTTGGACTTCAGGTCGTCGTTCGTCCCCTCCAGCGACCGCTGGGCGCGCGCCAGGTCCTCGCCGAGGTTGCGGGGCACGACCCCCATCCGGTGGTCCAGGTAGTCGGTGATGGTGCGCTCTGCGGCGTACGCGGTGCGTCCCAGCCTCCGGGCCTCGTCGTGGAACATGCCCTCCAGCTCGTCGTGCCGTTGCTGGGCGAAGGACCTGGCCCGGTCCTTGGCGTCCTCGTCGACCGTCCACAGGCCGTCAATCAGCTTGTGGAAGTCGTCGATCAGCAGGTCGGTGCGGACGAGCGTGTTCTCCTCGGCCTCGAAGGCCTTCGCGTAGTCGAGCGTCAGGCCGAGCGTGCGGCGGGCCTCTTCCAGGGCTGTCAGGCCGCCCTTCGTGTGCCGGATGCCCCAGCGGTGTACGGCGTCCCGGGTCGCGAAACGCTCAGTGTTGCCGCACGCGATCCGCCAGGGCGTGACGACGGACTCGGCCGAGGACGTCCCGTCGTGCGAGTTGATCGCGGCGAGGTAGAGGACGATCTCGTCGTCCAGGCCGCCGCGGTCGATCACGAGCGAGTGGGGGATGCGCATGGTCACGAAGACCTTCCGGCCCTCGCGCAGGGCGCCGGCCGATTCCCAGACCACGTCGTAGCGCTGCGCCAGGTCCTGAAGGAACTCGAAGACACGCCGATTCTGGAAGACCTCGTATCTATCGCCCACAGTGCCGAGGGCGGCGCCTCCGTCGGTGCGGACGGTGACGTAGCGGTCGACGGCGTCGCGGATGCCGCCATCCCACTCGTACAGCACAGGCCGCTTACTGACCTCCCAGTCGATCCGAGCCAGCTTCAGCACCTCGTCGATGTCCGTGATCCCGCCGGGGATCACGGCGCCCAGACCGTGCCAGGCCGGGGTGGTGGTGTAGAGGGCGGCCCCGCCGGTGGTGGTGTCCAGCCCGTGCTGGGCGAGGATCTGCTCGATCCGCCCCTCGGTGTTGCGCTGCACGGAGAAGGTCTCACCCGCGTCCCAGCCGGTGAGGACGCGGTAGCGGTCGTCGCCGATCGGTGCGATCTCGCCCCGGTCGATGCGCTCCTGGAACGCGCGCGCCTCCTCGCGCACGGCTTCGATCTGGTCTTCCTTCTCCTGCGTGAACGCGGCGTTGACGTCAGTCGTCATGGTTCGACTCCTTCGTGATCTGCTTGTGGATGTGGTTTCCGAGGGCCTCCTGAGCGCCGTTCGTCAGACGGATATGGCAAGGGCACGGCACGTGACATCCCACGGGTAGACCAGAAACTGAGATATCCGCAGGCACCGTCAACGCCTCCCGTCTGCCGGGCCGTTGTGCTCCTTGGCCGGGGCCGATGGCAGATCGGTGGGCACTGTGCGGACCTGGTCGGGGAAGGTGGCGGTGCACGCACGTCCGGTCAGCCGGAAGTCCTGGCCGAGGTTGGGTTCGTGGAGCACCCAGGGGCGGGGATCGTGGGTGCTCCGGGGCACATGGCGCACAGGAGTGTTCGAAACGGTTTCTCGGATCATGGCGCCGAGCTGTTGTGCCTCCCGGAGCAGCGCGGTCGCGCTTTTAGCCATGTGTGGTGGCCTCCTCTCCACAGACTCGCAAGGGCCAGGGCGGGCCCGTAGGGCCGCAGACCCGCACGCCTGGCTCCGTCCGATCTGGGGAGAGCACGGGGCAGGCGTGCGGGCGTGGGGCGCTACGGGACAAACGGTCGGCCCCCCTTTCCTGAGCGCGCCCAGCACCCGGGGAAGGGAGGCCGGGATCCCCCGCCCGACCAGGGCGGGAAACCGGCGGCGGGGAATGCAGACCAAGCCGCCGCCGGGTCTTGGCCAAGGCCGCCGTCACCGCGAAGGCCCACCGTGCGAGTGGCGGGTCGACGGGGCCTTGCGTTCGGGGTCGCTTGAATACGGTGACGGAAGTCGCCCGAATACCGACCTTGGGCAAAATTGGTCCGCCCTGCTTTCCGACGCCATCGGGACCGGATTCGGAGCAGAGGTCCGCACCGGTCACAGGGACCCTGACAGATCTGGCTCAGGGTTCCGGATCGGAGCACCGGTCGCGGAGGTCGTCACGCGGCGCGGCGAGAGCTGCGGGTTCCGGTACCTGCGATGCGTTCGGTGTGGGCGACCCAGGTGACTGCCTGGACCGTGCTGGGCAGCTCATCCAGTCGCAGGGCGGCTTCGCGGAAGCAGTGGGCCAGCAGGGCGTAGCGTCCGGCGCTGGACAGGCCGCGGTCGCGGTTCCCGTACGTCTCGCCCACGGCGATGTCGTGCGCGTGGCGGTCGATCACAACGGCGTCCGGGTCGTCCGGGTTGGCGATGAGACGGAAGAACTGCCCGGTCTTCCGTTCCATGGGGAGTACGTCAGCCGGATCTGCTCCGGCCATGATCTGGGCGGCCTTGTGCAGGGCGTCGGTGAAGTGCCCGGAGCTAAGGCCGGTTTCACACGCCTGGCGGGCTAAACGAAGGTTCTCCGGCCAGGACTTGTTCGCCGACAGGGCGGCGATGACGCCGGCACCCGCTCGCGGATTGCCGTCGGTCATCATCGCGGCGAGTTCGTGGGCGGTGCGGTACCAGGTACGCCCGCATTGCTGCTGCTCCGAAGTGGCGGAATGCCATGCGGTGATGATGTTGCGGACGAACTGCTCGCGTGTCTCGGGAGACACGTTTATGGGGATCAAAGCTTCCTCCCTCCGGGAGTTGGGCGGGCATGGCTGGGCCGGTCCCAAGGCGTCCGGCGCTGATCGCCGGTGCTTGGCCCGGGCGCTGGGGTTGCACGGGTGCGGTGCGCCGTACACTCGTGTGGCAGCCGGCGTCGCTCGCTCAGCAGTCGCCTTCGCGGTAGGGGCACTTGGATGTGTGGGCCGGGTCCCGGTCAAACTCATCGGGGTAGCTCCCGGGCAGAATCCCGTTGTCCCGGAGGGGCGCTGGCCCGTTGGCCAGGAAGGCCCCAAGGTCCGCCAGACTGCGGATCTCGGCGAGCGGCACCGTGGCCTCGCAGAGCGGGCACGGGCCGAGCAGGAAGAACGGCTCGTCGTCGTAGAGCGGATCGCGGTAGGAGAAGGTGTAGACCCGCTCCGGGTCATCCGGATCGCTCGCGTGCAGAGTAAGCGGAGTCAGCGGCAACGCCAGGTAGTCCCAGTTGTGGTTCGGCTGCACCTGGGCGGGATCGACGCCCAGCAGCGCGGCCAGGCGAACGACGGTCCGGGCGATGTCAGCGACGCGGTGCTCAGAGATCACCGGATGGGTGGAGTATTGCTGGAGCAGCTCATAGACGGATGCGGCACGGTCAGCGATGCTCATGGCGGAACACCTCCGGGTAGTTGGCGGAATCGGTGAGGGATGGGCGACGTATGACCGCCACACGCCCTGGTTGGCGGCCGACAGGGCGGTGTGCTGACACGGAATCGCCAACCATCGCGGGCTGCACTGGCACCGCGCACGGGTCCTGTTGTCCGGGCATGTGAAGTGAGCGGGGTGCGGAGTGTCGTCGCCGAGTTAGTCCTGACTGCTACTCGCGGCGGAGCTGGACGGAGGTTCGGCGCCGGTGACCCGTGGTCGCGAACGCTCAAGCCGCCATGTCAGGCTGCTGACCAGGTCTATGGCTTCCTCGCCGAAGTCGGCTCGGGTTTCGTCGTACGAGCCGTACTGCTCCGGGTCGATGTCCTCGCCGTCCTCGGCGCGGAAACCGGCGATAGCCGCTTCGTACCGTGCGATCAGGTCCCGGGCCTGCGCGATGGTCCTCTTCATCGCGGCCGACTGACTTTCCGGTCGCAGGTCGTTCCAGTGGTACCCGGCGTCGGCGGGCGGGAGCCCCACGTGCGACTCGGACGCGATCACGTGAGCGTCCAGGGTTTCGTTCTCGCGCATGTGCCAGGTCAGGGCCTGGATCCAGGCCGCTTCCACGGTGTGGTCGCGCACCACGTATGTGTAGGGTTCCTCCCCGTCGAACCTCTCGGGTCCGGCCACGGTGACGGTGAAGTCCCGGGGCTCCTCGGACCACTCCTCCTGCGGCAGCTCGTACAGCGGCGCGTCAAAGCGCTCGGGCGTCAACGGGGCGAACGGGCTCACGGTGAGCACGCCGCCTCAGTGGATGGCAGGAGCTTGACGTCCTCCACATCACGCTCATTCACCGAGAGCGAGCCTCTGCTCGCATCGATCGGCAGGTCGTCGAGCCACAAGTCTTCGTTCTCGGCGAAATAGTCCGTCACGGCCTCCGGGTCGTCGGCTACTTCGGCGGGGATTTCCACGGTGACCGGGAAGTCGTAGGTCACCTCTTCGGTCACTGTCATCTCGACCCTGACCTCGGTCATCTCCTCTGTACTCACAATCTCGTCCTCTCCTTCAGATCACGAGATGGGCCAGGAGCGCCGCGCCGCATGGCGGCACCCCTGGCCTGGCCCCGCACCCCCTCCGGGGTGGGGGGAGTTGAGGGGGTGCGGGAGTCTGTGTCGGGCAGCGCGTCACGCGCGTTGTTCCGGGGCAAGCGGAAGGCGGGTCAGATGCTGCTCACGGCGCGGAAGACATCCGTACGCTGCTGCGGGGACCAGTCGCCGGTGAGTCGTACGGAGGTTTCGGTGACCTTGTTGTCGCCCTCGTACGGGTCCTCGCGCCGGCCGCTGAGCCAGGCGGGCTCGGGTGCGAAATCGCCGACGGGGTAGGCGGACGTTTCGGTCGCCCCGGTCTGGTCGATCTTGTCTACGGCCCAGGCGACCACGTCGCCCTCCCACCATTCCGCGTCGTACTCGTCGTACGTCTCGCAGGTCGTGAACGGAGGCTCGATCGTGTGGGAATCACCGTCCATCCACACACCGCCGTACCGCCCCCTGCCCCCCGTTCGGAGTGACTCCGGCCCGGGTGCGGTAACTCACGACGTGGCGGGTGATTTCGATCGTGTAGCTCATGGTCACGCCGCCTGTTCCACGCCGGACGCGGGACCGACGTCGTACGACGTGGCCCAGCCCTGACGGACGCTGTAGCTCTCGCTGTACTCCATCCGCACCGGCGCGAAGTCCACGTGAACGGGTTCCTCCGGCCGGTCGAGGCGCGAGCTCCAGCCGCGCCCGTTCCGGCCCTCTCCGCCCACGGGGTAGCCGTCGGCGCGTGGCCAGTCCCAGCTTCCGGGCGCCGGAGTGGGCGCGAACGCGGGCTCTCGCGGAGTGTCCTGCGGAAAGGTGTCGCGGGCCTTGTCCAGGGCGTACAGCAGCCCCTGATGACTGCTGGTAGTAGGCGAGTAGCGCACCTGCGGCATGACGACCGTGTCGTCATCCAGCACCCACGCGATGGGGGTGCTGTAGCTGTAGACCTGATAGACGATGCGCCCGGCCTCCGCGTCCGACCTGTACCAGTCGGCCCACGGCTCCGGCAGACGCCCTACGCAGTAACTGCACTCGTCGGTGGCTCGGAAGGCACCGTAGGTGTCGAACGGCTCGCGCGCAGCCAGTGCCCTCCGCACCGACCACGATTGGGTCGCAAGTTTGGGCATGGTCCTTTCCTCTCCAAGACCGGGACGGTGAAGGCCGCCAAGACGCCAGACACCGTGTCCGAGACACGGAAGAAACGGGGTGGCATCCCCGTCGGCGGTACTTGGGGCCCTCATCCAAGGGATGAGCGGCCGGAGGCGGTGCCTCTCGCCTGGCCCGCACCCCCTCCGGGTGGGGGGAGTTGAGGGGGTGCGGGGGTCCGTGTGGGCAGCGCGTCGAACGCGCTGCGTCAGGGTCCGGTGCAAGACGGTTCACCCTGCGGAAGGGGTCCGCCCGCTACTGCGGGGACCGGTCGCCGGTGAGCCACCCTCACGTTTCGGTGACCGTGAAGGAATCCGCAGGCGGGAGCACGGATCATGTCCCCCGGAGTACTGAGCAGCGTGCAGAGGTGGTTCGCCGCTCGCTCACTCTGTAGAGACTTCCGCGATGCCCAGCCGGACCGTAGAGAATGCAACCCGGGGCAGGTCCCGCAGCTCTCGGCTTCCGGTACACCGGGAATCGGGCAGCACGGAACTCTGTCACCGACAAACTCTCATCCACCGTCCGCACTGGCCTACGGCGCGAGCGGCGCCAGTTGGCCCCGGTGAACTTGCCCGCCGCCGCATGCCCTCGACGTGGATCACGCTGTGCCCACCATGGAGCGGGGGCGGGGAGCAGAGCGACGGGCTCAGTGGATGCCGAACAGCCCGGGGGCCACGTTCAGCAGCACAAGACAGCTGAGGGCGAGCCAACCGATCAGGTGCCACGCGCGATCGCGGCTCATGCCCCGGCATCCTCGGCGACCGGTTCGCGCACGATCGCGTCCCACGCACTCTGCCCCTCCGGGCGGTGGGGGTGGAAGGGCGCGTCCTTGTCCGGGCCGACCCGGAAGAATTCACGGCACTCGTGGATCTCCAGATCGATGATCCACTGGAAGATGGCCGTGTACAGATCGTCAGCGATCACGTACTCAGCTGCGTCGATGATCGCCTCGGGCACGAGGAGGATCTTCTCCGGGTAGCCCCTGAGTGCCTGGTCGCGGTCGGAGTTGACGGTCTCGACGAGCGCCTGAACGATCACGAGCGGCGCTCCGTCAGCCATCACGTCTGCCCGGAACTCCCACCCTGGGCGGAAACTGACCTGGTTGATCAGGTCGGCAACTTGCTGGGCTTCCATGGCCTTTCTCCTCGGTCCCTGGGTCACGCATCCGCAACCGGTCCGACCGGCACGGATGTGCTCTCGTCTGTAAGAGCAAGGGGGCGCACTCCGATGGAGCGCGCCCGATACTCCGGCAGATCAGTGACCGCCGAACCCCAAGGCCGACGTGATCGATTCGGCCCATTGGTAGTGCTCGAAGAATGCGAGGGGGACCAGGGCGAACACCCCCGCCATCAGGTAGTCGTCAGCCTTGGTCCACGCATGCCGTACCGTATTGCGGATGTTCTGGCGCCACGTGATGTCCACCGCGATCTCGCAGCCGAACAGGACCGGGTGGTACTGCCCCGGCACACGCCCCAACTTCCCGCTGGCACGCGTGACGTGCACGTGGTGACTGCCGTCCGGCCGCTCGACGATGTGCTCAAAGCGCCACGCCCGTCCCGCCGTTGGGCCGGACTGCATGTGTAGCGTCGCGCCGGGGGTTATCTCCTGGCCGGTGGTGCATGAGACAAGTTTCATGATCGCCTCCCCAGATCGGTTCTGGTCCTGCCCGCGAACAGCGGCCCCTGCAAGGACCGTTGATCACGGGCAGGCTCAGAGCCTGATCTCTTCGGAGGCGGACAGGTCATAGATCGCGATCTGATTCCGCAGACGGCCGAGGGACTCCGCCTTGGACCGGTCGTCGATGATCTCGACCGGGTCCAGGTACAACCACTGGCCGTCCACCCATCCCCCAACGGCGTTCGCGGTGGGGTATAGGGTGCGCAGCCGTTCAACGACCGATGCGAAGTCCGCAAACGGTACGTCGACCGGGACAGACCGTCGTTCGTCAGTCGCGGACACGGCAAACCCGGTTGCCGCCGGGGTTATAGTTCCGTCCGCGTTGAGCCGGACCGTGAAGCCGCCGCACAGAAGCGCAGCGTCATACAGGTTGATTAAGTCGCTGGTAACCAGCGTGCTGTCACTCATGATCAGCTCCCCACCTGACCAGAAATAGGGACACTTGATCGAGTTGCGCAGCGACCGCCACCCTTTCGCCGTGGCGAGTCACGGTTCCTCGATCATGCGACTACAGCAGGCAGGTGACAGCCCGGGCAGGAGCCGGACTGTCACCCATACCACGCAGTAATTCACTTCGACCCGAACACCAATGCGAGCAGCATTCCGCCGAGATAAGCGAAGAACGGCAAGCTCCTGCCGACGAAATAGCCGATCTTGGTTCGTGTACGCGTAGCGCCATCAAACAAAATCACGCTTTCCTCCGTCCATGAAAGCGCAATACGCTCTCACTCAAATACGACTCCCCAGACGGCCCAATTACCGCTCAAGCGAGAATTTCCGCAAGATTCTTTACCGTCCGGAAAATCAGAGGCGAACGGATGCGCCACCTGTAGGCTGCGGCGCCCGTATCGCATGCACACTTAAATACAGATCCCCAAACCCCCAATTACCGATCAAGGGGATTGGTCATCGAAGATCTTTTTGGGCATGCGAAGGCGCACCCAATTGCATCCAGGCACACGCATTGGCTGCCCGGCCGGCCGAGAACCATTAACGTCTACCGATTCCCGTCCAGCAATGGACAGGAAACGGCAGACTGGCATTCACGCGTTCGACTGCTGCCGTTACGCGCTCTCACCTATATACGGGGCGTCGGACCGTCCAAATACCGATCATTGAAAATGATTTCAAGAATCTTCCGGCGCGCAAAGATACGGCCGAACAGCTGATTCTGCCGCGCGTCCGGCATTCAAGGAATCACGCGAGTGTTGCGGCGATCGGTTGCTGCCATAGGTCGTTCCCACCCATGCCCGGGACCGCCAAACGCCATCGAATCCCGCCCATGGTGCAGACGCATACATCGCCGCTTGGGACAACGCGAAGGGTCCCTGGGATTCAACCTCAGGGACCCTTACAGCTGCCCGTTATCAGGCCGTGTGCGGCGGCTCGGTGCTGCGGTAGACCAGTTCGTCGCGCACAGAGTCAAGGGACGCGGTCAACGCTCGCCATTCCTTGACCGCAGCGTCACGCGTGCGCTGTACTTTGGATGACGAGTGACGCGGTCCGCCGTACAGATCTTGCGCGGTCCGTCCGAGCACACTGGTACGACCGAGATCATCCGCCTGCTTCGCGATGTCCAGGATCGTGCTCAAAACCGGGAATTCGCGTCCGTCGCCCCAGGCAGACCGAAAAATCGTTTCGCTCTGCCCCGACAGATACGGCGTTACCGCCAGGGTGGACAGTTTGTCCGCGTGCGGGATTCCGCGCGTGATCTGTGCGCCCGGAATAACGTCCATTGGCTCCGGTTTGACGTCCAGTCGGTACCCGTTGCGTGCGGCAGCATCTCGCACCGCCCAATAATGGAGCTTTCCACGGGTCACGATGATCGTTTCCCCGTCCCTGCGAATGTACTGCCATGCGCACACTTCGCGGGTTTCCACCCAAACCGCCGAAACCTCGCAGGTTGCGATGACTTCGCGCAGCCGCTTCGTGAAGATCAAAACGGCATCCTGAGTGACGTCGTCGCTCACGTCATCCGTCCCGTACCGTGCGGACCCACTACGCACCACGGTCGCGCTTCCGTCCATCCGCTTACGGGACCGCGTGGAATCGACCGTGCGGCAGTATCCGCGCGCGATCCTTTGCAGTTCCGTAAAGTCCTCCGACGTCACTCGTTTCATGTCCTCTGCCGTGACTTCTCCCACAGGCTTATTCGCCTGTATCCCATTTGCGGGAAGATCGCTCACGATCCTCTCCGATCATTCGTGACGCGTACCCTCTGTACAGCGTCCCTTCCCTTCCATTCTCGCGCTTTCTCGCTTTAATTCAAGAGCCGCCACCAACATTTCCCTATTCTTTACAGAAATACAGAACCAACAGATAAGTCAGCATCACCAAAAAAGGTGACCCTTGAAGGCGAATGGCAGCACGGTCGGAAATTCAATTCAAAGCAAGCAAAGGAGGAGGGTGCGGAATCGAATCAAGCATTTTAAAGACGCCAAAGCGGAATCAATCCAAAAACCGAAAATAAAACAACACCATTCACATATCACCCATCTCAACCCCGCCCCGTCTGTTGATGCGCCTACCGGCACCACAGTTGCGCACAGCCTTGGAAGTGGCCGTGGCGGCAACCACCTGCGCCAAGGATTGCCACGGAGGCTGCCGACCTAGCAGGCAGACGCATTGGAAGATGAATTAGCATCGAAATTGGAATCCTTGCTGGCAGACCACTGTTCATTTTCCGCGAGGCGTAACTAACCTGCGAATTTTCCAGGCGCAGAGAGGTCGATAAATCCGCGGCGCTTGCGGGTGGTCACCGTGAGGTGTTCCTCGTGGCCGGTTGCCCAGGTGCCGATGGGTGAAAGGGCTCCGAGGAGAGAGTAGCCACGCGCTGTCAGGGTGCATTGTGCAGTTGAAGCGAACTGACCGGCTCGCGGTTGATGGTTGACAAGTCCAGCATCGATCAGTCGATGCAGGGTGTCCCAGAGGACCTTTGCCGACAGGGTACGGTTTCCCATAATGTCGCGGTTCTTATCGACTCTGGCGTTGATCGCGGCAGCTACTCCGGTGGGGTGCTGAGGTCCATGACTGAGTTGATGGATTACTGAGAAGCTCCACCGCAAACGCAGGATTGTCAACGCAACTCCAATACTCCGCCAGGAGCTCTTTTCCGGTGTCAGCGAAGATGGTCCTGCGACTCCAGAGTTTGCAAGGCTTGGGTTTCTCTGTAAAGGTTCTTCATGCTCCCGCACAGTGATGGTGAGTTGATCGCGGTAGTCACTGGCCCACTCCGCCATGCGATGCATAGAGATCAGCAGTTCCCGGCTCATGGAGGTCAACTCCCGTTGAGTGGCGCTTCCGGGTCTGCCTGCTATGTTCTTACGGGCGATGAGCCCTTGCGACTCCATCCGGCGCAGTGTCGCGAAGAGTGTTTTCTCGTGGAGGGTTCGCGTGCTCGCCAAGTCCACATAGCTCGCGTTTTCCTTGTTGATCCGTGCGATCAATTGTGCAGGGTGGAGCGGTTCACTGCTGAGCGCGGTCAGGACAGGGTACGTCCAGCGATTTCTGAATAGGTCGAGGGCCATATCAATCCCTCGTAGCCGTCGTGAGTCCTCGTCCATCAACTGGCTCACGATCCGCCTTCCCGAAATTGGTGTTTCATTCAGAACAAGCCGATGGAAGCGGAGGCCGACTCCGGCGTCGGGTCGAGCTGGAGCGGGAAGGGGTATCACGACCCGGCAAGCTCGATCTGATCGCTGATCAACAGGCCTTCGTCAGTCGAGGGCAGGACCACCCGGGGCACACGACGCAACGCACGCAGGCATGACGCGCAGCCAAGTGACCCTGTTCGGTGGGATGTTGGGCACGTCGACCCCCAAGGCTCTTTCACTCTTGTCCCTCGGCCATCGGAAGCGTCGCCCAGACGACTCGGCCCACCCCCCAGCGTTCGGTCATGCTCTTGACAAGCATCAGTCCGCGGCCCCCCTCGTCACGGAGGCCGGCCTTCTGGAAGTTGGGGGCGGAGTGACCGCTGCCGTCGTCGAGGACCTGGATCAGCAGTTGGTCTGACGTGGCTCCCAGGCTGCACGTGACGGTCTTGCTGCTCGTGTGGATCACGGCGTTGGTGAACAACTCACTCACGACGAGGACAGCCGTGTCGCAGCCGTCGGAACCGATACCCCAGCTTCTGAGGTGTGCCAGGGCGAGGTGACGGGCCTCTCCGACGGCCTGGCCGTCAGCGGGGAGGTCGAAGACAACTCGGTGTGCGGTGCCCTCAAGTGCAGGAGGTGGGGCTCCCGTTGTGGTGGCGTCGGACAAGGCCACGACTGATTCCTAACGTGGGGCGGATGCCTGGCGAGACCATGCGCTGCGAGGACCGTGACGGCCTCGCGGTCCCGGGGAAGTCAATGAGGGCCACCAGCCTGCGAGTTCGGGCTTGTGACGCGATCCCCCGCCATGAGTCTTGCGGGCAGGGGGACATGGTGCATCTGAGGCGCACGGTGCACAGCATCCAGGGCGGGCCACCCGCGGCGCGGTGCACCGCTTACGCGCGGTCGGCACCTGCCGTTGGACACGGGTGAACTTGGTCACCTCGTCACTATGCTCGCCTCGCAAGTAACTTGGCAACCCATCAGTCTGCACAGTGCACATCTCATGTGTGCACCCTGTCCCGTGCCGTGTGTGGCGTGGCACACTGCTGACGACCGGGCGTCAAGGAGGCATACGGCGTGAGCGCACCGCGTTCTGCCCCGACCGTTCTGCAGATGGTCCTGGGCAGACGGCTACAGGAGTTGCGGCGGACAACAGGCCTTTCCGCACAGGACGTCGGCGGGAGACTGCACGTTGCCCACACGACGGTCACCAGGATGGAACAGGCCAGAGTCACCCTGAAGTGGGCGACGGTCAAGGCGATGCTGGAGCTTTACGAGGTTAGCCAAGCCGAGATGGAAGAGTTCCTCACCCTCACGGTGAAAGCCAACGAGCACGGCTGGTGGCAGAGTTACCGTGATGCCCTTCCGAGCTGGTTTGCGGTCCACGTCAGTCTGGAGACCTCGGCCACCCAAATCCGGGGCTACGAACCCCACGTCGTTCCGGGCCTCCTCCAGACCGAGGGCTACGCCCGCGATGTTCTGCGGCTGAACCGTCCCCGCCCGACGCCGGACGAACTGAAACGGCGCGTAGCGCTTCGCATGGAGCGCCAGGCACTGCTCACCCGTCAGGATCCGCCTCCGCCCCAGTTGTGGATCATCATGGACGAGACCGTGTTGCGGCGTCCGGCCGGCGAGCCTGAGGTCATGAAGGCCCAAGTCGATCATCTGATCGAGGTGATGGACCTTCCGCACGTGACACTTCAGGTGCTGGCGTTCGCGGCCGGGCTGCACCCAGGCGCGTTCGGGCCTTTCACTCTTTTCCGTCTCCCGATGCCGGATTTCCCGGACATCGTCGGTACGGACAACCTCAGCAGCGCCCGGTACAGCGAGGAGCGGGAGGAAGTTGCGCTGCACCGTGAGGTGTTCGACCGGATGAGTACCCAAGCAATGTCCAAGGGACGTACCAAGGGATTCCTCTCGGACGTCCGCAAGGAGCTAGAACGATGAAGCACGCCATGAACGCCGCAAGGGATTTGGGGACTGAAGGGTGGCAGAAGCCGTGGAGCGGCAGTAACAACGGCAACTGTGTCGAAGCGAAAAAACTTGACGGTGGGCACGTGGCGATCAGGCAGTCGACAGACCCGGAGGGCCCAGCTCTCATCTGGACCTCCTCTGCGATTTCCGCCTTCGTTGGGGCAGCCAAATCCGGAATGGCGGACTTCCTTGTCGCTTGAGGCAGCAGCTCGCAAGAACATCGTCCAGCCACAAATAACCGAAACCTTAGAATCACACCGATGCAGCATCGGAGGATCGAAGTGACAGATTCAGGAATCAGTGCGGATGCTATCGATACGAGCAAACCCCACTCGGCCCGCATGTACGACTACTACCTCGGTGGCAAAGACAACTATCCCGTCGACTGGGAAGCCGCAGAAAAGGTGAAATCCCACTTCCCCGCCATCGAAGAGGGCGCACGAGTCAACCGCGACTTCATGCACCGGGCCTCCCGATTACTGGCCGAACGAGGAATCCGTCAATTCCTCGATATCGGTACCGGAATACCGACCGAGCCGAACCTGCATCAGGTCGTCCAAGCAATCGCGCCCAGCACCCGCGTGGTCTACGCAGACAACGACCCGATCGTCCTCAGGCATGCCGAGGCACTTCTTCACAGCACGCCAGAGGGACGTACTGCATACATTCATGCCGATGTGAAGGATCCGGGAAGGATCCTCGCAGCGGCAAAGGAGGTTCTGGACTTCGAGCAGCCGATCGCTCTCTCGTTGGTTGCCCTCCTGCACTTCGTGACCGACGAGGATGATCCCTACCGAATCGTAGGTGAGCTGCTAAAGCCACTGGCGCCTGGGAGCTATTTGGCGCTCTCCCACACGACAGGAGATTTTGATCCCGAGACCTGGGAACGCGTTGTCGAGGTCTACCGTAAGGGAGGAACTCCCGCGCAAGTACGGTCGCGCAGTGAATTTGCGAGGTTCTTTGAGGGCCTTGAGCTTGTCGACCCTGGCATAGAGCTCGCCACCCTCTGGCACCCGGGGCCAGGGGAACAGCACAGCGAGGGTGAGCAGATCCCGTTGTATGTGGGGGTTGCCCGCAAACGGTGATGCCTGGGCTGGCGTTGCGGACTTGAGCGTCGTGTCTGCTTCAAACGAAAGGTACCCGTTCACGGCCAACGCCTCTGCACTGCAGCTCCGCGCACTGACCTTGAAGTTACGTCAGTGCCTTGGTGTATGCCAGAGGCAGCAACTGTTATCCCCCGGCCCACCGCCGTGCCTACTACCCATCAGCCGGCCAGCGGCACCACCGCTCCGCCGACCGGGAACCAGGCCCGGGGCCTTCCTTCGCACAAGAGGAGCTTTTCGTGACAGGGTCTCGGCACCCGCCATCGCCGGGCACGTCTACCGCTAGTGCCCGATGCACAGGCTGATCGTCCGTGTGGCAGGTGTCGCCTTCCAAGACTCCTATGCGGTGTTCTGTCTCATCCCCGCGGGCGGCGCCCTCGCCTCCTGCCTTCGAAACGAAATGAAGAGGCACAGTGACGACCGGTTCGGCAAGATCGCGTTACGGCTATCCCAGAGGGAGGATTTCGTGCCCGATCGCATAGGCCGCTGGCGGAGACGCGGCTCAGACGGCGATCAAGGACGGCAGCGTGACGGAAGCAGCGAGTATCTTCAGCGAAACCCGGAGAAATTCCCGACGGCAGATAGCGATCGATTTCTGCAGGGAATTCACGACGTCCGGCATCTGATAAGTGGCGAATGGACGTGGGACGTCCTCGTGACTCTTCATGGCGGACCCCTGCACTACACGATTCTTCTCGATGCCATTCAGTCGAAGCAGAACGGCAGTGGCTGGCCCGGTAAAAAGCACAACTACCTTCGCGACGGCACGTTGAACCGGACCCTTCGACGCCTGGAACAGGGCGACCTCGTCAAGCATAACCGGGAAACCGAATTCCCTTACCGTTCAGCGTACGAGTTGACTCCTCCGGCAAAAGAGTTACTCACCGCGATGGTGCCAGTTGTCGTATGGGCGGAGTCGAACGCAGATCTCGTGGAACATGCTCGGCAGCGGCGACGCGCTGAGAAATCAGGGGGCGACTGAGCACAGTGTCGGGGTTGTTCGGCATCGAGCGCTGTCTTGCTGATTCGCGCTGTGCGATTCTGCACCGACCGCTACGGCATCACGAGCAGCGTGCCCGCATCGAAGCTGTGAGGAGGCGGCTCAGGTCGTCGGAATCGTCAGCCGGCTGTTCTGCCGCCCGTAATGCGTTTGGCCGACCGGGAACGCTGGAGGAAGTCGCACAGGTCCACGGTTTCCTGACTCGGCGCGTCATCGATTTCGGCGAGCGTTGTGGTGAGCAGGGTGAGGGTGCGGGGAATCGCTTCTTGCTGGCCGAGGTGAGCCTGGAACCGCGCGATGTCGCGGTAGATGGCTTCGTTGTAGCGATCCAGGGTGCGAGCCCTTTCCAGGAGGGCCAGTGCCTGCTCGGGCTCGTCGTCGCGCAGGATGCGAACCAGAGCGCTGACAGCGTCCAGCACATCGCGTCTGAGAGCTTCGCGGGGAGCTTCGATCCATTCCGCGGACAGATCGCCGGCAAGGTCGCCGCCGTAGAGCTCGACAACGTGTTCCAGGGCAGTGCGGTGGTAGTGCTCGCTGGTGTTGTGTCGGCTGTTCTCCAGAGCGTCCTGCAGGTGCCACAGGTCAACCGTGACCTGGTCGCGGTCCAGGCCGTAGTGACCGTCGGAATGGACGGTGACGTCGCTGAGCACGTCGTGGGTCGCGGTGCGCAGTGCCCGCCGTAGCTGGCTCAGCGTCGCGTGGAAGCTGTTGTAGGGGCGGTCTCGCGGCGCATCCGGCCATATAGCGGTGGTCAGGGCCTCACGGCGGGTTCCGTCGCGGTGGAGCGCAAGGTAGGCGAGGACTTCACGCTGCTTGGGGGCGAGAGCGGGGCTCAGATCGGCGTGTTCGTCACCGCCGGGTTGATAATGCGTCAGCCGTATGCGGCCGAGGACGGCCAGCTGCAGCGGCCGTGGGGCCGAGGGAGCTCGCTCGGTATGGCGGCCTTCGGCGGTCAGCCGCGTGTAAAGGCCGGATCCGTCGTCAGTCTTACGAAACGTGTGTTCACGGTCTGGTACGTGGACAGCCGAGGATCTTACGTTTGCTGGTGGTGGATCGCCATAACATGTTGTCGCGGATGCTTCTTCCCGTTGCGCATCGTCAGGGCCAACTGGGTGCCCGCGATCCTCCGAGGGCGGCGGTTGCTGGGCCCGGGGGCGAGAAGCAGGTCCGTAGGCGAGGCCACGGCGGGGCCTCGCAGGCGCAGGCCGGGGAGTGTGCGCTTCGGTATCGAGGTCGTGCCGGTCGGATGCAAGTGGTGGCATGGGCGGGGCGGCCGGAGGCCGCTGGGCTTTGGGGTGTTGCGCTGGTTGCGCATCGTGGAGGAGATCGAGCAGTGCTTGGGCGTCGTTGGTGGGCAGAGTGAATAACCGGGCGCCTGTGAGTAGGTCGGCGACGGAGGAGCTGGTTGCGGCGACGGTGCCGTCGGGCCGGATGCGGGCGGTGCCTCCGGGGCGCCATTGTCCGTAGAGAACGCCAGCCAGCCCGAGTGTGGATCCGTTGTCGAGGACGGCTTGCAGACGGCGGTCGGCGTGCGGAGCCGGGGTAGCGACGAGCACGAGGTCTCCGACGGGCGGGCCGGCCTCGTCTGGGACGGTGCCGGGGCCAGCGTCCGTGGGCGTGCGGGCGAGGAGTTCGGCCTCCATCGTGTCCAGCGCCGCGTCGAGGTCGTCGACAACGCGTAGTCGGGCAAGGTGGCTGGGGTGTTCGCCGAGAAGCGTGCGAGCGTCGGAGGCTGGGATGAGGATCTCGACAGCGCTGGTAGTGGAGCAACGGGGTTCGGCGAGCAGGGCAACGAGCAGGGCGCGGATGGCGTCGAGGGCTCCTGGGCCGATGAGGCCGAGTCCGCGGGCTCGGGCAATGTTCCACGCGACTGCCTGACCGTCGTTGACTCCGATGACCCGTTCGTTCGTAGGTAGGGGCGCGGCCGGCACAACGTTCTCGTCGGTCGGTTGCGGGGTCCGGGGAAGGGCTTGGCGGGGATGTGCGGGCCGGTCGGCGTCGGCAGGTGCGTCGTCGGGGTCGTCGGTGCGGGTTGAGTCGTCGTGGGCGAGGCGCAGGGCGCGTACGACGGGGGCGATGGTCAGGTCGTCGCGTTCGCCGCTGCCGGGACGGTAGCGCACCCGGTGGCGGCGTCGGACAGTGAGCAGGACGGCGGTGATCAGCGCGGCGAGGCCGATGCCGACGAACGCTCCCGTGGGCAGGCTGATGCCGGGCTGTCGGGGGGACTCATGAGAAGGCAGGGGCGGCAATGAGTCGTTGGGGGCAGAGGGCGGTGCCGAAGGTGTGGCGCCGGGTGGCTCTGTGCTGGTGGGCGGCGAGGTGTCCGGTGATTCTGCGGGGTTCGGTGTGGTGGGGGCACTGGTGTGCGGTGGGCGGGGAGATTCCGGTGCCGGGGTGGCAGACTCTCGGTGTCCGGGATCGCGGGTGCCGGGGGCGCGCGGATGGTCGGGCAGGCGCAGTATCCAGCCGGGGCGGATCAGGTTCGGGGTGGTCAGGGTACGTCCGTCAGGCTGGGGGCGGCCGCGGTTGAGTGCGTAGATCTGGGGCCAGCGGTTCCCGTCGCCGAGGGCTCGGTCGGCGATGCGCCACAGGCTGTCGTAGATGCCGGCGTGGGGCGACTCGACTTCGACAGTCCCGGTGGCGTGGCTGCGGCCTTGCGTCTGTGCGGTGACGGGCCGGGCGATGGCAACCAGCCTGGTCGGCAGGAGCGTTGAGCTGCTCTCCGTGATGACGGTGCTCGTCGCGGCAGAGGCTGGAGCGGCGGCTGCGGGGGTGGTGGGCCGCTGGGGGAGCATAGCCATGATGATGGTTCCGACGAGCACGGTGGCCAGGGCGTTCAGCGGGCCAGCGTGCGATATGGCGGGGCGGGGAAGGTACCGGATCTCGTCGGCGGTTGCGCGGGCGACGTCGAAGACGAATGCGCTCCAGACCGGCCAGAGAATGCATGCCAGGGTGCGGAGAAGGAAGTTTGTGCTCATCGGGGCGAGCAGGGCCGCTTCGAACTCGGGCCAGGTGGGGACGTGGTGCGGGAGCGGCCAGCCGATGTAGCAGGCCAGGCCCCAGGGAATCCCGGCGGCGAGGGCGGTGAGTACCCCGGTGGCGAGCAGGCCGCGCAGCAGGTGGGCGCTGCGCCACACCAGGTCGGCGCCGCGTCGGGCTGGCCCGGGGCGGGGAGGGTGTCGGCGTGCGGGCATGGCCGGGCCTCGTCAGGGTTCGGGGGTGGTGATACCGCGGGCTGGGTGGGCGGAGCCGGTGCCGGTCACAGTGAGGGAGTCAAGGCCGAGCAGGCCGAGGAGTTGGGTGTTCTGGTGGGCGGTGACGGTCACCGTGACCGTGTCCCCGGCGACGGTGACCGTTCCGGTGTCGCCGGTGGTAGCGAGGTAGGTCTGGGCCAGGGTGCGGGCCTGGCCGGGGACGAGGCGCACGGTGCTGGAGTCGCGGTACGCGGCCAGGTCCAGTGCCTGGGCGCCGGAGCGGGCGGCTTCCTGGGCTTCGCCCATAGCTCGGACCTTGGCGGCCAGGGCGAGGCCGCCGTCCAGGACGAGGCCGGCGAACATCACGATCGCGAGCGCGAGGATGACGACGAACGGGGTTACCTGGCCGTTCTCGTCATGGGCAAGGCCTCGCAGGCGGGGCGACAGACCGTACGGCGTTCTCACGATGTGCCGCCTCCTGCGGTCGTCGTGGTCGAGCGGTAGACGTCGACCGGTGATGCGAACTCGGCAGTGAGCGTGGTGGTGCCCGGTACCTGGAGCAGAGCCAAGTCGTGCAAGCCGACGGTGCACGAGACAGTGACGGTGGCGGTGGACCCGGCTTGAAGGGTTCCTCGGGTGGTGACGGACAGGCTCTGGCACGTGACGCCAGCGTCACTCAAGGCGGAGGCCGCGGTCGAGCGGGCGTCGGCCGCGGCGGCTGACCGGGTGCGGTCCAGGGTGGCAGCGCGGGCGGCCTGGTGGGCGGCGTCCTCGATCTGCAGCCGGGTGTCGGACAACCTCCCGCAGTAGACCAGGAACCACAGCATCAGCAGCAGGACGGGGATGGTCAGTACCAGTTCGACCGTCACCGATCCGCGCGCGTCATGCTGCACTCGGGCGCCTCGGCCGTCGGCGTGCTGCCACCGGCGCTCGACCGCGCCTGGATCAGCGGTGCGCGGAGGGCGTCTCACGGCGCCCCCTGGGCAGGCGGGCGGAACTGTTCGACGGGGCCGGACGCATGAGTGCGCACCGGCAGGTGCAGGAACGGAACGACACTGGTGGCGATTCCAGTGACCTGGACCTCGGCACGGTCGGTTGTCCGGGTAACGGTGACGTCCGTGCCCTGCAGCGGTCCGTGGCCGAGCTGGTCGAGGACCCGCCGGGCCTCGACCTGGCCGTCGGCGGCGGTGCCGTCCTGAACGCGGGTGACGGCCAGGGCGTGGGCGGAGGTGGCCTGGGCGATGTGGACGGCGTGCCACCAGACAGTGGCCTGCGCGAGCAGCAGCACCATGGTGAGCAGTGCCGGCATGATGATCACCATCTCGGTGGTGACCGCTCCCCGCTCGTCCCGCAGGAGTCCCGTGCGACGGCAAGTTCCGGCGCAGGCTGCTCGACAGCCACGCTGTTGCTGTCCGGGTTCAGTGAACAACTTCATGTCAGCACGGCCTACTTGAACACCACGTTCTTCGCCGCGGCGGTGATCTCCGGGCCGAAGATGCCGACGATGGTGAGGGCGAGAGCGGAGAGGCCCGCGATCCAGATGACGTGCTCCGTGGTGACCCCGCGGTCGTCGTCGGCAAGGCGATGGATCAGGGATCGGGTGTGGGCTGCGAGCGAATGTGGCAGGGACATCAGTGCTTCCCTTCGGGCGGTCGGCGGCTGGTCACAGTGAGTTCGTGATCTGAGTCAGGGCGGGATAGAAGACGAAGAGGATGAAGCCGAAGGCCATGAGGATGCCGGGCAGGGCCATCCGCTCGGTGGCGGCGTTGGCTTTACCTTCGGCCTCGGCGCCGCTGCGTTGGCGCATGGCAGCGGCCTTGGCGGCCAGTGAGGCGCGTACTTTGGCGCCCTCGGTGCCCGCCAGGGACAGTGCGGCGGCGAGTTCGGTCAGTTCGCTGATCTGGAGCTCCTCGCCGAGTTGCCCGAGCGTCACCCAGGGGGAAGTGCGGGTGAGGCGGGCGGTGTTCAGGGCGCGGCGCAGTTGCCGAAAGGACCAGTCGTGTCCGATGCCGGCCGCATCGGTGAGGGCGCCGTCGACTCCGGCGCCTCCCGCGAGCAGGATGTGGATGAGGTTCAGGTAGGCGCCCAGGGCGTGGCGGAAGGCTTCCCGGCGCCGTTCAGCCTCGGCGCGTACCGTCGCGTCCGGCAGGAGGAAGCCGCCGGCCGCCAGGGCCAGTGAGCCGGCCAGCGGGATGGGCCAGGGCAGCGGGCGGCCTCCCAGAGTCAGCAGCACGCCGACCGTGGCGGGCAGCAGGAGCCCGGTCAGGGCGAGTGCGGCCTTCTCCGCCAGATGCGTTTCGGGGGAGCGTTCGGCGATGGCGAGGTCCTGGCTGACCGTGTGGCCGGGCAGGCCGACGGCGCGCAGCAGGCTGGTGAACGGGCTGCCAAGCCGTACGGCCCAGCCACCGCTGTCGGCGGTGAGGATCGGCGGAGGCTCGGGCGTGGTGTTCAGCCGGGTGAGCAGCGCGGCCAGGGGCGGTCGGGGCGGGACGAGCCACACCATCAGCGACCACAGGCCCAGACCAACGCCGGCGGCCAGCAGCACAAGGACGGTCATTCAGATCACCTCCTGCTGCGCGGTCGCACCAGCATCGGATGCCGGGCTGGTGGGTTCGAGCCCGGCGAAGAACCGTTCCGGCTCCTCGATGCGGGCCATGCGGCGCAGCCAGACGAAGGCGATGGTGAACAGGCCGCCGATCAGAAGCAGGATCAATTGCCCGGCCACGGAGTCGTAGGGGGTGAGGAATTGGGGGTTGAAGAGGATGAGGGCGCCCGCGAAGGTCAGGGTGGTGATCACGACTACGCGCTGGGTGGTGCGGGTACGGGTGCGGCTGGCCTCGACCCGATGGCGCATCTCCACCTGCGCGCGGGCCGTGGCCGCGAGTTCGCCCAGCAGCGCCGCGAGTTGCCTCGACTGGTGCTCCGAGGCCAAGGTCAGCGCGGCGATCACGAGGTCGGCGGTCGGGTCGGCCAGGTCGTCCGCCAGGTGTCGCAGGGCGGTGCTCAGACTCTCCCCGCGCTCCAGCCGGGTGGCCAGGTCCGCGATCTGGGGTCGGATGGCCTTTGGTACGGCGGGGGCGGTGGCCAGAATGGTCTGTTCCAGTCCGGCTGCGGCGGCGAGGGTGTCGCGGAGCATTTCCGTCCATCCGGCGATGCCTTCGATCCGGGCGGTCTGATCGCGTTCGGCCGGGCTGGAACCGAGGATCCGTGGCAGGCTCCAGGCGCCCATCGCCGCCAGCAATGCGCCGACCACCCAGCCGGTGACGGCCCCGACCAGCAGCCCCGCTCCGGCTGCGGCTGCCAGCCAGCGCCCAGCGTGACGCCGTGGCTCGCGCCGCCGCGGGCGAGCCGGACCGGCAGCCGTGGCGGGTTCCCGCCACACACGGATCAGGAGCACGAGGCCGCCACCGGCGCCGAGTCCCAGCAGGCCCATCACGAGCACGTAGCCGTTCACGATGGCCGCCGCTGCCACTCGGGCCGGCTGGTCGCCTCGGGGTTGAAGCCGACGGCGACCAGGTCCTCCAGGGTCTCGGTGCGCAGCGGTGCGCCCGGTACGGCCCGCAGATCGGGGCCGGGGCGGAAAACTTCGTTGGAGACGATCTGCTTGTCGTCGGCGTCGACGATCTCCCGGATGGAGGACACCACGCGCCGTCCATCGTGGCCGCGAGGTTTGTCCAGGTGGACGACGAAGTCGAGCGCGTTGGCCACCAGGAGGTTGGTGGCCTCCAGCGGCAGCCGCTCCGGGCCCTGGACGGCGTAGGCGGCCAGCTTGGTGAACGCCCCCCGGCTGGTGGAGGAGTGCAAGGTGCCCATGGAGCCGTCGTTGCCCTGGGACATCGCGTTGCACATCGGGATGACCTCGGGCCCGCGGACCTCACCGACGATCACCCGATCCGGGGACATCCGCAGCGCCCAGCGCACCAACTCGGCCTGGCTCACCGCGCCCTGACCCTCAATGTTCGCTTCACGCGACTGCATGGCCACCACATCCGGGTGGGCCTGAGCATCGGCGTCCAGGCCGAGTTCGAAGACGTCCTCGATGGTGACCAGCCGCTCCCAGGACGGGATCTCGGCGGCCAGGGCGCGCAGCATCGTGGTCTTCCCGATCGCGGTCCCGCCGGTGATCAGGATGTTCTTGCGCGCGCGGACCATCGCCGCCAGCAAGGACTCCAGACCCCGGTCCACGGTGCCACCGGCACGCAACTGGGCCAGGGTCGCGTGCTGGAAGCGGTGCCGGCGGATCGACAGCGACGGCCGGGCGGTGACCGCCATCACGGCGAACGCCCGCTCCCCTCCGGGCAGTTGGAAGTTCACGCCGGGGCTGCCCCGGTCGAAGCGGCGTTCCTCCAGCCCGCTGCGGGCCGCCAGGTCCCGGATGAGCTGCACCAACTCCCTGTCCGATCCGACGACCGGCGGCAGGCGGTCGCGGCGGCCGTCGGCGTACCGGACGAAGACGCGGTCACCGGTGACGTTGATGTTCTCGATCTGCGGGTCGTTGAGCAGCGGCTCCAGGCCGGCCAGGCCGAACACCTCGTTCAGGACGGTGGTGATGACCATCTGCTCGACGTCCGGCGCCACCACCTCCCCTCCGCCGGACAGCATCCTCTGGGTGTATTCCTCGGCGGCGTCGTTAAGGATCTTCCCCGCCAGGGCCAGGCGGTCGGCATCGCTCATCGTGGGCCGGCCGGCCGCGTCGTCGTCGCGGATCTGCTGCGACATCCGCACCGAGAGCTGCTGCCGCAAGTGGATGCGCAGCCGCTCGGCAGGCGGCCCGACCTGCACCCGGCGCGCCCCAAGGCCGCTCACCATTGCCGGGCGGGTGGGCGGCTGCCCAGGTCCGTCCGGCGACGGGGTCCCTCCCCCGTACGGCAAGGCCACGTACGTCTTGTCCGGTCCGGTCATCTCGGCGCCTCACTCCCTGCCTGCCTCCAGTCGTCGGCCTGGCGTTTCAGCGTGTCGACGGACTGTCGCCGGGGGTCGAGGCCAGCAGCCTGCGCCCGCTGGACCCAGGCGGGAGGGGTAAAGGCGCGGGACTCGGTCAACGCAGCGAGGCGGGCCATGGCCTGACCCAGTGGCGAACGGGCCGGTGCCGCGCGCCGCCCGGGTTGTCCGCCCAGTGCGGCAGCGCCTTTCGAGTCGTCAGGGATGCGAGCCATCACCTCGACGTCCAGCTCCCGCGCGATCTCGTCGGTCGGATAGCCATCGCCGACCAGCACGAAACAGGGGCGCTGTGACCAGCGTTCCGCCGTGTGCCACTGCGTGGCCACATGGGCCAGGGCGTCGTCACGGGCACGGGCCAGCAGTAGCGTGACGTCGGCCTCGCGCACCACCTCCAGCGCCGGAGAGTCCGGAGCGAGGCGCCCGCAGTCGGCGATCACCACCGTGCCGGCGCGGTCAGCGGCCCGCCGCAGCACCCTCGTTCCACTCTGGACGAGCTGGGCGAGCGACGCACCCGCCTGGATCGCACCGGTCGGGCCCACGATCACCGGCAGTCCGCCCGGCAGCCGCTGGGTGTGCTGCCAGATCAGCCCCGTCTCCGTGCTGTGCCGGGCGGCCGCCGCCAGGCTCATCAGCCCCGGAGCCGTCTCCAGCCGGAAACGGGCCACCAGATCGCCGCCCGCCGGATCGCACTCGACAACCACCGGCTGCCCGGCGGACGGCCACCCCGCTGCCAATCCCAGAGCACTCGTCGTCACGCCCGGGGAGCCCTTCAGACTGCACAACGCCACCAGCATCACGGGGCGCCTCCAGGCACCACGACCACGCTGATCTGGCCCGCCGGTGCCGCGGCCAGGCGGCGGGCATCCTCCTGGGCCATCTGCAGCGAGATCACCGTCGTCTGATCCGCGCTGTCACCGCGCACGTCGGTCACCGAAGCACCCCACACCGACGTCGGCGGCGAGGCCGAGCCGGCAGTGCTATCACCAGAGGGAGCCACCACCACCGCCACGCGATTGCCGGGCTGTACACCCGGCGGGAACTGACCCGCCTTCAACCCCACGGCGGCCACCGCCCGCCCGGCCGGTGGGACACGGGCCTCCCCCAGCACGTTCTCAGTCAGCGGGGTTCCCGCCGGCAGGCTGTAGGCGACAGGCCGTCCCTCCACCCTGGCCCGCGACCGCGCCGGGACGAACGCCACCCCGCTGTCGGCCGACAGGCTCTCCTCCCGCAAGTCCTGCTCGGACAGCGCCTGCCCGACCGCGACCGCGCGGGCCAGCACCAGCACCGGTTCCTGATGGCCGGCTCTCATCGCCACCACGACACCGCCTGCCGTGCACCCCAGGACCAGCAGTACTCCCACCAACAGGTACGGAAGCCGACGCGGCCTCGGCACACCAGCCATCCGCGCCGGAGGCTTCCCACTACCGCGACCTGCCCAACCCGCGGGAGACGTGCTCCCCGGACTGGACGAATCCGAATACGTAGACGTACGGGTACTCACCAACTGCCACCTTCCGGCACAGGACTTCACCTCACCGCGCCGCCGACGCGGTGAACAAGATCACGAATAGGGGTTGTCGCTCCCCGCCGTCAGCCGACAGGGCGGAGGCTCAATTCGGCGTCAGCCGCCGTTGTTCAGGGCCTGGCTCTCCGCGACGCGGAAGTCCGCGTCCGACGTGGTCGTCATACCGGGAAAGACGCCGCTCTGACCGGCACCAGCCCAGGTCACCGTCCAGTGCACAGTCGCCGAGACCGCGAAGGCGCTGTCCGGCCGACCCGCGGAAGTGGTGCGGTAGGTGTAACCGCAGTCCGGGGACGGGCTCTTCGGACTCGCGCTCGCCCCGTACGGCGTCCCAGGTCCGGTGCATGTCACCGAGTGGCCGTCGCCCATCGTCCAGTCCACGGATGTCGGCCGCGCCACGGCCGTCACCGACACCCCGGGCACCGACGCCGTCGCCGACACCGCTCCCCAGCCGCCGCGCTCCAGCCACAACCAGGTCGGCAGGTTCACCAACTGCTCATCCGCCGGACTCGCCTGGATCCGCGGAGACGGCAACCGCAACTGCTCGCGTGCCGCCTGCGCCAACTGTGCCGGCGTCGGCAGTGGATCCCCGCCGCCCTCCTGAGGGGCATCCGGAATCCAGACCGGCGGCCGGTACACCGCATCGCGTACCCCGCCCGCCTCGCACCGGTACACGTACCACGCCCCCGACTCCCCCGGCTTCGGGTCAGCCACCGGCACCACTGCGGACGGCGTGGCCGGGGAGTACGCCGCGGACACCGCCACCACCGCCCCACCACCGCCCGACCCGACCTCGTACGCGGCCAGGGCCACCCCGGGCGGAGGCTCGTAGTCACTGCGCTGGTACGAACAATCGGCCAAGTTCAAATCCGGGTTCGAGAACTCCGGCTCCTCCTGGCCACCGGATCCGCTGTTCCCTCCGACACTGGATGTACCTCCCGAGCCGGAGGAACCTTCGCGGGCCTGTGGAGGCGCGCCGTCCGGGCCGCCCGATCCCGCACCGAGCTCACATCCGGGATGCGGGTTCTGGTCACACTCCACCGAACCCCACCCGCTGTCGCCGAACGCGGGCGCCACAGCGGCCATCACGACGATCAGGGACAGGCCCGCGGCGAAAGCTGCTCGCCTCAACACGAGCCCACCGCCTCGACCGCAAAGCGCGTGACCTTCCAGGCGCCGTTGACGTTCTTCACCTCGGCCGTGATCGCCTGTCGCCCACCGGGCTTGCCGTCCGCGAGCTTGCCGTTGTCCTTCCGGTACTTCAGCCAGCGCGTCGAATCACCACAGTCGGAGATCATGACCGTCGTCGGGTTCGCTGCGGGCGCCGACGAACTCACCTTCGGATCGTTCTTCGGTACACCCTTCGTCACCAAGCCATTGAGGTGATCTGCGTACATCCCGCGCGAGATCGCCGACAGCGCGGTACCTGTCGCGTACTGCGCCAGCTTCGGCGAGTTCCAGTCTGACGTCGTCCCCGCCTGCGCCATGTCCCGCCACATCCCCAAGTACGCCGCCTTCGCCTGCGAGCGCGCGATCGCCACGGAGGAGGCTGAAGGCGAGGACCCGGACGCCGACTCGTTCGCCGAGCCAGCGGGCGTCCTGTTCCCTCCCTGCGATTTCGGACCAGTCGACCCCGTCGCACTACAGCCAGCGATCAGCAACGTCAGGACCGCCGTGCCCAACCTCCGGGCGATCAGCCCGGCAACCGTACGTACTCCTAAGACATCCACAGTCACATCACCCCGCGAACGATGCAGATCCCGTCATCCGGCACATGAACAGCTTCCACATCTATCGCTTTGCCCCGTTCCCACTGCAAGGTGCGAACGCCGCCTCACGTGCTCCAACTTCAAAGCGGGAACGGATCACTGGCGAATTCTTTACCTTATCGGGAAGCGCGCATTGCGATTTGATCGACAGAAGGGCAGGCAACTTCAGCCTCACCGGCACGCAGCGCCACGTTGCTGCAGGAACTTCAGACGACCGCTCACCATCCTCCCTTTGCGCCACTTTGCCAGGTTGATGCGCTATTTCCGGTTCAGGATTAACACAGAGCTTCGGGATCGCTCCCAGGTGCTCCGGGCCCATCGCGGTCGCGAGTCGGGGGTTTCCCAGGCGTCACACCTCTTGCTGGCGGAATTGAGCAGGCTGTGGAACCGACGATTGTGAGAGGGCCATGCGGAGCAGCGCGTGGGCGTATTGCTCGACAGGCATGTTCGCGGCTGCGGCGTTCGCGGTCAGGGTGCGGTGTTCCTGTGGGTCCAAGAGGACGAGCAGACTACGAGCTGGGCCGATGCCGAGGCTCTGTTCTTGAAGGCTGCCTCGGCGTAGGCGTGGCCGTCGGTGTGCTGGCCGGTCAGGGCGAGGAACAGTGAACCGGGCACAGCGTCGCGGGAGTCGAACCCAGCGGGCTGCGTGACCAGGGCGTCGGGGTCGAAGACATCGGCGAGCCGGCCGCCGACGACGTTGGCGATATGGGTCAAGGACATCGGGTACAACGTGGTTCTCCCTGCTCAGGTGGTTGATCGGGACGCTACCGGGCCGGACACAGAGGTCCGGGCAGGCGGGTTCTGTACGGTGCGGCGGACATCGAGCGAGATGCCGCGGCCTGCGAAGAAGTCGCCGAAGCGGTCCATGGGCATGACCGGGGCCAGGGCCTGGGGGGTGTGTCCGCTCGGGTTCCGGAAGACGATCTGGCCCTGCGTGCGGCCGATGGCCAGGACGAGGTGTCCTCCGCGCCGCTCGGGGTCGTGCTCGGGCCGGCGGATCTCCTTGGAGACAGAGGCCATCACCATGTGCCCGTCGTCCAGGAGCGCGGCGAGGCCGTCGAGGTCCAGCTCAGGGTGGACGGCGGCCGGGATGCGGTACGTGTGCTCCACGTACTCGGCGAACGGCCGGTAGATCAGGCCCTTGATCCCGTCGGTCTCCCGGACGTAGGCGCCGAAGTGGCGGGCCCCGGCGAGGAGTTCGAACAGATCGGGGGCGTGGCCGTCGCGGTGCAGGAGCGCAGGCAGGCCATGCCGCACATGTTCCGACACCATCGGCCGTAGATGGTCCGGGACGGTGCTCCGGTGCTCTGCCAGGCGGGGTCGTGCCCGTCGTACGCGATGGGGCCGCATCCGCACCGGGCTCCACTACACGGCCCACCCCCGTCTCGTCGCCGGACGGCGCTTCGCCCGCGCCAGACCCAGCGCCTTCTTGGCCAGAAGGAAGAACTGCTCCAGTTCCCCGGGGCGGCTCGGTGGCGAACCGGCCCTAGCGGGCCTCTTACTCGGCAGACAGGTACTCAACAGGCATGCCGAGGACCGTAGAGCCCGAACCGGAATGGAGATCGTCACGCTACCCCTAATTCCCGATACTCACCCGGGGCTTACAGCCGCAGGACGGTGCCCTTGCGGGACGACGGCCCGCCAGCCTGTGCTTCCTGGGCGCCACCCGCGTCGGCTCCGCCGCCTGATCCCGGAGGCGCGGCGAGCAATTGGCTCAGGGCCTTCTTCAGCTTGCCGTTGGCCTCGTCGGTGAGATCCCTGCCGTCCGCGGTCACCACGCGGATCGGGTCGGTTCCGGCGGGTTTGGCACCCTTGCGGCCGTGTCGCCGCTGGGTCTCGAAAACCATGTGCACGGTTGCGTTCGGGGAGGCCATCACGAGTATGTACCTGCCCTTGTCGTCCTGACCGACGTGGACGGCTACGTCACTTCTCCCGCACAGGCGTTGGCGGAGGAGGGCAAGGCTGTGCTGAATCTCTGTCGGGAACTCGTCCTCGCCGAGCGGGGGCAGGACGGGGAGTTGGGCGGGCCCGTCGGCGGTCGGTGGCAAACTCTCCGCCAATTCGTTGTATCTGGCCCAGACGTCCATGCACTCCTGAGGTTTCCCGTCCTTGAGGAGTCGGCCGCCGGACTGTTGCCATCCTCGGCTGCCCCGTCGGAATGCGACCTCGACCCGTAGCCGGCCGTTCGTGTGGCTGACATGGATGACGCTTGTCGACTTGTGCTCGATGAAGGGCTCGGCGCCGGTGCGCTCGGCCATGGCGGCGGCTTCGCGCTGCACCGGTATCGGGACGAACTCGTGTGCCCCGGAGGGGACTTCGAGTACAGACGGGGCCACGCGGTATTTCCCTTTTCGTTGCGGTGTTCGGAGGTGGACGGGGCGGGTGTTCGGCAGGTGCGCTGTGTGGCAGGGCAGTAATCTTGCACCTAGATCACCGACAGATATGGAAAGTGACGAACTGTGACCACTGCTGCTGTGGCCCCCGCCAAGGTCTCGGATTTCTACTGCCACCAGGCCATTCCCGGCCTCGTGGAGATCGAGCGGGTTATGGAGACGGACCGGGTGCTGGCGTTTCACCACACCCGGCCGTCACACCCGGTGCACATCGTGGTGGTGCCCAAGGAGCACATTCCGTCGCTGGTGGACCTTGGGGACGGCGGCCCGGAGCTGCTGGCGGAGGTCATGGACGTGGCGGCCAAGGTGGCGGCTCAGGTCACCGAGCAGCACGGTGCCGCCTCGGTGATCACGAACGTGGGCAAGTACCAGGAGTCCAAGCACCTGCATGTGCACGTCGTCCACCGTGGCGAGACCGACGAGGAGATCCTCGGGATGTACGGCCACGGCGACGACTGACGCCTACAGACCGGGGCGTTGGCGCCGCGGACGCGCGGCGGCGAGGGTCTCTTGCGCGATGCGGCCAGCCGCCTCGTGGGTCGCGTTCGGATCCGGCCGGCGGGACTCCACAGGGGCGTCGGCCAGGTGGAATACGGCGTCGGTGAGCACGGCGCCGCCGGTCAGTGCCTGGTCGTCGTGGACGACGAGACACCTCCCTTCCTGACGGCGTGCGTACGCCTCGACGTTGACGAGTTGGTCGCCGCGGCTGACGCTCGCCGGCAGAGGGATGAGGACGGCGCGTGTGCCGAGCGTCTCTAGTTCGGCCAGGGTCGTTGCCCCGGCCCTGCCGATGACCAGGTCGGCCAGCCACAGTGCGTCGGGCATCTCCTCGTGCAGGTACTCGAACTGCCAGTAGCCGGACGCATTGTCGAGGGACGGGTCGCGTTTGCCCTGGCCGCATAGGTGAATCACTGCGAACCGGCTGCGGAGCTTGTCCAGTTGGCTGCGTACGGCGTCGTTGATGCGGTCGGAGCCGCTGCTGCCGCCGAAGACCAGCAGCACCTCTGCGCCGGCCGCGATCCCGAGCCGGCTGCGCAGCCGGTCCGGGTTGCCCTCGGCGAGGTCGTGCCGCAGAGGCAGGCCGGTGACGACCGTCTTCCTGGCGAGCCAGCGCGGCGTCGTCTGGCCGGCCGGTTCGGAGAGACAGACACGGGTCGCCATGCGTGCGAGGATCCGGTTCGCGAGTCCGAGTGAGTGGTCGGACTCGTGGATCACGACAGGGACCCGGCGCAGCCAGGCGGCGATGCCCACAGGGACGGTGACGTAGCCGCCCTTGGAGAACACCACGTCGGGGCGCTCGCGCCCCATGGCCCGCCATGCGGCGCCGATGCCGCGCAGGACGGTAAAGGGCATCCGCAGGTTGCCCAACGAGCGGTAGCGCGTCAATCCGGCGGACGGCACGGAACAGAAACGGATATGGGCCTTGTCCGCGTACTCGTTCTCGATGCTTCCCTTGCGCCCGAAGTACACGAGTTCGTTCGCGCCCTGTGCGGTGAGCTGGGCGGCGACGGAAAGAGCGGGAACGACGTGACCGGCGCTGCCGCCGCCGGTGATTGCAATTATCATCAATACCGTTTCCGGGTTTGCGTGATCTTGTTGTGCTGGCGGTCGGTGTTTTCTTCAGTGCTATCGCGTGCCCGGTGCCTGTCGAGGATCGCATCGGGCGCGGAGCGGCGACTGGGCTGGTCGGGTCGGCCGGACTTGAACCAGGCTCCTTGGCAATGCTTTTGCCGTGCTCCACCGTTGAGCTACGACCCGTTTGCTGTGATGGGTATCAAGCTAGGGGTCGCCGCGTCGGGGCGTCAACCGATCGCCGGAATCTCGTCAGGGTTTTCGCCATCGCTCACTTGCTTGAATTGGCGGGCGAGTCTCTGCGTGCGAGCATGCCGAATAGCGCCGCCAAGACGGGGTATTCCGACGACGCTATTTCCAGATGACTGGTTGCGGGCTCCTGGTCTTATCCGCCGGTGATGATCGGGGGAATGTGGCTGGATTCAGTAACGGTGGTAGTGCGTCCAGTCCAGCGGCTGATGACCTCGATCTCCTGGGCGGGGCGGTCGGGGGAGAGCACGGCGGTGTACGGCAGCCCCAGCAGGCGGGCGTAGCGGAGCTTCTCTCCGGCGTGCAGGGGCCGGTCGTCGACGAAGCAACTCAGGCCCCGGGTTGCGAGGTCTTTCACGAGCCGGTCGGCATGTTCGCGCATGTGCGGCTGGTCGGCGCGGAGCACGGCGAGGTGGATGTCGGCCGGCCCGGTTCCGTGCTTCCAGCGCAGGCCGTGCTGGTCTCGGTGCAGGTCGGCGACGGTCTGCATGCAGCGTGTGATGCCGATGCCGGAGCAGGCCATCCACGGGGTGGCGTGGTGTCCGGTGCGGTCGGTGAAGGTGAGTTTCAGGGGCTGGGAGTACTGGGTGCCCAGCTCGAAGACATGGGCGACTTCGACGGCGCGTACGGCGCGGTGAGTGCCGGGGCACAGGGTGCATCGGCTGCCGTCCGCGGCGTCGGCGAGATCGTGGCCGAGGGGCTGCAGGGCGCGCAAGTGCTGATCTCCTCCCCAGTTCATGCCCGTACGCAGACCCTCGGCTCCGTCCGAGATCGCGAACTCGTCCAGGTCGGCGGCGGAGTGGTCGAACAGCAGGAAGGTGTCGGGACTGGCGGCATCCCACGGGGTGAGGGTTCCGGCCTCCTTGCCGAAGAAGCCGGGAAGGTCCTGCGGCTTGAGAAGGACGACGCGCGAGGCGCCGGTGGCGGCGGCGACTTTGCGGGCACTGACCTGAAGGTCGGAGCGGACGGCTACGGCGGCCGGCTGGATGCGGCCGTCGGGGAAGGTGAGGATGAAGCCGATGACGTTGACGACCGGAGCAGCAGGGGCCGGCGCGGGACGCGCGGGCGTGACGGCTCCGTCGCCGCGGTTGCCACAGTGGTTGCAGGCCACGATGGTGCTCTGCCCGGCACCGGACAGGACGAGGTGTTCGGTGCTGGGCCCGGCGGAGATGGCGCCTCCGTCGGCCGGCGCCTGGAACACGCCGCTCAGTCCCATGCCGGTCAGGGCGGCGGTGCAGGCGTTGTTGAGGAAGTCCACCGACTCGCGCATCGTGTCGGCTGACGTGTCGACCGTGTAGGCGTCGGCCATGGTGAACTCGCGGCCTCGCATGAGTCCGCCGCGGGGGGCGAGTTCGTCCCGGAATTTTCTCGTGTTCAGGAAGAGCCGTACGGGCAGGTCCCGGAAGGAGCGCAGGTGCTCGCGGACCGTAGCGGCCGTGATCTCCTCCGAGGTCGGCGCGAGGCACATTTCCTCGCCGCTGGAGCTGCGCACGGTCAGCAGGGCGCCTTCTCGCTGGTAGGCGTCCCACCGTCCGGTCTCCTCCCACAACCGACGGCTCTGCAGGGTGGGGGCGGCGAAGGTGTGCGCGCCGAGGTCCTCGAAAGCCTGCCGGGTGATCGCCGACAGCCGGTCGTGGACGCGCAGCCCGAGCGGCAGGAGGGTGTGGACGCCTGTCGCGCCGGTGCGGGCCATCAGGCCCAGGCCGTACATCAGGTCAAGCGTTCCAGCAGTGCCGTCGATGGCCCGGGGTCGGACCGGGGGCCAGATTCGGCTGGCATACAGGGCAGTGATGGTCATCGGCGCCCCTCGATCACGGAACGGGACAGGCGGGTCAGCTCTGCGACGGTGTTGGCGAGGTCGTGCCGACGGGCGTTGGCCGCAGCCGCGCTGTGCAGGTCCTGGCGCAGCGCCTCGTCGGCTGCCACGCGGTCGATGAGTGCGGCGAGCGCCGGTGCGTCGCCGGGTTGGTAGGCCATGCCGCCGTCGCCGAGGGTGTGGTCCAGGCCGGGCAGGTCGCCGTAGAGGACGGGCAGTCCGTGAGCCTGGGCTTCGACGGCGACCAGTCCGAAGGCCTCCAGCTGGCGAGTGGTGAACACGAACGCGTCGAATCCGGCGAACCTCTCCCACAGCTCCTCGCGCGGCAGGAACGGCTCGAAGGTGACCCGCTCGCCCAGGCGGAGGGTGCGGGTGCGGTTTTGCAGTCCGGGCAGCTCGCTGCCGCTGCCGATCACGGTGAGGTGATGCCGTTCTCGGGTGAGGGCGAGGGCCTCGATCCCGATGGCGGTGGCTTTGTTGGCGTCGAGACGGCCGGCGTGGAGCAGGTTCAGCCGGTGCCCCGATGTCGGTGCTGCGGTGGGCGCGGGCGGGAGCGGGACACCCCAGGGGACGATTGTCAGCCGGTCGGTGTAGGCGTGGCGGGTGAGCCGGTCCACCTCGAAGCCCATGGCCGTGGTCGGGACGATCACCTTAGTGCTGGCGGCCACGACCTCGGTGAACACGTCGAGGGCCTGCGCGCTTTCGGCGGCGGCGATGACGTCGGTGCCGTGCGCGACGGACACCACCGGGGTGGTGCCGGCCGCGCGGGCGAAGGCGAGTGCGAGGCCGAACCCGAGGTGCTGGGCGTGGATGAGGTCCGGCCGGTGGGCGCCGATCAGGTCGGCGACCTCGTCGGTCAGCTGGGCCGCGTAGGCGTCGAAGGCCGGGCCGTAGGGCTGTTTGCCGGCGGCGAGCAGGGCGGTCTCGAGGAAGTGGTGCTTCCAGGTGCCGCTGCCGGGCAGGCCCAGGTACAGCACCCGGAAGTCGGCGGTGAGCCGCTGGTAGACGTCGCTGCACCAGATGGTCGACCCGCACGAGGGCTCTAACGGCAGGTCGATCCCGGTCATGATCAGCGGACGGTTCATGCCGCGCTTCCCTTCTCGGCGTGCGGGAGGTAGGCCTCGAACGAGGTGCGCAACAGCGCGGCGGTGCCTGCCCACCCCAGGGCGCACACCGCGTCGATGACGGACAGGCCCGGCACGAACCCCTGGCGGGGCCACGCTTGGACGTACTGCGGGTGCCGGTCGGCGAACTCGTTCCACCGCACAGACACCCGGTGGCGTCCCAGCTCGCCTGTGTCGAGGTAGCCGCGGGTGCCGGATCCGGCCCACAGCACGCGCTCCCCGGCAACCGCGCAGATCTGGGCCAGCCGCTCGGTCTTGCCGTCGGCGGTGACCTTCATCTGGGACGTGCGCAGCAGACGCGCCGGGGAGCCGAGCGCGGTGGCAAGGGCAGTGATCAAGTCGATGTTCAGGTCCGCCAGGTACTCATGGCCAGCCGTCAGCGCCGGCCGCAGCACGTTCAGAGCCTCCTCGACGTGGGCGGTGCGGGCGTAGGCGAGGCGGATCTGGCGCAGCAGCCAGTCGGGGTCGAAGGCGGGCGCGATCCGGGTGTCCTTGATGAGCTGGCCCGTCTCCCGGACGACCGGCACGGTCAACCAGGTAATCTTGTCGGCGGTCTTGATGCGGTTGCGGTTCTGCCACCCGCCCCGGGTGTACTGCACGTCGTCGTAGAAGGCGACCGTGTCGCAGCCGAGCAGGGCCTCGCAGAACCCCAACCACGGGGCGAACGGCGGCTGTTCGATGTAGATCAAGGCCGGGCGTCCTCTCGCGAGGGAGCGAAGGTGAGGGTGAGCAGGGTGGTTTCGAAAGCCTCGAAGGCGCGCCCTGCAGCCGCGGCTGAGGGGCGGAGTGACCATCCGGCCTGGGCGGCGCGGTGGCGGGTGTACTCCTCGGTCAGGTACCAGCGCCCGCCCTGGCTGTGGTGCGCGTTCAGGGCACAGACCTTGTCGTCGACGACGTCGGTGATGTCGACGAGGACGGTGGGGCTGAAGCCGGAGCGGGGGGCGTGGGGTTCGCCGTGGAGCACGGTGTGACAGGTCGGCACGCGGGCGCCGGCGTTCGCGGCGGCTGTGGCGACGGCAAGGTGATCCTGATGGTCGTTGGCCGCTCGCGGGCTGTGGGTGATAAGGAGCGTGCACTGAAGCCGGTTCAACTCGGCCTCCACCAGGGAGATCAGGTGGAGGTCGGCGACCAGCGTGCCATCGGTGAGGTGGAGGAAGACCACGTCGACGCCGGTGTCGTGCCAGGCGGCGGTGACCTCCTTCTCCCGCTCGTCCTCGGTGAGTTGACGTCCGGTGACGGCGTCGGCGACCGATACGCCGTTCACGCCGTGGGTGACGACGACGACTGACACCTCTGCACCGGCCTCGCGGGCCGTGCGTAGCGTGCCGTAGCACAGCAACTCGGCGTCGTCCGGGTGGGCGACCACGGCGACCACCCGCTCCGCCGAGGCGCTGGAGGAGGTAGTGGACACGGGCGTCACCGGGCCTCGAAGTCGCGATGGACCAGTGACGGCCGCGGCCCCTCGGACCCTTGGTACTTCCCGTCGTAGAGGACGATCTCCCCTAGAGGGACCCAGAAGGTCACCTGTCCGATGAGAAGCCCCGGGTAGATCTTTACGCGCTGCACGGCGTGCAGTTGCAGGGTGAGCTGCCCGTAGGAGCCGATGTCGATGAGGTCGGCGGTGCAGTGCACGAAAAGACCCAGTCTCGCGACCGACGAGCGGGCGCGGATGATCGGCACATAGGAGTCGCTGCCGATCTCCTCGCGGGTGGAGGCCAGGTAGATGCGGTCCGGCTCCAGCACCATGCCCTCGCCGGGGATGGTGTGCGCCTCGAACGGGTTCTCGCGGGCGCAGTCGAGGACCTCGCAGGTGTACCAGCCGATGCGCTCGCCCAGGTGGAAGTTGTAGGAGTTCGGCTGGAGCAGCCCGGCGTCGAAGGGATTGATGCGGATGGCCTCGGTCTTCACCTGTGCCTCGATCTCGGGACCGGTGAGGATCATGCAGCCACCTCCTGCCGCACCAGTGCCGCGCCGACCCCGGCCGCCACGGCCGGGGAACACGGGGCGGGCTCGCTGATGTGGGCGTAGTGCCCGGTGTAGAGCAGACGGCCCCCGACCGGCGCCCAGAAGCTGACTTGCCCGATCCTCATCTCCGGGTAGACCCGCAGCGGCTGAACCACCTTGATCTCCAGCGTCCACCGGTGAGCGGGGCCAAGCTGACCGAGGTCGGCGGAGATCTGCAAGAACATGCCCAGCCGACCGAGCGAGGAACGGCCGATCAGGCTCGTCACAAACTCGGCACTGCCGAGGGTTTCAACAGTCGCGCCCAGGTACACGACGCCCGGACGCAGGACATACCCCTCTTCGGGCAGCTCGATGACGGCCGTCTCGGCCGGGCGCGTCGGGTCGGTCGGATCGCTGATGATCTGCTTGAGCGTCCTGCCGAGGCGGTAGTTGTAGCTGTTGGGGTTCAGCAGATCCGCGTCGAACGGGGCGATCGTGATGCGCCCGGCCTCGACCGACTCGCGGATCGCGGGGCCTGTGAGGATCATCGCGTGCCTCCGACTGCTCCCGCACCGACGTACGTCTGCCGCAGCAGCCTCCGCTCGTCGGCGCCATAGCGGTCCTGGCCGTCGCCGAGCGGCATCCGGCCGTGCGCGTAGCGGTGCTGGTCGACGACGAGCAGGTCGCCCGGCTGCAGACGGATGGTCGAGCGGCAGGCATAGACGGTGTCGACGAACCGGCCGAACGCGGCTGCGACCGCTTGGGGCTCCTCGGCGTCGAGGAGTTCGCCGAGATCGAGGTGCGGGCCCATTTTGGCGGTGAACCGGATTGGCTCATTGCCGTCGATCCGGGGCGGCAGGACGGGGAACCGGTCCAGGCTCTCGCCGACGCCGTGCACGTCAGCGTCGGCATAGTAAGAGAAGGCCGACTCGGTCAGGAGCGCACGGTCGGCGTTCGACAGCGCGTCGGCGGCCTGCCAGAGGTCGGCGAGCGCCGATGCCCCGCCACCCAGCGGGTCGGCGCGGACGCAATACAGGGCGATGTAGCGAGGGAGCCGGTCACGGTCGACGAGGTCGACGTGCAGCCGGTTCTCCCCGATGCCATGCGTGCGCCCGGGGTCGGCGGCCAGGCTGACCGCCAGGTCGCTCCAGCAGCCGTCGCCCGGATACACGGACACGACGGGGCCGAGGCTGGAGAGCAGACTCAAGCTGAGCTCCAGGTTCAGCGGGTGGTCCCGTCCCTCGAACTGGACCAGGGCTCGGCCCGCGCCCGGACCGGTGACGGCGTCGGCGAATTGGCCAGGTGCGTGCGGGCCGCTGGTCAGTTCGCGGCCTTTCAAGGTCAGCACATCACTCATGAGGACTCCGAACGAGATCGGTGAGGGTGTCGCGCAGGGTGCGCGGGGGATGGACAGGGTGGGCGGGCAAGCCGAGGCGGTCGGCGACATAGCCGGTGGTCACGACCGGGCTCGGACCTTGAGCAGAGTCGGAGGTGGCGGTGAGGAGTTCTTCGCCGACGGCGTGAGAACGGGCCGTCAGGACGTCGAGCGGGCATGGGGCGTCCAGGACGACGAGGTCACTGTCGAATGGGGCGCAGGCCATCAGGTCCCGGCGCGTCACGGTCTGCGGCAGACCGCTGCGTAGGGTGTAGAGGTTGAGCACGAACGTCTGCGCACCGAGGATGCGGCGGGCATGGTCGGCGAGACGGCGGGCGACGTCGCGGCGGTCCGCCAGCGGTGCCTCCAGAGTGCCGAGAAGTTCTTGACCCCACGCCTCGTACGCCTCCAGGTCGGCCTCCAGGCCGTCGCCGGACGACGCGGAGGGAGGGCAGGTCTCCTGGGTGACCCGGTGGGAACCGGACGGACTGAGGACCATGCGCAGCAGGCCCGTTCCGGCGGCCGGGGGCTTCGCGACGTGCCGGCCGGTCTCCGTCCAGTGCGACCACGGCGAGTGGCAGTGGGAAGCCACCACCACAGGCAGCGGCCAGCCGGTCTCCTGGTCGGCGACGTCGGCGAGGAAACCCGTGTGGCTGACCCCGATGACGATGTCGGCGCCGGCCTCCCGCAGCCGGGCCGCCTCCGCGCCGATCAGCTCTGCGGTCGGGTCGCAGTACGTGAAATCGGCCCGCTCATGGGCGGGGATCGTCTCGAAGGCCTGCCGCCCCAGATAGCCGACGACGCCCAGACGATGCGCGCCACGCTCCAGCATCAGGCCGCTGACCCAGCGGCCCGCAAACGCGGGCGGAGGGCGGAGGTTGGCACAGACCACCGGCGGGAAGCGATCCGGATCCCGCAGCCGCATCAGATCGGGAAGATCATGATTGCCGGGCACGACGGCGTCGTACAGCTCCGACAGGAGGCGCTCCTCGACCCGCCCCTGGGAGAAGGTGTGGAAGGCGCTGCCGGAGAAGAAGTCCCCGGCGTCGACGACCACAGCGCCCTTCGCCTTCGCCGACCGGACGGCGGCGAACGCGGAGCGGCCGTCGGGGAGAGCGGAGTGGAAGCAGCCGGTGGCGATCACTTCGAGCATGGCCGGGTCCTCTCAATGGCCACCACGCGCAGGACCGACGGCGCCGGAGGGTAGAAGTTCGCCCGCGCGATGCCGTCCACCTCCTCGACCCGCAGGCCGACACCCCCGTCGGCCGCCAGCTGCTCGGCGCCCAGGATCGGCATCACCACCAGGCCCCGCACCAGCCGCTGAGAGCCGAACACATGGCGGACCAGAGCGGCCGCCAACTCCGGGGCGAACGGCATGATCGACACCAGCGTGCTCCCCGCCTCCAACCCCTGGTCGAGATCAACGTGACGGACGTCGTCGATCGTGACCCGGGCGCTGTCGCCGAACTCGCCGAGCTGCCGCTCCAGTTGGCGCTTCAGCCGGTGGTCCTTCTCCACCGCCCAGATGCGGTAGCCCGCCGCGGCGATCGTCGCGGACAACGTGCCCAGGCCCGCGCCAACCTCGAGGACTTGGGCTCCGCTCGGTATCTCCGCCCGTTCCAGGAGCCGGAGAGCGGATTCGGGTGAACGCAGGAAATGCTGCCCCAGGTCCACGCGTACCTGGAACCCGCTGGCCGCGAAGTCGTCAGCGGGGGCCGGGACTGTGCCGATGAGCGGTGACTGCTGCATCACTGAGTTCCCTTCACGATGCATGCACGCGACGCCGGAGTCCGGCGTACTGGTGATGGAGACAAGGCCCTCGGCCCATGGGTGCTGGCCGAGACCGCCTTGGGGGCCAGCTCCTGGTCGCTGGAGTGATCGAGTGTCGGGCAACTGCGCGTGCCGTAAAAGGAGTTGACGGTCATCCCCCGGTAATCCCGACGCGCTCGCGGCTACGCTCAGCGCAGGCACCGGTGATTGGATGACAGCGTGGCCGAGAAGACGCACCCGCTGGCGCAGGCCCGGATCGCGCGCGGGATGACAGGAGTTGATCTCGCCCGGGAGATCCGCGGCGCTGCCGAACGCCGCGGTCTGCGATCGGGTGCGACCAAGCAACGCGTCTACAAGTGGGAGGCAGAGGGCGTCACGCCCGATGCCGACTCGCAGGCCTACATCGCCGAGGTACTCCAGGTCCCTGCCGGAGCAGTTGATCCTCGCTCGTGGCCCAACTGGCTGCCGGGAGTTGGCGGCATGGTGATCCCGCTCGGTCCAGCCAGTTCGGTCACCGCACTCCGAGAGGCATTGCGAACGACCATGGAACGCTCTTCCCGCTCCCGCCGTACCTTCCTGACCGCAATCTCCGGCAGTGCCCTGGTCACTCTGGCCACCACCTGGGCATCGCCCGATATCTGGGCCGTGACAAGCGATCCGGCACACGGTACGAAACCTGTTGGGGAGGAACTGGTCTCCCTGCTCGAAGAGACCAGCGCCCGCCTGACCGTCCAGGCGCCTGAACAGCGACAGCACACCGCGCCCTTGGTTGACGCGCTCCTGACCACGGTCACGGACATCATCGAAGGCAGCCGGTACAACCGGCCGGTCCAGCTGCGCCTTCACGCACTCGCCGCAAGCCTGAGCCAGACGGTGGGCTGGCATCGGTTCGACTACGGGTTGCACGCCGAGGCGAGCCAGTACTGGATCGCCGGCCTGCACAGCGCCCATACGGGAGGCGACCGCGACATGGGCGCGGCGCTGCTGGGCGACCTCGCCTACCAGGCCTCCTGGCGGGACGATCCGCGCACGGCCGCCGGCATTCTCGAACGCGCCCTTTCCGGGACCCGGCACCCCGCTGCCCGGTCCCTGCTCCACCTCCGGCTCGCCCGGGCGCTGGCGGCACAAGGCGAGCAGCGCGCCACCCTGCGGGCCCTGACTGCAGCCGAGCGCCTTCTCGATGCCTCGTCCGGGGAACCCGTACCGGCGTGGTGCGCGTGGATGTCCAGCGCCGATCTGGCCGTCGACTCGGGCCAGGCCCTGCTCGACCTGGGCGACACCCACCGCGCCCACCAGCTCATCCGCGAGGGCCGGAAGCTGCTGCCACCCAGCCGCGACAAGACCCGTGGCGTCTTCCGCGCCTACGAAGCCCGCAGTCACCTCGACTTGGGAGAACCCGAACGCGCGGCCTCGGCCGCGCTGGAAGCACTTCAGGTCGCCCAGCGCATCGGTGCCCCGCGGTGCGTCAGCCTCGTGCGTGATCTCGTTCCGGCGTTCGAGGCGTACCCGCACGCTGAGGGGGTCCGCGAACTGCTGGACCAAGTCGCCGCGTAACCCATCGGCAGAACCCCGCCAGTTCGGACCGCACACGGGTCCGTGCAGTACCTGATGATGCGATCCGCTTCGAGGAAACGGTGCGACCTCTTCAAGAGCCGTGATCAAATCGGCAATTGTTGGATTCAGGGTGCGACGCATGGCTTGTTGCGCATCCTGAGTTCCCCCTTTTTTAGCGCCTCGGTCAGCAAGCCGAGGGCCGAGGAGTGGACGAACGTCCCCTCCTGCCGGGTGCCGCTGAGGATTCCAAGTCTCTTCAGCGGTCTGAGGGCGGACTTGAGCGTGCCGTCGGTGGTGCCGAATTCCTCGGTGAGCGCCTTGGTGCCGGGGATCCTGCTGCCTTCCGGATAGGTGCCGTCCTTGATCCGCCCCGTGATCACATCCCGGATGCGTGGGGATTCGGTACTCGGCAGGGTCCAGGTCTGTATCTGCCCCGATCGCTTGCGTACCTGGAGGGTGGATCCGGGGGGCGGGGTGTCGGGGTCCATGACCACAGTGCCGAGAGCGGGGATGCCGAGGGTGAGTCCGGCATGGACCAGTCGGGCCAGAGCCCGTCGCACGGAGTCGTTGAGGACACCGAGTTCTACGCACAGCCGTTCCCGTGAGGGGAGCACGTCACCGACCTGGTAGGTGCCGTCGGCGATGCGGGACCGCAGGACCGTTTCCACCCGATGGGCCTCGCTCGCTTCGTCGAAGCCTTTCCCAAGGTCGACGAGCCGGTGCACAAGTGCGAAGGGGCAGCCCAGGAAGGCGGCGATGCCGAGCATGGATCCTCCCGCGCGGTGGGCGGCGGTGACCGCGTACGCGTACCGCGCACGGTCGTCGTGGGTGAGCCGTACGCCTGGTGTGTAGACGGGCAGTTCTTTGAGGTGCTGGTGCCAGGGCGGGGCGTCGCTCGCGTGTGTGCGTCGGCGCTCTTCGGCGTGGGCACCGGTGCCCATCTGATTGACGGGTTCGGTGTAGGGTTCGCCGCTGGTCACGGTGGTCTCCATCGGATGGGTGCTGGATTGGTGAGTACCGGATCCTGTGTCGCTGTGCCCCAACACGGCGACACAGGACCGGAAGCCGGCCCTTCGTTCCCTGAATCACCGACGGTCCGGGGAACGAAGCGCCCGCGTCCCGTCGGCGAGCGGGGAGTCAGAACATCGCTCGATGACGAGGGGTTGAACCAGCGCGCGGCACAAGGGATTCGTCTCGGCGACGCCTGAATTCTGACCCTCTGACGGCGGATCAAAAGTGACCCTCGCGGTGGTCTTCGCCTGAACCTGATCTTGATCGGAAGGTCAGGAGGGAAGGGTGATCCGCGTGGAGGACTGGGCAGAGATCCGCAGGCTGCACCGGGCCGAGCAGATGCCGATCCGGGCGATCGCCCGGCATCTGGGCATCTCGAAGAACACGGTGAAACGTGCACTGGCGAGTGACCGGCCGCCGAAGTACGAGCGGCCGGCCAAAGGCTCGGTGGTCGACGCGGTCGAGGTGCAGATCCGTGAGCTGCTCAGGGAGACCCCGACGATGCCCGCCACCGTGATCGCCGAGCGGATCGGATGGGAGCGCGGGATGACGGTCCTCAAGGAGCGGGTGCGGGAACTGCGGCCCGCCTACGTTCCCGTCGATCCGGTCTCCCGCACGACCTATCAGCCGGGCGAGCTGGCCCAGTGCGACCTGTGGTTCCCCGACGCGGACATCCCGCTCGGCTACGGGCAGACGGGGCGACCGCCGGTGCTGGTCATGGTGTCCGGCTACTCGCGGGTGATCGCCGCACGGATGCTGCCCTCCCGCACGACCGGCGACCTGATCGACGGGCACTGGCGGCTGCTGAACGGGTGGGGCGCCGTGCCCAAAACGCTGGTCTGGGACAACGAGGCCGGGGTCGGCCGCGGCAAGCTCACCGCAGAGTTCGCCGCGTTCGCCGGCCTGCTCGCCACCAAGATCTACCTCTGCAGGCCCCGTGACCCCGAGGCGAAAGGGCTGGTCGAACGCGCGAACGGTTATCTCGAGACCTCGTTCCTGCCCGGCCGCACGTTCAGCGGCCCCAGCGACTTCAACACCCAGCTGACCACCTGGCTGGCGGTCGCCAACCGGCGCCTGCACCGCACCCTGCAGGCCCGTCCCACCGACCGCTGGGAGACCGACCGGGCCGGGATGCTCACCCTGCCGCCCGTCGACCCGCCCGCCTGGTGGCGGATGCAGACCCGCATCGGGCGTGACCACTACGTCCGCGTCGATACCAACGACTACTCCGTGCACCCCGAGGCGATCGGACGCACCGTCACCGTGCTCACCGACAACGACGAAGTCATCGCGCTGGCGCCCGGCGGCGTGATCGTCGCCCGCCACCCCCGCTGCTGGGCCCGCCACCAGACCCTCACCGATCCCGATCACGCCGCTGCGGGCCAGACGATGCGCGGGCAAGCCCGCCATCAGCAGGCCGCCCGGGTCGAGGCCGGTCCGCTCGTCGAGGTCGAGCAACGCGAACTCGGCGCCTATGACCGGCTGTTCACCGTCATCGAAGGCGGCGGCGACAGGGAGGCCGGCTGATGCCTCGCACCACCAGTGCCCCGGCCGAAAGCACCGGAGCGGGCCGTAGGACCGGCTCCCAGACCATCGCCGACCTCGCTTTCCTCGCCCGCGCGATGAAGGCCCCGGCCCTGCTGGACGCCGCCGACCGGCTCGCCGAACGCGCCCGCAAGGAGTCCTGGACCCACGCCGAATACCTCGTCGCCTGCCTCCAACGCGAGGTCTCCGCCCGCGAATCACACGGCGGCGAGGCGAGAGTACGTGCCGCCCGCTTCCCCGCGATCAAGACGATCGAGGAGCTCGACGTCACCCATCTGCGCGGCCTGACGCGACAACAGCTCGCGCATCTGGGCACGTTGGACTTCATCGCCGGCAAGGAGAACGCCGTCTTTCTGGGCCCGCCGGGCACTGGGAAGACACACCTGGCGATCGGCCTCGCCGTCCGCGCCTGCCAGGCCGGACACCGCGTCGCCTTCGCCACCGCCGCCGAGTGGGTCGACCGCCTGGCCGCCGCCCACCACTCCGGACGGCTCCAGGCCGAGCTCACCAAGCTGAGCCGCTACCCGCTGATCGTGGTGGACGAGGTCGGCTACATCCCCTTCGAAGCCGAGGCCGCGAACTTGTTCTTCCAGCTCATCTCGAACCGATACGAACGCGCGTCCGTGATCGTCACCAGCAACAAACCCTTCGGACGCTGGGGAGAGGTCTTCGGCGACGAGACCGTCGCCGCCGCCATGATCGACCGCCTCGTCCACCACGCCGAGGTCCACTCCCTCAAAGGCGACTCATTCCGCATGCGAGGACGCGAACTCGGACGCGTCCCCGCCACTACCGACAACGACTGAAACGACCGAACCGAAGACACCCGGGTCAGATTTCACCTGTCCAGACTGGGTCCAGGTTCAGCCGCCGCCGACAATTCGCGGGGCTGCCGCGCGCGGGAGCTTCAGACGGCCGAGGATCTTGTCCGATCCTGCGCGTGCGGAACGCCTGCGGTGGATACGGCCACCTCGGCGGAAGGCGACTTGCGCATGGTGTTCTTCCTCGAAGCGAATGGGTCCGGGGTGGTGCGGAATCCCGACACGGAGTGCTGACCTGCCTCTGTGGCAAGGGGCGGCTGGGGCCGTGCTCCCTCCGCGCCGGGGGTCTCACAGACCGGTCCGTCCGGGTTGCGTGTTCAGCCGCGCCCGCGCAACTTCACACCGGCGTCCAAAGGCCTGCGACGGACGGCTCCGAACGAGCGGTTCGTGTGGCCGGAGATGTCGCGGATCGAGCCGCCTACGCGGGCTCGGGTACGTGCGCCTCGTTGGACGACTCAGACATGCCTTCTCCAGATCAAGGAAGCGTGGTTGGCGAGGGCGCAGCCAGCTCGTGGGCGGCGAATGGGCTTCGGTAGCGGCGGCAGTCATCAGCCGGTGGCTGATCCAGATGAATACGGCCCAGACAAGAAGCACCAGCACGAGCCGGTACACGTAGTCGAGGTCCAGCAGTGGAAGATCGCCGCCTTTGACATCGAAGACGGCATGGGCGGCCATGAGGGGCAGCAGACTCCGATAACGCCGGTACAGCCAGACGCGGCCGACAGCGAAGAGGACCGCCATGATCGCAGGGAGCCCGGTGTAGGCGTGCATGAGGACTTCGATGACGCTTGCAAGGGTGTAGACCTCCCATGCGGGACGGCGTGCGGCCGTCAGCAGTGCGGTCGTGGCCGCAACTACCACTACGTCCTCGATCGCCACCGTCCTCACGAGGGCGAGGGCAAATTTCCCGGGACTGTCGATACCGAGGACGGACAGTTGATCGCCCTGCATGACGGGTATGCCTTCGATCCCGGCCCAGCGGATGAGGCTGTCCATCAGGGCAGCCGCCGCTCCTGATACGACACAGACGACGAAGGCCATCCAGCCGATCTTCCAGTCGCGCAGCCGCTGGGCGGGCGTGGCAGGGAGCTTGCCGCCGAGGGAGACTCCGTGGGCTCGGGTCACCTCGACGGTCAGCCACACGAGTACACAGGCGAAGATCATCTGTCCCGCAAAACGTGCGAGCGTACTGGAGGTGGGAATTGCCGAGTACATGGCTGCTATGCCGCAGGCGGCAGCGGCCGAACGCTGGAGCAGGCGCGATCGGTTGGAGACCCGAGGGCTAAGACCGGTCCGGGCGATGACCATCCACATGAGCCAGAAGAACAGGACCATGGAGGCACCGACCTGGCCAAGGCCGATCCGGAGGACATCCTGCGCCGACCACTGCACGCCGTACATGGCACCGACGGCCATCACACCCCTGGCCAATGACCAGTAGCAGCCAAGCAGCAGCAGCCCGACCACGTGCACGACAACGCGGCGTGCCGGCCGGTCCGGTAACGGAGCGGCCATGGCGTCGTCGGGGCGGAGTTGGGGCGTGGAAGGGGCACCGGCGGGCTGGACGAGCTCTGGTGCGGGAATCGTGGAAGTCATACGCCCGCTCCCACTTCCACATCGAGCACGACGGGACGGTGATCGGACAGGCGCCCGGTGTCCGGGGTGCGGTAGTCGTGCACCGGCAGGCCATGCACGAGGATGTGGTCCAAGCGCAGCGGAACCGGTTCGTTGGCGTAGTAGTAGCCGACGGTCTCGGATCGGGGCCTGCCGGTGAGCATCTCGGGGTCCTGCCAGCCGGAGGACAGGAGCACCTGAATGGCCCGGGTGTCGGCGTCCCCGAACGTCCCGTCGTCCCGTCGTCCCGTCGTCCCGCACGATCAAGTAGCGTGATCGCAGATTCTTCGGAACTTGGGTCCAGTCAGCGTGGTCGAACATCGGGCTGGGGCAGTTCATGTCGCCCATGAGCAGTGCCCGGGGTGGCACGCCAGGGAAATCTCCGGCGTAGTCGGTCATCCAGCGGGCTTCCCTCAGTCGGGTCTCGCCGTCGGTCCAGCTCAGGTGAGTGCCGAAGGCCAGGAACTCGCTGCGCTCGTCCTCCGCCTCGTCGACGGGACGGAACCGAGCCCGGATCAGTGCATGGTGGAAGATGCCTTCGGCCAGCTGCCGCCAACCCATCAGACGGAATTTCGAAGGCCGGTAGAGCATCGTGGTGAAGTTGCGGCCATCACCGACATGGGAGGGCGCCATGTCAACCGGTGCCAGGCCCAGTGCGTAGGCCATCGACGCCAGCCGGCTCCGCTCGTCCTCGTCCCACCGCCTGCACTCCTGCAAGGTGAGCATGTCCACTTCGAGGCTCGCGAGGACCTTCGCCTGTTGGCTGAGGCTTTTCCCCGAGACGCCGTTAATATTCCAGGTCGCGGCGCGCGCTCTCATGCCGACCCCTCAACGGTGAAGGACGCGAAGGCGTCGGCGTTGCCTGCCGCTGCAGAACTCTGGCGAACCCGAGCGCCGGCAGTCTCGGAGGACAGGACACGGCGCAGAGCGGAGAAGCTGAACGTGGCGAGCACCGGGGGGTGGTCGGAGGCCGCGATCACGTCATCATTGACCACGACCCGCAGACTGGTCAGGCAGCCCGCGACCTGCGGTGTCGCAAGTACCCAGTCGATCCGCTGGCGTGATCCCTGGTTGGTTTTCCATAGCGACGCCGTCGGGTTGAGGGCTGTCTCCTGACCGAGTTCGGTCGCGGCGTAGTACGCCAGGTCGACGAAGACGGGTGGGTGCCCCTCGTGCTCACCGCAGAGGATCTCGTGTGCAACGGTGTCGGAGATCCGCTTGCCGTCCCGGACGATCGTGCGGTGCTCGTAGTGGCTGCGGTCCTCGACCTTCGACCAATCCGGCAGCGGAGTACGGTCGTTCAGCCTGTGTGGGTAGGAGTTCCCGTCGCCTCCGATGATCGCTGCCATGCCCGGTTTGCCCAGCGTGGTCAGCCGTTTCGCCTCCGTCGCACGTGTTGCCGGGTCCCATGAACAGAGGTGGAACGATCCGAGGCTCAACGCCTGCGTGGCGCCCTTGAGCAGGGCAACCGGGTTGCACACCGGGTGCCACAGCTTGGTGCCGTGCTCATAGTGGTTGGTCGGCTGGCACACCTCGTAGTCCAGGTACACGCCGGTCGGGTTGGCGGATTCCGGGGTGGCGGTAGCAAGGAACGGGAAGTGGTGGCCGAGCCGGCGTGCCTCGTTCCAGACCATGCTCTGGCCGTCCCGATCGGCACGTGTCAGTTCCTGCCGGAGCAGTACATGCGGCTGGATGGCGTCCAGGACGTCCATGGCCAGGTCCCAGCGCGCGGTGGAGCCGTCCTTGTCCACCCCGTTGTGCTCGATATTCCACGAGAGGACACGGAACTCGTCCTTGGGACTGCTCAATTTTTCTCCCTGTTCAGTTCGGGCCCCTTTCTGCCCCCGGCACCGTCATGCCGAGGAGAGAAAGAGGGTTTGTGTGATGGCGCAGGCTCAGCGGTGCGTTTGGTCGGTGGCGGTAAACGGAGCGAAGGCCTCGGCGTCGTAGCTGGGGAGCTGGCCCCAAGGACAGATATGGGTGTTGAAGCGGGCGGCCAACTGGGTCAACCCGAACAACAACTCCAGGACGACCTGGTCGATGCGCTCTTCTCTGGCGGGGAGGCTGTTCATTCGGCCCCCTTCCCTTCTGTTTTGCGGCCCTGTTCTCGTGCGCGCTTTCTCCGTGCGGGCGCATGGTTGGAGTACTCCGAGATCGGGGTGTTTATGGAGGCGGCCCTGATTTCTGACGGCGGCCGTGGCAAAGTCCAGATGTGCGGCCAGCCGAGTCCAGGCTGATGGCCACCGGAATTCCAGGTGGATGGCCGTCTGACCAGTGGTGTTCCTGATCACTTCCTTAACTGGAGGAGACCCCTCCGACCGTTTGCTGGTGTTTGCACGCATCAGCTACCGGCCGGAGAGGTCCTGTGACGAAGTCTGACACGGAGATTATGGAAATCCTTGAGGCGTACGACCTGACGGGGACGGTCTGGTCGGCGGCGGCCCTGGCGGGGCACGACCCGAAGACGGTCAAGCGGTATGTCGAGGCCCGCAACGGCGGGCGCAATCCCTATGAGCGAGAGCCGCGGCCGAAGATGATCGATGCGTTCCTGGAGAAGGTCGAGGAGTGGGTCGAGCAGTCGAAGGCGACGATCCGCGCCGATGTGGTCCACGAGAAGCTCGTGAAGATGGGCTACCGGGGCAGCGCACGCTCGACGAGACGGGCGGTGAACGCGGCGAAACTGGCGTGGAAGGCGGGCAAGCGCCGAACGTACCGCCCGTGGATACCCGAGCCGGGCCGGTGGCTGCAGTTCGACTGGGGCGAGGGGCCGCGCATCGGCAGCCGACGGACCTGGCTGTTCTGCGCATGGCTGTCCTGGTCGCGGTTCAGGGTCGTGATCCCGGTCTGGGACTGCACGTTGGGCACGCTGGTGGCCTGCCTGGACACCACGCTCAGGCGGATCGGCGGGGCGCCGACGTATGTACTGACCGACAACGCGAAGACGGTCACCGTCGAGCACATCGCCGGGATCCCGGTACGTCATCCGCAGATGGTCGCCGCGGGCCGGCATTACGGCTGCCAGGTGGTCAGCTGCGTGCCCTACGACCCCGAATCGAAGGGCGGTGCGGAGGCCACGGTCCGTATCGCGAAGGCCGACCTGGTGCCCACAGATGCGAACCTGCTGGCCGCCTACGACACCTTCGCCGAGCTCGCCGATGCCTGCCTGACCTGGTGCGATGCGGTGAACTCGCGCCGTCACCGGGCGACCGGGCAGATACCCGCGAGCCGTCTGGACGTCGAACGCACCACACTGCATGTCCTGCCCATCGAGCCGCTCGCGCTCGCGCTGGGCGAGGAGAGGCTGGTCGGCTCGGACCGCACGATCAGCTTCAACTCGGTGCGCTACTCGACCCCGCCGGGCTATACCGGGGCCAAGGTGTGGTGCCGGGTGGTCGGCGAGGAACTCTCCATCACCGCCCGCACCAACTCCGGTGATCTGTCGGAGATTTGGCGCCACCAGCTTTCCACCCCGGGTGTTCCGCAGATCATCGATGAGCACTACCCCGACCATCCCGACGGCCGCAGCATCCACCAGCCGAGGCTGCGGCCCCGCTCGGAAGCGGAGATCGCGTTCGTGGGCATCGGCCCCGGAGCCGGGCGCTGGCTCAAGGAGGCCGGACCCGCCGGCGCGGTCCGCATCCGCGCCAAGATGGCCCGCGCGGTCGAGCTGGCCACCGTCCTGGGCAACGACCACGTCGACCAGGCCCTCGGCCTTGCGGCCACGGCCGGGCGATTCGCCGACGACGACCTGCTCTCGATCCTGGGACACATCGCCGACAGCAAGCCCGCCGGCGAGGTCGTCCGCGCGGACGAGTCCCACTCCGTCCAGAACGGAACCATCGGCTGGCAGGCCCTGGGCCGCTGAGCCAACACGCCGCCCGCCACCGCATTCTGACCGCACATCACCCAAGAGAACGGCACCTCCATGTCTTTTCCCAGCCCGCCCGCGATCCCCGAGGAACTCGACAAGCTCATGCGCCGCATGCGCCTGCCCTATATGCGCAAAGCAGCCCCCGACGTGCTGGCCACCGCCCGCGCACAACGCTGGGACCCCGCCGAGGTGTTGCGGCTGCTGATAGCCGAGGAGGTCACCGGCCGGGACGCGGCCACCCGGCGGCTTCGCCGCCACTCGGCGAACTTCCCCACCGGCAAGACCCTTGGCTCCTGGCGGGCCGAGGACTCCACGATCCCCGAACCCACCCAGAACTCCCTGATCACGCTGGAGTGGATCGGTCGCGCCGAGAATCTGGTGATCGCCGGCCCGTCGGGGACGGGCAAGAGCCACTTCACCGAGGGCCTGGCCCAGGCCGCGATCGAGAACGACCTGCGGGTGTCCTGGTTCACCCTGGAGACGCTCAGCGCCGCGATCGGGAAGTCGAAGGTCGACGGGTCCACCGCTCGGACCGTCGCCCGGATCTGCCGGGCTGATCTGATCGTCATCGACGACATCGGCCTGCTGCCGGTCGGTGAGGACGCCGCCGAGGCGTTCTACCGCATCATCGACGCCGCCTACGAACGCCGGTCCATCGCGGTGACCAGCAACATCCACCCCTCAGGCTTCGACACGATCATGCCGAAGACTCTCGCGGGCGCGAGCACCGACCGCCTCATGCACCACGCTCACCTCGTGACCACCACCGGCGACTCGCATCGCCTCGCCGAGGCCCTCGCCGGGAAGGGAGTGGTCCCCTTGAACTGACCCCCACCCCCAGGAACACCACTGGCCACACACCTGGGTTTCTGATGGCCACCAGCCTGGACACCCAACGGCCACCCACCTGGGCATCTCAATGACCGTTGACAATTTCAAAAGCCTGTCCCTCAGGTATCGACTTCATCAGCCCCTTTGCTCCCCGGCCACCGTCAAGGCTCGGGGAACGAAGGGTGTCTGCGGTGTGTTCCTCCCTGTCGCCGGACGGGCGTTGGGGCAGCGGGCCCGGCAACGGGGAGGGGGAACCGCGCGCGGCAGTGGACTTCAACGGGGCTGCCATGCGCGGGAGTTTTCAGGCGACCGGAACTCTTGTGCCGTCCGGCACGGGCGGAGCGGCCACGGACCGCCGGCAGGTCATGCGGATCTCAGGAATACGAATCGGGCCAGCCAGGCAGCTGGGTCGTCCTTCTCGTCAGTGGTGGGCACCAGGTCCGGGCTCGCCCAGACCTGGTTGAAGTTGTCGAGACCGTGTTCGGCGATGATGTCGCCGACGCTGCTCGTCGCTCGGTCGAGGAACTCGCGCGTTCCTGAGCCCCGGAGGGAATCCTGGAGGGCTCGGAAGCGCGAGCTGGCGTGCGGGCTGAGACCATCCGTAGGTGCCGGGGCGCCGAGGATCTTGGTGGTGACCTGGTGGTCCGCCCAGTGGGCGTGGCCCTCCACCAGGAACTGGTAGTCGCGGTCCGCCGTACCGCGTAGGTGTGGGAACAGGGTGTCCTGTGCCGCCCACATCTTTCCCTCCGACGCCGCGTACTGCGCCAGGTGGGTTGCCTCGTGCGCGACGGTCTTGAACAGGAAGGACTCGCTGTCGAGGACTCCGCCCTCCCGGAGTGACTGTGGCAGGACGATCATCTCCGGCTCATCCGGTGTGAGCGCCGCGCACAGGGCTCCGATCAGAGGCCATGTCCGGCGGCGTTCCTTGTTCCCGGCCTTGAGGGCGGCGGAAATCCCGGCCAGGTCCCTCCAGGGGATGGAGAACTCGGCGCTTTCGGCCATCAGGAGCTGCCGCCTCATGCGGGCGTGGGCCGAGCACCAGGCGCGGGGACGCATCAGCCGGATGACCACGGGGTCAGGCAGCGGCAGCCCGGTGACGCTCTCGACCAGCGGTAACGTCTCGTCTGCGATGGTCTTCAAGCGGTCCGCGAGCGGCGCGAACCGGCGGCCGGCTTGGTTGCGTATGACAACAGGGGGCATCGTGCTGCTCTCCAGGGAAATATTCTCGTTTGCTTCTGTCTGGGCTCCTTGCTGCCTGGCCGGGGAGGTGAGGCCCGGCAACAAGGAGCGGAACCCGCGCGCGGCAGCGGACTGCGACGGGGCTGCCGCGCGCGGGAGTCACACGGAGTCCTGGCTGGGAAGGACTCCAGAGGGCGGCTGTTCGGATACGGGAGCCGCGAACAGGGCCTTGTGTGAAACGTGGCTGAAGATGAGGCGCTGCTTCTTGAGCTGCCTGAATGCGTTCTGAACAGCACTTACGCTCACGCCGAACTCTTCAGCGAGTGCCCTTCGGGTAGGCAACCGCCCTCCAGGCGGGTACATTCCGTTGGACAGCCTCTGTGTCACGACTTCCCTGATGTGCGCCGCAGGTGTGACACCAGGCCGGGGAATGACCCAGTCCTCCTCGCGACCGTCCCCCACGTTCACGCGATGGACAGGCCCGGCCGTCGGGGCGCGCGGATCCGTCACGACGGTGCCCCGCCCGAACACGATCATGACGAGTCGCGCATCGGCCAGCCGTCGGACGGCCTGGCGGACTTTCCACTCAGGGACGCCGAGTTCCTTGCCCAGTCGTGTGAGGGCGGGGATCTTCTTGCCCACCGGGTAGGTGCCATTCGCTATCCGGGCCCGCAGTACCTTCTCGACCCGGTCCCGCCCGGTCACATCTGGTCCGATTCGCTCTGGCCGGCTGGCAGGGTCGGCGGGATCGAGGACGTAAGTACCCACAGAGGACACCGAGCCGATGACTTTGTCAGCGATCAGTCGGCTGATCACGGTGGGAGCCGCGGTGCGCTGGGCGGTCAGTTGCTTGGACCGGGCAGCGAGATCAGGCACGGAGGAACCCCCGTTCGCGGTCGATGTCCGTGACCTGACCGCGCTCTGCGGCGATCTCAATCTCGGCGGCACGGGCGTAGTGGTCGAGCACTTCCTCGCCGAACGCGTGCCGGGCGATGTGGTTCTCCCGGAAATCGGTCAGTGCCTCGTCGAGGGTGCGGGGCACCGGGAGCGAGTCGACGTCGGTGTACGCGTCACCGATGACCGGCTCCGGCAGCTTCGGGTGCCCGGTCAGGCCGTGGCTGATCGCCGCGACCACGGCGGCGAGGGCGAGGTACGGATTGGCATCGGCGCCCGCCAGCCGTACTTCCAGCCGTGTGTTCTCGCGGTGGACCGCGACCCGTACGGCGCAGGTGCGGTTGTCTACTCCCCAGGTGAAGTTCGTGGGGGCGAAGGAGCGGGCGGCGTACCTCTTGTACGAGTTGGTGGTGGGCGCGTACAGCGGTGCGAGGTGCGGCAGGGCGCCGAGCAGCCCTGCAACGGAATGGTGGAGGAGGTCGGGCAGTTCGCCATGGGATCGCGGGGTGAACACCGGTACGCCGTCGCGCCACAGGGATACGTGCAGGTGCAGGCCGGAGCCGACACCGGTCTGCGGGGCCGCCATGAACGTGGACGTCATGCCGTGGTGGGCGGCGATGTGGCGGACCGCGTGCTTGTGGACGGCGTAGGCGTCACAGGCCCGGACCGGGTCCCCGTACGGCCAGGTCACCTCGACCTGACCGGCCGCTCCCTCGGTCTTGACCGCCTCGACCGGGGAGCCGGCCTGGGCCAGGGCGTCCCGGAGGTCGTGGAAGAACGCGCGTAAGACCGTCGGGTGCTCCAGTGCGTAGTCGAGGTTGTGCGGCGAGGCGGGCGTCATCCCCTGGTACCCGGCGTCGCGGATCTGGGCCTCGGTGCCCTGGTACAGCACGAACTCGCTCTCGACACCGACCCGCACCTCCACCTGGTGGCGAGCGAGGAGGACCCTCAGCTGCTCGCGGAGCATCCGTCGCGGGGCGACGTCGACGGCAGTGCCGTCGGGATTCTCGACGTCACCGAGCACGAGGACGGTGCCGGGCAGATAGCTCAGCCGTCGGATGGCCTTCTGGTCGGGGACGACGTGGAGGTCGCCGTACCCGGTGTGCCAGCCCGCGAGGCCGAAGCCGCCCGCTGTGTTCATGTCCACGTCCGAGGCGAGGACGTACGCGCACATCGCCGGGCCGGCTGGGAGTTGGGCCAGGAAGTGCACGGAGTCCAGGATCTTGCCCTTGAGGCGGCCCATCATGTCCGGGACGCCGACCATCACCGCAGTGATCTCCCCACCGGTCACGAGGGTGGTGAGTTCGTCGACGGAGAGCAGTCCCGCGGACTGTGCCGTCAGGTCGGGCTGGGGATTCTGGCTGGTCATCAGACCATGCCTCCTGCGATCTTGGAGTCTTCAGCAGTAGAGGCTGGCAGAGGCATGGAGTAGTTCTTTCTGCCTGTGGTCATCCATGAGATCCATGCGAGCAGGAGCACGACGGCCAGGGTGACCGGCGCGTAGTTGAAGGACTGTGTGGTGAGGGGATAGGCCTGCGGCAGGCAGAAGAAGACGGTGAGCACGACCACGTAGGTGACCGCGATCACGCCCAGGGGCTTGCTGAACCGTCCCAGGTTCCACTGGCCTTGCTTGAACCTGTCGCCGGCCTTCAGCCGCAGGAAGACCGGGATCGCGTAGGCGGGGGTGATGCCCAGTACGTTGATCGCGGTGACCGCGGCGTACGCGGTCGGCGAGTACAGGCTCGGCAGCGCCAGGGCCAGCGCAATGCCCACGCACAGCCACACCGCGGGCGTGGGGTTCGCGGTGCGGGCGTTGACCCGGCTCCACAGTCTCCAGCCCCACAGCGCCTGGTTGCGGGAGAAGGCGTAGGCCATCCGGCTGGCGGCGGCGGTCTCCGCGTTGCCGCAGAAGAGCTGAGCCACGATGACGACCACGAGCAGGGACTTGGCCATGCCGGTGCCCAGGACGTCGATGAAGATCTGCGCGGGCGGGACGCCCGTGGCTGTGCCGAGCGTGCCGGTGTAGCTCTCCATGGCGAACAGCATTCCGACGATCAGCACGAAGCCCGCGACGCCCGACCAGACGATGGCGTGGACCATGCCCCACGGAGCCGCCTTCTGCGCCTCGGTGGTCTCCTCGGCCATGTGGGCGGAGGCGTCGTATCCGCAGAACGTGTACGCGGCCATGAGGCAGCCGACTCCGGCCCCGTACAGCGGGTTGCTGATGCCCGAGTCGTTGTAGTACTCGGTGAAGACGAAGGCCGGGGACTGCCGTTCGCCGGGGGCCAGCAGGAGCGCGCCGACGATGAGGGTGACGCCGCTGAACTGCCACCACACGGATATCTTGCTCAGCACGTCAACCAGGCCCACCCCGAAGGAATTCAGCAGGCCGTGCAGGAAGAGAACACACACGAAGATCGCCATGGTGTTCTCCGGCGTGGGCTCGAAGCCCCACTGAAGACTGGCGAACGCGCCGATGAAGGACGCCGCGCCGTAGTCGATGCCGGCGATGGCGCCGACGAGCCCGAGCAGGTTGAGCCAGCCGGTCACCCACGCCCAGCCGGGCCCTCCGAGGCGGTGAGCCATGTGGTAGAGGGCGCCGGACGTGGGGTATACCGACGTCACCTCTCCCAGGCAGGCGCCTAGGACCAGGGTCATGGCGAAGATGCCGACCCAGCCCCACACCATCACGGCCGGGCCACCGTTGTGCAGACCGAACCCGAACAGGGTCATTCCGCCGGCCAGGATGCAGATGACGGAGAAGGAAACGGAATAGTTCCCGAACCCGCCCATCTTGCGGACCAGCGTGGGTGTGATGCCTTCAGCGATCAGCACGGCGTCATCGTCGAGCAGGGCTGCGGTTCTTCTTCGAGACAAGGGGATATGTCCTCGTGGTGTCGTAGGGGAGAGGTGGTATGGCCTGGAACGCCTGTTCAGTGACTGACGGGCTCTTGATTGAGGGCGTAGTCACGGGCCTTGAAGAAGCGGTCGGCCCAGTTGGGCCGGGGATCGAGGGTCTGCCACGGCATAGCGGTGGCGTACGGGCCGATGGCCCGGAAGACGGGGCCGGCGCCTTTCATCCCGCTCACGGTGAGCGCGTATGCCAACAGGTTGAGGTCGATCGAAAGGGCTGGTGAGCTGCACGTCTCGGCATCGAGGTACTTGAACCAGCCGTCTCTCGCTCGCTTCACGTAATGCCGCACCCGCTGGTCCGCCCAGTACGTGAAGTCGCTGGCCTGTTGGCTGTTCCGCCGGTGCCGGAAGTCCTCGGCGTATGCGTACAACGGCAGCATCAGCAGGCTCGAACACTCACCCGCCCGCATCGCCGTCCACTGCGCGAAAACGTGCGCTCCGGCACCGCGGGCGTAGAAGAACTGGAGCATGCGCTGGTAGGCCTCACGGTTTTCCGGATCGCGCTGGCGCACCGCCCAGAACAGGGGCCACGGCCCTTCCGGCAGGGCATCCTCGGTCTGCGAGGGTGCCCAGTGCTCCGCTTTCTGCTGGTATCTCGGGTCGGCGTCGAACTGCGCCAGTGCCAGCAGATCCACCCGTGGCACCGGATCCTGCGGACAGGCCCGTATGGCAACGTGGCAGGCACGGCGGGCGTGATGGGCCGCGTTGATCACCCTGGGGTCGTTCGCGGAGTGCTGGAGTTGGAACATGCGTTGCGTGACAACGCGGGCCCACATCATCAGTGCGTCCGGGTTGCGGGGTTCTTCCTGGTGCCAGTAGTCGATGGCCCGGGTCTGGGCGGCGTACAGGGCGATGACCTGGCTGCGGAACGTGCGTAGCTGCCAGTTGTGGCCTGTCTCGGCAAGTACTTCTTTCACGACCCGGTAGCGGCCGAGCTTGAGCTCCTCGAAGACGGGATACAGCGCGATGTCGCCGCCCGCGGGGTGATCCGTCAAGGACCTGTCATCGACAGGCATCGGCGCACCCCCGTATCGAACGAAACGGGGTGGCCAGAGGGATGCACTGGCCCTGTGTGCGTAAGAGGGACATGAGGGGTGAAGTCCTCAAAGCAAAGGGGGTGGAGCCGCCGAACGGCAGCCAACTTGGTTCCCGGTCCGTGTGCTGGAGCCAGAGCCTGATGACTGCGACCCGGCGGCCGATCAGGGGGAATCGGCGAGCAGGGAGGAGCGTGGCCTGAGTCGGACCTGGACGATCTTCTTGTCCCCGTCGGGGGAAGGGCTCCAGGTGGTCGCGCCGCCAAGCTCCCGTACGCGGGGAAGTCCCGTGCTCTTCTGCGCGGAGACGGCCTCGATGAATCCGGGGAACTCCGGATTCTGGTCCGTCACGGCGATCAGGAGTGTCTCGTCTTCGGTGACGGTCAGATCCAGCACGACGTCGCCTGCGGGGTGCTGCGGCCCGACGTGTTCAACGGCGTTCTTCACCAGCTCCGAGACGACTTCGGTTGCGTCCTCTTGGTCTCCCGGCCAGCTCATCATCGTGAATCGCGTACGGGCGTATGTACGTGCGGCCGGTACAGCATCCGGCTGGGTGGAGAAACAGCCGCTCCAGGTCTGCGGACGTACAGGCCGGAGCGGAGCATCCGGGAAGTGTTCGCGCGCGCCTGAAGCCACGGCGTGTTCCATGTCATCGTCCTTCGCGCAAAGGGTCGTTGGTGACGGAGCGGGCGAGGAAGAAGCCTCAGCCGTCCTCGTCATTGGGGGAGTCTCCGAGTCGGCGGTCATCGTGAGGACGCCGGGAGTGGTGCGGGGCCCACTCGTGCCGGCGTGAGCGGTACCTCGCACCAAGTGGTGGTGCCGTCCTTGGAGGAACCCCAGGTACCGCCCAGCTCAGTGACGAACGCCTGGACCAGAAACAGGCCCCGGCCGCCCTCGGCATCCAAGCCGGGAGCCTTGTTGAGCCGCGGCTCCTTCGGTGAGCCGTCCTCCACACTCAGGCGGATGGCCTTCGGGGTAGAGGACAGACGGAGACACACGGACTCGCCCTCTCCGTACCACAGTACCGGTAGGCCACTGGCGAGGTTTCCGCTGTGCGGGTCCTTTTCCAGTGGCCTCCGGCCCGAACCCGCCGTGCACCCTTTCGGTGCAGCGGGCTCTCCAGTGACTACTGCGTGTTCGTCACCCGGGTCATGCATGGATGCTTCCGTGACAAGGCGGGCAGACCACGAGCGTTCTGCGCCGCTTCTTGAGCATCAGTAGCGTCCAGGCTGGCTGTTCTCTCTGGCCGTGTAGCTCCGCGAGGGAACGAACTTGGTGTACTTGCACCTCAGTTCGCCTCTCGCAGAGTTCACACCGTCCGCGTTGGAGCCGATCGATGAGTTGGCTGCCGCGCGGGCGGCTGCGCGGGGTGAACATAGTGGACGGAAGGTCGTCGAGGACGGCCGTCCGTTTCCGGGTGAGGGGAATTCCACCGAACCGTGCGACCAGTGGTTTCCTGCCTTCTCGTTCGATTCTGGCCTCGAAGCACCTGCGCGGTCCTTGGGGTGTCTTGATAGTCGTCTTGTAGCGGTTGGCCATCGAGGTCACCCTTGACCGGTGCTTGGCGGCCAGGGTCTTGAGCAGGGAGGTCAGCATGACCCCCTTGAGCCGGTCGAGTTTCCAGACGTCGCCGGCCAGCAGGTAGTACTGGACGATGCCCCGGTACTGGGCTCCGTAGAGACTGACGATGTCGAAGGGTGTGCATCCAGTCAGCGGGTCCAGGTGCGCGGGTTTGCCGCGCTTGAGGAACGGGGCGCATTTGGCCTTGATCACGTCCTTGGGCACGCGGAGCGACACCTTCCCGTTGATGGAGCGCATGCCGCGATTGACACGGCCGCCCCGGGAGACCTTGGCGTCGGCGTGCTGAACGGTGATGTCGTAGCCGAGGAAGCGGGCCGCCTGGGTGCGGCCGTGGGTGACCAGCGTCTTGCCCTGGTTGAGCTCCAGCTTGAGATCGTCACGCAGGAACGCGGCCAGGCGCTGTTTGACCGTCTCGGCTTCGGCCTTGGGACCGGTGAACCCGAGGAGGTGATCGTCCGCGTAGCGGATGTAGCGCAGCCGCCGGTAGCCGGGATCATGCGGATCACCGACCGGATGACGGCGCAACTCCTTGCGCCACTGGCGGACTTGAGCGGACTCGGTGTGCTCCTTTCTCTTGGCGAGCCGCTGCCGGGTGTTCCAGATCGCGTTTTCCAGCTTCTGGTACTCCGGATTCTTCCTCCGGGTGGTCCCTCGGGTGTATTCCGGGATGAGAACTGTTTCGACGAAGGTGTCCAGCCGGTCCATATAGATGTTGGACAGGAGTGGAGAGAGGACACCTCCCTGCGGGGAACCCGACAGGGTGGCGTGCCATTTCCAGTCCTCCAGGTATCCCGCCTTGAGCATCTGTTGGATGAGGCGGAGGAACCGGTTGTCGCGGATTTTCTCCGACAGGATGGCCAGCAGGACCTCATGGTCGAGCGAGCCGAAGCAGTCGGAGATGTCTCCCTCGATGAACCAGGTTGTCCCGGTCCATTTGTGTGCCACCTCGGACAGTGCCGTGTGGCAGCCCCGGCCGGGACGGAAACCGTGGGAGCGGCCGGAGAACCGCGGCTCATAATATGCCTCCAGCAGGAGACGCATTACTTCGCCGACAAGTTTGTCCGACCAGGACGGCAGGCCGAGGGGGCGCGTCTTTCCGTTGGATTTTGGAATGTGGACGCGCCGTACCGGACGGAAGCGGTAGCGCTCGTGGCGCATGGCTTCGGTGATGTGCCCGATCTTGGCTTCGGACATGCCGTCTGCGGTTTCCCCGCAGGCCCCGGGGGTCATCGCGCCATGGTTGGCGTAGACGCGCCCGTAGGCCAGCAGATACAGGTTCGGGTTGAACAGCTGTCGATACAGCTCATCGCACGGCAGGCCGCGCCTGCCGCGTTCACGCAGGACATCAAGTACCGCTTCGGCGCTCTGCATTACGCATACCTCCCAGCATCGTGATGTCCGAATCACCTGGCCCCCTTCGCCCTGTAGACGGCTTTCCCGTCCTCCTTGGCAGGTCGTTACTCCTGCGACTACTACGGGGCCTCCGTCACCTTGGGATTCGCATCCTTTAGGTGATCCCATGTTCGTCTCTGTTGTACGTGTCTAGCGCGACTTAGGCGCCCCACTCATCTCCTTGAATTCCCTCATTGGGAATCATTCCGCTATCCGAAGGGTGCGGTGGATACGCATTTACTCCACCGCAGGATGCGGCGCCGGTGGCAAGTGCAGGTTTCCGGCGGATGCGACACATTTCATCCTTTGGAGATTGGGGTTCAGGCAATCCAGCTTTCGCCATATCGCGCGGGCCCCCCAGCGCATCGCTTCCACACTTGAACACGATCGCTGGTTTCCTGACATGCTGCGGTCCCCTTCCCCTTTCGAGTCCAGGTAAGTCATCAGGCCCAAGAACCTCCCTTCAGTTCCTCCCGGCTCAACCGGGGATACAACAGAGCGCCTCATGGCGCACGTGCGTTCGTCACCAACTCACTTACGATCAGCTGGAAGTCATCGGCAAGGTGGTCGAGTCGCCAGAACCGGAGTCTTTCTGCCACGATCCGCCGCATCTGGCCGACCCGGCGCTCGTCTGCACTCGACAGGGAGCGTCCCTCGACACGTCTCTCCTGCCCGAAGGTCACGGCCAGGAAGTCGGGATCGGCGAGGGTCGCGCCGGGCACCAGGCGGACGGCCGTCAACGTAAGCGTCACCAGAGGTCACCCCTGGCCAGTTCGGGTCGTGCTGTCGGAGGCATTACGCCGACACCTTCTCCGTATCGTCGTGAAGCAGTGGCTCGTACAGCCCCGCAGCGTGAAAGTCCTGCTCCCACGCTGCGGAAGTTCCGAGCATGAACTGGGCCGAACCCGAGCGCGGATCTTCCTGGAGCTGCTCACCAGCCCCACCACACGAAGGCGCTCGCCGAGCACTCCGGCCTGAGCGTGACTTCCTAACCGGTGCGCCCAACTACAGTGGCGCGTGCGCAGGTTCATACGCAATCGAATGTGTACTGCATACGCACTGGCGCGTGGATTGGTATATGCCGGACGATGCAGTTGGGGCTGCACAGAGGGAACTCGGAGTGCGAGACTCTGAGCTCTGGTGGCAAGATCGGCAGCTCCCGTGCGTACACAGGAGACTTGAGACGCTGGAGGATGCAGTTATGGCCAAGCCGATCGGAACGACGGCACCACGGGTGGATCTCGGCATCCAGATGCGTGAGCTTCGCAAGCGAGCTGGCTTGACCATCGAGGATGCCGCGAAGACGGTCGGCGGGCTCACCTACGACAAGCTCCGACGCATCGAACTCGGCCAGAGCACGTTCCGAATGGTCGGTGACCTTCGCAAGTTGCTAGGCGCCTACGGCGTCGGAGACGACCTCGACCTGGTGCAGTCGCTTGAGGATCTCTACAAGACCCCGGCGAGTCAGGACTGGACAACCCAGTTCGGCACGGTCCTCACCGCCACCAGGACGTTTGCAGGGATCGAGTCCGTGGCCCATGCGGTCAGCGTCTACCACCCGAACGTGATTCCAGGGCAGTTGCAGACCGAGGAGTACGCGCACGCTCAGTTCACTGAGGTGCAGCCGGTCGAAGAGACGACGAGCGAGTTCGTCGTCAGCAATGTCGCGCTTCGCATGAAACGGCGCGAGCCATACCTCCGCGACGAGGAGCCTCGGAAGCTGTGGGCGATCCTCGGAGAAAGCGCGTTGCGGCACCCCATCGGTGGTGCTTCCGTGATGCGAGGCCAGTACGACGAGATTCTTCGCATGGCCGCTCTGCCCAATGTGACGATCCAGGTGCTCCTGACGGATGCCCCGGTCAAGCGTCTCTGGAGCAACTTCATGATCCTTGACCTTGGCAGAGACCGCCCTACCACCGTGCAGGTCGACAGCGGCCTGGGGAGCGCCGTGTCCATGTCCGACAGGCCTGCCACCGTTGCCCGGTTCACCCGTTGGTTCAACACCATGATCGCCTCGGCGCAACCGCCCGAGGAAACCCCCGGATTCGTTGAGAAACTGAAGCGAGAGAAGACATGATCCATAAGCACGCCGTCTCCACCGAGCTCGCCCCCGAGGGAGCCTGGTTCAAGTCCTCCTACAGCTCTGGCGAGGGGGGCGCTTGCGTCGAAATCGCTGGCCTGACCGGACAGGTCGGCGTCCGTGACTCGAAGATCGAGGCGGGCCCGGCCCTCCTCGTCTCCAGTAGGGCGTTCAACGCGTTCATCGGCGGCATCACGGCCTGACCTACTGTGGGCAATACGAAGCGGTGGTCCTCCTCTGGACAGTAGAGGAGGACCACCGCGTCTTGTGGGGCGTCGATAGCCCCTCGGTACGTGCAGGTGTGGCTCTAGGCTGCCCCTCGTCGTACGGCACGGAACACGCTTGTGACGATGGGCGGTTCGTGTGCGCCTTCTCGCACAGCCGTACCCATGGAGCGGAGGGAGAGTAGCCCGCGTGATCGTCAGCGGGGAAGACGCCGCTCCACGGGTCGGTCCGATGGCTGTAGGTGGTCTACCCACCGCGTCTGCGGAACGTCACACTGATCACCGGTACCCGAACAAACGGAGGATCCCGGTGACGACGCTCGCTGCCAGGCCGTGGGGTTTGACTCGGATGAGGCCGTTTCCGGAAACGGCTGTGGCGGCTGCGGCTACGGTCGAGCTGGATCCGGAGAGCCAGACCGGCCGGTGGATCGGTGCGGACGGCTTGGCGCTGCCGAGCCTGGAACGGCACAAGCGCAGCGAAACGTCTTCGGAGACAAAGACCAAAACCTCCGCGGACGGCAACATCGACGAGGGCAGCGACCAGCAGGGGGACAGCGATTGACCAGACCGTCACCCGTTCTGGTCGTCACGCAGTTGGACGATGCGGCGGCCGACCTTGTCATCGAGGAACTGGGGCGGCGCGGGCTACCGGTCGTACGCCTCGATCCGGCGGACTTTCCGGCCACGGTCATCGTGAAGGCGCACCTCGACGGCTTCGGGCTCGCCGGCGAGCTGCGTACGGCGACTCGTGTTGCTGCGCTGGATGACGTGCGGTCCGTGTACTGGCGTCGGCCGCGCCCATACGCCGCGCCCGATGGTCTTCCTGAGCAGGATGCCCAATGGTGCGCAGACCAGGCCCGCTACGGACTCGGCGGAATACTTGCCTCGCTCCCGGGCGCGCACTACGTGAACCACCCATGGCGCAATCGGGCCGCCGAGTACAAGCCGGCCCAGTTGGCAGCCGCTGCGCAGCGCGGGTTGCACGTCCCGCCGACGCTCCTGACGAACGACGTCGCGGAAGCACGACGCTTCGCGGCCGAGCACGGGCCCGTGGTCTACAAGCCGCTGTACAACAGTGACTTCCTCGACCCACAGGGGCACGGCCTGACCGTCTGGGTCGAGGAAGTCACCCCGAAGGAACTGGACGCCGGGGTCGGCCAGACGATGCACCTGTTCCAGCAGCGTGTGGACAAGATCGCGGACATCCGGCTCACCGCAGTCGGCAGCCGGCTCTTCGCGGTACGGATCGACGGATCACCCGGCCTGGACTGGCGCCGCCACTATGACGACCTCACGTACACCCTCGTCGACACGCCGCCCGACGTGGCAAAGGGCGTGCACGAATACCTCGCCGCGTTCGGATTGACGTACGGTGCCTTCGACTTCGGGCTCGATGCCGCCGGTGTGTGGCACTACTACGAGTGCAACCCGAACGGCCAGTTCGCCTGGTTTCCGGAGTACATCACCAGCCGGATCACCGCCGCCATCGCCGACCAGCTCCAGCACCCTGATCGGGACAGACAATGACCAGCAGCGCCTCTCTTCGCCACGGCCTTGTACAGGAACTCACGGGCAGGGGCCAACTCACCGACCCCGCTTGGCGATCCGCTGTGGAAGCTGTACCCCGGGAGTTCTTCCTCGGCGACACCTTCTTCCGCGTCAACGGCACCCAGTGGGACCCCGTACGCCGCGAGCAGCTGGGTGAAGACGAATGGCTCCGCCTCGTCTACTCGGACACCACATGGGTAACACAGGTCGACGGCATCAGCCCCGTGGACGCCGTCGGTTCGCTGGCCGGCCGACCCACCTCCTCAAGCACCTTGCCGTCTCTGGTCATGCGGATGGTCGAACTCGCCGACATCCGCGACGGAGACAAGGTGCTGGAGATCGGCACGGGAACCGGCTACTCCACCGCGATCCTGTGCCACCGGCTCGGCGACGAACTCGTGTATTCCGTCGAGTACGACGAGACCCTGGCCCAGGCCGCCGCACAGCATCTCCGCACCGCCGGCCACACCCCGAACCTTGTACTCGGCGACGGCTTGCGTGGGCACCAAGATGGCGCTGAGTACGAGGCGATCATCGCCACCTGCGCTGTGCGGAACATCCCGCCGTCGTGGCTCTGGCAACTCAGCGACGGCGGCAGCATCACCACGACGATCAGCGGCTGGATGCTCGCCTCCGGCCTGATCCGCCTCGTTCTCGACGACGAGGGAATCGCCCGGGGACGCTTCGCCGGCGACACCGTGTCGTTCATGCCTGCCCGCCCACACGAACGCCCGCCCCGCCCCACGTTCTACCAGCACCCCGGCAAGACCCGCCGCACACGGGTGAGCCCCGACCTCCTGGACGACTGGACCGCCCACTTCGTTGCGCAACTGGCCGCCCCCTCAGCAGAGTTGGCGCACACCGCCGATGGCGTGGCTCTTGTCGACGCGGCCACTGGCTCGCAGGCATGGACCGAACCCGACGGCAGCGGCTGGACAGTCCATCAGGACGGCCCACTGCACCTGTGGGACCAGGTCGAGGACGCACTCACGGTGTGGCAGAAGGCGGGCTCGCCCCCTCAGGCGGACTTCGGAATGACCGTCACAGAGTGGGACCAAGTCGTATGGCTCGGCGATCCGAGCGGCCCTCGCTGGCGCCTACCAACCTGACGGCCAGACCCCGCGCCACCAGGAGCCCGAAGTCGCTGGCTGCAGCAGAATCACATGATCACAGGGACGGGCGCCATGGCCACAGCTTCTTGGCAATACCGTCCAGGCCCACGGCCCGCGATGGATCGGCTGGCCAACTGCCAGCCGACCCACCGGTACGAGATTGGGACTGTCGGGGGCTACGGGGCGCGGATTGACCGGTACAGCCGGCTTCATCGGCACTCACCTCGCCCGAGCCCTGCTTCAGAACGGCACCACAGTGATCGGCATCGACCGGCGTCCGCCCCGCCCGCTAGATGAGTCATTCCGATGTGATCAGTGGTCGTAGGCGATCAGGGATCGCAGGACGGGCTGGCCGGTCTTGTGGTTGTGCCAGATCGCGGCGGCCATCGCGAGGATGCGCTGGGCGACGCGGACTGCGACACCTTCGAAGGTCCGGCCGCCGTGCTGTTCCAGGTCGAGCTGGCCTTTGAGGGTGTCGTTGACCGACTCGATCAGCTGCCGCACCGACTTCAGCAGGGACTCGCCCCTGCGCTTCTTCTCGCGGCGGAAAGAAGGCCGCAGCAACTGCGCGCCCCGGAAGGCCAGATCGGCCTCGAACTCCCTGGAGGCGAAGCCCTTGTCCGCGATGACCAGCAGGCCCGGCCGGTCCGTGGCCAGGTGCGGTTCGCGATCCAGCATCGCCGACAGCACCTCCCGCTCGTCCAGTTTCGGGTTCGCCAGTGCCCACAGGACAGGCATCCCGGCCGGAGTGCACACCAGGAACAGGCGCAGGCCCCAGAAGAACCGGGAGTGCGAGGCGCAGTACCCGTATCCGGCCCAGCCCGCCATGTCCGACCGCTTCACCGTCGGACGCGAGCGGCCGCACTCCACCGGCGTGGAGTCCACGATCCAGTGGTTGTCGAACCAGAAGTCCGTATCGACGGCAAGCAGCCGTATTACCTTCTTGACCAGCGACAACGCTGCCCGCAGCCGCTTGTTCCAGCCCGGCTGCCTGGGCACGTACGGGAACATCTGGCCCAGCCGGGAGTCCACGAACCGCAGCCACCGCGACTCTGAAGTGAAGCCCAGCAGCGCCTGCGCGACAGCCAGGCAGACAAGCTCGGAATCCGTCAGCCGCGGCGGCCGGCCAAGCCACCGGGAACCCCCGATCTCGTCGTCAATCTTCACGTACAGTGCGGTCAGCAGGGCGTCCAGGTTGTTCGTCACACAACGATCTTGGACGCCCTGTCTGCGTTCCCCGACACACCGCCACCATTCGGAATGACTCGTCTAGACCGCGCACTGAAGAAGATCGCCCGAACGGGTGACGGAGTCCGTACTGCTGGACGGCTCCCTGATCCGCACCCGGCGCCGCACCGGAACAGCGAGCAGGTAGAACTATTCCGACAAGCACAAACACCATGGCCTGCTGGTGATCGCACTCACCGACGACAAGGGCCGGCCGATCTGGGTCTCCACCGCGCGCCCCGGACGCACCTCGAGATCACCGCCTCCCGTCACGACAAGCTCACCGCCCACCTGCGGCCGCCGGGCTCGGTGCGATCGCCGACCTGGGGTTCGTCCGCCTCGACGACAGCGGTCCGGACGCCGACCCAGCGGTGATCACTGGCTACAAGGCAGCCCGGAACCGGCCCCTGACCCGCGGTCAGAAGCTGTCCAACAAGGCACTGGCCGCGGTCCGCGCCCCGGTCGAGCACGGCTTCGCCCATCTGAAGAACGGGAGGGTCCTGAGCAAGGTCCGCACGGATCCGAGATGGGCGACCGCGCTGGTGCGGGCCCTGCTGGTGCTGACAAACCAGGAAGTCGCCGGCTGATGACCGGTGATCTTGTCGATGGACTACCGCCCCGGACCTGGCCGAGCTTCCCGACGCCTACGCACACCAGACCATCTGACGTGTACTTCTCACGATGCACACTGTTCAGTGCTCCGGGGACAGGATCAGTAACAGGGCCAAACCGGCGAGTAGCGAGTAGACCCGGCACGTTGGGCTCTCTGTAGTGCGGATCGTCACAGTCCTTGAAGTGCCGGAGGAGTCATCCCCGGCCCAGGACCGCATCCTTGCCTGCGCTGGCCATGAACACACCGTCGTTCATGTTCCGGACTCTGGAAGCCGCTCGTAGTGGCGCGGCCGAGGCTTTCGCAACCGGCACTGGGCGAGCGGTTCCTGGTGGGCTCGGAAGCACGCGAGACCAGGTCCGTTGGGTTCAGCCGACGCGGCGGGGTCGATCGGCTGGGCTGTGGGGCACGCCGAGGTGTTCGAGCAGTAGTCCTTCCCGGGTGGACCAGGGGCAGATCTCGACGTTCTTGGCCCCGCAAGCTTCCATGAGCGCCTGTGCGACCAGGGCTCCGGCCAGGGACTGCTCGGCGCGGTGCTGGGAGATGCCCGGCAGCTTGGCACGGCGGGACGGTCCCGCCTCGGCCAGCACGGAGACCGACGTACGCAGTTGGGGCAGCGCCAGCTGCCGTCCGGATCGCGGTGTCCTGCCCTGGGTGGCGGCGAGCCGGGCGAGCTGTTCGAAGGTTTTGGAGCAGGCCAGTACCCGCCCGCCCGGTTCGGCCTGTGGCAGGCCGGGGACGGCTTCCAGGGACCGGCTCAGGTGCTGCCGGATCTCGGCCAGCCGGCGTTGCGATGGCGCGGTGCCGCCAGGAAGCCAGTCCCGGGTGATCCTTCGGGCGCCCAGCGGCAGCGAGTGGACGGTACCGGGCTGTTCTCGGGTGCCGGAGGCGATCTCCACGGTGCCGCCTCCGATGTCCAGGACCAGCAGCTGCCCGACCGTGGGGCCTGCCCACTGGCGGGCGGCGACGTAGGCCAGCCGGGCCTCCTCCTCGCCGGTGAGCACGCGCAGGCGGGTTCCCGTGGTGCGTGCCACGCGCGCGATGATCTCGTCGCGGTTGGGCGCGTCCCGGATGACGGAGGTCGCGAACGCGAACACGTCCCGTCCGCGCAGACGGGGGTCGGCGGCGACGGCGACGGCCACTGCCCGCTCGACGCTCTTCATGCCGGCCTTGTCCAGCCGCCCCTTACGGTCGAGGGTCTCGTGCAGTCTCAGCCGCACCTTGCGGGAGAACACCGGCTCCAGCACCGTACCCGGGCGGCGGCGCACCACCGTCAGCAGAGCGCTGTGGCACCCGACATCGAGCACCCCTGCCTGCCGCATCCCCTCGCCCTTCCCTGGCCCCGCACCCGACCGGACCGGCTCCTTCCCCCGGGCCTCCGACAGTCCAGACGGCGGCGCAACGGGGATTCCGACCCACTACGTGAGCTTACCGTCACGACCCTTACACCCTCCGCCCCCGGCCCACAGCGGTAGAGCCATGGACGATCTTCGCGTCGCCGACCTGTCCTCCGTGGACAGTCGGCCGGGTGTGAGAAGGGCCGTGCGGGAGTCACCGGTCGGTTTGAGCCCCGGCCTCGGAGGATCACTATCCGGGTACCGGGCGGGGCGGCACCAGCCAGGCCCTCCCTTCCAGGGAGTGGCGAGGCAACTGCTCGATTCGCATCGGGAGCCGTCGAAGCCCTGAGACCCGGCGGCCAGAACTCACGGGACAAGACCGTGAGAGGGAGTATCCACTTCGCGATGGCCGACGGAGCATGCATGAACGGCATGGACGTGCCGTACGCCTCAGTAGGCTTGTGCGTCGGACAAAGGAGCGCTGCGCATGAGCTTTCGCCTGAAGGCGATCACCCGTGAGGATCATCTGGACTTCGTCCGGGCCCGGCCCGCGGTGAGCCACATGCAGGTCCCCTCGTGGGGGGATGTGAAGCCGGACTGGCGGGCGGAGAGCCTGGGATGGTTCGACGAGAGCGGCCGTCTCGTCGGCGTCGGGCTGGTGCTGTTGCGGCCGCTGCCGAAGCTGAAGCGGTATCTCGCCTACATGCCCGAGGGCCCGGTCATCGACTGGGCTGCGCCAGATCTGGAGCGGTGGCTGGAGCCGATGCTCGCCTATCTGAAGGGGCGGGGTGCGTTCTCGGTGAAGATGGGGCCGCCCGTCGTCGCCCGCCGCTGGGGTGCCGAGGCGGTCAAGGCCGCCATCGCCGACCCCCGGGCCCGGCGACTGCGCGACGCGGAGGCCACCGCGCACGAGCCGCGGGCGTTCGACATCGCGGACCGGCTGCGCCGGATGGGCTGGCAGCAGAGTGAGCCGGGCGGGGAGGACGGGTTCGCCGCCGGGCAGCCGCGCTACGTGTTCCAGGTACCCTTCGCCGGGCGGTCCCTGGACGAGGTCCAGCAGGGCCTCAACCAGCAGTGGCGACGCAACATCAAGAAGGCCGAGAAGGCGGGCGTGAAGGTCGTCCAGGGCGGCTACGAAGGTCTGCCCGCCTTCTACGACATCTACGTCGAGACCGCGGAACGGGACCGGTTCATCCCGCGTCCGCTGACCTACTTCCAGCGCATGTGGACCGCGCTGAGAGCCGAACACCCTGACCGCATGCGCCTCTACCTCGCCCACCACGAGGGCGAAGTGCTCGCGGCGGCGACGATGCTCACCGTCGGCGAGCACGTCTGGTATTCCTACGGCGCCTCCACCAGCCGCAAGCGCGAGGTCCAGCCGAACAACGCGATCCAGTGGCGGATGATGGCCGACGCCCACGGCCTCGGAGCAGCGGTCTACGACCTGCGCGGCATCACCGACACCCTGGAGGAGAACAACCACCTGCTGGGACTGCTCCGGTTCAAGGTCGGCACCGGCGGCGAGGCCGTCGAATACCTCGGCGAATGGGACTACCCGCTCAGCAAGGCCCTCCACAAAGCCCTGGACCTCTACATCTCCCGGCGCTGAGCCAGCAGAGAGACCTCCCGAGGCTCCCCGCCGGCAGCGGCCGACCGTGGCCGTTGTCGTCCGTCGGGGCACACGCTCACGGCGGATATTCTGGCGGGGTGATCGAGAAGCCTCCTCCCTGCCCGAAGTGCTCCTGTGAGTACACGTACGAGATGAACGCCCTGGTGGTGTGCCCGGAGTGCGCCCACGAATGGGACCCGGTCCAGAGCGACACCGGCACCGGCTCCGTCCCGGGTGAGCGGGTCGTCAAGGACGCCGTCGGCAATGTGCTCCAGGACGGGGACACCGTGGTCGTCGTCAAGGCGCTCAAGGTCAAGGGCAGCCCCTCGGGGATCAAGGCGGGCACCAAGGTGCGGGGCATCCGGCTGGTCGACGGGGTTGACGGCCACGACATCGACTGCAAGGTCGACGGGTTCGGGGCGATGCAGCTCAAATCGAGCGTGGTCAAGAAGGGCTGACCCGCCCGCCCCGCCCACCGGGGCGACCCGGCAGCAATAGGATGCTGAATTGCAAAATTTCGCAATTGGTTAGATGCTGTGCTGGCTGTACCCGCAGGTGTCGCGGGTACAGCCTTCGCTTGCCCCGGGTGGGGGCGCTGTCGGGGAAATGAGGGGCCGTCGTGTCCGTTCCGCTGTACCAGGCCAAGGCCGAGTTCTTCCGGATGCTGGGGCATCCGGTGCGGATCCGGGTGCTGGAGCTGCTACAGGACGGGCCGATGCCAGTACGGGAGCTGCTGGCCGCGATCGAGGTGGAGCCCTCCAGCCTGTCTCAGCAGCTCGCGGTGTTGCGCCGCTCGGGCATCGTCACCTCGACGCGGGAGGGCTCGACCGTTGTCTACGCGTTGGCCGGCGGGGATGTCGCGGACCTGATGAAGGCCGCGCGCCGGATCCTGACCGAGATGCTGGCCGGGCAGGGCGAGTTGCTGGCCGAGCTGCAGGAAGGCGAGGTCACCGCGCGATGACGTCCGTCTTCGCCCGGCTGTGGGGCCGGTTCGCCGCGCTGCTGCCCGGCCGCAGCGATCTCGTAGAGATACGCCGTGACCCGCGCCGGGATCTCCTCGCCGGGCTGACGGTGGCGGTCGTGGCGCTGCCGCTCGCGCTCGGCTTCGGTGTCTCCTCCGGGCTGGGTGCCGAGGCGGGCCTGGCGACCGCAGTGATCGCCGGTGCGCTCGCCGCGGTGTTCGGCGGTTCGAATCTGCAGGTGTCCGGGCCGACGGGCGCGATGACGGTGGTGCTGGTGCCGATCGTCGCGGAGCACGGGCCGTCCGGGGTGCTGACGGTGGGGCTGATGGCGGGCATGATGCTCCTCGCGCTCGCCCTGCTCAGGGCCGGGAAGTACATGCGGTACGTGCCCGCGCCCGTCGTGGAGGGCTTCACCCTCGGGATCGCCTGTGTGATCGGCCTGCAGCAGATCCCCAACGCCCTCGGCGCGCCCAAGCCGGAGGGCGACCGGGTCCTCGTGGTGACCTGGCACGCCCTTCAGGAGTTCGCGAACGACCCGAACTGGACCGCGATCGCGTTCGCCCTGGCGGTCGCCGCTGTCATGCTGCTCGGCGCCCGCTGGCGGCCGACCATCCCCTTCTCCATCCTCGCGGTGATCGCGGCCACCGTCGTGGCCCAGGTCGCCGGGCTGGACGCGGCGACGCCGATCGGCGACCTGCCGTCCGGTCTGCCCGCGCCGTCCCTCGCCTTTCTCGACCTGGGCTCACTCGGCTCGCTGCTCGCCCCGGCCGTCGCGGTGGCGGCGCTGGCCGCCCTGGAGTCGCTGCTGTCGGCGTCGGTCGCCGACGGGATGACGGTCGGCCAGCAGCACGATCCGGACCGCGAGCTGTTCGGCCAGGGCCTGGCCAACATCGCCGTCCCGCTGTTCGGCGGGGTGCCCGCGACCGGCGCGATCGCGCGGACCGCGGTCAACATCCGCACCGGCGCGAGTTCCCGGCTCGCCGCACTCGTCCACGCCGCGATCCTCGCCGTCATCGTCTTCGCCGCCGCGCCGCTGGTCTCCAGGATTCCGCTCGCCGCGCTGGCCGGCGTGCTGCTGGCCACCGCGATCCGCATGGTCGAGGTCGGCTCGCTGCGGGCCATGGCCAGGGCCACCCGTTCCGACGCGCTGATCCTCGTCCTGACCGCCGTCGCGACCCTCGCCCTCGACCTCGTCTACGCCGTGATCACCGGCCTTGCCGTCGCGGGCGCCCTCGCCCTGCGCGCGGTGGCCGCACAGGCCCGCCTCGACCAGGTCCCACTGGACAGGGGCGACCACAGCGTCGAGGAGCATGCCCTGCTGGCCGAGCACATCGTCGCCTACCGCATCGACGGTCCGCTGTTCTTCGCCGGCGCCCACCGCTTCCTGCTGGAGCTGGCCGAGGTCGCCGATGTCCGCGTGGTCATCCTGCGTATGTCCCGGGTGAGCACCATCGACGCCACCGGCGCCCTCGTCCTCAAGGACGCCGTCACCAAACTGGGCCAGCGCGGCATCGTCGTCATGGCCTCCGGGATACGCCCCGGTCAGCGCCAGGTCCTGGACTCGGTGGGCGCGTTGGAACTGCTGCGCCGGGAGGGGCGCGAGTACGTCACCACACCCGAGGCGATCCGCGGGGCCCGCACCTACCTGGAGTGCGCCGGTGTCCTGCCGCCACTGCCCGCCCGGACGGGGCGGCCCGTCAGCGAGGAAACAGAGGAAACCGTCGGATGAGCACCGAGCACGCATCGCTCCGCATGGTCGAGGTCTCCGGTGCGGAGGCCCTGTGGCTCCTGCAGGGCAGCACACTGGGACGGCTGGTCTACGTGCAGCGGGACCTGACCGTCATCCGGCCCGCCCGACACACCTGGGAGTACGGCCGCCTGGTGGTACGCACGCCGGTGCAGGCGGCAGCGGTCCCGCTGACGGCGACCTACCAGGTCGACGAGGTGCGCGTAGCGACCAGCACCGGCTGGACGGTGACCGTCGCCGGGCCCGCCGAGGTAATCACCGACCCGAACGAGGACGCCCACTACCGCCGCACGCTCACCGGCTGGACGTACGGCCCCCACGACACGATCATCCGGATCCACCCCCACACCGTCTCCGGCTTCCGGCTCGCCCGGGGAACGGACAGCTGATGTCCACCCGGCTCGAAGCCCTGCCCCACCGGCATGTCCTCACCCTGCCCACCCAGCCGTCCGCCGTCCGGCTCTCCCGGCAGACCGCCGAGCGGGCGCTGACCCAGTGGGGGATCAGCCTGCGCCACCCCGCCGTCGACCCGGCCCTGCTGATACTCGGCGAACTGGTCACCAACAGCGTCCGCCACGCCGCCGTGCTGTCGCCGGAGGTGACCGTGATCTACGCGGCGGGCCCGGACTGCCTGGCCTTCGCCGTGCACGACCGCCACCCCTACCAGCCGCTGCTGTACACATCGGTCACCGGTACCGACATCGCCACCGGAACGGGCGGCCTGGCCACCGTCATGGAACTCACCCTCGGCCTGGGCGGCACCGCCGTCGTCCGCGGCGACGCCGACGGCCAGGGCAAGAGCATCTGGATCACCCTCCCCCTCTGAGCCCTCCCCCCCCCTTCCGACCAAACAGGCTGACCGCGCAAGGAAGTTGACGACCATGACCATCGAGTGGCGCTACACCGCGGAGCAGGGCCTCGGCATCCTGTCCCTCACCGGATACCTCGGCCCCGACGCTGTCCACCGCTTCGAGGGCGCCATTGGTTGGGTCGTGGGACGCGGGACTGGACCGGTCGTCGTCGACCTGACCGGACTGCGCGGCTGGTCGACCGAGGGACAGCTGGCGATCACCGACGCCGCGCGCCGTCTCGCCGAAGCGGGCCGCAGCCTGGAACTGGCCGCGATCCCCACCGACGGCTCCCTCGTCCCCGACGGGAACTGCCCGCCCATCCCCGTGCACGCCGACCTCGCGGGCGCGCTCGCAGCACACAAGGCACGACACGACGAGGCGCCGGAGGGCCACCGCGAGCAGCAGACGACGGAGTGGCCGAGCAGAGGCGACACGGGTCAGTGACCCGCCCGGGTGACCGGGTTCAGCCGGGGGCGAAGGCGCCGTCGCCGTCTCGTACGGGGACGACGGTGCAGGTGTCCTCCTCCATGGCGATGGCCACGTCCGTGGCGAAGCCCGTCGCGGCCAGCCGGCGGCCGGAGACACCGGCGGCGATGGCGTGCGCAAGGTCGGCGGTGCCCTCGTAGGCCGCCTTCGCGGCAGCCGCCTCGGCGGACAGCGGTCCCGCGCCCTGGGCCCGGAGGCCGGAGATGAGAGCGCCGGCGCCGAGCAGGTCCTCCAGGGCGGGGCGCAGGCTGCCGTCCGGCCATCGCTCGCCGGCGGCGATCACAGCTACCGGGTGCGCGGGGGTGCCGTATCCGCGGGCGGTGAGCCAGCTGCCGACTGCGGTGATGTTGCGCAGGCACGCGGCGGCCACCCGTACGCCGGGTGGTGCGGCGGCGATGGCCGCGCTGTTCGGGGACGGCAGTACCAGGCGGGCGACGTACGGGGCACGGCGCAGATGGGCCGGGGAGAGGGACCAGGGACTGTCGGGCGTGACGGCACTGCGGGCGACGGCCAGCCGCGCGCCGGACTGCCGTGCGTAGACGGCGGCGGCCTTCTGTGCTGCGGCTCGCTCGGCCGTGGTGGCGGGGCCGTCCGGGAGCCAGAACGGGAGGACGCGGATGCCCTGCTCGACGGCGACGCTCACCGCCGTGGTGAAAGACAGCACGTCGACGATGACCAGACAGGCGGCCCGGACTGCGAGGCGGTCGGCTCCGGCCGGCCCCCACCCGAGGCGGACCCCGTTGGCGGACTGGACGACCCAGTCACACATGCCCCACTCCCCCCACTTGAACCGTGTGCCGGGTGCGGGTCAGCCCTGCTCGCCGTCCGCCGCGGGCGGGGGGGCCTGGCCACCGAAGGACAGCCTCATCATGTGGGTGTGCCCGCACCGGGGGCAGTGGCCGTCCGGGCCGACGGCGGTGGGCCGGCACTTGAGGCGGCAGGCTGGGCACTTGTACCAGGCGACGCCGGTGCCGCGCAGCGGAATGATTCTCACGCAAGCCTCCCTCACATCACGTATAGACTTGCTAATCTTAGCAATTGTCTAGGTCGTCACCACGACTTTCGGGCAGTTCGGTTCTCGTGCGCGGATTCGGCAGGGCGGTGGCCGCGCGCGAGGATGGGTCGCATGTGTGTGACGAGTGGGTGGATGGGATGCGCCGAGGACCGGCCGGGACGGCCGTACTGCTGGGCCGGGGAGGGGATGCCGCGATGAGTACGCCGCTGTACCAGCTGAAGGCCGAGTTCTTCAAGACGATCGGCCATCCGGCGCGCATCCGGGTCCTGGAGCTGCTGAGCGAACGTGAGCACGCGGTCGCCGAGATGCTGCCCGAGGTGGGCATCGAACCCGCGCATCTGTCGCAGCAGCTCGCGGTGCTGCGGCGGGCGAACCTGGTGATAACCCGCAAGGAGGGCTCGACCGTGTACTACTCGCTGACCAGCCCGCACATCGCCGAGCTGCTCCGGGTCGCCCGCACCATCCTGTCCGGAGTACTGGCCGGGCAGGCCGAACTGCTCGCCGATCTGCAGGCCGCCCAGACGCAGGCGAAACCGCCGTCGTAACGACCGCCTCAAGCGGTGACCGCCTCTCGAAGAGTTGACAGCGCTCTGTGCGGCGGGAGGCGGTCACCTTCGACCCACGGAACAAACAATGCAAAACGTAGGAAAGTGACGTAACTGCGGCCTGGGAACGAGCCGTTGGGTATCCGCGGGAGCAAGTCCTCACCACTGTTCGGGAGGGGCGTTCATGAGTCTGGTGCGCAGGATCCGCGATTCCGGGCGGGCGGCTGAGCCCGCCCCGCCCGCTCCGGAGGGCGAACAGCCGCCCGCGGCCCGCGAGTTCGGCGGCTCGGTGCAGGTGCGGTGCGTGGATACGGGGTCCTGCAACGGCTGCGAGATCGAGATCGCGGCGGCTTTCAACCCGGTGTACGACGCGGAGCGGTACGGGGCCCGGCTGGTGGCCTCGCCCCGGCACGCCGACGTGGCGCTGGTGACCGGTCCGGTGACGAGGAACATGGCCGAGCCGCTGCGCCGCACGGTCGCCGCGATGCCCGAACCGAAACTGGTGGTCGCAGTCGGAGACTGCGCAATCGACTGCGGGGAGTTCGCGGGTGGGTACGGCGTCGAGGGCTCCGTCGCCGATGTCGTACCGGTGGATCTGGCGGTGCCCGGGTGCCCGCCTCGGCCGGAGGAGATCATCGCGGCGCTGCGGAGGGTGACCGGGAGATGAGCGCGGTCCCAGCCGCCCTCGCGACGGCCAGCGCACTGGCCGGGGCGGGTGCGGCGGCCGGGCTGGTCCTGCCGCAGCGGGTGCGCGGCGCGGTGGTGGGTGTACTGACAACGGGTGTGGGGGTGGCGGGTGGTGCGTCGGGTGTGGCTGCACTGGGCGGAGGCCGCTGGTCGGCCGCAGTACCCGGGCTGCTCCCGCTGGCCGGGGCGTACTTCGCGGTGGACGCCCTGTCCGGACTGTTCATGGCGGTCGCCGGAGCCGTGGTGGCGGCGGTGGCGCTCTACGGCATCGGCTATGTGGCCGGGCGCGGCCCGCACGGATTCGGCTCGCACGGCGCTCAGACGGCACTGCCGCTGTTCGCACTCACCTTGATCCTGGTGCCGGCGGCGGCCTCGGTATCCACGTTCCTGCTGCTGTGGGAACTGATGGCACTCGCCTCCCTGATCCTGGTCCTGGCCGAACACCGGGCGCGCCCTTCGGTACGGGAAGCGGGCCTCTGGTACGCGGTGATGACCCACCTAGGGATGATGCTGCTGCTGGCAGGCCTGTCCGTGTACGCCGCCCAGGCCGGCGGCGAGACCTTCGCCGCCCTGCGGGCCGCCGCCTCGGGGATCTCACCCACGGTGCGCGGCCTCGTCTTCGTCCTCACGGCGGTCGCGTTCACCTCCAAAGCGGGTCTGGTGCCGCTGCACGCCTGGCTGCCCCGCGCGCACCCCGAAGCGCCCAGTCCTGTCTCGGCGTTGATGAGCGCGGCCATGGTCAACCTCGGGATCTACGGCCTCGTGCGGGTCGGGTTCGACCTGCTGGGCGGGGGGCCGGCCTGGTGGTGGCTGCTGATAATGGCCATGGGCGGGCTGTCGGCGGTGTACGGGATCCTGCAGGCCGCGATGGCCTCCGACCTGAAGCGGCTGCTGGCGTACTCGACGTCCGAGAACATGGGACTGGTCGTGCTCGGCGTGGGCGCGGCCGGGCTGTTCGCCCACGCCGGGAACGCGCCGCTGGCCGGACTGGCGCTGGCGGCCGCGCTGCTGCACGTGGTCAACCACGCGGCGTTCAAGGCCCTGTTGTTCACCGCCTCCGGTTCGGTGCTGCGGGCCACCGGGGTGCGGAACCTGGATCTGCTGGGCGGGCTGCGGGCCCGGATGCCGGTCACGGCAGGCTTGTTCGCGGTCGGTGCGCTGGGGGCGGTGGCGCTGCCGCCGGGCAACGGCTTCATCAGCGAGTGGCTCCTGCTCCAGTCGCTGATCCATGGGCTGGCGGTGCCCGGGGTGACCACCGCGATCGTGCTGCCCCTCGCGGTGGCGGTGATCGCTCTGTCCGCAGGGCTCGCGGCGGTGGTGTTCGTCAAGGCGCTCGGCGTGGGCTTCTTCGCCCGGCCCCGCAGCGAAGAAGCCGCGGCGGCCCGGGAGTCGCCGCTGCTCATGCGGATGGGAATGGGCCTGCTCGCGGCCCTGTGCGTCGCCCTGGCCCTGGTACCGGGACTGCTGGCCGACGGTTTGGACCGCGCGGTGGCCGCGGCCGGACATACGGGGACACGGCCGCTGTCCGGCGGCGGACTCCAGGTGCGGCTGGAGGAGGTGTCCACCACGCTGTCCCCGCTGTGGGTGGTGGCCGCGCTGACGGTGGCGCTGGGCGCGGTCACGGCGACAGTCGGCTGGGCGGGACGGCGCCGACAGCGGCGTGCGCAGGCCAGGTTGTGGGACTGCGGGGGCGGGGCACCGACGCCGCGGATGGCGTATACGGCGACGTCGTTCGCCGAGCCGTTGCAGCGGGTCTTCGACGACGTGCTCGCACCCGAGCAGGACGTGGACGTCACACCGGTGCGCGAGTCGGCGTATCTCGTGAAGCGGGTGGACTTCCGCAACCGGGTGCCCGACCGGATCGAACACCGTCTGTATCGGCCGGTCCTCCACTTCCTGGCCGCCGCCGGTCAGTCGGCGCGCGGGCTGGCGGGCGGCAGCGTGCACGCCTATCTCGGCTATGGCTTCTTCGGCCTGGTGGCTCTGCTCGTGGTGTTGGTGGTGGGCTGGTGAACACGATCGGATACACGGCACTCGCCCTCCAGGTCGGCGTGGTGGCAGCCGGGGCACCGCTGCTGACGGGTCTGATGCGGCAGACGAGGGCCCGTCTGGAGGGGCGGGCCGGGGCCGGGATCCTCCAGCCGTGGCGGGATGTACGCAAACTGCTGTGCAAGGAGGCGATCACCCCGGTCGGGACCGGCCCCGCCTTCCGGTGGGCGCCCCCGCTGCTGGTCGCCACCTCGCTGGTGCTGGCCGTACTTGTGCCGCTGATCTCCACGGACACCCCGGTCCGGGGCCGGGCCGATCTGATCCTGGTGGTGGCGCTGCTCGCGCTGGGCACGCTCGCACTGGCGCTCGCGGGCCTGGACACCGGCACCGCGTTCGGCGGGATGGGTGCCTCCCGGGAGATGACCATCGCCGCCCTGGTCGAGCCGACCATCCTCATGGCGGTGTTCGCCCTGTCGATACCGGCCGGGTCGACCAACCTGCCCGTCATCGTCGCCGGGGCCGCGGACCAGCCCGCCCGGCTGACCTCCCCGGCCGGGCTGCTGGCCATCGCCGCGCTCACGGTGGCGGTGTTGGCCGAGAGCGGCCGACTGCCGGTGGACAACCCCTCCACCCACCTGGAACTGACCATGGTCCACGAGGCCATGGTCCTCGAATACGCCGGACCCGACCTGGCCCTGGTCGAGTTCGGCGCCCAGCTGCGGCTGACCGTCCTGCTCGGGCTGCTGGCCTCGCTGTTCGCCCCCTGGGGGATCGCCACCAGTGCCTCCCTCACGGCCGTCCTGCTCGCCCTAGCGCTGGTGGTGCTCAAGGTGACGGTGCTGGGCATCGCGCTGGCCGCGGCCGAGGTGTTCTGGGCCAAACTCCGGCTGTTCCGCGTGCCCGAACTCCTCGCCGGGTCCTTCCTCCTGGCGCTGCTGGCGGTGACCGCCTCGTACTTCCTGGGCGGAGAAGGAGGACTCCGGTGAGCGAGAGCCTGTTCACCCAGCTGCTGAACCTGGCCTGCGGGGCGTTCCTGCTGGCCGCCGTCATCGTGCTGTGGCGGCGCGAACTCGCCGCGATCGTACGGCTCTTCGCCCTCCAAGGCCTCGCCCTCGCCGCCATCGCCCTGCTCCTCGGGCTGCACGAGAAGCGCTGGGACCTGATCGTGGTCGCAGCCGGGATCGGGGCCCTGCGGGCCGGACTGCTGCCGTACCTGATCCGCCGTGCCCTGGCCGCACTCGTCGCCGTCCGGTCCGAGGAACAGGACGGGATGCGGGCGTACGCGCGCAGCGAGGAGGTGCGTGAGACGCAGCCGCTGGTGAACGTGGCCGCCTCGCTGCTGACCGCCGCCGCCCTCACCCTGCTCGCCTACGCCGTCGCCCGCCCCCTGGTCGAACTCGACCCCACCCCGGCGACCCGCGCGCTCCCGGTCGGCCTGGCCGTGGTCCTGATCGGCTTCTTCGTCCTGGTCACCCGGCGCAGGGCGCTTGCCCAGATGGTCGGGTTCCTGCTGCTGGACAACGGCATCACCGCGACCGCCTTCCTGGCCGCCTCCGGGGTACCGCTGATCGTCGAACTCGGCGTCTCCTTCGACGTACTGCTCGCCGTGCTGGTCCTGCAACTGCTCACCGTGCGGGTGCGGGAAGCGTTCGGCACCACCGACATCGACGACCTGCGGGAGCTGCACGACTGATGTTGCGTCTTTCCCAAGAGCCCGCACTGACCGCACTCCTGCTCACCGCCCCCGCCGCCGCACCGCTGGCCGTAGCCGCCGGGTACACCCTCACCGGACTGACTGGGCGAGGAACTCCCCGTACGGTGCCGGCGGCCCGGCAGGAAACGGGTCGCCGACCACAGATTGTGGAGCAAACTGCCGTTGCCTCCTCGCGTGGAACCGTGCGAGGAGGCGCGAGCGTGACCGACAACAGGGGGGAAGCGGGAGACGCCTCCGCGTCCGGGAAGCTGGTTGGCGCGTCTCGGGCGCGCGGGCGCCATCCGGCCGACTGGGCCGGGCTGACGTCTCCGGCGGCGATTGTGGCCTGCGGTGCGCTCCTGGCCGCCGAAGTCGGCGACGGCGGATCCGTGGCCGCATACTCCGGTCTGCTGCGCGCCGACGCGCTGACCGTCTGGATGCTCCTGGTGGTCGGTACGGTCGCGCTGATCGCCTGCGCCTCGGCCCCGGCCTACCTGGCGGGCGAACGGGCCGCCGGACTGGCCACCGGACCAGCCGTGTGGCGCTACCACGCCCTCGTGCACGCGTTCCTCGCCGCGATGTGCCTGGCCGTGGTCACCGCGAACCTCGGCGTGTTGTGGGTGGCCATCGAGGCCACCACCATCGTCACCGCGTTCCTCGTCGGCCACCGCCGCACCCGCAACTCCGTGGAGGCCGCCTGGAAGTACGTGGTGATCTGCTCGGCCGGAATCGCCCTCGCCTTCCTCGGCACCGTGCTCCTCTACTACGCCGCCCGACAGGCCGGCATCGCCGAGGCGTGGGCCCTGGACTGGCCGACCCTGCTCGCCCGCGCCGACCGCCTCGACCCGGCGGTCACCCGCCTCGGCGTCACCCTCGTCGTCCTCGGCTACGGCGCCAAAGCGGGCCTGGTGCCGCTGCACGCCTGGCTGCCCGACGCACACAGCCAGGCCCCCGCCCCGGTCTCCGCACTGATGTCCGGCGTCCTACTGTCGGTCGCCTTCACCGCGATCCTGCGCTACCGGGTCATCGCCGACGCGGCCCTCGGTATCGACTTCACCTGGGCCCTGCTGGCCGGGATCGCCCTGCTCACCCTCGCGCTCGCCGCCGCCCTGTTGCTGGCACAGCGCGACTACAAGCGGATGCTCGCCTACTCGAGCATGGAGCACATGAGCCTGATCGCCCTGGCCGCGGCCGTCGGCAGCCCGCTCGCCCTGTCCGCCGCGCTGCTGCACATCGCCGGGCACGGCCTCGCCAAGGCCACCGCGTTCTGCGCCTCCGGCCAGATCCTCCAACTACGCGGCACGTCGAAGATCGGGCGGGTACGCGGGCTGCTCACCCAAGCACCCTGGCTCGGCGCGCTGTTCGGGCTCGCGGTCATTGCGCTGCTGGGCTTCCCGCCGTTCAGCCTCTTCGCCTCCGAACTGGCCATCGCCCGCGCCGGATTCGCCGCCGGAACGGGACTGGCCTGGGCCACCGCCGCAGCCCTCCTCCTGGTCCTGATCGCCTTCGCCGCACTGACCGTCCGCACCGCACGGATGCTGCTCGGCCCCGGGGAACCGAACCGCGAGAGCCCCTCCGCCCTGTGGCCCCTCGCCCTGGGCCTGACGGCCTGCGCCGCCCTCGGTATCGCCGCCGGCCCACTGGGCGACCTGCTCTCCCAGGCCGCCGCCGTCCTCGAAAGGCCCTGACCGATGCGCACCGTGCATGACATCCAGACCGCCGAGCTCCCCCAGCGGGCCGAGGCGTTACTGCGCGACGGGCACCGTCTGGCCCTCATCGCCGCCCACCACGACGCCGACGCCGTACGCCTCGTCTACCTCTTCGCCTCCGGGCTGCCCGACACCCGCACCGAACTCCACGTACGCCTCGACCCGGCCCGGCCCGAGGTACCCAGCCTCGCCCATCTCTCCTTCCCCGCAGGCCGCTTCGAGCGCGAGACGCACGACCTGCACGGCATCGTCCCCGTCGACCACCCGCTGCCCCACCGCCTGGTACGCCACTTCCACTGGCCCAAGGGCTGGTACCCCATGCACCCCGACGCCGGTGACCCGCCCGCCTTCGGCGAACAGGAAGGCCCCTACCCCTTCCTCGAAGTCACCGGCGACGGCGTCTACGAGATCCCCGTCGGCCCCGTCCACGCCGGGCTGATCGAACCCGGCCACTTCCGCTTCTCCGTCGTCGGCGAGACCATCCTCAAACTCAAGGCCCGCCTCTGGTTCGTCCACAAGGGCATCGAAAAACTCTTCCAGGGCCGCTCGGTGACCGCCGGGCTCCCTCTCGCCGAACGCATCAGCGGCGACACCGCCGTCGGCCACGCACTGGCCTACTGTCTGGCCGTCGAGGAGGCCACCGGCCAGAGCGTCCCCGAACAGGCCCAGTGCGCCCGCGCCCTCCTCCTCGAACTCGAACGCCTCCACAACCACGTCGCCGACCTCGGCATGCTCTGCAACGACGTCGGCCACGGCATCCTCAACGCCCACGCCCAACGCGTCCGCGAACAACTCCTGCGCCTCAACGACACGGTGACCGGACACCGTCTCCTGCGCGGCGGCGTGGTCCTCGGCGGCAGCTCCCTGCGCAGCCTGCCCGACCGTACACATCTGGAGGCCATCGGGGACGACATCCGCGAGATCGTACGGCTGGCGCTCGGCCACTCCACCGTCCACGACCGCTTCACCGGCACCGCGATCCTGCGCACCGAAGCCGCCCGCGGCATCGGCTGCCTCGGCTACGTCGCCCGCGCCAGCGGCCTCGCCCTCGACGCCCGGATCGCCCACCCCTTCACCCCGCACGGACAACCCGGCCGAATCCCCGTCCACACCAGCGGCGACGTCCTGGCCCGTTTCCTGGTCCGCGCCGAGGAGATCGACGTCTCACTCACGCTGATCCGGGAACTCCTCGACTGCGTAGCGACCGGCGCGGTGCTCGGGCGCACCGCCACTCCCGGGGACGGCCCCCGCACGGGTGTCGGTCTCATCGAGGGCTGGCGCGGCACCATCGCCACCCGCGTCGAACTCGCCGATGACGGCACCCTCAGCCGGGTCAAACCCGTCGACCCCTCCTTCTTCAACTGGCCCGCACTACCGGTCGCCCTCAACGACACGATCGTCCCCGACTTCCCCCTGACCAACAAGAGCTTCAACCTCTCCTACGCCGGCAACGACCTGTAAGAGACAGGCATCTGCCCGGGGGCGCAGGAGACGGCATCGTCACCAGCCTTGGGAGGGGCACGGTCGAGCGCAGTCGCCGACCTGGCTGCCGTTTGCCGTGACCGAGAGAGCCGCCACGGTCGCGACGACCAGCGTCACACGGCGAAGGCCGTACAGCTGCCACCCGTACGGAGAGACACGCGGTCGCCAACCTTGCGTCTACGCCGTTGCTTGTGCGCGTGTTCGCCGAGGCAGAAGACTTCGCGCCGATGCCGCCCTCGTACTCGGCGGCCAGCTCGGCCACCAACCGCAGCCCCGCACCCATCTCACCGGGCTCAAGGGCGGGAAGCCGGGGTTCGGCGTCCGCGACGCCGACGATGAGGTGTCCGGCCCCGACCGTGAGCTCCACGTCGGCGACCGGGCAGCGGGGCGCGTGCCGCAGCACGTTCGCGACCAGTTCGCTGACCACGAGCAGCACCGCGTCGGCGAACGCGGAACCCGCCACGACGCCGACCTCGGCGAGGCCCTTGGCCACTGCCTCACGGGCCCGTGTCACCGCCTCCGGCGTCATCTCGACAGACACGCAGTACCGTGCCACCGACGGCGGAACAGAGCTCACGGCCGCCGCGGGCCGGCCCCTTCGGCACGGCCGGAATCGATCGCGGCCCCTCACCGCGCCGGCTCCGCCGCGCGCAACGCGTCCAGCAGGTCCTGCCTCCGCAGCAGGAGGACGGACAGCGGAACCGGCATCCTGCTCACTCCCCACCCGCCTCGATGCCCAGCCACCGATCGCTGCGCAGCCGCTCAGCGTCGTCCGGCTCGCCTTGCGAGCGCGAGCGGATCCGGGACCTCGCCCCCATGGCCCTCTACTCCCTCGATGCCTAGAAATTTCGGCAACTGCCTAATTGAAGAACTCTTCAAGAGTACGTCTGGCAAGCCTCTGGCGGGCCTGCTCGTCCGAGGCAACGCCACCGTCCGCCGGGGGCGGACTGGCATGTCGGTCGCTACGGGATGATGATCACGGGGTGCCGCGGTTGCCGGGCTAGGCGGCTGCCGACGCAGCCGAAGAGTTTGGCGGTGATGCTGCGGCTGGCGCCGACGACGATGGCGTCGGCCGCGTACCGCCTGCTGATCTCTTCGAGTTCATGGCGGACGTCGCCGCGGGTGTGGACGGCGACCCAGGGCACCTGCGTGAGCTGCCCGGTACGGGCCAGGGCGGCGGTCAGGCTCTCGCTGCTGTCGTCGGGGAGGTCGAGGAGGGTCATCGGCTCGCCGTCCTCCCACCAGCTGGGGCTGGGCAGTCGGTGGGTGACGTGGACAATCACCAGACCCCGGCCGGCTCGAAGCGCCACGCCGCTGGCGTAGGCCAGAGTGCGCTCGTCGGATGGAGATCCGCTGTATCCCACGACGATGGCGTGCCGGAAGGGATCGTGCCGGAGCGGAAGCGCCGCCCCGGGGGCGGGTGCCGCGCCGGACAGGGCTGGACGGCGCTCGCCGCTGTGGCGTTTACGCGGTAGCCACTGGCTCATGGGGTCATCCTGGTGTGGGAGGCGGAAACTCTCGGTGGCAGGCAGGACGTCTCGGACGATCGTGCGGAACGTACGGAAGGCACGAGGCTCAGTCGCCGGTCGGGGCGGGTGGTGGCGAATCGGTGGCCACGACGCAGTCAGGGCCGCTCGGCCCTGCCGCCTGCCGATGCCGCGAGAACCGTCTGCAACCGTGCCGCGGTGACGATGCCCAGCGCGAAGCCGTCGTCGTCGACGCCGGGCAGGGCCGCCAGCGAGCGCTCGCGCATGTCGGCGGCCACGTCCGCGGCCGGCATGGCGGGGCACGTGAACGGGCTGTGGTCGTGCGCGACGTCACGGTCGCGGGTGCTCTCGGCGTACCAGGGCTTCGCACCATGGGCGACGCGCTGATCGCTGGTGACGATGCCGGCGCATCGCCCGGTGTCGTCACGGATGAGTACGAATTCGGTGTGCGACCCGCGCAGTACGTCGAGGGCCCTGTCGATGCTGGTGTGGTCGCTGACCTGGAGTTCCGGCGCGAGCATCGCGTCGGCGGCGGTGGGGGGCGTTGGGGAGGGCATCGTCGGCTCCATGGGCAGGAGGGCCGCAGCGTCAGGCCGTGGCCAGGGCGGCCAGGGCGGAGTGAAGGTCGGGGTGGATCCGGATGCGCCCGGTCGTGTCGCCGGTCAGCAGCAGGGCGGGGCGGTCGAGCAGTCCGCACACGGCCAGCGGGCTCTGGGCGGCGCGCAGCACGGCGGTCTCACCCTCCTCGCTCCAGCCGAGCAGGCCGGACATGTCGAGCACGAGCGCGCCGTTCGAGCGGGAGCGGACCCACTCCACAGCCCCCTCGAAGCGGTGCGTGTCCTGACAGCCCAGGTAGCCAAAGAGGTGCAGCACGCCCACGCCGTCATGCTCCGTGGAGTCCCAGCGCATGCTCACCACCGCCTCAGTCGCTGCCAGAAGCGCACGGGAGCGGTCCGCGTCGGCTTGCGGCGGGTGCGGGACTGGACGAGACCGGAACTCCCGCATCGTGAACACCGTCCTTGGCCGTCCAGCGCGGAGGGCCGGCACAGCAGTCCGCACGCCGAGCAGAGCAGAGCAGGACGGGAGCACTCTTGCCGCGAATCGGCGTGACGCGCATCGCGCCTCCTAGGTAATCCATCAATTGCCAATCTTAGCAACTGATAACCTACGCAGCCAGTGGCTGCCCCTTTCGGGTCGGCGCGGGGCAGCCGCTCATACCCCTGAAGTACCGGTGGAGAAGCGCGGCTTCATGCGGCTTCGCCGTCGCGTGGGGCGGGTGCGCCGGCAGGCGCGGGAGGCGATGAATGAGTGAAGGACGCGAGTCCGCGTTGCGTCGGCTGGCGGCGGAGCTGCAGCAGGCGCGTGTCGAGGCGGAAGGGCACGGGGACGCGTGGTTCGTCGCCGTGCACACTGTGGATCTTGAGGAGGTCGAGCGCATGGGGCGTGAGCTGGGCGTGGACCTGACGGGCGGGGTGGACCAGGCCGGTGCGCTGCGAGGCTGACGAGCCGATCGCGGCCTGGGTCCGTGTCCGTGTCCCGCCAGGGCGTGCAGGCGGAGGGCTTGAGGGCGAGACCTCTCGGAAGACCGCCGATGAGGCGGCCCCTGCTCCGGCTCATTGCGTTGCCGTCCCGTGAGGCACTGGCACTCCTCGACCTCGTGACGCTGGGCGGATTGATCCACGGCGGGTCGGAACCCTCCGGTGCGCGTGTCCACCCCGCGCGGGCACCCCGCCCAGGTCCCCGTCCACACCACCGGCGACGTTCTGGCCCGTTTCTTGGTCCGCGCCGAACGACGCCTCACTCGTCCTGATCCGGGATCTCACCAACTGCGTCGCCACCGGCGCGGTCCTCGGGCCCACGGCCGTCTCCGGGCAAAGCCCGCGCAGCGGCGTCGGCCTCATCGAAGGCTGACGCGGCAACCATCGCCACCCGTGTCGAACTCGCGGCCGACGGCACCCTTTTGCGGGTCAAGCCGGTCGACCCGTCGTTCTTCAATTGGCCCGCGCTTCCGGTTGCCCTGAACGACACGATCGTTCCGGACTTCCCGCTGACCACCAAGAACTTCAATCTCTCCTACGCCGGCAAACGATCTCTGACCTGGCCGGTCAGGAACCTGTGTTGGCGCGCACCAGCCGGTATCCGGTCACGATGTCGGCCCGGATCCGCACCACGTGGTCCATCTCCGTATCCACCCAGGGTGCGAGTACGGCCTGGTAGCGGTCGAGCTCGGCGGGGTCGGAGACCTGGGATGCGGTGCCGGTGACGACCACGCTCCAGCCGGTCCGGGTGGCCGGGTCGAGGGCGTCGGCCTCGTAGGCCACCACCTCCGACAGCGCCGCACGGCCGAGCAACGCGGCCCTGGTGTGCGTACGGATGACGATGTCTCCGCTGTCCTCCACGAGATGGTTGACCGGGCGGATCGCGGGCAGCGCCTGGTGGGAGAACACCACTCGGCCCAGCGGAGCCTCGGCCAGCAGTTTCAGCGCCTCGTCCCGGCCCAACTCGACCATGCGAACCCGCGGCGACAGACCCGCTGTCATGACGACTCCTCTCCGAAACCCGGAACACGCTCGGCGCCGACGGGCCACAGCACCTCGACGTCGATGCCGTGGCTGCGCCCGTAGGCCACCAAGTGGGCCGTGGTGCCACGGCCGTTGGATGCGGTGCCGTCCCAGATCGCGAGCACCCGCGCGCAGCAGTAGTTCGTCGGCGCGCACGCAGGCGTCCCGGTTGGCCGGGTCTAACTCCAGCAGCCGCACCTGCCGCGACAGCAGCAACTCCCCTGCCGCCAGCCGCTTCCGTTCCCGTTCCCGCAGCAGCGCGGGCACCCGGTTCAGCGTGGGCACCATCGGCTACCAGCGCCAGCCCGGCCTGCTTCGCGGCCCGCCCGAACGCCACCGGCACCCCCTGCCCCACCCGGACCAGGCCCGTCCGGCCCGCCTCGGCGCACCGGGCCAGCCGCGCTCGCAGCCCCTCCTCCAGCAGCACCAGGGTCCAGGGCGCGAGATCCTCATGCCCCGCAACAGCGATCACCCTCGGCAGTCCCTTCTCCCTGTCCGTGCCGGTCGCGGCAACCAGCCCGTTGAAGAAGTCCTCACGTCATGTCCAGGCCGGTCCGCCGGGACGGGGCAGGGGCGGCCGTGCTGGAGCAGAAAGGCCGCCGCCAGCTCCTTCGATCCACAGCTTCACTGATGCCTGGGTGATCCCATAGGGCCACTCGGCCCTTGTCCATGGGCAACTCGGCCCTTCTGCTTCCCCGTCACTTGTTCGCGTGCTCGCCCAGATAGAAGAGCAGCCACACAAACCCGGCGAACAGATGGGTGCCGAAGATGTAGAAGCCCGCCCTGATCGCGACACCACGCTCGATCCACGCCTCCCTGTCCCTGTCCTTGGCCTTCCGTTCGCGCCGCTCACCCTCAGGCCCGTCGGCTACCTGATCCGTCATCGTGTCTCCCCTCTTCCTGTGATCGCCACGTCGCTCCTACGAAGGCATGATTGCTACGACGGCACGCGGAAGCGGACGAGGACCACCTTGCCACCATGGTCGACAGCCGGCTCCGCACGGACGTCGCCGTCGTACTCGGCGGCCAGCTCGGCCACCAGCAGCAGCCCCGCCCCCATCGCGCCCGGTTCGAGGTCCGGCAGGCGTGACTCGGCGTCGGCGACGCTGACGACCAGCTGTCCCTCCCCGACCGTGATGCCCACGTTCGCGACCGGGGACTGCGGCGCATGCCGCAGCACGTTCACGACCAGCTCGCTGACCACCAGCAGCACGGTGTCGGCGAACGCGGAGCCCGGCGCGACGCCTACCTCTCCGAAGCGTTCGGCCACCTCTTCACGGGCCTGCCTCACCGCCTCCGGCCCGACCAGCACCGAAACGAGGTAGCTCCGTGCCGTCGCCGGCACGTGCTGTGTCACCGCTGCGGGCCGGCCTCTGTGCCACGGCCCGAACGGACGCCCGCCCATCACCGGACCGACTCCGTGGCGCGCAGCTCCGCCAGCAGCTCCTGACGGCCCGCCAGCAGAACGGACAGGATCCGGCGCGCCGCTCCCAGCAGTTCGGCCACGTCCCCGCCGGCCAGCTCGTACACGACGGTGGAGCGGGTACGGGTGGCGGTGACGATCCCGGAGCGGCGCAGCACCGCCAGCTGCTGCGACAGGTTCGACGGCTCCACCTCGATCGCGGCCAGCAGGTCACGTACCGGCATCGGCCCGTCCTGCAACAGCTCCAGCACCCTTATCCGCACCGGATGCCCGAGCATCCGGAAGAACTCCGCCTTCGCCTCGTACAGCGGTACCGGCATGCCGTTCACTCCTCGTCCGTTCCCGCCGCCTCGACGTCCAGCCCGTGCCATCGGGCCAGCCGCATCATGTCGTCCAGCTCGTCCTGCGCCACCGCGACGGCGTACGCGTCCTCGGCCGCCACAGCGGCCACCAGGTCGGCCCGGGCCGCCCGCACCCGCGCCAGCAGCGCCTCGGCGAACTCGCCCACCCCAACCTCCACACCCTGGATCATCTATAGACCACCGCAACTAACCAATTGAAGAACTCTTCAAGAGTACGCTCCGCGCCCGTCGGGATCCGGTGCCAACCCTGCGCCGTCGCCCCGCCCAGGAGGAGGGGGGTGACCAGTCCTTCGCAGAGGGTCGTGCGGCCTCGAACGGTGAGCAGGACGAAGTGGGAAGGGGTCCACGACGGGCCATGGTGCACATTCGCCGATGAGGTTCCTTCTCCTGCCTGGTGCCGGCGCCGCAGCAGCCAGCACGGGGCACGCCGTCTGCCTCGGCCTCTGCGGTAGCGGTTGTCATTCGTCGGGCATGAGCGGTCACAGGCATCACATCATCCGACTTTTTGGGGCTCCCTCAGCCACTACAGGAACAACAGGGCTGTCGGCCCGCGGCACTGCATAAGGTCCGGAACACCGGCGAGGAGGGCGACGCCCGGGCCTCGCAGCGACAAGGAGGAGATGCCCGTATGAGCAATGTGGAGATCTGCCTGAAGGAGACCATGACGTCGATCGAGGGCGCGTTGGGAACCGCCCTGGTCGACTACACCAGCGGTATGGCGCTGGGCACTCTGGGCGGTGGCAAGGACCTCGACCTGACTATTGCGGCGGCGGGCAACACGGACGTGATCCGGGCCAAGACCCGCACCATGGAACACCTCGGACTCAAGGGCGAGATCGAGGACATCCTGATCACGCTCGGCAGCCAGTACCACATCCTCCGGCCGCTCAAGGGCCGTGGCGGCAACGGTCTGTTCCTCTACCTCGTGCTCGACAGGAAGAAATCGAACCTCGCCATGGCCCGCCACCAGCTCCGGAGTATCGAGGGCCAACTGGACGTGTAGAAAACCGAGTGCTCCGTAGCCCCGTACGCCCACGACTTGAAGACTTCTTCAACTGGGAACATCGAGATCAGATCAATCCATGAGCGTGCGGGGCCGGATGCACGAGGATCGGCCCGCCAGACCGCCCGCGGTGGCCCATTCCGGGCCACCGCGCCCGGATGCAGCCCGTCGAACGCGGCAGGGAGCGAATCACCATGCAGGTCCCCCTCTACCAGGCAAAGGCCGAGTTCTTTCGGATGCTCGGACATCCCGTACGCATCCGGGTCCTGGAACTACTGCAGAACGGCCCCGTCCCCGTACGCGACCTGCTCAGCGACATCGAGATCGAACCCTCCAACCTCTCCCAGCAACTGGCCGTACTGCGCCGCTCTGGAATCGTGATCTCCATCCGGGAAGGCTCCACCGTCAGCTACGCCCTGGCCGGCGGCGATGTCGCCGAACTCCTGCGCGCGGCCCGCCGGATCCTCACCGAACTGATCACCGGCCAGAACGAATTGCTCTCCGAACTCCAGCAGGCAGACCCCCAACCGGCCCTCACCCCGGGCGGACCCGACCGACGCTCCTGACTCCTTCTGGCCTTCCTGGTGCGCCACCGGCTGCCGCACCGCGTACCGCGTCGGCCAGGCTCAGGAACGCCCCGCCTCGCCAGCCGGACGCAGACGAGGCGTCGCATCCGAGAAATTCGCCCCGACATCTCCTCGGCGCAGCTGCCACACGACACCCGTGCCGCGCGCACCGCCCACGGGGCGTACCTGCCGGGTCTGCGTCTTCGGCGGCTCCGCCAGGACCGGGGACTCGCCCTGGAGCGGGCCGCCATCGCGGCAAACCTGCACGGGACATGGGCGGCCCAGATCGAGGCAGAGGTTCGGGATCGGGGAGAGTCGGTTCAGCGGACGGAGACGCCCGTTCGGGCCGGTGCGGTGTGGTGGTGTCGACGTCTCGTCGGGTGATCGAGGCGTGGTCGGCACGAAGCGTGGATAGGGTGCAGACGTGGCCGAGATTGAAATGAGCATGGACAACGGCGCGCAGGACTGTGTCGTCGCCCTGGTGACGGGTGACATGGACTACGTGAGCGTGTCCACCTTCTGGCCCCGCGTCCACGAGTTGCTCGACGGCGACCGGCGGTTGGTGCTGGACCTGTCGGGGGTGGACTTCTTCGACTCCGCGGGCCTGAACGAGCTCCTGGCACTGAACCGCCGGGCGGTCGAAGGGGGCGGTTCGCTGGCGCTGGCGAACATACCCGGCATGGTGCGGGGCCTGTTGTCGCTGACCGGCACGGATGCGGTTCTGGACGTACATGCCACCGTCGGTGAGGCCGTGGCCGGGCGGCGGCAGGCTGAGGACGTGGACGGCGTGGGCCCCGGCAGATGACCGCGCCCGGGTCGTCAGCGGCACACACCGTTACCGCGTCTACCTGGCAGCCGCGCGTGCAGCGGGCTGACAGGAGCGTTTCCGCACCTGGTGAGCGTTGTCGGGGCGGGCATGGATCCGGACGAGGACGGCGTACTGGCTCGCCGCGCCCCAGCCGGACCGCTGGACACGTACCGGCTGGTGGTCGCCGCGCCCGCCCCAGACCTGTCGGACCGCTCCCGCTGCCGGACGGCGGATCGGCACAATGATGCGGACGGCGGCTGCGCGAGCCGTGAGAGTGACAGCCGCCGCAGCGGTGGCCGTGGTGGCACCACGGGAGACGGCCGCAGCCCAGGCACAGCGGCGGCGTTCGATGAGCAGCGGTGCGCGCTTGCTGCCTTGAGCCGTCAGGCAAGTCGGCCCCGCCGAAGGCCTCGATTTCCTCTCTGTCTCCGGGGCAGAGAGCTCCCGGGGGACCTCGCCGCGGGCGAGCTACTCGCCCTGGACGCGGCAGCGGATGTCGTCGACAATCTCCGGGCTGGCCAGGTTGATGACGTCGTCGACGAGAAATCCCAGGTGAGCAGATCGGCGTACTCCTTGAGGACTCGGGGAAGCGGGCCTCGCCGAACCAATTCGAGGATCGCCGGGTCACCAGCTTTCGCTTGCGCGACGAACTTCGCCGGAGGCCGGCAATATTCCTCCTCCCGACAGCGGACCGTGATCTGCGCCTGCGACACCTGCGGATCCGGATCGTGTGCCATCGACGTGTCCTCTCCTGGAGTGTCCATGGTGGCGCCCAGGGTTCACGGGTCGGCCAGCAGCCGCGCGCAGACGCAGAAGTCGCGCAGCTCGGCGCCGCAGGCGCACTGGTGGACGAAAGCGCGGACGTCGCCCCGCCTCAGGGAGTCCCGGCACAGCTCGTCGGTCAGCTCCAGCGCGCGCAGCGCCACCGCGCTCAGCCTGCTGGCCGGCCCCGATTCCGCCTCGCGACGCAGCCGCGCGAGTTCGCCCGCCACCACGGGATCGGCGCCCGACGCCTGCAACTGCGCCAGGAGTACGGACGTCTCCCCAACCAGGTACCGCTGCGTCATTCCGACCACCGCTCCACCGGCGAGCAGAGCAATACCGCCATTCTCCGCCCCCGCCATGGGGAAAGGCCATGGCGTTGCGGGCTGATTCGTCCGGTCAAGAGGAGGTCGGCCGGTGTCCCGCGCCGGATGATGTCGACCACGGCCAGGCCACCGTCCCCGCCGACCGGTTCACCCGCAGAAGCCGTGCGACGGCGTAGGAGTGTGCTGACCGTCCGGCGCCCTCCCCGTCATCCCCCGTTACGGAAAGGCCCCCAGCCGCTGCCCTACGTGTGGGAGCCTTGGGGCGCTCCGGGGAGGACACTGAAATAGAGGCATGTCGGCGCTGGTAAGGAGGTGTCGACCGGTGGCGCGAACACGGCGTACGACGGTGCGGCTGTGGCGATGGAGACGCAACCCGCTCAGGCGGCGCACCGACATCATCGAAGCCTGGATCCTTCTCACCGCAGGGATCCTCGCAGTGGCGGGAGGTCTCCTGGCGGGCCTCGTGACGCAGGCCGCCGTGGAGCAGGACCTTGACCGGCAGCGGACGGAACGCCACGCAGTCGCCGCCCTGCTCGTCGAAGACGCCCGGGACCAGCCGTCCGCGAGCGTGGACGACGACGGCCGAGTGTGGACCCCGGCCCGCTGGCGCGCCCCGGACGGCTCGACGCACACCGGCCAGACCAAGGTACGGCCCGACACCTCGGCCGGGACCCGGGTCACGGTGTGGACGGACCAGTACGGCCACATCATGTCAAAGCCCGTCACGCACGAAGAGGCGCAACTGCAGGCGGCCTTGGCAGGCGCGCTGGCAGCAGTGATCGCCAGCGGCGCCTTCGTGGGCGGCGCTTTCGCCACTCGGGCGGGCCTGGACCGGCGGCGCATGGAGCAGTGGGATGCGGCCTGGGTACGGGCCGACATCCGGTGGGGCGGAAAGACCGGCTGAACCTGCCGGATGGAGCGTCCCGGATTGATGGCTGCGGGGTCATGGCGTGCATCGTGCGCGCGGTGCGCGCGGGCGACGACCAGCTCACCGCAGTCCTTCTGCGCCAGTTCGCGCAGCATGCGGAGATCGAGGCCCGCTTCCGGCTCCGGGATGCTTTGGACAGCGACGCCGGTTCTCCGGGACCCTCAGCTCCGGGCGGTTGTTGCGGAATTTGACCGTCGGGCAACCATGTCGGGCGAGCAGCAGTCCTTGAGTTCCTGAGCTCCGAGCCGAACGCCTCCTGCCTGCTTCGCGCCTTGGCTTCGCAGGTGGTCGGCGAGAGGCGTTTGCTGCCGACTTCGGACGGCGGCTGGCGCTCAGTTGTGCGGATCCTCGGGCTGCCGGTCAGGGGTACCAGTTGTCCCGCCAGGTGGGATGCAGCTCGAAAGGCAGCGCGAGTGCTTTCATGGTCTGGAACGCGAGGATCGAGTCCCGGGACCAGCGCAGGTCCCCTTCCGCCTCACGCCTGATCCGCTGCTCACAGCGCCGTAGGAGGTCCCGTCGGGTGGCGGCCCGGTCGAGTATCCGGTCGGGGCAGGGGCACGAGCAGCTGATGCGCCCCGTCCTGTGTGAGTTCGGGCAGTCGAGTTCGTGGAAGAGCGCGGCGTCGCGTTCCTCCTCGTCCAGCCGGTCGTGGACGAACGACGCCAGATCGGTGACGGTGTCCATGGTTCAGCCGGCGTCAGCGCGTTCGGCCATGTCCCCCACAGTACGCGTGCCAGCCGCCCGTGTCGGGGGCTGCAGCGCCCGCCTGCCCGGCCGTGCCGTGGTGCGAGGGACACCCGCCGCGATGACGGTGGTGAGACAGATATCCAGGTCGACGGCCGCTACTGCACCGTACTGACAGGAGCCCATGTTCGGCTGATCTCTGTTCGGGGCACGCGGGGACCGTACGGGAGGGGCGCCCCGTCGCGCAGATGCTCGCTCCGAATGCCTCCGTCCGCCCCAACACGCAGGCCGAACACCGGACTCGGGCCCGTCCGGTCTGGGACACTCGCGGGGCGTGCTGCGCACGCTGGCTCCTGGGTGCCTCATCCCCGTGACGCCCAGGAGCCGTCACCCCGTTCTGGCCTTCCCAAGGTAGACCCGTACGAGTTCCTGGCCGTCGGCGCACCGGCCCGATCCCCTCGGGCACTCCCGGCACTGCCGTAGGTGCTCCATGTAGGTGTCGTAACTGCCCTGGGCAGCGGGCCTGATGAAGATGTCGTCCATCGTGTCTCCCCGCGACGCACGCCCGTCGGCGCGTTCCTTGTTGACCGATTGTCAGCGCAACACCTGCCGAGCATAAGCCGCAACCGTCCGTGTCCGAACCAGAACTGTCCGGTAGGGATGCGAGGTTGGCGGCCCGCTCGTGCTCATCGAGCCGCACGCCCACCCGGGGCGGTGGGCACCATCGACGCGCGTCTCCTGGCCGCGCTCGCCGCGCGCGACCGGGCAGCCCGGTCCGGCCAACACCCCGGTCATGCGCTGAGGCTGTGGAAGTCGTGTACTGCCCATACATCCCGGTGCGGGGCCAACGCCGCGGAGGTCGCCGAGAGCGCCGGAGTACGTCCGTACGGTCCTTGGAGCGCTATGCCCGTCCCAGTGTCGACGCGGTCGCCCCGCACGTTGTCGTAGCGGGTGGCGATGCCGCGCCATTGCTTCAGGCGGTTGAAGCACCGTTCAAGATCGAATCTCCGCAGGAAAGCCTGCCAGCGCACGTCGACATCCTCGCTGTTCAGGTCGGTGGCGGACGCCCACAGCCAGAGCGGGAGCGGGTCGCCTCCGCCGGGCAGGCGGTCGACCTGGAGGCGGATCAGCGTGCCTTCGATGACGGGGAGTTCGCTGGTGTGGTCGATCCACGCGGAGCGGGTGGTCAGGCGGGGGTGGATGCGGTCCCAGGCCATCGCGCGGGCGGTGCCGTACCGGTCGGTGACCTGCACGGTTGCCGCGTCCAGCTCACCCCAGGTCTCCGGCTTGGCGAAGCGGAACTCCTTGCCGTGCTTCGGCGGCCGCCCGCCCTGGGGGTAGGCCAGGGCGTACTCCTTGAGCAAGGGCGTCGGCCGCCGCACTGACGCGGTCGGAGCGCATCCGTCCCAGTACCTCGACCGGTAAGCCGTCGAGGAGATGGGCCATGCGCGTGGCGTCGTAACCGGCATCGAAGACGAGGAGGATGTCGCGGTCACCCGCGAGCCAGCGGCCCATCTCGATCAGGTCGACGACCACCCGGCGGAGTTGGGTGGCGGTGACCTCGGCGACGCCGTCCTCGGGTCCGAGACGGACGGCGTCCAGGAGCTGGCACCAGGACGTCCGGCCCGATTCCAAGGCGGCGACGAACTAGTACGGCCAGCCTGGAATGAACTGATCCGAGGGCCGTCCGCTGCGGCCGTAGACGTGGCAGAACAGACGCTCCGCGCTGGTCGGCGAGTCGGGGCGGAGCCAGCTGCCGACGACGACGACGGCCAGGACCAGGCGCCCGTCGGCGGCCCGCGGCATCGGCAGACCGGCGAGCACCTGCCGCAGCCGGGGCACGTCCACGCTCCCGCAGTTCAATGCCTCGTACATCGCGCCGTGCCCGCGCCGGTGCTCCGCCCACCAGCGTGAGGTCCACCGGCGAGGTCACCGGACGTCCGCGCACAGCAACGCATCGGTGAGCTCGAACAGTTCGTCCCCGCGCGCGGTCAGGCAGTCGAATAAGTCGTCCCGGAAGCGTGACGCTTGCACGAACGCTTCGCTGGGACCGGTGTCAGGCAGCAGACCCACCTTCACGGCCTTCGTCTTGGTCGGTGCGCCTTGTTCGGAGCACAGGATCAGACGAAGGCCGCTCCAGCGTCCGGCAAACGCCGAGGTGAGCGGCCTAGTTCGAGGCCCATTTCGACCTCAGACCATAAAGAAACAAGCTTCAGACCATGAAGAACATGCTTAGCCAGGAGACGAGCCGCAGTAGTCGAGCTCAGTCAACTTCGCCTTGCCGAACTCAAGCCCCTCAAAAGTCAGCGGCGGAAGCTGTTCCACATGGGCATCAGGCGAGCCCAGCCCATGGGAGGTTCGGAACCAGCGACGACCGGCGGCATCCCAAATCATCATGCCCCGTATGCGAGCTGTGGCGTCGGCGTCGGGTCCGGACAGGCTGTCGGAGATCTCCATACGTGTGCAGGGAGGTATCGAGAGGTTGGAGGCGAGGTAGCTGCCTGTCCAGCTGCCCCCGTCCAACCTGATCTTTCTGTCTTTCGCCGGAAGGTACCAAGGCTCTGTCTCAAGGGCTCCGAACGCGGCATCGACGGAGCGATTGGCGATGAAAATGGACCCGTCATCCGTCTGCCACCAGGTAATGAGGGCGGCCTGACGCCGTTGTTCATCTCCTCTCGCCTCCCGGGACTGGATAAGCTGGTCGTCGGCGACCTGTGCGGACTTCCACGTGCCCCATGCTGTGAAGGCGAGACTCGCCGCAGCGATGAGGGCCGCCAACACCGCGGTGTGTTTGGCCCAGTCGGTCGCCCGGTACCAGCTGGCGGCGGCAGTCCACCCGCGCCGAAGCCACTCCGCCTGCCCAGGAGATCGAACCGAGACCGGATGCGGGGCCGCGGTGCGGGGCCGCAGCGCCGGTCGAGGCATGCCCTGGCGGATACGCAGCCGGGGCGTGCGGTGGGCGGCTGGTGCCGTACGCGGGCGCACCGTCACCAGCTCCCGCCCGTGCGGGACACAGCGAGGCATTCATCAAAGGTCGTCTGGTCACACATACGGCGATCCTGCCGGGCTGCGGCGATTTATGTGCCCTGTTCCAACGAACAGGCGCTGCTGTATCGCGGCATCCGTGCGGCACCCGCACGACTGGGGCGGACCTTAAAGAACAAGCTGAGCCTGCCGCGCCGTCCGGGCCAGGCCGCGAACAGCAGGCAGCCGCTTCGCGCGTGCGGGTGGAACAGCAGCCGGTCGTCGGAGATCGACTCGGGCCGCCTGTGGGCCGGCGCCCTCGTCATCACGGGCTCCGGCATCCGCGGCGCCATCGTCCACCGCGCTGCGGCCGCGAGGGCGTCGCACTGATCCGGCAGCGACGCGCTCCTACTCCTCACCCTCCGCTACCGATACCCGCCACACCAAAGTGGTGCCCCCGCTCGCCGGACTGCTCAACTCGAGCTCTCCGCCCAGCTGCTGGGCCCGCTCGGCCATGTTGCGCAGACCGCTGCGGCGGCCGTCGGGCGGAATCCCCACCCCGTTGTCGGTGACCGACAGACGCACCTCACGGCCGTCGGTCTCCAGGGCTACCCCGACCCGGTCGGCGCGGGCATGACGGGCGACGTTGGTCAGCGCCTCGGACAGCACCGCCACCACGTGCTCGGCGGTCTCCTTGGGCACATGGGTGTCCAGCAGGCCGTCCATGCGCAGTCCGGGCGCGAAGCCCAGCACCGGCGCGGCCTCGCCGACCGCGCGTACCACCCGGGCGCGCAGGCCCGGTCCGGCGGCGCCGTCGCGGGCCCGCAGCCCGAAGATCGTAGACCTGATGATCTTGATGGTCTCGTCCAGGTCGTCCACGGCCCTCAGCACCCGCTCGGAGGCCTCCGCGTGGTCGATGAAGCGGCCCGCGCTCTGCAGGGTCATGCCGGTCGCGAACAGCCGCTGGATCGCCAGGTCGTGGAGGTCGCGGGCGATCCGGTCGCGGTCCTGGAGCACGGCGATCTGTGCGACGTCGGCGCGGCGTTCCGCCAGCTCCATCGCGACCGCGGCCTGTGCGGCGAAGCCCTGGAGCGGTTCGGTCTCCTTCTCGGTGAAGACCGTGCGGCCCGCCTCGCGGACCAGCAGGACGATGCCTCGTACCCCATCTGTGGTGCCGATGGGCACAGCGACGGCAGGGCCGAGCCCAGTGAAACGCGCGGGGTCCCCGGCCGGGACGCTCTCCTGGTCTTCTGCGCCCTCGGTACCTTCGCCCGGAGAAGCCCCCGGCTCGGCACGGGAGACGTCCGGGCTGGTGACGGGCGCGGCCCCTGAGAACGCCTTGCCGATCAGGCTGTCGTCCACGGGCAGAACCAGCCCGCGATGTGCCTCCGCCGCCTCCCCGATAGCCAGTTCCACGGTGAGGGAGTCGGTGCCCTCCATCGGCACCGCGACCACCGCGAGCGCGGCGCCGGTGATCTCCCGGGCCCGTTCGGCGATCAGGGCGAGGACCTCGCCACGGTCACTGCCCGACATCAAGGTGTGGGTGATCTCGGCGTTCGCCCGCAGCCAGCGCTCGCGCAGCCTCGACTCCTCATACAGGCGAGCGTTGTCGATCGCCACGCCGGCCGCGACAGCCAGCGTCGACAGGACCGACTCGTCCTCCTCGTCGAACTGTGCGCCGCCATGCTTCTCGGTCAGGTAGAGGTTGCCGAAGACTTGGTCCCGCACCCGGATCGGCACGCCCACGAAGGAGTTCATCGGCGGGTGGTGGGGCGGGAAGCCGTAGGAGTTGGGGTGTTCGGAGATCTTCGTCAGGCGCAGCGGCTCGGGGTGCCGGATCACTTCGCCCAGGATGCCGTGGCCCTCCGGGTAGGGACCGATCGCCGCGATCTGCTTCTCGTCGATGCCGACGGTCAGGAACTCGGACAGCCGCCTGCCGTCCGGTCCGATCACGCCCAGCGCCGCGTACCGGGCCTCGACCAGCACCGCCGCGGCTTCCACAATGCTGCGCAGCGCCTGTTCGAGGTCCAGTTCGCGGCCGACGGAGAGCACCGCCTCCAGCAGGCTGTGCACCCGGTCACGGGTGCCACGGGCGGCGTCCAGCCGGGCCTGGAGTTCCTCCAGTAGTTCGTCCAGCCTGAGCTGGGGGAGCTTGACGCGGGCTTCCCTGGGCTCCTTGGGGCTTCCCACCGGTCCGATCCTCCAGGTCCCCTACGACGCACCGACAACCGGGCGTTCCGCTCAGGTGCCACGCTATCGGTCCGCCGGAGGGGGCGGTACTGGATCAGGTCCGACAGACAGGGCCAAAGCTGTCACCGACAGTCAGCGCTAGGGCAGCCGGGCGACGATGTACTCGGTGAGGTCGAGGAGCCGGTTGGTGTACCCCCACTCGTTGTCGTACCAGCCGAACACCTTCACGAGGTTTCCGTGGGCCTGGGTGAGCGGGGCGTCGAAGACGCAGGAGGCCGGGTCGCCGACGACGTCGCGGGAGACGATCGGGGCGTCGGACACCCGCAGAATGCCCTTGAGCGGCCCGTCGGCGGCCGTCCGGAACGCGGTGTTGATCTCGTCGGCGGTCACCTCCCGGTCCAGTACGAGGGTCAGGTCGGTCAGCGAACCGTCCTCGACGGGGACGCGGACCGCGAGGCCGTCGAGGGTGCCGGCCAGCTCGGGCAGCACCAGGCCGACGGCGCGGGCCGCTCCGGTGCTGGTCGGGATGATGTTCACGGCGGCGGTCCGGCCGCGCCGGAGGTCCTTGTGCGGGCCGTCCAGGACGACCTGGTCGTTGGTGTAGCCGTGGATGGTGGTCATCAGTCCCTTGTCGATACCGAAGGCGTCGTCGAGGACCTTCACCATCGGCGCCACGCAATTGGTCGTGCACGAGGCGTTCGATACGACGTGGTCGCTCTCCGGGTTGTACGTGCCCTCATTGACGCCCATCACGATCGTGGCGTCGACTCCCTTGCCCGGTACCGACAGCAGCACCTTGCGGGCCCCGCCCTTCAGGTGCAGCCCGGCGTCCTCCCGGCTGCGGAAACGTCCGGTGGACTCGATGACGACGTCCACGCCGAGGCCGGCCCAGTCCAGGGCCGCGGGGTCGCGTTCGGCGGTCACGGCGATGCGGTGGCCGTCGACCGTGATCGAGGTGTCGTCATGCTCGACCGTGCGGTGCAGCCGGCCGTACGTCGAGTCGTACTCCAGCAGATGGGCGAGCGCGGCCGGCGAGGTGAGGTCGTTGGCCGCCACCACCTCGACCGGGGTGCCGGCCGCTGTCTCCGCGCGCTCCAGCACACAGCGCAGGTAGTTGCGCCCGATGCGCCCGAAGCCGTTGATTCCCACGCGCACGGTCATGTCCGTCGTCCTCCCGATCGGTGCCCGGTGAAGTCCGGGTGCGCTGCCCAGCCTGCTGGTGACGCACCGGACGGCACATGGGCCCTACGGGGGCGAGCCGAGGGACCTTAGGCCCACCGGCTCGCTGGTCACATCGGCCGGAGGGCCTCAGTGGCCTTCGTGCTTGAGCCGGTCCTGGGCCTGGGTGGCGATGACGGCTGCCTGAATGCGCCGCTCCACACCGAGTTTCGCCAGCAGGCGGGAGATGTGGTTCTTCACCGTCTTCTCGGCGAGGAACAGCCGCTGACCGATCTGACGGTTGGTCAGTCCCTCGCCGATCAGGGCCAGGATCTCGCGTTCCCGGATTGTCAGACCCGGCAGTGTCTCCGGCTCCTCCGCCGGCTGCTGGCCCTCGCGGAGACGGGTCATCAGCTTGGCGGTGGCGCTCGCGTCGAGGAGGGACTGGCCCCGGGCCACCGTGCGCACGGCCGACACCAGGTCGGAGCCCTGGATCTGCTTCAGCACGTACCCGGACGCCCCCGCCATGATCGAGTCGAGGAGCGCCTCCTCGTCGTCGAACGAGGTCAGCATCAGACAGGCCAGCTCCGGCATGCGCGAGCGCAGCTCCCGGCACACGGTCACCCCGTCGCCGTCCGGGAGCCGGACGTCCAGGACGGCCACCTGAGGGCGCAGCGCGGGGACGCGCACCAGGGCCTGCTCCACGGTGCCGGCCTCGCCGACGACAGTGATGTCCGGCTCGTCGTTCAGCAGGTCACGCACTCCCCGCCGTACCACCTCGTGGTCGTCCAGCAGGAAGACCCGGATCTCGCTTTCGGTACCGGGCTGCTCACTGTCCGACATCATTCACTCCTCGTCGCGCGTCCGTGCCGATGTCCGCCCTGCGCTAAATCGGCCTCCACACCGAGATCCTTCTCGTCCCGGGCCCGAAAGACCAGGGCCGGTCGGCCCTGATTCCGACGTCCTCACCACCGACACCTACCCACTTCCGCGCGACTGTCCCGTGCGCGTGCCCCTCTCCGGACGGGCGACTCGCCGTGCTCCGGGCCACGGCCGGGGCCGACCGGCCCGCGGAAGGGGTCGGCCGGCACCTGCTGTCCGGCCGGCGCCCGTCCGACCCTGGAAACAGCACCGTCCCCACCAAGCCGTCGTACGAAGCTGAGGAGCACCACGTCATGGTCCGTTACGTGTACGACTTCCACGAGGGCGGCCGTGACCTGGCCGGCCTGCTCGGCGGCAAGGGCGCGAACCTGGCAGAGATGACCCGGCTGGGCCTGCCCGTCCCGCCGGGTTTCGTCATCTCCACCGAGGCCTGCCGAACCTTCCTGACCACCGGTACGGAGCCGGACAGCCTGACCCAGGAGGTCTCCCGGCATCTCACCGGCCTGGAGTCCGCCGCCGGGCGGCTGCTGGGGCAGCCCGACAACCCGCTACTGCTCTCCGTCCGCTCCGGCGCCCGGTTCTCCATGCCCGGCATGATGGAGACGATCCTCGACATCGGCCTGAACGACGAATCCGTCCTCGGCCTGGCCAAGGTCTCCGGGAACGAACGCTTCGCCTGGGACTCCTACCGCCGCCTCGTACAGATGTTCGGAAGCACGGTCATGGGCGTCGACTCCGCCCTGTTCGAGCGGGCCATGGACCTGCTGAAGGAGATCCGTGGCGTCACGGACGACCTGCGCCTGGACGCGGGCGACCTCGCCGAACTCGTCGAGGTCTACAAGAACCTCATCCGCGACGAGACGGGCGAGGCCTTCCCGCAGTCCCCCGCCGAACAGCTGCGCCGCGCCGTCCTCGCCGTCTTCGACTCCTGGAACGGCGAACGCGCCCGCCTCTACCGCCGCCGCGAGCACATCCCCGACGACCTGGGCACCGCGGTCACCGTGCAGCGCATGGTCTTCGGCAACCTGGGCCACGACTCCGGCAGCGGCGTCGCCTTCACCCGGGACCCGGCCACCGGCCGCCCCGGCCTGTACGGCGACTACCTGGCGAACGCACAGGGCGAGGACGTCGTCGCCGGCATCCGCAACACCGTGCCCCTGGCCGAGCTGGAGCAGCTGGACCCGACGTCGTACAGGCGGCTGCGCGACCACATGGAGACCCTGGAGCGGCACTACCGGGACCTGTGCGACATCGAGTTCACCATCGAGCGCGGCACTTTGTGGATGCTGCAGACCCGGGTCGGCAAGCGCACCGCCGAGGCCGCGTTCGCCATCGCCGCCGAGCTGACCGACGAGGGGATCGTCACCCCGGACGAGGCTTTGGCGCGGGTGAGCGGGGAGCAGCTGGCCCGGCTGATGTTCCCTCGCTTCGACGCCTCCGCGACCGGCGACGCGCTCGCCCACGGCCTGGCGGCCTCGCCCGGTGCTGCGGTCGGCGCGGCCGTCTTCGACTCCGCGGAGGCCGAACGGCGCGCTGCGGCCGGCGAGAAGATCGTCCTGGTCCGCCAGGAGACGACCCCCGACGATCTGCCCGGCATGGTCGCCGCCCAGGCCGTGCTGACCAGCCGCGGCGGCAAGACCAGTCACGCGGCCGTCGTCGCCCGAGGCATGGGCAAGGTCTGCGTCTGCGGCGCCGAGGAACTGTCCGTGGACACCGACGCCCGCCGCTTCACCACCCGTGACGGCACCGTCGTCGCCGAGGGCACGGTCATCTCTGTGGACGGTTCCGCCGGTGCCGTGTACGCCGGTGCGGCTCCGCTCGTCGACTCCGCGCTGATGCGGTGCTTCGAGACGGGCGAAGAGTCGGCAGGGCTGGTCGATTCCGTGGCCCGCGCTCTCCAACATGCCGACGGTGTACGGCGGTTGGAGGTCCGCGCCAACGCGGACACCCCCGAGGACGCCGCGCGGGCCCGGCGGTTCGGCGCCCAGGGCATCGGCCTGTGCCGCACCGAGCACATGTTCCTCGGCGAACGCCGCAAGCTGGTCGAGGAGATGATCCTGGCCGACACGGACGCCGCCCGCGAGCGTGCACTCGACGCCCTGCTCCCGCTCCAGCGCCAGGACTTCACCGGGATCCTGGAGGCGATGGACGGCCTGCCCGTCACCATCCGCCTCCTCGACCCGCCGCTGCACGAGTTCCTGCCCGACCGCACCGAACTCGCCGTCCGCATCGCCACCGCCGAGGCTCAGGGTGCCGCGCCCGACCCGCACGACACCGAACTCCTCGCAGCCGTCAGCCGTATGCACGAGGAGAACCCGATGCTCGGCCTGCGCGGCGTACGCCTCGGCCTCGTGATCCCCGGCCTGGTGGCCATGCAGGTACGGGCGATCGCGGAAGCGGTCGTCGAACGCATCCGGGCCGGTGGCTCCCCCGAGGCGGAGATCATGGTGCCGCTGGTCGGCGCCGTCGAGGAGCTGCGCATCGAACGCGCGGTGGTGGAACGTGTCCTGGCCCAGGTGGCCGAGGAGACCGGCGTCCCTGTCCACTGCCCGGTCGGCACGATGATCGAGCTGCCCCGGGCCGCGCTCACCGCCGGCAAGATCGCCGAGGAGGCGGAGTTCTTCTCCTTCGGCACCAACGACCTCACCCAGACCACCTGGGGCTTCTCCCGCGACGACGTCGAGGCGGCATTCTTCTCCGCCTACCTCGACAAGGGCATCTTCGCCGCCTCCCCCTTCGAGACCATCGACCGGGCGGGCGTCGGCCGCCTCGTCGACATTGCCGTCACCGAAGGCCGAGCCACCCGCCCCGACCTGAAGATCGGCGTCTGCGGCGAACACGGCGGGGATCCGGATTCCGTCCACTTCTTCCACACAGCGGGACTCGACTACGTCTCCTGCTCGCCGTTCCGCGTCCCGGTCGCCCGTCTGGAAGCGGGACGGGCCGCACTCCCCGAGTTGGGGACGAGCGACAGCCGGTGAGGCCGGCCCACCCGGCCCCGCCCCGGGGGCCGGCCGGCCCTGGGCCGGGGCGGGAGCGTACAGCAGCCTGGAGCCGCAGCCCAACGATCAGAGGTTCAGAAGGAGTTGAGCACATGACTGCCAGGGACACCGGAACCCACGTCACCACCGACACGGTGCGGGTACGGGCCGAGGGCGACGTGGACGAGGAAGCCCTCGCCTACGTCCGAGCCAAGGTCGACGCAGCTCTCGGGCGCCCGGGACTGCCGGCCGTCAGCGGCGAGGTGCGGATCACCAGGGCCCCGGCGCACCACGCCGAGCAGCCGTGGTCCGCCGGGGCCGAGATCACCGTGGGGAGCACCCTCGTCGTGGTGCACGCCCGGGAGGCGAGCGCTCACGAGCTCGCCGACCGGCTGCAGGAGCGGCTGCGCGGCCAGGCCGACCAGGTCGCGCACCGCGCAGACGCGGCCCGCAGGTCGGCCACACCGCCGCCGTGGCGGGGCGGGCCGCCCGTCGGGCCGGCACAGACCGAAGCGACGGACAGCTGAAGAGGCCGGGGCGGAATGGACCCGGATGCGCCGGGTGAGTGTGGGCCAAGCCCCGTCACCCGGCGCGTCCGGAAGGACTCCGCCCCTTCTCTCGCCGGTGAAGGAGGAAGACACCGTGAAGATCCACACCGTGGGCGACGTGATGACCGACGAGGTCGTCCAGGCGCACCGGGAGACCCCGTTCAAGGACGTGGTCCGGCTGCTGGACGCCCATCGGATCAGCGGGGTGCCGGTCGTCGACCACGACGACAAAGTGGTCGGGGTGGTCTCCGGGACCGACCTGGTGCGCGGTCAGGCGGCCCGGGCCGGCGGGCGCCGGTACCGCCTGCCGCGCCTGCGGCGTCCGGGGCGCCGAGCGGCTGCCGGGGTGCTTGCCACCACCGCCGGGGAACTGATGTCCACGCCCGCGATCACGGTGCACCCGGAGCAACCCGTGCCGGACGCCGCGCGGGTGATGGAGCGTCACGGAATCGAGCGGCTTCCCGTGGTGGACGAGGAGGACCGGCTCATCGGTATCGCCACCCGCCGGGACCTGCTGCGGGTCTTCCTGCGCACGGACGAGGACATCCGCCGGGAGGTGACCGACGAGATCCTGGCCGCCGCTCCCGGCCTGCCGTCCGACGCCGTCGTCGTCTCGGTGCGCGACGGCCTGGTAACACTCGAAGGGCGCCTGGAACACCGTACCGACATCGCTCACGCCGTCAGGTCGACCTGGCAGGTGGACGGGGTCGTCGGGGTGTTCAGCAGCCTGACCTTCCGCCTCGACGACGACCGCCCGGCCGGGACGAGCCCGTCCCGGGGGATCGCCCGCCGCCGTACGCCCGGACAGTCCGGACAGTGACGCGCGCCGCTCGGCCCGCCCGGACCGGGGCCGGTCAGGCCCCGACGGGGGACCTTCGGCACAAGAGGCGGACCGTCGCGCGGACAAGAGTGGGGACAGGAGCGGCCGCGGTCCCCCGCGGTGCCTCTCCCACCGGAAGCCGCCGGTCAGCCCGGGCGGCCCTCGACAACGGAGGCGCACTCATGACCCGTCACGACGCCGGAACCGAGGCCGCGGGCACCGTCGGCGCGCCGTCCGACATCGCCGTCGCGGTGGACCGGCTGGTGACGGCCGGCCTGAAGTCGCTCGCCGACTACGAGTCACTGACCCAGGAACAGGTCGACCACATCGTCAAGAAGGCGTCGGTCGCCGCTTTGGACCAGCACACCGCCCTCGCGCGGCTCGCGGTGGAGGAGACCGGGCGCGGTGTCTTCGAGGACAAGGCAGCGAAGAACATGTTCGCGTGCGAACACGTCACGCACAGCATGGGCTCCATGAAGACGGTCGGTGTCATCGGCCGCGACGACATCGAGGACATCGTCGAGATCGCGGAGCCGGTGGGTGTGGTGTGCGCGGTCACGCCGGTCACCAACCCGACCTCCACCACGATCTTCAAGGCGCTGATGGCGCTGAAGACCCGCAACCCGGTCGTGTTCGCCTTCCACCCCTCGGCCCAGCGGTGCAGCGCGGAAGCCGCCCGTGTGGTGCGCGACGCCGCCGTCGCCGCGGGCGCGCCGGAGCACTGTGTGCAGTGGATCGATGCCCCGTCCGTCGAGGCGACCCGTACGCTCATGCACCACCCCGGCGTCTCACTGATCCTCGCCACCGGTGGCAACGCCATGGTCAAGGCCGCGTACTCGGCCGGCAAGCCCGCGCTCGGCGTCGGCGCCGGCAACGTCCCCGCCTACGTGCACAAGAGCGCCAAGCTGCGCCGGGCCGTCAACGACCTGGTCCTGTCCAAGACGTTCGACAACGGCATGATCTGCGCCTCCGAACAGGCCGTCGTCCTGGACGACGAGATCTACGACGCGGCGCTCGCCGAGTTCCGCACCCTGCACGCCCACCTGGCCACCGCCGAGGAGAAGGCGAAGCTGGAGAGGTTCCTGTTCCCCGTCGACGCGTCGAACAGCGGCTGCGAACCCAAGGTCAACTCCGCTGCCGTCGGGCAGAGCCCGGTGTGGATCGCTGAGCAGGCCGGCTTCACGGTGCCCGCCGGCACCTCGCTCATCCTGGTGGAGGCCGAGCGGGTGGGTCCGGACGAGCCGCTGACCCGCGAGAAGCTGTGCCCGGTGCTCACCGTGCTCCGCGCGGGTTCTTCGGCCCAGGGCTTCGACCTCGCCGCCAACATGGTCGCCTTCCACGGGCAGGGACACAGTGCCGTCATCCACACCGAGGACCGGGAACTGGCCGAGGCGTACGGCCGGCGCATGAAGACCGTACGGATCATCGTCAACGCGCCGTCCTCGCAGGGCGCGATCGGCGGCATCTACAACAACCTGCTGCCGTCCCTGACCCTGGGCTGCGGCTCCTGGGGCAGCACCTCGGTGTCCAACAACGTCTCCGCCGCACAGTTGCTGAACGTCAAGCGGGTCACCACGCGCCGCAACAACCTGCAGTGGTTCAAGGTCCCGCCGAAGATCTACTTCGAGCCGCAGGCCATCCGCTACCTCGCCTCGATGCCGGACGTGCACCGCGTCACAATCGTCACGGACGCGACCATGACGCGTCTCGGTTTCGTCGACCGGGTGAGCAGGGTCCTCCAGCGCCGCCACGAACCGGTGACCCTGCAGATCATCGACAACGTCGAGCCCGAGCCGAGCATCGACTCCGTCCGGCGCGGCGCCCGCCTCATGGGCGACTTCCGCCCCGACACCATCATCGCGCTGGGCGGCGGCTCCCCCATGGACGCGGCCAAGGTGATGTGGCTGCTGTACGAGCAGCAGGCCGAGGGCAAGGACGTCGACTTCGCCGACATGCGGCACAAGTTCTCCGACATCCGTAAGCGCGCCTTCCGCTTCCCCGTCCTCGGCAGACTCGCCCGCCTGGTGTGCGTCCCCACCACCTCAGGCACCGGCGCGGAGGTCACCCCGTTCGCGGTCATCTCCGACCCCGCCACCGGAAAGAAGTACCCGCTCGCGGACTACGCCCTCACTCCCAGTGTGGCCATCGTCGACCCGCTCCTCACCACCGAACTGCCCCCGTCCCTGGCCGCCGACAGCGGCTTCGACGCCCTCACCCACGCCATCGAGGCGTACGTCTCCGTCTACGCCAACGACTTCACCGACGGGCCCGCCCTGCACGCGATCCGCCTGGTCTTCGACCACCTCGAAGCGGCGGTGAACGACCGCGCGAACAGCCCGGAGGCCCGGGAGAAGATGCACAATGCCGGAACCATCGCGGGCATGGCCTTCGGCAACGCCTTCCTCGGCATCGTGCACGCCATGTCGCACACCCTCGGCGCCACGTTCCACATCGCCCACGGACGAACCAACGCCGTTCTGCTGCCGCACGTCATCCGCTACAACGGCACCGTCCCGACGAAACTCACCGGCTGGCCCAAGTACGAGAACTACCGCGCCCCGGAACGCTTCCAGGACATCGCCCGCACCCTCGGCCTGCCCGCCGCGACCCCGCAGGAGGGCGTGGAGTCGCTCGCCGCCGCGGTGGAGCGCCTGCGCGACGCCGTGGGCATCGAACCGACCTTCCGGTCCCTGGGCGTCGACGAGCGTGCCTTCCTCGACGCCCTGCCCCAGCAGGCCATGAACGCCTACGAGGACCAGTGCGCACCCGCGAACCCCCGTATGCCCATGCTCGACGACATGCGGGAGCTCATGCGCGCCGCCTACTACGGCCGTGAGCGCCGGGACCAGGGCCGTCCGGACGCCCCGCGGTCAGCTCAGCCGTAGTCCGCACAACCACATGACCGGCGTCCGACTGGTCCGACGGAGCTGAGCGACATCGAACTCCCGGGCAGCGTCACCGTGTTCCCGCGCGGTCGCGCGCCCTCATGCCGGAGGCGCACGGACAACCGCCGGGTCCCGCTCAGAGGGCCGTCCGGACCGGCGAGGCGGCCCAACGGCCCACAGACAGGACCCCGCCCCACAGGAAACCGTGGATGCGCGGATACCGATCGACAGGCGAGCACGAGGAGTTGTGTGATGGCGAAGGCATATCTGGTGGGCAGCGGAATCGCGGCACTGGCCGCGGCGACGTTCCTGATCCGCGACGGCGGCTTCAAGGGTTTCGACATCCACCTCTTCGAGGAACAGCGGACCCTCGGCGGCAGTCTGGACGCGGGCGGCACGCCGGACACCGGCTACACCATGCGCGGCGGGCGCATGTTCGAGGCCGAGTTCCGCTGCACCTACGACCTGCTCTCCGGCATCCCCACCCTCGACGACCCCGCCGTCTCCGTGACCGAGGAGATCCTGGCCGGACACGAGGAGCTCGCCTGGGACGACATCGCCCGGCTCGTCGACGGGAACGGCAAGATCGTCGACACGACCTCCATGGGGTTCTCCGAACGCGACCGGCTGGAACTGGTCCGCTGCCTGGCCACACCCGAAGGGCACCTGGACGGCAAGAAGATCACCGACTGCTTCGGCGAACACTTCTTCACCACCAACTTCTGGTTCATGTGGTGCACCACGTTCGCCTTCCAGCCCTGGCACAGCGCCATCGAGTTCCGCCGCTACCTGAGGCGCTTCATCCACCTGCTCTCCGAGTTCGCCTCTATGTCGGGCATCCACCGGACCCGCTACAACCAGTACGACTCCATCGTCCGGCCCCTGACCGCCTGGCTCCGCGGGCACGGCGTCACCGTGCACACCGGCTGCCACGTCACCGACCTCGGGTTCGCCCCGGGCGCCGGGCACGGCACGGTCGAGACCATCTACCTGAACCGGGACGGTTTCGACCAGGAGATCACCGTCGCGCCCGAGGACCTGGTCCTCGTCACCAACGGCTCCATGACCGATGCCTCCAGCCTCGGCTCGCACACCTCCGCGCCGCCGCCGGCCCCGCACCGCTCGGACGCCTGGCTGCTGTGGCACCGGCTGGCCCGTGGCCGCGACGACTTCGGTGACCCCGCCGTCTTCGACAAGCACGTCAAAGACTCCCGGTGGGAGTCGTTCACGGTCACCACAAGGGACCCCGCCTTCCTGGAGGCACTCAAGGAGTTCAGTGGCCGCGAGACCGGCAAGGGCGGACTGATGACCTTCACGGAATCCAACTGGCTGCTCACCATCGTCGCCAACCGCCAGCCCGTCTACCGCGACCAGCCCGAGGACGTGTCCGTCTGGTGGGGCTACGGCCTGCACCCCGGCCGCGCCGGCAATCACACACCCAAGCCGATGACCATGTGCTCCGGCCGCGAGATCCTCGAAGAGGTCCTGCGGCACCTCCCGTTCGACGAGCGGACCAAGGCCCGGATCCTGGAGACTTCCACCGTCGTGCCCTGCGTGATGCCGTACATCACCAGCCAGTTCCTGGCCCGCCGCCGCGACGACCGGCCCAAGGTCGTACCCGAGGGATCGGTGAACCTCGCCTTCATCGGCCAGTTCGCCGAGGTGCCCGACGACGTCGTCTTCACCGTCGAGTACTCCGTACGCACCGCATGGACGGCGGTGGCGCAGCTCCTCAAGCTGGACGTACGGCCGCCGCAGGTCTACAAGGGCCACCACGACCCCCACGTACTGGCCTCCGCCCTGGAGACCATGCATCGCCGGTAGACCACCCGGTTCGAGGGACGACCGGTCCCCGGTCGGGGACCATCGGCACCCACGGGAACAGCGTGGTCCGAGAGACAGTGGAGACAGGAGCGGCACCGATCCCCCGCGGTGTCGCTCCGTACAGGTTGATACGCCCTCAGCCGCGCGAAGCAGGGACCACCGGACGCCGACCGAGGCCGAACGGCCCTGGTGCGAGATACTCCCGCGCGGTTCGAATGACCCGATCAGGCCCACGCGTGGCTCCGGGAGACAGTGAACTGTGAGTGACCCATCGATACGGAAACCTGCCATGGCCAGCGACGACGACCCGTCGAGCTCCTCAGGAGCGCACACGAGTGTCGAGCTGGACGGGGACGAAGCGCTGCGGCTGCTGGGCAGTGTGTCCTTGGGGCGGGTCGTCTTCACCCGGCACGCGCTGCCGACCGTCCGCCCGGTCAACCACGTCCTGGTCGACGGCGACATCGTCATCCGAACCCACGGTGACGCCGCGCTGGCCCGGTACGCCCGGCAGCCCGGGGGTGCGGGGGCCGTCGTCGCCTACGAGGCCGACGACATCGACCCCGGCACACACACCGGGTGGAGCGTGGTTGTCACCGGCTATGCGTGGCTGGTCACCGATCCGCGGGAACTGGCTCGCTACCGGGCCTTGTTGCGCCCCTGGGTGATGCAGCGGATGGATCACGCCATCCGCATCCACCCCGATCTGATCACCGGGCTCCGTCTCACGGACCACGCCCCGCCCCCGTTCGCCTGAGCGCCGTCAGTCGTGCGGCACCACCGCGACCGGTGCGACCGCGTGCTGGAGGACCGTGTGGGCCACCGGACCGATGTGCGAGCCGAGCGAGCCCTCTCGGCTGCGGCGCCCGACGACGATCAGTGACGCGTCACGCGAGACGTCCACCAGGTGCGCACCGGCGTCCCCGACCACGGCCTCCTCCGTCACCTCGACGCCTGGGAACTTGTCCTGCCAGGGGCGGAGCACGCCTTCCGATGTCTGCCCGTCCTGGGCCGGGCCGGCGTCATCCTCAGGAGCGGAGGGGGAGGTCTCGGCGCCCCAGCCGTGGATCACACGCAGCCTCGTGGCGCGCCTGGACGCGGCATCGAACGCGAATTCCAGAACGTCGTCGTCGGGAGCGCGCAGGTCCAGCCCCAGCACCACGTCACGGTACGGGGTGGTCCCGTCGGACTCCTCGAACGCTTCTGGTCGGCGTTCCTGCCCGGTGTCCTCCACGGCGCGGACCAGGACGACCGGCCGCTCGGCTCGGGCGACCACGGCGAGGGCCACGGAGCCGAGCAGGGCTCCCGCCACCTTGCCGAGGCCCCGCGATCCGAGGACGAGGACTTCGGCCTCCCTCGCGGCCGCGATCAGCGCCGGCACCGGTCGGCCGGCAATCTGCTCGGCACTCACTCGTACACCGGAGTGGCGGTGGGCCAGCCGGGCACGCGCCTCGACCAGCAGGCGGGCGGACCGGTCCGCTCCCGGCGGGGGAATCTGCTCGCCCGCAAACGGCACGTACTCGTGCGGCTGTTGCTCCCCCGCGTGCACGACACGGAGGGGGATCTCGTACAGCGCGGCCTCACGCGCGGCCCATTCTGCCGCGGCGAGGCTTTCGTTCGAGCCGTCCAGACCAACGGTGACGGTACGGGACATGAGTGGGCCTCCTTCGGGAATGTGCTCCCACTCTCGTGTCCCCCGCGCCTGCGGCACGAGGGACCGTAGGTCCCTGAGTGCGGACCAGCCGGTCCCTGTGACGGGAGAGTTCCGTGCCTCGGATCATGTTTGTCCTACGGTTCGCGTGTTTGTGGTTCGTGGTCGTCGCGGGGAGCGCCGGACGGCCCGGTCGCTCCTTCCCCTCCGGGTCTTCAGCCGCCCGTGAGTTCCGGGCGGATCAACGTGCCCGACCTGCCGTGCACGATCTCGTACGCCGCGTCCAGGGCGCCGATGGCGGCCAGGCCTCCGGTGCGTTCGACGAACCGGGCGGCGGCCTCGGCCTTGGGCCCCATAGAGCCGTCCGGGAAGCCCCGGCGGCGCAGCTCGGCGGGGGTGGCGTCGAGGACGGGTTGCTGAGCGGGGGTCCCGTAGTCCTCGTACACGCACGGGACGTCGGTGAGGATGAGCAGGAAGTCGGCCTTCAGGTCCTCGGCCAGCAGGGCGGCCGTGAGGTCCTTGTCGATGACGGCCTCCATGCCCGTCAGCGCGCCGGTGTCGTTGTCCGCGGTGACGGGGATGCCCCCGCCGCCCGCACAGATCACCAACGTGCCGCTGTTCAGCAGCTCATGGACGGTGTCGGTCTCCACGATCCGTTCCGGCACAGGTGAGGGCACGACGCGGCGCCAGCCGGTGGTGGTGTCCTGCGCGATGTGCCAGCCTCGCTGGTGGGCGAGGGAGCGGGCCACGTCTCGGGAGTAGACCTGGCCGACGAACTTGGTGGGCCGTGCGAACGCGGGATCGTCGGCCCGGACAAGGGTGTGGGTGACGAGGGTGGCGATGCGGCGGCCCGGGAGGGCGTCATGCAGCGTGCAGGCCAGCAGCGAGCCGATCATGCCCTGGGTCTGGGCACCGAGCAGGTACAGCGGGTAGGGGACGCTGAGGGCGGGATCGGCCGCGCTCTCCACGGCGAGCAGGCCGATCTGGGGGCCGTTGCCGTGCGTGATGACGACCTCGTGCTCGTGGGCCAGGGCGGCCAGCGCGGTGGCGACGCGGTCGATGTTGGCCTGCTGGACGGCGGCGTCGGGACGTTCACCCCTGTGGAGCAGGGCGTTGCCTCCGAGCGCGACGACTATGCGCATGGCTTCAGTCCTCCAAGGTGGCGACGAGTACGGCCTTGATGGTGTGCAGCCGGTTCTCCGCCTGCTCGAAGACCAGCGACGCGGGTGAGGAGAAGACGTCGTCGGCGACTTCGAGTCCGTCCAGGCCATAGGCGTCGAAGAGGCTCTGGCCGAGGTGGGTACTGCGGTCGTGCAGGGCCGGCAGGCAGTGCATGAACCTCACGTCCGGGTTGCCGGTGGCTGCGAGGGTCTTGTCGTTGACCTGGTACGGCAGCAACAGCTCGATCCGCTCCCGCCAGGCGTCGGCGGGCTCGCCCATCGACACCCAGACGTCGGTGTGCAGGAAGTCGGCACCGTGTACGGCGGTCTCGACGTCCTCGGTGATCGTGATCCGGGCGCCGCTGCGCTCGGCCAGTTCGCGGCAGGTGGTGATCAGTTCGGGGTCGGGCCACAGCCGGGCGGGGGCCGCGACGCGCACGTCCATGCCGAGCAGGGCGCCCATGGACAGCAGCGAGTTGCCCATGTTGTTGCGGGCGTCTCCGAGGTAGCAGTAGGCGATGTCGGGCAGCGGCTTGCGGCTGTGTTCGCACATGGTGAGGACGTCGCAAAGGCTCTGGGTGGGGTGCGCGGTGTCGGTCAAGCCGTTGTAGACGGGTATGCCGGAGTAGGTGGCGAGATCGGTGACCAGCGACTGGGCCGAGCCCCGATACTCGATGGCGTCGAACATGCGACCGAGCACTCGGGCGGTGTCGGCAACGGACTCCTTGGCGCCGATGTGGGTGTCGCCGGGGCCCAGGTAGGTGGTCGCGGCGCCTTGGTCGGCGGCGGCGACCTCGAAGGCACAGCGGGTGCGGGTGGAGGTCTTCTCGAAGATGAGTGCGAGGTGCTTTCCGGTCAGCCGGGGCCGCTCGGTGCCTGCGCGCTTGGCCGCCTTGAGGGTGGCGGCCAGGTCGAGGAGGTGGTGGATCTCGGCCGCGGTGAAGTCGAGTTCGCTCAGGTAGGAGCGGCCTCGCAGGTCGACGGTCATGGTGGTTCTCCTTGCCGGGTCGGACTGGTCAGGTGGCCGGGTCGCGCTCGATGGGGCAGCTCATGCAGCGTGGGCCGCCGCGTCCACGGCCGAGTTCGGCGCCGGCGATGGTGACGATCTCGATGCCCTGCTTGCGGAGGTAGGTGTTGGTGGTGACGTTGCGCTCGTAGCCGACGACGACACCCGGGGCGACGGCGAGGAAGTTGCTTCCGTCGTCCCACTGTTCGCGCTCGGCGCCCCGGATGTCCTGCGGCGCGGACAGCATCCGCACCTTGTCCAGGTCCAGGGCCTCGGCCAGGGCGGTCGCCAGGTCGGAGTCGGGAGTGACGTCGAAGCCGGTCTCGCGGGCCGTGCTGGGCAGCAGCGTCCATGAGCGCAGGGAGTCGGCGAGGCCGGGGTAGATGGTGAAGGCGTCCCGGTCGACCATGGTCAGCACCGTGTCGAGGTGCATGTAGGCACGGGTGGCGGGCAGTTGGACGGCGATGAGCCGCTGTGCCGTGCCCGTGGCGAACAGCCGGGAGGCCAGGTTCTCCACCGCCTGCGCGGTGGTGCGCTCGCCCATGCCGACCATGACGGCGCCGTTGCCCAGGACGTGCACGTCACCGCCTTCGAGGGTGCCCACCGCGCCGTCGAGGAGGGGTTCCACGGCGGCGTCGGCGAACATCGGGTGGAAGCGGTAGATGGCCTCGGCGTGCAGGCTCTCGCGCCGCCGGGCGGTCTTGGCCATCGGGTTGACCGACAGACGGTCGTACACCCAGCAGGAGTTGTCGCGTGGGAAGAGGTGGTTGGGCAACGGGGCGAGGGCGAAGTCCTCGGCGTCCAGCGCGTTCCAGACCAGGCTGTGCGGGGTGGCCAACAGCAGGTCGCTCTTGAGGAGTCCGCCTATCAGGTGTCCGGCGAGGGTCTCCCCGTCGAGCTCGGCGCACAGTTCGCGCACCGGGTCGACCAGTGCGGGCCCGACGGTGGCCGGGGTGATCACCCGGTCGAGCAGCCAGTCGCGGGCTTCGTCCGTGTCCAGGGTCCGGGCCAGCAGGTCGGCGAAGTAGTGCACCCGGGTGCCGTGGTCGCGCAGCACCTGGGCGAAGGCGTCGTGTTCCTCACGGGCGCGCTTGGCCCACAGGATGTCGTCGAAGAGGAGGGCGTCGACATTGCGCGGGGTGAGGCGGGAGAGTTCGATGCCGGGGCGGTGCAGGATCACCTGGCGCAGGCGGCCCACTTCGGAGTCGACGTGGAACGTGTTCATGGCGTTGCTTCCTCTGTTGAGGTCGACGGTGGTCAGTCCTGGTGGCGGTGGGTGTCGTGCTTGTGCGTGCCGCCTACGCGTTTGGTGCCCGGTCCGCGCGTCAGCCGCTTGGGCGGCGCCGGAGTCTCGGGGGCGCGCTCCTCAAGCGGGGCACCTGCGGCGGGGGCCACCACGCTCGTGTCGCCGTACTCGCCCTGGCCCCGCTTCAGCCAGACGTAGACCGGCACGCCGAGCAGCAGCACGAACAGCCCGTAGTAGACGGTCTGGTAGCCGCTGCCCTGGATCGACCAGTAGGAGAAGGCCAGGGCCAGCGCGGCGACGGTGACATCGCGGGCCAGCCGCCGTCGGCTGAGGGTCTCCCGTCCGCGCACCAGCAGCCAGTACAGCTGGGCGGCGGCGGAGAACAGGTACGGGACCACCGCAGTGAACACGCTCAGCAACACGATCTTCGTGAAGACGTCCTCGAAGCGCGTGTAGCTGAACACGGTGATCAGAGAGGCCAGCACAGTGGAGGCGATGATGCCGAAGGACGGGACTCCGCTCTTCCCGCGTAGTTTCGCGAAGGAGCCAGGGAAGAGGCCGTCGCGGGCGGCGGCGTACGGCATCTCGGCGCACAGCATGGTCCAGCCGTTGAGGGCGCCGATCCCGGAGACGATGGCGGCGACGGCGACGGCGTCCCCGGCCCAGCTGCCGCCGACGATGTTGTTCGCGGCGTCGGTGAACGGCGCGACGGTGTCGCCCAGCGCCCCGTGCGAGACGGTGCCGAAGACCGCGAGCGTGCCCAGGATGTAGATGACGGCACACAGGAGCGTGCCGTACACGGTGGCTCGTGGCACGTTCCGCTCGGGATCGCGCACCCGGCCGGCGACCACCGAGGCGGCCTCCAGGCCGAGGTAGCTGAACAGCGCGATGGCGGCCGCGGCCGAGATGGCACCCAGCGCCGACTGGCCACTGGAGTTGAAGGCGCCGAAGTTGTCCGGGTCGATGAACAGCAGCCCGATGGTGGCCATGAAAACGAGCGGCACGAACTTCAGCACCGTGGTGATCACCTGGAACGCGCCCATGTTGCGGACTCCGGTGAGGTTGATCGCGGCCGCCGTCCAGAGTCCGGCGAGGGCGATGGTCATGGAGATCCACGTCTTGTGGCCCGTGTTGACAAACACCTCGACGTAGCCGACCCAGGCCACGGCGATCGCCGCGTTGCCGGCCCACGCGGTGATCCAGTACGACCACGCGTTGAGGAATCCGGCGAACTCGCCGAAGGCCTCCCGGGCGTAGACGTACGGACCGCCGCTCGCCGGCACCCGCTTCGACAGGGACCCGAAGGTCAACGCGAGCGCCAGCGCGCCCAATGTCACGACGCCGAAGGCGACCAGGGAGACGGGCCCGTACGGGGCTAGTGCGGACGGAAGGGCGAAGATTCCGGTCCCGATGATGGTGCCGATCACGAGCGAGGACGCGGCGGGCAGACCGAGAGAGGCCTTGGGCGCCGCTCGCTCCCCACTGGTCGTGGTCCTGGGCATGGTTGTGCTCCTTGTGCGGTTCAGTACGGATGGTGCGATCCGCCGACAATGCTTCTGCGCCACGCCGGGCCAGGGGCAGCGGCCACACGGCCCGCAGGAGTGCCGAAGGTCCCGGTCCAGGAGGTCCGAGCAGCCCCGGCTCAGAGTGGTCACCCGCTGATTGACGTCGCCGAGCGCTCCCTCACAGCCCGATCGGAATCGAGAATGGCCGCTCCGCGGTCCCGTGTTCGGCTGTTCGTCGACGGCTCGGCGCTCGAAAGCCGCCTGGTGTCGCTCCGAGGCGGCGAGCAGGTCGGTGTTGTACCTGGACCACGTCCGGGGCCGTGAGTCCGGACAGCATCTTGGTCAGCGCGGCGATGTCGTCGGCCTCGACCGTGCGCCCCGCCTTCAGGGCCTCGTTCAGGCCGACTTCGCTCTGCTCCGACAAGGTGCGAACAGCGGTCGGTCGGCCCGCTTCGGTCACTGCGACCCGCTCGAAGATCCGCACGTCGTAGTGGGCGTCAGGGCCGGCAGGCCGCCCGGCCCGGACGACTCGTCGGCGGGATGCGCGACCACCGGAGGCACACACCGCACCCCGTCCGGTGGTCCGTGCCCGGTGCCGGTCGCCTCAGGTGTAGATGATCTGGCCACCGGCCGCGTGCTCATAGAACTCGCCGACCGTGATGACGCCCTGGACCTGCTCGACGAGGTCGTCCTTGTCGAGTTCGAAGAGGTCGACCGAAGCCTTGCAGGCGTAGATGCCCGCGCCGCTGTCGGAGATCATCTCGATGAACTCGGGGATGGGCGGGATGTCGAGCTTGTCCATCTTGCGTTCCATGTAGCGGGTGACCAGGTCCGGCACACCCGGCATGCCGCCCAGCAGGGTCGGCAGGTGCAGGCCCGGGTTGCCGACCGTGGCCAGCTTGATGTGCTCCCACCGCTTCTTCGTGATCGCGTCCAGGCCGAAGAAGGTGAAGAAGAGGTCGGCCTCGATACCCTCGGCGCGGGCGCCGTTGGCCATGATCAGGGCCGGGTAGATCCCTTCCAGGGATCCCTTGGAGACGATGATCGAGACCTTCTCGATCGTCGCCCGGGTGGTGGCGGTGTCGGCCATGACGGCACGCTCCTCGATGGCAGAGACGATGGCAGAGATGTCGGATGCGGAGATGTCAGATGCAACCGCGCGGCTTGGGAATTCCGGCGATCTTCGCGGCGGTCTTGGCGGGGCCCTTGGGGAAGAGCTGGTACAGCTCCTTGACGCTCACGCCGGAGGTCTTGCCGAGCACGCGCACAGTGGGGCCGGTGCCCTTGGCCGCGTATTCGGCGCGCATGAACCGGATGACCGTCCAGTGCCGGTCGGTCAGGTTCTCGACGCCCGCCTCGTGGGCGATCTGCTCGGCCATGGGTTCGGTCCACTGCGCGGGGTCGGTGAAGAAGCCCTCGTCGTCGACGGGTACGGCGGTGTCGTCGTAAGTGGCGGTGGGCATGGCGGTGTTCTCCTTCATTCGGGCGTTCGGGCGTTCGGGCGTTCAGACGTGGACGTGGTTCTTGCCGTGCTCTGGCATCGCCGAGCTGATCCCAGGCAGTTCCCGGCCGGGCAGCAGGTTGTGCCAGTACAGCCACTCGAACGCGAGCTTGCCGAGGTGGTTGGCGTGCGACTCCTTCAGCAGCGGCAGCCCCACTGCGGCCGGGAAGTGACCCGGCAGCGGCTCGGTCTCGTAGTTGAAGTCGATGAGCAGGGCCTTGTGGAAGCCGGTCTCGACGAAGCAGTTGGTGTGCCCGTCGAAGGTGGCGTCCAGCGGCTGTCCGGCCAGGAAGCGGGCGATGTTGTGCGTGAGCGTCTCCCCGGCGAAGTGGGCCACCGAGCCGGCCTTGGACGCCGGCAGCCCGGCCGCGTCCCCGATCGCGAACACCTCGGGACGCTCGGGGTGTTGGAGGGTGGCCTGGTCGACGGGGATGAAGCCCAGTTCGTCACCGAGGCCCGGGGAAAGGCCGACGTACGTGGCACCGCCGTGCAGTGGCACGACCACCGCGAGGTCGAAGGGCACCTCGCGTTCGTCGTACGACACCAGTCGGCCGCCTTCGCCGTCGACCTCACCGAGCGTGAACTCGGTGACCAGCTCGATGCCCTTGTCCGCCAGCAGCCCGCCGAGCGCCTTCGCCGCGACGGGCTTGGTGAAGGCGGCGTCCAGCGGGGTGACGTACGTCAGTCGGACCTTGTCGCGGATCCCGCGCCGCTGGAAGTACCAGTCGGCCAGGAAGGCGAACTCCAGTGGCGCGACGGGGCACTTGACCGGCAGATCCGCCACGTTCACCACGACGCGCCCGCCCTCGAAGCGCTCCAGGGCGTGGTGCAGAGCCACGGCACCGGGAAGGTCGTAGAAGGTGAAGACCTTCTCTCCCCAGCCGGGACCCGTCAGCCCCTCGGTCTCCTCCGGCAGCAGCGCGGCCCCGGTGGCGACCACGAGGACGTCGTAGGGCAGCCGGATGCCGCCGCTGAGGTGCACCGTCCGTGCGTCCAGGTCGACCCGCTCGATCCTCGCCATCTTGTAGTCGATGGCGGCGTTCAGCTGCCGCGGACGTGACCGGACGAGGTGGCGCGGCTGGGCCGCGCCGAAGGGGACGAACAGCAGGCCGGGCTGGTAGACGTGGTCGTCGTCCTGGTCGACCACGGTGATCCAGCATTCGTCCTCGTCGTACGTGCGGCGCAGCCTGTTGGCCATCAGCGTGCCGGCGGTGCCGCCTCCGAGTATCACGATGTGTTTGCCCATGTCCCCACTGTCGTGCGGGAGATGAGGCCCGGGCATGGGCCGTTGGTCCCCGTTCCGGTACCCACCCGGGTATGTCTTCGCCCCGCCCCGCAGGCCCTATGCTCCGCCCGCCCACCGCGAACCCCCTGAAAAAAATACCTACCAGGGTATGTCAACACGGCGGGGTGCGGCCTCTCGGCCGGCCCCACCGTTCGCGGTCGACTGGAACCCGACAGCAGCCGACACCGAAGAGAAGGGGCCCTGCCATGACCGGCACCGCACCGCAGGCCCTCCCCACGAACCAGCCGCAGGACCCGGACGTGCACCGCCTCGAGGTGACCCACGCCGACCGCGACATCTACACCGTGGACATCCGCGGCCACCACATCCACGTCGACCAGCCCGTCGAGGCGGGCGGCACGGACATCGCGCCCACCCCCACCGAGTTGTTCGCCGCATCCCTGGCCACCTGCGTCGCCTTCTACGCGGGCCGCTACCTCCACCGCCACGGCCTGGACCAGGCAGGACTGCGCGTCCGTACGGAATTCACCATGGCCACCGACCGGCCCGCCCGCGTGGCCTCCATGCACGTCACGATCGTCCCGTCACCCGGACTGCCCGAGCGGCGCCGCGCGGCCCTGCTCGCCGCCGCCTCGCGCTGCACGGTCCACAACACCCTGCACGAGCCGCCCGAGATCGGCGTCGAGTTGGCGCCATGACCACACGCTCGGCGCCACCGGCGTCACCTCTCCTGGACCGCATCCGCCGCGGCCTCATCGGCGACGGCGAGGTGCTGGAGGGCCCTTACGGCCCCCGGCGCCTCGTCTACGCCGACTACACCGCCTCCGGCCGCTCCGTGGACTTCGTCGAGGACTTCGTGCGCGAGCAGGTGCGGCCCCTCTACGGCAACACCCACACGGAAAGTTCCAGCACTGGCCTGCGGACGACCCGGCTGCGCGAGGACGCCCGCCGGATCATCCGCGACGTGGTCGGCGGCACCGAGGACGACCTGGTCATCTTCTGCGGCTCGGGAGCGACCGCGGCGGTCAACAAGCTGGTGGGCATCCTGGAGCTGCGTCGGCCCGACCCGCTGCCGCGGGCCGTGCGCCCGGTGGTGTTCGTCGGCCCGTACGAGCACCACTCGAACGAACTGCCCTGGCGGGAGTCGGTCGCCGACGTCGTGGTCATCGGCGAGGACGCGGACGGTCACATCGATCCCTGCGATCTGGAGGCGCAGTTGGTCCGCCATGCCGACCGGCCGCTGCGCATCGGCAGTTTCTCCGCCGCCTCCAACGTCACCGGCATCCTCACCGACACCGACCGCATCGCACGTCTGCTGCACGCGCACGGCGCCCTGCCCTTCTGGGACTACGCGACCGCCGCCCCGTACGTTCCGATCCGGGTCGCCGAGAGCACCCCAGGCGCCGACGATCACAAGGACGCGGTCTTCCGAGCGAACTGACGTCCAGGGCGCCCATAGGGGCTCCACGGGCGCCCTGGAACGCGGGTTCAGCGGCTGCGCAGAGCGGCCAACGCAGCGTCGAGATCGGCCGCGCGCGGGCGGTTGTGCGGCAGCCTGCCGAGCACGGCCGCCATGCCGCAGGTGTTCGTGAGGGCGGAGAAGACCAGGCCACCCGCGATACCGGCCGAGATCAGCAGGAGGGCCGGGTGCACTAGCAGGCCGAGGAGGAGGCCCAGGAGCACCACCGTGCCGGCGGTGAAGCGCACTTGGCGCTCCATGCTCCAGCCGGCGCGCGTGTCGCAGGCGGTCGGGGTGTGCAGGTCGTGTCCCTCGGCGGCCCAGGCGCCGGTGCCACCGGAGAGGGTGGCGGTCGGTATGCCCTGCTCGGCCAAGAGCTTGCAGGCGCTCTCCGAGCGGGCACCGGAGGCGCAGACGACGAGGACGTCACCCTGCTCGGAAGCGCGGCGTATCTCCGGCAGAGCGCGGCGGACGTGGTCCAGCGGGATGTTCAGGGCGCCGGGCAGATGGCCGGAGGCGTACTCGGCGGGCGTGCGCACGTCGATGACGGTGAGCTCGTGCAGCCGGGTGCGGGCCTGCTCGGTGGCGAGGGTCACGGGGGCGGGGGTGTTGGTCATGGCAGGTGTGATCCTTAATGGTCGACGCCGTCCCGAAGCGGGACGTACAGTACCCCTAGGGGTATTTTCTTTGAGGAGTGGTCGTGGAACTGGAGCTTGAGGGCGCGGACCTGAAGTCCGTACTGAACCGGCTGCGCCGTGCGCAGGGTCAGATCTCCGGTGTGATCCGGATGATCGAGGAGGGGCGCGACTGCGAGGACGTCGTCACGCAGCTCGCCGCCGCTTCACGCGCGCTCGACCGGGCCGGTTTCGCGATCATCGCGACCGGCATGCAGCAGTGCATGACCGACATCGAATCCGGCCGCAAGAACGGCGAGGACGCCCAGCAGATGCGCGCGCGTCTGGAGAAGCTGTTCCTGTCCCTGGCGTGAGAGTTCGCGCCGCGGCGGCCGTCACAGCACCGCTTCGATCAGCATGAAGGCCGCCACCGCCAGCAGTACCAGCGCGAAGACCCGCTGAAGCGTGTGTCCCGAGATCTTCGCGGCCAGCCGCTTGCCGTCCCAGGCGCCGAGGATCGCAGCCGCGACGAACGGCCCGACGAACGCCCAGTCCAGCTCCTCGACCGTGCCGGCGCGCGTCGCCAGCGCGGCCAGCGAGTTGACGGTGATGACCAGCAGGCTGGTACCCACCGCGTTGCGCATCCGCAGACCCAGCACGCTCACCAGCGCCGGTACGGCGAGGAAGCCACCGCCGACACCAAGGACACCGGTGACCGCACCGAGCCCGCCACCGGCTGCCGCCACCCGCACCGGCCGCACCGTCACGGTGCCCTCCGCGGCCGGCCGGGACCGCAGCATGCGCAGGGCGGCCACTCCCGCGACCACGGCGAAGGCCGCTGTCAGCACGGCGGCCGGGATACGTCCGGCGAGCGCGCCGCCCAGCATCGCCGGGCCGATCCCGGCCGCCGCGAACAGCAGCCCCGTACGCCGGCGGACGTTCCCGTCGCGGGCGTGCGCGACCAGCGCGGTGACCGAGGTGAGCGTGACGATGACCAGACTCGCGGTCGTCGCCCCGACCGGACTGAAGCCGAGCAGATAGATCAGGGCGGGGACGGCCAGCACACTGCCGCCTCCCCCCAGCGCGCCGAGCGCCATGCCGATGACCGCGCCGGCGGCCAGGGCGAGTATGAGAGTGCTCACGCGACGGTGCCGTTCCCGCCCTGCGGATCCACCACCGGCAGCCCCGCCTCCGCCCAGTCGCACATCCCGCCGATCACGTCCACCGCCTCCGCGCCGCGAGTGGCCAACAGTTCCGCGGCCCGCCGGGAGCGGTTGCCGGAGCGGCAGATCACGACCAGGGGCCGCGCCTGCGCGTGAGACGGCAGCCCCGCCCCGACGGCCGGCGCCGACAGCGGCAGATGCACGGCGCGCGGCGCGCGGCCCGCCTGCCACTCGTACGGCTCGCGCACGTCCAGCAGCACGGCGTCACCGCCGCTGCCACTAGCGGCGGCGTTGCCGTGCCCGGTGCGTATCGCCGCCTCCTGCACGCTCACGCGGCCTGCGCCGCCCCGTACTTGTCGGAAGATGCTCATGTCGGTTTCTGGCTCCTGCTTTCCGTGTCGGAAGTGAAGATCGGCGGAACGCCTACGGCATCCGATGCCGTCAGGGCGTCCGTACGGCGAGGCCCGCCTTCTCGGCCGCGTCGAAGGAGTCGTCCACGGCCACGACCTCACGACCGGCCGCGTCCAGCAGGGAGGCGGCGATCGCGGCACGCATCCCGCCCGCGCAGTGCACCCACACCTCACCGGCGGGAACCTCCCCGAGGCGGCGGTGCAGGGCGTGGACCGGGATGTGGACCGAACCCTCGATGTAGCCGGCCGCCCGCTCCGAGCCGCGTCGCACATCGAGGACGACGACGGCCGCCACGGGGCGCCGCCCCGCGAGGTCGGCGAACGTCGCACGCCGGAAGGAGGCCGGTGCCTTGCCCTCGGGCACCCAGTCGGCCGGTGCGCCGGTGGCCGCGGCGGCGGGGCGGTCGATGCCGACCCGGACCAGCTCGCGCTGGGCGGCGGCGAGTTGCTCGGGCGACTCGGCCAGCAGCGTCACGGGCTTGCCCCACGGGATCAGCCAGGCCAGATACGTGGCGGGTTGGCCCTCGGCCTCGAAGTTGAACGAGCCGGACACGTGCCCTTCGGCGAAGGCGACGCGGTTGCGCAGGTCCACCACCCACTCCCCTGCCGCCAGCCGGGCGGCTATCTCCTCGGCGTCGGCGACGGCGGGTGGGGTCAGGTCGACGGGCGTGGGTCCGGCGGCGTTGGCAGGGCCCATGTGCGTGTAGTAGGCGGGGATGTCGTCCAGGCCGGCCAGCAGGTCGGCGACGAAGGTGTCGACGTCCCGGGTGAGGGCCTCGTTGGACGCCTTCTCCTTGCCGATGGTCGTGGCGCTCCCCTCCGCCTGGGCGGACGAGCAGAAGCTGCCGAATCCGTGCGTGGGCAACACCTCGGTCTCGTCCGGCAGTTCGGCGGCGAGACGGTGTGCGGAGGCGTGCTGGGCGCGGGCGAGCCGCTCGGTCAGCCGAGGCTCCACGAGATCCGGGCGGCCCACCGTGCCGATCAGCAGCGAGCCGCCGGTGAACACCGCGACCGCCACGCCGTTCCCCTCCAGCACGTAGGAGGTGTGGTGCGGGGTGTGACCGGGCGTCGCCACGGCGCGCAGGGTCAGTCCGGCATCGGCGTCGATCTCCGTACGGTCGCCGTCCTGTACCGGTATCCGCGCGAAGGAGACCCTGGCCCCGGCAGGGACGAGATAGGCCGCACCCGTGATCCGGGCCAGCTCCAGGCCTCCGGTGACGTAGTCGTTGTGGAGGTGCGTCTCGACGACGTGCGAGATCCGCACCCCGCGCCGGGCGGCCACCGCGATCATCTGGTCGACGTCACGGGGCGGGTCGACCGCCACCGCCGTCCGCTCACCGCCCGCCAGGTAACTGCGGTTGCCGAGCCCTGCCACCTCGATCGTGTCGACGAAGAACACGCGGTACTCCCTTCCAGCGAAGAATTACCCCGGGGGGTATGCTTACAACCGTAACACCAGTACCCCGGGGGGTATTTCCCAGGGCAGGAAAAGCCCCGGGAAACACCTCACGAGTACCTCGCACACGGCCGGACACCCGTCCCCCGCCACGCGAGCCGACCAGAAGGACCACAGCCATGCGCTACGACCGCACCGTGCACCTCGACACCGACTTCGCCACCACCGTCGCCCGCACCCGCGACGCCCTTGCCGCCCAGGGCTTCGGCATCCTCACCGAGATCGACGTCACCGCCACCCTCAAGGCCAAGCTCGACCACGACATGGAGGACTACGTCATCCTCGGCGCCTGCAACCCTTCCCTCGCCCACCGCGCCCTGGAGACCGACCGCACCATCGGACTGCTGCTGCCCTGCAACGTCGTCGTCCGCCGCGACGGCGACCGCACCGCCGTACAGGCCCTCGACCCGAACACGATGATCGCCCTCACCGGACTCGACGCCCTGCGCCCCGTCGCCGAAGAGGCCACCCGCCGCCTCGACGCCGCCCTTGCCGCCCTCACCGCAGCCGGCGCGGACAGCTGACGTACCGCGGGGCGAGCGCCCGCATCCGGTGTCGGCCGCACACCGGCCGCTGGGTGCACGGGCGGTCGAGACGTCCTCGCCCGGATACCCCGCGAGTTGGTGGACGAACGGCCGGAAACGCGCACTTGGGCGGTGCCGTGGATCTTGTGGATACCTGCGGCACGGCTGCTCACCGGGCGGCTCCGGGGTATGGGGTCCGCGCCGTTTCCACGGCTGTGCGCAGCGGTTCCACCCAGGACCGGGCGAGCGTGCGGGCCGGTTCCGGTCCGGACAGTCCCGAGACGTCGCCGACGAGGGCGACCGAGCGGTACCGGCCGAGTGGTGCAAACTCTGTGACGTACACGGGACGGCGTCGCCCGGCGATCGTGAGTCCGTCGGGGAAGGTGTCGTCGGGCGGGAGGACCAGCCCGTTCAGCGTCCACGGCGTCACCCGTGTGTCCGGTGAGTCAACGGTCATGCGGCGCAGGAGCCGGCCGTATGCGATTGCGTCCCGGCACTGCGCTGACCGCGCGCAGGGCGTACGGAGCCCGGACCCACGCCAGGACGCGACAGCTCGCCCGATCACCCTCTCCAGGTACCGGCCCGCCCCGTCCCATGAGGTGTCCGCAGCGGGGTGCTGCCGCGTTCACCAGAGCCGAACGGGCCACGGAGGAAGGTCCGTTCGTCGATGTGCCGGTACCCTTCCGGCCCGGGTCGACGTGGACCGGGGCGATCCACACTTCAAGCATGATTGATTCAACAGGGACTGAAACGACCGTCGGACCGCTCCTCGAAGCGGACCTGGCGGCAGCCGCATCGGTGTCCCTGCTGCAGGTCGTCGCCGACCCGGTCCGCTGGAGCGTGCTGCAACAGCTCGTGCGCGGACGGGCGTGCGTGTGCAGCCTGCAGGAGCACCTGCCGATCGCCGCGAACCTGCTCAGCTACCACCTCAAGGTGCTGCGCGAGTCCGGTCTGGTGACCACCAGCCGACGGGGCCGCTGGATCGACTACGCCCTCGCCGACGATGCACTCGCCCGCATGCGCTCGTCGCTGCCCGGACTGCCCGCGCCGGGGCGGGTGCGGCCATGAGCATCGCCGACCGGCTGCCCGCCTCGACCCGCGGCAGGACGCTGGCCCTGGCCGGTGCCGCGGGTGCCTGGATACTCGCCTACTGGATCAACGGATGGGTGTGGGACCGGCTGCTCCACGATGTCGCCGGACTACGGGCCGACGCCCGGCCGACCGAGACGATCCGCTTCTTCTGCTACGACACGGTCAAGATCGCCCTGCTGCTGGCGGGCATCATCTTCGTCGTCACCGTGCTGCGCTCCTACATGAGCATCGAACGCACCCGCGCGCTGCTCGGCGGCAGGCGGGAGGGTGTCGGCAACGTCATGGCCGCCGGCCTGGGCGTGATCACCCCGTTCTGCTCGTGCAGCGCCGTACCGGCGTTCATCGGGTTCGTCGCCGCCGGCGTCCCGATCGGCGTCACGCTGAGCTTCCTCATCGCCAGCCCGCTGGTCAACGAGATCGCGATCGGCCTGCTGTTCACCCTGTTCGGCTGGCGGATCACAGCTCTCTACATCGTGGCCGGCCTGAGTGTGGCCGTCGTCGCCGGCTGGACTCTGGGCCGCCTCGGCGTACAGAAATGGGTCGAACCCTTCGTGTTCGAGACCCGCCTGGGCGGCCAGGTCATCGACTCCACCGCCGGCCTCACGTTCGCCCAGCGCCTCCAGATGGGCGCCGAAGAGGTCACCACGATCCTGCGCAAGATCTGGCCCTACCTGCTCGTCGGCATCGGCCTCGGTGCCGTCATCCACGGCTGGGCACCGGCCGACTTCTTCACCTCCCATGCCGGAGGCGGCAACGCCTTCGGCGTCCTGCTCGCCGTCGCCGTCGGCGTGCCCCTGTACTCCAACGCCGCCGGCGTCATGCCGCTCGTCCAGGCCATGTACGAGAAGGGACTCCCGATGGGCACCCTGCTCGCCTTCATGATGAGCGTCGTCGCCCTCTCGCTGCCCGAGATGATCCTGCTGCGCCGCGTGCTGAAACCGCAGCTGCTGGCCGCCTTCGTGGCCGTCGTGGCCACCGGCATCGTCGCCGTCGGCTACCTGTTCAACCTCATCCTCGTCTGACCCGCCCACGATCCCGAAAGGACACCCCGCCATGATCATCAAGGTACTCGGCCCCGGCTGCGCCAACTGCCGCGCCCTGGAACGCGCGACCCGCGAAGCCGTGAACGCCCTCGGTCTCGACGCCACGATCGAGAAGATCACCGACTACCCCACCATCGCCGCCTACGGGATCATGAGTACGCCCGCCCTCGTCGTCGACGAGAAAGTCCTCACCTCCGGCCGTGTCCCCACCCCCGCCCAGATCCGCGAACTCCTCACCGACATCAACGGCTGACAACCGTCATCGCCGTTCCTGCCCGGACCCTACTGGCCCGGACCCGGTAGCTGGTCGTAGGCCCACAACAGGTCTTCGACGCGCGGGGCTCGGTGAGAGCGTGCCCACTTCGAGACGACGCGGACGCCGTCACCGGCCCGACTGTCCAGGCCGGCGGCACGAAGGCGAAGGGCGGTCCGGCCGCCGTGCCGGTCAGCCAACAGGACCTCAAGGCGCAGAACGCCGCCGACAGCAGCTCCACCTCTCCCGCCCTGCCGATCGCCGTCGGCGCCGGCCTGCTGACCGCCGGCACGATGACCACCCTGTTCGCGCTGCGCCGCCGCAGGGCGTGCGGGGACCCCAACAGCGGCCGTGCAGGCGCCGGCCTCTCGCCGACGAACCCCGACGGTCCCGGCCAGGTACAGGCCGGGACCGTCTCCCTTCACTCGTCCTACTCGTCCTACTCGTCGGCGATCCAGTGCTCGAATGCCGTCAGATGCCGCTCCGAGGCGGCGAGCAGGTTGGTGTACACCTGGCGCGTGTCCGGGGCGGTGAGTCCGGACAGCGCCTTGTTCAGTGCGGCGATGTCGTCGGTCTCGACCGTACGGCCTGCTGCCAGGGCTCCGGACAGGCTGTCCTCGCCCTGCTTCAGGAGCCGGTCGTAGGTGGCCTGCACGCCCGGGTCGGCGAACTCACCGGCCGGCTTGCCGGCGGTCGGGTCGGTCACGTCGTAGCGGTCCAGCAAGGTGCGCACGGCGGTCAGGTGCTGGGTCTCGGCCGCCGAAATCCGCTCGAAGACCCGCACGTCGTAGCGGTCCGCGAACGCCGTGTAGAGGTCGTGCGCGAGCTTCTCCTCCTCGGCCATGCCCGCCAGCGTGGCCTTCTGAGCGGCTGTCAGGGTGCCCTGCTCGGCCAGCGCGGCTCCGTCGCAGGTCCCGTCGTGCTGCCGGATGCCGTCCGTGGTGCCGCCGTGGTGACGCGCCTGGTGCTGAGCGTCCGACAACATGCCCTGGGGCATGGTCCGCGCGGCCACCGGCCCGCCGCCACCGGGTTCCGCGATCACCGGGCCCACCGCCAGCACGCCGCCGATGGCGAGCGCACCCGCGGTGACCGCTGTCGCGATCTTGATGTTGCGCTTCATGGCGAACCTCCTCGGTTTCGTGGGAGCGTCTCCCGTTCCCACACCGTCACCGTCGCGCCGGCCCCTGCAGTCGCCGTGCGGTGCGTGTGGAGACGGGATGGAGACGGCCGACGCGGGGTTGGGGCTGTTCGGCCCCTCCCGGAGCGTGCGTGTGGCGCATAAGTGTGAGACATGACCACCACCGTGCTCGTCGTCGAGGACGAGAAGGAGATCCGCGAGCTGCTGCGCCGCTACCTGGAGCGCGCGGGATACGGCGTGCTGACGACCGGCTCGGGCGCCGAGGCCGTACGGCTGCTCGGCGAGCGTGGGATCGACCTGACGCTCCTGGATCTCGGGCTGCCGGACGTGGACGGGGACGAGGTGCTGCGTGAGGCCCGCGAGCACGGACGGGTGCCGGTGGTGGTCCTGACCGCGCGCAGCACCGTCGAGGACCGCATCCACGGGCTGCGGCTGGGCGCCGACGACTACGTGACCAAGCCGTTCAGTCCCACCGAGGTGGTGCTGCGGGTGGGTGCGGTGCTGCAGCGCGCCCGGGGTACGGCGACGGGAGCGGCGCCCGTCGCGTCGTACGGCGAGGGGCGGCTGCGGATCGACGAGGCCCGGCACGAGGTGGCCCTCGGCGGAGTGCCGCTGGAGCTGACGCCCACCGAGTGGGGGCTGCTGACCACGCTCGCGTCGGTGCCGGGCCGGGTGTACTCGCGCTACGAGCTGGTCAACCGGGTACGCGGATACGAGTTCGCCGGATACGAGCGGACGATCGACTCGCATGTGAAGAACCTGCGCCACAAGCTCGGGAGCGCCGGCCCCGAGCTCGTGGAGACGGTGCTGGGCGTGGGCTACCGGCTGGGGTGGGCCCATGACGCGTGAGCCACGTTCGCCGCGCTCCGGCGTTCGACCATCCGGTGGGCTCGGCCCGCTTGGCCGACGGCTGTTCGCCGCGTTCGCCATGGTGGCATTGGCGTCCGTGGCCCTGCTGACGGTCGCCGCGCTCGTCGGAACCGACCGCGGGCTCAGCAGTGCCCACCAGGCGGACCGTCAGCGCACCGCCTCCCGGGTGGCCGCAGCCGCAGCCGCCGCCTACCGGACTGCGGGCGGTTGGGCATCGGCCGATCTGTCGGCCGCGCGCTCCGTCGCAACCGGCGCCGGCGCGGTGCTCACGGTGCGCGACGCGGACGACGAGGTGATGTCCGGTGGCTCCGGTGCCGGGTCGGAGGACGAGCACGGCATGTCCGGCTCGGGCCCCGGGCATCACGGGCAGGGCACCGGCTCGGGACCCGGCGCGAGCGCGCCCGTGGTGGTCGACGGCAGCACCGTCGGCTCCGTACGCCTCGTCTTCTCGGCCGACTCGGGGTCGGCGGGCCTGTCCGTGGCCTGGGGATGGGTGGTCGCGGCTGCCGTCGGCGCCGTCGCCCTGGCGTTGGCCGTGAGCTGGTTCGTCACCCGGCGTCTGACCGCTCCCGTGGTCCGGGTCGCGGCCACCGCCCGCGCGCTCGCCGGCGGAGACCGCACCGCGAGGGCCCGCGTCGACGCACCCGGAGAACTCGGCGACCTCTCTCGCGCCTTCGACGCCATGGCCGACGACGTCAACCACGTCGAGCAGGCCCGCCACCGGCTGGCCGCGGACGTCGCCCACGAACTGCGTACGCCCCTGGCCTCGTTGCAGGCGGGGCTGGAAGAACTGCGCGACGGCTACGCCGACCCGTCGGCCGAGCGCCTGGCCTCCCTGCACGACCAGGCACTGCGGCTGGGCCGCATCATCGACGACCTCGGGGAACTCGCGGAGGCCGAGTCGGCCCGGCTGTCCCTGCACCTGTCCGAGGTGGATCTGACCGCCCTGGCCGTCGCCGCGGCGGCCGAGCACGAGGCGGAGCTGCGCACGGCAGGGCTGACCGTACGCACCGTCCCGGGCCCCTCTCCCCTGCTGGTCCGCGCGGACGCCGATCGCCTGCACCAGGCCCTCGGCAACCTGCTGAGCAACGCAGCCCGCCACTGCCGTCCCGGCGACACCGTCACCGTCACCACCTCCGCCACGCCCTCCGAGGCGCTCGCGGAGGTGACGGACACCGGTCCGGGCATCCCCGCCGACGAGCTGCCGCACGTCTTCGACCGTCTGTGGCGCGGGGCCCGCGCTCGTTCCACGGGCGGCAGCGGCATCGGTCTGGCCGTGGTCAAGGAGCTGGTCACCGCCCACGGCGGCACGGTCGCCGCGGACTCCGGACCGGGCGGCGGGACGCGGATGACGCTGCGGCTGCCCAGGTCCGCGCCACACGGCTCACGGCTCGTTTCCGGCTCCGGTGTCGAGCCGCGTCTTACCTCCCGGGGCAAATACCCTCAGGGGTATTTGACGCTCCCCTCAGGGCCGCCGCACTCTCGCTGGAGAGATACCCCTGGGGGTAATTGAGGAGGCAATGAAGTGGCTCGTGAAGTGACACAGGAAGCGTTCGCAGCGGCCTGGGCCGACGGCGCGCTCGTCGTCGACGTACGGGAAGCGGACGAGTACGCGGCCGGGCACGTGCCGGGCGCGCGGCCGATGGCACTGCGGACCGTGCCCGTGCGGTGCGGTGAACTGCCCGCCGGCCGGCCGGTGTTCGTGATCTGCGCCAGCGGCAACCGCAGCAGGACCGCCGCCGACCGGATGAACTCCCTTGGCATCGACGCCTACTCCGTGGCCGGCGACACCGGCGCATGGGCCCGCGCCGGACGTCCGGTCGCGGCCGGACCCGCCGAGCACGCCGCCTGACCCCGGCCGACACCCCCACCCGCACACGGGCCAGAAGAGAAGGAGTTCCGCCTTGGCCGCCACACCCTCCCCCTCCCCCAAACGCTCGGCTTCGCTCGCGCCCGGGGGGACCCCCATCGCCCCGATCTCCGGTCGCCATCGCGTCGCCGTCATCGGCGGCGGCAGCGCGGGCATCAGCGTCGCCGCCCGCCTGCGTCGCGCCGGCGTCAGCGACATCACCCTGATCGAACCGTCCGACACCCACTGGTACCAACCGCTGTGGACCCTGGTCGGCGGCGGCCAGGCCCCGTTGCACGCCACCCGCCGCCCCGAAGCGTCCGTGATACCCGACGAGATTCGCTGGATCCGTCGGCACGCCCTGGCCGTCGACCCCGACACCCGCACGGTGACCCTCTCCGGCGACGGCCAACTCACCTACGAACACCTGGTCATGGCACCCGGCCTGCAGCTCGACTGGGGCGGCGTGCCGGGCCTGGCCGAGGCGGTCGGCCACGACCGGGTGAGCAGCAACTACGCGCCCGAGTACGCCCCCCGCACCTGGGACCTGATCAAGAACATGCGCTCGGGCACCGCCGTCTTCACCCACCCGGCGGCGCCCCGCAGAAGATCGCCTACCTCGCCGCCGACCACTGGCGCAAGCAGAAGGTCCTGGACGACATCCGGATCATCCTCGTCATCCCGGACGCGGCGCTGTTCAAGGTGCCCGCCTGGTCACAGGTCCTGGAGAAGGTGGCCACCCGCTACGGGATCGAGGTGCGGCTGCGCTCCGAGATGACCGCCGTCGACGGCGACGCCCGCGAACTCACGGTCACCGACCATGCGAACGGCACGAAGGAGACCCTCGGCTACGACCTCCTGCACGCCGTACCGCCGCAGAGCGCCCCCGACTGGATCAAGACAGGACCGCTCGCCGACCCGGCAAGCCCCCAGGGGTATGAAGGTGATCTTCCTCCCCGTCCTCGCCTCCAGGGCCGTCCCGCCGGGCAGTCACTGCCCCGACACCCGGCCGGCCCACCGACACCAGCGGCAGAGCAAAGCGCCCGCCAGGACGTCCGGACGCGGCTCGAGCGCCGATTCCCGGATGTCCCGTCCGAGACGCCGGCAACAACGGCGGCAGAGGCGTTCGTGCACTTCACCGACGCGCGCGTGCGCCACTACAGGTCCACCACCCACGCCCGCCGCCGGTCGGGCCTCGTCGGACGCCTCCTCCGAGCCGAGGGCTGTGCGACTGGCCTCCGCCCTCACCTCCACCTCAACCCGGGAGGACGAGCAGAAGCCGGCGGACACCGCGACCGCCGCACCGTTCTCCTCCTGGACCCCGCGCTCCGCGAATGGGGCGCCACGACAGACCCGCGGCATCGGACTGGCCGGTCGAACCGGCGGTAGCGCACCACGAAGTAGTCCGAGGCCATCCGATGGACACCGAGGGGCGGTCACGGACCCACCCGCCCCTTGGCCGACCTCGGCAGCACGGCGCGCACCGCCGCTTCCGCAAGAAGGACCGTGGACGCCGTCCCCAGGCACAGGGCCCACTGGGCCGCGGTCAGCGGGACCGTGCCGAAGACGGTGCGCGCCCAGGGCAGGTGGACGGCGGCGATCTGTACGCACAGCACGCCGGCCAGGCACAGCCACAGGGTGCGGTTGCGGAACTGGTGGCGGCCCAGCAGGGGTCCGTCGTCCGCGCGGGCGTTGAGCGCGTTGAACAGCTGGTACAGGACGAAGGTCGTGAACGCCATCGTCAGGGCCACGTCCTCACCCGCCGCCGACGAGCGGGTGAGGGCCAGCAGGCCCACGGTGCCCAGTGCCATGACCGCGCCCGCCCGCCCGATGGCCCAGAGCCTGCGGGCGTCCAGGATGCGTTCCTGCGGATCGCGCGGCGGATGGCTCATCGCGTCGTCGCGGGCCGGGTCGACGGCCAGCGCCATCGCGGGCGGACCGTCCATGATGATGTTGATCCACAGCAGTTGGGCCGCCGTGAGCGGGGCGGGCAGTCCGGCCAGGGAGGCACCGAGCAGCGTCAGGATCGCGCCGACGTTGGTGGCCAGCTGGAAGCGGACGAACTTGACGATGTTGTCGTAGATGGCGCGTCCCTCGCGGACGGCCCGCACGATCGTGGAGAAGTCGTCGTCGGTGAGGACCATGTCGGCGGCTTCCTTGGCGACATCCGTACCGGTGACTCCCATGGCCACGCCGATGTGTGCGGCCCGCAGCGCGGCGGCGTCGTTGACGCCGTCGCCCGTCATGGCGACGATGTGGCCGCGGCTCGACAGCGCCCGTACGATCATGACCTTGTGCTCCGGGGCGACCCGGGCGAACACGCCGATGTCGTCGATGCGCGCGGCGAGTTGGTCCTCCGTCATCCGGTCCAGTTCGGCGCCGGTCACGACATCGCCGCTGATGCCCACCTCGCGGGCGATGGCCGCCGCGGTGTCCGCGTGGTCACCGGTGATCATCTTCACGGCCACTCCCGCCGTGCCGCACAGAGCCATCGCGTCCCGTACCTGTGGGCGGGGCGGATCGGCGATCCCCGCGATCGACACGAGGGTCAGGCCGGGCAGGGTGGCGGCGGTGAACGTGGTCGGCCGGCTGTCCATCAAGGCCGTGGCCGCGCCGAGGACCCTCAGTCCCGCACCACCCAGTCGGGCGGTCACGGCGAGCAGTTCGCTCCTGTGCTCGTCGTCTAGGGTGCGGACGCCGTGTTCGGTGCGGACGTGGGTGCACAGGGTCAGCAGCACGTCCACGGCTCCCTTGACGTGGACGCGAGTACGGCCGTCGGGCTCGGTGTGGAAGGTCGCCATGTACTTCGTGGCAGCGTCGAAAGGCAGTTCCCCGACGCGGGGTTGCCCCGCCCGCAGGCTGTCGGCGTCCACACCGGCCTTCGCCGCCAGCGCCACCAGGGCCGCCTCCGTCGGATCGCCGATGAAGTCCTCGTCGGTCAGGCGCGCGTCATTGCACACGGCGAAGGGCAGCACCGCCTCGCGCAGCTCATCGGGGCCTGCCGGGTGTCCAGTGCCGACCGCGTTGATGGTGCCCGCTGTCCGGTATCCGTCGCCCGTGACGTCGTAGAGCCTCCCTGCGGTCCACAGGGCCCGCGCGGTCATCTCGTTGAGGGTCAGCGTGCCGGTCTTGTCGCTGCACACCACGGTCGCCGAGCCCAGTGACTCCACCGAGGCCAGCCGTTTGACGATGGCACCACGACGTGCCATGCGGTACACACCGAGTGCCAGTGTCAGGGCGAGTACGGCGGGCAGTCCCTCGGGGATCGCGGCGACGGCCAGGGCCACGGCCCGCAGCGCGATGTCGGGCAGGCTCTCCCCGCCGATCAGTGCGGTGAGGGCGTAGGCGACGACCGCGATGCCGCTCAGCAGGGCGAGTCGCCGACCGAGGCTGTCCAGTTGGACCTGGAGCGGGCTGGCCGGTTCCGCCTCGGTGCGCAACGCCTCGGCGATCGTGCCGAGTTGGGTGCGCATGCCGGTGGCCGTGACGATCATCTCGGCACGCCCCCGGGTCAGGGCGGTGTTCATGAACAGCATGCTGGTGCGCTCGGCGAGCGGTACCGCGGCGTCCCCGCCCGCGTCGACCGCCGTCACGCTCTTGGCGACCGGCTGGGACTCCCCTGTGAGGGCCGCTTCCGCCACCTCGACCGACTCCGCGACGGTCAGGCGGCCGTCGGCCGGTACCCGGTCGCCGGCCTCCAGCAGGACCATGTCCCCGGGTACCAGGGTGTGTGCTTCCACCACCTGTTCCTTGCCGTCGCGGCGGACCCTGGCGGTGGGTACGAGCATGCGGCGCAGCGCCTCCAGACTGCGTTCCGCGCGCCGTTCCTGCAGGTAGCCGAGGACGGCGTTGATCTGCAGGACGACGGTGATCACCACGGCGTCCTTGATGTCACCGATGGCTCCCGCCACCACGGCGGCCAGGAGCAGGATGCCGATGAGCCAGTTGCGGAACTGGTCCAGGAACTTCAGCCACTCGGGCCGCCGGGCCGGATCGGCCAGTCGGTTCGGCCCGTGGACGACGGTCCGTTCCTGGATCTCCCCCGTGTCCAGTCCCCGGCCCGGGTCGACCCCCAGCCGCTCGGTGACCTGTTCGGATGTCAGTCGGTAGGCGTCCGGCTCTCCGGGGGGATGCGCTGTCCCGGGAACCGGCCGTACCTCTCCGCTCGTCACCTCTCCGGTCGTCGTCCGCCTGCTCACGGTCGCTCCTCTCCGCCGTGGACCACGGCGACGGGGCGGTGGGCGCCGTCTGCCCCCACCACGGCCGATCGGGCGTCGGCGCTCGCCTCGACGAGTGCGTCACCGGCCGGCAAGAAGGGACCGGCAAGGCCCCATACCGCGTCGCGAAGCCAGGCGCTCGGGCCCGGGGCCCGGACGCCCTGCCCCTTCCTGGGCCCAGGCTCTCCCGGCGCTCCGCACCCGCACAGGGGCCTGCCGGGCCCGGTGGGAGGGCCGTCCGGCCCTCCCGCTGGAGGTCGTACGGCGATCACCCTGGAAGCAAGGGGACGGGAGTACGCGCACGGCAGCCGGCCCCTGACCTCACCTGCCGTGCATGCACAGGAGGTGCGCCATGACCGGACCCGTCGTCGTCGGACTCGACGGCTCTCCCGCGAGCGTGGCTGCCGCGTGGTGGGCCGCCGATGAAGCCGTACGGAGGAACCTTCCCGTTCTCCTGCTCCATTCCTGGACCACCCAGCCGCTGAACGTGCCCATAGCCCAGGCCGCCGCCAGCAAGCAGCAGTACGGACGGGACGTACTGCTGCGGACCGAGGCGGAGCTGCTGCACCGCTACGGCGATCTGGACCTGACCACGGAACTCGTGTCGGACCCCGCTTCCCAGCTTCTCCTCGAACGCGGCGAGCGTGCGTCCATGCTGGTTCTCGGCTCCCGTGGGCACGGCTCCCTGGCGAACTTCCTGCTCGGCTCGATCAGCCTGCATGTGCTCGGCCTCGCCCAGTGCCCAACCGTCACCGTCCGGGCCGCCGACCCGGCCGTCGCGAACGGATGGGGGCACCCTGCGACACAGGACCGGAACGAGATCGTGGTCGGCGTGTCCGAGCCCGGACCGGCCGTCGGCCTCCTGCTCGAATTCGCCTTCGCCAGTGCGGACGCACACGGAACCGCCGTACGCGCGGTACGCGCGCTGCCGCCTGCCGTGCTGCCGCCGCACCGGCACGACGACAGCCGGTCCACGGCGGAGGAACGGCTCGCCGACGAACTGGCGCCGTGGCGCGAGAAGTTCCCCGACGTCCCCGTCACTGCACACGTCGAAACCGGACCGGCCGCACACGTGCTGCTGGCCGCTTCCGCGCACAGCCGGCTCACCGTTGTGGGTCGTCGGCGCCATCCATCGCATCTGACCTGGAAACTCGGGCCCGTCGCACACGCGGCGCTGCACCACCTTCCGTGCCCCGTCGCCGTGGTGCCGCACGGCTGAGGTGCCGACAGTGCTCCGATGAGGATCGACATGAACCGCTCCAGCACAGGCGAGCCGGTGGGACTGCCCCGGCCGTCGCGCCTCGAACCGCTGCTCCTGGCCGTCACGGCCGCTGCTCTGACGGCCGGGGTCGTCTTCCGCCTCTCCGGTGCCCCCGAACTCGCCGACCTGTGCTGGGGTCTTGGCACCGTCGTGGCCGTCGCGCCCGCGGTGGGGTGGGTGCTGGCCGCGTTGCGGCGCGGTCACGCGGGCGTCGACCTGATCGCGGTCCTCGCGCTCGGCGGCACCCTGGCGGTGGGCGAGTACCTGGCCGGAAGCCTCATCGCGCTGATGCTGGCCACCGGCCGCACCCTTGAGGCCGCCGCCCAGAAGCGCGCCTCGCACGACCTGCGCGCGCTCCTGGAGCACGCGCCGCGCACCGCCCGCCGCCGTACCGGCACCGGCGTGCGGGTGGTGCCGCTCGCCGAGGTCGCCGTGGGTGACCTGCTCGTCGTCGGTCCGGGCGAGGTCGTCCCCGTCGACGGACGCGTGGTCGCCGCCGTGGCCGTACTGGACGAATCCGTGCTGACCGGAGAGTCACGGACCGTGGAGCGCGCGGCGGGCCGGCCGGTGCGCAGTGGCGCGGTCAACGCGGGCGGTGCCTTCGAGCTGCGCGCCTCGGCGACCGAGCAGGACAGCGCGTACGCCGAGATCGTTCGGCTGGCCCGGCAGGCAGGGGCGGAGTCCGCTCCGGTCGTCCGGCTGGCCGACCGCTACGCGGCCTGGTTCCTGCCGCTGTCCGTGGCGGTCGCGGGGCTGGCCTGGCTGGTCAGCGGTGACGCCGTGCGGGCGGTGGCGGTTCTGGTGGTCGCCACTCCGTGCCCGCTGCTGCTCGCGGCACCGGTGGCCATCGTCTCCGGTCTGTCACGGGCGTCCCGTATCGGTGTGGTGATCCGGGACGGGAGTGCTCTGGAGAGTCTCGGCCGGGCCCGGACCCTCCTTCTCGACAAGACGGGCACCCTCACCGGCGGGCGACCACGGGTGCTCGACGTGGCCGCGGCGCCGGGCCGGCGACCGGCCGAGGTGCTGCGTCTGGCGGCCTCGCTCGACCAGTACTCCCCGCACGTCCTGGCCCGGGCCGTCGTCGACGCGGCCCGCGAGCGCGGGCTCGAACTGACGGCGCCCGCCGATGTGTCGGAGGAACCCGGCCGGGGCGCCACCGGAACGGTCGCGGGACACCGGATGTCCGTCGGCCGGGCCGACACCGGTACCGAGCGGCCCGCGTGGGCTCGTGCGGCCGACAACCGGGCGCTGCTGGACGGTGCGGCCGTCGCCTGGCTCACGGTCGACGGCGAACTCGCCGGTGCCGTACTCCTGCGCGATCCGCTGCGGCGCGACGGGCCGCGCACCCTGCGCCGGCTGCGCGCGGCGGGTGTCCAACGGCTCGTGATGCTGACCGGCGACCGGCCCGAACCGGCCCGCGAGGTCGCGGCCGTCCTCGGTCTCGACGAGGTACGCGCCGAGCTCACTCCGGCGGACAAGGTCGCCGCGGTGCGTGCCGAGCGTGCTCTCGCGGTCACGGTGATGGTGGGCGACGGGGTGAACGACGCCCCGGCGCTCGCCGCGGCCGACGTCGGCGTGGCCATGGGCGCACACGGGTCCACCGCCTCCTCCGAGGCCGCCGACATCGTCCTGACCACCGACCGGGTGGACCGCCTTGCCGACGCCGTCGCCATCGCCGTACGTGCCCGGCGCATCGCCGTGCAGAGCGCGCTCGGCGGCATGCTGATGTCGCTGGCGGCCATGGTCGCCGCCGCCTTCGGTCTGCTGCCGCCCGCCGCGGGTGCCCTGCTCCAGGAGGGCATCGATGTCGCGGTCATCCTCAACGCGCTGCGCGCCCTGCGCGTCGGCCCGGCAGCGACGCCGCCGCTCCACCCCGCCACGGAGGCGCTCATCCACCGCTTCGCCGCCGAGCACAACGACCTCCAGGACGTCCTCGAAGCCGTACGCTCCGCCGCCGACCGGCTCTCGGACGGTGGCGGTCCGCAGGCCCTGGCCGCGGTCGGTGAGGTGCACCGGCTGCTCACCGAACGGCTGTTGCCGCACGAGTACGCCGAGGAGCACCAGCTCTACCCGGCGCTCGCCCCCGTCCTCGGCGGCCCCGAGGCGACCGCGTCCATGAGCCGCGCCCACGCCGAGATCGAACGGCTGGCCCGGCGCATCGCCACCCACCTCACGCTCGCCGGCACCGACGGCGGCCCGGCACCGGATCAGCTCGACGACCTGCGTGCCTGTCTCTACGGACTGCACACCGTGCTGTGTCTGCACTTCACGCAGGAGGAGGAGAACTACTTCTCCCTCGCGCCGTGAACCGCACGGGGCCGGTCGGTCCCCGCGGTTCCGCAACTCCCGTCGGGTTCCCGGGTTCCGCACCCGTCGACGTTCCGCGGGACGACGACCTGACCGCCGTCCTGCGCGATCTCACCGTCCCAGCGGGGCGAGCCTGCGCGGCACCAGCCGCCGTCTGCCCGAACCGCGCAGGCCGGGCTCCACAGTCCCCGCACCGGCCGCCCGCGCCCAGAGGACGAACGGCCCCGTTCATCTCGCCGAACGGCCCTGCGAGCCACTCGACTTGAGCACTTCCGTCGCCGGGCGTCGGGGCAGGGCGTGGACGTACGGCGCGTATCCGAGGCGGAGGATCATCTGCGGGAACTCTCCCGCGCTCAGTGTCCGGCGCAGGTGCGCCCGCAGTTGCGGGAGTTCGAGGGGCTGGGTGTGGAACGCTGCCATCACCCCGTGGGAGGCCGCGTACAGCAGGATCCGCTCCAGGGCCTGACCGGCCCGCAGCCAGTCCGACGGGCCCTCGCGCTCCGTGCTCAGCACGACGGCCAGGCCCGTCCGCGTCGGCCAGCGCCGAGGCGGCGCGGGGAACATCCGGGCGAGGCCGGCGTAGTCCCGTGCGGCAAACGGTGTGCTGTCCGGATGCGTGACGTCGGCGTCGACGGGCACCCCGTCGGCCCGCTGCTGCACGAGCCGCCAGGTCCAGCGGGCCCGCTCGGCGGCGCACCCCGGATCGGACCGCTGCGCGTCCTCGCCGACTCTGATCAGTTCGGCGAGGTGACGCCGGCCCGCGCGGTCGTCGACGCAGTGCAGGGCGGCACCCTCACCGGCGGCGTGTTCGCGCAGTGTGTCGATCAGCGAGGAGGGCAACGGAGTCGGCAGGAACGGCCCGTGCGCGGTGTGCCGCGTGGGCAGAGCGGCGTACATGCGCTGTTCGGCGTGGGTGGGCCGGTGGTACGCGCCCCATGTCACCCGGGCGAGGAACGCCGGATCCGCCGGGCTGGGGAAGGTGTCGACAACCGGGCTGAAGCCCAGATGCCGCATCGCGAGGCGGACGTTGAACAGGGCGGCGCCGCAACTGACGACCATTTCCCGGCCGTCGGGGTCCATGCGCCGTAGTCGGCGGGTGACGTCCGCGTGCAGTTCCAGGCCTCTGTCCCCGGCCTCGGCGACGAAGGTCCACGGTTGGGTGTTGTACAGCGAGGGCGCGGTGACGGCGGCGCGGACGAGATGGACGGACGCGTGGCCGAGGGATGTGGAGACGACGGGCATGGCGGGTGCCGCCCTTTCTCTGGCTTCCTGCCTCAATAGTTGTCCTCTTCTCCGGTACGGAGCATGGGCCGCAGGTACCCCCACGAAGGCCGGGTGGCCCCGCCCGACTGTCGGCGGGGGCCGCCCGGTCCGGGGTCGTGCCGTCAGTCGTGCGGAACCAGGACGACCGGGCGGTCGACGTGGTGGATCAGCGCGTGGGCGACCGGACCGGTGCGCGAACCGACCGCGGCACGACGCCTGCGGCGGCCCACCACCAGCAGGCCCGCCCCGTTGGCGGCCCGCACGAGGACATGGGCCGGGCGCCCCTCGAAGAGAGCCTCGCGGACGAGGACGGATGGGTACTTCTCGCGCCACGGCTGGAGCAGGGCCGCGAGTTCCCGTTCCGCCTCGCCCCTCAGGCGGGCGTGTTCCTCGTCCCCCGGGATGCCGTGGCCCAGCGGCACATGCCAGGCGTGCACGGCCCGCAGCGGTGCCTCGCGCAGATCGGCGGCGCGGAACGCGAACTCCAGTACGTCGTCACACGATCCGTCGGTGTCGACGGCGACCGCGACGTCACGGTACGGCTCACGGACGGACGGCTTTCCGGAGGAGTCCGGCAGGTGCTCGTCCGCCGCGGCGAAGCCGGCCCGTACGAGGGCGACGGGTTGCTCGACGTGGGCCACCGTGGCCAGCGCGACGGAACCCGAGAAGTATCCGCCGACGCCGCTGGGCCCCTGGCTCCCGATGACCAGGAGCTCGGCGTTCTCCGCCTCGGCGAGCAGGGCGGCACCGGGCTGCATGCGCACCTGTTCGGCGGCGATGTACAGCTGCGGGTACCGCGCGTTCAGTCGTTCCAGCGCGGTGCGCAGCACACGGCGTGCGTGGTATTGCGGTGCCCGCAGTTCGGGCAGGGTCGCCTCGGTCCCCTCGTCCGGCAGTCCCTCCCAGGCGTGCACCAGACGGAGCGGGCGTCCTCGGCGCAGGGCTTCCCTGGCCGCCCAGTCGGCCGCGGCGAAGCTCTCGCGCGAGCCGTCCAGGCCGACCACAACCGGCCTCGTCATGACCGTCACCTCTCTCGTTGCCGTGTGCTCTCGCTGGTCTCGGTGGTGTCCGTGCGGCGCGTACCGCACGGCTCCGGTGTCATGTGTGGGGTACGACGGCCACCGGGCAGCCGACGCGGTGGATCACCTCGTGGGTGACGGGTCCGGTGCGCGGGCCCACCAGCCGCTCGGTCAGCCGGTGCCCGACGACAAGAAGGCTCGCTCCGGACGCGGCCCCGACAAGCGCGTCCGTCGGCCTGCCCTCGACGACCTGCTCCAGGACCTCCACGTCGGGATACTTGTCGCGCCACGGCTGAAGCAGAGCGGACAGGAAGCCCAGCCACTCGTCGGCCCGTTGGTGGTCGCCGACGAGTCCGACCTCGCCGGGGCCGAGGCCGAGCGCGGAGAGCGCGTGCCAGGCGTGGACGGCCCTCAGCCGGGCGTGGCGCAGTTGTGCCGCCCGGAAGGCGAACTCGATGACGTCGTCGCACGAGTCACCGACATCGACGCCGAGCACCACGTCCCGGTGGGCGGTACGCGTGGACGCGGTCCCGTCGTGCGCGGGAAGGTCCTCGTCCGTCGATTTCTCGTCGGCCCGTACGAGGACGACGGGACGCATGGCCCTGGCGACCACACCGAGGGCGACCGATCCGACGAGGAGGCCGGTGAGGGCGCTGAGTCCGCGTGATCCCAGCACCAGCAGGTCGGCTCCTTCCCCGGCCGCCAGCATGGCCGCGGTCGCCGGGCCCTCGACCTGCTCGTCGTAGAGGCGGACATCGGGGCACGCGGCGCGGACACGCTTCTCCGCCTGCCGCAGAACGCGGCGCGCCAGATGCCGCTGCGCGGCGTTCACCGACTCGCCTTCCCCCTGGCGGGGGTGCCAGTTCCAGGCGTACACCAGGCGCAGCGGTCGCTCGCGGCGCGCGGCCTCGCGGGCGGCCCACACGGCGGCGGCCAGGCTCTCGGCCGATCCGTCGACTCCTACGACAACAGGCGACAACATGACGCGCACCTCCAGTGTTCGATCCGCTCCGCAGTACCAGCGTCGCGCCGTGGCACCCGCGCGGGGAGAGGCTGCCAGGTCCTCCCCGAGGTCCGTTCGGCCCATGCCCAGGGGCCGAACGCCGCGCCACGGTGAGAAGGGGAGAGAGACTCTCCCGCGCGCTCGGGGCCACCGTGCTCACGACGCGTCGACGGTCCACGCCCCGGGAGGTGACCCGTCATGGAGCGAGTGGTCGTGGCCGGTGTCGACCGGTCCGTGCGCAGCCGCCGCGCAGCCGACTGGGCGGCGCACGAGGCACTGTGGCGCGGTCTGCCGCTGCGGGTGGTCCATGTGACGCCCTTGGAGGGCCAGGACGCCCCGGAGCTGTGGCCGTACCGCCCGGAGGCCGTGGCCCCGCGCGTGGCGGCCGAACTCGCGGCCTGTCACCCGGCGTTGCGCGTCGAGAGCGTACGGCTCGCGGGTGCGGTGGCGCGGGCGCTGCTGTTCCAGAGCCGGGACGCGGAGATGATCGTCCTGGGTGCGCGTGGTGAAGGGGGCTGTGCCGGCCTGTCGCTGGGGTCGACGGCACTGGCCGTCGCCGGGGCCGCGGCCTGCCCGGTCGTCCTGGTGCCGGGCGAACCCACCTGTACGAGCCCGGGGCGCCGCCCCGACAAGGTGACGCTGGCAGTCGACGCCCGCGACCCGGCCGACGGCGCCATCGGCTTCGCTTTCGACACGGCGCGCCTGCGCGGACTTCGGCTGCACGTACTGCACGCCGGGCCGCCTTCCGCCGGAGAGACCGGACCGACACCGTGTTCGTCCTCGGCACCGGCGGCCCACGCCGCCCGCGCGGAGCAGGAGATGTCGCTGCTGGCCGACGCGTTGCGGCCCTGGCGCGACAAGTACCCGCACGTGCGTGTCCTGGAGGACGTCGTCCTCTTCGACCCCGCCCGGGCTCTCGTCCGGACCTCGGGCAACGCCGAGCTGCTGGTGGTGGGGCGGGGGCTCGGCGGCGGACTCGGTCCCGTCGCGTACACCGTCGCGCAGCACACCAGGTGCCCGCTCGCCGTCGTCCCTGCGTGACGCTCAGTCCGGAAGCACCAGTCGGCACGTCTCCCCCGGCTGGACGGACACCGCGCGGTCCGGCAGCCGGACGTCGATCGGGTCCCGGCCGGACGACGGCACCGCGATCTCCAGCCGTTCCCGTTCCAGCCGCAGCCGCACTCCCCAGTGGCCGTGGTAGCGGATGGCGAACCCGTACGAGGACAGTTCCGGCAGCGGCACGGGGTCGAGCCACAGGGCGCCGCTCCGGGTCTCCAGTCCGGTGAGCCCGCGTTGCACGAGGTCGAGGGTGCCTGCCATGGCGCCGAGGTGGATGCCCTCCCCCGTGGTGCCGCCCTGCAGGTCGGCGATGTCGCCGCGCAGGGCCTCCTGGCAGAACGTCCACGCCTCCGCGCGTCGGGCCCGGGCCAGGACCCAGCCGTGGACCAGACCGCTGAGCGTCGAACCGTGGCTGGTCCGGTCCAGGTAGTGGTCGACGGTGCGCCGCCAGATGTCCTCGTCCAGCCGGTACCCCAAGCGGCCGAAGAGCGCCCGGAGTTCGGCCGGCGCGAAGAGGTAACCGAGCATCAGCACGTCGGCCTGCTTGGACGCCTGGTAACGGTTGACGGTGTCGCCCTCCGCCTCCAGGATCCGGTCGAGGCGCCGGATGTCGTCGTACCGCTTCCGGTACCCCTCCCAGTCGAGTTCGGCGAGGTCGCCGTAGCCCTCGAACTGGCTGATCACACCGGCGTGGAAGGGCACGTGGAGGGTGCGGGAGACGTCCTCCCACTGTTCGAGTTCGCCGCCGTCCAGGCCGGTGCGCTCCAGGAGTTCGCGGCGGCGGGGTTCGGGCAGGCCCCGCAGCACCTCCAGTGCGCGGGTCAGCACCCAGGCGGCGGTGACGTTCGTGTACGCGTTGTCGTCGAGGCCGGGTTCGGACGCGCCCGGGTAGGCGTCGTGGTACTCGTCGGGGCCGACCACGCCACGGATGCGGTGCCGTCCGAGGCCTTCGTCGTACACGGCCGAGTCCGCCCAGAAGCGGGCGATCTGCAGCAGCATCTCGGCGCCCTTGGTGTGCAGGAACTCGGTGTCGCCGCTCGCCTCGCAGTACTGCCACACGTTGTAGGCGATCGCCGAACCGACGTGGTGCTGGAGTCGGGAGCGGTCCGGCAGCCAGCGCCCCGAGCGCGGGTTGAGATGCAGTTCCTGTGTCTCCTCCCGGCCGTCGCTGCCGCTCTGCCACGGATACATGGCGCCGCGCAGACCGGCCGCCCGCGCCGCGGCAAGGGCCTCGCCCAAGCGCCGGTGACGGTAGGTGAGCAGGGCACGGGACACCTCGGGGAAGTGCAGGTTGAGGTACGGCAGCACGAACAGCTCGTCCCAGAAGACGTGCCCCCGGTACGCCTCGCCGTGCAGTCCCCGGGCCGGCACGCCCACGTCCAGGTCGGCGGTGTGCGGGGAGAGGGTCTGCAGGACGTGGAAGAGGTGCAGCCGCAGGATGCGCCCCGGCTCCCCGGGGACGTCGAGGTCGGCCCGGCGCCACAGCTGGTCCCAGGCCGTGAGGTGGCCCTCCAGGAGTTCTTCGAAGCCGGGGGCCGCGCCCACCCGGGAGACAGCGGCCGCCAGCGGGTCGCTGATCGCGGGGTCGCGGGAGGTGTGCAGGGCGACGGTCTTGTCGACGGCGACCGTGCGGCCCGGGGTCAGGTGCAGGAGTACCCGCTGGACGGCACGTGTCGCGTCGGGCGGGTCCGAGACCGGCGTGCCGGTGGTCAGTCGGGCCGCCATGCCGATCCGGATGTCCGAAGTGCGGGTCCGGCAGCGCAGCCACACCGTGTCGGGCCCGGCGCTGCCGGTGTGCACGTGGGTCAGGTGGCGGCCGTCCAGCTCCCGGTAGCGCGCCACCCCGGAGTTGGTGACGCCGCCGTCGAGCGCCGCCTCGACCTCCAGCTCGTCGGCGAAGCCCTCGGCGGTGAACTCGGTGCGCAGGGCCGCCAGATGAGGGTCCCCCATGTGCACGAGCCGCTGCTGCCGCACGAACAGCGCCCGCCCTTCCCCCAGCGCGTACCGCGTCCGGCGCTCCAGCAGCCCGGAGGCCAGGTGCAGCACCTGACGGTGGTCGAGCACCGTCACGGTGTCAGGCGTGAGCCACTCGCCGCCGGCCGGGCGGAAGCGCAGCGACAGCCAGTTCGGGAGGTTGACCATGTCCTCGTTCTCGACCCGGCGTCCCGCGACGTCCGAGGTGAGCCGGTTGTAGCAGCCGGCCGCATAGGTGCCCGGGTAGTGCACGTCGTCGGCCACGCATTCGGGCAGCGCGCCGCGGGTCGCGAAGTAGCCGTTGCCGAGCGTGCACAGGGATTCCCTGAGGCGCTCGTCCACAGGTTCGTAGCCGTCGTACTCCCAGCTCCAGCCCGTCGCTGCCGTCTCCGCGTCCTCTGCCGTCACTGCGGTGCCCCTCCCACGAGCAGCTCACCCAGGTCTCGTACGACGATGTCGGCGCCGTGCCGCAGCAGTCTCTCCCCGGTGTCCGCACCGGCGGCCCGGTCCACGCCGACGACGACGGCGAACGCACCGCGACGGCCCGCCTCGACACCGGCCAGCGCGTCCTCCACGACGGCGGCGTGCCCGGCGGGGACGCCGAGCCGTCGCACCGCCTCCAGGAAGAAGTCGGGCTCCGGCTTGCCCGCCAGCCCCAGCCGGGCCGCCTCGGCGCCGTCGACCAGAGCGTCGAAGAGGTCCAGCACCCCGGCCCGGGTGAGGAGTTCACCAGCGTGCCGGGACGCCGACGCCGCGGCCACGGGTACCCCCGCCCGGCGCAGTGCACGCACCAGCCGTACCGTCCCCGGATAGGCGTCCACGCCGTGCTGTCGCAGCCGCTCGGTGAACAGCCGCTCCTTTTCGGCAGCGACGGCACGCAGCGTTTCGGCCGAGGTGTCGAGGCCGCGGGCGGCGAGGAAGGCGGCGGCTCCGTCCAAGCGGGACTTGCCGTCCACGTACCGCAGATAGTCCTCGCGTACGTCGAACGGGCGCCGCGCGCCGGGGTCTTCGGGCGGGTGTGCGCGCAGGAAGGCGTCGAGGCGGTCCGCCACGCGGCGGCGTGCACCCGGGCCGAGTCGGTGATCACCCCGTCGGTGTCGAGGACGACGGCCCGGATGTCCCGCAGTGCGGGGACGAGCTCGGTGCGGGACTGGACGGTCACGAGCGCTCCTTTCCCAGGTGAACGAGTAGCTCTACCTGACCTCACGCCTGCTGCGGCACGACCGCCACCGGGCAGTCCGCGTGGTGCAGCAGCGCATGACTCACCAGGCCGAGCTGGAGGCCGAAGTGGCCCTGCCTGCGCCGCGCCCCGATGATCACGAGGTCGGCGGCGGCCGAGCGGCTCAGAAGCACCTTGCGGGCCAGCCCCTCGACCGTCGCGCGGCGCACCCGGACACCCGGGTGGTCGGCCATCGCGTCGTGGAGCACCGCGTCGAGCAGGGCGGAGGCCTGATCCTCGTGGTGGCGCTCCAGCTCCTCGACCACGGTCTGAGGACTCTCGGAGATCTCGTACGCGGGGCAGCGCCAGGCGCGTACGACATCGAGCGTGCACCCGCGTGCCTCGGCCTCGTGGAAGGCGAACCGTACGGCCTCGCCGCTCGTGGCCGGGTCCCCGGCGCCGAGCAGGATCCGCTCGTGGGTGCCGGCCAGGGCCGCCTTGTCACCCCGGACCACGATCACCGGGCAGTGCGCGCGGGCCGCCACGGCCAGGCCGACCGAGCCCAGCAGCAGCCCCTTCAGCTCACCGCGGCCACGCGACCCCGTGATCAGGGCGGAGGCGTTGTTGCCTTCGCGCAGAAGGGCGTCGGCGGGTTCCTCCGTGACGATCACGGTGGACACCTTCACCTCCGGGTTGCGCCGTGCGGCACGCTCCGCCGCCGAGGCGACGACGTGTTCCGCCAGCACCCTTTCGGACGGCTGTTCAACACCGTGCCAGGGCGGGGCGCCCTCGTAGCGCTCCCAGAGGGAGGCGTGGACCAGCCGCAGCGGAACACCCCTCCGGGCCGCCTCGTCCACCGCCCAGTCGACCGCCGGAAGGCTCGCATCCGATCCGTCGACACCTAGGACCAGAGGAAGCTCCATCTCTCCAAACCGCCTTCCGTCAGAGTGCCCAGTGGTGCGGCACGGGGGTTCACCTTCACCGTCCCACCGGCTGCCGGGCTACACGAGGGGCTGTTCGGTCCCTGTCGGGGACGTTCGGCTCATGCCGTTGTGCGTCCGCCGGGGCCCAGGGCGATCACACAGCCCGCAGTGAGGGAGACACCGCGGCCATGGAAGAGACGGCAGTCGCCCCCACCGGATCGTGGCCATCGGGATCGGAAACGAGTTCCGGCACGGCCACGGCGTGGGCTGGGCCGTGATCGACCGTATCCGGAAGTACGCCCCCTCACCTCCGGCCGGTACCACTCCGGAGACCTGCGACGGCGACCCCGGCCAGCTGCTCGCGCTCTGGGAGAGCGCCGGCCCTGCCCTCCCCGACACCGGGCACGCCGATCCGCCGCACCCCGGCCGGGTCCACCGGCTCGCCCTGGACAGCGCACGGCTCATGCGGACGGGTCGACGGCTCCGGCATGAGGATGGGCACCGTCGGCTTCGGCGGCATACGCCGCGAGGTGTGTCTCGCCTACACGCCCACGGCAGAGGTGACGGGCGCGATCGGCGAGCCCCTGCCCGTGCGGACGGACGCGATGTGAGGGGCCGCTCGGCCCGATGTCGTACCCGCTCAGCCCATATGTCCCCCGGACTCCTCGGCGGACGCTGAAGCTGAGAGCCGTAAGGGGGCGTGATGGCCGACATCCAAGAAGGACCGGTACACGCCCTGTTGGCGGACAGTACGACGGTCCGACGGGCGTCATGAAGGCGCACTGGCCGGGCTCCTGCACAAGAGCCGACAGCACACCGGCCAACCAGGCAGGGCATCCGGGGCGGCTCGTGCCGGGTCGTCCCCACGACCCGTATCTGCGCCGATCGCGGGTCCTGACCGCTCAGGAGGAATCAGTCATGAAGGCCACCAAGGTCGGCGCCGTCATGGTCAGCCGCGTTGTCACGGCGGACTACGGCACACCGTTCAAGGAAGTCGTGCGGAGGCTGGACGCGCACGGCATCAGCGGACTCCCGGTGATCGACGAGGACGACAAGGTCATCGGCGTGATCTCCGAGACCGACCTCATGCTGAAGCAGTCACGGCCGGACCCGCACGCCGGACCGCACACCTGGGCGTGGCTGCGTCGGCTGAGCCCCGGCGTCCGGCGTGCCACGGCCAAGAGCCGTGCGCGCACGGCCGGCGGAGTGATGTCGACGCCCGCCGTCACCGTGTACGCCGACGCCACACTCCCCGAGGCCGCCCGGCTCATGACCCGGCATCGCGTCGAACGGCTGCCCGTGGTGGACGAGGAGGACCGGCTGGTCGGCATCGTCACCCGCCGCGACCTGCTCCAGGTCTTCGTGCGCGCCGACGACGAGATCCGACGGGACGTGGAACAGGGGATCTTCGTGAAAACCCTGTGGCTGGCCCCGCACACCGTCGAGGCCGGCGTGCGGGACGGCGTCGTCACCCTCACCGGCCAGCTGGAACGGCGCAGCAACATCCCCGTCGCGCTCGGCATGACGCGCCGGACGGACGGCGTCGTGGAAGTCGTGGACCACCTGTCGTACCGGTTCGACGACAGGCGTCTCCAGCCGACCGGACAGGCCCCGCACGGCGCGGCCGACGACTGGCTGCGCAGGCTCTGACCAGCCGCACCCCGCGGCCGGAACCCCGAACGAAGGAAGAAGGAAGAAGGAAGGCAGTCATGATCCCGCTTCTACTAATCGGCGCGGCCGTACTCGGCGCCTGCCTGGTGTTCGGCTACAGCTCGTTCGTCGTCGGCTTCGTCCTCATGGTGGCGGGGGTCGTCGGACTCATCGCCTTCATGGCCACGCCGGGTGCGGTCCTGCGCCCCGGTGAGCGCGAGGCCGTCATCGAGGAGCGGCACTACATAGGCAAGCACGACGATCACCGGGACTACCGGCACTGATCGCCGCCCATTGCCGAAGGGATCAACCCCATGAGCACGGAACCCATGTCTCCGATCCAGCCGGCCAGGCTGACGGCGGACCTCGATCCGCGGTTGTCCCGCTGGCTGTGGCTGGTGAAGTGGCTGCTCGCGATCCCCCACTACGTCGTCCTGCTGTTCCTGTGGGTGGCGTTCGTGGGGGTGAGCGTGGCGGCGTTCTTCGCGATCGCCTTCACCGGCCGCTATCCCCGCACCCTCTTCGACTTCAACACCGGTGTCCTGCGCTGGAGTTGGCGAGTGGCGTACTACGCGTACGGGGCTCTGGGCACCGATCGCTACCCACCCTTCACTCTCGCCGACGTTCCCGACTATCCGGCGCACTTCGACGTGTCGTACCCCAAGGAACTGTCCCGCGGCCTTGTGTGGGTGAAGTGGTGGCTGCTGGCCGTCCCCCACTACGTCGTGCTCGGCTTCCTGCTCGGCGGGGTCCGCGTGCCGTGGGCCGAGGGCGGGTTGATCGGCTTGCTCACACTGTTCGCCGGGGTCGCCCTGGCGTTCACCGGGCGCTACCCGCGCGGCATCTTCGACCTGGTGATGGGGCTCAACCGCTGGGTGCTGCGCACGGCCGCCTACGCGGCCCTCCTCACCGACGTGTACCCGCCGTTCCGGCTCGACCAGGGCGGCCACGAACCGGAGAACCCCTTGTGAACACCGACGTGGGTTCATCGCGGTCGCACCGACCGCCTGGCCCGCGTCGCCGTACCGAACCGCTTGTCAGGGAGGCACTGTCATGACCGAACTCACCGCCGGTCGGAACATCGTGGTGGGCGTCGACGGATCCGAGGCGTCCATGGCCGCACTGCGCTGGGCCACCGATCAGGCCCACGCCCTGCACGCCGAGGTGGTCGCCGTGCACGCCTGGGAACCGGCCGGACCCCGCCTCGCCCCCTACGCTCCCGCCTCGGCACGTCCGACGGTCACCGAGGAGCGGGTCGAGGCCTCGCGGCTGCTCGCCGAGACGCTGCGCGAGGTCTTCGGCGCGCGGATCGACAGTGCGGTACGCGCCGTCGTCAAGGAGGGTCCGCCCGTGCGAGTGCTCCTGGGCAGCGCCCACGACGCCGTCCTGCTCGTCCTGGGGCGCACGGCGCACGGACAGGGCGAACGGCCCGCGATCGGCGCGGTCGGCCGTGAGTGCCTGCGGCACGCGACGGTCCCCGTGGTCGCGGTGCCCGTCGGTGAACGGCCCGCGTCGCCGCTCAGGGCGGTGCGGACGGAGCCGCTGCCGAGCAGGGGAGTCGCGTAGGCGGACGTGTGTGTCCGGGCGCGCCGCCGCCGGACCGACGCAGTGGTGCTCGACGTCGATCCGGCGGAGCCTGTGCACGGTGCACCCGGCGGTTCCCTCATGGCCGGGTCCCTTCAACTGTGGACGGAAGGCCGGTGCCCGGCGTGCTCGGGCCGGTGCGGCGTGGGCGTCGGCAGCTTGTGCGCGCGACGGCTCAGCAGGCGGACGGCCAGCGCGTCCAACGTTGCGGTCAGGACGACGGTCACGCCGATGGCCGCGACGAGCAGGACGGTGAACAGCTGCCAGAACTCCGGTGTCAGACTCGTACCCACTGTTCTCGCTCCCCTTCGAGTCGGAGTCGCTCTCCTTGCTTCCAGCCAACTCCGGTGCCGGCCGTTGCGCATGAGCCGACCGGTCCGGGCGGGGGTGCTGAACGGCCCTTGAGCAGGTGGTGCGGAAGTGCCCCGGGGCCGACCGACCCAGGGCGCCGGTCGGCATGGCCCACGACGAGGGCCGGTCGCCTCATGGGCGCACCGCCGATCGCGGACAAGGCTGTCGTCGTACACGGGAAGCCGGAGCGACCGGCAGAACCGCATAGCACCGTCCAGGAGGCGACGACCATGAAGCGGATACAGGTGGTCAGGCGTCCCCGGACACCGCGCGAACCGGAGCCTCCCGACCTCCGGACGCCCTCCGGACGGACTCTTCCCTACTGAAGCGTGGCCCCTGTCTTGCCCTTACCGGACGAGTACGTGTTCGCCCGAGCGCGGTACGACGGCCGTCCAGCCCAGCGTCCGATCGACGCGGTCGCGCAAAGCGGCTGCCGCGTCGGGCTCGCCGTGCACCAGGTAGGTGGTGGTCGGGGCGGGGGCACCGCGCAGCCATTCGATGATCTGAGCGGCGTCGGCGTGGGCCGAGAAGTGCGGTACGTCGGCGACCGTGGCGCGTACGGGGACGTACTCGTCGGGCGTGCTTCCGCTGTTGTCATGACGTCGGTCTCCTCGGGAATCGGGGCCGGTCGGCCCTGTTGGCCTCGCGGCCCCTGTGGTGTGCTGGAGGTGGCGGGAAGGACCCGAAGGAGGCGCGGAGAAGCGGCCGGCGGCCGTGCACCGCGCAATCAGGATCCGCGAGAAGCGGGTGGCGTCCTTCCCGCCCTGTCGTGCCACGGCCCGGCCGAGAGAGCGCGAACCCACGGTGTACCTCCAGCCTGCGAGGACACGAGCGGGACGGCATGGGCCGAAAGACCCTCGATCGGGTCCGGGCGGCCCGTGGTGCCGCACGCCGCCAGGGCACAGGCTGGGATCAGCAGCCCTACGGCTACCGGCTGGACAGCGAGGGCGCCGTCACCGATGGCCGTTGCATACCGCCCACCGCGCAGAACCAGGACACCGACGAGGACGACCTGGCCTGTGCGAGCAGGCCATCCACAACCACGCCCCGCGCGTCTCCCGCGCCACCCACTCTTCCTCGGCCTGATCGCCGAACGCACCTGAACCCGAGAAGGAAGGTACGGACACCATGAGCAGCAGCCCGCGCAGCGTGAGCGACGTGATGACGCACACCGTCGTCGCCGTCGGACGCGACGCCTCGTTCAAGGACATCGTCAAGCTCATGGAGGAGTGGAAAGTCAGTGCCCTTCCCGTTCTGGAGGGTGAGGGTCGGGTGATCGGCGTCGTCTCCGAGGCCGATCTGCTGCCCAAGGAGGAGTTCCGCCACAGCGACCCCGACCGGTTCACCCAGCTGAGCCGCCTCTCCGACCTGGCCAAGGCGGGCGGGCTGACCGCGACGGACCTGATGAACGCCCCGGCCATCACCGTCCACGCCGACGCCACCCTCGCCCAGGCCGCCCGCATCATGGCGCAGCGCAAGGTCAAGCGGCTGCCCGTCGTCAACGCCGAGGGCCTGCTCGAAGGTGTCGTCAGCCGGGCCGATCTCCTGAAGGTCTTCCTGCGGGACGACGACGACATCGCCGAGGAGGTCCGCCGAGAGATCCTCACGTCTCTGTTCCCAGCCCCCGTCGAGCCCATCCGGGTCGAGGTCGCCGAGGGAGTCGTCACGCTCACCGGGCGGATCAGGGACACCTCGCTCGTACCGGTGGCCGCCCGCCTCGTACGCACCGTCGAGGGCGTGGTCGACGTCCAGTGCGACCTCTCCGCCGGCCTGCCACGGAGTGAGCCGCGGTGAGTATCTCGACGAGTACAGCGACCCGGCGCTCTCCCGCCGCCTGATGATCCATGGCCCTGGCTGTCCGGTGTGCTTCGCCCCGCTGGAGAAGCTGGACCGGGCAACGGCGATCGCCGAACGGCCCGAGCCTTCACCGGCTTCGGCGAGATGCTGCGGAGACCCGGCTCGCAGACCGCTCTGCTGTCACTGCGGGCGCGGGGCACCGCCGTATGACTCCCTCTGTCCGAACTCCGGCTGCTGCGCCATTCCCTCGGAAGGCCGCCCGCGCCGCCGATGTTCCGGTCGCCACCGGTGACACCACGGTCATGGGCCGGGCGCAGCGGACAAGGTGTTCATCAAGACGACCGGCATCGGGCAGCGGCACGGTTCGCTGCGTCCGTCGGCCGCGCTCACGCGTCCCGGCGACGCCGTCCCTCTCTCGGGCCTGACCGGGCTGCACGGTACGTGGTGGACCTGCCGCTGGGCGGGCAACTGCCCTGCATCTGCTGACCGTTGGACCATGCGGCGGACGGACGCGAAGGTGCGCGGCCGGCGGGGGTACGCCGGCCGCGCACGGGGGTGCGGCTGTTCAGCCGTGCCGCACCGGGATGGTCCTGGTCCCCGCCTTCTCCTCCGGGACCGGGACCGTGATGGTCAGGACACCGTCCTTGTACTCCGCGGTCGCGTCGTCGCCCTTCGCTCCGGCGGGCAGCCGGACGGAGCGGGCGAAGGTGCCGTAGCGGAATTCCGTACGGTGCTTCTCCGTCGTCTCCTCACCGCGCTCGGCCCGCAGGGTCAGCACGCCTTCGGTCACCGTGATCTCGACGTCCTCGGCGGGGTCGATGCCCGGAAGCTCCGCCCGCAGTACATAGATCCCGTCCGCCAGACGCTCCTCGACACGGATACCGTGCAGCCCCGGGACGGTGTGCGCGCCCGGGATTCCACCCTCGACCCAGCCGAACAGGTCGGGCAGCGTCGGCCAGCCGGGAAGCCGCTCGATCATGCCACTCATGTCTCCCTCCTCTGCCTCCTCCGTACTCTTTCTTCCTCACTTCCAGCGTGCCGCGCGGCGGCCGGACATGCGTGGGCCGACCGGCCCTGTACGGGATCCGGTCGGCCACTGTCAGCCGAGCATCCGCTTCCTCCAGCCGGGACCGACCCGCTCCCACTCCGCCTCCCACTCGGCCAGGCGCCACCGCTCCAGGAGCGCGCGCGGGAGACGGCCCGCGACCAGTACCCCGGTTCCCGCGCCGAGCGCGACCAGTACGCCGCCCGCAGCCGCCTGGAGCCTCGCCTCGCTCGGGGCGACCGGCTTGGACACCAGCTCGTCCTCGCGGTTCACCCACACCGTGACCGTGGTGCCCGCCGTGGTGTCGGCGTCGACCTTCGTCCGGTCGGTGTGCGAGCCGCCGTTCGCATCGGTCCAGCGCACCTTCACCCACACCGTGCCGAGTTCGGACTCCGTCGCGTTCTCCGTGAGCACGGCCGACACGGCACGCGTCTGAGCGCGGTTCTCGGCCATGCCCCGCTCCATCGCGTCGGCCGTCGCGACGCCCGCGAGCACGGCGCCCAGCAGCGCGAGGAACCACGTGCCGAGCACGATCCAGGCTTCCGCACGGTCACTGCGCCGCCGGAGCGGGCTGCGGCGCCAGCGCCACAGCCACACCCTGGTGACCTTCGCACGAGACGTCCCCGCCATCGGTCGGCACCTCCTCCTGCCTCAGGACGGACTTCCGGTCCCGGAAGTCCGTCGGGTCGCGTCGTCGGCCGGGAGATCAGGGTCGAGATCCGGATGCCTGGGCGGCCCGGCCAGTGCGAAGTCGACGTCCACGACGCCCTCGACAGCCCGCACCAGGCGGGCGGCGACAGGCACGAGCGTGGTGTCGCGGATACGACCCGTGAGCGTGACGACTCCGTCACGGACCTCCACCCGGATCGGCTCGACGGGGGCGGGGAACAACTGGTCGACAACCTCACGGCGTACCTCGCCAGCGATGTCCGCGTCTTCCCGCAGAAACACCTTGAGCAGGTCGGAGCGGCTGACGACGCCCTTCAGCAGGCCTCGGTCGTCGACGACCGGCAGGCGCTTGACCCTGCTCCGGGCCATGACGCGCGCGGCCTGGGCGAGGGTGGCGTCGGGATGGACGGTGATGGCCGGCGCGGTCATCAGCTCCTGTGCCGTCACGGCGCCCGCCTTGACGAGGTCGGACAGCCGGTGAAGCTCCGTGTACCGGCCGGGGTCACTGTCGCGGAACCCCTCCTTGGGCAGCAGGTCGGCCTCGGAGACGACCCCGATGACGCGTTTCCCACCGTCCAGGACAGGAAGGGCACTGACCTTCCACTTCTGCATGGTCTTCACGATGTCCTTGAACACCGCCCCGCCGCCGAGGGCGACGACGGTGCTGGTCATGACATCGCTCACGATGTGCGGTGTGCCGTGCATGACGTCCTCCAGGCCTGCCGGGGCGTTGGACCCATGCGTTCAGCGTGAATCAGGGCGCCGCCGTGCGCATGGGCCGGTTGGCCCTGTCCGGGGTCCCGATGGTCTCCGGGCGGACGTGAGCCCCCGCACCGGACGGTGGACGCTGGTGCGGGGGCTCACCGCGCGGGTCAGGCGACGAACTCGCCGACCGCGGCCTTGAGCTGGGTCAGTCCCTTCTTCGCGTCGGTGAAGAACATCCCGGTCTTCGGGTCGGTGTAGAGCTCGTTGTCGATGCCCGCGTAGCCGTGGCCCATCGACCGCTTGATGACGACGACACTCTTCGCCTTGTCGACGTCCAGGATCGGCATCCCGGAGATCGCGTTGCCGGGGCGGCGGGCGATCGGGTTGGTCACGTCGTTGGCGCCGATCACGAGGGCGACGTCGGCCTGCGGGAACTCGGGGTTGACGTCGTCCATCTCCTTCAGCTGGGTGTACGGCACGTTGGCCTCGGCCAGGAGCACGTTCATGTGGCCCGGCATACGGCCCGCGACCGGGTGGACGGCGTAGCTGACGTCGACGCCGTGATCGGTCAGCAGCTTGGCCAGGTCGCCGAGTTCGTGCTGCGCCTGGGCGGCGGCCAGGCCGTACCCCGGTACGAAGACGACCTTGCGGGCGTACGCCAGCTGGATCGCCACGTCGTCCGCGGACACCGACCGCACCTGGGCGGGCGCTCCGCCCGCGCCGGCCTCGGGCGGAGCGCTGTCGCCGGTGCCGAAGCCGCCGACGACGATGTTGGTGATGGACCGGTTCATGGCGTCGGCCATCAGCTTGGTGAGGATGCCGCCCGATGCACTGACAAGCATGCCCGCGATGATGAGTGCCGTCTGGTCGAGCACGAAGCCCGCCATCGCGACCGCCGACCCGGTGAAGGCGTTCAGCAGGGCGATGACGACGGGCATGTCGGCGCCGCCGATGGGCAGCACCATCGTCACGCCGAAGAGCAGGGCCACGACCACGAGCCCGTACAGGGCGACCGGGCTGTCGGGCGCCAGCACCAGCCAGACCGTGCCGACGGCGAACGAGGCCGGCAGCAGCACGTTGAGCAGCCGCGCCCCCGGGAACACCACCGGTGACCCGGAGACGATGCCCTGCAGCTTGCCCGCCGCGACCAGCGATCCGGAGAAGGTGACCGCGCCGATGACGATGTCCAGCCCGGCCGGGAGGGAGACGCGGGCCCCCAGCCCGGCCGCGTTCTCCGTCTGGACGAGTTCGCCCACGGCGATGAGCGCCGCCGCGCCGCCGCCGACCGCGTTGAAGAGACTGACCAGTTGCGGCATCGCGGTCATCTTGACCTCGCGTGCGGCCCACAGGCCGAGCGCCGCGCCGACGACCCCGCCCGAGACGAGCACAAGCCAGCCGGTCCGGCTGATGACGCCCTCGTCCGCCACGAGCCACACGGTGGCGCCGATGGCGACGGCCATCGCCCCGGCGGAGAGGGTGTTGCCGCGGCGGGCCGTGCGCGGGTGGTTCATCAGGTGCAAGCCCAGGACGAAGCAGGCGGCCGCGGCCAGGAAGACGTACTGGACGGTGCTGGAGACAGTGTCCATGACGGTCACACCTCCGCCTTCTCGCTCGGTTCCGCGGCGGGCTTGTCGGCTGATGGCTTCTCCGCGGCCGGCCTGGCCTTGAACATCTCCAGCATCCGGTCGGTGACGACGTATCCGCCGACGACGTTCATCGCGCCGAACACCATGGCGGCGAAGGCGAGAACGTAGCCGAGCCAGGTGTGCGACTCGGCCGCGATCAGCATCGCGCCGATGACGACGATGCCGTGCACGGAGTTGGAGCCGGACATCAGCGGTGTGTGCAGGGTCGCGGGGACCTTGCTGATCACCTCGATGCCGACCAGGACACTCAGGACGAACACGGTGATCGCGGTGAGGAGATCGAGGTCGTTCATGAGGACGCGCCTCCCTTCGGTGCCGCTCCCCCGGTCAGCGCGGCCGTGATCTCGTCGGCCGGGTCGAGGACGATGTGCCCGTCGCGCAGGAGATGGCGCAACAGCGCGACGAGATTGCGGGCGTACGCCGTGGACGCGGCGGTCGCCATCGCGGACGGCAGGCGTCCCGCGCCGATGACGGTGACGCCGTTGTCCAGGACGTCGGTCTTGTCGGGCTCGGATCCCTCGACGTTGCCGCCGAGTTCGCTCGCCGCCAGGTCGACGACGACGGACCCGGAGGCCATCCGCTCGACGGCCGCCGCGGTCACGAGCAACGGCGGCCTGCGCCCGGGCACCTGGGCCGTGGTGATCACGATGTCGGTCCGGGCGATGTGCGCGTCCAGCGCCTCCCGCTGGGCCCGCTGCTCCTGCTCGGTCAACTCCCTTGCGTAGCCGCCCTGTCCGGTGCCCGGTTCCGTGTCCGGCGGGCGCGGGATGTCCAGGAACCGGGCGCCGAGCGACTCCACCTCCCCTCGGGATGCGGGGCGTACGTCGTACGCCGAGACGACGGCGCCGAGGCGGCGGGCGGTGGCGATCGCCTGAAGCCCGGCCACTCCGGCACCGAGGACGAGGACCTGCGCCGGGCGCATGGTGCCCGCCGCGGTGGTCAGCATCGGGAAGAACCGGTCGTAGGCGTCGGCGGCCACGAGTACCGCCTTGTAGCCGACGACGTTGGCCTGGGAGGTCAGCGCGTCCATGGACTGGGCGCGGCTGAGGGTGCGGGGCAGCAGGTCGAGGCTCACCGTGCGTACACCGCGCTCGTCCAGCTCCTGTGCCAGGGCGGGGTGTCGCCCCAGTTCGAGCAGGCCGATCAGGGTCTGCCCGGACCGCAGTTTCCGCGCGGTCTCCTCGTCGGGCGGGCCGACGCACAGGACGGCGTCCGCCCGTGCGCGCAGTTCGTCCGGTGGTACGACGGTCGCGCCGGCGGCGGTGTAGTCGGCGTCCGTGAACCAGGCGCCGGAGCCTGCTCCGGTCTCGACGAGGACGTCGACTCCGGCTTTGCCCAGGTGGGTCACGGTCTCGGGGACGAGGGCGACCCGGCGTTCGCCGGGCGCCCGCTCCCGTACGACTCCCACGGTGACGGTTCCCATGATCTGCTGCCTCTCCCTGTGGCCCGGTGGTCCCGGGCCACAGAACTCTCAGAACTCGAAGACGAGCCGCGCTTCGGCCCGTCCGCCGAGGACCTCGTCGAAGGAGTCGTTGACGTCCGCCAGGCGCCGCGGTTCGGCGATCACCTGGGTGCGACCGGCCGCGTGCAGGGCGAACACCTCGGCGAGGTCCTGACGGGTGCCGACGATGGAGCCGATGACCGAGATCCCCTTGAGGACGCTCTCGAAGATCGGGACGTCGATGGACGCGTTGTCGGCGGGCAGCGCGACCATCACCAGTCGCCCGCCCCGGTTCAGCGACCGGAAGGCCTGCTCGAACGCCTTGGGCGCGGCGGCCAGGACGACGGCCACGTCCGCGCCACCGACCTTCTTGATCTCCTCGACCGGGTCGTGTGTACGGGCGTTGACGGTCTGGTCGGCGCCGAGGCGGTGGGCGAGACCCAGCTTGTCGGGTTCGAGGTCGACGGCCGTGACGAACGCGCCGACGAGACGGGCGTACTGCACGGCCAGGTGACCGAGTCCGCCGACGCCGAAGACGGCGACCCGTTCGGCCGGGACGACGTGGGCGACCTTGATCGCCTTGTACGTGGTGACGCCCGCGCAGGTCAGCGGTGCCGCGTCGAAGGACGACACGCCCTCGGGCACCTCGACGACCGCGCCCGCGTGGGCGACGGCGTACTCGGCGTAGCAACCGTCCACGGAGTAACCGGAGTTGACCTGGGCCTCGCACAGGGTCTCCCAGCCGGAGACGCAGTAGCGGCAGGTGCCGCAGGACGAGCCGAGCCACGGGATCGCGACCCGCTTGCCGAGGAGGTCCTCGGAGACGCCCGCGCCGACGGCCTGGACCGGGCCGACGCCCTCGTGGCCGGGGACGAACGGCGGCTTCGGCTTGACCGGCCAGTCACCGTGGGCCGCGTGGATGTCGGTGTGGCAGAGGCCGGAGGCCTCCATACGGACGAGGACCTGGCCGGGGCCGGGCTCGGGGACGGGAAGGTCCTGGATCTCCAGAGGCTTCCCGAAGTCGGTGACGACTGCTGCCTTCATGATCTGCTCCTCAACCGGCCGTGTGCCGGGATACGTTGATCAACTGGCCCTGTGCTGGGGTTCCCTGACCCGGGTGACGAACCGCAGCCCGTCCCCCGCCGCCAGCGAGAAGCCGCCCGGGGTGCCGGGTTCGACATCCAGGACGAAGCGCGGGCGGCCGAGCGCCTCGTACAGGTCGGCGTCGATGTGGAAGGTGCAGCCGTCCAGGACGCCGAGCAGCATGTCGCCCTCACCGAGGGCGAATTCACCGCCGGGGAAGCACATCGGGTCGCTGCCGTCGCAGCAGCCGCCCGACTGGACGAACATCACCGGTCCCCCGTGGGCGGCGCGCAGGGCCGCGATGGCCCGGTGCGCCGCCCCGGTGGCGGTGACGCGCCCGGCATTGCCGTTCTCGACGTGCACAGACATGTCACTGCCCTCCTTGGGCAGGCTCGTCCCTAGAACAGTCCGAGCGGCTTGGTGCCGTAGCTGACCAGGAGGTTCTTGGTCTGGCTGTAGTGGTCGAGCATCATCTTGTGGTTCTCGCGGCCGATGCCGGAGACCTTGTAGCCACCGAACGCGGCACCCGCGGGGTACTGGTGGTAGCAGTTCGTCCAGACGCGGCCTGCCTTGATGGCGCGGCCCATCCGGTAGGTGCGGTTGGTGTCGCGGCTCCACACGCCGGCTCCGAGGCCGTAGAGCGTGTCGTTGGCGATCTCCAGTGCCTCGGCCTCGTCCTTGAACGTGGTGACGGCGAGGACGGGTCCGAAGATCTCCTCCTGGAAGACCCGCATCTTGTTGTGGCCCTTGAGGACGGTCGGCTCGTAGAAATAGCCGTCTGCGAACTCACCGCCGATCGTGGGACGGTGGCCGCCGACGAGCAGCTCCGCGCCCTCCTTGACGCCGATGTCGACGTACGAGGCGATCTTCTCGATCTGCTGCTTGGAGACCTGCGGTCCGATCATGGTCTCGGTGTCGAGCGGGTCGCCCTGCTTGATGGCACGGATCCGCTCCAGGCAACGCCCCATGAACTCCTCGTAGATGTCCTCCTGGATGAGGGCGCGGGAGGGGGAGGTGCAGACCTCGCCCTTGTTGAACGCGTAGAGCACCAGGCCTTCGACGGCCTTGTCCAGGAAGTCGTCGTCCTGGGCGGCCACGTCGTTGAAGAAGATGTTCGGCGACTTGCCGCCCAGCTCCAGGGTGACCGGGATGATGTTCTGCGCCGCGTACTGCATGATCAGGCGGCCGGTGGTGGTCTCGCCGGTGAAGGCGACCTTGGCGATGCGCTTGTTGGTGGCCAGTGCCTTGCCGATCTCGGCGCCGGGGCCGTTGACGACGTTGAGGACGCCCGGGGGCAGCCGGTCGCCGATGACCTCCATCAGCTTCAGGATCGACCACGGGGTCGGCGACGCGGGCTTGAGGACCGAGGTGTTGCCGGCGGCGAGCGCCGGGGCGAGCTTCCACGCGGCCATCAGGAGCGGGAAGTTGAACGGGATGATCTGTCCGACGACGCCCAGCGGCTCGTGGAAGTGGTAGGCGATGGTCTCCTTGTCGATCTCGGTGATCGAGCTGTCCTCGGCGCGGATCGCGGCCGCGAAGTAGCGGAAGTGGTCGGCGGCGAGCGGGATGTCGGCGGCCAGGGTCTCGCGGACCGGCTTGCCGTTCTCCCAGCTCTCGGCGACGGCGAGTTCCTCGCGGTGGGCGTCGATGGCGTCGGCGACCGCGTTCAGCGCCGCCGCCCGCTGGGTGGTGGACGCCTCGCCCCACTTGTCCTTCGCCGAGTGCGCGGCGTCCAGGGCGAGTTCGATGTCCTCGGCGCCGGACCTGGGGATCTCGCAGATCGGCTTGGCGGTGGCGGGGCACAGGTTGACGGAGTACTGGCCGGTCGTGGGTGCCTGCCACTTGCCGCCGATGAAGTTCTCGTACCGGGGTGCCACGTCGACCGGACTTCCGGGCCTGCCCGGAGGCTCGTACCTCATGATCGTCCCCTTTCCGGACACGATGTTCGGGGTGATGCTCAACACGTTAGGAACGGGCACGCTGCAACACCGCTGCATGCCGTGCGACCTGCGGCGGGACGGCCCTCGCCGGGGCCAGCGCATGGGCGCGTGCCGCCGCGGCGGCACGCTGGGCCGAACCGCCGGGCAGGAGATGGGCGAGCGCCAGCCAGGCGGCGCCGTCATCGGCCCCCCAGGCCGAGGTCACCCAGCGTCGGAGCAGCGCCGCGTCACCGCCGGCCAGGACGGCACCGCGCAACTGCTGCTCCAGGGACCGCCGTTGCTCCAGCACGGCCGGCGCCTCGGAACGTGGCAGCAGCGGACCCTCGTAGCGCTCCAGCGCCTCGGCCACCCGCCCTTCGGCAAGCAGTGCGGCCACGTCACCGAAGTCGGTGCGTACCGGGCACAGCAGCGCGTAGGGACGCGATCCGAGGACAGTGGGGCCGAGCACCGCGCGCAGCCTGGTCAGCTCGGCCCGCAGCGTCGAAGGGGGCACCTCCCGCTCCGACAAGTCCACCGCGAGCCGGTCGCCGGGGACGCCTCGTCCCTCCAGAGCAAGCGCCACCACGATCTCGCTGTGGCGCGGGCTCAGCCGGTGGACACGTCCGCCGCATTCCAGCAGTGCGCTGTCGCGGCCCAGCGCGGACAGCCGTGCGCCACCGGCCTGTCCGTCGGCACCCGCGTACAGCACCCGCCCGTCGGGGCCGAGCAGGGGCCCCGACGGGGTCATGGCACGGGCGAGCACCGCCTCGGCCGCCAGCGCGGCGGCCCGTACGGCGGCCAGGGCGGGGGGTGTGGCGATGGTGGCGCCGCCGGAGAGGTCGACCACGCCGAGCACCCGGCCGGACCCGGGGTCGTGAACAGGGGCCGCGGCGCACGACCAGCCGTGCGCGGCGGAGCTGTAGTGCTCGCCGGTCACGACCTGGACGGGCCGCCCCACCTGCAGCGCGGTTCCGGGCGCGTTCGTCCCGGCCTGCGCCTCGGACCACAGGGCGCCCTCGACGAAGTGCATCCGCTCGGCCCGGCGCACGGCCGCCGCGTCGCCCTCGACCCACAGCAGAGTCCCGTCGGCGTCGCCGACCGCGAAGACATGCCCGTCGTCGGCGGCACCGGCGCCGAGCAGGTCCCGGAACAGGGGCAGCACCTCGGCCAGCGGATGCGTACGCCGGTACGCGGACAGTTCCTCCAGGCTCTTGCGCAGGGGCGGCAGCCGACTGCCGTCCGGGGGCACGCCGGACGCGGCGCACCTGCGCCACGAGTCGGTCACCAGACTCCGCAGCCCCGGCGGCACGCCTCGCGCGGTCATGAACCGCTCGTGCGCCGCCCGCAGCGCGTCCGTCGAAACGGCGGTGGAAGCGTCCATGGCACGTCCCTCGTCCCTCACCCCGGCCGATCCGGTCGCACCAGCCTCAGCCGTGCGCCCGATCCGGCCACAGAGGCCGAACGGCCCCGGTGCCAGGGCCCCTCGGACCCGGCCGAGGGTCATGAGCGGACGGTGGGACCGCGCCGGAAATCCTCTTCCCGACGTCCCCCGCCCTGCCTCCTCCCTCTTGGAGGCACTGCTCCTCGGCGCCTCCCAGCAGCTGCTGGGAGGCGCACGGCCGATGCCGGAACGGGCACGCGGTCCGGCCCGACCGCACCGGCGTCGCCGTCCTCATCGCAGCCGGACGGGCGGTCGCCGTCCTGTCAGCCGCTGCCGGGTACGGCAACCACGGGGCAATGGGATCGGTGCAACAAGGTGTGCGCGACCGGTCCCAACCGCGTTCCCGGCCCACCATGCCGGTGCGCACCGATCACGACGACCGCGGCCTCCCGCGTGGCCTCCAGCAGTGAGCGCGCCGCGCTGGCACGGACCGTGCGCGTCTCGACGTCGACACCGGGGTGCTGCTCCCGCAGCCGGGTCAGGGCGAAGCGCGGAACGGCCTCCTCGGCGCGGCCGTGCCGGGCGAGCCGCTCCTGTCCCGGGCTCGTCGCGGGCACGAGCGACGGCAGTTCGGGGGTCTCCTGCAGGTGGGTCCAGGAGTGCAGGACACGCAGCCGGGCACCGCGCCGCTCGGCCTCCTGGAAGGCGTAGGCGGCCGCATCCGCGTCCGCGTCGCTCTCCAAACCGAGCAGCACGTCCTTGCCGTCGTCGCACGGATGGTCCCCGCGTACGACCAGCAGCGGGCCCCGCACCTGCGCGGCCAGCCGCAGGCTCACCGAGCCGAACAACAGGCCGGTGAGCCCGCCGAAGCCGCGTGTGCCCACAACGGTCAGGACCGCGTGTTCGCTCTCACGTACCAGCGCCCGCACGGTGCCGCCCTCAGCCGCCGCTGTCACAACCGGCAGACCTGGGTGCCGCTCACTCACCCGTGACGCCTCGGCCCTCAGCACGGGTCCGGCCTCGTCCCGGTCCGGCACGGCGTACACGACGCGCAGGCCGGCTCCACGGCGCACCGCCTCGTCCGAGGCCCAGTCCAACGCCCGTACGGCGACCAGCGAACCGTCCGTTCCTACGACCACGTGCTGGAGAGTCATGGCTCCCGCTTCCCTTCGGGTGTCGCGGCGGCTTCGCAGTCCACACTCGCCCTCCGCGGACACCGGGGGCAGGGCCCGCCAGGACCCGACGCAACGCCGAACGGCCCCTTGTCGCGGGGCCGTTCGGGTCCATGTCGGTGACGGTCCGTCAAGACGCCGGAAGAACCACGCCGTACATGGTGCGCCCGCCGGCCAACTCCCGGCCGGTCACCAGCTCGGGCTCGATGCGGACGAAGACCTCCTCGGGCGAGGGCACCCAGGAGCACGGGCCGGTCCGGGCCAGCCGCTCCTGCTCGGCGGGGTCGGTCACCACCGTCGCCTTGCCGGTGACGACGACACTCCAGCCGGAGTGGGTGGCCGCGTCGACCTCGTCGGCCTCGAAGGCGACCACCGTCCCGTCGATCGCCCGCACCAGCTCCGAGGCCGCCGAAGTACGCAGCAGCACCGAACCGTCGTCGTCCAGGCCGAAGTTGACCGGCAGAACCGCGGGCAGGGCCTGGCGCGTGTGGACGATACGGCCGACCGGCACCTTCGCCAGCAGCCGCAGACACTCCTGCCGCCCGAGTTCGCGGAAGCCGTCGTTCGCATACATGAGGAACAACCGCCGTCACGCCGTGATCCGGCGCCCGGTGAGGGCGAGCGGGTCGATACGCACCCACACGTCACGTTCGCCGCCGGCCCAGGGCAGGCTGTACGCGCGCTCCGTGAGGTGCCGTACGTCGTCGGGGTCCGTCACGGTCCGCGCGTGGCCGCGCACCAGAACGCTCCAGCCCTGGCTGAACGCCTCGTCGATGCGGTCGACCTCGAAGGCGACCTGACAGCCGGCCGCCTGCGCGGGCGTGGTGCCGGCGGCGGTACGGAAGACGACCGCGCCCTCGACCACGCTGTAGTTGACGGGGACGATGACCGGCCCCGACACGGTGGGCACCGCGACCCTGCCCACGCCGTGCGTGGCGAGCAGGGCCCGGCACTCCTGTTTGCTCAGTTCGGTGAACTCGGGGAGCGGGCTCGCCCGCCCGGGGCCCGGCGGCAGATCCACGGCGCCGCCGACAAGGTCCCGCACGGTGGTGTGCAGGGCCCCGGCCAACCTGCGCAGGGCGCTCGTTCCCGGTGCCGTGGCGGGCTGTTCCTCCAGGTACTGGAGGTAGCCGGGTGCCATGCCCGCTCGTTCGGCCGTTTCCCCTCGGGACAGCCCGAGTTCCTCACGTCGCCGGGTAAGGCGACGTCCGAGGTCACTCTTCGGGTGTCCCTCCACCCCGCTCGGTTCCACCTGTTCGGCCATGGCCCATCGCTTCCTCTCGTCAGGCCGCACGGACGGCGACCTCGTGCTGCGGCCCGCCGAGCACGACCTTGAGCGCGCCGGTGTCGGCGGCCCGGGAGAAAACGTCGTATGCCTCCTCCATGCGGTCGAGCGGGAAGGTGTGGGTGACCATCTCCGCGGTGGGCAGCCGGCCGGCCGCCGCCATCCGCAACAGCGTGGGCGTCGAATAGGTGTCGACAAGCCCGGTCGTGATGGTCACGTTCTTGATCCACAGGTCTTCGAGGTGCAGGGTCGCGGGCTTGCCGTGCACGCCCACGTTGGCCACATGTCCTCCGGGACGCACCATGCGTGTGCACAGTTCGAAGCTCTCCGGCACGCCCACCGCCTCGATGACGACATCCGCGCCGAGTCCGTCCGTGAGGTCGGCGATCAGCTGCTCCGGGGTTTCACGGGCGTCGGCCACGGCATCGGCGCCGAGCCGCTTGGCCGCCTCCAGCCGGGTGGCGGCCAGGTCGACGGCGACGATCCGCTCGGGCGAGAACAGCCGGGCCGTGGCGATCGCCGCCAGTCCGATGGGACCGGCGCCGACGACGGCGACGGTGTCTCCGGGCCGTACCCGCCCGTTGAGCACACCCACCTCGTAGGAGGTCGGGAAGATGTCGGCGAGCATTACGGCGTCCTTGCTGTCCACCGCGCTGGGCAGTGCGTGCACGGACAGGTCGGCGTACGGGACCCGGACGTACTCGGCCTGGGTGCCGTCGATCAGATGGCCGAGGATCCAGCCTCCGCCGCCCCTGCACTGCCCGTACGCGCCCTCCCTGCAGTAGCGGCACCGCCCACAGGCGCTGATGCAGGAGACCAGGACCCGGTCTCCCGGCCGCACGGTGCGCACGTCGCTGCCGACCTCGACGATCTCGCCGACCGCCTCGTGCCCGAGCACCGTGCCCGGGCTCACCTCGGGTACGTCGCCCTTGAGGATGTGCAGGTCCGTCCCGCAGATGGTGACGGTGTCGACCCGCACGATCGCGTCGGTGGGTTCCTTGATGCCGGGATCCGGAACCTCCTCCCAGGCGGACTGTCCGGGGCCGTGGAAGACGAAGCCCTTCATGACGCACCTCTCCCTCGTGTTCTCCTGCGGGTCTCGGTCTCGGGTCCCGGCGGTTCGGCGACGGCCGGTAGGGCCGAGCGTCGCGCGACCGATGCCGGGATTGCCCCGCAGATCCAGCTTGTCCCGCGCCCGTGGGCCTCGCTTGGGCCAGTCGGTACCCATCACCCGGCCGTTCGGGGTCTTCGCTCGGCCACGAGCGTGTCTCGAAACGCCGTTCGGGCCGGGGCCACAGGGGCCGACCGGCCCTTCCGTTCGTGTCACCGAACACGCTTTTCTCTCACCATGTCCAAGACCCGCACCAGATCCGTACCGCACCCCACGGAACGACCCGCCCGCAGGGCGACCGTCCTGGAACTGCGTGGCGAGGTCGACCTCGCCATGGTGCCGTCTCTTTCGGCACGCCTCGACACACTGACCGCACACGGCCAACCCGATCTGATACTCGATCTCCGCCGCGTGTCCTTCATCGACTGTGCCGGCCTGGGCGTCCTGTGCCGGGCGCGGAACCGGACCCTGGCACGGCAGGGCCGGCTGCGGCTGGTCTCCGACAGCGGCCGTTTCCTGCGGGTGCTCCGTCATGCCGGTCTGTCCGGCGTCTTCGAAGTGCACCCTCACCTGCCCGAGGGGCCGACGCTCACGACAGCGACGGGCTGACCGGGCCTACCCGTTCGGCCGCTCCTCCCCGAACACCGGACCCGGGGCGCGCCGAGGAGTGACAGCGCCCTGCGGACCGTGTCCGAAACGCATGAGCAGCTGCGCGTGACCGGTCTGGCCGGGCACAGGGCTCAGCGATTCGCGCAGGTCGGGCCACTCCAGCGCCTGATGCAGCAGAGACACGCGCAGACCTTGGGCCGTCGCGAGGAGCCAGACGTGCTGGAGCGCCTGCCCGGCGCGCAGCCAGTCGGCACGGCGGTCGTGCTCGGTGGCCAGCACGGCGATGACCGGGTCCTTCTCGAAGGGCTGGGCGACGAGCCGCTCGGGATGGCGCTGTGCGGTGAAATCACGCACGGGGAGGTGTTCGCGGGCGTCCTGCGGGCCGAGCGCCTTCCGCGGCACGCCCACATCGCGGGCCGGGTCCAGCTCGTGGTTCACCCAGCGGCGGCCCTCCGCCGCCCGGTCGGCGTCGAGACGATTGCGCTGCTCGGCCTCCGCGGTCAGCCGAAGGAGACGGTCCGTCTCGGTGGCCTCGGCGAAGGTGAGCCGGGCACCCTCCGCACGGGCCGCCGCGCCGAGTTCCGCGCGCAGGTCCGGGAGAACCGGCATGCCGCAGAAGGGGAACCGGCTGCTGTGCCTGCGCCAGATGGCCGCGTAGAGGTCGAGGCTCTGCCGCCCCTGATGCGGGTCACCGGGCTCTGTCGGACGAACGGTGGCGAACAGGCCGGGGTTCTCCGGGCAGGGCAGCAGCCGCGTCACGGGCGCCCAGCCGAAGTGGGCCAGCGCGACCCGCAGGTTGAAGACACATGCCCCCGCCGACAGGTGCAGCGCCCGGCCTGTCGGATCGGTGTGCCTCAGGCCTCGCTCGGGAGCGGCGAACACCTGGAAGGTGACCGTGGCGGGATCCAGCCGGAACCGCCACGGCTGCGTGTTGTGGATCGAAGGCGCGGCGACCGCCGCCGAGACGCAGGTCTCCAGGATCGCGGCGTCCAGGAATGTGCTCGTCATGACGCCCTCCTCGCGCACCGGATCCGAACGGCCGATGCTGTCCTCCGAGCGTGGACCCACCCACCCGGGCAGGGTCAGGGCCGATGGTCCCGCACCCGGGGCCAGGAAGCCTCCGGAACCCCGACCCGACCGGGTCCGTGACAGCCTCCCGGCCTTGAGGCACCCACCCGCCCTCTCGGTTCAGGGCTGAACGTCCCTTCTTCGATGGCGAGTTGACCCCGACCGGCCCACCGGCTCCGCCCGGTGGGCCCATGTCCCGTCCCTCCTCCGGCTGTCACCTTCGGGAATGTCACGAACTTCAGGAGGAGGTGCGGACCGATGCACGGCAGCAGGTGTACGCGGAAGCGGTTCTGGCGGTGGCGGAGCAACCCGTTGCGACGGCACGACGACATCGTCGAGGCCTGGATCGTGCTGGCCGTGTGGGCGGTCATCGCGATGGGGGGCACGGTCGCCGGCCTGGTGACGGCCCACGCCGCCGACGAGGTGTTCGCCGCGCAGCGCGCCGAGCGCCGTTCCGTCCGAGCCGTGCTGCTCGCCGACGTCCCACCGGCCGTTTCGGCGGTCAGGGGAGCGAGCGGACAGTCGGTGGCGAAGGTCCGCTGGACGGCCCCCGACGGCGCCACCCGCACCGGCGAGACACTGGTGCGCGCGGGGCTGGCGGCCGGATCCGGGCTCGTCGTCTGGCAGGACGACCGCGGCGAACTCACCACCGAGCCGATACCTCCCACGGACGCGGCCGTCGAGGCGGGCATCCTCGGTGCGGCGGCCGCACTGGCCCTCGCCGGGATCGCCTTCGGCGCCGGAGCCGCCGCACGATGGCGGCTCGACCGGCGGCGTGTCGACCGGTGGGGCAGGGAGTGGGACCACGTCGGCCCGCGGTGGAGCCACAAGACCGGCTGACGCCCGGAATTCCGGTCACACGCCTAGCGCGCCCGGGGAATCGTTCAGAGGCCGAACAGACCGGACGGACAAGCCACTTGGCCCTCGTGTCCGCCCCCTCACCACGCTGTACTCGAAAATGAGCACCCAACCGTCGTGCTCCAGACAGGGCAGGAGAGTTCCATGACCACGACCCGCGCACTCCGCCGCCTCGCACCGGGCGCCACGGTACCGGCTCCCAGGCAACCCGCCTCGGCCATACCGCCCGGCACCCCTTCCGAGGCTGCCGTGCCGACCCGCGAGGGCAGCCCACAGTCCGTCGTCGGCCATGTGGCCGACTTCTACGGCGCGTACACGGACGCCCTCCACGACCTCGGTCGCGGACAGTTGGCCCACGCGCTCCGCCACCACTACCTCACCGCCGAGCTGTGTGCCGGCCTGATCCGCTGGGACGCCGCTCACCGAGGGGACGGCGTGCTGCGCGCCAAGGGTGTTCCCATCAGGTGGAGCGTCGCCTACATCGACAGCGGCATGGGCCATTGCTGGAGCCGTGTCACCCTCACCTGGGACGACCCCGGGCACGAGATCCACCACACGCGCCTGCTGGTCCGGTCCGACCTCGCCTCACGACGTATCTCGGGTATCTGGACCGACGAGTGACCGACGCGCTGTTCCCGCCGTGCACCCTGCGTGCGGGTCACTCCGAATGCCCGAACGCCCCTGCACCAGGGCCGGTCGTCACCCATGGGGGACGACCGGCCCATCTCCGTCAGCGGGATGTCGCCGGACGATGAGAGTACGAAGATGCGGGCTCCCTTGAGAGCCGAGCAGTCCGCAACAACCGCAGGAGGTGCGGTGATGAACAAAACCTCGCCCGCCCACGACTCACAGGTCCCGCGCCGCGGCCGAGCCGTCGCGCAGCCCCCCGGACGCGTGGAGGTCACCCAGCTCAGGAACCAGGCGTTCGCGGTCTTCGTACGCGACCACGAACTCACCGTCGACCAGCCGGTCGAGGCCGGCGGCGACAACGAAGGGCCCACCCCGGTAGAGTTCTTCGTCGCCTCACTGGCGTCCTGCGTGGCCTACTACGCGGGGCGCTTCCTCCAGCGCCACCACTTGGCGTACGAACGTCTTCGTGTCAAGGCCGACTTCACCATGGCCGACGACCGGCCCGCCCGGGTCGCGGCCGTACGCATGCGCGTCCTCCTGCCGGTGGAACTGAACCCGGACCAACAGCAGGCGCTGCGCGCGGTGGTCGGCCACTGCACCGTGCACAACACGCTGCGGCAGCCTCCCGAGGTCACGGTCGAGCTCGGCTGACCTGCGAGGACGGTATCTCTCCTGGTGCCGGACAGTCGGACGTCATGGACCAGACGATCGTTGCCCGTATCGACCGATCGGACCACGAGGGTGCGGTGGCCGACTGGGCCGGCCATGAGGCACGACTGCGTGGACTGCCGCTTCAGGTTGTCGACCATCTGCGGCCCGACATCCTGAGCAAGGCGAAGATGGTCGTCCTCGGCATGCCCGGAGAGGGCGGTACCGCCGGTCCCGCACGGGAGTCGGCCGCTCTCGCCGTCGTCGGAGCGTCCTCCTGTCCCGTCGTGCTGGTGCCGGACGCCCCCGGCCTCGGAGCCCTGCGGCACAGCCGACACGAGGTCGTGCTCGGCGTGGACGCTCGTGACCCGGCGGCGGCAGCCATCGACTTCGCCTTCGAAGCCGCTCTGACGACGCACGTGCGTCTGCACGCCGCGCATGCCTGGAGCCTCCCCTCCTGTGCCGCCGAACTGCCCTTCGGCATACCGGAGGAGGACCGGGGCGCCTGGGAGGATCACGAGGTGCAGTTGCTCGCCGACGTGCTGCGGCCGTGGCGCGCGAAGTACCCCGGGGTGCGGGTGCTCGAAGACGTCGTCCTGTTCGCCCCGGCGCATGCCCTGATCCGCAAGTCGGCGAGCGCCGCGCTCGTGGTGGTCGGACGACGTGCCGGCAGCGGGTCGGCAGACATCACTCAGGCCCTTCTGCGGGATGCCGAGTGCCCTGTCGCCGTGGTGCCCTGGTAAGCCTCCTGCTCGAAAGCGACCACAGGCCGGGCCCGCGCCGACCTATCGGCGCGGGCCCGGCAGAACCATCCCTTCTACGCTCGTCCCAACTCACCCGCGATGCGCTTCGCCCACGCCTCGATCTCGGTGAAGTCCCGGAAGTCTCCGCCCTTGCCGGAGGAGATGATCTTCCGGGCGATGAATCCCTTCGCGCCCTCTTCGAGGCAGCCCCCGAAGGTGACGTGTTCCCTGGCGTCGAGCCGGACCATGGCCCGCTTCACCCCGGGTACGGGCGGGATGTCCCGTTCCGAGGCAGAGGCGTCGAGCGGGCCACTGCTGAACATCCACAGCGGGCGTCCGGTCAGTGCACGACGGTGGTGGCGGAGGAAGCGGCGCGCGTCCTTCTGCCAGCGCCCGGCGTATACGCCTCCTCCGACCACGACGGCCTCGTACGACGCCACGCTCGCCACGGAGAGGGCGGGCAGTACGTCGACCGTCAGTCCGTCCTCGCGCAGAACCTTGGCCACGGCCTCGGCGATCTCCGCGGTGGATCCGTTCGTCGTTCCGTAGGCGACCAACACGCTGCTGGGCATGGCGATCCGCCTCCTTTCCCATCAGAGCTTGCGCAGCCAGTCGTCGGCCACGCCGTGCACGGCCGGCTCGTCGGGGCGCAGGTGCGCGTCGTCCAGCCGGTAGGTGAGCTGGTCGACGACGCCGACCACGCCGTCGATCTGCTTGGTCATTGAGACAGCGATCTCGGTCTCGGTCTTGCGCTCCATGTGGCCGGCCAGCGTGACGACGCCTTCCGTGACGGAGACGTCGACGCCGCTCGGCGCCAGCCACAGCGTGTGGACCAGTACTTCGTCGATCACCTCGGTGCGGATCTCCGCGTCGGGCCGCAGGAAGACCTGGAGCAGGTCACGCCGGGTGACGATGCCGACGAGCCGGTTCTCCTCGTCCAGCACCGGCAGCCGTTCCACGCGCCGCTGCGCCATGGTCCGGGCGGCCTGGACGATCGTGTCGTCGGCGTGCGCGACGACAGGCGGCTCGGTCATCAGGTGTCCTGCGGTGCGGGCCTTCGCCTTCACGGCCTGCCGCCTGGCGCCGCGCGTCAGACCGGCGAGCCCGAAGCGGCGCTTCGGCGGTTCGTACGGGTCCGGGGTCGCCGCCTGCCGCGCCATCAGATCCGTTTCGGAGATGACGCCGATGACGTGATCGTTATCGTCGACGACGGGCAGTCCGCTGATCCGGTGGTCGGCGAGGAGCCGCGCCACCTCCTTGAACGGGGTGCCGTAGGTGGCCCGGACGACCTCGGCGGTCATCACGGAGCCGACCTTGTTGTGCTTCATGACTTTTCCTTCCTCACCGAAGTCGGCGCAGATAGGGGTCCTGGGGCCTGCGCGGCACCAGTCGCAGCCGTGCGTCGAGCACACTGACTCCTCCCGGTGTCGCGAGAACGGGGTTGAAGTCGGCCTCGGCGAGCTGTGGCAGGTCACTCGCCATGCGGGACAGCCGCAACAGCAGTTGTTCGAGGCCGTCGAGATCGACCGGTCCGCCGCCGCGCGTGCCGAACAGCAGAGGCGCACAGCGCGGGGCCGTGATCAGGTCTCGTACGTCATGGTCCGTGAGGGGGGCGAGCCGGGCGGCATGGTCGGCCAGCACCTCGGTGGCCGTACCGCCGAGTCCGAACAGGACCAGCGGACCGAACACCTCGTCCTGGACAACGCCCGCGAAGAGTTCGGTGCCGCGTGCGGCGAGCGGTTGTACGAGTACGCCGGTGAGCAGTCCGTCGAAGCGAGTCTCGAAGTCCCGGAAGGCGGCGCGTACTTGGGAGTCGCCCTGGAGGTCGAGGTGGACGGCGCGCTGCTCGCTCTTGTGCACCAGACCTGGCCAGTGGGCCTTCATGACGACCCGTCCGTCGGCGCCGCGCAGCCGGTCCGCGGCGGCGACGGCCTCGTCCTCGGTCCCGGCCCAGGCCCAGGGAAGTTGGGGGATGCCGTAGCAGGAGAGGAGGTCGGCGCAGGTGCGCGGGTCGAGCCAGCCGCCGTCCGGGTGCGCGGCGAGGAAGGCTTCGGCGACCTCGTGGGCGCGTGAGGAGTCGAGGTCTTCGAGGTCCGGAATCGTTCCGGCGGGCCGGCTCAGCCAGGCCGCGCGGTGGGCGGCGTGGGCCAACGCCCGTGCCGCCGCCTGGGGTTCGGCGTACGAGGGGATCGTGCCGCCGTCGGCGGCGGGCAGCAGCCTGACCGGCTCGCCCTGTTCCAGGCGTATCACGGCGACCGGTCGCGCCCGGCGTGCCGGGCTCCGGGTCACGGCTCGGACCAGGTCGTCGCCGGTCGCCGCGGCGACCGCGGTGGGAACGAGGGCCAGCAGGACGGCGTCGATGCCCGGGTACCGCATGATCCGGTCCACGCACTCGGTGAGCTGCTCCTCCGTCACCGCTGCGGTCGCGTCTACGGGGTTGCCGACGGCGGCGCCGTCGGGCAGTACGGCGAGCAGGTCGTCGACGGCCTCCGGGGTGAACGGCGGCAGAGCGAGCCCGGCCTCCGCGCAGGCGTCGGCCGCGAGGACGCCGGCGCCGCCCGCATTGGTGACGATGGCCACGCGGGTGCCCGTCGGGAGCGGCTGGGAGTGCAACAGGGCTGCGGTTTCGAGGAGTTCGCCGACCGAGCGGGTCGCGGTGATACCGGCCTGGGTGAACAGGGCCTGCCGGGTCATGGTCCGGGTGGCGGCGGCAGCGGTGTGCGAGGCTGCCGCGCGGCGACCCGCGTCGGTGCGGCCCGCGTCGACGGTCAGCACGGGGAAACGGCGGGTCGCCCGGCGGGCGGTACGGGAGAAGGCCCGCGGATTGCCGAACGACTCCAGGTGCAGCAACGCGATCTCGGTGCGGCCGTCGCTCTCCCACCACTGGAGCAGGTCGTTGCCGCTGACGTCGTACTTGTCGCCGAGGGAGGCGAAGGACGAGACGCCGACGCCGAGCCGGGACAGTCCGTCGAGCAGCGCGATGCCGACGCCGCCGGACTGCACGGCGACACCCGCCGTGCCCGGGCGCGGATGCTCGGCGGCGAAGGTCGCGTCGAGCCGCAGTCCGGGTTCGGTGTTGGAGATGCCCAGGCAGTTGGGGCCGACGAGACGCATGCCGTACATCCGGCAGGCCGCCAGCAATGCCCCGGCCTGGGCGCTGTCCAATCCCGCGGAGACGACGAGCAGCGCCCGCACGCCCGCCTTGCCGCACTCCTCGGCGGTGGCCGCGACGGCTGCGGCGGGCACCGCCACGATCACGAGATCAGGGGTTCTGGGCAGCGCGCCGACGGAGGGATGGGACGGCACACCAAGGATCGAGGTGACACGGGGATTCACCGCGAACAGACGCCCGGTGAATCCACCCGCGTGCAGGTGGTGCAGAACCGCCCGGCCCACCGACCCCGGCCTGCGTCCCGCTCCGACGACGGCGACCGTGTGCGGACGCAGCAACGGCTCCAGGCTGGCCACGTCGGCGGTCCGGCCTCGCGCCTCGACGGCCGAGAGGTAGGTCTCGTCCTCGTCGAGCGCGATGGCACAGCTCGTCTCGGGGCCGTCGAGGCGTCGGTCGATGTGCAGGCCCAGGTCTGTGAAGAGCCGGAGCACCTCGTGGTTCTCGCTCAGCGCATCGGCCGTGAAGGTCCGGATGCCCTCCGTCCGGGCCGCCGAGACGAGGTGTTCGACGAGGAGTGTGCCGACCCCGCGGTGGTGCAGTCCGTCGGCGACGGCGATGGAGATCTCGGCCGAGTCGTCGGCGCCGACGGCGTCGTACTCGGCGAGACCGATCACCTGGCCCGTCGCCTCGGCCAGCAGGGCCCGGTATCCGGTTCGTGCCGGCGCGCAGGCCCGGTCGGCGGCCATGGCGGCCGACCGCCGGCTCGCCGCGAAGAACCGCAGACGCAGGTTCTCCGGGGACATCTCCTCGTAGAGCCCCTGCAGCTGATCGTGATCCCCCGGTGTTACGGAACGTATGCACACGGTGGTGCCGTCCGACAGCAGGGCGTGGACAGGTGGTCGGCCGAGTACGTCGTGCGTCATCGCGGGTCTCCTCCAAGCCTCTCGACACCTTGAGCATCCAGCTGATCGGCGGGTGATCCCATGGGCTGACCGGGGGCGGGCCGGGGGCCGGTCGGCCCTAAGTCCTGCCGGTCGTCCCCGGTCACGGCGATCGTCGGTGCGGAGCGCAAAGAGCGGTACGGCTGTCCCCCCAAGAGTTACGGGGCCCAGCCGTACCGCTGTTTGCGTGTCTCAGGCGTTCCAGCTCCAGTCGGCGACCTCGGGCAGGTCCGTGCCGTGCTCGCGGATCCAGGCGTGGTGGCGGGTGCGGGCGTCGGCCATCTGCTGCCGTACGGCCGCCGCGCGTACAGCGAGGCCCGGGACGCGGTCGATGACGTCCATGACGAGGCGGTAGCGGTCGAGGTCGTTGCGGACGACCATGTCGAAGGGCGTGGTCGTGGTGCCGGACTCCTTGTAGCCGCGGACATGCAGGTTGTGGTGGCCGGTGCGGCGGTAGGCGAGGCGGTGGATCAGCCAGGGGTAGCCGTGGTAGGCGAAGATCACCGGCTTGTCGGTGGTGAACAGGCCGTCGTACTCGAAGTCGCTCATCCCGTGCGGGTGTTCCTCGCGGGGCAGCAGCCGGGCCAGGTCGACGACGTTCACGACCCGCACGGCGAGCTCGGGGAGATGCCTGCGCAACAGCTGCGCGGCGGCGAGGACTTCCTGTGTCGGGACGTCGCCGGCGCAGCCCAGCACGACGTCCGGTTCGCCGCCGTTCTCGGTGCCCGCCCAGTCCCAGATCCCGGCGCCGCGCGCGCAGTGGGCGCGGGCCTGGTCCATGGACAGCCAGTCGAAGCAGGGCTGCTTGCCCGCGACGATCACGTTGACGTAGTCGCGGCTGCGCAGGGCATGGTCGGCCACCGACAGCAGGGTGTTGGCGTCCGGCGGCAGGTACACCCGTACGACCTCAGGACTCTTGTTGAGGACGTGGTCGACGAAGCCGGGGTCCTGGTGCGAGAAGCCGTTGTGGTCCTGGCGCCACACGTGCGACGTCAGCAGGTAGTTGAGGGAGGCGATGGGCGCCCGCCACGCCAACTCCCTCGATGTCCGCAGCCACTTGATGTGCTGGTTGACCATCGAGTCGACGATGTGGACGAAGGCCTCGTAGCAGGAGAACAGTCCGTGCCTGCCGGTGAGCAGATAGCCCTCCAGCCAGCCCTGGCAGGTGTGTTCGGAGAGGATCTCCATCACCCGGCCGTGCCGGTCGAGGTGTTCGTCGACCGGCAGGTGTTCGGCCTGCCATGCCTTGCCGCTCGCGTTGAAGACGGCCTGCAGCCGGTTGGAGGCGGTTTCGTCGGGGCCGACGACACGGAAGTCGCGACGCGCGGCCGTGTCGTGCATGACCTGTTCGAGAAGATCGCCGAGGATGCGGGTGGGCTCGTGCAGGGTGACACCCGGCTTGTCGACGGGCACGGCGAAGAGGTCGAGGGACGGGATCGGCAGGTCGCGGACGAGCAGCCCGCCGTTGGCGTAGGGCGTGGAGCCCAGTCGCTTGGCGCCCTCCGGGACGCACGCGAGGACGTCGGCGGTGGGCCGCCCGTCGGCGTCGAAGAGTTCCTCGGGGTGGTACGAGCGCAGCCAGGCTTCCAACTGCCGCAGGTGATCCGGGTTTTCGCGTACTCCGGCCAGCGGCACCTGGTGCGCCCGCCAGGTGCCCTCCACCGGGACGCCGTCGACCTCGGCCGGACCGGTCCAGCCCTTCGGGGTGCGCAGCACGATGACGGGCCAGTGGACGCGTTCGGCCACGCCGTCCTCGCGGGCCGAGGCCTGCAGCAGCGCGATGTGTTCCAGCGCCTGGTCGAAGGCGGCGGCCATGGCGCGGTGGACCTGCATCGGGTCGTCGCCCGTGACATGGATCGGGATGTGGCCGTATCCCCGCAGCAGCTGGTCGAGTTCGGCCTCCGGGAGGCGGGACAGCACGGTCGGATTGGCGATCTTGTAGCCGTTGAGGTGCAGGATCGGCAGGACCGCGCCGTCGTGGACCAGGTCGAGGAACTTGTTCGAGTGCCATGCGGCGGCCAGCGGCCCGGTCTCGGCCTCGCCGTCACCGATCACGCAGGCGACCAGCAGGTCCGGGTTGTCGTACGCGGCCCCGTACGCGTGCGCGAGCGAGTAGCCGAGTTCACCGCCCTCGTGGATCGAGCCGGGCGTCTCCGGAGCCACATGGCTGGGCACCCCGCCGGGGAACGAGAACTGCCGGAAGAGCCGGTCCATCCCCGCCGCGTCCCGGCTGACGTCCGGGTACGTCTCGCTGTAGCTGCCCTCCAGCCAGGAGTTGGCCACCACGGACGGCCCCCCGTGCCCCGGCCCCCAAATACACAGCGCGTCCAGCCCGCGCGCCCTGATCACCCGGTTGAGATGGGTGTACACGAGGTTGAGGCCGGGGGATGTCCCCCAATGGCCGAGCAGCCGCGGCTTGATGTGCTCGGGCCTGAGGGGCTCGGTCAGCAGGGGGTTGGACATGAGGTAGATCTGGCCGGCGGCGAGATAGTTGGCAGCCCGCCAGTGGGCGTGCAGGGTGCGCAGTTCGTCGTCGGTCAGTACGGTGCTGCTGTCCTGGTGTTCGACGCTGGGCATCGTGGCTCCCTGAGTCATCGACGTGGGTCTCGGACGGTGGAGGCGGCATGGCCGGCAAGAAGGCGGCGACACTGCCGCGCAAGGTGTACGAGCCGGAGCTGCTGCGACTGCAGACGGAGCTGGTGAAGCTTCAGGAGTGGGTCCGGGCGGAGGGCGCCCGGGTGGTGATCGTGTTCGAGGGCCGGGACGCGGCGGGCAAGGGCGGCACCATCAAGCGTGTCGCGGAACACCTCAATCCGCGAGTGGCCCGCATCGCCGCCCTGCCGAAGCCGACCGAGCGCCAGCGCACTCAGTGGTACTTCCAGCGGTACGTCGAGCAGCTGCCCGCGGCCGGGGAGATCGTGCTGTTCGACCGCAGCTGGTACAACCGGGCCGGTGTCGAGCACGTCATGGGCTTCTGTACGAAGGAGGAGTACCAGCTCTTCCTCCGCCAGTGCCCGATCTTCGAGCGGATGCTGATCGAGGCGGGCATCCTGCTGCGCAAGTACTGGTTCTCGGTGAGCGACGCCGTCCAGCAGGAGCGGTTCCGCCAGCGTCTCAAGGACCCGACCCGGCGCTGGAAGCTCTCGCCGATGGACCTGGAGTCGATCACCCGCTGGGAGGCGTACTCCCGGGCCAAGGACGAGATGCTGGTCCACACGGACATCTCGGAGGCGCCCTGGTACGTCGTCGAGAGCGACGACAAGCGCCGGGCCCGCCTCAACATGATCGCCCACCTGCTGAGCACGGTCCCCTATCACGAGGTCCCGCCGCCGGTGCTGGAACTGCCGCACCGGCCGCCGTCGACCGGGTACGAGCGCCCGCCGCGTGATCTGCAGACGTACGTCCCCGATCACGCGGCGGGTCTCTGAGCCGGCCGCAGTCCTCACGCCCGCTGGGGCACGACGGCGACGGGGCAGGCGGAGTGGTGCAGGGCCGCGTGGGCGACCCGGCCGAGCTGGAGTCCGTGATGCCCATGCCGTCGACGGGCGCCGACGACCAGGAGATCGGCGGTGGCCGAGGCCTCCACCAGTACCTTGCGCGCCGGTCCTTCGACGGTCTGGCGGCGCACCCGCACCGACGGATGCTCCGCGGCGGCGTCGCGCAGCGCTTCCTCCAGGACCTCCGCGGCCTGCTGCTCGTGCAGCCGGGCGGGCTCACCGGTGAGCAGGGGGTGGTCGACGGTCTCGTGTGCCGGGCACCGCCAGGCCCGTACGGCGCGCAGCGTCGCGTCCCGGTCGGCCGCCGCCCGGAAGGCGAAGTCCACGGCGGCCGGGTTCGGCTCGGCGCCGACGCCAAGCACGACGCGCTGCTCGGCCCGGATCCTGGGTCGGCGCTCGGGGCCGCAGCCCACCACGATCACCGGGCACTCGGCGCGGCCGGCGACCGCGAGGCTCACCGAGCCGAGCAGCAGCTCGGTGATGCCGCTGCGACCGCGTGTCCCCAGGACGAGCGCCGAGGCGTCGCGTCCCTCGCGCAGGAGTACGGTCACGGGTCCTTCGGGCAGCACCTCGGTGGTGACCTTCACGTCCGCCTGACGGCGGTGAGCGCGCTCGGCCGCGGCCTCGACGATGGTGTCGGCCAGGATCTGCTCGGTGGTCCTGCCGAGGTCGTGGGCCAGGGCGCCGCCCTCGTACCGTTCCCACAGCGAGGCGTACACCAGCCGCAGGGGCACTCCGCGCAGGGCGGCCTCGTCCGCCGCCCAGTCGACGGCCCCGTAGCTCTGTTCGGAACCGTCGACGCCCACCACCAGGGGCAGGTCCGTCATGGGCCTGGTCATCCTCGTCACTTCCCCGCGCCCAGATCGAAGACGATGCGGGCCTTGACCGAGCCGCGCAGGACGTCCTCCATGGACTCGTTGACGGTCGCGAGGGAACGCGTCTCGTAGATGACCCTGGTGCGGCCGGCCGCGTGCAGCTGGAAGACCTCCGCGAGGTCCTGCCGGGTACCGACGATCGACCCGATGACCGAGGTGCCGCGCAGGACGGTGTCGAAGATCGGGACCTGGATCGTGCCGTGCGCCGGAAGAGCCACCATGACGAGCTTTCCGCCGCGCCGCAGCCCGGAGTTGACGGACGCGAACGCCGCCTCGTTCACCGCGAGCGCGATGGCCGCGTGCGCCCCGCCGTGCTGCTGGAGCACCGCGCCGACGTCCTCCTTGCGGGCGTCGATCACGATGTCCGCGCCGAGTTCCGCCGCGAGCCGGAGCTTCTCGTCGCTGACGTCGATCGCCGCCACGGTCGCCCCGGCGATCTTCGCGTACTGCACGGCCAGGTGACCGAGCCCGCCGACACCGGAGACGGCGACCAGCTGCGAGGGCCTGACCTCCGCGACCTTGAGCGCCTTGTACGTGGTGACGCCGGCGCAGGTCAGCGGGGCGGCCTCCAGGGCGCTGATTCCGTCGGGCACCGGCTGGGCGAAGTCGGCCCAGGCGAGCATCTTCTCGGCGTACCCGCCGTCGCACCCGTACCCGGTGTTGATCTGCTGCTCGCACAGCGTCTCCCAACCGGACAGGCAGTGCTCGCACCGCCCGCACGCCTTCCCCAGCCAGGGCACGGCGACCCGCTGCCCGACGGAGAGGTGGGTGACGCCGTCACCGAGCTTCTCGACGAGGCCGACGCCCTCGTGGCCGGGCACGAACGGCGGGTTCGGCTTGACCGGCCAGTCGCCGTGGGCGGCGTGGATGTCGGTGTGGCACAGCCCGGAGGCCTCCACACGGACCCGGACCTGGCCGGGGCCCGGCTCGGGGTCGGGGCGTTCCTCGATGACCAGGGGCTCACCGAACGCCCGTACGACCGCTGCCTTCATGATGTCTGCTCCTCGGGGTGGGTCAGCCGTGCGCGACGACGGCGACGGGGGCGGTGGCGTGATGCAGGACGGAGTGGGTGACGGGGCCGATGTGCACGCCGAAGGGGTTGCGGCGGATGCGGCGGCCCACGACGACGAGGGATGCCTCGTGGGAGGCGTCGACCAGGTGGTTGGCGGCCTGGCCGAAGCGGGACTCCTCGGTGGCCACGACGGCGGGGAACTTCTGCCGCCACGGGCGCATGACCTCGGCCAGGGCGTCGGCCTGCTGCCGGCTCAGCTCGTTGTGGAGTTCGAGGTCGGCGGAGAGGCCGTAGGCGTAGTAGGGCGGCGGGTTCCAGCCGTGGACGACCCGCAGGGAGGTGTGGCGTCGGGCGGCCTCGGCGAAGGCGAACTCGATGACGGAGTCGTCGGGGCTGTCGGTGTCCAGGCCGAGGACGACGGGCCGGAAGGGAGCGGCGGCGGACGGAATGCCCGCCGGGTCCAACTCGTGCTCGTCGGCGGCCTGTTCGCCGGCCCGGACCAGGACCACGGGCTGGGTGGCGTGCGCCACGACGCTCATGGCGACGGAGCCGACCATGAATCCGCCGATCCCGCTCAGGCCGCGGGAGCCCAGGACGAGCAGTTCGGTGTCCTGCGGCAGCCGCGAGAGGACCTCGGCGGCCCCGCCGGGAATCTGTTCCGCGATGATCTCGACCCCGGGGTGGCGCAGCCGCAGCCCCTCGGCGGACTCGCGGGGAATCCGTTCGCTCCAGTGCTGCTGTGTCTCGGCGCCGAGGAGCGGGGCCTGCGCCATGGGCGCCGGGGCCGGCTCCCAGACGTGGACGATCTTCAGCGGCAGTCCGCGCAGTGCGGCTTCACGGGCCGCCCATTCGGCGGCGGCGCGGCTTTCGGACGAGCCGTCGAGGCCGACGGTGACAGTGCGCGACATGATCTCTACCTCCTGAATCGGGGAACCCGATTCCAGCGTCGTTTCAAGGGAGTGCGAGGGACAGGGGTCGCAGGTCCCCGGCTGGGGCCGACCGGCCCCAGCCGGGGACCTGCGGGCGGCACGGAGCGGCGGGGCCCTTCCAGGCCCCGCCGTCCCTCCCGCGGTCAGTGCAGCCAGCGGTTGCGGCTGACGAACGGGAGCTTGGTCCACTGCTTGCCGAGGCCCCAGGTGACGCCAGCACCGGCCGCCGCGAGGGCGATGAGGACGACGGCGTAAATGAGGTGGTAGTCGGTGAACGGGTTGGTCGACATGCTCAGCGACCCGTCGGACAGGTGCTTGGCCGGCGGCCATTCGGCGATCCACATCAGCGCCATCATCACGGTGCCCGCGACGGCGGCAAGCCGCAGCGCGATGCCGCTGACCAGGGCGAGGCCGATGCCGAGCAGGCCGAGCATGAACAGCCAGTTCGCCCAGGTGTCCCCGGCCCAGGAGTGGAACGTGGACTCCATCGGCCCGACGGCCACGTTGCCCAGGAAGCCCTGGGTGGGTGAGCCGCCGTCGATCCAGCCCTTGCCGGACTGAGTGGCATACCCGAAGCCGAAGGTCTTGTCGAGGAAGGCCCACAGGAAGACGAACCCGGTGAGCAGGCGCAGGGAGGCGAGGACGTAGGCCTGCGCGGTGTGCGTGTCGGTGCGTGCCGACACGGCGGACTCGGAGGCGGAGGCGGTCCGGTTCCTGCGCAGGGACGGCAGGTGGAAGCCCGGGCGCCGGTGAGGGTGCTCGTGCACGGCCATGGTGGTGATCCCTTCGGGGACGGTCGGGGCGGTGCCTGACACCACTTACTCTCGTGGCACGGAGGGCGCGTCGCCCGATGCCGAAGGTCCGGGACCAGAGGGCTGAACGGCCCCATTCCGAGGGCCTGTTGGGCGGCGGGACGCGGGCCCGGATGTCCCTCGGAACGGCCCGGCTCCTCGCGGTTCCCCGCCCGTCCATGCTGCTGACCCGGGTCGCGCGCCCGCACGACGCGGTCGAGGGCGCGGTGCCCGGCATGCACGACGTGGACGACTGCCCGCAGGCCCGGACGATCCCCGGGATTGGTGGTCTACCGCTACGACTCGCCCCTCTTCTTCGCCAACGCGGAGGACTTCCGCCACCGGGCCCTGGCCGCCGTCGACGAAGTCGGCGAACAGGAAGGCCCGGTCCGCTGGTTCGTCCTCAACGCCGAGGCCAACGTGGAGGTCGACATCAGCGCCCTGGATGCCGTCGACTCGCTGCGTGGCGAACTGACCGACCGGGGCGTCGTCTTCGCCCTCGCCCGCGTGAAGCAGGACCTGCGGGGCGAGCTGGACGCGTACGGCCTGGCGGAGTCCGTCGGCACCGGCCTGATCTCCCGGACACTGTCGACCGCCGTGGCCGCGTACAACGAGTGGGGCCGCGCTCAGTGGGCCGCAACACCCTGTTCCCTGAACTGCTCCCGCACCCGTTCGGTCAGCGCGGGATCGGGGGCGGGGGTGTCGCGCAGCGGGAAGGGGATGCCGAGGGCCTCGTACTTCGCGGCGCCCAGCTTGTGGAACGGCAGGACGTCCACCCGGTCGACGTGTCCCAGGCCGGCGACGAACCGGGCGAGGCCGTCGACGGTTTCCGGGTCGTCGGTCCAGCCGGGGACCAGGACGTAGCGGATCCACATCGGGACGCCGAGCCGGTCGAGGCGGGTGGCGAAGGACAGGGTGGGGGCAAGCCGGCCGCCGGTCAGTTTCCGGTAGGTGGTGACGTCGAAGGCCTTGATGTCGAGCAGGACCAGGTCGGTGTCGGCGAGGAGTCCGTCGGTGGCGCGGGAGCCCAGGAACCCCGAGGTGTCCAGGGCGGTGTGCAGCCCGGCTTCCTTGCAGCGGCGCAGGATCTCGCCGGTGAAGGCGGACTGGAGCAGCGGTTCACCGCCGGTGAGCGTCACCCCTCCCCCGGCCGTGGTGAGGAAGGCGCGGTACTTCTCGATCTCCGCCATCACCTCGTCGACGGTCGTCTCCTTGCCGTCGCGCATGTGCCAGGTGTCGGGGTTGGCGCAGTACAGGCAGCGCAGTGGGCAGCCACTGACGAACAGGACGAACCGGGTCCCGGGGCCGTCCACGCCGGTGGACAAGTCCCAGGAGTGGATCCGGCCCGTCACCGGCCTGGTCGCGGTGTTCACAACGCTCCGTGGAAGGTGCGGCTGATCACGTCGAGCTGTTGCTCACGGGTCAGGCGGACGAAGTTGACGGCGTAGCCGGAGACCCGGATGGTCAACTCCGGGTATTTCTCCGGGTGTTCCATCGCGTCTTCGAGCGTCGCCCGGTCGAGGACGTTGACGTTCATGTGGAAGCCGCCCGAGGCGGTGTAGGCGTCGAGGATGCCGACCAGGTTGCCGGCGCGCTCCGCGGGCACGTGTCCCAGCCCCTCCGGGGTGATGGTCGTGGTCAGTGAGATGCCGTCGCGGGCCTGCTCGTACGGGAGTTTGGCGACCGACAGCGCGGAGGCGGCGACGCCGTGCCGGTCGCGGCCGTTCATGGGGTTGGCGCCGGGGGCGAAGGGCTGTCCGGCCCGGCGCCCGTCGGGGGTGTTGCCGGTGTGCTTGCCGTAGACGACGTTCGAGGTGATCGTCAGCACCGACTGGGTGTGCTCGGCGTCCCGGTAGGCGGGGTGCTCGCGCACCTTCGCCATGAAGGCCCCGACCAAGCCGACGGCGATGCTGTCGGCGCGGTCGTCGTTGTTGCCGTAGGCCGGGAAGTCGCCCTCGGTGCGGAAGTCGACGGCGAGGCCGTCGGCGTCGCGGAAGACCTTCACCCGCGCGTACTTGACGGCGGACAGGCTGTCGGCGGCGACGGAGAGTCCGGCGATGCCGCAGGCCATGAAGCGGTGCACCGGGTGGTCGTGCAGGGCCATCTCGATGCGCTCGTAGGCGTACTTGTCGTGCATGTAGTGGATGACGTTGAGTGTGTTGACGTAGGTGCGGGCAAGCCAGTCGAGGACGTGGTCGTAGGCCGCCGACAACTGGTCGTAGTCCAGGTACTCGCCGGTCAGCGCGGGCGCCTCGGGAGCGATCTGCTCGCCGGTCATCTCGTCCCGGCCGCCGTTGACCGCGTACAGGAGCGCCTTGGCGAGATTGACCCGGGCGCCGAAGAACTGCATCTGCTTGCCGACCGCCATAGCGGAGACACAGCAGGCGATCGCGGTGTCGTCGCCCGTGCACGGCCGCGTCAGCTCGTCGGACTCGTACTGGACCGCGCTGGTGTCGATGGACACCTGGGCGCAGAACTCCTTGAAACCGGAGGGGAGCCGGGGCGACCACAGCACGGTCAGGTTGGGTTCCGGGGCGGGGCCGAGGTTGTAGAGCGTCTGCAGGAAGCGGAAGGAGGTACGGGTGACCAGCGGGCGCCCGTCGCTTCCGATGCCGCCGATGGACTCGGTCACCCAGGTCGGGTCGCCGGAGAAGAGGGCGTCGTACTCGGGGGTGCGCAGGAACCGGACGATCCGCAGCTTGATCACGAAGTCGTCGATCAGTTCCTGGGCGCGGGACTCGTCGATGATCCCCTCGTCGAGATCCCGTTGGAGGTAGACGTCCAGGAAGGTGGAGGTGCGGCCCAGTGACATCGCGGCGCCGTTCTGCTCCTTCACCGCGGCTAGATAGCCGAGGTAGAGCCACTGCACCGCCTCGTGGGCGGTGGTCGCGGGCCGGGTGACGTCACAGCCGTAGGTGGCCGCCATCTCCGTCAGCTCGCCCAACGCCCTTATCTGCTCGGCGAGTTCCTCACGGTCGCGGATGACGTGCTCGGTCGACTGGCTGCCGTCCAGCAGGGCCTTCTCGGCACGCTTGGCCGCCGTCAGCCGGTCGGTGCCGTACAGCGCGACGCGCCGGTAGTCGCCGATGATCCGGCCCCGGCCGTAGGCGTCCGGCAGGCCGGTGATGATCCCGGCCCTTCGGGCGGCCTTCATCTCGGCGGTGTAGGCGTCGAACACACCGTCGTTGTGGGTCTTGCGGTAGGTCCCGAAGACGCGCGTGACGAAGGGGTCAGGCTCGTACCCGTACGCCCTCAGCCCACTTTCGACCATTCGCAGGCCGCCGTTCGGCATGATCGCCCGCTTCAGCGGGGCGTCGGTCTGCAGGCCGACGATCAGCTCCCGCTCACGGTCGATGTATCCGGGCGCGTGCGAGGTGATCGTCGACGGAGTCGCGGTGTCCACGTCGAGGACGCCCCGGCGTCGTTCTTCCGGGAACAGGGCGCTGACCGCCTCCCACACGGCTCGGGTGCGGTCCGTGGGACCGGCCAGAAAGGCGGAATCGCCCTCGTACGGCGTGTAGTTGGCCTGGATGAAGTCGCGCACGTCGATCCGCTCGCGCCAGGCCGTGCCGGCGAAGCCACGCCAGGCCTCGGGCGCCCGGGTTCCGGCCGTCGTCGTTGCTGTCATCGCCGGTTCTCTCCCTCACTTCGCACGGGAATGCCTTGCTTTCGATACTCGTGAGGCGCGACGGCCGCCGGGAGGGCCAGGCAGCGCACCCCAACCTCGCCGTCCGTCCCTGCCCGTGGGGCCGTTCGGCCCATGCCGGCGTGCATCTGTTCACGTGGGGGAGGGCGTGGTGCTCTCCTGCCCGGCGGTAACCACCAGCACCGGGCAGTGGGCCCGATTCAGCAACGTGCGGGTCCCTGAACCGAGGTGGCGTCCATGGCCGCCCGGACCAGGTCGGCAGCCGATGACGACGAGGTCGGCCGTACGGGTGGCCTCCAGCAGGGCCTGCGTCGAAGCGGGGCCGGCGTCCTGGGTCTCCCTGTGGACGCGCGGGTACCGCTCGCCCTGTCCCACCAGCACATCGCCGGCCGGGACGACGTGTGACGCGGAGGCTTCGCTTCGGCGGCGCGGCACCGGCGCCGAAGCCGGGTACCGATGCGCCGGGGCCCGGATGATGCGCAGCTCCGCGCTGCGAAGACCCGCTTCGTGGATGGCGTACGCGGCCGGGTCGGCGTCGTCCTCGGCGTCGAGGACAAGCAGTACCTCGTTGTGCAGGTGCGGCGGGGAGTCGCCGCGTACGACCAGCAGCGGGCCGTGCGCGTGCGTGGCCAGGCGCCGGCTCACCGAGCCGAACACCGTACCCGCGAGTCCGACGGGGCTCCGGCGGGCGACGACGGTCAGCGCGGCCTCACGTCCGCGTTCCGCCAGCACAGCCGCCGGGTGCCCCTCGGCGGGGAGGGTGACGACCGGCAGGCCCGGATGGCGGTGGGCCACCCGGGAGGCGGCAGACGCCAGCACCGGCCAGGCCTCGTCGAGGTCGGGCACGGCGTACACGATCTCCAGAGTGGTGGTGCGCAGGGCCGCCTCGTCGGCGGCCAGATCCAGTGCTCGTACAGCGACGACGGAGCCGTCCACACCGACGACGACGTGGCGCGTGGTCATGACTCCTCCTTCCCTGGCGCCGCCGGTGCCCGGAGCACTCTCACGGCGCGGGTTCAGTCGTGTGGGACGACGGCCACGGGGCATCCGACGTGGTGCAGTACCGCGTGGGTGACGGCGCCGATGTGCGGGCCGAGGCGGCTGTCCCGTGGCCTGCGCCCCACCACGACGAGGGAGGCTCCGGCCGACGCCCGCACCAGCGCGGTCACGGCCCGTCCCTCGGAGACGGCCTCGGTCACCCGGACCTCGGGATACTTCTCGCTCCACGGGCGCAGCACCGCGACCACGGTGTGTTCCTGGGCGGCGAGCAGCTCGGGGCCGGTGGGCGGGACCGGGCCGCCGTCGGCGACGTGGAAGGGCGGGGCGCTGAAGGCGTGGATCACGTGCAGCGCGGCGCTGCGGCGCCGGGCGGACGTGAAGGCGAAGTCGATCAGTTCGTCGCAGGGGTGCCGGGTGTCCAGCCCCAGGACGACATCGCGGTACGGGGTCTCAGGGATCTCGTCCGGCGCGACACCGTCCGAAACCGACAGGTGTTCATCGGCGGAGGAATCGCCCGCCCGTACGAGCACGACCGGGCGGGCGGACCTGGCGATGACCCGTTGGGACACCGAGCCGGTCATGAATCCCGCGACGCCGCCGAGACCACGGGACCCGAGCACGAGCAGTTCCGCCTCCTCGGCCTCCGTGAGAAGGGCGTCCACCGCGGAGTCGCGCACCAGCCGCTCGACGATCCGCAGCCCGGGGTGCGCGGCGCGGATACCGCCCAGCGCCGTGTCCAGGGTCTCCTCGGCCCAGCTCCGCTCGCTCCGGTCCGCGGGTACGAAGGGTGCGGGATGCGGGTGCAGCGTCCAGGCGTGCACGAGGTTGAGTGCAACGCCGCGACGCACCGCCTCACGGGCCGCCCAGTGCGCGGCGGCGAGACTCTCGGCGGATCCGTCGATTCCCGTGGTGATGTGCCGAAGCATGGTGGGCTCCTCCTGTGGCTGCCGGGCCTACTCGGCCTGCCCGGTCTCCTGCCGAGCCTCGTGCAGGGACACCCACGCGACCAGGGGCCGCCCAGCCCCTTCGAGGGACCCTTCGGCCCAACGCCTGCCGGTCATGCGCCGAAGCCCACCCGCCGGCCGCAGCTCATCGGCCGCAAAAACGTGAAGCACTGTTCCCGGCCCTGCCGCTATCGTGCCGACATGTCGTACTACCGCCGCCTGGCCACACTGCTCGGCGCAGACCCCGCCCAGGCCACGGCCGACGACGTGCGGAAGTTGCTGAACAACCCCCTCGCCGCCGAGGGCCAGGACCTCGACCACAAGCTCGAACCGCACGCCAATGGCACGGAGGGCGGAGGCGAACTGGCCAAGGACATCGCCGCGTTCGCGAACTCCACCGGCGGGGTCCTCATCCTCGGGCTCCAGGACGACCGGAAGACCTCGATCCCCGTCCACGCGTCCCCGATCCAGCTCACCGACGGACTGCGCCGCCGCTACAACGAGACCCTGGCCTCACGGACGGCGCCGATCCTCGACGTCGACATCCACTTCGCCAAGGAGACGCACACGCCCGACGGCCAGGTACCGCTGGGCTTCGCCCTGGTGATGGTGCCGCCCAGCCCACGCTCCCCGCACGCCGTACTGGGCCTCACCGATCTCCGGGACGGCTGCCTGCGATTCCCCGTGCGGTCCGGTTCGCGCACCCGGTTCATGAATCCGACCGAGGTGGAGACGGCCTTCCTCGACAAACAGAACCGCCACGCACAGCGTGAACTGCGCCACGACCAGCTGCTGGACGCCATCGAGGAGCAGAAGGGCTTCAGCCCCGTCCGTACGTCGGCACCGGTGCCGGCCAAACCGGATCTCACCGTCACCCTGGTGCCGCACGCTCCCGGAACGGTGCCCTGGGACAGGTCGGCCTTCGAGCGCTACCAGCGTCAACTCCGCACGGAGACCACCCTGCTGGAGGAGCCGCACACCACGTTCAACGAGGTGGAGCCTGTGGCGGACGGCTTCGTCGCACGCCAGGACCCGGGCTCCCCCCGCCAGGTGATCGCCGTCTTCACGGACGACGGCAGTGCCGGTGTGGCGTATCCGCTGTCGCCCCAAGCAGACCGCGTTTGGTACGGCGACAACGAGGAAGTGGCAGGCAGTCAACGGCCGTTGACGCTCAGCACGGGTGAGCTGACCGAGGTGGTGGTGTCGGCGCTCGGCCTGCTGGGCCGACACGCGGTGGACCGTGCGGGTGTCCTTGGCGGGTGCGCGATCCGCATCACCCTGACCGGCCCCCCGCCCGAGGGCCTCGCAGGTACCGTCTCCCGGGCGCCTGTGCCAGTCCGGCTGACGTCGGGCAGCAGGCCGGCCGGGTATGCCTCGGCCGAGATCGGCGCCTTCGTGGAGGACTTTCCCCAGCCGGGACCGGCCCTGTTCCGGGCCACCGACCTGCTGCTGACGCGGCTGGGACGCCGGTTCGGTCAGATCGAGTCGGTGTACACCACCCGCGAGGGTGACCTGGTGAGTGACAAGAGGACGCCGCACTTCCCCGGCGCCCTGTACCGGTGGGCGGAGCGGCAGGGCATTGCCGTGCAGGATCACAGCACTCGCCGGCCCTGAAGTACGCGGGCGGCGATTCCCGCCGGCACGGCGTCGCGTTGTCCTCCAGCTCAGTGATGCACCGGAGTCCGGCCGGACCGGTGGGCGAGGTCTGTCGCCCGCGTGCCCGGCGGCCGGCCGTGCGCGGCGCGTCGGCGCAGCATCCGCAACGCCAGCGCGTCGAGCATGGCACTGACCACGAAGGTCACCGCCGTGGCGATCACCAGGAGGACGGCGAACAGCCTCCAGAAGTCCGGCGTCAGTGTCGTACCCACGGTGCCCACTCCCTTCCAGCGAGTTGCCTCACGTGCGTCACGTCTTCATCGAACATCGGGGCAGGCGGCGGCACAGGGCGCCGAAGGGCTCTCGTGCGGTGCCGGGTGGCCAGGCCGTGGGGCCGGGTGGCCCATGGTTCGCGCCGGAGTACGGGCGCACGCTGGACATGGCAGGTGAGTACGCCCGTCCTGGAGGCCCGTCATGAACGCTTCGCCCACCCCCAGCATGCTGCGGGCGCTGCCCGCCGAGCACCGGCACCGGTTGATGCGTATCGCCCGTGAGGTGTCGTTCCCGCAGGGATTCCGCCTCTTCGAGGAGGGCGGACGCGCCGACCGGTTCTGGATCATCCGCACCGGCACGATCGACCTCGACATGCGTGTCCCCGGCCGCCGGGCCGCCGTCATCGAGAGCCTCGGACACAACGAACTCGTCGGCTGGTCCTGGCTGTTCACACCGCACGCCTGGCACCTGGGCGCAGAGACCACGACGCCTGTACGGGCGTACGAGTTCGACGCCGTCGCCGTTCGCGCGATGTGCCAGGACGACCCCGCTCTGGGCCACGCGGTCGCCCAGTGGGTGGGCGACATCCTCGCCCACCGGCTGCGCTCGGCCCGCACCCGGCTGCTGGACCTGTACGCCCCGTACGGCAGCGGCAGCACCCTGTGACCACACCAAATCCGGCACGGCCGATCCGACACGACCCAGGAGCCATCATGCACGGCACGCCGCACATCGTGAGCGATGTCATGACCCACACGGTCACCGCCGTCGGCCGCGAGGCAGGCTTCAAGGAGGTCGTGCGGACGATGCAGGACTGGAAAGTCAGCGCCCTGCCCGTGCTGGAGGGCGAGGGCCGCGTCGTCGGCGTCGTCTCCGAGGCCGACCTCCTGCCCAAGGAGGAGTTCCGCGACAGCGACCCGGACCGGTACACCCAACTGCGGCGCCTGCCCGACCTCACCAAGGCCGGCGCGGTGACCGCCGGTGAGCTGATGACCGCTCCCGCCCTCACCACCCACCCGAACGCGACACTCGCCCAAGCCGCACGGACCATGGCCCGAGCCAAGATCAAACGGCTTCCCGTGGTCAACGACCTGGGCATGCTGGAAGGCATCGTCAGCCGCGCCGATCTGCTGAAGGTGTTCCTCCGGGACGACGAGGAGATCGCGGAGGATGTCCGCAGGGAGGTCGTGTCGTACCTCTTCCCCACACCCGCGTCGAGTGTCCGGACAGAGGTCCGGGACGGAGTCGTGAAGCTCGGAGGGTACATCCGGGACACATCCTTGGTCCCCGTGGCCGCGCGCCTGGCGCGGGCCGTCGAAGGCGTTGTGGACGTGGAGTTCGAGCTTGCCGAGCACGGCGGTTACCCGGAATCGACGACCGTGGCAGCGGGAGGTGCGGGGAGCGCCTTGCAGAGATAACGCCGACGCTGTTCGACCACAGAGTCGGGCGCCGGAGTGTCGTACTCCATGCCGTAGGCCAGGTGCGGCACCGGAGGCCATGCGTACGTGGGCGTCACCAGTTCCGGGGATCGAGCGAACAGTGACGCGGCTCCTGGTCAGCGGTAGCCGGCGATCAGGTCGTCTACGGCTCGCCGAAGGCGTACCGGCCACCTGCGTGCGGCCTGGCGGCAAGCGTCCCGCGCCTGTTCAGCAGCGTGATGCCAGCTCGTGACGGACACGGGTGTGTGATCGCCGAGAGCGCGGAGCCGGCCGTCGTAGGGGCATTCCGGCGCGTAGCCTTCGAGGCGCCCGTGGTGCCCCAGGCACTACCTCGGCCGGCAGCGAGGTGAACATCCGCACCGTCGCGTACCGGTCGAGCAACTGCCGGCGCCAGGCCGAGTCCGCTACGGGATGCAGAGCTTCTTGCCGGTCACAGTCGGAGGGTGAACCAGGTGGTCTTCCCGCGTTCGTCCGGGCGGACGCCCCAGCCGGCGGCGAGGGTTTCGACGAGGATGAGGCCACGTCCGGACTCCTCGTCGTGCGCGGCCAGCCGTGGCTGGGGCAGGTGCGGACTGAGGTCGCTGATCTCGACGGCGAGTTCGGTGACAGTGCGACGCAGGTGGAGGACGAGGGGGCCCTGCGCGTGCTGGACGGCGTTGGTGAGGATCTCGGAGACCAGCAGTCTCGCGTCGCCGGTCTGTTGGAGGCAGTCCCAGGCGGCGAGGGTCTCGCTTACGAAGGTGCGGCCCGCGGGCACCGAGGAGGCGGTGGCCGGCAGTTCTGTACGGGCGGTGTCCAGCGGGGCGGCGGGGAGCTGGGCCAGCAGCAGGGTGACGTCGTCGTCGTGGCCCTCGGCGTCGGGCAGCAGCGCGGCAAGGATGCGATCGGCGGCAGCGTCGAGGCCGTCGGTTTGGGTGAACGCGTCGTCAAGGGCTGTGGTGAGCTTGTCGATCTCGTCCTCGATGTCGCTGTCGGGGGTTTCGACCAGGCCGTCGGTGTACAGCACGAGGGTGGCTCCGGGCGGGATGTCCGCCCTGGACTGCTGGTAGAGGATGCCGCCGACGCCAAGGGGCGCGTTCACCGGCGCGAGAAGCCTGCGCGCGCCGTCGCCGGGGGTGGCGACGAGGGTGGGCAGGTGGCCGGCCGAGCACAGGGTGACGGATCCGGCGTCCGAGGCGATGACCAGGTAGCAGCAGGTGACCAACTGGTCGGGGACATTCAGGTCGGCGACGACCGCGTCCAGAGCCTGCATGAGCTGGCGGGGCTGCATGCCGGTCTTGGCCAGGGCATGGGCGGCTGAGCGCAACTGGCCCATGACGGACGCCGCTTCCAGGCCCCGGCCCATCACGTCGCCGATGAGGACGCCGACCCGGCCAGCGCCGAGCGGGACCAGGTCGAACCAGTCGCCGCCCACGCCGGCGCCCTGGGTGGCGGGCCGGTAGCGGCTGGCAGCTGCCAGGCCGGGGATGGAGGGGGGAGTACCCATGAGGCTGCGCTGCAGGGTGAGGGCGATGTGCTTCTGCTGCCTGTACAACTCGGTGAGTTCGGCCTCGGCACGCTTGCGGTCGCTGATGTCGCGGATGATGGCGCAGGCGCCGATCACTGTTCCGGTGATGTCCCGGGTCGGCCACAGGGTGACGTCGACGTCGAGTGCGGCACCGCTGCTGGTGACGCGCAGGGTTTCGAAGTGCTCGATCTTCTCGCCCTGCCGCAGTCGCTCCAGCAGCATGACGACCTCGTCCTTGCACTCCGGCGACGCCAGCATCGACACGTGCCGTCCGATGGCGTCCTCGGCCGAGTAGCCGTACATCCGCTGCGCGGCGGCGTTCCAGTACGTGATGCGGCCGTCGAGAGTCTTGGCGAGGATCGCGTCCTGGGACGACTCGACCAGGGCGGCGAGTTCATTGATACGGGCTTCGGCGGCCTTGCGCTCGCTGACATCGCGTACGGCGGCGGAGACGAGGAGTCCGTCGGCAGTCTCCAGCGGGCTGAGGCTGATCTCGACGGGGAACTCGGTCCCGTCCTTGCGCAGTCCGTGCAGTTCCAGCCCCGCTCCCATGGGCCGCACCTGCCGGGTGGCGGCGTATCCGTCGCGGTGCCGGCCGTGGTTGGCCTGGAACCGGCCGGGCACCAGCAACTCCACCGGACGGCCGAGGAGTTCATCCCGTCGGTAGCCGAAGAGAACCTCGGTCTGAGCGTTGACGAGCCTGATGATCCCGGTGTCGTCCACGATGACCATCGCGTCCGGGGCCGCCTCCAGCAGGGCCCGGAACCTTTCCTCGGCAGCCTTGCGTTCACTGACGTCGCGTACGGCGGCGGAGACGAGGAGTCCGTCGGCAGTCTCCAGCGGGCTGAGGCTGATCTCGACGGGGAACTCGGTCCCGTCCTTGCGCAGTCCGTGCAGTTCCAGCCCCGCTCCCATGGGCCGCACCTGCCGGGTGGCGGCGTATCCGTCGCGGTGCGAGGCGTGATGGGCGTGGAACCGGCCGGGGATGAGGATCTCGACGGGGTGGCCGAGAAGCTCTTCACGCCGGTAGCCGAAGAGAGCCTCGGTCTGGGCGTTGACGAGCCTGATGATCCCGGTGTCGTCCACGATGACCATCGCGTCCGGGGCCGCTTCCAGCAGCCCCCGGAACCGGTCCTCGGCCGCTCCGGGCTCGCTCTCGCGGCCCGGGGTGTCGCGCGGGCGGCGAGCCTCCTGGGCAGCTCCCGCCTTGTCGGTCGACCCTGACGTGATCGTGTCGCTCATGGCGGCCCCAACTGACTGGCAGGTTGCGGTCAATCGAGCCATCCCAGCGCATCCCGGCCATACCCGCCCCGGTCTGCCGCTTACTGGCCCCGAGACGTCCGTACTCGCCAGCTTGCGACCGGACACCACTCCTCTCTGGCGAAAATCCAGAGAAACAATGCGATACCCCAGGCCGAAACACCGCATTGATACAGGAGTTGGGGGCAGGGAAGTGTCCGCCCATGGTGAGCCGGACGGTCGAATGGAACTACCCGACGCCCACTTCCGGCCGAAGGAGCTGCGGCGAAAGGCGGCGCCCTTCTCCCCGAGGAAGACCGGCCCGTCGGGCCCTTTGCCTGCGAACAGCTCCATGTGAATATGAGGGGCGGGCCTCGGCCTCGTCGAGTTCCTGCGAAAGCGTGGAACGCGGCCGAAGGTGCACGTCGCCCCTGGTCCGGTGGAAGTTGGTCTCGGCCGTGCCGAGGTCCACCGCTTCGTGCCGCAACCGCGGCAGGGGCGGACTCCCGTCCCTGTAGACCCGGCGCACCACCAGCCGGCGGCCTGCGGTGGCACGCCACCACCGGCGCCGGACAGTGTCCCTGGTCAGTGCGGCGCAGACGCGCTCACTCACGATGCTGCCGAGCACCTCGATGCGCCGGCCCCGCCGATTGTGGTGCAACAGTCGGGATTCGCGGCCGGAGTCGGTGTCCCGGTACTCGATGGTCGCCGTCGCCGACCGGTGTAGTCCGCGGTGAGCCGCCGCACCGTCCACCGGGTGTCAAAGGTCGGCATCGACTGTCCCCCTTCCTGAGTCGTGATTCTCCCTATGTCCAGAACCGACGGCAGACAAGCTGACTGTGCGTCAAATTAGGTGAGGGTAAGTCGAGTTGGGCGAGGATGGCCGAGGCCACGCCGGTCGCGTCGCCCAGGGCCGACCGGGCCCGGAACGCGCGTTGCGTGTAGGCGCGGGCCTCGGAAAGGTCACCTGTCGCTGTGGCGTCCTCGGCGCCGGCCTGGGCGGCGTAGGAATCGGCCCAGGCGTCGCGGTGGTCGCGGCATCAGCGGCCCGTCGTGGTCGCGACCGCCGTGCCTGCGGCGACCGCGAGACCGGCGTACGGCAGTTGCCGTGGCACCTTCGCAGGCGCGGCTCGACCCTCGGGGAGTGTCGGAACGGAAGCGACGCCTTGCAGCCGCAGACACGCGTCAGGGTTCTACCCGCCGTCAGTTGGTGAAGAGCAGCCCGTGAAGAATGCCGACGACCGCTGTGATGACGAACCCGCCGACAGCCAACCCGATGAACGCCCCGACGAGGTTCGAGGAGTCGGATGCGAAGGCGCGGAGGGGCTGGCTGAACGGCTTGGTGGTACCCGATCCGGTGTATCCCTCGTGTCCGTAGCCACCGCCGTCACAACCGCCGTCGCGTCCTGAATCGTGTCCGTAGCTCATGAATACACGCCTCCCCGGCGGATCCGACGCTTCGTCAAACCTACCGTTCAGGCCCTCAAGTCACTCCAGACAGAATGATTCAACTGGCCCTTACTGGCGGGGTCGGGGTCGCCTGTTCAACTGCCGCCAGCTCCCCGTGGAACCCGCCCTGCCGACGACCGTGTGTGGTCGCCAGCGTGAATAATCCCCGGCATGGACCAGGGACTTACGGCCGTCACTGGGTGCAACGGTAGGCGTTCTCGGCACGGTTGCGGCGTCGGCGATCTCCAGTGGTTCGACTCGGCGCCAGTTGGAGGTGCAGGCCAAGGTCGAGCACTCCCAGTGGCGCAGACAACTGCGGCGAGACGCGTACAGCGCCTTCCTGGCCCCGGCCAACGAGTCGCGCAGTGCTCTGGAGATGGCTGCACGAGCGCTGGTAGGCGATGTCCCAGACGTGGCGGAGGCTGATCGGCGGCTCCAGACCGCGCAAGATCAGTTGGTTCTGGTGCAGGCAGCTTGGGCCGGACTCGCAGTCGAGGGACCCGAGTCGGTGGAGCAGGCCGCCCGCAACGTCCACCAGGGGCTCCACTCGATGCATACGATTCTTCTCGCCTGGCGCAAACTCCTCGGGTGCCCCGGATCGCAACGTCAACTTCGTTGAGCGTCACGCCGTCGAGGTGACCATGGTCTCCGAGCGCCTCGGCAGTTTCACGTCGGCGGCGCGGGCCGCCTCGGACGATGCAGACCTTCCGGCAGGCAGGCGCAGTTGAGGGTTCGGCGCAGACCGCGGCAGAAGAATGGTGAGGTCGCATGTTGAAGTGTCTGAAGCCGAGGGTGCTGTCCTTGTTGCGACGGCAGGGAACGTGTTCCTCAGCGACCCAGAGCAAAAGGCTTGACCTGCGAAGACGCCCTACGCGTTCCCGAAACCAAGGAGTGGCGTTCCCAAGACCAACCGAGACAAGCCGCTGACCTGCGGCTTAGCAATTATCCGCAAGCCCCATCCATCCGCAGCCCGGTGAACGTCTCCACCCACACCCGCTCGGCCCTCAACACCCCAGCCATACACCGGAGATGCCCAGTTCACGGCCTTGCACAACACCCTTTAGTGCGGAATATGCAGTATGGGCCGATGGCCCTGTCGCCGGGGCCGACTTTCCGTCACCATGTCTTCATGACAACACGTGTGTGGGGACGCGCCGGATGGACGGTGTTCGGTGCCACGGTGGCGGGGATAGCGGCATACATGGTCAGTGTGGGCTGGAACCAGGCGAGCCTGATCGCGGGCGTCGTGGGGTTCTTCGTTGCTGTCGCCGGTCTGGCGCTGGCCGTGGCGACTCATTCGCCTGCCCGTGGCCGCTTTATAAGGGTGGTCGGTGTGAAAGCCGACGGAGCCTTGAAGGCAGGGGTTGAGGGGGTCCCCGGAGAGCCCGCCGAAATCTCCGTGAAGCGCACAAAGATCGGGGGGAGCGTTCGCATGCAGATTTCGGGCCCGCTGCCGTGACGGGGTACACGGTCTCGACGAGCACGAGCGGTGAGTCATTACGCGGCCCGGCTGACACCGGGAGCAGGGAAAAGCCGAACAATCGCCAAGGTTCTGATTCCGGCACGGGCGAGAGCGAGGTCCCGCCGGAGATCCACGTCAAGGACGTTGACGGGAACGGCGAAGTGCTGGGAGACGGTGGAGAGCGTGGTGGCCGGAGCGAGGCCGGGCGCGTAGGCGGTGTCCGGGACTGGCCGCGGCGGTCGTTTCGGTTGTTCGGGCCGCCCGAGAAGTACTGTCTGTCGGTAAGCGGGAAGGTCACCGTTGGCCGTGATCTTCATCAGGTGGTTGGGGACACGTACAACACATATGTCACGGTGTGGGATCGGGACCGGTCGATGTACACGCTGGATGAACTGCGGACTGATCCGCCTCCGGGGCCAGCCCAGGCCCGGCGGCGTCCCGCGACGCTGCTGGGGGGCCGGGGCAGGGTGACCTCCTTTGTGGGCCGGGACGAAGAACTGGGGTGTCTCGAAGAGTGGTACGAGGACTCCGGGGACCGGGCGGTGCTGCTGGTGCACGGTGGGGGCGGGCAGGGCAAGACCCGGCTGGTGTGGCACTTCGCCGAGACCATCCGTGGTAAGCGCGGGGAGCAGGTGCTGGTGCTGGAGGCCCGTTCCGTCACGAGGGCCACGGTGCGCAGGCCGGCGGGGGACGAGGGCCGAGGCGATGAGGAAGGCGCCGTGCCGTCCGAGGTCCTGCTGGTGGTTGACGAGGCCGATCTGTGGCCGACGGGCAAGCTGGAGCACTTCTTCGATTTCGACCACGGGGATTTCCGGTGGTCCAAGGACGTCCGGGTGCGGGTGCTGCTGACAGCACGATCCGCAGGGACGTGGTGGAGGGGGATGTGCGGTGAACTCGGCAGACGCGGCATCAACTGCCGGTCGCTGGAGCTGAAACCGCTGGGCCCGGCCGGTGCCCGGGAACTAGCACAGGCCGCATACCGTGACCTGGCCCAGAGAATGGAGGGGCCCGCAGGCGAGGCTCTTTCGCCGGATGCGGTGAACCGGCTCGTAGGTGCTCCGGCGGTGAGCGTGGAGCTGATGGCACTGGGCAGTTTGCTCGTCGCTGATCCGGAGCAGGCCCCTGCGGAGGTGCGGGATGCGGTCAAGCTGCTCCTGGAACAGGAGATGCGGTACTGGGCGGGCATGTACGGCAAGGGGGAGGCGGACGCGGGTGAGGATCCGTACCGCATCCACCTGAACCAGGTCTTCATGGCTCGGGTGGTCTATGTCGCCACTTTGGCAGGCCCGCTGGGCCACGATGTGTCCCAGCAGATGCTGGAACGTGCGGGCGTCGGCTGCCAGGTGGGGACACAGCAGGCCGTGGTCGATCACGCGAGGTGCTACCCGCCGCCGGATCTTGACCACTGTCTCGCGCCGCTGGCCGCGTGCGTGGCGGAGGAGTTCCTGGGAATGTTCGTCCCTGGTGGGTCTGAGGAGATGTTCATACCTGCGGACGGGTGGGCCGCCGGTGCTCCGTTCCACATGCTGGGCCTGCTGTCCCCTGAGGAACGCGAGGCCGAAGAGCATAACCGGCAGACGAGCTGGGAGGCCGGGGAGGAAGTCCTGGCTGCACAGCAGCCGTACTCGAAGGAGCACACCTTCGGGCTGGTGCGGGATACCCCTGCTGTCCTGCGTCTGGTGCGGGCAGCCGCCGTATGGCCCCACCTCGCCGACCGGCAGCTCTATCCACTGGCCCGCCGCTATCCCAAGGCGGTGGTCATGGCGGGGCACGCCGCCCTCAGCGAGCTGCGCGAGATCGACCCCGCGCCCCCAAAGGACGTACTGGAACTCCTTGACCGGGTTGCCAAAGAGTGCGGACACCGCTGACACGGCCGCCTCGCTCGCGAGGGGATGGCACCTCATAGCCGACTGCGCTGCGACGGGGGCTACGGGCGAGAGGCATCCGAGCGGTTGGTCTCGGCGGTCCCTCTGCGGGGATGCGGGGCGCCCGGGCGGTTCGCTGTCCGCCGGAGCAGTACGGCGAGGGGGCCGCACCCGCGGTCGGCGGGCGTGACCCCCTTCGGGCTGGGACGGCGGTCAGGCGGCGACGCCGGTGCTGCCGGTCTTGCGGCGGCGGACCAGGAAGACGGCGCCGGTACCGACGGCGACCGCGGCGCCGCCCGCGAGGGCGATGACCGGGAGCATGGAGCCGGCGCCGGTGTCGGCGAGGTTGCCCTGCGGGTCGATCGGCGTGTTGCCGGACGGCTTGTTCGGCAGGGGGTCGCTGCCGCCCTGCGGCTCGGAGTCGTCGACGTCGCCGGGCTCGGTTCCGGCCGCGAGGATGTCGAACTCGTAGTAGCTGGCGTCGCCGGAGTAGACGCAGTTGCCCTCGTCATCGGCGTACATGCCGATGCTGATGGCGAAGCCGAGGCCGGAGGGGGCGTTCTTGTCCACGGCCAGGCGCAGGCCGATGGAGAAGGACTCCTTGGCCTTGATGTCGGTGTAGCCGAGGTAGCCGGCGCCCTCGTCGCTTTCGTCGAGGGAGATGTCGGTCCACTGCCCCGTGGCCGGGTCCTTGTACTGCAGGGTGAGGTAGCCGGTGTCGATGAAGAAGTCGTCCTCGTCGACCTGGGCGGCGAAGACGCCGAGGTCGACGCGCTGGTAGCTGTGGCTGCCGGTGTTCTTGACGTCGAGCTTGAAGCCGTGGAAGCCGCTGCCCGCGACGATCTTCGACGGCAGGCCGGACAGGCCGGTGTGGAGATCCTCGTCGACCTGCAGGTCCTCGTCGACCTCGCACTCCACCGGGCCCGGCGCGGCCGTGGCCGTCGCGGAGGCCGAAGCGGAGACGGAGGCGGAGGGAGAGGCGGACGGGGAGGCCGAGGCGGTGGGCGTGGCCGGCTCGGAGGTCTCCGGGGCGGTCTCTTCCTCGGTCGGCGTGGCCCCCTCGGTCGGGGTCGCGTCGTCGGTGGCCGGCGCGGTGTCGTCCTGCGCGGGCGTCGGTTCCTCCTCGGTCACGGTCGTCTCGCCGGCCGTCGGCGTCGGGTCGTCCGTCGCGTACGCGGCAGGGGCCGCGAGCAGGACAGCCGGGGCTATCGCAGCCGTCGCGGCGGCGAGGGCCAGGGAACGACGAAGCTTCATGCGAACCTCAGAGACAGGAGTGACCGATGTGTTCGCAGACTTGACCCGCATCGAACACAAAAGGTTGCCCGACATCTCACAACTTCTTTACGTGACCTGTTCCACGGCGTGAGTGGGGTCCCCCGCGGTGGTTGCGGATTCACGCATAATCCACGCGTGTCCGAAACTCCCGTCCCCATACCCTCCGGCTCCGTTCCGGCGAGTACGCCCGCCTGGTCGTCCACCGACGCTGCCCGATGGACCCAGGCCGGCCCGGCGTCCTGGGCCCGGCCCGTATGGTCCGTGCCGGCGCTGCTGATCACTGTCGTATGGGCGATCGCGGTGGAACCGGTGCCACGGTGCAGCGATGCGGCTCCCTGCGGCCCGGACTGGAGCGGCATGGTGCAAGTGGGCCTGGCCATAGGCCTGTTGTACTGGCTCGCCCGGCTTCCGGAACTCACGCTGATCGCGGCACCCACTCTGGCGGCCATGGTGGCATGGGGTGAGGTGCCGGACGCCGGGCGGATGTCCCAGGTCGCGAACGGCGCCGTGATCGGGGCTCTTGCCTTCGGCTGGACCGCGGCCCGCGAGCGGCTGGCCGCCCGGTCCAGACAGCGGCGGATCGCGCAACAGGCTGCCGGAGTGCGGCACCGCCTGTCGGAGCCCGTAGGCCCGCTCACGCGCGGATGGCTCCCGCTCGCCGCCGGCCTGGTCCTGGGTGCGCTGGCAGCCGGTGCGGTCGTGTCGGGGCTGAACGGCATCCGCGCGGACGAGCACCGCGCGGCCCTCGCCGTACACATCACGGCGAAGGTGACCGGCCGCGACGACGAGACGGTGCGGGTCCGCACCGACGAGGGACGGCACATCACCGTCGGCGCGCTCTACCCCGAGGACTACGGCGTCGGCATCACGGTGACCGTACTGGAGGACAGCTCGTGGCGGCGCCTGGCGGCCGAGCCGTACGACGCCTTCGGCCCGCAGCTGCTGGCCCTGGCCGCCGGACTGCCCGCCCTGTCCCTGCTCACGGTGGGCGTCCTCGCCCGCCGCCGTACTGTGGCGCTGAGTCGCGCACCGATGCCGGTCCTGCGCGCGCTCAACCTCACCGACCACGAAGGCCGTATCTGGGTCTACGCGGCGGACGACACGGCCGGCCGCACCCCGCTCTTCACCTGCCTGTGCACGGCGCCGCTCCCCGACAGCGACGAACCGGCGAACCACACCGGACACGCTGGCGCTGGCAAGGAGGAACTCCCCTTCGTAGACACGCGGTTGCACGAAGCGGTCGTGCTCGGCGCCCCGTACGACAGCGGCGAACTCGCCCTCATCACGACAGACCGGGCAGGGCATCCGATCACGATCCGCAGTGCCGGCCTGGTGCGGATCCCCCGGACCGGCAGGAAACCCCTCCTGGACGCCCCCGCCGCCACGGACACCGGCTCCGACAGCCCGCATCCGCGGTAGCGGGCCCGTACGGAACGCGTCGCCGCAAACCCCGACGCCCACCGGCCGCCCTCTGCTCCGGCGGGCTACCGGCCTTGTGGCCCGAACCGCCGGACGACAACAACGCGTACGTGCACCGTCGAGTCGTCCGGCGTAGCGCCCCGCGCGCGTGCGGCCGATCGTTGCGGCGTACACGTCCTCCGTTTGCCGGTAGGTGGTGGGTGGTGGGTGGTGGGAAAACCTTCCTCGCGCGCGAGGATCAGCGCCGATGACTACGGCGCTGATCCATGTCCGATCAGGCGACATCGCACTTCTCAAGCGGAGTTGTCCTCTCCCGCAGCCCGCCCTCGGCGTCCCTCCGAAACTCGAAGGAGTAGCAACGATGGGCCCGGGAGTACGAGACGCCGAACATGCTGGTGTCCTCGTACTCCGCGAAGAAGCGGACGGTGATGGTCAGCGAACCGCCCGATCGCGCGTAGGAGTAGGAGATGAGCCTGCCGTCGTGCCGTTCGGTGATGCCGCGCACGGCTTCCCGGCAGGGATGGTCGTCCGGGGCCTTCGCCAGCACGTCATGCGCGTACGACCGGGCCTGAGTGACCGTCCTGCGCAGGGCCGCTTTCTTGTTGCGGTCATTCGCACTTTCCTGGCGGTGGTGCATGGCCATGAGGACCGAGGCCGTGAGCAGCACCGCGAGGGTCGGGGCCATGATGGCGACGAGGCACCCTGGGGATGGCATCGTGACGCGGTCCGGCCACGCCACAGTGGCGCGATCGGACATACCCCTGCTCACTGATCCTCTGATGTGACAGCTGCGGTGGGGCCGATGGTCATGAACGCCTGGGCGTAAGCACTGGTACCGGCCTGGTTCGGGTGGTAGCTCTCACGACTGAGGCAGGTCTGATCCCGTGAACCACCAGCAGAGCTGGGTGGTTGTCGTCGCCATGGCGGAAGCCATCGTCGTCGTTCGGCCCTGCCACGATCCCGTTGATTCCTTCCGCCGGCTCGCGCCGCTTCTCCTCAAAGTACTGGGCTGGTCCATGTCGTTGAGGATGACGCGCTTCCCGTCCGAGTATCGCTCACGGCGACGTCGATATCAGCGTGCATCGAGACCTCCGACGGGCATCCCTCCATGACGCACGCCTGGATCTTGTTGCCGAGGTGCCGTCCCGCCACGTTCTCGCAGGTGGAAGCGATCCACGCCGTATCGCTCGACCACTCATTTCAAGCACACTGCAAAATTTACCCAGAGCAATGATTCTTTCGCCGCCGTCATCCGTACCCCCTGGAGACCCAGCCGTTCCAACGGGTCCGGTGCACCACGTCGGACCCGCCGGTGCGGCCACCCGCTGCCAGGAGCTGCCATGCCTCGTACGTGGAACATCGGAACGATCTTCGTGGGCGGCGGTCTGCTGCTGACCCTCGCCGCGCTCGCCTACCCCGCCATGCTGGGCATCGAGAACACGGCCACGAACTCGGAACGGATCATCGCCAACACGTCGTCCGGTCCTTTGACGGAGGCCGACCGGGACTTCGTCATCAAGGTCCGCTCCGCCGGACTCTGGGAGTACCCGCTGGGTGAGATGGTCATGGAACGCGGTACGACGCCGGAGATGAAGGAGGCCGGCGAGCACCTGATCGTCGGGCACGCCGGACTCGACGAGATGTGCCGCAAGATCGCCCCCGAACTGGGCATCACCCTCAACAACCAGGCGAGCCCCCAACAGCAGCAGTTCGTGGCGACCGTCGACTCGGCCACCGGCAGGGAGTTCGACTCCACCGCTGTCACCATCATGCGCGTCACCCACGGCCAGATCTTCCCGACCATCGCCAAGATCCGCGCCACTACGCGCAACACCCTGGTGCGTCAACTGGCCGATCTCGCCAACGACACCGTGCTCGACCACATCACCGTGCTGGAGAAGACCGGGCTGGTCAACCACGACCAGGTCAACTACCAGCAGACGAACCCCCCGAAACTCCCCAAGGAGCAGGTCACCCCGCCCGTCCCCCAGCCGGGATCCCCGATCGTCGTTCTGAAGCCGCGCCCGGACCTGGACGTACAGACCACCGCCCCGACGGCCAGCCCGACAGCCGCCGCGTCGACGTCGGAGTGACGCGCAGCCGCCGGTTCACTCAGGTCCGCCTCGCGATGTCCGCGCCGGTCACACCTGCTGACCTGCTCTTCTGCTGGGGGACCGAGGGGCCCACGGTGGCAGCCGCCGATGTCTCAGCCCCCGGGAAGACGCAGCACCGCCCCGGCCTCGTCCTCAACCGGCGGAAGGACGAGGCCGGTTGCCGGTCGGCGCGGGGGCGGGGCTCAGCCGGAAGGAACGTACGACCGCGACCGCGCACCCGACGACCAGTGCGCACGCCAGGGCGACGACGCCGGTCAGGAGGCCGTGCCCGGCCTCGGGAGCCACGCCCCGGGGCGGAACCCTGCCCTCGGGGTCGTACACGATCGTCAGCGCGTCCCCGGGCCGGGTCGAGGCCCGACAGCCCCGCCAGATCCTCGTGCCGAGAGGGACGCCCTCGGGGCCGGTCACCGAGCACAGGTAGCGGCCGTCCCGGATGCCGGCGCCCGGCCCGCCGTCGACCGAGGTCACCACCACGGACTGCACACGGCCCCGCTGTTCCAGCACCAGTCCCACGGCGGCCTGGGGCGTCAGCAGAGCCAGGCACGCCCCGAGCACCGTGACGATCCCGACGAGCGCCCGCCCGGCCCCGGTCACGAGCAGGTACACACCCAGCGCGACGGCCACGACCAGCCCGGCCTCCCCACTGGCCAGGGCGGGCCGCCCGGTCCACACCCCCGCCACCCCCACGCCGATGATCGCGCCTGCGGTCAGGATCCCCGCGAACAGCCCCTCGGCGAGAAGCCGTCGCGGGGGCAGGCCGACGAACTCTGCGGGCCCCCACACGGTTGTCCTCAGGTGGGACATCAGAGGCATCATTCCCGCTTCCGCCGCGGGCGGTCGTCGGCGCGGTTTCGGCATCCGCTTCTCCACCCCCGGGTCGTCCGTTGTCCGCGAGTCGCGGCGCCCTCATGGTGGTGCCCGGCCCAGCGGCCCGCGCCGCCTTCAGCTGGACATCCTGGAGCGGCGTATGTTGCCGGGATCCGGCAGCCGGGGCCCGGACATCATCCCCGCCGCCACTCTTCACGACTCCCTTGCGTTATGCAAAACCCGTCAAAGGTGACACAGGGCGGTCCAACGAATCGCGGGCAGCGGACAGCGGACGGGGCGCGGGGCCTCAGGCCCCGCGCCCCACCGTCGTGTCCACCCAGCCCAGCGGATACAGCTCCGCGTCGTCCGCCGCCGGGGCCGGCGGCTCTCCGCCCGCCTCGTTGAACGCGGTCAGCGCAGCGACGAGTGCCCCTCGCTGCTCCGGACCGAGCCGCTCGACGATCGCCGCGATCTCGGCCCGACGACGGGCGGTGACGTCCTCGACGGTGCGCCGCCCCTCGTCCGTGAGCTGGAGCATGGTCTCGCGGCGGTTGTCCGGGTTGACCTGACGGTCGGCGAGCCCGGCCGCGATCAGGCGGTCGACCATGCGCATGGCGGTGGACGGCGCCACCTGGAGCAGATCCGCGAGGACGACCAGTTTGGTGGCACCACGGGTGGACAGCACCACCAGCATGCGGAACTGAGGGAGCGTCACCCCTTCCTCGACCGCGGCCAGGGAGCGTGCCGAGACCGCCACCAGCAACCGCGACGCGGTCAGCACCGCACGAGTGACCGCATCGACATCGTCCATGCCCCTCAGAGGGGTCTTACGCTCCGCCATGCCTCCCTTTCTACGCGTTGAGGCACCCGCGCACTCAATCGGCGGGAACAGATTTTCCCTTTCCATGACCGTGGTAGCGCAGCAGGAGCATCGCGGCGTCGTCGTGCGGCGGCCCGGCCACATGCCGTTGCACGTCCTCGCGCAGCGCGTCCAGCGCGCTGTGCGGGTCGAGGTCCTTCAGCAGGTGGGCCCGGTCGGCGAGCGGGTAGAACGAGCCGTGCTCGTCACGGGCCTCGGTGACACCGTCGGTGTACAGCAGCAGCTGCTCGCCGGGCCCGAACGCCACCGGATACGGTTTCGGGCCGTCCGCCCCCTGGGCACCCAACCCCAGGGGAAGCGCGAAGGAGGACGGCTGCGGGAAGTCGGCGGTGCCGTCCCGGCGTACGCGCATCGGGGCCGGATGGCCGTAGTTGAGGAACACGGCCTCGTGGCCGGAGCCGATCTCGGCGAGGATCGCGGTGACGGACTTCTCCCCCTCCAGCTCCCGGGCCACGCTCCGCTCCAGCCGCTCGCCGAGCCCCACCAGGTCGGGCTCGTCGTGGGCGGCCTCCCGGAACACGCCGAGCACCACGGCGGCCGTCTCGACCGCGGCCAGCCCCTTGCCCTGCGCATCTCCGACGATCACTCGGACACCGTGCGGCGAGGCGACCACCTCGTACAGATCGCCCCCGATCCGCGCCTCGGCGACAGCGGACGTGTACGACACCGCCGCCTGCAGCGGGCCCGCCGTCAATGGCACCGGCCGCAGCAGCACCCGCTGGGCGACCTCGGCGATCGAGCGGACGCCGGCCAGCTCCGCCTCCCGGCGCGAGCGCATCACCGCGGCCGCGATACCCACACCGGTGACACCCGCCACCGACCCGAGGGCCGCGAAGCCCCGGCTCTCCGCGAACAGCCCGTCGTACAGGCCGAGTCCCACGCACAGCAGCAGCGCCACCACGCCGATCACGGCGGTACGCCGCCATCCCCCGAGCAGTCCGGAGAAGGCCGGCCCGAGCGACACCAACGGCAGCAGCCCGACCCCAGGCCCGGCCACGACGTCCATCCCCGTCACCACGGCCATCACCGCGACCGGCATGCAGGACAGCAACGTTCCGTTGGACGGCGGCTTCTTCGCGGTCATGGCGTACTCCAGCGGTGTCGCGACCCTGTAGAGCCGCCCTGCCCAGGCGCCCCTCCCCAACCTTTAGACTATGCAACGGTGGCGGCGAGGGCACGGGCTCGCCCTGCCCCTTTAACCGATCGAGGCCGAAAACCGACATCCCCCGCCCCGCGGAGGAAACGATGAGGCACCCGGACACCGCCACCCCACATCACCCCCAACTCCCTTGCCGATGACGCCGCTCCGCCCTGCGACTGCCGATCCGGCTGTTCCGCGCAGGCCCGGAATGGTCTGCGGCGAATGGCTCCTCCCGCCGCGGCGCATCGGCCGCACCACTGGAACAGACCGCCTTGCCGCCCTGGAGGTGGCCACCCACAATCCGGCAGGGGGCAGGCGAACGGTGGCGCGCACCTTCGGACCGAGGGCGGTCCGGTACCGCAACCTGCGCCGCCGCCCGTAGGCCGCCGCCCGGGTGGCCAATCGCCACCACACACCCCCTCCCGCTTCCTGCCTCGGGAGAACGGCGCGGCGCCGTTCCGCGAGGCGGGCCGCCCATCCCCTTCGTGCGACTCGACACCCCGGACGACGTCCGCCCGACGAGAATCGCCGGGCGGGGTGTGCACGATGCCGCGGCCACCGCACCATGCACACCCCGGAAACCGCACCCCGGCCGGAAAGCCCCCGAGGGCACCCTCAGCCCTGGCATTCGATTTTGCACTATGCAATTATCTTTCAGGGGGCCGAGCCGACGGCCGCCAGCCGTCCGGCGCCCAGGAGTGACCGGCACGGTTGCGCGACCCAGGACGGCACAGCGGCCGTCGGCGGGCTCCCCCATCATTCCGTCGTCACCCGCGAGCCGACCGTCGCCACCACCCTCCGCCCCGGCGGACGCGCCGGGATCACCAGTGGTGCAGCAGCGCCGACGATCGGTACGCACCCTCACCGGCGGCCACTCACCCCTGCCGCAGGGAGCACCGGCCGGCCCGTACCACGGCATCACACGACATGGAGTGACTGGCCCCAGAACACAGGCCGGCCCGGATGCCCACGAACCAGGACCGGTCGACGTTCCGCCGGCCCCGATCCAGCCGTGCTCGGACATGTGTACGCCCAGGGGGGGGATTGTTGTACGCTGCAAAGGTGGAGGGGGACAAGTATCGCTTCGGGGAGTTCGAGCTGGACACTGCTCGGCATCAGCTCCTACGGGCCGGCGAGCCGGTCCATGTCGAGCCCCGGGCTCTGGACCTGCTGTGCCACCTGGTCGAACACCGGGACCGGGTGGTTCCGAAGAGCGAGTTGCTCGACGAGGTGTGGGGTGACCGCTTCGTCAGCGAGGCCGCCCTCACGACGGCGCTGCGGACCGCGCGTCTGGCCGTGGGGGACACCGGCAGCCGTCAGCAGCTGATCCGTACCGTGCACCGGCGGGGCTGTCAGTTCGTGGCCCCGGTAACAGCCGTCGGTGACACCCCGTCCCCGTCCGCAGGCACCGAACAGGGGACCGGCGCCGAGAAGACGACAGCCGACGGGCCGAGCGGCGGCGATCGTCAGACCATCCGGTTCTGCCGGGCCGGTGACGGCACGCGCATCGCGTATGCCGCCGTCGGCTCGGGCCCGCCCCTGCTCAAGGCGGCCAACTGGATGTCCCATCTCGACCTGGAGTGGACGACTCCGGTGTGGTCGCACTGGCTGGGCGGGCTCGCCCGCAAGCGCCGGCTGATCCGCTACGACGAGCGCGGGTGCGGCCTCTCCGACTGGGTGGTGCCCGGCTTCACGTTCGAGGACTGGGTCGACGACCTGGAGACCGTGGTCGAGGCCGTGGGGCTCGACCGGTTCCCTCTGCTCGGGGTGTCGCAGGGCGGTGCCGTGGCGGTGGCCTACGCCGCACGCCATCCGGAGCGGGTCAGCCGGCTGATCCTCGCCGGGGCCTACGCCCGAGGACGGCAGGTCCGGGCCCGGAGCGAGACCGAGAGCGCCGAGGCGGCCCTCGACCTGGATGTGGCCCGGGTGGGATGGATCCACCAGGACCCCAGATTCCTGCGGGTCTTCGCCTCGCAGTTCCTGCCCGACGGCACACCGGCGGACTGGGACGAGTTCACCGCCTTCCAGCGGCAGACGACCTCGCCGTCCAACGGGGTCCGTTTCCTTGAGGAGTTCGCCCGGATCGACGTGTCCGACATCGCCCAAAGGGTGGCCTGTCCGACGCTGATCCTCCACTCCCGCGACGACGAGCGGGTGCCGGTCTCGCAGGCCAACGAGCTGGCCTCTCTCATTCCCGACAGCCAGCTGGTCCTGCTCAAGAGCCGCAGCCACCTGCTCACCGCGTTCGAACCGGCCTGGGACGAGTTCCTGTCGCACATCGACGCCTTCCTGACCGAGTGAGCCGCGTGGCCTCAGCAGCCGACGGCCAAGGCGGCGCCGAGCTGGGGCAGGTGGCCGGCCGTCTGCGGGCCGAGGGGCCGGGTGGCGGCCGGCAGGACCCGGACGACCGTGACCACGTCATCAACGGCTCGGGCCGACGAAGTCGGTCCTGGCTGCCTGGCGCGCGGGGCGGCGAAGCCGGCGGCCGCGGACTTCCCCGGTGACGGCAACGTCCTGATCTTCCCGCGCCGTGCGTGGGCTGCCCTGAGAGTTGCTCAGCCTGTTTTCCCGGGCAGGCCCACGCCGGCCTGCGGGCGGGCTGCGGCACCATGCGCCGCTCAGACCGTGTCGCCGGGCTGGTGGTGGGGACGAGTGGTCAGCCCGCCCCCGTAGGCCGGTGTCGCGATCTCCGGTTGTCTGCTGTTTCCGGTGTTCGGCGACCGGCATCGGGCCCCACGCGGGAAACATCCGGGCAGCCTCACACACCCCCGTCTGCGTCCGGCTCGCCGGACGTGGTGCTCACACACTCCCCGTCAACCCGGCTCGCCCATGAGGGAAACACCCTCAGCCCGCCCTCAGCTCACCCTCAGACATGCCTCAGACCTCCACCAAGTCTTGCCGGTCGGCGGACCCGATGCTGGAGATGTGCCGGGCCGAAGAGCAGTCGTGGGGGTGTCTTCCCCAGCCCGGTACTCACCTCAGACACAGACACACACGAGAGAGAAGGACACAAGATGCGACTCGACAACACCAGGACGTCCGGCCAGGTCCGGACTCGCCGGGGGCTGGCGCTGCTGATCGCGACGGGGGCCGGGCTGGGCTCCCTGTTGCTGGGAACGCTTCCGGCGCAGGCCAACGACACCACCAAGACGGTCGCGTCGGACGGCCAGTCGATCACGTTCGCCACGAGCGACAGCAGCCGGGGCGTCAACGGAAACGTCACGTTCGTGGTGAAGGCGGACGGCAACTGGTCGATCGCGGGAAGCGGGTACAACTCGAACCTGCTCGTCCGTACCTTCCACTGGACCTGTGACCTGACGTGGGGTGCGGCGGAGGTCACGCACTCGACCGGGAAGAAGGCCGTGCCCGGCAAGAAGACCCGCAGCATCAGCTCGGCGGCGTACGACCCCGCCATCCAGGCGGACTTCGCCGACATCGCCGCCAGCGGCAGGGCCGACTGCGACATCGTCATCGGCTGATCGCACACCGATCGCGCGGGCCGGCATGCCGGCCCGACAAGACCACCGGCGTCCGTGAAGTCGTCCGCCGACTCACGGACGCCGTATCAGAAGACACAGGGGGGAACCCAGAAAAATGATCACTCAGCGCTATGGCGACCTGGAGATCGCCTACACCACGGAGTGGAACGTGAGCCCGTACTTCCACACCGGAGTCCCGGTAAGGGAGGGGGAGTGGAAGATCCTGGGCAGCGTCTTCGCCCACACGAGCCCGTCCACGTGGGCGGGCAACGTCGGTGGGCTCCTGGTCAGGGACCGCTCCTCGGGCCAGGATCTGCTCCGGCCGCCCGTGGACTTCCAGCGGGTGGGCCGATTCGCGGGCGACGCCCCCTGGAGCGGGCTCATCAGGGCCGTCATCTGGCGTCCCGTCCCGCCCGTCGGCTATGTCTCCCTGGGAGACGTGGTGACGATGCGCGCGGCCGGCGAAGGGGCCGCCGTCAAGCCCGACGCCTCCGCGCTGGGTCTCATGTGCGTCAAGAAGGAGCACGCCGGCCGCGCCTATGTACGCCGCGGCGAACTCGGCCGGCTCCCGCTGCAGGCCAACGGCTCGGGCCAGGCCCTGTGGGCCGTCACGAACCCGCTGCTCCCCGTCGATGACACCGAGGAGCATCTGCTCCTGCCGACCTCGGCCTTCAGCTTCGGCCCCGACACACAGCACGCGCCGACGGCCGTGACCTGGGTGCTGGACCTGCCGGCCGTCGTCGACAAGGCCGACTACGACCCGGACCTGACCCTGACGTCCTACAACCCGCCGCCGCCCCGGTCCATCGTCACCGACCGGACCGTGACCGTGCCGTACCACATGGTCAAGGACGACGGGCGCACCGAGGCGTGGAAGGTGGCCAACTCCCCCTTCTACAAGATCGAGCGCAAGCGTCAGTACGACCTGGTCCGCCACGTCGACTTCCGGGGATCCGGCGGCGGGGCGATCAGCGAGGCGATCCAGCAGGGCGTCTCGGAGGAGCAGGGACAGGAGTTCTCGCAGAACGTCGGGATCTCCGTCAGTGCCACGGTGGGCGTGGAGGCGTCGGCGAAGCCCTTCGGCATGGGGGCCAGCGCCTACGCGGAAGCCACGGTGAGCGCGTCCCTCGAACTCGGGTTCGCCTCGCGCTACAGCGTGTCCGCCTTCGAGAACAAGACGGTGAGCGTGTCGTACGACGTGCCGTCCGACCATGCCGGCGCGCTGTGGACCGACACTCATCTGCTGGTCCCCCTCCGGGCCGACGGCACCCTGGTCACCGGCCAGAACCTGAAGCTGAACTCCGGCAACTACCGGGGCCGCACTTTCCCGCATGCCGACGGCACCAGGATCGTCGTGGCCCGAACGTTCTCGGACGAGGAGATCGAGGCCGCGCAGGACATGGGGATCGATCCCAAGGTCCTGACCGAGTCCGACGTGACCGAGATCCAGCAGTAACCGTCACCTGACGGGCAACAGGGCCCACCGGCCGACGCTGTGCCGGTGGGCCCTCGCCCGTCTCGCCTTCCTCCCGGTGCTGCCGCGGCGGAGCCGGACCGGCTGCGGCGGCACCGGTGTGTTCGTCCGGGCCTTCTTCGGAGGGCCTCGCGGTGCTTTCCGCGGCATGGTCAGGGATTGTTGTGCCACCGCCGCATCCACCGGAGTGCGGGCCCGCATCCGTACGAAGTCGCCGACACGTCGGCGCACCGCACCCCGCTGGGACCTTCCCCCTGCGCCGGGCTACTCGGAGAGGAAGTTGTCCAGGTGGGTGAGGAAGGTGGGCCAGACCGGGTCGTCGGCGGTGAACAGGTGGTTGCGGCTGTCGAGCAGGATCAGCCGGCTGTCGGGGATGAGTGTGGCCAGTTCCAGGGCCTGTGCGACGGGGACGCGCGCGTCGTCGCGGGAGTGGATGATCAGCGTGGGGCAGGTCACCCGGTGGGCGATGCCGGAGACGTCTATCCGGGTGAACTCCTCCAGGAAGCGCAGCCCGTTGGCGGGGGAGGTCGTCTGCCGTTGGTATGCGGCGAACGCGTCCCACTCCGCGGGAGTGGCGTCGGCGAGGAACTGCGAGGCGAAGTAGCGCAGGAAGCTGCTGTCCTGCGAACGCCATCCGGCGCGGGCGATGTTGAGGTCGACCTCGGCGGCATCGCGCTCGGCGTCATTGCCCGCACGGATCTGCTGTCCCCGGGCATAGGCGGAGGTGAGGATCAGATGGCTGACCCGCTCGGGGCGAAGCGCGGCGTAGGCGACCGCTACCGCGCCGCCCTGTGACACCCCGAGCAGGGGAAAACGGTCGAGGCCGACGGCATCGGCCACGGCATCGAGGTCGGCGACCAGGTTGTCGAGGGTGAAGCTGCCCATGTCCCACGAGGAGAGGCCGCAGCCCCGCTCGTCGTAGCGGATGAGCTGCCGGCCGCGGGTGAGACCGTCGAACCAGTGTGTCCACATCGGGTTGGTCCGGTCGAGGTCGAGGTGGGTCAGCCAGTTGGCGGTCTTCACCAGGGGCGGGCCCTCGCCGGTGAGCGCGTAGGCGATGCGGGTGCCGTCGGCGGACCGGCAGAACCGGATGACCTCGTGGTCCGCCTCCGCTCCTGCCGGGACGCCGGGGGCCGTGGGCATGGCGGCCGGAGTCGTGGACGCCACCGTCGTATGCGCGACGAACCGATAGCCGTGCGGGGGCACGGCGCGAATCAGCCGCTGCCGTGTGTCGCTGTCACCGATCGCGAGACGGGCCGTGCGCAGCAAGGTGGCGAATGCCGCCTCGCCGACAGGGTGTCCGTGGCCCACCCTGTCGCGCAGTTCTTCTTCGGGCACGACGCGGCCGCGTTGCTCGACCAGGTGGCACAGGAGTTCCAGGGCCCGGGGCTCGACGTCGACCCGCTGCCCGTCATGCCTGAGTCGACGGCGGTCCGCATCCAACGCGTACTGCCCGAACCGGTAAACCGCGCTGTCCACACCAAAACTTTACAACATCCTTTTAATCTGCGGGAGTTGGGGGCGCCCAGGTAGCGCCGGGCCGGCGAGCACGGACACCGCTCAGGAGCGCGCCGGCTCCCGTTCCCGCAACTGCCGCCGGAGGATCTTCCCGGAGGCCGCCTTGGGTACCGCCTCGATGAACTCGACCCGGCGGATCCTCTTGTACGGGGCGACCTGGCCCCCGACGTGGGCCATCACCTCGGCGGCGGAGATCGGCACCCCCGTCATGGGCACCACGAACGCCTTGGGTATCTCGTTGCCCTCCTCGTCACTGACGCCGATCACGGCCGCGTCGGCGATGCCGGGATGCTGCACCAGGATGGCTTCGAGCTCGGCCGGCGCCACCTGGTAGCCCTTGTACTTGATGAGCTCCTTGACCCGGTCGACGATGAACCAGTTCCCGCCCTCGTCGACCCGGCCGATGTCACCGGTGTGCAGCCATCCTTCGGCGTCGACGGTCGCGTCGGTGTCCTCCGGGCGGCCGAAGTAGCCCTTCATGACCTGTGGCCCACGGATCCACACCTCGCCCGGTTCGCCTTCCGCCACGTCCTGCCCGGTGAAGGGATCGACCAGGCGCGCCTGCGTCGACGGGAGCAGATGCCCCACGCACCCGACGGGCTCGTCCCGGTTGCCGTCGGCGTGGATGTGCGAGGCGGGGGACAGTTCGGTCATGCCGTACGCCTGCCCGACCTCCACCCCCAGCCGGTCGGCCACCGCCGCCTGCAGTCCGGCGTCGAGCGGCGCCGCCGCGCAGATGACGCGCCGCAGATGCGACAGGTCCAGGTTCCCGACCGCGGGGTGCTTGGCCAGCGCGAGCATCACCGGCGGGGCTACGTAGGCGTGGGTGATGCGGTCGCGTTCCAAGCTTGTCAGGAACGCGTCGATGTCGAAGCGGGCGTGCACATACACGGTCGCGCCACGGTGCAGCGCGCTGTTGACCAGTGCGGTCAGCCCGAAGATGTGGAAGAAGGGCAGGATCGCAATGACGCGGTCGTTCTCGCCCACCCGATGCAGGACGTTCAGCTGTTCGAGGTTGGTGCACAGGTTGCGGTGGGTCAGCATGACGCCCTTGGGCACACCCGTCGTGCCGCTCGAATAGGGCAGTACGGCGACGTCCACGGCCGGATCGGTCTCGTACGCCGGCACGTCGCCGTCGCCGAGCAGTTCCAGCACGGGACGGTGACCGTCGGCCCGGTCACAGACCAGGATCTCGATGTCCCGGCCGGTCAGCCGCCTGACCACCCCTACCGCGGCCCGCGCGGTCTCAATCAGCGCCGACACGCTCACCATCAGCCGAGCCTCGGAGTCGATCAGCTGCTTGGCAATCTCGGCCGGTGTGGCCAGCGGCGACAGCGTGGTCACCGTCCCGCCCACGGTGGTGGTGGCGTAGAGGACGACGGGGAACAGGACCGTGTTCGGCGAGTGCAACGCGACCACGTCACCCTTGCCGATGCCCTCTGCGGCAAGGCCCGCCGCGAGCCCTCGGACCAGCGCGGCCAGTTCGCCGTAGGTGAGTGTGCGCCCACTGGACACGTCCACCATGGCCGGCTTCGTTCCGCGCCGCGCCGCATCACCGAGCACCCATTCATGGACCGGGCGATCGACGACGGCGACGTCCGGGTGCCTGCTCTTGTAGATCATTGGATCTCCGTTTCTCGGTTCGCTGCAGTGACCGGGACGGTCGGCGCTCGCCGTGCCAGGCGGACCACCGGACCTGGCACCGAGCGATCCGGCGGGGCGAGGCCGCGCGGCCCGGGACACCGAGGCGCAACTGTCGACGGCGAATCAGCGCCGGAACGCCTGGCAACACGGATCGGCACCCTGTCAGTCATCCCGGTCACTCGTCTCCCGGTCACCGGGACGGCTCGATCCTCGGGCCTGCCACCGCTCCATCGCTTGACGGAACTCTGAGCCTTTCCTGAGGAGAAACTGAGGGCGGAGACCCGCAGGTCCGCCACGCGGCCACGCCTCAACGGTCCGTGACGCGATCCCTACGTCATGGCTCGGCCCGCTCGGGAACCCGGCAGCCCCGTCGGCGCGGAACAGGGCTTCGTCGTCCACGTTCGGGTCCCCGCCGACGTGATCCCGACGCAACCGGTCTTCCTGCGGGTTGACGTCGGGATGCCGGGCGTTGGGTGGAAACGGCGACCGTGACGCCATGCAGGGCGTGCCGACGACGATCGTCCCGGGCTCGGGTGCCACCACAGCAGTCGCAAAGGACGTCCAACATGTACACGGAGTCGCGCCGGGTCCCGACGGCCCCGGGGCGACGAACCGCACGCCGTCCATGCGATCGGTTTCTCCGCGCCCGGAGCCACTCGGCAGCTGTCGCACCACACTGGGCGCCCGGCTCCCTGCCCTGAAGCGACGCGGCGCCCCGGAGAAACTCCGGGGCGCCGCACCACGGGGGCCGCTTTCCCTTTACACCGCGGCGATGCCCTCCATGCCGGATTCGGCGAAGGCGGGCAGTCCTGTGGCGGTCGTGACCTTCGTCAGCGAGCCGTTCCGGCCGACCCGGAAGCCGTCGACCGTGCCGGAGACCGCGTTCTGCACGTACAGGAACTTCTCGTCCTGCGTCACGGCCAGGTCGATGACACCCTGGGACTGGGCCGACGGCGGTGTCGCCACGCCCACGTCGTTGGTGAGCGTGAGGCGACCGTGCTTGTCCATGCGGTAGCCGCTGACCGTGGAGTTGCCGGTGTTGCCCCCGTAGAAGAAGTCACCGGCGCGCTCCAGCCAGCACAGCGTCTCCTGGCCGTTGGCCAGCGGCTGTTGCACGACCTTGAGGGTGCCGTCGCGACGCACCTGGTACGTGCTGACCGTCGACTTCTCCGCCTCGGCCACCAGCATCCGGCCGTCCTGGTCGAAGGTGATTGCGAACGGCACCCCGCCGGCGGACTCGTTGACGACCGGCGCCTGCGCGGGGCGTCCGTCACGCCCCACGGGGAAGACCTCGACGGTGTTCGCGGACTTGGTGGTGACGACGAGCGCACGGCCGTCCGGGGTGAACGCGACCTGCCCGGGCGAACTACTGAACAGCGGCACGTTCTCGTTGTCCAGCCCCAGGGAGCGCTGCGAACCCCGCAGCGGCTTCAGCCCGTCGGCGGTGATCCGGAAGCCCTGGACGCTTCCTTCGCCGCCCGCGTTCATGACGTACGCAAGGTTGCCGGAGACGGCGATCGACGCCGGGAAGTCGCCTCCCGAATCCACCGTCTGCCGGTCTGTCAGCTTCTGGCCCTCGACCCGGAACGAGGTCACCGTGCCGCTGCCCGCGTTGACCGCCAGCAGCCGCCCCGACCGGTCGTCGTAGACGAGCGAGCCCTGGGAGGCCAGGGAGTCGGTCGGCGCGTCGACCTGGTCGCCTCCCTCGCCGCCGGTGGCGTAGCGGCCCGCGGCGGTCAGATTGCCGTCGTCACCGCGCCTGAAGACGTGGATGGTGTTGCCGTCGAGCTCGTTGCCCTGCACGAACACGGCGTGATCGGCCCCGGCCTCCCCCGAGCCTGTGTACCGGCGGGCGGTCTCTCCCGCGGAGGCCACGGTGACCGTTGCCACGGCGGCGGCCGTGGCGAGGACCGCGGCTCCCGCGACGGTCAGCCGGACCTGTAACGAGGACCTGCGCCTGGTGTGCCTGCTCATACGTCGCTCCTCAAGCCCTCCGCCACCCCCGAACGGTGGCGGGCAGAGCCAGAGTTGCCGACGAGATGCCTGTGACTGAAGGGATTCCGCCGCCACGTCAGGTTCTCGTAATAACCCTGGCGTCCATGCCCCTGACGTCCACGCGAGACCCATGACCGGGAGAGCGACAGCCGTCCGTGACGGCGGCTCACGGGTGGCCGTCACAGATGTCGTACGAAGGTCGTGAGGGGTAAACGCCATGGCGAGCCGGGCCGTACAGGTCTTGGGGCTCGGCCGCACCACGGCCCTGGCCGTCCTCGCGGGAGCGGTCGTCGTCATCGTGGGCGCGGGAGTCCTCACCCGTACGCGGGCTGCGCGGAACACCGGCGACGAAGATAGGGAGAGGCCGCGGTGTGACACCGCCGGCAGAAGCCAGGGCATGGATACATGACCAGGTCGCTCCAACTCCACGCCCATGCCCGACTCACGCGTCCGGCGCCTACTCCCGGGGCGGATCCATCAAAAAGGCGACCAGACCGCCCGCCAGCAGCGCCCACGCCAGGACCGCGGCCCCCGCCTGCTGCCAGCCCGTCACGGCGACGACCAGGGCTGTGGCCAGCCCGGCGGTCATGGCTCGGCCGCTGCCGAGGAACGCCCACTGTCTCCGTGCGGAGCCGGGTCTGCGGATCTCACCGATCGCGGTCCTGATCACCAGCGCGGCAATGGCGACGACCACCGGCATCAGTGGCGTCGCGCCCGGGTTCACGGCGTGCCTTCGAGGAAGTACCGCATGAGGCGGGCGGCGGTGACCGTGCCGATCACCGTCACGTTCGTGCCGTCGCGTTCGACGAGGGCGACCAGAGGGCTGTGAGTACGGGCCATCAGGATCGCGACCTCCAAGCGGCGGGCGTCGGGACCGACGACCGGCGGCGGGTACAGGCGACGTGGCGCCGATTCGGCCGCGGTGAGTCCGGCCAGCCGTTCGGCGAGTTCGGCAGGGTGCTGTGCGCCCGCGATCCGGGCGAGTACGGGGTCCTCTGCGATGTCGGCGGGGAGGAGCTGCCGGACGAGTTGAGAACGAGGGACGATGGCGTACGGCTGTCCGCCGGTGTCGAGGGCCGGCAGGGCCGACAGTGACCGCTCTGCCGGCAGGCGAGCCACGTTCATCGCGTCGTCGTCCGTGGTCACGAACGGGCCGGGCCCAGCGAGATCCCGTGCACGCATGGCCACCCTCCTTCAGTCCATGCCCCCGCCGCCGGCGCGGCCTCGGGCGGTGGGCTGGTAGATGTCGGGGATGCCGTCGGCGTCCTCGTCCCGGGTCTCGGCCTCCCACAGGCGGCGGTAGATCCCGTTGCGGCGCTTGACCAGCACCGCCGCGACCACCGCGGCGATCAGTGAGCCCAGGAGCACGGCGGCCTTGATGTGCTCGACGTCGGCCGCGTCGGGGAAGGCGAGCTCGCTGATCAGCAGGGCGACGGTGAAGCCGATCCCGGCCAGCACCGCGAGCGCGAACACGTCCGCCCACGCCAGATCGGGGTTGAGGCGGGCCCGGGTGAACCGGACCGCCAGGTAGGTGCCCGCGAAGATTCCCACCGTCTTGCCCACCACCAGCCCGAGCACCACCCCCAGCGGCTCCGGACGGGTGAAGACCTCACCCACCGCGCCGGCCGACACACTCACCCCGGCGGCGAACAGCGCGAACAGCGGTACCGCCACGCCCGCAGAAACCGGCCTCAGCAGATGCTCGGTCCGCTCCCCGGGCGAGGCGTCCTCGCCCTCGTCGCGTACGGTCCGCAGGATCAGGCCCATCGCCACACCGGCGACCGTGGCGTGCACGCCACCGTTGTACATCAGCGCCCAGATCACCACCCCGAGCGGCACGTACCACCACCAGCCGCGCACCCGGAACCGCTGCAGCGCGTAGAACACGACCAGCCCGACCACGGCCCCGCCGAGCGCGGCCAGGTTCAGATCGCTGGTGAAGAAGACCGCGATCACCAGGATCGCGCCCAGGTCGTCGACCACGGCCAGCGTCAGCAGGAAGGCCCGCAGGGCGGAGGGCAGGTGGGTGGAGAGCACCGCGAGCACAGCGAGCGCGAAAGCGATGTCGGTGGCCATCGGCACCGCCCAGCCCGTCCCGCTGCCGCCGCCGATTCCCGTGGTGGCCAGGTAGACGCCGGCGGGCACCGCCATGCCGCACAGGGCCGCGACCACGGGCAGGGCGGCGGTGGCCGGGGCCCGCAGTTCACCGACGACCAGTTCGCGTTTCAGCTCGATCCCGGCGACCAGGAAGAACACGGTCAGCAGCCCGTCCGCGGTCCAGTGCCCCACCGACAGATCCAGGCCGAGCGCGGATATCCCGAAGTGGAAGTCGCGCAGGTGCTCGTACGCGTCGCTCCACGGAGTGTTCGCCCAGACCAGCGCCACCACGGCCGCCGCCAGCAGCAGCAGGCCGCCGACCGTCTCCGTACGCAGTGCGCGGGCCACCTGCGCCCGCTCCGGCCAGGACGGCAGACCGAGGAAGACGGAACGCTCACGTCGGGGGGCAGGCATCCGGGGCGGCCTCCGTAGCATCGGGTTGCGGGCACACGTGCCCCTTCGACGCCGACCAGACTTCCCGGCACACCCCGCGTCTCTTGACGCGTTCTTTACACACTATCCGCTGCGGCACCGCGCATGCGGCCGGAGTGCTCCCCGATGAGGGCTGCCCGCTGCGAGCATCATCACGTTTGGGACCGCCAGGTCCTGCGGCTCCCGCGGGGGCGCAGGGGCCCGGGGCCTGCCGGCAGCCTCGCGGTACGCGGGTCAGAAGGGCTTCGCCGGCCAGTCCAGCAGTCGGGCCCCGATCACCGCCGTCTGCAACGTGTAGCGGTGCACCGGCTCGGACGGGTCCGCGCCAGTGAGTTTGTGGATGCGCTCCAGGCGGTAGGTGAAGGCGCGCACGCTCAGCGACAGCCGCCGCGCCGCCTCCGCGGACACACAGCCGGAGTCGAAGTACGCGGTGAGGGTGTCGAGGAGCGGCTGGGCGCCGCCGCGGGCCTCGCGCAACGGGCCCAGGGTGCTCTCCACCAGGTCGGCCATGGCCTGCCGGTCACGGGTGAGGACGGGGTAGACGAGGAGGTCGGCGGCGCGCAGCACCGGCTCGTCGATCTCCAGCCGTTCCGCCAGGTCGAGGGCGTTCAGGGCCTCCTCGTACGAGTGAACGACGCCGGCCGGTCCCTGTTGCGGGCGGCCGATCGTGACCTGGCCTCCTCCCATGGCGGCGTACGCCTGCTTGGCGAAGTACGTGAGGACCTCCTGCTGGTCACCGGGCGCGACGCACACGAGCCGGCCGTCCTTGGTGGTCAGCAGGATGCTCCGGTCGCCGAACCGCCCTATCAGCGCCCGCTCCACCTCCCGCGGGACCGGGTCACCCTCGTCGTAGGCGGTCTCGCCCCGTGCCACGGCGACGGCGTGCTCGTAGGACAGACGCAACCCGTAGCGTTCCGCGCGCTGGGCGAGCCTGCCCAGGTCGCTGCGGCCGTACAGCAGGTCGTCGACGAACTCCCGGCGCGCGGCCTCCTCCTGGCGTACGGCATCCCTCTGCGCCCGCTCGTAGCCCTCGGCGAACGCGTCGAGGGCCTGGGCGACGGCGGCGAGCACGCTGTCCGCGGACGCGCCCCTGGCCGTCGGCCAGTTCGCGCGGGTGACGGCCAGGTGAGAGGCGACCATGACGCGCAGCCCCAGACCGGCCTCCGCGGCCCGCTCGCCCAGGATCCGGCGTGCGTGGAGTTCCTCCCGGGTCAGGCGGCGACCGGTGACCGCGGCCTCCTCAAGGACACCGGCAAGCCCCTCCAGGTACTCCGTGAACTCCTCCGGCACATCCCGCGCTGCCATATGTACGCCCCCCCCTTGATCTTGATGCGCCGCTGACGCCCTTTGTAGCGCACGTACCCCGAGTCCGGCCCCGGCGGAGACGACGTCACTGCCGGCCCCGGCAACTCCCGGAGGGCGGTGTCGGGGTTGTGCCGATACGCTGCGATCAGGTGTGCCGGGAAGTCTGGTCGGCGGACGTTTCCCTCTGCCCCAGGAGCCGCTCGTGCGCTTCTTCCCCTTCCGCCACCGCGACCGGCCACGTCCCATGCCGCAGCGCCCGCACGGTCATGAGGTGGTCAGGCTGCACGGCGACCTGGACGTGCGAAGCGCGGCGGCGACGGGCCGGCGTCTCGGGCGGCTGATCGACTCGGGGCCGGAGGTCCTGGAGGTGGACCTGACGGACGTGCCGCACCTCAGCCCCGACGGGTGCGCGGCCCTGTTCACCGCTCTCCGGGCGGCTCGGGCGCGCGGCGCACGGCTGGTCCTCACACACGCCAACGAGCAGGTGCGGGGGATTCTGTGGCAGACCGGTCTGACACGGGCCCTCGCCGAGGGCGAGGGGAACGACAGCACTGGGTGACATGTCGTCCAAAGAACGTCCGCTGCCGGAATCGGGCAGCTCACGGGCTCGGTAGTTGCGCGCAAGGGGCCTGTCAATGTCACGTAAAGAACATGTATGGTTCCTCGCGGTGTGCCGGGAAGCCTGGTCGGCGGTGTGGAGAGAGCTCTCCACAGTCTTCTTGTCGATCGGGGGTCTTGGTCATGGTGCTCGTCGTGGTCTTCGGGGTGGCGCTGCTCATCGCGGTGCTTCTGTCCGGTCTCGCCGCCCGGACCGTGTTGTCCACGTCGTTCCTCTTCCTGGTCGGCGGGGCGCTCGTCAGTGACGGGTTCCTGGGTCTGATCCACATCACGCCGGACAGCGAGATCGTGTCCGTGACGGCCGATCTGGCGCTGTTCGCGGTGCTGTTCACCGACGGCATGCACGTCTCGTTCCCCAAGTTGCGGGAGAACTGGCGCAACCCGGCCCGTGCGCTCGGCCTCGGCATGCCGCTCGCGTTCATCGGCATGGCGGTCATCACGCACTACCTGGTGGGCCTCGACTGGACGACTTCCTTCCTGGTCGGCGCCGTACTGGCCCCCACCGACCCGGTGTTCGCCTCCGCGATCGTGGGGCGGAAGGAAGTCCCCGCGAAACTACGGCAGTTGCTGAACGTGGAGAGCGGCATCAACGACGGTCTCGCCCTGCCGGTCGTCCTGATCCTGATCGCCGCCGCCGGGCCGACCTCCGGACACGCCGAGGCCGACTTCGGGAAGATCGCGCTGGAACTGTTCCTCGGCCTCGTCTTCGGCATCGTCCTTCCGTACGTGGTGATCGAACTCGTACGTTTCCGGCTGCTCGGCGCCGAACCCAAGCTGCAGCCACTGCTGCCGCTGGCGATCGGCGTGATCCTCTACGCCACCTGCCACCTCACGCACGCCAACCCCTACCTCGCCGCCTTCTCCGCCGGCGCGGTACTCACCGCGCGCTCGATCGAGGCGAAGGAGGCGTTCGAGCCGCTCGGCGAAGCACTGGCTGAACTGGCCAAGTTCGCGGCTCTGCTGGTGTTCGGGGCGCTACTGACGCCGCAGTTGTTCGGTGACCTGTCCTTCGGCGGGTATGTCGCGGTCGTCCTCGCCATCGTCCTGATCCGTCCGGCCTCGCTGCTGCTGTCGCTCCTCGGCACCCGGTTCACCCGCCAGGAGAAGCTGGTCGCGGCCTGGTTCGGGCCGAAGGGCTTCGCCTCCGTCGTGTACGGGCTGCTGGTCCTGCAGGCCGGGATATCGCAGGGCGAGGAGGCGTTCACGCTCATCGCCGTGTGCATCGCCTTCTCGATCGTCGCCCACAGCTCCACCGACGTACCGATCGCCCGCCTCTTCCGCGTCGAGAACCTCGCGCGCGTACCCGGCTCCGACGACACGGTGCCACCCACGGCCAAGAAGTCCGACCCCGTCGGCGCGTGAACTCGCGGAGCCCTGCCCGTACATCACCACCGGCGAGGACGCCGTCCACGCACAGATCGGCTGCCCGCGCTCCTGGTCGTCGACGCGGACGCCAGGCCGTACGCAGCCTTGTCCCGCGGCCGGCTCGTCGGACCGGAGTGCGCGCGAGAGGGCCCGCCGGGGCGACAGCCCCGAAACGCGAGGGCCGCGCGGAACGCGGCCCTCGTGGCACAGACGGGCAGTCCCCTGGCCGCAGGCGTGGTCAGCGGACGCCGGTTGGAAGCCTCGTCGAAGGGGCATGAGCGGCCGGGGAAGCCGTGCCGCCGCCTTCACACACGGAAGCCCGGACGGGTTGTCCCCCGTCCGGGCCTGTCCTGTTATGTGCGTGCGCTCACTCGGACGCTACTGCGCGCGGTCAGTCGGTGATGGCGACCTTTCCGTTGGCGACCCCTGCGGTCTCGGCTGTCTCGGCCGCCTTGGGCGTCCGCCCCTGGGCGAGTCCCTGGAGGAGCTGGGCGAGGTCGACCCCGGTGGTGGAGCTGAGGAGTTCCATGCCCTGGGCGACGTTGTCGGTGACCGTGCGCGTCAGTTGTCCGGCGCCGTCCGTGGAGATGACGGTCAGTTTGTCCACGGCCGCCAGCGGCTCCGCGGCCTTGCCGACGACCTGCGGCAGCACCTCGACCAGCATCTGGAGCACGGCTGCGTCGCCGTACCGCTCGAAGGCGTCGGCCTTCTGGTGCATGGCCCCGGCCTCCGCCGCGCCCCTGGCGGCGATCGCGGCGGCTTCCGCGTCGCCTTCGAGGCGTACGGCATCGGCGAGCGCCGCGCGCTGCGCCTTCTCGCCCTCACCGGTGAGCCGGGCCCGGTCGGCCGCCGCTTCGGCCTCCTTGACCAGGGCGATACGGCGGGCCTCGGCCTCCTGTTCGGCCTGGTAGCGGGCGGCGTCGGCAGGCTTGCGGACCTTGGTGTCCAGCTCACGGTCGGTCAGCTCGGCCTGGCGGGCGGCGACCTTCTCCTGCTCGCTGAGAACCTCCTGCTGCCGGGCCGCCTCGGCCAGCGGTCCGGCCGCGTTGGCGCGGGCGGCGGCCTCGTCCGTCTCGGCCTTGATCTCGGCCTGCTTCAGGGCGAAGGTCCGCTGCGCGATGGCGATCTCCTCCTCCGCCTTGAGCCGGGCCTGCTCGGAGGCACGTCGGGCGACCGCCTCGGCGATGTCCGCCTCCTGCTTCGCACGGGCCGCCTCGGGCCGTCCGAGGTCCTCCAGGTAGGAGCCCTCGGTGGTGATGTCCTGGATCTGGAAGGCGTCCAGCACCAGCCCCTGCCCGGACAGACTGGCCTCCGCCTCCTCCGCCACCTGACCGGCGAACACGGCCCGGTCCCGGATGATGTCCTCCACCGACATCCGGCCGACGATGGAACGCAGCGCGCCGGACAGCACCTCCTGGGTGAAGCCGACGATCCCGTCCTGCTGCATCAGGAACCGCTGCGCGGCGGCCCGTATCGAGTCCTCGGTGCCACCGACCTTGACGATGGCGACGCCCTCCAGGTGGGCCTTCACCCCGCGCAGCGTGACCGCGCCCCGCACGGCCACCGGGATGTGCCGGCTGGACAGGTCCAGGGTGAACTTCTGCTGCACGAACGGCACAACGAAGACACCTCCGCCGACCACGACCTTCTGACCGCTGTTGTCGGTGAAAACCCGACCGGTCTCCGGATCGGTGGACTTCTTGCCACGCCGTCCGGTGACGATGAACGCCTCACTGGGCCCCGCGACCTTGTAGCGGGTGACCACCACCAGGGCCAGCAGGACCAGGAGTACGACGACTCCCGCAACAGCGACGAGCACAGGGCTCATGGTGCACATCCCCCTTCAGCCCTCCCCCGAGGGCGACGAATGACATCGGAAAACGAAATCGGATCAGGAACAGAGACCGTGGCAGTGAAAGCAGGCCGGTCAGCGCTCGACGGGCCGGACCTGGACGGAGGTCGCCGACAGCGACGCCTCGACCCACACGTCGGCGCCCCGCGCCACGGGCCCGTGGCTCCGGGCGGCGAGCTTCAACGGCTGCCCGGCGAGATACACCAGCACCTCGCCGTACCCCTCGGCCGGAATGGCCGTGACCACCGAGGCGGAACTGCCGACGAGGTCGCCGCCGCGCGGAGCGGAGGAGGTCCGGTCACGCATCAGCGCGCGACTGAACCGGTACGTCACCCAGCCCGCCCCGACGCCCGCGACCGTCCCCGCTCCGGTGGCCCCCACCGCCCCCAGCCCCGTCGTACCGAGCACGATCGCGCCGCCGAACCCGAGCATCGACACGAACCCGGCGATGACCGGCAGCGACAGCAAGCCGTCGAAAACACCGTCCAGCACGCCGTCCAACGCCCCTTCGAGCAGCCCGTCGAGGACGAACGAAAGGGCGAGCAGCAACAGTCCCGCGAAACCGAGACCCAGAAACCAGTTCATGCGGGCCCCTCCTTCGTACGACGACCCCCTACGCACAGACGTTCCCATACGGACCCGGCATCGGACATTGCCAGGTTCCGGCAGTCTTTACGCGCCCTTGATGCCCACTTCATACCGCCGGCAGGCGCATCGGGGCTCTCCGGCCGCCGCCCGGCCGATCCGCACGCGCCCTTCGGCGGTGCCGGTCCCCGGCAAGTCCCGGCTGCTTCAAGTGCCGACCTGAGCACTGTTGGCGACGGCCGAAGGCCGTGTACGGTTCCCCTCGGTGTGCCGGGAAGCCTGGTCGGCGGTCCGCTTCGACCTGCCCCGGAGGCATCCAGTGACCGTCCCCGGTCTCGCCGCGTGCATGACGTACATACGGACGCGGCGCACAGCGCGCAGAGACAGCGGCACCGGATCCGCGAACAGCGGCTCGACGTGCTGGCCCGCGAGACGGCACAACCGGCCGCGCCGCCGAGCTGGCACGCCGGCTGGGGAGGACGTGTCCTCGCCCTCCTGTGGTGTGCCCAGTTCCTTTGGCTCGTCGTCCGTCCCGCCGCCGCTGAGACGGCCCGCCCCTCTCCGGGTGACTGGATCTTCCTGTTCTGCGCGTCCCTGTTCGCCACCTGGGTGGGCTGCCGCCTGGGCATGTGGCAAGTCACTGCCGGCCGCAGCGGTGTGTGGATACGGCGGTTCCGGACCGTCATGTTCCTGCCCTGGCAGCAGATCAGCCGGGTGGACATGCGGCGGGACGGACTGCTGGAGTTCTTCGACGGCCACCGACAACCCATGGCCGGGTTGTACGGCCCTGCCCGGCTGAACCGGATCCTCGGCCGTCCCGACACAGGACAGCGGACGGCCGACACCCTGACACTCATGGCCCGCCACCCCGCCTGCGTCCGAGCGCGGACCCCGACCGGCGGCTCAGAGGCAGACCGTTCGCCGTGTGGTCGCCCCTGGCCCTGTGCGTCATCGCCCTGTCGAGCCTGATCGTCTGACGGACAGCCGCGCGCGGGCCCACCCTCGGGAAAGAAGCGCCCCGCGCCAGCGATCACCGAGCCGGAGTCTCAGTTCCGGGCCCGCTTGTCCTGGACCGCGGACAGGAAGAACAGAACGCCCGCGCAGAGGAAGGACCCGATACCGAACATCGCGCTGACCATGACCACGTCGTACGAGGCGTTCGCCAGGCGGGGCACACCGTTGGCCAGCATGCCGGCGTACAAGCACAGAAGTCCGTAGGCACGAGGTCGCAGGCCACCGGTGCGTCCGCGCAGCCACGACGGCACCCATCCACGCAGGATCGCCATCGCCGGCAACGCCATCAGGACGCTGGAGACGGCCAGCGCGATCCAGTGGTGGACCGGATTTCCGTGCACGAGTCCGCACCTTCTTTCACACCCTCGCCCGTGGCAGATCCCCGGCAACGCGGCCGACGATAGACCCACACCGCGGTGACCACCATGCCGGTTCCCGGCAGCCCCGGGCGCCCTCCGCTGCTCGGCGCCGACGCACGGTCGGGGTGAGCTTTCTGCACACGTCGGCCGCGTTGCTGATCCGCATCGACAGTTCCACGCCCTGCGACTGTGACCCATGCCACATGCAGTTCCTGTCAGGAATCGGGGCGCTGTTCCGCTCAAGTCACCGACAGGGAGCAGCGAATCGACAGGAGCGAGACATGAAGCACCGCATCGTCGTCCTCGGCGCCGGCTATGCCGGGGCCTACGTGGCCGGGACCCTGGCCCGCCGGCTGTCCCCGGCGGACACCGAGATCACCGTGGTCAACGCCGAGTCGGACTTCGTCCAGCGGCTGCGGCTGCACCAGCTCGCGGCCGGCCAGGAGATCGAGGCTCCACAGCTCGCCGATGTCTTCGCGGGCACGGGGATACGGCTGCGCCTGGCCCGCGTCACCGCCGTCGACCCCGAGCGCCAGGTCGTGGCCGTGGCCGACGGCGACGGCGACGGCGAACTCGGCTACGACACGCTCCTCTACGCTCTCGGCAGCCGCGTCGCCGACCACGGTGTGCCCGGTGTGGCCGAACACGCCTTCCACGTCACCGGCCGGCCCGCCGCGCTGCGCCTGCGCGAGCGCCTGGACAGCCTGGACGCGCGGGGCGAAAGCGGCAGGGTGCTCGTCGTCGGCGACGGGCTGACCGGGATCGAGACCGCCACCGAGATCGCCGAATCCCGGCCCGGCCTGTCGGTGACCCTGGCCGCGCGCGGAGAGCTGGGCGCCCCGCTCTCCGCCGGAGCCCGCGGCCACCTGCGCCGGGCCTGCGTGCGGCTGGGCATCACCGTCCTGGAGCACACCACCGTAGAAGCCGTCGAAGCGACCCGGGTACGGTGCGCCGACGGCACCGCCCTGGCGTCCGACGCGACCGTATGGACGGCCGGGTTCGCGGTCGGCCCCATCGCCGCCGCAGGCGGGCTGGAGGTCACCGACATCGGTCGGATCGTCGTCGACCGCACCATGCGGTCGGTCTCCCACCCGAACGTCTACGCCGTCGGCGACAGCGCCCACGCCATCGGCGACAACGGCCGCCCTCTGCCCATGTCCTGCGCTTCGGCCGGCTACACCGGCCGGCAGGCCACGGAGGCGATCGCGGCACGCCTGACCGGCCGCGAGATCCCGAACACCAAGCTGGAGTACCTGGCGAACCACATCAGCCTCGGGCGGCGGGACGGGATCCTGCAGATGGTCGACGACGAAGCGCAGGCGAAGCCGAAGTACGTGGGTGGCCGGAAGGCCGCACGGATCAAGGCGGGCATCCTCAGGATGTCGCTGTGGGCCACCTCGCATCCGACCTTCGGCCTGCCCAAGCGCAAGCACCGCCTGGCCGCCGCACTGGATGCATCCGCCGAAAAGGAGGCGGTCGGCGGTCGCGTGGCCGCCTAGGGTGATCCGAGTGGACAGCACCGCCACTGATCGCTTCGACACCAGTCGGTTCGAGGCCGGCCGGAACCGGCTGGCCTCGCTGGCGTACCGGCTGCTGGGCTCCGCCGCCGACGCCGAAGACGCCGTGCAGGATGCGTTCCTGCACTGGCAGGCAGCCGACCGGCAGCAGATCAAGGTGCCGGAAGCATGGCTGACCAAGGTCGTCACCAACCTGTGCCTCGACCGGCTCCGCTCGGCACAGGCCCGCCGTGAACGCACCGTCGGCGCCTGGCTGCCCGAGCCGCTCCTCGACGGCGACCCGATGCTCGGCCCGGCCGCCACTTTCGAGCAGCGCGAATCGGTCTCCCTTGCCGTCCTGACTCTCATGGAGCGCCTGTCACCTCTCGAGCGGGCCGTCTACGTCCTGCGCGAAGCGTTCTCCTTCAGCCATGCCGAGATCGCCGAGATCCTCGACATCACCGAGTCCGCAAGCCAGCAGCACCTCCACCGGGCCCGGCGCCGCATCACCGTCGCGCGCCGCGGCGGCGGCGAAGTCGACCCGGCATCCGCCCGCAGGATCGTCGAGGAATTCCTCGCCGCCGCCACCTCGGGCCGCACCGAACGGCTGGTGGCGCTGCTCACCGACGACGCGACCGCGATCTCCGACGGCGCCGGCCTGGCCGAGAGGCTGCTGCGGTACGACACTCCGCAGCGCGTCGCCGCCGTCGCACGGGCCGGCTTCAAACCCACACCCGCGAAACGGCGACTTGTCGGCGGCACGCCCGCCATCCATTACGCGGTCGTCAACGGCGCCCCCGCCATCCTCACCGTGCTCGGCGACCAGGTCGTCGGCTCCGTGACGTTCGACATCACCGGCGGCAAGATCGCCACCGTGCGCGGCATCGCCGCCCCCACCCGCCTCACCCGCCTCACCGAAGCCTGGCGACAGCACGAACCGGACACGCCGCTCATCGCCCAGTGGTGACCCGACGCCGACCACTGCTGGGCGCGCACCACCCGTGCTGCGATGAACCGGTCGACACAGCCGTGAGGACGTGTTCACCTCGCTACCCTGCACCGTGGGGCACGGACAGGAGTCCCGAGCCAAGAGGACCGCCGTCACGAAGCCCTGAAAGCTACCGGCGGGCTAGTCCGCGTGGAAGGCGGAAACGGCGGCAGCGGGACGGACGACGAGCGGGACGCCCGTGCCCTGATCCCTCACACGCAGCCTGCACCGGCCTCGTGCCGGTTCCCGGCAGTGCCGTGAACTGCGGTCAGGCGCGGGCGAGTTCGGCGGCGCCGAAGGAGACATCGAAGCGGTCGCACCAGATGCTGACACTCGTGTAGCGGGACGGATCCACGTCACTGGGCAGGGCGTAGTTCTGGCTGCCCTTGTTGCCCTTGAGCTTGCCGAGGCTGACGTACTTGCCGTCGTCGAAGACGTGCCAGCCTGCCGTCCCTTCCTTCACCGGTGCGTCGGTGAGCCACACGCGCAGGTCGGGGCCGTTGCTGGTGTCGAGGTTCTCCAGCCGGACCACGTGGGAGCCGTCGGCCAGCCGTACGAGCTTCACCGTGCCCGATGTCGTGTGCTCGTGGCTGATCAGCTCACCGCTCGCCAGCGTCTGCGGCCCAGCCGGCGTCGTGGGCGTCTGGGAGGACTCCGCCGCAGGGGGAGCGAAAGTTTCCACAACCTGGGGCAGGGCCTCCTCGACGGTCTCGTCCTGCCACAGCTTCCACGGCTGGAACCAGTACAGCCCGAAGCCGGCTCCGGCGACTGCCACCACCAGCATCCCCATGATCAACGGCCTGTTCAGTACCTTCCGCACGCGCCCCATACCCGCTTCGCCTCCTGGGAGTCTGTCCGTCCTGCCCCATTCAACGGAAGCGGGCAGCCGTCGCACACCCCGCAGGTGATGACGGAATCCTTACGCCGCACCGTCGCATTCAGCGGTGCTCGGGGTTGTCCGCCCCCGGGCGGCAGCCGGCGTCCCACTCCGAGCGCTGGTTGCCGTGGGCCGGGATGCCTCCTGCGCGTTTGAGCAGGGCCGCCAGGTGCATCAGGTTCCAGGTCATGAAGGAGGTGTTGCGGTTGGTGAAGTCGTTGTCCGGGCCGCCCGAACCTGGGTCCAGGTACGAGGGGCCGGGGCCGGCCGCACCGATCCAACCTGCGTCCGCCTGCGGCGGGATCGTGTAGCCCAGGTGCTGGAGGCTGTAGAGGACGTTCATGGCGCAGTGTTTGACGCCGTCCTCGTTGCCGGTGATCAGGCATCCGCCGACCCGCCCGTAGTAGGCGTACTGGCCCTGGGGGTTGAGCAGACTGGAGCAGCTGTAGAGACGCTCGATGACCTGCTTGGTGACGGAGCTGTTGTCGCCGAGCCAGATGGGCCCGGCCAGCACCAGGATGTCCGCGGCCATCACCTGCTCGTACAGCGCGGGCCAGGCGTCGGTGGCGAAGCCGTGTTCGGTCATGTCCGGGTAGACGCCGGGCGCGATGTCCTGGTCGACCGCGCGGACGAGGTCCGTGGTAACCCCGCTTGCCTCCATGATCGCCCGGCTCTTGTCGATGAGCCCCTGGGTGTGGCTGAGCTGGGGGGACGGCTTGAGGGTGCAGTTGATGAAAAGAGCGCGCAGCTCGTCGAAACGGTAACCGTCCTCAGTGGACGGGGTGGGCTGTGCTGCCATGGCGGACTCCGGGGAGGACAGCGGACAGGGCCGACGGACGGGGCAGGCGGCACTCCGTACCGCCCGGCGGCAGCGTCTCGCGGAAATCGCACGCTGTCTCGCTACGACGCACCGCCGCACGGTGTTTTCCACCGGCGTGCGACCTTCGTCGTGCGCTTGCCCACCGCCTCAAGGATCCTGGAGTCGGCAACACAGCCCCGGTTCCTGGCCGGTCGAGGACAAGGCAACAGCACCATGACGATCGACGTGTCAGCGGAGCGCGTGATCCCGCTTCCGCCCGAACGGGTGGCCGAGTACGCCATGGACTGGCGCCATGACACTGAGTGGACGCAGGGCATCCGCACCGCGGAGCTGACCCGGGAGGCGGACCAGGGTGGCTTCGGCGTGGGCGCCGAGGTCACCCGTACAGCGTACTTTCTCGGCCGGCGCATCGACTACGTCCTGCGCGTGGCCGCGTACGCGCCGCCCCGCCTGCTGGACATGGTCTCCGTGGCCGGGCCGATGCCCATGCACGTCACGTACACCTTCGAGCCGGACCCGCGGGGCACCTTCGCCCGCATCCGGGTCCGGGGCGGTGGGGGTGGCTTCTACCGGCTGGCCGCGCCTGTCCTGGCCCGCCAGGTCCGCTCCTCCATCGGCAAGGATCTGCGTGACCTCGAACACCGGCTCACCGGACAGTGAGAGGACCACCATGGCGTACGACGAAGGACTGGCGGAGCGGATCAGACAGCGACTCGGCTCTGATCCGGACGTCACGGAAAGGCGTATGTTCGGCGGGATCGCCTTCCTGTACCGCGGCAACATGGCCGTGGGCGTGAGCGGCGACGATCTCATGGTGCGGGTCGGTCCCGACCACACCGACGCGGCCCTGGCCCGGCCCGGCACGCGCGTCTTCGACATGGCCGGCCGCCCCATGCGCGGTTGGATCCTCGTCGCCGGGACCGCTCTCAGTGAGGATGACGTCCTCGGCGAGTGGGTCGACGAGGGACGTGCCTTCGCCGTGAGCCTGCCGCCCAAGTAGCGGCCCTCGACGCCCCGGCTCCCTCCCTGCAGCAACCGGACCGACTCGTACCGCCCTTCCTGCAAGTGGCATCAGAGGTTCCGGAAAGCGTCGGATGCCGGTCGGCCCGAGGCGAACTGCTGCGTCACGCCGTGCCCTGGCCGTCACCTACCGGTTCACAGCTGAGTGCCGCGCCTGGCCCTCACGCGCAGGTGGCCGGCTCACACCCGTCAGCGCACCGACCGAGTCGGGTTCTCCCACCGGGAGCGAACATCTCGCCGGACGGCGCGTTGTCTTACGGACTGGTGACGTGATGGGCGCGGTCCCCTGGTCCGGCAGGTGCGCCGCTCTAGCGTGGGCGCATGCGTGTACTGGTCACCGGCGGTGCCGGGTTCATCGGGTCCCATGTCGTCGAGGTGCTTCAAGCGCGCGGGCACGAGCCCGTGGTGTTCGATGTGCGCGAGGACGCGGGCGAGGACGTGCGGGACCGGGAGGCGGTCAGCCGTGCCCTGTCAGGTGTGGACGCCGTGTGCCATCAGGCGGCGATGGTCGGTCTTGGCACCGGATTCGCCGACGCGGCGCAGTACGTCTCACACAACGACCTCGGCACCGCCGTACTGCTCACGGCCATGGCCGAGAAGGGCGTCCGGCGGCTGGTGCTGGCCGGTTCGATGGTGGTCTACGGCGAGGGGCGCTACACGTGCGCACGGCACGGGGTGGTGCGGCCGGGGCCGCGGGCCGTCACCGATCTGGAGGCCGGGCACTTCGAGCCGCGCTGTCCGGTGTGCGGGCAGGAGTTGTCGCCGGAGCTGGTCGCCGAGGACGCGCCGGTGGACCCGCGCAACGTGTACGCGACGACCAAACTCGCCCAGGAGCATCTGGCCGTCGCCTGGGCCCGGTCGACGGGCGGGGCGGCGGTGTCCTTGCGCTACCACAACGTGTACGGGCCCAGGATGCCCCGGGACACTCCCTACGCCGGGGTCGCCTCGTTCTTCCGTTCGGCGCTCGCCCGGGGTGAGGCCCCGCGTGTCTTCGAGGACGGCCGGCAGCGGCGGGACTTCGTGCACGTACGGGACGTGGCGGCCGCCAACGCGGCGGCGCTGGAGGCGGATCCGGCCGGCGGCGCGCTCACCGCGTACAACACCGGCAGCGGCGAACCCCACACCGTCGGGGAGATGGCGCGGGCGCTGGCCGCCGCGTACGGCGGGCCCGAACCGGTCGTGACCGGCGAGTACCGGCTGGGGGACGTACGACACATCACGGCCGACTCGTCCCGGCTGCGGGCGGAGCTGGGGTGGAAGCCGGAGATCAGCTTCGAGGAGGGCGTACGGGAGTTCGCTCGGGCTGGGATGCGCCCGTAGGGCGACTGGTGGTGCTGCCCGCGTTCAGGAAGCGGCTGCGGGCAGCACCACCTCGAAACGGCAGCCACCGGGGATGTTGCGTACGGTGGCACGGCCCTGGTGGGCCTCCACGATGCCCCGGACGATGGCCAGGCCCAGCCCGGCGCCCGCCGGAGGCGTACGGGCGTGGGTGCCGCGCCAGCCGGTGTCGAAGACGCGGGACAGGTCCTCCTCGGGGATGCCGCCGCAGCCGTCCGTCACGGACAGCACCACACCGTCGAGCAGGCGTTCGGCTGCCACCATGACCGTGCCGTCCACGGGGGTGCGCCGGATGGCGTTGACCAGGAGATTGCCCAGGACGCGGCTCATCTCCTTGCCGTCCACCTCCACCGGCACCGGCTCGACACGGTCCCCGACGAGTCGCACCCCGTGCTCGTGGGCCAGCGGATACACCCCGGCGAGAGCGTCACCGACCAAGTCGTAGACGGACATCCGGGCGGGCGACAGAGCCAGCGTGCCGGCGTGGATGCGGGAGAGTTCGAAGAGGTCGCCGACCATGTCGTTGAGACGTTCGACCTCGGTGCGGATCTGGCGCAGATAGCGGTCGGGGTCAGCGGCGACGCCGTCCTCCAGCGCCTCGGACATGGCGCGCAGGCCCGCGAGCGGGGTGCGCAGGTCGTGCGAGATCCAGGCGACGAGTTCCCGGCGGGAGGACTCCAGGGCGCGCTCGCGCTCCCTGGACTCGGCCAGCTTCGCGCTGGTGACCGCCAGCTCGCGGCTGAGCGCGGCGAGTTCGGCGGTGGCCGGAGTGACAGGCGCCGTGAAGTCGCCGCCGTCGCCGAAGGAGCGGGCGGCGAGGGTGAGTTCACGGCTGCGGGCGACCACCCAGCGGCCCAGCAGCAGCGCGGTGGCCAGGGAGACGACGGCTGCCATCGCGACCACCGTCGTGACCACGGTCAGGTCGTGCGCGGACAGGAACATCGCCTGCGCCACGGCCAGTGTGCCCGCGAGCATCGCGGTCACGGCGACCGAGGCCACGACGGTGAGTGACGTGGTCAGTGAGCGGCGGCGCAGCAGCCACAGTGCTCCCGCGCCGAGCAGGCCGGCCACACCGGCGCCGAGGAAGGCGAACAGGGCGATGAGCAGGGTGTCACGCATGATCACTCCTCACCCTGGCCGGAAGGACCAGAAGGGCCGGCGGGATCGAAGCGGTAGCCGACGCCCCATACCGTCTGGATCAGGCGGGGCCGGGCGGGATCGTCCTCGACCTTGTTGCGCAGCCGTCGGACGTGGACCGTGACGGTCGACAGATCGCCGAAGTCCCAGCCCCACACCTCCCGCATCAGGTCCTCGCGGCCGTACGCCCGGCCGGGATGGCGCAGGAAGAACGCAAGGAGGTCGAACTCGCGCAGGGTGAGGGCCAGTTCGGCGCCGTTCTTGGTGGCGCGACGCGCAGCCGGGTCGACGGTGAGGCCGACCGCGTCCAAGGGGCGCTCGCCCGCGGTGGTCCGTGTGCGGCGCAGGACCGACTCCACCCGCAGCACCAGTTCTCTGGGGCTGAACGGCTTGGTGACGTAGTCGTCCGCACCCACCTCCAGCCCCAGGATGCGGTCGTCCTCGTCGCCGCGGGCGGTGAGCATGATGACCGGCACGGGGCCGCGCTCACGCATCCGGCGGCACACCTCCAGGCCGTCCATGCCTGGCAGCATCAGGTCCAGCACCACCAGGTCCGGCCAGTGAGTGGCGGCGCCGGCGAGTGCGGTCGGCCCGTCTCCGGCCCGGTCCACGACGTATCCCGCGCGGTCCAGGTAGCCCGAGACGACCTCGGCGACCGTGGGGTCGTCGTCGACAACGAGGACGCGGGCGGCCCTGCCCCCGCGACCGGTTCTGTCGCCACCGGCGGATGTGTCCGCCGGTGGCTCGTACGGCTGCTGCATACGGCCAGCCTCGCATTGCGCGCTGCTTCGCGTCACGCTCCAGCCGCCGGCAGGCACGGACGTCCGTGTTTCGTAAGGAGCCGATGTCTGTTATGCGGCTTTCGCGTTCGTAGGGTGAGAGCCGTGATGACCCCTTCCGAATCCGAGGACGTCGATGTCGTCCTCCCTTGTCTGAACGAGGCCGAAGCCCTGCCGTGGGTGCTCGACCGCGTCCCTCCCGGCTGGCGCGCCCTCGTCGTGGACAACGGCTCCACCGACGGCTCGGCCGACATCGCCCGGGAACTCGGCGCGACCGTCGTCCACGAGCCACGCCGCGGCTTCGGCGCCGCCTGCCATGCGGGGCTGACCGCCGCGACGGCCGCGATCGTGTGTTTCTGTGACTGCGACGCCTCGCTGGATCCGGCTCTGCTTGTGCCGTTCGTGCGTGAAGTGCAGGGCGGCGAGGCCGACCTGGTGCTCGGACGGCGCCAGCCGCAGGGCCGGGGTGCCTGGCCCGCGCACGCCAGGGCCGGCAACCTCGCGCTCGCGCTGATGCTGCGCCGCCGCACCGGCCTGCGCCTGCACGACCTCGGTCCGCTGCGGGCCGCCCGCCGCGAGGCACTGCTCGGCCTCGGACTGACCGACCGGCGCAGCGGCTACCCCCTGCAGATGGTCGTGCGGGCCGCCGACGCGGGCTGGCACGTCACCGAGCACGACGTCCCGTACCTGCCGCGCTCCGGTGCCTCCAAGGTGACGGGTACCTGGCGCGGCACCTGGCAGGCGGTACGGGACATGAGCCGTGTCCTGACCGAGGAACCGGCCGTGCCCGCGACGGATGCGGCGCCAACGCGAGGAGGCAGCAGCCGATGACCACCCTGCTCGTCATCGCCAAGGAACCCCGGCCGGGGCGGGTGAAGACCCGGCTCACCCCTCCGTTCACACCCGAGGAGGCCGCGGTGCTCGCCGAGGCGGCCCTCACCGACACCCTGCGTGCGGTGGCCGCGACCCCCGCACGGCGCCGGGTCCTCGTCCTCGACGGAGAGGCCGGGCCCTGGCTGCCACCGGGCTTCGACGTCGTGCCGCAGTGCGCGGGCGGTCTCGACGAGCGGCTGGCGGCGGCCTTCGCCGGCTGCGACGGTCCGGCACTGCTGATCGGGATGGACACCCCGCAGGTGACACCGGAGCTGCTCACCGTGGACTTCGAGGGGTATGGGTACGACGCCTGCTTCGGTCCGGCCGAGGACGGCGGATTCTGGGCCCTCGGACTGGCCGCCCCGGACCCCGGGCTGCTGCGCGGGGTCCCGATGTCGACGCCCGTCACCGGCGCCGTCCAGCGCGCCCGGCTCGTCGCCGCGGGCCTGCGCGTGCGCTACCTGCCGCGACTGCGGGACGTCGACACCGCCGCCGACGCCGAAGCGGTCGCCGCCACGGCGCCGCACAGCCGTTTCGCCGCGGAGCTGTCCCGGCTCCGGCCGGTCGCCCGCCGATGAGCACGGCACACGAGGTGAGAGCGCGGGACACCGCGCATCACAACTGGGCCGCCGACCCCTACGCGGACGCCCTCCAGGCCGGTCACGGACCGCTCTTCCTGCGCCGCAGCGACGGCTGGCTGCTGCCCCTGGACGTGGAGCGGTGGTGCGCGCCCGCCGACGCCGTGGACCTGCGGATCCTGGACCGGTGTGAGGGTGCCGTGCTCGATGTCGGGTGCGGACCGGGACGGCTGATCGCGGAACTCGCCGCCCGTGGCCGTCCCGCACTCGGCATCGACATCAGCGAGGCCGCCGTCGCCCACACCCGCGGGCTCGGGGGGCAGGCCCTGCGGCGGTCGGTCTTCGAACCACTGCCCGGCGAGGGCCGGTGGAACACCACCCTGCTCCTGGACGAGAACCTCGGCATCGGCGGCGACCCACGCGCCCTGCTCCGCAGGCTGGCCGAACTGCTGCTGCCGGGTGGCCTGTTGATCGCCGAGACGGCCCCGGTGGACGTGGACGAGCGCATCGACGTCCGCATCGTGCCCGGCAGCGATGTCCTGGGGACCGCCGGCGCCCCGTTCCCCTGGGCCCGGCTCGGCACCCCGGCCCTGCTCCGGTACGCCCGCCCACTGGGCTGGCATGCCATCGATCAGTGGGCGGCCGGTGGCCGCCGCTTCGTCGCCCTGCGCAGCCGCAGCACCAGCAGCAGCGCCGAGCCGCCGAAGAGCACGGCCGTGATAAGCAGCCAGCGGGCGAGGAAGCCCTCCCCGGACAGGCCGGTCGCCGAGGCGTAGTGGTCCGCCACCCGGCCGCTGATCAGCGGGAACCACACCAGCAGGAGCAGCCCGGACAGAGCGGCCGGCACTCGGACGTACAGAGCCCACCCCCGGTGGCCGGCCGCGCCGAGCGACCCTACGACCGCGCGGTCCGCCACCGCGTACAGCGGCAGCAGCACCAAGTCGTGAACCAGCGCCGCCCCCACGAACCACAGCGCCACCTGGAACCAGTCATCCGCCAGCAGCCGCACACCCGCATAGCCGGCCAACGCGAACGAGCAGGCCAGAAGCAGCAGTTGCAGCGGGCTGCCCACCTTCACACGGATTCGCCTCACAGATCTCCTCGGAAGTCCTCTCATCGCAAGTCCTCTCAGAGGTCGCCGAACGTCATCCGGGCCACCCACTTGGTGTTCAGCACTCCGGGTGCGGCGGGCACGATGATCCGGGCCGGGTAGCCGTGGTCGGGGGTCAGCGGCTCGCCGTTGACGTCCAGGGCCAGCAGGGAGCGCGGGTCGCGCACCTGGTTGGCGCGCAGGGCCGCCGAGCGGAACGCTCCTCGGCGCTGGAGGGACTCCACCAGGACATCGGGCGCCGCGTCCGCGTCGTATCCCACCAGGGCGGCGAGATCCCGCAGCCGTACGCCCCGCCACCACTGGTCGGAGGTCGACCAGCCCTCCACGCAGGCGATGGGCAGCGCCGAACTGTGCAGGGGCAGATCCAGCAGATCGGCCCGGCTCAACCGGACGGCCCCGGAGCGCCCCCTGACGACCAGCCGCCACGCCGCCTCGCTCGTCTCGGCGGCGCTGATCCCTCGGGACGCGGCCGTCTTGTTGATCTGGAAGCCGCCCGGTCCACTACCCGGATCGGCGCCCCCGTGCGGTGCGAGGAGGGCCGTCCGCCGCAGCGGTCCGTCGAAGTTCTGCCCCACGGTCGTCCCGAACAGCAGCAGCGAACCGCCCCCGACGAACCACAGCGCACCGCGCCGCGACACGGTGGGCTCCGCGGGCCGCGGGGAGACCAGCGGAAACTCCGGATCGACGCCGGCCTCCTCCTGAGGGCCCTCCCCTTCCCGCATGCGGCGCAGATTGCGTACGGCGGCCGGCGCCCGCAGCGCCACGTGCACGACGAACGCGGCGAAGAACACCCACGCCCCGTAGAAGTGCAGCGGGTAGAAGGAGCCGGGGAAGACGTAGTCCAGCTGGATGTTGAGCACACCGGTGACGAGCTCGAAGAGCACGCCGCCGACCAGCAGGAGCAGCGAGATCCGCTCCAGGGCGTGGGCGAGCGACCGGGCCGGTGGCAGCGCGAACAGCTTGGGCACCACCGACCACAGTTTGGCCAGCAGGACAGGGATGAGCGTGATGCCCAGCGTGACGTGGACGCCCTGGTTGAGCCGGTAGAGCCAGGGCGGATCGGTCGGCCAGGCGAAGAGGTAGAAGCCGAGCAGTCCCTTGTCCGGGGTCTTGTCGTTGACCGGCGACAGCTCCGGGTTGTACGCGGCGTAGGACAGCAGCCCGGTCACGAACAGCACGGTGATCCCGCCGAGCAGCACGACACCGAGGACCGAGGTGAACCAAGGACCGCGCAGCGGACTGCGCCAGAAACCGGGGGAGGAAGGCAGGCGTTGGTCGGGCATGTTCCGACGTTAGGCAGGAACATGCCTGTACAGGGGTGTGCGACCCATGACGAAACTCTGACGTCAGCAGCGCGGGCGACCCTGTGCGCCGCCTTCCGCCCTAGCGTTCCGTGTGTGATCCGCACCCCGTTCCGCGACCTGGCGGCTGTCCTGGCCGCCGTCCTCCTCGTCGTGTCGGCCGTCCTGGTCGGCCGGCACCTCCAATTCACCTACGGCAACCTGCACGTGGGCTGGCCTCCCCTGTACGCCCACTGGGGCCCCCACATCGGCCCCGGCACACCTGCCGCGCTCGTCGTCGCGGTCGCCGTCGTAGCATACGGCCCCCGCGTGGCCGCCCGACTGCCGTGGCGCGCGCTGCTCGGCGCCGTCTGGGGCACGGCGATGGCGTGGACGTGGTCACTGGCGCTGATCGACGGCTGGCAGCGCGGGATCGCGGTCCGGCTCACGACCAGGTACGAGTACCTGCAGGTCATCGACCGCTTCCAGGACATCCCCGCGACACTGCGGGACTTCACCCATCACATCCTGTTCCACTCTCCCGACCACTGGCCCCCGCATGTGGCGGGGCATCCTCCGGGGGCGACGCTCACGTTCGTCCTGCTCGACAGGGTCGGACTCGGCGGCGGGGGCTGGGCCGGAGTCTGGTGCATCACCGTCGGCGCGTCGGCATGCGTGGCGGTACTGGTCGCCGTGCGGGCGCTCGCGGACGAGGCCCTCGCACGCCGGGCGGCACCGTTCCTGGTGATGGCGCCGGCCGCGGTGTGGATGGGGACGTCCGCGGACGGGTACTTCGCGGCGGTCGCCGCCTGGACCATCGCCTTCCTCGCCCTCGCGGTCACCGGACACCGGCTTCCCCTCACCGGCTTCGCCTCCGGCCTCCTCTTCGGCCTCACCTGCTACCTCTCCTACGGCCTCACCCTTTTCGCCGTGATCGCTGGCGCCGCCCTGCTGCTCGGCGGCCCACGCCGAACCCGTCCCCTGCTCTACGCCCTCGCCGGAGTCACCGTCGTCCCGCTCGCGTTCACCCTCGCCGGCTTCAACTGGTGGGAGGCGTACCACCTCCTCGTCGAGCGCTACTACCAGGGGGCCGGCGGCATCCGGCCCTACGGCTACTGGGTGTGGGCCAACCTCGCCTGCACGGTCCTGCTCGTCGGCCCGGCGACAGTGGCGGGTCTGCGGCGAGCCGGCGCCACACTCCTGGGGCCGCCGGCGCGCCTCACGGGACGTTCTCCCTTCAACGCTCCAGAGACGGGGGTGCGGACAGACGACCGCCACGGCGCTCCCGTACGTTTCGTCGCTGCTCTCCGTCGGCGTGTCGTGCCCCGGGCGGGCTGGTCCGGCACCTCACCCGACGTCCGCCTCGCCCTGCTCGTCGCCGCCGCGTTCGCTGCTCTGCTCATCGCCGACCTGTCGGGGATGAGCAAGGCGGAGACCGAGCGCATCTGGCTGCCGTTCGCCCTGTGGCTGTTGGCCGCATGCGCGTTCCTGACCCGACCCCGGGCCTGGCTCGCGGCGCAGGCCGCGCTCGCTCTGCTTCTCAATCACCTGCTGATGACCGGCTGGTGACGGGAGGTGGCAGGTCCCGGCAACCCCAACCCGTAGATCCTGCCACCCGCTCCAGGACGCGGTCCGCTGCCGGGCGTCCCGGATCTACTCGAAAGCGTAGGCGTTGGCCCACCCCAACGGCGGGGAGCGCCCGGGCCGGTTGGGGGAGGAGTTCGCCACGCTGGTGCGTGAGCGGGGCGAGGCCGTCGCCGAGGCCGGTCAACGACGGGCGTGGGACGTGGTGGACCTGCCGCTCTGACGGGGTGGCCGAGCCCGCTGCTCCACCCGTTCAGTCGTCGGGCTCCAGGCACACGACGGGAACGCGCTGGACGAGGTTGTTGGCGAAACCACCCCGGTTCCAGGGCTGGTCCAGTGGCTGGGTGTGCCCCTCGGCGTCGGTGGCCCGCGCCGTCAGGACGTGGTCGCCGGGGGTGGCCGTCCACGCAAGACGCCACCGGCGCCAGGCCCAGCGATGCGTGCCCGCCGGCTCGACCTCGGCCTCGCCCCAGCCGAGTCCGCCGTCGGTGCTGACCTCCACGCGCTTCACCGGCACCCGCCCGGACCAGGCGCGTCCCTCCAGCGTCACCGTGCCGGGCCGTACGATCCGTGCCCGGGACATGAAGTCCGGGAAGCCGGGCGGGACCACCAGGGCGCGCGGCGCGATCCGGGTGACCGGCTCGCCCTCCTCCTCCGGACGCCGTCTGAGCCGGTAGGCCACGGACTGCTGGAACCCCGTGAACGGCCTGTCGGTGACGGTGATGTCGCGCAGCCACTTCACATGCGCCATGCCGTACCAGCCGGGCACCACCAGACGCAACGGGCGGCCGTGCTGCGGGGGCAGCGGGGCACCGTTCATCCCGTAGGCGACCAGCACGTCGGACTCCTCGCCAACGGCCACGTCGACGGGGAGGGCGCGCTGGTAGTCCTGTTCGACGCCGCGCTCCACACCGTGATCGGCGCCGGTGAAGACGACGTCGACGGCACCGTCCTCGACTCCGGTATCGGCGAGCAGCAGCCGCAGCGGTACGCCCGTCCACTCCGCGGTGCCGACGGCCTCGACCAGCCACGGCTGGCTGACCGGCCGGGGAGTCAGCAGAGCCCGCCCGTTGCCCGCGCACTCCAGGGTGACACGGAGGGTGACGGCGGGGTACGCGCGCAGGTCCGCCGGTGTGAAGCTCATCGGACGGCGGACGCGGCCGCCGATGGTCAGCTCCCAGGACTCGTCGCCGGTGACGTAGGGGATGTCGTAGTGCGTGAGGACGTAGTGCAGCCCGGGCGGGGTGACGTCGTAGCGCAGGGCCTCCAGCGGCAGACCGTGGTTGCGGGTGGCGAGCGCCAGTTCGTCCCGGCCGATGCCCTCGTCCGGTCCGGCCAGCCGGGCGGATGCGCTCACGTCACTGAGTCGGCGCCCCATACCCACATTGTCCCCGTCCGCCCCAAGCCGTGCACGGCGGTTCCCATACCCGCCCTTCCCCACAACACATGGCGCGGGCCGGGGCGGGGCGAAGAGTGCCGAACGTGCGCTGATTCCACGGCGGCGCCGCGAACGCCGTGACCGCTGACGCTGCGGTTCACCGGCACCAGCAGGCGGGCGCCGATGGCTGTCACGGCGGTCCTGGCGACAGCCCGAGGGTGGGCTCAGTCGCCGGACGTCTGCCCCCGACGCGGCACCTGGGGCGACATCGCGGCTGCTGCCTCCGCCTTGGCATCGCTCACCGCGGCGGCGGCCTGCTTCCCGGCCTCGTCCGCAGCCGCTGCGGCGTCGAGCGAGACCGCTGAGCCCGCATCGAGCTCTGGAACCCGGCTTTCGTACGACGTGTCGTCAGCGTCGGCGGCGGCTGCTCCCTCGGGCTGCGCGGGTGTGTGCGGACCCGTCATCGGCTGGTCACCGAACGCGCGGGTGACGGTCCGCACCGCTTCGGTCAGCTCTCCCGGGATCACCCAGAAGGTGTTGTTGTCGCTGCTCGCCAGGTGCGGGAGCGTCTCCAGGTACTTGTAGGCCAGGACCTTGGGGTCGGCATTGTTGCGATGGACGGCCTGGAAGACGAGCTCCACCGCCTTGGCCTCACCGTCCGCCCGAAGAATCATGGCTTGTTGCGTGCCCTGGGCCTCCAGGATGTCCTTCTGCTTCGTGCCTTCCGCGGTCAGGATCTTGGCCTGCCGCTCCCCTTCGGCGTGCAGGATGGCCGCGCGCTTGTCACGCTCGGCCCGCATCTGCTTCTCCATCGCCTCCTTGATGGTGTGCGGTGGATCGATGGCCTTGATCTCCACACGGTTGACCCGGATGCCCCACTTGCCGGTCGCGTCGTCGAGAACGGCACGGAGCCGGGAGTTGATCTCCTCACGCGAGGTGAGCGTCTCCTCCAGGTCCATGCTGCCGATGACGTTGCGCAGCGTGGTCACGGTGAGCTGATCGATCGCCTGCAGATAGTCAGCGACCTCGTAGGCCGCCGCCCTGGGGTCCGTGATCTGGTAGTAGAGCACGGTGTCGATGTTCACCACGAGGTTGTCCTCGGTGATCACCGGCCTGGGATCGGAGGAGTAGACCTGCTCGCGCACGTCGAGTTTGGTGTTGATCCTGTCCGCCACCGGCGCGACGAAGTTCAGGCCGGGTTGCAGCGTCCGGCGATATCGGCCGAACCGCTCGATGTTGTAGCGGCGCGCCTGCGGGACGATCCGCACAGTGGAGGCCACGAGGAAGACGACGACGATGGCCGCCACAAGAGTGACGATGACAACGGGATCCACAGTGTGCCTCCGTTGCTGTGTGCTCAGCCGTTCACGGAAGGAGCTCGCGGGGGTAGACGATGGCTGTGGCGCCTTCGATTCCCATGACATCCACCAGCGCTCCGACGGGTATCACCAGGCTCTCGTCGAGGGCGCGGGCGGACCACTCCTCGCCGGAAAGTTTGATCAGGCCGCGGGTGGCGGTCACCTCCTGCATGACCTCGGCCCGCTTACCGATCAGCGCATCACTGCCCTCGCGCGTGAGGGGTTGCTGGGCCATGTGCCGCAGCGCGACAGGACGGACGATGACGAGACCCGCTGCCGCCGCTGTCCCGAACGCGACGAGCTGGCCGAGAACGCCGATGCCCACACCTGCGACGACGGCGGCGACCAACGCCGCGCCCGCCAGCAACCCGAAGGCCAGCGTCAGAGTGAAGAATTCCGCGGCACCCAGCACCCCGGCGGCGAACAGCCACACGAACCACGGCATCGGAGCGCCCTCCTTACAGGGGCCTTCTCCACCAAGCTACCTGCCATAACTCGGGCAGAACAGACACGGGTGCCGTGGGTCCTGATCGTTGAAAGGTTCACCTTGACCGGCGAGGGCAGATACAGACAGCTGCAGGCCGCGCCCGACGGTGCCGGACCAGCGGGCGCCGGGGACGTCAGGACACTGCGCGGTCGCCGTACGTCGACGGCCAGGCGGGCCTGCAAACAGGCGCTGCCGTCCAGGACGGGAGCGGGGACGGTGACCACGGGACGTATCGCCGCGGAGAGGGCCACTGGCACCAGGGCCGGGCCACGCCGTCGCCGGGATTCGCGCGGCCGACGCGGGCATCCTGGCCATCGGCGCCCGGCTGGTGGACTGGCGTGCCAAAAAACGCTACGACACCGGCCCCCACCCCGGCCGTCGGGGCCCGACGGCGGTCCTACGCCGACAGCCGCTTCTGTCCCCGCAGCTCGACGGTCAGTCGGAGCTACTCCTGTCCACAGCATGTGGACAGGAGTAGCCGATCGGCAGACGATCCTGCGTCGGCTACCTGAAATTGCCCCGCAGCTTGAGCCGACAGTACCCGCGACAACGTCATCACCAGGCTGCCTGGCCTGCCGACCATTGCCCCGGCGGCATGTCGAAGGAACGTGCCGCACAGGGCTTCAACAGGTTGGCCGAGAGCCATACTTGACCATGCGGGGACCATCCCGTGATGGCCTGACATGGGAGAGGCAGCAATCCGGTGAGCAGCGACAGCCAGGGCGTGAGGAAGGCCGAGGTACGGCTCAAGTGGGACCCGAGTCCCTGGAACCAGCCACCTCACCATCTCGACATCATCGCCACGACCTACTCGTCGGAAGCGCCCCACGGGCGGCCGGTATACGTCGTCCACTCCGACAGCCGCTCACCGGACGGCACCATCAACATGGGCCGGCACAGCCAGACCGGTCAGGGCTTCGGCTACGTCGAAGTGATGACCCTGGAGCTCGATCGCCTCGCTCCCTCCTTCGCGCGGGTGGTCGTGGGCGTGGCGATCCACCAGAACAGCGGCCCCAAGACCTTCGGTGACATATCGGACGCCGGAGTGCTGGTTGTCGAGGGGTACACGGAGCTGCTGAAGGACGACTTCGCGCAGGTCTCCGAATCCACCGCGGCAACGGTTGCGGAGTTCACCCGGCATGCCTCCGGAGTGTGGGAGTTCCACGAGACGGTCCGCGGGTTCGACAGCGACCCCGTGGGCTTCTCCGCGGAGATGGGCAGCACCCCACAGCCCTGACCGCAGACCAGCGCAGAGATATAGACATACGGCCGATCGCAGTGGTCCCCACTCGTCCCGGCGATCCTCGTCCGACTCGGGTGGCTGGTCGTAGGCGCTCCGGAGCCCTTCGATGCGCTGGTTGTTGATGGGCTGCCGTACGTACAGGCACTTCGCGTACCGAGACAGCAAGGACCTCGACGCCGTTACCGGCCCGCTGGGCGACCTGAGCCGGGTCGCCCAGCGCACAGCCAGGCGGAACAGGGCCGAGTGCCGAAGGTCGTACAGACCGTCATACAAGAATCGAGGCTAGAGCGTGTCTCTTTGATGGGTTGATCAGTTGATCGGATATGTCAGTCCGATTAGTGATCACCGATGCGATGTGGGACCGGATCGAGCCGCTGATGCCGGCCGATCCGGCCCGTGGACGACGATGGGCCAACCACCGCCGGACCCTGGAAGCCATCGCGTGGAAGTACCGCACCTGCTCACCCTGGCGTGACTTGCCAGAAGAGCTCGGGCCCTTTCAGACCGCCCACAAACGCCTGATCAGGTGGGCAATGGACGGCACATGGGAACGGGTCCTCGCGGCGGTCCTTGCAGCGGCGGACGCCGATGACGAGGTGGGCTGGACCGTCTCGGTGGACTCCACCGTCTGCCGGGCTCACCAGCATTCGGCCGGAGCCAGGAAAAGGGGGCGCCCGGCCGGTCCGAGCCCGAGGATCACGCACTCGGACGATCCCGCGGTGGCTTGAGCACGAAGGTCCACCTGGCCAGTGACAGCCGGGCACGACCTCTGTCCTTCCGCGTCACCGCGGGCCAGGCTGGTGATGCCCCGGCCTTCGAGGCGGTCATGGCCGGAATCCGGATCCCGCGGAGCGGACTCGGCAGGCCAAGAACCCGCCCTGCGGTCGTGCTTGCGGATCGCGCCTACTCTTCCCGCGCGATTCGTGGCCACCTCCGTCGACGCGGCATCCGCGCGGTCATCCCGCAGCCCGCCGACCAGATCGGCCACCGTCTGCGGCGAGGCCGCGCCGGAGGCCGCCCGCCCGGCTTCGACGCCGAGACATACAAGGAGCGCAATACCGTCGAGCGGTGCATCGCCCGACTCAAGCAGTGGCGCGGCCTCGCAATGCGGACGGACAAGCTCGCCATCGCGTACCAGGCCGCACTCCACCTTGCTGCCATCTTCATCTGGACCCGACGCTGAGCAAGGCGTCCGAAGGATTCGTCAGGCCAGCGCGTGGACGACGAGCCGGTTCTGATCTCCGTCAAAAATGCCGGCCAGGACGTTGGCCTCCCGCCGGTCCCCATTGAAGAGACCCCGCTGGTCGACGTGCACGGTCAGAAGGTCGTGGCTGTCGATCACCTCAGAGATGCCCCGGGTCTCGATCGTGTCCGACCACGCGTCCAGGTTCCGGCCGAACCACTTCGGCAGGCCACACGGCTCGCTCACCGCGTCCCAGAAGTCGTTGAGTGTCTCGATCAGCCGACCGCGCAGGTCAACAATCAGCTCGCTGTCCGTCATCGCAGCAGCCTAACCAGCCTCACCACAGTCACTCACCGGCCAAAGAGACAGGACCTAGTAGCTGTCGTAGTTGGACTCACCGTTCGGCTGGTAGACGCCGACGATGGTGCCGCCCTTCGTCGTCGAGACGCTGACCGGCTCCAGCGCGGCGGGGACCGCGCAAACGGTGGACGTACGCGCTCTCGACCGGCACGTGCCCCCTGTGATCCGGGTGACTGACACGACATCCCGCCCGCCCAGGCCGGATGCAACAATGCGGCCCTGATGCGACGAGGGCACTGGCGCACGGTAGGACGCAACCACCATTGAAACGGGGGAAAACCATGGGGCTGGCCATGTGCCCGCTGTGCAGTGAAGACGATGACATCGAGGTGGTCCGCACCCTCGATGACGGACGACGCGTCGTCAAACATCGGTGCGGCTACGCATGGGAACACGGGGCGCCCGTCGCTCCGAAGAGGATTGCGTCCCACTCCTTCGACGACCTCAAGGCCCGTTTCCCGAAACCCGAGGACATCGAGCCCAAGGTGCTGGAACGCGCGGCCCGGCTCAAGACGCAATACCTCGCCACCAGGCCGGACTTCGACCCCGGGGTAGCGGCCTACTGGGCGAAGTACCAGCAGGTCTTCTCTCCCGACGGGTTGCGGACATGCGACCCGAGGGTGCTCAAGGACTTCGCCAACTCCGAGGTAGGAGCCCGCCCCGGCAACCAGGCCACCTTCAACTCCGCCTGGAACACCATGGGCGACACCGCGGCCGGAGAAGCGACCCGCAAGACGATCGAGTACCTCCTGTACGGGCCTGACGCCGTGCCGCTCGAAGACCGGCTGCAGCAACTGCTGGACGGCACCAAGCCGTTCGCCATGACCGGCTTCAAAGAAGCCCTCCTCACAAGGGTTCTCTGCGTGATGCAGCCCGACCGGTTCCTGACGATCCTCAAGTACACGACGGAGGCGGGCGGCAAGCGCGAGATCGCGCGGATGGTCTACGGCCTGGAGCTGCCGGCACCTGAGTCGGTGAACTGGACGCTCGGGCGGCTGATCCTCTGGAGCAACGACGTCCTGCGTGCCCTGGCCGGCGAAGGCTTCGCCAACCAGCAGCACGCCGCCGCGTTCCTGTGGTGGGCCAAGGATCAACCCGGCGGCTTCCTGTAAGGAGACGCACTCTCGGACATCGCTGCGGCAGCCTGCCAAGGAGGCTCCACAAGCACTACGCCGCTTCGGCTGGGCATCGTCGGGGCGACAGGGGTGAGCGTACTGACCGAACCGACTGCCGCGACGGCTGTGGCGGTGGGTTCGAAATGAAACACGCACGGAACGCGTGAACTCGGCCTGGCCGAGGGACGGCCGGCTGATTCTGAACCCCGGTCAGACCTGGGCGAGTTCGGCGGCGCCGAAGGAGACGTCGAAGCGGTCGCACCAGATGCTGACGCTGCTGTACCGGGACAGATCGACGTCCTCGGGCACCGCATAGTTCTGGCTGCCCTTGTTGCCCTTCAGCCTGCCGAGGCTGACGTACTCCCCGTCGTCGAAGACACGCCAGCCGGCCATACCCTCCTTCACCGGCGCGTCGGTCAGCCACACGCGCAGATCCGGCCCGTTGCTGGTGTCGAAGTTCTCCAGCCGTACGACATGGGAGCCGTCGACCAGCCGTACAAGTTTCACCGTGCCCGACGTCGCATGCTCGTGGCTGATGAGCTCACCGCCCGCCAGCGTGTCCGGCACGGAGGGTGATGCGAAGGGAGACCCGGACGGTGCCACCGTGGGAGGGGCGGACGCCTCCGCCACGCCGGGCAGCGCCTCCTGCACCGTCTCGTCCTGCCACAGCTTTGAGGTTCCCCCGCTGTGCGGGAGTGGCTGACTAGCAGGTCAGGGCGGGTTGACGTGGTTTCAGGTTCACTGGTTCGGCCGTTGCCTGGTCGGCGTAGTGCTTCTCCTCGAACTCGACGGGGCTGAGGTAGCCGAGACGCTTCTGGATGCGGCGGGGGTTGTAGAAGCCGTCGATGTACTCGAAGAGCGCGAGGTTCGCCTCGGCCCTGGTCGCGAAGACGCGGCCGCGGATGCACTCGGTCTTGACCAGCATCCACAGGTTCTCGGCCAGGGCATTGTCGAAGGAGTCGCCGACCGAGCCCATGGACGCCTGGATCCCTGCTCTGACCAGGCGTGTTGTGAGCTTGATGGATGTGTATTGCGTGCCGTGGTCGGCATGGTGGACGAGTTTGCCGGGGGCGACCTCTCGGCTGGCCAGCGCGTACTCGAGCGAGGTGAGGACCAGGTCGGCGTCCGCGTGGGCGGAGGTCTCCCAGGCCACGACTCTGCGGGAGAAGGCATCGCGGATCGCCGACAGCCACAGTGGCCCCTCCAGGGTGGGGATCATGGTCAGGTCGGTGACCCACAGCCGGTTCGGTGCGGGTGCCGTGAAGTCGCGTTGCACCAGGTCAGGGGCGAGATCGGCGTCCGGGTCGCGGCGGGTGAAGCCCTTGCTCCTGCGGGGGCTGATCCCGGCCAGGCCGGCCTGGCGCATGAGCCGCTCGACCCGCTTGCGGCCGACGTGGACGCCCTCGCGCTTCAGGACGGCATGGATCCTGGGCGATCCGTAGATCCCGCCGGAATCCTGGTGGATCTGCCGGATCTGCCCGGTCAGCTCGGTGTCCTGGCGGATTCGCTCGCAGGGGTCCTTCTCGGCCTGGCGCCAGCGGTAGTAGGTGGAGGAGGGGATGTGCAGTTCCCGCAGTACGGGCTCGACCCCCAGGTGCGGGTGCTCGTCGAGGAGCGCTCTCACCTGGGCCGGGTCGGGTCGAGCTGCGCGGCGAAAAAAGCCGAGGCCGTCCGCAGGACCTCATTGGCACGGCGCAGGTCCCGCACCTCGCGCCGCAGCTGGGCGAGCTCGTTCTTCTCTTCGGTGGTGAGCAGGTCATCCCGCTCGCCGGCATCGGCCTCGGCCTGCCGGATCCAGTTCCGCAGGGCTTCGTGATGCACGCCGAGTTCCTCGGCCATGCGGCGGATCACGGGCTTCGGCTCGGCAGTCCGGTACATCCGCACCGCACGCTCACGCAACTCCAGGGGGTACTTCCTCGGGGCAGGCATCGTCTGGGCTCCTCTCATGAGACCCATCTGACCTGCTGTCACCTTTCCTCGCATCTCGGGGGAACCTCATTCCACGGCTGGAACCAGTACAGCCCGAAGCCCGCCCCGGCCATGGCCACCACCAGCACCCCAATGATCCACGGCCTGCCCAGCACCTTCCGCACGCGTCCCATTCCCGCCTCGCCTCTCCAAGGAGCTTCCTGCCGGTCCCCATTCAACGGAACGGCGGGGCCGTCGCGTACCCCCTGGGAGATGACGGAACTCTTACATCGCCGCAGCTCAGCCGAACGGTGCTGCCTGGTCGTCCGTCACGAAGAGTACGTACCGCCCGGCCGGTGCCACTTTCACCAGCGCCGGGGCGGAAGTGGAACCCGTCACTTTCTGATGCTGTAACTGACAAGCCCTGCCGCAATGATCGAGCCGACGCCGGGGACCAGGAGCTGCAGAAGTGCCTCGGGCCCCCACAGGTAGCCGAGCACGACTCCCGTCGTATTGATCGCGATCGCCAGGCTCCACATCACCGCACCTTGCGCCCGCGGCGCAATCCCCCGCTTTTTCACTTTTGCCCACATACCTTTCGCAGCGGCCTGGAGGCCGCGACTCATGACAAAGGCGGAGCCGGACACCGCCGGCTCCGCCTCTGCGCCTTGACCGTGTCAGCTCGTGTGGTTGCCCACAGATCGCACGTCAGTCACGGGCGGCGGACTTCCTCTCGAAGTACCAGGCGCCCGCGAAGAAGCCGGTGGACAGCCAGAACAGCGGGGCTCCGAAGGCGCGCCCCTCCGTGATGGTGAAGACGAGGCCGATGACGACGTTCAGGACTGCGACCAGGACGAAAGAGGTCGCGGCGCGACGGTTCACACTCATGTGGTGTCTTTCCGAGAGGGGTTGAGGGGTGAATTGAGATGGTTGGGAACGGGCACTGGTGCCCGTTCCCAACCACGGTCAGCGGCCTACGCCGAGCGATGCAGCGTCAGCAACTGCCTCGCCAGGGATACGCGTACCGGCCGTACGAATACCGGGGAATCCACCACTTGGTGTAAACCGAGGCACCCGCGTTGATATGCAGGCATTGCCCGCGTGCGGACGCGTTCTGGGCCACGATCTGGATGATCGCCAGGCTGATGATGATCAGTCCTGCCAGAACCCCCAGCACTGGCGCCGCCGGAGGGAAGAGGATCGCCAAGATCCCGAGCACCGCTCCGGCGATGGTATATGTCACCCAGCCGTAGGCGCCGATCCGGTACGTCCACCGCTTGTTCGCCACGATCTTGAGCGAGACACCGCCGACGCCGGTTCCCCAGTTGGGCCCCCAGTACTTGGCAGAGATGCGGCCCCAGGAGTAGTAGCGGGTCTTGGACCTGCTGAACTTCCCGTCCAGGTCGACCCTGCTGACGGGATTGCCCATGCAGTACTCATAGGCGTTCGCGTTGCCCCCGTACACCGGGTCGACCGAGAGGAACCGTCCGGTCGCCGGGTTGTAGAGGCGGACGCCCATCAGCATCGCCCCGCTCACGGCCTCCGTGGAGCGCTGGTAGCCGCCGAGCCAGGAGTAGCGCGCGTCGGCGGTGCCTTCGCGCTGGTTGCCGTACTCGTCGGCGCTGAGCACGACCGGAGCGGCCGACGCGTCGAGCGGGAGCATCAGGCTGATGTCCCCGTGCAGGTTGGCGAGTTGCAGAACCACCGTGCTCGCCGCGCCCGTTGTAGCGGACATTCCGCCGGACAGGCCGGTGACCATACGGGCGATGCCGCCCGAGGTGTTGTCGGAGATCCAGCGCGGGCTGTCCGAAGAACCGCCGTAGTGGTTGGTCTTCGAACCGGTCTGCGCCCACGCCCCGGATGCGCTGGACTCCGTGGTCCAGCCGCGGAAGCGGCCCGCCGCGTCCAGCTCCCAGGTCTGGCGGGTGGTGCCCGCCGTCTGCTGCCGGACGAGGTCGTTCGTGTAGTACGCGATCGACGTGCCGTCAGGCATCGCCGTGGTCCGTCCGAACGCGTCGTACTCGTACCCGGAGTCCACGATGCGGTTCGCGCTGTCGTACGTGTGCGAGACCGTCGTGGCACCGGAGGTGGTGCAGTCGGCGCCGTTGTCGGCCACCGCCGTGCTCAGCCCGGTGCGGTTGGTGCGCTCGTCGAAGGCGTACGCGCGCGTGGTGCACACGTTGTCGTACGTGTCCTCGACCTTGGTGAGCCGCCCGAACGCGTCGTACGTGTACGCCTGTGACTCGCCCGCGCCCGCACCGCCGGAGTGGGTGGTCCATTCCTCGCGGACCGACTCCGTGACGGTGTCGGTCAGCAGGACCGAACCGTCCGAATCCCGGGTGTACGTCCGCTGGTTGGACAGCCCGGCCTTTCCGCCGGTCTGGGTCATGGTGTAGCCGCCGGGCATGGTCTCCTTCACGACCGTTCCGTCCACGTCGTACTCAGCGGTGAACGTGCCCGCCACCGAGTCGGTCGTCGTGGTGGCCAGGCCACGCGGTTCGGAGGCGTGGTCGTAGGCGTACGTCACCGTCGACGGCACCGAGTCGGAGACCTTCACCGGCCGGTCGAAGGCGTCGTACTCGGTGGTGGTGACACCCTCGTCCGCGTCCGTGTAGGAGATGAGGCGGCCGAGTGCGTCGTACGCCTGGTAGATCGTGCCGCCGTCTGCCGACGTCACGACGGTGATCTGACCGTTCGATGTGTCGTAGGACAACGACGAGCCCGTCACCTCGGTGCCGAGGCCGCCGTCGACTTGGCTGCTCTTGACGCGGCCGGCGGAGTCGTGGCTCACCGTGGTGACACGGGTCTCGCTGCCCGAGGTGTCGGTCTTCTCCGTCACCAGTCCGTAGAAGCCGTACTCGGTGGCCGAGTCCACCACTTGGGCGGGGTTGGCACCGCCGCCCGTGATGTCGCCCGCCGGGCCGGTCCAGCACTCCAGGCCGACCCACTCGGGGCGTCCCTCGCACCAGCCGTCGCCTGTGGCGGACCAGTACACGGTGATGCGCGAGGTCGCGTCCTCGCCGGTGCCGCCCGGGGGGACGACGGCCGTGACACGGCCCTGCGCGTCGTACTCCGTGCTGGTGTTCAGACCGAGGCCGCCCGGGTCCTCGATGGAGAGCGTGGGCAGGCCCTTTGCCCAGTCGTACTGGGTTTCCGTGAGGCGCTTCTCACTCATGATCGAGTAGTAGCCGCGGACGCGGGCTCCGGAGATCGCCAACGTGAGCTGGTTCCTGACGGTGGCGCTGCCGTCGGTGGGCCGGCCTTCGTCGTATTCGTTGACGGTCCACGGCTGGGCCGCGACCGACGTGCCCGCAGGGATCAGGACAGTGTCGCCGTCCTTGAAGTCCTCGGTGAGGTCGACCCTGCGCAGCGGCTCGAACTGCTCCAGCAGACGGGTGCCGTTGTCGTTGTAGTACGAGGTGGTGGAGAGCAGACGGGCCCTCCCGGCGACACTCAGCGCGCGGATGCCGAGGTCGTCGAGACGTGCCTTGTCCTCGTCGGTGGTGCCGAGGGCGAGGGCATGACCGCCTGCCGAGAGCCCGCGCACGACATGGCCGTACTTGTCCGATTCGGTCGTGGTGACCCCGCCGGCCTCGTCGATGGTGTTGACCTCGTCGCCCGAGGCGTCGAGGTAGTGAACAACGGCACGGTCGTAACCGCTTGCCGTCAGCTCAACACCCTTGTGGGACGCGGGAGTCGAGTCGGCCGGGAAGACGGCGGTCGCGTCGGTCGGGTAGTCCAGCTGGCCCCAGTTCTTCACCGCCGAGGCGTTCATCGCGTACGGCGCGGTGGCCCCGGACAGCGGGACGTCGTACACGACCGAGGTGACCGCCTGCCCGTCCGTCTCCGTCGCGCTGCCCTGTGTCAGGGTGGCGCGGGTGACGGTGGTGAGCATGCCGTCGCCGCCGGCGGTGCCACCCGCGTTGCCGTAGCCCAGGGTCCAGGGCAGTTCGCCGGGCGGGGTGAGGCTGGTGATCCGGCCGGTGGAGTCGTAGGCGTACGACGTCTTCAGGGCGGGGGTGATCAGGGGGTTCCAGGCTTCACGCAGCCGGCCCGACGTGTCGTACGCGTACGACTGGATGGTGCGGGCGGTGGCCGCGGTGTCGCCGGTCTCGGTGGACCAGAGAGTGAGGCCCTTGACCCGGCCCGCGTAGTCGCCGAAGGCGCTGCCGGTGGCGGAGGTGGTGTCCGCGTACGCGAACTCCAGTACCCGGCAGCCGCGCGTCGACGGTGCCGTGGCACAGGTGCTGGTTTCTATGGCGCCTCCTGCGGCCACCAGCAGTTTCGGACGGGCGAGGACCTTGCCGTCGACGGTGACCGCTTCGAAGGCGATGTCCGTGGTGGAGTTCTCGACGCCGCTCAGGCCTGAGGAGGTGATCTGCCACGTCTCGGCTCCCGCCGCGACCTTGGCAAACGTGGAGACGGCACCGTCGGTGTCGGTCAGCGTGAACCCGTCGGTGAACGTTCCGGTCAGGGTCAGGGACTCGCCGCCCGGCTCGGGCACCCAGCCGTCGGCGTCGTCCGCCTTGGCGGTGAAGTAGACGCTGGAGCCGTCGTCCGTGACGACGTCGAGGGAGGTGTCGGAGGTCCTGCGGATATGGGTGTACCCGGCGGACGTGACCTCGGCGACGACACCCGACGTCCACTCCTCACCGAAGATCGCCACCTGCCCTTCCTGGGCGCCGGCGGTGGGCTGCCGGGACTTGGCCGTACGGGAGGCGGAGAGGCCGAAGTGACTCTCCTCCGTACCGGTGAGCGTGAAGTCCCCGGTGAGCAGGTTGAGATGGCCGGGGCCGACCTCGGTGGCGGCGGCGGAATCAGCGTTGCGGTCCACCACGGCGCCGATCGAGGCGGTGCTCGCGACGGCGTCCGCCGGGCCGGTGAAGTCGGCCTTGAGCTGTATGGAGCCGTCCGGGTCGACGGTGTCCGTGGCCGCCCAGACAGCCGCCTCGTTGGTGCCGTCGGTCAACGGCAGCGGCCAGGCGGACAGCGCCTCGCCGCCCACCGTCACGGCGGAGACGGGCACTTCGGCCCAGTCGTCCTCCGCCGAGCGCCGCCACAGGAAGGTCACGGAGTCGTACGTCGAAGCGTCTGCTTCGGCGACGAGCGACAGCCTGCGGGCCGTGCGGGTCCCGTCGTCCGGGGAGGAGAAACCACCGGGGCCCGCGTGGAAGGTGTACTCGACCGCCTCGGAACGGTGGTCGGCCGCGTCCACGCTGCGCACCTGGAGCGTCTGTGTGCCGTCCTCCGGCGGAGTGACGCTGATGTCGACCGGGTCGGCTCCGTCGGTGTCCTTCTTCGTCCACTCGACGCCGTCGAGCGACCACTCGAACCAGCGGTGGTCGGAGCCGGACGGCGGTGTGACGGTGAAGGTGCCCGCCTGGCCCGCGCCCTTGACCCAGTCGCCGTTCGGGTAGTCGGTGGAGGTCACACCGGCCGGGGCGGACGGCGCCGTGGCGTCCACGGTGAACGCCGTCCACGCGGACCAGTCGGTGTTGTAGTGCGTGCCGTCGTAGGGCGAGGTGCGGAACTTGTACGTCCCGCCGTCGCTCAGCACACCCGTGGGCACGGTCACCGGGGCGGGCTGCCCGGACGGGACGTACTCCGACACGAGGATGTCACCGACCTGCGTGTCGGTGGCCGCGTCGCGGATCTGGAACGCGCCGGTGACCTTGTCGCCGTCGGTGTCGGTGAAGGTGTCCTGGAGGGTCGGGGTGGTGCTGTCGACCGTCCAGGCGCCGTTCTCCACGAAGTACGGCGGACCTGCCTGCGGGGCGGTGCCGGTCTTCGGACGGTAGTTGTACGTCACCGTCAGCTTGGGCGGGTTGGCCGCGGCGTTCGCCGAGTTGACCCGCTTCCAGGAGTAGAAAGTGCTCTCCTCGGAGGCCCTGATGCCCATGTGCGAGGTGGCGTTCTTCGCCGAGGCCCACACCTGCGTCAGGTCGGTGACGTCGGCGTTGATCCAGCCGTCGGCCGTGCAGGCGGAGTTGCCCTTGGTCTCGGTCGACGTGGCGTACAGGTCCTCCCAGGTGGGCTGGGCGCTGCCGGCCCAGCGGGACGACGTCGACGCGGCCGTGGTCGACCAGACCTGCCAGGGGTAGGCGGCGCAGTCGGTGTTGCCCGAGTGGAAGTTGTACAGGCTCAGCGTCGCACTGGAGACCAGGGCGTCGGAGATCGGCTTGGTGTTCCAGGTGATGAACGAGCGTGCCGTACGGGGCGTGCCGTCGGCGTTCGTCGTGCCCGGGTTGCCGAAGTCCAGCTCCGTGTCGGCCGACCAGTCGACGGTCTCGCCCTGCTGGACGTAGGTGTCGAAGACGTTGCCCAGGGACGAGGTCGACGGGTCGACCGTCACCGGGTACTTGGTGTCCTTGTCGGCCAGGAAGGCGGCGTCCGGGGTGACGACGAGGTCGACTCTGTCCCCGTTCTTCACGACCTTCAGGTCGACGGGCGCCTTACGGGTGTGCTCGCCGGACACCTTGTCGACGGTCGCGTCCCACATCACCGGGGCGGGCATGACAGCGTGCTTCTTCTTGCCCGACTTCTTGTCGGTGAAGAGCAGACTGCCGTCCTTCAACTGCTTGACCCGCAGCCCCTCGACGTTCAAGGGCAGGGTGTAGGAGTAAGCGCCGGTCGCGGGCCGCTCGCCGATCTCCACGTACTGCTCGAACCCCGTACGGGTCGACTCGATCACGAGGTCCGCGTCGGGAACAGCGTTCTCGTAGCGGGCGGTCGTGCCGTCGAGCTTCGGCTTCGGCAGCCCGCCCTTCCACTGGAGAGTGATCTGCTGGTCGCCGGAGCCGAGGGTGACCAGGTCGCGTGCCTTGGCGTCCTCCGCCGCCGCCAGGGACTTCACGACCGTGCCACCCTTGCCCGCGAGTTCGAGCCCGCTCGGGTGCGCCTTCGCGGCGACCGAGCCGTCCTCGCGCTCGGCCAGCGCCACGTCCACGTCGACCCACGCGCCGTCGCGTTCGAAGCGTATGGGGCCCGCGGCCAGCTCCGTCGTCAGGGAGCCGTCCTTGTTGGCCCAGGTCGTCGACGTCTCGGTGCGTTCGCTGAGCGCCTCGACACGGTGACCGTACAGACGGGCCGTGACACGCGCCGAGGCGATGTCGGCAGCCTCCTTCGGGCCCTTCGTGTCCTTCGCCGCCGTGGTTTTCGCGGCTTCCGACTGCGCGGGCAGCGCCATGGCCTGCCCCGTACCGCCGATGACAAGGGCCGTCTCGGCAGTGAGTGCGGCGACGATGGCCAGCGCTATTCGGGACCGGGCGCCGGCCCTACAGCCACCGCCCTGCCGGTTCCCGCGTGTGCGGGTGGGTCTCCAGTGCAAGGAAATCGGCTCCTAACAGGCATGTTGCAGAGTGCTACGCCTGTAGAGTCCCGTCCCCTCTCGTGACGCGGAAGTGAGATTTTCACGAGTCACCTGTGGAGCATCCGTGCACGGCCTGCCTCCTGATTCGCCGGTGCCCTGTGTCTTCGCCATGACAACATTGGCCTGCTGCGGGAGGGTGCGATGTGGCGGTCGGGGGAGATGTGGTCCAGAAGACTATTGGGGTCAGGTTCAGGCACGCGCGCGTGGGCGTGAACACCAGGGCATCGGAAGTGGACAGAGAGCAACTGGCCCAGCGCCTGTGCCTGGTGGCACTCGCCGCGGCCACAGGAGTCGTCTTCCTGCGCGTGACACGGGAACTGCACGGCAAGCAAGCTGAACTCGGCGTGCTCGCCGCCAGCTGGCTGCTGGCCGGACTGCTCTTAGCCACTCTGCTCGGGCAACACACGGGGAAACGTTCCCGCAACCATAGATCAGCCCTGCTCGCGGGCCAGATCTTCCTCACCTATGTGCCCCTGCTGATCTTCGACGAGGTCTGGCTCAGCATGCTCGGACTGCTCGCCGGTGTCGTGCTCGTGGCGCTGCCGCGGCCCGGCGGACTGATGGGTGCGGCTCTCATCACCGCGACCGGCCCCCTGACAATCTTCGCCCTGCCGGTCAGCAACCACACGGCATTCGAATGCGGCGCCCGAACCGTCGTGGTCGGGCTGGTGGTGTACGGAATCGTGCGGCTGTCCTCGGTCGCGGCACAGGCACACGTCCTCCGCGGACAGTCCGCCCGGCTCGCCGTGCACCGTGAACGGATACGGATGGCCCGGGACCTGCATGATCTGCTCGGATCGACGCTCTCGGCCATCACGATCAGGAGCGAGGCCGCAGCACTCAGCCCGGGCGACCCGGTCGCGAACCGCAGGGAGTTCCTCCAGATCGCCGAACTGGCCCGACAGTCCCTGAACGAAGTACGCAGCATGGTGCGCGACCAGGTTTCCCTCTCCCTGTCCCACGAGCTGGAAGCCGCTCGTATGGCGCTGGATGCGGCGGCGGTCCAGGTGCGGATCAGCCGGGAAGGGCCGAACCTGCCGACGGCGGCGGAGAACTGCCTGGGCACGGTCCTGCGCGAGGCCGTAACGAACGTACTGCGGCACAGCCAGGCACGGACGTGTTCCATCGCGGTCCGGTGCGTGGACGGCACAGCCGAACTCTCCGTCGAGAACGACCGTGCGGACGTCCGCGACCGATCGTACGGCGGTGGCGGCCTGGAGAATCTGGCCACCCGTGTCACGGCGATGGGCGGAACGCTGCACTCCTCGGGATACGCCCCGGACGGTTTCCGACTGGTCGCCGTGCTGCCGCTCGCGGCAGCGACTCACCGAGGCCCGGAGGCATTCGAGCCGGTCCCTGCCGCACCCTGAACAGAGTTGTCACGACAAGCGTCAGATCCAGCCGTTCCGTTCGGCGATGCGTACGGCGTCCACCATCGTCCGGGCGCTCAGCTTGCTCATCACATCCGACAGACGGTTGCGCACCGTGCCCACGCTGAGCGACAACAGGACAGCGATCTCGCGGGCGTCCAGCCCGTCGGCTGTCGCCCGCAGGATCTCCGCTTCCCGTTCGGTCAGCGGGCACTCCCCCAGTGCCCAGAAGTCGTCCGCGAGTTCGGCGTCGATCGCACGACCGCCGGCGGCGACCGTGCGCACACCCTCCAGGAGCCGTTCGGGGGTGGTGGTCTTCAACAGGAACCCGGGGATGCCCTCGTCCAGTGCCCGACGCAGATAGCCCGGCCGGTCCATGCCTGTCAGCAACAGCGGTCGGCAGGCGGGAACATGCTCGCGCAGCAGGGCAGCGGCTGCGAGACCGTCGAGTCCCGGCATGCCTATGTCGAGCACGGCGACGTCCGGGGTGTACCGCAGCGCCGCGGGCAGGACCGCGTCCCCGGTGCTCACCTGTGCGACGACATCGACGTCGAAGGCGTCGCCGAGCAGGGCAACCAGCCCGGCCCGCACGACGTGGAGGTCCTCCGCCACCAATACCTTGATCATGTTCGCAGCATGAGGCAACGTGCGGCCGGCGTACAAGGCCACCGCAGCGCCAGTCGAGGACGGCCCGGAGTGTGCGGCCACCAGCTGATCGCGTCGGGGCGAGGATTGCCACGCACTTCACATGACAAGTCCTTGGAAACGCTTCGAGGCCACGGCTCCTCCCGTCCCTTCTCCCGTTCTCCCGTCGAGGTTCCAAGACGGTCGACTCTCGATCCGCCCACGTGACTTTGCCAGTCGGCCGCGCTGCTCCAGATTTAACTCCGGGTGGCTCGGGTGGCTCTCCTCGGGCCGGTCGAAGTTCATCGACGTGTAGGTGACCCTTCAACCGGGAGCGCCCCCGGGTCCAGGCTCGGTTCGAGTACGACCCGGGCACCGTCAGGGAGGCGTTCGGCGGGCCGAAGGGATTCGCCCAGGCGGCAGCGATCGAACGGTTCGTACGCAATGACCTTGAGCAGTTCAAGGAGTTGGCGGAACAGGAACGGTGAGCCACGCGAAGATTCCTACCGGAGGCGGTGAGGTCTGCCCTGAAAGGCAGCCGGTGCCCAAGCGATCGCGGGCGCGCGATGGTGCTGCTCGGCGCGTACCGCTTGCACCGCGTCACCAACGACCGGCCAGCCGGCAGCCGCCCGGGCCACGTCCGCGACGCCGTCGTGGGAACCGCCACGCACTTCTACGCCGGTACGCACTCCCCGCTGTACTGGACACGTGAGTTCCGCCGCTCGCTCCCGATGCTCCTGGACGCCCTGCGCACCGCTGACGACGACCGTCCCGGCGCCGACCGGCCGGCTGGGGTCACCGCGGCAGGGTCTGCGTGACACGCCACAGCCGACGGGGGAGGTCACCTTCTTCGAACGCGTGTACCTCGTCCAGGCTCCAGCCGTCGGCGAGGCTGTCAACCAGATCGCGGGGGAAGAAGTGCACGGCGAACCCGCCGTGTTCGTAGATGTCGTCGCCGTGAGAGGTGCCAGCAGCGTAGTGGGCGTCGCCGGTGTGGCGGACGGTGTAGACGAGGACCCCGCCCGGCCGCAGGACACGGCGGATCTCGGCGACCGCCGTGTGGATCTCCTTGGTGGACAGGGCCATGCACAGCAGCATGTGCGCGAAGACCGCGTCCACCGAATCGTCCGGCAGGGGCAGGGGCTCACGCACGTCGTGCACCACGGTGGAGACCCGCCCAGCGACGCCCTGGTCCCGGGCGGAGCCGCGCAGCTGCTCCAGGCCGGCCGGGCTGAAGTCGGTGGCCTGGACGGTGAAGCCCTCGCGTGCGAAGTACAGGGCGTCGCGGCCGTGTCCGGCACCCAGCTCCAGTACATCGGTCGCCCCGGCCAGGCGGAAGACGGCGGCGGCGTGGACCGCGGGAGCGGAGGGCTGCTCGCCGTACATGCCAGGGTGGGCGGCGTACGTCTGCTGCCAGTGCGCCCGCTGGGCCTCGCCCAACTCCTGCCCGTCGTCTGCCACGGCTGTCTACCTCCCGATTCTCTGCGCAGTCAGCCTAGACGCCGCCGCCAAGCGGGATAGTTCATAGTTTCCTGAATTCAGGATGTCATGTACTTTCATTATGTGCTGACTGTTGCCTCCGACATCGAGGTGCTGGCCCGCTTCGGCCGCGCGCTCGCCGACCCGATCCGCTGCCGACTGCTGCTCGCGCTGCGCGAGGGCCCGGCCCACCCTTCCGATCTCGCCGACGCCCTCGGTATCTCCCGCACGAGGCTGTCGAACCACCTGGCGTGCCTGCGGGACTGCGGTCTGGTCGTCGCCGTGCCTGTCGGTCGCCGCACCCGCTACGAGCTGGCCGATGAACGCCTCGGGCACGCGTTGGACGACCTGCGCAACGCCGTGGTGGCGGTCGAGGCGGACCGGACCTGCCCGGACGCGGAGACGGAGGGCTGCTGCTGATGGCATCCATATCCCTCGGGCCGTCCCCGACCCGCCGTGACGCGCTGGCCAAGCGGATACGGCTGCTGGTCGCCGCCACCATCACCTACAACGTCATCGAGGCGATCGTCGCGATCACCGCGGGAGCGATCGCCTCCTCCACCGCGCTGATCGGCTTCGGCCTCGACTCGGTCGTCGAGGTCTCCTCCGCCGCCGCGGTCGCCTGGCAGTTCTCCGCTCGTGAGCACGCGGTGCGCGAGGAGCGGGAGAAGACGACACTGCGGATCATCTCGGTGTCGTTCTTCGCGCTCGCCGCGTACATCACCGTCGACGCGGTCCACGCCCTGACCGGCACTGGCGAGGCCGACCGTTCCCGCCCGGGCATCGTGATCGCCGCCCTGTCCTTGGCCGTCATGCCGTTCCTGTCCGCTGCCCAGCGCAAGGCCGGACGTGAACTGGGTTCCGCCAGCGCGGTCGCGGACTCCAGGCAGACCCTGCTGTGCACCTACCTCTCCGCCGTCCTGCTCGTCGGCCTGGTCGCCAACGCCACCCTCGGCTGGTCCTGGGCCGACCCGATCGCGGCTCTCGTCATCGCCACCATCGCGGTCAAGGAGGGCCTCGACGCCTGGCAGGGCAAGGGGTGCTGCGTGACCCCGGCCTCCTCGGTCCCGGTTCCGGGCCAGGAAGCGGACGCGTGCGGTTGCGGCTCGGGATGCGACTGCTGCTGAACCGTACGTGGTCGACCGCTGCGGCTGATCAACCCTTCAGTCACCTACGTCATCGGCTGCATCGACGGCGCCGAATGTTCCAGCCCTGGCAGAAGCCAGCTCTGGAACGGGGCCAGCGCGGCCAGGACCAGGAACACGACACCGACCGCCGTACTGAAAACCGGTCCCAGCCGCCACAGCTTCTCGATGAAGATGACGACGGCGAGTCCGGCCATCGCCGCGATGTTCATCGTGCCCAGCGGTACGAGGACGATCATGAGTCCCCAGCAGCAGCCCACGCAGTAGAGCCCGTGGTGGGCCCCGACCCACAGATCGCGGGCGTGCGACCGGTAGCCGGCGTAGCGCACGAGCTGGCCCATGGGGCTTCGGCAGTGGCGCAGGCACACGTTCTTCAGCGGACTGAGCTGATGAAGCCCGGCGAGCAGAAAGGCTCCGGCGCCGATCCACCGCCCGGTGTCGGGGTGGCTGTCGACCAGGTTGCCGGTCACCGTGAGGATCCCGTACACCACGAGTCCGAATGCGGTCCAGGCGATCAGGTATCCGCCCACGAACTGCGCGGTCCGCGCTGCCCGGACCGCGCCGGACGACTGACGGCCGATGGCCCGGACCCAGGTGATGGCCACCGGCGACACAGACGGGAACATCATGGCGGCCATCATGATCACCCAGAACAGCAGGAACAGCGGCAGGCCGAGGCCCATCGTCCCCGGCCCCATCTCCGTGTCGTCGGCCTGCCCGACCACCAGGAGCCACGCGAGCAGGGCGAGCAGCAGCATGAGGGGCCAGGCGACGGTCATCTCCCGAGCAGGGAGGAGATTGCCCGGCCGCAGGGGCGCGGAGAGGGATGCCCGGTTACGGAACACGCTTCCAGGTCACCACAGAAGGCGGCCGCCTGCGAGGCATCTGGCTCCGTCCCGGACGTCTTGGCTCTCCTGCGGTACAGGGAGGAGGATGGAGGTGATGGCCCGTGTCACCGAGTGGATGCGGTGTCCCGCGGCGGCGTGTTCCCCGCGAGATTGCCGACCACCTGATTCACCCGGTGTGGGCCGCGAGGAGGCGAGGACATGGCGGAGACCGCGAAGCCTGTTCCGAGGTGGCATGCGTCGGGGGACTGGTTCGACACCTGTAAGTGCAATGTGCCGTGCCCGTGCTCGTTCGCACAGCCGCCCACCTACGGTGACTGCGAGGGAGTCCTGGCCTGGCATGTGCGCGAGGGGCGCTACGGCGATGTGCCGCTGGACGGCCTCAACGTGCTGATGCTCGGCTCGTTCGTCGGCAACGTGTGGGCCGAGCACTCCGATGCGTACGGGGCCGTCTTCCTTGACGAGAGGGCCGACGATGCGCAGCGCGAGGCACTGCAGATGATCTTCGGTGGTCAGGCCGGCAGCTGGCCTGCCGAAATGATCAGCATGTTCGGAGCCGAGATGCGTGGCATGGACTTCGCCCCCATCGAGGTGCAGGTCGACGAGGACCTCGGCGGTTGGAAGGCCACTGTTCCGGGCCGGGTCGAGGCGAGTGCGATGGCCCTCACCGGACCGACGACCCCCGAGGGGGCGCGTGTGCAGTCCACCAACCTGCCGGGCTCGGAGACCGGTCCGGGGCAGGTCGCGACCTGGGGCCGCGCGACCGCGGACCGCGCCGACGCCTTCGGCTTCCGCTGGAGCCGGGAGGGCCGGTCCAGCAAGCACATCACCTTCGACTGGTCAGGTCCGACCTGACGCCTGCCGGCGAGGTTGTGCCAGACGCGCCAGAGATTGGCGATCTGGACCAGGTCGTCGGCGTGGGCTGCGGAGAACAGGCGCATGGCGAACTCGTCGAGGATGAGCACATCTGGCCGTGCTAGGGGCCCAGACCGGCTACCGCGTCCACAGCACCACGGGCGCTCAGCGGCGCGGACGCCCTTGTGGTCGACGGAGGCCCCGTTTCGCGTGGGTACCCTTCTGGCGGCGGACCTTCCGGTTCAGGACGTACCCGGAGCGGCCACCCGCGGTCCTTCGCGTTCCGTCGGTACGGAGGCCGGCGCCGGATTCGCCGGCGGGGTCGGGTGGCCGGGAGGAATCGCACTCCCGGCTCCCACAGATCCGTACGTGAGCCTCTCGGCTCATACGGCTCCTGCCACCCTCATCACCAGACTGCTGGAAGGGTGTTGACCCACCGCCAGTGGGCGTAGAACCGCGGGCGCAGTCGAGTCACCCTCAGCCACGCCTTTTGGGCGGCTTTCCGTCCCCGCAGCCGCTTGTACTTCTTGCGGACCCATCGCATCAGGTAGGCATTGATGCGTGCCAGGAGTGGAGTCAGTGCTGACCGGTAGAACCGGCCGTAGTACGTCATCCAGCCCGCCACGATCGGGTTGATCCACGCGGCGATCTCCTGCTCTGTGAGGCTTACCTGCTTGTGGAGCCGCCAGCGGCGAACCTCACCGCTGATCCTCTTCAGGGCTTCCTTGCCGATCGCGGGGAGGAAGGCCAGGAAGAGCCGGCCATCCTCGCTGTTCCGCGCACTGCGCGGGCGGAACGTGTACCCAAGGAAGGTGAACGAGGTATGCGCGTAAGTGCCGCGCCTCCTCGCGTTCTTGCAGTACACGATCTTGGTCTTGTCGGGGTGCAGCCGCAGCCCGACTTCCTCCATCCTGTTCCCGATCGCATCCAGGACCTCTCGGGCCCGGACTTCGGAGACGCAGTGCACGACTGCGTCGTCTGCGTAGCGCTCGAACTGGACGGTCGGGTACTTCCTGGCCATCCAGGCGTCGAACGCGTAGTGCATGAACAGGTTCGCAAGCACTGGCGAGACCGCTGAGCCCTGTGGGGTTCCACGATCACGATCCTGCAAGGTGCCATCGGGGAGCTGTACCGGCGCTTGGAGCCACCGTTTGACGTACAGAACCACCCAGACGGCGTCGGTGTGCGCTTGCACGGCCTTGACGATGAGGTCCCACGGAACGCTGTCGAAGAACTTCTGGATGTCCATATCGATCACCCAGCCTGTTTTCCGGCAACGTTCCCGACAGATCTCCACCGCATCCAGAGCCGACCGCCCGGGGCGGTAACCATAGGAATCCGGGTGGAAAACTGGCTCCACCCTGACACCGAGATGATTTGCCACCACTGTTTGCGCGACCCTGTCAGCAACGGTAGGAATTCCCAGAACTCTTGTACCGCTGCCGTGCCGCTTTCCAATTTCCACCGCACGCACCGGTGGCGGAAAGTAGGTCCCCGATGACATTCGGTTCCAGATCTTGTAAAGGTTGCCCTTGAGATCCGTCTCGAAGTCGACGATGGACTGCCCATCCACGCCCGGCGCTCCCTGATTCCTCTTCACTTGCTGGTAAGCCTCCCAGACCTCCCGCTTCGAAATATCAAACGGCTTGTCCGGCAATCTCAACGTATCCATCCAGTTCCTCCCGGATGTTCCGGTTGACCAAACGAACAACGCCACGGATAGCCCGGCCCCTTGGCTCCACCCCCGTTACAGGGGCTTCGTCGCTACTACGAGCCGGTCCGCCGACGTGCCCCGCCACGGTACTCAGGTCCCCAACCGGCTTGGCCGCTCAGGGCACTCCCTCTCGCCACCCGGAGGCGGACGGTTTCGGAGCACGCCTTCTCACGTTTCACGTGGAAGCAGCAGATCAGGTTCGCGTCGCCTCCATGCCGGACACCACCTGGCCAATAGACGGGCACCCGCCAGGCTCATCCCGGAATCAATCACACACCCCGGTTTTGATGTCAACTAGTTCCTTACGACACGTCCGCAGCGATTCACTTGCGCTCGCCTCCCTGATCCCCACCTGACGCCTCGAAGGCGCCTTTTCCTCGATCGCTCACCACGACGGTCTTCAGCCAACGCAGCACGAGGCGGTTTGGAGCCTCCCCCCGCAGGGCGACTCCGAAGGGCCAAATCCTTCATCTTCCACGCAACATCGCGTCAAAGAAATTCTGCCTACATGAACTTCTCCTTCGCGTTCGTGACACACGTGATCGAGAATCTTCCCCTGTGTCCGAAGGCCTCGTGTGAGTACACCTACGAGATGAATGCCCTGGTGGTGTGCCCGGAGTGCGGCCACGAGCGGGTGCCTGCCGAGGGCGGCACGGATTCCGGCACCCCCGCGGAGCGGGTCGTCAGGGACGCCGTCGGCAATGTGCTGCAGGACGGCGAGTCCGTGGTCGTGGTGAAGGCGCTCAAGGTCAAGGGCAGTCCCTCGGGGATCAAGGCGGGCACGAAGGTGCGCAACATCCGGCTGGTCGACGGTGCAGCAACAACTCCACCGACAGCAGCAGCGCGACCGGAGGCCATCCGGTGACCAGCACCGGCTTCCACTCCAAAGCCGGCGCCGACGCGATGTTCGCCGCCGGCGAGACCGCGATCCCCAGCGGAAACGCCGACCACCGCGCCTCGCGCCCGGCGTGTGTGAGGCGCCGTGGGCTTCAGCAGGCCGATCGTGGCCAGGAGCAAGAGCCCGTCCACGGACAGCGGCCACAACGAAGCGCTGACCGTGTCGGCTCCGCCCTGCAGCGCGAGCTCCCGCTGGTGAACGTGCGAGGCATACGCGGCGACTCCGGGAACGACGAGAGCACACAGAAGCCGGATCCACGCGTCCAGGCCGAAACCCCGGCTCTCGGCCGCCTCCTCCCGAGGCTCGCCGACATCACTTGTCGAACCCATCACCCGGCACGCTGAGCCAGTGCACAACGCGTGCACACTTCCGCAGGAACTCCCGGGAACTCGCAGCTAGAAGCGGCAAGCGCCCGGACCCGAGAAGAGGCCCGACCGGGCCATAAGACCAGGTCAGAGCCCCGAAGGCAGACGAGTCGGGCCTTACGCCGGAGACTCAATCGCGAGTGCTTCCGTTACTACGCGCGCGCACCGCCGCTACCAACTGCCGTGACCGACTCGCGCCGATGCGCAACTCCTTCCGCAACGTCTCAGCCGACACCGGCCGTTGATACAACTCCCAATGCCGGGCATCCACCTGCCGGGCACGCCCCACCAGCGGATCACCCGCACCGCCGCCCTCGTCCATGAACTCGTCTCCAGCAGCGGTCCCGGCACGATCGGGAGACCGGTGGGCAAGAAGCTCCACGGCGAGCAGCAGTGCCACGGGAGGCCATCCCGCCACCAGAACCGGCTTCCACGCCAACGCGGGCGCCGCGGCCACGTTGGCCGCCAAAGAAACGGCGATCCCAAGCAGAAACGCCAACCGCACCACATACCGCGTGCGGCGGTCACCCTCACTGGGCTGTTTCAGCACACCGACCGTCGCCAACAGCAGCAAACCGTCGACCGACAACGGCCACAGCGTCGCACTGGTCCGGTCCGCCCCACCCTGCAGAGCGAACTCATGCTGATGCACGTACGAGGCATACGCCGCGACCCCGGCAACCACCAAGGCCCCCACACGCCGAACCCACACCTCCAGATCGGCCCCCGACCCCACGACAGGCCGCCTCACCGCCCCGCCCTCCCCCGCGCCGTAGGACAAAAGCTCCCCTCGACAACGAGCTTCCCCGACAAAACCCCAGCTGGAGACGGCCATCCTTCTGCGGAGCGCCCCGCCGGGGGCGCACACACCCTCTCCCCCGCGGAAACGCGTGAGGGGTTCTGCTGTCCGGATGCGCATCGCTGCGAGGGCAGGCGCCTTGGCTGTCCTGCAGCTCCTCGTCCAGCGCAGATCGGTGACCTCACGGGCGCCGCTCGGCAATTCGGCTCTTGCCCGCCGAGGTCACCTCACACGGTGAACCTGACGGCTTCGAGCCACAGGTCGTTGCTGAGGGTTCCGCCGAAGATCAGGTTCTCCCCGCCGGGTTCGTCGCAGCCCATGTTGTGCCAGCCCTCGTTGTGGACGTGCGAGGTCTGGCAGATGACGCTGTTGCTGTTGTCGACGCTGATGGCGAAGCCCAGCATGTCCGGGGCGCTGTTCCTGGCGCTGCCGATGTAGAGGTCGATGCCGTCGACCGCGCCCTTCCACGGCGCGTTGTAGTGGCCCTTGCCGTCGGTCGAGTCCGGGTTGTGGACGAAGGCGGTGGCAGCCGTGCCGTTGGTGCCGGACACCGCGATGTTGAGCGCCTTGACCGGCCTCTCCTGGCCCACCGTGCCGGCGGTGGCGCCGTCGCACACCGCGGCCTGCCAGCCCAGGTTCTCCACATAGACCCGGTAGCAGACGTGCCGGCCCGGATCCCGGGTGGCCAGCGCCTGTACGGCGGTCGCCGCGGTCTTCACCTGCGGCTTGGTCACCTGTTTCTCTGTGCCGCCCCCGGATCCCGCACCGGCGGCCGGCGCCGACGTGACCGGTGCGGCGGACGGGGTCTCCGGTATGACGGCGGCCGGAGGGGGCTGAACCACTGCCGTGGGGGTGGGGGTGGGGGTGGGGGTGGACTTGGTCCGGGTGGGCGTGGGTGTGGGCGAAGGGGTGGGAGTGGGGGTGGGTGAGCCCGGGATGGCCTCGGCTGCTGTCACCTTGTCGCTGTCCCCCGAGGTGAGCGCGTCACCGCCGATGAGCGGAATGCCGAGGGCGAGGACGACGACCGCGCCCCCGCCCCAGCCCAGACTGATCCAGACCCGCCGCCCGGGGACGAGACCGCGGGGCGAGCGGGCGGGCTTGCGGGCGAACGCCTCCGAGAAGCCCTTCGGCTGCTTGTCCGGCTGCTTGTCCGGCTGCTTCGGGGATTTTGAGGGCTTCGGTGACTGCGTGGGCATCGGGATTGCTCCGGGGAGTCGTGGCATGTGAGTCGGGTATCGCCTTCGGTACGTCGCCAACGCCTTGCGGGCGGGGTGGGTTCAGGGCACCGTCCACTTCTGGGCCGCGTTGCCCGAGCACCAGGCGATCTGGAGCGGGGAGCCGTTGGCCGTGCTGGCGTTGGCGACGTCCAGGCACTTGTCGGCGGCGACGTTGACGATGTCGTAGGCGCCGCTGACCCGCCACTGGGTGACCGTGGTCGAGTCGCAGGCGGCCATGACGACCCGGGTGCCGTCGTTGGTGGAGCGGCCGGCGAGGGACAGACAGCGGTCGCCCTGCTGGAGGGTGCCGTTGGCGGCGAACTTCCACTTCTGGTCCGAGCCGCCGTCGCAGCCGTACAACTTGAGGGCGCTGCCGACGAGTTGGACGCACTTGCCGACGAACCCGTCGTAGTGGCCCGAGATCTGGCCGACGGGGCGGGAGAAGTCCTGGGAGGGAGTCGATGCGGCGGTGGCCTTGGGCTGGGCGGCGGCGGTCTTCTTGGCGGCGGGTGCCTTGGGCTTCGCGGTGGCTGTGACGGTGACGACCGTGCCCGGGTTGGCCGGGGCCTGGGGCGCGGCCGGGTTCGCGGCCTTCTGCGGGGTCTTCGCCGGCGTCCTGGCGGGGGGCGCCGACTTCGGGGACAGCGTGGGGGTGGGCGTGGGGGTGGGGGTGGGCGACGGGGTGGGCGGCGCGACCCGGACGCTGCTCGCGGCGGGCACCTCGTCGTCGTCCGAGGCGAAGACTCCGCTACTGGCCAGGGAGATGCCGAGGGCGCAGACGCCGGCCAGGGCGCCGCCCCAGCCGAGACCGGCCCAGACCCGGCGCCCGGGGACAAGACCGCGGGGCGAGCGGGCGGGCTTGCGGGCGAAGGTCTCAGAGAAGCGCTGCGGATGTTTCGAGGGCTCCGGGGGCTTCGAGGGCATGGGGGCTGCTCCGGGGAGTCGGGAGTGGGGGGCCGTAGGACGGGCAGGGGCCGTCAGACGGGTGTGGCGGGCTGGGGCAGGTCCTGCTCGTCCAGCAGCACGAGTTGGGCCGCCTCGGGCGCGGTCAGCTCGGCGACCCGCATGGCCTGACGTTCCGTCATGCGCTGGAAGAGCTGGCGGGCCGTGCGGCCGTTGCCGAACTGGGCGCCTCGCGGGATCAGTTCGACGTGCTCGGTCAGCGCCTTGCGGGCGGCCGTGCTGAGTTCGTACTGGTGGCGCTGGGCGTGGTGCTCGACGATGCTGACCACTTCGGCCGTGGAGTAGTCGGCGAAGACCAGGCTGCGGGTGAAGCGTGAGGACAGGCCGGGGTTGGAGCCGATGAAGCGGTCCATGTCGTCCGGGTAGCCGGCGGCGATGACGACGACCTCGTCCCGGTGGTCCTCCATCAGCTTGACCAGGGTGGCGATCGCCTCGCCGCCGAAGTCGTTCGCGGCCCCGGCCGGGGCCAGGGCGTACGCCTCGTCGATGAAGAGGACGCCGCCCCGGGCGCGGTGGAAGGCCTCGGTGGTCTTCGGGCCGGTGTGGCCGACGTACTCGCCGACAAGGGCGCTGCGGTCGACCTCGACCAGGTGGCCGCGGGCGAGCAGGCCGAGTGCCTTGAGGAGGCGGCCGTAGAGGCGGGCGACGGTCGTCTTGCCGGTGCCAGGGTTGCCGGCGAAGACCAGGTGGCGGCTGAGCGGCGGGGCGGGCAGGCCTGCCTGCTCGCGCAGCCGTACGGTCTGCATCAGCTTGACCATGCCGCCGACGTCGCGTTTGACGCCGTCCAGGCCGACGAGTTCGTTCAGCTCGGCGAGCAGGTCCTCCAGGGTCTCCGGCTCGGGTTCGGGCTCGCCCTGCTGGCCGAGTCCGGGGGTGCCGGCGGCCGGTTCGGCGGGGGTGGTCGGGATGCCCGCGGGTGTGCGCGGCGCGGCCGGGGCCGTGGGCAGGTCCGAGAGCGTCGGGAGCAGGGCCGTGCCGACCCGGATCGCGGCGCAGTCCTCGAACACCGGCTCGGCGCCCTCGGCGAGTTGCGCGTCGTGGCCGCAGTCGAAGACCCGGCAGCCCCGGAAGCGCGGGGTGGCGCCCCGGGCCATGTGCAGCGCGGGGAACGCGGTGGCCGTCACGTCGCAGTGGTCGAAGGTGCCGCCGGACTCCTCGCCGACGAGGATCCCGTTCTTGCCGGTGCCCTCGATCCGTACGCCCCGCACCTCGGCCTGTGCCTTGCGTCCCAGGACCAGTCCGCCGGCCCCCGCCCCGGACACCCCGCCGCCGTCCATCATCAGCCGGGCCCCGGTGTCGACGGTCACGCCCGCGCCGCCCACCTCGGCGATCCGGGTGCCGCGCAGCACGGCGACCGCGTCGGCGGTCAGCTCGATGCCGCCGCGCCGCTGCCCGGTCACCGAGCAGTCCAGGAGCTGCGACTCCCGGCCGGAACGCACCCGTACGCCCGTGTCGCCGTCCTCCACGCGTACGGCGGCCAGCGCCACCTGGGCCTCGTCGTCCACCTGGACACCGCACGCCCGGGCGCCGGCCAGTGTGGTCCGGGTGACCTCGGCCTGCGCGCTGCCGGCTGCCGCCAGGGCGTGTTCCCCGCTGCCTGACACCCGGCAGCCGGTCACCACCGCGACCGCCCGCTGGTCCAGGCGCAGGGCCGAGCCGCCGGTCCGGGCGAACAGCGAGTCGGCCAGCGTCACCGTCGTACCGCCGGCCGCCAGCAGCCCGTGGCCCGCCGGGTCGAGGACGTGGCAGCCGCGTGCCGTGACGTGTGCCGTGTCGCCGGCCTCCAGGCCGTGGCCGCCCGCCCCGGTGATCCGGCAGTCGGTCAGCTCGGCCCGTGCCTCGTGCGAGACCTGGACACCGGAGCGGGCCACGCCCTCGATCCGGCAGTCGGTGAGCAGGGCCTCGGCGGTGTCCTGGACGAGGACGCCGTTGCGTCCGGCGCCCACCAGGCGGGCGTCGCGCAGCAGCAGCCGGGAGCCGCCGCGAACCCGTAGCGCGGACCCGGAGTTCTCCTGGATCCGCAGCCGCTCGGCGAGCAGCACGGCCGTGCCGGACAGCACGACGCCGATGCCGTCGACCGACTCGATCACCGTGTCCTCGACGCGGGCGCGGGCGTCCCCGGCGAGATGCAGCGCGGTGTGCTGGGCGCCGCTGAGCCGGGTCCTGCGCAGCACCAGTACGCCGCCGCCCAGCGGGTCCGCCAGTTCGGCGGCGAGATCGCTGTCGAGGTCCAGGGAGGCGTTGGCGACGGCTCCGGAGCCGTCCGGGGAGCCGAGCACCTCGACCCGGCCGTGGCCGAGCCGGCAGTCCTCCAGGCTGAGCCCGGCCGCGTCCTCGACCCGGACCAGCGCCTCCGTGGGGCCGGCGCCGCGCAGCACCAGGCCGGTCAGCAGGCACTCCGGGGCGGTGACGGTGAGGGCGGTCCCCCAGGGAGCCCGCAGGACGACCGAGCCGGGGCCGTACTCCGGTTCCAGCGTGACGCGCCGGTCGAACCGCAGAGTCTCCTCGTACTCGCCGGGCGCGACGGTGACGACCGCGCCCGCGGGTGCGGCGGTGAGCGCCGAGGCGATGCTGCGGTGGGTGCCCCGGCCCTTGGGCGCCACCTTGATGATCTTGTCCGTCACGTGCCGCCCCCGCCGTTCCAGCCGTTGCCCCCGACGACGTTGTCGCGGACCACACCGCTCAAGTACATGTTGGAGAAGATCTTGTCGACCAGCTTGCCCATCCCCCCGACCACGAAGATGTCGAAGAAGCCCTGGCGGTGGTACCAGCGCCCGGCGATGTTCTGGGTGATGATCGTCCGGGCGAGGCCGGTGGTGACCCCGCCGATCACACCGGCCGCCGCACCGGCCGCGCCCACCAGCAGCGCGTCGGTGCCGTACAGGTGAACGGTGTTGCCGTCCTTGTCCTTCACGCCGAAGATCGCCGCGCTCGCGCTGCCGCCGATGAAGCCGGACAGGGCGCCGCCGAAGATGCCGAGACCGAAGTCGTACGTGCCCGAGCGCCAGCGGGTGACCTTCTCGTTGCCCGCGAACTCGCCCTGCCAGCCGTCGTCGTTGGGACGCCGGGAGTAGGGCTGGCCCATGTCCATCTGGCCGAGGCCGGTCTTCCAGGGGCCGCCCCGGAAGGTGGCCAGGTGTCCGGCGGTGAGGGTGCCCTTGACGCCGGCGCTGACGGTCGCGCCGAAGGCCGCCTTGGCGACGTCGTTCCACCCGAACTCACCGCCGGTGGCCGCCGCGACGATGCCGTAGACGACCAGGTTCATGCTGAAGTCGAGCAGCCACTCCTGGCCCATCTCCACGGCGAGCGCCTGGAAGGCCTTCCCGGCGAACGGGGTGTAGACGGACTCGCCGCCGACGCTGCGGCCGAAGTCCCAGCGGTTGGGCTCGCGCCACATACGGCTGAAGCCCCGGTATTCGCCGAGCGCGCCGATGTAGTTGGTCTCCCGGCCGATGAGCGTGGTCCGGCCGAAGGTGTCGGTGTTCCAGATGTATCCGGAGATGGCGCGCTGTTCGAGGAGGGTCGTACCGGTCGGCCCGCCGTAGCGGCGCCACTGCTTGTGCCACTCCTCGCTCTCCAGGAAGGTGTTGTCGCCGAGGTCGGTCTTGCGGCGGATGTCGATGCCGTTGTCGAACTCCTTCCACACGTTGGAGTTGAACGTGCCGCCCACGTCCGAGACGTACTCGCGGACCCGGAACGGTGCGTCGGTGGCCCAGGAGTGGATCGGGCCGGTGGCCGGGCGGGCCGGGATCTCCTGCACGGTCATGTGGTTGATGGTGGCCGGGTTGTTCGGGTCCGGGGTCGCCACCTGGTCCTGCCAGCGGGCGTCCTGCCGCCAGCCCGGGAGCACGTTGCCGTTGGAGTCGATCCAGCTGCGGATCCGGTTCGGGGCGCCGCCGCCGAAGTCCATGACGTTGCCGTGCCGGTCGATCTTGTTCCACTGCCAGGTCTCGGCGCCGGTGTTCGGGTCCCGGCTGACGCGCCAGGCGTCGACGGTGGTGCCGTCCCCGAGCAGCCGGTGCTCGCGGATCAGCCGGAGCTCGTCGGTCGGCATCATCCGTTCGAAGTCCTGGAACGACTCCTTGTCCCAGGCCCAGGTCTCCATGCCCCGCTGGTTCTGGGTCACCCGGAGACCGGTGGTGCGGTTCGGTCCCTCCCAGGTCAGGGTCTTGGCGCCCGCCGGGCCCGTGGCGGTGATCGTGATGGTGTTGTTGGCGCCCCCGCCGGCCGGGGCGGGCCAGGTGTCCTTGCGGCCGACGACCACGCCGTGCGGGTCGTACTTCGTCCAGTCGCCGGTGCCCGCGTGGATGTTCTGCCGGAAGGCGATGTCCCCGTTGCCCGCCGCGCCGTCCGGGCGGACGGCGGGGGTGGGCCGGTACTCGATCACCGTGCCGTCCTTGAACCCGGTCCGGGCGACGTCCCACTGCTTGTTCGGATCGGGCGAGTACCAGTCGCCGTTGCCCCGGTTGGCGGTGAAGCGGTCCTGGAAGAGGATGTCGTTGCGCCGGTAGCCGTGCGGCACGGCGAAGTCGCCGGCCACGTACGTACGGTGACCGTCGAGCTTGCCCGCGCCCTCCGACCAGGGCAGGTAGTTGGCCTGCCGGTTGACGCCGTTCGGCAGCGGGATGTCGCCGACGGTGAGGTCGTTGCCGCTGGCCACCTTGCCGGTCACGCGGACGACGTTGCCGTTCCTCGCGATGTCCGTCGTGACGCCGCTCATGCTGACGAACCGCACACCCCGCTCGGGCAGTCCGCCGGCGGCGGGCGTCAGCTTCCACTCGTGGATCTGGTACCTGCCGTCGAACCGCAGCCAGCTCGCGTTGGCCAGGCTGGTGGCCCGGTAGTCCCCGCTCATCGCCCAGCGGGCGAAGAACGGCGGGCGCTGCTCGGCGAGGCGTTGGGTCTCCAGGAAGTCGCCGTTGCTCAGGGTCGTGCCGCGGCCGTTCTCCTTGCCGTGCGCGGAGTGGGACATCCAGTCCCGCTTGGGGATGCCGTCCGCGCCCATCTCCACCTGGAAGTAGCGGCGTACGTCGTGCGGGGTGGGGGTGAAGCGGCCGAACTTCTCGTGGACCACGGTGTCCGCGCTGGTCTTCGGGTGGGCCATGGAGTCCGTCCAGCCTCGGCCTGGACCCCACTTCCTGGTCCCCTCCGCCAGGTGGTTGTAGTCCGCGTCGAAGCGGTGCCAGTCACCGCGGCCCGCGCTCTGGGTCCAGACCGTGCGGTCCAGGTTCGCCAGCACATGGCCGCCGTCGGGGTTCTGCTGGAAGTGGTGGACGCGGGTGTCGACGCCCCGGGTGGTGGTGACGTCGAAGTAGCTGCGACCGCTCTCGCCCCAGTGCCGGGTGCCGTGGCGGGTCGCCGCGCCGGCCCCGTCGAACTCGGTCCACACACCACGCTGGTTGAAGCGGCCGAAGGTCCCGGCTCCGGCGGAGGAGTGGTACGCGTCGATCGAGCCGCCGTTGCCGAACGGCAGCGGGCGGCGCTCGAACACCTCGGCGCCGGAGTGGCCGAGCAGCCTGAGCCGGCCGTGGTCGAGGCCCTTGAGGTCGACCGTCCCGCCGTCGTACCAGGGCCGGTTGCCGTTCTGTGGCCGCGGGTTGCCGGCCCCGTCGAGGTGGACGCGTTCCCAGGTCGGCTTGGCACCGCCGGTGGCCGGGTTGGGATAGGTCACGTCGATGCGCTGGCCGGGCTTGATCTGGCCCTGGTGGATGACGTTGATCCGCTGGAAGTCGAGCCGGCCGTCGGCGTCGTACCGCTTGAACTCGCCCTGGTGCGGGGCGCCGACGCCGTCGACGCGGTACTGGCCGTTCGCCTGGACGGTGACGTTGCCGGGTACCGGGGTCAGGTCGCCGTCCAGGACGCGGAGCTGGTTGATGTCCGTGCGCAGGAAGCGGGTGCCGATGCCGTCGCCGAGGCGCACGGTGTCGTAGAGGTGGGTGCCGTTGCCGTCGTTGACGCGGAAGACGCCGCCCTGGCGGGCGTCGACGACGGAGCGCTCCAGCCTGCCGTTGTTGCCGTGGAGCTGGAAGCCGCCGTCCGTCTGCTCCACGCGGTGGCCGCCGCCGGGCCGCGCGGTGACCTTGACGTTCGGGATCTCGGCCAGGTTGTTGTCGAGCAGCTCCAGGCCCCCGCCGGGGTGGACGCGGACGTTCTGCCCGATCGGCTGACCGGCCGCGCTCTGGAGCCGGACGGTGTCGATGTCGACGGCGCCGTCCGCCGCCCGGTGGACGCGGATGGCGCCCGGGTGCTCGACGAGGAAGCTGCCGTCGGCACGGACGGTGAAGTTGGCGTTCGGGATGGCGGCGCCGTCGGCCTGCCTGAGCACGGCCGGCCCACCGCCCGCCGGCATGTGGACGAACTCGCCGTTCGCGTGCGGGGCGGTACCGCCGGTCAGTTCGCGGACGGTGGCGGTGTGGGCGCCGCGAGCGTCCACGGTGACATGGTCGTTGCCGCGGATGACGCGGAAGCCGTTGCCGCCGCCCGTCTGGGCGACGGCGGTCGCGGTCGGGTGACCGTCCAGACGGACCGCGCCCGCGGGGTCGATCCGCAGCACCCCTCCGTTCAACGCGCCCCCGTTCAGCGGGAGTTCGTCGTACACGTGCTGGTAGTTGGCGTTGTAGACGGCCGTGCGGTTGTTGGCGCCCGGGACGCGGTACTCGCCGCCGACGTGGGTGATGCCGCCCTGGGGCACCCCGGCCGCGTCGGTGCGGATGATCCCGCCCGGCTGCCCGGCGACCGGCGTGTGGACGAACTGCCCGTTCGCCGCACCACCGTTGAGCGGCCGGGCGGTGTGCGTCTGGACTCCCGCCCCGTCGACCACGATGTGCGGCCGGGTGGCCCCGTTCTCGATCCGGAAACCGCCCGGCTGCGTCTCCACCCGGGCACCCGGCACCGGGACACCGTTCGCGCCGACGAGGTCATGGGCCGTACGGGTGCCCTCCGGGAAGCGGACCATGTCACCACCCGGCACCGGCAGCACCCGGTGGACATAGGCACCGTCCGCCCCGTACACCCGCAGCCAGCTGCCGTTCGCCTCCGGCACATGGAAACCACCGTTGCCCGGCAGGACGGCGACGTTCACACCCGGCTGACCCGTGGGGTGAACCGTGCCGTCGGGGTTGATCCGCAAGCTCTGGCCAGGCAACGTACCCCCGGTCAACGGGAGTTCGTCATACGCGTGCGTGAAGTTGCCGTCGTACACCTCGAACCGGTTGTTGGCGCCCGGCACGCGGTACTCGCCGCCGACATGGGTGATGCCGCCCTGGGGCACCCCGGCCGCGTCGGTACGGATGATCCCGCCCGGCTGCCCGGCGACCGGCGTGTGGACGAACTGCCCGTTCGCCGCACCACCGTTGAGCGGCCGGGCGGTGTGCGTCTGCACACCCGCCCCGTCGACCACCACATGCGGCTGAGTCGCACCGTTCTCGATCCGGAAACCGCCCGGCTGCGTCTCCACCCGGGCACCCGGCACCGGGACGCCGTTCGCGCCGACGAGGTCGTGGGTCGTACGGGTGCCCTCCGGGAAGCGGACCATGTCGCCACCCGGCACCGGCAGCACCCGATGGACATAGGCACCGTCCGCCCCGTACACCCGCAGCCAGCTGCCGTTCGCCTCCGGCACGCGGAAACCACCGTTGCCCGGCAGGACAGTGACGTTCGCGCCCGTCGGGCCGTTCAGCCGGACCGTGCCGTCGGCGTTGATCCGGAGGTGTCCGGTCGACGTGCCGCCGGTCAGCGGCAGTTCGTCGTACGCGTGCGTGAAGTTGCCGTCGTAGACGACCGTCCTGGTGTTCGGCCCGGGGACACGGTACTCGCCACCGACACGGGTGCCGCCCTGCTGGGGCGCCCCGGTCGCGTCGAAGTGCCGCAGGCCGCCGGCGCCGCCCGGCGTGACGTCGATCCTGACCGTCGCACCGCCGAAGTGGCCGCCCTGCAGGGTGATCTGGCGCTCGGCGCCGACCAGCCGGGTGCCGTTCGCGTCCACGTCGAAGTCCCAGTGGCGGGTCTCGCCCCCGTTGACGTGCTCGATGCGGACGACGTTCCCCTGGCCGATCCGATCCGCGCGCAGCCCCTGGAAGCCGTTCGGGTTGGTGATGTTCGGGAGGGACCCGGGAGTGATGTCGACGCGGACGCCGTTCAGGCCGGGCACGTTGACCGCGTGGGCGGGTGCGCTGTTGAGCCCGGAGGGGCCGGCCGCGGCGTTCTGATGCGGCGGCGGGGCCTGCCGGGTGACGTTCTGGAGCTCGATGCCCTGGACGACCCTGCTGTCGATCTGCTGGTGGTTCAGGGCGGCGCTCAGGTGGTAGTCCGTACGGAGGACGCTGCTGCCGCCCGCGAGGTCCTGCTCGATCCTGAGGAACTGGCCGCCGCCGCCCGGCGGGGTCTCGAAGGTCGCCCGGACTCCCGGGGTGGCCGGGACGACCCGCGGTGCGGTGGCCGTCGGGGTGACCTCGACCCGCACGTTGGGCAGCCCGGGGATGTTGCTGAAGGTGTGCTGCAGGTCCAGGGACTGGTTGCCGAGCATGAAGACCTGCATGTTCCGGTGCTGGTCGCGGAACGCCGCGAGGTCGACGCGGCCGAGCTTCGGCAGGTCGACGAAGAGGCCGTCGTTGCCCAGCGGGCCGAGGGGGCCGTTCTTGGCCGGTCCCCCGGTGCCGGGCGGCGGGACGTGCGATCCCGGGCCGCCGTCGAGCCCGCCCGGGGTCGGGGTCGGAGTCGGGGTCGGGGGTGTTCCCAGCGCGTTCGCCGGTGCCGGGTTCACCGCAGGCATGCCGCTGACGGGCGCGTCCACCCGCCCCAGGACCGTGGCCGGCGGCACCTCCACATGGGCGGCCCCGGCGGGGACGTCCGACACGCCTCCCCTCAGCCCGTTCGCGCCCCCGGTGGCCGGGACGTCGACCCGGCCCACCGACGACGGCATGCTCACACCCCCGGAGCCCGGGACGTCCACTCGGCCCACCGACGGCACGTTGACGCTCCCGACCGACGGGATGTCCACCCGGCCCACGGACGGCATGGTCACGCCGCCGGTGGGCGGGACGTCGACGCGGCCGACGGACGGCATGGTCACGCCCCCGGAGGCCGGGATGTCCATCCGGCCCACCGACGGCACGTCGACCCGGCCCAGGGACGAGCCGACGCCGTTCACCGAGGGGATGTCGGTCATCCGCGCGGACATCGCGGGGGCGTCCACCCGTACGGTCGTCGGGCCGTTCGACAGCGCCCCCGGGCTCGACACGTTGACCTGGTGCAGACCCGCCGTGGGGACGTCCACGCCGCCCATGTTCACCGTGGGCACGTTGACCTGGCCGAGGCCCGTCGTGGGCACGTTGACCTGGGAGACGGACGGGACGTCGACCTGGCCGACGGACGGCGAGGACACGGACCCGAGGCCGTTCACCGAGGGGATGTCGGTCACCCGCGCGTCCATCGACGGCATGTCCACCCGCACCGCGGTCGGCCCGGACGCCACCGACCCCAGACTCGGTACGTCGATCCGGGCGACACCGACCGCGGCGACGTCCCCCACGGCTAGGTCGGCGCCCCGGAGCCCGGCCACGCCGACCGTGCCGACCTGGCTGATCTGGCCCAGCTGCGGCAGGCTCATATTGCCGATGCCGCCCAGCTGGGCCATGTTCACGCTGCCGAGGCCGCCCAGCTGGGGCATGTGCACACCGCTGAGCCCGGTGACGGCGGGCAGGTCGGTGATACGGGCGCCGATGGCCGGCACGGGCGCGTTGAAGGATCCGCCGAGCCCGCTCAGACCGCCGGTGAGGTTGACGTTCCCGATCGAGGACGACAGGTTCAGCGACGGCAGGTCCGCCATCCCCGCGCCCAGTCCGCCGGTCGGACTGGGGGTGAAGTTGCCCATGTTGATGTGGGACAGGCCGCCCAGGCCGGCCCCGGGCTGCAGCAGCGTGAGCCCCGACGCGGCGCCGCCGCTGATCTTGCTCGACACGCCGAGGAACTGGCCGCCGGCGAAGGCCCCGTACCGGTACATGCCGAAGACACCGCGGTCGATGACGCCGATCCTCAGCGCGAAGAGCAGGCCGTTGCCCATCTCGTCCGCGGCGACCGGCAGGAAGAACCGCAGCCCGTTGAGCCCGCGCACCCCGTTCAGCATCGTGGTGCCCAGCGAACTGCCCAGCCGCCCGATGCCGTTGAGGCCGCTGATCACCGTCCGCACCGCGAAGAAGCTCTTCACGCCCAGCAGGTTGATGACGGTCAGTTCGTTGGCCAGCGGGACGACGCCGAAGCCCTTGCCGAGGCCGGCCCCGCCCATGGTGAAGCCCTTGAGCCCCGGCATGAACGTCAGGGGCGTGAACTTCACCCCGCCCAGGCCGCGCAGACCGCCGTTCAGCCAGACCCCGGTGGCCCGGAAGGCGTCGTCGATGCCGAACGTCAGCCGGCCGAGCAGCCCGAGCGCGTTGGGCCCGCCCAGGAGCAGGTTCTTGCCGCCCTGGAAGGCGGAGACACCAGCCCCCTTCAGCCCCTTGAACACCGCGCCGACGTTGATGCCCTTGGTGGTGGGCGCGATGACGCCCAGGATGGAGAGCACCAGTTCGGTGACGCTCGCCTTGCCCTGGGAGAAGTCCACCGCGGTCTTGATCAGCAGCGCGACGTTGAGCCCGATGGCGAACAGTGCCAGCGGACCGCCGACGATGATCGCGGGGATGATGAGGATCAGCGCCAGCCAGCCCAGCGCCTTCCAGAACGCCTCGCACTCGTCGATCGGCGAGGCGATGCTCTCGGCCGCCGTGGTCAGCGCGCTCGCCGCGGTGTCGGCGGCCTCCGACAGGATGTCCTTGGCGTCCTCGGCGGTGTTCTTGTGCGTCTCGCGTCCCTCGTCGTCGTCCTCGGCCAGCGCCGCCGCCGCGGTCAGGGCGGCGTCGGCCCGCTCCTGCTGGGTGCGCATCACCCCGACGAAGGTCCGCAGCGCGGCCTGGGCATCCTCGTGGGCCTGGCGGAACGTGGAGACGTAGTTGCGCAGATCACCGTCGATCACCTTGCGCAGCGCGTTCGCCGTCTCGCCGACGAAGGCGCCGTCCGTGGTGTTCTTGATCTCCGTGAGTCCGGAGTCGATGGTGTCCGCCAAGGTGACCAGGTCGCCCTGCGAGGTGATGATCTCGTCGATCCGGGCGGCGTCGCCCGGGGTGGGGTCGCTGCCCATGCCGAGCGCACTCCAGTCGGCGGGACGAGCCATCGGGGCGCCTCCATCTGCTCTCGGGACACAACGCGGGACGTACGTACGGGCCGTCGTCTGCACCGTCCACGCACCGGGACCCCGGGATGGTTCAACGCACGGGAAAACAGTGTCCGTTGAACCTTCCCGGGGGCCTCGTGCGTGGAGAGGTCGCAAGAGGCGTACGGCACATCAGGAGGTACGACGCGTGGCGGACTTCTCCATCGACTACTCGGCCCTGCACAAGGTCCAGAAGAAGATGCACGACCTCGCCGACCAGGCCGACTCCGGCGGCGCGACCGGCGCGTTCAAGGAGGTGGGCGAGGACACCTCCAGCGAACGCAGGGCGGTCTTCGGCGACTCCGGTCTCTCCGCCGCCTTCAACCTCTTCTACCGCCGTTCCACCTCCCGTACGAAGCAGGCCAAGGACGGGCTCGGCGAGCTGGCCGACGTCTTCAGCTCCGTCGCCAACACGTTCTTCGACGCCGACTCCCAGCTCTCCAGCGCGGCCGGGCTCATGGGCTCCAGCATCGGGCTCGACGAGTGGAAGAACGACACGGAGGCGTACGAGGACTGGCAGGAGAACAAGAACACCTGGGACGCCTACCTCGACAGGATCGGCGCCGGCGAGTACTTCGACCAGCATCCCGACGCCGACATCGGTGAGGTCTGCCGGGCCGACGGCGCCCCTTCCTGGTGCGAGACCTGGCAGAACGACGAGGACGCCCCCGATCCGCCGGGCGACGAGCCGGAGAAGCCCTCGGCCGACCCGCCGACCACGTACACCTACGAGGACGAGAACGGGAAGGTCGAGGTCAAGGTCGAGCTGAACGACGAATACGACGTCATGAAGGAGACGTCGACGATCACGACCCCCGACGGCCAGTCCTACTCGTCGGTCACCACCTACGACTCCGCCCCGAAGATCATCGATCCGGAGGGCAACGGCACGAAGGACGCCTTCGACGCCCGCGACTACACGATGGTCACCACCTACGCGGACGGTTCGAAGACCACCAGCGTCTTCGCGATCGGCGACGACGGCTCGGGAACCATGACGAGCACCGACCAGGACGGCAAGGTCACCGTCTCCACCCGCTCCGGCCCGGACGCGGAATGGGTGACCCCCGAAGAAGAAGACGAAGAGTAGAGACCGGGAAAGGACCCCTCCCCATGGCAGCCAACATCAGCCTCTCCTACACCGAGATCGAACGTGTCGCCGGTCTGCTGGACACAAGCGTCGACCAGACCCTCGTCCCGCGCATGGACGAGGCGAAGCTCGAGGTGGACAACCTCCTGGACACCGCCCTGGTCCTCACCGAGACCAGCCCCGCCCTCCAGGCGCAGTACGAGAAGTTCACCGTCTCGCTGAAGGAGGCCACCGACAGCATCAAGGGCTACGCCGAGCAGTTCCGCAAGATCATGGAGTCGGTGAAGGGCATGGACCACGACATCGCCGAGAAGGTCAACAGCAGCGGTCAGTAGGCCGGTTGGGCCAGTCAGCGTCCAGTAGTCCGACAGAGCGAGCAGTCGGCCACACCTCAGGAGGATCACGATGGCAGCAGGAAATCCCGATGTCCTTTTCGACTACGACGAGATCGGCCGGGCCGCCACGACCATGGGCACCAAGCTCACCGACATCTCCACCGAACTGGCCGAACTGGAGACCACGGTGAGCGGTCTGCTCCAGGACGGCCTCGTCTTCGAGAAGGCCAGCCCCGCGCTCAAGGACGCGTACGAGGCCTTCAGCAAGCAGATGAAGTCCTCGGCCGCGAACATCGGCGAGTACGGCAAGAGCTTCAAGGACATCGGCGACTCGATCGCCCAGTCCGACACGGACATCGCCAACGAGGTCATCAAGGCCCAGAGCGAGTCGAACGCCTGACCCGGTAAGGGCAGTTGAGGGTAGGGGGGTGGAGCCGCCGGACGGCGGCTCCACCCCCCCTACCGTCTGTCAGCCGTCCAGCAAGGTGAGCGGCACCTGGACCGCGATCGGGGCGCCGGCCTCGCTCGCCGTCCAGGCGCGGCCGGGAGACAGCGGTGTACGGACCTGCTCGGAGGAGATGCGCACCCCGATGAGGTCGCCCTCGCCGATCGACTTCGGCCCGAGCAGGATGCCGCGCCGCGAGCGGCGGGCCATGCCGACCCAGCCGAGGGAGCTCATCGACTCGGGCAGCCCGGCGAGGAGCAGGCCCTGCTGCCGGTCGCGCCCCGAGGTGGCGACCTGCCTGAGCACCTTGTCGGCCCCGCAGGACAGCAGCAGGTCCGCGTCGTCCACGACGACGACCACCGGTTGTCCCGCGACCGCGCGCAGGGCCTGGGTGACCGCGTCCGCCGACGGGTCGTGGTCGGTGATGACCTGGGCCAGGTCGTGCGCGGCGAGTTGCCGCAACTGCGAGTCGCGCGGCGCGAGGACGACAAGTGCCGTGCCGCCCATCAGCAGGGACACGCACATGGAGGCGAGCGTCGTGCTGCGCCCCGAACGCGGGGGCCCGGCGACGATGAAGGAGCCGCCGCCGGCCGCGAAGTCGAAGCCGAGGGGTTCCGCCGCGTCACCGCCGATACCCACCAGGGCCCACAGCGGACGGCGTTGGGGCTCCGGTACGCGGTCCACCGCCTCCTGGAAGCCGATCAGGGAGGGGAGTTCCTCGATACGGAAGGGCCTGCGGACGGCCGGGAGCGCCGCGTCGCGGGCGGTGGTGCGACGGCCGATCTCGATCAGGGCCTCGCCCTGGTCCACGCCTTCCTCGGTGGGCAGCAGCGCGATCTGCGCCTCGACCCCGCCTGGGGCGTGCCAGCCACGGCCGGGCGGAATGTGCGCCGGGACCTTGTTGCGGCCGATTCCGGCGATGTTGTAGTCGCTGAGGTCGGCCTGCTTGAGCAGGAACCGGCTGTCGTTGTGGGCGGCGAGGCGGCCGCCGAGCAGGATGCGCTCGGAGGTGGCGATGACATGGATGCCGGCCGCCGCGCCCTCCCGCAGCAGCCGTACGACCTCGGAGTACAGCCGGCCGCCGTCGTAGTCGTCGAGCATCGCGCTGAGCGCGTCCCAGCCGTCGATGAGCAGCAGCAGATGGGCCGGGCGGCGGTCCTTGGGGAGCTTGGCCCGCAGTTCGGCGATGCCGGCGGCGCTGTGCTGCGAGACCAGCCGCTGACGGATCGTCAACTCCGCGGTCAGGCGGGAGATCAGCCGCTCCAGGCGTTCCGTGTCGTGCCGGGAGACCACGGCGCCGCAGTGCGGCAGCGACTCCAGGGCGGCGAGGCCGCCGCCGGCCGCGTCGATGCCGTAGATGTGCAGGTCGGCGCTGGGGATGACGAGGGCGGCGGAGCCGGCCACGGTCCGCAGGACCTGGGTGCGTCCGGAGCGGGGCGAGCCGATGACGTAGAGGTGCCCGAAACTCGCGAAGTCGATGGTGCCGAGCCGCTGTTGCTGGAACTGCGGGACGTCCATGAGGGCGTACGGCACCAGCGGCAGGCCGCCGGGCTCGGGCGGCGGGCAGGGCGGCAGGGACTCCATGCGGACGGTCTCGGCCAGCGGAGGCAGCCAGGGGCTGCGCTGCGGCTTGTAGTCGTCGAGGAGTTCGGCGGCCCGGCCGAGGGCCTCGACCAGGGCGCTCAGGTCGGTGACGGGTTCCTCGCCGCCGGTGAGGTGCTCGACGACGACGTCGTGGTCGTCCTCCGCGGCGGTCAGTCCGGCGGGGCGGCCCAGCCGGTTCCAGGTCAGTTCGACCCCGCGTACGGGACGGGAGGGCGTGGCCGACTCGGGCATGGCGGCTCCGGCGCGCTCGGCGCCCACCCAGGCCGTCTGGAACGGGGTGGGGGCGCCGGCGCCGCGCCGGACGAGGGCGCGGCCGGGGGTGGAGGGCGAGATGCTGGCCGCCTCCGGGGCGTTGATGATGTCCTGGCTCTCGGAGCGGTCGGTCACGCGCAGGGCGATCCGGAGGTTGGTGTTGGCCTTGATCTCGTTGCTGACCGAGCCGCCGGGCCGCTGGGTGGCGAGGACCAGGTGCAGGCCGAGGGAACGGCCGCGCTGGGCGAGGCTGATCAGCCCCGGCACGAACTCGGGCAACTCCCTTACCAGGGTGGCGAATTCGTCGATGACCAGGAGCAGGCGCGGCAGCGCGGGCAGCTTCGGGTCGCGGGCCCGCTTGGCCCGGTACTCGGGATGGTCCTTGGCCTCGACGTCGGCCAGTACGCGTTCACGGCGGCGCAGTTCGGCGTCCAGCGAGGCCAGGGCGCGCTGGACCAGATGACCGTCCAGGTCGGTGATCATGCCGAGGGTGTGCGGGAGTTCGGCGCACTCGCGGAAGGCGCTGCCGCCCTTGTAGTCGACCAGCACGAAGGCCAGTTCGTCGGGCCGGTTGACGGCGGCCAGCGAGGCGATCATGGTCTGCAGCAGCTCGGACTTGCCGGATCCGGTGGTGCCGCCGATCAGCCCGTGCGGCCCGTCCCTGACCAGGTCGAGGCGGAGTTCGCCCTCGTACCCGGCACCGAGCGCGAACGCGGTGGAGGCGGGCCGGCGGGCCCAACTCGCCGCGATCGCGGCCGGGTTGGGAGGTTCCTGGTCGAGCAGCGGCAACAGCCGTACGTCGGAGGGCAGCCCGGAGTCGCTGTCAACGGTGACGTCCCGTACGGGAGCGAGCGCGCGGGCGACCTCCTCGCACCAGTCGGCGCCGACCAGGTCGGCCCGGACGTCCTCGACGGAGGGCACTCCGGACGCCCGTACGGTCAGCCGGTTGCCCTCCGTCGTGATGACGGCGGTGCACTCCTCGGGCAGCAGCCGTTCGCGCTCGTCCACGCACAGGCTGAAGATCCGCACGCCGGGCCCGCCGGTCAGGACCTGGACGACGCCGGGCACGTCCCGCAGCCGCCGGGCCCCGTCGAGGACGACGAGGACGTCCGGTTCGCGCAGCAGGGTGTGGCCCAGGGCGGAGGTGGCGGCGGAGGTCCTGGCCTGGATGTCGGCGATCAGTTCGTTGACGCGGTGGGCGGTGCTCTCCGGGTCGTTGCCCAGCGAGATGACCGAGCCGCCGCGGTCGGGCCGCAGATGCGGCAGCCAGCGCACCCATTTCCAGGCGTCGGCGTGCGCGTCGTCGGTGAGGACGACGATCCTGAGGTCCCGGGGACTGTGCAGGACCGCGGCCTGCGCCACGGCCCAGCAGGCCACCGTACGAGGGGTCTCGCCGGCCCCTGACAGGCCCACGACGCCGAAGTCGGCCAGTTCGACGCCGAACGGCACGTCGGCCAGGCGCCAGTGCACCTGGCGGTGGTTGGACTCGCGAGCCTGGTCGTCGATGCGCTTGAGGGACGGGCGGGTGACCGTGCCGAGCCTGAGGGTGAGGTGGTCGGGGTCGCGGCGGCGGCGCTGCCACAGCAGGCTGCCGGGGCCGGTGGCGGTGAGCAGGACGGTGGCCGGGTCGGGGAAGGTGATGTTGCGCAACTGCCGTTCCGCCACGGTCGCGTCGCGCATCTCCAGCTCCAGGGAGGCGCGGCGCAGCCGGTAGATGCGCAGCGCCTCCTCCTGCTGCTTGCGTCCGGTGCGGCGGCCCATGATCCAGTTGCTGACCGCCATCATCGGCGTGAAGAAGATGAAGATGATGAAGTAGAAGGACCGGAACAGGCCCATCATGACGAGGCCCATGACCAGCGGCATCATCATCATCAACAGCGGGAACGGCCGCGAGCCGCGTTCGCCGGGCGGACCCTGCATACGGATCTGCTCGCCGTCCAGGTGCGGGGCGATGCGCGGCGGCCGGTTGTACTCGATGGCCAGGCCGTCGGCCGAGGGGTTGACGGCCGCGTCCGGGTCGAACGGCGGGGTGAGCCGCAGCAGATGGTCGCCGAGCGACAGGTCGGCGTAGCCGGGCCAGTCCTCGGAGCCGTCGTCCGGCGGCGGCAGCCAGCCGACCGGGGGCAGCGGGGGCTCCTCCGGCAGGCCGTCGGGTCCTGGCCGGGCGGGCTGCGGGGTGTGCCCGCCGGGCCCGCCGTCCTGCGGGCCCGCCGGTTCCTCGGCGGTCAGCGGTGTCCCGGTCTCCGGGTCCACGGGCGGCGGCGGGGTGAGGCTGCGCAGCCCGCAGCGGGCGGGGTCGGCGTCCTCGGGCAGCCGGTAGGTCACCGTGCCGTCCGTGCCGACGGTGATCCACACGCCCTGCTCGGGTGCGCCCCCGCCGTCCAGCCGCAGGGCGCACCCCCGGTCGGTGCCGGCCTCGTGACTGCCGGGCCCCAGCCGCCAGGACCGCCCGGCGCCGGGCCCGCCCACCTGCCGGATCTCCACCAGCTCCGGGTCGGAGGACGGAGGTTCCCAGGCACGGGTGGCGGTGCCGGCCGGCACCGGGGCTCCCAGGCCGACCACGACACCCTCGCGGATACCGCTGGCGCCAACGGGCAGATCGGGGCCGAGCAGCCGGTCGCCCAGATACAGCGGCCCCGCCTCCAGGGCGACACCGAGATCACCGACCGTGGCTCCCTCGGGCAGATCGAGCAGATGGTCCGCCCGGCGCCCGGCCGGGTCGGCGGTGGTGAGGATGAGATTCACGTGGGTCCAACCAGGGGCGAGGGGGGGGTCAGCTGTGCGGGGCGGTGGTGCCGGGGGCCGAGGCCGGGCTCGGGACGGCCGGGCGGGAAACGTCGGGATCCGGGCCCGGGACGGCTGCGGTGAGGGTCAGGTTCACGGGGGTCCAACCAGGGGCGAGGGAGGTCAGCTGTGCAGGGACATGGTGCCGGGGGCCGGGCCCGGGACGGCCGGGCGGGAAGCGACGGGATCCAGGCCCGGGACGACTGCGGTGAGGGTCAGGTTCACGAGGGTCCAACCAGGGGCGAGGGGAAGTCAGCTGTGCAGGGACGTGGTGCCGGGGCCGGGGCCGGGCTCGGGACGGCCGGGCGGGAGGCGACGGGATCCAGGCCCGGGGCGGCTCTGCTGAGGATGAGGTTCACGGGGGTCCAACCGGTGCGCGAGGGGTCAGCTGTGCGTGGACGTAGTGCCGGGGGCCGGGCCCGGGACGGCCGGGCGGGAAGCGACGGGATCCAGGCCCGGGACGACTGCGGTGAGGATGAGGTTCACGGGAGTCCAACCAGGGGCGAGAGGGGGTCAGCTGTGCGTGGACGTAGTGCCGGGGGCCGGGCCCGGGACGGCCGGGCGGGAAGCGACGGGATCTGGGCCCGGGGCGACTGCGGTGAGGGTCAGGTTCACGAGGGTCCAACCAGGGGGGTCAGCTGTGCGTGGACGTGGTGCCGGGGCGGGTGGCCCGGGCGGGATCCGGGCCGTGGGGATCGGTCGCGCGGGAGGCGCCGGGGCGGGCGGTCTCGGAGAGAGATGCCTCGCCGCTCTCGTGCAGGGAGGTCACGGAGGCGGCGCGGGTGACGATCGCCGCTCCTTCCCCGGTCCCGGTCGGAGTGCCCTCCTCCTCGAACAGGTCGCGCGCCTCGCGGCCGTCCAGTCCCGTCGAGGCCTCGGCGGCCGGGGCGGGCGGCAGGACGGGCGGGATCGAGGGCAGCACCTTGGCCACGGCGCTGCCCAGCGGGCCGCAGCGGGCCAGCAGCGGGGTCCCGGTGACGGCCACCCGGCCGTGCCGGTCGGTCAGCAGCGAGCGGACGTACGCCCGGCCGGGGCCCAGGACCACGGCCCGGACCGTGGGCTCGTCCCCGGGCGGGGCGGCGAACTCCGGGGGCAGCGGGTCCGGCAGTTCGGCCGCGATCAGCACGGGCGCGATACCGAGCCGGGGCGGGGTCTCCCGGGCGGTCCGGTAGGCGGACCGCACCGGAGGGCCCGGGTAGTTCTGGTGCACGCCCTCGGCGACGACGACCAGCGGGCTCGGCAGCCGTACGTCGAGCTGCGCGGCGACCGCCTGGACCAGGGCCGTGGCCGCCCGGTCGTTCCCCGTGACGGAGAGCACGGGCGGACCGACGGCCAGGTCGAGGAAGGCCGCCGACCGGTCCGCCTCACCGACGGCGACGATGATCGGGCGGATGTCGGCCGCCTCCGGTGTCACCGAGGGCAGGTCCGCGCGGGCCACGAGCCAGCGCTCCGGCTCGTCCGGCTCCGCCCACCACACCCCGTCGGGGTCGGGCTGCGGGAGTCCGGTCCCGGCGAGGAGCACGGCGACCGAGTCGGAGTCCACCAGCGCGGCGTACGGCCGGGCCGGTGCGGCGGCCAACCTGGCTGCGGCCAGGGCCCGTTCGGCGTCCCGCCAGGTCTCGGGGGCACCCAACCGCCGTACGAGCAGCCGCAGACCGCTCCGGTGGCGGTACCAGGCCCGCACGGGCGCGGTGAACGCGTAACGGGTGACGGCCAGTTCACGGCGCAGCCGCGCCCAGGCCGCGCGCCAGCCGCCCCAGCGCATCGCCCACACGCGCAGCAGCAGGAAGACCAGCAGCAGCGCCCCGGCGATGCCGAGCACCCGGTAGATGGTGTCGCTGTGCTGCCGGAAGAAGACGATGGGGTCGGTGTTCCTCATGCCGCCTGGATCTGGTCTCGTAACGCCAACAGGGCGTAGTGGTTGCGGGACTTGACGGTGCCCTGCGGGACCCCGATGGTCCGCGCGGCCTCCGCCCGGGTGTGGTCGCGCAAGTGGATGTGGAACAGCACCTCGCGATGCTCGGGCGACAGTCCCGCCAGGGCCAGCCGGACGACCTGACGGTCGGCGACGCCGTCGGCCAGGTCGCCGGCACTGTCCGGCCGGTGCACCATTCCGTCCGGAATCACGCCGACCGGGATGGCCCGGTCGCGCCGGTGGGCGTCGACCGCGAGATTGCGGGCGACGCGGTACAGCCAGGCGATCCGGCGGTCCTCGTCGTGCCGGTCGAGGTCGGCGGCGGCGAGCCAGGCCCTCAACATCGTCTCCTGCACGATGTCCTCGGCGCGGTGTCTGTCTCCTGAGGTGAACCGGTACACGTAGCGGAGCAGACGGGCACGGTAGCGCTCAGCGGTGGGGGGAGAGCCGGACGGTCGAGCGTGAGACATGGTTTGGCTCCAACGACGCTCTCTGCGAGGCGACATGGGGACCGCGTGCTTACTGAGTCGCGGTGGAACTCCGAGGTTATTGACCTCTTGACGATTTTTCCTGTATCAGTTTTTGCCCAATACAGACAAACCCGAGCAGAGGTAGCTCAGATCCAGCTCAGAGTTCGGTTTCCGTCCCGTCACGACAACACGCAAGTAGCCCAGTCGGGAAGGAATGCCATGCCCCGCAGAAAGGCCGCACGGTTCTACGGCAGTCCCCAGGCCTCCCCCCGCTCCACCGGAGCCACCGGCCCGATCACGAGGTCCGGCCGCTCCCCCGCGTACAGCAGCACCTCCCGCCCCTTGGCCAGCTCGATCGTGAGGGTGCCGTCCTCCGACACCTCCGCACGGGCCCGGGTGCCGTCGTCCAGCACCGCCCGCACCGGACCGCCGGTCAGGTCGTGCCGCAGGCGCAGCGGCTCGCCCGCCAGGCTTCGGATGCGGATGAAGCGAGTGGCGCCCGCCGTACGGACCGCGCTGATCAGGAAGGCGCCCTGGGCGCGGAAGTCGTGGAGGGTGACGTCCGGCCAGGTGGGCGGGACGGCGGGGAAGACCCGTATGACGTCGCCCCAGCTCTGGCAGAGCATGTCGTGCAGCGACTGGGAGGCCGAGAGAGGGGTCTCGATGACCGGGCCGGCCTCCGTGTAGTGGGTGTTGGCCCGGCACGGGTAGCGCGTGCTGGTGTCGAAGAACTTCTTCAGGTAGGCCAGGGCCGTGTCGCCGCGGCCCATCATCGCGTACAGCGACGCGGCACCCGTGTAGCTGTAGCCGCGGTGGGAGCCGGTCAGCGCGTGCCAGTGGACCACCGACTTCTCGATCAGCTCGCGGTGTTCCGGCTGGTCCCAGTTGACCAGGTACAGCGGGTAGACCATCAGCAGGTGCGAGTAGTGGCGATGGGACTGCGCGTACGGGGTGTCCGCGCCGATCATGTAGCCGTTGCCGTCCACCGGGTACGGCGTCAGCCTGGCCAGGGTCTCCTGCCAGCGGGGCGCGAGCGGGTCGTCGACGCCCAGGCGTTCCGCCGCCTCCAGGAGCGCGGTGCAGCCCCAACGGATGAGCGCCAGATCGTAGTTGGTGTCCTTCGGGGGGATCACCGGGTACTCCGGGGAGAGCGTCGACGGGAGGTGCAGCTTGCCGTCGTCTCCTGGCTGGAGGAAGTGCAGGTAGTAGTTGATCGCCCGGCGGAGGAGGGGGTAGAGGGTGTCCCGCAGCAGCCTCTCGTCCATGCTGTGGCGGTAGCTCAGCCACACGTTGTGCAACGCCCAGGTCAGGTCGCCGACTTCGGCGCCGCTGCCCGGTGTGCCGACGTTCCGGTTGGCGAACATGTCGGAGCTGCGGCCCACTCCGGAGCTGTCCGAGCGGTACGCGGCGGGCACGTTGGCGGTCAGCTGTTCCTGGTTCTGGCGGACGGTCGTGGCCAGCGCGTCCAGTTCCAGGTGGTTGGAGCCGTGGATGAGCCAGTACTCCAGCTGGATGTTGAGGTTCCACCACACCGCCGGCCAGGGCGTGGGCTCCAGCCAGGGGCCGCAGGTGGCCATCGGCGGGCCGCCCGCTCGGCTGGCCGACGCGACCTTGTAGAGCTGGATCCAGTGGAAGCTCTGCAGCCGCTCGTCGGGGAACGAGATGAAGCTCTTGCGGTAGTACGTGTGCCACCAGCGGGTGTGCGGGGCGCGGAGGGCCGCGTAACTCGGCCTGGCGCGGCGGATCTTCCTGAGCGACTCCTCCCCCGCCCTGGTGTCGGACGGGTGGCTGTGGCCGACCGTGAGGAGGAGGGTGTCGTGCGAGTCCGAGTGGCGGTAGGCCGTCGCCGTCTGGCCGCCTCCCGTGAGGGGCTGGAGGACCTGCTCGATGCCGTCGCCCGTCGACCCGGTGGTCCAGGGCGGGTTGGGGACGTATCCCGCCGGTGGGGCCTCGCTGATCTTGCGCGGGCTGATGGCCTCCTCCGGGTGGAAGGTCCAGTGGACCTCCTCGTCCCCGGACGCCGTGACACGGGCGGCGAGGATGCCGTCGTGGATGAGGGCGGCGAGGGTGAGCGTGCCCTTGTCCGTGGTGATCGTGCCGGTCAGTTCGGCGTTCCACAGGCTCAGGCGCCAGTCCACGGCGGTGATGGTGCCGACCGGGTCCAGGGTCAGATGTCCGACCGGGAGGCGGCAGGTGCCCCAGCCGCTGCCGAACTCCGGGCGGTGGTCCTGGACTTCGCCGTGCTGGACGGTGAAGCGGATCGCGTTCGCGCCCGGCTCCCGGTACACCATGCTGCCCAGCCGCCCGTCCCCGAGGAACGGACCCTCGTGCCACAGCGTGGGCACCCTGCGCCACAGCAGATCCTGCCGGCGCAGGAATTCCGCCCAGGCCGCGTCCGAGTCCATGCAGTTGCGGAGCTTCCAACGGCCGCCTGACGGAGGGCCGGTGACACCCGCACTGTCGCCCGCCTGGGCAACTCCCGGCAGGGCGGCGGCCGTTGTTCCGGCCAGCGCCGATCCGATGACCGCTCTTCTGGAGGTCATCGCCGGATCACCGCGTCCAGTAGGTGATGTTGCGGAAGCGGGCCTCGGCCCGTCCGCCGCCGTGGTGGTAGACGCCGTTCTTGAAGTGCCGGGTGGCGGGGCCCCGGTCGTCCCTCGTGAGGACCAACTCGTTGTCGAAATAGACGTTCACACTGCCCGCCGACGCGTCGTGCGCGAGCTTGACGTTGAACCACGTGTCGTACGCGTCGGTCTTCAGGACCGTGCTGTCGTACGCCCGTACCGTGCCGCCGCTCCCGCTGTACGCGTTGAGCATGAAGTCCGTGGCCGGGGTGCCCTCGGGGTGGATCACGCGGAGGATCTGCACGAAGGTCGCGCCGTTCGTGCCCGACGGGAGGTACACGTCGGCGTCCCACATGTGGCGGCCCGACGTGTACTCCTGCCGCCAGCGCATCTCGGTGCGCGGGTCGGTCGAACCGCCCTCGGACATGGGCTCGTCGGTGTCGTAGACCCACATGCGGTGGACGCCGCCGCTGTTGCCGTACCGGTCGCTCAGGGCCAGGTTCCACGGCTTCTGCATGCCGTAGGTGAAGGTCGTCCTCGTCCAGCCGTCCGTGGGGGAGGCGGCTGGTGCGGCTGCGGCTGCGGCTGCGGGAGACGCGAAGGCCGTCGACCGGGTCGTCGACCAGAGGGCGCCTCCGGCGAGTAAGCCTCCGGCCGCCAGAATCGTTCGCCTTGATGAGTGCATGACAATCTAACCCTTCCGGGGGGTGGTTGGATCGGCGAGCATCGGTGATTCATCGGATCTATCTGTGGTGGGAGCGTAGGACTGACCCTGATGCGCGTCAATGTCCACGACTCGCCAAAGATAGATCCGATGTACGGTGTCAGCCGATGTACAGCGTCAGCCCACGTACTCCGTCGCCGCGTCCAGCAGCCAGTCCGTCAGATAGCCGGCGAAGGACGAGCGGACCAGGACCCAGAAGCCGGCCCTGGGTTCGTCCCGGGCAACCAGGACCACCTGGGTGCGGCCGAGGGTCGTCTGGGCGCAGTGGCCGGGGCCGAAGGCGCGCGGGTGCAGGTCGAGGGCGCAGCCGTGGGCGAGGAGGTCGCGGGCGCTCGGGCCCGTGACGAGGAGGGTGGTGCGCTGGGCGGAGACGTCGGTGACGGACACCGGCTCGTCCCCGGCCGCCTCCCGGATACGGCCTTCCAGATCCCGTTCGCCGCCGGGCGGGCCCACGAGCAGCCACTCGTCCGGGCCCAGCCAGAGGGCGACCAACTCCCCTGCCCGTACGACGGTGTTGGGGGCGAGGGGCAGCGGGACGCCCAGCGCGAGCCCGATGGCGTCGGCCGCCGCTCCCTTGGCGTCGAGGCGCACGTTCAGCTGGGCCAGGAAGGGGAGTTCGGCCAGCCGGACCGCGCCCCCGGAGGCGCGGGTCGCGGCGGCGAGACGGTCGGCCGCGTGGGACACGGGGGACACGCGGGACGCGGGGCTGCTGTGGAGCGGGGCGGTGGTGTCAGCCATCTCGGCGGGCTCCCTCGGGGTCGTAGAGGACGGGGCTCGCGACGGTCACCGGGACCAGACGGTCGCCCACGGGGGCGTACAGCCGCTCGCCGACGCGTTCCCGGCCGCCCTTGATCAGGGCGAGGGCGAAGGTCCGGCCCAGGGCTGCGCTGCGGTAGCTGGAGGTGACATGGCCGAGCATCGGGACGGGCGGCGCGGGCAGCACGCTGTCGGCGACCAGCTGGGTGCCCTCGGGGAGGAAGGTGCCGGGGTCGTCCGGGAGCAGGCCGACCAGGTGCTTGCGGTCGGGACGGACGGCGTCGGCACGGGCGTACGACCGCTTGCCGATGAAGTCGGGCTTCTTCTTCGACACGACCCAGCTCATGCCGAGATCCTGGGGAGTCACGGTGCCGTCGGTGTCCTGGCCGATGATCGGGTAGCCCTTCTCGGCGCGCAGGACGTGCATGGTCTCGGTGCCGTAGGGGGTGATGCCGTACGGGGCGCCGGCCTCGTACAGCGCCTCCCAGAGGGCGCGGGCCTCCCACGGTGACACGTTGATCTCGTAGGCGAGTTCACCGGAGAAGCTGATCCGGCAGACGCGTGCGTCGATGCCCGCGACGGGTGTTTCGCGCCAGGCCATGAACGGGAAGTCCGCGTTGTCCACGGCCAGTTGGGGCGCGAGGGAGCCGAGGACGTCCCGGGAGCGGGGACCGACGAGAGCGACCGTCGCCCACTGCTCGGTGACCGACGTGCAGTGGACCCGTAGGTCCGGCCACTCGGTCTGGGACCACTCCTCCATCCAGTCCAGTACGGCGGCGGCGTTGCCCGTCGTCGTGGTGACCAGGAAGCGGTCCTGGGCGAGGCGGATGACGGTTCCGTCGTCGAAGACCATGCCGTCCGGGCGGCACATCACGCCGTAGCGGATCATGCCGACCTTCAGGGTGCTCATCATGTTGGTGTAGAGCAGGTCGAGGAAGACACCCGCGTCCGGGCCCTGTACGTCGATCTTGCCGAGGGTGGACGCGTCCATGAAGCCCACGCCGTCGCGGGCGGCGGCGCACTCGCGCAGGACGGCCGCCTCCATGTCCTCGCCGGCCCGGGGGTAGTACCAGGGGCGCTTCCACTGGCCGACGTTCTCGAAGAGCGCGCCGTGCTCGACATGCCAGGTGTGCAGGGCGGTCGTCCGGATCGGGTCGTGCAGCGCGCCCCGGTCGCGGCCCGCGAGGGCGGCGAAGGAGACGGGCGTGTACGGCGGCCGGAACGTGGTCGTGCCGAGCGCCGAGATGTCGACGCCGAGCAGCGCGGCGACGATACCGCTGGCCAGGAGCCCGGACGTCTTGCCCTGGTCGTTGGCCGTGCCCGCCGTCGTGTAGCGCTTGGTGTGCTCGACCGAGCGCATACCGGCGCCGGTCGCGCGGGCCAGGTCGTCGACGGTGACATCACGCTGGAGGTCGACGAAGGAGCGGGTGTCGGAGGCGTCCGGGATGGCGTACACGTGCATGGGCGGGGTGTGGGGTTCCACGGCCGGGGCGGGGAGGTTCGGTTCCCGGGGCGTGTAGCCCTCCGCCTCGATCGCCCGGGACGCGGCGGCCACGCCCTGAGCGAGGACCGTCGGCAGGTCCAGGACGCCGGTCGCGCTGCCCGCGACCTCGACGGCCTGACGGCAGCTGTCGGGGACGAACGTGCCGAGCGTGTCGTCGTGGCGGAGCTTGCCGCCGGCCTGGCTGAACAGGTGGGCCACCGGGTTCCAGCCGCCGGAGACGAGGAGGAGGTCGGCGGTGAACTCCCGCTGTCCTCCGGTGAGTTCTCCGTCGAACTCTCCGTACGGGGCGACCGTTACGGCCGTCAGGCGCGCGTCGCCCTCCGTGCCGACGACCGCGTGTCCGGCCAGCACCTCGATGCCGGCCGCCCTTGCGCGGTCCGCCCACTCACCCGGGTCGGTGCGGGTGTCGACGATCGCCGGTACGTCCGCACCCGCCGCGGCGAGGTCCAGTGCCGCCGCGTACGCGCTGTCGTTCGTGGTGAACACGACCGCCCTGCGGCCGGGCAGGACGCCGTGGCGGTTCACGTACGTACGCGCCGAGGCGGCCAGCATCACGCCCGGGCGGTCGTTGTCCGCGAAGGCCAGCGAGCGTTCGTGGGCGCCGGTCGCGAGGACGACTCGGCGGGCGCGGATGCGCCAGACGCGCTCGCGGGAGACGTTCTCGGGGGCGGCCGCGCCCAGGTGGTTGGTGCGGCGCTCGACGGCGAGGAGGTGGTTGTCGTCGTAGTAGCCGAAGACGGTCGTGCGGGGCAGGACGCGTACGTCGGGGGCCGTTCGGAGGTGGGTGGCTGTCTCGTCCACCCAGTCGAGGTGCTCGCCCGTGCCCAGGAGGCTGCCGCCCGGCTCCGGGCGGTCGTCCGCGAGGATGACGCGGGCGCCGGTGCGGGCGGCGGTCGCCGCCGCGGCGAGGCCTGCGGGGCCCGCGCCGACGATCAGTACGTCGCAGTGGGCGTGTACGGCGTCGTAGCGGGCGGGGTCGGGGGTGGTGGCGAGGCGGCCCTGGCCGGGGAGGCTGGTCGCGACCAGGCCGTCGTACAGCTCCACCGTGGTGGCGGGGAGCATCGGTTCGGGGAACGGGGCCTCGATCTGGATGACCGCGTTGGGTTCCTCCGGGCCGGCGGAGAAGATGCCTCGGGGGCGGCCGAGTTTGATGCTGGTGCCGGTGTGGATGACGCCGTTGGCGAGGAGGGCTGAGGCGAGGGTGTCGCCTTCGTGGCCGTGGTATTCGGTGCCGTCGAAGGTGAAGGTGAGGGGGTTTTCGCGGTTGACTCGGCCTCGGGTGGGGAGTCTGAACGGCTGGTTCTTCTCCCCCACCCCACCCCTTCCCGAAATTTCTGAGGGCTCCGCCCCCAGGCCCCCGGTCGGCCCTGAAGGGGCCTCGTCCTCAAACGCCGGACGGGCTGGATGGGTGCCCCCGGACTCAACAGGTGCCGTAGGAGCTGGAAAGGCGCGCCCCTCCTCAACAGGTACCGGAGCTGCCGGACGGTCCTCCCCCGCCCTGTACACCGCCAGGATCTCGTTCGTCCCCGTGTCCCGAACGGCGTTGAACCACCTGCGGCAGCCCGCCGAGTGGGTCCAGCGCTCGGCGAACGGACCCTTCGGGTTGGCGCGGAAGAACAGGTACCGGGCCCACTCCTCGTCGGTCAGGGCCGACGGGTCCTCCGGGTAGGGGACGTGGGCCTGGCCGCCGTAGTGGAACTCGGCCTCGTCGCGGGGCCCGCACCACGGGCAGGGGATGAGCAGCATGTCGTTCGGCTCCCTTGAGGATCCCTAGTGGGCCACCGCGGCCGCGCCGTGCTCGTCGACGAGCGCGCCGGTGGTGAAACGGTCGAGCGAGAAGGGGGCGTTGAGCGGGTGGGGCGTGTCGTGGGCGATCGTGTGGGCGTAGACCCAGCCGACGCCCGGGGTGGCCTTGAAACCGCCCGTTCCCCAGCCGCAGTTCAGGTACAGGTTGTCCACCGGGGTGAGACCGACGATCGGCGACGCGTCGGGACTCACGTCCACGATGCCGCCCCAGGTGCGCAGCACATGGGCTCGGGCGAACACCGGGAAGAGTTCCAACGCCGCCGACATCTGCTCCTCGATGATGTGGAACGCGCCGCGCTGCGTATAGGAGTTGTACGAGTCGATGCCCGCGCCCATCACCAACTCGCCCTTGTGCGCCTGGCTGACGTACACGTGCACCGCGTTGGACATCACCACCGTCGGATGCACCGGCTCCAGCAGCTCGCTGACCAGTGCCTGCAACGGGTGGCTCTGGAGCGGGAGTTCGATGCCCGCCATCGCCGCCAGGACCGAGGAGTGACCCGCCGAGCAGAGCGCCACCTTGCCCGCCGCGATCGGGCCCAGGGTCGTCTGAACCCCAACCACCCTCCCCCCGACCACATCCAGGCCCGTGACCTCACAGTTCTGGATGATGTCGATGCCCGCCGCGTCCGCCGAGCGGGCCAGCCCCCACGCCACGTGGTCGTGCTTCGCGATCCCGGCGCGGGGTTGATACGTACCGCCCATCACCGGATAGCGCACGTCCGGTGAGATGTTGACGATCGGGCAGACTTCCTTGACCTGCCGCTCGTCGAGCCATTCGGCGTCCACGCCGTTGAGGCGGTTCGCCTCGACCCGGCGCACGCTGTCGCGGACGTCCTGGAGGCTGTGGGCGAGGTTCAGCACGCCTCGCTGGGAGAAGAGGATGGGGTAGTCCAGCTCCTCCTCCAGTCCCTCCCACAGCTTCAGCGCGTGCTCGTAGATCCCCGCGCTCTCGTCCCACAGGTAGTTCGAGCGGATGATCGTGGTGTTGCGGGCCATGTTGCCGCCCGCCAGCCAGCCCTTCTCCAGCACGGCGACGTTCGTGATGCCGTGGTTCTTCGCCAGATAGTGGGCCGTGGCAAGGCCGTGCCCACCACCGCCCACGATGACCACGTCGTACGAACGCTTCGGCTCGGGCGTACGCCACAGCCAGTCGGGATGCTCCGGCAGTTCGGCGCCGGGGGTACGGGGGCTCATCGCGCGTCTCCGTCTTCTGCTGCCATGAGTGGACTGGGGTTCTAGCCCCGGAGGCGGGACATCGTCGGGTCGAACAGGGGCTCCTCGGCGACCACCGCCTCGACGCGCTCGTCGAAGTAGCCGATGTGCAACACCGTGCCGGGGGTGGCCAGTTCGGCGGGCAGCCAGGCATACGCGATGCCCTTGCCGATCGTGTAGCCGTACGCGGCGCTCGTCACGTAACCGACGGCCCGCTCCCCCTCGTACACCGGCTCCTTGCCCATGACGACCTGTCGCGGGTCCTCGATCGTCAGGCAGGTGAGCTTTCGCCGGACATCGGCCTTACGGCGTTCCAGGGCCGCCCTGCCGATGAATTCGCCCTTGTCGAGCTTCACCGCGAAGCCGACGCCGGCCTCGTACGGGTCGTGCTCGTACGTCATGTCGGTGCCGAAGGAGCGGTAACCCTTCTCCAGGCGGAGGCTGTTGAAGGCGCCGCGGCCCGCCACGATGCCGCCCAGGGGCTGTGCCGCCTGCCAGAGGGTGTCCCACAGCTTCTGGCCCTGGTCTGCCGTCGTGTACAGCTCCCAGCCGAGTTCGCCGACGTACGACAGACGCATCGCCGTCACCGGGACGCTGCCGATGTAGGCGCGCTTGGCGCGGAAATACTTCAGGCCGTCGTTCGAGAAGTCCTCGTCCGTCAGGGGCTGGAGGACCTTGCGGGCCAGCGGGCCCCACAGGCCGACACAGCACGTGCCCGGGGTGATGTCGCGGACCTGGACCGTGCCGTCGGCCGGGAGGTGGCGGGTGAACCAGTCGAGGTCCAGGTTGCCGTTGGCGCCGACCTGGAAGAGGTCGCGGGCGAGGCGGGCGACCGTGATGTCGCTGCGGATGCCGCCGTCGTGGTCCAGGAGGAGCGTGTACGTCACCGAGCCGACGGACTTGGCCACCTTGCTGGTGGTGAGGCCCTCCAGGAAGTCGGCGGCACCGGGGCCGGTCACCTCCAGGCGCTTGAGGGCCGTCATGTCGTACATCGCGACCGTCTCGCGGGTCGCCTGGGCCTCGGCTCCGACGATCGGGGACCAGAACTGGGCCGCCCAGTCGTTCGGGGTGGGCACGGAACGGCCTGCCACCAGGCCCGCGTTGGCCTCGTACCACTGCGGGCGCTCCCAGCCGTTCGCCTCCAGGAAGAAGGCGCCCAGGTCGCGCTGGCGGGTGTGGAAGGGGCTGGTGCGGATCGGGCGGGGGTGCCCGGACGGCTGGAGGGGGTGGAGGATGTCGTACACCTCCACGAAGTTCTGGCAGTCGCGGGCCAGGACGTACTCCGGGGACAGCTGGTGCGGCTCGAAGCGGTTGAGGTCGCACTCGTGCAGGTCGAAGGAGGAGCAGTAACCGTCGACCAGCAACTCGGCGACGGCACGGCCGACGCCCGCGGAGTGGGTGACCCAGACCGCCTCCGCCACCCAGAAGCCCTTGACGTCAGGGGACTCGCCGAGGAGGGGGAAGTTGTCGGTGGTGAAGGAGAACAGGCCGTTGATGCCCTCCTCGACCTTCGCGTCCTTGGTGGAGGGGAGGAGCGACTGGGTTTCCGTCCAGGCGGGCTCGAAGTCGTCCTCGGTGAACTTCAGCACCGAGGGCATTCCCCCGGCCGTGTCCGACTCGTCGAAGGAGAGGATCTCGTCGGCGGTGATCGGCATCGGGCAGTGGCCGTAGTAGCCGATGCCGATGGCGTCGAAGCGGTCGCGGTAGTAGAGGTCGGCGTCCTGGTGCCGCAGGATGGGCCGGACCGCCTCCTCGGTCTGGCCCGCGAGTGCGGGGACCGGCCCGGTCCAGGCGAGTTGATGCGCGAGGGGAGTGAGGGGGAGGTTCAGCCCGACCATACGGGCGATCTTCGGCCCCCAGATACCGGCGCAGCACACGACGATGTCGGCAGGGATCTCGCCCTGGTCGGTGCGGACGCCCGTGACCTGACCATCGACCTGCTGGACGTCCAGTACCTCGTGGCGGGGCAGGAAGGTCACGCCGCGTTCGGTGGCGCGGCGGATCTGGGCCTCGACGGCGAGGACCGCTTTGGCGAGACCGTCGGTGGGGACGAGGAGGCCGCCCAGGACGCGGTCGGGGTTGAGGAGGGGGTGCTGTTCCGCGCACTCCTCGGCGGTCAGGAGACGCGCCTCGATGCCCCAGGCGGTGATCCAGCCGTGGCGGCGGTGGAGTTCGGTGAGGCGCTCGGGGGTGGTGGCGACTTCCAGGCCGCCGACCTGGAGGAAGCAGGGCTTGCCGTCGACGTCCAGGGAGCAGAACTTCTCGACGGTGTAGCGGGCCAGTTCGGTCATCGTCTTGGACGAGTTCGTCTGAAAGACGAGACCCGGGGCGTGGGACGAGGACCCCCCGGTGGCGGGAAGCGGCCCCTGGTCGACCACGGTCACTTCGGTCCAGCCTCGCGCGGAGATCTCGTCCGCGAGTGCCGCGCCAACGACGCCCGCTCCGATGATGACCACTCGGGGTCCCGCCATCGCCGCACCTCCGGTTCAGTTGCTGTCTACGCAACATGATTCAGGTTGCGCAACTCAATGTGCCTTCCGTGCAGGTAGGTGTCAAGAGGCTCCGAAGGCCGGGAGAAGGGGCTTGTTTTCGCCCCCGCCGCCCCTACCCGTTCCCATCCCTGGGGGCTGCGCCCCCAGACCCCCGCTGCCGCGCTGAACGCGCTCGTCCTCAAACGCCGGACGGGCTGAAATACCTGGCCGACGTTCGAGGACAAACTCATTCAGCGCGCCCCTCCCACTCACCGGCCCGCACCACCCCCCAGCCCGTCCGGCGTTTGAGGACGAGGCCGTTCAGGCCGAAAGGGGGGTCTGGGGGCGCAGCCCCCAGGGGACGGGAATGGGTAGGGGCGGCGGGGGCGAAAACACAGCAGTGCCCGGCAGGCGGCGCACCCGTACGCGCACCGCCCACCGGGCAGCCATGCTCAACTCACTTCACCTCAGGACCAGGACCCCAGGTCCTACTTGATCCACGCGTCCACCTTCGCCCTGTTCGCGTCGACCCACTTCTTCGCCGCCGCCTCCGGCGTCATCTTGTCCTCGGCTATGTACTTCGCCACGGTGTTCTGATCGTCGTTCGTCCAGGTGAAGTTCTTCACCAGGTCATAAGCCGGGCTACCCGACTTCGCGAACTTCGCGCTGACGATCTTGTCCAGCTTGTACACGGGGTAGTCGCACGCGACCTTCTCCGCGTCCGCGTCACAACCCGCCGTGTACTCCGGCAGCTTGACCTTCACGAGCGGCACCTCGGCCATGAACCACTGAGGCTCGTAGAAGTAGCCGATCACCCATTCCTTGTTCTTCTCCGCCTTGCGGAAGGCCTGGATGAGCGCCGTCTCACTGCCCGCGTACACCACCTTGAAGTCCAGCTTCAGGTTCTTCACCAGCGCCTCGTCATTGGTGACGAACGACGGGTCACCGTCGAGAAGCTGGCCCTTGCCGCCCGACTCGGACGTCTTGAACTTCGCCGCGTACTTGTTGAGGCTGTTCCAGTCGGTGATGTCCGGGTACTCCTTGGCCAGCCACGGCGGCACGTACCAGCCGATCAGACCTTCGTTGCCGGTCGCACCGGCCTCGACCGCCGTCTTCTGGTCGGTGATGTACTTCTTCTTCAGGTCGTCGTGGCCCCAGTTCTCGATGACGGCGTCGACCTCGCCCGTCCCGAACCCCTGCCAGGCGATCTCCTCCTTGAGGTCCTTCTTGGTGACCTTGCAGCCGAGGTCGTTCTCCGCGACGTACGCGACGACCGCCGCGTTCGCCTCGTAACCCACCCACGGGTTGACCGCGAGATTGAAGGTGCCGCACTTGCCGGAGGACCCGGAGGAGGAACTGTCGGAGCCCGAGGAGTCGTCGCCGACCTTCGCGCCACCGCAGGCGGTGAGGGCGAGGCCCAGCGCCACTACGCCGGCCGCGCCGACTCTCCACTTTGTTGCTTGCCTTGCCATGGTGGTAGCTCCCTTACGCCCCGGCACGCCGCGCCGCTGCTTGAGTGATCCGGTCGAACATGACTCCGAGAAGGACGATGGCCAGCCCCGCGGCCAGCCCCTTCCCGTACAGCTGCCCCTGCGAGAAGCCGGCCACGACGTCGTAGCCGAGGGCGCCCGCGCCTACCAGGCCGCCCACAACAACCATCGACAGCACGTAGATCAGGCCCTGGTTGGTGGCGAGGGTCAGGGCGCCGCGTGCCATCGGCAGCTGGACCTTGGTGATGATCTGCCAGGTGTTGCACCCGGCGGAGGTGGCCGCCTCCACGGTGGTCGCGGGCACGTTCCGTATACCGTCCGCGATGATCTTCATGGCGACGGGCGCCGCGTAGACGATCGCGGCGACGATCGCCGTGAAGCGGGTCGCGCCGAACAGCGCGAGGAACGGTACGAGGTAGACGAACGGCGGCATGACCTGTGCCGCGTCCAGCGTGGGCCGGATGAGCCGGTCCGCGAGCGGACTGCGCCCCATCCACACCCCCACCACCACGGCCAGCAGCATCGTCATGACCGTGGCCACGAGCGTGGACGCCAGCGTCGTCATGCCGTCCGACCACACGCCGGTCGCCACGAGCAGCCCGACGCACACCGCCGTCGTCACCCCGGCCCGCCAGCCACCGAACACCACGCCGAGCCCGATCAGGACCGCGCCGACGAGCCACCAGGGCGAGTCGGTGAGCAGCGACTGGAACGGGTTGAGCAGACCGTTGGTCAGGGCGTCGCGGAAGGCGTTGGTGAGACCCGACAGGTTGTCCTGCACCCAGGTGCTCGCGGTGTCGGCGGCGCTCGCGACGGAGCTGCCGACACTGCCCTCGCCGGGGAACTCCGCCGCCCACACGTACGTGTGCGAGAGGTAGACGAGAACCGCGGCGACCGCCGCTCCCGCGACCACCAGCTGCCGTCGCCGGGCGAGAAGCGGGCCCGCCGAGCGCCGGGCCGCCTCCTCCCGTACGCTCGCCGCGGTCGTGACCCGGTCCAGGACGATCGCCATGACGACGATGGCGAGGCCCGCGTTGAAGGCCGTACCCACGTCGAGCGACTGGAGTGCCTGCATGACGGTCTTGCCGAGGCCGGGCGCGTCGATCAGGGCGGCGATGGTCACCATGGCGAGGGCGGCCATGATGGTCTGGTTGACGCCCATGACGACGGTCCGCTTGGACATCGGCAGCAGGACCTTCAGCAGCGACTGCCAGCGGGTCGCGCCCAGCGAGTCGGCCGCCTCGACGGTGGTCTCCGGCACGGACCGGATGGCGTGCGCGGTGATACGGATCGCCGGCGGGGCCGCGTAGATGACGGTGGCGATGGTCGCGGAGGCGCCGCCGATGAGGAAGAACAGGGTCAGCGGGGCCAGGTAGACGAAGGTGGGCATCGTCTGCATGAAGTCCAGGACCGGCGTCATGACCTTGTTGAACCGGTCGGACAGCCCCGCCCACACCCCCAGCGGGATCGCGAACAGCAGCGCCACGAACACCGCGCACAGGATCAGCGCGAGGGTGTCCATGCTCTCCTGCCACAGACCCTGGAGCCCGAAGAAGGTGAACCCGGCGACGGTCAGCAGCGCCACCCGCCAGTTTCCGACCGCCCAGGACACGAACCCGGCGATCCCGACGACCCCGAGCCACCCGATCTGCGGCAGGGGCCGGGTATCGGAGGGCTGCGAGATCAGATGCTGGACGAAGGTCACCAGGTTGTCGATGACCAGGCGGATCTCGTTGAAGAAGTAGAGGAAGAGCGGGTTGGAGTTGCGGTTGGCGCCGATCGAGTCGTTGACGTCGTTCAGCCACCGGTGCAGCCCGGTCAGGTCGGCCGCCGCGAGCGTCAGGGTGTTCGTGCCGCGCAGTACGGCGAACAGCACCAGCCAGACGACGAGGATCGCGCCGACCACCATCCGCCGGCTGACCTGCCGTACGGCGGCGACGGGCGCGGCCTCGGGCACGGCGTCCGCGGGCCCCGGCGGCTCGGGTTTCTGTGGCTTCTCCACGGCGACGGTCATCGCGCGTCGCCGCCCTTCTGGACCGGGATATCCCCGCCCCCGGCGACCACGGCGAGGATCTCCTCGTCGCCGACGATGCCGAGCAGCTTGCCGTTCTCGACGACCTTGACCGGCTTCTCGGCGGCGAGCACGGCCCGGGTGGCCTCCCGCACGACGACGTCAGGCCCGAGTTCGGGCCCGTCGAGAGCGTCACCGTCCGCGGCCGGCCGCATGATCCAGCGCAGGGTGAGGACGTCGGCACGCGGCACGTCCTTGACGAACTCGCGTACGTAGTCATCGGCAGGCGCACCCACCAGCTCATCGCCGGTCCCGCACTGCACCATCTTGCCGTCGCGCATGATGAGGATGCGGTCGCCCAGCTTGAGGGCCTCGGACAGGTCGTGGGTGATGAAGACCATGGTCTTGCCGACCTCGTGGTGCAGCCGGATGACCTCGTTCTGCATGTCCCGCCGGATCAGCGGGTCGAGGGCGGAGAAAGGCTCGTCGAAGAACAGAACATCCGGATCACCGGCCAACGCCCGCGCCAGACCGACTCGTTGCTGCATGCCACCCGAGAGCTGATCGGGGTAGGAGTTCTCGTACCCGGAGAGCCCGACCAGCTCGACAACCTCAAGCGCCCGCTTGACGCGCTCGGCCCGCCCCATCCCCCGTATCTCGAGCCCGAAGCCGACGTTGTCGACGACCCGCCGATGGGGCAGCAGTCCGAAGTGCTGGAAGACCATGGAGAACTTCTGCCGCCGCAGCTCACGCAGCCGCTTGTCGTCCGCGTCCCGGATGTTCTCGCCCTCGAAGACGATCTCCCCGGCGGTGGGTTCGATGAGCCGGGTGAGACATCGCACAAGGGTCGACTTCCCGGACCCGGACAGGCCCATGACGACGAACACCTCCCCCGGCGACACGTCGAAGTGCACGTCCCGTACGGCGGCGGTGCATCCCGTACGGTCCATGAGCTCGCGTCGGGTGAGCCCGCACAGCTCCTCCGATTCCGGCACCCGGTCGGCCTTCGGCCCGAACACCTTCCACAGGCCGCGCACGGAGATGACCGGCGTGCCGTCCGAGTCCTGGGACGTGCCGCGCCGCTGCGGCACCTCGGTCTGTACTGGGGTCATGATCGACCTCTTTTCGGCGTTCAGCCGCGAAACCAGTGCTGCGGCCGGGGTTGGATGTTCTGCCAGATGTGCTTGGGCTCTCGGTACTCGTCCAGGCCGGACGGTCCCAGCTCCCTGCCCACGCCCGAGTGCCCGAAGCCACCCCATTCCGCCTGCGGCACATAGGGGTGGTAGTCGTTGATCCACACGGTGCCGTGCCGCAGCCGCCGGGCGACCCGCTGGGCCTTGCCCGCGTCCTGCGTCCACACGGCCCCCGCGAGCCCGTACTCGGTGTCGTTGGCGATGCGTACGGCATCGTCCTCGTCGCCGCTGAACCGCTCGACGGTGAGAACGGGCCCGAAGGACTCCTCGTGCACGACGCGCATGTCCTGCGTGCACTCGTCGAGGACGGTGGGCGGGTAGTAGTGCCCGTCGGCGAGGGCGGGATCGTCCGGCCGCGCCCCGCCACACCGCAGGACGGCCCCCTCGGCGAGCCCGGCGGCGACATAGGCCTCGACCTTCGCGAGATGCTGGGCGGAGATGAGAGCCCCGGTCTCGGCGTCAGGATCAAAGGGCCCACCAAGCCGAATCTGCGCGGCCCGCCGCACGACCTCATCCACGAACCGATCGTGGATGGACTCCTCGACGATGAGGCGAGCCCCGGCGGAACAGACCTGCCCGGAGTGCAGAAAGACGGCCGTGAGAGCGAAGTCCACGGCCGTCTCGAAGTCGGCGTCGGCGAACACGACGTTGGGGTTCTTCCCGCCGAGTTCCAGGGCCACCTTTTTCACGCCCGCGGCGGCGGTGGCCATGATCCGTTTCCCGGTCTCGAGCCCGCCGGTGAAGGAGACCATGTCGACGGCGGGATGCTCGGAGAGCGGCGCACCGACCTCGGGCCCGGCCCCCAGAACAAGGTTGGCGACCCCGGCGGGAAGCCCGGCCTCGGCGAGCGCCCGCACGAGCAGGATGGAGGTGGAGGGGGTCAGCTCACTGGGCTTGAGGACGAAGGTGTTCCCGGCGAGGAGGGCCGGGGCGACCTTCCAACTGGCTTGCAGGAGGGGGTAGTTCCAAGGGGTGATGAGCCCGCACACACCGATGGGTTCGTAAACGACCCGACTGACGGCGTCATCACGCCCGGTGTCGATGACACGCCCGGCATCGACGCCACCGATCCCGCCGTAATGCCGAAAACACGAAACGACATCGGCGATGTCGTACTCGCTCTCCACCAGCCGCTTGCCGGTGTCGAGGGACTCGGCGCGGGCGAACTCCTTGACGTCGCGCTCGATGATGTCGGCGGTACGCAGCAGCAGCGCGCCGCGCTCCCGCTCGGGGGTACGCGGCCAGGGTCCCGTGTCGAAGGCGCGGCGGGCGGCGCCGATCGCGGCCTCGGCGTCGGGACGAGTCCCCTCCGAGACGGTGGCGGCGAGCCTGCCGTCAGCGGGACATCGAATTTCCCGACGGCCGCCGGCCACCGGCTCCCGCCATTCACCATCCACATACAGGTCTGCCACGCGCCAAGCCTTTCCACAGGAATTCGTTGCGCATCGTGCACCCAATTGCTTGTGGTGGAACACCCTGGCGAATGTGCGGACATACGTCAAGTAGTTGGCGGATGACGATTTCGACATGCGCGGCGGTTGCGCGCGCGACCGTACACACACGCACCCGACCGCCCTTGACGCGACCGGCCACCGAGCCGACCATGTTGCGTATCGCTCACCATGTTGTGCAATACGCACCACCGGAGGCTGACGTGTCCCCTAACTCCCCTCGACCGCAGGCCGGCAGCAGCGAGTACGTCCTCACCCTCTCCTGCCCCGACAGCTCGGGGCTGGTGCACGCCGTGAGCGGCTTTCTCGTCCGTAACTCGGGAAACATCCTGGAGAGCCAGCAGTTCGATGATCGGCTTCAGGGGCGTTTCTTCATGAGGGTCCACTTCGATGTTTCCGATCCAAACGCGGACCTGGAAAATCTGCGTTACCGATTCGGTCCCGTGGCGGAGGCGTACGGCATCTCCTGGACCCTGCGGGAAGCGTCGACGCCGACGCGCACGCTCATCATGGTCTCCAAGTTCGGCCACTGCCTGAACGACCTCCTGTTCCGCCGCCGCACGGGCGGCCTGAACATCGAGATCCCTGCGATCGTCTCCAACCACCGCGACTTCGAGAGCCTGGCGGAGAGCTACGGCGTCCCCTTCCACCACATCCCGGTGACAAGGGAGACGAAGCCGGAGGCGGAGGCGAGGCTGCTGGACCTGGTCCGCGAGTTGGACATCGACCTGGTGGTACTGGCCCGCTATATGCAGGTCCTCTCCGACGACCTGTGCAAGGAGCTGGAGGGCATGGCGATCAACATCCACCACTCCTTCCTCCCCAGCTTCAAGGGCGCACGCCCGTACGAGCAGGCGTACGACCGGGGCGTGAAGCTGGTGGGCGCGACGGCGCATTACGTCACGCCCGAGCTGGACGAGGGCCAGATCATCGAGCAGGACGTGGTGCGGGTGGACCACTCGCTGGATCCGGGGGAGCTGGTGACGGTGGGGCGGGACGTGGAGGCCCAGGTGCTGGCGCACGCGGTGAAGTGGCACAGCGAGAGCAGGGTGATGGTAGAGGGGAATCGGACGGTGGTGTTCCGCTGAGTTCGTATACCGGGGGTTTCCCACCCACCCGCCCGTCTCGGCATGTTTGCGAGGCGCGGAGATCGGCGCCCCCGATCCGGGAGAAGTGGCCTGGCACGGGTGGCTGACCGAGTCCGAGCTGCGGCGGATTCTGCAGCAGTGCCGGCGGGAGTGGGGGGTGTCCACGAGGCGTTCGGCAAGGGCGGTGACGGCTTCGCGGTCTTCTTCGAGGGCCTCGCGTTCGTCGTCGGTGAGGTTGAGTTGTTCCGTCCTAGACGGTCAGGAGTTGGCCGCGGCTTGAGGTCTTGGGGACGTAGAAGGGGCCGCGTGCGCAGGCCGGCCGGTGGGGGCACTTGGCGAAGAAGTCGTAGGAGCAGTAGCCCTCGCCCAGGTCGTAGTACTTCCAGGGCTGCTCGCCGTCGGCGGCAGCGCCCGTGAGATCCGCGTGCCGCCGCCCCGTCCCCGAACTGCGCCGTGCGGTGTGGTGCGTCGTCGTCACCGCGCCACCAGTTCCGTGAGGTCGGCGAGCAGCTCGGACGCGGTCACCGGGTCGAGTTGGGCGAAGGCGAGCCTGGACGGCTCCCCGGGCGGGTTCCACGCGCTGGGCTGCTCGGACAGCCCTATGAATTCCAGCGACTGCTCGGTGGAGACGTCGACGGCGCCGATCGTGAACCCCTCCGACGGACTGACGATGATCCAGCGGTCCTTCGCGACTCGCTTGGACAGCCAGCACTGCACACCCGCGAACATCGGCTCGTCGCGCTCCCAGCCGCGCCGTTCCAGGCCGAGCAGTCTGGCGGTCGGCACGGTGATGTTCTCGAACCGCTCCAACCGGTCGCCGGCCGCCTCGTCGTCCGTGAGCCGGTGCACGGCGCGGCCGAGCTGCGGGAAAGGCTGCAGGATCTCGTGGTCGGCGAACAGCTCCTCCCACTCCGTCAGCTCCTCGCCGAGGTGGAGCGGGTGCGCCAGCCGCACCGAGGCGTCCTCCGGCAACGTGAACTCCTCGTCCCGTACGTCGGCGAAGGTGCGGTCCTCCGCCGCACGGAACGCCGTCACCGCACCGGCGCCGCTGATGGCCGGGGTCCCGTACAGAGCCCTCTCCGAAGCCCCGGCCGGAACGCACAGCCACACCAGCCGCCGCACCAGATGCCACAGCAGGGGATGGGAGACGAACAGCTCGCGGAACTCACCGGTCGTCCAGCTGCGGCCCGCGACCATCGCGCCTTCCAGCCGGCGCACCTGGTCCGAGGCCACCGTCCGCACGTCCTTCTTCAGCGCCATGAACCGCTTGCGTTCCGCCGGCGCCAGCTCGGCGTCGTCGCGGGCACCCGGTTGGGGCAGGTCCTTGCGCCGCTTGCCGTCCTGATCCAGGACGCACGGCCGCAATTGCTCGTCGAAGCCCACGGTGAAGCGCCGGGGCCCGTAGTCCACGACGGTCGAGCCGTCGGCGTCCAGCCCGAAGTCCGGCACCAGCCGGTCGGCGAGTTCCTCGCCGGACAGCCCCAGATCGGCCGCCACCTGCTCGATCTTCTCCTGGGCCCGCGCCTTGAGCCCCTTGAACTTCACCCGCTGGGACACCCCGTGCAGATGCATCAGGGCGACGTCGCTGCCGATGGCCGCCAGGACGTCCAGGCCCTCCACGGCCCGCTTGTGCGCTCCCTCACCGGGCCAGTTCCGCAGGACCGGCGTCAGCCGGCGCACCGTGTCGTCGTCGCCGAGCCACCCCAGGGCGTGCAGCGCCCAGCTCTCCTCGGGCGGCATCCCGAACAGCCGCCACTGCTCGAAGAGGGACCAGGCGAAGGCGGCCAGCGACTCGGGGTCGCACGTCTCCTTCACCGTCTCCACACCCGTATAGACCGCGCCGGGCCGGGAGATGGCGAGCATGGTCAGCAGATGGCGCACGGACTCCGACGGCAGCGCCGAGGCCCGGTCGCGCAGCAGCACGCGCGGCAGCAGCCGGGGGTCCGCCCAGGCGGAGGGCTCCGGCATCTTCGACGGCAGCGCGAGCTCCAGACCGTCGGCCGACAGCAGGTCGCGGACGACCGCGACCGCCTTGGGGCTGTGACCGGCCGCCGCGTCGAGCACGGCGTCCTTGCCCCGCGTGGCGGCGATGGCCCGCAGCGCGTGCTCGGCGTTGTGGCGGGCGGCGCCCGCTGGACCGGCCGCGTCGGGCACCAGCAGCGCGGCGGCGTCCGCACCGTGCCGGGCGAACCAGGCGCGGGCCGTGACCGCGGCGGACTTCAGTCGCACGAACCAGTCGGCCATCAGCCGCGCGACCTCCAGTTGCCGGTACGGCAGGAGCAGCTCCCCGGCCACAGCGGGCTCCCGCGCCGCGGCGCGCAGCATCGGCGGCAGCGCGTCCCCCTCCCATCGGGCGGCCACCGGCTTCAGATTCTCGACCGGCTGCCACATGTACTCGGGAGTCCACTGCGCCAGCAGCGGGCGGTACGTGTCCGGACCGTCGGTGAACAGGGCGGCCAGCTGGTAATTGTCGAGGTCGGTGAAGCGCTCCCGCAGGGTTGCCACGTCGGGATACGGCTCGCCGTGCCGGCGCCGCGCCCGCCGCTCCGGCTCCCCGACGGCGGCATCCCATGCCTCGCGCTCGCCGGGCTGCCACAGCATGCGGGTCTCCTCCCCCGCGACGAGCCCCTTGACGGTTCTCGGTGCCGGCGCCGTCCGCTCGCGTGTCCACGGCGGGCTCACCAGCAGTTCGGGCAGCGCCTCGGCGGGGGCGTCGGCGGCGGCCGGGTGCAGCAGCTCCCGTACCACCCCGGCGGCCCGGGGCGGGAACTGTGCGAGCCGCGACTTCAGCAGCTCACCGTGCGTGGCCACATGCGCGGTCAGCAACTGGCCCAGCAGGAAGGAGTTGCGGCCCGGGGCGGGCGCCGCCCGGCCGGCCAGCAGACGGGCCGCGCGCACCGGATACCGGCGCACCGCCTCCAGCAGTGCCGGACGCACCTGTTTGTCGTCCGCGTGGGACATCAGCAGCTCGAACGCCTCGTCCGTCGGCAGCTCCGCCAGGATGCCCGCCTGTTCTTCCGCCGATGCCCCGTAGGAAGGCGTACGGTGCCGCCAGATCTCCGCGATCAGCGCGGCTACGGCCGGGCCGACGCCCTCGGCGACGGTCGCCGCGGTGGAGAGCTCGCCGTCGTAGGCGGGCACGCCGCCCGCCCGCAGCAGAGCCCGCAACTGCTCCTCGTCGTTCAGCGACTCGAACAGCATGGCGCGTACGACACGGTCCTCCCGGCCGCTCTCCCCCGGGTCGGCACAGCACTCCGCGACCCAGTCGGTCTCGGCCGGGACCAGATACGACACCACAATTCGGCGCCGCGCACCGCCGCGGTGCGCGGCCAGAGCCGCCACCACCTCGCGGTACTCGTCCTCACCGGCCATCGACAGCAGCGTCCGCACCCGGTCGGCGGCGCCCCGGCGCAACCACAGCCGCTGCGGCGAGTCGCCCTCGGGCAGGACGGCCAGCCTGGTGGTCCGGTCCTGGCCGCTCTGGTGGTCAAGCTCGAACAGCTCCACCGTGGCACGGGCAGCGAAGACCGTTCCGTGCCGCAGATCCCAGGCATCGACGACCTCTTCGTACAGCAGCTTCCCGCGGTCGGTGATCACGGCCAGGACCGCGGCGCCGACCGGGTCCGCCGTCCCCTCCAGATAGAGGCGTGCGGCGTCGGCGAGTTCGGGGTCGACGCCCGGGACGTCCCCGACGAGGACCGTGCCGGTCCACTGCTCCTTCGCCGCCGCGAGCCGCCTGTCCCAGTGGTCGAGAGCCGCCCCGTGGGGGACGTGCGTGAACCGCTCGATGCCGCCCCAGCGCGGGCGGAGCCTGTGCCGCCAGGCGGCGGGCAGCGTGAAGGAGGCCTCGTCGGGTGCCGCCGCAGAATCTTCGGCATCTCCGGTGCCCCTGGCGTCCGGCGTGTGGCCGGCGCCCACGGGCACGTACCCCTCGCGTTCCTTCTCCCGCACGGCTGCCTCTTCCTCGGACCCACGCCGACCCCAGGTCAGCGCTCCTGTGATGAACCGCCCCCGACACGGGCGATCGACGGGCCTCACAGTAGATCCAGTCACTGACAACGGCCGCTGGCGGCCCACCTGCTCGGCGACGGCCTCGTACAGCGACAACGGCGGTGACTGCGTTGAGGCCAACGCCCACTGCACCGACCCTCACCCCTCAAGCCGGTCCAGCACAGCCCGCCGCCATCGCTCCGTCTCCGCCACCTGATTGAACGTAAACAGGTGCAGCCCCGCCACCCCCGCCCCCGGCGCCCCAAGCGCCCCCTCCGCCCGCGAAAGCAACCGCTCCGGCGAATACCCACCAGGCGCAGCGAACCGCAGGAACCACAACGGGTGCCGGGCCAGGAACCGCGTCGACTCCCCCACGCCGATCTTCGTGGCCATCGACAGCAGCTTGGCCCGCTGCACAGGCCCGGCCACACCCACGTACACAGGCAGCGCAACCTCCCGCCGCCGTATACGACCCACCCACTCCCCCAGCACGCGCGCGTCGAAGCACAGATTGCTCACGATGTACGTCGCATGCTCCCGCTTGTCCCACATCGCCTGGATGGTGACGTCGTCGTGGATGAGCGGATGGCTCTCGGGATAGCCGGTCACGCCGACATGTGTGAACGGACTGCCCAGCTCGCCCAGCCGCCGCAGCACCGGCAGCGCGCCCTCGTACGCCCCGGCCGGTGGATCCGAGTCCCCCGCCGGGACGAAGACGTCGTCGACTCCCGCCTCCCGCAGCCGGTCGACGACGTCCTTCACATGGACGTCGTCCCGCAGCAGCCGCGCGGGCACATGCGGGACGACGCGATAACCGTGCCCCGCCAGCCGCCCGGCCAGGTCGAGGGTCGGTTCCAGCCCCTTGACCGGCGAGGCCGTCACCGTGACGACGACCTCGCGCGGAACATGGGCCAGCACCTTGTCCTCGGTGGCCTTGGCGGGCAGCACCTCGTACCGGACCCGCTCCAGCAGTTCCCGGAGCCCCCGAAGCCCTGATGCGGCCAAGGTCTACCCGGCCTGCTCTTCGTCACGGAGGCGGTAGTACGCCGCCTTCGAAGCCGGCAGCGGCTCCTTGCCGAGGATTAGATCGGCGGCCTTCTCGGCGATCATCATCACCGGCGCGTAGATGTTCCCGTTGGTGACGTAGGGCATGACGGAGGCGTCCACGACCCGCAGGCCCTCCACCCCGTGCACCCGCAGACTCTCCGGGTCGACGACCGCCATCTCGTCCGCCACGGGCCCCATCTTGCAGGTGCAGGACGGATGCAGAGCCGTCTCGCCCTCCTTGGCGACCCAGTCGAGGATCTGCTCGTCCGTCTCCACCTGGGGGCCCGGCGAGACCTCCCCGTCGTTGTACGGAGCCATGGCCGGCTGGCTGAGCAGCTTGCGCGCCACCCGGATCGCCTCGACCCACTCCCGCCGGTCCTGCTCGGTGGAGAGGTAGTTGAAGCGCAGCGCGGGGTGCTCGCGCGGGTCCTTGCTCTTGATCTTCACCGAGCCGATGGCGTCGGAGTACATGGGGCCCACGTGCACCTGGTAGCCGTGGCCGCCTGCCGGCGAGGAGCCGTCGTAGCGGACCGCGATGGGCAGGAAGTGGAACATCAGGTTGGGGTAGTCGACGTCCTCGTTGCTGCGGGCGAAGCCCCCGGCCTCGAAGTGGTTCGTGGCAGCGGGACCCTTCCTGAACAGCCACTGCAGCCCGATGAACGGAGCGCGCCACTTCGCCATGTACGGCTGCATGGACACCGGCTGCTTGCAGGCGTACTGGACGTACACCTCCAGGTGGTCCTGCATGTTCTCGCCGACGCCGGGGAGGTCGTGGACGACGTCGATGCCCAGGGCGCTCAGTTCCTCGGCGTTGCCGACGCCCGACAGCTGGAGCAGCTGCGGGGAGTTGATGGCGCCGCCGCAGAGGATGACCTCCTTGGCGCGGACCTGCTGAAGCGCGCCCTTGCCCCGCTGGTACTCGACGCCGACGGCCTTCTTGCCCTCGAAGAGGACGCGGGTGACCAGCGCCCGCGTCTTCACCGTGAGGTTGGGCCGCTTGCGGACGGGCTTGAGGTAGGCCTTGGACGCCGACAGCCGGCGTCCCCGGTGGACGTTGCGGTCGAACTTGGCGAAGCCCTCCTGCCGGTACCCGTTGACGTCGTCCGTCGCCGGATACCCCGCCTCCTCGGTGGCCTTGAGGAAGGCGCCGAAGAGCGGATTGCTTGCCGGGCCGCGTTCGAGGACGAGGGGGCCGTCGTGGCCGCGGAACTCGTCGTCGGGGTCGGCGGCGAGACAGTTCTCCATGCGCCGGAAGTAGGGGAGACAGTGGGCGTAGTCCCACTTGTCCATGCCGGGGTCGGCCGCCCAGCGCTCGTAGTCCAGAGGGTTTCCGCGCTGGAAGATCATGCCGTTGATGCTGCTGGAGCCGCCGAGGACCTTGCCGCGCGCGTGGTAGATGCGCCGGCCGCCCATGTGGGGTTCGGGCTCGGACTCGTACTTCCAGTCGTAGAAGCGGCTGCCGATGGGATAGGTGAGGGCCGCGGGCATCTGGATGAAGACGTCCCACGGGTAGTCGGACCGGCCGGCTTCCAGGACCAGTACCCGGTTGGCCGGGTCCGCCGAGAGCCTGTTGGCCAGTGCGCTGCCGGCCGATCCGCCGCCGACGATGACGAAGTCGTATTGCAGGGGAGCCATGATCTCTCGTCTCGCTCGCGCCGTAGATACGCGACGCATGCTAATCCAGTAGCGCTATACGCACCAGGTTGCGGGACACGCAACATGCAAGGTCTTGGTTTCGTAGCTGTTACCGGCAGGGGCGTTTTTTACTGCGCGTATAGTTTCGTTGTGAGCAACCACAGCACAGACACCGAAACGTCCAATTCACCGGCCGGCGGAGTGCAGTCGGTGGACCGCGCGATCAGCGTTCTGGAGATACTCGCCCAACGCGGCGAGGCAGGCGTCAGCGAGGTCGCTGCCGAGATCGATGTTCACAAATCGACCGCGTTCCGGCTGCTAGGCGCGCTGGAGGCACGTGGTCTGGTGGAGCAGGCGGGCGAGCGCGGCAAGTACCGCCTCGGCTTCGGCATCGTGCGGCTGGCGGGCGCGGTCACGGGAAGTATCGACATCACCCAGCAGGGGCGCCCGGTCTGCGAGCAGCTCGCCGAGGAGATCGGCGAGACCGTCAACATCGCCGTGCTGCAGGAGCACTACGCCGTCAACCTGTTCGAGGCACGCGGCCCCGGAGCGGTCAGCGCGTACAACTGGGTCGGCCAGCTGACCCCGCTGCACGCCACCTCCAGCGGCAAGATCCTGCTGGCCCACCTGCCCTCCAAGGAGCGCACCGCGCTGCTGAACGGGGCGGGTCTGAAGAAGGTCACCCCGCACACGATCACCGCGAAGTCGAAGCTGGAGAAGGACCTCGGGGAGGCTCGGGAGCGGGGGTATGCGTGGACGCGGGAGGAGTTGGAGCTCGGGCTGCACGCGATGGCGGCGCCGATCCGGGACAGGGACGGGGTGGTTGTGGCGGCGGTGAGTGCGTCGGGGCCGTCTTATCGGTTCACGGAGGAGCGGTTGCATGAGTTGGCGCCGCTGCTGGTGAAGGGGGCGGCGGAGATCAGTCACCGGATGGGGTATCTGGGGTGAGTTTGTTGGGTGCGGGCCCGGTGGGGGCTGGTCGCGCAGTTCCCCGGGCCCCTAAAAGCCGATGCCCGCGCACCCCTACTGAACGAGCCGCTCGTTCACCCAGTCGTGGAAGGCACCTATGTGGTGCTCGCTCGGAACCAGCACGCCGCCCTTCGCATACAGCCGGGAACTCATCCCTGGCTGGGTGCGCTCGCAGGCCTCGAAGTCCTGCCGGTTGACCCGGTCGAACAGCTCCACGGACCGGCTGACGTCCTTGCCGCTCTCGACGACGTGCGGGAGGTAGAGCCAGTCGCACTCGACGATCGTGCGGTCGACGGCCACCGGGTACATGCGGTGGAAGATCACATGGTCGGGTACGAGGTTGATGAACACCTGCGGTCTGACGGTGATCGCGTAGTAGCGGCGGTCCTGGTCCTCGGCGACGCCCGGGATGCGGTCGAGCCCCTCGGAGCCGTCGATCGTGAATCCCTGGACCTCGCCGCCGAACTCGGCGCCGTGGCCGACGTAGTACTGGGCGGCGTAGCCGTCGGCGAACTCGGGGAGTACCTCGGTGAGTTCGGGGTGGATCGTGGCGCAGTGGTAGCACTCCATGAAGTTCTCGATGATGAGCTTCCAGTTGGCCTTCACGTCATAGACGATCCGTTTGCCGACCGAGAGGTTGTCGATGTCGTAGTGCTCGATCGACTCGACGTCACCGAGTCTGCTGACGACCTCGCCGATGACGTCCTCCTCGAAGGAGGGCGGGTTCTCCGCGAGGCAGACCCAGACATAGCCGAGCCACTCCCGCACGGCCACGCTCACCAGGCCGTACTCGGTACGCCCGACGTCCGGCATCTTCGTGAGGTTGGGCGCGGCGACGAGCTTGCCGTCGAGCCCGTACGTCCAGGCGTGGTACGGACATTGGAAGGCCCGCTTGACCTCGCCGGTCTCCTCGGTGCAGAGCTTGGCGCCGCGATGCCGGCACACATTGAAGTAGGCGCGGATCGAGTTGTCCCGCGCCCGCGTCACGAGGATGCTCTCGCGGCCCACGTCGACGGTCCGGAAGGCACCGGGCTTCGCCAGCTCGGACGCACGCGCGACACAGAACCACATGGTCTCGAATATGCGCTCCTGCTCCTGCGCGAAGATCCCCGCGTCCGTATAGGAGGAGCCGGGGAGGGTGGCGATCAGACTGTCGGGCAGACTGGTCGAGGTCACAGGGCACTCCTCGGAGAAACGTAGTGATCAAAGATCGGTAGACGTGATGTCGGGCAGCAGCGCCCCAGTTGACAGCGGGCAGCGCCCCGCAGGGGCGCGCCCGCTAGGGGCGCGGGGAACTGCGCGACAAGCCCCCACCGGCCCGCAGCCGAATTCACCGCACGACCGGCAGAGCCAACTGCTTACGCCACCGCACAAACAACCGGGGCTGATTCATCCCCAGCACAGCCACCGGCTCCCCACCCCGCCGATAAACGGCAAGGACATTACGGTCACCAACAGCACCTTCCTCAACCGTCACACTGTCAGCGCCCCCCGCGAACCCGGCGAACTGAATCTTCACCCCGTACTGATCCGACCAGAAATAGGGCGGCCGGGGCACCCCCGGCTCAACCGCCCCGCCCGCCAACAACGCAGCCACCGCAGCAGCAGGCCGCTCCACCGCCCCGGTCCAGTGCTCGACCCGCCGATGAACGCCCGCCCGCGGGTCGTACCAGTTGGCACAGTCACCAACCGCAACAACGCCCGCCAGGCTGCTACGCCCGTCCGCCCCGCACTTGACCCCGTTGTCGAGAACGACCCCGGACCCGTCCAACCACTCGACGCAGGGCCGCGCCCCCACCCCGACGACGACGATGTCGGCGGGAACACTGCGCCCGTCGTCCAGCAGAACAGCGTCCACCTGCCGCTCCCCGCTCAGCCCCTTCACCCCGACCCCGCACAACAGCCGTACGCCATGGTCGGCATGCAGTCCGGAGACGACGGCGCCCATGGTCTCGCCCAGGGGACCGGCCAGCGGTGTCGGGGCGGCCTCGATGACCGTGACGTCGAGGCCGAGGGCGTACGCCGTGGAGGCGACCTCCGCGCCGATGAAGCCGCCGCCGATCACCACCAGGCGTCCACCGCGGGCGAGTTCGTCGCGCAGGGCGCGGGCATCGTCGAGGGTGCGCAGGGTGTGCACGCCGGTGAGGCCGTCGGCGCCCGGCAGGGTGCGTGCGGCGGCGCCGGTCGCGATGACGATGCCGTCGGCGCGCACCACCTGGCCGTCGGCGAGGCGGACGGACCGGTCGGTGCGGTCGAGGCCGGTGGCGCGGGTGCCGAGCAGCCACTCCGCGCCGAGGTCCTCGCCGTCCGTCTCCAGTCCGAGGTCCGCCTCGCCGAGGGTTCCGGCCAGGAACTCCTTGGACAACGGCGGTCTGTCGTACGGGCGGTGCGCCTCGTCGCCGATGACGACCAGCCGTCCGTCGTAGCCCTGCTTCCGGAGGGAGCGCGCCGCCGACAGCCCGGCCAGCGAGGCGCCCACCACGGCAACTGTCCTCACGCGGGACCCCCGGCGAGCCGGGCGGCGACGCAGGGCGGGAGGTTGGGGGCGTCCGTGGACACCCGTACGTAGATCATGCCGTCCTCGACGACGACCTCGTGGGTCCGCACCGGCAGCTTGGCCGGCGGGGAGTCCACCGCGCCGGTGCGCAGGTCGAACTTGGAGGCGTGCAGCGGGCATTCCACCTCGCAGCCCTCCAGCCAGCCGTCGGCGAGCGAGGCATCCTGGTGGGTGCAGGTGTCGTCGATGGCGAAGACCTCGCCGTCGTCGGTGTGGAACACCGAGACGGGCGGGTCGATGTCGAGCCGGAGGGCCTCACCTCGCGGGAGATCCGCGAGACGGCACGCGGGAATCATCATGACACCTCGGTGCGTATAGCGAAACGGATTGCGGTAAGCGCAACGTCAGTTTGAGGGCGCCCAGAACCCTTGTCAAGAAGTCCAGGGACCGGGATGAGCCAACTCGCGAGTTGCGTAATGGACAACACACATCACATTGCACAACCTGAAACCAAGCGAGCCCGATGCCGGAATGAGCGCTTCGGCGCAGCTCAGACAGACATCGGGCAGCAATGGACCCCAGAGGGCGGGGTGTACGGATCGCCGGACGGGCCGGACGGTCAGAAACCGCGGTCGATCCACTCCTGGAGGTGCGGCGCCTCGGCGGCGACGGTGGTCGTATCACCGTGCCCGGTGTATACGACCGTGTCGCCCGGCAGGGTCAGCAGCCGGTCGCGGATCGAGTCGACGATGGTCGGGAAATGGCTGTACGACCGTCCCGTCGCCCCCGGACCTCCCGCGAACAGGGTGTCACCGCCGAAGAGGGCGGTCAGGGCGGGCGCGTACAGGCAGACCGCGCCCGGGGCATGACCGGGCGTGTGCAGCACGGTCAGTTCGACCCCGGCCACGGTGAGGACCTGACCGTCGGCCAGCTCGCCGTCGGGCGCGCGCTCCGGGTGGGTCTGCTTCCACAGCGGCAGGTCGTCGCCGTGGAGCAGGATCGGGGCACCGGTGCGCGCGGCGAGTGCGGGGGCCGCGTCGATGTGGTCGTTGTGGGCGTGGGTGCACACGACGGCCCGGAGCGTACGGCCGCCGAGAGCCGCCGCGATGGCGTCGGCGTCATGGGCGGCGTCGATGACGATCGCCTCGTGGTCGTCGCCGACGATCCACACGTTGTTGTCGACGTCCCAGGTTCCGCCGTCGAGCGAGAACGTGCCCGAGGTGACGAGGCGTTCGATGCGGGCGGGCTGCTGGATTCGCGCGGCCATCACAGCACCACCACGGAACGCAGCACATCGCCACCGTGCATCCGCTCGAACGCCTTCTCGACGTCGTCGAGCGCGATGGTCTCGGTCACGAAGGCGTCCAGCGGGAGGCGGCCCTGGAGGTGGAGGTCGATGAGCATCGGGAAGTCCCGGGAGGGCAGGCAGTCGCCGTACCAGGACGACTTCAGCGAGCCACCGCGCCCGAAGACGTCGATCAGCGGAAGCTCCAGCTTCATCTCCGGTGTCGGTACGCCGACCAGCACCACCGTGCCCGCGAGGTCACGGGCGTAGAAGGCCTGCTTGTACGTCTCCGGGCGGCCGACCGCCTCGATGACGACGTCGGCGCCGTGGCCGCCGGTCAGCTCGCGGATCGCCTCGACGGCGTCGGCCTCCTTGGAGTTGACCGTGTGGGTGGCGCCCAGGGTGCGGGCGGTGGCCAGTTTCCGGTCGTCGATGTCGACGGCGATGATCTTCGCGGCACCGGCGAGGTTGGCCCCGACGACCGCCGCGTCGCCCACGCCCCCACAGCCGATGACGGCGACCGTGTCACCGCGTCCGACGTTGCCGGTGTTGATGGCGGCCCCGATACCGGCCATCACCCCGCACCCCAGCAGCCCGGCGACAGCGGCCGAGGCGGCCGGGTCGACCTTGGTGCACTGCCCGGCCGCGACGAGGGTCTTCTCGGCGAAGGCGCCGATGCCGAGGGCAGGGGACAGCTCGGTGCCGTCGGTGAGCGTCATCTTCTGCTTGGCGTTGTGCGTGTTGAAGCAGTACCAGGGCCGCCCGCGCAGACAGGCACGACAGTTCCCGCACACGGCACGCCAGTTGAGGATCACGAAGTCACCGGGGGCCACGTCCGTGACGCCCTCCCCGACCGACTCCACGACTCCGGCCGCCTCATGGCCGAGGAGGAAGGGGAAGTCGTCGTTGATCCCGCCCTCGCGGTAGTGCAGGTCGGTGTGGCAGACCCCGCAGGCCTGGATCTTCACCAGCGCCTCGCCCGGACCGGGATCGGGCACGAGGATCGTCTCCAGGCTGACGGGGGCGCCCTTCCCCCGGGCGACGACAGCACGGACCTGATGAGTCATGGCCACTCCTCGGCTGGTACAACCTGGATGTTGCTCATTGCGGCACACATCTCATGTGCCGCAACACAGCATCGTGGAGCGCCAAGCAGCGGTCAAGAATGTCGGAGCTTCCTCAGCCGCTCCTCACACATTCCTCCGGTACTGCCCGCCGATCTCGAAGAACGCCTCGGTGACCTGGCGCAGCGTGCACACCCTGGCGGCGGCCATCAGCGCCTCGAAGGCGTTCTCGCCGCCCACCGCGGCCTCCTTCAACCGGGCGAGCGCCTGCGCGGCCTCCGCGCCATGCGCGTTCTGGAAGTCGCGGACGCGCGTGAGCTGGGACTCCTTCTCGGTCTCCGTGGCACGGGCCAGCTCCACCTCGTGGGGCACCCCTTCCCCACCGGGCCGACGGAAGGTGTTGACCCCGATGATCGGCAGCGTGCCGTCGTGCTTGCGCTGCTCGTACAGCATCGACTCGTCCTGGATGCGCCCGCGCTGGTACCCGGTCTCCATGGCCCCGAGTACGCCACCCCGCTCGTTGATGCGATCGAACTCGGCGAGCACGGCCTCCTCGACCAGGTCGGTGAGCTGGTCGATGATGAACGACCCCTGGAGCGGGTTCTCGTTCATGGCGAGCCCCCACTCCCGGTTGATGATCAGCTGGATCGCCAGCGCCCGCCGCACCGACTCCTCGGACGGTGTGGTGACGGCCTCGTCATAGGCGTTGGTGTGCAGGGAGTTGGCGTTGTCGTAAATGGCGATGAGCCCCTGCAGGGTGGTGCGGATGTCGTTGAAGTCCATCTCCTGGGCGTGCAGGGAACGGCCCGAGGTCTGCACGTGGTACTTCAGCTTCTGGCTGCGCTCATTGGCCCCGTACCGCTCCTTCATCGCGACGGCCCAGATCCGCCGGGCGACCCGACCGAGGACGGAGTACTCCGGGTCCATCCCGTTGGAGAAGAAGAAGGAGAGATTGGGCGCGAAGTCGTCGATGCTCATGCCCCGTGCCAGATAGGCCTCGACGTACGTGAACCCGTTGGCGAGAGTGAAGGCGAGCTGGCTGATCGGGTTCGCCCCGGCCTCGGCGATGTGGTAGCCGGAGATGGACACGGAGTAGAAGTTGCGGACCTTCTGCTCGATGAACCACTCCTGGATGTCGGCCATCATCCGCAGCGAGAACTCGGTGGAGAAGAGACAGGTGTTCTGCCCCTGGTCCTCCTTGAGGATGTCGGCCTGCACGGTGCCCCGCACATTCGCGAGTGCGTACGCGCGCAGCTGGGAGGCTTCTTCGGGCGACGGATCACGCCCCTCGCGCGCACGGAAGGCATCGTTCTGCTGTTCGATGACGGTGTTGAGGAAGAAGGCGAGGACGGTCGGAGCGGGCCCGTTGATCGTCATGGACACGGAGGTGGTGGGAGCGACGAGATCGAACCCGTCGTAGAGCGCCTTCATGTCGTCGAGGGTGGCCACGGAGACCCCGGAGGTGCCGACCTTGCCGTAGATGTCGGGGCGTTCGTCGGGGTCACGGCCGTAGAGGGTGACGGAGTCGAACGCGGTGGAGAGCCGGGTGGCCGGCTGTCCCTCGGAGAGCAGCTTGAAGCGCCGGTTCGTACGGAACGGATCACCCTCCCCGGCGAACATCCGCGCCGGGTCCTCGCCGTCCCGCTTGAAGGGGAACACTCCGGCGGTGAACGGGAAGAGGCCGGGCAGATTCTCCCGCCGCCAGAACCGCACCAGCTCGCCGTGGTCGATGAAGGCGGGCAGCGCGACCCGGGGGATCTTGTTGCCGGAGAGGGACTCACGGTTCAACTGGGTACGGATCTCCCGGTCCCGTACCTTCACCACCTGCTCGTCCCCGGAGTACGACGCCACGACCGCGGGCCAGTCCCGGATCTGGTCCCCGATCTCGGGCGGCAGGGCCCGGCGGGCGTCGGCGAGCAGCGCCCCGACGCCCTCGCCGTCGGCACCGGCCTCGACCAGCTCACCCATGACGGCATCCAGCCGCTGCACCCGCCGGGCCGCCTCGGCGAGCGTCTCGGTCCGGGCGTGATAGGCCCGCACCGCCTCGGTGATCTCGGCGAGATAGCGCACCCGCTCGGCGGGCACGACCCGCCGGATTCCGGAGGAGTGCCGCACGGCGACGGGCGCCAGGGCACCGTCGGACAGGGGCAGCCCCCGCTCACCCAGATCGGCCTTCAGATACTGGTAGAGCGCGGTGACACCGTCGTCGTTGAAGGTGGCGGCGGAGGTGCCGAACACCGGCATGTCCTCGGGCTTCTTCCCGAACGCCTCCCGGTTCCGCACAAGCTGCCGGCCCACGTCCCGCAGCGCGTCCTTGGCCCCGCGCCGCTCGAACTTGTTGATCGCCACGACATCGGCGAAGTCGAGCATGTCGATCTTCTCCAGCTGCGAGGCGGCGCCGAACTCCGGCGTCATCACATACATCGAGGTGTCGACGTACGGCACGATCGCCGCGTCACCCTGGCCGATACCGGGCGTCTCCACGATGACAAGATCGAACCCGGCGGCCTTGACGACATCGATCACGTCGGACAGATGCTCGGGCAGCTCATGACTGCCACGCGTGGCCAGACTCCGGAAGAAGACCCGGCTCCCGTCCAGGGAGTTCATCCGGATCCGGTCGCCGAGCAGCGCCCCGCCACCCCGGCGCCGGGTCGGGTCGACGGCGATCACGGCGATCCGCAGCTTGTCCTGCTGGTCGACGCGGAACCGCCGTACGAGTTCGTCGGTGAGCGAGGACTTCCCGGAGCCGCCGGTGCCGGTGATTCCGAGAACGGGCGTCACGCGCGCCGCAGCGGCGGTACGCACCTGCTCCAGCAGCTCGGCGGGCAGCTTGCCCAGCTCGGCGCCGGTGATGGCACGGGCGATGGCGAACCGATCACCGGTAAGTACGGAGGCGGCATCAACAGGCTTGCTGTCCCAAAGATCAAAATCGCAGTCTCTGACGACCGAGTTGACCATCCCGGCGAGGCCCATCCGCTGCCCGTCCTCGGGCGAGAAGATGGTGACACCGCTCCGCCGCAGCCGAGCGATCTCGTCGGGCACGATGACACCGCCCCCGCCGCCCACCACCTGGATGTGCTCGGCCCCCTGCCCCCGCAGCGACTCGACCAGGTACTCGAAGTACTCAACATGCCCGCCCTGATAGGACGACACAGCGACACCGTGCGCATCCTCTTCGAGCGCCGCGTCCACGACCTCCCGCACCGACCGGTTGTGCCCCAGGTGGATCACCTCGGCACCCTGGGACTGGAAGATCCGCCGCATGATGTTGATCGAGGCGTCATGCCCGTCGAACAGCGCCGAGGCGGTGACCAGCCGGACGGGGTGCACGGGACGGTGGAGATCGTTCACGGTCATGCCTTCCCATTTACTTGGACGTCCTAGTAATCAGGATACTAGGACGTCCAAGTAAATGGGGGGAGGTGACGCACCCCACGGCCATTCCAGCCCGTCCGGCGTTTGAGGACGAGGCCGTCCAGGCCGACAGCGGGGGTCTGGGGGCGCAGCCCCCAGGAACGGGATGGGACGGGTAGGGGCGGCGGGGGCGAAACCCCATTCCCCATGTGCCGCACGCCATTATGCAACTAGTTGCAAAACAACCCCCACGTCCCCTAAAAAGAAACCAACCCACCCCACCCCCGGAGACCCCCATGAGCCCATACCCCCACCTCCTGAGCCCACTACACCTCGGCTTCACCACCCTCCCCAACCGCATCCTCATGGGCTCCATGCACACAGGCCTGGAAGAAGCCCCCCACGGCTTCACCCGCATGGCCGAGTTCTACGCCGCCCGAGCCCGAGGAGGCGCCGCCCTCATCGTCACCGGCGGCATAGCCCCCAACGACGCCGGCCGCCCCTACGAAGGCGGAGCCAAACTCACCACCGACGCCGAAGCAGAACAACACCGAACCATCACCACCGCCGTACACCGCGAGGGCGGAAAAATCACCCTCCAGATCCTCCACTTCGGCCGCTACGCCTACCACCAGAACCTCGTAGCCCCCAGCCCCCTCCAGGCCCCGATCAGCCCCTTCCCCCCACACGAACTCACCGACGCCGAGGTCGAACAGACCATCGACGACTACACCCGCACCGCCGTCCTCGCCCGCCGGGCCGGCTACGACGGCGTAGAGATCATGGGCTCCGAGGGCTACCTCATCAACGAGTTCATCGCCACCCAGACCAACCACCGCACCGACCGCTGGGGCGGCTCCTACGAGAACCGCATGCGCTTCCCGGTCGAGATCGTCCGCCGGGTACGCGAGGCCGTGGGCGAGGACTTCATCCTCATCTACCGCCTGTCGATGCTGGACCTGGTCCCCGGCGGCTCGACACTGCCCGAAGTGATCACGCTCGCCAAGGCCGTGGAGACCGCCGGAGCCACGATCATCAACACCGGCATCGGCTGGCACGAGGCCCGTATCCCCACCATCGCCACCTCGGTGCCGCGCGGCGCGTACACCTGGGTGACGAAGAGGCTCATGGGCGAGGTCGGCATCCCCCTCGTCACCACCAACCGCATCAACACCCCGGAACTCGCCGAGCAGTTGCTCGCCGAAGGGTGCGCGGACATGATCTCCGTGGCCCGCCCGATGCTCGCCGACCCGGACTTCGTGAACAAGGCCGCCGCCGGGACGCCCGAGGCGATCAACACCTGCATCGGCTGCAACCAGGCCTGCCTGGACCACACCTTCAGCGGAAAGATCACGTCCTGCCTGGTCAACCCACGCGCCTGCCACGAGACGGAACTGATCCTCTCCCCCACCCGCCTTCGCAAACGCGTCGCGGTGGTCGGCGCCGGACCCGCCGGCCTCGCCTGCGCCGTCTCCGCAGCCGAACGCGGCCACGAGGTCACCCTCTTCGACGCCGCCCCCGAGATAGGCGGCCAGCTGAACGTCGCCCGCAAGGTCCCCGGCAAGCAGGAGTTCGACGAGACGATCCGCTACTTCCGCCACCAACTGGCCGCCCACGCCGTGGACGTACGCCTCAACACCCGAGCAACCGCAGACGACTTGGCGGCGGCCTACGACGAGGTGGTGGTGGCCACCGGCGTAACCCCCCGCACCCCCGACATCCCCGGCGTCGACCACCCCAGTGTCGTCGGCTACCTGGACGTCCTGCGCGACAACGCCCCCGTCGGCGACCGCGTCGCGATCCTCGGCGCCGGCGGCATCGGCTTCGACGTCGCCGAGTACCTCACCGACACCGGCGACAAGGCGCACGAGGACCCGGCGGCGTACTTCCGCGCCTGGGGCGTCGACATGGACCACCGCACCCCCGGCGGCCTGGCTGCGCCCGAGCGGACCGCGTCGCCGCGCACCGTCCATCTGCTCCAGCGCAAAGCCACCAAGGTCGGCGCGGGCCTCGGCAAGACCACCGGCTGGATCCACCGCGCCGAACTCAAGCACCGGGGTGTCACCATGACCCCGGGCGTCGAGTACGACCGTATCGACGACGCCGGACTCCACCTCACCGTCGACGGCACCAGCACCGTCCTCCCGGTCGACACCGTCGTCCTGTGCACCGGCCAGGACCCACGCCGAGACCTGTACGACGACCTGCTGGCCGCCGGCTGCGACGCGCACCTGATCGGCGGCGCCGACGTGGCCGCCGAACTGGACGCCAAACGCGCCATCAAACAGGGCACCGAACTGGCAGCGACCCTCTAGGAACCCTGACATGTCACTCCCGCACGCGATCCTCACCGCCCTGCTCGAAAAGCCGTCCTCGGGGCTGGAGTTGACCCGCCGCTTCGACAGGTCGATCGGCTATTTCTGGTCGGCGACGCATCAGCAGATCTACCGCGAGCTGGGCAGACTGGAGACCGAGGGACACATCCGCGCCCTGCCCGCCGAGCAGCCGACCCGCGGCCAGAAGAAGAGCTACGAGGTCCTGCCCGCGGGCCGCGAGGAACTGGCCCGCTGGACCGCCGCACCCCAGGACCCCAAGCCGTACCGCGACACCCTGCTGCTGCGCCTGCGCGCCTCGGCGGTGGTCGGCACGGAGGGCATCGAGGCCGACCTGCGCCGCCATCTCGCCCTGCACCAGCGCCAGTTGACGGAATATCAGGAGATCGAGAAGCGGGACTTCCCACCCGGCCCGGCCGACCCCCAGGACCGTCTCCAGCATCTGGTCCTGCGCGCGGGCATCGACCTGGAGACCTTCTGGACCCAGTGGCTCACGCACGCCCTGACGGAGTTCGCGGGACTGCCCGACGACCGCCCTACGGAGTGAGCACGACCTTCCCGGTGATGGTCCCCGACTCGGCGAGCCGCATGGCGTCGGCGGCGCGGACGAGGGGCAGCCGGGCGGCGACCTCGGCGGTGACGTCACCGCTGCGGAGGGCGGCGAAGAGCTGGGTGAGGTCGGCGTGCAGCCGGGTCCTGAACCGGTTCTTCGCCAGGGCCCGACCGGCCCAGACGTTGTAGAAGTAGGCGCGGCGGCGGTTGGGCAGCGCGTTCCACACCCACACCCGGCCGAGCAGCTTGAGCACCGGCCACTGCTTGGAGCCCTCGGCGTCCCGCGTGGAGGCGCTGCCGTACGAGACGAGCGTGCCGCCGGGTGCGAGGAGGCGCCAGGAGTCGGTCACGCTGCGCCCGCCGACGTGGTCGAAGACGGCGTCCACTCCCCCGGGGGCGAGTTCGCGGACCCGGGCGGCGACGTCCCCGGTGCGGTAGTCGACGGGGACGACGCCCCTCTCCCGCAGCGCGTCGTGGTGCCGTACGGACGCCGTACCGATCACCTTCACGCCCGCCGCGTGGGCGAGTTGGACCAGGACCGTGCCGACGCCGCCGTTGGCACCGTGCACCAGGACGGTCTGCCCGGCGCGGACGCGGGCCTTGCGGTGCAGCATCTGCCAGGCGGTGATGCCGTTGAGCACCACCGTCTCCGCCTCCGCCGCGCCGACCCCGTCGGGCACCGGCACCACGTCGGCCGCGTCGACGAGTACATGACTGGCCCAGCCGCCGACCTTGAGCAGCGCGGCCACCCGGGTGCCGGTCAGGTCCGGCTCGACGCCCTCGCCGGTGGCGATGACGGTGCCGACGAGGTCGTAACCGGGCACGAAGGGGAACGCCGGCTGGTCGTAGTACCGGCCGCGGCGCATCTGCTGTTCGGCGAAGGAGACACCGGTCGCCTCCATCCGGATCACGACCTGCCCGGGACCGGCGGTGGGAACGGCTCCGTGCCGGACTTCCAGCCCTTCCGGCTCCACCTTGCCCGGCAGAACGACCTCGACGAATGCCTCTGTGCTCATGACGGCCTCCATGACCAGTTTCCCGTTGTCGCGTTGGTTAGAGGCTATAACTCGATGAACGCGAGTGTCAATAACTTGAGTGATAACCTCTAACCATGACGGAATCAGGGGACACGAAGACGGAGACCCCGCGCGAGCGCTACCGCGCCCAGGTGCGTACGGAGATCAAGGAACGGGCGTGGGAGCAGATCGCCGCGGCGGGTGCGTCCGCGCTCTCCCTCAACGCCGTCGCCAAGCAGATGGGCATGAGCGGACCCGCGCTCTACCGGTACTTCGCCGGGCGTGACGAGCTGATCTCCGAGCTGATCAGGGACGCGTACCGAAGCCTCGCCGACACCTTCCGCGCGGCTGCCGAGCCCGCCCCCGACCTGGCCGCACTCGCCCACGCCCTGCGCGACTGGGCCCTGGCCGACCCCCAGCGGTACTTCCTCGTCTACGGCACCCCCGTACCCGGCTACCACGCGCCCTCCGACGTCACCGGGATCGCGTCCGAGATCATGACGACCCTGCTCGACGCCTGCGCCGCGCTGCCCCCGGCCGGCCCCGGGACCCCGTTCGACGCGCACATCGACGACCACCGGATGTGGGCGGCCGGCCACCCCGCACCGCCCGCGGTCCTCCGCCGGGCCCTGGTCTGCTGGACCCGGCTGCACGGTGTCCTGTCCCTGGAACTCGCCGGCCACTTCACCGGGATGGAGTTCGACCCGGCCCTGCTGTTCGCGGCCGAGGTGGACGAGCTGCTCGCCTGAGGACGGGCGGGAACAGCGAAGCGCCCTGTGTCCGAGGCAGGAACCTCGGGCACAGGGCGCTCGCGCAAGCCGGCCCGACAGGATCGACCGGCCCGATCGGCCTAAGTGGGTGGGCAGTTGGTCCTCAGAGCCGGAAGACATCGAGGAAGGAGCTCCAGAATCCCTTCTTGCGCTGTTCCTGACGGGCCGCCGGGGCCGCCGCCTGCTGCGGGGCCGGACGGTGTACCGGGTCCGTCGCCGCGGGCATCGGGGCCTGGTTGCGCATGGCCGCCGCGATCCGCGTGGCCGGCGTCGGGCTGAACCGCACCGGCAGCGAGACCAGCGCGCGGTGGAAGGGGCCGGGCCGCCACAGCAGGCTGTCCTGCGGGACCGAGAGGGTCAGGTCGGGCAGCGCGTTGAGGATCTTCTCGATCGCCGTGAGCGCGATGACCAGGGCCGGGTCCTTGGCGGGGCAGGCGTGCGGGCCCGCGCCGAAGGCCAGGTGGGCGCCCTTGCTGGCCATCTGCCGGGCCTCGTTGAGGGCCGGGTCGCTGTTGGCGGCGGCGAAGCTGATGACGACCGGGGTGTTCGCGTCGACGGGTACGCCGCCGAGGTCGACGTCCTGCAGCGGGTAGTGCGTCGCGTAGTTGGCGATGGGCGGGTTGTTCCACAGCACGTGGTCGATGGCTTCCTCGACCAGCATGCCGCTGCCGCGCTCCGACGGACCGTCGGACAGCAGCAGGAGCAGCGAGCTGGCGATGAGGTTGCGCTGGGGCTCCAGGCCCGCGCCCATCAGCACGATCAGCTGGTCCCGGAGTTCCTCGTCGTTGAGGCCCGCCGAGTGCTGGATCAGCCAGGAGGTCACGTCGTCGCCGGGCTCGCGGCGCTTGAGCGTGATCAGCTCCTGGAGGCAGGTGGCGACGATCTCGATGCCCTTGATGGCGTCGTCCTGGCCGTCGAACATGGCGGACATACCGGTGTTGAGGCGGTCGCCGATGTCGGCCGGGCAGCCGAACATCTTGTTGAACAGCAGCAGCGGGATCAGCTTGGCGTAGTCGTTGAGGAGGTCGGCCCGGCCCCGCTCGCTGAACTGGTCGATCAGATAGTCGGCGATGGGCTCGACGTCCCGCCGGATGCGGCTGATGTTCAGCTTGGCGAGGCTCTCGGTGACGGCCTTGCGCAGCCGCAGATGCACCGCGCCGTCGGTGAACAGGACGTTGGGCCGGTACGCCATCATCGGCAGGACGGGGCTGTCCAGGGAGATGCGGCCCTCGTTCAGGGCGGCCCAGCGGCGCGAGTCACGGGCGAACAGGGTGGTGTTCTGGAGCACCCTGAGGGCCATCTCGTGCTGGACGACGAGCGTGGCGTCCACGCCCGGTGCCAGCTCGACGGGTGCCGCCGGGCCGTGGGCGCGCAACTTGTCGTAGCTGCCCTGCGGGTCGGCGGCGAAGTCGGCGCCGTGCATGGGGCATCTGGCGGGAGCGCTCGGCGTGGCACCCGCGTGCTGTATGTCCATGGAGGTTCCTTTGGGTTCCCCACGCCTCGGGGGCGGGGGACGGGGGTGAGGAAAAACCTTGTGCGGAGCCCTGTGCTCAGGCCGCGCGGGCGAGCAGGTGCTGCACGAGGGCGATCAGCGCTCTCGCGGACGACTTCGGGTCCCGGGCGTCGCAGTAGACGACCGGGGTGTCGGGCAGCAGGTCGAGGGCCTCGCGGATCTCGTCCTCGTCGAACTCGCCGCCCTCCGGGTCGAAGGTGTTGACGGCGATGGCGTACTCCAGGCCGTACTTCTCGACCAGGTCGATCACCGGAAACGTTTCGGCCAGCCGGGACGGGTCGACCAGGAGCAGGGCTCCGAGCGCGCCGCGGGCCATGTCCTCCCACAGCTGCATGAAGCGCTGCTGACCGGGCGTACCGAACAGGTACAGCACCAGTTCCTCGCTCAGCGTGAGCCGGCCGAAGTCCAGCGCGACCGTGGTCGTCACCTTGTCCGGCGCGCCCTTGAGGTCGTCCACGTGGGCGGACGCCTGCGTCATCTTCTCCTCGGTGCGCAGCGGGGTGATCTCCGACAGCGAGCCGATGTACGTGGTCTTGCCCACCGCGAAGTGCCCTACGACAAGGATCTTCGCGGTGGTGGTCACCGCGTCTGAGACGTAGATCGTCTCAGCCGTAGAGGGATTCGAGTCCATGCAGCACCTTTTCGATGATTCCTCTGTCGACGGACTGGGCGCGTGGGGGCGCGGCACGGCGCAGGAGATGACCCTGTTCGAATAAATCGGTCAGCAGGAGCCGGGCGACGCCCACCGGGAGCGTCAGGTGCGCGGCGACCTCCGCGACGGAGAGGTAGCCGCCGCCGCACAGGTCCCAGATGGCCCGTACCTCGGGGCTGGCGCCGAGCGGCAGTTCCCGTTCGGGAGCCAGGGTGACCAGGGTGTGCAGGGACAGGTCATCGGCGGTCGGCAGCCGCCGCCCGCCCGTGATGACGTACGAGCGGACGAAGTCGCTGGTGACCGTGACCGGAGCTTCCTCGCCGTGGGCGTTCATGCGTCCGCACCGGCGTTCTGACGCGGCGGGGTGGTCATCGCCTTGCCGAGCGCGCCCACCTGCTGCTGCATCCGGAAGGACATGGCCTCCATGTCGACGTCCAGCGCGGCCGACACGGCGAGGTAGGCACCGCTGCCCGCGGCGATCAGGAAGATCCAGCCGCCGTCGTACTCGATCAGGGTCTGCTTCCACAGACCGCGTCCGGAGCCGACGAAGGGGGCGACGGCCCGGCTGAGGGACTGCATCGAGCTCATCGCGGCGGCGTTGGTCTCCGCCTCGTCGCGCTCGATGTCACTGGACCGCTCCAGCAGGAGGCCGTCGGCCGATACGAGGATCGCGTGACGGGCGCCGCGGACTTGCAGCACATCGTTCAGCACCCACGACAGATCGGGATTCACTGGTCCTGTGGTCCTTCCATGGTGGTCGTATCCCGCCCAAGCAGCGTTCCGCGCTGGAACGCACCGATACGTGAGGCCGTCACCTCTGTGTTGAACTCCGGCTCGGCCGGCTCCTGAGGCGAGGGCACCACCGCGACCGGGCTGCCGCGCCGCCGCCGCTTGGGCAGGCCGCCCGCCGTCGTCCCGATCGGACGCGGCGGTCCGCCGGGCGTGGCCACCGGGGTCAGCCGCTGCGGGGCGGCCGAAGGAGCCTCGGGCTCCTGGGGTTCGGCCTTGGCGGCACCGCCCTCGGGCTCGGGAACGTCCGTCGTCAACAGGTTCTCAGGCAAGAGAATCACCGCCCGTACGCCGCCGTAGGGGGACACCGAGTCGACCGAGACCTTGAAGCCGTACCTGGTGGCGAGCATCCCGGACACGGCGAAGCCGAACTTCGGCGGGTCGCCGAGGCTCGTGATGTCGACCGGCGCCTGCGGGGAGAGCAGGACGGTGGCCCGCGCCTTCTCCTCGGTGTTCATCCCGAGGCCGGCGTCGTCGACGATCAGGCAGACCCCGGTGGGTACGGCCTGGATGTTGATGTCGACGCGGGTGCCGGGCGCGCTGTAGTTGGTGGCGTTGGCGAGCAGTTCGGCGAGGACGACCGCGACGGGCTCGACGGCCCGACTGGCCACCGAGACGTTCACCTGCGTGTTGATGGTGACGCGGTCGAAGTGCTTGATGCGGCCCTGGGCACTGCGGGCCACGTCGTACACGGAGGCGGTGGACTCGCGCCGGCCGAGCCAGCCGCCGCAGAGCACCGCGATGCCCTGGGCGCGGCGGCCGAACTGGCTGTTGGTGTGGTCGATCATCATCAGGTCGCCGAGGACCTGTTCGTCGTCGCCGTAGCGGCGCTGCGACTTCTCGATGATGAGCTGCTGTTCGTCGGCGAGGACCTGGAGCGTCCGCATCGCGGACTTCAGGACGGCCTTGGTGTCTTCCTCCGCATCCTTGCGCACCGCGGCGAGGTCGCCGGCGTGCTGTGCGTTCAGCTGGGTGTATTCCGCATAGAGGCGGTCGCGGTCGCTCTGCGCGGCTTCGCGGGCGCTCTGCAGGTCGTTGCTCTTCCTGCGGAGGGCCATGTTGGTTCTGCGGGCCCGCATCACTGCGACGACCGCAGCGACCAGGACCACGAGCAAGATCCACAGCAGTGGATCCTGGATCAATGACGTCATGAGACTCTCTTCAAGTCGCCTTGCGACAGGAGCAGTTGCAGTCCGATGGGTCCGGCCTGGAACACGGGCCCAGCCCGGTGGCGAACCTTACCGGCGGACCAACTCAGCCACTCCTTCGCGATGGGGCCCTTAGAGACTGTCCCCCGTGCGCGCGGCACGCCTCAGCCTACTGAAAGTGGGATGATCTTAGCAGTCAAGAGAGCGTCAAAAAGGTTCCGCTTACGCTCACTTGGAGACCTTCACACAGCATTCGCGAACGGGTCCACGACAGTTATGGACCCGATACCGTTCGGGCACGGAAAGGCCCGCTCCCCCGTCATCCGGGAAGCGGGCCAAGGGTGTTGAAGCGCTCAGGCTGCGTCGGCGTCCACCTCGCACCACACGCGGAGCCGCTCGTCGACGAGCCGCTCCGGATACTCCACGCCGGTCTCGAAGTGCTCGGGGAGCCGCGCGAGACGACCGTCCGCCCCTACGAAGGTCCGCAACACGTTCTGGGTCTGCTGCCGCTCGTTCTGCTCGGCCTGGTCGGATGCCATGCCTGAGGTTAACCGTCCCTGTGGACTGAGCGGAAGTGAGCCCCTTCAGCCGCGCGCCCCGAACGGTCCTGGGCGAGCTGGTCCCCGGCGTACTCGACCCCGGGGCGGCGACACGCGGCTGACAACCCCTGCGCTTCGAAAAGGGTGACGCCCGGCCCGACGCCGTTACCAGGCGTGAGCGGGCGCGTTGTAGGGGAAGTGCGGGCGCGAGTCGAGCGCCCGCACTCATCGAACCAAAGGAGAACGTGATGTCTCGCATCGCGAAGGCTGCCGTCGCCGCTCTCGGCACCGGTGCCGTGGTGCTCGGCGGTGCCGGTATGGCCACGGCTGACGCGGGTGCCCAGGCCGAGGCCGTCGGCTCGCCCGGCGTCCTGTCCGGCAACGTCCTGCAGGTCCCGGTCCACGTACCCGTCAACGTGTGCGGGAACTCGATCAGCGTGATCGGTCTGCTGAACCCGGCCTTCGGCAACACCTGCGTCAACGTCAGCGACGACGACCACAAGGGCAACCCCGGCCCCGGCGGCTACGGCAGCTGACCTGTCGTACGCGAACACCGCGAGAGCCCCGACGGATCCACCGTCGGGGCTCTCGCGCATGTTCCGGTACGTGTCACGCGTACCGATAGATCTGGCTGTGCTCCTCCAGCTGATCCGGTGTCACGTCCCACGGCGGCAGCGACTCGTGCCGGGCGACGACCCGGCCGCGCTGCGCGTCGCCGAACCCCGGCGGCCGCTCGGGCAGATAGCGCGAGCCGTGCCGGCGCTGCCAGCGGGACCAGCACAGGTCGACGAAGGCGTGGTGCAGCCAGAACACCGGGTCGTTGACAGACGCGCCACCGACCATGTGCCCGCCGACCCACCGGTGGACGCGGTTGTGGTTGCGCCAGGAACCGGGGCCGCGCCCGCTCCCCCACCCTTCGAGCCTGTTGCGGAACCCCTTCGCGGACGTCGAGTTCCACGGCGACACGTCGTAGACGGGATCGTCGAGGGCCACGTCCAGATCCTGCCGGGTCGGCAGCGTGAGCGGCTGGCGGACGCGGCCGAGGTCCCGGGTGAGGAACTCACCGTCGGTGACGCTCTCCCTGATGGTCCAGTCGCCGTGGTCGTAGGCGAACGGCCCGCTCATGACCCGCTGGTCGGAGGCCCGCCCGGTCCCGCCGAGCAGATCCTCGCTCCAGGGCACCCCCGCCGCCGTACGGTCCCGGGTCCAGTCCCAGTACGGCAACGTCACCGACGGGTCCACGCGCTGCAGGGCCCCCTCCAGGTCCAGCAGGAACCGCCGGTGCCAGGGCAGGAAGGAGGGCGCCATGTGCGCCGTACGCAGCCCGTCCTCGCCGTCGGAGACGTAGTACTCGATGTGCGTGCGGACGAACTCGTCGTACTCGCCCCGCCGTTTGATCTCCATCAGCGCCCCGACGAACCTCCGCCGCTCGCTCCGCGTCAGCGTGCTGACGTCCTTACGCGTGTACGCCACGACCGCCCCCTCCCCCGCCCTCGACCGTCAACCGCCGCCCGGGGCCCAGCTCGTCGACGGCGGCGCGGGCCGCCTCCAGGGGCGTGGGGTACGAGCGGTAGTGGTCGACCATGCTCAGATACGTCCCGTCCGCGCGCCGCATCAGATGCAGGGGCCGCCCGTCCACGGTGACGTGCCACCGCCCGCCGCCGGGCGTGCTCATGGCGTGCGTCATGTGGCCGGCGTCTGCCCTCATGCCCCGCAGCCGACGGCCCCGGTACGTCTCGTCGAAGGACGACGCCTCGTCGCCGGGCTCCCGTCGGGGCCACGCGGCGGCGACGACCGGGACCACGGCCAGGGCGAGGGCCGACACGCACAGGGCGCGCAGCGCGTCCCGCCGCGTTCCGGAGCGGGCGGGGGGACCCGCCGGGCCCCGGGGCACTCTGCTGACGAACAAGACTCTCGCCTCTCTCCTGGTTCCGTTCGTTCGGTGATGCGACCGCCCGGTGGCCAGCGCGTCCGGTTCGTCAGCCTGTGGACTACAGCGAGCCGAGTCCCAGGGCGCCCGTCGGGGCCGTCTGCAGCAGCGGGGTGAGTACGGCGGCCTGGGGCTCCTTGAGCGTCGGCAGGCCGAACACCTCGGGGTTGGGCGCGGTCAGCGGGGTCTCCACGGACAGACCGGGGGTCAGGGTCCGCAGGTCGGCCGCGGGGAGGCTGACGGCGGCCTCGTCGAAGCCCTTCCCGAGCACCTGCGGCAGCGGCGTCTCGGCCGACAGCCCGGGCAGCGCGGCACCGAGCGGCACCTGCGGCAGCGCGCTGGCCGGGATCATCTGGCCCTCGACATAGCGCGGCCCCTCGGGCACGCCCGGCATCAGCAGCGGCAGTTCGCCGCCGACCTTGGGCAGGTTCACGTTGAGGGACTTCTCGACGCCGTCCAGCGGTACGGGTACGGGGACCGTGTCGGCCGCGACGGCGGGGGCCGCGGCGCCCACCGCCGCCGCCACGCCGGTGAGGACGGCGGCGGCAAGGGTTCGAGTGGTCGACTTCATGGCAAGTACGGTCCTTTACAGGAATCGGGGGAGTTCGTCCGTACCGCGTAACGATCCTGAGAACCGCATCAGCTCAAGATTCCCCCGAGTGGTGCATTAGTCGTCAGATCAGCCCGGAGAGCGGCCCCGTCCGCCGCTCCGGACTCAGGCCGTCAGCTGCGCAGGCTGCGGGCCGGGAGGATGACATGGGCCGCGGCGGTGAGGGTCTCCTCGGCGCCCGCGAAGGCGGCCAGGGCCTCCGGCTCGACGGTCTTGCCGGGCTGGGCCTCGGGCCAGGGGCGGGTGGTGAACACCAGGTAGGCGAAGCCCCGTTCACCGACCGCGGTGAGCCACTCCGGGGGCGGGGTGCACTGGGCGTTGAGCTGCGGCATGTTGACGACGGCCGTACCGGCCTCGACGAGCAGGCTGACCGGCAGGCTCGGCCGGGTCGAGCCGTCGACGATGTCGCCGCCGACCGGCAGACCGGTGTTGGCGAGGAGCTGCTCGACGGCGACGGCCGAGGCCTCCGGACCGCCCTCGCCGTCCCCGAGGGAGTAGGCGAGGAGGTAGGGCATGTCGCCGTCGGGGGCGTCACCGCTCCAGGCCATGACGACGAGCGTGCCCAGGTCGGCGATGCGGAAAGGGCGCGTTTCGCTTGAGGTTGAGGTCACCGCGGAACCCTATCGACGGGAATTGGCGCGGCCGGCCGTGTTCTCACTCGACCGGGGGATTTCCCGCCGGTATCCACACGAAAGAGGGACGGGGCTCGAACAGCGCGAAGGACCGATTCCGCGCGCCGGAACCGGTCCTTTCAAGACGTGCGTCAGCCCTGGAGGGGGAGCCCGCCGAGCAGCCCGCCGTTCGAGTTGAGGGCGGTCGTCGCGCCCTTCACCGTGCTGAGCACCGACTCCTTGTTCTCGGTGTCCAGCGCGTTCGACTGGTGCTGGAGCGGCTGCAACTGGTCCACGTCGAGGGGGCCCTTGGTGAGCGTGTTCACAGCGCCGTTGAGGCTGGTGGGCGTGAGGTCGGCGGTGTCGTAGGCGAACGCGGGGGCGGCAGCTCCGGCGATGACCAGGGACCCGGCAACAACAGCGGCAGCCTTCAGGGACTTCATCATGTTCCTTTCTTCGGGAATTCTGTCGCCGTGCCTAACGAGCCCCGGTCACGGCGGAAACCCTGTATGCAGAAATTGGATTGACGCACAAAAGGAATTGGCGCCCGGGCAGAAGAACAGCCGCCGCGCCGACCGGTGAGGTCGACGCGACGGCCGGGACGAGACCCCTAGCTGGCCGGCAGTCGCAGGGGCGGTACCGGGACCGGCAGCTGCGGCACCTCCGCCGGCAGCTTGGGCAGCGACGGCAGTCCGGCCAGATCGGGCGCCGGCAGACCGCTGCCGAGCAGCGTGGCGGCGACGAGACCGACGAGGCTCGTCACCACCCCGGTGACGGCCGGGACGACGTTCGCGACATCGCCGGACGTGACCGCCGTGAGCAGCGTGTCGACCGCCTTCTGCAGCGCGGTGAGCGCGTCGCCCTTGATGTCGAGCGGCCCCTTGACCGCCTTGCCGTCGGTGAGGGGCGCCGGAAGCGTGGAGTAGACCGGCAGCGAGGGCGTCGTCGGAAGCGCCGGGGCCGTCGGCAGGGCGGGAGTGGTCGGCAGGGCAGGAGTCGTGGGAAGGGCCGGCGTCGCCGGGACGTCCGCCGGCGGAGTGACCGGTGCTGCCGGGGCAGCCGCCGTGGCCTCGGCGATGGCCGCCTTCACCGCGTCGCCCAGCTTCGTCGCCTCGTCCAGCGGCAGTTGGCCGTTGTCCGCCTTGAGGACGGCGTTCAGCAGATCGGTGACGGGTTTGACCACGCCGCCCAGGTCGCCCAGCGACTTGACCTGCGCGAGCAGCGCGTCGGCGTTGGGGACGGGAGCCTGGGAAGCCGCGTGGCCGCGCTCGCGGGCCGCGTCGCCGTCGTCCGCCAGGGCGGCCGGTGCGCCTATTCCGAGCAGGAGGGTGGCGCAGAGAGCGGTGGACGCGATACGCCGTGCGGGCAGAGCGCGCATGGAAGTTCCTTTCGGTGGTGCGGTGGAGCCGTGACGTGCCGGACAGATGTGTCCACCGTCAGATCCACCGTTGCCACCTGCAACCGGTCCGGCATTCACCGCCGCCATTCGGAGCAAACACCTCGGAGCGAACGCCTCGGAGGGAACGCCCGGAACGCGAACCGGCCGCCCTCCCCTGAAGGGAGAGCGGCCGGCAGAAGGGTCCGCGCCGACTTACGTCAGTCGTTGACGCAGGTGTTGCCGAACGCCGGGTTCAGCAGACCGATGACGTTGATGGTGTTACCGCAGACGTTGACCGGCACGTGGACCGGAACCTGCAGGACGTTGCCCGACAGGACGCCCGGGGAGTGGGCAGCGACGCCGTGCGCGTCGCTGTCGGCGGCGGCGACACCGGCGGTACCCGCCACAGCGGCGACGGCAACGGAGGAAAGGGCGAGGCCCTTCGCGATACGCGACATGGAGAAGTGCTCCTTGGGAGTTGTTCACAAACATCCGGGCGGGGATGCCCGACGCCGTGTCAACGCGTGGCGCGCGCCCGGGTTGTGCCGCCAATGGGGTGATCTCTCGGGCCGCCCGGGCACACGATTCCGACACAGTCGTCATGAATCACCAATAAATACGCATAGCGACTAGAGTGACTCACCTTCCGCCAGCAGCCCCAAAGCCACCCAAAAGGTCGACCGCCACCCGGAATCCGTCGCGTGAAACAGACCGGGAGCGGATGCGGCACATAAGTGATGTCCACATTTTCTGTCCGTCGGTCCACGACCTTTTCCCCGAAAGGGCAACGCCGGTCATGCGTATTTCCCCGGGTCTTCCGCTGCGCCGTGCGATGGTGGGCGTCTTTGCCCTCGCCGCGATCTGCACTCCGGGAGGTACGGCGACGGCCGAGCCCGGCAAGGAGGCCGCGCGCCTCGCGTTCGCCCCGCGCTACCAAGCCCTCCAGCACGGCGGGATCGTCCGCGCGGCCAACACGTCCATCAGCTGCCGCGCCACCCTCGGGACCTGCGCGGGCGTCCGCAGGGGCGAGCAGCTCGCGAGCGGGACCGGCGGCGCGAAGGCGGCGGTCAACGGTGACTTCGACATGTTCTACGTCGATGTCGACAGCGATCCGAACACGTACAACTCCAGCCGTGCGGAGGTCCGGGTGCCGCAGGGCGGGCGGGTCTCGTACGCGCGGCTGTACTGGGGCGGCAATCTCAAGGTCGGTGAGCAGAAGCCGCCGGAGGACAACGGGCGGGTGCTGATCGCCGAGCCCGGCGGGGAGTACAAGGAGCTGCTCGCGGACTCGGTCGTCGGGCACCGGGTGGCGCGCGGTGCCGACGCGTTCCAGGCCTCCGCCGATGTCACGAAGCTGGTCCGGGAGAGCGGTTCGGGGCTGTACACGGTCGCGCAGGTCAATGTGGCGATGGGGAGGTCGGCGGTCGGCGCGTGGGGCGGCTGGACGCTGGTCGTGGCGTACGAGAAGGCCGCGGAGCCGCTGCGGCACCTCGCCGTGTGGGACGGGTTCGACACGCTGGAAGCCCGTGAGGGTGACGTTCCGTTGGTCCGGTTGGCCGAACTGGGGTTCCCGGTGGGCGCGAACGGGCGGGCGGGTCTGGTCGCCTACAACGGGGACCGCGGCAGCCCCGGCGACTCCCTGACGGTGTCCGTCGCGGGGCGCACGACCGTGCTCGGGGACGCGGCCAACCCCCGCGACGACGTGCTGAATTCCACGATCGGCGGCGCCGCCTCGGAGCGCGTTCCGGCGTACGCGAACACCCTCGGCTACGACTCCGACGTGTTCGAACTGGGTACGGCGCTGCGGCGCGGTGGTGACCAGCTGGCCTTCCGGCTCGTTTCCCAGCGGGACGCGGCGTGGGCCGGCGCACTTTTCGTGGCCGTCGACGCCCGGCAGTAGCCGAGGCGCGTCCAACGCCGCCACCCGTGAGCGAGGAAACCGCGCATGCAACTGTCAGCACCCGACCCCCGGCCCCGGGTCCTGCACATCACCCAGCCGGTGGACGGCGGGGTGGCCCGGGTCGTCACGGACCTGGCGCGGGCACAGCTCGCCGCCGGTCTTGACGTCACGGTCGCCTGCCCGGACGGCGGTGAACTCCCGGCGCGACTGCGGGCGCTCGGCGCCGGCGTACGCCCCTGGCACGCGACGCGCGCCCCGGGCCCCTCGCTCGCCGGGGAGGTACGGCGGCTCGGACGGCTGATCGGGGCGGTGCGGCCGGATGTCGTGCACGCGCACAGCGCGAAGGCCGGGCTCGCCGCCCGGCTGGCGGTACGGGGCCGGGTGGCGACGGTGTTCCAGCCGCACGCCTGGTCGTTCGAGGCGGTCGGCGGGTCCACCGCGGCCCTGGCGCTCAAGTGGGAGCGGTGGGGGGCGCGTTGGGCCTCCCGCGTGGTGTGCGTGAGCGACGCCGAGCGGGCGACCGGCGTACGCGCCGGGATCACCGGGCAGTGGCGGGTGATCCCGAACGGGATCGACACCGAGCGCTTCCGGCCCGCGGCCCAGAACCCCGTACGGGCCGGGATTCCGCTGCTCGCCGAGGTCGATCCGGGTGCTCCGCTGGTCGTGTGCGTGGGGCGGCTGTGCCGGCAGAAGGGGCAGGACGTGCTGCTCCGGGCGTGGGGCGAGATCGCGGAACGGGTGCCGGGGGCGCGGCTCGTGCTCGTCGGGGACGGCCCGGACGCCGGGCGGCTGCGGGCGCTCGCCCCGGACTCCGTGCTGTTCGCGGGGGCCGTCGCCGATGCCGTCCCCTGGTACCGGGCCGCCGATCTGGTCGTCCTGCCCTCGCGCTGGGAGGGCATGGCGCTGGCGCCGCTGGAGGCGATGTCCTGCGGGCGGCCGGTGGTCGTCACCGATGTGGACGGCGGGCGCGAGAGTCTGCCCGCCGCTCTCGCACCGCGCTGTCTGGTGCCGGCCGAGCACCCCGCCGCGCTGGCCGGAGCCGTCACCGAACTGCTGCTCGACCCGCCGCTGCGTGAGTCGCTGGGGCAACTGGGGCGTCGGCACGTCCTGTCCGCGCACGACGTACGGCACACCGCCGAGGCCGTCGCGGGCGTGTACCGCGAGCTGATCACCGCGCACGCCGTGCCGCCCGTGCGCGCCGAGTACAGGGAGTCCATCCACTCGTGACTGCGGAAAGTACCGTCCCCTCCCCCGGCGGAGGGCCGCGGGAGCACGGATTCTCGACCGTGTCCGCCGTATCTGCGTCCGCCGTCTCGGTCATCCCGCCCCGCGGGTCGGCCGGCGGCTTCAGATTCCCGGCCGGCCGGCGTCCCGCGCCCCGGCCGGCCTCCCCGCTGCCGCTGCTCGCCGTCGACAGCAGCGCCGCCCTGCTCGGCGTCCTGGCGCTGACCGAGCCCCTGCGCCACCCCCTCCTCGTCGGCGCGCTGCTGCTCGGTGTGGTCGTACTGAACACACGCGCCTCGCTCTACCGGCCCGAGTCCGTGCCCGCGTTCCTCGACGAACTGCCCGCCGTCTGCGGCCGGATCGCGATGGGCTGGCTGGCGCTGGCCGCCGTGGTCGGGGCGTACGCACCCGCCGACGCGCTGTCCGCACGGACCCTCGTCCTGGGCTGCGCGGTACAGGCGACGGCGAGTGCGGTGGGCCGCGGGACCGTCCACCGGGTGCGGCGCCGGGCGCGGCTGCGCCGCCCGCACACGGCCCTCGTCATCGGCCCGGCCGGCACCGCCCGGCGCGTGGCCGCCGCCTTCCTGCGCCACCCGGCGTGCGGGGTACGGCCGGTGGGGCTCGTCACCGACCACCCGGACGGTGTGGCGGGCCTGCCCGTGCTGACCACCGGCGAGGAGGTCGAGCGGGCGCTGATCCAGAACGGCGTCCGGGCCGTGCTCGCCGTCCATCCCTCCGTACGGGCCGAACAGGGGCCGCTGCTGCGGGCGTTGGCCGAGTCGGGCTGCACGGTGTGGGAGATCGACGCCGAGTCCCCCTCGTACGAGAGCGCCGAACGGCTCGCCGGGTTCTCCTGCCGGCGGCTCGCGATGGTGCCGGACCGGCCGGGCAGCATCGGCAAGCGCATGCTCGATGTCGTGGTCTCGGGCGCGCTGCTCCTGATGGTCTCGCCTCTGCTGCTGCTCTGCGCGGTCGTGCTGCGGCTGACCGGCGGGCCCGGTGTGGTCTTCCGGCAGGAGCGCATCGGCATGGACGGGCGGCCCTTCACCCTCCTCAAGTTCCGTACCCACCGCCCGGTCGACGAGATGGAGGCGGCGACCCGCTGGAGCGTCGCCGACGAGCGGCGCATGAACTGGTTCTGCCGCTTCCTGCGCCGGACCTCGCTCGACGAACTGCTCCAGCTGTGGAACGTCCTCTGGGGCGACATGAGCCTGGTCGGTCCGCGGCCCGAACGCCCGTACTTCGTCGGGCAGTTCAGCCAGACCTACCCCGGCTACGCAGCCCGCCACCGGATGCAGACCGGGATCACCGGGCTCGCCCAGATCCACGGTCTGCGCGGTGACACCTCGATCGAGGACCGCTGCCGGTTCGACAACGCCTACATCGACAACTGGTCGCTGTGGCAGGACATCTGCATCCTGCTGCGCACCGCCGCCGCGCTCGTCCGACCGACAGGAAGTTGAGAGCGGTGAGCCACAGCCCCGCGCTGACGTTGCCGTACAGAGTGCCCCTCGCCTCCTTCGCCCCACTGCTGCCGGTCATGCTGGTGATCGCCCTGCTCGCGCTGCCGGCCGCGCAGGGCTCCGACGGCGGGGCGACCCCGGCCGACGCCGTCTCCGGGCTCGTGGTCCTCTACTGCGCGATCCGGCTCGTACGGGAGCGGCGGCGCCCCCTGTCCCGTACGGCCGCCGTGGTGCTCGGGATGCCCGTGGTCGGGCTCGCGGTCGCGGCCGTCGGGGCGTCCTCGCCGGGGGCCGGGATCGGAGGCCTTGGACGCTACCTCCAGATCTTCGTGCTGGTCCCGGCGTCCGTGGTGCTGCTCGTCCGGGACCGGCGCGACTTCCGGGTGCTGGCCTGGGCGTTCGTCGCCTTCGCCCTGTTCCAGGGGGCGGTCGGGGTGCACCAGTACGCGACCGGGACCGGCGCCTCCTACCAGGGCGAGGAGATCCGGGCGGTGGGCACCTTCGGGCCCGCCGACGTGATGGGCATGGCGACCGTGGTGTCGTTCGGGCTGATGTGCGCGGTGGGGCTCGCCCTCGGGTCAACTGCCGCGCGCCAGCGGGCCGTTGCCACCGGCTGCGCCCTGGTGCTGCTCGCCCCGCTCGCCGTCTCCTTCAGCCGCGGCGCCTGGATCGCCACGGCGGCGGCCTGCGCGATCCAGGTGGCGCTGGCCGGGATGCGGCGCGCGCTGAAGGTGGGCGCGGTGGTGGCCGCGTCGGCGGTGATCCTGGTCGGCGGGCTCGGTGTCGGTACGGCGATGCTGCAGGAGCGGATCAGCAGCATCACCCAAGTCGCCGACGCCCCCGACCAGTCGGTCACCGACCGGTACACGATGTGGGCGGCGGCGACCGACATGTGGAGCGAACACCCGCTCACCGGCGTCGGGTTGAAGGGCTTCCCCGAACACCGCGACGGACACGCCTCGTTGGCCCTGTCCTCGGGCAGCGACACGGAGGGCGCGGGCGCTGCCTACCGCAAACAGCCACTGCTGTCCCCGCACAACATGTACCTGCTGGTGCTGAGTGAGCAGGGGCTCATCGGGCTCCTCGCCCTCGGCGGCAGTTGGCTGGCGCTGCTCGTGTGCGGTCTGCGCGGGCTCGTGCGGGTGCGCCGAAGCCGTACGTCCGGACTCGACTGCGCGCTCGTCGCCTGCGGGCTGCTGCTCTGGCAGTTGATCGACTTCCTGTACGCCGACATCGGCGGGCCCGCGACCGTGCTGACCGCCCTCGCCTTCGGGCTCGTCGCCTGGTGGGCCCTCGTCGGCGGCGACTGCGTGCCCGAGGCCGAGGCCTCGGCGTGACGAACGTGACGCCTCCTCGGCCCGAGGGAGAGACCAGGGTGACGCTGCCCGCGGCACGCGCCGCCGCTTCGCCGACAACGAAGGGAAGCGGCGAGGAGGGGGACGAGGGGGGTAGTGCCGCTGCCGAACTCGCCCCCGTCTCCCGGAAGTTCCTCGCCCAGGCCACGCTCATCACGGCCGTCCTCTCGGTCGCGGGGGCGCTGCTCGGGCTGGTCCGGGACCAGTCGCTGGCCCGGCTGTTCGGGGCCGGCAGTGACACGGACGCCTTCCTCGTCGCGTGGACCGTGCCGGAGTTCGCGGCGACGCTGCTCATCGAGGACGGGCTGGCCTTCGTCCTGATCCCGGCGTTCAGCATGGCGCTGGCCCGGCGCGCCCAGGGTGCCCCCGGTGATCCGGTGCGGGCGCTGGTCGCGTCGACGCTGCCCCGGCTGGCGCTGGCCTGCGCGGGGGTCGGCGCGCTGCTGATCGCCAGCGCTCCCTACCTGGTCGAGGCGCTCGCCCCCGGGCTGCCCGACCCGTCGCTCGCCGTGGACTGCACCCGCCTCACCGCCACCTGCGTGTTCAGCTTCGGGCTCGCCGGGTACTGCAGCGCGGCCCTGCGCGCGCACCGGCGGTTCCTGGCCCCCGCGGCGATCTACGTGGCCTACAACGTCGGCATCATCACGGCGATGTTCGTGCTGGGCGGGCACTGGGGGGTGCGCTCGGCGGCGGTCGGGGTGGCGGTGGGCGGCGCCCTGATGGTCGTCACCCAACTGCCTTCCGTGCTGCGGCAGTTGCGGCGGCGCCGGTCGGCGGTACCGGAAGAGATCGTGGTGGAGGAGACGTCCGGGGCGCCGATGGCGTTCGCGCTCGTCGCGCCGGTGCTGCTGTTCGCGCTGACCCGGCAGTCGCAGGTGCTCATCGAGCGGTTCCTCGCCTCCACGCTGCCCGCCGGGGCCATCTCGCACCTGAACTACGCGCAGAAGGTCGCGCAGATCCCGATGACGCTGTCGCTGATGCTGTGCACGGTCACCTTCCCGGTGGTCGCGCAGGCGATCGCGGAGGGCGACACCGAGCGGGCCCGCGACCGCGTGGAGCGGGATCTCGCTCTGGCCGCCTGGGTCGTGCTGCTCGGCGCGGCGGCGGTGGTCGCGTGTGCGCCGCAGATCATCGAACTCCTCTTCCAGCGGGGCGCGTTCACCGCCCGGGACACCGAGGCGACGGCCACCGTGATGCGCGTGTACGCGGTCGGGCTGCTCGGGCACACGCTGGTCGGCGCGCTCATCCGCTCGTACTTCTCCTCGAACCGGCCCACCTGGTACCCGCTGGCCTCGATGACCGCGGGCATCGTCGCGACCACCTGGATCGGCGTGTGGGCCGTCGGCCCGTGGGGGGTCTCCGGGATCGCCGCCGCCAACGCGGCCGGGATCACACTGTCGGCCGTCCTGCTGCTGTACGGGGCACGTGAGCCGAAGGGATGCGCCGGTGTCGAGGGTGCGAGCGCGCGGAGGCCCGAAGGGCTGAGCACGGTCGTGCCCTCGACACCGGCTGTGGCATCCCGTAGGCGAGCGCTTGTGAGAAGAGTTCCGCGCAGTGTGCCGATCCGGACCCGGCGGGTGCTGGCCGAGCTGAGCAAGCCGGTGCGCGCGGCGGTGTGCGCGACGGCCGCGGGGGCGTTCGTGACCAGCCGGATCGACGGGCCGGTGGCGGGGCTCGCCGCCGGTACGGCGACCGTGACCGTCGTCTTCTTCCTGCTGGGCCGGCTCATGCGGGCCCAGGCCGTGCAGAGCTTCGTCCTCGCCCTCCGTTCCGTACGCTCCCTGACCCGAAGGCTGCCGCATGCCCGCAAGCGCACCCGCACCCACGCCCACGCCCGCCCCCGTCCCCGCCGCCGCGACCGCGTCCGCTGACCGGCGCCGAAGAGCCGCCCGCCCCGGTTCCGTCCCCTGGGTGGCGATGTACCACTCCGTGGGCGACTGCTCGGACGACCCTTACCGCATCACGGTCACGCCCGACCGCCTCGACGCCCAGCTGCGGTGGCTGCACCGGCGCGGGCTGCGGGGCGTCGGGGTGGCCGAGCTGCTCGCCGCCCGTGCCCGGGGCGAGGGGCGCGGCCTGGTCGGGCTGACCTTCGACGACGGGTACGCCGACTTCCTCACGGGCGCCCTTCCGGTGCTTGAGCGTTGGGACTGCGGCGCGACCCTCTTCGTGCTGCCGGGGCGGCTCGGCGGGGAGAACGCCTGGGATCCGCTGGGCCCGCGCAAGCCGCTGCTCACGGCGGACGGCATCCGGGCCGTCGCCGAGGCCGGCATCGAGATCGGGTCGCACGGACTGACGCACGTCGACCTGACGAAGGCGGACGACGAGCTGCTGCGTGCCGAGGTCGCCGAAAGCAGAGCACTGCTCTCGGAGTTGAGCGGTGCTCCGGTGGCGGGGTTCTGCTATCCGTACGGGACCGTCGACCAGCGGGCCGTCGACGCCGTGCGGGACGCCGGATACGGATACGGCGTCGCCATCGACCCCGGGCAGCTCAACGGCGTCCACGTCCTCCCCCGCGTCCACATCGGCGAGAACGACACCGCCGTACGCCTGCATCTCAAGTACCGGCTGCACCGGCTGCGGCGCCGGCCGGTCGAGGGGGTGTGAGCGCGGTGAAGGCCCTGCATGTCATCACCGGGCTCGGGGTCGGCGGCGCCGAGCAGCAACTGCGGCTGCTGCTGCGGCACTTGCCGGTCGACTGCGATGTCGTGACGCTCACCAACCCGGGCTCGGTCGCCGACGGTCTGGTCGCCGACGGCGTCCGGGTCGTCCACCTCGGCATGGCCGGCAACCGGGATCTCGCCGCCCTGCCCCGCCTGGTCGACGTCATCCGCTCAGGCGGCTACGACCTCGTGCACACCCACCTCTACCGGGCCTGCGTGTACGGCAGGATCGCCGCGCGGCTCGCGGGCGTACGGGCGATCGTCGCCACCGAACACTCCCTCGGCGACTCACAGATGGAGGGGCGCCCGCTGACCACCGGGGTCCGCGCGCTGTATCTCGCCAGCGAACGCCTCGGCCGCGCCACCGTCGCCGTCTCCCCCACGGTCGCCGCCCGGCTCCGCCGCTGGGGCGTGCCCGCGCCCCGGATCGAGGTCGTCCCCAACGGCATCGACCTGGCCCGGTTCCGCTTCGACCCGGTCGCCCGGCACCGCACCCGAGAGCGTCTCGGACTGCCCGAGGGCGCGTACGTCGTCGGCGGCATCGGACGCCTGGCGCCCGGCAAGCGCTTCGGCGACCTCATCGACGCGCTCGCCCAACTCCCCGACGACTACTGGCTGTTGCTCGTCGGCGGCGGCCCCGAGGAGCACACCCTGCGGCGCACGGCGCACGAGGCGGGCGTCGCCGACCGGGTGCTGTTCACCGGCGAACGGCCGTACGTGCCGGACGGCACCCCCGGCCCCGACCTGCCCTCCCTCACCTCCGCGATGGACCTGCTCGCCTCCCCCTGCCCGGAGGAGGCCTTCGGCCTCGCGGTCGTGGAGGGCCTGGCCGCCGGGCTGCCCGTCCGGTACGTCTCCTGCCCGGCGATCGAGGACCTGCCCCCGGAGTCCGCCGAGGGCGCCCGGCGCGTACCCGGCGGCGCGGACTCCTTCGCGCGCGCCCTCGCCGAGGCCCGCGCGCTGGGCCCGCGGGACCGCACGCCCCCCGCCGCCGCCCACCACTACGACATCACCCGCAGCGCCGCGCAGCTCATGGACGTGTACGCGGCCACCACCCCCGCCATGACCCCGTCCCCGTCACCCCAGGGAGTCCCCTCCTCATGACCGACAACCCCAGCAGAGCCCCCCACCTCACGCCCCGCACCCGCACCCTCCGCCCATGGACCCTCCTCGCGGCCGGCGCCGTCCTCGGCGGCCTCCTCGGCGGCGCGTACGGCACCCTCAAGCCCCCTACCTACACGGCCACCAGCTACGTCGTCGCCGTACCGACCGAGCAGTCCGACCCGGCGTCCGCGCTCGGCTTCGCGCAGGCGTACGGGCGGGTCGCCACGCAGCTCGCGGTGCTCGGGGACGCCCAGGTGTGGGCGGGCGTACCGGTGTCGACGCTGCGGAAGAGCGTGCAGACGGCGACCTCGCCGGACGCGCCCATGATCGCCGTCTCGGCCACCTCCTCACGCCGCGACCTCGCCACCGACATGGCCAACGCCGTGGCCCGCTCCCTCACCCGGCACGCCAACGACACCAAGGGCTCCACCCACGTCGAGCTGCTCCAGTTCTCGCGCGCGGTCAAGCCGACCGAGCCGTCGTCAGCCTCGCGCACGGTGACCGGGCTGGTCGGCGCGAGCGCGGGCGGGCTGCTCGGCGGGCTGGCGCTGCTGGTGCGACCCCGGCGCGGTACGGAGGAACCGGCGCCCGCGGCCTCCGTACCGGGCCCTGCCACCGCCGCCGATGTGCACGGACAGCTGTGACGGTCACGGCCACGGGCGCCCTGCGCGCCGAAGTCGTCAGCGACGAGACCGCCTTCGCCGAACTCGCCCCGGCCTGGGGCCGGTTGTACAAGCGGTGCGGCGCGGCGACCCCGTTCCAGAGCCATGCCTGGCTGCACTCGTGGTGGCTGTCGTACGGCGTCCCGGGCCGGCTGCGGATCGTCGTGGTCCGCGATCCGGAGGGCGAACTCCTCGCCGCCGCCCCGCTGATGCGCGTACACCGCCCGCTGCCCGCCCTGGTGCCGCTCGGCGGCGCGATCTCCGACTACGGTGACGTCCTCCTCGACGACGACACGGCCGACGAGGCCGCCGCCGCCCTCGCCGAGGGCCTCTCCGACGCCGCCCGCACCGCGCTGATCGACCTCCGCGAGGTCCGTCCGGGCGGCGCCGCGGAACGTGTGTACGAGCGCTGGCGTGGCCCCCGACGCCAGGTCAGGGACTCCCTGTGCCTGGAACTCCCCGCCGTCTCCATGGACGGCCTGGTCTCCCGGCTCCCCTCCTCCAAGGCCCAGCGGGTCCGCGCCAAGCTGCGCAAGCTGACCGCGCTCGGCGTCGAGCGGCGCGTCGTCCAGCCCGACGACGTCGACGCGGCCCTGGTCCGGCTGCTCGAACTGCACCAACTCCAGTGGCAGGGGCGGAAGGTGACGTCGGAACACCTCCAGCCCCGGTTCCGCGAACACCTCGCCCGCTCGGTCGGGCCGATGGTGCGCTCCGGGGACGCCGTGGTCACCGAGTTCCGCCTCGACGACAGCGTGGTCGCCGTCGATCTGACCCTGCTGTCGGGACGCCTCGCGGGCGGCTATCTGTACGGCGCCCATCCGGGCCTGCGGAAACGGAAGGCGGACGTCGCCGTGATGCTGCTCGACGCGTGCGCCGAGCACACCGGGGCCGGCGGGCACGACACGCTGAGCCTGCTGCGCGGCGACGAGCCGTACAAGCACCACTGGCGGCCCGAACCCGTCGTCAACCAGCGGCTGTTGCTGGCCCGGCGGCTGACGGCGCCGCTGATGTCGGCGGTCGTGTGCGATGTCGCCGCCCGCAGCCGGGGCAAGGAACTCCTGCGCCGGCTGCGGGACCGCGAGGGAAGCGGCGGTGGAGCGGAGAACGGGAACGGTGGCGGCGGATCGTGAACGACCCGCCGCCACCGGGCGGTCACCGGTTGCGCGACCACCAGTCGAACTTCAGGCACAGCTTCCCGCCGAGCCAGTACTCCACCCAGTCGCCCAGCTCCAGCGGCGAACAGTTGTCCGGCGGCAGCGGCACGGGCGGCGTGACCGGGTCCGTCGGCTTCGGCGGCTCCGGGGTCGGGTCGGGCGTCGGGACCGGGGTCGGCACCGTCGGCTCCGGGTCCTTACGGCCCGTCAGGATCTGGCGGTACACCTCGGACGCCTTCGGATTGCTGCCGCACTGCCACACGCCGTGCGGACAGTAGTCGGTCAGCGTGTTGTACAGCGGCTTGTGCTCGTCCATCCACGCGAGCATGCGCCGCATGTACTCCGGGTTGTCGCCGTTGCGGAACAGCCCCCATTCCGGATAGGAAATGGGCTTTCCGTGCGCCTTGGCGAAATCCACATGCGCCTGAAGTCCGTACGGCTCGCTGATCTGCTCGTCGAATGAGATCCCGCGCGGCTGGTCGTACGAGTCCATACCGATGATGTCGACCGTGTCGTCCCCCGGATAACACTGCGTCCAGGGAATGGCGTCACGGCCCCGGGTCGGATTGAAATCGAACCGGAATTTCTGGCCCGGCACCGACCGCATGGTGGTGACGATCCTGTTCCAGTACTTCTTCCAGGCCTCCGGGTCCGGCCCGCAGCGAGAGGTGTAGGTAATGCCGTTCATCTCCCAGCCGAGCACGATCACGGTGTCCGGGATCTTCAGCGCGACCAGCCGCTCGGCGAGGGCGCGGAAGTGGTGATCGTAGAGACCGGCCGCGCCGCGCCGCAGCAACTTGCGGACCTCGCGGTCGGAGACACCCTCCTCGTTGCGCTCCTGCATGGGCACGTTGAGGACGAACAGCCGGTCCTCCTCGGCCCGCCGCCAGTCCGCCCACACGTCGAGGAACCCGGGCAGCCCCTCGATGTTGCTCCACAGGTCACCCGGCAGGTAGGTGTGCCCGACGGTGAGATCGGCGCCGCCCAGCCAGCGGCTCAGCTCGGCGATCCTGGCCGTGCCACGGGCGCCGTCGTAGTCGACGTACGCGCCGAACGCGGGCAGCTTCGGGGGCTCGGGAGGGTCGGGGGGCTCGGGTTTGGGCGGCTCGGGCGGCACCGGGGGTTCGGGGGCCACGGGCGCGACCGGGCCCACCGTCCCGGTCGGTGGTACGGGCACGGGAGGATCGGCCACCCCCGCGCCCACGGCGTAGCCCGGACCCGACGCCAGGACAGCCGACGCGGCGACCGCCGCCGTCATGAACGCCAGCCGTCCGGATCGGGCCCGTCGCTTGTGTGCGGCCATTCCTGCTCCTTCTTCTGCTCCTTCTCCTGCTTTTCACCTACTGACACTCAGTCATACAAATGCGAATTCCGCCACCGCGCCTAAGACTTTCGAGTGAACCGACCCGAAGGAAACCCGAAAACACATGTCCGTGTCGCTCCTCGACACCCGCGTCCCCGCCGTCCTGGTACGGACCGACAGGAATCCCTTTCACCACGGAACGCTCGGCGCCGTACGCTCCCTCGGCCGGGCCGGCATCGACGTCCACCTGATCGCCGACGTGAGCGGAAGTCCCGTACGCAGATCCCGTTTCGTACGCCGGCTGCATCCCCCGCCGCCGCCCGGCGCCGCCCCCGACGACATCGCCCGCACGCTGCTGCGGGTGGCCGCACAGGTCGCGCGGCCCGCCGTACTGATCCCGCTCGACGACGCGAGCGCCGTCGCGGTGGGCCGGGCGCGGGCGGAGCTGGCGCCCGCCTATCTGCTGCCGCAGCAGCCCGGCGCGCTGGCCGAACGGGTCGCCGACAAGGCCGAACTGGCCGCCTTGTGCGCGGCCGTGGGCGTGCCGCATCCACTGACGCTGATTCCGGACAGCGCGGCCGAGGCCGCCGCCGCGGCCTGGCGGCTCGGGCTTCCGACGATGGCGAAGTGGAGCCGGCCCTGGCTGCTCCCGGCGGGCAGCGGCCTGCGCAGCACGGTCGTGATCCGCTCCGCCCGGCAGGCGCGGGAGCTGTATCTGCGCACGGAGGAGGCGGGCAGCCGGCTGCTGCTCCAGGAGTTCCTGCCGCCCGGGCCCGACCTCGACTGGTTCAGCCACGGGTACGCCGACCGCACCGGGACCGTGCGCGGTGGCGGCCCCGGCCGCAAGCTGCACGCCTGGCCGCGCGGCGCCGGACTGACCGCGGTGGGCCACTGGACCCCGAACGCGCCGGTACGGGCGCTCACCGAACGCCTGATCGGTGAACTGGGCTACCGGGGCATCTTCGACCTCGACTTCCGCCGCTGCGCCACGACCGGCGGCTACCACCTGCTCGACTTCAACCCGCGCCCCGGCGCCCAGTTCCGGCTCTTCACCGACACGGCCGGATTGGACGTCGTACGCGCCCAGCACCTCGATCTGACCCACCGTCCGATGCCGGAGGGGGCGCCCCGGCCGGGGCGGGCGTTCGTGGTCGAGAACTACGCGCCGCTCAGCGCGCTGCGTCCGGCGCCGGCCGGCCGCGAACTGGCCTGGCACGCCCCGGACGACCTCGCGCCCGGCTGGGCGATGTGGGCCCTGTGGGCGCGGCACGTCGGCCGCCGGCTGCCGTCCCGGCTGCGCCGGCTGTGCGAGCGGGCCGGGCCGGACGACACGCGGGCCCGCGTGGTCCGGCAGGCGGCGAGCCCGCCGGGGCCCCTGACCGACGACTCCCTGTCCGACGACGAGAAAGCGAGCAGTTGCTGATGTACGACCTGCTGGTGGTGGGCGCGGGCCCGTACGGTCTGTCCATCGCCTCACACGCCGCGGGCGCCGGGCTCCGGCTGCGCGTCCTCGGCCGGCCCATGGCGTCCTGGCGGGACCACATGCCCCGGGGCATGTACCTCAAGTCGGAGCCGTGGGCGTCGAACCTGTCCGACCCCGACGGCCGCTGGCGCCTGGACACGTACTGCGCCGCCCGGGGCGTCGAGGCACGGCACGGGGAGCCGATCCCGCTGGAGATGTTCGCCGCGTACGGCCAGTGGTTCGCCCGCAACGCCGTGCCCGAGGTCGACGAGCGGACAGTGACGCGGGTGGCGCCCGTCGCCGGGGGCGGGGGCTTCGAGGTGGTGACGGAGGACGGCGAGACGGTACGCGCCCGGACGGTCGCCCTGGCCGTCGGTGTCCTCCCCTTCGTAGAGATCCCGGCCACCCTCCGCAGTCTCGACCCCGACCTCGTCTCGCACAGCAGCCACCACGGCGACCTCGACCGCTTCCGGGGCCGGGACGTCACGGTGATCGGCGGCGGCCAGGCGGCCCTGGAGACGGCGGCGCTGCTCGCCGAACAGGGCACGCGGGTACGGGTGTTGGCGCGGGCGGAGCAGCTGACCTGGAACGACGTGCCGCCCGCATGGGAACGCCCCTGGTGGCGGTCGGCCCGCGCACCGCACAGCGGCCTGGGCTGCGGCTGGCGCAACTGGTTCTACGCCGAACGCCCCGGCCTCTTCCACCGCCTCCCCGGACCGACCCGGGCCCGCATCGCCGCGACGGCGCTGGGCCCGGCGGGAGCGTGGTGGGTACGCGCCCGCGTCGAACCGGCGGTGGAGGTGCTGCTGGGTCAGGAGGTGGTGGAGACGCGAGAGTTGGCGGGCGGGGCGGGTGGCGTACGGCTGGACACGGTCACCCGGTCCGGCGAGCGGTGCTCTGTGGAGACCGAACATGTCATCGCGGCGACGGGGTTCAGGGCGACGGCCGACCGGCTGGGTCTGCTGGACGCGCGACTGGCCGATGGCTTGGGCGCGTTGGCGGACGGGTCACCGGCGGTCGGGCGGCACTTCGAGTCCTCGTACCCCGGCCTGTTCCTGGCGGGGCTGGTGACGGCGTCGGGCTTCGGGCCTGCGATGCGGTTCGTGCATGGGGCGACGTTCACGGCGGAGACGCTTGTGCGGGGGGTGCGGCGGCGGTTGCGGGCGGGGGTGGGGGGTGGTGACGTGACCGTGCAGCGCGCTCCGCTGGATGGGCAGTTCGTCTAGCGCGGCCCGGTGGGGGCTGGTCGCGCAGTTCCCCGCGCCCCTGAACGAGCCCCGCGCGCCCCTTACGGGGCTTGCGGGGCTCGTTCGAGTTGCGAGGGCTTACCCGTGTCTCACTCGTGGGCGCCTGGGCCGCCGCGTCGGCCTCGTCTGTACAGGACGATTCCACCCGCGATCATCGCGACACTGACCGCCGATGCCGCGAGCAACTCCTCCCGGCTGCCGGTCGGCGGCAGGTGGGGCGGCTTCGTCGGCGGGGTGGTCGGCGGGGTGGTGATGGGGGGCGTTGTTGTCGTCGGCGGGTGTGTGGGGGGCTTGGTCGGCGGTTTCGTGGGCGGCTTCGTCGGGGGCTTGGTGGGCGGCTTCGTCGGAGGCTTCGTCGGGGGCTTGGTGGGCGGCTTCGTCGGAGGCTTCGTCGGGGGCTTGGTGGGCGGCTTCGTCGGAGGCTTCGTGGGCGGCTTCGTCGGAGGCTTCGTGGGCGGCTTCGTCGGAGGCTTCGTCGGGGGCTTGGTGGGCGGCTTCGTCGGAGGCTTCGTGGGCGGCTTCGTCGGAGGCTTCGTCGGAGGCTTCGTCGGAGGCTTCGTCGGAGGCTTCGTCGGAGGCTTCGTCGGAGGCTTCGTCGGAGGCTTCGTCGGAGGCTTCGTCGGAGGCTTCGTCGGAGGCTTCGTCGGAGGGGTGTCGCCGTAGCCGCCTGGGGTGTTCGGCTCCTCGTGGCCGTTGTCGTCCTCTTGGCCGTAGCCGTTGCTGCTGCCGTTGCCCTTCGCGGGGTCGTCGTACGGGGCTCCGTGCGCTGCCGGGGGGTTGGTGCACGAGGTGCCGCAGGTGTTCACGTCGGCGAGGGCCGGAATGCCGTACAGGGTCAAGAGGCTCGTCGCGGCGGCCGCCACGACCATCCCCCTGCTCAGAGTCGGTCGCATTCTGATTATCTTTCTAATGGGAGAGGTGAGAAAAAGCCGGCCTTGGCACCGAGAGGCAATCCAAGACCGGCCCAGACACCGCCGAACGGCAGGTGCGACGACCTCAGTTGTTGACGCAGGTGTTGCCGAACGCCGGGTTCAGCAGCGCGATGATGTTGATCGAGTTGCCGCACACGTTGATCGGAACGTGGACGGGAACCTGGATCACGTTGCCGGAGAGCACCCCCGGGGAGTGGGCGGCGAAGCCCTCGGCCTCGGCGTCCGCGAACGCCGGGGAGGCCATTCCGAGCGCCATGATCGCGCCGGCGATGACAGCAACGCTCTTCTTCATGAAGTTTCCCTTCTCTGCGGTCATGCCCTTATGTCGGCCGAAACCGAGCGAGCACACATGAACGGCTCGCACCATGACCGGCAGTTGTAAAACGAGAGATAGACAGCCGAAGAAACTACGGAACGTGATCCGGCGGGTAATTCACTCGAACGCCCCGAAGCAGCGGAAAACACGGTCCACACGAAAGGCTGAAGAAATTCGGGACTCGGGGAGACGCGGAAAACGCGGGCAGCCCCCGCACACGGTGCGGGGGCTGCTCGGGTCGCTTCCGCGGCCGACCGGACGACCGTTGACGACCGGTCAGCCGAGGGCGACAGATCAGCTGTTGGCGATGCCGTTGCCGGACAGGACCGGGATGTCGCTGAGGACGTGCGACAGCGGCTCGTCACCCTTGGCCTGCGTCGAGTTCTCGGCGCACTGCTGGTTCTGCGGGGCCGACAGGATCGGGATGTCCTGGACGGCGACCGGGACGAGAATGCCCACGAGGGAGCCCACGTTGCCCTTGACGGGCAGACCGACGCAGAGCTTGTTGAGGGAACCCTGCGCGAGGCTCATCTGGGGGCTCATGTCGCCCTTGGTCAGGGAGTTGCCGAACTTCGAGACCGCCCCGTTCCCGCTGACGGACGTGGTGCCGCCGTCGTCCGCTGTGGCAAGCGCCTGGGGGGCGGTCGCCGCCGAGACTCCGACGACGGATGCGGCTACCGCCGCCGCGGCCATTGCCTTCTTCAGCATTTCGCTTTCCTTTCCTGGCAGAGACACACGTTCCTGCTCCCGCTTCAACCGGATGGGCGGGGATTGGTTTCGCCGCTTCACCCGGTTGGCCGTTATGGGCCATCCGAGTGAATGGCAGCAACCATGCGCGTCGAAGGGCAGTTGATCAGAACGGCTCCGGTGGACGGGGTTTCTTCAGAAGGGACTTGCAAGTGATCAAGAAGGTTATGGCTGCTGCGGCGATCGCCGCTTCCGTCGTCGGTGCCTCCGCTGCGGTGGCGACCCCGGCGATGGCGATCGCGAACGACGGTGGCACGACGTCCACCAGCGGCAACGGCGCCATCCAGAAGTACGGCAACTCCGCCACGTACGGCAACATGAGCCCCCAGATGGCGCTCATCCAGGGCTCCCTCAACAAGCCCTGCATCGGTCTGCCCGCCAAGGTCAACGCCGGTTCCCTCATCGGCCTGGTGCCGATCGCCGTCCAGGACATCAACGTTCTGTCGGCCCCGCAGAACCAGCAGTGTGTCGAGAACTCGACGCAGGCCAAGGGCGACGAGCCCCTGTCGCACATCCTCAGCGACATCCCGGTCCTGTCCGGCAACGGCGTGGGCAACAAGTGACCGGCAACACCAGTACCACCGGCGACAACTGAGCCGGACGTACGTCCGGGCTCTCTTCGAGCCTCCACCAGCGGGCCGCCGAATTCTCGGCGGCCCGCTGGCCTACGTTGCGTCAGGTGACGACGAGACACCCTTTGTTCCGGTTTTCCCGTCCTGCCCAGCCATCCCGGTTGTCCCGGCTGTGCGGTGTCGCGGTGCTGTGCGCGGCGACCGCCATCGGCTGCGGTACGCCCGAGCAGCCGCCGCTGACCCCCGTGGGCGGTGCCGCCCCGGCCAAGGGCACCGACATCCTGCTGCTGGGTACGGACGGCCGCAGCACCATCACCGAGAAGGAGCGCCGCAAGTTCCACGCGGGCGGCGTCCCCTGTAACTGCGCGGACGTGATGATGCTCATCCATGTGTCCGCGGGGCGCGACCGCGTCAGCGTGATCGGTCTGCCGCGCGACTCCTTCGCCACGATTCCCGCGTACCGGGCCACGCCGTCCGGACGGCAGCGCCCCGCGCATCCCGCGAAGCTCAACGGCGCGTACGCGGAGGGTGGTGCGAGCCTCGTCGAGCGTACGGTGGAGGCGGCGACCGGGGTGAGTGTCGAGCAGTATCTGCAGCTCGACTTCCGGCGGTTCATCGACGCCGTCGACCAGGTCGGCGGGGTCGAGGTGTGCACCGCGCGGCGGCTCAAGGACCCCAAGACCAAGCTGAATCTGGCGCCGGGACGGCATCTGCTCAAGGGCGGGCAGTCCTTGCAGTACGTCCGCTCGCGGAAGGTCGACCGGAGTGCCGACCTGGGACGGATCCAGCGCCAGCAGCGGTTCCTGGTCGCGGCGCTGGAGCAGCTGACCGCCCGGAAGGTGCTCACCGACCCCGTCCTCATGGGCCGGGTCGCCCGGACGCTGCTCGGTCCGGCCAAGGTCGAACAGGGCTTCGGGAAGGACGGCGTGAAGGCGCTGGTCACGCTCGCGTCGACGCTGAGCAAGGTGCCTGCCACGCGGACGGAGTTCGCCACCGTGCCGGTCGCCGGGTTCAACCCGCCGAGGGACGGCATCGGTTCGACGCTGCGCTGGCACGACGCGAAGGCGAAGGCGATGTTCACCAAGGTGCGCGAGGACCGGCCGCTGATCGCGGCGGGCACGGATCCCCGGCCCGCCGATCCGCCGGTGTTCGGGAAGGACGTGCCGGTGCGCGGGCACCGGCTGGCGTGCCCCTGAGCAGGTCCGGTCGTTCTCGTTCCCGTCGGGAGGGAGGCGGCCCCCGTTCCCCCGGACGGCCGCTCGTACACCTCGCACGCTGGGCCAATCGGGGCATTCACCGCAACCCCGGCCGGGGTTCGGCCGTTGACGATCACGCAGCTCCTCACCGGAGTCCGCTTTTCGAAAGGGAATGAACATGAAGAAGCTGTGGGCAACCGCGGCCCTCGCCGCCTCCGTCGCCGGTATCTCGGCCACGGCAGCGCCCCAGGCCCTGGCGATCGCCGATGACGGTGGCACCAAGTCCATCAGCGGCAACGGCGCCGAGCAGGAGTTCGGCAACTCGGCCACGTTCGGTGACATGAGCCCGCAGCTCTCGCTGGTCCAGGGTTCGCTGAACAAGCCTTGCATCGGCCTCCCGGCCAAGCTCAACGTCGGTTCCGTCCTCGGCGTGGTTCCGATCGCCGTCCAGGACATCCCGATCCTGTCGGCTCCGCAGAACCAGCAGTGTGTCGAGAACTCGACGCAGGCCAAGGGCGACGAGCCGCTGTCGCACATCCTCAGCGACATCCCCGTGCTGTCCGGCAACGGCGCCGGCAACCACTGAGCCTCCCCGCTCAGTTGCGGCGGCGGGTCACCGGTTCTCCGGTGGCCCGCCGTTCGGCCTTTCTACGGGGCCATGTCAGTCACTTGCTGTACAGGGCCTCGATCTCGGCCGCGTACGCCTCCCGTACCGCATGGCGTTTGACCTTGAGGGACGGGGTGAGCTGGCCGTTGTCCTCGGTGAACTCGCCCTCGACCAGGGTGAAGGCGCGGATCGACTCGGCCCTGGAGACCGCCGCGTTGGCGTGGTCCACGGCCCGCTGAACGTCGGCGCGCATCCGGGGGTCGCCGATCACCTCGGACATGGGGGTGTCGGCGGGCATCCCCCGTACCGCCAGCCAGTGGGCGACGGAGTCGGGGGCGAGGGTGATCAGGGCGGCGACGAAGGGGCGGTTGTCGCCGACGACCATGCACTGGCCGACCGGGGCTCGGCTGCGCAGCCGGTCCTCCAGGACGGACGGGGCGACGTTCTTGCCTCCCGAGGTGACGATGATGTCCTTCTTGCGGCCCGTGATGGTGAGGTAACCGTCGTCGTCGAGGGCGCCGAGGTCGCCGGTCGCGAACCAGTCGTCGCTGCTCAGTACCGCTTCCGTCGCCGCCGGGTTGTTCCAGTAGGCGCCGAAGACGACCCCGCCCTTGACGAGGACCTCTCCGTCGTCGGCGATCCGGACGGCGGTGCCGGGGACGGGGAGGCCGACCGTGCCGGGGCGAGGGGCCAGGGGTGGGACGAGGGTGGCGGCGGAGGTCGTCTCGGTGAGGCCGTAGCCCTCGTAGACGATGATTCCGGCGGCGTAGAAGAAGAGGCTGAGGTCGCGGTCGAGCGGGGAGCCGCCGCTGATGGCGTACCGCATGCGTCCGCCCAGCTCCTTGCGGATACGGCGGTACACGAGCAGGTCGTACAGGGCCCAGGCCGCGTAGAGGGACGGCCCGGGGCCCTTGGCTGCTTTGCCGCCTGCCGCGAGGAACTTCTCCAGGTACGCCTCGGCGAAGCGGACGCCGATGCGATGGGCGCGGTCGAAGGAGGCCGCGCGGCCCATCTTCTCGGCGGTCGCTCGGCCGGTGGCGTGGATGCGCTCGAAGAGGTACGGGACGCCGACCAGGAAGGTCGGCCTGAACTCCCGCAGTACCGGGCGGAGTTCGTCGGGCCTGATGCTCGGGAAGTGGCCGATCTCGATACGGGCCATCAGACAGCCGATCTGAAGGGCCCGGCCCATGATGTGGGCGAGGGGGAGGAAAAGGAGGGTGGAGGCGGTCTGGCCGGTGACCTCCTTGAAGATCGGGTGCAGCAACTCGACTACGTTCGCGGCCTCGTTGTGCAGGTTGGCGTGGGTGAGGACGCAACCCTTCGGCCGGCCGGTGGTGCCGGAGGTGTAGCAGATGGTGGCGGTGGTGTCGGGGGTGAGGGCGGTGCGTCGTTTGGTCACCTCCTCGTCCGGCAAGTCCCGGCCCAGGGCGGCGAGTTGGGCCATCGCGCCCTCGTCCAGGGTGAGGATGCGCGGGGGTTGGGGGTGGGCTGCCGTGCCGGTGGTGACGGTGGCCGTGTTGTCGGGCGTTTCCGTGACGACCAGACGGGCCCCCGAGTCCCTTACGATCCAGTCCACTTGGGCTGCGGACGAGGTGGCGTAGACGGGGACGGTCTGGCCGCCGGCCGCCCAGATCGCGAAGTCCAGGACCGTCCACTCGTAGCGGGTACGGGACATCACCGCGACCCGGCCGCCCTGTTCGAGGCCCGCCGCGATCAACCCCTTTGCGGTGGCGGTGACTTCGGCGGCGAAGGCGGCTGCTGTGATCGGGTGCCAGGTTCCGTCTTCGGCGCGGCGGCGCAGGATCACCTCGTCGGGGGTCTCGGCTGCGTTGGTGTAGGGCAGGTCGGCGGTGCTGCCCGTGGTGGGGGCTGCCACCATCGGGGCGGCACTCGCCTCGCGGACGGTGCCGGTCCGCTCGTCGCGGACCAAGTCGATCCGGTGGCGGGCCGCCAGATCGGTGCGGCGCTTCGCCTGCTTCAGGTCCTTGCGTACGCCCATGTCGCCGGCTCCCGGTGGTGGTCTTGGTCCTCCTGAGTTCGAGTCAAGTTACTTGGGCGTAGCGGAAGTTCAATGGGTTGTGCAGGAACAGACAGGGAGTACGTACGAGGTCGAATTAGCTAACGTGGTCGTGCGACCTGGGACACCGGGTACGGCATCAGGCTGGCCTCCCGGGCCCGGACCACGCACACGATGCGTGTCGCCGCCCCGGGGTCGAGAACGCCGGGGACCAGCTCGCCCAAGACCGTTCGGGGCGCGCGGCTGAACGGACGCACTTCCGCCCAGTCCACAGGAACGGTTGTATGCGCGTTGGGACGCGCATCCTGAGCTGCGGCCTGTCGAGCGGCCTGATCTGGTCACGGAGGTTCGGTCGGGGGGTGGTTGTTTGGCTGCGGGCCGGTGGGGGCTGGTCGCGCAGTTCCCCGCGCCCCTGAAGGGGCGCCGGTCGCACCCGGAGTTCACCAGCACCGTTCAGTCCTTGTATCGCCTCGCCTGGTCTATGGCCTCTGCCAGTTGGTGTACCGCCTTGTCCTCTGTTGTGTCCGCCACATCGTGGGCCCTCTCGGACAGTTCGCCCAGGGTTGGGGCTGCTGGGAGGGTGGGCCAGCGGTCGTCGCCCCTGCGTAGGGCGTCGGCGAAGTATGCGGCCAGCGCTGTTACCTGGAAGCGGGGCGGGGCGTCCCAGAGGGTGTCGTTCAGGGTGTTGGACTCCAACTGGCCTGATTCCTCGTGGGGTTCGCGGGTTTCGGGGTCCTGCCAGCGGACCGTTGCTGTGGCGAGGTGGCCCGAGGCGGACTGCTTGGTGCGGACGGCGTACAGGGCGGTGACCGTGTGGCCGGGGCCCACCTCTCCGCCGTCCACGCTGTCGTCGCGGAAGTCGTCGTCGGCGACGCGGCGGTTGTCGTAGCCGATCAGGCGGAACTCGGCGACCGTCTCCGGGTCGAAGGCGACCTGGGCCTTGGCGTCGCGGGCCGTGAGGTCGATGTTGCGCGGGAGTTGCTCGCAGAACACCTTGCGGGCGTCGGTCTCGTTCGAGACGTAGGTGGTGTGGCCGTCGCCCTTGTCGGCGAGCTGTTCCATCAGGGCGTCGCCGTAGTCGCTGCCGACGCCCACGCCGAAGAGGGTGATGCCGTGTTCGCGGCGGGCGTCGGAGATGCGGTCGAGGATGCTGTCCGCGTCTGTGTCGCCTGTGTTGGCCAGTGCGTCCGAGACCAGTACTACGCGGTTGGTGGCGTTCTCTCGGAGGCCCTCCACCGCTGTGGCGTAACCCGTGCGGACTCCTGCGCCGAGGTTGGTCGACTCGGTGGGCTCCAAGTCGTCGATCGCGTCGTGGACTTGGTCCCGGTTCTCGTCGAGGCGGGTCATCGGCAGGACCGTCTCGGCCTCGTCGCTGAAGGTGACGATCGCGACGGAGTCGTCGTCGCGCAGTTGGTCCGTCATCACGCCGAGGGAGTCCTTGGCGAGGTCGAGGCGGCCGGGCTCGGCCATGGAACCGGAGATGTCGATGACGAACGTGAGCGCTGCGGGCGGGCGTTCGCCCTCGCGGCCGGAGGTGCGGGTGGCCAGGCCCACGCGGACCAGGGACCAGTCCTCGCGCTCGGTGCGGGCGCCGTCGACGGTGACCGAGAAGCCGTTGCCGTCGGGGCGTTCGTAGTCCTGGCGGAAGCTGTTGACGAACTCCTCCGGCCGGACCGTCGACGGGTCGGGGAGGCGGCCGTCGGCGAGGGTGCGGCGCGCGTAGCCGTACGAGGCGGTGTCGACGTCGAGGGCGAAGGTGGAGAGGTAGTCGGGGGACGGGGCGAACTCGCCTTCTGTCTCGCCCTCCGTCTCCCCTTCCGTGGCGCCTTCGCGTGCGCTCCCGTCGCCGTCCTGCTGCTCGCCGGAGCCGTCGGGGACGGAGGGCGCGTAGCCTCCCGAGCCGCCGCCGGAGTCCTGCTTTCCGCTCTGGCCGTAGCCCTGGCCGCTGTCGCCGCTGCTCTCGCCGACACCCCCGCTGCATCCGGTGAGCAGCAGGCCGCTCGCGGCTGTCAGCGCGATCAGCGCACTGTGCAGTTTCCGTATTCGGTTCCGCTCCATCTGCCGTGCCCCCTCCGTCGGTTGACGTCGGCCGACGTCAACTTCTGTGACTGTGACGGCGAAGGGGGCCGGAATGTGCGGTACGGGGTGTTGCGGATGGATCTCGAAGTGGCCACGAGGGGCGGCCTCCGAGACCGGTGGGTGATCCTCCGGTGACCTAGGAGACGACGTCCTTGCGGGCGAAACCCCGGAAGGCCAGGGCGAACAGGACCAGGGCGTACGTTACCGAGATGGAGACGCCCTGGATCATGTCGGTGTAGTCGGGGTTCGGGTTGACGACGTCCAGCCAGGCGTACTGCCAGTGCGTGGGCAGGAAGTGGCGCCAGTCGCCGAGGGCGGTGACCTCGTCGAGGACGCTGCCGACGATGGTGAGGCCGACGGCGCCGCCGACCGCGCCGAGCGGGGCGTCGGTCTTCGTGGAGAGCCAGAACGCCAGGGCGGCGGTGACCAGTTGGGACACGAAGATGTACGCCACGGTGATCAGCAGGGCCTGCGCGGCGGTGCCCGGGGCGATCTCACCGCCGGTGGGCAGCTCCAGCGGTCCCCAGCCGTACGCCGCCGAGCCGACGGCGAGCGCGACGACCGGCAGCAGCACGAGCGCCGCCAGGCTGAGGCTGAGTCCGACGGCGAGCTTGGACCACAGCAGCCGGGCGCGTGGCACGGGAGCGGCGAGGAGGTAGCGCAGGGAGGACCAGCTGGCCTCCGAGGCGACCGTGTCGCCGCAGAACAGCGCGACGGGGATGACGAGCAGGAAGCCCGCCGCGGCGAACAGGTTCACCGCGGCGAAGTTCGCGCCGGACGCGGTGGCCGTGTCCATCAGGTTCACCCGGTTGCCGCCCTCGCCGGGCGTGCCGCCGACCTGGAAGGCGATCAGCAGCACGAACGGCAGGGCGAACAGGATGCCGCCCATGACCATGGTGCGGCGGCGCTTCAGCTGCCGGACCAGCTCGACCCGGAAGGGCAGGGTACGGCCCGCGCGGTAGCCGTCGGCGACCTCTACGGGTCCAGGTCCCGCGGGGTCTGCGGGCTGTGCGGGTTCTGCGTGCTCGGCACGCTCGGCCAGCGTGCTCATGCGGACTCTCCGATCAGGGTGAGGAAGGCGTCTTCGAGGCGGCGGTGCGGGCCGACCGACTCCACGGGGACCTCCAGCCGGACGAGTTCGGCGACCAGCCGGCGGGCGTTGCCGTCGGTGTCGAGGCGGACCACCAGGCCGCCGTCGGCGCGGACGGCCGAGTCGACGCCGGGCAGGGCGGCGATCTTCTCGACGAGGGGTTCGTCCACGGGCTCGGACGTGCCGACCAGCAGCGTGTCGCCGGAGCCGACGATCTCGCTGACGGGGCCCGCCTGGACGAGCTTGCCGTGGTCCATGACGACCAGGTGCGTGCAGGTCTGCTCGACCTCCGCGAGGAGGTGGCTGGAGACGATGACCGTACGGCCGGCCTCCGCGTACCGGATCATCACCTCGCGCATCTCGCGGATCTGCGGCGGGTCGAGGCCGTTGGTCGGTTCGTCGAGGATGAGGAGGTCGGGCAGGCCGAGCATGGCCTGGGCGATGGCGAGGCGCTGGCGCATGCCCTGGGAGTAGGTGCGGACCGCGCGGGCCAGGGCGTCGCCGAGGCCGGCGATCTCCAGGGCCTCGTCCAGGTGGGCGTCCTCGGTCGGGCGGCCGGTGGCCGCCCAGTACAGCTCCAGGTTCTCCCGGCCGGACAGGTGCGGGAGGAAGCCCGCGCCCTCGACGAAGGCGCCGACGCGGGAGAGTACCGGGGCGCCCGGCACGATCGTGTGGCCGAAGACGCGGATCTGGCCGGCGTCCGGCTGGATCAGGCCCATCAGCATGCGCAGGGTCGTGGTCTTGCCCGCGCCGTTCGGCCCGAGCAGGCCCAGGACCTGGCCCTTCTCCACGGTGAAGGTGAGATCGCGGACGCTGTAGCGGTCGCCGTTCTTGTACCTCTTGCTCAGGTCGGTGATCTGGAGCGGGACCTCGGCGAGCGCGGGGTCGGGGGCCGGGGTGACGATCCGGCGGCGGCCGGTGATGAGCAGGAGAGCCGCGATCAGGGCGCCGGCGATCGGCAGGTACCAGACCCAGGCGGGCAGGACGTCCGTGCGGTCGGCGCGGCCGAGCGGCGTGGGCACCTCCAGGTCGCCCTTGAGGGAGACGGTGTACGTCGCCGGGGTCAGCGGGGAGGCGTAGCCGAGGTCGGTGGAGGCGAGGACCAGGCGGAGGCGGTGGCCGTCGTCGAGTTCGTAGTCGATGGCCGGGAGGGTGAGCTTCACGTCCTTGCCGGCCTTGGCGCCCTCGACCCGGATGGGCTCGACGAGCTGGGAGGGCAGGACCTGGGAGCGACCGTCCGCGCCGACGTCGTACACCTTGGCGAACAGGACGGCGTCCTCGCTGGTCGACTTCACATGGACCGTGGCCGTGGGCGAGCCGGTGATCTGCAGGTCGTCCGCGACGGGCTTCGACTCGAACGCGGCGTACTGGCCGGGGAAGTCGAGGGAGATGCTGACGCCGAGCGAGGACAGCTGGGAGAGGCCGCCGCCGGCGCCGAGGCCGGGCAGGGCCGACACGGCGGGCGGGCTGGCGCCGGCCGGGTTCTCGAAGGTCTGCTCGCGTCCGGTGAGGGCGATCGACCGCGGGTCGCTCTCCAGGCCCGGGTAGGTGTCGTCGGTCGTACCGGCGAGGCGGGTCTCGCCGTCGCCCGAGCCGGAGCCGAGGGTACGGGTGACGCGGAACGCGGAGCCGGTGTCGGCGCCCTTGTCGTCCTTGAGGTAGCGGTCGAACCAGGACTCGACCCGGGACTGGACGCGGGAGGACTCCATGTCGCCGCCGTCGTGGCCGCCGGAGATCCAGTCGACGTCCACGGGTGCGCCGTTGGCCTTGATCGCCTTGGCGGCGGCGTCGGCCTGGCCGAGCGGGAAGAGGGAGTCGGTCTGGCCCTGGATCAGCAGGGTGGGCACCTTGATGCGGTCGCCGACGGCTTCGGGGCTGCGCTCGTCGAGGAGCTTCACCGCTGCGGCGTCGGGCTGCCCTGACTCGGCGACCCGCTGGTACATCTCGCAGAGCTGCGTCTCGAACTTGGCGCAGCCGCCGCCGGTGTTGAAGAAGATGCCGGCCCACAGCTTCTTGAAGACGCCGTTCGGGAAGAGGGCGTCCGAGAGGTTCCAGTAGGTGATGGCCGGGGCGATGGCGTCGACCCGTTGGTCGTACCCGGCGGCGAGCAGCGAGATGGCGCCGCCGTAGGACCCGCCGGCCATGCCGACGCGCGGGTCGCCCTTCTTGTCGAGCTGGACCTCCGGCCGCGCGGCCAGCCAGTCGATGAGCTTCGACACGTCGGCGACCTCGGCCTTCGGGTCGTTCAGCCCGATCTTGCCGGTGCTTCTGCCGAAGCCGCGCGCGGACCAGGTCAGTACCGCGTACCCGTCACGGGCGAGGTCCTGGGCCTGGTCGCGCAGGTCGTCCTTGCTGCCGCCGAAGCCGTGCGCGAGCAGGACGGCGGGGCGGCGGTCCTTGCTCGACCCCGCCGTGAAGTACGACGTGTCGATGCGCACCCCGCCGCTGACGTCCATGACCCGGTCGGCGCGGTGCACCGCGGGCGCGTCGTCGGAGGCGACGGCCGTCCACGTACCGGCACCGGCGAGCAGGACGACGGCGGCGGCCGCGACGGCGATCAGCCGTCGCGGCCGCCGGGGCCGCGCTCCTCGCAGTCCGGGCATTCGAAGATCCATGCGTCAACGGTACGGGCCTCCACTGACATCCGGGGCAACCACCGGTCGGAACCTCCGGCCATCCTGGAGGCGTACGACACATGCCTCGCGTACACCAGCCGTGGTACGAACGGGCACATGCAGAATCGGTCTGCGGAGATTCGCCGCGCTATGACGGTCGCCGAGGTGGCCGCCGCCGAACACCTCTTCGACCACCCGGTCCGCACGGAGTGGGCGGAACGCTTCCTGATGTCCGCCGGCCATCACCTGTATCTGGCCTACGAGATGGCCGAATCCGCCCCCGTCGGCTTTGTGAGCGGCATCGAGACGATCCACCCGGACAAGGGGGCGGAGATGCTCCTGTACGAGCTGGGCGTGGCCGAGCCGTACCGGCGCAGGGGGATCGGGCGGGCCCTGGTCCGGCGGCTGGCGGGGCAGAGCCGCGAACTCGGCTGCTATGGGATGTGGGTGCTCGTCGACACCGACAACGACGTCGCCCTCGCGACCTATCGGAGTGCGGGTGGGAAGGACGACGGGGTGTGTGCGGTGGTGAGCTGGGAGTTCGGACGGTGACGCGTGTACGCCGGTGCCCCGCCTCCGGAAGGGAGACGGGGCACCGGCGTACAGCGGGTCGGGCTCAGTGGTTCCGCGGGAAGCCCAGGTCCACGCCCGACGGACCGTCCGCCGGGTCCGGCCAGCGGGTCGTGACTACCTTGCCCCGGGTGTAGAAGTGGGTGCCGTCGTTGCCGTAGATGTGGTGGTCGCCGAACAACGAGTCCTTCCATCCGCCGAAGGAGTGGTAGCCCACCGGGACCGGGATCGGGACGTTGACGCCGACCATGCCGGCCTCGACCTCCAGCTGGAAGCGGCGGGCGGCGCCGCCGTCCCGGGTGAAGATCGCGGTGCCGTTGCCGAAGGGGGAGGCGTTGATGAGGGCCAGGCCCTCCTCGTACGTGTCCACCCGCAGGACCGTCAGGACCGGGCCGAAGATCTCGTCCTGGTAGGCCTTCGCCGTCGTCGGGACCTTGTCCAGGAGCGAGATGCCGATCCAGTGGCCGTCCTCGAAGCCCTCGACCGTGAAGCCGCTGCCGTCCAGGACGACCTCGGAGCCTTCCGCCGCCGCGCCCGTGACGTATGACGCCACCTTGTCCCGGTGGACCTTGGTGATCAGGGGGCCCATCTCGGACGTCGGGTCGTTGCCGGGGCCGATCTTGATCTTCTCGGCGCGCTCGCGGATCTTCTGCACGAGGTCGTCGCCGATCGCGCCCACCGCCACCACCGCCGAGATCGCCATGCAGCGCTCGCCCGCCGAGCCGTAGGCCGCCGACACCGCGGCGTCGGCCGCCGCGTCGAGGTCGGCGTCGGGCAGGACCAGCATGTGGTTCTTGGCGCCGCCCAGGGCCTGGACCCGCTTGCCGTTCGCCGAGGCCGTGGTGTGGATGTAGCGGGCGATGGGAGTTGAGCCTACGAAGGAGACCGCCTTGACGTCCGGGTGCTCCAGCAAGCGGTCCACCGCCACCTTGTCGCCGTGGACCACGTTGAAGACGCCGTCCGGCAGGCCTGCCTCGGCCAGCAGTTCGGCCAGCTTCATCGCCGCCGACGGGTCCTTCTCGGACGGCTTCAGGACGAAGGTGTTGCCGCACGCGATGGCGATGGGGAACATCCACATCGGCACCATGGCCGGGAAGTTGAACGGCGTGATGCCCGCGACGACGCCGAGGGGCTGGCGGATGGACGAGACGTCGACACGGCTCGCCACCTCCGTCGACAGCTCGCCCTTCAGCTGCACGGTGATGCCGCAGGCCAACTCGACGATCTCCAGGCCTCGGGCGACCTCGCCGAGGGCGTCGGAGTGGACCTTGCCGTGCTCCGCCGTGATCAGCTCGGCGATCGCGTCGCGGTTGGCGTCCAGCAGCGCGCGGAACTTGAAGAGGATGGTGCTCCGCTTGGCCAGGGACGACTTGCCCCACGTCGCGTACGCGTCCTTGGCCGCCGCTACCGCCGCGTCGACCTCGTCGACGGTCGCGAAGGCCACGTTCGTGGTGACCGCGCCGGTCGCGGGGTCGGTGACCGGCCCGTACGTGCCCGACGCGCCCTCGACGGTCTTGCCGCCGATCCAGTGGTTGACGATCTTCGTCATGCCCAGGTTCTCCTTCACAGATGGCGGCGTCGGTTGGAGACGTGCCGTTCGTACAGCTCACGTGCCTTGACCGCCGACGGGCGGGTCGCGGTCTCGGCCACAGGAACATCCCACCAGGCCTGCGCCGGAGGCGGGCCCGACACTGTGTCTGCCGTTTCCGTCTCGACGTAGACACAAGTGGGAGTGTCGGCGGCACGGGCCTCGGCGAGCGCCGCCCGCAGCCCCCGTACCGTCTTCGCGCGCAGGACGCGCATGCCCAGGCTCGCCACGTTGGCGGCCAGGTCCACGGGCAGCGGAGCACCCGTGTACGTACCGTCGTCCGACTGGTAGCGGTAGGCGGTGCCGAAGCGCTCGCCGCCCACCGACTCCGACAGTCCGCCGATGGACGCGTAGCCGTGGTTCTGGACCAGGAGGAGCTTGATCGCGATCCCCTCCTGTACGGCCGTCACGATCTCCGTCGGCATCATCAGGTACGTGCCGTCGCCCACCAGCGCCCATACGGGACGCTCGGGCGCCGCCAGCTTCACACCGATCGCGGCCGGAATCTCGTACCCCATGCAGGAGTAGCCGTATTCCAGGTGGTACTGGTCCCTCGATCGGGCGCGCCAGAGTTTGTGCAGGTCACCGGGGAGCGAGCCGGCCGCGTTGATGATCACGTCCGACTCGTCGGCGATCTCGTCCAGCGCGCCCAGGACCTGCGACTGCGTCGGTCGTACGTCCGGCTCGTCGGCCTCGTAGGCGGCGTCGACGCGCTGTTCCCAGCGGTCCTTGTCCTCGGTGTACTCGCTCACGTACCCGTCCGCGACGCGGTGCTCGTGCAGCGCCAGCGCCTCCGTCAGCTGCTGCAGGCCGCTGCGGGCGTCCGCGATCAGCGTGGTGGCGGACAGCTTGTGGCCGTCGTACGGGGCGATGTTGAGGTTCAGGAAGCGGACGTCCGGCGACGCGAACAGGGTGTTGGACGCCGTGGTGAAGTCCGTGTAGCGGGTGCCCACGCCTATCACCAGGTCTGCCAGGCGCGCGAGTTCGTCCGCCGTCGCCGTTCCCGTGTGGCCGATGCCGCCCACGTCCTGGGGGTGGAGGTAGTGGAGGGAGCCCTTGCCGGCCTGGGTGGAGGCGACGGGGATGCGGGTCGCGGCGGCGAACTCCGCCAGCACGTCCTCGGCGCGGCTGTGGTGGACTCCGCCGCCCGCGACGATCAGGGGGCGGCGGGCGGCGCGGATCGCCCGTACCGCCTCCGTCAGTTCGTCGGGGTCGGCGGCCGGACGGCGTACGTGCCACACGCGGTCGGCGAAGAACTCGTCCGGCCAGTCGTACGCCTCGGCCTGAACGTCCTGCGGGAGAGCGAGAGTTACGGCACCCGTTTCGACGGGGTCCGACAGCACGCGCATTGCTTGCAGCGCGGCCGGGATCAGCGCCTCGGGGCGCGTCACGCGGTCGAAGTACCTCGACACCGGGCGCAGGCAGTCGTTGACCGACACATCGCCGGCGTACGGGACTTCGAGCTGCTGGAGGACCGGGTCCGCCGGGCGGGTCGCGAAGGCGTCGCCGGGGAGGAGCAGGACCGGGAGGTGGTTGATCGTGGCGAGCGCGGCGCCGGTGACCAGGTTGGTCGCGCCGGGGCCGATCGACGTCGTCACGGCTTGCGTGGAGAGGCGGTTGGACTGACGCGCGTAGCCAACTGCCGCGTGCACCATGGACTGTTCGTTGCGGCCCTGGTGGAACGGCATCTCGGCGCCGTACTCGATGAGCGCCTGGCCGAGGCCGGCGACGTTCCCGTGGCCGAAGATGCCCCAGGTGGACTCGATCAACCGGCGGCGGACGCCGTCCCGTTCGGTGTACTGGGCGGCCAGGAAGCGTACGAGCGCCTGCGCGACCGTGAGCCTCGTCGTCGAGGTCTGCACCGTCATCGGTATCCCTCCGTATGGTCCGGGTGGAAGCAGATCCGCCATTCCCTCGTCTCACCCGGCCCCGCCATGACGTTGAGGTAGTACATGTCGTGACCGGGCTGGGCGATGGACGGACCGTGCCATCCGTCGGGTACGAGGACGGCGTCGCCGGAGCGGACCTCCGCGAGGACGTCGGATCCGCCCTCACGGGAAGGGGATACGCGCTGATAGCCGAAACCGTTCGGGCCGTCGATCTCGAAGTAGTAGATCTCCTCCAACTCCGCTTCCACGCCCGGCACTTGCTCGTCGTGCTTGTGCGGCGGGTACGAGGACCAGTTGCCGCCGGGAGTGATGACCTCGACCGCGATCAGCTTGTCGCAGTCGAAGGCGTCGGCCGAGGCGAAGTTGCGGACGTGCCTCAACTGGCTGCCGCTGCCGCGCTCTTCGACGGGGACCTCCGGCGCGGGGCCGTAGCGAGCGGGGAGTCGTCGCCCGCACTTCGCTCCTGCCAGGGCGAAGCGGCCTCCCGCGCCGGAGGCGATCTGTGCCCGGGCGTCGCGGGGTACGTACGCGAAGTCGGAGACCGACGCGAACACGCTTTCCCTGCCCAGGAGTTGGAACTCGTCGTGCGCCGTGCCGTCCTCTACTTGCACCGTACAGCCGCCATTGAGCGGCAGTACGATCCACTCGCTGTCACCGGTGGTGAACATATGCGTACCGCCGGGCGCCAACTCGACGACGCGCAGACTGCTGTGGGTCCAGCCGGCCCGCTTGGGGTCGATGTCGACGGCGTACTGCGCGTTCGCGGAGGTGCCGCGTCCGACGTAAAGGCTGTTGTCGCTGCCGCCGGTCATCGCGCGCCTCACAGAAGTCCGACGGCGGTGTCCACGGCTGCGGTGACATCGCCGTCCGCCGGGTACAGCAGCGAGCGGCCGACCACCAGGCCCTGGACGGTGGGGAGTTGGAGCGCGCCGCGCCACTTCTCGTACGCGCCCTCCTGGTCGTCCCCGACCTCGCCGCCGAGGAGCACGGCGGGCAGAGCGGAGGTCTGCATGACCTCGGCCATGTCGTCCGGGTTCTCCGTGACGGGCACCTTCAGCCAGGTGTACGCCGAACTGCCGCCCAGGCCCGAGGCGATGGCGATGGACTTGGTGACGGCCTCGGCGGAGAGGTCGTTGCGGACCTTGCCGTCGGGGCCGCGCCTGCTGATGAACGGCTCGACGAAGAGCGGGAGTTGGCGTTCCGCCATCGCGTCGATCGCGTGGGCCGTGGACTCCAGGGTGGTGAGGGAGCCCGGGTCGTCGTAGTCGATGCGTACGAGGAGCTTGCCGGCGTCGAAGCCGAGGCGGGCCATGTCCTCGGGGCGGTGGCCGGTGAAGCGGTCGTCGAGCTCGAAGGTGGCGCCGGAGAGGCCGCCGCGGTTCATCGACCCCATGACGACCTTGCCGTCGAGCGCGCCGAGGAGCAGCAGGTCGTCCAGGATGTCGGCGGTCGCGAGGACACCGTCGACACCGGGGCGGGACAGGGCGAGGCACAGGCGTTCGAGCAGGTCGGCCCGGTTGGCCATGGCCAGCTTGCGGTTGCCGACCCCGAGGGCGCCACGGGCCGGGTGGTCGGCGGCGACGATCATCAGCCGGCCGGAGTCGCCGAGGAGGGGGCGCCGGGTCCGGCGGGCGGCGGCTTCCGCGATGGCCTCGGGGTGACGGGCGCGGGTGGTGGCGAGGGCGGAGATGTCGACGGGGGCGAGCGGGGTGAGGGGGGCAGGAGTGGCAAGGGGGTTGGTGCCGTTGCCGGCCGGTGCGGTGGCGCTCACAGAACCGCCCCCGCCGCCAGTGCCGCCTCGACCTCGGTCGGGGTGGGCATCGCCGACGAGCACTCCAGGCGGGAGGCGACGATCGCGCCGGCCGCGTTGGCGTGGCGCATGATGCGTTCCAGCTCCCAGCCTTCGAGGAGGCCGTGACAGAGGGAGCCGCCGAAGGCGTCGCCGGCGCCGAGGCCGTTGAGGACGGTCACCGGGAGCGGGGGCACCTCGGCGCTCTCACCCTTGCTGTTGACCGCGAGAACACCCTTCGGGCCCTGCTTGACGACCGCCAGTTCGACCCCGGCGTCGAGGAGGGCGCGGGCGGCGGCGTGCGGCTCGCGTACACCGGTCGCCACCTCGACCTCGTCCAGGTTGCCGACGGCGACGGTGGTGTGGCGGAGGGCCTCGACGTAGAACGGTCGGGCTTCTTCCGGGTTCTTCCAAAACATGGGGCGCCAGTCGAGGTCGAAGACCGTCGTACCGGACTTGGCGCGGTGGCTGAGGGCGGCCAGGGTCGCCGTGCGGCTGGGCTCCTCGCTCAGGCCGGTGCCCGTCACCCAGAAGATCTTCGCCTCGCGGACCGCGTCCAGGTCCAGCTCGTGGGCGTCGATCTCGAGGTCCGGCGCCTTGGGCTGGCGGTAGAAGTACAGCGGGAAGTCGTCCGGCGGGAACACCTCGCAGAACGTGACCGGGGTGTTGAGCCCGGGGACCGACGTGACCCAGCGGTCGTCGACGCCGAAGTCGCGCAGGGCGTCGTGCAGATACCGGCCGAAGGCGTCGTCGCCGGTCCGCGTGATCACCGCGGTGCTCCGCCCGAGGCGGGACGCGGCGACCGCGACGTTCGTCGCCGATCCGCCGAGGAACTTTCCGAAGGACGTCACCTGGGCGAGCGGCACACCGGTCTGCAGTGGATACAGGTCCACTCCGATCCGCCCCATGGTGATCAGGTCGTACGCCATCGACTTCCCCTCGGTTCTCTTCGCGTCTCTTCGTGTCTCTTCGCATCACTTCGCGACACAGCGGCTCGCAGTCAGGTCTAGCCCGCCTCCCGGAGCCCTGTCAATACTTTGTCCGGACATTCGGACCAGACCTTGACACGCGTCCCGGCATCGGCTGAAGCTGGCGCCCATGACTACGTTGTCGCCTCAGTCCCCTTCCTCCCCGTCGGGATCCCCGCTGTCGCGCATCAGGATCGGCTCGGCGCCCGACTCCTGGGGCGTGTGGTTCCCGGACGACCCCAAGCAGGTTCCCTGGCAGCGCTTCCTCGACGAGGTCTCGCAGTCCGGGTACGAGTGGATCGAGCTGGGCCCGTACGGGTACCTGCCGACCGACCCCGCCGTCCTCACCGAGGAGACGGCCAAGCGCGGCCTGAAGGTGTCCGCCGGCACGGTCTTCACCGGGCTGCACCACGGCGAGTCCGTCTGGGAGAAGACCTGGGCGCACGTCGCGGACAACGCGGTGCTCGCGCAGGCCATGGAGGCGTCCCACCTGGTGGTCATCCCGTCCTTCTGGCGGGACGACAAGACCGGCGAGGTGCTGGAGCCGGACACGCTGACGCCCGAGCAGTGGCGAAACCTCACCTCGCTGACCGAGCGGCTGGGCCACGAGGTGCGGGAGCGGTACGGCCTGCAGATCGTCGTCCACCCGCACGCCGACACCCACATCGACAGCGAGGCGAACGTCACACGCTTCCTCGACGGCACCGACTCGTCGCTCGTCTCGCTGTGCCTGGACACGGGCCACTACGCCTACTGCGGCGGCGACAGCGTCAAGCTGATCGAGACCTACGGCGAGCGGATCGGGTACCTCCACCTCAAGCAGGTCGACCCTGAGATCCTCGCGGACGTACGGGCGAACGAGGTCCCGTTCGGTCCGGCGGTCGCCCGCGGCGTGATGTGCGAGCCGCCGGCCGGCGTACCGGAGTTGGGTCCGGTGCTGGCTGCCGCGCAGAAGCTGGACGTGGAGCTGTTCGCGATCGTCGAGCAGGACATGTATCCGTGCGAGCCGGACGCTCCGCTGCCTATCGCGCAGCGGACTCGGGCGTTTCTTCGATCTTGCGGGGCGTAACGCTCCACGGGCGGGACGGTAAGGGGTAGTCGGGCGGCTGCGGGGCCCGTCGTGGCTGGTCGCGCAGTTCCCCGCTCCTCCTACTGGGCGTACACCCGCAGGTCAACTCACCACTCCGGTCTGCGGGCGTGCGCCTTTGTGGCACTCGCGTCACAAACAACCCCCTCTCGTCACACATGTCGCGCGTACGCGGGTTCTTCGCTACGCCACGTCAACAGTCGATTACCCAGGGTCACCGCAGGGTGTTCACCGGGCAAAGGCCTTGTGATCGCCAAGCGCCGCGTCCGGCTCCCCCGACGGCCGACCCTGGCCGACCCCGTGACGCGCGCAGGGAGGTGCACCGATGACCGACCGACGGCTCTGGTCGTACAAAGAGATCGCCGCACACATCCGCGTCCAGCCGGACACCGTCCGCTCGTACCGCAAGCACGGCCTGCTGCCCCCGCCCGACCATGTGGAGAGCGGGAAGCCCTTCTGGTACGCGGATACTGTGCGGGCGTGGGTCGCGGCGCGGCCGGGGAACCGGGGCCGAAGAGACGACTGAGCAGGGTTTCTTTCGCCCCCGCCGCCCCTACCCGTTCCCATCCCTGGGGGCTGCGCCCCCAGACCCCCCTTGTCGCGCTGAACGCGCTCGTCCTCAAACGCCGGACGGGCTGAAATACCCAGCCCGTCCGGCGGGGGCGAGGTGAATCTGGTTCAGCGCCACGGCTCGATCACCGTCGCCCCCGCCCCCGACGCCGTGCCCATCTCCGCCAGGGCCGTCGGGGATTCCGTCAGGGGGATCGTGGACGTGACCAGGAGGTCCGGGCGTAGTACACCCGCCCGGACCAGTTCCAGCATCGGCGGGTAGGTGTGGGCCGCCATGCCGTGGCTGCCCAGGAGTTCGAGTTCCAGGGCGATCGCGCGGGCCATCGGGACCGGGGTCGTGCCCTCGGAAGACGGCAGCAGGCCCACCTGGACGTGGCGGCCTCTGCGGCGCAGGCTGTTCACCGAGGACGCGCAGGTTACCGGTGAGCCGAGTGCGTCCAGGGACACGTGGGCGCCGCCGCCCGTCAGGTCGCGTACCGCCGCTGCCGTGTCGCCCGTCGTCGCCGCGTTCACGCACTCCACCGCGCCGAACTTCCGCGCCAACTCCAGGGCCCCGGGTGACACGTCCACCGCGACCACCCTCGCCCCGGCCGCCGCCGCGATCATCACCGCCGACAGGCCAACCCCGCCGCACCCGTGCACCGCGACCCACTCCCCCGCCGCCACCCGGCCCTGCTGGACGACCGCGCGGTACGCCGTCGCGAACCGGCAGCCCAGTGAGGCCGCCGTGGCGTAGGACATGCCCTCCGGTACGGCGACCAGGTTCACGTCGGCGTGGTCCAGCGCCACGAACTCCGCGAACGAACCCCAGTGCGTGAACCCCGGCTGGGTCTGCCGCTCGCACACCTGCTGGTCCCCGGCCGCGCACGACGGGCAGCTTCCGCAGGCGCAGACGAAGGGGACCGTCACCCGGTCGCCGGAACGCCAGCCGGTCACTCCGGCGCCGACCGCCTCGACGACACCCGCGAGTTCATGGCCCGGCACGTGCGGCAGCGCGATGTCGGAGTCGTGGCCCATCCAGCCGTGCCAGTCGCTGCGGCACAGCCCGGTGGCCTCGACGCGCACCACGACGCCGTGCGGCGCGGGCACCGGGTCCGGCACCTCCCGTACCTCGGCCGACTCCCCGTACCGCTCGAACACCACCGCACGCATGGGCCCCTCGCCTTCGCAGTCGCCGTCTCTCGTACCGGAGATCTTGCCACTGTCACGAGTGAAGTACCCCCCAGGGGTATAGTAGGGTGAGACTCACAAGGGGCCAGTGGGGTCACAGGGCTTGTGCGCCACGATGACGCCCCCGACGACACTTCGCAGAGGAGCAACGACATGACCGCTCAGACCGACACCCAGGGTTCCGTCACCGCCGTCTACCAGGTGACCGGAATGAGCTGCGGGCACTGCGAGGGCTCGGTGTCGAGCGAGATCTCGGAGCTGGCCGGGGTGACCTCCGTGCAGGCCGTCGCCGCCACCGGTGAGGTCACCGTCGTGTCCGAGGCCCCGCTCGACGAGGCCGCCGTCCGCGCCGCGGTGGACGAGGCGGGCTTCGAGCTGGCCGGCCGGGTCTGACCGTACGGACGGACGGGCGCGGCCACCATGATCAGCACCGGCACCGGCACCCCTATAGCCACTCCCTACGAGGTCGAGCTGGCCATCGGCGGGATGACCTGCGCCTCGTGCGCGGCCCGCGTCGAGAAGAAGCTCAACCGTATGGAGGGCGTCTCCGCGACGGTCAACTACGCGACGGAGAAGGCCAAGGTCTCGTACGCCGACGGGGTCGGGGTCGGCGATCTGATCGCCACCGTCGTGAAGACGGGGTACACCGCCGAGGAGCCGCCGCCACCGGTACCGGTGGCGGCGGCTCCTGCCGAGCGTGACGACGACCCCGAGTTGGGCGCGCTCCGGCAGCGGCTCCTCGTCTCCGCCCTGCTCGCCGCGCCCGTCGTCCTGATGTCCATGATTCCCGCGCTCCAGTTCGACAACTGGCGATGGCTCGCGCTGACGCTCGCCTCGCCGGTCGTCGTCTGGGGCGGACTGCCGTTCCACCGGGCCGCGTTCACCAACGCGCGGCACGGCGCGGCCACGATGGACACCCTGGTGTCGGTCGGTACGCTCGCCGCTTTCGGCTGGTCCCTGTGGGCACTGTTCTGGGGCGACGCGGGCAGAGCCGCGATGCCCGGGATGGACGGCATGGACGGGATGGGGGTGCGGGAGAGTTTTTCGTTCACCGCCTCCCGGGCCGGCGCCGGTGGTGCCTCCGAGATCTATCTCGAAGTCGCCGCCGGAGTCGTCGCGTTCATCCTTCTCGGGCGTTATCTGGAAGCCCGCGCCAAGCGGCGTTCGGGTGCTGCATTGCGTGCGCTGATGCAACTCGGTGCCAAGGACGTCTCCGTGCTGCGCGGTGGGCGTGAAGTGCGCGTTCCCGTGGGTGAGTTGGCGATCGGGGACCGGTTCGTCGTACGGCCCGGCGAGAAGGTCGCCACCGACGGCACCGTCGTCGAGGGTGTCTCTGCGGTCGACGCCTCGATGCTGACCGGCGAGTCCGTGCCGGTCGATGTCGGTGCCGGGGACGCCGTCACCGGTGCGACCGTGAACGTCGGGGGCCGGCTGGTCGTCGAGGCCACCCGGGTCGGCGCGGACACCCAACTCGCGCGGATGGCCCGGCTGGTGGAGGACGCGCAGAACGGCAAGGCCGAGGTGCAGCGGCTCACCGACCGGATCTCCGGGATCTTCGTCCCGGTGGTGCTGCTGATCGCCGTCGGTACGTTCGGGGTCTGGCTCGGGGTCACGGGCGAGACCGTCTCCGCCTTCACCGCCGCCGTCGCCGTGCTGATCATCGCCTGCCCCTGTGCGCTGGGGCTCGCCACGCCGACCGCGCTCATGGTCGGCACCGGGCGCGGGGCGCAGCTCGGCATCCTCATCAGGGGCCCCGAGGTCCTGGAGTCCACGCGCCGCGTCGACACGATCGTCCTGGACAAGACGGGCACGGTGACGACGGGACGTATGACTCTCCAGGAGGTGTACGTCGCCGAGGGCGCCGACGAGAAGCAGGTACTGCGACTCGCGGGCGCCCTCGAACACGCCTCCGAGCATCCGGTCGCGCGGGCGATCGCGGCGGGGGCGGAGGAACGGGTCGGGGCGCTGCCGGAGGTCGCGTCCTTCGAGAACGTGCCGGGGCGGGGCGTACGAGGGCGGGTGGACGGCCACGAGGTGGCCGTGGGGCGGCTCGTGGACGGGCTGTCGGAGCCGCTCCCGGAGGAATTGGCCCGCGCGAAGGCCGAGGCCGAGAGCGGCGGACGTACGGCCGTCGTGGTGGCCTGGGACGGGGTGGCACGCGGTGTCCTCACCGTCGCCGACGCGGTCAAGGAGACCAGCGCCGAGGCCGTGCGCGAGCTGCGCGCTCTGGGGCTCACGCCGGTGCTGCTGACCGGGGACAACCGGGCGGTCGCGGAGGCGGTCGCGAAGGCCGTCGGGATCGACTCCGCGGATGTCATCGCCGAGGTGCTGCCCGAGGAGAAGGTCGACGTCGTACGGCGGCTGCAGGACGAGGGGCGCGCCGTCGCGATGGTCGGCGACGGGGTCAACGACGCGGCGGCGCTGGCGACCGCAGATCTGGGCCTGGCGATGGGTACGGGCACGGACGCGGCGATCGAGGCGAGCGATCTGACACTCGTGCGCGGGGATCTGCGGGTGGCCGCCGACGCCATCCGGCTGTCCCGGAAGACGCTCACGACCATCAAGGGCAACCTGCTGTGGGCCTTCGGCTACAACGTGGCCGCGCTGCCGCTGGCCGCCGCCGGACTGCTCAATCCGATGATCGCGGGGGCCGCGATGGCGTTCTCGTCGGTGTTCGTGGTGACGAACAGCCTCCGACTGCGTACGTTCCGCTGAGGGCAGCCGGGATCTGCCCGAAGTTACCGTGAGTATGCCCAAGTCGTTGTCAAAGAGCCTATGGAGTCCAACGCGAGCCTCACATAAGCTCTTCACAAGGCTCCCGCATCATCCTTACGCTGGGGTCCCGGTCGCGACAACCGGGATCTGGCGTATCCGAAGGACAAATGCGAGAGACGCAGATCACAGTGCTGTGAAGGTAACCATCGAAGGGCTTCGAAGGTCTAAGTTGGCGATGTCAGACAGCGTCTTGGGGGGCGTTGGCTGACGTCTGAGGATGTCTTGGGGGACGTCCTCGGAAATGCGTTGCCGGGACACGTACACCGGGAAGCTTGAGCGGCCCACCCCAGCGTGCGCGTCCCGGCAGACCGCACACAGCAGGAGTGCGACGAGTTTTGCTCGTTCTGCTCAACACAACGGCAGCTTCGGCAGCCTGCATACCAGTGATAGCGAATTCAGGCGCTGTCCTCTCGAACGCCCGGCCGGATCCCGTGGGGGGAATCCGCACCGGGACATGGGAAGGCGCCCTGTACGCCGGCCCGTGGGGGGACCGTCGGCAGGGCGCCTTCCGCTTTGGCAAAACAGGGTCCGCGCGAAGTCAGGCGCGGTTCACCCGCGCCCCAAAGGGGCGCGGGGAACTGCGCGACCAGCCACGACGGACCCGCGGCTTCAGTACCGCACTTCCTGCGGAGCTCTCAGCGCTGCTCTACCGGGACGAAGTCCCGCTCCACCACACCCGTGTAGATCTGGCGCGGGCGCCCGATGCGTGAGCCGGGCTCCTTGATCATCTCGTGCCACTGGGCGATCCAGCCCGGGAGGCGGCCCAGGGCGAACAGGACCGTGAACATCTCCGTCGGGAAGCCCATCGCGCGGTAGATGAGGCCCGTGTAGAAGTCGACGTTCGGGTAGAGGTTGCGCGAGACGAAGTAGTCGTCGGAGAGCGCGTGCTCCTCCAGCTTCAGCGCGATGTCCAGCAGCTCGTCGGACTTGCCGAGGGCCGAGAGGACGTCGTGCGCGGCAGCCTTGATGATCTTCGCGCGCGGGTCGAAGGACTTGTACACCCGGTGGCCGAAGCCCATCAGGCGGACGCCGTCCTCCTTGTTCTTCACCTTGCGGATGAAGGAGTCGACATCGCCGCCGTTGGCCTGGATGCCCTCCAGCATCTCCAGGACGGACTGGTTGGCGCCGCCGTGCAGCGGGCCCCAGAGCGCGGAGATGCCGGCCGAGATCGACGCGAACATGTTCGCCTGGGAGGAGCCGACCAGGCGGACCGTCGACGTCGAACAGTTCTGCTCGTGGTCGGCGTGCAGGATGAGCAGCTTGTCGAGGGCGGAGACGACGACCGGGTCGAGGTCGTACTCCTGCGCCGGCACCGAGAACGTCATGCGGAGGAAGTTCTCGACGTAACCGAGGTCGTTGCGCGGGTAGACGAAGGGGTGACCGATCGACTTCTTGTACGCGTACGCGGCGATCGTCGGAAGCTTGGCGAGCAGCCGGATCGTCGAGAGGTTGCGCTGCTTCTCGTCGAACGGGTTGTGGCTGTCCTGGTAGAAGGTCGACAGCGCCGAGACGACCGACGACAGCATCGCCATCGGGTGCGCGTCACGCGGGAAGCCGCGGTAGAAGTTCTTGACGTCCTCGTGCAGCAGGGTGTGCTGCGTGATCTCGTTCTTGAACACGGCGAGCTCGTCCACGGTCGGCAGCTCGCCGTTGATGAGCAGGAACGCCACCTCGAGGAAGGTGGAGCGCTCGGCCAACTGCTCGATCGGGTAGCCGCGGTACCGCAGGATGCCCTGCTCACCGTCGAGGTAGGTGACGGCGGATTTATAGGCGGCGGTGTTGCCGTAGCCGCTGTCCAGGGTCACCAGACCGGTCTGAGCGCGGAGCTTCCCGATGTCGAAGCCCTTGTCGCCGACGGTGCTGTCGATCACCGGGTAGGTGTACTCGCCGTCGCCGAACCGCAGTACTACAGCGTTATTGGTGTGCTCGCTCACGTCATCCCTCACCGACGTAGTGCCTCTTCTTCGAGGTGCCCTGACTGTCTCTACCATCCCCCATTTGGCGCAGGAGAGTGCACTCGGGGTCGACCATTGGGCCTATTGGCGGCACTCAGTGCCGCCAACCTACTCATCCTGCCCCCCTTCGCCCTGGTTCCGGAAGTCCCCTGTGACCTTTGTGACTCATTTGATCGATCATTTTTCGCGATCGCTCCGACACCGGTCCCGTACCGGTCCCGTTACCCCTGCGACCGCAGTCTGAAATCCAGTGCCGTACAACGCCGTCCCGCCGAAACCGTGCGCACCGCCTGGCCGATCGCCTTGCGCGATCCGACCAGGACGACCAGCTTCTTCGCCCGGGTGACGGCCGTATACAGAAGGTTGCGCTGGAGCATCATCCACGCGCCCGTGGTGACCGGGATGACCACCGCCGGGTACTCGCTGCCCTGGGAGCGGTGGATGGTCACGGCGTAGGCGTGGGCGAGTTCGTCCAGTTCGTCGAAGTCGTACGGCACCTCCTCGTCCTCGTCCGTCAGCACCGTGAGGCGCTGTTCCACCTCGTCCAACGAAGTCACGACGCCGACCGTGCCGTTGAAGACACCGTTCTCGCCCTTGTCGTAGTTGTTGCGGATCTGCGTGACCTTGTCGCCGATCCGGAAGACCCGGCCGCCGAACCGCTTCTCCGGGAGGTCCGGGCGGCCCGGTGTGATCGCCTGCTGGAGCAGCCCGTTGAGGTTGCCGGCGCCCGCCGGGCCCCGGTGCATCGGCGCGAGCACCTGGACGTCCCGTCGGGGATCGAGGCCGAACTTCGCCGGAATTCGCCGTGCGGCCACATCCACGGTGAGGCGGCCGGCCTCCTCCGTGTCGTCCTCGACGAAGAGGAAGAAGTCCTTCATGCCGTCGGTGACCGGATGCTGCCCGGAGTTGATCCGGTGCGCGTTGGTCACGACGCCCGACTGCTGGGCCTGCCGGAAGACCTTGGTGAGCCGGACGGCGGGGACCGGGCTGCCGTCGGCCAGCAGGTCGCGGAGCACCTCGCCCGCGCCGACGCTGGGGAGTTGGTCCACGTCTCCGACGAACAGCAGGTGTGCTCCCGGCGGGACCGCCTTCACCAGCTTGTTGGCGAGGAGCAGGTCGAGCATCGAGGCCTCGTCCACGACCACCAGGTCGGCGTCGAGCGGGCGGTCCTTGTCGTAGGCCGCGTCGCCGCCGGGTTTCAGTTCCAGGAGGCGGTGGACGGTGGAGGCCTCGGCGCCGGTGAGTTCGGCGAGGCGCTTGGCGGCACGCCCTGTCGGGGCGGCGAGGACGACCTTGGCCTTCTTGGCCTTCGCCAGCTCCACGATCGAGCGGACCGTGAAGGACTTGCCGCAGCCGGGGCCGCCGGTGAGGACGGCGACCTTCTCGGTCAGCGCGAGCCGGACGGCCGCCTCCTGCTCGGGGGCGAGATCGGCCCCCGTACGCCCCTGGAGCCAGGACAGGGCCTTGTCCCAGGCCACGTCGTGGAAGGCGGGCATCCGGTCCTCCCGGGTGCGCAGGAGGCGCAACAGCTGGGCGGAGAGGGAGAGTTCGGCGCGGTGGAAGGGGACCAGGTAGACGGCCGTCACGGGCTCCGAGTCGCCGTCGGGGCCGGGCACCTTCTCCCGTACGACGCCCGGGTCCTCGCCCTCCTCCGGGGGTGCCGCGAGTTCGGCGAGGCACTCGATGACGAGGCCCGTGTCGACCTGGAGGAGCTTCACCGCGTCCGCGATCAGGCGTTCCTCGGGGAGATAGCAGTTGCCCTGGTCGGTGGCCTGCGAAAGGGCGTACTGCAGGCCCGCCTTGACTCGCTCGGGGCTGTCGTGCGGGATGCCGACGGACTGGGCGATCTTGTCGGCGGTGAGGAAGCCGATGCCCCAGACGTCGGAGGCGAGGCGGTAGGGCTGGTTCTTGACGACGGAGATCGAGGCGTCGCCGTACTTCTTGTAGATGCGCACGGCGATGGACGTGGACACCTCGACGCTCTGGAGGAAGAGCATGACCTCCTTGATCGCCTTCTGTTCCTCCCAGGCGTCGGCGATCTTCTTCGTGCGCTTGGGGCCGAGCCCCGGCACCTCGACGAGCCGCTTGGGCTCCTCCTCGATGATCCGGAGGGTGTCCAGGCCGAAGTGCTGGGTGATCCGGTCGGCGAAGACCGGGCCGATGCCCTTGACCAGGCCCGAGCCCAGATAGCGGCGGATGCCCTGGATGGTGGCGGGCAGGACGGTCGTGTAGTTCTCGACGGTGAACTGCTTGCCGTACTGCGGATGGGAGCCCCAACGGCCCTCCATGCGCAGGGACTCGCCGGCCTGGGCGCCGAGCAGCGCGCCCACGACGGTGAGGAGGTCGCCCGCGCCCCGGCCTGTGTCGACACGGGCGACCGTGTAGCCGTTCTCCTCGTTGGCGTACGTGATGCGTTCGAGCACACCTTCGAGGACGGCCAGGCGCCGTTCCCCCTGCGCCGTCTGCTTCGGACCGCCGCCCGCCTGATTCGACATGATCCGACGCTACCGCCAGGCACCGACAGTCGGCCGGGGGCTGTAGACGACGCCCACCCGAAGGCCGTCACCCCATGGCGGACTTGACGTGGTCGATCACCCTCCCGAAATCCTCCGTCGGCGAGAACTCCACCAGCTCGCTGTCCTCCAGGGCCTCCGGGACATGGCCGGGCGCCCAGTAGTACGCCTGCCCCGCCTCGTACGTCTCGTCGCCCTCGTCCGTGTGCATCAGGATCCTGCCCTTGAGCAGATATCCCCAGTGCGGGCACTGGCAGGCGTCGCCGGGCAGGCCCTTGAACGCCGGGCCCATGTCCGTGCCCTGCGGCAGGGTCACGTAGCCGACCGAGAAGCCCCCTCCGATCACCTGCGTACGCAACTCCACGCCACCGCCTTCGAGCGCGACGGGGACGTCGCTTCGGGTCGCCGCTGTCATGACTCCTCCACTCCGGTCCGCTCACGGGCCTAGAGGGAACTACTCCGTACGTCCAGCCTGAATCGCCCCGCCCGAGCCCGCGACCGCACACCCAAGACGCCCGGAGGCCGCGCTCACCTGAGCGTCGCGTATCACGATCCGGTATCGGGAATCGGCCAGGGGCTTGATTTACCCGCGTGTAATCGATTCCAATCGGTCTCCAGCGAGTCGTGTAAACGATTCCACGGAACCACAAGGAGGTGGTCCGGCGATGGCGAGCATCAAGGACGTCGCTGCCGAGGCGGGGGTGTCCGTCGCCACGGTGTCGCGGGTCCTGAACGACCATCCGTCGGTCAGCGTCGACGCACGCACGCGCGTGCTGGCCGCCGTCGAGGCGCTGGGCTACCGCCCGAACGCCGTCGCCCGGTCGCTGCGCACCGACCAGACCCGCACCCTCGGCCTGGTCATCAGCGACGTGATGAACCCCTACTTCACCGAACTGGCCCGCTCCGTCGAGGAGGAGGCCCGCGCGCTGGGCTACAGCGTCATCATCGGCAACGCCGACGAGCGGCCCGACCTCCAGGACCACCACGTACGCAACCTCCTGGACCGCCGTATCGACGGCCTCCTGGTCTCCCCCACCGACGGCGGCTCCCCGCTGATGCTGGACGCCGCGCGCGGGGGGACGCCGATGGTGTTCGTCGACCGGTGGATCCCGGGGGTGGACGTACCGGTCGTACGGGCGGACGGGCGCCCCGCGGTGCGGGATCTCGTCTCGCACCTGCACGGGCTCGGTCACCGGCGGCTCGCGATCGTCGCGGGCCCTGCGGCCACCACGACCGGCAGTGAGCGCGTCGAGGCCTTCAGGGAGGCCCTGGCGGAGTACGGACTGCCACTCCCCGACGCCTACATCGGGCAGGGCGACTTCCAGGCCGAGAGCGGCCGCCGGGTGACCGACGCCTTCCTCGATCTGGCCGAGCCGCCCGAGGTCGTGTTCGCGGCCGACAACCTGATGGCGCTGGGCGCGCTGGACGCCGTACGCGCGCGCGGGATGCGTGTTCCGCGGGACATCGCGCTCGCGGCCTTCGACGACATCCCGTGGTTCGTGCACACCGATCCGCCGGTCACGGCCGTCGCGCAGCCCACCGGTGAGCTGGGGCGGGCCGCCGTCCGGGCGCTGGTCGACGTGATCGAGGGGCGGCCCCCGCAGTCCGTGACGCTGGCCGCGCGGCTCGTCGTGCGGCGGTCGTGCGGTGAGCCGCCGCCTCTGGAACCCACTCCCCTGGAAGCGCCCCCCGTAACGAACAGGAGCCAGTCGTGAGCAACCCGGACGAGTTGCTGCGCATCGAGGGCATACGGAAGGCCTTCCCCGGCGTGGTGGCGCTCGACGGCGTCGACTTCGGTCTGCGCCGCGGTGAGGTGCACGTGCTGCTCGGCGAGAACGGTGCCGGCAAGAGCACGCTCATCAAGATGCTCTCGGGCGCCTACACCCCCGACTCCGGCCGGATCCTGGTCGGCGGCGAGGAGGTGCGCATCCATGGCGCGCAGGACTCCGAGCGCCTCGGGATCGCCACCATCTACCAGGAGTTCAACCTCGTTCCCGATCTGACGGTCGCCGAGAACATCTTCCTGGGGCGGCAGCCGCGCCGCTACGGGATGATCGACCGCAAGCGGATGGAGGCCGAGGCCGCCGTCCTGCTGGAGCGGGTCGGCGTAAACGTGTCCCCACGCGCGCGGGTGCGTGAACTCGGGATCGCGCGGCTCCAGATGGTCGAGATCGCGAAGGCGCTGAGTCTGAACGCCCGCGTGCTGATCATGGACGAGCCGACCGCCGTGCTCACCTCCGAGGAGGTCGAGAAACTGTTCGCGATCGTGCGCACCCTGCGCGAGGACAGCGTCGGAATCGTCTTCATCACCCATCACCTGGAGGAGATCGCCGCTCTGGGGGATCGGGTGACCGTCATCCGCGACGGCAAGAGTGTCGGGCAGGTTGCTGCCGATACACCCGAGGACGAACTCGTACGGCTGATGGTCGGGCGGTCCATCGAACAGCAGTACCCGCGTGAGGCCACCGACGCCGGCGCCGCCCTTCTCAAGGTGGAGGGGCTCACCAGGGACGGTGTCTTCCACGACATCGGCTTCGAGGTGCGGGCCGGTGAGGTCGTCGGCATCGCGGGGCTGGTCGGGGCCGGGCGTACGGAGGTCGCGCGTGCCGTGTTCGGCGCCGATCCGTACGACAAGGGGTCCGTGTCCGTCGCGGGTGCCGCCGTGCGCGGGAGCGATGTCGGGGCCGCCATGGCCGCCGGGATCGGGCTCGTACCGGAGGACCGCAAGGGGCAGGGGCTGGTGCTCGACGCCTCCGTCGAGGAGAACCTCGGCCTGGTCACCCTGCGGTCCTCGTCCAAGGGCGGTCTTGTCGACCTCAAGGGGCAGCGCGCCGCCGCCGCGAAGGTCGCCGGGCAGCTGGGCGTGCGGATGGCCGGACTCGGCCAGCATGTGCGGACGTTGTCCGGCGGCAACCAGCAGAAGGTCGTCATCGGCAAGTGGCTGCTCGCGAACACCAAGGTGCTGATCCTCGACGAGCCGACGCGCGGGATCGACGTCGGCGCCAAGGTCGAGATCTACCAGCTGATCAACGAGCTGACGGCCGCCGGTGCCGCCGTACTGATGATCTCCAGCGATCTGCCCGAGGTGCTCGGGATGAGCGACCGGGTGCTGGTGATGGCGCAGGGCCGGATCGCCGGTGAACTCACGGCCGCCGAGGCCACCCAGGACTCCGTGATGGCTCTCGCCGTCAGTACTGACAATGGAACTACTGCTGTGGAGGGCTCCCGTGGCCACTGACACGCTCAAGAGCACGACGGGCGCGAGTGGCGCCACGAGCGGCCTGCGCCGCGTCCTGCTCGACAACGGCGCGCTGACCGCGCTCATCGTCCTGGTCATCGCGATGTCGGCGCTGTCCGGCGACTTCCTGACGACGGACAACCTGCTCAACGTGGGCGTCCAGGCGGCCGTGACCGCCGTTCTCGCCTTCGGCGTGACCTTCGTGATCGTCTCGGCGGGCATCGACCTCTCGGTCGGTTCGGTCGCCGCGCTTTCGGCCACCGTCCTTGCCTGGGCGGCGACTTCGGAGGGCGTACCGGTCGCGATAGCCGTGCTCCTGGCCGTCGTCACCGGCATCGTGTGCGGTCTGGTCAACGGCTTCCTGATCTCGTACGGCAAACTGCCGCCGTTCATCGCGACGCTCGCCATGCTGTCCGTGGGGCGCGGGCTGTCGCTGGTGATCTCGCAGGGTTCGCCGATCGCGTTCCCCGGGTCGGTCTCGCACCTCGGTGACACGCTGGGCGGCTGGCTGCCGGTGCCCGTGCTGGTGATGGTGGCCATGGGGCTCATCACTGCGTTCGTCCTCGCCCGTACGTACCTGGGGCGCTCCATGTACGCGATCGGCGGCAACGAGGAAGCCGCGCGGCTGTCCGGGCTGCGGGTGAAGAAGCAGAAGCTCGCCATCTACGCCCTGTCGGGTCTGTTCGCGGCGGTCGCGGGCATCGTGCTGGCGTCCCGGCTCTCCTCCGCGCAGCCGCAGGCCGCCAGCGGCTACGAGCTGGACGCGATCGCCGCGGTCGTCATCGGCGGTGCCTCGCTCGCGGGCGGCACCGGCAAGGCGTCCGGCACGCTCATCGGCGCGCTGATCCTGGCGGTGCTGCGCAACGGACTCAACCTGCTGAACGTGTCCGCCTTCTGGCAGCAGGTCGTGATCGGTGTCGTCATCGCGCTGGCGGTGCTGCTGGACACGGTGCGCCGCAAGGCGGGCGCGACGACCCCGGTGGCCTCGGGCATCGGCGGTGCCGGGGGCGGCCGGGGCAGGCAGGCGGCGACGTACGGGCTGGCGGCCGTGGTGACCGTGGCCGTCATCGGCGCGACCTCGCTGCTGCACAACGGCGGCTCGGCCTCGGCGACCCCGAAGGTGGGCCTGGCCATCTCCACCCTGAACAACCCCTTCTACGTGTCGCTGCGGGCGGGCGCCCAGGCCGAGGCGGAGAAGCTCGGCGTGGACCTCACCGTCACCGACGCTCAGAACGACGCCTCGCAGCAGGCCAACCAACTCCAGAACTTCACCAGTTCGGGGCTCGACGTGATCGTCGTCAACGCCGTCGACTCGGACGCCGTCACTCCGGCGGCGAAGGCCGTGAACAGGACAGGCATCCCGCTGATCGCCGTCGACCGCTCGGTGAACAACGCCGACAGCGCGTCGTTCGTCGCCTCCGACAACGTCACCGGCGGCAAGCTCGCCGCGAAGGAACTCGCCGAGAAGCTGGGCGGCCGGGGCAAGATCGTGATCCTGCAGGGCATGGCGGGCACCTCCGCGAGCCGGGAGCGCGGCGCCGGTTTCGCGGAGGGGCTGAAGGCCTACCCGGGCATCCAGGTCGTCGCCAGGCAGACCGCCGACTGGGACCGCACCAAGGGCCTGGACGTCATGACCAACCTCCTCCAGGCCAACCCCGACATCGGCGGTGTCTTCGCCGAGAACGACGAGATGGCGCTCGGCGCGATCAAGGCGCTCGGCAGCAAGGCGGGCAAGTCGGTGTCGGTGATCGGCTTCGACGGTACGACGGACGGGCTGAAGGCGGTCGCGAACGGCTCGCTGTACGCGTCGGTCGCCCAGCAGCCCGAGGAGTTGGGGAAGATCGCGGTGGAGAACGCGCTGCGGGTCGCCGAGGACGAGAGTGTCGAGAAGACGGTGATGGTGCCGGTGAAGGTCGTCACGAAGGAGAACGTGGCGGAGTTCGGCGGCTGAGTTCGGCGGCTGGGCGCCGAAGGCAGTGGTCGGCCGGTACAACTGATGTGTATGGGGAGAATGTTCATGTACGACTACGACCTGCTGGTCGTGGGGTCGGCCAACGCCGATCTGGTGACCGTGGTGGAGCGGCGGCCCGCGGCCGGTGAGACGGTGCTCGGTTCCGACCTGGTGGTCCACCCGGGCGGCAAGGGCGCCAACCAGGCAGTCGCAGCGGCCCGGTTGGGGGCCCGTACGGCGCTCCTGGCGCGGGTCGGCAACGACGGTCACGGCCGGCTGCTGCTGGACTCGATGCGGGGTGCCGGTGTCGACACGGTGGGCGTGCTGGTCGGCGGGGCGCCGACGGGGGTCGCGCTGATCACGGTGGATCCGTCCGGCGACAACAGCATCGTGGTGTCGCCGGGGGCCAACGGGCGGCTGGCGGCCGAGGACATCCGGGCCGCGGGGAGCCTGTTCCAGGCCTCGCGGGTGGTGTCGGCGCAGCTGGAGATTCCGCTGGAGTCGGTGGTGGAGGTCGTACGGAACCTGGCTCCCGAGGGCCGGTTCGTACTGAATCCCTCCCCGCCGCGCCCGCTGCCGCGTGAAGTCCTGGCCGCCTGCGACCCGTTGATCGTGAACGAGCACGAGGCCCGGGTGATCGCCGGTGCGGACGCCGAGTTGGGCGACTCGCCGGAGGACTGGGCGAAGACGCTGCTCGCGCTCGGGCCGCGCTCGGTCGTCATCACCCTGGGCGCGGAGGGCGCGTTGGTCGCCGTACGGGCCGGGGAGCGGGTGCGGGTGCCGTCGGTGCCGGTGGAGGCCGTGGACACGACGGGGGCGGGTGACGCGTTCACGGCGGCGCTGGCCTGGCGGCTGGGCGCGGGCGAGTCGTTGACGGAGGCGGCGGCGTACGCGGCCCGGGTGGGCGCGGTCGCGGTGACGCGGGCCGGGGCTCAGGACTCCTTTCCCACGGCTGAGGAGGTCGAGGCTCTATGAAGCGCGGCGGAATCCTGAACCGTCATCTCGCGGGCGCGCTCGCCGAGTTGGGGCACGGGGACGGGGTGCTGGTGTGCGACGCCGGTATGCCGATCCCGGCCGGGCCGCGCGTCGTCGACCTGGCCTTCCGGGCCGGGGTGCCGTCCTTCGCGGAGGTGCTCGACGGGTTGCTGACAGAGCTGGTGGTGGAGGGCGCGACGGCTGCGGCGGAGGTACGGGGAGCGAATCCGGGGGCCGCGAAGCTGCTGGACGGGCACTTTCCCGACGGCGACCTCACGCTCGTCTCGCACGAGCGGCTCAAGGAGCTGTCGGCGGGGGCGCGGCTGGTCGTACGGACGGGGGAGGCTCGGCCGTACGCGAATGTGCTGCTGCGGTGCGGGGTCTTCTTCTGAGGTGAGCTGGATCCGTTGTGTTCAGTTGCTCGCGCGGGTGAACGTCACATGCGTGACCCCGGTGGGCGAGGACGTGGCCTCGACCTCGTAGTCCTTCTCGACGCCCTCCAGGCCGTCCCAGAGGCGTACGCCCCGGCCCAGCAGCACCGGGGCCACCACGACGTGCAGGTGGTCGACGAGTCCGGCGGCGAGGAAGTCGCGGACGACGGTGGGCCCGCCGCCGATGCGTACGTCCTGGCCGTCCGCGGCCTTGCGGGCCGTTTCGAGCGCCTCGGCGGGTGACGTGTCGAGGAAGTGGAAGGTCGTACCGCCCTCCATCTCGATCGGCGGGCGTGTGTGATGGGTGAGGACGAAGGTCGGTGTGTGGAAGGGCGGGTTGGGCCCCCACCACCCCTTCCAGTCCGGGTCCTCGTGCCAGCCGGGCGGGCCGAACTTCCCGGCGCCCATGATCTCGGCACCGATCCCGGGTGCGAACTGCTGTGCGAAGGCGTCGTCGGTGCCGCCGGTCCCGCCGGACTGACCGGTCATCTCGTGCCAGAACCTGGTGGTGAACATCCACTGGTGGAGCCTCTCGCCGGCGTGGCCGAACGGCGCGTCACGGCTGAGCCCCTCACCGGTACCGAAGCCGTCGAGCGAGATCGTGAAGTTGTGGACGCGGGCGAGTGACATGGCTGACGCCTCCCTGGCTGGCCGCTGCCGCTCCAGTCTCCTCGGACCGCCGGGTCATGCGCCACCGGAACGGGATAGGGCCGGGAGGCCGGAAACAGCTTCGAGGGGGCCCGGTCCGTCGACCGGGCCCCCTCGGCTTCCCCTCCCGTATCAGAACCCCAGCGATCCCCCCAGATCCCCCTCCAGAAGTCCTGATGCCATGTACGACCGGCGAGGTGGGGGGAGGGTTGTACGGCGGACCAAGATTTTTTCGGCGGTCTTTGTGAGCGATCTTTTCGGCTACCGCGCGAGCCGCGCTCCCCTCAGGAATCCGGCGCGCAGTCCGGGGTCCCGGAGGAGGGCCAGGACGTCCTCCTCCCCCACGAACAGCGCGTCGGCCGCCGGGTGTTCGGACTGGTGGAACATCGCCACGAGCACATCGGCGAGCGGACGGTTCCAGGCGACCTTGACGATCTCCCGCGCCTTGTCGCCCTGCCCCCGGTCCATCGCTATCCGCCACAGCTCGATCGAGTGCCTGGCGGTCGCGTACGCGTCCCTGCGCCCCTTGACCAGGACCGGTCGGCGATTCAGGCCGAAGATCTCGATACAGGCGCGGCCCCGGTCGGTCAGCCCCCTGTACGTGCCGAGCGGGAGCACCAGACGGAGGTGGTCCAGGGGGTCCTCGGCCGTCGGGTCGACGAGGAGCGGGGTGCCGTCGGGGGCGGTCGGGAAGAGGTCGCGCTTCTGGTTGCTGTTGCAGTACGAGCAGGCGAGGAGGTGGTTGAGCCAGTCGAAGGTGCGGAGCGGAGTACGGCTCTTCGGCTCGAAGTGGTCAACGTCCGTGCCCTGGCTGTCACCGCAGTACATGCACCGCTCATGGCCCGGCGCCATCTCCGCCAGTCCGGCGACGAGCGCCGGGCGGACCTGGCGACGGGCCGAGCTGCTCGCCCAGAGGTTCTTCGCTCTGGCCCGACGGTCCGGGCCCGCGGCCTGCTGCCGGATGTCCTCGGTGTACTCCCCCAGCCGGACCACCGTGGCCGGCGGCAGGGGCACGCGCCGCAGCCGGATCACCCGGCCTCGCCCTCCTCGACCGCGTCCCCGTCCTCGATCTCCTCCGCGAGCCGCTGCAGATGGGCGGTCATCTCGTCGAGGCGGGCCGTCGGGGAGCTGGTGAGCAGGCTCTTGAGTTCCTGGTAGCGGGCCAACGACTCGGGCTCGGTCTCGCCCTCGTAGATCTGCGCCTCCAACTCCACGAACTCGGAGCGGACTTGCTCGGCCCGTTCCGAGTACGGCGTGTCCAGGCCGAACAGTTCGGAGAGCACGGCGTCGTCGCCACTGCCGTACACCACACGCTCGTACAGCTCCTGGTCGACGACCTCGGGCGGCACGTCCTCGCCGACCCCGGGCAGCCGGATCAGCCCGCCGGGGTCGGCGGCCTGGCAGATGTACGGGCTGTGCGTGGTGACGATGAACTGGATGCGGGGGAAGTGGGCGGTCAGCCAGGGGCCGATACGGCGCTGCCAGGTGACGTGGAGATGCGCGTCGATCTCGTCGATGATCACGACACCCGGGACCGGAAGGACGCCCGGACTGCCGCCCCCTCGGCTGAACGCCGCGTCGCCGAACGTGTCGTGGATCTGCTTCAGCAGGTCGACGACGAGGGCCGCGACCGTACGGAAGCCGTCGCTCATCTCGCGCAGGGGGAAGCGCTGTCCGTCGCGGCTGACCCACAGGCCCTCGGAGTCGACCTCCTCCACCCGGTAGCCGTCGGGCAGCAGTCCGTCGCCGAGGACGGCCAGTGCCGCCTCCTTGAGCGCCACCGCGCCCTCCCTGCCCTCCAGCGCGCGCAGGTGCTGTTCGATCAGCCAGGCGACGCCTTCGGCCAGGGAGGCGTCCTCGTGGAACAGGCTGGCCTGCCGGGCGACCGGGCCGGAGGCCAGCATCAGCCGCTGCACCTCGCCGGAGCCGCCCGCCATACGACGGAACGGGCCGTACGCGGCACAGAACCAGCCGACCGGGTTGTCCGCCCACGGTCCCCGCCTCGCCAGGCTGGCGCTCGTCGACTTGGGCCTGGTCCTGATCTCCTCCAGCGCGGGCCGCGCGCTCCTGCGGCCACCGGACCCCTCGGCGGGCGCCGTCCACCGCAGTCCCGCCCAGAACTTGTTCCGCGTGCTCCCCGAGCCGGTGAACCTGTCGAAGCCCCTGTCCTTGACGATCTCCGCCCAGGCGGTGCCGGAGTCCGAGCCCCGCGCGAGCCAGTTCTCGAACCCCTGGACGAGACCGCGCGCCGCGACCGGTCCGCTCAGCGCGAGGGCCAGCGCCCGCAGCAGGGTCGTCTTGCCCGAGCCGTTGCGGCCCGCCAGAACCGTCCAGCCTGCGTGGCTTCCGTCGGGGCGGGTCAGGGTCAGCTCGACCTGGCGCGAGCCGTGGAACGACTTGATGTCCTGTACGGAGATCCGGCTGACGTACATGGGCACGATGTCCGTTCGTTCGGCTCTGCGAGGGTTGGCCCGATCCTACGGGTGAGATATTCCCGCGAGGGACGCCCCGTACCCGGCCGTAAGACAGGTGAGAATGTCTCACTCCGGGTGCACGGGGGCCTTTGTGGATGCCAGGAATCTCTTCTACACCAGAACCACGTCTCGGCTCGCCCGACTTGAGTGGTCGGTCGCTCTCGCCGTTTCCTCCGTCGCCGCTCTGACGCATCTTTCCGAGATCCGCTGGTGGCTTTTCGTCTCCCTGTTTCTCGTCATCGATCTCATCGGGTACATCCCGGGCGCCATCGCCTATCGAAGAAGTCCGGACGGGCGGGTCGGGCGCGGATACTACGTCGCCTACAACCTGATGCACTCACTGGTCACCTGGGCCGTGTTCGCGGGGCTGTGGAGCTGGTTGGTGGGTGCGGAATGGGCGTTGCTCGCGCTGCCGATCCATCTCATGGGTGACCGGGCCCTGTTCGGGAACTCCCTCAAACCCTTCGGGGTGCCTTTCGAGCCGTCCATCCATCCGGATTTCGCAGCATTCCAGCAGGCCTACGCGCGGGCCTACGACGGGAAGGGGAGCGATGCCGTCCGCGTTTGACCTGGTGTCGGCCCATGCCGACAATCCCAGTGCTTTTCTCGCCCTCAACAGCGGGAACGAGTTCTTTGTCGACGATCGGTACGACGGAGTCTGCGCCTTCCGTCCGGCGGGACGGCATCTGCTGCAGCTCGGCGGGCCCTTCGCCGCCCCCGGTGATCGCGCCGGGCTGCTGGACGCCTTCCTCGACCGGGCCGCGGGCGGGCGGCGGCGCGTCATCGCCGTACAACTCCAGGCCGAGGACGCCCGGTTGTACGCGGCCCACGGGTTCACCGTGAACCAGATGGGGGCCTCGTACGCCGTCGATCTGGCGCGGTTCACCCTGCGCGGGTCGCCGTTCGTACGGCTGCGGAACAAGATCTCCCGGGCCCGGCGGGCGGGGGTGGAGGTCACCGAGGTCGGCCTCTCGGAAGTTTCAGGTGAACTCGATCTCATCGACCGTGAATGGCTGCTCGGGAAAGGGAAGCACGCGAAAGAACTCCGGTTTCTCGTCGGGGAGCGCGGTGGGCCCGAGCAGAAACATCAGCGGGTCTTCACCGGCACCGTCGACGGGCGCGTCGTGGGATACATCAGCTACTCCCCCGCTTTCGGCAGCCGTCCGGGCTGGCTGCACGATCTCAGCCGTCGTCGCGTCGACGCCCCGCCCGGCACCATGGAACTCCTCAACTCGACCGCCATCGAGCGGTTCGTCGGGGAGGGTGGCGAGTGGCTGCATTTCGGATTCACTCCCTTCGTCGGGCTCGATCCGGCGCTCGAAGTGCCGGGCGCCAGCGGCATGGTGGCGCGCGTCGTGCGTTTTCTCGGTGAGCGTGGTGAGCGTGTTTATCCCGCCGCCGCCCAGCTCGAATACAAGGAGAAATGGGCGCCGCATGTCGTGCTGCCCGAGTACATCGCTTTCCAGGGGCGAGTCCGGCCGGGCGCGTTGTGGCGGCTCGGGCGGGAGACCAACGCCCTCTGATCATCCCGGCAGTCAGCCACGTACTCAACGAACAAGGAGTGCATCCCGTATGCGCGAAGTAATCGTCCAGGTGGTCGTCGAGGAGCGCACGGCCCGGCAGGCGTACGAGCTGATCTGCGACTTCCGCCGCTATCCCGAGCTGACCGACAAGGTGAACGAGGTCGTGGTGCATCCGCCGGAGGCCGACGGGTCGCTCCGGTCGGACTGGAGTGTCATCTTCCGCAACGGGCTGATGCGGTGGAGCGAACGCGACCGGTTCGTCCCGGAGACGCTGACCGTCGAGTTCGAGCAGATCAAGGGCGACTTCGAGGTCTTCCAGGGCTCCTGGGTGTGCGAGGAGCGGGAGGAGGAGGGCACGGTGGTCACCTTCCGGTCCGACTTCGACCTCGGCATCCCCTCCCTCGCGGAGATCCTCGATCCCGTCGCCGAGAGCACACTGCGGGACAACATCCTGCGCATTCTCGAAGGGCTCATGGGCCGGGTGACCCCGATGAGCCCCCTGGACCTCGCCGCGTCCCGGCATGGCTGACCCGGTGTCGTCCCTGTCCTCCTTGCCGTCCCTGGCGACGCGGCCCGGTGTCGCGCAATGCCTCGACATGTACGCCAAGTTGGCGTCCGGCGTGTGCGTCGTGACCACCCGGGGTGCCGACGGGCGGCCGGCCTGCGCGACGGTCTCCTCGGCGGCGGCCGTCTCGGCGGCACCGCCCCTGATGTCCCTCTGCCTGGCCAACGCCTCCCGCACCCTCGCCGCCCTCCGCGACCACGGCTCCTTCGCCCTGCACGTCCTCGACGAACGGCACCGCCCCTGGGCCGAGCGCTGCGCCGACCCCCTCGCCACGGCCGCCGAGCGTTTCGGTGAGGAACAGGCGGAGTACGTCCATGGCGTGCCCGTCCGCACCGACGCCCTCGCCTGGTCCGTGTGCGCGGTGACGGACGTACGGGCGTACGGCGACCACCACTTGGTCGTCGGCGAGGTCCTCGCCGCCCACACCGGCACCGGGCATCCGCTGCTCTGGTACGACCGCGGCTTCCATGGGCGGAGCGGGGCACGGCATGGGTGAGCGGCAGTCGTACCCGGGGGTGCCCGTGGTGGCGGCTCCGCCGTGGCGGGGCGGGCGTCCCGAGGATCATCAACTCCCTTCTGTACGGGGCCTGGTGAGCGCCGACTTCACTGTCGTCGGCGCCGGTCTGGCCGGCCTCTCCACCGCGTACCACCTGCTGCGGTACGCACCCGGCGCCGATGTCGCCGTCGTCGACGCGGGCCATCCGGCTGCCGGTGCCAGCGGCCACGGCACCGGTCTCCTCGGGCCCCGGGCAGGCCCGCCCGTCGACCGCGCGATCCGCCGCTTCGGCCCGGACACGGCCCGTCGTATGCACCGGGCCAGCGAGGACGCGGTGGCCGACGCCCTGGAGCTGTGCCGCACCCTGGACGTGCCCGTGCGCACCGGCGAGCAACTGGTCGTCGCCCGCTCACCGGAGGGACTGGCCCGGCTGTCCGGACAGTCGGCGGCCTGTCGCGCCCTCGGCCTGGACGTACCGCCCCTGTCGGCGGCCGGGGTGCGCGAGCGCATCGACGTGCCCTGCCAGGCCGGGCTGCTCCACCGGCAGGCGGCCACCCTTGACCCCGCGCTTCTCACCGCCGCCCTCGCGCGGGCCTGCTTGGCCAAGGGCGCCCGGCTGTACGGGCGTTCACCGGTCGTCGGCCGGTCCGGTAGCAGTAACGGCGGCACGCGGCTGGTCTTTCCGCGCGGTGAACTCCGTACGGGCGCCGGGGTGTTCGCGGTCAACGGCGGGGCTGGGGCCCTCGGGCTCCCGGTGGGCACGGTCGCCCCGCTTGAGGTGCACGCCATCGCCACCGAGTCGTTGAAGCCGGCGGTGCGGGAGGCGCTCGGGGAGGGGTCGGGGGCAGCGCTGGTCGACGCGGCGCGGCTGGCGCCCTACTTCCGGCTGACGCCTGACGGGCGGCTGGTGGTGGGGGGCGGGCGGGCCTCGCTGCCGGGGCGGCCTCCTGGCACTGGCGGGGCGGGGAAGGACGACAGGGCCCGCCTTGCAACCTGGGAGTGGCTCGCGGAGCGCATGCGCGGTCTGCATCCGCTCCTCACCGACACCGCCATCACGCACCGGTGGACCGGCCGGATCGGCGTCACTCTTGACGATCTGCCTGTCGTGGGGCCGCTCGTCGGGACGCCGGGGATGTGGTTCATCGGGGGGTGCGGTGGTCATGGGCTGGCGCTGTCCATCGCCCACGGGGCTTATGTGGCACGGCAGTTGGTGGGGGGTGGGGAGGGCGGGGGGCCGGCTCTGCCCTGGCATCGGTCGGCCGCTCCGACGCTGCCGTTCGGTGGAGCGGGGTGGGTGGTGCTGCGCCGGTACCTCGACCGGCTGGACCGGAACGTACGGCGCGAGCACTGACACTCGCCCTCAATTCCCCGCAAATCCACGCGAGGGACGTCGCGGCGAGAGATCGTAAAACCTGGTGGAGACCGAGAGAGAAATGAGGGGGAGCCCCATGCCTGGTGCGAACACACTGACCAGAGGTCCCTACCGTCTGCTGCAGGAGAACTTCCGGCGCCCGGCAGGTGCGCCGGGTGCCCTGGTCGGACATCTGATGACCGTGCAGCATCGCGGGCTCACCCGGTGGTCGGCCGAGCATCTGGACGTCCGCCGTACCCATCATGTGCTCGATCTCGGCTGCGGCAGCGGGATGGCCGTCGAACTGCTCGCCCGGCGGGCCGAGTTGGGGTTCGTCGCGGGGCTCGACTACTCGGCCACCATGGTCCGGCAGGCCGTACGGCGCAACGCCGCCGCCGTCGGGCAGGGGCGGGTAGCGATCCGGCAGGGGGATGTGGGTCAACTGCCCTACGAGGACGGTGTGTTCGACCGGGTCAGCGCGATCGAGACCTTCTACTTCTGGCCCGACCCGCTGCGTGGACTCGCCGAGGCGTACCGAGTCCTCAAGCCCGGTGGGCAGTTGGCGATCACCCTGGAGATGAGCCGGGAGGCGGCGACCGTACCGACGCTCACCCAGCGGCTGTTCGGGCGGCGCTTCACCGAGCGGTCCGAGCAGGACGGGCTGCGTATCCTGTCCGGCGCCGAGCTCGTGGCGCTGCTCGATGTCGCCGGTTTCAAGGACACCCGGTTCGTCGCCGAGCCACGCCGTTCGCTGGGCTGGGTCTGCGCCCTGGGCAGGAAATGAGCAGCCAGGTGAGCGGTCGGGTGAGCAATCAAGCGAACGGCCAAACGGGCCTCCGCATGGCTCCCGAGATGCGCGGACTGCCCCTGCTCGGCAGCGTGCCGGCCTTCCGGCGGGACATCCTCGCCGCGATGCGCGACGGCTGGCGCGAGGGCGGTGACCTCGTGCGGTACCGGCTCGGGCCCGTGTCCGTGCACGGTGTGTCCAGCCCGGAGCTGGCCGGGGAGGTGCTGACCGACAGCGCCGCCTACGGCAAGCTCGGCCCCGACAACCCGCTGCGCCTGGTGCTCGGCGAGGGCCTGCTGACCAGCAGCGACCACGAGAGCTGGATGACCAACCGGCGCATGATGCAGCCGATCTACGGCAAACAGGCCCTCTCCTCGATGTTCCGTACGATGTCCGCCTCGGTCGAGGACCAGCTGACCCACATGGCGGCCACCTACCGCACCGGTGACGCCGTCGATCTGCACACCGAGCTGATGCGGGTGACGCTCGACATCGTGAGCCGGTGCATGTTCAGCACCGACATCACCGAGGGGCTCGGCGAACTCGGGCCGGACGCCGTGGACGTGGCGATCAACTTCGCCTTCGACCGGCTCCAGAACCCCTTCAGCCCGCCCACGCACTGGCCGACCCCCCGCAACCGCCGGTTCCGGGAGGTCATGGACGGCATCGACGCGCTGATCCGCCGCATCATCCGCGAACGCCGGGCCGAGGCGGAGGCGGAGAGCGCGGACGTCCGGTCCGACGACCTGCTGGACATGCTTCTCGCCGCCCGGGACGAGGACACCGGCCAGGGCATGGACGACCGCCAGCTGCGCGACGAGGTGATCACCACCTTCGCCGCCGGTCACGAGACGACCGCGGTCACCCTCAGCTGGACCTTCTACCTCCTCTCCCGGCACCGTGACGTCCTGGCGGCCGTACAGCGCGAGGTCGACGAGGCCCTCGGCGGACGCCTGCCCACCGTCGAGGACCTGCGCGCCATGCCGTACACGCTCCAGGTCTTCGAGGAGTCGCTGCGGATGTACCCGTCGGCGCCGATCGTGCCCCGACTGACCCTGAAGGACACGGAGTTGGGCGGCCACCGGATGCCGGCGGGCTCGCGCGTCCTGGTCAACCTGCACAACATCCACCGCCATTCGGCGCACTGGCCCGACGCGGAACGCTTCGACCCCGACCGCTTCCGCACCGTGGAGCGCAAGGCGCCAGGAAAACGGCACCGGTTCGCCTACATGCCCTTCGGCGCGGGCCCGCACCTGTGCATCGGCAAGCACTTCGCGCTCATGGAGGCGCACCTCCTGCTCGCCGCGCTGCTGCAGCGCTACGAGTTCCGGCACGTCCCGTCCCACCGGGTCGTCGACCACGCGACGATCACCCTGCGCCCCCGCTACGGCATGGTGATGACCCTGCACGACCGACGCCCCCGCCATCCCTGACCTCTCTCCCCAACCCCCGTCCACGACAACGCATTTGGAGCCTCTGATGGTGACGCGCCAGGACGATCCGCACACCCTGCCGCTCAACACGGTCCAGTACGACCCGGCCCGGCCGCAGGGCCACTACGAGAGCTTCTACCAGCGCGGAAACCATCCCACGGAGCCGCGCGCCTTCTGGATCCGCTACACCGTCTTCAGCCCGGCCGGGATGCCGGAGGCGGCCATCGGTGAGCTGTGGGCGGTGTACTTCGACGGGGTGACGGGCCGGCACGTGGTCGCCAAGGAGGAGCACCCGATCGCCGAATGCGAGTTCCGGCGTGGGACGTTCGGCGCGCGCGTCGCCGACCGGGTGCTGGAACCGGGCCGGCTCAAGGGCGAGGCGACGGGCCCGAACGGCGGCATCGGCTGGGACCTGACGTACGAGGGCACCGAGCCGCCGCTGTTCCTGCTGCCGCAGAAGATGTACGCGGGCGGCTTCCCCAAGGCCAAGAGCCTGGTCGGGATGCCGCTGGCGCGCTTCGACGGTTCGCTGACGGTCGACGGCGAGACGGTCGACGTGGACGGCTGGACGGGCAGCCAGAACCACAACTGGGGCAGCCAGCACACCGATTACTACGCCTTCGGGCAGGTCGCCGGGTTCGACGACGCCCCGGACAGCTTCCTGGAGATCGTCACCGCGCGGGCGAAGATCGGCCCGGTACGGACCCCGCTGGCGACGTTCCTGGTCCTGCGCCACGACGACCGCGAGCACCAACTCGTCTCGATGCGGCGGGCGTTGACGGCGAAGGCCCAATTCGGCTACTTCCACTGGGACTTCAGCACGGGCGACGACACCGTGACGGTCAACGGGCGGTTCCTGGCAGCCAAGGAACAGTTCGTCGGGCTCAACTACTACAACCCGCCCGGGGGCATCAAGCACTGCCTCAACACCAAGATCACCAGCTGTGAGCTGGAGGTCCGCAACAAGGTCACCGGCAAGGTCGACCGGCTGCGCACCGAACACCGCGCCCTGATGGAGATCCTCACCGACGACCGTTCGCACGGCATCGAGATCCGCGCCTGAAGTCGTTGCCAGGGGAGGGAACCGTCCGTGCCCGGTGATCCGCCTGTTTCACCAGGCACGGACGGTCGTACCGTTACGCCGCGTGCTCGACGAACCGCGCCGCGGTCTCCGTGAGCACCTCGCGCCCGTCCCGGGCCCACAGCGCGTCGTTGAACAGCTCGACCTCGATGGCACCGGTGTAACCGGCGGCCTCGACGTACGTCCTCCACTCCCGCATGTCGATCGAGCCGTCGCCGATCTGACCCCGGCCGTTGAGGACGCCCTCAGGCAACGGGGTGGTCCAGTCGGCGAGTTGGAAGGTGTGGATACGGCCACCGGCACCGGCGCGGGCGATCTGCGCGGGCGCGTTGTCGTCCCACCAGATGTGGTACGTGTCCACCGTGACGCCGACCTGGTGGGCGGGGAAGCGCTCCGCGAGGTCGAGGGCCTGGGTGAGCGTCGAGACGACGCAGCGGTCCGAGGCGTACATGGGGTGGAGCGGCTCGATGGCCAGCTTCACGCCATGGCTCTCGGCGTACGGGCCCAGGACCGCCAGGGCGTCCGCGATGCGCTCGCGGGCGCCGTACAGGTCCTTGGAGCCGGCCGGGAGGCCGCCCGAGACCAGGACCAGGGTGTCCGTGCCGAGCGTCGCCGCCTCGTCGACGGCGCGGCGGTTGTCGTCCAGCGCCCTGGCCCGCTCCTCAGGGTCGATGGCCGTGAAGAAGCCGCCCCGGCACAGGGTGGTGACGGTCAGGCCCGCGTCGCGGACCAGCTTGGCCGTCGCCTCCAGGCCGTACGACTGGACGGGCTCGCGCCACAGGCCAACGTTGCCGATGCCCAACTGGCCGCAGGCGTCGACCAGTTCGGGCATCGACAGCTGCTTGACCGTCATCTGGTTGATGCTGAAGCGGGCGAGATCGTCGGTGCTGGTGCTGGTCACTGGGCCACTCCGTACAGGGACAGCAGGTTCTTCATCCGCTCCTCCGCCAGCTTCGGGTCGGGGAACAGGCCCAGTCCGTCGGCGAGTTGATAGGCGCGGGCGAAGTGCGGGAGGGAGCGGGCCGACTGCAGTCCGCCGACCATCGTGAAGTGCGACTGGTGGCCGGCCAGCCAGGCCAGGAAGACCACGCCCGTCTTGTAGAAGCGGGTGGGGGTCTGGAAGAGGTGGCGGGACAACTCGACGGTGGGGTCGAGGAGTTCACGGAAGCCGGCCGTGTTCCCGGTGTCGAGAACGTGCACCGCCTCCGCCGCCAGCGGCCCCAACGGGTCGAAGATCCCCAGCAGGGCGTGACTGAAGCCCTTCTCGTCGCCCGCGATCAGCTCGGGGTAGTTGAAGTCGTCGCCCGTGTAGCAGCGCACGCCCTGCGGGAGGCGGCGCCGGATGTCGATCTCGCGCTGGGCGTCGAGCAGCGACACCTTGATGCCGTCGACCTTGTCGGGGTGGGCGGCGATGACGTCGAGGAACGTGTCGGTGGCCGCGTCGAGGTCGCTCGACCCCCAGTAGCCCTCCAGCGCCGGGTCGAACATCGGGCCGAGCCAGTGCAGGATCACGGGCTCGGCGGACTGCCTGAGCAGGTGGCCGTAGATGTCGAGGTAGTCCTCGGGCCCCTTCGCGGCGGCGGCGAGAGCCCGGGACGCCATCAGGATCGTCTTGGCGCCCGCCTCCTCGACGAGGGCGAGCTGCTCCTCGTACGCCTTGCGGATGTCCGCCAAGGAGGCGCCGGGGGTGGTGAGTTGGTCGGTGCCGACGCCACAGGCGATGAGACCGCCGACGGCCTTCGCCTCGGCCGCCGAACGGCGGATCAGCTCGGCCGCACCGGCCCAGTCCAGGCCCATGCCGCGCTGGGCGGTGTCCATGGCCTCCGCGACACCGAGGCCGTGGGACCAGAGGTGGCGGCGGAAGGCGAGGGTCGCGTCCCAGTCGACGGCGGCCGGGGAGTCCGGGGACACGTCGGCGTACGGGTCGGCGACGACGTGGGCCGCCGAGTAGACCGTACGGGAGGTGAAGGGGGTGCCGGGGCTGAGGGTGAGCGGGGTGGAGCGCGGCTCGTACGCGCTCAACGCTCCGCTTGCGTCCGGGAGTTGGATGGTCACAGCGCGATCTCCGGTACGTCGAGACGGACGCCCTCCGCCGAGGACTTCAGGCCCAGTTCGGCGAGCTGTACACCACGGGCACCGGCCAGCAGGTCCCACTGGTAGGGCGCGTCGGCGTAGACGTGCTTGAGGAACAGCTCCCACTGGGCCTTGAAGCCGTTGTCGAACTCGGCGTTGTCCGGGATCTCCTGCCACTGGTCGCGGAAGGAGTAGGTCGCCGGGATGTCAGGGTTCCAGACCGGCTTGGGCGTGGAACTGCGGTGCTGGACACGGCAGTTGCGGAGGCCCGCGACGGCCGAGCCTTCGGTCCCGTCGACCTGGAACTCGACGAGTTCGTCGCGGTTGACCCGTACGGTCCAGGAGGAGTTGATCTGGGCGATCGCGCCGCCCTCCAGCTCGAAGATGCCGTAGGCGGCGTCGTCGGCGGTGGCGTCGTACGGCTTGTCGTTCTCGTCCCAGCGCTGCGGGATGTGGGTGGCGGTGAGCGCCTGGACGGACTTGACGCGGCCGAACAGTTCGTGGAGGACGTACTCCCAGTGCGGGAACATGTCGACGACGATGCCGCCGCCGTCCTCGGAACGGTAGTTCCAGCTGGGGCGCTGGGCGCTCTGCCAGTCGCCCTCGAAGACCCAGTAGCCGAACTCGCCCCGGATGGAGAGGATGCGGCCGAAGAAGCCGCCGTCGATCAGGCGCTTGAGCTTCAGCAGGCCCGGGAGGAACAGCTTGTCCTGGACGACGCCGTGGCGGACACCGGCGGCGTTGGCCAGCCGGGCCAGTTCGAGGGCGCCGTCGAGGCCGGTGGCCGTGGGCTTCTCCGTGTAGATGTGCTTGCCCGCGGCGATCGCCTTCTTGATCGACTCCTCGCGGGCGGAGGTGACCTGGGCGTCGAAGTAGATCTCGACGGTCGGGTCGGCGAGGACCGCGTCGACGTCCGTGGAGACGTTCGCGGGGTCCAGGCCGTGCTGCTCGGCAAGCGCCTTCAGGGCGTGCTCGCGGCGGCCGACCAGGATCGGTTCCGGCCACAGCACGGTGCCGTCGCCGAGGTCGAGACCGCCCTGTTCGCGCAGGGCGAGGATGGAGCGGACCAGGTGCTGGCGGTAGCCCATGCGCCCGGTCACGCCGTTCATGGCGATACGCACCGTCTTGCGTGTCACGTCTTTCCCTTCGTAGGTGCCACAGGGGGCGGGGTACGCGGTGTACGCGCCGCGTACGCCCGGTGGGAGAGCAGCCCTCGGCGGCCCTACTGGCAAGCGTTACAGCAAGCGCTTTCTATCTAGGGAGAAGCTAGCCTCTGTGCAGCGGTCTGGACAAGAGCACAGAGAGGCCGAATTGTTCGGGGGTGCGAACAATCGGGGTTGCGGTGTTCCTCGACGGCCGGTCGAGGCTCCGCCGAAGGTCCGTCGGCGATCCCTCGAAGGTCATGCCGAAGGTCCGTCGGCGATCCTTCGAAGGTCATAGGGTCTGCATCGGTATGGACGCGAAGACGCAAAATACGACAACTCACAGCGACGCGATGGACGACAAGTTGCGCGACCGGAGGACGACGACATGACGGTGACCCTGGCGGACGTGGCGGCCCGCGCGCAGGTCTCGCCCGCGACGGTGTCGCGCGTACTGAACGGGAACTATCCCGTGGCCGCAACCACCCGTGAGCGGGTGCTGCGAGCTGTGGACGAGCTGGACTACGTGCTCAACGGGCCCGCGAGCGCGCTCGCCGCGGCCACGTCCGACCTAGTCGGGATTCTGGTCAACGACATCGCCGACCCCTTCTTCGGGATCATGGCGAGTGCGATCCAGTCGGAGGTGTCGGGCCCCGGTGGGCGGGCGGGCGGCGAGCGGCTGGCTGTGGTGTGCAACACAGGCGGCTCGCCGGAGCGCGAGCTGACGTATCTGACCCTGCTGCAGCGGCAGCGCGCGGCGGCGGTCGTCCTGACCGGCGGCGCGGTGGAGAACCAGCCGCACCTCGCGGCGGTCTCGGCGAAGCTGCGGCGGCTGGAGGAGGCGGGCACGAAGGTGGTGCTGTGCGGGCGTCCGCCGGCGCCGGACACCTCCGCGATCGCGCTGACGTTCGACAACCGAGGTGGCGGTCAGGAGCTGACCGAGCATCTGATCGGGCTGGGGCATCGACGGCTGGGGTACATCGCGGGGCCGGAGGAACGGACGACGACCCGGCATCGGCTGGAGGGGCACCGGGCGGCGCTGGCCGGCCATGGGATTGCCGAAGATCCCCGGTGGACCGTGCACGGGCGGTACGACCGGCGGTCGGGGTACGAGGCCACGCTGGAGCTGCTCCGCCGGGACCCGTCGCTCACGGCTGTCGTCGCCGCGAACGACTCCGTCGCGATCGGGGCGTGCGCGGCGCTGCGGGAGTCGGGGCGGCGGATTCCGGACGACGTTTCCGTCGCCGGGTTCGATGATCTGCCGTTCAGCGTGGATGCGGTGCCTTCGTTGACGACGGTGCGGTTGCCGTTGTCGGAGGCGGGGGCTCGGGCGGGGCGGATCGCGATGGGGCGGGAGGAGCCGCCGCCCGGGGGGATCGCCACGGTTCGGGGGGAGTTGATGGTTCGGGGGTCTTCGGGGGTGCCTCGGGGGTAGGGGGCGGGGCAGGGGTTCGGCGTGGTCGCGTGACGTCCGTTTCGTGATCGTGTGAGTCCGAGGAGGGCGAGCTGTCGTGGGGGCTAGTAGGAGTCGTAGTCGATGAAGGCGAGGCAGACAACGGTTTCGTCCGGCTCCACCGCTTCGTAGCCGCCCCTCTCCTCCCCCAATACGGGAAAGAACAGGGCGTTGCCTCCGCGGTCCGGATCGGTGACGATTTCGGCGTAGTTGGCTTGGCGACCTTCACGGTCGCCGGCCGCGATGATGGACTTCGCGTTGCGGAGATGGGCCTCGGCGCCTTCCTCACCGGCCCGCTTCGGGTCGAACGGGTTGCTGCACAAGACGGCATATCCTTCCAGCGGGGCCGGTTCGTAGCCGTCATATCCGTCGCCCCAGTCGGCCGCCCTGATACGGGCGGCGTCCGCCAGCGGCACGACAACGATGCTGGCCCGGGCCACCGGAGGCTTGCCGTCCTCCCGGCACCAGTAGAAGCCCGCGTATACCGGAGCCTTGCTCAGTCCTGTGGGCAGATCCTCGTGAGAATAGCCACCGCTACCCATCCCGAACCAGGTGACCGTCTCCTCCAGCGCCAACTCACCTACGTAGGCGAACCATTCCGGCCTGGGCGTGCACCCTTCGCGAGAGCGGTTGATGTGATCCACCCATTGCCGTAACAAGGCTTCAACGGTGTCCGCGGTGCCCACGAGGTCGTCTGGATCCTTAGCTGAGATCATGCTGTGGACTATGACACAGGGGTCTGACAGTCACGCCGAGCAAGATCCTGGACGCCGCCTGTGACACCCCGCCCTGGTTCCCCCTCCAGGGCGGGGCCCCGGCCCTGACCTGCGTCTGACCTGCACACGACCCCGAACCCGAGGACAATGGGCCCCGTCAGTCGAACATCGCCCACACACCCGAAAGGTGGCGATCACCATGGCTGAGCACCCGCACGCAGCCCTCGTACGCAAGGGCTACGACGCCTTCTCGCGCGGTGACATGGACACCATGCGCACCCTGATCGCGTCGGACGCCACGCACCACGTACCCGGAAGCCATCCTCTCTCCGGGGACTTCAAGGGGCAGGACGCGATCATCGACATGTTCCGTCGGCTCGCCGAAGAGACCGCCGGGAGCATGCGTGTCGTGCTGATGAACCTTCTCGTCGACGGCCGGGGGCACGTGGTCGCTGTGCACCGTTTCACCGCCGAGCGCCAGGGCAGGCGGATCGACGAGCCGGGCGCCCTCGTCTTCCGGATCGTCGGGGACAAGGTCGTCGATGTCGACGAATGCGTCGAGGACATCGACCGCAGCAACGAGTTCTGGGCCTGAGACCCGCCCCCCTTACGGCTTCCGGACTGTCCGGGTGGGGCGCCCGAGCCATGCCTCCGGGCCCCACCCGTCCGGCGTCCAGCCGGCCCCACCTCACACGTGCGGTCGATGCCCCTTCTCCTGCCTCGGGAACGACTGCGCGGCCCCCGGCAGCGTCGGCTTCGGCAGCGTTGCCACCTCCTCCTTCGCCCGTTCCAGTTGCTCCGCCGTGTCGTGCGGCAGGCGCGGCGGGCGGGGGCGGGAGTCGCGGAAGCGGAACGCGGAGGTGAGGTCGCCGAAGGCCTCTCGGCGCCAGTCGGTGATGTTCGGTTCCTCGACTCCCGTGAAGCGCTCCAGGAACTGGAGTGCCGAGGTGTGGTCGAAGGCTTCCGAGGCCACCCAACCGCCCACCGTCCAGGGCGAGATGATGATCGCCGGGACGCGGAAACCGCCGCCGATCGGCAGGCCGCCGATGAACTCGTTCGCCGTGCCGTCCGGCGGGGTCGGCGGGGCCACATGGTCGAACAGGCCGTCGTTCTCGTCGTAGTTGAGGATGAAGGCCGTTTTGCGCCACACCTTGGGGTTCGACGCTATCGCCTCGATCTTCGACGCCACGAAGTCCGCGCCCGCCGCCGGGAGATAGTCGGGATGCTCCGACTGGAAGCTCGTCGGCATGATCCAACTCACCGCCGGGAGACGGTCGTTGCGGGCGTCGTCCTCGAACGTGCCCTCCGGCTGCGGACGTACGCCCCGCTCGTACAGTTCCGACCCGGGCGCCGCCTGCTTGAACGTGGCGAACTGCTCCAGCATGTTGCAGCCGTAGTCGTCGTCCTGCTGGTACACCTTCCAGCTGACGCCCGCCGCCTGGAGGCGCTCGGCGTACGTCGTCCAGCGGTACGGGGTCGGTGCCACGTTGCTGGTGATCGGGCCGCCCTGGGTGCCGCCGGGATCGATCGTCCCCGTCATCCACATCAGGCGGTTCGGCCAGGTCGGGCCGAACACCGAGCAGTAGTAGTTGTCGCAGATCGTGAACGTCTCGGCGAGCGCGAACTGGAACGGGATGTCCTCGCGCGTGTAATAGCCCATCACGTAGGGGCCGTTGACGCCGTCCGCCTTGCGGTGGGCCGGCAGCCACTGATCCATCTTGCCGCCGTTCCACGCCTCGTGCTGCACCGACCAGGCGTGGCTCGTGGACGGGATCGCCTGTGCGCTGGACGTGTGGGTGTCGAGGTGGAAGGGGAGGAGGTACCCCTTCGGGTTCACGGCGTCCGGCTGGTAGAAGACCGGGCGGCCGTCGGGCAGCTTCAGCGCGTGCGGGTCCGCGAAGCCCCGTACGCCCGACAGCGTGCCGAAGTAGTGGTCGAAGGACCTGTTCTCCTGCATGAGCATCACTACGTGCTCGATGTCGTCGAGCGAGCCGTGCCGCGGCGGTCCGGCCGCGACGGCCTGCTGGACGCTGGGCGGGAGGAGGGAGAGTGCCGCGGCGCCGCCGAGGGTGCCTGCGGCGGAGCCAAGGAGTCTACGACGGGTCAACTCGGCCATGATTGCCCCTTCTTGAGCCTGTTGGGCCTGCCTTTCGGCTTCACTCTTCGCCTCGGGCGGCGAGGGGCGTCAGGGGCGGCGGATGAACAAGTGAGCAACGAGTGGCATGGGGTTGGCCAAGCCGTGGGATGCCGGAGACGGGCATTGCCGCTCCGTTGCCGGGCCTTGAGGAACACATCGCCCGCGCTCTACCCTCGAAGCGCCAACATCTCTGACTGAGTCAGATATCGACTACCAGGTTCGCGTCCAATATCCCGTCGGCGAGGTGGCCCCATGACCGTCCAGGACATCCGTTCCTTCAACCGCTTCTACACGAACGTGATCGGCGCACTCGACTACAGCAGCAGCCTCTACGCCCCCTACACCCTCACCGAGGCCCGCGTCCTCTACGAACTCGCGCACTCCACCCGTACCGACGCCGCCGATCTCCGTGCCGAACTCACCCTGGACGCCGGGTACTTGAGCCGGATCCTCAACAAGTTCGAGGAGAACGGGCTGATCGAGCGGGCGCCCTCCGACCGTGATCCCCGGCGGCGGCGCGTCACGCTCACCAGCCGGGGCCGCGAGACCGCCGACCTGCTGAACGAGCGTTCCACGGAGGCCATCGGCTCGCTGCTCGCCACCGTGCCCGCCGCCGACCGGCCCCGGCTCGCGGAGGCGCTGCGCACGGTCCGCTCGCTCCTCTCCGAGGGCCGGCCGCCGCGCCGCGAGGACGTCGTGCTGCGCGATCCCGCCCCCGGCGACCTCGGCTGGATCGTGCAGCGCAACGCGGCGCTGTACGCGTCCGAGTACGGCTTCAACACCGACTACGAGGGGCTGGTCGCCCGGATCGTCGCCGACTTCGCCGAGGACCACGACCCGCATCTGGAGCGGGTGTGGATCGCCGAGCTGGACGGGCGGCCGGTCGGGTGCGTGATGTGCGTACGGGACGAGGCGCCCGGGACCGCCCGGCTGCGGCTGCTGCTCGTCGAGCCGGACGCGCGCGGGCTCCGTATCGGCGACCGGCTCGTCGCGGCCGTCGTCGGCTTCGCCCGCGAGGTCGGCTACCGCGACCTCGTCCTGTGGACCAACGACGTACTCACCGCCGCCCGCCACGTCTACCAGCGCCACGGCTTCGTCCTCACCACCGAGAAGCCCCACCGCTCCTTCGGCAAGGATCTGCTGGGGCAGGACTGGCGGCTGGATCTCCACGGCACCGCGGAGTGACAGATATGGTCCCTGCATGAAACTGGCGTTCTCCACCCTCGGCGTCCCCGGTCTCCCCCTACCCGATGTCCTGCATCTCGCGACCACCCACGGCTACCACGGCGTCGAGCTGCGCACGCACCCCGAAGAGCCCGTCCACCTCGGTCTCACCCTGGCCGAACGGGCCGATGTGGCCGCCGAGTTCAAGGCGTCCGGCGTCGAGATCCTCGGCCTCGCCGGGTACGTCCGGGTCGCGGCCCCCGGCGACGACGAGCCCGTGCTCACCGACCTCCGCGCGCTCCTCGAACTCGCCCGTGACCTGGGCGCCCCCTTCGTCCGCGTCTTCCCCGGCGGCGGCACCGAGCAGACCCCCGAGGAGGCCGACGCGGCGGCGGCCCGCAGACTCGGCACGGCCGCCGAGTACGCGGCCGACCTCGGCGTACGCATCCTCCTGGAGACCCACGACTCGCATCGCACGGGCGCCGCCGCGATCCGCGTCCTGGGCCCGGTCGGCCACCGGCAGGTGGGCTCGCTCTGGGACGTCATGCACACCTGGCTCGGCGGCGAGCAGCCGTCGGAGAGCTACGCGGCCCTCGCCCCGCACCTCGGATACGTCCAGGTCAAGGACATCGCCTCGGCCGAGGACACCACCCCGCTGACCCTGGGCGCCGGTGTCCTGCCGCTCTCCGAGTGCGTCGAGGTCCTCTCCCGGCACGGGTGGGACGGGTGGCTGTGCTGGGAGTACGAGAAGCGGTGGTACGAGGCCGCCGCACCCCTGGAGGGCCTGCTGGGCGCCGGCCACGACCACCTCGCCCGGCTGCTCAACGAGTCGGCCTGACCTCTCACCTCTGGGCCAGGCACCAGTCCAGTACGGCGGGCCACGGCCCGTACCCGGCGTCCGGGTCGAGGTGCGCGCCGCCCGGGACGATCTCCGTGGGGATGTTCAGCGGGTCGCCGTAGACAGTACGGGCGCCCTCCGGGCAGTACGGGTCGTCGTCGCCCGCGATCAGTTCCGTACGGCCGGGCAGGGTGAAGTCCAGGGCGGGCGGGGCGAACCGGGCGACCTCCGGGTGCCGCAGCAGGACGGAGGCGGACGGCGGGGCGACCAGCAGGACCCGGTCGACGCCGAGGCCGGGCATCCCCCGGGCGGCGGCGTGCAGCCACAGCACGGCGGCGGCACTGTGGGCCAGCACCACGCGTTCCGCGCCGGCCGGCAGGTCGTCGAGGTGGCGGGCAAGCTCCGTCAGCCACAGCTCCAGGTCGGGGTCGTCGGGGTCGGGCAGCTGCGGGTAGGTGACATGGTGGCTGAGCCCGGTGAGACGGTCGGCCAGCCAGTGCTGCCAGTGGTTCTTCGGACGGTGGTTCTGCCAGCCGTGAAGAATCAGGTAGGAGTACGTGGTCATGCACGCGATGGTTTCCGATCAGCAGGAATTCGGTCCAGTTAATCTTTTACGGTGGAACAGGTAAGCGAGACCTTCAATGTCGACCTGCGCCGTCTGACCGTCCTGCGCGAACTCCAGCGCCGGGGCAGCCTGGCGAGGACGGCCGAGGCACTGCATCTGACGCCTTCGGCGGTCTCCCAGCAGCTCGCGGCCCTGGCCCGCGAGATGGGTGTGCCGCTGACGGAGCGGGAGGGACGGGGCGTACGACTGACCGCTCAGGCACGGGTCCTGCTCGCCCACGCCGATGTGATCGCGGCCCAACTGGAGCGGGCACGGGCCGACCTGGCCGCGTACGGGGAGGGCGGACGGGGCTCGGTCACCGTCGGGTGCTTCTCCAGCGGCATCCTCGGACTGCTGCCGGGGGCGATGAACGCGCTGGCCGACCGGCTGCCCCAGGTCCGTATCGACGTCGTCGAGGCCGAGCCGCCGGACGTCTTCACGGCGTTGGACTCGGGACAGGTCGACCTCGCCGTGGCCGTGGACTTCGCCGCCGCGCCACCGCACACCGACCGCCGCTACCACCGCCTCGACCTGTTCACCGACGTCCTGGACCTCGCGGTACCGGCCGGCCATCGCCTGGCCGGCCGCGACCGGGTCGGCCTGCGTGAGTTCGCCGCCGACCCATGGATCATCGGCGCCGCGTCGAGTTGCTGTGGTGCGGTGGCCCGTTCCGTCTGCGCGGCGGCCGGCTTCACGCCGGACATCCGGCACGCCGTGAACGACTGGGGTGCGCTGGCGGCCCTCGTCGAGGCGGGGCAGGGGGTGGCGCTGATCCCCCGCCTGGTCCAGCCGCTGTACGCCCATCGGCGTCTCGTCCTGCTGACGACAGAGGGTGCGCCGCCGTCGCGGAACGTCTTCGCGGCCGTGCGGACGGGGGCGGAGAGAGATCCGGTGCTGGTGGCGGTGCGGGAGCAACTGCGACTGTCAGCCGCGGAGTTGGTCGGCCGCCAAGCAGGGTGACGGGTCGGAGACCTCCGTGTGGGGTACGTCTGCTGCCCGACCGTGACCTCCATGTCCCCGGTGTCCCGGATTGGTCCAGGCGGGCCCTTGAGCGGCGCTCCCCCGTACGCGAGGGTGGCAGGGGCGGCGGGGGCCCGCGGCGGGAACTTGGGGGAGTGACCGGTATGGGGGAACTGGGGGACCAGGGCAGTCCGTTCGTCGGGCGGGGCCGTCATCTCTCGGCTCTGGACGGGCAGTTGGCGCACGTTGCCGCCGGGGCGTCCCGGATCGTGCTGGTCGACGGGCCCGCCGGGATCGGGAAGACCGCGCTGATCGGGCGCTTCGTCGCCGGGCACCCGGACGCCGAGGTACTGAGGGCATGCGGGGAGGAGAACGAGACCGGGCTTCCGTTCGGGCTGCTCGACCAGCTCCTCTCCCGTACCGCACACGACGAGCAGGTCCTCCCCCGGCCCCCGGCAGCCGACGCGCCGACCGCCGGCGCCCGGCTGCTCGACGTACTCGGTGAACTCCAGACCCGTACCGCCGGGCCGCTGGTCCTCGTCGTGGACGACGCGCACTGGGCGGACTCCTCGTCCCTCCAGGCGCTGGCCTTCGCCCTGCGCCGACTGCGCGCCGACCGGGTGCTCACGGTCGTCGTCGTACGGGAGGCCGATGATCCGGCGTTGCCCGAGGGGTTGCGGCGGCTGCTCACCGGAGAGGGGACGAACGCGACGTGCTGCTTGTCCCAGGGGGCCTGGCTGAGCTGCCCGCTGACCACGTTGGCCGGTGTCGTCGGGATGTTCGTGCCGTCGACGAGGTCCTTGACAGTGATCTCGACCTCGTAGGGCGCCCCGATCTGGAAGATGGCGTCGCCCGCCTCCGCCTCGACCGCGACCTCGGCCGGCTCGTTGGGGTTCAGCGTCGGGTCGGCGTTCGGGCTGGCCGGCTTCCGGGCGAACACCCGGACGATCTCGACGTCGCTCGGTCCCACAGCAATCATCTCCCTCGTTCGGGAAGCGTGCCGCCCGGCCCCCTGCCGGGCGTCCTCCGCGTCCCTCGCCGGGAACATTAGGGACGACACGGACCACCGCGCCTCGGGGTACGCCTCAGGGAAGACCCCAGGTGCGACCCCGGGCACCGCCCTAGCGCGGCAGCTCGGTGCTCAGCTCCGCGAACGCCTCGTGGAACCCGGGGAACGTCTTCCGTACGCAGCCCGGGTCGTCGAAGGTGATCCCGGGGGTGCGCAGGCCGGTCACCGCGAAGGACATGACGATGCGGTGGTCGCCGTACGTCTTGATGTCCGTGCCCTGCGCCGGAGCCGTACCGGGCGGACAGGGGTGGATCTCGATCCAGTCCGGGCCCGTCTCCACCCGTACCCCCAGCCGCCGGAGGTTCTCCGCGCAGGCCTCCAGGCGGTCGCACTCCTTCACGCGGGTGTTGGCCACGTCCTCGATGCGTACGGGGCCGGAGGCGAAGGGGGCGAGGGCCGCCAGGGTCGGCATGGTGTCGGAGATGTCCCGCATGTTGACCGTCAGGCCGCGCAGTTCGCCCGTGCCGGTGACGGTCGTACGGTCGGCGGTGGTCTCCACCCGTGCGCCCATTCGCCGCAGTACGTCGACGAAGGCCAGGTCGCCCTGGAGCGCGCCGGTGCCGAGGCCGGGGACCGTCACCTCGCCGCCGGTGAGGGCCGCCGCCGCGAAGAAGTAGCTGGCGGTGGAGGCGTCGGGCTCGACGGCGTAGGTGGTGGCGCGGTAGCCGCCGGGCGGGACCACGAACACGGCGCCCTCCCTGTGCACCTCCACCCCGAACGCCCGCATCATCGCGATGGTGATCTCCACGTAGGGGGCAGAGACCAGGTCCGTGACGTGGATGCGCAGGCCCTTACGGGTCAGGGGGCCGAGGAGCAGGAGCGCGGTGAGGTACTGGGACGACTCGCTCGCGTCCAGGGTGACGTCCCCGCCCTCGACGCCCGCCGCCTGGATGCTCAGCGGGTGGTGGCCCTCCGCCTCCTCGTGCCGCAGGTCCACGCCCAGGTCGCGCAGGGCGCGGGTGAGGGGGGCCAGGGGGCGGCGGCGCATCTGGGGGGAGGCGTCGAAGCGGTAGGTGCCGTGGCCGGCGGCGACGAGGGCCGGCAGGAAACGGGAGGTCGTGGCGCCGTCGCGGCAGTAGATGTCCGCCTCGGGGGCCGCCGGGCCCTGCGGGCGGCCGTCGATCTGCCAGGCGCCGGGAGTCCGGCCGACCCGGTAGCCGAGGCCGACCAGGCCCTCGGCGAAGCCCTCCGAGTCGTCCGAGCGCAGGGGGCGTACGAGGGTGGTGACTCCGTCGGCTGCGGCGGCGAGGAAGAGGGCGCGGGCGGTGATGGACTTGGAACCGGGGATCTGTACGTCGGCCATGGGCCCTATGCTCGCGCGGGCCGTGTCTCGCGCGTCGGAACGTCCGCGAAATGGACCATGAACGGTAGGCGCTCTGCGGGAAGTGCGCGAGGTTCCGGTTGTCGGTTCGCTGCCGCGCCGTCGTGGCTTGTCGCGCAGTTCCCCGCGCCCCTTAAGGGGCGCTGCCGGACCGGCGGTTCGGCAGCGCGCCAACCACGGTTACGAGAACAGCAGGCGCCACGTCAGTGGCCCCGGGTAGCCGTCCGCGTCGCCGCGCAGTTCCTTGCGGGACTTCTGGAAGTCTCGGACGTTGAGGCGGTCGGCCTCGCCCCAGCTGCGGCTCGGGCCGACCTTGTAGTGGTCGCCGAAGCCGCGCTTGACCAGCTGCTTGCCGAGCTTGAGGACGTGGTCGTTCACCGCGCCCGCCGTGAAGTACTTGCGGCCCGGATAGGCGGGCACCACGACCGGCTTGGGCACGGTCGGCGTCGGGGTGTCGTCGTTCACGTCCAGTTCGTCCTTGGCGTGCTTGACGATCGCGGAGAAGTCGATGCCGCCCGGGTCGCCGTGGTCGTTCTCCGGGACGTGCATGTGGCCGCAGACGCCCTTGAACGCCTTCCACTCGGCGAAGGACAGCCGCTGGCCGCCGCCGTCGGCGTACGAGGTCGGGTAGTCCGGCCACGCCTTCGGGCCGGACAGTGCCACGCCGTGCTCCTCGTGCATCCAGGCCAGGAACCGCGCGACCGACTTCAGCGCCCATTCGGGGGCCTCGGGCCAGTAGACGTGTGCCTGGCCCGCCGTCGTCCACTTCTTGTGCGTCTTGGGGTCGCAGGTGCCGACCAGCTCCACCTGGGTGACGTTGAGCGTGTTGGTCTCGACACCGCCCCGCTTGTTGGCGAGGGCCCGGGACGAGGTCTCTATGTCGAAGTGCTGGTACCACTTCAGCTTCTTCGCGGCGAGATCCGGCACCGCCGTCAGGTTGGGCGCCATCGAACCACCGCTGTACGTGGGCAGGCTGCGCCCCTCGGTGGTGTGCAGGACGACGACGTTGACCTGCATCGAGTCGCCCGGGTAGTCGTCCTGGTACCAGTTCGCCCGGCTGGCGCCCGGGTATCTCTGAGGTCCTGTCTTCGTCGCCATCCCGCGCCTCCTCCGTCTCGGCTTCCCCTGGCCGGTCCCCCGACTGGCACTGCTGCGGCGAGAGAGCATGCAGGGCGTTGGTGGGATCATCGCCCAACAGGCTTGGAATGGAAGAGGGTTGACGCGATTCCGGTGTGTCGGTCCGGTTACGGATCGCCCCGCGTGGGTATCGCACCCGCCCCGCCGTCCACCCCCGTACCAACTTCCCGATTTTGGCCGGATTCCGGGAACCCACCCCGACCCGCCCCCGTCCAACCGACACGACTGCCGGATGAGTCACCGTGGTGCGGTGTCGGCCTCGCTGCTGGCTGCGATCGCTGACCTACCCTCTCCAGCCGCCCGCGGCCGGCAGCGAGCCGTCACCGGCGCGCCCCCCTCCGATGCGCCGGTGACGGCCCCTTTCCGGGGAAAAACGGCCATCTCCCGTTAGTGTGCGCACCCTTGACTGGAAGAAACTTCCCGGTTATTCGTAACGTCTCGGAAGTTTCCTTCACGAGGGAAGGAGCGCCCCCGTGCGCGACTCCGGCACCACCAGACGTGCTCTTCTCGCCGCGACCGCCGGCACCGGTGCCGCGCTCGCCCTCGGGGGTGAGGCACAGCCGTACGACAGTGACGCGCGGTTCCGGCGGATCGTCGCCGGGATGACCCTGGAGGAGAAGGTCGGTCAGCTGTTCGTCATGCGGGTGTACGGGCACTCCGCCACCGCACCCGACCAGGCCGACATCGACGCCAACCTCAAGGAGATCGGCGTCCGGACGGCGGCCGAGCTGATCGCCAGGTACCGGGTCGGCGGGATCATCTACTTCTCCTGGGCTCACAACACCCGCGATCCCCATCAGATCGCCGATCTGAGCAACGGGATCCAGAAGGCCTCGCTCGGCCTCCCCCGTGGGCTGCCCGTACTCATCTCCACCGACCAGGAGCACGGCATCGTCGCCCGCGTCGGCAAACCCGCCACCCTCCTCCCGGGCGCCATGGCCCTCGGCGCGAACGGCTCGCGCACCGACGCCCGTACGGCGGGCAGCATCAGCGGCGCCGAGCTGCGCGCCCTCGGCATCCGCCAGGACTACGCGCCCGTCGCCGACGTGAACGTCAACCCGGCCAATCCGGTGATCGGCGTACGGTCGTTCGGCGCCGATCCGGCCGCTGTCGCGGGGCTGGTCGCGGCGCAGGTCACCGGGTACCAGCGGGCCTCCGTCGCCGCCACCGCCAAGCACTTCCCGGGGCACGGGGACACCGCCGTCGACAGCCACTACGGCTTCCCCGTCATCGAGCACACGCGGGAGGAATGGAACACCATCGACGCTCCGCCGTTCCGCGCCGCCATCCGCGCCGGCATCGACTCGATCATGACCGCCCACATCATGGTCCCGGCCCTCGACGGCTCCGGCGACCCCGCGACCCTCTCCCGCCCGATCCTCACCGGCATCCTTCGCGAGGAACTCGGCTACGACGGGGTCGTGGTGACCGACTCGCTGGGCATGCAGGGCGTACGGGAGAAGTACGGGGACGACCGGGTTCCGGTGCTGGCCTTGAAGGCCGGAGTCGATCAGCTCCTCAATCCACCCTCCCTCGACATCGCCTGGAACGCCGTCCTCACGGCCGTACGGCAGGGGGAGTTGACCGAGGCGCGGCTCGACGCGTCGATCCTGCGCGTCCTGCGGCTCAAGAACCGGCTCGGACTGCTCGACCGGCCGTACGTCACCCACGCCGGCGTCGACCGGGCCGTCGGGGTCGCCGGCCATCTCACCGCCGCCGACCGGATCGCCGAGCGGACCACCACCCTCCTCGTCAACGAACGGAAGCTGCTGCCCCTTTCGAGGGTCGCGCAGAAGACCGTGCTCGTCGTCGGGGCCGATCCCGCCTCGCCGTCCGGTACGACCGGACCGCCGACCACCGTCCTCGCGGGCGCCCTCACGGAACTGGGCTTCACCGCGACCGCCCTCTCGACCGGCACCGCGCCCTCCGCCGCCGTCATCGCCCGGGCGGTCGCCGCCACCGGGGAGGTGGACGCGGTGGTCGTCGGGACGTACAACGTCGGTGCCACGAGAAGCCAGCGGACCCTGGTCGCCCAACTCCTCACCACCGGGCGGCCGGTGGTGTGCGTGGCGCTCCGCAACCCGTACGACGTCGCCCAACTGCCCGCTGTACAGGCCTACTTGGCCTCGTACTCCTGGACCGACGTCGAACTCCGGGCCGCCGCACGGGTGATCGCGGGGCGGGTCCGGCCACGCGGGAAGCTGCCGGTGCCGGTGCTGGACGCGGAGGATCCGACGCGGGTCCTTTATCCGATCGGCCACGGGCTGTCGTACTGACGGTTGTCAGTGCACTGCGGCGCCGTCGTGGCTGGTCGCACAGTTCCCCGCGCCCACGGTTTTCAGGGGCGCGGGGAACTGCGCGACCAGCCCCCACCGGGCCCGCAGCCGACAACGCACCACCCCCCTCCAGCGCGCTGCCGAACCGTAGTTGATCTCGCCGAACTCGCTCGGGAAAGAGAAGCAAGGCGGCGTACACGCCGTACGTCGCACAACCGGCGCACCACCCCCAATAGGCGCAAATCCTCTGGACATCTGGCGTGGCCCGGCCGGCGCGGGCCACGCTGAGCGGGGGTACTCGGGGGGATGCGATGCGCAAGAGGCGTTCTGTGGGGTCCACGGAAGTGGTGCGCGTGCGGGTGCTCGCCTGCGCGGTGCTCGCGGTGGTCGCGCTGTTCATGGGGACGGGGTGCCAGCTGGCGTCAGGTGGCGATTCCGAGGACGGTTCCTCTACCGGGACCTCCGGGGCCGCCGACGGTACGGCGGTCGACCAGCGACCGGCGCCGCCCCGGCCCACCGGCTACGGCACCGTCTTCCTCTCCGTCGACGAGTGCAGTTCCTTCGGCACCACCAGTTTCACCGAGGTGCCCTGCACCAGCGAGCGGGCGGCGGCCCGGGTCGTGGCCCGGTACGACGGCAAGGTGAGTGCCGGTCCGGCGTGCCCGGCGACCACCGACTTCGTGCTGCACATCAGCGAACAGCGGCCCGCCGCCGACGAGGACGGCGACGGGGCCGTCCCGCAGGGCTACTCCTGCATGCGCAACCTCCAGGCCCCGCACCCCGGCGACCCGGGCGGCGGCGGAGGTCCGCGCACGATCGTCGGCGACTGCGTGTACAGCGCGGGGCAGGGGGAGGTGCGCGAGACGGCGTGCGACGGGACGGGCGAGAAGAAGCCGGAGTACGAGGTGACCGAGGCGGTCGTCAAACGCGTCAACTGCCCTGCATCCACGGCCCTTTACGTCCAACTGGGCGGGGATCGGCCAGTGGGGTGCGCGAAAGCGGTGTGAGAGATTCCATTTTGTCGGGCGAAGGTTGGGCGAGGAGTTCCTGACGCCAAGTCAAAAGGGTTGGCCCATCAGCCTCTTACGGCTCCCGCCGTCAGCCCGGACACGAAGTACCGCTGGAGCAGCACGTACACGACGACCACCGGCGCCGACGCGATGACGACGCCCGCGAACAGCAGCGGGTACTGGGTGAGGAACTCGCCCTGGAAGTCCAGCAACGCCAGTGGCAGCGTGCGCTGTTCCTGGGAGCGGACGAAGAGCAGCGGGTAGAGCAGGTCGTTCCAGTCCATGACGAACAGGAAGATGCCGGTCGTCGCGAGCGCCGGCTTCGTCAGCGGGAGGGCGAGAGAACGGAAGGTCCGCAGTGGTCCGGCACCGTCCAACTCGGCGGCCTCGTACAGCTCTTCGGGGATCGTCCGGAGGAAGCCGCCGAGGATGAACACCGCCGTCGGGAGCGTCATCGTCGTGTCCACCAGGCCGAGGCCGAGCAGACTGTCCGTCAGGCCGAGCCGGTCGAAGAGCACGTACTGCGGGACGATCGCCGCCTGCGCGGGCACGGCGAGCCCCGCGACGAGCACCCCGAACACCGCCCAGCCGATCCGCCCGGGCATCCGCGCGCAGAAGAACGCGGCGAGGCTCGCGACGACCAGGGTCAGCGCGACCGCGCCCGCCGTGACGACGAGGCTGTTGGTGAAGGCCGTACCGAGTCCGCCCTCGTCCACCGCCCGGCGGTAGTTGTCGAGGGTGGGCGACGACGGCGGGGCCAGCGGTGAGTCGAAGAGCTGCGGCAGGGACTTGAACGTGCCGAACAGCACCACCAGCAGCGGCAGTACGACGGCCAGGGCGCCCAGGATGAGGACGGCGGGGCGTACGGTTTTGTGGAGCACGTCAGGCAGCCCTCCGCAGCGCCCGCCGCTGGACCCAGGTGAGCAGCGCGATCAGCGCCATGAACACCAGGGACTGGGCGGCGGCGTAGCCGAACTGGTTGTTGGAGAAGGTCGTGTAGACCCGGGTGGAGAGCAGGTCGAGGGCGGGTCCTGGCGGGTTGCCGCCGAGGCCGAGGACCAGGTCGAAGGCCTTGAAGGACTGCACGGTGGTGTAGGCGACCACGATCCCGGTGGCCGGTGCGACGAGCGGCCAGGTGATGTGCCGGAACCGGGCCGCGCGCCCGGCGCCGTCCAGTTCGGCGGCCTCGTACAACTCCTTGGGTATCGCCTGGAGTCCGGCGATGTAGACGACCATCATCTGACCCGCGTGGAACCACACCTGGGTCAGCGCCAGCCAGAACACGGCCGCGTCCGGATTGCCGAGATACACCGACTGCCAGGAGTCCAACCCCACCGCTCTGAGCGCCGAGTTGAGCAGCCCACCGTCCGGGTCGTACACGAACCGCCACACGAAGGCGACGGCCACCGACGACAGCACGGTGGGCAGAAAGAACAGCGCCCGCAGGAGAGTTGAGGCTTTCGTCGTCCGTACGAGGTACAGCGCGAGGAGCAGCGCCAGCGCCGTCTGCGCGAGGACGACGGTCACCGTCAGCTTGAGGTTGTTCTCGGCCGCGTTCCTGAACACGTCGTCCCCGGTGGCGAGTTCGGAGAAGTTACGCAGCCCCACCCTGTGATAGGTGGCGCTGTACCCGTCCCAGTCGGTGAGTGCGTACTGAACCGCTTGGAGGGTCGGGTAGGCGAAGAAGAACAGGTAGAGAGCGAGTGCGGGCACGGGGAACAGCCACAGCGCCCGTGAAGCACGCCGCCGCTGTGACGCGCCCCGACAGGGGCGCGGGGAACTGTGCGACAAGCCCCCACCGACCCGCGCGTTCAAAACCGCCCACCCCGCGGAGCGATCACCGCTTCTGGTCGATGACACGCTGGGCATCCTCGGCCGCCTCCGCCGGCTTCTTGCCCCCGACAACCGCGACCGCCGCGTTCTCGACAGCCGTACGGATGTCGAGGTTCAGGAACTGGAACCGCGGAGCGAGCAGCGTCTTCTTCGTCAGCCAGGGCGCGACCGACTTGAGGTCGGCGTTGGTGTAGTCGACGCCCTCGACGGTGACGTGCTGGCCGGTGCCGTTGGCGTAGGTGCCCGCGTTCGCCGGGTCGCTGAGGAACTCCAGGAAGGCGTAGGCGGCCGGCTGGACGTCGGACGCGCTGTTGACGCCGAGGATGAAGGTGGTGTTGAACACGCCCTCGTACCTGGCCTTTTCGGCGGTCGTGGTGATCGGCGCGACGAGGTCGAAGGGGAACTTGGCGCCGAGTGCGCGCACGCCCGCCATCTGGAAGGAACCGGTGGCCAGCAGGCCCGCCTTGCCCTCGGCGAACAGCTGGGTCACGGCGTCGGTCGTCGAACCGGTGGCGCGGGCCTGGAAGTACGGTGCCAGCTGGGCGTACTGCTCCAGGGTGGTGATGAACCAGTCGTCCGTCGCCTTGTACTCGCCCGACTCGATCTTGGTGAACATGTCGTCGCTGGGCGCGTTGTTCATGACCATGGTGTTCAGCAGCTGGCCCGCGTTGGCGGTGTCGCCGCCGGGCCAGGCGATCGGGGTGTAGCCCTTGCCCTTGAGGTCGTCCAGGAGCTGGAGGAAGCCGTCCCAGTCCTTCGGCGCGCTGGTGTGGCCGGCCTTGTCGAGGGCGTCGGTGTTGGCGAGCGGCATGTTGAAGACGAGCTGGTAGGGCAGTCCGTACTGAACTCCCTTCGCCGCGCCGGGAGTTGTCAGGCTCTTCTGGTACTTGCCGGTGACGTCCGTGCCGGTCAGCGGCGCGTACACGCCCGCCTTCACGATCTGCTCGAACTGGGCGCCCCGGAACGAGGTGAACAGGTCGCCGGTCTTCGAGCCCTGGATGCGGCGGAGGGCGGTCGACTGGTAGTCGGCGGAGGGCGAGATGTCCTGCTCGACACCGGCGTCCGGGTACTTCTTGACGAAGGCCTTGATCAGCTCGGCGATCACCGCCTTGTCCTCGGCCCGCCAGTGGGCGAAGGAGACGGTGCCCTTGACGGCGCCGGAGGTGGCGAGGGCTGAGGGGGAGGCGCTCGCGTCCGCCGCGCCCGAGCCGCCGCCGGGGCCGGCGCACGCGGCGGTGGCGAGGCCGAGTCCGGCGGCGCCGAAGAGACGGAGGGCTGTTCGTCTGTCGAGGGTCGAGGGCATGACGGATTTCCTTTCGGTGGAGGGTTGTTGAGGTGACGTCAGAGAACGTCAGGCGGCGGCGAGTTGACCATCGGCCGCCAGCAGCGGCCGTACGCACTCCCCGAACCGGATGGCCTCCTCCAGATGGGGCTGGCCGGAGAGGATGAAGTGCTCGATGCCGAGAGAGGCGAACTCCTCGATGCGCTCGGCGACTTGTTCGTGGCTGCCGACGAGGGCGGTGCCGGCGCCCGGTCGCACGAGGCCGAAACCCGCCCACAGGTTGGGATGGATCTCCAGCCGGTCGGTGCTTCCGCGGCTGAGGGCGGCCATCGCGCGCTGCCCGGCCGACTCGGAGGCCGCGAACCGCTCGTGCGCGGCCCTGATCGCGGCCGGGTCGAGCGTGGCGAGGATCCGGTCGGCCTCCGCCCACGCCTCCTGCGCGGTGTCCCTGCTGATGACGTGCAGCCGGATCCCGTACGACAGCTCCCGCCCCTCGGCGGCGGCCAGTTCACGCACCCGGGCGATCTTGCGGGCGACGGCGGCCGGGGGCTCGCCCCAGGTGAGGTACGTGTCCGCGTGGCGGGCGGCGACCGGCAGGGCGGCCTCGGAGGAGCCGCCGAAGAAGACCGGCGGGCGGGCCAGCGGGGGCCTGCGCAGCCGTCCGCCCGCGACCCGGTAGTGGGCGCCCTCGTAGTCGTACGGCTCCCCTGTCCACGCCGTGTGGAGGAGGGTGAGGAACTCGTCGGTGCGGGCGTAGCGCTCGTCGTGGCCGAGGAAGTCGCCGTAGCCGCGCTGCTCGTCGGCGTCGCTGCCGGTGACGATGTTGAGCAACAGCCGTCCGCCGGACAGCCGTTGGTAGGTGGCCGCCATCTGGGCCGCGAGCGGGGGCGCGATCACGCCGGGCCGGAAGGCCACCAGGTACTTCAGCCGGCTGGTCTGCGGGATGAGGGCGGCCGTGGTGAGCCAGGAGTCCTCGCAGTCGCTGCCGGTCGGGGTCAGCACGGCCTCGAAGCCGGCGGATTCGGCGGCCCGTGCCACCTGGGCGAGGTAGTCGAGGGTGGGCGGTCGGGTGGTGGTGCGGGACTGGAGGGAGTCGCGCGCGGTGACACCGACCACGCTGCGGTCGTCGCCGGTGGTCGGCAGGAACCAGTGCAGACGCACGGTCATGGGGGTCTCCAACGGGAGATGGAGCGGGTCCGGGATACGCAGGGAATATGCCGTTCCGGCGTGGATGCAACGTTGAATCACGCCAAAGCAGAGGCGGCGCACCCGAGGAAGAAGAGGGAGAAAGGCGCCGAAAACAGGCGCGCGGAGTCAGCTACACAGCGCGGTGGCGACCCTGAGCAGGTCGACGTGCACGCGCTTCACCAGCTCGACACCGGAATCCATGGGGCGGGACTATACACATCATCCGTAAATGCCACGACGGCCGGCCGGAATGTGAACCGGTCGGCCGTCGTGGCTGCCTGAGCAGGCAATCCTGGAGCTATTGGAACTAGTGGAACTGCTGGAACTGCTGGAACTACGGGCGCAGGGTGGGCTCGCGCTCGATGTTCCGCTTGTCGAGCCTCGCGTCGTACGTCGCCAGCGGCTTGGCCGCCGACGGGTTGGACTGGACGGCGGTCGAGGCGACTCCGGCCCACTCCAGGATGCGGGCCGTGGCGAGGGCCTTCTGCTCGGGGACCAGAGCCGCGACGTTCGCGCCGTGGTTCAGGCCGGGGGCGGTGAAGACGTACGAGTCCTTCGCGCCCTTGCCGAGGCGGAACGGCTCGGCGCCCCACGGGTCGTTCTGCCCGTACACGAACAGCATCTGGTTCGCGCGGTGCTTGACCCAGTTGTCGACGTCACGCATCGCCCGCGGCTGGAACGTCATCGAGATGTCCCGGGGGACGAACTCCCGCGGCGGCAGGTAGCCGTAGCGGATGGACTTCTTCTCGATGTGCGGGAACTTGATGGTGGGCGCGCCGAGTTGGGTGCCCGCCTGGTAGTAGTACGGCGTGTACGGCTCCAGGCCCTGGTCGGTGTAGAAGGAGAACCCGGCGATCGTGTCGATCGAGGTCCAGATGTCGTCGTCGGTCGCGTTCTTCGCGTCGGCCGGGATCGACTCGCAGTCGGCGAGCAGGCTGTACTGCCAGAAGCCCCAGACGTAGTCGAGCACGGTGGCCTCGTACGCCTTGTCGAGGCTGCCGATGGTGTCGAAGGTGAGGCCCTCGGCGGTGGCGTACTCCGCGTACCGCTTCTCCAGCGGCTCCCGGCGGACGAGGGCCTCGCGCTGGACGCCGTTCAGCCGGTCGCGGCACTCCTTGGTACCGACGGTGGCGAAGAACCGGTCGTACGCCGAGTCCTCCTTGTTCACCACGTCGTTGGGGGCGACGTACGCGACGACGCCGTCCATGTCACGCGGGTAGAAGCGCTCGTAGTACGTGGCGGTCATGCCGCCCTTCGAACCGCCCGTGGACAGCCACTTCTTGGCGTAGATCTTCTTCAGCGCCGTGAAGACGCGGTGCTGGTCGCTGGCCGCCTGCCAGATGTCCAGCTTGGACCAGTCGGCCGGGTCGGGCCGGGACGGCGTGAAGAAGCGGTACTCCAGGGAGACCTGGTTGCCGTCGACGATCCGCGTCGGCTCACTGCGACTGGGGTTCGTGTTGACGAAGTACCCGCTGGTGAAGAAGACGGTCGGGCGTGAGACGTCCTTGTGCAGGACGGTGATGCGCTGCTGGAACGTGCCCTTGGACGGTCGCCGGTGGTCGATCGGCTGGGTGTACTCGAGGACGAAGTACCGGTAGCCGGTGTACGGCTTCTCCTGGATCAGGCTCATGCCCGGTATCGCGAGGAGCTGGTCCTTGATGTCCGCGCTACTGGTCGTTTGTGTGGTGCCGGTGGCCTCCGGCTGAGCGGCGGTCGCCGCTCCCGCCGTACTCAACGTGCCAATGAGCACGGTGAGCGCCAGCAGCCATCTGAGCGCCTTGCGCATGCACCCTCCCCTATGAAACATCTGTGCGCCGGAAGCTATCGGAGCAACTGCCGGACGCACCAGGGGAGATAGGGAAATCCCTCGGGCAGGGGATCAGTAAATAGGGTCGGGGAGGGAACTCAACAGGGACTCAACACCGGATCCAGCCAGAACTGACCGATCCCCGCCCGACCGACCCCTTCACCCACACATGCCGTCGTCCCGCGTGCACGGTCACCGGGCCGGCCCGTTTCGAGAACTCGCCCTCGTCGACGACCGGGCGTCCGCCGCGCGCCCGTACGCTCACCGACATCCACTGGCGGACGCCGGGGCGTTTGGAGAGGGTGATGGCGCAGACGTAGCCGCTGCGCCGGTATATGTGTACCTCGCCGGTGGAGAAGGTGAGTGTGCGTGCCTTGCGGCCGGAGCAGGGCGCTGCCGCTTCGGCGGTTCCGGGGCTGGCTAGGGCGAGCATGCCTGACGCGGTCAGCACGGCCAAGCCGAGGGCCATCCGTCGCCGTACAGAACCACCAGTCACCGTCGCCTCTCCTGTCGCCGCCGCGCTCTACCGTACTGATGTACGGACGCACCGCGCGTGTCGAACGGTTGCGTGGTACTTCGGGTGCGGGTCGTCTTTGGCTGGTCGCGCAGTTCCCCGCGCCCCTGAACGGCCCCTGCGGGGCGTTCAGCAGTCAGGCGCGGGACGATGTGAGCGGTTCCTCCTCGTCCGGGGTGCCTACGAACGTGCGCCACAACTCGGCGTAGCGGCCGTCCAGTTGGAGGAGTTCGTCGTGGGTGCCGTCTTCTGTGACTCGGCCGTCGGCCATGACCACGACGCGGTCTGCGCGGGCCGCCGTCGTCAGGCGGTGGGCTACCACCAAGGTTGTACGGCGGCCTGCCAGGCGGTCCGTGGCCTGGTTGACCTGGGACTCGGTGGCCAGGTCCAGTGACGCCGTCGCCTCGTCGAGGAGGAGGATGTCCGGGTCGACCAGCTCCGCGCGGGCCAGCGCGATCAACTGCCGTTGCCCTGCCGACAAGTTGCGGCCGCGCTCGGCGACCTCGTGGAGGTAGCCGCCCTCCAGCGTGGCGATCATGTCGTGGGCGCCGACCGCCCGTGCCGCCGCCTCCACCTGGGCGTCGGTGGCGTCCGGACGCCCGTACGCGATGGCGTCCCGCACGGTCCCCTGGAACAGGTACGCCTCCTGCGGCACGACCCCGAGGCGATGCCGGTACGAGGTGATGTCGAGGTCGCGCAGATCGGTGCCGTCGACGGTGACCCGCCCGCCGGTCGGGTCGTAGAAGCGGGCGACCAGCTTCACGAGCGTCGACTTGCCGGCGCCGGTCTCTCCGACGAACGCGACGGTCTGCCCCGCCGGAATCGTCAACTCGACCTCGCTCAGGGCCTCTTCGTCGTCCCCGTACGCGAAGTCCACGCCCTCGAAGGCGATGTCACCGCGCAGGGACAGCACCTCCAGCGGCTCCTCGACGGCCTCGGTGGAGGTCCGCTCCTGGAGCAGCTCCTGGATGCGCCCCAGCGACACCGTCGCCTGCTGGTACCCGTCGAAGACCTGCGAGAGCTGCTGCACGGGCGCGAAGAACAGGTCGATGTAGAGGAGGTACGCCACCAGCGCACCCGTCGTCAGTGTGCCGTTCTCGATCCGGCCCGCCCCCACGATCAGCACCGCAGCGGCGGCGACCGAGGCCAGCAGTTGTACGAAGGGGAAGTACACGGAGATCAGCCACTGGCCCCGGACACGTGCCCGGCGGTAGCTGTCGCTGCCCTCGGCGAACCGCTCGCCGCCCGCCCGCTCGCGCCGGAAGGCCTGCACGATCCGCAGCCCGGACACCGACTCCTGGAGATCTGCGTTGACCAACGACACGCGCTCACGGGCGAGTTCGTACGCCTTGACGCTCGCCCGGCGGAAGTAGAACGTGCCGACGACCAGCACCGGGATGGTCACGAACACGACGAGCGCGAGCTGTACGTCGATCACGACCAGGGCGACCATGATGCCGAAGAAGGTGACGACGGAGACGAAGGCAGTGACCAGGCCGGTCTGCAGGAACGTCGACAACGCATCCACGTCCGTCGTCATCCTCGTCATGATCCGGCCGGTCAACTCCCGTTCGTAGTAGTCGAGTCCGAGACGTTGCAGCTGGGCGAAGATCTTCAACCGGAGGGCGTACAGCACGCGTTCGCCGGTACGGCCCGTCATCCGCATCTCGCCGATCTGCGCCGCCCACTGGACGACGACCGACACGAGGGCCAGCGCGGAGGCCACCCACACGGCACCCAGGGCGAGTTGGGAGACCCCGGAGTCGATGCCGTGCCGGATCAGGATCGGCAGGAGCAGTCCCATCCCGGCGTCCACGGCGACGAGCCCGAGGCTCACCAGCAGCGGCTTCCCGAAGCCGCGCAGCAGCCGCTTCAGCCCGTACGACTCCTCGGGCGTGACCGCGCGGGCCTCGTCGATGGCCGGGGTGTCGGCGGCCGGGGGCAACGCCTCGACCTGGGCGAGGAGTTCGGGGGTGGCCGGCATCCCGTCGAACGCCGTGTCCTTGCGCTCGCGGTCACCGGTCCACAGCCTGGGGGTGACCCCGCGCTCGGCATCGAACTCGGCGTCCAGCTCGTCCCGTACGGAGGTGTCCTCGGGCGGCAGGGAGGGCAGGGCGCGGCCTGGAGAGACTCCGCCCAGCTCGTCCGGGTCGGTCAGCAGCCGCCGGTACAGGGCGGAACGGGCCTGGAGTTCCTCGTGGGTGCCGATGTCGGCGAGGCGTCCGGCGTCGAGGACGGCGATGCGGTCGGCGAGGCCGAGGGTGGAGCGGCGGTGGGCGATGAGGAGGGTCGTCCGGCCCTCCATGACGTGCTTCAGTGCCTCGTGGATCTCGTGCTCGACGCGCGCGTCCACGGCGGAGGTGGCGTCGTCGAGGACGAGAAGGCGGGGGTCGGTGAGGATCGCGCGGGCCAGTGCGACGCGCTGGCGCTGGCCGCCGGAGAGGGTGAGGCCGTGCTCGCCGACCTTGGTGTCGTAGCCGTGGGGCAGCTCGGCGATGAAACGGTCCGCCTGTGCGGCACGCGCGGCGGTGAGGATCTGCTCCTCGGTGGCGTCCGGACGGCCGTACGCGATGTTGTTGCGGACGGTGTCGGAGAAGAGGAAGGAGTCCTCGGGGACGAGCCCGATCGCGGCCCGCAGCGATTCGCTGGTCAGCTCGCGGACGTCGTGGCCGCCGACGAGGACCGCGCCGCGCGTCACGTCGTAGAAGCGCGGCAGGAGGAGAGAGACGGTCGACTTGCCGGAGCCCGACGACCCGACGACGGCGAGGGTCTCGCCGGCCCGGATCTCCAGGCTGAGCCCGTCGAGGACGGGGCGCTCGGGGTCGTACCCGAAGGACACGTCGTCGAACTCGACGGTGGCCGGGGCGTCGGCGGGCAGGTCCTTGTGGCCGTCGGAGATGGAGGGCCGGGTGTCGATGAGTTCGAGGACGCGTTCCGTACCGGCCCGTGCCTGCTGGCCGACGGTCAGCACCATGGCGAGCATGCGCACCGGGCCCACGAGCTGGGCGAGATAGGTGGAGAACGCGACGAACGTACCGAGCGTGATGTGCCCGCCCACGGCCAGCCAGCCGCCCACGGCGAGCATCGCGACCTGCCCCAGCACGGGCACGGCCTGGAGGGCCGGGGTGTAGACGGAGTTGAAGCGGATCGTCCGCAGCCGCCCCGCGAAGAGCCGCCGCCCGACCTCCCGGAGCTTCCCGGTCTCCTGGTCCTCCTGCCCGAAGCCCTTCACCACGCGTACGCCGGTCACGGCGCCGTCGACGACACCCGCGACGGCGGCGGCCTGGGCCTGCGCGTACCAGGTGGCCGGGTGGAGCTTCGTACGGCTGCGCTTGGCGATGATCCACAGGGCGGGCGCGACGGCGAGGGCGACCAGGGTCAGCGGGATCGACAGCCAGGCCATGATCGCGAGGGACATCAGGAAGAGCAGCAGGTTCCCGATGGTCATCGGGAGCATGTAGAAGAGGCTCTGGATCAGCTGGAGGTCGCTGGTGGCCCGCCCGACGATCTGCCCGGTCGACAGCTCGTCCTGGCGGCGCCCGTCGAGCCGGGTGATCGTCCCGAACATCTCCGTCCGCAGATCGTGCTGGACGTCGAGGGCGAGCCGGCCGCCGTAGTAGCGGCGGATGTAGGTGAGGACGTAGACGAGGACGGCGGCGACGACGAGCGCGCCCGCCCAGGGGGCCATCGAACGGGTCTTGTCGCCGATGACGTCGTCGATGATCACCTTAGTGATCAGCGGGACGATCGCCATGAGGGCCATACCGCCGAGGGAGGCGCCCAGGGAGAGCACGACGTCCTTCGGATACCGCCAGGCGTATCCGACCAGCCGCCGCGCCCATCCCTCTGCTACCGGCTCCCGCCCCCGTTGGTCCGTCACTCCGGTGCCTTTCGTAGATCCGCGATTCCACTCTCCGCCGGTAAGCACCAACGCGGACGGAAGCGGATTTCATCCCTCCGCAACAAACCCGGGGACGGCTGCGGCTACGGCGTGCGGACCTTCAGGAAGTAGAAACGGGTCGTCTGTACGGCGTTCTGGTTGTCGTCGCTGACCAGGAGAACGCGCAGGCCGCCGTGGGTATGGCCGGTGATGACCATGCCCTCGATGTTGTCGAGGAGGGGGTTGGGCTGGGGCTGCTTGGCGGTCGCTCCCAGTGACGGGCAGTTCACGATGTCGGCGAGGAGGGTCTTCTTGACCAGGCGTACGCCGTCCTGCCCGGTGAGGTTCTCGACGCCGCTCGTGTCGGTGGCGCGGCGCGGGTCGGCCAGGTAGAGGCGGACGGTGTTGCCGACGCCTGCGGTGAAGCCGCGCTCCAGGACGAGAAGGCGTCCGTCGGGGGTGGCCGCGACCTCGGGGACGCCGAGGTTGGTGTCGGTGCGGTAGGCGTACTGGGCGCCGAGGACGAAGGGGCCGCCCTTCCGCTCCCAGGTCTGCCAGCGGACGATGCCCGTGGAGTCGCCGGAGATCGCGTACTCCATGGAGGCGAGGAGCGTACGGCCGCCGGGGAGCAGGGTGAGCCCCTCGAAGGTCTGGTTGGTGGTGGCGCGACCGGCCGGGGCGACCTGGAGCGCGGCCGGCACCGGGAGACGGTCGAGGATGCGGCCGTCGCGGGAGTAGCGGCGTACGGAGGGTTCCGTCTCGGAGGAGACGAGCCGGGTGCCGTCGCGGTCGACGACCAGGCCCTCGGAGTCGAGCGCGGCGCCGGTCTCGTCGGCGAGCGGGACGACGCTCGTCGGGCTCAGGGTCCGCCGGTCGAGGGCGAAGAGGGAGGAGCGGTCGGAGAGGGCGGCGAGGTCGCCGTTCCGGTCGACGGCGAGCGCGGAGAAGTTGCCGACGAAGGTGCCGTCGTACGTCGTCTTGTCGAGGGCGTCGGAGAAGCGGTCGATGGAGACGGTGGGTGAACAGGCGTTACTGGTATGGGCGTTGATGGAGGTGGCGTTCGCCGGTCCGGCGGCGGTCAGGCAGGTGGCCGCCGCCAGGCCGGCGGTGAGGGTGGTGAGTACGGTTCGCAGACGCATGGCGGTCACCGTAAGGCGGGTTGGTGACGGCCGGGAGGCCGCGCAGTGAAGTCGGTCCGCGATCAGCCGGCCGCGAGGTCCTTGTGTACGACCTTGGCGACGCGTTCGATGGTCGTGATGCCGTAGTTCCAGGTGCTGTTGCCGTGGGTGAGCACGGAGATCATGTAGTCGTGGCCGCCGCCCTTGAACGAGCCGACGCTGTGCACCCGCCAGCCGTGCGAGGCGCGCTGCAGCCAGCCGTTCTTGACGTGCACGGAGACACCGGAGGGCACGCCCTTCGGCGTACCCCAGCGCTGCGACGCGACGACCTGGTTCATCAACTTCAGGATGTACGCACGGGAGTTGTCGGTCAGGACCGCGTTGTGGATGGTGGTGAGCGCGAGGAGCTTCTGCTCGTCGCGGGCGGTGATCTGGGTGAGCCCCCAGTAGCCGTTGGCGCCGGGCCGGGTCTGGGTCATGTTGGCGGCGGCGAGGAAGCCCTTGATCTTCGTCAGGCCGAGCTGGCTCCACAGCTTGGTGGTGGCGGCGTTGTCCGACTTGGTGATCATGGCCGTGGCGCGGCTCTTCTCCGTGGCGGTCAGGGCGCGTCCGGTCTTCTGGGCGTCCCAGAGCAGGGTCGCGAGGACGGTCACCTTGACGACACTGGCGGAGTCGAAGGCGGTCTGCGCCCGGTACACACAGGTGGTCTTCGTCGAGCGGTCGAAGACACCGACGCCGATGGAGCCCTGGCGCCCGGCGAGGGCGGAGGTGATGTCCCGCTTCAGCTTGGTGGCGAGGGCGGGCTTGGCCGACGTACAACTGACCGCCGCGGTGGCGGCGTTGGCGGGTGTGGCGGTGGCGAGGAGCGAGATCGCGGTGGCGGCCCCGACGGCGACACCGAGCGCGTGGGCACGCGCGGATCTGGATATGTGGTGAGTCATGGAGGTTCCCCATCCCCGTGAAAGACGTCAGCGGCCCCCCGGCACGCTGGTCCCCTTTGACTCACATGCACGTACGAATGGTTGTACGCCTGCCCGATTTCCTTTGGGTAAAGCATGCACCGCACGTAACACACTGTTGCCCGTATTCACAGGTGGCCCCCAGCTGCACCACAGCCCTCACCCACCCCCCGTCCAGACGATTCGATGGTGACATCTGCCACCGATCCACACCCCCACGCTCCGGAGACCCCCGTGGCCGCGGATCCCGCGGCCCCCGCGGCTCCACCGGCCCCCACCGCGCCAGGTACGCCCGGCACGCTCGAGAAGGCGCCGCGCTGGTCGCTGCCCGCGCTGCTCGCGATCATGGTGCTGGCCGGAGTCCTGTACTCCTGGAACCTCTCCTCCTCCGGCCTCAACAGCTTCTACAGCGCGGCCGTGCTCAGCGGAACGCAGAGCTGGAAGGCGTGGTTCTTCGGCTCGCTCGACGCGGGGAACTTCCTCACCGTCGACAAGCCACCCTTCGTCCTCATGGTCATGGGCCTGTCCTGCCGGGTGTTCGGCTTCGGCACGTGGCAGATGATGGCGCCGCTGATCGCGTCAGCGCTCGGCACCATCTGGATCCTGCACTCCTCCGTGAAGCGGGTGTTCGGCCACGCGGCGGCCACCGTGGCCGCACTCGTCCTGGCTCTCACCCCGATCACCGTGGCCATCAACCGGGACAACAACCCCGACACGCTGCTGGTCTGCCTGATGGTGGCGGGCGCGGCCCTCGCGCTGCGCGCCACGCGTGACGGCAGGCTGCTGCCGCTGCTCGGCTCGGCGGTGTGCTTCGGCCTCGCCTTCAACACGAAGATGCTCCAGGGCTACATCGCCCTGCCGGCCGTCTTCGCGGTGTACCTGTTCGCGGCCAACCTGGGCCTCGTGAAGCGGATCGTGAACCTGCTGCTCGCGGGCGTCGCGCTCGCGGTCGCCAGCTTCTGGTGGGCGACGGCGGTCTCCCTGGTCCCGGCCGACGAACGCCCGTACATCGGCGGTTCGACGGACGGCAGCGCCTGGAACCTGATCATGGGCTACAACGGCCTCGGCCGCGTCCTCGGCGGCGAGGGCAACGGCGGGGGCGGCGGTGGCGGAGGCGGCGGGTTCTCCGGGACCGCGGGCATCGGCCGGATGTTCAACGAGATCCTGGGCGGCCAGATCTCATGGCTGATCCCCTTCGCGGGCATAGCGCTGGTGGGCGGCCTGGTGTTGATCGGCCGAGCCCCGCGCACGGACGCAACTCGCGCCGCCCTGCTGATGTGGGGCGGCTGGACGCTGCTCCACTACCTGACCTTCGCCATGGCCGAGGGCACGATGCACCCGTACTACACGACCGCCCTCGCGCCCGGCATCGCGGCACTGTGCGGTGGCGGCGGAGTGCTCCTGCTGCGCGCGTTCCGCACCGACAAGCGGTGGGTGTGGGTACTCCCGCTGGCGCTCGGCATCACCGGTATCTGGTCGATCGTGCTGCTGCGCCGGACCTCCGACTGGAACGCGTGGCTGTGGCCGACGATCGCGGTGCTGATGGCACTGGCGATCACGGGTTTGCTGGTCTTCCGCACCGGACGCCGCGTCCAGTTGCTGGCGGCCTCGGTGGTCGCGGCGATCGTCGCGGCGGTGGCCGGCCCGGCCGCGTACTCCTTCGCGGAGACGTCGGCGACGGGCGGCGGCATGGGCGGTACGAACCCGACGGCCGGTCCTTCGACGGGCAGCGGCATGGGTGGTCCGGGTGGCGGCGGGGGCGGTGGCAATCGTGCGGGCGGCGGCTTCCCCGGCGGCGGCCAGGGCCAGCAGAACGGCCAACAGCAGGGTGGCCAGGCCGAGGGCGGTCAGCAGCAGGGCGGTCAGATGGGTACGCCGCCCAGTGGCGGGATGCCCAGCGGGGCGCCCGGTGGCACCGGTGAGCAGGGTGGTGGCCAGCAGGACGGCGGTATGGGTACGCCTCCGAGCGGCACCGGCGGTGAGACCGGCGAGGCCGGCGGCCAGCAGCAGGGCGGACAGCCCGGCGGCATGGGCGGTGGCGGCGGAGGTATGGGCGGTGGCGGCATGGGCGGCGGCGCCAGCACCGAGCTGATCACGTACCTGAAGAAGCACCAGGACGGCGCCAAGTGGCTGCTGGCGGTGTCCAATTCGCAGGGCGCGGCGCAGCTGATCGTGAGCAGCGGCGAGCCGGTGATCTCCATGTGGGGCTGGACCGGCACCGACAAGGCGATGACCCTGGCCAAGCTCAAGGAGCTGGTGAAGAAGGGCGAGTTGCACTACATCCAGATCGGCAGCACGGGCGGCGGGGGCGGCATGGGCGGCTCCAGCCTCAGCTCGGAGGTCACGGCGTGGGTGCAGGAGCACGGCACGGCGGTGAAGGAGAGCGAGTACAGCACCTCGTCGAGCTCGACGACGGAGGAGAGCGAGTCGGGCAGCACGCAGACGAGCACGCAATCCACGTCGTCGATCTACCGCCTGGACGCGTCGGACGTCAGCTGAGCCTGATCGACTGACGCCGAGTGAACTGTGTGGCCCCTGACCGGATTTCCGGTCAGGGGCCACACCTATCTCGAGCCTCCAGACCCTCCCATGACCTCCCCATAACGCTCTCTTGGCTCTACGCGCGTCAAATCGGGCCGGAATCAACCGAGTTGCCGCTTCAAGTCACGCAACGGACACGCGCAGTTCATTGCCTGAAACGCATGTCCATGTCACGCTCCCGGATGTCTCGCTCATTCGACACGCGTAGAACGGACACCCCCGATGCCCGCGACGCAGATACGCACCCGCCGTTGGAAGGCCGTGGCGCTCGCCACATCGACGGTTCTGGCCGCCCTCGCCATCCCCACGATGACGGCGACCCCGGCCGGCGCGACGACGACCGCGTACGACTCGACGTACTACAAGAACGCGATCGGCAAGACCGGCACGAGCCTCAAGTCCTCGCTGCACACGATCATCAGCAGCCAGACGAAGATCTCGTACTCCGCCGTCTGGAACGCGCTCAAGGTGACCGACCAGGACCCGAACAACAGCAGCAACGTGATCCTGCTGTACAGCGGTGTCTCGCGCAGCAAGTCGCTTAACGGCGGCGACGTCGGCGACTGGAACCGCGAGCACACGTGGGCCAAGTCCCACGGCGACTTCGGCGAGGCGACCGGCCCCGGCACAGACCTGCACCACCTGCGCCCCTGCGACGTCCAGGTCAACAGCATCCGCGGCAACCTGGACTTCGACAACGGCGGCAGCACGGTCACCAACGGCGGCGGCAGCACCGTCGACTCCGACTCCTTCGCACCGCGCGCCGCGGACAGGGGCGACGTCGCCCGCATGATCCTCTACATGACGGTCCGCTACGAGGGCGACGACGGCTGGGCGGACCTGGAGCCCAACGAGAAGGTGGGCAACGGCAGCAACCCGTACATGGGCAAGCTCGCCATCCTCAAGGCGTGGAACGAGGCGGACCCGCCCAACGCCTTCGAGGAGCGCCGCAACGACCTCATCTACACCAACTACCAGGGCAACCGGAACCCGTTCATCGACCACCCGGAGTGGGTCGAGGCGATCTGGTAGCCGGTCCGACGGCAGACGTCCCGCCTTACCCTGAACGCCCCGTGAGCTACGGGGCGTTCAGTGCGTCCGGACGAGCCCCTGCTTCGCCCAGGGGCGACAGGGATCGGGCGGGCTACTGCCACGTGGCGAGCTACTGACGCGTACGGCGACCGCCCCACGACAGATTGCCCTTCTCGTCGGTCAGCGCGAGAAACAGCAGGCCATGGGCCTTGTGTTTCCCGCTGTAGTTCCTGCGGTTGTCGGCTCCGGTGCGGCGCCGGGTGCCGTCCAGCAGGACGAGCACGCCGCCCCACTGCGCGATCTTCTTCAGGGCCCGGTCCAGGCGCAGGCCACGTCCTTCGCCGTCACCGGACCGCCCGCATCGGTGACGATCTCCATAATCCGCCGATAGTCCGAGGTCAGGACCTCAAGACCCATCCCGTCAACGCGGTCCGGGACCAGCCGCATCCCGGCCGCACCCGGTGTCAAGACCACCGGTTCCGGCTCCGGCTCCGGCTCCGGCTCCTGCTCCTGCTCCTGCTCCTGCTCCTGCTCCTGCTCCTGCTCCACGATGCCTGACGGACTCCGCCCGCCATCCGTTGCCTCGGCCCACTGCCCGTACACCACCTCGGCAGCCTCCAGCCTGGCCACCTCGACGTCGATCGCCGCCAGTTCCTTGCGCAGCAGCTCGGCCCGCTCAGCCAACATCACCCGCCGCTCGATCGTCCACGTCAGCACGTCCGCCATGAACAGTCCCTCTCCGGTCCGGCCTTCCCTCTCGGAGCGTACGAAGAGACCACCGCCGAAAACCGATTCCCGCAGAACGAGCCTGAGACGGACGATCACCTGCTAACGATCTCGCCTCCGGCCAGCACGAGCCAGCCACCACACAGCCACACCAGCCCCCGTGACCTGCGAAATTCAAGACGACAGGGCTTCACTGCGGTGAAGAGCAGCCGTTCCCGTTCGGCGGCGGAGAGCCCGGCGATCAGCCCGGGGGCGGCTCCCCGCTCGACCTCGGTGCGGTGGGCCAGCACAGCGGCGACCTTCTGCTCCAGCCAGGGGCTGACGTCGACGGTCGCGGTGACCCACTCGTCCGGCACCGTGAGCATGGCCTTGCCCATGGCGGCCATGTGTCCGCCCCACACCGTCGAGGCCGAGTGCGGGTGCGTTGCCAGGTACAGGGCGCTCGGCTGCCAGGGGTCGCCGACATCCGGGTAGAGCCGTTCGAGCCCGGCCGCCTGGACGGCGAGCAGGGTCGCGCGGTGCGGGTACATCGGCTGCTGGGCCTCGCGCTGACCCGGATCCGGCAGGCCGGCCGTTCGCCCGCATCCACGGCAACGTGATCTCGACGGGTGGTCGTTGCCGTAGATGAGGCTCCGTGAGCCCCCTGTTAGTCGAAGCGGCCGGCCCGGCGACGGGCTGCGCCTCGCTCGGCGTGGGCCCAGGCCATGGTGGGGTCGAGGTCGAGTGCGGCGGTGAGGTCGGTGATGGCTTGGTCGAAGTGGCCTGCCTGGCGGTGGGTCTGACCGCGAGAGGCGAGAGCCCACGCGTATTCGGGGTCGAGGTTGAACGCGGCGGTGAAGTCGGTGATGGCTTGGTCGAAGTGGCCCGCCTGGCGGTGGGTTTCACCGCGTTGAGCCAGGGCCCACGGGAATTCGGGTTTGAGGTCGAGCAGGGCGGTGAAGTCGGTGATGGCTTCGTCGAAGTGGCCCGCCTGGAGGTGGGTCTGACCGCGAGAGGCGAGAGCCCACGGATATTCGGGCTCGAGGTCGAGTGCGGCGGTGAGGTCGGTGATGGCTTGGTCGAAGCGGCCCGCCTCGCGGTGGGCTGCACCGCGTTGAGCCAGGGCCCACGGGAATTCGGGTTTGAGGTCGAGTGCGGCGGTGAAGTCGGTGATGGCTTGGTCGAAGTGGCCCGCCAGGCGGTGGGCTTCACCACGTTCAGCGAGGGCCCACGGGTATTCGGGTTTGAGGTCGAGTGCGGCGGTGAAGTCGCTGATGGCTTGGTCGAAGCGGCCGGCCCGGCGGTGGGCTGCGCCTCGCTCGGCGTGGGCCCAGGCCAGGGTGGGGTCGAGGTCGAGTGCGGCGGTGAGGTCGGTGATGGCTTGGTCGAAGTGGCCCGCCTCGCGGTGGGCTGCACCGCGAGAGGCGAGGGCCCACAGGTCTTCGGGGTCGAGGTCGAGTGCGGCGGTGAGGTCGGTGATGGCTTGGTCGAAGTGGCCCGCCAGGCGGTGGGCTTCACCGCGTTGAGCCAGGGCCCACGGGAATTCGGGTTTGAGGTCGAGCAGGGCGGTGAAGTCGGTGATGGCTTCGTCGAAGTGGCCCGCCAGGCGGTGGGTCTGACCGCGAGAGGCGAGAGCCCACAGGTCTTCGGGGGCAAGGTCGAGTGCGGCGGTGAGGTCGGTGATGGCTTGGTCGAAGTGGCCCGCCTCGCGGTGGGCTGCACCGCGAGAGGCGAGGGCCCACGGGTATTCGGGTTTGAGGTCGAGTGCGGCGTTGAAGTCGCTGATGGCTTGGTCGAAGTGGCCCGCCTCGCGGTGGGCTTCACCACGTTCAGCGAGGGCCCACAGGTCCTCGGGGTTGAGGTCGAGTGCGGCGTTGAAGTCGCTGATGGCTTGGTCGAAGCGGCCGGCCCGGAAGTGGGCTGCGCCTCGCTCGGTGTGGGCCCAGGCCATGGTGGGGTCGAGGTCGAGTGCGGCGGTGAGGTCGGTGATGGCTTGGTCGAAGTGGCCTGCCTGGCGGTGGGTCTGACCGCGAGAGGCGAGAGCCCACGCGTATTCGGGGTCGAGGTTGAACGCGGCGGTGAAGTCGGTGATGGCTTGGTCGAAGCGGCCCGCCTGGCGGTGGGTTTCACCGCGTTGAGCCAGGGCCCACGGGAATTCGGGTTTGAGGTCGAGCAGGGCGGTGAAGTCGGTGATGGCTTCGTCGAAGTGGCCCGCCTCGCGGTGGGCTTCACCCCGTTCAGCGAGGGCCCAGGCCAGGGTGGGGTCGAGGTTGAGTGCGGCGGTGAGGTCGGTGATGGCTTCGTCGAAGCGGCCCGCCAGGCGGTGGGCTTCACCGCGGCGGCCAAGGGCGTCCTCAGGGCCGGTGCCTGGACTGGCTGAGGCCTGCTGCTGTACAGAAGGAGGGTTGGACGGTACTTCGGACGGCGCTTCTGACGCCGATGTTTGAGGGGCGAGAGACCGCAGGCGCGTGGTGGCGGCGGTGGACACGCGTTTGCTGTCGTCGTCGGTGAGGTGGCGGATCTCATCGAGGACGGTGCTGCGTACCACGTCGTTGCCGATGTCGTGCAAACGGGCGAGCCCATCGAGCGCGGCGAGCCGGTCGTCGGCGATCGGGCTGGTGAGGGCATTGCGCAGGTAGGCAGGCAGGGCCCAGCTGATGTTGAGGGCTATGACGATGCGGCCCTCGACGCTGTCCTGCTTCTTGGGCCGCTGCTGCGGCATCTCCTCGACGACTCGTTCGTGAACGTAGCCGTAGAGTTCGTCCAGGGTGATGTTGCCGTAGCCATCGAGGTCCGCGCTGCCCTCGCGCAGCCCCTCCACAAGGTGGCGAGTGAACACAGACTGCGCCGCCTGACCGTGCACCTGGTTTCCCTCGAATGAATACTGGGTCGCGTCCGATGCAGTGAGCACACATCGGCCGCGAGCATGGAAGCGTTCCAGCGTGTGCACCGCAGTGTCGGCCTTGGCGATCCTGCCCGCCGGGAACGCCCCGCTGTAGCAGCAGTCGAGGATCAGCACCTTTTGCCGGGACGCGGATCCCACCATGGCCTGATCAATCTGCTCGGCGGACAGCGCCGTGAACAGCGGGCTGTCGTGGCGGCTGTCGGCCATCGCCAGGTAAAGCCGGCCCTCATCGTCCTTGAGTCCGTGGCCTGTGAAGTACAGGAGTGTGAGGTCGTCGCGGCGTCGGTCGTGGTAAAGGTCGTTGACGGCCTCACCGACGATGTGATGCGGTTGGTTCACCAGGGTAGTGACCTTGAACCCGGCAATGTCCGGGTCACGCAGCACCGCGGCGAGCGCCTCCGCGTCGTGCGCGGGGGTGGTCAACTGCCGCAGAGCACTGTCCCGGTACTCGTATGTGGCGACAAGTAGCGCCAGCCGGCGGCCCATGGCTAGCTGCCTGTGTGGCGACGGATGTATATGTCGATCAATTCGCGCCGCTCGGCGGTGGATGCCTTCTCCAGTTCGATCGTGTCGCCGTCGATGGTCAGCGAAACACGATGCCGTGCGGAGGACCTGTCGAGCCAATCGCGTACGGTCTCGATGAGCGTCGTGAACACGCCACCGGACGAACTCAGCGCCACCACGATGGCTCCGAGCGTGACAGGATCGGCGGCCTTCGCACCGTCTGGAGCGGGCACGCTTGGGCCAGGACGGACCCACTCGACATCCAGATCGGCAATCTCCGATCTCAGCCGACGGGTCACCCGTTCCCCCGCCTCCGGCTCCACATCAGGATCTGGCGCGACGACCAGCAGCACTTCCATCGCATCGTCCACCCGCTGATCTGCTGGGTGACTTCTCCACGAAACGTCGTCATGCATGCGCTCATCCCCCAATACAAACCGCTACAAATCCCTCATTCCAGTGTGGCGCCAATCGGCCATGGCAGCTAGTTGGCGCCGCTGGCCACCGCAGTGAAGCCCTGTCGTCTTGAATTTCGCAGGTCACGGGGGCTGGTGTGGCTGTGTGGTGGCTGGCTCGTGCTGGCCGGAGGCGAGATCGTTAGCAGGTGATCGTCCGTCTCAGGCTCGTTCTGCGGGAATCGGTTTTCGGCGGTGGTCTCTTCGTACGCTCCGAGAGGGAAGGCCGGACCGGAGAGGGACTGTTCATGGCGGACGTGCTGACGTGGACGATCGAGCGGCGGGTGATGTTGGCTGAGCGGGCCGAGCTGCTGCGCAAGGAACTGGCGGCGATCGACGTCGAGGTGGCCAGGCTGGAGGCTGCCGAGGTGGTGTACGGGCAGTGGGCCGAGGCAACGGATGGCGGGCGGAGTCCGTCAGGCATCGTGGAGCAGGAGCAGGAGCAGGAGCCGGAGCAGGAGCCGGAGCCGGAACCGGTGGTCTTGACACCGGGTGCGGCCGGGATGCGGCTGGTCCCGGACCGCGTTGACGGGATGGGTCTTGAGGTCCTGACCTCGGACTATCGGCGGATTATGGAGATCGTCACCGATGCGGGCGGTCCGGTGACGGCGAAGGACGTGGCCTGCGCCTGGACCGGGCCCTGAAGAAGATCGCGCAGTGGGGCGGCGTGCTCGTCCTGCTGGACGGCACCCGGCGCCGCACCGGAGCCGACAACCGCAGGAACTACAGCGGGAAACACAAGGCCCATGGCCTGCTGTTTCTCGCGCTGACCGACGAGAAGGGCAATCTGATCTGGATTTCCTCGGCCCGGCCCGGCCGGTCCAGCGAGATCACCACCGCCCGCCACGACAAGATCACCACACACCTTCGCGAAGCCGGGCTCGGCGCCCTGGCCGACCTCGGCTTCGTCGGACTCGACGACCAGCCCGACGACGACCCGGTGATCATCACCGAGCCGCAAGGCCACCCGCAACCACCAGCTCACCGACGCGGAGAAGGAGGCGAACCGCCTGCTCAGCCGCGAACGCGCGGCCGTCGAGCACGGCTTCGCCAACCTCAAGACCTGGCGCATCCTCACCAAGGTCCGCATGAACACCCACCACGCGACGACGCTCCTGCGGGCCCTCCTCGTCCTGGCGAACACCGAAGTGCAGAGGTGACCGACGATCTCCCCAGGACGATCATGATGCTGACCGGCACGAGTCCGTCACCCCCGACCCACACCAGCCCCGTGACCTGCGAAATCAGGATGAAAATCTCTCAAGGATGAGGACCGACCTCGCAACAGACTGAGGGGGCGCCCCTACGAGATCCGTCGAGGGGTGCCACCTTCTCAGGCACCCCAATTCTCGACGTACTCCCACAAGTAGTTGGCGAGTTCGGGCGGATGAAGTTCAAGCGCTCGCACGGCTGACGCATCCAACGCGACTCGCACCGGCGAGAAGTCACCTGTATCGGGATCGTCGAGTTCAGGGCCGCTACGGCGACCTGGATCCATGTCCAGCACGTCGGCGCGAAAGAAGTGCTGGATGACGGTGACCTTTTCGCCCGGTTCGGTCAGGGTCAGGAACTCGGTCGCAGGGCCGATCGTGGCGCCGATCTCTTCCATCACTTCGCGACGTAGAGCCGCTTCGAGGTCGGCGTCCTCAGCTTCGACGCCCCCACCGACGGTCGTGTAGTAGAGGGCGCCACCCGGCCATCCTCGGCGCAGGAACACCAACTGACCGCCATCAAGCAGAACCGCACGAACGTTGCGACGGACCTTCATACACGCGACGCTAGCGTGCCCAACCCGGCGAGGGGCCCGAACAGAAGCAGCGAGAAGGCCCCGCGAGGAGCGCTCCCGTACCGGCACGCCAGGCGTGCTCCCACTCGGCTTCGGTCGGCAGCCGGTACCCGTCGGCGGACACGTCCCACTCGACGCCTTCTCCGTCGGTACGGAGGTTGTACGCGAGCGTGAACCCGTCGCGCCGGGACAGGGAGTTGCAGAACCACGCCGCGTCCCACCAGGAGACGGACTCGACGGGCAGTTGCTCCCCCCTGGGCGGCGCTCGGCCGCAGGCCCGTGATCTGTGCGTACAACGCCTGGGTGACGGGGAATGCCGCAAGCTGGTAGGGCGAGAGCTTGACCGGCCAACTGCGCTGCGTCCGCCGGTCAGACAGCGTCACCTGCCCCGGCGGGATGGCGATCATCTCGTTCCCCGTCATCACGTCCATGATCAGGAGACCCTTACGAGCCCAACGAGCCCTGCCCACGCAGGACGGCGGAACAGCGGAACTCCAGTGCTGAACAGTCAGTGGTGCAAGATCTCCGGCGTGCTGTGCTCGTGCCGGACGTCCCTGAACAGGAGATAACCCGGGCCTGCTGGCTCCAGGCAGTACGGACCGTGGAGATCGAGGTTCGCAAGGTCTGTGGGGAACACGAAGTGCTCTCCGACATACGCCGGATCGACGGCGAAGCTCACTCGTGTGCCGCTGCCTTCGGCCGGATGAAACTCCTGGGGACCGTCGAGAGGCCGGATGCCGCGGAGTTCCTGGCGCAACCCGCGCCCCGCGCACCACATCTCGACAGTCACCTGTCGGGACACTGCGGCAGCAGCTGCCAGCAGCCACCACTCGGGGCCCAGAAGGGAATCGTAGTAACCGAGTTCGGGACCACCGGACGCTCCCCAGTCGTGCGGGTGGTCCATGGCCACCGTGAAACTGCTGTCGCCGGTGATCTCGACAAGACCACGCAAGGTATGCTCTGCGGCAACCCTTGCTGCCGGATGAAGCACGTGCCGCGCCACGGCGCACAGCAAGCTGGCCGACAGCTTCGGACTTCCGGGCCCCACCCCGAAGTACATGCCAGGCCGCTTACGCACGGCGGTATCGAACTCCAGTACTTCAATATCCGCCGCGCTGTACGAATACTCCGTCACGGCCACACACTATCGACGCTGCCTCGGCGGTCCGTAGGAGAAGCAGAACCACTCCGCGAAGTCGTCGACGGTGATCTCCGACGCACCCCAACGCTGCTCCAGCGCCGCGCGCTCCGTCCGCATGCCCCAGAAGGACGAGGAACGGGTCGGCAGCGCCGCCCTGATCGACCTCAACAGGCCCTACTCAGGCGGTCAGCCGGACCGGAGTCGGAAGTGCAGCACGCCGGAGGCGTCGGCAGGGGCGGGCTTGCCGTCCGCGTCGGTGACCGCGCTCACCACCAGACCGGCGAGGACGGCCAGTTCCTCGAACTGCTCCCGGCTGTACCAGTGCATGGTCCACGGGCGCTCTTCGACAGTGCTGTCCGAGCCGCGGTGCCGTTCGTAGCGCAGAAGCGTCGTCTGCGTCCGGGCCGTCTCGTCACGCTGCTCGTCGACGACGGACACCCGCAGCTCGGCGCCATCGGCCGCGATGGCCGTGCGCACCCGGCCGATCTGTTCGGCGGGGATCGGCTCGGGGGTGAACAGCGGCACCAGAGCGGTGCCGCCCTCGGCCAGGTGAGCGCGGATACCGCGCAGGGCGGCGAGCGCAGTGACGTCGTCCGGGAGCAGCGTGAAGGTCGGCCCGGCGAGGAAGACCGCCCGGTAGCGGCGGGGCAGGTCCAGAGCCTCCATACGCTGCTGGAAAACGGTGACACCAACGCCTTGTACGTCGGCCCGGCGCCGGCGCCGCTCCAGCATGTCGCCCGAGGAATCGACACCATCGACGTCCAGACCACGCCGCCGCAGCTCGATCAGCGGCTCACCGTCATCGCACCCCAACTCCAGCGCTGGCATACCGACTTGCCGAATGAAGTCCGCGTAGGGCTCGGGGTCCTGGGAGTAGGACTTCAGCGGCCCGTAGAGCTCCGCGACAATGCCGGTGTAGAAGTCAGCTGACTCCACGACGGTCACCCTACGCAGGGCTTTCTGCTCGGTCGCTCGAATATTGACGGCGGGTCACTTATCGCCGAACAACATGCGCGACCCGTTCTACCTCGCCGAGAAACGACAGCCACGCCACGGCGCCGACAGCGACGACAGGGCCAGGCAGGTTCTTCGAGTCACGGACGTCGATACCGGCCGTCCGCAGGCGGATTTCTATGCATTCCCCGTTCTGGCCGCTGTAGCTGCTCTTGAACCAAGTGGTCCGCTGCGACGACATGTGCTGCTCTTCCTTATGAGTCGGTCAGCCCCTCGGCGATCGCCATGATCCGAGACTCGGATTCCATCGCGCCGAGGGCTGCGGCACGGAGGTGATCGAAGGCGCCTCCCAGCGCTAATCGCCGGGTTCCCGCCAGCACCAATTCAGGCCTCGAAGCCGTACTCCAGCACATACGCGGCCGAGTCCAACACCATCTCGTTCACCTCGACGGCCACGCCCTCGGCATCGAACGCGGTCCGGGCAACCAGCACGACAGGCACGCCGGACGGCAACTCCAGTCGCACGGCCTCGTCCCCGCTCGGCATCCGGGAGCGGATCTCCTCGCGGAAGCGGACCGGCTTGCGGCCCAGTTCCTCAAGCCTCGCGTAGATACCGCCAGGGCCCGTGTCCGCCTGCGTGACGGGCGTACCGGCGACCAGGTCTGCCGGCAGATACGACGTGGCGAGAAGCACCGGCTTACCGTCGAGGGTGTAGCGGCGCCGCCGCACACAGACCTGGGCCCCTTCCTCCAGGTCCAGAACGCCGGCGACCACAGCCGGGGCCTCCTCCTCGCTCACCTCGACCGAGTCGACAACGAGTTCACGGCCTGCTGCGTCGGCCGCCCAGATGGACCGGCCTTCGCCCCACTGCGAGTGAGCAACGCGTTGGACACCCCGGCGCCGAATGGGCTTGAAGTCCCGGACGAACACCCCGGCCCCCTTGCGCGCTTCGACGATGCCCTCAGCCTGCAGAACACCGAGAGCCTGTCGGGCCGTCATACGGGCAACACCGTGTACGTCCATGAGGTCGTTCTCGCCAGGGAGCCTCTCACCCGGGCCGTACTCACCGGATTCGATGGCCGCCCGCAGCTCCTCGGCAATGCGCTGGTACTTGGGCTGACGCCCCGCGCCCCGGCCGCTCATCAAGGTCTCCCTCCGATCATCTCTAGACATCCTAGGCACCGCCCACCGCCCCCTCACCACCAGTCAGCTATCACCTCCGAGCAATTTCGCTCACATCTCTAGAGATGTATTGCGAAGGCTCAGCGCGGGCGCTTCAGTGGCTACATCTCTAGAGAAGATTCCGACCCTCTCTCGTCCCCCGCCTTGGAGGTCTTCATGCCGGCCCACACCGCACTTCAGCAACCTGCAAGCGGCATGTCGGAAGCCACCTGGCAGCTCCCCCACACCCCCCGCAGCGCCCCCCGCGCCCGCGAACTCCTCCGCACCCAGCTCACCGACTGGAAGATCGACGGCGAAGTCGCCGAAACCGCCGAGCTGTTGCTCTCGGAGCTGGTCACCAACTCCCTCCGGCACGCCTCCACCCCGCCCGGCCGCGAGATCGGCGTCCGATTCGCCACGCACAACGGATGCCTGCGCGTGGAGGTCGCCGACGCGAACAACCGCCGCCCCACACCCCGACAGACCAGCCCCGACAACGAAGGAGGCCGCGGCCTCACCCTCGTACAGACCCTCGCTGAGCGTTGGGGCTGCTGTCCCCGACTGCACGGCATCGGGAAAGCGACGTGGGTGGAACTGGCGCTTCCACGATGAGCACCGCTCACGCGACGGTACTGTCGGAATCACCGCACATCACACCGAACGGCACACCTTAGGAGATCCCCGTGGCCGACGCCCCCGTTCCACCGCCGGACCACGCGGCCCCGCCCAAGGATGCTGTCACCGTCACCGTCACTTACACGGGCGCCGAAGCCGAAGCACTGCGCACACTGGCCCTTCTGGAGGGGCGCACCCCGGAGGAGGTCGCGCTGGATCGCATCGCTCGCCGCGTCCCGCTGTCCTTCTCCTCCTCCTTTGGCGAGGACTCCGAGGCGATGGCCGCGCTGACGCGTGCGATGTTCGACGGCCCCTCCGACCTCGCAGCCAAGTCCGGCGACGACCTCTTCCAGGAAGGCGACTGTTGAAGCGTCACCGGTTCGCCGTGGCGGACACGTCGGTTCTCCTCGCGATCTACAACCGCAAGGACGATCATCACGAATCCGCCGTACAAGCCCTCTCCCTGGCCGACCGGCTCGTCGTGTCACCGCTGGTCCTGACCGAACTGGACTATCACCTCACGACGAAGATCAGCGGCAGGGCAGCCGCAGACGCTCTGGCCAGCATGCGCGCATGGGCAAGCGCCGATCGCCTCAAGCTCGCCGCCGTGGGATGGCCGTTGCTGAGCGAGGCCGAGCGGCTCATGCGTACGTACGCGGATCATGACGCCATCGGAATGACCGACGCGGTCAACGCTCTCCTGGCATGGACGTTGCCACAGCCCGTCGTGCTGACACTCGATCACCACTATCGGAACGTCATCGCACCCCGCACACCGACAGAGAAGCCCTTGCAGGTACTTCCGATTCCCGAGTAGTACCCATCCGTATGGCCCAGAAGGACTGGGAACGGGCCGGATCGCCCGGCCTCGTACGCAGACCTCGGCGGCCCGTCCGGCCCGTCAGCCGTCCAACGCGTCCCAGAAATCGGTGAGGACCTGGGCGCCCCGTACCGGGTCCTGAGTCATCCACCAGTGGCCCAGGCCGTCGAGTGTCACCGTACGGGCGCCGGCCCGGCGTGCCGTGCGGGTGCGCTGTTCGTCCGTGCCGACCACGCGGTCTTCGGTGGCGAGCAGGGACAGGCCCGGGCGTTGCGCCGCGCGTTCGAGGTTCTGGCCCAGTTCGGCCATCACCGGCTGGGCGGCCGATCGGTAGAGGGCGTACGCCGCTCGGCCCATCGCCTCGTCCTGGCCCGCCGCGACCCGCTGCGCCACCGGCTCGCTCATGCCGAGCTGTACGAGGATCGCGACCCGCATCTCGGGGTCCGGGCCGAGCGGTACGGCGGAGGCCGGGCCCGTGCTCTCCGGCGCCTGCTGGCTCAGGGCGAACTCGTGCCATACGTAGTCCGGGTCGAACAGGCCGATCACATCGCTGACCCAGCTGCGTACGAGGTCCGGGCGGGCCATCACCGCGTTGAGGGCGTGTGCGCCGCCCCAGTCGTGTCCGACCAGGTCGACGGGCTCGGCGAAACGCTCCAACTCGCCGATGAGCCAGTCCCGGTAGTCACCGACGGTCGCACCGAACCCCGTCGGCAAGGGCGCCCCGAAACCGGGCGGGGAGAGGCGGATCGGGGCGGGGCGGGCGGGAGCGACGCGTTCCAGCTCGACGAGCAGCGGCTCCCAGACGTCCTGCGTCTCGGGGAAGCCGTGGACGAAAACGGTTGGCATGGCGGCAACTCCGTTCTTCGTGTTGGTCGCGACTTGATTTCACGACCTATCAGATGACCGATCAGACGGCCAAGCAGTGACTTATCAGTGGCTGGTCAGTCACTGATCAGACAGCCGATCAACGACTGACCAAATGACCAATCTGGTCAGTGAGTATAGTCTGGGGACATGAACACGAACACCAACCCGCGACAGCGGGCCCTCGTCGTCGGACTCGGCGTCAGTGGAACCGCCTCCGCGCTGCGGCTCCACAAGGCGGGCTGGGACGTCACCGTCCTGGAGAAAGCAGCCGAACGCCGGCGCGGCGGGTACTTCCTCACTCTCTTCGGCACCGGGATCACCGCGGCCGAGCGTCTGGGCATCGAGGTGCCGGACCGTTTCTCGGAGGACATCGCCTACTACAACGTCGATCGCGCGGGCCGGCGACGGCGCGGCATGGGTTTCGCCGAGGCCGTGGCCGGCGAGTCACGCCCGGTCGTGCGCGGCGATGTCGAGCAGGCGGCGTTCGACGCCCTGCCCGAGGACGTCGAGATCCGGTACGCGTCCGTGCCTGTGGCGCTGCGCCAGGACGAGGACGAGGACGAGGACGGCGTACACGTCGACATCGAGGACCGGGCCTCGGGGACGGTGACCACCGAACGGTTCGACCTCGTCGTCGGCGCCGACGGTCTGCGCTCGACCGTGCGGCGGCTGGCCTTCGGGCCCGATGACGGCCACATCCACCGTCTCGGCTACATGCTCGCGGCCTGCGCCCTGCCCAGCTCGGTCCCCGGTTTCCGGGGCACGGACGGCATCGTCATGTCCGAACTCGGCCGGTCCGCATGGGTGTTCGCCTTCGCCGACCGGCCCCCGACGGTGCTGTTCAACTACCGCACCGACGATGTGGACGGCGAGTTCACCCGGCCCGCCATCGACTCGCTGCGGGCCGTGTTCGGACCGGAGCCCACGGGCTCGACGCTCGGCTGGCTGCTCGACCAGTTCGAGCAGGCACCGGACCACCTGTTCGACACCGCCGAGCAGGTACGGCTCGACACCTGGCACCAGGGCCGGGTCGTGCTCGTCGGCGACTCGGCCTGGTGTCTGACCCTCTACTCCGGGATGGGGGCCTCCAGCGGCCTGGCCGGGGCCGACATGCTGGGCACGATGCTGGAGCGGCATCCCGGAGACGTGCCGCGGGCGCTGCGGGCCTGGGAGGAGAAACTCCGCCCCTTCATCGAGTTCCACCAGGAGACCGGCATAGCCATGCGCAAGCTCTTCGTCCCGGCCGACCACACCGAGTACCAGATCCGGTCCCTCTTCGACCACGTGGTGGGGACGACGGTCGGCCGTACGGTCATCTCGAAGCTGGAGCATCGCAGCAAGGCTTCCCGGATGAAGACGGTCGACATCGGCCTGTCGTAACCGGTCCGCCCTGGCCTGCTCACCTCCGTGAACCCCCGCGAACCCCCGTGACATCATGCTGCGAAGAGCGAAACGGGAGGAAACACGACGGTGAGCCGGCTGATCGAACACGACTCCGTCAAGGCGGCCAGAATCCTCGACAGCGCGCGCGAGCTGGCCCTCGAACACGGCCTCCGCAAGGTGACCATCGCCGAGATCGCCGCAGCCGCGGCCGTGGGCAAGGGCACGGTCTACCTGTACTGGGAGACCAAGGAAGACCTGTTCGTGGGGCTGGCCGCACGCGAGGTGCTGACCTGGATCGAGACCGTCAACGACCGGATCGCCCAGGACCCGCAGTCCGTCCTGCCCCGCCGTCTCGCTCCGCTGCTCATCCGTACGACGCTGAGCAACCCGTGGCTGCGGTGGCTCCAGAGCGACGACAGCGCCATGCGCCAGCTGCTCCACCGCCCCACCGACCAGCAGCGCTTCGCCGAGGCCACCACGAGCGCGATGGGCAACGCGGTCCTGACGATCCTGCGCGACCACGGGATCGTGCGCGACGACCTCCCGCTGCCCAGGCAGATGTACGCCCTGCACGCCGTGCTGGTCGGGTTCGTCACCGTCATGAGCAACGCCCATGACGCGGGCCCGTTCAGCATCGACGATCCCGAGACCGCCCTGGCCGACACCGTCCAACTGCTGCTCGAACGGCCCCGCGACCCCGCCGCCCGCGATGTCGCCAAGGCGGCGGAAGCGGTACGGGCCCGGTTCACCGAGATCCACGACAACCTGCTGGACCTCGTCGCGACGGGCGCCGCAGGAACCAGGTGACCGCCTCCGCCCTCGAGCGCCGTCAGTCACCCAAATGCGTCGCCGCGAACATCCGCAACACCGCCGGAAGCACCACCACCGAAGGCCCCGCCTCCCCCAACGCCTCAGCCAGATCCTTCTCCAGCGTCTCCGGCGTCGTCCGCACCCCCGGCACCCCGAACGACTCCGCCAGCGCCACATAGTCCGGCCGCGACAACTCCGTCCCCGTCGCCTCCCCGAACGCGTCCGTCATGTACTCGCGCAGAATGCCGTAGCCGCCGTCATCCACGATCAGCCAGGTCACGTTCAGGTCGTACTGCCGAGCCGTCGCCAACTCCGCGATCCCGTACAGCGCCCCGCCGTCCCCCGAGACCGCCAGCACCGGGTACGTCGGGTCGGCCACGGCCGCTCCCAGGGCCGCCGGGAAGGCATAGCCCAGCCCACCCGCCCCCTGAGCCGAGTGCATCGTGTTCGTGCCGCGCGGGTCGAAGCCCGCCCAGGCCCAGTACGAGAGGATCGTCATGTCCCAGAAGGACGGGGACCGGGACGGCAGCGCCGCCCTGATCGACTTCAACAAGCCCTGCTCCAGGGTGAGTTCCTGAGCGGCGATCCGCTCGCCCACCCGGTCCAGCACTCCCCGGACCCGCTCCTCCGCCTCCGTCCTCGCCGCCTCGTCCTCCCTCGCCACCACCGTTTCCAGCAGCGCCTGCAGCGCCAGCCGTGCATCCGCGTGGATGCCCAGCGCGGGGTGGTTGGACTCCAACTTGCCGAGGTCCGCGTCGACTTGGATGACCCGGCCGCGCGGCTTGAACGTGTGGTAGTTCGACGACAGTTCGCCCAGTCCCGAGCCCACGACCAGCAACACGTCCGCGTCCTCAAGGAAGTCCGTCGTGTGCCGGTCCTCCATCCAGGACTGGAGGGACAGCGGGTGCGTCCACGGGAACGCCCCTTTCCCGCCGTACGTCGTCACCACCGGCGCCTGCAGTCGCTCCGCCAGCGCCCTCAACTTGCCCGACGCGTCCGCCCGTACGACTCCGCCGCCCGCGATGATCGCCGGGCGCTCGGCGTTGGACAGCAAGTGGGCTGCCAGGGCCGTCAGTTCGGGGCGCGGGGGCAGCTCCTCGGGGAAGGCGTCGCCGCCCGTCACCACCGGGATCGCAGTCTCCGACAACAACACGTCCTGCGGGATCTCCACCCAGACCGGGCCGTGCGGGACCGTGAGCGCCGACTTCCAGGCATCCGCGATCGCCGACGGGATCTGCGACTGCGTACGCACCGTGTGAACCGACTTCACCACACCCCTGAACGACGCCTGCTGGTCCGGGAGTTCGTGGAGGTAGCCGTGTCGGCCCCCGCCCAGCCCGGCAGTTGGGATCTGGCTGCTGATCGCCAGTACCGGGGCCGACGCCGCCGCCGCCTCCTGGAGTGCCGCCAGTGACGTCAGCGCGCCCGGGCCTGTCGACAGCAGGAGCGGCGCCGCCTCTCCCGTCACCCTGCCGTACGCGTCCGCCGCGAACCCCGCGTTGTTCTCCACCCGTAGGCCGATGTACCGCAGGTCCGAGCGGCGCAGTGCGTCGAACATTCCCAGGGCGTGCTGGCCGGGCAGGCCGAAGACAGTCGTCGTGCCGAGGCCGGCCAGCGTCTCCACGACCAGGTCTCCGCCGTTGCGGCCGGGGGGCGGGTTGAGCGCGGCCTCCGTCTGAGCGGCGGTCGGCTTCAGCACCAGGTCGTGGTCGTGGGTCATTTCGCTACGCCGTCCTCGTTCTCGCCCTCGTCCCCGCGGGCCTGTGCAGTCTGTTGGGCAATCTGGCGGGACATGATCGTCGTCAGTTCGTACGCCGTGTGCGACGCCGCGACCGACGTGATCTCGGCGTGATCGTACGCGGGGGCCACCTCCACCACATCCGCCGAGACCAGGTTGCAGGACGCCAGGCCCCGCAGGATCTCCAGCAGCTCCCTCGACGTCATACCGCCCGCCTCCGGCGTACCCGTGCCGGGTGCGAACGCCGGGTCGAGACAGTCGATGTCGATGGAGATGTACAGCGGGCGGTCGCCGATCCGGTCGCGGAGCTGGTCGGCGACCTCGTCGACCCCCCGCCGCATCACATCCGCCGACGTCACGATGCCGAAGCCCATCTTCGCGTCGTCGTCCAGGTCCTGCTTGCCGTACAGCGGACCACGCGTGCCGACGTGGGAGAGGGCGGAGGTGTCCAAGATGCCCTCCTCCACCGCCCGCCGGAACGGCGTCCCGTGTGTGTACTCGGCCCCGAAGTAGGTGTCCCAGGTGTCGAGATGGGCGTCGAAGTGGAGCAGCGCGACCGGGCCGTGCTTCTTCGCCACCGATCGCAACAACGGCAGCGCGATCGTGTGGTCACCCCCGAGGGTCATCAACCTCGACCCTGCCCCCAGCAGCTCATCTGCCGCCGCCTCCACCGTCTCCACGGCCTCGTTGATGTTGAACGGGTTGGCGGCGATGTCCCCGGCGTCCGCCACCTGCGCCAGCGCGAACGGGGACGCGTCCTGCGCCGGGTTGTACGGGCGCAGCAGCCGCGACGCCTCGCGGATCGCGTTGCCGCCGAAGCGCGCGCCCGGCCGGTACGAGACCCCCGAGTCGAACGGCACCCCGACCACGGCGACATCCGCACGTCCGCCGACCTCGTCGAGGCGCGGCAGCCGCGCGAAGGTCGCGGGACCGGCGAATCTCGGGACGCGGGACGAGTCGACGGGGCCACGGGGCGTCTGGTGGCTGCTGGTCATACCGTTCCGCCTTCTCTCTGCGCCGGACGTGGCCGGCGAGCCGCTGGCGCCAGACTAGGTGGCCGGGACAGCACCAGGAAGTGTACGTTTCATCCACTGTCGCCGCCTCGTACGGATGGAACATCCATCATGTCCACCCTGCCGGACCCGGCCCCCTCCGTACCGCCCACACCCCCGGTCCCCCTCTCCGCCCTCCTCGCCCGCGAGGACCTCGCCCTGCGCCAGATCGCCGGCCCGACCGCCCCCGACCCGGCGATCCACTGGGCGCACGCGTCGGAAATGGCGGACCCGTACCCGTATCTGCTCGGCGGTGAGCTGCTGCTGACGGCCGGGGTGCACATCCCGGAGGCGGCCGGGTCGGGGACGTACTTCGACGACTACGTCTCCCGGATCGTCGAGGCCGGCGGCGCCGCGCTCGGCTTCGGGGTGGCGCCGGTGCACGACAGCGTGCCGCGGGCGCTGGTCGAGGCCTGCGACGCGTACGAGCTGCCGCTCGTCGAGGTCCCGCCGCGGACGACCTTCTCGGGCGTGGCCCGTGCCGTCTGGCAGCTCATGGCGCAGGCCCGGCTGGCCGAACTCCGCCGCGTGACGGAGGCCCAGCAGAGCCTGGCCGCCGCCGCGTCCCGCCCGGACCCGGTGCCCTCCGTGCTGCGCCAGCTGGCCCAGCGAGTGGGTGGCCGGGCGGTGCTGTACGGGCCGGACGGAGCGGAGATCGCGGCTGCGGGGCGGGAGACGGACGCAGCCGGTTCCCTGGCCGACCTCGCGGCCGTGGTCCGGCCCACCCGTGGCCCCGCCTCCGCCACGGACACCGACCCCACCGCCGGCACCCGTCTCGCCGCCTACGCCCTCGGCACCGGCCAGGGCTTCGTACTCGCCGTCGCGGCACCCGAACGTACGTCCGGCGACCACACGATCGCCTCCGTGGCCGCCGTACTCCTCGCCCTCCTCACCGGCGAACACCAGAGCGGCACCGGCGCCGCCCGCTCCTCGGCCCTCGTACGGCTGCTGCTGGGGGCGGCACCGGAGACCGTGGCGCCTCTGCTGGGCGGCGGCGAGCGCTGGACCGTCGTACACGCGCGGCCCGAAGCAGCCGACGGGCCGGCCCCCGATCCGGTGACCGCCTCGGCGCTCGGTACGGCGCTCGGCTCACCGCTGGTCGACGTCGACGGGGATGTCGTACGGGTCCTGCTGCCCGCCGGTCGTGAGGTCGCCCCGCAGCCCGGCTGGACGTGCGGGGTGAGCGCCCCGGCCGGTCCGCGCGAGTGGCCGTCCGCCGACACCCAGGCGGCCCGCGCGCTCGCCCGAGCCAGGGCGACCCGTACGCCCCTCGTCCGCCACGGCGAGCGGGCCGCGCTCTCGGACCTCGTCCCCGAAGCCGACGCGGCGGCCCACGCCCGCACCCTCCTCGCGCCGATCGCCGGGGCCCCGGCGCTGGTCGACACGTTGCGCACCTGGCTCTCCCTGCACGGGAGTTGGGACCGTACGGCGGTCGCGCTGGCCGTGCACCGCAACACCGTCCGGCAGCGGATCGCGCGCTGCACGGCCCTCCTCGGCACGGACCTCGACGATCCCGACGTACGGATGGAGTTGTGGTTCGCGATAAGGCAGTACTGACGTGGCGTGACCTGCGTCCCAGCGGTCGGGACGCCGGGCACGCGGGCTGTTGTCTGCCTCACAATGGGAGGCATGCCGATACCCGGGATTCCCAGCCGCGCCGAGCTTGTCGATCACCTTGTGAAAACCCGTATCGCGGGTGATGTCGCCACGCCCCGCGAGAACAACCTCTCCCATTACCGCAAGCTGGCGAACGGCGAACGGCACTACTGGCTCGGGCTGGAGCTGGGCGACCGCTGGACCGACGAGCAGGACGTGCTCGCGGTGATGGCCGAGCGCGTCGGCGTGAACGACGATCCCGAACACCGGTACGGCCAGGACACCATCGACCCCGAGCTGACGGTCGCCGCGCTGGAGCGGCTCGCGGCCCGGCTGCGCAAGGCGGCCGACGGCCAGCAGCGGGTCCTCTTCGCCACCGGCCACCCGGGCGGCCTGCTCGACGTGCACCGCGCCACGGCCGACGCGCTGCGGTCCGCCGGCTGCGAGATCGTCGTCATCCCGGACGGTCTGACGACGGACGAGGGGTACGTCTTCCAGTTCGCGGACGTGGCGGTGCTGGAGCACGGGGCCACGCTGTGGCACACCCACTCCGGCGAGCCGATGCGCGCGATTCTTACGGGACTTGAGCGCGAGGGCCGTCCGCTGCCCGACCTGGTCGTCGCCGACCACGGCTGGGCGGGGTACGCCGGACAGCACGGCATCGACTCGGTCGGGTACGCCGACTGCAACGACCCCGCGCTGTTCCTGGCCGAGTCGGAAGGCACCCTCCAGGTGGCCGTTCCGCTCGACGACCATGTGACGAGCCCGCGCTTCTACGACCCGCTGACGGCGTTCCTGCTCAACGAGGCCGGGCTGCTCGGCGAGAACGAGAGCGAAACCGACAGCGAAAGCGAAAGCGAAAGCGAAAGCGCGTAGAAACAGCTGGTCAGGAGGCGCGTGGGACCCGGATCACGCCCTCCTGGATGACCGTGATCGCCAGTTGTCCGTCCTGCGTGTAGATGCGGCCCTGGCCGAGCCCACGGCCGCCGGACGCGGACGGCGACTCCTGGTCGTACAGCAGCCATTCGTCGGCGCGGAACGGGCGGTGGAACCACATCGCGTGGTCCAGCGAGGCGCCGACCACGTCGTTCACCGCCCAGCCGCCTCGTCCGTGCGCGAGCAGGACCGAGTCGAGCAGCGTGTAGTCGGAGACGTAGGTGGCGAGGCACACGTGGAGCAGCGGTTCGTCCACCGCGCCGCCGAGCTTGCCGTTCGTACGGAACCAGACCTGGGAGCGCGGTTCGCGGGGCTCGCCGAACCTGCCGTAGGGCGGGTCGTCGACGTAGCGGATGTCGACGGCCTCGCGGGACTCCAGGAACTTCTCGACGATCGCCGGGTCCAGATGCGCGTACCTGGGGAGCTGTTCCTCGGCCGTGGGGAGGGTCGCCGGGTCGGGGGCGGCGGGCATCGGGGCCTGGTGGTCGAGGCCGTCCTCGTGCTGCTGGAAGCTCGCGGAGAGGTGGAAGATCGGCTGTCCGTGCTGGACCGCGACGACCCGCCGGGTGGTGAAGGAGCGGCCGTCGCGGATGCGGTCGACGGTGTAGACGATCGGCGCGCCGGGGTCGCCGGGGCGCAGGAAGTACGAGTGGAGCGAGTGGGCGGGACGGTCCGACGGGACCGTACGCCCGGCGGCGACGAGGGCCTGGGCCGCCACCTGCCCGCCGAAGACGCGGGGGACGATGGCGGGCCGGGACCGGCCGCGGAAGATGTTCTCCTCGATCTGCTCAAGGTCGAGCAGATCGAGGAGAGACTGAAGTGCCTGACTCATGCAGCCATTTCTACTGGCAAGTAATTTCCGGAACCTTACGGGTCCGTGTCCTGCAGGACCATGTCCTTACAGGCCTACTCCCTTACAGGCCCATGTCCTTCGCGATGATCGACTTCATGATCTCGCTGGTGCCGCCGTAGATGCGGTTGACGCGGTTGTCGGCGTACAGGCGGGCTATCGGGTACTCGTTCATGAAGCCGTAGCCGCCGTGCAGCTGGAGGCAGCGGTCGATCACGCGGTGGGCGACCTCGGTGCAGAACAGCTTGGCGCTGGCGGCCTCGGCGGGGGTCAGCTCGCCCGCGTCGAGGGCCTCCAGGGCGCGGTCCACGACGGCCTCGGCCGCGTCCACCTCGGCCTTGCAGGCGGCCAGCTCGAACTTGGTGTTCTGGAAGGACGCGACCGGCTTGCCGAAGACGGTGCGCTCCTGCACGTACTGCTGGGCGAACCGGACGGCGGCCTTGGCCTGCGCGTAGGCGCCGAAGGCGATGCCCCAGCGCTCGGAGGCGAGGTTGTGGCCGAGGTAGTAGAAGCCCTTGTTCTCCTCGCCGAGGAGGTCCTCGACGGGCACCTTGACGTCGACGAACGCCAGCTCGGCGGTGTCGGAGGTGCGCAGGCCGAGCTTGTCGAGCTTGCGGCCGATGGAGTAGCCCTCGGACTTGGTGTCCACGGCGAAGAGGGAGATGCCGTGGCGGCGGTCCTCGGCGCTGGGCGCGTCGGTGCGGGCGCAGACTATGACACGGTCGGCGTGGACGCCGCCGGTGATGAAGGTCTTGGAGCCGTTGAGGACGTAGTGGGTGCCGTCCTCGCTGAGCTTGGCGGTGGTCTTCATGCCCGCGAGGTCGGAGCCGGTGCCCGGCTCGGTCATGGCGAGGGCCCACATCTCCTCGGCGGAGACGAACTTCGGCAGGAAGCGCTTCTTCTGCTCGTCGGTGGCGAGCATCTTGATGTACGGCAGACCGAGCAGGACGTGTACTCCGGAGCCGCCGAACTGGACGCCCGCGCGGGACGTCTCCTCGTACATCACGGCCTCGAACTTGTACGAGTCGATGCCGGCGCCACCGAACTCCTCCGGGACGTTGATCCCGAAGAGGCCCAGCTCGGCCAGCTTGTAGTAGAACTCGCGCGGCGCCTGGCCCGCGGCGAACCACTCGTCGTAGACGGGCACGACCTCGGCCTCGATGAAGGCACGAAGGGTCTCCCGGAACGCCTCGTGATCCTCGTTGAACACAGTACGGCGCACCGCCGCCTCCTCGATTCGACTTGCCTAAGCGCTTGCTCAGATCAACCGTACCGGCGAGTACGAAGCCCCGTCCAGGGGAGTTGGGCCGTAACGCTCGTCACTCTCCCGCCGAGCCCGGCACCTCCGCCGCCGCGAACGCCCCCCTGGCCATCCGGTGCAACAGGGCCGCCGTGGTGCCCCGGCCCGGAAGGGCGCCCGGGCGGCCCAGGTGCGGGGTCGAGTTCAGGAGGCCGAAGACCGAGTGGACCGCCGAGCGGGCCGTCGGTTCGGTCAGCTCCGGGTAGACCTCGCGCACCACCTCCACCCATAGCTCGACGTACTGCCGCTGGAGCTGGCGCACCAGCTTGCGGTCGCTGTCGCGCAGGCGGTCCAGTTCGCGGTCGTGGAGGGTGATCAGGGGGCGGTCGTCCAGGGCGAAGTCGATATGGCCCTCGATGAGGGAGTCGAGGAGAGTCTCGGGGTCGCCGTCGGACTCCGCGACCCGCCGCTTGCCGCCCGTCAGGAGCTGGCCGCTGATGCCCACCAGCAGTTCGGCGAGCATCGCGTCCTTGCCCGGGAAGTGGCGGTAGAGGCCGGGGCCGCTGATGCCCACCGCGGCCCCTATCTCGTCCACGCCCACACCATGGAAACCGCGCTCGGCGAAGAGCCGGGCAGCCTCCTTGAGGATCTGCTCGCGACGGGTCGGGGCGTCGGTTCTGGTGGCCATGCAAATGATTCTAGACACGGAGGTTAGCGGTCGTTAACCTGGAGGAAATGCGTTAACGCTCATTAACTAGTCGGCCGTCGGCGGATCGCCGGACGACCACTGGGTGAGGAGACCGCAGGATGCAGGAGGCACCGGAGCTGCACAGCGCGGCGGACCCCGCGTCGGAGGCCTGGCGGGCCAACGAGGCGGCTCACCGTGCGCTGGTCGAGGAGCTGCACGGCAAGCTGGCCGTGGCCCGGCTGGGCGGAGGCGAGAAGGCCCGGGCCCGGCACACCGCGCGCGGGAAGCTGCTTCCCCGGGAGCGGGTGGACCAGCTCCTTGATCCCGGGTCGCCCTTCCTGGAGCTGGCTCCCCTCGCCGCCGACGGGATGTACGAGGGTCAGGCACCGGCCGCAGGTGTCATCGCCGGGATCGGGCGGGTCAGCGGGCGTGAGTGCGTGATCGTCGCCAATGACGCCACTGTCAAGGGCGGCACGTACTACCCGATGACCGTCAAGAAGCATCTCCGCGCGCAGGAGGTCGCCCTCGAAAACCGGCTCCCCTGCATCTACCTGGTGGACTCCGGCGGGGCCTTCCTGCCCATGCAGGACGAGGTCTTCCCCGACCGTGACCACTTCGGGCGGATCTTCTTCAACCAGGCCCGCATGTCCGGCGCCGGGATTCCGCAGATCGCCGCCGTGCTGGGGTCCTGCACGGCCGGTGGGGCCTACGTCCCGGCCATGAGCGACGAAGCCGTCATCGTCCGCAATCAGGGGACGATCTTCCTGGGCGGGCCCCCATTGGTGAAGGCCGCCACCGGTGAGGTCGTCACCGCCGAGGAGCTGGGCGGAGGGGACGTCCACGCGCGCGTGTCGGGTGTTACGGACCATCTCGCCGAGGACGACGCGCACGCCCTGCGCATCGTCCGGAACATCGCCGCGACCCTCCCCGCGCGCGGGGCGCTCCCCTGGGACGTCCGGCCGGCCATCGAGCCGAAGGTGGATCCGCACGGGCTGTACGGGGCGGTACCCGTCGACCCCCGCACCCCCTACGACGTACGGGAGATCATCGCGCGCGTGGTCGACGGTTCTCGTTTCTCGGAGTTCAAGGCCGAATTCGGGCAGACCCTGGTCACCGGGTTCGCGCGGATCCACGGGCACCCGGTCGGGGTGATCGCCAACAACGGCATCCTGTTCTCCGAATCCGCCCAGAAGGGCGCCCACTTCATCGAGCTGTGCGACCAGCGCGGCATCCCGCTGCTGTTCCTCCAGAACATCTCCGGGTTCATGGTGGGGCGCGACTACGAGGCGGGGGGCATCGCCAAGCACGGCGCCAAGATGGTCACGGCGGTGGCCTGCACGCGCGTGCCCAAGCTGACGGTGGTGGTCGGCGGGTCGTACGGGGCCGGGAACTACTCGATGTGCGGCCGGGCGTATTCACCGCGCTTCCTGTGGATGTGGCCCGGCGCCAAGATCTCGGTCATGGGCGGCGAGCAGGCGGCCTCCGTCCTCGCGACCGTCAAGCGGGACCAGCTGGAGTCCCGTGGGGAGTCCTGGCCGGCGGCGGACGAGGACGCCTTCAAGGACCCGATCCGCGCGCAGTACGAGCGCCAGGGCAACGCCTACTACGCGACCGCCCGGCTCTGGGACGACGGCGTCATCGACCCCCTGGAAACCCGCCAGGTACTGGGACTCGCGCTCACCGCCTGCGCCAACGCGCCACTGGGCGAACCCCAGTTCGGCGTCTTCCGGATGTGAGACGTGAGGGGACCTCTGACGATGACGAAGGCGCAGGCCAAGGCGAAAGGGCGATGACGATGTTCGATACGGTGCTTGTCGCCAACCGGGGCGAGATCGCGGTCCGGGTCGTCCGCACCCTGCGCGCGCTGGGCGTGCGTTCGGTGGCCGTCTTCTCCGACGCGGACGCCGACGCCCGGCACGTCCGGGAGGCCGACACGGCGGTACGGATCGGACCTGCGGCAGCGGCGGAGAGCTATCTGTCCGTCCCCCGCATCCTCGAAGCCGCCGCCGGCACCGGCGCCCGGGCCGTGCACCCGGGGTACGGCTTCCTCGCGGAGAACGCGGGCTTCGCGCGCGCGTGCGTCGACGCCGGGCTCGTCTTCATCGGGCCGCCCGCCGACGCGATCTCCCTGATGGGCGACAAGATCAGCGCCAAGGAGACGGTCCGCGCGGCCGGGGTCCCGGTGGTCCCCGGGTCGAGCGGCAGCGGCCTCACCGACGCCGAACTGGCCGACGCGGCACGGGAGATCGGCATGCCGGTGCTCCTCAAGCCCAGCGCGGGCGGGGGCGGCAAGGGCATGCGGCTGGTGCGGGAGGCAGGCGCGCTGGCGGAGGAGATCGCCGCCGCCCGCCGCGAGGCCCGCGCCTCCTTCGGCGACGACACGCTCCTCGTGGAGCGGTGGGTGGACCGGCCCCGGCACATCGAGATCCAGGTCCTGGCCGACGGCCACGGAAACGTCGTGCACCTGGGCGAGCGCGAGTGTTCGCTCCAGCGGCGGCACCAGAAGATCATCGAGGAGGCGCCCTCCGTCCTCCTCGACGAAGGCACGCGCGCGTCCATGGGCGAGGCGGCCGTCCAGGCGGCCCGCTCCTGCGGCTACGTCGGCGCGGGGACGGTCGAGTTCATCGTCCCGGGCAGCGATCCCGCCTCGTACTACTTCATGGAGATGAACACCCGCCTCCAGGTGGAGCACCCGGTGACGGAGCTGGTCACCGGCCTCGACCTGGTGGAGTGGCAGCTGCGGGTCGCGGCGGGCGAGCCACTGCCCTTCGGACAGGAGGACGTACGGCTGACCGGGCACGCCGTGGAGGCCCGGGTCTGCGCGGAGACCGTGTCCGTCAGGGAGGGCTCCCGCGGGTTCCTGCCCTCCGGCGGGACGGTGCTCGCCCTGCGCGAACCCTCCGGTGACGGCGTACGCACCGACTCGGGGCTGGCCGAGGGCGCGGAGGTCGGTTCGCTGTACGACCCGATGCTGTCCAAGGTGATCGCGTACGGCCCGGATCGTCCTACCGCGCTCCGTAAGCTCCGCGCCGCCCTCGCGGAGACGGTCACACTGGGCGTGCCGACGAACGCGGGGTTCCTGCGCCGGCTCCTCGCCCATCCGGCGGTCGTGGCGGGCGAGTTGGACACGGGGCTGGTCGAGCGCGAGGTGGACTCCCTCGTACCGGACGGGGTGCCGGAGGAGGTGTACGAGGCGGCGGCGGCCGTACGGATGGAGGCGCTGCGGCCGAAGGCGGGGGTAGAGGAGGGCGGCTGGACGGATCCCTTCTCGGTGCCCAACGGTTGGCGGCTCGGCGGCACACCCAAGCCGGTCGGCTTCTCCCTGCGCGTGCCGGGACTTGAACCCGTCACTCATGTGGGACATGGCACCCACACCGTCACCGACGATCAGGTGTCCGTGGTCCTGGACGGCATCCGGCACACGTTCCACCGCGCCGGCGAGTGGCTGGGCCGGGACGGCGACGCGTGGCAGGTGCGCGACCACGACCCCGTGGCCGCCGCCCTGACCGGCTCCGCACACTCCGGCGCCGACTCGCTCACGGCGCCCATGCCGGGGACGGTGACGGTCGTGAAGGTCGCCGTCGGCGACGAGGTGACGGCCGGGCAGAGCCTGCTGGTCGTGGAGGCGATGAAGATGGAGCACGTCATCTCCGCCCCGCACGCGGGCACGGTCGCCGAGCTGGACGTCACCCCGGGGACGACGGTCGCCATGGACCAGGTGCTCGCCGTGATCACCCCCGCGGAGTCCTTGGCAGAGCGGGCCTCGGCAGAGGAGGAGAAATGACGCTCCCCATGGTCGTACCGGCCCCGGGTCTGCCCGCGCGGGTCAGGATCCACGAGGTCGGCGCGCGTGACGGGCTGCAGAACGAGAAGGCGACCGTGCCGACGGCGGTGAAGGCGGAGTTCATCCGCCGACTCGCCGACGCGGGCCTGACGACGATCGAAGCGACGAGCTTCGTCCACCCCAAGTGGGTGCCCCAACTGGCGGACGCGGAGGACCTGTTCCCCCAGATCAGCGATCTCCCCGTACGGCTGCCGGTGCTCGTTCCGAACGGACGCGGCCTGGACCGGGCCCTGGCGCTCGGCGCACGGCAGGTAGCCGTCTTCGCCAGCGCGACCGAATCCTTCGCCAAGGCCAACCTCAACCGCACGCTCGACGAGTCGCTCGCGGTGTTCGAGCCGGTGGTGCGGCGGGCGAAGGACGAGGGGGCGCACGTACGCGGCTATGTGTCGATGTGCTTCGGCGACCCCTGGGAGGGGCCGGTCCCGATCCACCAGGTCGTACGGGTGTGCAGGGCGCTGCGGGACATGGGCTGCGACGAGCTGAGCCTCGGCGACACGATCGGTGTCGCCACCCCCGGCCATGTCCTGGAGCTGCTCTCCTCCCTCAACGAACAGGGCGTGCCGGCGAACGTGCTCGGCGTGCACTTCCACGACACCTACGGGCAGGCTCTCGCCAACACCCTGGCCGCGCTCCAGCACGGCGTCACCACCGTGGACGCCTCAGCGGGCGGCCTCGGCGGCTGCCCGTTCGCCAAGTCGGCGACCGGCAACCTGGCCACCGAGGACCTGGTGTGGATGCTCCAGGGCCTCGGCATCGAGACCGGGGTCGACCTCGCCGGCCTGGTCGCCACGAGCACATGGATGGCGGAGCAACTGGGCCGACCGAGCCCGTCCCGCACCGTACGAGCCCTGTCCCACAAGGATGCGCAGGCCTCACAGCTTCCCCAGGAGAAGTGAACGACCATGGACCACAAGCTCTCCCCCGAACTGGAAGAACTCCGCCGTACGGTCGAGCAGTTCGCGCACGATGTCGTGACCCCGAAGATCGGCGACTTCTACGAGCGGCACGAGTTCCCGTACGAGATCGTCCGTGAGATGGGCCGGATGGGCCTGTTCGGGCTGCCATTCCCGGAGGAGTACGGCGGTATGGGCGGCGACTATCTGGCGCTGGGCATCGCGCTGGAGGAACTGGCGCGGGTGGACTCGTCGGTGGCGATCACCCTGGAGGCGGGGGTCTCGCTGGGTGCGATGCCGATCCACCTGTTCGGCACGGAGGAGCAGAAGCGGGAGTGGCTGCCGCGCCTCTGCACCGGCGAGATCCTGGGCGCGTTCGGCCTGACGGAGCCGGACGGCGGCTCGGACGCGGGCGCGACCCGTACGACGGCCCGCCTCGACCCCGACACCGACGAATGGGTGATCAACGGCACGAAGTGCTTCATCACCAACTCGGGTACGGACATCACGGGCTTCGTGACAGTGACGGCGGTGACGGGCCGCAAGCCGGACGGCAGGCCGCACATCTCGGCGATCCTCGTGCCGTCGGGCACGGCAGGGTTCACGGTGGCGGCGCCGTACTCGAAGGTCGGCTGGAACGCCTCGGACACCCGGGAGCTGTCCTTCGCGGACGTCCGGGTCCCGGCGGCGAACCTGGTCGGCGAGGAGGGGCGCGGGTACGCCCAGTTCCTGCGCATCCTCGACGAGGGGCGGATCGCGATCGCGGCGCTGGCGACAGGGCTTGCCCAGGGCTGTGTGGACGAGTCGGTGAAGTACGCCAAGGAACGGCAGGCGTTCGGGCGGCCGATCGGCGCGAACCAGGCGATCCAGTTCAAGATCGCGGACATGGAGATGAAGGCCCACACGTCCCGCTTGGCCTGGCGGGACGCGGCCTCACGCCTCGTATCGGGCGAGCCCTTCAAGAAGGAGGCGGCCCTGGCCAAGCTGTACTCGTCCACGATCGCCGTGGACAACGCCCGCGACGCGACGCAGATCCACGGCGGCTACGGCTTCATGAACGAGTACCCGGTGGCCCGGATGTGGCGCGACTCGAAGATCCTGGAGATCGGTGAGGGCACCAGCGAGGTGCAACGGATGCTCATCGCGAGGGAGTTGGGGCTGGGGTTGGAGATGGCAGGCTGAGGCCCTCGGACAGGGCCCCGGTGATCGCGGCGGTGTGCCGGTAGGCGATCCGGGCCGCCGCGATGATCTGCTCCTGCGCCTCGGGGGCGGTGAGGGCCTGGTTCATACGGGATGTGAAGCGGGCCCAACGGTCACGGTCGCCGCTGGTGTAGTAGGCGACTCCGTCGGTGCCGGGGAGGCCGTAGGCGGCGGTGACGTACGAGTGGAGGAAGAGGGCGCCGAGCGTCGAGCCCTCCATGACGTAGAGGTACCCGAGGAGGGCGGGGAGGTCGGCGTCGGCGGCGCGCTGCCGTATGTCGGCGGCGAAGGCGTCCGCTTCCTCGGCGGCCCAGGGGCCTGGGACGGTACCGAGGTCGGCGAAGTAGGCCAAGTCGCGCTCGATGAGCGGGAGTTTGACGAGGTCCGGCGACCACACGGCGTCGCCGGCATCGGAGGAGGGGTCCGGGACGGAGGAGGGGTCCGGGACGCGTGGGAGTTCCCCTTCCAGCGCCTCCAACACCACCCGGTAGGCAGCGAGTTGGCCGACGTACCGCTCGACGGGAAGTGTCCCGGCGATCATCGCGCTCGCGAAGGGAGTGGCCTCCAGGGCGTCATGCCAGTCGCGGGTGCTGGCACGCAGCCGCTCAACCACCGTGGCCGGAACCGGAACCGGGGCGGCCATCACGTACCGCTCCGCTGCTGGAGCGTCTCGTGGAGACGGTCGATGAGGTGGCCCTTGCGTTCGATGGTCAGGTCGAAGTAGGCGGCGCTGCGGTCGGACCGGCACACGCGGTACACGCTCTCCTTGGCGTCACGCTTCAACCGGACGGCTTCGGCGGCGAGTTCGAGGAGTGCCGACTCCAGTTTGGGATGCCCGAGGACGTAGGCCTTCAACTGCTCCCCCGCCAGAGCCGGTGACTCCGGGTCGAGCAGTTCGAGGAAGACCCGGTTGCTGAGCCCGTCGTAGTCCTCGTGGATCCTGCCGCCGCCGAACTCGGGTACGAAGTCGGTGAGGTCGTTGAACAGCTGGCTGGCCAGGCCGAGTTGGCGCATGGCGACGTCCAGGATGTCCTGCTCGTCCTCGACGACGCGCAGGCCCGCGAGTGCCGAGTCGAGCGGCATCCGGAACAGCGTGCCGGTCTTGAGGGCGGCCAGCGACTCCCAGTAGGCGACGCGCTCGTCGATGGACGCGGCCGTGAGTTCGGCGCGGGTCTCGGCCGTGTGCGTGGACAGGTCGACGGCCTGCCCGGTGAAGCCGCTCTCGACCGCGCGCACCAGGCTGTCCACGACAGCGGGATCGTCCGCGTGCCGCAGGACGGCCGCGATCAGCCAGGAACCGGTGTTGAGAGCGAGCGGTACGCCATGGGTGACATGGAGCGCGGGTTCGCCGTACCGGACGTCGCTGCCGTCCTGAATGTCGTCGATGGCGACGAAGGCCTTGAGCATGACCCGTACGGACACGGCGGCCCGCCGGACGAGAGCCAGGTCCGCCTCGGCACCGCCGTCCCCGATCTCGTCGGGGAATCCCCGGTAGTTGCGGTAGGCCCAGTAGACCATCGAGGGCCGCAGCGGGGCCCGGTTGCCGCCGGGCGCCCCGGCGGTCGGGGGCAGCGCCTCCTGGCCCACCTTGGACCCGACGGCGTCGGCGACGGGTTGGTAGAGGGAGCGCCGCAGGGCGGCCTCGTACACGGACTGCGCGGAGACCGCCGCAGGGGCGGTCAACGAGCTGAGAAACTCGGCCAGATCCTCCTCCAGCAGAGCGGCGTCACTCCGCACGACGCCCGCCACCGCTTCCCTTACTTCCGCCGCCCCACCAACGACCTTCTCCGTGGCACCCATTCCCGCCTCAGCCTCCGCTTCCGGCTCCCACCCCCGACCCCCGTCGACACGCAGAAGCGTGATCGAAACCGGGGTGTTTCGCAAGGGAGTTCGAGGCCAGGGTGGAGGCCGATATGGCGAAATCCGGCCTCTAAGCCGCCTACGCAGGTCTACCTGGCAAATTCCCATGGCAAAGTCACTCGAACGACTGAACAAGTCACCTTGGCGCCATAGCAACGCATTCAGACCATTACGTTCCATCGCATGGTCAGCTCAGCGCATGAGGCGATGCACCAGATCTTTCGGGAGGATCCGGGGCTGGTCGCCCGAGTCCTCCCGAAGGCCGGCATCGCCTTCCCCGAACCGACGGCCACCCGGCTCGTGGACACCGATCTCACCGAGATCAAGCCCTTGGCACGCCGTGTGGACACCCTGCTGGAAGTCGAGGTCGACACGGCGGACGGCGGAGGCTATCTGCTGCTCGTGGAGTCCCAGGGCAAACCGGACCCGGACAAGTTCAGCAGTTGGGCGTACTACTTGGCGCACGTCCACGCCGAACGCAAGTTGCCCCCGGTCCTGCTGGTGGTGTGCCAGGACAAGAACACCGCCTCCTGGGCAGCGAACCCGATCCGCATCGGACTGCCGGTCCACACCAGCATGATGGTCTTCCCGCTGGTCCTGGGCCCCGACAACGTTCCCTCGATCCTCGACCCGGACGAGGCGGCAGCGGATCTCCCCCTGGCCGTGTTCTCCGCGCTCGCCCACGCCAAGGACCCGGCCCTCCCTGCGATACTGGACACGCTGGCGGCAGCGGTGGACATCGTCGGCGACGACGTCGCGGTGGAGTGGGTGGAATTCACGGAAGTCGGCCTGGACAACACCCAGGCCCGCGCACACTGGAGGAAACTGATGGCAATGCGTACGAGCCGCTTCCCCGGCCGCGGCACCATCATCGAGGAAACCCGCATCAAGGCCCACGCCGAGGGCCGCGTCGAGGGCCGCGTCGAGGGACACACCGAGAGCCGTGCCAAGGACATCCTCCGCCTCCTCGAAGTCCGCGGCATCGACGTCCCCGAGGCTGCCCGCGAACGCATCACCACCTGCGCCGACCTGGACACCCTCGGCACCTGGTTCGACCGGGCCATCACAGCCGCCGACACGGATGAGCTGTTCCGAGAGGCATAGCCAAGAACGGCACACCGGAGAAACCTGATGGCCATGCACGCGAGCCGATTCCCCGGCCACGACACCGTCTTTGAGGAAGCCCGCATCAAGGGCCGCGCCACGGCCCGCTCCGAGGACATCCTCCGCGTCCTCGAACTCCGCGGCATCGACGTCCCCGAAGCCGCCCGCGAACGCATCACCAACTGCACCGACCTGGACACCCTCGGCACCTGGCTCGACCGGACCCTCACAGTCGCCAGCACAGAGGAACTGTTCCAAGAGGCATAACCCCAGAGCCCGCCGACATAGGGCCGCGCCACCGGAGTTCGCCGGTGGCGCGGCCCTATGTCTGCCCAGCCCGGCTCGGCTCAGATCCGATGCACCGTATGCAGCGTCGCGGCATACGTCCCCGCCCCGTCCAGCAGTGACGCGCCGCCCAGGTCGGACATCGTGGGCCCGTTGACGGTCTTGCGGCTGGAGAGGAAGCGGCGTTTGCCGCCCACGTCGAGGCCCAGGTAGATGCCGACGTGGTCGACAGTGACCGTCGGGTTGTCGTCGCCGGAGTCGGCGTTGAAGAGGACCAGGTCGCCGGGCTGGAGGAGCGCGGCGGCGGGCGGGTTGACGCCGTCGGTGCGGTCGATGCGTACGCCGGGGGCGTAGTCGACCATGTGCCGGGACTTGCGCGGGATACGGAGCCCGGTGGTGTCCTCGCCGGCGGCCATCGGAACGCCCAGGTGGTAGCCGTAGACCATGCGTGTGTAGCCGGAGCAGTCGAGGTTGCCGACCTGCTTGCTGGACGGCCCGGTATAGACGCCGTCGTCGAAGGTCCAGCCGAGGTTCATGTACTCGTGGAAGTCGGCGCCCTCGTAGAGGTAACCCTGGGGATCGAGATACCCGTACTCGGCCTTGCCCAGCACCTGCTTGCCCTGGGCGGGCCCGGAACCGGCGGTCACGGCGGGGGCGCCGCCGAGGAACATGGCGGCGTAGGCGAGCGCGTCGGGAGCGGTGGACCCGACCCACCCGCGTATGACGTTCTCGACCTCCCCGTTCCAGGTCCCGTCGAAGGGCTGGGGCAGTACGCGTACCCAGTCGCCGTGGGTGACGCTCGGCGGGACTGCCCAGTTGGCGGCGTCGACCTGGAAGCGGCTGACGGTGAGGGTGACGGGCAGATTGGTGCACCCGGTATTGGCCAGCGCGCGCAGCCCGACCCGCCCCTTGGCGAAGGTGGGGTCGCTGACCTCGAAGGCCCACCCCTCCGGCTCGTCCTCGTCCGACGCGGAGGCCCACGCCTTGGCGCGGATGACGGTCCCCTCGCGGCGCACGCGAATCGTCCACTGGGTACCTGCGGCGACTCCTGTGGCAAGGGTCAGGGATGTGCCCAACTGAGTGACGGCGTCGGCGACTTCCTTCTCGACACGGAACTGCACGGCCCCGTTGGTGAGAAAGGACAGCCGGGCTCGGTAATTACTGTGCGTGCTCTGGTAACCGAAGGTCACCCCGTACGAACACGCCTCCCCCGTCGGCACCTTGTCGAAGGAGGCCACGGCACGCACATCGACGTCGGTGATCTCACCGTCGCGCAGACTGGCGTGCCGACTGACGCCGTCCGTGGTCAGGGCGATCTTCCCGGCCCCGGGCACTACCGAGTAGTCGGCGTCGCCGCCCCCGAGCGTGGCCCAACTCCCGCCACCGGGCGAGGTCCCCCAGTACGCCCGCTCACCCTCCGGCAGGCTCACATCCGGCAGAGTGCGCTGAAAGTCGTCCACGAAGGGCCGCTTGTTCTCGACGAACGTCCGCTCCGGGCCCGGCAGTACGACGGTCCGCGCACCGTGCGTCAGCAACGCGACCCGCTTGCCACCGGAGGCGACCTCGGTGCGGGCCGGGGTCCCTGGGATCACGGTCGCGGTGAGGGCGGTGCCCAGAGTGAGCTGGGCGAAGTAGGAGGCGTCCAGCGGAGGCAGGGTCACTGCTGAACGGGCGCCTGCGGCAAGGCCGTTCGAGGCCGGGAAGGGCTGGACGGTTGCTGCCGAGTCGGCGGCGGCGCGTGCGGGGGCGACGGCCAGGGCGCTGAGGGGGACTGAGGCAGCGGAGGCCGCTATGGCGGCCAGGAGGTGGCGGCGGGAGGTGGCGGGCATAGGGGGCATGATCTCGTACGGGGGTCGGGCGGGCGGAGTGGTTTTCGGCGGTGCGGCTGGTGGTGGGGTCAGACACCGCCGACGGTACGGGCCGACGCCGGACGGATCCTGCGCAGCGCAAACCCCATGAAGGCCGCGTTCGCCAGAGCAGCCACCCCGATCCCCACCAGGTAGACCGCCAGGAACGCCCCGTCGCCCGTGCCGTTCAGGGTGCCCTCCGGCAGGAGGGTGTACAGGAGGCTCAGCGGGGCCGTCAGGAGCCACGGGACCGCGCCCGCCATCGAGGCGTCGGTGTGGGAGACGAAGAAGGTGTCTACGAGGAAGAAGCCCGTCGCCGCGACGACCACGGCCAGGTAGCCGCGGGAGAGCCAGTTGTCCGTGGCCAGGGTGAGCAGGGTGCGGCGGTTGTTGCTCATGATGGCCTCCGGTACGTGTGGTGCGTCGTGTGATGCAGTGCGTTCACGATGGCCCGCGCACGGCCGCCTCGGCATGAGTACACCTACTCATCCGTAATTGAGCTTCAGGGGGATTCACCACATGGGAAACACGCAGAACAACGCGGAGAACACCGCGCCCCGCACCCGCAGACTGTTCCTCGGCGGAGCCGCGGTCGGTGTCACCACCGCCGCCCTCACCGGAATCGGCGCGGCCACCGCCACCACCGCGACCGCCGCCGAGGGGGACGCGCCCGAGGTCAACGGCCTCGGGTGGCACGACGTACGCGGCTACGGCGCCACCGGTGACGGCACCACCGACGACACCCTCGCCATCCAGGCCGCCCTGGACGCCTGCGAGCCCGGCAACACGGTGTATCTGCCGGCGGGTCAGTACCGTACGAGCGCGCCGGTCAAGATACCGCCGTACGTCACGCTCCAGGGGACCCACGGCGGCGGCGAGAACGAATGGGGCGCGGCCGACCCCGCGTTCGGGCTGAAGCCGTTGCCGGGGTTCACGGGTGAGGCCGTCGTGCTGGTGCTCGACCAACTCCGTGGCGGGTACGCCACCAAGTCCGTCGAGGTGCGGATTCTTCAACTGACCATCGATGGCAGCGCGTTGCCCGTGGGTGGTGCCGAGGTCGACGGGATCCGGGCCGTCGGGCAGGTCCAGCACCTCCAACTGCGGGACGTACAGGTGCGGAAGGTCACCGGGCACGGCATCAACACCACCTACAACGAGGCCGTGCCCACGGGCCCGCAGGCGCCGTTCTGTCTGCACTTCGACCGGGTCTCCGTCCTCTGGCCGGGGACCTACGGCATCGCGCTCAACAACTCCACGGACTCCGTCCTGCACGACGTGTACGTGCTCGGCGGGAACGGCTCCGGCTGGTGGATCGCGGGGGCCGGCAACTCGACGTTCAGCAGTTGCCGGGCCGAGTGGTCGGCCAAGGAGGGCTTCGTACTGCGGACTTGGCAAGGGGTCGTCCAGTTCAGCGGCTGCTCCACCGACCGCAACGGCTACGACGGCATCAACGTGCAGAACACCGACAGCAAGGGCATCCTCCAGCTCAGCGGCTGCCGGCTGACCCGTGACGGCCGCAACGGCGGTACGGGCGGGGGCGGTTACGCCGGGCTGAAGGTGCGGAACACCACCGCCAAGGTCTTCGCCGACGGTCTGCTCGTCACCGCCGGGAACGACGACGACGGTTCACTGGGGGCCTCCCCGGCCCGGGGGGTGTCCGCCGGCAACTCGGCCTGCACCGTGGTGAGTTCGGGCTTCGTCGACGGCGTGGAGATCGACTGGCACGACGACGGCGGCAACACGGTCTTCCAGAAGGGGGCGACTGTCGTCCTGTCGTAGCCGTGGTCGTCCTGTCGTAGCCGTGGTCGTCCTGTCGTGACCCTGGTCTCCCTGTCGCAGTCCTGGTCGTCCTGGCTGGAAACCGCGCTGCCGGTGACCGCTCGACATGCTCTCGCAAGGCTCGATCCCGCCGGGGTCGGGCCTTGCGGCCGTTCAGCAACCCCTCCCCCGAGCCACCTGAGCTATCTGAGCTATCTGAGCTACCTTCACCTTCGCGGTACAGACATCGCTCCAGTGCTTGAATAAGCACCCACGCAGACAGCACACCTTCGATCCACAGGCCGTTCACAGAAACGGGCACACGTCACCCCGGGCATCCCACTTCCCGGAACCGCCCTCTGGACAACAGCTGAGGTTAGGCTAACCTACCTTTCGAATTGTCCGGCGGGCCAAACCGCCCTGTTCGAAAGCAGCCATCTCATGTCCAACGCCCGTGCCACCCACTTCTCCCGCCGCGGCATGCTCGCCGCAGGCGGCGCCCTCGGCCTCGGAGCCGTCCTCGCCGCCTGTGGGGACGACGACGCGAAAAGCGGTGGCTCGGACGCGGACGCGTCGAAGGCCGCCGCGACTCCCGCCGCCGGTCCGTGGACGTTCAAGGACGACCGCGGCACGACCGCCAAGGCCGACAAGGTGCCCTCCAGCATCGTCGCCTTCATCGGTGTCGCCGCCGCGCTCCACGACTACGGCGTCGACGTCAAGGGCGTGTTCGGCCCGACCACGACCAAGGACGGCAAGGCCGACGTCCAGGCCGGCGACCTGGACGTCACCAAGGTGACCGTCCTCGGCAACGAGTGGGGCCAGTTCAACATCGAGAAGTACGCGGCCCTGGCCCCGGACCTCCTCGTCACCACGATGTTCGACAACGCGGGCACCCTCTGGTACGTCCCGGAGGAGTCCAAGGAGAAGATCCTCGGCGTCGGCGCGCCGACCGTCGGCATCTCCGTGTACGACATCCAGCTGGACCAGCCGCTGCAGCGCATGCTGGAACTGGCCAAGACCCTCGGCGCGGACACCGCCTCCGCCAAGGTGACCGCCGCGAAGAAGGCCTTCGAGGACGCCGCCGCCCGGCTGCGCGCGGCCACCAAGGCCAAGCCGAACATCAAGGTGCTGGCCGGTTCCGCCGCGCAGGACATCTTCTACGTCTCCGGCTCCAACCTCTCCACCGACCTGGAGTACTTCAAGGCCCTCGGCGTGAACTTCGTCGAGCCCGCCGCCGATGTCCTCAAGGCGAGCGGTGGCTGGTACGAGAACCTGAGCTGGGAGAACGTCGACAAGTACGAGGCCGACATCATCATGATGGACAACCGGACGTCGGCGATTCAGCCCGCCGACATCACCGAGGCCACGTGGAAGCAGTTGCCTGCGGTGAAGGCGGATCAGGTGATCGCTCGTAATCCCGAGCCGATTCTGTCTTACGACAAGTGCACGCCGCTTCTCACCAGCCTTGCGGAGGCTATCGAGAACGCGAAGAAGGTCAGTTAGCAGCGGGCGCCGGTACTCGCGCCGTGAGTGAGTTAGGTCGTGGGGAACTGCGGGCCCGTCGTGGCTGGTCGCGCAGTTCCCCGCGCCCCTTTGGGGCGCGTCATCGCGTCCCCTGACATCACATCAGGAGTCCGAATGACCACCACCGTCACCGCCCCCTTCCGGTTCTTCGCCCTCCAAGTCGTTCGCACCGTGCGGCTCGGGCCCTCTCTCGTTCGCGTCACCTTCGGCGGGGACGATCTGGCTTCCTTCCTCTCGGAGGGGCGCGACCAGAGCCTCTCCCTCTTCCTTCCGCACCCGGGGCAGGACGCCCCCGCCGTGCCCGTCGAGTTGGGGGACGGATGGTGGCAGGGGTGGCGTGAACTGCCGGACGACGTACGGGCGGTGATGCGCTCGTACACACTCCGCGCGCTGCGTGCCGATGCCCAGGGGCGTACGACGGAGATCGACATCGACTTCGTGCTGCACGGCGTCGAACCGGGCGCCGCCGTCCCCGCCGGGCCGGCCTCCCTCTGGGCCTCCCGGGCCGGCGCCGGTGACCGCGTCCTGCTGCTCGGGCCGGCGATCGCCGACAACCGCGCTATCCGGTTCCGGCCGCCGACCGGGACCGATCTCGTCGTCATCTGGGCCGACGAGACCGCCGTACCGGCCGCCTCCGCGATCCTCGAATCGCTGCCCGCCGGTACCCGGGCGCAGGTCTGGCTGGAGGCCGGGCACGCCGGGGACATCCAGGATCTGGTGACGGCCGCCGACGCCGAGATCACCTGGCTCGTGCGCGGTACGGGCGGAGGCACAGGTGCGCCCACGGCCCTGGAGGCGATCCGAGGCGCCCAACTCCCCTCCGCCGAGCGGCCGTACGTCTGGATCGCGGGCGAGTCGTCCGTCGTGAAGGAGCTGCGCCGACATCTCGTGCGCGAGCGTGGCATCGACCGTCGGGCCGTCACCTTCGTCGGTTACTGGCGGCGCGGGCTCAGCGAGGAGCAGCTGCGCGAGCAGTCCGAATGACGGCAGAGGCCTAGATCACAGCTGTTACGGGTGGGGCAGGACCACACAGGAGTTACAACTTAGGTTAGGCTAACCTAAGTTCCACACGTTGGAGCTGTTCGACATGGCGATCCTGCACCCGCCCTCTCTGTCCCCCCGGAGGCTCCCCCGATGCGCTCGCACCTGCTCAATGACACGACCGCGGAGCGGTACCGCCGCTCCGTGACCGAAGGAGTCGAGCGGGTGGCGGCCAAACTCGCCACCACGGACCGTCCGTTCACCGGCGTCACGGTCGACGCCCTCGCCCCCCACATCGACCGGATCGACCTGGACCGACCCCTTCTCGACGAGGCCGCAGCCCTCGACGAGCTCGAAGAGGTCTATCTGCGCGACGCGATCTACTTCCACCACCCGCGCTACCTCGCCCACCTCAACTGCCCGGTCGTCATACCGGCGGTGCTCGGCGAGGCGATCCTCTCCGCCGTCAACTCCTCCCTGGACACCTGGGACCAGTCGGCCGGCGGCACCCTCATCGAGCGCAAACTGATCGACTGGACGAACGAGCGCATCGGCCTCGGCCCCGCCGCCGACGGCATCTTCACCAGCGGCGGCAGCCAGTCCAACCTCCAGGCGCTGCTGCTCGCCCGCGAGGAGGCGAAGAGCGACTCCTTCGCCAAACTGCGCATCTTCGCCTCGGACGTCAGCCACTTCAGCGTGAAGAAGTCCGCGAAACTGCTCGGTCTGAGCCCCGACTCGGTCGTCTCCATCCCCGTCGACCACGACAAGCGGATGCAGACCGTCGCCCTCGCCCACGAGCTGGAGCGCTGCAAGCGCGCGGGGCTCGTCCCCATGGCCGTCGTCGCCACCGCCGGTACGACCGACTTCGGCTCCATCGACCCGCTGCCCGAGATCGCCGAACTCTGCTCCCAGTACGGGACTTGGATGCACGTCGACGCCGCGTACGGCTGTGGACTGCTCGCCTCGGTCAAGCGCCGCGACCTCCTCACCGGCATCGAGCGCGCCGACTCGGTCACCGTCGACTACCACAAGTCCTTCTTCCAGCCGGTGAGTTCGAGCGCCCTGCTGGTCCGCGACTCGGCCACGCTCCGCCACGCCACCTACCACGCGGAGTACCTCAACCCGCGCCGCATGGTGCAGGAGCGCATCCCCAACCAGGTCGACAAGTCCCTCCAGACGACCCGCCGCTTCGACGCCCTCAAGCTGTGGATGACCCTCCGTGTGATGGGCGCCGACGGCATCGGCCAGCTCTTCGACGAGGTCTGCGACCTGGCCCAGGAGGGCTGGGAGATCCTGGCCTCCGACCCGCGCTACGACGTCGTCGTCGAGCCCTCCCTCTCCACCCTCGTCTTCCGCTACATCCCCGCCGCCGTCACCGACCCCTCGGAGATCGACCGCGCCAACCTGTACGCCCGCAAGGCCCTGTTCGCCTCCGGTGCGGCCGTGGTCGCGGGGACGAAGGTCGGCGGTCGCCACTACCTCAAGTTCACCCTGCTCAACCCCGAGACCACGACGGACGACATCACCGCCGTACTCGATCTGATCGCCGGCCATGCCGAGCAGTACCTGGGAGAATCCGTTGACCGCGTCGCTTCCGTCGCTTCCTGAAGCCGAAGCAATGAACAAGACCTACGACTTCATCGGGATCGGTCTCGGCCCCTTCAACCTCGGCCTCGCCTGCCTCACCGAGCCCATCGACGAACTCGACGGCCTCTTCCTGGAGTCGAAGCCCGACTTCGAGTGGCACTCGGGGATGTTCCTCGAAGGCGCCCATCTCCAGACGCCGTTCATGTCGGACCTCGTCACCCTCGCCGACCCGACCTCCCCGTACTCCTTCCTCAACTACCTGAAGGAATCGGGCCGGTTGTACTCGTTCTACATCCGCGAGAACTTCTACCCCCTGCGCGTCGAGTACGACGACTACTGCCGCTGGGCAGCCAACAAACTCCGCAGCGTCCGCTTCAACACCACGGTCGCCGAGGTGACTTACCAGGACGAGGACGAGCTGTACGTCGTCCGTACCGTCGGCGGTGAGCTCTACCGGGCCCGCAAACTCGTCCTCGGCACCGGCACTCCCCCGTACATCCCGGACGCCTGCGCCGGCCTGGACGGCGACTTCATCCACAACTCCCAGTACATGCAGAACAAGCGGGAGTTGCAGGCCAAGGAGTCGATCACGCTCGTCGGCAGTGGTCAGTCCGCCGCCGAGATCTACTACGACCTCCTCAGCGAGATCGACGTCCACGGCTACCGGCTCAACTGGGTGACGCGCTCGCCGCGGTTCTTCCCGCTCGAATACACCAAGCTGACGCTGGAGATGACCTCCCCGGAGTACATCGACTACTTCCGCGCGCTGCCCGAGCGGACCCGTTACCGGCTCACCCAGGACCAGAAGGGCCTGTTCAAGGGCATCGACGGCGAGCTGATCAACGAGATCTTCGACCTGCTCTACCAGAAGAACCTCGGCGGCCCGGTCCCCACCCGGCTTCTCACCAACTCCGCGCTCAACAGCGTGAGTTACGAGAACGGATGCGAGGGAGGAAGCGGGACGTACACGCTCGGTCTGCGTCAGGAGGAGCAGGAGAAGGAGTACACCCTGGACACCCAGGGCCTGATCCTGGCCACCGGCTACAAGTACGCCGAGCCGGAGTTCCTGAAGCCGGTGCGCGACCGGCTGCGCTACGACACCCAGGGCAACTTCGACATCGGCCGCAACTACGCGATCGACACGACCGGACGCGGGGTCTTCCTCCAGAACGCCGGTGTCCACACCCACTCGATCACCTCGCCCGACCTGGGCATGGGCGCGTACCGCAACAGCTTCATCATCGGCGAGCTGCTCGGCAGCGAGTACTACCCGGTCGAGAAGACCATCGCCTTCCAGGAGTTCGCCGTATGACCTCCATATCCTCCACGACCTCCGTGACCTCAATGAATCTCTCCCTCCGGCCGCTCGACCCCCTCAAGGACGCCGAGCTGCTGCACACCTGGGTCACGCATCCCAAGGCGGCCTTCTGGATGATGCAGGACGCCAAACTGGAGGACGTCGAGCGTGCCTACATGGAGGTCGCCGCCGACGAGCACCACCACGCTCTCCTCGGCCTCCAGGACGGCGTACCCGCCTTCCTGATGGAGAAGTACGACCCCGCCCACCGCGAACTGGTCGGTCTGTACGAGCCGCAGCCCGGCGATGTCGGCATGCACTTCCTGGTGCCGGCGACCGAGACGCCCGTGCACGGCTTCACCCGGGCCGTCATCACCGCCGTGATGGACGAGCTGTTTGCCGACCCGCGCACCCGCCGGGTCGTCGTCGAGCCCGACGTGACCAACAAGGCCGTCCACGCGCTGAACGAGGCCGTCGGCTTCGTCGCCGAACGCGAGATCCAGAAGCCGGAGAAAAAAGCCCTCTTGAGCTTCTGTACCCGCCCGCAATACCTGGCCGCACGAGCGGCTTCCCGAGGAGTAGCGATATGACCCTGTCCGACGCCGTGGCGCACCTGTCCCCCGAGCGCTGGGCACAGGCCAACCGCCTCCTGATCCGCAAAGCCCTCGCCGAGTTCGCCCATGAGCGGCTGATCACGCCCGAGCCGGACGGGGCCGGCTACGCCGTACTCGGCGACGACGGCCTGACCCGCTACCGCTTCACCGCCGTACGTCACGCCCTCGACCACTGGCAGGTCGACGCCGACTCCATCACCCGGCACCGCGACGGGGCCGAACTCCCGCTCTCCGCCCTGGACTTCTTCATCGAGCTGAAGAAATCACTCGGCCTGAGCGACGAGGTCCTCCCGGTCTATCTGGAGGAGATCTCCTCCACCCTCTCCGGCACCTGCTACAAACTCACCAAGCCGCAGATCCCCGTCGCCGAACTCGTCAAAAGCGACTTCCAGGCGATCGAGACGGGGATGACCGAGGGCCACCCCTGCTTCGTCGCCAACAACGGGCGGCTCGGCTTCGGCGTGCACGAGTACCTCTCGTACGCACCCGAGACCGCGAGCCCGGTCCGGCTGGTCTGGCTGGCCGCGCACCGCTCGCGCGCCGCGTTCACGGCGGGCGTCGGTATCGAGTACGAGGCCTTCCTGCGCGAGGAGTTGGGGCAGGAGACGGTCGTCCGCTTCCGTACGAAACTGTCCGACCAGGGCCTCGACCCCACCGAGTACCTGTTCATCCCGGTGCACCCCTGGCAGTGGTGGAACAAGCTCACCGTCACCTTCGCCGCCGAGGTCGCCCAGAAGAGCCTGGTCTGCCTGGGCGAGGGCGACGACGAGTATCTCGCCCAGCAGTCCATCCGGACCTTCTTCAACAAGTCCAACCCCGAGAAGCACTACGTCAAAACGGCTCTCTCGGTCCTCAACATGGGCTTCATGCGCGGACTTTCGGCCGCGTACATGGAGGCGACCCCGGCCATCAACGACTGGCTGGCCCAACTCATCGACAACGACCCGGTGTTGAAGTCGACGGGCCTGTCGATCATCCGCGAGCGCGCGGCCGTCGGCTACCGCCACCTGGAGTACGAGGCCGCCACCGACCGCTACTCCCCGTACCGCAAAATGCTGGCCGCGCTGTGGCGCGAGAGCCCGGTGTCGTCCCTCGACGAGGGCGAATCGCTGGCGACGATGGCCTCCCTCGTCCATGTCGACCACGAGGGGCGCTCCTTCGCCTCCGCGCTCATCGAGCAGTCGGGCCTGAGCCCGAAGGAGTGGCTGCGCGGCTATCTGCGCGCCTACTTCACCCCGCTCCTGCACAGCTTCTACGCCTACGACCTCGTCTACATGCCGCACGGCGAGAACGTCATCCTCGTCCTCAAGGACGGCACCGTGCAGCGCGCGATCTACAAGGACATCGCCGAGGAGATCGCCGTCATGGACCCGGACGCGGTACTGCCGCCGACGGTCGAGCGGCTGCGCGTGGACGTCCCGGAGGAGAAGAAGCTCCTGTCCATCTTCACGGACGTCTTCGACTGCTTCTTCCGCTTCCTGGCCGCGAACCTCGCCACCGAAGGGGTCCTGGAGGAGGACGACTTCTGGCGGACGGTCGCCGACACGGTCCGCGACTACCAGGAGGCCACCCCCGAACTCGCCGACAAGTTCAAGCAGTACGACATGTTCGCGCCCGAGTTCTCGCTGTCCTGCCTCAACCGCCTCCAACTCCGCAACAACAAGCAGATGGTGGACCTCGCGGACCCGGCCGGCGCGCTCCAGCTCGTCGGCAACCTGAAGAACCCCATCGCGGGCCTGTAGCGGTAGCGACACCGCGACACCCGCCCCCATACAGACGGGCACCTCGGAGTACGGTCCTCCGAGGTGCCCGTCGTCGTACGTATCGCGGAGCAATCCCAGTGGAACAATTGCCGTCATGGCGGAAATCATCCAGAAGGACGGCACGTGGGTCTTCGACGGCGACGCCCTCCGGCTCACCCCTGGACGTGACAAGAACGTCAGCCTGCTCCGCAAGACCCTGGGCGAACTCGCCGTCCCCCTCCACTCGTTGGCCGGTGTCTCCTTCGAACAGGGCAGAAAGTCGGGGCGGTTGAGGCTCCGGCTGCGCGACGGCGCCGACCCACTGCTCCAGGCGACCGGCGGCAAGCTGGCGGAGCCCAACGACCCGTATCTGCTGAACGTCGAGTCCGACCGGTACGGCGTCGCCGAGTACTTCGTGGACGAGGTCCGCAACGCGCTGCTGCTCGACGAGGTGCCCTCCGGCGCCGTCGACCGCTATCTGCTGCCCGGACCCGCCGTACCGCTGTCCGTGTCGGCCGGGGACGGCACCGCGGCCTTCGACGGTGAGCACGTCCGGCTGGAGTGGAACTGGAAGACGGAGGACGCGAAGGCCGCCGCCGGCCCCCGTTCCCTCACCGTCGCCGACATCGTGGCCGTGGAGTGGCATCCGGCGGTGGGCCTGGAGAACGGCTATCTGCGCTTCAGCGTACGACACGCGCCGACCAAGGCCCCGCCGAAGTACGACCCCAACTCCGTCGAGCTGTGGGGGTTCAAGAAGGACCCGCTGATGGCACTGGTCGCGGCGGCCGTCCAGGCCCGGCTGCCGCATCCGACGGCGCCCGCAACGGACGTACCGCCGAAGGAACTTGCCGCGCCACCGTCCGACAACACACCACCCGCCGAACACGACCACGACGCCCAGCTGCGCCGCCTGCGCGAACTCGGTGAGCTGCACCAGACGGGCGTACTCACGGACGAGGAGTTCGCCCTCGCCAAACAGGCGGTCCTCAGGCGCATGTAGCAACTCGCGCCGGAGAACCGCCTGTTGGACCAGCCATTCACTACTCACTGCTCACTCGTACGCCCTGCCTTCGGGGCATACGCGCACGCTCAGCGTACGCGGCGGGCGACCGTGAAGCGGTCGACCTCCTCGCCCGTCTCCGCGATACCGCGCACCGTCAGTGTGGCGAGGCGGCCCCGGGAGGCCGGGGTGACGTCGACGCGCAGGAACGAGTAGTCGAGGTAGCGCACGCGCGACCAGGTGACCGTCTCGTTGACCTTGCCGTCCTTGGTGTTGATGAAGGAGGCGACCGAGTCGACCTCGTTCTCGTGGCCCTCGTAGGACTGCGGGGCGGTGAACGCGTACAGGCTGCGGCCCGCCGCGCCCGCCGTCACGTAGACGACACCGTCGGTCTCCGGGTACGAAGTCCCGCCGATCGGGAGCTTCTTGGTGACCTTGCCCGCCTTGATGACGTCGGTGCGCTCGTACTGGTGGTTGTGGCCGTTGATGACCAGGTCGACCGTGTACTTCTCGAACAGCGGCACCCACTCCTGGCGCACGCCCCCCTCCGAGGCGTGCGCGGTGGAGGTGCAGTAGGCGCAGTGGTGGAAGAAGATCACGACGAAGTCGACGTCCTTCGAGGCACGGAACTTCTTGAGCTGCCCCTCCAGCCATGTGGTCTGCGTACCGCCGGAGATCCCCAGGTTGGCCGGGATCTCGAAGGAGATGTCGTTGGCGTCCAGCGAGATGACCGCCGTGTTGCCGTAGACGAAGGAGTACACGCCCGGGAGGTTCTCGGGGTCCGGGCCGTTGTCGGGGAGGTTCCAGCGGGCGTCCTCGCCGCCGTAGCCGTTGGGCGAGTACCAGGCCTCCATGTCGTGGTTGCCGTAGGCCGGCATCCACGGCACGGACTTGGCGACCGACTCGGTCTGCGCGAGGAACTGGTCCCACACGCGCGAGTCGAACCCGGTGTCGGCGGTCTTGCCCGCGCCGGACGGGTCGGCGTACGCGATGTCACCCGCGTGCAGGTGGAAGGCCGGGTTCTGGCCGAGCAGCAGGCTGTTGTTGGCGAGGCCGTGGTAGCCGACGCCCTCGTCGCCGAAGGCCGTGAAGGTGAACGGCTCCTTGTGCGCGGGCGCGGTGGTGAAGGTGCCGAGCGTGCCCAGCAGGTGTGCCTCGGCCGGGTCGAAGCCCGCGTGGCCGACGCCGTAGTAGTACGTCCTGCCCGGGCGCAGGTGGCTCAGCTTGGCGTGCAGGTAGTACTGGGTGTGGTCGCCGCTGGCGCCGACACCCGCCGGGGTGTACAGCGTCCGCACCTCGGCCTCGATCTTGCGGGAGAGGTCCCAAGGAGTGGCGCCGATCCGGATGAAGGGCTTCTTCACCGCGACCGGGACCTGCCAGGAGACGGTGATCTCCGTACGGGGGTCGTTGCCCCAGGCGAGGTGACGGCCGAAGGGGGCGACGAGCGCGCCGTCGACCTTCTCGGTCTGCTGGTACGTCTGGGTCGATGCGGTGGTCCGCGTCGCGGCCTGGGCCGCGCCCGGCACGAACGCACCGCCTGCGACGGCGCCCACGGTGACGGCGCCGCTTCTGATCATCGTGCGCCGCGAGAACTTGGCGCGAAGGTACTCGTGCTGCTCGGCCATGCTCATGCGCGCGGCGAGCTGCTCCGGTACGCCCATACGAGGAGTGTCCATGGCTGAAAAAGGTGCTCTGGGCAGCCATCGATACGCAGGACACAGGATGAACAGGCCCCGAACAGGGTCCCATAAGAGTTTCAACAGACCGTTGCCCGAAATCGGGCAGGATTCTTGCGATTGCCAGCGCTTTACCTCAGGATCGTCGGGTGCACGACGAACTCGTTGATCATCTGATGCGTACCACACCCCTCTCACGGGGTGAGTCGCTACGGGTGATTCAGGACGTTCTCGCCTACTTCGACGAGACGACCGAGGATTATGTCCGTCGCCGCCACCGCGAACTCCAGGGCCAGGGCCTGGTGAACGCGACGATCTTCGACCGGATCGAGGCGGACCTGAAATACCGCGCGGTGGCACCACCGGAGCTGACGCTCCGCCAGCTGCGCCGCATCGTCTACGGCTAGGGACCAGGTACCTATATATGTGCGGAATTGTCGGATACATCGGCAGGCGTGACGTGGCGCCGCTGCTCCTCGAAGGCCTTCAGCGCCTGGAGTACCGCGGCTACGACTCGGCGGGCATCGTCGTGACCTCGCCGAAGGCGGCGGGCCTGAAGATGGTCAAGGCCAAGGGCCGGGTCCGGGACCTGGAGGCCAAGGTCCCCAAGCGCTTCGCCGGCACCACCGGCATCGCCCACACCCGCTGGGCCACGCACGGCGCCCCCTCCGACCACAACGCGCACCCGCACATGTCGGCCGACAACAAGGTCGCCGTCGTCCACAACGGGATCATCGACAACGCCTCCGACCTGCGCAAGAAGCTCGAAGCGGACGGCGTCGAGTTCCTCTCGGAGACGGACACCGAGGTCCTCACCCACCTCATCGCCCGCTCCCAGGCGGAGACCCTGGAGGAGAAGGTCCGCCAGGCCCTCCGGATCGTCGAGGGCACGTACGGCATCGCCGTCATGCACGCCGACTTCAGCGACCGGATCGTCGTCGCCCGCAACGGCTCGCCGGTCGTCCTGGGCATCGGTGAGAAGGAGATGTTCGTCGCCTCGGACATCGCCGCGCTGGTCACCCACACGCGGCAGATAGTGACGTTGGACGACGGCGAGATGGCCACCCTCAAGGCCGACGACTTCCGCACGTACACGACCGAGGGCACCAGCACCACGGCCGAGCCGACGACCGTGGAGTGGGAGGCCGCCTCGTACGACATGGGCGGCCACGACACCTACATGCACAAGGAGATCCACGAGCAGGCCGACGCCGTGGACCGCGTCCTGCGCGGCCGGATCGACGACCGCTTCTCCACCGTCCACCTCGGCGGCCTGAACCTGGACGCCCGCGAGGCGCGCCAGATCCGCCGCGTGAAGATCCTCGGCTGCGGCACCTCGTACCACGCGGGCATGATCGGCGCCCAGATGATCGAGGAGCTGGCCCGCATCCCCGCCGACGCCGAGCCGGCCTCCGAATTCCGGTACCGCAACGCGGTCGTGGATCCCGACACCCTGTACGTCGCCGTCTCCCAGTCCGGCGAGACGTACGACGTGCTGGCCGCCGTACAGGAGTTGAAGCGCAAGGGCGCGCGGGTGCTGGGCATCGTGAACGTGGTCGGTTCGGCGATCGCCCGCGAGGCGGACGGCGGCATGTACGTGCACGCGGGCCCCGAGGTCTGCGTCGTCTCGACGAAGTGCTTCACGAACACGACGGTCGCCTTCGCCCTGTTGGCCCTCCACCTCGGCCGCACCCGCGACCTCTCGGTCCGCGACGGCAAGCGGATCATCGAGGGCCTGCGCAAACTGCCCGCGCAGATCTCCGAGATCCTCGACCAGGAGGACGAGATCAAGAAGCTGGCCGAACAGTACGCCGAGGCCCGCTCGATGCTCTTCATCGGCCGCGTACGGGGCTATCCGGTGGCCCGCGAAGCCTCCCTGAAGCTCAAGGAGGTCTCGTACATCCACGCCGAGGCCTACCCCGCCTCGGAGTTGAAGCACGGCCCGCTGGCCCTCATCGAGCCCGCTCTCCCCACGGTCGCGATCGTCCCGAACGACGACCTCCTGGAGAAGAACCGCGCCGCCCTGGAGGAGATCAAGGCCCGCAGCGGTCCCATCCTCGCGGTGGCCCACCAGCACCAGGAAAAGGCCGACCAGACGATCGTCGTCCCGAAGAACGAGGACGAGTTGGACCCCATCCTGATGGGCATCCCCCTCCAACTCCTGGCGTACCACACGGCCTTGGCCCTCGGCCGAGACATCGACAAGCCGAGGAACCTCGCGAAGTCGGTAACGGTGGAGTAAGACGCCTGTTTTTGGCTGCGGGCCGCGCGGGGAGCTCGTTTCCAGGGGCGCGAGGAACCTGCTTTTAGGGGCGCGGGGAACTGCGCGAGCAACCCCCACCGGCCGGCAGAGGCCAACGAACAAGAAACGAACCCCCCGTGTTGCCACCAACCACGGGGGGTTCGCCATATAGCCGGGGGCCGCCCAAACCCCCAGCCTGCGCAGCAAACCGGTGGCCGTCACACCCCGGCCGCAGCACGTCCTGGAAGGACCAGCTCGCACGGTGACCGGTATATGCCCTTCACAAGCGCACGAACACATCTACGCACGAGTAGATTTGCCCATCTCACCTGGGAGAACGTGGAGTTACGGACAGGGGGTCACGGGATGACGACGACCGGGCGCTGGGCCCGCTTGGCCAACCGCCCCGCCACCGACCCGAAGATGCGGCCGACGATGCCGTGGGTCGAGCCGACGACGATCGCGTCGGCCTCGTACTCCCGCCCCACCTCTTCGAGTTCGTGGCAGATGTCGCCGCCGCGCTCGACCAGGATCCAGGGCACTTCGGCCAGATAGTCCGCGCAGGCCAGTTCGAGCCCGAGGACCTCGGTCCGGTGGTCCGGGACGTCGACGAAGACGGGTGGCTCGCAGCCGGCCCACACCGTGGTGGGCAGCCGGTTGGCGACATGCACGATGATCAGGCCCGAACCGGAGCGGTGGGCCATACCGATGGAGTACGCGAGGGCGCGCTCACTCGACGTCGAGCCGTCGAAACCGACGACGACACCGTGCTTGAACGCGGGGTCGCAGGACTGACGTGATTCTTCCGCCGCCAAGGGCTCGGCCGCCGTGGGGTCGGCGACGGGGCGCTTGCGGTCCGCGGGATCCAGGAATTCGTGACCGGCCATGGGTATCTCGGCGTTTTGATCCTCGTGATGGGACGACGTGATATGGGACGACAGAGTGCGGCGGAGCTGTGTCCGGGAATCATCTTCCCAACCCCATACCCCCAAGGGTACGGCGGCACGCCTCCTTAGCCCATAGCCCGCACAGGCCCCGGTCGGGGTTCCAGGGAGCATGCACGAGGGGGTGCCCGCAACGCAATGGTTGCTGCCCCGTACAGGCTGTTTCCACAGGGTTCGCGTACATCTCGCCTACGTCGATCACGTCCGCACACGTCTTCCGGACACGATCGACCAGTGACCTACTGCTGACCGACCAGTGACTGACCGCTCGAACAAGCGTTGAACCCGGTGACCCACCGTCACAGGGAGCAGTCATGACCTCACCGACGCAGGAATCCGCGAGCGACCTCGTCCGCTGGGCCGCCTTCAGCTGCGTCCTGGTCCCCGTGGTGCTCGTCCTCTACGGCACCTCGCTGGGCGGCGCGGCCGGTACGGCGCTGGGGCTGGCGGCCGTGACAGGGGTGTGCCGGGTGCTGCTGCGGCAGTCCGAGCGCTGTGCGGCCCGGACGCCGGCGGAGGAGAGCGCCGCGCATCGGGGGCGGCACAGCCGAACCCATTCGGGTACCCCGCGCGGCGGCCGCCACTCCGGCGGAACTACACCGGTCGACTGACCTGTTTTCGCGCACGCGCCCGATGCTTTTCAGCCAACTTCCGGCCACCGTACATCCCTTGGCCGAACAACCCCCAAACCCCTGTTCCACCTGCACTGAAAGGGTCCAGACGGGCCCGCGCACCCTACGCGGATTGGCCACTACGACGAGGCGCACTTCCCTGCACGGCCCACGAGTGCAACGCTTCGTGATCGAATGCTTTACGCCAAGTTGCCAAGTCGACAATCTGCCGGGTACCGAACTGGTCACCTCGGCATCATGCGACACAGTAGATTCGATCTTGACTGTCTACGGCGGGGGACTCGTGCAGGACCGAGGGGAAACGTGCAGGAGCGACACAACCGAGGAGCCGCGACCACCGAGGGGGGCTTAGCAGTATGAGCCACGACTCCACTGCCGCGCCGGAAGCCGCGGCCCGGAAACTTTCCGGGCGACGCCGCAAGGAGATCGTCGCGGTGCTGCTGTTCAGCGGCGGCCCCATCTTCGAGAGTTCCATACCACTTTCGGTGTTCGGGATCGACCGCCAGGATGCCGGAGTGCCGCGCTACCGACTGCTGGTGTGCGCCGGAGAAGAGGGCCCGCTGCGGACGACCGGCGGGCTTGAACTGACCGCGCCGAACGGCCTGGAGGCGATCGCACGAGCAGGCACGGTCGTCGTGCCCGCCTGGCGTTCGATCACCGCGCCGCCACCGGAGGAGGCGCTCGACGCACTGCGCCGGGCGCACGAAGAGGGTGCGCGGATCGTGGGCCTGTGCACAGGCGCGTTCGTCCTCGCGGCGGCGGGCCTGCTGGACGGCCGCCCGGCGACGACACACTGGATGTACGCGCCGACGCTGGCGAAGCGCTACCCGTCCGTGCACGTCGATCCACGGGAACTCTTCGTGGACGACGGCGACGTGCTGACGAGCGCCGGCACGGCGGCGGGCATCGACCTGTGCCTGCACATCGTGCGGACGGACCACGGCAACGAGGCGGCCGGCGCACTGGCCCGCCGACTGGTGGTCCCCCCGCGCCGATCGGGCGGCCAGGAGCGCTACCTCGATCGGTCTTTACCAGAGGAGATCGGCGCCGACCCGCTCGCCGAGGTCGTCGCCTGGGCGCTGGAGCACCTCCACGAACAGTTCGACGTGGAGACGCTGGCGGCGCGGGCGTACATGAGCCGTCGTACGTTCGACCGCCGGTTCCGCTCGCTCACGGGCAGCGCGCCGCTGCAGTGGCTGATCACGCAACGCGTGCTCCAGGCGCAGCGCCTGCTGGAGACGTCGGACTACTCGGTGGACGAGGTCGCGGGCCGCTGCGGCTTCCGTTCGCCGGTGGCTCTGCGCGGGCACTTCCGCCGCCAGCTGGGCTCGTCCCCGGCCGCGTACCGCGCGGCGTACCGGGCGCGCAGGCCGCAGGGTGAGCGGGTGCAGGATCCGGACGGTGCGGTGGGTGGCCCCGGCGGCGGCATGGGTACGCCGACCACGGCCGGCCAGGGACACGGGCACGGCCCGGGTCACGGCCACGACCGCGTCCCGCACTCGGAGAGCCCGGTCCCGATCCAGGCACGGCGTACGGCGGCTGCGGCCAGCGCGGTCGGCCTGTCGGCGGAGCATGCGCGGGATCCGTATGTCGGAAGCCGGGCGAGTCTGCCGGGGCAGCGGAGTGGTGCGTAAGGGTGCGTGACGTGTGAATGTGGGGTGGGCCGGGGTTATCTACCCCGGCCCTTCTCGCCCCCGCCGCCCTTACCCGTTCCCATCCCTGGGGGCTGCGCCCCCAGACCCCCCTTTGTCGCGCTGAACGCGCTCGTCCTCAAACGCCGGACGGGCTGGATGGTGCCGGCCGGCGCTTGGGTATTCAGCCCGTCCGGCGTTTGAGGACGAGGCCGTTCAGCCCGATGCGGGGGTCTGGGGGCGCAGCCCCCAGGGATGGGACGGGTAGGGGCGGCGGGGGCGAACCCCTTGCCCCGCGGGGTTCACCCCGCGTCACCTCCCCGTAAGGTGAGACGCATGAACGATCGCATGGTGTGGATCGACTGCGAGATGACCGGTCTCTCGTTGTCCGACGACGCGCTCATCGAGGTGGCCGCACTGGTCACCGACTCCGAGCTGAACGTACTCGGCGAGGGGGTGGACATCGTCATCCGTCCGCCCGACTCGGCGCTGGAGACGATGCCGGAGGTGGTGCGCCAGATGCACACCGCGTCCGGACTCCTCGACGAGCTGGCCGGCGGCACGACGCTGGCGGACGCCGAGGCACAGGTCCTGGCGTATATCCGCGAGCACGTCAAGGAGCCGGGCAAGGCCCCGCTGTGCGGCAACTCGGTCGGCACGGACCGCGGCTTCCTGCTCCGCGACATGAGCACCCTGGAGGCCTACCTCCACTACCGGATCGTGGACGTCAGTTCGGTGAAGGAGCTGGCCCGGCGCTGGTACCCGAGGGCGTACTTCAACAGCCCGCCCAAGAACGGCAACCACCGCGCCCTCGCCGACATCCGCGAGTCGATCGTCGAGCTGCGCTACTACCGCGAGGCGATCTTCGTACCGCAGCCCGGCCCGGACTCGGACACGGCCCGCACGATCGCGGCCAAGCACGCGCTGCCGGCGGCGCAGTAACCCGTACGACAGCCTCCGCAACAGCCCGTACGACAGCCCTTGCCGCAGCCCCGGGAAAGCCGGGCGCGAGCACCCCTTCTGACCCTGTACACTTTTTCTCGGCCGGTCAGGAAGACCACTCGGAACTCCTCACCCGGTCATGGTGGGTGTAGCTCAGCTGGTAGAGCACCTGGTTGTGGTCCAGGATGCCGCGGGTTCAAGTCCCGTCACTCACCCTGAATTGATCAAGGGCTGACCTGTGAAAACAGGTCAGCCCTTGGTCATGTCCAGCCCCTTGGGAACGTCATGGGAACACCGACCCTCCGCACCGCCCGCCTGGACCTGCTCCCCCTCGCCGTCGCGCACGCCGAGGAGATGGCGGCTGCGCGCGGACGGCTGCCTCACGGGCACCGTCCAGGTCACGGTCACCGAGGACCGGGGGGTCGCGGAGATCGCCTGGGTCGTGGGCACGCCCTGGCAGGGGCGCGGGCTCGCCTCGGAGGCGGCGCGGGAGCTGGTGACCTGGCTGGGGCGACGATCGCCGACCGTCCGTACGGTCGTCGCGCACATCCACCCCGGCCATCACGCGTCGGCGGCGGGCCTGTTCCCGACAGAGGAAGAACAGGACGGCGAGATCAGATGGCGGCTGTCACTGCCCGCCGCCAAGCGTCCGTGAACTCCCGTACGCTCCCTGCCCGTCGGCCCCTCAGGACGACGTACGGGTCATCAGCTCCGTAGGAAGCACGACCCGGCGGCGTTCCAGTACCCGGGATGCCGTCGGGCGGCGGTCCGCGACCTCCTCCAGGAGGAGGTCGATCATCGCCCGGCCCATTTCCACGATCGGCTGGCGGACGCTCGTCAGGGGCGGGTCCATGTGGCGGGCTATGGCCGAGTCGTCGTAGCCGACCAGGGCCACGTCGTCGGGTATACGGCGGCCCTGTTCGCGCAGGACCTGGCGGGCGCCGGCCGCTGTCACGTCCGAGCCCGCGAAGACCGCGTCCAGGTCGGGGCAGCGGGCCAGGAGGCTGGTCATCGCGCGGCGGCCGCCCTCCTCCGTGAAGTCGCCCGGTTCGATCAGGGCCTCGTCGACCTGGTGGCCCGCGGCCTCCAGGGCCTCGCGGTAGCCGTCGACGCGGCGCTGGGCGCCGTACACGTCCAGACGGCCCGTGATGTGGGCTATCTTGCGGCGGCCTCGGGAGAGGAGGTGTTCGACTGCCTGGCGGCCGCCTCCGTAGTTGTCCGAGTCCACTGAAGTGAGGGTTTCCGCTGCCGACCTCGGGCCGCTGATCACCGCCGGGATCTCCAGCTGGGCCAGCAGGTCCGGGAGCGGGTCGTCCGCGTGGACCGAGACCAGGAGCACGCCGTCCACGCGGTGGGCGGCCAGGTACTGGGCCAGGCGCTGACGCTCCCTGTCGCTGCCCGCGAAGATCAGCAGGAGTTGCATCTCCGTGTCCGAGATCGCGCCCCCGACGCCACGCAGCATGTCCGAGAAGTACGGCTCCGCGAAGAAACGCGTTTCCGGCTCGGGCACCACCAGCGCGATCGCGTCCGTACGGTTCGCCGCGAGGGCGCGGGCCGCCGTGTTCGGGACGTAGCCGAGTTCCGCGACCGCCGCCTCGACCGCCGCGCGGGTCGCGTCACTGACCCTCGGTGAGCCGTTGATCACCCGGGAGACCGTGCCACGGCCCACTCCGGCGCGCGCGGCGACCTCTTCCAGGGTCGGCCGGCCACCGCTGCGGCCCCGCGCTCCGTGGCTTGCCATCTGGCTCCGCCCTTCCCCTGTCATCGCCCTGGCCTGGAATCTAACAGTCCTGCCTGGGGGCGCCTGTCACCACCGGGGAGGTCCGACCGCCCCGGCGGCAGAGCGGCGACAGGAGTCGCCGAACCGCCCTCCGTACCGGCCCGGCCCGGTTCCCGCGCCGACTGCCGTGATGGCCGATCTTCACCGGTCCGCGTCCCCTCCGCACCGGTCCGCCGAGTTAGTTAACAGGCCGATAACCGAAGACAGCTCCTCCCGTCATCGCCCTTGACACCCCCGCCCGGACCGACGAACCTTCAACACATCACCGATGGGAGCGCTCCCACGGTACCTGACACATACACATCCCGCACGTTCCCCGCCCGAGCCGCAGCGACGCGATTCAAGACGAACTAACGGGCCCAACAATGCAGTTGGCCGGGGGGTCGGCACGTCAGGGCAACAGGAGGACGCAATGCGAGCACGTACCCGATCCGCCCGCAACAGGGCGGTCGTCCTCGCGGCCGTAGCATCGCTGGGCGCCGGGCTGCTGGCCGGCTGTGCCGACGACGGCGGCGACGACACCGGCGGTTCGTCGTCGGAAGGTGGCGGCGGCGGCAAGACCAAGATCACCCTCGGGCTCTTCGGCACCGCCGGCTTCGAGGAGTCCAGTCTGTACAAGGAGTACGAGAAGCTCCACCCGGACATCGACATCCAGCAGACGGTCGTAGAGCGCAACGAGAACTACTACCCCGCGCTGATCAACCACCTCACCACCGGCAGCGGTCTGCAGGACATCCAGATGATCGAGGTCGGCAACATCGCCGAGATCGTCAAGACCCAGTCGGACAAGCTGCTCGACCTGTCGACGTACGGCAAGAAGAGCGACTACCTGGAGTGGAAGTGGGCGCAGGCCACCACCAGCGGCGGCCAGACGATCGCGGTCGGCACCGACATCGGACCGATGGCCATCTGCTACCGCACGGACCTGTTCAAGGCGGCCGGGCTGCCGACCGACCGCGAGGAGGTCGGCAAGCTGTGGGCGGGCAGCTGGGACAAGTTCGTGGACGTCGGCAAGCAGTACAAGGCCAAGGCGCCCAAGGACACCACCTTCCTGGACTCCCCCGGCGGTCTGCTCCAGTCGATCCTGAGCAGTGAGAAGGACCGGTTCTACAACGAGGCCGGCGATGTCATCTACAAGACGAACCCGGCCGTGAAGTCTGCCTTCGACCTCACCGCGCAGGCCGCCGAGGACGGACTCATCGGCAACCAGACCCAGTTCCAGCCCGCCTGGGACACCACCATCGCCAACAGCAAGTTCGCCGCGATGTCCTGCCCGCCGTGGATGCTCGGCTACATCAAGGGCAAGTCGCAGCCCGACGCGGCCGGCAAGTGGGACATCGCCCAGGCCCCCAAGTCCGGCAACTGGGGCGGCTCGTTCCTGAGCGTGCCCAAGTCCGGCAAGAACACCGAGGAGGCGGCGAAGCTGGCCGCCTGGCTGACCGCACCCGCGCAGCAGGCCAAGCTGTTCGGCGTCCAGGGCAGCTTCCCGAGCACCCCGGCGGCGTACGAGTCGACCGAGGTGAAGGACGCGGTCAACGACATGACCGGTGACGCACCGATCGGCACGATCTTCGCCGAGGCCGCGGAGAACATCCCGGTCCAGACGATCGGCCCGAAGGACCAGATCATCCAGCAGGGCCTGACCGACAACGGCGTCATCCTGGTCACCCAGGGCAAGTCCGCCAAGGAAGCCTGGGACACGGCCACCAAGACCATCGACAACAACCTGGACCAGTGACCCGTATGACCACTGGGCACGACACCGCCGCCGCGCCCCCCGCCACGGAGGGGGGCGCGGCCCCGGCCCGCCCGCCCGCGGAGCCCGCGGCCGAGCGCCGCCGGGCCCGGCTGTCCCGCCGCTGGCAGCGGGACATGCGCTGGAGCCCGTACGCGTTCGTCTCGCCGTTCTTCCTGCTGTTCCTCGCGTTCGGCCTGTTCCCGCTGATCTACACCGGCTGGGCCTCGCTGCACACGGTGGAACTGACCGCGCCGACCGACATGTCGTGGGTGGGGCTGCGCAACTACACGCGGATCTTCGACGACGACTTCTTCTGGAACGCGGCGAAGAACACGCTGACCATCGGGATCATCTCGACGGTCCCGCAGCTGATGATGGCGATGGGCCTCGCGCACATCCTCAACTACAAGTTGCGTGCTTCAACCTTCTACCGGGTCGCGATGCTCGCCCCGTACGCGACGTCGATCGCCGCCGCCTCGCTCGTCTTCGTGCTGCTCTTCGGCCGTGACTACGGGATGATCAACTGGGCGCTGAACCTGGTCGGCATCGACAACATCGACTGGCAGAACGACAAGTGGCCCTCCCAGATCGCGGTCTCGACGATCGTCATCTGGCGCTGGACCGGCTACAACGCGCTGATCTACCTGGCGGCGATGCAGGCGATCCCGCAGGACCTGTACGAGTCGGCGGCGCTCGACGGGGCCAACCGCTGGCAGCAGTTCTTCCACGTCACGCTGCCGTCGCTGCGGCCGACGATCCTGTTCACGGTGGTCGTCTCGACCATCGGCGCCTCCCAACTCTTCGGCGAGCCCCTGCTGTTCGACGCGAACAAGGGCGCGTCCGGCGGCTCCCAGCATCAGTTCCAGACCCTCGGCCTGTATCTGTACGAGCAGGGCTGGGTCAACCAGCACCTCGGCCGGGCCTCCGCCATCGCCTGGACGATGTTCCTGATCCTCATCGTCATCGGGATCGTCAACTACGTCATCTCGCGCCGGCTGCGCGCCAGCAGTTAGGAGAACCGGCCGTGACGACGACACTGACACCACCCTCCGAGACACCGGAGCAGAAGAAGCCGACGCGAGTACGGCGCCCCAAGGCCGCGCGCGCCGGCGGCACCATGCACGCCGGGCCGATCGCGTACGTCATCCTCGCCCTGTTCACCATCGGCTCGCTGTTCCCGCTGGTGTGGACGGCCATCGCCGCCTCGCGCGACAACCAGCGGCTCGCGCAGACCCCGCCGCCGTTCTGGTTCGGCTCGGGTCTGTTCGACAAGCTCGAACTGGCCTGGACGGACGCCAACTTGGGCGAGGCGTTCATCAACACCACGTTCGTGGCGGGCGTTTCGGCGATCACCATCGTCGTCCTGTCGACGATCGCCGGGTTCGCCTTCGCCAAGCTGCGCTTCAAGGGCCGCCAGGCCATGATGCTGATCGTCATCGGCACGATGATGGTGCCGCCGCAGCTGAGCGTGATCCCGCTGTACATGATGGTCGCCAAGCTCGACTGGTCCGACCAGCTCCAGGCGGTGATCCTGCCGTCCCTGGTCAGCGCGTTCGGGGTGTTCTTCATGCGGCAGTACCTGCTCCAGGCGCTGCCGGACGAGATCATCGAGGCGGCGCGGGTGGACGGCGCGAGCAGTTGGCGCGTGATCTGGCACGTGGTCTTCCCGGCGGCGCGGCCCGCGATGGCCGTCCTCGGGATGCTGATGTTCGTGCAGACGTGGAACGACTTCCTGTGGCCGTTCCTGGTCCTGACCCAGAACGGCAACCCGACGGTGCAGGTCGCGGTCGCGGGACTGGGCCGCGGGTACACCCCCGACCAGTCCCTGATCATGGCGGGCGCGCTGCTCGGCACGCTGCCGCTGCTGATCGTCTTCGCGATCTTCGGCAAGCAGATCGTGGGCGGGATCATGCAGGGCGCGGTGAAGGGCTGACCCACGCATCGACTGTCGTACGGGAACTTCTGACTGTCGTACGGGAACTTTCTGGGGGCCGGGTCACCGCCGCCTCGGCCCCCTTCGCACTCTCCCCCCACTTCCCTCTTCTCCTCTCCTACCCGTCGGTCTCCACGACCTCCTATGGGAGCGCTTCCATGACTGAGCCCGTTACCCCGGTGACCTTTCCTCCCGCCTTCCTCTGGGGCGCAGCGACCTCCGCGTACCAGATCGAGGGGGCGGTGCGGGAGGACGGCCGCACCCCCTCGATCTGGGACACGTTCAGCCATACGCCGGGCAGGACGGCCGGCGGCGAGCACGGTGACATCGCTGTCGACCACTACCACCGCTACCGCGACGACGTGGCGCTGATGGCCGACCTCGGCCTGACCGCGTACCGCTTCTCGGTCTCCTGGTCGCGCGTGCAGCCGACCGGACGTGGTCCCGCGGTCCAGCGCGGCCTGGACTTCTACCGGCGCCTGGTCGACGAACTCCTCGCCCACAACATCAAGCCGGCGGTCACCCTCTACCACTGGGACCTGCCGCAGGAGCTGGAGGACGCGGGCGGCTGGCCGGAGCGGGAGACCGCGCTGCGGTTCGCCGACTACGCCCAGATCATGGGCGAGGCGCTGGGCGACCGCGTCGAGCAGTGGATCACGCTCAACGAGCCCTGGTGCAGCGCGTTCCTGGGCTACGGCTCGGGTGTGCACGCCCCCGGCCGTACCGAGCCGCTGGCCTCCCTCCGGGCCGCCCATCACCTCAACCTGGCGCACGGGCTGGGCACTTCGGCCCTGCGGGCGGCGATGCCGGCCCGCAACACGGTCGCGGTGAGCCTCAACTCGTCGGTGGTGAGGCCGCTTTCACCGGCCCCGGAGGACCTGGCGGCGGTCCAGAAGATCGACGACCTCGCCAACGGTGTCTTCCACGGCCCGATGCTGCACGGCGCCTACCCGCAGACCCTGTTCGCCGCGACCTCGTCGATCACGGACTGGTCGTACGTCCTGGACGGCGACCTCGCGCTGATCAACCAGCCGCTGGACGCGCTGGGCCTCAACTACTACACGCCCACGCTGGTCTCGGCGGCCGAGGACCAGCCGACCGGCCCGCGCGCCGACGGCCACGGCGCGAGCGACTACTCGCCGTGGCCGGGCGCGGACGAGGTCCTCTTCCACCAGTCGCCGGGCGAGCGTACGGAGATGGGCTGGTCGATCGACCCGACCGGCCTGCACGACCTGATCATGCGCTACACGAAGCTGGCCCCGGGCCTGCCGCTCTACGTCACCGAGAACGGCGCCGCCTACGACGACAAGCCCGACTCCGACGGCCGCGTCCACGACCCGGAACGCATCGCCTACCTCCACGGCCACCTCCGCGCGGTCCGCCGCGCGATCGCCGAGGGCGCGGACGTCCGCGGCTACTACCTCTGGTCCCTCCTGGACAACTTCGAATGGGCCTACGGCTACAGCAAGCGCTTCGGCGCGGTGTACGTCGACTACGCGACCCTCACCCGTACGCCCAAGTCGAGCGCCCTCTGGTACGGCCGCGCGGCGCGGAGCGGGACGTTGCCGCCGGCGAACGGGGAGTGAGCGACCTCGGCTGACGGGGGTCGACCGGGGGTCGGGGCGCGGCACTGGAGGGGGGTGCCGTGCCCCGGCGGGGGCTGGTCCGGCGGGGGTTGGTCCGGCGGGGGTTGGTCCGGCGGGGGTTGGTCCGGCGGATGGGAACCGGGAGGGCGGTCGGGTGCGGGCCGGTGGGGGTTTCTCGCGCAGTTCCCCGCGCCCCTGAAAAGCAGGGGCTACGCCCCGTGCTTTTCGGCCCGCAGGGCCGGGTCCTTCAGGGGCGCGGGGAACTGCGCGACCAGCCCCCACCGGCCCGCACCCGACAGCGAACTCGAGACATCAGGTTCCGGAGTGCCGGCGGCACCAAGTCGCCCCCGTTCCCCGGCCCCGGTGTCCGCGTCGTACCGGCGCCCTGCCGTCCAGTTGGATCCAGATCCGTATCTCCGTGCCGCCGAGTACCGACGAGCCGATGCGTACGTCTCCGCCCGTCGACTCCGCGAGTCGGCGCACGATGTCCAGGCCCAGGCCGGTCGATCCCGCGCTGCCCGAGCCGCGCCCCCTGGCCATCGCGGCCTCGGGGTCGGTGATGCCTGGGCCCGCGTCCGACACCAGGACGATCACCGCGTCGTCGCCGTTGTGGACGTCGACCGCGAAGGCGGTGCCCTCCGGGGTGTGCCGGAAGACGTTGCCGAGGAGGGCGTCGAGGGCGGCGGCCAGGTCGGCGCGGGCCACGGGTATGCGTACCGGCCGGTCGACACCGGCCACCCTCACCTTCCTCCCCTCGTCCTCGGCGAGCGCCGACCAGAAGGCCATCCGCTCGCGCACGACCTCGGCGGCGTCGCAGCCGGCGCCCGGTCCGGCGACCGTCGTCTGGGGTTTGGCCTCGCGGGCGGTACGGATGATCGTGTCGACCTCGTGCTCCAGCTGGGCGACCGCGGTCCGGGTCTGGTCGGCGGCGGGCCCCTCGCCCAGCGAGGCCGCGTTCAGCCGCAGCACGGTCAGCGGCGTGCGGAGGCGGTGGGACAGGTCCGCCGCCAACTCCCTTTCGTTCGCGAGCAGTTGTACGACCTGGTCGGCCATCGAGTTGAACGCGACCGCCGCGAGGCGCAGTTCGGCCGGCCCTTCCTCGGGCACTCTGGCGCCCAGCTTCCCCTCCCCCAGTTCGTGTGCGCCCTCGACCAGGCGCTGAGCGGGCTGCACCATGCGCACGCCGAGCCGGTCGGCGACGGCGACCGATCCGACGACGAGGACGGCCCCGACACCCGCGAGCACCGCCCAGGCCAGGCCGACGCCGTTGCCGACCTCGGCCTCGGGGACGTACACCTCGACGACGGCTATCGCGCCGGAGCCGATCGCGACGGGCTGGAGAAGGGTGGACCCGCCGGACACCTCGGTGGTGGAGGCGCGGCCGAGTCTCCGGACGGCCTCGATGTCGGTGTCGGTGGCGCGCTGCCGCCCGAGATCGACCGCGCCCGTGCCCCCGCTCGCGGGGATGTGCACGGCCATGCCCGCGTCCGACCCCGCGGAGGCGACCACCCGTTCCAACTGGTCGCGGTCGGTGGTGATGGAGAGGGCAGGGGCGACGGCCGCGGCCTCCCGCTCGGCGTTGGAGAAGGCACGGTCGCGGGCCATCTCCCGGATGACCAGCCCGAGCGGCACGGCGAAGGCCACCACGACCATCGTCGTGACCGCCACGCAGACTTTCACCAGCGCCCACCTCACAGCGGCGGCTCCGCTCCCGGCGGCGCCAGCTTCACGCCTACGCCCCGCAGGGTGTGCAGATAGCGGGGCTGGGCCGCCGTCTCGCCCAACTTCCGCCGCAGCCACGACAGATGGACGTCGATCGTCTGGTCGTCGCCGTACGACTGCTGCCACACCTCCGCGAGCAGCTCCTTGCGCGCGACGACGACACCGGGTCGCCCGGCGAGGAAGGCGAGCAGGTCGAACTCACGGCGGGTCAGGTCCAGTCGTACGCCGTCCAGTTCGGCCTGTCGGCGCAGCGGGTCGATGGCCAGGCCGCCGACGCGGATGACGGAGGAGGGAGGAGTGTCCGCGGGCGCTGTGCGGGCGCGGCGCAGTACGGCGGCCATGCGGGCCGACAGGTGTTCGACCGAGAACGGTTTGGTGAGGTAGTCGTCCGCACCAGCGTTGAGCAGCCGGACGATCTCCGTCTCCTCGTCGCGCGCGGTGGCGACGATCACGGGCACATCCGTGATTCCGCGCAGCATCTTGAGGGCCTCGGACCCGTCGAGATCGGGCAGACCGAGATCCAGGATGACCACGTCGAAACGGAAGTGGGCGACCTCGCGCAGCGCCTCAAGGGCGGTGCCGACGCTGCGCACGAGGTGCGCGGCATCGGTCAGATGCCGGATGAGGGCGGAGCGCACGAACTGGTCGTCCTCGACCACGAGCACACTTGCCATGCGCCGCACCGTACGCCAATCCGGCGAGCCGGGTCCGACCCTGTGGATAACTCCCCGGCAGCCGCTCCAAGTCGGCAACAGGCGACACCGGTGGGGCGCGTGAGGCAGTATGACCGGCGATGCGCAGAGGACTCGTACACCTTCTGGCGTGGACGCTGGCCACGGGCGCGGCGGCCACGATGACGTGGTGGGGTGTGCACACGGTGATGGCGGGAACGGCGTACGACCCGCCCCGCGCGCTCCCCATCACGGCGGCCGACTCGGTGCGGCAGAAGTCGATCGTGCAGGAGCCCGCGGCGCGGACGCCGAAGCCTCTGCCCACGGCGACGAGCCCGAAACCGACCCCGACTCCGACCCAGGAACCCAGTCGGTCCGCCACGCCCGCTCCGACTTCCACCCCGAGCGCGACCGCTTCCAAGGCCCCGTCCACGACGGTGAAGGCGTACGACACCGACGGTGGGCGGGCGGTGTTCGACCTCGGGACGGACTACGCGACGCTCGTGTCGGCGACGCCGGGAGCGGGCTGGTCGATGCAGGTGTTCAAGACGGAGACGTGGATCCGGGTGGAGTTCAGCGCGGGCGCGGACCGGGTGTCGGTGTTCTGCACCTGGCACGACGGCCCGCCGCACGTCCAGATCCTCACCTACTGAACCTACTGACCGGCCGGCTCCCGGGTTCAGCGGAACACCGACGGTGGCGGTGCCGGTGAGGCGACGGCCGCCGCGTCCGTGACCGGTGCGGCGCCGCCGGTGAAGTCGGTGAGGGCGCGCCCGTGTTCGAGGCGGGCGGGGTGCGGGTCGGAGGCGGCGCGGCGGGTCAGTTCGGCGATGGGCAGCGGGTGCGCGGAGGCGACGAGCACCGCGTTGCCGAACCGTTTCCCCCGCAGCACGGCCGCGTCGGCGATCAGGGCGAGCTCCGGGAAGACGACTCCCACGGTGGCGATCTGGCCGCGCAGGTGGGCGAGCGGCGGCCCGTCGGCGAGGTTCGCGGCGTAGCAGCCGGCGTCTTTCACGACCCTGCGTACGTCCGTCAGGAACTCGACCGACGTCAGATGGGCCGGGGTGCGGGCGCCGCTGAACACGTCCGCGATGACGAGGTCGGCCCAGCCGTCGGGGACCTTGGCGAGTCCTTCGCGGGCGTCGGTGGAGCGCACCCGGATCCGGGCGTTCGGGTCCAACGGCAGCTCTCGGCGGACCAGTTGGACGAGGGCCGCGTCCCGTTCGACGGCCTGCTGGGTGGACCGGGGGCGGGTCGCGGCGACGTACCGGGCGAGGGTCAGGGCGCCGCCGCCGAGGTGTACGACCTGGACCGGCTTGCCGGGCGGGGCGACGAGGTCGATCACATGACCGAGGCGGCGCTGGTACTCGAAGGAGAGGTACGCCGGGTCGTCGAGGTCGACATGGGACTGTGGGGCGCCGTCGAGGAGCAGTGTCCAGGCGCGCGCCCGGTCCCGGTCGGGGATCAGCTCGGCGAGCCCGCCGTCGACCGTCTCGACGACGGCCTCGGCGGCCGACTGTCCGCGCCGCGCGTTTCTGGACTTTCCCATTCCCCCATTATCGGGGTGGGCCACCGGGGCCACCGGCTCAGTGACGGTTGTCGGCGGCCTCGATGAGCCGGGCCGCTTCGCCGAGTGCCGCGCGGAGCACCGCCGGGTCGGTGGCCAGGTCCGCCTCGCCGGGCGGGAGCAGCCAGTCCGAGCCCTCGACCGGGGGTTCGGGATCGGGGACCGCGAGGCTCAGGCCGCGCCCATTGGTCTCCGTGCAGGTGCTTCCGGGGACGTCCCAGGCGGCGGCGGTGCCCGGCGGGACCAGGAAGGCGAGGGTGTCGCAGCCGTCGTCGTGCAGTACGGGGCCGACCGCGTCGCCGGCACCCCGGCGCAGGATGTCGACCGCTTCCAGCCCCTGCCGGGCCGGGACCGTCACCAGATCGCAGTCGGGCAACGCGGGTGCTGTACGCGTTCTGAACGGCGTACACGGATCGGTGCTCTGGCTGATCTCCATCCCGGCCTCCACCACGGAACCCCTCCTAGTGCGAGTGGGTCGGGAGTTCGGGTGGCTCCCGGTCCGCCAGGTTCAACGCGTCAGAACGTCAACGGCTACGGCACAAGACCGCCGCAAAGGATGGCAGTTCATGGCAGATCGTGGATGAGATATCCGGTTTGTAGCCAAACCCCGCGTGGTGGGTCGTGCACAGCGGGTACGTTCTTGCCCGCCGGAAACAGGGCGTCCGATGGATAACTGTTCCAACTCGCCAGGAATCCGGCACGGTTCGACGGTTCGCAGAGAGGGCCCGGCCATGACGTCGTCAACGGTGACCTCGTCGCAGTCCCCACGGCCGCCACGGCCGAACCTCGCCTTTCGGCAGTTGCGCGGGCAGCGCTCTCCGGGCGAGTTCGCCGCGGCGGTACGGCGGGCCGCCCGCGAGATCGGTGAGCGGGTGAGCTGTGACGCGCGCTACATCGGCCGGGTCGAGGCGGGCGAGATCCGCTGCCCCAACTACGCGTACGAACGGGTGTTCCTGCACATGTTCCCCGGACGGACACTCGCCGACCTGGGGTTCGCACCCCGCGCTTCGGTGCGCGGGCGTGGGGCGCGCGAAACGGGGGACACGCCCCCTGCGCACCTCGCGATCCCGCCGTCCGGCACTGGTGAGACGGCGGGGGTGCACGAGCCGTATGACACGCAGGACGCACAAGAAACACCCGACACGTACGACACGTACGACACGCAGTACCCGTACGAAACGCACGACAACTACGAGGAGAGCGACGTGCTGCGTCGCGCATTCATGGCGGGCGGTGCCACTGTGGCAGCCGCCTCCCTGAGCCCCTTCGGGCTCACATACGAGGCTTCGGCCGCGGGCCGTCCCATGCGCCGCGTCGGGACCGGCGAGGCGGGGGCCCTGGAAGAGGCCGTACGCCGGATCAGGCTGCTCGACGACCGGCACGGCGCCGACGGTCTCTACCGGCGCGCGGCGGCTCCGCTGCGGGCCGCCTACGAGCTGCTCGACGCGGGCGCGGTACGGCGGACCACCGCCGACCGGCTGCACGCGGGCGCCGGTGAACTCGCCATCTCCGTCGGCTGGCTGGCCCACGACTCGGGCCGCTTCGACGACGCGCGCTCGCACTACGCGGAGGCGCTGGCGACGGCCCGGGTGGCCGGGGACGCGGCCCTGGAGGCGCACGCCTTCTGCAACACGGCGTTCCTCGCGCGCGATGCGGGGCGTCCGCGCGAGGCGGTCAGAGCGGCGCAGGCGGCTCAGCGCGTGGCGCGGCCACTGGGCTCGCCCCGGCTGATGTCGCTGCTCGCGCTGCGCGAGGCGGGCGGGTGGGCGGGGCTCGCCGACCGCGCGGGGTGTGAGCAGGCGCTGGCGCGGGCGCAGGGGCTGTACGAACGGGGGCCTTCGGAGGCCGATCCCGAGTGGATGAGCTTCTACGGCGAGGCGGAGCTGGAGGGCTTGGAGGCGCAGTGCTGGTCGACGCTGGGCGACTGGCCGCGGGCGGCTCGGCACGCGCGGCGGGCGGCGCACCTGCAGAACCCGCACTTCACGCGGAACATCGCGTTGTACACGGCCGAGCTGTCGGATGACCTGGCCCGTGGTGGCCATCCGGACGAGGCGGCGGCGGCGGGTATGCGTGTACTGGACCTTCTGGACGAGGTCCAGTCGTCCCGCATCCAGACGATGCTGGCGGCGACGGCTCGGGTGCTTTTGCCTCACCGGCGGGCGGCGGGGGTGTCGACGTTCCTGGAACGCCACGCGAGCGTGCGGCGCACGGCGTGAGCGACTTGGCGGCGGGCGGGTGGGGCTGGTCGCGCAGTTCCCCGCGCCCCTAAATGCCTGCCCCAGGCGGCCGGAGATCGCAGGTACCGAACGATTGTCCAACCCGTCCGGCTGTGGGCCCGGTGGGGGCTGGTCGCGCAGTTCCCCGCGCCCCTAAAAGCACACCCGCCTAGCTGCGGGCATGCGTGCCGCTAGGGGCGGCACGGGTGGGCGCAGCGGCGCCCCGTGCAGCGCCGGGCTGCGCGACCCACCCCCCGGCACCAGCCCCTCAGTCGGTCAGGTGGCCCACGTCGTTCCAGGTTTCTATCGCCGGGGCGTCGTACGCCCAGCCCAGTACCGACAGTGACGTCGGGTTCAGTCTGATGCGGGATGCGAAGTCGAGCGGGAGGCCCAGCCAGCGGGCGCCGATCGTGCGGAGTATGTGGCCGTGTGCGAACACCAGTACGTCTCGGTCCATCGACCGCGCCCACTTCACCACCTCGTCCGCGCGCGCGGACATCGACTCCAGGCTCTCGCCCCCGGGGACCCCGTCCCGCCAGATCAGCCACCCCGGCCGGACGGCCTGGATCTCCGCCGGGGTCATGCCCTCGTACGCCCCGTAGTCCCACTCCATCAACGTGTCCCACTCGGCCGCCCGCTCGCCGAAACCCGCTATCTCGCACGTCTCCCGCGCGCGTGCCAGAGGACTCGTGCGCACCTCGACCCCGGAGAGGCCGTCGAAGGGCGGCCGGTGGAGACGTTCGCCGAGCAGTTTGGCGCCGCGTCGGCCCTCCTCCAGGAGGGGGACGTCGGTCCTGCCGGTGTGCTTGCCGGCCAGCGACCACTCCGTCTGTCCGTGCCGGGCCAGCAGGATGCGCGGTGCCATGAGAGACCCTTCCGGGGGGAGACTGTGAGTGTGGCGGACAAGGTGAGAGGCGAACGTCAGGGGGCAATCAAGCGAATCAGGGGTACCGAAAGGCGGAAAAGCAAGGCGGAACCCCTCCATCATCGCGCACGCTGTGCGAGGGCAACCCGGGGGTCGATCTTTGCGTCCTGTGTGACAGGGGCGCCCGATGGGGCGTTCACGTACACCGTAAAATCGGACGAACCGCAGGCCACCGACGACCGGAGGCGCAGCTCGACGGGGACAGAGAGTGGGAGAGAGATCGGATGCCGCGGACCGATACTGCACCGACGGAGCCCGTCGCTCCCACCCGCCTCCGCTGGTGGACCGAGCTGCCACTGATCCTGCTGGTCTACGCGTGCTACTCCGCCGGACGCCTGCTGGTGAAGGGCAACGAGTCGACCGCCGTCGAGCACGGTCTGGCGATCCTCAGGTTCGAGAAGGACCTCCGGCTCAACGCCGAACACCCGCTCAACCGCCTGTTCACCCGCGAACCCTGGATCGGCATACCCGCCGACTTCTGGTACGCGTCGCTGCACTACATCGTCACCCCCGCCATCCTGATCTGGCTCTTCCGGTCCCGCGCCGTCCGCTACCGGGCGGCCCGCACCTGGCTGATGACATCGACCTTCATCGGGCTGATCGGCTTCACCCTGCTCCCCACCTGCCCGCCCCGGCTCCTCGAACCCGGTCACGGCTTCGTGGACACGATGGCCCAGTACAGCTCGTACGGCTGGTGGGGCGGCCAGGCCAGCGCCCCGCGGGGGCTCGGCAGCATGACCAACCAGTACGCCGCGATGCCGAGCCTGCACGTCGGCTGGTCCCTGTGGTGCGGAGTGATGCTGTGGCGGTACGGCGGTACGCGCACCACCAAGGTCCTGGGTGTCGCGTACCCGCTGATCACCACGATCGTGGTGATGGGCACCGCGAACCACTACCTCCTCGACGCGGTCGCGGGCGCCGCCGTGATGGGCCTCGGGCTGCTTCTCGCCCCGCACGTCATGCGGAACGCGGACCGCGCGAAGGTGTGGATCACGGTACGGATCACGGCTCGTGTCGCGCCCGGCTCAGCGCGCTCTCGCGGCGCAGGGGCCTCAATTGTCAGTGGTGGATGCCAGACTGCCCCGCGTGAGCGAATTCCAAGGCAGCGCGAGTCCGTCTTCGGGCCAGGGGCCGAGCCCGGTGCCGCTTCCGCGGACGCCGGGGACGGCGCTGCGGCAGCGGCTCGCTGAGCTGCGCGGTCCGGACGTACCGGCGAAGGCGCTGGACGCGCGTGCCCTCGCGGCCCTCGCCGCCAACCCCGGGTGCAAGCGGCGCGCGATCCTGGACGGCGCGGGGGTGAACAAGGCGACGCTGGCGAGCGCGCTGGGCTCACCGTCCGGCTTCGGGCAGTCCCAGTTCGCGCTGGCACGCGGCAACACCTTCGAGGCCCGGGTGAAGGCCGACGGCGGCGCGGAACTGCTCCGGCTGGTGCACGAGAAGCTGGACCCGGGTGCCGTACCGCCGACGGAGGCCGAGGTCCCCGACCTCACGGCGACCGGCCCTGAGGGCCGCACCGCGCGGACGGCGCTGGCTCTGCGCGACGCCCACCTGGCGAGGAGCGACAGCGCTGCGGGCGGCTGGACGCTTCTCGACCATCCGATGCTCGCCCTGGACGTCGCGGGCTCACCCGCCTTCCTGGAGCCGGACGCGGTGGTCGTGCACCCGGACGGCGGCTGGACGGTTGTGGAGATCAAGTCCTTCCCGATGCTGGACGGTTCGGCGGACCCCGCGAAGGTGGGCGCGGCGGCCCGCCAGGCCGCGGTGTACGTGCTGGCGCTGGAGGAGGTCGCCGCCCGGCTCACCCGGGACGGCACCGCCCCGGCGCCGACCGTCAACCACCGCGTCCTGCTGGTCTGTCCCAAGGACTTCTCCAACCTCCCCGCCGCATCCGCGGTCGACGTCCGCAAGCAGCGCGCGGTGACCGGTCGCCAGTTGTCCCGGCTGACCCGGATCGAGGACATCGCCGACACCCTCCCCGAGGGCACCTGCTTCGCCCCGGACCTGCCCACCGCCGAACTGACGGCCGCGGTCGAGTCGGTGCCCGCGGAGTACGCGCCGGAGTGCCTGTCCGCGTGCGAGCTGGCCTTCCACTGCCGGGACCGCTCCCGCGCGCGGGGCGCGGTGACGTCCCTGGGCCGTTCCGTACGGGCCGAACTGGGCGCCCTGACCACGGTCGACGACGTCCTGGCGGCGGCCCACGGCCGGTCCGGCGACCCGGAGGACCCGACGGTGGCCGCGCTGCGCAGAGCGGCGGCCCTGCGCGCGGAGGCGCTGAACACCCCGACCGTGTCCCTGCCCTCTCCGCCTTCTCCGGAGGGAGCCGCATGTCGCTGATCACCACCCTCGCCCGCCTCGAAGCCGTCAGCACCGGCCGCGCCCAGCCCGCCGCCACCGTCCGGCACCGCCACCTCTCCGAGCGGCCCCTGGTCCTCGTACCACTGACCACCGCTGGTGAGGCCGGGGCCCCGCTGGGCGCGCTGGTCGGCGACGACCGGGACGCGCCTCGCCTGCTCGTCGTCCCGCAGCCGCGCGATCGCGACCTCAGGTTCGCGTTCCTCGCCGAACTGGCGGACGTGGTCCTGCCGTTCATCGACTCCTACGCCGACGCCGTGGAGGCCGCCGAGCGCAACGAGACCGACCCGGAGACCGGCAAGCGGGTCAAGGTCGAGGTCGAACTGTGCGCGGACGCACCCCAGTTGATCGTCCCGAGCCGCGCCGGCGTCGACTTCGTACGCCTGCTGGGGCGCTCGATGCGCTTCCGCCGTACGGCGGAACAGGACCCGGAGACACCGCATCCGGCCCCGCCCCGGGTGCCGTTGCTCGGCCGCTGGTTCACGCACTACGGGGAGCGGGCCCGGGTCCCCGGCTCCGCCCTGCTCCTGGCGCTGACGGACGTGCTGTCGCGGCACTGGGCCACCGGGCAGTCCACGCTGGAGGACCAGCACCTGGGCGCGCTGCTCGCCTGGATCGACCCGCCGGACGGGGAGTCGGGCGCCGAGGCCGCACTGGGGGCCGAGTTGGCGCGGGACGCGAAGGGGCAGCTGCTGTGGCCGCCGGCCGGTCCGGCGACGGACCCGGCGTTCGACAACAAGCTGCTGGCCCCCGCGATCGAGCGCTTCAACCGCGCGCGGACGGCGCACGCCGCCGCCGAGGACGGATTGGAGGCGGACGACCGGCTGCGTGAACTCACCGCCGCCGAGCGGGAGTTGCACGCCCTCGTCGAGAGCCGTACGCGGCCCACCTGGGACGCGGTGTGGCGCGGCCTCGACCTGTTGCGGGCCCTGCCGGAGGGTGCCCACGCGGCCGACCGGTGGACGCGCGACCGCTGGTCGTTCACCGGCCACCGCGACCGGGTCACCGCGGGTGAGCCCCCGCAGCCACGCCGCGACGACGCGGTGACGGCGGCGAACAAACTCGCCACGCGCGAGCGCGAACAGGCCCGCCTGGAGGCCCAGGAGGCCCTGGACGACCCGCTGGTGATGGCGGGGCGGCGACTGTCCGGGGAGGCGTTCGCGGGCGAGGTCATCGATGTCGTCATGACGTACAGCGAGGGCAAGCGCCCGAGTCCGCGCCCGCTGGTCACCGTACGCACGGACGACCGCCCGCAGCTCGGGGAGCGGGCGAAGGTGTACCGCTCACTGGGCGGCAAGCCACAGGCGGCGGAGTTCGTGCGCCATGAGGACGGCCCGGAGGACGGTCCGAGAGCGGAGGGTTCGGGAGCTGAGGGTTCGGGAGCGGAGGGTTCGGTGATCGTCCTGCGGGTGGTCGACAAGATGGGCCGGGGCAAGGAGCCGGAGGCCGGGTCGGTCCCGGAGAAGGGCGACCTCGTCTGCTTCACCCTCTTCGAGCACGAACAGCGGGGCGGAGCGAAGCTCCCGGACGCGGACCAGACCCCGTGGACGCATGGCGGCCCTCCGGGCGAGCAGGCGGCGACGACGGTTCCGGAGCCGGACGCGGTGACCGAGGAGGATGTTCTGTGAACGCCGGTTCGCGGAGGGGCGGTTCGGCCTCCGGCCAGCGACGTTTCCGCCGCCGCGCCGAGGCGACCGTCCGCGCGCGGACGGGCCCGTCGACCCCCGGCACCATCCGCCCCACCCCCGAGGAAGGCCCCCTGTGACCGCCGCCCGCACCCCGCAGGCCGCCTTCGACCCCGGGGCCGCCGCCGGCCGGGCCACCGACGCGATCCTGCGCGACACGCTGCACGGCGCCCACCGCGGGGTCGTCGTGGACTCGCCGCCCGGGGCCGGGAAGTCGACGCTCGTGGTCCGGGCCGCGCTCGAACTGGCCGAGGCCGGGCGCCCGTTGATGGTCATCGCGCAGACCAACGCACAGGTCGACGACCTTGTCGTGCGGCTCGCCGAGAAGAACCCCGAGCTGCCTGTGGGGCGTCTGCACAGCAGTGACGCCGACCCGTACGACAAGGCGCTGGACGACCTGCCGAACGTACGGAAGTCCGCGAAGGCGGCCGAGCTGGCGGGCCTGGACGTGGTCATCTCGACGGCCGCCAAGTGGGCCCACGTCAAGGTCGACGAGCCGTGGCGGCACGCGATCGTGGACGAGGCGTACCAGATGCGCTCGGACGCGCTGCTCGCCGTCGCGGGACTGTTCGAGCGGGCGCTGTTCGTGGGTGACCCGGGGCAGTTGGACCCGTTCGCGATCGTCGGCAGCGAGCAGTGGGCGGGCCTGTCGTACGACCCGTCGGCCTCTGCGGTCACGACCCTCCTGGCCCACAACCCCGAGCTGCCCCAGCACCGCCTGCCGGTGTCCTGGCGGCTCCCGGCCTCGGCGGCGCCGCTCGTCTCGGCCGCGTTCTACCCGTACACCCCGTTCCGCAGTGGCACCGGCCACGGCGACCGGCGGCTCGCCTTCGCGGTCCCGTCGGACGGCTCGGGCCCGGACCGGGTCCTCGACGAGGCCGCCGAAACGGGCTGGGGCCTGCTGGAACTCCCCGCCCGGCACACCCCTCGTACGGACCCGGAGGCCGTACGCGCGGTCGCCATGGTCGTACGCCGCATGCTGGACCGGGGCGGTGCGGCCACCTCGGAACGCGGGCCGGACCCGACGCCCCTGACCGCCGACCGCATCGCGGTCGGCACCGCACACCGGGACCAGGCGGCGGCGGTCCGGGCGGCGCTCGCCGAGCTGGGGGTCACAGACGTCACCGTCGACACGGCGAACCGGCTCCAGGGCCGGGAGTTCGACGTGACAGTCGTCCTGCACCCCCTCTCGGGCCGCCCCGACGCCACCGCCTTCCACCTGGAAACGGGCCGCCTCTGCGTCCTCGCCTCCAGACACCGGCACGCGTGCGTGGTGGTGTGCCGCGCGGGCGTGACCGAACTCCTGGACGACCATCCGTCGACGGAACCGGTACAGCTGGGGGTGACGGTGAAGTTCCCGGATGGGTGGGAAGCCAACCATGCGGTGCTGTCGCATCTCGCCGAGCACCGGGTGCCCTGGCGGCCGTAGTCGCAGATCAGGTGCCCTGTCGGGTGAAGCCGTGGCCTACTTGCGCGGGCGGGGGACAATGGACGGTGGCCCGGCTCGACCGGCGGGGCCTGTCGACCGTGTGCCGTACATGCCCTGGTGCGTGAGCGGTACGTACGAACGGTGCGGAATCGTACGAGGAGGAGAAGACATGGCGGAGCCCACGCCGCGTCGCAACGAACCGCGGCTACGCCCCGCGCCCCTGCTCTTCGAGCCCACGCAAGTGGCCGACGACCCGGAGCACTTCTTCGACCTGGAGTCGATCGACGACCCCCGCGCGCTGCTGACCCGCGCCACAGAGCTGACCCAGGCGTTTCGCGCCGCGACCGACCGCGCGGTCGAGTACCAGGCGATGGCGGCGGCCCAGCTCGCCGACCCGCGCCGCTTCGACCGGCTGACGACCGCCGACATCGCGGAGCGCGCCGAGTGGACCGAGGACTACGCGAAGAAGATGATCGAGTACGGCCGTGAGCTGCTGCGCGGCGGCGGGGAGAACGCGAGTGGCGGGGGCAGCAGTGGCGGTGGCCATGGCCACGGTCACGTCGACCCGGTCTGACCTCTGACCTGGTCGGACACTCTCGTACCGGCTCGGACTGGCCCCGTCTCGAAAATCCGTGCGGCATATTCAGTAGGGCAAGGTACTCCAGCTCGCCCCCTCCTGTCCCGGTTTCCGGCAACCCTCGGAGGTCGTGCGCTCACTGCCGGTAGATCTAGACGTCATGAGCAGCACATATTCCGACGCCTCGGGAGTCACCTCGGAGGGCGCCGCCTGGCTCGCCTCCGCAGGAACGTATCCGCGCAGCACGCTCTCGCTCTGGGCCGAGCGGCCCACCGCCCCGCTGGTCCTGCCCTGCGGCACCGCGTTCGACGTCGTCAACGTGCCCGCCGTCTTCGGCCGGAGGATGCTCGACCGCCTCTGGGGCGAGGGTCCCGGCTCGGGCCCGGTGGCCGCCTACCGGGGCCGGATCCTCCTGTTCGCGGCACTGGGGACCGCCCAGCGGCTGCCCTCGCTTCTGAGGTGGGAGGAGTGGGGCTCCGCCGCCGAGTGCGGCGATGACGACGACCCCGGCATCGGGCGTCGGCACTCGATCCCGCCGCTCCTCTGCCACGGCCGCGGCGACGCGGTGACCGTCCCCGCCCTGGCGACCGACGACACCGAGTACGAACAGGTCACCGAGGGCAGGCCCCGTCCCGAATCCCGCTGGGTCGTCGCCCCCGATACCTGCCGTCCCTGGCTTCCCGGCCCGGAGATCCTGCTCTGGGCGGCCGTACGAGCGGCCCGTGCCGCCGTCTCCGGTGGCCTGCGGATATCGATTTTTCCTCCCGCCGATCAGGGTGCTAAGGTCTACGACGTCAGCAGGCGCCGCTAGCTCAGTTGGTTAGAGCAGCTGACTCTTAATCAGCGGGTCCGGGGTTCGAGTCCCTGGCGGCGCACAGACGATCGAAGGCCCCCTGCGGAAGCGGGGGGCCTTCGATTTGTCGTCGCTCGGCTCAGCCGGACGTGATCTCCACCGTCCACGCCCCCGAAGGCGTACGGCCCTCCACCTCCACGCGGACGTTCTCGCCCGGCACCGTGAAGCTCTCGCCGAGGGCGACGGGCGCGTCCGCGAGGGGTGGGTAGACCGAGTCCTCCCAGCAGGCCTCGGTACGCGGATGGGCGTCGACCACCTCGACCGGGCCGCCGCCCGACTCGGCCCCGCTCTGCACCCGGTAGACCAGCACGCCCTGTGTGCACGTCGCGCTGTCGTTGCCCGTCGTCCCCCTGGCCTCGAAGGCGAGCGCCCGGTCGACCCCGGTCCGTACGACGGCCAGTTTCACCCCGTCCCCCTGCCCGAAGACGGGCGCGCCCGCCGCGCCCCCTTCGCCACCCGCGTTCGCGTACGCGGTCGTGGCCGGATGGGCTCCCAGCGTTTCCAGGGTCAGGCGGGTCGCGCCTCCCCCGCGTACGCACGCCACCTGGCGCGGTTCCAGCCACCCGAGTTTCCACTTGTGCCAGGCGAACAGATCCGGCGCCAGTCCGAACTGGCTGCCCATCAGGTCCCAGTCGCCGACGTACGTGTCCCAGTCGCCCTTGCCGTCCATGGGCCGGTGATAGAGGTCGGGCAGGTCGAAGACGTGGCCGGTCTCGTGGGCGAGGACGAGCCGGTCGGGCGGGTGGTTCTCGAAGACGGTGACGACGCGGCGGATGTCCGTGCCGTCGGCCCGCAGCGGGACGTCCAGGTTGACGACCTTCGTCGCGTCGGAGTCGACGCCGGGCGCGTCCGGGTCGGCGACGAAGTAGACGATGTCGTAGCGCGAGAAGTCGACCTCGCGGTCGGCGGTGGCGAGCGCGTCGCGCAGATAGGCGGCGCGGTGGGCGGCGCTCCAGTCCCGCTGTATGGCGTACGCGGTGGACGGCTTCGGCATGCGCAGCCAGCGCTGGAGCGGGTGCGGGCGCAGTGTGAATCGGCCGTACGAGGCGCGGTCGAAGAAGTCGCTGGTGGCCGGGAAGTGGTCGGCGGCCAGTTCGGCGGGGGTGGTGCGCGGGGGCGCGTCGGGGAAGGAGAGGAACACCATCACGGCGTCGAGGGCGCGGGACGGGCGCGGATAGGCCGCGTTCCAGGTGTCCAGGCCCTCCGAGTGGTGGGCGTCGGTGCGTTGCAGGGCGCAGGGCTGCGCCGAGAAGGGTTCGGCGACCGAGGGGTCCGCGATGATGGAGGTGGCGGCGAGGGCCGTCATGGTGGTGAGTACGGCGGCGGTGCTGCGCAGTCGGGGGCGCGGTCCGTCGCACGCGAGCCCCTTGAGCCCCGTCAGGGCGTCACGGGTGAGCCCCTTGAGGGGGAGCTGACGCAGCACGCAGACCTCCGGATGCGGTTCGGGGACACCGCAACCCAGCCTGTGTGATCTTGTGTTTATATGCCCTGTTTGTCTGCACCAGAAGGGTGATTGGGCGTCGAACAGGGGTCGACCGGGCATGCTGACAAGCATGTGAGGACTCACCCTTTGTGGAGCGACACCCCGAAACACTCACGGAACGTCACAACCGATCGAGGCCGAAGGAACCCGTCCAGGCGCGGGCAGAAACGATCTGTCAGAACCGGCGGTCGTTCATGGACACTGGACAGTGGCTGGAAGGGCTTGGGGCCAGCCTCTATGATCGGCACACTTTCCTGGCACTTCCCTGACACTTTCCTGCACGGACCTGGCCAGGGCGGCGGTTTGCCGCCCGGTCGGCCGCCCGACGGGATCCATATGAAGACCGAGTGCACTGCGGGAGCGAGCGGTGAGCGGAACGTCCGAAGGGCCGGCGCCCGCGGTAGAACTCGTCCGGCCGGCCGTCACACTGAGTAACTTCACCACGTCCTCTGCGTCATCCTCCCGCGTGGCCGGGGGTACGAACCTGCTGCGTGCGGCGTTCGCGGCGGCGCCGCTGGCGATGGCCGTGGTGAACCGCGAGGGCCTGATCGTGGAGGCGAACGAGTCGCTGGGCACGCTGCTGGGCATCGCCCCGGAAGCGCTGGCCGGCCGGGTCGCCGCCGATCTGGTGGACCTGGCGTCCGACACGCGGGCGTGGCACGCGTACCGCGAGGTCCTGCGCGGCCGACAGGCACGACTGCGCTGCACGCGCCGTCTCAAGCACCCCGACGGGCACTCCCTCTGGGCGCAGGTCACGGTCGCGCCGCTGCCCACGGAGGGGCCCGAGGGGGCGCTGGGGGCTCGGGCGTACGGCGGCCAGGGTGTCCTGCTGTCCGTCGCCGACATCAGCGCGCGCCGTGAACTCCAGGCGCGGCTGCGGCACTTGCAGATGCACGATCCGGTGACCCGACTGCCCAACCGCGCGCTGTTCTTCGAGCGGCTGTCGGCGGCGCTGGAGGCGGAGTCGTACGAGCAGAGCGGGACGGGCCGGATCGGTCTGTGCTACCTGGATCTCGACGGTTTCAAGGCCGTCAACGACACTCTCGGCCATCGTGTCGGCGACCGGCTGCTCGCCGCCGTGGCCGAACGCCTCACGCGCTGCGCGGAGGAGGCGGGTCTTGCCCGGGGGAACCCGGGAGCCGTCGCGCCGCTGGTGGCGAGACTGGGCGGCGACGAGTTCGCGCTGCTGGTCGAGGACTCGACGGGCACCGACCAACTCGCGGACCTGGCCGAGTCGGTGCTGAAGGCGCTCCAGCTGCCCTTCGACCTCGCCGGTCAGCGGGTGTCCGTATCCGCCTCGATCGGTGTCGTGGAACGGCATGCGGCGGGCACGACCCCCACGGGCCTGATGCAGGCCGCGGACACCACGCTGTACTGGGCGAAGGCCGACGGCAAGTCCCGCTGGACGCTCTTCGACCCCGAGCGCAACGCCCACCGGATGACCCGCCAGGCGCTGTCCTCCACGCTCCGGCCGGCCATCGAGCGGGGTGAATTCGCCCTGGACTACCAGCCGTTGGTGGGCATGGAGGACGGCCGGGTGCACGGTGTCGAGGCGCTGGTGCGCTGGCACCACCCCCAGTTCGGCACACTGACGCCGAACCGCTTCATCGGGCTGGCCGAGGAGGACGGTTCGATCGTGCAGCTGGGGCGCTGGGTCCTCGCCACGGCCTGCCGCCAGGCCCGCCGCTGGCAGCTCGAACGCCCGGACGAGCCGCCGATCTTCGTGAGCGTGAACGTGGCGGTACGTCAGGTCTGGGACTCGGATCTCGTCGCGGACGTGGCGGAGATCCTCGCGGAGACGGGCCTGCCCGCGCATCTGCTCCAGCTGGAGCTGACGGAATCGGCGGTCATGGGCTCCGCCGGGCGGCCCCTCCAGGCACTCCAGGCACTCAGTGACATGGGTGTGGGCATCGCGATCGACGACTTCGGCACGGGGTACTCGAACCTGGCCTACCTCAGCAGGCTCCCCGTGTCAGTACTGAAACTGGACGGTTCTTTCGTCCGCGGGTTCATGTACGAGGGTGAGGGTGTCGCGCCGAATCCGGCCGACGAGATCGTCGTCGAGGCGATGATCCAGCTCGCGCACCGGCTGGGGCTGACGGTCACCGCGGAGTGCGTGGAGACGGCGGCGCAGGCGGCTCGGTTGCGGCGGATCGGGTGCGACACGGGGCAGGGGTGGCTCTATTCTCGGCCTGTGGGGGCGGATCGGATTTCGGTGCTGATGGGGGGAAGTGCCTGTCGGCAGGGGTGAGTTGGCCCATCGCCGATTCGTCGACCGCATTCCCCCCAACTCACACGCACGAATCCATCAGGCCGTCGGCAGGCCGTACGCGTCCGCGATCAGTTCGTACGAGCGCAGGCGCAGGTCTCCCCGGTGGGCGTGGGCCGTCAGCATCAACTCGTCTGCCCCCGTGCGCTTCTGGAGGTCGTCCAGGCCTGTGCGGACCTCGTCCGCCGTGCCGTGGATGATGTTCGTCATCCAGGAGTTGATGAACTCCCGTTCCATCGGGCTGAATTCGTAGGCCTCCGCCTCCTCCGGGGCCGGGAACAGGCCCGGCCGGCCGGAGCGCAGACGCGCCATGTTGAGGCCCATCGCCAGGACCTGGCGGCGGGCCTCGTTCGCGTCGTCCGTCGCGAGGGTGGAGACGCCGATGAGGGCGTACGGGGCGTCGAGGACCGCGGAGGGCTGGAAGGACTCGCGGTAGAGGTCCAGGGCCGGGACGGTGTTCTGCGCGGAGAAGTGGTGCGCGAAGGCGAAGGGGAGGCCCAGGACGCCGGCCAGGCGGGCGCTGAAGCCTGAGGAACCGAGCAGCCAGATGGGCGGACGGTGGGTCGACTGGACTCCGCCCGGGGTTGTCGACTGGATCGGGCCCGGGATCGCGTGGATGCGGTGGTAGGGGTGACCGGTCGGGAAGTCGTCGTCCAGGAAGCGGGTCAGCTCCGCCAGTTGCTGGGGGAAGTCGTCGGCGCCCTCGTTGAGCCGGTCGGTGCGGCGGAGGGCCGCGGCGGTGGCGCCGTCCGTGCCCGGGGCTCGGCCCAGGCCCAGGTCGATGCGGTTCGGGGCCATCGCTTCGAGGGTGCCGAACTGTTCCGCGATGACCAAGGGGGCGTGGTTGGGGAGCATGACTCCGCCGGAGCCGAGGCGGATGCGGTGGGTGTGGGCGGCGAGGTGGGCGAGGATCACGGCGGGCGAGGAGGAGGCTACGCCGGGCATGGAGTGGTGCTCTGCTACCCAGTAGCGGTGGAAGCCGCGGGATTCTGTGAGGCGGGAGAGGGCGACGCTGGTCTGGAGGGCTTGGGTGGCGGTGTGGCCGGAGCCGACTGTGACCAGGTCCAGGACGGAGAGGGGGGTGGGGGCGGTGCCCTGTGTTGTGCCTCGGATCTCGTCTGTGGTCGCGTCTGCGGTCACGGTGGGGCCTCCTGCTGCTGTTTTGACGCCGTGCGCTGTCCTCCGGACGAGAACAGGAGGGGGGCTCCGTTTTATTCCGGGGGATGTTCTCGCCCCCGCCGCCCCTACCCGTCCCATCCTCGGGGGCGCTGCCCCCGAACCCCCGCTCCTCAAACGCCGGAGGGGCTGGATGATGCCGGCCGGTGCTTGATCTTTTAGCCCGTCCGGCGTTTGAGGACGAGGCCGTTCAGGCCGATAGCGGGGGTCTGGGGGCGGCAGCCCCCTGGTTATGCCTGTGTCAGTGGTTCCCGTGTGAACAGGGTGCCCAGGGACGGGGCGTTCACCTTGCGGGTGGTCAGTCGCAGGGCCTCCCAGACCGTTACCTGGTTGGCCGTTAGGACCGGCTTCGCCAGCTGGCTCTCCAGTTTTTCTATGTGCGACGCCGTGTGCAGGGCCGTGTCCGGCAGCAGGAGTGCCTCCGCTTCCGGGGCGTCCGACTCCTGTGCCAGGGCTCGTACGTCCTCCTCGCTCCACTCCCCCACCTCCGCCGCCGTGACGATCCCGGCGCCCTTGACCCCCGTCACCTCCACCCCCGCCGCCCCCAGGAACTCCGCGAACAGTTCCGCCACGTCCGCCGGGTACGTCGCCCCGATCGCCACCCTCCGTACCCCCAGCTCCCGCACCGCGTGCACGAAGGCGAACGACGTCGACGAGGCCGGCATGCCCGCGGCGCGGGCGAGGTCGCGTACCTGGTCGTGGGCGCCCTCCCAGCCGTACACGAAGCTGCCGCTGGTGCACGCCCACACCACCGCCTCCGCGCCGCACAGCCGCAGCTCCTCCACACCCGCCGCGAGGCGGTCCGGCGAGCCCATCTCCAGGAGGGCGTCCACGCGGTGCGCGTCCTCGCCGATGTCCGTGTGGATCACGTCCAGCCGGATGTCGCTGCCGAGCAGGTGTTCCATGCGCTGGTAGTCGTCCTCGGCGGAGTGGCCCGGGTACAGGAATCCGAGTGCCGTCATGTCCAACCTTCCCGTTCCTGGTGTTCCTGGTGCTCCTGCTGTTCCTGGGGCCATGCGCGTGCCGCCTCGTCCAGCAGCGCCTGGTACGGCCCCACCGCCCGGGTACCCAGTCGACGCAGCGCTGCCCACATCGTGACCTGGTTGGCCGAGATCACCGGGATGCGCAGTTCCGCCTCCAGCTGTGCGATGACGTCGTACGTGGGGAGGTTCGTGCAGCTGATGAACAGTGCTTCCGGGCGGCCCTGGCGGCTCTCCTCCACCGCCCTCCTCGCCATGTCCGCCACCGCTCGGTACGGGACCTTCCAGATGTGCCGCGTCAGGCCCATGAACGCGCAGCCCGTGACCGTGACGCCCGCCTCCGCCACGTACTCCTCCAGGGACCGCGTCACCGACACCGTGTAGGGGGTGACGAGGGCTACTCGGCGTACGGAGAGTTCCGTCAAGGCCTCCAGCAGCGCGCCCGACGTCGTCACCGACGCCACCTCGCCCGCCCTGGTCATCGCCTCGCACATCGCCCGCTCGCCCGCGACACCGCCGACGAAGCTGCCGGACGTGCAGGCGTAGGCGACGATCTCGGGGGCGATGACGTTGAGGGTGCGTACCGCGTCGCCGAGTGTCTCGTGCTCGCTGACCAGTCGGGCCAGGTCGAGGCTGACCTCCACGGGGACGTACGGGGTGCGGGTGAGGTGGAGGGACACCTCGTCGGGGACCCAGCGCCACAGCTCGCGGTCCAGGGCGAAGTCGAAGGGGGCCACCACGCCTACGCCGCGCTGCGGGCGTGGTCCACCGAGAAACGACACATCCATGACAGGCACCGGCCTCACAGTGAGGAACGACGGGGCAACGGACCGTACGCACGTCCGTGTTGACGAAGGTAGGTTCGGGTGCGAGCGTGGTCAATCCGCGCATGTCAGACGTCCGGCCCCCTCCCCCCAGCGTCCCCAATCGGAAACGGCTCACCATGCCCGCGCCCCCCACCCTCCTCGTCCTCGACGCCGACCCGCCGCCCCGCCTCGGCAGGCTCACCGGGCGGGCCCGGATCGTGCATGCCGATGACACGACTCTTGCCGGGCAGCTCCCTCACGCCGACGCCCTGTTGGTCTGGGACTTCACCTCGCACGCCGTACGGGCCGCCTGGCCGGGCGAGGGGGCGCGGCCGCGCTGGGTGCACACCGCGAGTGCCGGGGTCGACCACTTGATGTGCGCCGAACTCGCCGCGTCCGACACCGTGGTGACCAACGCACGCGGCATCTTCGACCAGCCCATCGCCGAGTACGTCGCCGCCCTCGTCCTCGCCATGGCCAAGGATCTGCCCCGGACACTCGACCTCCAGCGGCGGCACGAGTGGCGGCATCGGGAGTCCCAGCGGGTTGCCGGGACCAAGGCCTGTGTTGTCGGGTCCGGACCCATCGGGCGGGCGATTGCCCAGTATCTCAAGGCACTTGGCATCACCACCGCCCTCGTCGGGCGTATCCCGCGTACCGGGATCCATGGGCCCGACGACCTCAACCGGCTGATGGCGCGGGCCGATTGGGTGATATCCGCCGCTCCCCTCACCGCCGACACCCACCGCATGTTCGACACCCGCCGTTTCGGTGTCATGCAGCCCTCGGCGCGTTTCATCAACGTCGGGCGGGGACAGCTCGTCGACGAGGTCGCGCTCGCCCAGGCGTTGTCGAAGCAGTGGATCGCGGGTGCCGCGCTGGACGTGTTCGAGCATGAACCGCTGCCGTCCGACAGCCCCCTGTGGGACGCGCCCGGGCTCGTCGTCTCCCCGCACATGAGCGGTGACACCGTGGGCTGGCGCGATGAACTCAGCACGCAGTTCGTCGAGTTGTACGAGCGGTGGGAGGCCGGGAAGACGCTGACCAATGTGGTCGACAAACAGCGCGGGTACGTACCGGGGCACTGACACGCACTACCGCACGCACTACCGGAGGGGCGCACGATGACCGAGCCGACCCAGCTTGCCGAACTCACCGCCGACCGGCTCCTCGACGGTTATCGCAAAGGTGAGTTCAGTCCGCTCGACGCCACCCGGGCCGCGCTGGAGCGGGCCGGGCAACTCCAGCCCGTCGTCAACGCGTTCGTGCGCGTCGATGCCGACAGCGCGCTCGCGCAGGCCCGCGAGTCCACCGAGCGGTGGCGGCGCGGTGAGCCGGCGGGGCTCGTGGACGGCGTGCCCACGACCGTGAAGGACATCATCCTGCTGCGCGGTACGCCCACCCTGCGCGGCTCCAAGTCCGTCGACGTCAACGGGAGTTGGCGTGAGGACGCGCCCTCCGTCGCCCGGCTGCGCGAGCACGGCGCCGTCTTTCTCGGCAAGACGACCACCCCCGAGTACGGCTGGAAGGGCGTCACCGATTCGCCGCTGTCCGGCGTCACCCGCAACCCGTACGACACCTCACGCACCGCCGGTGGGTCGAGCGGCGGGAGTGCCGCCGCCGTCGCGCTGGGCGCCGGGCCGCTGTCGCTCGGGACGGACGGCGGGGGCAGTGTCCGTATCCCGGCCGCGTTCTGCGGGGTCTTCGCGCTGAAGCCGACGTACGGCCGTGTCCCCCTCTACCCGGCCAGCGCCTTCGGGACGCTCGCGCATGTCGGGCCGATGACCCGGACCGTGGCGGACGCGGCACTGCTGATGGAGGTGATCGGGCGACCCGACTCCCGTGACTGGTCAGCACTCGGGCCGGTCGACGGTTCGTTCCTCGACTCGCTCTCCGGCGGGGTGCGGGGGCTGCGGGTGGCCTACTCGCCCTCCTTCGGCGGTCAGGTCGCGGTGCGTCCGGCGGTGGCCGGCGCGGTCCGGCGGGCGGTGGAGCGGCTCGCGGAACTCGGCGCGTACGTCACCGAGGCCGACCCCGATTTCGCCGACCCGGTGGACGCCTTCCACACCCTGTGGTTCAGCGGGGCGGCCCGGGTCACCCAGCGACTCGGGGCGGAGCAGGCCGAGTTGCTCGATCCTGGGCTGCGGGAGATCCGGGCGGTGGGGGCTCGTATCAGTGCGCTCGACTATCTCGCGGCTGTCGACGTCCGGATGGAACTCGGGCGGCGGATGGGGCTGTTCCACGAGTCGTACGACCTGCTGGTCACGCCTACCTTGCCGATCACCGCGTTCGAGGCGGGAGTTGAGGTGCCCGTCGGGTCGGGGCTGCGGCGCTGGACGGGGTGGACCCCGTTCACGTACCCGTTCAACATGACGCAGCAGCCCGCCGCGAGTCTCCCGGTGGGGGTCGACGGGGACGGGCTGCCGGTCGGGATCCAGATCGTCGCGGCCCGGCACCGGGACGACCTGGTGCTGCGGGCCGCGCACGCGCTCGAAGAGGCACTCGGCCTCTCCGCCTTCAGGCCCGGCGGAAGCTGAGCGTCTCCCCCGCCGCACCCGTCCGCCACAGGTCGTTGCAGGCTGCCGCCATCTCCGGGAGGCCCTCGACCACCTCGCCCCACACCGTGCCCGGCACCCAGCCCACATCGCCGTTCAGCAGCAGGTTGTTGCGCTCGTAGAACAGGGCCAGGTCGATCAGTGTCGTGCCGGGCCCGACCTCGCGGTCGTAGCCGTACGACTTCGTGCCCAGCTCCGCTCCCGCGAACGCGAAATAGCAGAGATCTCCGGGGATCGGGGTAACTGTCGGATTCTCCAGGGGAGGTTCCGAACCGGCTTCCGCGAAGGGCGGGAAGAGGGCGTAAATCTCGTTGCGCGCGTACTTGGCGTGGTAGACGTCACCGGACAACGGCAAGGCATTCCACACGGTCGCGCAGGTGATGGGGGCACGGTCGGTCAGGAGTTTCGCCGTGCAGTGGATTCCCCGGGCGGCCAGTGACACTTCGATGTATCGATCGTCAGCCATGCCTTCCATGTCTGCCCCGCCGACCCTCTCGCATGCCTTCTCGCCTGCCTCTCGCGTGCCTCTCGCATTCCCCGTGCATAACTCGTGCGCTCTCGGGTAGCCGCGCGGCCATGGCTCCATCAATCGCACCACCACGCATAGGACGCCGGTCGCTGCTCGCGGGGGTAGCGGCGCTCGGCACCCTGGGGACGGTCGGCTCGTTCGGCACCCTCGGGTGCAGTCGTGTGTCCGCGGACTCCGGCGTCGAGGGCGGTGACCTGCTCGACCGGCTCCGGGCGCAGGGCGTCGTACGGCTCGGTATCGCCGGGGAGATTCCCTTCGGGTACATCGACAAGGACGGTGAACTGACCGGCGAGGCGCCTGAGTTGGGAAGGGTCATCTTCAAGCGGCTGGGGGTGGACCGGGTTCAGCCCGTGCCCACCGAGTTCGGGTCGCTCATTCCCGGCCTGAATTCCCAGCAGTTCGATGTCGTGGCCGCCGGGATGTATGTCAATCCGGAACGCTGCCAGCAGGTTCTCTTCGCCGACCCCGACTACCAGATGCTTGATTCTTTCGTTGTCCGCAAGGGAAATCCCAAGGATCTTCACAATTACTCGGACATCGTGAAGAAGAAGGCCAAGCTCGCCACCGGTACCGGATATGCGCAGATCCAGCATGCTGTCGAAGCCGGTTACAAGGAGAGCGATCTGCTCATCGTGCCCGACCAGGTGGCCGGCCTGAACGCCGTGGAGGCCGGGCGCGTCGACGCGTTCGCCGGCACGGCGGTCACCGTCCGGCTGGTCGCGAAGAACTCCCGCAAGGCGGAGGCCACCGACGCCTTCGCGCCGGTCATCGACGGGAAGCCCCGGGGCGACGGGGGCGCGTTCGCGTTCCGGCTGACCGAGACGAAGCTCCGGGACGCCTTCAACGTCGAGCTGCACAAGCTGAAGAAGAGCGGCGAGGTGTACCGCATCCTGCGGCCGTTCGACTTCACCCAGGACGAGATGACCGATCTGACCGCGAAGGAGCTGTGTCGCGGATGACCTCCGGACTCTGGGAAATAGTCCTCAGAGGAGTCTGGGTCACGATCCAACTCCTCGTGTTCAGCGCCCTGTTGGGTGCCGTCGTCGCCTTCGTCCTCGGGATCTCGCGGACCCACCGGCTGTGGTTCGTACGCTTCCTCTCGGGCGCCTGCACCGAGGTCTTCCGTGGCACCTCGGCGCTCGTGATGATCTTCTGGGTGTACTTCGTGCTGCCGCCCGCCTTCGGCTGGCAGCTGGTGCCGATGTGGGCGGGCACGCTCGCGCTCGGCCTGACCTATGGCGCGTACGGCTCGGAGATCGTGCGCGGCGCGCTGAACGCCGTCGACCCGGCGCAGCGGGAGGGCGGGATCGCACTCGGGTTCACGCCCTGGCAGCGGATGCGGCTGATCCTGCTGCCACAGGCGGTGCCGGAGATGATCCCCTCCTTCTGCAACCTGCTGATCGAGCTGCTCAAGGGCACCGCGCTGGTGTCGGTGATGGGCATGGGCGATCTGGCCTTCAGCGCCAACCTGGTGCGGCTCGCGCTGCAGCAGAGCGCCGAGATCTACACGTACATCCTGCTGATCTACTTCGTGATCGCCTTCCTCCTCACCCGGGTCATGCGCGGCCTGGAGAAGCAGCTGAAGCAGCAGCTGGCCGGGCGGCCGACGGGAGGTGCCGCATGACATGGGACTGGGGCGCCGTACGCGACTTCATGCCGTTCTTCTGGGACGGGCTGCTCGTCACCCTCCAGGCGCTGGCCCTCGGGTCGCTGATCTCGTTCACGCTCGGGCTGGTCTGGGCGCTGCTGATGCGGACGCCGACGCGCTGGGTGCGCTGGCCGGTGGGGGTGGTCACGGAGTTCGTGCGGGACACCCCGCTGCTGGTGCAGCTGTTCTTCCTCTTCTATGTGCTCCCCGAGTGGGGCATCGCCGCCTCCGCGCTGACCACCGGTGTCATCGCGATCGGGCTGCACTACTCGACGTACACGATGCAGGTGTACCGCGCCGGCATCGAGGCCGTGCCGCCGGGCCAGTGGGAGGCGGCCACCGCGCTCAGCCTGCCCCTGCGGCGCACCTGGACGTCGGTGGTCCTGCCGCAGGCGGTGCGCCGGGTCGTACCGGCGCTCGGCAACTACGTGGTCGCGATGCTCAAGGACACACCGCTGCTGATGACGATCACCGTGCTGGAGATGCTCGGTGAGGCGCGGCTCTACTCCCAGGAGCACTTCCAGTTCACCGAGCCGCTGACCGTGATCGGCGTCGCCTTCATCGTGATCTCCTTTCCCGCCTCCCTCGTCGTACGAACTCTGGAGCGACGCCTTGCCAGTTGACACCGTTGACACCGACAAGACCCCTGAAACACCCACCGAGCTGGTCCGGCTCGACCAGGTCACCAAGCGGTTCGGTGAGCAGACCGTCCTCGACCGGCTGAGCCTCTCCGTCGACGCCGGGCGGCATGTCACGCTCATCGGGCCGTCCGGGTCGGGCAAGACGACGATCCTGCGGATGCTGATGACCCTGGCCAAGCCCGACGAGGGCACGATCACCGTCGGCGGGGAGCAGCTGTTCCCGGCGCCCGAGAAGCAGGTCCGCGAGGTGCGGAAGAAGATCGGGATGGTGTTCCAGCACTTCAACCTCTTCCCGAACATGAGTGTGCTGCGCAACATCACCGAGGCGCCCGTCACCGTCCTCGGCCTGTCCAAGGAGGAGGCGGAGGCGCGCGGGCGCGATCTGCTGGAGCTGGTGGGCCTCGCGGACAAGGCCGACGAGCGGCCGTCCCGGCTGTCGGGCGGACAGCAGCAGCGGGTGGCGATCGCGCGGGCGCTCGCCATGCGTCCGCAGGTGCTGCTGCTCGACGAGGTGACGTCGGCGCTCGACCCCGAGCTGGTCGCGGGCGTCCTCGACGTGCTGCGGGACATCGCCCGTACCACCGACATCACGATGCTCTGTGTGACCCACGAGATGGGTTTCGCCCGGGACATCTCAGACCAAGTGCTGATGTTCGATTCCGGCCATGTGATCGAGTCGGGTCCGCCGGAGAAGATCTTCAGTGATCCGGAGGAGGACAGAACGCGCGAATTTCTCAGCGCGGTGCTCTGACCGCGCCGAAGAGGCACTCTGCATGCCAACGGCATATGCCAAGTGAACACGCGCCTGCTGAGAGGCCACGGCCCGAGCGAACAATCTCGTCAACGCCCCCTCCACGTAACCCCCTTGACGGCTATCGTGGAGGGGATTGGCTGTCCGGATCACGGCCCAGAAGCAAGCCAGGGGGAACACCGTGGCTCTCAAGCACGAGCCGACCGCGCCGCACCACTCGGCCCAGGACGCCCTGCGCGTCCTGGACACGGTGGCACGGCACTCCGCCGGTGTCACCGACGCCGAAATCGCCCGTCAGACCCGCCTCGGCACGGACCGGCTCACCCCACTCCTGCGCATGCTGCGCCGCGAGGGGTACGTCGAACAGGCCGCCGACGGTTCGTACGTCTCCGGCACCTCCCTCAGCCGCCTCGGCGCCACGCACAGCCACGACCAGGCTCTGCGCACCCAGCTCCAGCACACCCTCGACCGGCTGCGCGACTCGGTGGGCGCGGCGATCTACATGAGCCGGTACGTCGACGGCGAGATCCATGTCACCCAGTGCGCGGCGAGCGCGGCGACGCCCGCGGTCAACGAGTGGGTCGACTTCCGCTCGGCCGCGCACGCCAGCGCGATCGGCAAGAGCCTGCTGGGCCAGCTCGACCACAACAGCCGCCGCGACCATCTCGCCCGCCACAAGCTGGCCCGCCTCACCTCGCGCACGATCACCAACGAGCGGGTCCTGCTCTCCCGCCTGGCGAACCAGCCGCCCACGGTGCCGGTCCTGGACCTCCAGGAGTACGCGGTGGGCACGGTCTGCGCGGCGGTCCCGATCACGGCCGGCTCAACGGTCGGCTGCCTCGCACTGTCCCTCCCGGTCCGCCACGCCCACCGCCTCCGCCAGGCGGCGGACCGGCTGAACCGGGGTGCGGCGCCGGTAATGCTGTCGCTGGCCATCTAGCCCCAGATCGGCGCAGGACTGCCTGGTCCGCAGCACTCTTCCGGACCAGGTATTATTTTTCCTGTCGCCAGCCGCGAGAGCGGTCGGCGAGGGTCATGCGCCGCTAGCTCAGTTGGTTAGAGCAGCTGACTCTTAATCAGCGGGTCCGGGGTTCGAGTCCCTGGCGGCGCACGTGACGAAGGGCCCCTTGCGAAAGCAAGGGGCCCTTCGCGTATTCCGTCCGCCCTGGACGTCTATCTGCTGAGCAGCTCCTCCCGCCCCCGCTCCCGGTACCTCTCCACCAGCCCCGCCACGTCGTCCCCGGTCAGCCTGCGGTACGTCGGCTCTTCCGAGGGGCGCCACCAGACCGGGTCCGGGCAGCGGAACCCCTCCCGTCTGAGGCCCGCCCGGTGGATCTTGTTGGTCGCGGTGACCGGCATCCGCTGTACGACCCGGACGAACCGGGGTGCCATCTTCGTCCCCAGGTCGGGCTGCGCGGCCAGGAAGGCGGTGAAGGCGGCGGGGTCGAACGTGCCGGCCAGGGTCGCCATGACCTGGTCGCCGGAGACCGGGTCCGGCACCGCGTACACGGCGACGGCCACCGCACCCTCGTACCGGGCGAGGATGTTCTCGATCGTCGCGGCGGCCAGGTTCTCGCTGTCGACGCGGAGCCGGTCGTCGGCGCGGCCCGCGAAGTAGAGGAAGCCGTCCGGGTCGCGGTAGAAGAGGTCGCCCGTCCAGTACCAGCCGTCCCTGCGGCGGGCCGCGTCGGCCTCCGGGTTGCGCCAGTAGCCCTCGAAGGGGTTCGGGCCCCGGTTCACCAACTCCCCTATCGCAGCGGTGCCGTTGAGCAGTCTGCCCGAGGCGTCCAGTACGGCCGGCGGGCACTCGGTGCGGGTCTCCGGGTCGACTACGACCAGGTCGTCGTCCGGGGCCGCCCGGCCTACGGCACCGGACGGCGTCCCGGGCGTCCACCGCACCGCCGCCCCGCCCTCCGAGGACCCGTACCCCTCCACCAGCCGCACCCCGAACCGCCGCTCGAAGGCCGCCGCGTCCACCGCCCCGGCCTCCGTGCCGAAGCCCAGCCGGAGGGGGTTGTCCCGGTCGTCGGGACGGGCGGGCGTCGCCAGCAGGTACTGGACGGCCCGGCCCACGTACGTGAAGTAGGTCGCCCGGTAGCGGCGTACGTCCGTCAGGAAGCCGGAGGCCGAGAAGCGGTGGCGCAGCGCGACCCCGGCGCCCGCCGCCAGGGCCGGGGCCCAGTCCGCGATGACCGCGTTGCCGTGGAACATCGGCATGCAGATGTAGTGGACGTCGTCCGGGCCCACCCCGAAAGTCCGGGCCAGTGTTTGGCCTGCGGCGGCCAGTCTGCCCTGCGTGCAGATCGCCGCCTTGGGCGCGCCGGTCGAGCCCGAGGTGAAGTAGAGGAGGAGGCGGTCGGTGGGGGTGGCGCGGGACGGGTCCGGTTCGGCGTCGGCATGCCGGGCCAGGAGGTCCTCGTACTCCTCCGTGTCGGTCAACAGGAGGCGTACGCCGGGGAGTTCGAGGTCCGTGAGAAGTGGGAGGTGGGTGCTCGTGGTGATCAGGAGCGGGCACTCGGTGTGCAGGATGTCGCGGGCCAGCTCGGGGCCCCTGCGGGTGGGGTTGATGCCTGCGACGGCGGCACCGGCGAGGGCAGCCGCGCTCAACCAGAGGGGATATTCAGGGGTGTTGTCCAGCAACACGCCTGAATGCGGTTCGGCGGACGGTGGCAGCAGGTCCCTCAGCAGGGCCGCCCTGGCCGCCGCGCCCGCGGCCACCTCGTGGTGTGTCAGTGTCCGGTCCTCGCACCACAGCCCGGGACGGTGGTCGCCCCACCGTGCCGCCACGAGTTCCGCGACCGTGCGCTTCTCCGTGAACTCCATGAGCGCGCACAATAATTGACGTGCCGTCAGATGTGGAGGGTCACGGCATCTCCGCGAACTCGTCGGCCGGGAACGTCTCCCCCGTCTGCTCGTCGACCACGTACCCGCCGTCGTCCGTACCGAAGAAGACGTCGCCGATCGGCTCGAAGACCTGGCTGTACGTCACCATGAACCCGACGCAGAACACCACGACCACGCCCAGGAACCCGAGGACGCCGGCCAGGGCCAGCCCGTGCCGGACCGGGCTCGGGCGGTGTGCCGTGGCGTTGATCTGCTCGCCCTCGCTGTAGAAGACGGTGACGTAGTCGCCCTCGATGACCGTGCCCGGGCCGTGCGGTTCGTCGAAGCGGACGGTGCGGCCGTCGCGGGCGACGAACTCGTAGACGTGGTGCAGGGTCGTGTGCACGGAGGTGTCGCCGGAGCCGCCGCTCGTCGTCGTGTACGTGCGCAGACAGCGCGCCTCGGCGGTCAGGCCGCTGTTCCAGGCGCGGCGCATCCGCAGCACCCGGCGGATCACGAACGTCGCCATCAGGACGGCGATCGCGATGATGAACGTCGGCCCCGCGTAGAACATGAAGTCCATGGCCGTACCCCGTTTCTCAGTACTGCTCCCCGTACGCCTCACCTGGTCCTGTGGGCGTACGGGGAACGTACCCGTGGGGGGTCGGGGATTTGCTCAAGGAATGCTCAGAACGTGACGTCCGAGCAGGCGTAGAAGGCGTTGGCCGTGTCGGCGATCGTCCACACCGCGACGATCACATGCCGGCCGCTGAGCCCGGACGGCACTGTGCCCGCGTGCGAGAGGGTGGACGGCGGCCGCTGGCCGTTGTAGGGGACGGTGAGGAACGGGGTCAGGTTGAGGTCCGAACGGGCGAGGGCGTGGTTCTGGTTCCAGCCCGACTTCGTGACGTAGTACTTGAAGTCGGTCGTGGCGTGCATGGCGGTGAACTGCCAGCGGAAGGTGTAGCTCTGACCGCCCGTCACCTTCGTCGCCGGCCAGGTGCCGCCGGACGGGGTCTTCGGCTGGTTGAGCGCGCCGAAGTTGGTGTGGTTGGCCGAGCAGATCTGACCGTCGGCGGGTCCGGCCGCCGGGAAGCCCTTGGGGCCCTCGACGCTCTGCGGCTCCCACTGGATGTCGCCGCAGCCCGTCACGGTGCCGTTCTGACAGAGCTTCTGCCTGCTGATCGGGAGGTCGGTGTAGCCGTGACCGGTGGCGCCCCCGGTGGTGAGGACGAGGGCGCCGGTCGTGGCCAGACCGACCACGGAGGCGTACAACTTGGTCTTTTTGCGCATGCTGCCGCTCCTGCTGAACGTGGGGGAGGTTCATGTGAGGCGTGCAGGTCTAGACCAAGTATCAGAATATTACCGTCCCTTGGGCATGTCCAGACCAATCACGGCCCCGGCTCGCTCCGCCCCGCGCAGAACGCGACCGTCAGGTCCTTCACCAGCACCTTGCGTTCGTAGTCGTCCAGTTCGACCAGGCCGCGCATGGTCAGCCGGGTCACCGTGTCCTCCACCGAGTCGACGACCGAGGTGAGCGCGGCGGCCCGGTGCTGGGCGTCCAGGGCGGCGATACGGCGGCGGGTCATCGCGGCGGCGACCTCGGGCGCGTACTCGACCCGGACCGGCAGTACGGAGAACACCTCCAGGCCGACCGGCGCCGTGTCCGCCGCGACCACCCTGGTCAGCGCCTCCCCGGCTACCTCCATCGCCCGCCGCCCAGCGCCCGGCATCTCCACCGGCACCCGCACGAGCGCCGCCTCGACGCACTCGCGCAGATACGTCTCGTGGTCCTCGACGCCGAGCGTGGCCCGCGCGGTGTCCCGCACCCGCCACACCACCAGGACGACGACCCGCAGCGCGACCCCGTTCGCGTCGGCCGCCGGCATCGGCTCGCCGCGCCAGTGCCGCAGCCGTACGTCGACCCGGTTGCGCAGGAGGAGTGGGTTGACCCACAGCAGGCCGGTGCGCCGGACCGTCCCCCGGTAGCGGCCGAACAGGCCCAGCACCCAGGCCCGTCCGGTCCGCCCGCGCGCCAGCCCGCCGAAGCCGAACAGGCCGAGGGCGCCTGCCCCGGCGTACGCCGCCCACTGGGCGGGACCGGGACCGGCGCCCGCGTAGGTCGCCGGGAGCCGCAGCGCCTCCACCGCGAGGGGCGGCAGCGCGCCCGCCCACCAGGAGGTGAGCACGTCCCCGGCCAGCCCGGTGACACCGGCGAGCACGCCCACCGTGCCCGGCAGCACCCGCGCCGGGCGCTCCACCAGGTCGGGGTCGACCGCCGGGACCGCCGGGCGCGGCGTGGCCGGTGCGGGTCTGCGGACGCGCGGCTGCTCGCCCGTACCCTGCCTGCGCCCGACGACGGCCGGCCGCAGCGGCATCGACACCGGGTCGGGTTCGTCGCGGAACAGCAGGTGGACGGGGATCTCGGTGGTGGCCTCGTTCTGGATGAGCCGGGCGGGCCGGGGGCCGTTGTCCGGGGGGCCCTCGGGTTCCGGTGTCTGTTCGGTCGTCGTAGTCATTTGTGCCTCCAGCCTCCGCGCCAGATGCGTTCATGCGTGCGTTGCCGTGTCACGACAGTGGTTACCGGCCAACCGGCATGTGCCGGGGGCGGCGTTACTAGGAGAAGAGGCGGCGCCAGGTCTCCGGGCCCGGGTAGCCGTCGGCCGCGCCGCCCCGCCAGCCCTGGGCGCGCTGGAAGGCCTGCACCGCGCGCCGGTCAGCCTCGCTCCAGCGGGTGCTGGGCCCGGTCGGGTAGTACCGGCCGAACCCCTTCTTCACCAGCTGTTTTCCGAGCTGGGCGACGTACGGGCTGCTGGAGCCCGGCCGGAACACGCCCCGCCCGGGGAACGCGGGGACCGCCTTGCCCGCGGCGGGCGGGCCGGGCGTGCCCACCGGCCCGGGGACCGGCGCCGGGGCCGGGGCCGCCGGAGCCGCGCCGCCCCCGATGTCCCGGCCCGTTCCGCTCACCAGCAGCGTCCAGGTGCGCGGTCCCGGCAGGCCGTCCGCCGCCGAGCCCTTCCAGCCCTGGGCCTGCTGGAACGCCCGGGTCGCCCTGCGGTCCGCGTCCGACCAGCGCGGGCCGGGACCCGAGGTGTAGAAGCGGGCACCGCCGCGCTGGACGAGCATTCTGCCCAGTTGTGTGACGTACGTGTTGCTGGCACCGGGGCCGAAGAACCGCGCGCCCGGGAACTTGCTCGCCTTGTCAGGGGCGGCTCCGGGCGCCGCGCCTGTCGTGCCGTCAGGGTCACCCGTACCTCCCGTACCACCCGTACCACCGGGGTCGCTCCCGTCCCCGGTGGAGCCCGTGTTCGCGGCGAGGCCCTTGTAGCGATAGGCCTGATAGCGGTCCGAGTGGCTCCAGTAGGCGTACGGAGTGGCCTGCCTGCGGGCGTGCGGGCGGGTCTCCTCGTAGGCGATGTAATAGGTGTGCGTGTAGTCCGTCCAGCCGCCGAAAATGACGACGTGCGAGCCCTTCTGAGGGTCCGACGGATTGTGGAAGAGGAGAATGTCGCCGGGTTGCAGATCCTCCTTGGGAATCCGTACGCCGTACTTCTCGAGGCTGCCGGTCCATTCGTTCCCGGCGAGATTCCAGGCCATCGAGACGAAGCCCGAGCAGTCCTGGCGGTAACCGTCCCGCCAGTACGTGCTCATGCTGTACGGGACCCGCGCGGCGACCCAGGTCCTGGCCCGGTTGATGATCTCCGCGCGGGTGGTCGCCCGGAGCTTGTCCGTGGCCGGTTTCCCGGTCGGGCCGTGCAGCGGGGTTTTGCCGCCCTGCGGGGTCTCGGGCTCGTCACCTGCGGGTACGCCCGGACGGTGGGGGGCGTACGGGGCCGCGGCGGCCGGCAGGGCGTGGCCGGCGCCGAGCACGGCGGACGCCGCCGCGGCCACGACGAGGGTCCGTCCGACCGCCGTACGGGCGGGTCCGGAACCCGTTCCCGAGACCGGTCCGGAATACGGTCTGACGCCCCGCCAGTGAACGCATCCGGGGCATTCGCAGTCGCTCGCGGGATCGAATTCCTCGAATACCGGAGTCGCCATGCGATTCCCCTCACACTCCAGGCGATGACTTGCGCGCTTCTGCACGTCCGCAGTTTCTCAACTGTCACCCGCTGTCGCATGTTGACGGTCCGAATGATGTACAAGCCCGATGCGCGGACCACGGCGGTCCTGACCACTCGCCGGTGTCGGGTAGAGTTCTCCACGTCACCGCGCGCCGCTAGCTCAGTTGGTTAGAGCAGCTGACTCTTAATCAGCGGGTCCGGGGTTCGAGTCCCTGGCGGCGCACACGACGATCGAAGGCCTCCTGCCGAAGCGGGGGGCCTTCGGCGTTGAGACGAGCCACTCCGGCGCACGGGGATGGCCGGGGGTTCGGCAAAGGCGGCTGGGGGTCCGGGGGTTATCCCCCGGATGGCACAGCATCAGCGGGTCCGGGGTTCGAGTCCCTGGCGGCGCACAGACACACGGCAGGCCCTCCGCTCCGGCGGGGGGCCTGTTCGCGTCGAAAACACTGAAGAGACGATACGTAAACACTCCGGCATCATCCGTGCACATCCGGTCCCAAACACACCAACCGGACTCATCAGCCGTCACAATGAGCGCGTATGACCGGTAAACACCGTGTTTCGCATCTTGCGATCATGCTGAACGGCGTAGAACCCTGGGTTTCAAGATGCTGCGGATACGCGGCAGTTGGGGGCGGACCGGTTGCACTGACGCGGGGATGGGGCCCCGTTCATGAACAGATGCCGAGGGGGGCATCATGCAACCGGAAGGGCACTGTTCCATGTCTATAGAGTGTGGACGATGTGGCGGCAGTGGTCCATTGCTGATGCGTTTGTGAAGGCCGAGGGGGGCCCAGCAGGCGTTAGGAACCGACAAACACGCGGTGACCTGCGTGTGGGGGGATGACTCATGACGTCGACGCCGACGGGCGCCCGGCAGAACTTCGACGCATCACAGACGACTCAGCTCAGGCTGCCATCACACCGGACCGGGGGCTTCCGCCGCATCAAGAAGAGCTTGCCGAAGTACGACTACGAGCACTACAGCCGGCTGGCCGGACCTCTCACACAACCCGATCCGAACAAGCCCTACACGGTCAAATACCGCTCCCTGCTCTCGCAGGAACCGCACCGCATGCGGGCAGCGCTGATGCTGGGCGCCGCACCACTGCTCTCCGTCGTCCTGCTCGTCTGGCTGCTCCAGCCCGCGCACTGGACCGAACGCGACTACCCGGCCTACGACTTCCTGCCCGCGCTCGACATCGTGATGCTCGTGTCGATCGGCCTGATCGAGCTGTTCCGCTGCCTGAACGTGCTGTCGAACGCGCACGCCACCCTGGTCGCCCGCGACCCCATCCCGGTGGTGCCCGAGACCGGTACGAGAGTGGCCTTCCTCACGTCCTTCGTGCCCGGCAAGGAACCGCTGGAGATGGTGACGAAGACACTCGAAGCCGCGGTCCGGATCCGGCACCGCGGCCTCATGCATGTCTGGCTCCTCGACGAGGGCGACGACGCCGACGTGAAGGCGGTCTGCGAGCGCCTCGGCGTGCACCACTTCTCCCGCAAGGGCGTCGCGAAGTGGAACCAGCCCAAGGGCCCGCACCGCGCCAAGACCAAGCACGGCAACTACAACGCCTGGCTCGACGCGCACGGCGACGACTACGACTTCTTCGCCTCCGTCGACACCGACCACGTGCCGCTGCCCAACTACCTGGAGCGGATGCTCGGCTTCTTCCGCGACCCGAACATCGGCTTCGTCATCGGCCCGCAGGTGTACGGGAACTACGACAACTTCGTCACCAAGGCCGCCGAGTCGCAGCAGTTCCTCTTCCACGCCCTGATCCAGCGGGCCGGCAACCGCTACGGCTCGCCGATGTTCGTGGGGACCAGCAACGCCGTACGCATCAAGGCGCTGAAGCAGATCGGCGGGCTGTACGACTCGATCACCGAGGACATGGCGACCGGCTTCGAGATCCACCGCCACAAGAACCCGGCGACGGGCAAGAAGTGGCGCTCGGTCTACACGCCGGACGTGCTCGCGGTCGGTGAGGGTCCCAGTGCCTGGACGGACTTCTTCACCCAGCAGATGCGCTGGTCGCGCGGGACGTACGAGACGATCCTCACGCAGTACTGGAAGGGCTTCTACTCGCTGCCGCCGAGCAAGCTCTTCAACTACACGATGATGATCATCTTCTACCCGATGTCCGCCCTCAACTGGATCCTGGCGGCGCTGAGTTGTGCGCTGTTCCTGGGTCTCGGCGCCTCGGGTGTGAACATCGACCCGACCGTGTGGCTGATGCTGTACGGCAACGCCTCGGCGCTGCAGATCGGCCTGTACATCTGGAACCGCCGGCACAACGTCTCCCCGCACGAGCCCGAGGGCTCCGGCGGTGTGGCGGGCATGGTCATGTCGGCGCTGTCCGCGCCGCTCTACGCGAAGGCCCTGATCGACTCGGCGCTGCGGCGCAAGAGCAAGTTCGTGGTCACGCCCAAGGGCGACTCGGCGAGCCCGGACCGCTGGTTCGGGACGTTCCGCTACCACTGGTACTTCATCCTGATCTTCGGCGGCTCGATCGGGGCCGGTTTCTACTTCGGGCACTCGCACCCCGCGATGATCATCTGGGCGACGTTCGCCACGACGATCACCGCGACGCCGATCTTCGTCTGGCGGCACATGCTGCGCCAGGAGAAGAAGAAGCTCGCCGCCCGCCCGGCCGGCGAACCGCAGGACGCGGCGCCCGCGCCACAGCCGATCGTGCCCGCCCAGCACGCACCACACGCCCCGCACGCCCCTCACTCCTCCCACACGCCGCGCCCCAAGCCCCAGTGGGCCGCATCGGGCGGGAGCGGCGGGGGCAGCGTAGGGAGCGAGGGCAACGACCAGACCATGCAGATCGCCCTTGGTGGACTTGGGGGACGTAAGGAATGACAGACCGTGCAGGCCGCCGCCGCGCCCGTCGTCTCGCGATAGGCACGGCGGTGGTCCTCGCGTTGGCGGGGATGAACGGGCCGTGGGTGTACCGCTTCAGTACCGAGAAATACCACGACTACAAGATCAACAGACCGGAGTACAAGGCCGAGAACGGCAAGTGGGAGGTGGTGGAATTCCCGGAGGAGTACCGGCAGAACACCATCCACGCGGCCCTGCTGCACACCGGCAAGGTGCTGCTCGTGGCGGGCTCCGGCAACAACGCGGACAACTTCGACGCGAAGAAGTTCGACACCCGCCTCTGGGACCCGGTCAAGGGCACGATCAAGAAGATCGACACGCCGAAGGACCTGTTCTGCACCGGCCACACCCAGCTCGCCAACGGCAATCTGCTGATCGCGGGCGGTACGAAGCGGTACGAGAAGCTGAAGGGTGATGTCACCAAGGCCGGCGGCCTGATGGTGGTGCACAACGAGAACCCGGACAAGCCGATCACGCTGCCCGCGGGCACCAAGTTCACCGGCAAGGAGAACGGCAAGACGTTCGTGTCGAAGGACCCGGTCGTGGTGGAGCGGGCGACGAAGAACTTCGACAAGGCGACGGGCAAGTTCCTGGGCAACTCGCCCGGGCTCGGCCGTATCTACGTGGAGGCGCAGAAGAAGGGCACCAAGTACCAGACCGGTACGCAGGACAACTACCGCGTGCAGGGCCTGTCGGGCGCCGACTCCCGCAACACGTACGGCATCGCCGAGAAGCTCGCCCTGGACAAGAAGGACTTCCAGGGCATCCGGGAGGCCTTCGAGTTCGACCCGGTCGCCGAGAAGTACATCACGGTCGACCCGATGAACGAGGCCCGCTGGTACCCGACGCTGACCACCATGTCGGACGGCAAGATCCTCAGCCTCTCCGGCCTGGACGAGATCGGCCAGCTGGTGCCGGGCAAGAACGAGGTGTACGACCCGAAGACCAAGAAGTGGACGTACACCAAGGGGATCATGCAGTTCCCGACGTACCCGGCGATCTCCCTGATGCAGAACGGCAAGATGTTCTACTCGGGCGCGAACGCGGGCTACGGCCCCGACAACGTCGGCCGTGTCCCCGGCATCTGGGACGTGGGGACCAACAAGTTCACCAAGCTGAAGGGCCTGAGCGACTCCAACATGCTGGAGACGGCGGGCACGGTGCTGCTGCCGCCGGCGCAGGACGAGAAGTACATGGTGATCGGCGGGGGCGGAGTGGGTGAGTCGAGGCTCTCCAGCAAGAAGACCCGCCTGATCGATCTCCTCTCACCCAACCCGGAGTTCACGGACGGCCCGTCCCTGGAGAAGGGCACGCGCTATCCGCAGTACTCGATCCTCCCGGACGACACGGTCATGATCTCGGGCGGCTCGGAGGACTACCGGGGGCGCGGCGACTCCAACATCCTCCAGGCCCATATGTACGACGCGAAGACCGGCAAGCTGAACCGGGTCGCCGATCCGCTGGTGGGCCGGAACTACCACTCGGGCTCGATCCTGCTGCCCGACGGCCGGGTCATGTTCTTCGGCTCGGACTCCCTCTACGCGGACAAGGCCAACACCAAGCCGGGCAAGTTCGAACAGCGCATCGAGATCTACACGCCGCCGTACCTGTACCGCGACGCGCAGCCCTCCCTCACGGGCGGCCCCCAGACGATCGCCCGTGGCGCGTCCGGGACGTTCAAGTCCCAGCACGCGTCCACGATCAAGACGGCCCGTCTGATCCGCCCGAGCGCCTCGACGCACGTGACGGATGTGGACCAGCGGTCGATCGCCCTGGACCTGAAGAAAACGAAGGACAGCGTCACGGTGACGGTTCCGAAGAATCGGAATTTGGTGGAGTCGGGGTGGTACATGCTGTTCGTTACGGATGATCAGGGGACGCCTAGCAAGGCGCAGTGGGTCAAGGTGCCCTAGTACAGGGGTGCGTTGTCGGCTGCGGGCCGGTGGGGGCTGGTCGCGCAGTTCCCCGCGCCCCTGGGTAGGTGATCGGCGCCCCTCGTTGAAAGGGGCGCGCCGAATCGCTTTTAGGGGTGCGTTGTCGGCTGCGGGCCGGTGGGGGGCTGGTCGTGCAGTTCCCCGCGCCCCTTAAAAGCGATCGGCGCCGGTCGCATACCTAGGGGCGCGGGGAACTGCGCGATCGGCCCCCACCGGCCCTCAGCCGACAACGCACCCGTTAGTCCGGCTCACGCACCCGCGGCAGCCGCACCGTGAACACCGCCCCGCTGCCCGGCGTGCTGTCGACCGCCACACTCCCCCCATGCGCCTCGACAAACTGCCGCACGATGGACAACCCGAGCCCACTACCCCCCGTACGCCGACTGCGCGACTTCTCGACCCGCCAGAACCGTTCGAAGACATGGGGCAGGTCAGAAGGGGAAATCCCCGCCCCCGTGTCCCGCACGGTCAGGACAACTTCGTCCGCCATCCGTCGCGCGCCGAGCGTGACCGTTCCGCCCGCCGGAGTGTGCCGCAGCGCGTTGGAGACGAGGTTGCCCAGGACCTGCCGCATCCGCACCGGGTCGGCGTCGATCCAGAGCCCGGGATCGGCATCCGCCCCCAGATACACGGCCCCCGCTTCGGCGCGGCTGCGATGCGCGGCGGCGACCTGGCCGATCAACTCGTCGGCGGCCAGCGGCTCCCGGTGCAGCCGCAAGGTGCCGGCGTCGCCCGCGGAGAGGTCGCGGAGGTCGTCGATGATGTGCTGCAGTTGAAGTGCCTCGTCGTGCAGGGAGGCGATGAGCCCGGGGTCGGGGTCGAGCAGTCCGTCGCGGGTGACCTCCAGCCAGCCGCGGATATTGGTCAGCGGGGTGCGCAGTTCGTGGGCGATGTCGCTGACCATGGCCTTGCGCTGGGCCTCCATCTGTTCCCGGCGGGCGGTCAGGTCGTTGAAGGCGGTGGCCAGGAAGCCTGTCTCGTCCTTGGTGGTGACGGCGACCCGTGCGTGGTGCTGGGGCGGCTGCCGGGCGGCGGCGGTCAGGGCGCGCAGAGGGCGGACGAGACGTACGGCGACGAGGGCGGTCAGGGCGATCGTGACGGCCAGGACGAGACCGGAGACTCCGACGATCTTCGTCTTGTTGGCGGGTGAGAGGTCGAAGCCGGTCCGCTGCTGGTCACGGTCGCCGAGGTAGAGGACCGCCGGCGGGGCGACGTAGGGGTCGAGCTGGGTGCGGCGGGCCGTGTCGATGCAGTTCTGCGTCCGCTCGTCTTCGTACGTCCTGTCGGATATCCCGGGAACGACGTCTTCGCCGAACAGTGTCCGCAGGGAGGGGTCCAGTTTGGGCATCTCCTTGAAGTCGCCCTGGAGGCAGCCGGTCATCAGCTTCCCGAGGGCCACCAGCGCCGTGTGCTCGCTGGGCATCGCCGAGTTGTCCGTCTCGTCGGCGCATCTCGCGACCACGTCCTCCGAGGTGCCGTCGGCGACGGCGACCGTACGACCGCTGGGCATCCGCTCGGTGTGGCCACCGCCGCCGAACCGGGTCAGGCACTTCACCCGCAGTAGCGCCGCCGCGTTCACCTCACTGACCGCGCCGGAGGACAACCGATAGGGCCCCACCGCCCGTGGGTCGATGCCGGCGAGCTGGGCGCCGGGCTGGGTGTAGGTGTCCGTACGCAGCGGGTCGACGGTGGCCGAGGCGCGGGCGGGCAGCGCGGTGCCGGACGCGGCGGAGTCGGCGATGAGCCGTCCGCCCGCGGTGGTCAGGGTGATACGGCGGTCCAGCGTGCGCGAGAGTGTGCGCACGGTGGGCCCTATGCCGTCCCAGTCGGGATGGGCTGCGGCGTAGCCGCTGAGCCGGCGCAGGATGTCGGAGTCGTCGGAGAGCACCTGCCCTCGCTCCTCCTGGATGGCCCGGGTGGTGAGCTGCACGGCCAGCCAGGCGGTGGCGCCGACGGACAGTACGGCGATCGCCACGGAGGTGAGCAGCAGCCGTACCAGCAGGCTCTTGTGCCAGGGGATACGGGCGACGGGTGTCCCGCCGGCCGGGCGGGTCATGCGGGACCCTTTCCGTCCACGAGCTTGTAGCCGACCCCGAACACCGTCAGCAGCCGTGCGGGGGTGCGCGGGTCGGGCTCGATCTTCTTGCGCAGGTTGAGGATGTGCATGTCGATGGCGCGCTCGGTGGAGGCCCGGTCGTGGCCTCGGGTGTGTTCCAGCAACTGGCGGCGCGAGAAGACCCGTTCGGGCTCGGCGGCCATGGCGTTCAGGATGGCGAACTCGCCCGGGGTGCAGCCGACCTCCGCGCCGTCGCAGGTGACCTCGTGCCGTACGGGGTCGACGGTGACGCCCCCGACGCGCAGTACGGGGGATTCCTCCTCGACGGGACGCAGCAGGGTGCGGCGGAGCACGATGCGGATGCGGGCCAGCAGTTCCCGGGGGCTGTACGGCTTCGTCATGTATTCGTCGGCGCCGAGGTCGAGGCCGAGCAGCAGATCGTCCTCGGCGGAGCGGGCCGTGAGCATCAGCACCGGGATGTCCGCGTCCCGGCGCAGGACGCGGCAGACGCCGAACCCGTCGAGGCCGGGCAGCATCACGTCGAGGATCACGAGGTCGGGCCGGCGGTTGCGGGCCTCGTCGAGAGCGGCCCGTCCGTCGAAGACGACGGTGGCCGTATGGCCTTCCCTGACGAGGAGCCGGCGGATCAACTCGGCCTGCATGCCGTCGTCTTCGGCGACCAGAATATATGCGCACACGCAGGTGACCTTAGGTGTGCGGAGGCGTCGTCAGCACGGTGAACAGGCCTCGTGCGGTCCTTCCCACACCCTGACCACTTCCTGATATCCGCGTTCCACGCTGGCCCCATGCACAGCGGAGAAACCACCCATCACACCGGCCCGGCCCGGTCCGCCCTGGCGCTGCTGGCCGTCTCGGTGTGCCTACTGGCCGGCTGCAGCACGGGGACGACGACGTCGGACGCGAAGAACCCCGTCGCGGACCCGGCGAAGACACCCGCTCAGGTCGCCCGGGCGGCGACGGGGCCCCGGCTTGACCTGCACGCCACCGACGGGCAGGAACACGTCCCGGTCACCACCGGAGGCCGGGTCACGGTCGAAGGGGGCACGATCTCCGAGGCGTACCTGTCCACCACGGACGGCCGGGCGGTGCCCGGCGAACGGTCCCCGGACAAGAGGAGCTGGGCTCCCTCGGGCGACCTGAAGCACGGGACGGCCTACCAGCTGACCGCCACGGCCACCGACGCCGGCGGCCACCGCACGACCAGGACCGTGGCGTTCACGACCCTTGCCGAGGCCGACCGGTTCACCGGCACCCACACCCCGGAGGACGGCTCCACGGTGGGCGTGGGCATGCCGGTCTCGTTCACCTTCGACAAGGCGATCACCGACAAGAAGGCCGTCGAGTCCGCCGTGGAGGTCAGTTCCGACAGCGGACAGACGGTCGTGGGCCACTGGTTCGGCGGGCAGCGTCTCGACTTCCGTCCGGAGGACTACTGGAAGACCGACTCCACGGTCACCGTGAGGATCCGCCTCGCCGGGGTGAAGGGGGCCGCCGACGCGTACGGCGAGCAGGACAAGACCCTGCGGTTCAAGGTCGGACGCAGTCAGGTGTCCACCGTGGACGCCGCCGCGCACACCATGAAGGTCGTCCGGGACGGCACCACCGTACGGACCATACCGATCACCGCGGGCGCCGCCTCCTCCCCCACCTGGAACGGACGGATGGTCATCTCCGAGAAGCTGATCTCGACGCGGATGAACGGCGCCACGGTCGGTTTCGCCGGCCAGTACGACATCCCCGACGTCCCGCACGCGATGCGGCTGTCCACCTCGGGCACCTTCATCCACGGCAACTACTGGGGGGACGACTCGGTCTTCGGCCGGTCCAACATCAGCCACGGCTGTGTGGGGCTCAACGACACCAAGGGCGGCGGCGACTCCGGTCAGGACGGCGCCTGGTTCTACGACAACTCCCTCGTCGGCGACGTAGTCGTGGTGAAGAACTCCGACGACAAGGTGATCGCCCCCGACAACGGGCTCAACGGCTGGAACATGCCGTGGGGCGAGTGGACGGCGGGGTCGGCGCGATGAGGCACCGCTTCTCCTCGGTGGGCTCCCGTGTGCCGGTTCCCGTCGCGGTCCTGGTCCTTGCTCTCGCCCTGGCCGGGTGCGGCGGCCCCGGCGCCGACACCGGGGCGGCGGGGGGCGTCGCCCCGGCAGCCGCCGGTGCGCAGGACGTCCGGGCTGTCGCGCCCGTCACGGCTCCCACCGGATCCGGGCCGAACCCGGCAGGCGAGACCGGCGAGATCGGCACGGCCACCAGTTCCCCGGCCCCGAGCCCTTCCGACCCGGCCGAGTTGCCGGGTCTCGGCCCCCGGACGCTCGCCGAGGTCCCCGACAACGCCCGGCAGGTCCTGATCGTCACCGGGAAGGACAAGGACTCCTCGCAGTCGCGGGTGGTGCTGTACGAGCGCCGCACCGCCGACAGCGGCTGGACCGCCGGACGGACCTGGGCCCCAGTTCGGTCCGCTGAAGACGGTCACCCTGATCACCGGTGACCAGGTCACGGTGGACGGTGCCGGAAAAGTCACCGGCGTGGTGCGGGCGGAGGGCCGGGAGCGGATGCCGTTCTCCGTCCAGATGGTCGACGGACACACCCGGGTCGTGCCCGGTGACGCCGAACTGCTGCTGGCGCAGGGCAAGTTGGACGCCCGGCTGTTCGACGTGACCCAGCTGGCCGCCGACGGGTACGACGACGCGGGCCGTACCGACGTACCGCTGATCGTCACGTTCAAAGGCAAGAAGGCGCCCTCGATGACCCCGTTCACCGGGGCCGGGGCGAAGATGGGCCGGGCGCTGCCCGCCGTCAACGGGAAGGCGATGCGGTCCGTCAAGAAGCGCGGCACCGACTTCTAGGACACCGTGACCGATACCGGCGCCGGGCACTACGACAGCGGCGGTGGATCCGCCTCGGCCCAGAGCTCGCTCCAGGTCGACGGCGAGGAGATCCCTCTCAGCTCCTCCCCGGCCGACACCATCACCGAAGTCACTGTTCCCGACCAGGCCGGCACCTACAAGCTGACCCTGGACAACTCCCGTGACCCGGGGCTCTCGTCGGTCAGCACGCGCGTCAGGGCGGAGTGGACCTTCCGCTCAGCCGAGACCCCCGAGGACGAGCCGGCCGCACTGCCGGTGTCGGTGATCCGCTACTCCCCCGAACTGTCCCTGGACAGCACGGCGAAGGCGGGCGAGCGGTTCGAGGTGCCCTTCACCATCGAGGGCGCGGCGGCCGGCCAACAGCCCGCGAAGCTCGCCTTCGAGGTCTCCTACGACGAAGGCGCCACCTGGCAGTCGGCCGAGGCCGTCGACGGCACCCATCTGTCGCTGGAGCACCCGGCCGAGCCCGGCTCCGTCTCCCTGCGGGCCGAGCTGACCGACGACTCGGGCAACACGCTGGTCCAGACGATCGAGCGCGCCTACCTCACCACCAAGTGATCTGACGCATTTCTCTCAACGGGTCTTGCCCGGGGCGGTGTTCGACCACCGCCCCCGGGCAAGAACGTCTCACCCGGTCGTGGTCAGCTGCTCGCTTTCGCGAGCTTCAGCGCGTAATCGACCCACCATTGCCCGGCCTTGGGCCCGCCCTTGCACTCCCCGTCGGACTCCCCGGGCCGCTTCACCCACAGATAGGCGTCCACCAACGGATCGGCCGTCTTCACGGTCGGGGTCTCGCCCAGCGAACGCCCGGGCGGATTGCACCAGTTCTCGTCCGCCTTGCCCCCGGTGTAGGGCCCGTTCCCATTGCGGGACGTGTCAACGACGAAGTGCTTGCCGTTCACCTTCGCCGACAACTCCTTGCCGTACGCGATGGATTCGGCGGTCGAGTAGAAGTTGGACACGTTGACGGAGAACCCGTCGGCCTTCTCGATCCCGGCCCACTGGAGCGGCTCGAAGATCTGGTCGGGGTGTCCCCATCCCGCGTTCCCCGCGTCCAGATACACCTTCGTGTTCTTCAGCGCGGACAGGGTGTCGATCGCCCCGCTCAGCAGGTCGTACCGCTCCTCGTGGAACTCGTCCTGGGTGCAGCCGTCCACGAGGTGGAGGACCGCGTCCGGTTCGAGGATCACCGTGGCCGCGCGGTCGCCGATGCCCTTGGCGACGCCGTCGATCCAGGCGCGGTAGCTGTCGCCGTCGGCGGCGCCTCCGCTGGAGTACTGGCCGCAGTCGCGGTGCGGGATGTTGTAGAGGACGAGGAGTGCGGAGCGGTCCGCCTTCTGCGCGGCCTCCGTGAAGCCTCTGGCCTCCGCTTCCGGGTTCTCCGGGCTGATCCACTCGCCGGTGGGCTGCTCGGCGATCTTCCGGATCTGCTCGGCGTCCGCGGTCTTGTCCTGCTTGACGTACGTGGCGACCTGTTCCGCCGCGTTGCCGTCCGGGTTCACCCAGAACGGGTTGGTGCCCTTGGGCTGTTGGGTGATCAGGGCTTCCGGTTCCTTGGCCGGCTCGTCGCCGTCCCCGTTGTCCGAGGACGAGGAACAACTGGTGAGCAGCAGTGCCGCCCCCAGCACCGCCATGGACGCCCTCCCCCAGGACGCCCCCTTACTGCCGAACATCGAACTCCCCCTCGGGTGCACTGTCCTGGTCCCCCCTGGATGCAGTGGCGTAAGCCTCAATCCTGACATACACGGCCGGGGCCCACGAGTTCACCAGTACCTTGTCGGCTAGCTGTTACACCCTGTTCGGTCATGGTCGGAGCACGACCACCGAAGGCCGGAACACCAGCAGCGGCACAGGGCATAGAACTATCTACGACCTGCGTCGATAACACAGAGCCACGGACCGGGACTTGGCGTCATTCCCCCTCTAGGCCTGGGCGCACATCCGTTCTACAGTCGTCTCAGACGGCCCCAGCCCCGGCCAATGCTTCACCGTCCGCAAGTGAGGGGCGGCACCGAACCTCCCGCGCCGGTCGCCGGGTTACTCCCGCAGCCCGTGCGCGCGCGGTCGAGGACCAGCCCGGTCGACGGCTCTGGGGGGAGCGGGTCGTCGGCCGGGCAGGGCGGGGTCAGACGGCCGCGCCGGTGAGGTACGCCGACACGATCACGTTCGACGTGTAGGTACGGGTGGCGTGGTCGAACGTACCGCCGCAGGTGATGAGCCGGAGTTCCGCGCGGCCCGACTGCCGGGTGCCGTACGCCTGTCGGGCGTCGAAGCTGTCGCGGTGCAGGACCCGTACGTCGTCGACGGTGAACTCGGCGACCTTGCCGTCGGCGCGGGCGACCCGGATCGTCGCGCCCGGGCGCAGGGTGCTGACCTTGTAGAAGACGGCGGGCCTGGTCTCGGTGTCGACGTGTCCGACGAGGAGGGCGGTGCCGACGGCGCCTGGCCGGGTGCCGGAGCCGTACCAGCCCACGACGCCCGCCTGGTCGAAGGGCGGCGGGTCGACCGCCCCGAGCCGGTCGAGGCCGCGGGCCACCACCGGGGCCTGCACGCCCAGTTGGGGTATGTCGACGCGCTGCGGCAGGGCGCCGCTCAACGGCTGGTGCGCGGGCGGGAGTTCGGGGTCCGGGGGGCGGCCGACCGCGGCGATGTCACCGGTGGTCGGCGTGGCTGTGCCATGGCGTACGTCGGTCACCTCGCGGCCCCACAGCCACAGCCCGAGGAGCAGCAGGGCCCAGGCCACGCCGGTGGTGAGCCGCCCGGTGCCGGAGGACCGTACACGGTCGTCGTCGGACATGGCGGTTCAGTCCCTCCCACGGCCCCGGCGGACACTGCGCACCGCCACGACGACCGCCGCCACACCGGCGAGGACCAGCCCGACCACGGCCTGCCGGGTACCGGGACCGGCACCCCGCGCGTCGGCGGCCAGCTCGTCGGCCGCGCCACCGCCACCGGCGGGCACGGGGGCGACGGGCGAGGCGGGAGCGGGAGCGGAGGCAGCCACGGAGGGCTTCGCGGGCTTCTTGGACGCCTCAGGTGTGTTGGACGACTTTTCGGTGACGGCGATCGTGCCCTTCACCTTGCCGTTCTGCCCGTCGCAGCCGACGGTGACGTTGTACGTGCCCGGGACCAGCGAGGAGCGGACGCGGGACCCGCCGACGAGCGCCCCGCCCTGCCCCTCCCCCGCGAGCAGCACATCGGCGACGAACGCCTCCGACTTCGCGGTCCCCGTCTTCCCCGTACAGCCGCGCACGACCAGCCGTACGTCGCTGCCGGGGGCCGGGGACGCCGGGGTCACCGTGACGCCCCCGTCGGCGGCGTACGCCAGGGTGGCAGGGGTGAGCGCGGCGGCGACCGCGACGCCGGCACAGAGAGTGATCCGCATGGAACCCATCGTGAACCTCCAGACACCTGGAGACTCCTCCTCCGGACGCCGGTTCGCATCTCCGGAGCGGGTACGACTGCTCCGTACGGGTGCCGAAGGGTTTGAGGGCGTGCCTGAGGGCGGGCTCAAATACGGTCGACGAGGTCCGCGATGGAGTCGACGATCTCGGACGGGCGGTACGGGAAGTTCTCGACCTGGTCGGGTCCGGTCAGGCCGGTGAGCACCAGGAAGGTCCGCATCCCGGCCTCGATGCCGGCCAGGACGTCGGTGTCCATCCGGTCGCCGATCATCGCGCTGGTCTCGGAGTGGGCGCCGATCGCGTTCAGGCCGGTGCGCATCATGAGGGGGTTCGGCTTGCCCGCGAAGTACGGCTTCCTGCCGGTCGCCTTGGTGATCAGCGCGGCCACGGCACCGGTCGCGGGGAGCGGGCCCTCGGCGGAGGGGCCGGTCTCGTCCGGGTTGGTGGCGATGAAACGGGCGCCGCCCTCGATCAGGCGTACGGCCTTGGTCATGGCCTCGAAGGAGTACGTACGGGTCTCGCCGAGGACGACGTAGTCGGGCTCGTGGTCGGTGAGGATGTAGCCGATGTCGTGCAGGGCGGTGGTCAGGCCGGCCTCGCCGATGACGTACGCCGTGCCGCCGGGGCGCTGGTCGTCGAGGAACTTGGCGGTGGCGAGCGCCGAGGTCCAGATGTTGTCGACGGGCACCTCCAGGCCCATGCGGCGCAGCCGGGCGTGCAGGTCGCGCGGGGTGTAGATCGAGTTGTTGGTGAGCACCAGGAAGGGCTTGCCCGACTCGCGCAGCTTCTTGATGAAGGCGTCGGCGCCGGGGATCGGCACGCCCTCGTGAATGAGCACACCGTCCATGTCGGTGAGCCACGAGTCGATGGGCTTGCGGTCTGCCATGTCCGGTCTCCTGCTCCTGCACTGCGTTGCTTCGCGCTGCGTTTCCTGCGCTGCCGTACACGCGTACGAGATGCCGCGTGGGCCCAGCCTGTCACAGCCCGGATCTTGAGGGAATGGCCGGTTTACGTCCGCCCCGCCCCGCGGACCCGGGCGAGCAGCAGGACTCCGCCGCCGGTCAGCAGGAGCGCGAGCGCGATGCCCGCGAGGCGGATACCGGCGGCGCGGCGCCCGGTACCGGCGAGCTCACCGTCGTACGGCGAGGCGGACTGTGCGCCGGGGACTGTCGTCTCCGCCTCCGCCGGTCCGGGGGCGACGACCCTGAACCGGTAGTCGTTGGACTGCCCGACCCAGTCGCCGTCATCGGCGTGCCGCTGGACGACGGCGGCGTTGGCGACGACGTCGTTGGCCACGGCCCCGGCACGGATCGCGAGCCGCACCTTCACGGAGAGAGTCCGCCCGGGCCCGACGGTGAACCCGGGAAACCCGTCCCCGTCGAAGACCCCGATGGTCTCGTCGGCGTCGGTGACCTCGAACCGCACGGGGTAGGGGCGGGCGCGCTTCCCGTCGTAGAACTCCAGCCGCGCCTGAGCCGGCGTCAGGGCGCGACGCTTGTCGACGAGTACGAGGACGGGGTGGATGTCCGTGCAGGGGTGAGCGGTGTTGTTGGTGAGGTCGAGCCGCCAGGTCCGGTGTTGACCACCGGCTTCGTAGGCGGCGGGGCCGCCTTGGATGCGGGTGGTGAGGGGGAAGGTGCGGTCGGTGGGGGTGGTGGCGGCGCAGGTGGCCGCGTGGGCGGGGCCGGCGGACAGGCCTCCGGGCACGACAAGAAGGACAGTCACGATCACACAGGTACACAGTCGCATGAACACATGACCATGCCGGGGCAACGGTGTCAGCGGACGGCACCGCTCCGAACGACCGCACGAATGCGCCTGATCGGCGCAGGGGCTTTGAGTGTTTGGCTGCGGCCCGGTGGGGGCTGGTCGCGCAGTTCCCCGCGCCCCTAGGGGGCGCCCCGGGCTACCGGAGTTGAGGTGCCGTGAACGAACGGCGAACCAGGTGGCAAGTAACCCGCGAGTAGCCTTCCGGGCTCACTGCCGCAGTAAATCCGGCGTTTCGTTACTCACCACCTGGCCATAGCTACGAGCACTGGACATGGTCCGGCCGCTCACGCGGGCAAAGTGAAGGTGGCGTCCGCATCCGGAATGGCCTGTGTCAACGTGACCGTGCTGCGGGTCCAGCACCGCCTCTGAGTACGGCGAAGGGTGGGCCAGCAGGTAATGGCTGGCCCACCCGGGGCCTGGGCGGTTCGTCCCACGGGCGCGGGCGCCGGGTTACCGGCCACCGAGGCGGCCGACCTGCCAGTGCCCCCGGCCTGTGACGTCCACGAACATCGCGTGGGCGGTCAGCACGTCCAGGACGGCCGCCATCCGCCCGGTGTGCCCGGCACCGGGGATGGCCTCGCCCAGGCGCTCCACGATCGCCGTGCGGGTCAGGGGCTCCCGGGCCCTGACCAGCGTCCGGGCGACCCGGTGCAGCAGTGTGTCGCCGGGCGTCCCCAGCTCCGCCTGCCGCCACAGGTCCTCACCCCGCGTGTGCCGCGCGGTGAGCGCGGCCATCTGCGTCGAGGCGCGCTCCAGCATCACAGGCAGCACCGGCTGCCGCTTCGAGGGGACGCGCGGGCGCTGCCGGCGCCGCCAGTACAGTGCCCCGATCGCCACCGTGCCCACCAACGCCGCGACCGCCAGCCGCTTCGGATCGCCGAGCCGTGCCGCCGCGCCGGCCAAGTTGCCGGTCAGGTTCGCCAAGGCACTGGTCTGCCGCTCCAGGTCGGCCATCCGACCCTCCGTCACCCCCACGTCCCCCAGAGCCGAGCGCAGGGCGACCCAGTTGTCGACCGCGAGCCCGCTGTCGACCAGGTCCGGGTCGGTCCCGATGATGACCACCGGGGCGATCACCCCGGCCAGCAGCAGCATCGGCACGTCGGAGGCGTCCCGTCCCGCGAGGACGTCAGCCTCCGGGGTCATCGGCAGGCCGGAGGTGTCCACGACGTACAGGACGGGAGCGTACCGGGACTGCCACAGCTCCAGTGCCCGCCCCAGGTCGAACTGGCCGCCCTCGTGGTGCCGGTCGGCCAGCACGCGTGGCACCTCCTCCCACACGTGAACCGGGATCAGGCACCGCACGGTCCCCGCCCGCGCCCCGGCGACGAATGACGACGGGTCCCGCCGCCGGGTGGCCGCGACGATGTCCGTGGTCAATACGGAGGTGTCCAGCAGCACGCGACGCAGCGGCCCGCGTTGGTACAGGGTGCGCCGTCCGGCCGGCACCAGCTCGCTCATCCGCGCATCGTAGTGCGGGCGTTGATCGGCCGACGCGGAATTTCGGCGCGGTGCGCGGGCTGAACCGACCGCACTGCGTCGAGGAGAGCGCCGCGTCCCCGCCCGTTCCGTGGTTCCCGGACAAGCTCCCCATATCCGGAGTCCAGATGAGGGCCGATCTCGGGTGAACAGGGCGAATCATGCCAGACAGCCTGAAGGCGGTCGAAGGGGGCTTCATCCCGGCGGCGCCGGCCGGGCCCGAGGATTACGACGCCGCGACCCGGGCCGTGCAGGAGCACATCGACCACCGGGCCGTGCGCACCGTCGCCGACGGCCGCTCGGAACGGACCCGCAGCGGCTACCCCCAGGAGTGGGCGAGCTGGACAAAGTTCTGCAACGAGAGCGGCGTGCCGCTGCTCGCCGTCACCCCGGGCGCGATGGTGATGTTCGTCGAGTGGCTGTGGACCCGGGCCGGGTCGAAGACGGGAACCTTCACCGCGCCGTCCACCATCGACCCCCGCATCTCCGCGGGCGTATCGACGAGTTCTTGCCCAGGTCCACGCGCACGGGCACGTACACGCAACGGAGCCCCAGCGGCTGCGGTCGAGGCAGCTGCCAGGCCTCCGACGTCGTCCAGGCCCAAGCACGGGGGATGGCGCTGAACGACGTTCCCGGAGAGGTCGGTTACTGGACGCCCGCCAGCTTGGCGAGGAAGTCCGCGTTCGCCGTCACGTCGTGGCCGAGGACGATCTGGTGGTGCGGGAGCCTGGCGAGCCGGTCGGCGACGGTGGCACGGGCGATGTCGTCCCCGCCGCCGTTGATACCGGGTGCGAGGCCGAAGTGGTCCGGGTAACGGTCCTCCGTGGCACCGCTCATGAAGTCGTCCTCGCCAAGGGCGCAGTCGCCGTCGACCACGGCCGGGACGGCGGAGGGGTCGATGCGGGGGAACAGCAGATCCGCCGCGCTCCCGCCGGCGCGGGTGATCCGGCCTCAAGATCGGGGCATGACGGAGACGGGAGCGGCACGGTCTCCGCACCCCTGTCGACACACGGATGCTGCCACCGGAGCCCGGTATGGCCGACCGTCGCCATAGCCCCAACGTCCAACTGCGCGCCGTGCGCGTGGACGAATTCCAGATGTCTCGCCAGGAGTTCGCGAAACGCATCGTCGAAGTGGATACCTCGCTGGGCGAGGCGGTCGGGTGCAACGCACGGTTGGTGGCCGCATGGGAGCAACAGCACTGTCCATACCACCGGCCGCCGGCACGTACGGGCTGGAGCAGGAGGGTGGCTGGGTGGAACGGCGCACGTTCCTGCTGGACGGCGCATGCGCGGTCCTGTCTCTGCGTCTCGGTGCCGAGAAACAGACGCCGGGACGGCGTTCGCCCGAAACCGCGCTCTGTACACCGCCGACATCGCCATCCAGCATTCGGTGAGGGAGCGACCCGAGCCGGAGGCAGCCGCCGAGGCCGCGGGCCGACTCCTGCAGTTTCTCCCCGAAGTGCGTTCCGACCGGCTGCTGCAATCGCTGCACAGCGTCGCGGGCGCGCTCCAGCGGCACAACCGCGTCCCCGCGGTCGCGAGCTGGATCGAGGAGTACCGCACCACCACCACCGCCACCGGAGGAGGACGGCCGTGACCCCGAGCACCCGCACAGACGTCGTGATCCGCACCTACGGGACCGGCCAGGTCCCGCCCCTGCTCGACACCATCGCCGACATCTGGGCCGACGCTCACCCCGAACTCGTCAACACCCCGGGCGCATCCACCGACGGCCTGTCCGCCGCCGCGCTGCGCCGCCAGGTCGTCGGCCACCTCCGGCACGAGGGCTTCACCCTGGTCGCCGCGTACGCGCACGGCACGATGGTGGGATTCGGCTACGCGTTCCCATGCACGCCGGAATATTGGTACGGGCCCACCCTGTTGCCGGACATCCCCGAGCACGTCCGCGCAGGCCGTCTCATGGGGCTGTGCGAACTGGCCGTCAGTCCCTCGTGGCAGTCCCAGGGCATCGGCTCACGGCTGCACGCCGAGCTGCTCAAGGCCATCAACCCCGAGTGGTCCTCCCTGTTGGTCCGCCCTGACAACACCGGCGGTCGCGGTCTGTACGACCGGCTCGGGTACGAGTACGCCGGCCCGTACCGCAACAGCGCCGACGGCCCGGAGTATGACCTGCTCCTTCTCCGGGTCCACCCCGCCGCCTGACCGATACCGGGGGTGGCGGGCGACCAGCCCCCACCGGCCCGTCCTTCAGGGACGCGGGAAACTCCGCGATCACCCCCACCGGCCGCTTTTAGGGACGCGGGAAACTCCGCGATCACCCTCACCGGCCGCTTTTAGGGGCGCGGGAAACTCCGCGACCAGCCCCCACCGGCCGCTTTTAGGGGCGCGGGAAACTCCGCGACCAGCCCCCACCGGCCCGCACCCAACCAACAACCCCCTAGTCGGCCCGCCCGAACAGCGGCGCAAGGAGCAACTGGGCCGCCCCCACCGCAACCCCCCGCACCCCACCAGAAGCAACCCCCACAGGCACCGCCACCTCCACCCCCTCCCGCCGAGCCCGCTCGGCGACAACCGCCGCGACCCCCCGCACAAAACGCTCCGGATCCGCAGCCACCGTGCGACCCCCCAACAGCACCCGGTCGATATCAAGCAGCCCCACCAGATTCGCCGCCCCAGCCCCCAACACACGCGCCGCCTCGTCCAGCTCCCCCCGAGCCACCGCCCCCAGACACAGCGCCTCAATGCACCCCCGGTCCCCGCACCCGCACAGTGGTCCGTCCAACTGGATGACCTGGTGGCCGAACTCACCCGCGCCCGTCCGCGCCCCCCGGTGCAACGCCCCGCCGATCACCAGCCCCGCCCCGAGCCCCGTACCGAGGTGCAGGTACGCGAAGGAGCCGTCCTCGCCCCCGACCGCCAGCCCAAGCGCCGCCGCGTTGGTGTCCTTGTCTACGGCCACCGGCACCCCGAGCCGCCCCGCCAGCTCATCCCGTAGCGGGAATCCGTCCCACTCGGGGAATCCCGTCACCCGGTGTAGTACGCCCCGCGCGTGGTCCAGCGGGCCCGGGAGCGCGACGCCGACCCCCAGGACGTCCTCCGGACCGCCGTCGAGCAGCGCCTCCACCTCCCTGGCCACCCTCTCCACCACCACGTCCGCACCCGCGCCGAGGTCCAGCGGGGACAGCCGCTCCGCCACCACCGCGCCCGTGAGGTCGACCAGCAGGGTCCGTACCTCGTCACGGTCCAGGTGGACGCCGATCGCGTGCCCCGCCCCTGGGACCAGGCGCAGCACCGTGCGCGGCTTGCCGCCCGTCGACGCGCGGTGGCCCGCTTCCGCGGCCAGGCCCTCCGTACGCAGCCGGGCGGTGATCTTGCTGACCGCCTGGGGGGTGAGACCGGTGCGCTCGGCCAGTTCGAGGCGGCTGATGCCGTCCGGGCCCGCCGTCCGGAGCAGGTCGAGCACCAGCGCGGTGTTGTGACTGCGCAGGGCCAGCAGATTCGCCCCGGGAGCCGTGGCGATGCCTGTGGTGCCGGTGGTGCCTGTGGTGCCGGTGATGGCCGTGGCTGCGGCACTCGTCCTGTTCACAGAACCATTCTCCCCGCTGCTTGCACTTTGGCAACAGCGTTGCCAAAGTGGACACCATGACTGGTACGACTGGCACTCCCCTGCGCATCGGCCTCGTCGGCTACGGCCTCGCGGGCTCCGTCTTCCACGCCCCGCTGATCGCCGCCACCGAGGGCCTCGTCCTCGACACGGTCGTCACCGCCAACCCCGAGCGGCAGGCCCAGGCCCGCGCCGGTTTCCCGGACGTACGGATCGCCGCGACGCCCGAAGACCTGTTCGCCCGCGCCGCCGAGCTGGACCTGGTCGTCATCGCGTCCCCGAACAAGACGCACGTACCCCTGGCGACCACCGCCCTCAAGGCAGGCCTCCCCGTCGTGGTCGACAAGCCGGTCGCGGGCACGGCCGCCGAGGCGCGTGAGCTGGCCGCCCTCGCCGACCAGCAGGGACTGCTCCTCTCCGTCTTCCAGAACCGCCGCTGGGATCATGACTTCCGGACGCTCCGCAAGCTGATCGCCGAGGGCGAGCTGGGTGACGTGTGGCGGTTCGAGTCGCGGTTCGAGCGGTGGCGGCCCCAGACCAAGGGTGGCTGGCGCGAGTCCGGCGATCCGGCGGAGATCGGCGGGCTCCTGTACGACCTGGGCAGTCATGTCGTCGACCAGGCTCTCGTCCTCTTCGGACCCGTCGACTCCGTCTACGCCGAGACGGACATCCGCCGCGAGGGCGCCGAGACCGACGACGACACGTTCATCGCGCTCACCCACACGAGCGGTGTCCGCAGTCATCTGTACGTGTCGGCGACCACCGCGCAACTCGGGCCGCGCTTCCGGGTGTTGGGCTCGCGCGCCGGATACGTGAAGTACGGCCTCGATCCGCAGGAGGACACCCTGAAGGCGGGCGGGGGCCCTGGTGACGCCGGTTGGGGGCTCGAACCCGAGAGCATGTGGGGGCGGGTCGGGGCCGGCGAGTCCCCGCTCACGGGTGGCGGGCGGCCGGAGCCGACGCTGCCCGGCTCGTACGAGAAGTACTACTCGGCGATCGCCGCCGCCCTGCGCGACGGTGGCCCCAACCCGGTGACCGCCCTGGAGGCGGCTGCCGCCCTCGACGTACTGGAAGCGGCCCGGCGTTCCGCGAACGAGAAGGTGACGGTGACCCTGCGATGACCAGCCACAGCCACAGCCAGAAGGCCGGCGGGCACAAGGCGGGCGGACAGCCCTCGCTCGGGCCGCGCATCGCACCCGAACTCACCCCGAGCGTCGAGGAACTCGAAGCGCAGGAACGGCACTTGGTGTTCCGGCAGTTCGGTCACGAGGACGCGTGGGCGCTGGGTTCGCTGCTGGTGGAGCTGGCGCGGGAGCGGCAGGCGCCGGTGGCGATCGACATCCACCGGGCCGGTCAGCAGCTCTTCCACGCCGCTCTGCCCGGCTCGACCCCCGACAACGACGCCTGGATCGACCGCAAGCGCCGGGTCGTGGCGCGCTACGGCGCCTCCTCCTACCTGGTGGGCGCCCGGTTCCGCGCCAAGGGCACGACGTTCGAGGACGACTCGCGCCTCGACCCGGACGTCTATGCGGCCCATGGCGGCTCCTTCCCGATCACCGTCGAGGGCGTGGGTGTCATCGGGTCGGTGACGGTGTCCGGGCTGCCCCAACTCCAGGACCACCGGCTGGTGGTGGAGGCACTGGAGACGTTCCTCAAGGTGTAGCCACGGTGCAGCGGAGCTCGTGCGTCGGGAATTATCCCGAGGGAGCCTCCGGTTGGGACTGCACATGACGTCATTGAAGGAAACCCTCGGGCGGTACGGCATCTGGAGCGGCGGGCTGCGCGCGGAGGACCCCGACGGGCTCACCGAACGGGCGGAGGCCACCGCCGAACTGGAGGAACTGGGCTTCGGCGCCCTCTGGTTGGGCGGCAGCCCGGGCGTACGGCACGCCGTTCCGCTCGTCGAGGCGACCTCGCGGCTCGTCGTGGCGACCGGCATCCAGAGCATCTGGCAGTACGGGGCCACCGAAACGGCGTCCGAGGCCGCGGAGTTGGAGGCAGCCCACCCCGGCCGCTTCCTGCTCGGCCTCGGCGTGAGCCACGCCCCGCTGACGGAGCGGTACCGCCGCCCGTACGCCACGATGGTCGAGTACCTGGACGCCCTGGACGCGGCCGGACACCCCGCCGAACGCCGGGTGCTGGCCGCGCTGGGCCCGAAGATGCTGAGGCTCTCCCGGGACCGCGCGGCCGGCTCGCACCCGTACCTCGTGACCCCCGAACACACCGCCCAGGCCCGCGAGGCGCTGGGCGAACTCCCGCTGCTGGCACCGGAGTTGAAGGTGGTCCTGGACTCGGACCCGGACCGGGCCCGCGCGACCGCCCGCGACTACCTCTCCATGTACCTGGGACTGCCGAACTACACCAACAATTTCCTGCGCATCGGCTTCACGGAGAGCGACTTCACGGACGGCGGCAGCGACCGGCTGATCGACGCGGTGTACGCCTGGGGCGACGACGACCGGATCCGCGGCCGGATCGACGCCTTCCTCACCGCGGGCGCGGACCACGTCACCCTCCAAGTCGTCGAGGACCGACCCCGGGACGTCCTCCCCCGCGACGGCTGGCGCCGCCTGGCCGACCTCCTGAAGTAACCGGGAGGGACGTGAGAGAGACGTAAGGGACTGAAGGGTGACTGGAGGGGATCTGCCCAACCCTGAAGCGGTGGCGTTTCCTCCGGATGTCTCCGGTCGTTGGTCTGCACGTGTCATCGGGCGAGAGCCAGGAGCCCGGGGACACGCATGCGAACGGAGAAGTCCCGTGCGAATCACCGATATCCAGCGTTGCGAGATCCGGCCCGGACGGCTCGTGACCTGGACCCTGCATCCGACGACCGTCGAGACCGTGGCCGGGCTGCCCGAGGATGCCCGCCCACCCGCGTACGTACAGGAGGCCCACGTCCGGACCGCACGATCGGTGCGCGAGGACGGCCTGTTCGTACCGACCTGGCTCGGCACGGCCTTCGACATCCCCGGGCGGGTCGATCTCGACGTCCTCCAGGGCGCGTTGCGGGCCTGGACGCTGCGCCACGAGACCCTGCGCAGCGGCTTCCGCTGGGCGGACGGCCCCGACGAGCTGCGGCGCTTCACCCTCTCCCCCGAGGCCGTCGTCCTGCACCGCGAGGATGTCGGCGACTTCCAGGACGGGGCGGCACTCCCGCGCTATCTGCAGGACCGGTTCGACATCGCGGCGGACGCGCTGACCTGGCCGAACTTCATCTACAGCGCGGTCGTCAGGGACGACAGCACCAGCGTCTACATGGCGTTCGACCACACCAACGTCGACTCGTACTCGATCTGTCGCATCCCCGCCGAGATCCACCAGCTCTACACGGCCGGCCTCGACGGCAGGACGGTGGACTCGGCGCCGGTCGCCAGTTACGTCGACTTCTGCGCGACCGAACGTACACACGCCGACGGGATCGACGAGACGCACGCGATCGTCGCCGACTGGCGGAAGTTCATCGCCCGCTGCGACGGCAAGCTGCCCAACTTCCCCGTCGACCTCGGCCTCGACCCCGAAGGGCCGCTGCCCACCCAGAAGTTGATGCAGGAGTGGCTCACGGACGACGCGGACGCGGCGGCCTTCGAGGCGTACTGCCGTCCGTACGGCGGCAGCATGATCGGCATCCTCGCGGCCACCGCGCTCATCGTGCGCGAGATCAGCGGCGTACAGGTCTACCGCACGGTCGTGCCCTTCCACACCCGGGCCAGGTCGGAGTGGTCGGACTCGGTGGGCTGGTACGTGGGCGGCGCGCCGATCGAGATCCCGGTGGGCCAGGTGTCGGACTTCGACGGCGCCCTTGACCTGGTCCGCACCGCACTGCGGGCGAAACGGCCCCTGTCGAGGATGCCCATCGCCCGCGTACTGAAGCTCCTGGGCTCCGACTTCCGGCCCACCTCACCGGACCTGTACTCGATCGTCTCCTTCGTGGACACACGTGCCGTACCGGGCTCGGAACACTGGCAGAACCTCAACGCGTACGGCCTGATCCGGGTGTCCTACGGCGACCAGGTCTGCGCCTGGACCACCCGCCTCCACGAGGGCCTCCAGTTCGCGGCCCGCTACCCCGACACGGACATCGCAGAGAAGAACATGCGGTTGTACGTCAGCCGGCTGAAGGACCTGATCATCTCAACGGCGGCGCGGCAGGCACCTTTTAGGGGCGCGGGGAACTGCGCGATCAGCCCCCACCGGCGCGCGGCCGACAACCAACCCACAGGAACCCTCACGCGTCCTTGAACTCCTGCCGCTGACGCCCGAGCCCCTCGATCTCCAGCTCCACCACATCCCCAGCCCGCAGGAACGGCTTAGGCTCGGGCGCCCCCAACGCAACCCCCGCCGGCGTCCCCGTATTGATCACATCCCCCGGATACAAGGTCATGAACTGACTGACATACCGCACAACTTCGGCAACGCCGAAAATCTGCTCCGCAGTCGTCCCGTCCTGCTTCAACTCCCCGTTCACCCACAACCGCAGAGCCAACCCCTGCGGATCCCCCACCTCGTCCGAGGTGACAAGCCACGGCCCCAGCGGGTTGAACGTCTCGCAGTTCTTCCCCTTGTCCCACGTCCCGCCCCGCTCCAGCTGGAACTCCCGCTCGGACACGTCGTGCGCGACCGCGTACCCGGCGACATGCGCGAGCGCCTCCTCGTGCGAGCCGAGGTAGCGGGCCGTACGTCCGATGACAACCGCCAGCTCGACCTCCCAGTCGGTCTTCGTCGAGGCGCGCGGCACGAGCACCGTGTCGTACGGCCCGACGACCGTGTCCGCCGCCTTGAAGAAGATCACCGGCTCGGCGGGCGGCTCGGCGCCGGTCTCGCGGGCGTGGTCGTGGTAGTTGAGCCCGATGCACACGACCTTGCCGATGCCGGTCAGCGGCGGCCCGATCCGCAGCCCGGTGGCGTCCAGCGCGGGCAGCTCACCGGCGTCGGCGGCGGCCCGGATCCGGCCGAGCGCCGCGTCGTCGGCGAGCAGCGGCCCGTCGATGTCCGGGACGACCCCCGAGAGGTCCCGCAGGGTTCCCTCGGCGTCGAGCAGCGCGGGCCGCTCCGCACCCGCCGTACCGACTCGCAGCAGCTTCATGTCGCTCTCTCCCTCGGTCACCAGTCATCGGAGGACTGGTCGATCCTCCAAGGTCGGCGTGCGGTCCGCAATACCCGGTTCACGTACTGGACTGCGCGCCGGCCCGCGGCGCCAGCTGCCAGCGGTACAGCACCGCCCGCTCGACGGCGCTCCACGTCGTACTGGTCACCATGTACAGCGCGGCGGCCAGCGGCATCACGGCCACGGAGAAGAGTGTGAAGAAGGACATGAACGGCATGAACTTGGTGGCGGAGGCGAGCCCGGGCACCGCCTCGCCACCACCGGCGTCCACCGACACCGGGTTGACGGCCATCACGCGCTTCATACGCCGGTAGTTGAAGGTGGCGACGGCGGCGACAAGGGCGAACAGTCCGACGTAGACGAGCCCGGCGGCCCCGAAGATCCCGTCGCCGCCTAGCGCGTCGGCCCACCGGTCGCCGAGGGGTGCGGCGAAGAGCCGGTGGGTGAGGAGTCCGTTGGCCTCGCCGCCGATCTCCGGGTTGGAGAACAGGTGGTAGAGCAGGAAGAACGCGGGCAGCTGGAACAGGCTCGGGAAGCATCCCGACAGCGGCGAGACCTTCTCCTCGGCGTGCAGTGCCATGACGGCCTGCTGGAGCTTCTTGGGGTCCTTCGCGTGCCGTTTGCGCAGTTCGGCGACCTTCGGCTGCAGCGCGGCTCGCGCCCGCTGTCCGCGCGCCGCCGCACGGGACAGGGGGTGCACGAGGAGTCGTACGAACGCGGTGAACAGGACGATCGCGGCGGCGGCCGAGGAGGTGTGGAAGAGGGGCTGGAGGAGGTCGGCGAGGTGGCCGACCAGGCTGGCGAAAGCGGACAGGAACGCGGACATGGTGAGGTGAGCCCTCCGGGGGTCTCGTCGTACCGGGGATTCCGTGGATGCGCGGATGCGGCGTACGGAGATCGGCATGACGGCCCGCGCGGGGATGTCAGCTGGGGATGCCGGCTGTCGGTGCTGCTGTGCCCTACGCGGCGGCCGTCGGGAGGGCGAGTCCCGGGGCGCGGGGGCGGGTGCGGCCACGGGCGTCGGGGTCCCGTTGCGGCAGGAAGGCGGTACGGCGGGCCCGGTCGCGGATGGCCGTACGGACCCGGGTGGGCGGTACGGCGGGCGCACAGCGCGAGGCGATGAGCGAACAGGCGGCGAACGCGGACCCGGCCGCGGCGGTCGCGGCGAGGGCGACGGCGGCGGAGAGGCTGCCGGAGTCGAGCAGCACGACCTCGACGAGGAGCAGGAAGAGCGCGGCGGCGGCACGCGGGTTCAACCGGACGACCGGATTGCAGCTCCGGATCATGTCCACGCCCTCCTCTCACACAGTCGCTTCTCGCACAGTCGTTTGTCCTGCTGTTCGTTCTGTTCGTTATACAGGAAGCCTCTGACTCAGCGGGGGCGCATCGATGTGAGCCTGCCCCACACGACCAGACGGTGGCGGGACGTGTACTCAGGGGTGCAGGTGGTGAGGGTGAGGTAGTAGCCGGGGGTGCGGTAGCCGTAGGCCGGCCTGACGGTGGAGCGGGGTACGGGACTGATCACGCCGTCGTCCCGGGCGGAGGTCTGGGGGAGCGTGCGGTCGACGGTGTACGAGTAGACCGCGTCGACCGTCTCGACCTGGACGGCGTCGCCGCGCCGCAGGCGGTTGATGTACCGGAAGGGCTCGCCGTGGGTGTTGCGGTGCCCGGCGAGGGCGAAGTTCCCTGCCTGGCCCGGCTGTTGGGTGCCGGGGTAGTGGCCGGCGTAACCCCTGTTGAGGACGCGCGACTTGCTGACGCCTTCGGCGACGGGGACGCGGAGGCCGAGGCGGGGGATGCTGAGGATGGCGTACGCCTGGGACCAACTATGGGTGGAGGAACGGGAGTTGGTGGCGCGGGCGGGGCCGGACGACTCGGCGGCGCTGGAGGAGTCGGGCGACTGCTGTGCGGAGTCGAGGGACCCGGAGCCGGAACTGGATCCGGAGCCGCTCTTCGGGAGGCCGGGTTCCTCCCACTCCCTCTCCAGTGCCCGCACCTCCCGCTGGGCTCCCCGCTCGGCCTGATGGTTGGTCCACCACAGCTGGTGGACGACGAGCAGCGCGAGGACGGTACCGAGGGTGACGAGGAGTTCGCCGCAGGTCCACATCACGCGACGACGAGCCCGAGCCCACATGCGTACGCCTCCTTCGCGACGATGGGGACGCCGGCCCGCACGATAGGGCAGACCCCGCCAAGTAGCCAGGCCTGTCCGTCCGCTCCCCGTGAGCCCCCTTTGTCCAGTGGTTTTAGAAAGGGGTGTCACAACTCTCGACAACCTCGCCCACCACGCCTGATGCTTCCTGATGGCATGAACGGGACAAGTCAGTATCCGGACGGAGAAGCCATGATCCGACGCAGATCCCTGCTGGCCGCGGCAGGGGGCACGGTCCTCGGCAGTGCCCTGGCCACGGGCACCGCGCGAGCCGACGCCACCATCGCGGTCACCCCCGGTACGACGTACGGGACTTGGGAGGGGTGGGGCACCTCGCTCGCCTGGTGGGCGAATGTGTTCGGCGCCCGGGACGACTTCGCGGACCTCTTCTTCACCACCAAGTCGGTGACGTACAACGGGACTTCGCTGCCCGGCCTGGGCCTGAACATCGCCCGCTACAACCTCGGCGCGTGCAGCTGGAACAGTGTCAACGGCGAGAGCATGGTGGCGTCGGCCAACATCCCGGCGTACAAGCAGATCGAGGGCTACTGGCAGGACTGGAACAACGAGGACCCGACGTCCTCGGCCTGGGACTGGTCGGCGGACGCGACGCAGCGGGCGGCGCTGACGAAGGCGGTGGCGCGCGGGGCGACGACCGAGCTGTTCGCTAACTCTCCGATGTGGTGGATGTGTTCGAACCACAACCCGTCGGGCGCCTCGGGCGGCGGCAACAACCTCCAGACCTGGAACTACCGCCAGCACGCCTCGCATCTGGCGGCCGTGGCGCTGTACGCGAAGAACAACTGGGGCGTGAACTTCGCGACGGTGGACCCGTTCAACGAGCCCTCGGCGAGCTGGTGGACGGCCACCGGTACGCAGGAGGGCTGCCACATGGACGCGGCGGTGCAGGCGGCCGTACTCCCGTACATGAGAAGCGAGTTGGACGCCCGGGGCCTGACGGGGGTCAGGATCTCGGCCTCGGACGAGACGAACTACGACGTGGCCCGCTCGACCTGGGCGGCCTTCGGCTCGTCGACGAAGGCCCTGGTGAACCAGGTGAACGTGCACGGCTACCAGGGGTCAGGTGGCCGCCGGGACCTCCTCTACACGGACGTGGTGACGACGTCCGGCAAGAAGCTGTGGAACTCGGAGACGGGCGACAGCGACGGCACCGGGCTGACCCTGGCGTCGAACCTCTGCTACGACTTCCGCTGGCTGCACCCCACGGCCTGGGTCTACTGGCAGGTCATGGACCCGACGGCGGGCTGGGCGATGATCGCCTACAACCCGAGCACGCTCCAGCCGACCACGGTCCAGACGAAGCACTATGTGATGGCCCAGTTCAGCCGGCACATCCGCCCGGGCATGACGATCCTCGACACGGGGGTCAGCTACGCGGTGGCGGCGTACGACGCGAGCGCGAAGCGCCTGGTGATAGTGGCCGTGAACACGTCCACCTCGGCCCAGACCTTCACCTTCAACCTGTCCAACTTCACGACGGTGACGGGCGGTTCGGGCGGGCTGGTCCCGCGCTGGAACACGGTGACGGGAGGCGGCGGCGACCTCTACACGGCCCGCTCGGACACGTATCTGAGCGGAAAGACGGTGGCGGTGCCGTTCGCGGCGGGGGCGGTGCAGACGTTGCAGGTGGACGGGGTGACGATCTGAGGGCCGGGCGTAGCGGCGAGCGCTGAGCCACTGCTGAGGGGAGGCGCCGTTCCCGGCACCTCCCCGCACGGTGACCGCTCCTCGGCCGCCCCTCTTCTTTGTCGGTCGTCGGCAGTACGGTGATCTCATGCGCCCCGACACGCCTGCGGAAAACGTCGACCACGTCGCCGAAGCGGCCCGCCTGGAGCGGACCGCCGGCCTCTATCCCGAGGACGCCGAACACCTGCTCCTGCAGGCCTCGGCCCACTTGGAACTGGCCGGCGACCGCCCCGCCGCGACGGCCCTGTACGACCGTCTGCTCCAATCCTCCGACTCCGACTCCGGTTCCGGCTCCGGCTCCCTGGAGAACCCCCATCTCGTCCGGGCCCTGAAGGCCTCGAACCTGTGGGAGTACGGCCACGAGGCGGAGGCCCGGGCGATCATCGACGGCGTCCGCGCCGAGGCCCCGCGCGACCCGGCGCCCTGGGTGATCGTCGCGGAGTCCCTGGAATCGCACGACGAGCTGGAGGCGGCGCAGGAGACGTTCACGGAAGCGGCCCGTCTGCTGGTCTCGGACGCGCAGGAACCCCCGTACTCGACGCATCCGTTGTTGTACGGCCGCCACCGCGTACGCCGGATGCTGGGCGTGCCCCACGACGAGTGGGACACCCTGGCGGACACGCTGCACTCGTCGTCGGTGTCGCTGGACGAGCTGCACGACCCGAAGCGGGTCTGGTCCCTCGGCTCGGACAACCCGGCGGAGCTGGAGGCGGAGATCTCCCGGCTACGGGCGGAACTGGGCGCGTTCCGGGAGGCGCTGTCCCGCCCGTTCCCGGTGGCGGTACTGCACTGGCCGGCGGACGAACTGGCGGAGCTGGTGGAGGCGTACCCGGCCCTGGCGGACGAGTACCCCTCGCACGAGGAGCACCTCGCGACGATAGAGGCCTCGCTGAGGGAGCTAGCTGCCTCCGGCACGGCGAACCTGGGGATCGTCACGGGGACGGTGCCGTCGTACGAGGCCTTCGCGGCCTCGGAGGGGGCGTCTCCGGGGGAGGCGGAACTGCTGCCGCAGTACGCGACGACGCTGGCGGCCCGGGGGAAGGCTGTGGGGTGGCCTCCTCAGCGGGGAGCGGTTTGCTGGTGTGGGTCGGGGGCGGCTTATGAGGGGTGTCACGGGCGGCTGTAGGTCGGTCTGACGGGGTGCTTCCCTCCCCTGTGGGGAAGCACCCCGTCCGCCCTCCAGGTGTAGACGTTGGCCCCGCCGCCGGGCCACCTACGGATGTGGCCATTGGTCAGCGCGTACTCGGTCTTGTTGCAGGCCGACCGGTTGATGGTGGCGATGCCGTCCCCGGTCCGCCACAGCTTGAAGTAGACGGTCTCGTTGGGGATGTAGTACAGAAAATCCGACGGACCGACCAGGAAGACCCGGGCAGGCGGCCGCGGCCTCGGGTGCCGCCGTCGAGACGCCGGCGGTGGTGAGCGACAGGCCCGTTGTGAGGGCCAGGGCGAGACAGATACGGCGTAGTCGTTTCACGGTGGTGTTCCCCTTCCAGTTCCAGTCCGGCGACGCGAACGATGGCGACGCTGGCAGGAGGCTTCGGCGCCCGGCAAGGAATCGGCGCCCGGTGGGACGCCGGGACACTGGGACGTATGGTGACCTCGTGTTTGTGCCGGTCTGACGGGACATCGGTGGGACGGCGTAATGGCGGCTCAGCCCGACGGCGTGACCGGGGACCGCATGCCGAGCCACTGCTCGGCGTCCCACGCCTCGAACCGCTCCACCTCGGTGAACCCCAGCTTCGCCGCGAGACGCATCGAGCTGACGTTGGCGGTCTGGGTGGTGAGCACCACCGGCTCGCCGGGAAGCGCGCCGGCGAGCCAGCCGAGTGCCGCCGCGCACGCCTCGGCCGCGTACCCGAATCCCCACGCGGACGGCAGGAAGAGGTAGCCGAGATCGGCCTTCCCGGCGGCTGCCGGGCGGCGGTGCTCCGTCGCTCTCCTGAGCAGGATCTGGCCGATCATCGCTCCGTCGAGATCGACGACGAAGCTCCCGGGCCACTGCTCGGGCACCTCGGGCATCTCGCGTTCGAGCTCGTCACGCGACCGGGGACCGCCGAGGTAGGTGTGCACCTCCGGCGAGGCGTGCAGTTCGATGAACGCCGTACGGTCCCGGGCCTCGGACTCGCGGAGCACGAGCCGTTCGGTCTTTATCGGGGCAGGTGGCCAGGCGACGGTTCCGAGTCCGGTCATGGCGGACGAACCTATCGCACGCCTGACGGAGCGTCGGGTCGGCGTCGGGTCGGCGTCGACTACGACTGGTCCGGCGCGTCCGGCCTCATCGCGTCCGAGACGGACTTGACCCCGCCGTGCGCGGTGAGGCCTCCGTCCACGGGGATCTCCGCTCCACTGATGAACGACGACGCGTCGGAGAGCAGGAAGACGACGAGGGGCGCGATGTCGTCGACCGTGCCGCTGCGCCCGAGCGGCGTCTCGCGGAACATCGCCTCCCGGAAGGCGGGGGTGGCGGTCGCGGTCATCTCGGTCTCGATGTAGCCCGGGTGCACGGTGTTGACGCGGATGCCTCGCGGCCCCAACTCGGTCGCCGCGATCTTCGAAACCCCGCGCAGGGCCCACTTGCTCGCGGTGTACGCCACGGGGTAGTACGCGGTGAGCGCGGCGGACGACCCGACGTTCACTATGGACGAGCCCGGCGGCATCAGCGGCGCGAGGTACTGGATGCCGAGCAGCGGCCCGACGGTGTTCACCGACTGGACGTACGCGAAGTCGTCCGGACGTACGTCGCCGAGGCGGTCCCGCTGAATGACGCCGGCGTTGTTGACGAGGCCGTGGATGTCGCCGTAGGTGTCACGGAGTTCGGCGGCGAGGGCGGCCCAGTCGGCCTCGCTGGAGACGTCGAGCTTCCGGCAGTCTCCAACTCCGTCCGGGCGTACGTCGGTTGCGATGACCGTGGCTCCGGCCTGCGTAAGGGCTTGGGCCTCTGCGGCGCCCTGGCCTCGGGCGGCGCCGGTGATGACGACGACCTTGCCGGTGAGGGGGCGGGGGGACTGGTCGTCGCTTTGTGGGGTGCGCGTCATGGCGGACAAGGTAGCCGCCGGGGGTAAAGGGGAGACCGCCCGGCGGGCTGGGGCTCATTTTTTGGTGAAGGTGCCGAGGCCGGTCGTGTCGAGGTTCTCGACCCGGACCTTGTCGGCGCGTCCGTCGGACCCGACGCCGAAGGTCACGCCGGACAGCCCGACGGCGTTCTCGCCCGTGGTGCGGTAGCTGAAGGTGTCGCCGTCGTAGTGCCGCAGGGTGAACCGCTGTTTCTTCGGCCCCAGTTGCATGACGAGGTCGTCGCCCTGGGCGCTCACGGTCATCGGGCCGTAGAAGTCGTTGGCGTACGTTCCGGTGTAGGCGCCGTCCGCCCTGGCCGGTGCGCGCGGTGCCGGAGGCTTGGTGTAGTCGGTCTCGGAGCGGTCGCCCGCCGCCGCCTGTTGGATGAGCGGGCCGATGAACGTCAGCCAGTCGACCGTGGGCCCGCCCGTCTGCGCGGTGTCGAGGAAGGTACTGACGATCGCCTCCGGTACGCCGATGGGCGCGCCGTTGGTGAGGACGACGATGCCGAGGTTCTCCGAGGGCAGCAGCGTGACACTGGTGGCCGCGCCCAGCGCGAAGGCGCCGGAGTGGCCGAGTTTCAGCCTGCCCTGGTCGTCGTAGCCGACGTTCCAGCCGAGCCCGTAGAACCCGGTCCTGCCCGCCGGCGCGTGCGGCGGCTCGGAGACGATGTGCGGGAGGTGCGTCTCGTCCAGCGCGTCGGCGTCGACGACCTGCCGCCCCTCGAACTCGCCGTTGCCGAGTTGCAGGCGCAGCCACTTCGTCATGTCCCGGACGGTGGAGCTGGCCCCGCCCGCCGGGCTCTGGGCGTCGGCGTCCCGTACGAACTCGGCCTGCCAGGTGTCGCCCTGCTTCACATGGGTGACGGCCTTGTTCCCGGCTTTCTCGTAGTCGGCGAAGGAGGAGCTGGTGGAGTCCATGCCCAGCGGCCGGTACAGCTTGTCGGCGGACAGGTTCTCCCAGCTGGTGCCCGCCGCCCGCGCGACGGCGACCGCGGCTTCGGTCAGCCCGAAGTTGGTGTACGCGTAACTGGCGCGGAACGGAGCCAGCGGCTCGTACCGCAGATGCCCCAGGATGTACGAGCGGTCGTAGCCGAGGTCCTCCAGGAGGTCCCCGGAGTGGTCGGGCAGCCCGCTGCGGTGCGAGAACAGGTCGGCGAGCGTGACATGGCGGGTGACCCAGGGGTCCTTGAGGGCGAAGCCGGGACTGTGCTCGACGACCGGGTCGTCCCAGCCGACGGTCTTCTCGCCCACGGCCGCGGCGACCACCGTCGAGGCGACCGGCTTGGAGACCGAGGCGAGCTGGAAGACGGTGTCGGGTCCGACCTTGCCCTCCGCGCCCGCCTTCCGTTCGCCGAAGCCCTTCAGATACAGCACCTCGTCGTCATGGACGACACCGACGGCGACCCCCGGCACACCGGTCCTGCGCATGGCGTCCCGTACCACTCCGTCGAGCCGGTCCACCGCTGCGTCGACCTTGGCCCGTGTGAGGCGCGGCGGCGGCTGGGCCGGCGGGACGGTGGGCAGCGGCGACGTCGGGGCGGCCACCTTATGGATGGCGGCGGAGGAGGTGTCGGCGGGGCCCGTGCAGCCGCCGCCGGCCAGGGCCGCGATCAGGCCCAGGCCCACAGCGGAGCGAAGGCGCCGGGCGCGCGCCTGGTCGAGGCGGGACATGCTCTCCAGTGAAGGCCCAGCCCCGACGCCTGTCGCATCGGCGAGCCATTCGGGGGACCCGCCGCCTACTGCACCACCCGGTTACGGCCGGCCGGCGTCCTACTGCAGATCGACCTGGAACACCTTGTCCGCGCCGTCCGGCTCGCCTCCGTTGTTGTCGGCGTTGGTGGTGGCCAGCCACAGGCTGTTCTTGCCGGGGAGCTTCTCCACCGTGCGCAGTCGGCCGTACTGGGTGGTGTAGTACGCGGTGGGGGTGCCGGCGCTGGTGCCGCTGACCGGGATGCGCCACAGCCTCTCGCCGCGCAGTGCCGCCATGTACAGGGCTCCGTCGGCGTACGCGACCGCGCTCGGGGAGGCCTCGCTGACGGTCCACTGCCGCTTGGGGCTGGTCATGCCGGCGGTGGAGCAGGTGCCCTCGCAGACCGGCCAGCCGTAGTTCTTGCCGGACTCGATCAGATTGAGCTCGTCGTACTGGCTGTTGCCGAACTCGGCTTCCCAGAGCCTGCCTTGGGCGTCCCAGGTGATGCCCTGGGGGTTGCGGTGGCCGAGGGAGAGGACGAGTGTGCCGAACGGGTTGCCGGGTGCGGGCTTGCCGTCCTTCGTCATCCGCAGGATCTTCCCGTTGAGGGAGTTCCGGTCCTGGGCGAGGCTGCTGTTCTGCGCGTCGCCCGTGGTGGCGTAGAGGTGGCCGTCCGGGCCGAACTTGATGCGACCGCCGTTGTGGTACTTGCTCTTGGCGATGCCGGTGACGAGGACCGTGTAGCCGCCGAGCGAGGTGCCGTCGTACGTCATCCGGACGATGCGGTTGTCGGAGGCCGCCGAGTGCATGAGGTAGACGTAGTGGTCGCTGTTCCAGTTCGGTGAGACCGCGACGCCGAGGAGACCGCCCTCGCCGCTGGTGGTCACGGCATTGGGCACCTTGCCGATCTCGGTCCTCGTGCCCGCCCGGGTGAGCTTGAAGAGCTTGAAGGAGTCCCGTTCGGTGACGAGCGCCGACCCGTCGGGCAGCCAGCTCAGGCCCCAGGGAACGGTCCAGCCGGACGAGACGGTTCGGATGGCCGACGGGACCGAGGCGGTGCCGCTGTCGGCGCCGAGGAGACCGGTGGTGAGGGCGGCCACGGCAGCGGCCGTTGCGATGGTTCGGAATGCGCGCATGGGCGAACTCCTCGCTGTGGGGGTGTCGGGGAGAGCCCTCCGGAAGGTAGGAGGTATGTGGTCGAGGGCCAAGGACGGTTAAAGCCAAAGGTTCATACCTTCACCTGACGAATCCCTTTGCCATTACCATCTCAACAGCATATTTGCCAACAGACCCGACAGCAGCCGACCTTGGGGTTCGCATTTTCAGCCAACTAGAGATCGGATCACTTTGCCGCCGACCCATTGACCCGGCTGGCAGATGCTGGCGATGCTGCACCACAGGTTCCCCCCTCGGAAGGCAGGTACGGCACATGACCGAATCCGTACAGCAGCAGGTCGACGAAGAGGCGCAGAGCTGGCAGACCCCCGACTACGTGGTCATCGAGACCGCGCTGGAGGTCACCGCGTATTTCCTGAGCGACCGTTAGCCCGCCGCCGTGCTGCTGCACGTGCTCGGCAGCGCGGCGGGCGGTGGCGTACCCCAGTGGAACTGTGCGTGTCCCGGTTGCTCCGGGGCACGTGCACACCCGCACTGGCGCCGCCGCCACGCCTCTCTCGCCGTACAGGCGTCCGACGACCACTGGTATCTGATCAACGCCACCCCCGACATCGGCGACCAGATCGAGGACTGCCCGGCCCTGCAGCCCGGTCCCGGTTCGCGGCGGACCCCGATCGACGGGCTGATCCTGACCGACGCCGAACTCGACCACACCCTCGGCATCGCCCGGCTGCGCGAAGCCGGCGCCGGCGGACTGGAGTTGCTCGCCACCGACCCCGTACGCGAGGCACTGCTCACCGGGCTGCGCCTGGAGGCCATCCTCGGCCCGTACACCCCCCTCACCTGGCGCGAACTGCCCCCGGAGCGGCCCGTACCGCTCACCGAGGACTCGTCCCTCACGATCAGCGCGATCCCCGTCTCCGCCAAACGCCCCCGTTACGCGGCCGAGTTGCCCGTGCCCGACGGTGATTCCTGGGTCGTGGCCCTGCTTCTCACCGATCGCGCCAACGGGACGACGGTCGTCTACGCCCCCGCGCTGGCCGCCTGGCCCGACGCTCTGCAGACCGCTGCCGAGCAAGCCGACTGCGTGATCGTCGACGGCACGTTCTGGGACGACGAGGAGCCCCGGCGCACGGGCATCTCCACCCGCACCGCGACCGGTATGGGGCACCTCCCGATCGAGGGACCGGGCGGCACCGCCGAGCGCCTGGTGCCACTTCGCGCCCGCTGTCTCTACACCCATCTCAACAACACCAATCCCCTCGTCGATCCGAACGCACCGCAGTACAAGCAGCTGGCCGACCGGGGCATCGAGGTGGCCGGAGACGGAATGGTGATCCAACTGTGAGCACAGACAGCGGCTTGGGTGCCGCGAGGGGCTTCGAGGACCGGCACTTCGCGGACCGGCACTTCGAGGATCGGCACTTCGAGGATCGGCACTTCGAGGATCGGCACTTCGAGGATCGGCACTTCGAGGATCGGCACTTCGAGGATCGGCACTTCGAGGATCGGCTGAGAGCCGTGGCCCGCGACCACTACCACGACCGTCACCCCTTCAACATACGTATGCATCAAGGGGAGTTGACCCCTGACGAGCTGCGCCGCTGGATCCTCAACCGGTTCCACTACCAGCGGCACATCCCCGTCAAGGACGCCCTGGTCCTGGCCAAGCTGGGCACCCCGCAACTGCGCCGGATGTGGCTGCGGCGGATCGAGGAGCACGACGGCCGGGCCGAGGGAGAGGGCGGCATCGAGCGGTGGCTGCGGCTGGGCGAGGCCGCCGGGCTCGACCGGGCCGAGCTGCTGTCCGGCGAGGGAGTACTGCCCGGCGTACGGCTGGCGGTGGACGGATACGTCAACTTCTGCCGGCTCCGCTCCCCGTTGGAGGCCGTCGCGGCGTCCCTCACCGAGTTGTCCGCGCCGGGCATCATGCGCACGCGCATCGCCGCGTTCGAGCGTCACTACCGGTGGATCGACGCCGACGGGCTCGCGTACTTCCGTACTCGCGAGACCCAGGGCCGACAGGACAGCGGCGAGGCACTGGGCCTCGTCCTGGACTGGGCCCGCACCGAGGCCGACCAGGAGCGTGCCGTGGCGGCCCTCGCCTTCAAGTGCGACGTGCTGTGGTCGCTGCTCGACGCGATCGAACACGGTGAGCGAAAGGAGCGCGTATGACGGTGACTGGGACTGGGACTGGGACTTTGGCTGGGACCGGGTGGCGGCCGGCGCTGGCGCGCTCGGTGGTGCTCCGCCACGACCGGGTGCGCCAGGCGGAACTGTTGGTCCTGCCGGAGCGGGTAGTGGTCCTCAGCGGCCGGGCGGCGGATGTCCTGCGGCTCTGCGACGGGCACCGACAGGTCGGCGAGATCGTCGACGCGTTGGCGGCACGCTTCCCGGGCGCCCCCGTGGCGGAGGAGGTACCCCGGTTCCTGGACCGGGTACGCGAGGAGGGCTGGCTGAGATGACGAGCCCACCTCCGGATACGGCTCCGCCGCCTCCCTGGGCCCTGCTGGCCGAACTCACCCACGCCTGCCCGCTGCACTGCCCCTACTGCTCCAACCCCCTGGAACTCACGCGCCGTTCACACGAACTCTCCGCCGAGGAATGGGCCGACGTGTTCCGGCAGGCGGCGGACCTCGGCGTCGTAACCACGCATCTCTCCGGTGGCGAGCCGCTGCTCCGCCGCGATCTCACGGCTGTCGTCGCCGCTGCCGAGGGAGCCGGGATCTACACCCAACTGGTCACCAGTGGCGTCGGGTTGAGCGCGGCGAGGATGTCCGCGCTCGTGTCCGCCGGACTGCGCAGCGTGCAGCTGTCGGTGCAGCACGCGGATCCGGTGGCGTCGGACCGGATCGGCGGTCACCGGTCGTTCGGAGCGAAGGAACGGGCCGCCGGTCTCGTACGGGACGCGGGTCTGCCGCTGGGCCTCAACGTCGTTCTGCACCGCGACAACCTCGACGCCGTCGACGACATCGTGGACCTGGGTGTGGCCTGGGGTGCCGAGCGGATCGAGCTGGCCAACGTCCAGTTCCACGGGTGGGCCCTGCGCAACCGCACCGCGCTGCTGCCCACCCGCGACCAGCTGTCCCGCGCCCGGGAGGCGGTCGAGCGCCGGCGGGAGCAACTGGCGGGCACCACCGAGCTGGTGTGGGTCATACCGGACCACTTCGACGGGGTGCCGAAGCCGTGCATGGGCGGCTGGGGCGCGGTGTCGCTGACCGTCGCCCCGGACGGCGCCGTCCTGCCCTGCCCCGCGTCCCGGGACCTGCTGGGCCCGGACGACGTACCGAACGTACGCGACCGGTCCCTGGAGTGGATCTGGACCAGTTCCCCGGCCTTCGAGCGCTATCGCGGCACCGAGTGGATGGTGACCGGACCCTGCGGTGGCTGTCCCCGCCGCGAGATCGACTTCGGCGGCTGCCGCTGTCAGGCCCACGCGCTCACCGGTGACGCCGCCCGCACCGACCCCGCCTGCGCGCTCTCCCCCGACCACGCTCTCGTACGCACCTTGTCGCGAGCGTCGAGGACCGACGCCCCGCACTACGTCTACCGCGGGCTCGATCGCCACCACACGGAAGTCACGAGGGGTGTCAAGCGATGACCAGAACGCACCGCAAACAAGGCCGTAGACAAGCAGGGATCACCGCCGGCACCCTCGCCCTGTTACTCGCCGCCAGTGCCTGCGGCTCGGGCGCCGGTTCCCAGGACTCCGCCGACGACCCCATCGTCATCGGTGTCTCCTTACCGCTCACCGGCGACTTCTCCGAACCCGGCAAGGGTGTCGAACGGGGCTACAAGGCCTGGGCGACGATCGTCAACGACAAGGGCGGACTGCTGGGCCGCGAGGTCGAGTTGAAGATCCTCGACGACCAGTCCAACGCCGACCGCGTCGTCTCCGACTACGAGCAACTCATCGGCAGAGACGAGGTCGACCTGCTCTTCGGGCCGTTCTCCACCCGGCTCGTCGTCCCGTCCGCGCGGCTGGCCGAGGAGTACGGGATGCTCTTCGTCGAACCGGCGGGCGCGGCCCCGGAGGTCTTCGAGCAGGGCTTCAAGAACCTCTTCTACGCCGCTCCGGCCGTCGCCGACGACCACTACAACCTCCTGGCCGACCACATCCTGGCCATGCCGGCGAGCGAGCGTCCCAAGACGGTCGCGTACGCCGCCATGGACGACCCCTTCGCCCAGGGAACCGCGTACGGGCTGAAGGAGAAGCTGGAGAAGGGCGGCGTCAGGACCGTCGCCGACGAGGTCTACCCGCCCAACACCACCGACTTCGGCAGCATCGCCGCCCAGATCGCCGACTCGAAGGCCGACATGGTGGTGGGCGGCACCCAGTACCAGGACGGCGTCAACCTGATCGTCGCCCTCCAACAGCTCGACTACCAGCCGAAGTTGGCCGCCTTCTCCACCGCGCCCACCCAGCCGGAGTTCGCCAAGGCCATCGGCGACAAGACCGAGGGCATCCTCGCGCCCACCGGCTACACCCAGAAGGCCGACTACCCGTCCAACAAGGAGTTCGTCGAGAAGTACACCGAGCAGTTCGGCAAGGCGCCGGAGGAGGACGAGGCCAACGCCTACACGACCGGTCAGGTGGTGGCCGCCGCCGTCGAGGCCGCCCAGTGCGCCTCCCAGGACCCGGACTGCCAGAGCAAGCTGGTGGAGTGGCTCCGCGGCAATCAAGTGGACACCGTCGTGGGCCCGTTGAAGTGGGACGACAAGGGCCGGCCGCAGAGCGCGCACATGATCCAGCAGTGGGTCGGCGGCGAGATCCAGATCGTGCTCCCCGAGGCGCAGAAGGAAACCGGTCTGGTCTATCCGAAGCCGGAGTGGTGAGGCCGGCGTGCCCTCCGCGAGCCTCGTCTTCCAGAGCCTTGTCCTCGGCGTGCTGCTGGGTGGGCTGTACGCCCTCCTGGCGGCGGGCCTCACCCTCTACTTCGGCGTGATGCGCGTCGTGATGATCGCCCACTCCGCCTTTCTGATCCTGGCCGCCTACCTCGCCTGGTTCGCGCACCGGGAGACCGGCGTCGACCCGCTCCTCACCCTGGTCGTCACCGTGCCCCTGTTCTTCGCCGCGGGCGTCGCCCTGCAACGGCTGCTCTTGACCCGGCTCCGCCCGGCGACGCTCACCATGATGTCCGTGCTGCTCACGTTCGCGGTGGCGCTGGTCATCGAGGGGCTGCTCGGGTACGCGTTCAGCGGCACCCAGCGCCGGGTCCGGCTCGGCTACAGCTCCGCGAGCATCGAGTTCCTCGGGGCACGCGTGGCGGTGGTGAAGCTGATCGCCTTCGGCATGGCCGCACTCGCCCTGCTCGGCCTCTACCTCCTCATGAAGCACAGCCGGTTCGGCCAGGCCCTGCGCGCCACCATCCAACACCCGGACGCCGCCCGGCTGTTGGGCATCGACACCGACCGGATCGCCGGTTACGGGTTCGGCCTCGGTCTCGCCACGGCGGCCGTCGGCGGCACGGCACTCGCCCTCGACACCACCATCTACCCCTCGCTGCACTGGCACTGGATCGGCCCGCTGATGGCCATCATCGTCGTCGGCGGACTCGGCAGTGTGCCGGGCGCCGCCATCGCCGCCATGACGCTGGGCATCCTGCAGAGCCTGCTGCAACTGGAACTGTCCACCACCTGGGCGCAGACCGTCTTCTACGTCGCGCTCTTCGCCACGCTGGCCGTCAGGCCGCAGGGATTCTTCGGGGGGCGGCTTGCGCAACGGTTCTGATTCTTCTGACTTCAGGTCCAGACTCGTCCATCCCCGGTACGTCCATCTCGGCGTCCTGCTCCTGGCAGCCGCCGTGGCGCTCTCCTTCCCGTCCATGGCCCCGAGCCCCTACGAGATCACCGTGGGCATCGCCATCCTCAACTACGCGGTGCTGTCCACCTCCTGGAACTTCGTCGGCGGCTTCACGGGCTATGTCTCCCTGGGACATGGGGCGTTCGCCGGACTCGGGGCGTACGGGACCGGACTGCTGGTCGCCAAGGGCGAACTCCCGCCCTTCGCCGCGCTGTTCGTGGCCGCCGTGCTGGTGGCGGCGCTCGCCGTCCCGGTCGGCTACGCCGCCCTGCGGGTACGCGGTGCCTCCTTCGTCATCGTCTCCATCGCCCTCGTCCTCATCCTGCTGCTGGTCTTCCAGAGCTGGGCCTCCCTCACCGGCGGCTCGCGCGGCCTGGTCGTACCCCGGCCCTTCCCCGGCATGCTGCGTGCCGAGCACCACCGCACCTTCTACTTCCTCTTCCTCTCCCTGCTCGCGCTGGCCCTGCTGGTCTGGTGGGTCATCGACCGCTCACGGTTCGGCATGGGCCTGAAGGCGATCCGCGAGGACGAGGACAAGGCGCAGTCGCTCGGCATCCCCACGTTCACGTACAAGCTGGTGGTCTTCGTCGTCTCCGCCGCCTTCACCTCGCTGGCCGGCGGGTTGTACGCCCTGTGGTTCGGCGACCTCGACCCGGTCTTCCAGTTCTCCATCCTCAGCGGGTCGTACATGGTGCTGATGGCGTTGCTCGGTGGCGTACGCCAGTTGTACGGGCCGTTGCTGGGAGCGCTGATCGTCGGGTACGCCCTGGAGTACTCCAAGGTCGAGTACGGGGACACACCTCTGCATCTGGTCGTGGCGGGGCTGCTCCTCGGCGTCGTCGTGACGTTCATGCCGGACGGCGTCATCCCGGCCGCCGGCGCCCTGCTCGGCCGGTTCCGCCGGACCGGCGACGCCTCCATACGGGAGGTGACCGCGGCCGAACTGCGGGAGCGGGGCGGGGAGTTCGAGGAGACCGACGGGCGCGACACGACGGAGGTGAGGAACAGTGAACGAAGCGGCACCTGACAGGGCACCCGAGGTGGAGCCCGACGCGGAGTCCGACGCGGAGCCCGAGCCGAGCCTCGCGACCACCGGGCTCACCAAGGCCTTCGGCGGAGTCACCGCACTCGACTCGGCCAGCGTGACCTTCCACCACGGCAAGGTCAACGCCCTGATCGGGCCCAACGGTTCGGGCAAGACGACCTTCTTCAACTGTGTCACCGGGATGATCCGCCCGGACTCCGGTCGCGTCACGTACCGAGGACGCGACCTCACGGGCAGGCCCCCGCACCGGATCGCCCGCGCCGGCATCGGGCGTTCCTTCCAGCTCTGCCGGGTCTTCCCCCGGATGACCGTGCTGGACAACCTCCTGGCCGCCGTCCGGCCGCACGGTCTCACCGGACAGCTCGGACGCTCGGGCACGCGTGCGGAGACCGAGCGGGCCCGTTACTGGCTGACCCGGATGGGCATCGAGCACCTGGAGCAGGCCGAGGCCCGCCAACTCTCCTGGGGGCAGCAGAAGTTGCTGGAGCTGGCGGGCGTACTGACCAGCGAGCCGGAGCTGATCCTGCTGGACGAGCCGGCGGGCGGGGTCAACCCGGCGCTCATCGACCGCATCGGCGACCTGGTGCGCGAACTCAACGCCGAGGGACGGACGTTCCTGATCGTCGAGCACAACATGGACATGGTCATGAGCCTCAGTGACCACGTCGTCGTGTTCGACCGCGGCAGGCCGATCGCACAGGGCCCGCCCTCCCTGATCCAGTCCGACGAACGAGTACTCGGGGCATACCTTGGCGTCTGACGCGCACACCGACCCGGGCTCGGGGGCCAGCTCCGGCACCGACCCGGCCTTCCTTCTCGAACTCGACGACATCCGCGCCGGATACGGCCGGGCGGCGCTGGTCCTGCGCGGGCTGACGGTCCGCGTACCGGCCGGGGCGATCGTCTGCCTGGTCGGGCCCAACGGGGCAGGAAAGTCCACCGTGTTGAAGGTGGCCAGCGGTCTCCTCACCCCACGCTCGGGCCGGATCCTCGTCGACGGCGAGGACGTCACCGGCCGTGGACCGCAGCGGATGCTGGCGGCCGGAGTCGCCCATGTCCTCCAAGGCCACAGCGTGTTCAGGGAGATGACGGTCGCCGAGAACGTCCTGCTCGGCGGCTACACCCTGCGGGACAAGGCGCTCGTCGCCGAACGGGCCGACTTCGTACGGGAGTTGTTCCCGGTCGTGGCCGAGCGGTGGACGAGCCTGGCCGGGCTGCTCTCCGGCGGGCAGCAGAAGCAGGTGGAGTTCGCGCGTTCGCTGATGGTCGAGCCCCGGGTCGTGCTCCTTGACGAGCCGTCGATGGGGCTCGATCCCAAGGCGACCGGGGTGGTCTTCGAGCAGATCGTCCGGATGCGGGACGCGGGGACCGCCGTACTGCTGGTCGAACAGAACGCGCGGCGCGCCCTGGAGGCCGCCGACACCGGCTGTGTCCTCGACCTCGGCCGGGTCCATATCGCGGGCCCGGCACGGGAGTTGCTCGCGGACCCACAGCTGGGCGAGCTGTATCTGGGCGGCAGGCCCGCACGCCGATGACTCCAAGGAGAACGTAGATGCGCAGCAGACGGAACACGCTCGCGGCAGCAGTCGCCGCACTGCTGACCGCCCTGGCCACCACAGCAGCGGCACCCGCAGGCGGAGGAAGAGGAGAAGGGAGCGTACTCCCCTCCCTACGCCCCCACCTGGCGGCGTACTACGACTTCGAGCACCCGGTCCGCGGCAACCCGGCGCGCGAACGTGACCTGGGCTTCTCCCGTACCGACATCGACCTGATCGGCGGCGGGGCGCGGATGCGCACGGACGACGGAGCGCACCGGGGCAGCCGGACCTCGCTCCAGGTACGGCAGATCACCCCGGACGCGAAGGGCAACGACGACTGGAAGGCGGGGGTGTACGGGCCGTCCGGCGTGCCAACTCTCCGGGCGTTCAAAGGGGTTGAGGGGATGACGGTGATGGGCTGGTTCAAGATGAGCGGCCCGAACCCGGCCCTCAACACCAACACGGCCGCCCCGGACGACCGTTACGGTGCCGTGGGCCTGGCCGGAGTGCTGTCGGGTGACTCCGACGGCCACGCGGTGCGGGGCCTGCTGGAGATCATCGAGGTGAACGGCGAGCTGAAACTCGTAGCCCTGGGCCGGCGCGTCGACGGAGCGGCTTCGCAGACGTTCGCCGCATCCCAGGACTGGCGCACGCTGCTGCCGATCGGCGAGTGGGTCTTCCTGGCCGCCACCTTCGACTTCGACACGGGGGCGATGGCGCTGTACCGCAACGGCCGGCCGCTGGACGGCTCCTACACCGTCCCCGGCGACCCCTGGGACCTCGCGGCCCCGGGCCCGCACCGCACCTCACCCACCGACCCCCGGGGCATCAAGATCGGCGGCAGCTTCCCGCAGAACACCGTCGAACGCAATCCCTGCGACTGCCGCATGGACAGCCTGATGTTCCTGGACAGCGCGGTGGGCGGCGACCGGATACGGGCCCAGTACCGCCTGATGGCCGCCCGCTGACGGCCCACGTCGACATAGGAGTAGTGACGTACGCATGGCCACATCTCCCGGCACCAGACCCGGAGCCCACGCCCCTCTGATCCTTCTGATCGCCCTGGCCCTGCTGCTGTCGGCCCTGGTCGCACTCCCCGGCAGAGCGCTCGCGGCGGCTGCCACCGGCCCCCTCACCGACCCCATCCCCGAGCGCCCCGCCGCCTCCGGCATCGGGCTGACCGTGGAGGAGTACGCCTCCTTCCCGAAGACCGATCCGCCGCCCGGCCCGGTCACCGATCCCCGGCTGATGCGGCAGGCCCGCATCAACTACCTCAGCGAACTCCCCGACCGCTCGGGCCGAAAGGCGGTGCCCGACCTAAACGGCAAGCTGTACCTGGTAAAGGACGGCAGCAGCCCCGCGCTCTACCTGGACATCGCCGCCACCTTCTCCCCCGCGTTCTTCGCCAGCCGGGGTCTGGGCCAGGGCTTCGGTTTCGTCACCTTCGACCCCGACTTCCGCCGCAACGGCCGCTTCTACACCGTGCACACCGAACTGGCCTCCGCCACCACGGCCGTACCCGACTACCGCCAGCAGGCCTCCACCGTCTACCACGGCATCGTCACCGAGTGGACCGCCGCCGACCCCTCGGCGGACACCTTCAGCGGCACCCGCCGCGAAATCCTCCGCATCGGTTTCGCGGGCACGATCCACGGCATCCAGCAGATCGACTTCAACCCGACGGCCCTGCCCCACGACCCCGACCGCGGTCTGCTCTACCTGGCAGTCGGCGACGGCGGCCAGGGCGTAAGGAACACCGAGCCGCAGACCCTCTCCCTCCCGCACGGCAAGATCCTGCGCATAGACCCGCGAGGCACGAACAGCGCGAACGGCAAGTACGGAATCCTGGCGCAGAACCCGTTCACCGCCACTCCCGGAGCGCTGGGCGAGATCTACGCGTACGGCCTGCGCGACCCGCACCGCTTCAGCTGGGACCCGGCGGGCAGCCACCGTATGTACGTCGGCAGCATCGGCCAGCACGCCGTCGAGTCGGTCTACGAGGTGCGCGCGGGCGACAACTTCGGCTGGAGCGAACGCGAAGGCCCGTTCGTCTTCGACAAGACGGCCACCGACCCCTGCGACCAGATCCTCCCGCTCCCCGAGGACGACGAGAAGTACGGCTACGTCTACCCCGTGGTCGCCTACGACCACGACCCGCCCGCCGACTGGGACTGCACCTCCGACGTCGGCCGGGCGGTAGTCGGCGGCTTCGTCTACCGGGGCAGTGACTTGCCCGCACTGCGCGGCAAATACGTCTTCGGGGACATCGTCGACGGACGTCTGCTCTTCGCCGACACCAAGGACATGCGGCGCGGCAGCGGGCAACTGGCGCAGCTGTACGACCTGATGCTGTACGACGCGAGCGGCAAGCGCGTCACGATGCGAGACCTGGCCGAGGACCCCCGGGTGGACCTGCACTTCGGCCGGGACGCCGAAGGTGAGTTGTATTTGTTGTCGAAGGCCAACGGCAGGATCTGGAAGATCACCGGCACGCGCGAGTTCGCGTCCTGCGACACCACCGGCTCCCAGCTCACCCACGTCATGGACGGCCGGAACTGGGCTCCCGTCACCCCGTCCAAGTGGCGCTTCCCGGGCCGCGAGGCCGTCCTCGCGGAGGCCGGGGTCCAGCGCCCGGGCCCGCGCCGCCCGTACGAGTACGCGGTACTGACGGCGGGCCCGGCGGCGTACGGCGACGTACGGATCGACGCGGAAGTCCGCATAGACACCCCCGTCGACACTCCGAACCGAGACGTGATCATCGTCTTCGACTACCAGTCGGACACGAAGTTCTCCTACGCCCACCTGTCCCAGGACAACACGATCTACCCGCACAACGGCATCTTCGTGGTCGACGACTCCGACCGCCTACGCATCGACGACCAGTGGAACGGCACGACGGGCGCCCCGCCGGCCATCACCGACACGGCCTGGCACAAGGTGCGGGTGGTGCGCTGCGCGGGCACGGGCGAGATCGCGGTCTACGTCGACGGCTCGAAACGGCCACTGATGACGGCCGTGGACACGACGCTCGCCTCCGGGAGGGTGGGCTTCGGGTCGTTCGACAACACGGGACGGCTTCGGGGGTTGAGGGTTTCTTCTCCGTGAGGGTGCGCTGGGGGTGCGGCCCTCACCCCCAGCAGCCGGTCTCCTCCGTCAGGCGGCTCGTACGGAGCCTCCGTACGAGCCGCCTGACGTCGATCACGAGGGGAACCTGCACTTGAGGACGAGCGTCACGTTGCTCGACGAGACTCCCTCCTGGCCTTGCTGCTTGGGCACCCTGAGCTGGACGGTCACTCTGGGGCGAGGGTCCGAACGCTTCTCGCGGGCTGGGATCGTCACGGAGAACTGTTCGACCGTGGCAGTGGGGCCCGTGAAGTTGAGGGTGCGCTCAGCACGCTTGCCGTCGCTGCTGGTCCACACGTACTTCACCGATCCGGTTCCCTTCCCGGTGAGCGTGCCCCCGAACGTCGCACGTTGGCGCCTACGGCAGTCGACACTTTGGCTACGGCCGGGGCTGACCAGATTCGCGCTCGCCTCTGTGATGTCGACGGCCGGCGACCTGGGCGGCTTCGTGCAGGGGACCGACACCTTCTTTTTCTTCACCTGGACTGTCGCGGTGTACGTCCCCTTCTTCACGTCCTGCTCGGTGAAGGAACCCTGCTTGTTGACCTGACGTGTGAACTTCTCGGGGCCGCTGATTCTCACCTCCTGCCTCGGCTTGAACCCGGCAAGGACGAGGTCGAATTCGCCTGGGGCATCTGGCGCCTTCACCAACTTGCACGACGGGTTGAAGGGCGCGGCGAGCGCGACGCCCAGCTCGTCTGCAGGAGCCGCCTGGGCGGCCATCGCAGGCGGCATAGCCAGCGCGGAGGCCAGGAGCGGGGTGAGGAGTGCGTAACGTCCGTGACGATTCATACTGCTTCCCTCCTTGCGGGGAGGTCAGGGTGGGTGACGATGGCCGGGGTCACGGGTAGGCACGGACACGTCCGACGTAAATGGCGTGATGAGGAGGAGCCCCCGGTCCCACGCGCCCGACGCGATGTGTCAGCGGCGGCTCGCTGTCGTTGCCCCGGTTTGTGTGGCCCCGTACGCGGGGGCCCGTCCTCGTCCCAGGCTAGCCCAGCAGGGGCGTCACGGCAGGTGGAGCGGGCGGGGACGCCGGGGCGGTCGGTCTGGGGATACTCCTCGGCGAGTTCCGCCTCGTACGCCTCGCCTCGGTGTGGCAGCGCGGTTCGATCGCACAACGTTCGGAACCATGCCCGCCGGGGAGCAGGGGGACCGATGCCCCCGGGCCGGCTCCCGGACAGGCACGGTCGGCGAGGACGGGACGCCTTGGCATTCGCAGATCCGGATCACCCGGATGATCCGGTGGATGCGGGCCGCGCTGAGGTCGTGCGCACGGCCGGGCAACGCGGGCGAGACCCACAGCAGTTGTCAGCGAACCCCGCCACAGCCCTGGGGCAGGGCCGCCTCAGCCACCCGCGCGGCTCCGAACGAGTGGACTCACCGGTACGCGATCGGATGGGGACGTTAGCGACGAGCCGCCGATGGTGATGTTGCCGTCCGAGCCCGTGACTGCCGTGACTGGAAGAGGCACCCCCAGATGCGACGTACCCCACACCTCCGGATGCTCGCCGCAACGCTGTTCGTGGCGTGTGCTGCTCTGGTCCCGATGGCAGCGGCTCCCGCAGCGGCCGTCCAGACCCCAAGGATCGACCGGCACCACCAGGACGACTGCCCTCCGGGCGGCCTCGGCCCCGAGGTGACCGCACAGCTGGACAAGGCGATCGAGGATGTCCGTCGACAGGCCGGCATCCCCGGTGTCGTCGTCGGGGTGTGGATGCCCGGCAAGGGAAGCTACGTCCGCGCGACCGGCGTCGCCGACACCGCCACCCGCCGCCCGATGACCACCGACGGCTTCGTACGGATCGGCAGCGAGACCAAGACCTTCACGGTCACCGCGCTGCTCGAACTCGTCGACGACCACCGGATCCGGCTGGACGACCCGATCTCGCGTTACGTGCGCGGCGTACCGAACGGTGACCGGATCACCCTGCGCCACCTCGCGGAGATGCGCAGCGGCCTGTTCCCGTACACCTCCGATCCGGGCTTCGTCCAGGACCTGCTGAGCGACCCGCAGCGCTCCTTCACACCTCGGGAAGTGCTCGCGTACGGCTTCAAGCACAAGAACACCTTCGCGCCGGGAACGGAGTTCCAGTACTCCAACACCAACCTCGTCCTGCTCGGCCTGGTGATCGAGAAGGTCAGCGGTCAGCGGCTCGCCGACGTCATCGACAAGCGGGTCCTACGGCCCTCCCACCTGGACCACACGCTGTTCCCGCAGGGACCCGAATTCCCCGAGCCGCACCCGCGCGGCTACACGAACCAGACGCTGACCGGCGCGGTCGCCGACGCCACGGACTGGAACCCCAGCTGGGCCTGGGCGGCCGGGGCGATGATCTCCAACCTGCACGACCTGCGCCACTGGGCGGAAATCGTCGCCACCGGCAAGCTGCTGAGCCCCGAGACCCAGGCCCAGCGCCTGAGGACACTGCCGACCGGCCTCCCCGGCCTCAGCTACGGCCTCGGCATCTTCGAGACCGGCGGCTGGATCGGGCACAACGGCTCCATCCCGGGCTACGAGACGGTGACCGTCTATCTGCCTTCGAAGAAGGCCACCCTGGTCATCATGATCAACACGGACATCACGAGTGGGGGGCAGGAGCCGTCCACGCTTATTGCTCGGGCGGTCACGGGGGTTGTTACTCCGGGGAATGTGTATGACGGGGCGATTTCGCCGAGGTAGGTGTGGGGCTCGGTGAGGTGGGGTTGAGACGGTGGGGCCGGGTGCAACCGTCCCCACCCTGTGCCCGGGCTGCTGAAACGCTCAGTGACCGCGGATAGAACTCATGTGCCGCTGCGGTTCCTTACCTGGCGAAGGCCGACGGCGTTCTCACCCGTGCTGTGTGTCGCCGTCGTAGTGCCGTCACCCGATGAGTCTTGCCACTCGGTGGAGTCTGCCTTCTGACGAGCAGCTGTCCGCCCAGGGTTGCTCTTGCGAGAACGGGAGTCGGTCGTGTCTGTAGGCATCTTCGCGGGGATTGCAGTGCGCAACTATGCGAGCGCTCTGGAGTGGTACAAGCAGTTGTTCGGCGCGGAGCCGACGTTCTACCCCAACGACGTCGAAGCGGTGTGGCAGTTGGCCGAGGACCGGTACATGTACATCGTCGAAGACGCCGAGCGGGCCGGAGGCGCTGTGAGCATGGTCTGGATGGACGATCCCGGTTCCGAAATCGCACGGATCGCTGAGCGGGGTCTGCGGCCGGTGGAGGTGGAGCGGCACGGGAACGTGTGCAAGTGGGTGTTTCGCGACTCTGACGGCAATGAGACGGGGATCGGAGGCGAGGTCTCGCAGTCGAAGTAGGCGGGAAACTGTCCTGCCCGTTCCCGATAGCGGAACTGCAAAGGCCAGTGGCGGAGCCGGTGGTGGCGGGCTATGACTCGTCGGAGCGGTGGGCGCGCCAGAGGCGTCTCAGGGCTTCGAGCTCGGTTCGGGGGAAGTGCTCGCCCCACTTGCCTCGGTAGCCGCTCTCGCCGTAGGTCCGAGCCACCTCGTCGAAGCAGCGGATCACGGATCGACCGAGTACGTCGATGCCAAGCTGACCCGACCAGATCTCCGTACCCTTGTTGTCGTGGTCGCGGCCGTCGCGCAGTTCCAGCACCCGGATCCAAACGTCATCGGCCCGCCGGTAGAGGATCCAGCGGTAGGCGGTGGGTTCTGCCTCGAACTGCACGCGAGTCTCCGCTTCGCCGGAGACGAGTCGAGCCACGGCCGTCAGCAGATCCTCGGGAGCGCTGGTGATGTAGGAGACGCTGAACTCTGCCTTCGCCTGGTGATCTTCGACGGTGCACGTGACCCACCCACGTCCGTCGAGCACCCAGGTCATGCGCATACCGGTCGTCATGGCCGCTCCCCACCGAGGAACCGGCGAGTTCAGGGAGACGCTGCCCCTCCCGTTCCTAGCGACGGTACTGCACTGGCCGGCGGACGAACTGGCGGAGCTGGTGGCTGCCTATCCAGGGCAAACAGGTCACCTTGACTAGCCTCACTACTTGGCCGGTTCCAGGTACGTGCAGGCCTTGAAGGGCTGCATCCAACTGCATAGCCTTTGGCACCGGCGCGTGCGGTGGGAACCATGCGCCGACATCAACGAGCCTTCCTCAAAATCGCCCGCTCGCTCATCATCACCCCCTCAAAGTCACCGCGTTGACACTTGTTAGGGTCATGACATGACGACGAGGACTGACACGATCGTTTCCGGCGACATACGCACACGAGCGGAGATCAGGAAGGTATTCGGAGGAAGCGGGCAGGGCGGCATATGCTCCTCCGTTGAAAAGCGGAGCGTCAACCTCTATTCGGACCCCACCGTCGGAGAAGTCAATGGATATTACGACGGTTGGCTGGCTGAGGAAGACGAACTGGGGCCCATTTTCGAGTACACAGGGGCAGGGAAGTCCGGCAATCAGACGTTCGCCGGAGCCGCAGGCTCGGGCAACCGAGCCATCCTCCGCCACGCTGAACAGGACCGCACGCTACGAGTATTCACTCAGGTCGGCTTTATGCCCAATAGTGGCACCAAGACTCATGAATACATCGGGGAATTCACTCTGGATGCGCTGGAACCTTACGTATGGCGCAGAGTGCACGGCGAGGACCGCAAGGAGCGCAATGTAATTGTTTTTCGCCTTCGACCGGATGGAGAATTCCAAAAGTCATCAAAGAACTTGATCCCAGCCGCGACAGAGACCACGTGGGAACTTGTCCCCTTCGAGGTAGTTACAACGGCCAATCTTCACACTGACCCTGCGACTACCGGCGCACTGGAAGGTCCCAGCAAGCGCAGGAAAAAGGCGAGCTCTCTACGAAAAGCTGCAGCGAATGCCGCCACCAGCGGCACGTTCGTCGCATCAGAGAAATTTAACAAGAAGATGAGTCTCCGCTCGTCAGCCGCAGCCTACATCGCCGTGCGTCATGAAGCCGAGTTGACCAGTACCTACATGGCCTATCTCAAAGCCGTCGGGCGCAAAACTGGCGCCTTCCAAATTAAAGTCAAGGGCCTCACATCCACCCTAAAGACAGACCTCTATGACGCAACGGAACATGTACTCTACGAAGCTAAGGGTTCTAGCGCACGCGAGGAAGTAAGGATGGCCCTAGGCCAAATTCTGGACTACAGCCGCTACGTGCGAACCGAGGACCATCCCGAGCCGCCCAAGCGCGTCATCCTTCTCCCCGCGAAGCCCGACCTAGACATGTTTGACCTGTGCGAATCATACGGGGTGGAAATAGTTTACAGATCGGAAAATGGCAGCTTCATCGGAGAATCAGTACCACTTGAATAGATCCTTGAACATCCTTAATCCCTTCTCCCTCACGGACCTTCCAGCATCTTGAGTGGCTGGCCTGCGGGAGTCATACGCCATCGACGTGAAATGACACCAAGCCGAGTGGCTCCCGCATACGGTACGAGGTCTAGAGGATTCATCCACGCGTCAGAGAAGTGAATGTTCAAGTGCAACGCGAGAGCTAATAGAATATCCTGAGATACATCTGTATCTATTTGCACCAATAGAGACCCCGGCTCGGGTGAGCGCTCAAGAAGGTGACTACGAGGATTCTGCCATTGCAGGTGACCCTTACCTAGCACCCACACGCTATCAGGCCACTCGACTGGCGGCCGACTTTGACACCATTCCATAAGATGATTACCGATGGTCTCTAGCTTGAGACCATCAAAAGCAATGACGATTCCAGAAGTTGGGAAGAAGTCGTAGGTTTTCCCGTAAGCCGATGTCTTTCGCGGTACAAGTCCGGGCGTCGGGCGATACGAATCCTTCGACATGCGCCGCAGCTTACTAATCTTGCCGCAAGCATCCAAGAGCTTCTCCTTATCCAGTTTGGTCTTCACTTCGACAACACCATAAACGCACTCGTTCGGAAGGATCCGATACCCGTTCAGGGTTGTAAAAGGCGGAGTTCCTCGATCCGCGAGAACGATGTCACACTGGGGAGATGTTTCACCTGAAGCCGTGACGATCTCGGCATTATGTATCGTTTCCACATGGGATGGTAGATAGCTAGCGAGAAACTCGCGAACAAGAGCTTCTCTAGAAGTTCCCGCTTCGCCGTTGTGACTGAAGTTTCTTGACTGCTCGAAGTCTGCACGCATCCGCATGGCAACTGAGCTGAGGATTCTTCCAAGTTTCTCTTGAGGCATGAAACAACTCTAGGGCAGTGCAACAAGCCGCTGCAGCTATGGCAGACAAGTCGCGCTCTCCCGATCCGGCAGGCGGCCATCGCCTGCGCACTGTCAGTGCCCTCTGTTACACATGAGCACAGTTGATGAGCGATCAAGGGAGCCAGAGTGTCTGAGTCGGGGGATTTCGCGCAGCCTGCCGTGGGTCTGTACGAGGAGCTCATCACGGTGCGCTTCGAGCAGAAGCTGAAGGAGTTCGCGAGCCTCGGGTGGCGTCCCGTGAGCGACACAGTGGGAGACGAGTCCGTTCCCTATGTCCTGTCAAGACACATCGCCCGGACGGTGCGCCGCGTACTGCAGAACATCCCCGCCGAGGAGCGGGTATACGCGACGAACCACATCTTGGACTCCATCAGCACTCTTGAGGGAGCGCTGGAGTGGGTGGAATTGGTGGCAGAGGGACCACGCCAACTCCTGGCGCTGACAAGGCAAGAGGCCCCCGGCGTCTTCGCTGTACGCCCAGGCATCCCGCTCTCCGACACCGCGCTCATCACCAACTCACCCGATGACCCCAGCCTCGGCTTCGAGTTGCGAGCCGAGCTCGCCACCGCTGATCGCGTCGACCTGCTCTGCGCCTTTGTGAAGTGGCACGGCCTGCGCATCATCGAGCAGTCGCTCCAAGCCGCTCGTGACCGAGGCGTGCCGATACGCGTCATCACGACGACCTACATCGGGGCGACCGAGCGGCGCGCGCTGGATCGACTGGTGCAGGACTTCAACGCCGAGGTCAAGGTCAGCTACGAGACGCGGTCGACGCGACTCCACGCCAAGGCATGGTTGTTCCGTCGGAACAGTGGTTACGACACCGCGTACGTCGGCAGCTCCAACCTCTCCAAGGCCGCGCTGCTCGATGGCTTGGAGTGGAACGTCCGGCTGTCGTCCATCGCCACGCCTGACGTACTGCGCAAGTTCGACGCGACCTTCGAGGCGTACTGGAGTGATCCGTCCTTCGAGTTGTACGACCCCGATGCCGACGGGGCTCGGCTCCAGGAAGCGTTGGCGATCGCTGGAGGCTCCTCCGCTACCTCCGCTGCGGATCGCAGAATCACCTTGTCCGGCCTCGAAGTACGCCCCTATCCGCACCAGCGCGACATGCTGGAGCGCCTCGAAGTCGAGCGGGAGGTGCATGACCGGCATCAGAACCTGCTGGTTGCGGCGACGGGCACCGGCAAGACTGTGATGGCAGCGCTGGACTACAAGCAATTGCGGAAGAAGCACGGGCGCGACCTACGGCTGCTGTTCGTCGCTCACCGCAAGGAGATCCTCCAGCAGTCCCTGCGGACCTACCAAGACGTCTTGGTAGACGCGAACTTCGGCGAGTCCCTGCACAGCGGAGAGATCCCTGAGCGCTGGACGCATGTCTTCGCCAGCGTGCAGTCACTGAACGCGCGCACGCTGGAGCGCGTCGCTGCTGATCACTTCGATGTGATCGTGATCGATGAGTTCCACCACGGGACTTCACCGACGTACCGAAAGATCCTCGATCACTTCGAGCCGCTGGAACTGCTCGGACTGACCGCGACTCCCGAGCGCATGAACGGTAAGAACATCCAGGACGAGTTCTTCGATGGGCGCATCGCTGCCGAGATGCGGCTGTGGGAAGCCTTGGAGAACGACCTACTGAGCCCCTTCCACTACCTCGGTATCAGCGACAACACCGATCTGAGCGCGGTGAAGTGGCATCGCGGGGCGTACGACGCAAGCGCGCTGAGTGAGGTGCTGTCCGCCAATCATGCGCGGGCGCTGTTGGTCTTGAAGGCCGTTGAGGAGAAGGTGGCCGATCCAAGTGCCATGCGCGCCTTGGGCTTCTGCGTTTCTGTCGAGCACGCGCACTTCATGGCGGAGTCCTTCCGCAAGGCCGGCCTCAACGCCGTTGCCCTGTCTGGCGGAACCCCTGCCGATGAGCGCAAGCAGGCGCTGGATGACCTCAAGTCCGGGGCGTTGCAGGTGATCTTCTCGGTCGACCTCTTCAACGAGGGCCTCGACATCCCTGACGTAGACACCCTACTCCTGCTGCGCCCCACGTCCAGCTCAACTGTGTTCTTGCAGCAGCTCGGCCGAGGGCTCCGGCGTACCGAGAACAAGGCGGTGCTGACCGTGCTCGACTTCATCGGGCAGCACCGTAAGGAGTTCCGCTTCGAGAACCAGTTCCGCGCTCTGACGAATCTGACCCGCAAGCGGCTCTTGGACAACATCGAGCATGACTTCCCGCAACTCCCGTCCGGCTGCGAGATCCTCCTTGAGGAGAAGGCCAAGAAAACCATCATCGCCAACATCAAGGACCAGATCGGCGTCAACGTCACTGCCCTGGCCCGCGAGGTGGCGGACTACGCCGAACTGAAGCTCAGCCAATACCTGGACGAGAGCGGACGCGAGCTCAAGGAGCTCTACCGGGGCAACGGGAACTCTTGGACGGGTCTACTCCGCCGCTCCGGCCTCCTGAAGGGAGAGGCGCCGGAAGGAGAGAGCTCACTCCTCAAGCGCGTCTCCGCGTTCCTACACGTAGACGACCCGGTCCGGGTTGCTGCGTACACGCGGATGTTGGAAGACGACGCACCTGCCTACAGCACCCTCGATGAGCAGGGACAGGCCTACGCCCGCATGCTGTTCTTCCAGTTGTGGCCACTCGGCGGCATTGTCCGCAAGGGGTACGCAAACTACGACGCCGGATTTGCCACCCTGCGTAAGCAGCACGCTTTCCGAAGTGAGCTGCGCCAGGTGCTGGAGTACAACCTCGCTCACACCGAGCACGTGCCGATCCCTCTCTTGGGCTTGGGCGGTCCGAGTGGCGTCCCCCTCACCGTGCACGCCTCGTACAGCCGCGAGGAGATCCTGCCTGCGCTGGGGCAGTCGTACATCGGGGGCTTCATGCCGGCCGATTTCCGCGAGGGTGTGAAGTGGTGCGACTCGATCAAGACGGATGCTCTCCTCATCACGCTGGAGAAGGACGAGAAGGACTTCTCACCGCAGACCCGGTATCACGACTACGCGCAGAGCGAGACTCTCTTCCACTGGGAGTCCCAGAACCAGACGTCCGAGACCTCCCCCACTGGCCTTCGCTATCAGCGTCACGTCGCTGAGGGAAGCCATGTCCTGCTCTTCGTACGCCGCTACAAGAGCACCGACATCGGCGGTGCCCAGCCGTGGATACTGCTCGGCCCTGCGGAGTACGAGAAGCACACGGGTAGCAAGCCGATGGCGATCACGTGGATGCTGAAGCACGAGATCCCGGCGGATGTCTGGACGTACTCGACGATCAAAGCGGGGTAGCGCTTCACACCGAGCCGCCCACCACCCCCGCTTCCACTTCGGCTTCGAAGTGCATCTGCGCACGATCCAACGCATCATCGGCATCACGGCCGTGCGCTCGGAGCCAGTGGAGGAGGTCAGCAATCGCACCGATTGCTGCCTCTTCCGCCAAGGCTGCGCCCAGCCGACCTGAGTTGCCCGCGGGCACCAGCTTCCCCTCGCTGTAGAGGTCGAGCACCTCCTCCGCTCTTGTGATGCGGGGTCCGCCGCGGTGGCCGTTAGGGGAGGTCAGCGTGGTGGAGAGCTCGCACCACGTCATCTTGCGGTCGGCGAGAAGCTGCACGCCCCAACGGTCAGAGATGCAGGTGATGAGCTCCATCCCTCGTCCGGATTCGGAGTTGACGCCTTGGTTGAGGAGCGTGGGCAGAGCCCGGGTGTCGGGGTCGTAGACCTCGATCCGAAGGCGGGTGTCCTTCATGGAGACCGCGAGGGTCGTGGGGGTGCCGGGACCGACGTGCGTGATCACGTTGGAGACGAGTTCGCTGACGCAGAGTTGGGCCGCGTCGATGAGCTCGTCCAAGCCCCAGAGCCCGAGATGGATCCGAAGTACGCGCCGTAGGCCTGCGACTTCCTCGGGCTCCGCCAGAAAGTGAAGGTCCCAGGGCTTCCTTGGCATGCAGGTGGTGCAGTCCATGTGCAACTCCTTCTCACCCCCGCCGAGTTGCACAGCGCACTCGGCCACGCACCTAGAGTTGCATTGGAACTCTCAAAATGGAACTCTCATGAGAGTCGAGGAGGAGCGCACCGCCAAATCTCACGCCCCCAGCGCACACCGCCTTGCCGACCTGCGCACGCAACCAGGACGATCTGATGGATCGACACGAAGGGCTTGTAGGCATGCCGATTGGACCCACCACGCGAAGGCGCCAACTGGGCGCGGATCTGCGCCGCCTACGCGAACTCAAGAGTCTGACCCTTGAGGAAGCAGGCGCGCGCGTCGGCATCTCCAAGGCAACGCTGAGTCGCTACGAGACGAAGGAAGGCACGGTCAAGTGGCCGGCCGTGGACGCGCTTTGTCGCGAATACGGAGCGACCGATGAAGAGCGGCTGGCCCTGGTCGAACTCGCCAAGGGGGCCAGGATTCAGGGCTGGTGGCGATCACTCGCCGACCCCATCCCCGACTCCATGAACCTCATGCTCACGCTTGAGGACGAGGTCGTACGCGAGGATCACTACGCCTGCATGTACATCCCTGGGCTTCTCCAGACCCGCAAGTACGCCGAGGCCGTTCACCGGGCCTCGGAGGTTCAGTGCGCGGAGCGGGAAGTGCAGCACATGGTGGACATCCGCATGAAGCGACAGGAACTCCTTGAGCGGGAGGAGCCGCCGCACATCTGGTCTGTGATCGACGAAGCCGCAGTCCGACGCAGCGTCGGGGGGCGTGAGGTCATGGGCGAACAGTTGCGACACCTGCTCACCATGTGCGAGCGCCCGAACATCACCGTCCAAGTGCTCCCCTTCTCAACAGGAGCCCACGCAGCGGCGGTTGGCAGCTTCGCCGTCTTGCGCGGGCCGCAGCCCGACTTGGATGTGGTCTACGTGGACCTCCTCGGCGGCGGACTCTTCATGGAGAAGCCCCAGGAACTGGACCGCTATAGGTTGGCGTTCGAGTACCTGAGCGCACAGGCGCTCGACCTTGAGTCTTCGGCAGCCCTCATCGCCCGTATAAGCAAGGAGACGTGATGACCGCACCGTCCGCGCCCGCTCTTTCGTGGTTCAAGTCCTCTTACAGCGGGGGAAGTGGGACGGAGTGCGTTGAGTGCGTTAGGTCGGCAGACGGCACCTTCGTACGCGACTCAAAGTGCGTCAGAGGGCCCGTAGTTGCTGTTCGAAGGCAGGCGTGGCGGGTGTTCATAGGGGCATTGAACGACCTGAGATTTGAAGAATGAGGGCCCGCACAGTCACTACAGCGCCTCGATGGCTTTCACAATCAGCGCCCGTGCCTCCGCCCCATACACAGCCATACCCCGGAGCTGCTCAAAAGCCTTGATGTACAGGGCAATCTCGGAGGGCTGCGTGATGTTCACCTCCGCCGAGAGCAGTTCCACGGACACAAGTGTGTCGTCGTGCACGTCGAAGGTCTCCTGTGGCCACAAGGCACGCTCACGCGTCGACATGGGGATGATGCCGAACGACACCGCCGGAAGCGCCCCCGCAGTGAGCAGATAGCCCAACTGCGCAGCCATCGCGTCCGAATTGCCAAGCTGGTAGTAGAGCACCGCTTCCTCAATGACCATCACGAAGCGGTGCCCTGCCTCGTGGATGATCTGTGAGCGCTGGAGGCGTGCAGCTGCGGCCTCGGCCGAGTCGTCGGGAACTGCGAGAAGGCGGGCGTTGGTGCTCAGCAAAGCCTGCGCGTATCCCTCGGTTTGCAGTAGTCCCGGGATCAGCACCGGCGAGTACACGCGCAGCAGGCTCGTCGACCTGTACAGCTCCACGTAGCTGTCCTGGAGCTTCTGCAGTCCCGTGCGTACGCGTTGGCGCCACTCCCGGTAGAGGGATTCCGCGTGCTGGGAGGCTGCGATCAGGTCGGGAGCCTGGTCGGCGGCGCCGGTCGCGCGGCACCACAGGCGGATGTCCGTGGGTGATGGCGGTGTCCTGGCGTTCTCGATGCGGGAGGTCTTGGCGTGATGCCAGCCGCAGTGGGAGGCCAGCTCAGTTACCGTCAGCCCAGAGTTTCTCCTCAGATCGCGTAGCTGGCGCGCCACGTTCTCGCGCGCGGCCTGGGCTGAGGAAGACGGGGAGACGGACATGAGCTGGCCAGTGATGCTTTCTGTCAGTGGATCTCGTACTCGTCGTGCGGGACGGCGCGTTCCCAGACTGCCTCGAACGCGTCCGAGCACTGTTTCACGATGCTCGGTTCAGTTCGCAGTTCCATGGGCGGATTGCTCCAATTGCCGTCCCCGGAGAAGTGGTTGAAGAGGACCTGTGTTCCGTCGAAGATCCACAGGTCAGCGCCGGGCAGCATCAGGTCGCATGCCCGGCGGCGGGGCAGCCAGCGCACCTGTTCGCCGGCATGCACGTTCACGGCGGTTCCGGCGTGCTCGTACCGGATGTACTCGGTGACAGGTTCGGACACGACGCGGGCACGGCGTACGACGACTCCACGGGCGACCGCACGGGAGATCATGTCGACCCAGGGCTCCCAGTACTCCGAGGCGGGGTCGGCATCGCGCCGACCGTCACGGAGCCAGGTGTTGTAGTCGTCGGCCTCGTCACCGACGGCGTACTGGTCGCGCATTTCGAGGTGCACCGCTGAGCGTTGTGCCGCCTCCATCAGCTCGTCAAAGCTGGGCACGTTCTGCGGCATCGCAGGCCTCCCTCAAAATCGGGACCAGGCGGGCAGGGATGCGGATCACCGTTTCGTGGGCGGGAATGCCCTTGGCATGCCCCGGTGCCGTGTTCTCCCCACACTGGGTCCGCGTCTCCTCATCGGCTGTGTAGCTCTGGAGCACGATGTCCGCGGTCTCTAGATCCACCCACGCCGTTGGCGACCCGTTCTTGCCCGTGTCCGGGTCGATTCCGATGAACTGTAAAGCCATGGCTGCCCTCCATGTCGAGCCGTGCGTCGATGTGCACAACGGTCATTCCTCAGCGGCGCACAGTCAAGGGTGCCAAGCCATCTAATAACTCTTCATCATCCTGTGCGCACATTGGTGCACATCGCTGGCTGTTCGCCACGCCACGCTCATAGCGTCCAGGACTACGACAAGACTCCGGCGAGGCGGTGAGGCCTCCCGAGACGTGGCCAACGCCGCTGAGGAGTGCCAACGTGAGGCAAGCTGCAGCCCATCCACCAACCGGCGAGGGCCGGGATCGAGTACCGCCCGATCTTGAGGGGATGCGAGACAGCGCCCGCCAGTTGCTGGACCCGGATTCCGCACCGGACGTGCTCCCACCGAGCTACGCCGAACTGGATGCGCTCACCCTCAAGCTCCGCACGCACCTGGAACTCCTCATCTTCGAGGTCGAGCAGGCGGCGCTACGGATTCCTGAGAGCGAGATCCTGCGTTACTGCGCCCTCGCCTGCGTCGGCGAGGCACGGGGGAGGTTGCGCATCAGCCCACGCCCGGGAGTCAGTTCCGGCGTCACGTACGCACGGCGCCTCGCGCGTGTCCTGAACGCTCTGTGCGACCACCTCGAAACCCTGGGCCGTCACCACAGCTGAGGTGAAGCCGACCGGCGTTCCCGTCCGCGCCCTTGCCCGCTCGGCGGGCTGCGAGATCCCACTCCCGAGTGCACGACTGGTGTTCGGCGCTCCGGGAGATGGCCACTCCCATGTCCTTCAACTGAGAGGTGAGTCCATGTCCTGCCCAACTCCTGTCATGACAACCGTCGTTGCCGCCGAATCTCGCATCGGTCGTTCCCTGATCACCGATGCCGAGTTCGACATGCTCGCCGCGTTCTGCGCCGCCGAGTACGGCTTGGAGCGCTGTGTCGCCGACCGCGTCATGGACCAGGCCCTCGCCTTGGTCCATGTGATGGGTACGACCCGTTCGGGCGCCGCCATGGCGCCGTCCCAGCAGGTCGACCCCGGCTGGCACACGCTCATCCTCCACACCGACTGGTACGCCAACTGGTGCCAGGAGCAGTTCGGTTACTTCCTCCACCACCAGCCGAACAGCAAGACCCGCACGCGCGGCCTGATGACCGACGTCGTCGGGAGGATCCGGGCGGCCGGCTTCGAGGTCGACGAGCGGCTGTGGGGCACGGCCGCCGACTGCAATCCGCCTGCCTGCTGTGGCGACGGCCCCTGCTGCTGATCGGAAGTCCCCATCCGCTTCCGCTAGGCCGGGCCCGCTTCTCTCCGAGCGGGCCCGCTCTGCCTTCCCACACCAGAACGGATTCACCCCCATGTCCCTGGCCGAGCTGACCGCTAGCAGCCGCGTTACCGTCTTCCCTCTCGAAAACCTCACTGTCGCCTACACCACCCAGTCCGGTGACGAGCGCCGCCTGGGCGACATCGGGCTCGTCACCGTTGTCGACGAGCACAGCGACGGTGAGGAGCTTTGGCGGCTGGCCTGCGAACTGGGCGGCCGGGCCGCCGACGGGGACCGAGCCCGATGGATCCTCACGCAGGCCAGTCGCGCGCGAGTGGTCAAGTCGTACACGGACCTGCCGAACGCGGCCTGGACGGCGTACATCCGTCGTCGCTTCGAACTCGACTCCCTGTTCGCGAATCACGACGTCCTGTTGACCGGCCGCATCACGCTGCCGATTCTCTGAACGGGCAGGCTCTTTCTCCGGCACTCTCGGTCCAGGTGGACCACCATCCGCGAGCAGTTCAACAAGCACCTGCCAGTTGACCGACGCTCAACCCCCGGAGGAAGCAAGCAATGACGAGTTCGGTCCAGCGTCTCGGCGACCGCCTCCTCCTACGCGAACTCACCCCCGCCGACGTGGACGCCGTACACGCGATCTACGGCGACCCGAAAGCCACGGAACACCTCTCCTTCGATCCGCGTACCCGGGACCAGGTCGAGCAGATCGTCGCCCGATCTATCGAGGCCGCTCGTGCTGACGAGCGCCATGAGTACGCACTGGCCGTCGTTGAGCGGGCCGACGGGGATCTGGTCGGTTTCGGACGTCTGGCGCTCGACCCGCATCAGCCGAGGACCGCAACGATGGGTTTCGCCCTCAGGGCGTCGAGTTGGGGGCGTGGCTACGGAGTGGAGACCGTCCGGCTGCTCCTGGCCGTCGCCTTCGACGATCTCGGACTGCATCGGGTCTGGGGCGCACGCTCGCCCGCCAATGACGCCTCGGCCCGCACCATGGAGCGGGCCGGCATGGTCGTGGAAGGGCGGATCCGGGAACACATCCAGCGGGGAGGTCGCTGGCGGGACAGCATCGTCCACGCCGTCCTCGATCACGAGTGGCAGTCCATCAACAAGCAATAGGGGGAACACGGTGACCAGTTCGGTCCCTTGGCAGCAACGTCTGTCCACCGGCACGGCAAGCGTCCAGAGCGAGGTCGTCCGCCTCTACCAACAGACTCGGCACGGCAAGGCCTACGTCCCCGCCATGATCTGGGGCACCCTCCAGACCGAGGCCTACGCGACCGTGATCCTCCGTAAGGTCGTCGCCTTCCTCGACATCCCCGACGATGTGCCGGCGGGCGTGGCCAAGCGGATGGAGCGTCAGCAGGTGCTGTACGACGGTGAGCATCGGTACGACGTGATCCTCGGCGAACAGGCCCTGTACACGAACGTCGGTGGGCCCGAGGTGATGCGCGGGCAACTCGAACGCCTGCTCCGTGAGATCGACCTTCCCTCCCTCACCCTCGGCGTCCTTCCCGCTACCGCCGACGTCGGCATGGTCCCCACGCACGGCTTCAACATGTACGACGACAGCCGAGCCCACTACGAGCTCGTCTCCACCGGCGTGGACATCACCGACCCTGCCGAACTCGCCCTCCACAACAAGGCATTCGGCCTCCTCAGTGACGCCGCCTATTACGGAGACGACGCCAAGGAGTTGATCGAGAAGGCGCTGGCCTTCTGGAACGTTGGTTGACGACTCGTCGTCGATCCCTCCGTATCCGCCGGGGGAAAGTGTGACCGTTGGCAAAGTCGCAGACTTACGCCTCCGAGGGCGTGCCGTCCGCCAAAATCCGCCGGAACCCAAGGTACTTGACGAGAAGATCGGGCAGCAGGACAGACCCGTCGGCCTGCTGATGCTGTTCGAGTACGGCGGCCGATGGGCAGGCCGGAGCCGTTGACCGTGGCGGCCGGGGTGGGCCTGCCGTGCTCGTCACGGGTGCGGATGCCGGCACGGCGGCTCTGGAAGGTGCCGAAGTCGGAGACCGAGGAGATCTCGCGGTAGGTGCCGTGGCTGGGCAGCCAGACCTCCAGGTCGTATGTGAACTGCGCGGAGAAACCGGTGTCCCCGGCGACGAGCGTGACGACCCGGTAGGCCAGGTCCAGTTCCTTCAGGCAGCCCTTACTGGCGCAACGCCGACACCGCCACCGCGATGTCCTGGCCGCCGAACAAAGCAAGGAACGCACCCGTATCAGCAGCGAGAAGGCATCCGCTGGGGCGGACGCCCCCTCGCCACCGCGGCCTGAAGACCCGGCGAATCGATGCCCTCACAGCACTAACCAGCCGAACTGACCAAGGTCTCGAAGCCTGAGCTGTCGCAGTAGGACACCGCACGACCCTCAGCCCCGATGTCGCCGCCAACCGCGTTGACGGTGTCATCCAGGATGTCGGTGCCACCGTGCTCCAAGCCTGCCCGGTCAAGCCTTTTCGAGGCATCGATGACCGCATGCCCTGCCGGTTCGACGTTGTCGAAATCGGGCGACTGAACACTCTGTCCGTCACCGGCATCGGCGTCTGCCTCGCTGGTTGTCGTGGCGTGCACCGCGTCCTGCCAGGACCCCAGCTTGGTGCAGTAATCCCGTTGCCACTCCTTGGCCTGCGCCGGATCGTCCGATGAACAACCGCTCATCAGGACAGCGGCAACGACAACGACCGCTGCTCGCTTGACCGCTCGTGCAATCCCACCGCTGTGCTGCAAAGCCATGCCCTCCCCGAAGCTGCCGCCACAGAGTATGGCCGACGGCCCCCGTCCGGCGTCCTGCTGGAGCAGATACGTCGCTGGAGCGCGGGCGAGCTGCTCCTCTCCACAGAAGCCCGAGAAAGCCCTACGGGTGCTTCTACGACTTCGTATCCGGCGATTCCTCGTCGTCCGGTTCGAGATTCCAGACCGCCACGCTCACCTTGTGCGCCAGCTCTTCGATGTCCTGGGCGGCCCGGATCATCTGTGCGGTGTCGTTGGTGGCGGTCCACAGCACCACGTCGGCGCCGACTTCCTCGTCGCGCCAGGCGTAGCGGAGTGCGGCGAGCACTTCGGGGGTGTCGTCCTGCCGTAGATAGCGGAATGCCCGCAGCCCCTCCCCGAGATGGTCCGTGCGGAAGGACTCGACGACCGGGGGCTCGACAGCGTCCGGGTCCTCCGCTCCGACGAGGAAGCGCAGCGTCTCCTCGCGGTCACCTTGCGCGGGTTTGACCATGCCGAAGACCTGGAGAGGCATGCTCGTCGGTTCCCACATGCGCAGCAGCACTCGCGTATCGAAGGGCTCCGGCGCGAAGGCTTCCGCGAAGCGCCGCAGCACCCCCGTGAGGAAGGCGATACCTGAGTCTCCTGGATCCCGTCCGTACGACCGCCAGAACAGCTCGGCGCACGAACGCGCCCAGACGCCGATGTCCTGCCACTCCTCGGTGTCCCAGCGCGGAGGAATCTCCAGCCATCGACTCGGGTCGTAGTCGATGTCGAGGCTGAACTCGTGCTCCAGCTCGACCAGGGGCTCAGTCATGTCCAGCTCCACGTGAACGTCGTCATCAGCGCGTCGAACCACTCGACGAGCGCGTTGGCCAGGTCGTCCTTCGGGTCCCCGGCGCCGATGGTGGAGAAGGCTGCCGCGAACCAGCGGCTTGTGTCGCTGGGCACGGACACCAGGTAGTCCACCCTGCGGCTGGCCAGCTCGACACCGCGCTCAGGATCCGCGGGGACGACGCGCTCGCGGCGCACAGCGAGAGCACCGTCCACTTCGCCGCTGCTCAGATCCAGGTCGGTGCCGCCGCCACCGGAGATCAACTGCACAGCGACCTCGGCCGGATCGGACACCGGTGCAGGCGCCCCGCTGGGCCCGGAGCGGGACGGCAGCAGTGCCTCGGACACGACGATCGACGCGCCGAGGTTCACCTCGCCCGACAATCGCATGGGCAGGTACAGCTCCAGCGCCTTGGCCTTGCGCGCGTCGGCGACGGCCGCGAGAAGTCCGCGCTCCAACTCCAGCCGCAGAGGCGTCAGTCTGTCGCGCGGTACATCGGCCGGTACGCGGGCGAAGGCGGAAGCGACGATCTCCCGTACGGCCTGTTCCGCGTCGCCCTTGCGGAGCGGGATCTGTACCCAGTCCGACGGCAGGAGGAGGCGGTAGCCGGTGGGCGGGGACGTGGGTTCAGCCACGGGTGCGGGCCCGCCTGTTCGAGTACCAGATACCTGCGTAGACGGTGACGCTGAAGGCCACGGCCGGCCACAGCTGCCAGCGGCCGTCGAGTGCGGCGAAGGGCAGTGCGTAGAAGAGGTAGAAGCCGCTGAAGATTCTCAGGTGAGATTCCAGCTGCGTAACCCTCGACCGCAGAGCCGAGTCCCGATATCGGATCAGTACCAGCAGCGGTGTGAGAGCGGCGATGTCCCACTCCCATGTCGGGAGGGGCAGGAGTGCTTCGCCCTGGATCTCCTTGGTGGCCATCGACAGGGCGACTCGTACGAACGCCAGCATGCAGACGGCCAGAAGGGCGTATCGGTATCTGTCACCGCGCCTGAACTCTTCACCACCGCCGTTGTCCGGGGAGCCCGGGCCGGCTGTGACCGGTGCTGCTTCCTGTGCGGACCTCGCGGAACGAACCGCCCGTGGAGAGAGGCGTGGGTGCTGCCGTCCGGACGCCCCGACACGTCCCTGACGCATCTTCTGCGCCCGGCGTCGCGGTGTGGCGCCTGAGTCGTCCTTCACCAGCTTGCCCCTCACCATTGCGAACCGACCGGCGCTGTTTGGTACGTCATGTGACCACTTGCGATTATCTCGTGATCGGCGGTTCTCCAGGCTCGACGAGATTCATCCGGTCGCATCGGAGCCGTTTGCCAACGCTTGCTTCACTGATCGTCCACATTGGCATTGAGAAGCTGTTGCCTTTCCGGACGTGACAGTTGAATTTCCGCTGGTCAGGCGTGGGGGCGTGGGTTTCGTGGCAGTAGAGGGCGTCGTGTCGTCGCGGTGGCGGAGTCCAGTCACCGCAACCTGGGGAGCGCGCGCCGCCTCAGCAGCGGAAGCAACTCCCGTTCCTGGAGCGCGCGTTCATGAACCTTCCCGCCCCCTGGTGAACGAGTCGCTCACGTCTTCCCCAACTGGTCGTACCGCCCCAAAAACCGCGGCGCCCCGTTCTCCACCCGGTGCAGGAAGAGGCCGTTGACCAGGAGGAACTGTCCGGTCCCCGCATCGAACGCGATGGTCTTGGCCAGCCCCTTGTAGCTGGACGCGCGGAGCCTGCGCACCATGGCGCCCCGCTCGACCTCGACAGCGCCGAGTCCGCCCAGCCCCTGGGCTACGAAGAGCAGCGCGTCGTACGCCTCCACCGCGAAGTGCTCGACCGCGCGCACCCCGAAGCGTTTCTGATACGCCGTCACGAAGCGGGTTGCGGCGGGCAGTTCGGCCGGGTCTACGTAGGTCGCGCTGATCAGCCAGCCCTCGGCCGCCGCGCCCGCCTCCTTGAGGAACGCGGGTTCCAGGACCGGTTCCGGGGCCATGCGGGTGCCCCGGAATCCGGCCTGTGCCAGCGCGCGGGCGCACAGGGCGGCCCGGTGCGGGGAGGTGCCGCCGTAGACCACCGCGTCCGCCTCGGCGGCGAGCACGGCGGCGGCGGCCGTGTCGAAGTCCTCGCTGTCCGCGGGGACGACATGGGTGGTGGTCGTCGCGTCGGAGGGCGGGTACGCGGTCAGGGTCTTGACGATCTGCCAGCTGATGCGGCTTGCCTCCTGGTCGTCTATGAGGGCCGTCCTGGTGCTCTTCTCGCTGTGGGTGAGGTAGTGGATGAAGGGCGTGGACAGTGTGTTCTCGTCCGGTCTGAGCTGGAAGAACGCGCGGGTGCTGGCGTACGGGTCCAGGCCTGCGGAGACGGTCACCAGGGGCAGCAGGGCCTTGTCGTAGCGGGTGACGGATGCCTCGGTCGAGGTGTTGCCGGTCGGGCCGATGACGGCGTACACGTCGTCGTCCGCGATGAACTTCGCGGCCACCTCCGCGGCCCGCTTCGCCTCCCCCGCGTCGTCGAGGACCTTCAGGGCCAGCTCGAAGGCGCGGCCACCGGAGGAACCGGAACTGCCGGAACTGCCGGAACGGGAGCGGGAGTTGAACTCCTCCACTGCCAGCCGTACGCCCCGCTCCTGCGCCCGGCCGATCGTCTTGTCCGGTCCCGACAGGTCCGCGTGCACGCCGATGACGTACACCGGCAGTGGTCCTGAGCCCGTTGTCCCGCTCCCGCTGCCCGCCGTCGGCCTGGAGGCGGCCCAGGCCGCGAGGCCGCCGCCGGTCAGGGTCACCGCTGCGGCCGAGCCCAGGGTCAGCAGTCGGCGCCGGGAGGGGGAGGGCCGGTCCGGCGACTGTACGAGGGTGGTCGGGACGGGGTCGGGGAGGGCCAGGACGGCGGCCGAGCGTCGGGCGATCAGCCGGGGCAGCGAGGGCGGCAGCCAGTCTCCCCCGGCCCCGACCCCGGCCTCGTCGTTCGCGGACCCGGCCTCGTCGGTCAGGGCCTCCCGTACCTCCCGTGCCGTGGGTCTGGCCTGCGGGTCCTTGGCCAGGCAGCCCGTCAGCAGCGGGACCAGGGTCCAGGGCACCGTGTCCAGGTCCGGTTCCTCGTGGACCGTACGGAAGATGACGGCGGCCGGGGTCCCGGTGCCGAACGGGCGGCGGCCGGTCGCCGCGTACGCCAGGACGCAGCCCAGCGAGAAGACGTCGCTCGGCGGGCCCATGTCACCGGCTCGCGCCTGCGCCTGCTCGGGCGAGAGGTAGCCGGGCGAGCCGATCACCACGTCGGTCGCGGTCAGCGCGGTGGCCGTGGTGGAGCGGGCTATGCCGAAGTCGATCAGCCGGGGGCCGTCCAGGGCGAGGAGGACGTTGTGCGGTTTCACGTCCCGGTGCACCAGGCCCGCCGCGTGCACCTCGGTGAGCGCCTCGGCCAGCCGGGCGCCCAGGGCGCGTACCGTGCGGTCCGGCAGGGGCCCGTACAGCTCGACGGCCTCGGCCAGCGACGGGCCCGGTACGAAGGCGGTCGCCAGCCAGGGCTCGTGGGCCTCCGGTTCCGCCGCCGTGACCGGGACCAGCCACCGCCCGGTGAGCCCGGTCGCCGCCTCGGCCTCGCGCCGGAACCGGGTCCGGAAGCCGGGGTCGGCCGCGTACTCGGCGCGGATCACCTTCAGCGCGACCAGCGCCCCGCCCGTCGAACGGGCCAGGTAGACCACGCCCATACCGCCCGCGCCGAGCCGGGCAAGGAGGCGGTGGCCGCCGACGAAGGGCGGGTCGCCCGGCTTGAGCGCCTGCACTCCCACGCTGCCTTCCGCGTGGCCGTCCGGGTGCGTCCCGCTCACCGCTGCTTACACCTCGGAGGGGGCGTCGCCGAGGAAGCGGAAGTGGCCGTTCTCGACCTGGTGCAGGAAGATGCCCCACCCGGCGAACGTGCCGTCCTCCGGTTCGAAGGAGAACTCCTTGGTGATTCCCTTGTAGCGGCTCTTGCGCAGCAGGCCCACCAACTCCTGGCGGTTCGGCGGGCGTCCGGCCTTCGTCGTCTTCGTCGTCGTCTTCGTCGTCGTCTTCGTGGCCTTCAGCAGTTCCTGGATGACCAGGTTGACCGTGTCGTACGCCTCGGCGGCGTAGTAGCCGGGCGCGGCGCCGTACCGCTTGCGGAAGGCGGTGGTGAAGGGTGCTGCGGCCGGTACGGCGGTGGGGTCGATGAAGGAGGAGGTCATCAGCCAGCCCTCGGCCGCGTCCCCGGCCAGATCGAGGAACTCCTGGTCGATCACGGCCTGCGAGGTGATCCGTGGCCTGTCGAAGCCTGCGGTCGCCAGCTCCCGGGCCACCTGGGCCGCGCCCTGTGCGTAGCCGGCGTAGATGAAGGAGCCGATCCCGGCCCGCAGCATGTCGGCGACCACGGGCTCCAGGTCGTCCGTCCCCGCCGGGACCACCCGGGGGTAGGCGGGCCGGCCCAGCTGGCGCAGCATGATGACGCTGATCGAGGCGGTTTCCTGGGCGTACGTCTGCGCGGTCCGGTCCTGGAGCACACCGGGGCGCGCGGTCTCCTTCTGCCCCATGAGGTAGATGCCGATCGGGAGGGCGAGCGCCGAGTCACTGGGCCGGCAGTGCACGAAGGACCGGTACTGCGTCGTCGACAGGATCAGCCCGCCGGCCGAGACCGACAGCAGTGGCAGCAGGGCCTCGTCGTACGCGCCGAGGACCGCGTGGGCGCTCTCGTCGTTGGTCGGGCCGAGCACGGCGAGTACGTCGGGGTCCTGGATCAGTTTCCTGGCGGCGGCGGGTGCCCGCCCCGCGCTGCCGCCGTCGTCGACCGTCTTCAGGGTGAGTTCGAACGGTTTGTTCCTGCGGGCGTTGAACTGCTCGACCGCCAGCCGCGCGCCCTGTTCCTGCGCCCGGCCCGATGTCTTCTGTGCGCCGCTGAGGTCCGCCTGCACCCCGATGGCCCAGCGGCGGGCCGCCGGTGCGGACGGGGTGTCCTCGTCGCGGAGTGCGGCCCAGGCCGCGGCGCCGCCCGCCGCCAGGAGCAGCGCCGCGCCGGAGGCCAGGAGCAGCCGACGCCGGCCTGGCGACGCCGGCTCCGCTTCCTGTGCCGCGTCGGCGACGGTCGGCTCGATGTCGGGCAGCGCCAGCATCTCGGCCGAGCGGTCCGCGATTCCCCGTACGACGTCGTCGGGCAGCCAGTCGGTCCGGCCGCCGTCGGGGACGGTGTCCTCGACCAGCAGCACCGTGCAGATCTGCGCGGCCGTCGGACGGTCCGCGGGGTCCTTCGCGAGGCACATGTGCAGCAGCGTCAGCAGTTCGCCGCTGTCCGTGTCACCGCTGTCCGTGTCACCGCTCTCCGCGTCGCCGTCGCCGTCGCCGTCGGATCCGATGCCGGCCAGGTCGGGTTCGTCGTGGACCGTGCGGTAGCGCAGGGCGTCCACCGTGCCGGTGCCGAAGGGCGGGCGGCCGGTCGCCGCGTACGCGAGCAGACAGCCCAGCGAGAAGACGTCGCTCGGTGGGCCCACCTCGGCGCCGCGTGCCTCGGCCTGCTCGGGGGAGAGGAAGCCGGGCGTGCCGACGACCAGGTCGGGGGAGGTGATCGCGGTCTCGTCGGTCGCGCGGGCGATGCCGAAGTCGATCAGGCGCGGACCGTCCACGGCGAGCAGGACGTTGGCGGGCTTGACGTCACGGTGGACGAGCCCGGCCGCGTGCACCTCGCGGAGCGCCATCGCGAGCATCCGGCCCAGGATCCGTACGCTCCGGGCGGGCAGCGGACCATGACGTTGGACCGCCTCCCCGAGCGAGGGGCCTGGCACGAAGGCGGTGGCCAGCCAGGGTTCCGCAGCGTCCGGGTCGGCGCCGGTGACCGGGACCGCCCAGGGGCTGGTCACCCGGCGGGCGGCCTCGACCTCGCGGCGGAAGCGGGCGCGGAAGTCCGGCTCGTCGGCGTACTCGGCCTGGATGACCTTGACGGCGGACAGTGACCCTGCCTCCGTACGGCCGAGGTAGACGACGCCCATGCCGCCCGCGCCGAGGCGGGCGAGGAGCCGGTGGCCGCCGATCGAGGAGGGGTCGGTGGGGAGCAGACGCTCGCTCATTCGGCCGCCCCCAGTTCGGTCTCGACGTCGCTCAGCATCTGGGTGATCGCCTGGCTCATGGCGGTACTGACCTCTGCCTCGGTCCTGCCCTTGGCGCCCCGGCCGACGACGGCGACGGTGACCTGGCCCAGTCGGCTCTGGGACCAGTAGTAGTAGTGGGGGCCGCCGAGTTCGTCGCTGTGGTACTCGCCGCTCTCCGAGAGGAAGTCCTCGGAGGTGAGGTTGCCCATCAGGCCGAACGCCGCGCCCTGGGAGAGCAGTCCGGTGATCCGCTCGCCCTGGCGGAGCTGCTGGTCGGGGCAGCGCAGTGCCTCTTCGAGGGTCCCGGCCATCTCCCAGCCGGCGTCCGTCACGGTTCGGTGCACGGTGACGACGGCGGTGCCCCGGATCGGGCCCTTGCCGTCCTGTGCGGGCAGTTCGCTGTAGCGGGTGAGCGAGGCGAGCACCGTCGGGGGCAGCGAGTCACGCTGCCAGACGCAGTTCGCGTCGAGGACGGGCCAGTAGCCGGGGTCGGTCTCGTACGGGTCGCGCTTCACGTAGCCGGGACCCCAGTTGACGGGCTCCGCCGCGACGGCGCGGGCCAGGCGTACGGCCTGTGCGCGGGTCTTCGGCAGGCGGGCGGGGTCGGGAGCGAAGGAGAAGACCGAGGAGCTGGAGGTGGCACTCGGGTTCGGGGTGGAGCTTGGACCGGGGCTCGAAGTCGGGCTGGAGCGGGTGCCGGCGCTCGTGGTCGAGCCCGTCGAGCCCTTGGCCCCGGCGGCGTCGCCCCCTCCCGAACCTGAACAGCCGGCCAATAACAAACCGACTCCGAACAACGCTCCGCAGCACTGCCACACGGGTCTCGGGAACATCATCAACTCCCCCACTCCGCAACTGTGTTGCCCCCGCGTGGAGCGTAGCGACTATGCCTCCGGCGCACTACGAAACGGTCTGTCTCGGCGCACTACGAAATGGCCGCGTCCCGCTGCCGGATCGCCCGCCTCTCCTCCCGCCGACGCCACCACGCGAGCCCGAACCCCACCCCGGCGATCAGCGCCGGCACGGCCAACTCCGTTGCCAGGTAAGCCACCCAGTCCGGATTCAGCTGCCGCGTCGTACCGCTGGTGAACCGGCAGGTCGCCTGCGGGGGAAGGAAGCTGTACTCCAGGGTCGTCGGCGGGTTGGTTCCCCAGTCCGCACCCGCCGCGCAGGCCGACGAGGGGCCCGCGAGCAGCTGCCAACCGGCCAGCGCGTAGAACATCAGGAACGCCGAGCCGGTCACGAAGAACGCCACCGCTGTACGGCGCAGCTTCGCGGCCCTGGAGACCGGCTCCACGAACGGGCCGCCCAGCTCCGGCTCGAACCACTCCGCGATCAGGGCGGCGAACAGACACACGAGCAGGACCAGCATGCCGATCCAGAGCAGCCCGCCGAGGACGAACCCTCCCCCGATGGACGTCACGTCCCCGTGCTCGAACTCGCAGATCGTGGCCGGGGGAAAGGCCTGGTACCGGATGTCCCCCAGCTCGCCCGGGCCCGTCACCAACCCCTGCGCGCACTGCTCGTCGAACTCCAGCATGCCGAACAACGCCAGCGCCGAGCCGACCACCACCGCACCGAACGAGATCCCGACCGCGACCCACAGGCCGCCGGTCCGGTAGCCGCCGTACGTGCGCGTGTTTGACATTCGCGCAGAGTACTGCCGTGCGCCGCAGCAGACACGTGCCGCACCCACACCGTTCGGCAGGTGAGCCACGGCTTCGACGTGTACTCGACGTGTATTCGACTATTCGACGTGTACCGGTCGCCGGTCCGGTCCGTCGCAACTGCCGGGCCCCTTCCCACGTCCTCAAGGGCATGAAGGCAGCGGTGCGCAGTCGGTACGGGCCCCCGGACGTCGTCCGGATCGTCGAGACGGACAAACCGGCGGTCGGGGACGGGGACGTCCTGGTGAGGGTGCACGCGACGACCGTCAACCGCACCGACTGCGCCTACCGCGCCGCCCGGCCCTTCTTCATGCGCGCGTTCACCGGGCTCACCCGGCCACGGCTCACCGTGCTCGGAACCGAGTACGCGGGCGTGGTGGAAGCGGTCGGCGGCGGTGTCTCGGCCTTCTCCGTCGGTGACCGCGTGTTCGGGTACAACGAGGGGCCGTTCGGCACCCACGCCGAGTACGTGTCCGTTCCGCACGACGCGGCCATCGCGACCATGCCGGACGGCATGACCTTCGAGGAGGCCGCTCCCGGCACCGAGGGCGCGCACTACGCGCTGGCGTTCGTCAGGAGGTCGGGCCTCGGGGCCGGGCACGACGTCCTCGTGTACGGCGCGACCGGCGGTATCGGCTCGGCGGCGGTGCAGTTGCTGAAGCAGCGCGGGGCGACCGTGACCGCGGTGTGCGACACGGCGCATCTGGAGCTGGTGAAGGGGCTCGGCGCGGACCGCGTCGTCGACCGCACCGCCCAGGACTTCACCCGGGACGAGCAGCGCTACGACGCGGTGCTCGACGCCGTCGGCAAGAGTACGTTCGGGCGCTGCAGGCGGCTGCTGAAGCCCAACGGGGTGTATTCGTCCTCGGAGTTGGGTCCCGGCGGGCAGAACATCCTCCTGCCGCTCGTCACGCCGCTGTTCCGGGGGCGGAAGGTGGTGTTCCCCTTCCCTGTGGAGGGTCAGGAGATGGTGCGGTTCCTCCGGGGGCTGATGGAGACCGGGGAGTTCCGGCCCGTCATCGACCGGCGGTACCCGCTGGAGCGGATCGCCGACGCCTACCGCTACGTCGAGACCGGCCAGAAGATCGGGAACGTGGTCGTCACCGTCGTACCGCCGGACTGATCCTGACGGCGTGTGCTCTCGTCGTGGCCCCGGGCCCTCCCGGTATGCGGACAGCTCGTGGTCCTCGTACGCCGAGGTTGTACCGTCGATCTTCCTCAGCCCAGGCATAGTCGATCAGCACAATCAGAGCACTCGGACGGGACCGCCTTGCTTTTCCTGAACCTGGATCGCGGTTCCCTGCTCCGTGGGCTCGCGCTGCTGTCCGGCGCCCTCGCGCTCGCACTGTACTGCTGGGGGCTGCTGCACGTCTTCGGCGCGGTGCTGGAGGCGGAGGACGGCGGGGCGGACTCGGCGCCGGTACGGCCCTGTCGTACGACTCCTGCGAAGGGTGTCGAGGCGGTCGACTACACCATCGGGTACGTCCCCCTCCGGTTCGTCTGCGAGACGCGTGGCGGCGGGAGTTACGTCTCCGACCGCGTGCCGGGGTACGTCAATCCGGGCGCGCTCGGGTTCGCGCTGGCCGGGGTCGCGCTCGCCGTCGGCGCCGGGTACGAGGCCGAGTCGACCGCCCGCCGGGCCGCCGCCACCCCGCCGGACGAGGCACCCAGGATCACGGGTTAGCCTCGCCCCGTACGACATGACCGACCGCGCGGGAGGCAGGCCCACCATGGCGAAGACGACGAAGGTTCCTACGGCGCTTGTGGCCGCCGGCGGGCTTGTCGGCGGGTACGGCGTCGCTCGCTGGAGCAGGAACCGGCAGCTTGGCGGGGCTGTGCTGGCCGTCGCCGGGACCGTCGCCGCTCAGCAGTGGCGGGAGCAGGCGGGGGTGGCTGCTGCGGGGGCGTTGACCGTGGCGTACGTCGGTGCGTTTGCGGGGTCGCACCCCTTGGCCAAGAAGGTGGGGGCCTGGCCTGCTGTGTTCGGGGTTGCGGGGGTTGTCGCGCTTGCGTCCTGGGTGGTTGCCGACCGGCGGTAGGGGCGCCGTTTAGGGGTTGTTGGGTCGCTGCTGCGCCGTTGGGGCTGGTCGCGCAGTTCCCCGCGCCCCTGAAGGCGGGGCCTGCGGCCCGCCCCTTCAGGGCGCTGCTGTCTGGAATGCCCTTCTGTATGCGTGCGGGCTTGTTCCTACCACCCTCTTGAAGCGGTCCCTGAACGCCGTCGGGGAGCCGAAACCCGTTTGGGTGGCGATGCGTTCGACCGGGTGGGTCGTCGTCTCCAGGAGGTGTTGGGCCCGCCTTACGCGCGCCCGGTGCAGCCACTGCAGGGGTGTCGTGCCGGTCTGTTCGCGGAAGCGGCGGTTGAGGGTACGGGTGCTCATGCCGGCCTGGGCCGCGATGTCGGCCAGTGTCAGGTCGTCGCGGTCCGCCTGCTCCTCCAGCCAGCGCAGCACCGGTTCCATCGTCGCGCCCGCCGGGGCCGGCGGCTGGGCCTGGACGATGAACTGGGCCTGGCCGCCCTCCCGTTCGAGGGGCATCACGCACATCCGGGCCGCCTGTGCGGCGACCGCCGAGCCGTGGTCGTTGCGGATCATGTGCAGGCACATGTCCATGGCCGCCGCCGCGCCCGCCGAGGTGAGGAACCGGCCGTTGTCGACGTACAGGACGTTCGGGTCGACGGTCACCTTCGGGTACATGGCCGCGAGATCCTGGGCGGCGATCCAGTGCGTGGTCGCGCGCAGCCCGTCCAGCAGGCCGGTCGCCGCGAAGAGGAACGCGCCGACGCAGATCGAGGCGATCCTCGTCCCCTTGGCCGCCGCCGCGCACAGCGCCTCCGCGACGCCCGGCGGCAACGGCAGGGTCGGGTCGGCGGTGCCCGGCAGGATGATCGTGTCGGCGTCCGCGAGTACGTCGAGCCCGTACGGGGCCCGGACGCTGAACGGCCCCGCGCTCACCTCGTCGCCCGCCGTCACCGAGCAGACCCGTACGCGGTACGCCTCACGCCCGTCCGGCAGCCGGGCCCAGCCGAAGGCGTCGATCGGCGCGGAGAGGTCGAACGGGATGACACCTTCGAGGGCGAGCACGGCGACGGTATGCATGGGGAGAGCGTAGACAACGGCCCTGGCGAGAATCCGTTGACCCCTGGCAGAACCGCCACTTCTGCGTGCCCCTCCCCCGCGCCTAGCGTCACCCCGTGACCAAGTTTCTCCTCGCCGTCCATGTCCTTGCCGCGATCGTCGCAGTCGGTCCCGTGACCGTCGCGGCCAGCATGTTTCCGCCCAGCGCGCGGAAGGCGCTTGCGGCGCCCGATGATCCGCGGGCGCTGGAGACGGTGCGGCTGCTGCATCGGATCTGCCGGGTGTACGCGGGAGTTGGCATCGCGGTGCCTGTGTTCGGGATCGCGACGGCCAGCAGTATGGGGGTGATGGGGGATGCGTGGCTGATCGTGTCCATGGCGTTGACGGTGGCTGCGGCGATCGTGTTGGTGGTGCTGGTGCTGCCTCGGCAGGAGTCGCTTGTCGAGGGTGGGGCGGATCGGGCTGCGACTGTTCAACTCGCCATGTTCACCGGGGTTTTCAATCTGTTGTGGGCGACGGTGACGGTGTTGATGATTGTGCGCCCAGGGTCCACTACAGGGGCGTAGGTCCGGTGCTTCGGCTGCGGGCCCGGTGGGGGCTTGTCGCGCAGTTCCCCGCGCCCCTAGGGGATCACCGCAAGCCCTGCTGGGAACTCACCGCCGACACCAAACCCTCCAGCGACTCCTCCTCCACCCGGAACGCCCGGCCCACTCCCGCCGCCACCAGTACGCCCGCCGCGATTACCAGGGTGAAGAAGGCCCAGGTCAGGGGCCAGGCGTTGGCGAAGCCGTCGGGTGGGCCGGGGTGGGTGCGGAGGGAGACGTACATGAGGGCCGCCGGGGGGACCGCCACCAGGAGCAGGGGCCAGCCTCGGCTGTCTCGGTAGCCGAAGTAGGCGGCCAGGAGGAGGAGTACGACGCCCAGGGCGACCACCCCGACGCCCGTCACCGGGGTCGTCTCCTGGGTCGAGCCCGCGCTCTCGACGCGGTTGCGCAGGTCCCAGGGGACGCAGAGGACGTACGCCGCCGAAGCGACGACGACGCCGAGTGCGCGCGTCAGCCAGCGCTCGGCCCAGGGACGCGCTCCCAGCGGCCGGAGCAGCTTCCCGGTAGTGCCAGTACCAGTCATCTCGGTCATACGTACGAGGGTTCCCTGCTCGGGAGCGGTCCGACAGAGTACGGATACTCAGGTGCGCGTACCTAGTCGCTCGCTGTACCTGGTTGCCGCCGTCACACCCCTACCGCCCGCGAGAGCGTGTAGATGAGCAGGCCGGCCAGCGAGCCGACCACCGTGCCGTTGATGCGGATGAACTGCAGGTCGCGGCCGATGTGCGCCTCGATCTTCTTCGTCGTGTGCTCGGCGTCCCAGCCCGCGACCGTGTCCGTGATCAGGGAGGTGATCTCGCCCTGGTAGGTCGTCACGACGTACACCGCCGCGCCCTCGACCCAGCCGTCCACCTTGTTCTGCAGCCCGGCGTCGACCGACATCCGCGACCCCAGCGACAGCAGCGACGCCCGTACGCGCAGCCGCAGCTCGCTGCGCTCGTCCTCCGCCGCCGAGACGATCATCGAGCGTACGGCCGTCCAGGCGGACGCGATCAGGTCCTGGACCTCGCCGCGCCCCAGGACCTCGGTCTTCAGCCGCTCGACACGCGCGCGGGTGTCGGTGTCGGACTGGAGGTCGGAGGCGAAGTCGTTGAGGAAGCGGTCGAGGGCGCCGCGCGCCGGGTGGGCGGGCGCGTCGCGCATCTCGGTGACGAAGCGCAGCAGCTCCTTGTAGACGCGCTCGCCGACCTTCTTGTCGACGAACCTCGGCGTCCAGCCCGGCGCCCCGCCCGCCACCGCGACCATGACCTCCGCCTCGTGCATCACGAGCCAGTCGTGGGCGCGTACGCAGACCAGGTCGACGACCCGCTTGTGGCCGCCGTCGGCGACGACCCTCTCCAGCATCTTCCCTATGCCGGGCGCGATCTCCTGGGCGTCGGCCCGCCGGGTGATGGCCTCGCCGACGACCGCCTGGACATCGGAGTCGCGGAGGACGGTGAGCGCGCCGCGCAGGGCGGCCGAGAGTTCGGCGGTGACACGGTCCGCGTGTTCCGGCTCGGCGAGCCAGGCGCCGAGGCGGCTGCCGATGCCTACGGCGCGCAGCCGCTGCCGTACGACGTCCTGGGAGAGGAAGTTCTCGCCGACGAACTCCCCGAGCGAGACACCGAGTTGGTCCTTCTTGGTGGGGATGATCGCGGTGTGCGGGATGGGCAGGCCGAGGGGCCGGCGGAAGAGGGCGGTGACCGCGAACCAGTCGGCCAGCGCACCGACCATGCCGGCCTCGGCCGCCGCGGCGACGTAACCCGTCCAGGCACCGGCGCCCTGGTCGCCGGCCCACTTGGCGAGGACGTAGACGACAGCGACGAAGAGCAGCAGCCCGACCGCGGTGAGCTTCATCCGGCGCACGCCACGCATGCGCTCCTCGTCGGCGGAACCGAAGGAGGTCATGGCACGCCCCGGGACGGCACGGCCGCCCGTACCGTCCACACCGTCCCCGGTTTCAGTTCTGGTCCGTTCCACTCGCTCCACCGTTCAGTGATCCTTCTCCGTGATCCCTCACACATTGTCCCTTCCTGACCTACTCCCGGAACGGAACAGGAGTTCCCCACGTATATCCGGAGGGAGTCCGACCGCATGATTCGGCGGGCTCGCACAGGCCCATCCCGCATCATGGGCTCAGCCCACCGGAGCCCATGGCTCCCCGCCGTACGAGGAGTCACGCATCCCATGACCAGGCGCCACGGTTATGGCCTGCTCGCCGCGATGGTCACGCTCGTCGTGGCCGTTTCCGCCGCCATCTACGCAGGGGCGACCCTCGACGACGGCAGCCGGCACACGAAGGCCGTCAGCCGCGCCCGCGGCGACTCGGGCAACGCCGTCGCCCCCGCGTCCACCGGTGCGTGGGTCGGCACCTGGGCCGCGTCCCCGGTCGACGGCGAACCGGGCACCCAGGCGAAGGGCCTGGCCGGCCGCTCCCTGCGCAACGTCGTCCACACGGCGGCAGGCGGTACGAGCGCCCGCGTCACGCTCTCCAACCTGTACGGCAAGCAGCCCCTGACCATCGCCCACGCCTCCATAGCCGTCGCCGCCGCCGAGAACAGCGCGGCGGCCGACGCCGCGACGATGCGCCGGCTGACCTTCGGCGGCAGCCCCTCGGTGACGATCCCGGCCGGCCGCCAGATCGTCTCGGACGCGGTACGGGTGAGCGTCCCGCGCGACACGGACATCCTGGTGACGACGTACTCGGCGGTCCCGTCCGGCCCGGTCACCTACCACCCGCGCGCCCGGCAGATCTCGTACGCGGCGGTGGGCGACCACACCGAGGACCCGACCAGCACGGCATACACGGAACAGATCGAGGCCTGGCGGTACGTCACCGCCGTGGACGTCCTCAGCAACCAGGCCGACGGGACGGTCGTCGTCCTCGGCGACTCGCTCACCGCGGGCAGCACGTCCAGCGTGGGCACGAACAGCAGGTGGCCGGACGTCCTGGCCGACCGCCTCCACTCGGCGGCGGAGTCCGGCTCTGACCTGCCTCACTACAGCGTCGTCAACCAGGGCATCGGCGGAAACCGCGTCCTGCGGCACGGCGGCGTCGGCACGCCGGCGCCCAACGCCAGCGGGCTGACACGGTTCGGCCGGGACGTCCTCGGCCGTACGAACGTCAAGGTCGTCGTCATCGACCTGGGCGTCAACGACATCCTGCGCGCCCGCGACCCGAAGACCCTGAGCGCGTCCTCGATCGTGGCGGGCCTGCGCGCACTGGTGGCCGAGGCGCATGGGCGGGGCCTGAAGGTGGTGGGCGCGACGCTGATGCCGTTCGGGGGCTTCCGCGGCTACTCGGCGACCACGGAGGCATTGCGCCAGTCCGTGAACGCGCAGATCCGGGCGGGGCGTGTGTACGACGCGTACGCGGACTTCGACAAGGCGCTCCGCGATCCGTACGACCCGCGCCGCTTCCGCCCGGAGTACGACTCCGGGGACCACTTGCATCCGAGTGATCGGGGGTATGCGCGGATGGGAGAGGTGTTCGACTTGGAGGATTTGAGGGGGGCGGCACCGGCGGAGCTGTGAGGGAGGGTGCGGGTGCGTGTGCGGGTGCGGGTGCGGGTGCGTGGGGGCTGGTCGCGCAGTTCCCCGCGCCCCTGAAAACCCGCCCGTCCCGATCCGTTCGGCTGCCAGCCGGTGGGGGCTCGTCGCGCAGTTCCTCGCGCCCCTAAAGCCCGCCCGTCCCTTGCTGTTCGGCTGCCAGTCGGTGGGGGTTGCTCGCGCAGTTCCTCGCGCCCCTGAAGGGGCGCCCCAGCTGGCCGGGGTTCGCAGCGGCGAGCCGCGCAGCCAGCTCGCACGCGGCTCCCGCCCAACCCGCCTAGCTGCGGGCATGCGTGCCGCTAGGGGCGGCACGGGTGGGCGCAGCGGCACCCCGTTAGCGCCGGGCTGCGCGTCCCACCCCCAGCACCAGCCGCCGGCTCAGTCCTCGTTCCGCCTGTGCAAGTCGTGCATGCCGTGGTGGAACCCGGAGTCAGAGCCGCCCAGCTCCCCCCGCCCCTCCCGCCGCTCCAGCTTCTCCTGGCGGCGTTCCTCCTTCAGGCGTTGGCGTTCCGCCTTTGTGAGCTTTCGGGTCACTCCCACGCCGCCCCAGAAGGCGAACCCCTGGATGATCACGCGGGGGCCGCCGGGGTCGCCCAGGACGCCCTCCTGGCCGTGGTCGAAGCCCCCCATGATGCCGATGCCCCGCACGACGACCTCGACGCCCGGCGGCACGATCACGCCCATGCCGCCCATGATCACCGCGCAGTTGACGACCACCTCACGGTCCGCGAAGTTCGCGTCCCGAAGATCGATCTCCCCACCGCCCCAGAACACGAACGTGTTGAACCGCCGGGGCATCGTCCAGCGCCCCCTGCGCTGAAACCCGCCCATGATCGCGACACCCCACCGCGAAGAACCCTCGCCCCCGACGATCCGGTCAGGCCAACCTCCGCTTCCCGTAGGTCGCTTGACCATGTTCACCGCGGGGTCGGGCAGGTCACGCGTGATCGGCGTCAACTCGCCGTACGTACGGGCCTGGTAGGTCGCGTCCAGCCGTTCCTCGAACTCGGCCATGTCCAGCCGGCCCTCCGCGAGGGCGTCCCTCAGTACCTCGGCGACTCGTTCACGATCGGCGTCGGAGGCGCGCAGCTCCGGAAGGTCGTCCGTCATGCAAGCAGCCTACGAGGTGGCCGCCCCCGGCACTATGCCAAGGTGCCCGACGCCCGGTCGGCGTACATCTTGGCGATCACCGCCTCGATGTCAGGCTCCCGTACCGACAGGTCCACCAGCGGATACTCCGCCGCGATCCGCGCGACCAGCGGAGCCGCCGACTCCGACGCCGGGAACGCCAGCCACTGGCGCGGGCCCTCCACCCGTACGACCCGTGCCGACGGCACCTCGATCGGCGGCAGCTCTCGCTCCAGGTCCACGACCAGGGTCCGCTCGCTGTCGCCCACCTCGTGCAGGCCGGTCAGCGGGCCGTCGTACATCAGACGGCCGTGGTCGATGACCATCACCCGCGAGCACAACTGCTCGATGTCCTGGAGGTCGTGCGTCGTCAGCAGGACCGTCGTGCCTCGTTCGGTGTTCAGGTCGCGGAGGAACTCGCGGACCCTCGCCTTCGAGATCACGTCCAGGCCGATCGTCGGCTCGTCGAGGTACAGCACCTCGGGGTCGTGCAGCAGCGCCGCCGCGATGTCGCCCCGCATCCGTTGCCCCAGGGAGAGTTGACGGACGGGGACGTCCAACAGGTCGGCCAGTTCGAGGAGTTCGACGCAGCGGTCGAGGTTCGACCTGTAGCGCTCATCGGGAATCCTGTACATGCGGTGCATCAGGCGGTACGAGTCGATCAGTGGGAGGTCCCACCAGAGTGTTGTCCGCTGTCCGAACACCACACCTATGCGTCGTGCGAGACGGGTGCGTTCCCGGGACGGGTCGATGCCCGCCACTCGGAGCCGGCCGGCGCTGGGGGTGAGAATGCCCGTCAGCATCTTGATGGTCGTCGACTTTCCGGCGCCGTTCGGGCCGATGTAGCCGACCATCTCCCCTCTCGCCACCCGGAACGAGATCGAGTCGACCGCCCGCACCTCCCGCCGCTCACTCCGCAGGAACCCGGTCCTCTTCCGCACGTCGAACACCTTCTCGACGCCGGCCAGCTCGATGAAGGACTCAAAAGACTCCAAGGACTCCACGTGCCCTAACTCCCCGTGCTCCGGTACGAACGAACTCCCGCCCGCCAGGCCAGCCCCGCGAGCGCGCAGCAGCCCGCCGCCACCAGCGGTGGCAGGAACGCCACCCACTCCGGCAGATCGAGCGGATAGGGGCGGCCCAGCACGTACAGCGCGGGCAGCCAGTTGACGAAGGCCAGCGGGAAGACGAACGTCACCCCGCGCACCAGGTCCTGCGCGAAGAGGCCCGGCGGGTACTGCAACAGCGTGGCGCCGCCGTACGTGAACGCGTTCTGCACCTCGGAGGCGTCCCGCGCCACGAACTGGAAGGCCGCGCCCCCGACGAACACCGCGCAGAAGATCGCCCCGCCGCTGATCATCGTCACCGGCACAAGCAGCACCTTGAGCGTCGTCCAGTGGACGTCGTCGAGGGCGAGCAGGGCATAGCCGAGGACCATCAGACCCTGGGTGATCCGGCCCAGGCGGCGCAGCGCGAACCGGTCCGCGGCGACCTGCGCGAGCAACGGCGCCGGCCGGACGAGCAGCGTGTCCAGGGTGCCGTCGCGGACCCGGCGCCCCAGCCGGTCCATCGACCCGACGACGAGGTCGGCGATCCCGAACGCGATCGACGACAGCCCGTACAGGAACGCGATCTCGGGCAGCGAGTAGCCGCCGAGACTGTCGATCTGGGAGAACATCAGCACGATCGTCAGGAAGTCGAGGCCGGTCGCCGCGAAGTTGCCGAACGTGGTCATCGCGAAGGAGGCCCGGTAGGCCATCGTGGACCGGATCCACATCGCGGCGATCATCCGGTACGCCCGGACACTGTCGCGCACCCGGGCGGTACGGCTCAGCGGCCCGTCGTCCCAGTCACCGTCGTCCCAGTCACCGTCGGCCCACCGGTCGCCCCGCACCCCGGTCTTCACCGCGCCGACGACACCCCCGTCACCCCTGTCACCCACCCTGGACCACCACCCGCCGAGTAGCCGCCGCCTGCAGCAGTCGCCCCGCCGCCAGCAGCGCCACCGCCCACCCGGCCTGGAAGGCGTACGTGCTCAGCGCGTCCGCCTCCCCCAGCAGGATGTCCGCGGGCGCCTGGATCAGCGCCGCCCAGGGCAGGGCCCGGATCACCTCGCCCAGCAGCCCCGGGATGACGTTCAGCGGGAGCACCATGCCCGAGCAGAAGACCCCCGCGAGCCAGGCCATCTGGATGATGCCCGCACCGTCGAGGAGCCAGAACGCGGCCAGCGCCAGCAGAAACCGGAACGAGTAGCTGACCAGCATGCCGAACCAGACCGCGACCAGGAACTCCAGCCAGGTCAGCGCGGACGCCGGGAACGTCAGATCGAAGGCCCACGCGCCGAACGCGACCGGCACCACACCACGGCCCAGGAGGTGGAACAGGGCCCGGCCCATGTCCTGGGCCAGCCACCACAGCTGGAGGTCGGCCGGCCGGTAGAGGTCGATCGCGATGTCACCCGTACGGATACGCTCGATCAGCTCCTCCTCGAAGCCCGTACCCATCACGCACATCGTCATCAGCAGCGCCTGCCCCAGCCACACATAGGTCAGGGCCTGGGACTGGTCGTATCCGCCGAGGTGCGGCCGCTCGTCCCACAGGGCGATGTAGGTATAGGCCAGGATCACGCCGAAGACGGTGTTGGTGAACACCCCCGCGAGCGTGGCCGCACGATAGGTGGCATACCGTCGGAAACCCCCCGCCGCGACGGCCGCGTACAACCGCCAAGAACCCACCGACACCAGCCCTCTCCCCCGTAGCCGCCCGGTATTCGCCCCGTATCCGGACCGTATCCGGACCGAAACGCAAGAGCTTAGTCCGCACCCTTCCCCGCCCGCCACGCGTTTTCAGGCAGGACGCGTACCGAGGTCAGGGAACTGATCGCGTGTTGCGACAGTCTTCAAGAGGGGGGCGTAAGAGACGTTTGAACGCGTGAGAGGTCGTACGGGAACGTACGACGCGAAACAGGAGTCAGTGCACCACATGAGCGACCAGCCAGAGCCGCAGCAGCCGACGCAGGGCTGGGCACCGACAGAACCCGAACTGCCCGAAGGCACGGAGGGCGAGAAGCCCGGGAAGCCGAAGCGTCCCCGGCGCACCGGATGGCGTCGGCTGGTGCCGACCTGGCGGTTCGTGCTGGGCACGTTCGTGCTCGGGATCCTGCTGGTCGTCGGCCTGTTCGCGTTCGGTTACTACGCGGTGCACATCCCGGCGGCGAACGCGGCGGCCACCAAGCAGAGCAACGTCTACCTCTACGCCGACGGCAGCCAGCTCGCCCGCGACGGCGAGGTCAACCGGGAGAACGTGCCGCTGTCGCAGATCTCCAAGGCCGCCCAGCACGCCGTACTGGCCGCCGAGGACCGCGACTTCTACACCGAGTCCGCGGTCGACCCGAAGGCGATGCTCCGCGCCGCCTGGAACACGGTGACCGGCAAGGGCAAGCAGTCCGGGTCGACGATCACCCAGCAGTACGTGAAGAACTACTACCTCGCGCAGGAGCAGACCGTCACCCGAAAGGTGAAGGAGTTCTTCATCTCGATCAAGCTGGACCAGGTGAAGACCAAGGACCAGATCCTCGAGGGCTACCTCAACACCAGCTACGCCGGCCGCAACTCGTACGGCCTCCAGGCCGCCGCCCAGGCCTACTACGGCATCGACGCCATCGACCTGACGGCCGGCCAGGGCGCCTACCTCGCCGCACTGCTGAACGCCCCGAGCGAGTACGACGTGATCGCCCACCCCGAGAACCGGCCGGCCGCGCTCGCACGCTGGAACTACGTCCTCGACGGCATGGTCAAGAAGGGCTGGCTGACGGAGGCCGAGCGAAAGGCCACCACCTTCCCCGAGCCGAAGCAGTCGATCGTCTCGACGGGCATGTCCGGCCAGCGCGGCTACCTGGTCAAGGCGGTCAATGACTACCTCTTCGACAACAAGATCCTCACCGAGGACGAGCTCCAGGCCGGCGGCTACCGCATCACGACCACCTTGCAGAAGCCCAAGCAGGACGCCTTCGTGAAGGCGGTCAACGACCAGGTCATGTCGAAGCTCGACAAGAAGAACAACAAGGTCGACAACTACGTCCGCGCGGGCGGTGTCGCCATCGACCCGGCGACCGGCAAGGTCCTCGCGATGTACGGCGGCATCGACTACACCAAGCAGTACGTCAACAACGCGACCCGCCGCGACTACCAGGACGGCTCCACCTTCAAGCCGTTCGTGTTCACCTCGGCGGTCGAGAACGGCTCGGTCACGCAGGACGGCCAGACGATCACCCCGAACACGTACTACGACGGCACCAACGAGCGCCCGGTCCAGGGCTGGGACGGCGACGAGTACTCCCCCGAGAACGAGGACCAGGTCTCGTACGGCGACATCACGGTCCGTACGGCCACGGACAAGTCCGTCAACTCGGTGTACGCGCAGCTGGCGGTGGACGTAGGCCCCGCGAAGGTCAAGCAGACGGCCATCGACCTGGGCCTCCCCTCCGACACGCCCGAGCTGAACCCGTACCCGTCCATCGCGCTCGGTACGTCGACGGCCAGCGTCCTCGACATGGCGGAGGCGTACGCCACGCTCGCGAACCACGGCAAGCACGGCACGTACACGATCATCGACAAGATCACCAAGGACGGCGAGGCCGGTTCGGTCACCCTCCCGAAGCAGAAGACGAAGCAGGTGGTGTCGCGGGAGGCCGCCGACACGACCACCTCGGTCCTGCAGAGCGTGGTGGAGAGCGGTACGGCGACGGCGGCGCTGGAGGCAGGCCGCCCGGCGGCGGGCAAGACCGGCACCGCCGAGGAGGACACGGCGGCCTGGTTCGCGGGCTACACCCCCGACCTGGCGACGGTCGTGTCGGTGATGGGCCAGGACCCGGACACAGGCAAGCACAAGTCCCTCTACGGCGCGATGGGCCTCGACCGCATCAACGGCGGCGGCGCCCCCGCCGAGATCTGGGCCCAGTTCACGAAGGCCGCCCTGAAGGGCAAGAAGGCGAAGGAGTTCGACCTCCAGCTCCAGGAAGGCGCCGAGGAACAGCAGGCCCCGCCCGCCGACACCCAGCCCGACCCCGGCACGGACGCAGGCCAGGACAACGGCGGCACCACGGACGGCGGCCAGGAGACCCCGGGCGCGACGACCGGCGCCTCCCCGACCCCCTCCGGCGGCACGACGACGGACGGGACCACTGCCACGGGCGGCACGACCACCACCGGCGGCACGACGGACACCGGCGGAACCACCACGACCGGCGGCACGACGGACACCGGCGGCACGACCACGGACGGCGGAACGACCGACACCGGCGGCACGACGACCGACGGCGGAACCACCGACACCGGCGGCACGACGGACACGGGCGGAAGCACGGGAGGAACGACGCCGGGCGTGGCGACGGGCGCGCTGACCACGTCGAGAAGGGACTGACGGGAGAGGCTGACGAGAGAGGGGCTGGTGACGATGGTCACCAGCCCCAATACGTACGTACGGCAGACAGCGCTGATTTACAGGTAGAGGCCGGTCGAGTCCTCGGAGCCCTCGAAGCGGTCGGCGGCGACGGCATGCAGATCACGCTCGCGCATCAGCACGTAGGCGACGCCGCGCACCTCGACCTCGGCGAGGTCCTCCGGGTCGTACAGGACGCGGTCGCCCGGCTCGACCGTCCGTACGTTCTGCCCGACCGCGACGACCTCCGCCCAGGCCAGCCGGCGACCGACGGCCGCGGTGGCGGGAATCAGGATGCCGCCACCGGAACGCCGCTCGCCCTCGCTGATGTCCTGCCGCACGAGCACACGGTCGTGCAGCATCCGGATGGGCAGCTTGTCGTGATGGGTGCTCTGCTCATTGCTTTTGGCGCTCACACTCCGAACCTACCTGCCAAGTCAGCCCTTGCGCCGCCGGGTCCCCAAGGCGAGCACCCCGACCAGCCCCACGACGACAAGAGCGACAGGCACGATCCGCTCAATCCGGGGCGCCCCGTCCTCGTCGACGAACTGTCCCTTGACGTCGCCGACGACGCGATTGACGCCGACGTAAGCACGCCCAAGAGTGTGATCGATATTCGAAACGACCTTGGCCTTGGCATCGCCGACGATCGTCTTCGGGTGCACCCGCACCCCGATCTCGTCGAGCGTCTCGGCCAGCGTCTCGCGACGGCGCTTGATGTCCGCCTCGATCTGCACCGGGGTTCTGCTGTCCGAGGTGTCCGCCACCGTACGCCCTCCGAAGTCCGCTGATGCGTTGATGCACTAATGCCCTGCTCCGGACAGTCTGTCAGCTCCGCTCGGGACCGCACTGTCAGCACCCCCGGATAGGCTCGGTCCCGCGCCCTCAAAGGCGCGCGTGGACACGACAGCACAGGACGTACGAGGAGAGCAGACGGATGAGCGAGCGACTCCAGCCCGGGGATGCGGCCCCCGCCTTCACCCTGCCCGACGCCGACGGCAACGAGGTGTCGCTGGCCGACCACAAGGGCCGCAAGGTCATCGTCTACTTCTACCCGGCCGCCCTGACCCCCGGCTGCACCAAGCAGGCCTGCGACTTCACGGACAACCTCGACCTCCTGGCCGGCGCGGGCTACGACGTCATCGGCATCTCCCCCGACAAGCCGGAGAAGCTCGCGAAGTTCCGCGAGAAGGAGGACCTGAAGGTCACCCTCCTCGGCGACACGGACAAGACGGTCCTGCAGGCGTACGGCGCCTTCGGCGAAAAGATGAACTACGGCAAGACGTACGTCGGAGTCATCCGCTCCACGATCATCGTGGACGAGGAGGGCAAGGTGGAACGGGCCCTGTACAACGTACGGGCGACGGGCCACGTGGCGAAGATCATCAAGGACCTGGGCGTCTGATCCGAGGCACCGTTCCGCTGATCGTCATCTCAACAGGGCGTCGCAGGCTAGGAGTTGAATGTGGACTCGCAGGACCCGCAGGACACTGCCAAGAGGCTGCGGGCGATCAGCGACGAGCTCTCGGACCGTTTCTACGAGCGGGCCGACGCAGTACGCACACTGGTGGTGACGCTGCTGGCCGGGCAGCACTCGTTGGTGCTCGGCCCGCCCGGAACGGCGAAGTCCGAGATGGCCCGGGAACTCACGGGCCGCATCGAGGGCGCGGCCTACTGGGAGATCCTCCTGTCGAAGTTCACCGCGCCGACGAGGATGTTCGGCCCCATCGACGTCGCCGCACTGGCCCGGGGCGAGTACCGCCAGGTCTACGACGGCCGCGCCACCACCGCGCACGTCGCGTTCATCGACGAGATCTTCAAGTGCTCCACGGCGGCGCTGAACGAGACCTTGGGCTACCTCAACGAGCGGATCTACCACCCCGAGAGCGGCGGCGAGCCGATCCGCTGCCCCCTGATCGGGGCCATCACGGCGAGCAACGAACTGCCCAGCGGAGAGGACACGGCCGCGATCTACGACCGGCTGCTGGTCCGGATCGAGGAAACCAGCTACCAGACACCACTCTCGGCGGCCGGGAAGCTGCTGGAGGAGGAGTTCAACGACACGGCCCGCACACGCGGCGACATCGTGATGATCACCGACGACGACTGCGGCGTCACCGAGGAGTGGATGCGCGGCTGGAACGACGCCAAACACCGTCTGGGCTTCCGCGTCTTCGGCGTGGCCGTCGGCACCCCCCGCGTCGCCGAAGCCGACTCGGTCCTCGAGTCCCTGTGCGACAACCTCCGCACCATCGAGGACCTCACCGACGTCCACACAGCCGCCGACCTCTTCCGCGTGATCTGACCAGGCCAGAAGCTCCCTTGCATTTCGGGCGTGACTGTCCGATAAACGGTTCGTTACTCCGTACGAGGCCGCGAACGGGTGGTCGGAAAACGGAGGGGACACGCAGCGATGCCATCGACAGACCCGTACGGCAAGGAGCGGCTCGCACCGGTCGTCGCCGAAGCACGCAACTGGACGGACCTGATGCGGCGGCTCGGGCTCCGGCCCAGTGGAGGGCAGCGGCGCGTGCTCCAGGAGAAAGTCGCTGGTCATGGACTCGACACCGGCCACTTCGTGAAACGGAGCCCGTGGCGCAAGTACCCGGACACCGCCATCGCGGAAGCCGCGAATTCTTCGTCGTCGCTACGCGAAGTAGCCCTGAAGCTGGGTGCCACCCCGGCTACCGGAACCCTTTCCCACATCAGGCGCCGCATCGACGCCGCAGGAATCGACATCAGCCACTTCCCCGGTGCGAATCGCGCGGAGTTGGACCTGCCCTTCACCCCTGAGGAACTGAGCGCGGCGGCGGCAGACGCCACCAGCGTGCGTGGTGTGGCGCGCGCCCTGGGAGTACCCGACGACAGTCGGTCCCGTGCGACGCTGAGCCGCATGCTGCGCGCACAGGGCGTCGATACGGGGCATCTTTCGCATCGGCGCGCGACCATCCCCGAAGACAGGCTTCGCGACCTCGTACCGCACTCCACGAGTTACGCCGACGTGATGCGCGGCCTCGGCCTTGACGTCAATGACATCAACCACCGGCGAGTCCGTCGCGCGGCAGCCCGCCTCGGCCTCGACACGAGCCACTTCAAGCGCCGAGCCTGGGGCCGACCCGATGCCCCTGCACCAGCGCCCATCGCCCACCGGGTACTGGTCCTTCTGCCTCACCAGGCAGGCCGGACCAACAGGGCTCAACTCCACCGCGCCCTGGGCGAGGTCGGAGTGCCTTACGCATGCGAGAGTTGCGGCAACACCGGTGAGTGGCTGGGCCGCCCGATCACCTTGCAGATCGACCACATCAACGGAGACTGGCACGACAACCGCCAGGAAAACCTGCGGTACCTGTGCCCGAACTGCCACGCCCTCACAGATACGTGGTGCCGGCAGAAAGAGAGAACGCCACTCGCCGGATAGCCGCGTCCCCCCGTACACTTGCACCCGCCCGTCATGCTCAACGACGGGCGACCGGCGGCCTTGGCGGAACGGCAGACGCCTCGCGTTTAGGGCGCGATGGGAGCAATCCCGTGAGGGTTCGAATCCCTCAGGCCGCACTCACCTTCACTTACATGGTCCGGCTTGCGAATCCTGCAAGCCGGACCTTCTTGCTGGGCATCCCTCAGCCCAACAACTCCCGAACCACCGGCACCAACCCCCGAAACGCCTGCCCCCGATGGCTGATCGCGTTCTTCTCCGCGGCCGTCAGTTGTGCGCATGTTCGGGTGTCGCCCTCCGGCTGGAGGATCGGGTCGTAGCCGAAGCCGCCCGTGCCCTCCGGGGCGTGGCGCAGTACGCCCCGCAACTGCCCCTCGACCACCCTCTCCGTGCCGTCCGGCAGCGCCAACGCCGCCGCGCACGCGAAGTGGGCGCCCCGGTGTTCGTCCGCGATGTCCGACAGCTGGGCCAGGAGGAGGTCCAGGTTGGCGCGGTCGTCTCCGTGCCGTCCCGACCAGCGTGCCGAGAAGATGCCCGGCGCGCCGTTCAGGACGTCCACGCACAGGCCCGAGTCGTCGGCCACCGCCGGGAGGCCTGTTGCCTGGGCCAGGGCGTGGGCCTTGAGCAGGGCGTTCTCCGCGAACGTGATGCCCGTTTCTTTGACGTCGGGGATCTCCGGGTAGGCGTCCGCGCCGACCAGGTCCATGGGGAGGGCCGCGTCGGCGAGGATCTGCCTCAGCTCGGTGATCTTTCCGGCGTTACGGGTGGCGAGGATCAGGCGTGTCATGGCATCCAGTATCCCGGCAGCACCGGGCTCGCCTGCGACTCGTTTACGACGTGCAGACCTTCGTCAGTTCGGCCGCCGCGTCCGTCACGCCGCTGATGTCCGGGGTCGCGTCGCCGCCGTCGATGGCCGTCTGGACGTTGTTCACAGCCGTGCTGAGGTCATCGACCGCCTTGTTGACGTCGGCGTTGTCCGTCTTGTCGCCGATGTCGTTGAGGTTCTTGTCGATCGAGTCCAGGGCCTCGGACGCCTGCGTCGGGTCGTTCGCCGCGTTCTCGACCGCCTGCTGGAGGTCGGAGACGCTGGTGGCGATGGCGTCGGCGGTCTGGACGCAGTCCAGGGCCTTGTTGACGGCGTCGCATCCGGTGGTGAGCCCGGCGGTCAGCGCGACGGCTGCCACCGTGGCCGCAATGGCGGTGACGCGGCGCCCCCGTCCAAGTCCTCGTCCAAGTCCTCGTACGAGTCCTCGGTCGTTTCGGAGTCGGCGGCTCACGGGCATCGTTGGGGTTCCCTCCGTTGACTGGTCGGGCGTACGGCATGCCGCCGTACGCCCGTGTTCCTGCGTATCGCTGCGTGTCTCTGGAGACGCGTTGGATCAGGTGTGCGGTTGCCCGCCACCGCCACCCTATTTGGTCTGCCCTTTACCTTTCCAGGGCCTCGTCCAACGCCTTGCGCTGGAGTGCCGCCAGGTCCGTGCAGCCGGCGACCGCGAGGTCGAGGAGGGAGTTCAACTCCTCGCGGGCGAAGGGCTCCGCCTCCGCCGTGCCCTGGACCTCCACGAAGCGGCCGTCGCCGGTGCAGACGACGTTCATGTCCGTCTCCGCGCGTACGTCCTCCTCGTAGCAGAGGTCCAACAACGGGACTCCGCCTACGATGCCCACCGACACCGCGCTCACCGTGCCGGTGAGGGGCTGGCGGTTGGCCCTGATCAGCTTCTTGCCCTGTGCCCAGGCGATCGCGTCGGCCAGGGCGACGTACGCGCCGGTGATGGCCGCCGTACGCGTGCCGCCGTCGGCCTGGAGGACGTCGCAGTCGAGGACGATCGTGTTCTCGCCGAGCGCCTTGTAGTCGATGACCGCGCGCAGGGAGCGGCCGATGAGGCGGCTGATCTCGTGCGTACGGCCGCCGATCTTGCCGCGGACGGACTCGCGGTCGCCGCGGGTGTTCGTGGCGCGCGGGAGCATCGAGTATTCGGCGGTGACCCAGCCCTCGCCGCTGCCCTTGCGCCAGCGCGGGACGCCCTCGGTGACGGAGGCGGTGCAGAAGACCTTCGTGTCGCCGAAGGAGACGAGGACAGAGCCCTCGGCGTGCTTGCTCCACCCGCGTTCGATGGTGACGGGGCGGAGCTGTTCGGGGGTGCGGCCGTCGATACGTGACATGGCGACGAGCCTAGCCGTAACGGCGGAGGGGGCCCTTCCCGTCAGCGGGAAAGGCCCCCTCAGGGGTGAACATCCGTACCAGGTACGGGGGTTGGGGGGTTGGGGGGTTGGGGGGTTGGGGGGTTGGGGGGTTGGGGGGTTGGGGGGTTGGGGGGTTCGGGCCCGGGAACTACATCATGTCCTCGATGTCCGCCGCGATCGGGTCGGCGTCCGTGCCGATGACGACCTGGATCGCGGTGCCCATCTTGACGACGCCGTGGGCGCCGGCGGCCTTCAGGGCCGCGTCGTCGACCAGTGCGGGGTTGATGACCTCGCAGCGGAGGCGGGTGATACAGCCCTCGACCTCTTCGATGTTGTCGACGCCGCCGAGTCCGGCAACGATCTTCTCAGCCTTGGTGGACATGTCCTTCTCCCTGGTCCGAGCCGCTTTGTCGCAGTAACCCACAGTTGACCGATCTTCGCGAGCGGTCTGCGCGCGGTCCGTATACGGTCCGCGCACTGTATTGCCGACTGGTCTACACCAGTCTGAATCTGTTGTGAAATCGTGGGTTCCTTATGCACCCTTCACCGTGCTACAACATGGTCTACACCACTGACTGGTGTAGACCATGTTCACCCGTTGGAGGAAGTATGAGCACCGCCACCACCGCGGCGGTCCCCGCGAAGAAGAGGGGATCCGGCCTGTTCCAGGGCCTGCAGAAGGTCGGCCGCAGCCTGCAGCTCCCTATCGCCGTACTTCCGGCGGCGGGCATCCTGCTCCGGCTCGGCCAGCAGGACGTCCACGACAAGTTGAACCTGCCGGACAAGGTGACGGCGGTGTTCGCCACCGCCGGTGGCGCCATCTTCGACAACCTGCCGATGCTGTTCTGTATCGGTGTGGCGATCGGCTTCGCCAAGAAGTCGGACGGCTCCACCGCACTCGCCGCCCTCGTCGGCTACCTGGTCTACAGCAACGTCCTCAAGGCGTTCCCGGTCACCGAGGCCAAGGTCCAGGCGGGCGCCGACATCGCCGCGACCTACAACAATCCCGGTGTCCTCGGCGGCATCGTGATGGGTCTGCTGTCCGCCGTACTGTGGCAGCGCTACCACCGCAAGAAGCTGGTCGACTGGCTGGGCTTCTTCAACGGCCGCCGTCTGGTGCCGATCATCATGGCCTTCGTCGGCACCGCGATGGGCGTCTTCTTCGGCCTCGTCTGGGAGCCGATCGGTGAGGGCATCTCCGACTTCGGCGAGTGGATCACGGGTCTCGGCTCCCTCGGCGCCGGTCTGTTCGGCCTGATCAACCGCGCGCTGATCCCGGTCGGCATGCACCAGTTCGTGAACACGGTCTCCTGGTTCCAGATCGGCGACTTCACCGACGCCACCGGCGCCGTCGTCCACGGTGACCTCAACCGCTTCTTCGCGGGCGACCCGACCGCCGGTCAGTTCATGTCGGGCTTCTTCCCGATCATGATGTTCGGTCTCCCGGCCGCCGCGATCGCCATCGCGCACTCCGCCCGCCCCGAGCGCCGCAAGGCCGTGATGGGCATGATGATCTCGCTCGCGCTGACGTCCTTCGTGACGGGTGTGACCGAGCCCATCGAGTTCTCGTTCATGTTCATCGCCCCGCTGCTGTACGTGATCCACGCGGTCCTGACCGCCCTGTCCATGGCGATCACCTGGGCCCTCGGCGTCCATGCGGGCTTCACCTTCTCCGCCGGCTTCATCGACTACGCCCTGAACTGGAACCTCGCCACCAAGCCATGGCTGATCATCCCGATCGGTCTCGTCTTCGGCGCGATCTACTACTTCCTCTTCCGCTTCGCGATCACCAAGTTCGACCTCCCGACCCCGGGCCGCGAGCCCGTGGAGGAGATCGAGGACCTCACCAAGGCGTAAGCCACTCCCCGTACGGGACATGACGTGGCCCCGGAACCGTCTCGGTTCCGGGGCCCTCGTGCGCGTACACGACGTCAGATCTCGTACGACGCCCTCGGCATCGCCAGTTCCACCGGCCCCCTGAACACCTCGCGTGCGTCGGCCAGGTTGACCTGCGGGTCGGTCCACGGGGGGATGTGGGTCAGTACGAGCTTGCGCGCGCCCGCGCGGTTCGCCGTCTCGCCCGCCTCGCGGCCGTTGAGGTGCAGGTCCGGGATGTTCTCCTTGCCGTGTGTGAACGCGGCCTCGCAGAGGAACAGGTCGGTGTCCTGGGCGAGTTGGACCAGCGCGTCGCTCACGCCGGTGTCCCCGGAGTAGGTGAGGGACTTCCCGGCGTGCTCGACGCGGATGCCGTACGCCTCCACCGGGTGGCGGACCCGCTCGGTGTGGACGGTGAAGGGGCCGACGTCGAACGTGCTCGGCTTGACCGTGTGGAAGTCGAAGACCTCGCTCATGGAGGAGGCGGTGGGGGTGTCGGCGTACGCCGTGGTCAGGCGGTGTTCGGTGCCCTCGGGGCCGTAGACCGGGATCGGGTCGCAGCGGCCGCCGTCATGGCGGTAGTACCGTGCGACAAAATACGCGCACATGTCGATGCAGTGGTCGGCGTGCAGATGGCTGAGAAAGATGGCGTCGAGGTCGTAAAGACCAACATGGCGCTGCAACTCTCCAAGGGCACCGTTGCCCATGTCGAGAAGCAGCCGGAAGCCGTCGGCCTCTACGAGGTAGCTCGAACAGGCCGATTCCGCGGACGGGAACGACCCCGAGCAGCCGACGACGGTGAGCTTCATAAAGCAGAAACCTCCGCTGGCGGGGAGCGTCAAAAACAAACGTGACGGGGTTCTTGCGGTCCGTCGAGCGTAAGGCGCAAAACCTCCCGTCGCTCCTCCGCCAAGGGCTGTTGTGGGCGAACTCACCTGTGCTGTCACCGGTTCGGCTGGACCTGGAGTGCCGGTAGCGCGGGCGGGTCGGGGGGTGCGCCGGTACCGTCGTCCGTATGGACACGTCATGGTGGCTCGCCCTGGCGGCCGTCGTGCTGCTCGCGCTGGTCGCGGCGCTGGTGGACGGCTGGGGGCGCGGGCATCGGCCCCGGAGCCGCGGGGGCAGGCCGCCGGGACGGGCGGAGGCGCCGGAGCGGCAGCGGGGACGGTCCGTACGGCCCCGGCCTGCGGAGATCTGGTGGGCGAACGTGCCCTTCGAGGACGGCCCCGGGGGCAAGGACCGGCCGTGTCTGGTGCTCGCGGTGCACGGGCGGCACGCGACCGTCGCGAAGATCACCAGCAAGTACCACGACGAGCGGCCCGGAGTGATCCCGATGCCGCCGGGCGCGGTGGGCGACGCCCAGGGCCGGCCGAGCTTCCTGGAGACGGACGAGCTGCGTGACCTGCCCGTATGGGAGTTCCGGCGGCGGGTGGGGGTGGTGGACCCGGCCCTGTGGGACCAGGTCCGCCACCTCGCCACGTGAACCACGGGGAATCACGAGGAACCGCGAGGAACCGCGAGGAACCGCGAAAAACCACCGGACTTCGGCCGGTTAGGGCCTTACGCCCAGAGCTGGCCCTGCAAGGTCTCGATGGCTTCCTCTGTCGTGGCAGCCGTGTAGACGCCTGTCGAGAGGTATTTCCAGCCACCGTCGGCGACCACGAAGACGATGTCCGCGCTCTCGCCCGCCTTGACTGCCTTGTTGCCGACGCCGATCGCGGCGTGCAGTGCGGCGCCGGTGGAGACGCCCGCGAAGATGCCCTCCTGCTGGAGGAGTTCACGGGTACGGGTGACCGCGTCCGCCGAGCCGACGGAGAAGCGGGTCGTCAGTACGGAGGCGTCGTACAGCTCCGGTACGAAGCCCTCGTCGAGGTTGCGCAGGCCGTACACCAGGTCGTCGTAGCGCGGTTCGGCGGCGACGATCTTGACGTCCGGCTTGTGCTCGCGGAGGTAGCGGCCGACGCCCATGAGGGTGCCGGTGGTGCCGAGGCCCGCGACGAAGTGGGTGATGGAGGGGAGGTCGGTGAGGATCTCCGGGCCGGTGGTGGCGTAGTGGGCGCCCGCGTTGTCGGGGTTGCCGTACTGGTAGAGCATCACCCAGTCCGGGTGCTCGGCGGCCAGCTCCTTGGCGACGCGTACGGCGGTGTTGGAGCCGCCTGCCGCCGGGCTCGGGATGATCTCGGCGCCCCACATGGCGAGCAGCTCGCGGCGTTCCTGCGAGGTGTTCTCGGGCATCACGCAGACCATGCGGTAGCCCTTGAGCTTCGCCGCCATGGCGAGCGAGATGCCGGTGTTGCCGGAGGTGGGCTCCAGGATGGTGCAGCCGGGGGTGAGCCGGCCGTCCTTCTCGGCCTGCTCGACCATGTGCAGGGCGGGGCGGTCCTTGACCGAGCCGGTGGGGTTGCGGTCCTCCAGCTTCGCCCAGATCCGTACGTCGGTGGACGGCGACAGCCGCGGCAGGCGCACCAGGGGGGTGTTGCCTACCGCGGCCAGCGGCGAGTCGTAGCGCATGGGTGCCAGGGGCCTGTCAGGCCATGCCGCCGGCCACGGCCGGCAGGATGGTCACGGTGTCGCCGTCGGCGAGCTTGGTGTTGATGCCGTCGAGGAAGCGGACGTCCTCGTCGTTGAGGTAGACGTTGACGAAGCGGCGCAGCTTGCCGTCGTCCACGATGCGGGCCTGGACTCCCGCGTGCCGGGTCTCGAGGTCGGCGAACAGCTCGGCGAGGGTCTCCCCGGCACCGGGGACGGCCTTCTCGCCGTCGGTGTAGGTGCGGAGGATGGTCGGGATGCGGACCTCGATGGCCATGGCTCGGGGCTCCTGTCGGGAGTGGTAGGTCGATGGGCGCGCGGCGGCGCGAAAAGCATTCTTCAGCGGGTCATGCGTGTGTGAGGCGCCGCGGCTCACGGCCGTACGGCAGCAGGGGGCAGCGTCAACAGATGGCGCTGGCCAGCCTGCACAGGTCGACGTGCAGCCGCGCCACGAGCAGCAGGGCGCTCGGCGTCTTCTCACTCACGTCGTAGGGAACCATGGGCTCATCGTATCGATTCCCGGTCCGGATTCCGGAGGGCTGTCCCGCATTCTGGACATTTTCGGGCCGTCAGGTGAGATCAGTACGTTTCTACGACGTTGACCTCTTCCTCTGTGACGACGCCTTCGAGGATTCGGAAGGAGCGGAACTGGAAGTCGCCGGCGCCGTCCGTGTCGCGGGTCGAGACGAGGACGTAGTGGGCCTGGGGTTCGTGGGCGTAGGAGATGTCGGTGCGGGACGGGTAGGCCTCGGTCATGGTGTGGGAGTGGTAGACGATCACCGCCTCCTCGTCGCGGTCCCACATCTCGTCGTGCACCTTCTTGTGCTCGCCGCTGTCGAACTCGTAGAACGTCGGCGATCCGGCCGCGTTCAGCATCGGGATGAAGCGCTCGGGGCGGTCCGAGCCCTCGGGGCCGGCGATGACGCCGCATGCCTCGTCGGGGTGGTCCTTGCGAGCGTGGGCGACGATCTGGTCGACGAGGGCCTGGGTGATGGTCAGCATGTTCGTCAGGATAAGCAACCCGTACGAACGGATGGGCAGTCCCGTACCACCCCTTGGTACGGGACTGCCCACATGCCGGGATGTATGCGGTTGTTCGTCGACCGCGCGCCGGTGGGGGCTTGTCGCGCAGTTCCCCGCGCCCCTATCGGGGCGCTGTCGCGCGCCCGATCCCGTCAGGACCGCTCAGCCTCGCGCCGCGACCTGCGGGGTGCGGGCCTTCAGGATCGTCCAGCCGATGCCCAAAGCGGCGGCCCAGCCCGCCATCACGTACAGGCAGACGCGGGAGTCGGCGTCGTACGCGATGAGAGCCGTGACGAAGAGGAGGAAGGCGATGGCGATCCAGCTGCACTTCGAGCCGCCCGGGGCCGGGAAGGAGGAGGCGGGGAGGCGGCCGGCGACCACGCCGCGGCGGTAGAGGACGTGGCTGATCAGGATCATCAGCCAGGTCCAGATGCCGGCGGCGGTGGCGACCGACATGACGTAGCCGAAGGCCTTCTCCGGGACGACGTAGTTGAGGACGACGCCGATGCCCATGAAGGCGACGGAGATGGCGATGCCGAAGGCCGGGGTCTTCGTCGTCGACAGTTTGCTGAAGACCTTGGGGGCCTCACCGTTGTCCGCGAGGGTACGGAGCATGCGGCCCGTCGAGTACATGCCCGAGTTGCAGGAGGAGAGGGCGGCCGTCAACACCACGAAGTTGACGATTCCCGCGCCCGCCGGGATGCCGATCTTCGCGAACGCCTCGACGAACGGGCTGACGCCCGGGGCGAACTCGGTCCACTTCACGACGCAGAGGATGACGGTGAGGGCGCCGACGTAGAAGAGGGCGATGCGCCACGGGAGGGTGTTGATGGCCTTGGGGAGGGTTTTTTCGGGGTTCTCGGACTCGCCCGCCGTGACGCCGACCAACTCGACCGCGAGGTAGGCGAACATCACGCCCTGGAGGGTCATCAGGGAGGAGCCGATGCCCTTGGGGAAGAAGCCGTCGAAGGCCCAGAGGTTGGAGACGGCGGCCGTGTCACCGGCGGAGCTGAAGCCGAAGGTGAGGACGCCCAGGCCGATCACGATCATGCCGATGAGGGCGGTGACCTTGACCATCGAGAACCAGAACTCCAGTTCGCCGAAGACCTTCACGGAGATCAGGTTCACGCCGAAGAGGATCACCAGGAAGACCAGGGCCGTCACCCACTGGGGGACGCCGGGGGCCCAGTAGTTGACGTAGATCGCGGCGGCGGTCAGCTCGGCCATGCCGGTTACCACCCACATCAGCCAGTACGTCCAGCCGGTGAAGTAGCCGAAGAACGGGCCGAGGAACTCCCGTGAGTACTCGGCGAAGGAGCCGGAGACCGGGCGGTAGAGGAGCAGTTCGCCCAGCGCCCGCATGATGAAGAAGACGATCACGCCGGCCAGGGCGTACATGAAGATGAGGCTGGGGCCGGCCTTGGCGATGTTCGCCCCGGCGCCCAGGAAGAGGCCGACGCCGATGGCGCCGCCGATCGCGATCATCTGGACCTGGCGGCTGCCGAGTCCGCGCTCGTATCCCTCTTCGGACGCTTCGGACGCTTTGGATACTTCGGACGCGTCGGATGCTTCGGGCGCTTGGGACGTCATGCGTGGTGAACCTTTCTTCCCGCCCCCCGGACTGATGCAGCGTGAAGATCTATCACGGCCGCACCAGTGATCACCGGGGTGATTTGTGGCGCACACCACAGGAAGAAGGGGCCAAACAGCCCACGGAAGGGACACAGCCGACGACAGCGGTAATGCGATCGTTATCCGGATTTGAGCGTCCGCTGAGCGAACACGGAACCATCACACAACGGGAGATTCCCGTCCCGTCTCACGGCATGAGTGTGGAGACGAGCGTCTCCTGCAACCCGCCCAGCCACAGATAGGCCATCACCATCGGCTTACGGGGGTCCTCGTCCGGGAGCCGGTAGAGGAGGTCGGTATCCTCCTCGTCGACGACGTCCAGCCGGGAGCCGATCGCCAGGCGCAGGTCGTTGATCGTGCCCAGCCACCGCTGGGACTCCTCATGGGTCAGCTTGAGCACCGCGCCGCCGTCACCGGCCGGCGTCAGCGAGTCCAGCGAGCGGATCACCGCGAGGGCGCTCTCGCGCTTACCGGTGCGCAGGTCGTTCTCGGTGAACCGGCGGAACTCGGCCGCGTACTCCTTCTCCTCCTGGGCCTGCCCGGGGGAGGACGGTACGTCGACGGGGTCGCCGTAGGCGTCCGGGAACAGGCGCCTGAGGACCGGGTCGGAGGGCGGCTCGCTCGGGCCCTCGGCGAACAGCTCGGCGAGCGGGTCGTCGGGGGCGTCCTCGGCGGGGCCGGGGCCGATCAGCTCCAGGAGCTGGACGGCCAGCGACCGGATGATGGAGATCTCGACGTCGTCGAGCGCGACGGCCGCGCCGCCGCCGGGGAGCGGTTCGAAGTGTCCTGGCATGGAGTGGTTCGCTACTTCCGATCCTGCGCGCTAGGTCGGGTTTGTTTACGGTTCTGTTTATTTACGGTCCTGCTGGAGGGTGGCCCACAGACCGTAGCCGTGCATGGCCTGCACGTCGCGTTCCATCTCCTCGCGGCTGCCGCTGGAGACGACGGCCCGGCCTTTGTGGTGGACGTCCTTCATGAGCTTGGTGGCCTTGTCCTTCGGGTAGCCGAAGTACGTCTGGAAGACGTACGTCACATAGCTCATGAGGTTGACCGGGTCGTTGTGGACGATGGTGACCCAGGGGACGTCGGGCTCGGGTACGGCGAAGGTCTCCTCCGCCGACTCGGTGCGTTCGATCTCTACGGGAGCGGGTGACGTCACATGCCCATGCTGCCACCAGAAGGGGGTCTCCGGCCAAACGGACCGGAAATCGTCAAAGTGACGAGATGGGGGTAGCATCCGGTCTTATGAACACAGCGGATCTCGGGCTGCCGGTGGATGTTCCCTCTACGGCGCTCTTCACGGATCACTACGAGCTGACGATGCTCCAGGCCGCCCTGAAGGCGGGCACCGCCGACCGGCGGTCCGTCTTCGAGGTCTTCACCCGGCGGCTGCCGGAGGGCCGCCGCTACGGCGTCGTCGCGGGCACCGGGCGGGTGCTCGACGCGGTGGAGAACTTCCGCTTCGACCCGGACGTCCTCGGCTTCCTGCGCGAGCACGGGATCGTCAACGAGGAGACCCTGCAGTGGCTGGCCTCGTACCACTTCGGCGGGGACATCTGGGGCTATCCCGAGGGGGAGGTCTACTTCCCGGGCTCGCCGATCCTCCGCGTCGAGGGCTCCTTCGCGGAGTGCGTGCTGCTGGAGACGGTGATCCTCTCGATCCTCAACCACGACTCGGCGATCGCCGCGGCGGCCTCCCGGATGGCCTCGGCCGCCGGTGACCGCCCGCTGATCGAGATGGGCGCCCGGCGCACCCACGAGCTGGCCGCGGTCGCCGCCTCCCGGGCCGCGTACGTCGGGGGCTTCACGTCCACGTCCGACCTGGCCGCCGGTTTCCGCTACGGCATCCCGACCGTCGGGACCAGCGCCCACGCGTTCACCCTGCTCCACGACCGGGAGCGGGACGCCTTCCAGGCCCAGGTGGACTCGCTGGGCCGGAACACGACGCTGCTGGTGGACACGTACGACGTCGCCGAGGCGGTACGGGCGGCGGTGGAGATCGCCGGGCCCGAGCTGGGCGCGGTGCGCATCGACTCCGGGGATCTGCTGCTGGTCGCGCACCGGGTACGGCAGCAGCTGGACGCGCTCGGCGCGGAGCGGACCCGGATCGTCGTGACCTCGGACCTCGACGAGTACGCGATCGCCTCGCTGGCGGCGGCGCCCGTGGACGCGTACGGGGTCGGTACGCAGCTGGTGACGGGTTCCGGCCACCCGACCTGCTCGATGGTCTACAAGTTGGTGGCCCGCGCGGAGTCGGCGGACCCGAAGGCTCCGCTCGTCCCGGTGGCGAAGAAGGCGAGCGGCGGCAAGACGTCGATCGGGGGCCGGAAGTGGGCGGCCCGGCGGCTCGACCGGGACGGGACCGCGGAGGCCGAGGTGATCGGTACGGGACCGGTGCCCGGGGAGCTGGCGGACCGGCAGCTGCTGGTCGAGCTGGTGAAGGGCGGTGAGGTCGTCGCCCGCGAGCCGCTGGACGTCGTGCGGGACCGGCATGCCGCCGCGCGTGCCAACCTGCCGCTGTCGGCGACGCAGCTGTCGCGCGGGGAGGCGGTCATTCCGACGGAGTACCTGTCCGTACCGGCCTGACACCCCCAGTGCACAGGGGCAACGGGCGTCCACGTGCGCCGGTTGCCCCGAATGCCCCCTCCCGAAGCGGTCCTCGGGCCTCTAGGCTCGGTAGTTCACATATTCACACTGGCCGGGCCCGCACCCCTCCACACCAGTCGAAGGAAGACCGACCATGCGCCGCGCCCTGATCGTCGTCGATGTGCAGAACGACTTCTGCGAAGGAGGCAGTCTCGCGGTGGCCGGGGGTGCCGACGTGGCCGCCGCGATCACCGAGCTGATCGGGCAGGCCCCCGCCGGATACCGCCACGTCGTGGCGACCCGCGACCACCACATCGCCCCCGGCGGCCACTTCGCCGACAACCCCGACTTCCGGCACTCCTGGCCGGCACACTGCGTGGCCGGCACGGAGGGCGTCGGCTTCCACCCGAACTTCGCGCCGGCGGTCGCCTCCGGTGCGATCGACGCGGTGTTCGACAAGGGGGCGTACGCGGCGGCCTACAGCGGGTTCGAGGGGGCCGACGAGAACGGGGTGACGCTGGCGGACTGGCTGCGGGCCCGCGAGATCGACGAGGTGGATGTGGTCGGCATCGCGACCGACCACTGCGTCCGGGCGACGGCCCTGGACGCGGCCCGTGAGGGCTTCCGCACGCAGGTGCTGCTCGACCTCACGGCGGGCGTGGCCGAGGAGACGACGGAGCGAGCGCTGGAGGAGTTGCGGGAGGCAGGGGTGGAACTGTCGGGCAAGCCGGTGGTGTAGGACGGTTTCTTCGCCCCCGCCGCCCCTACCCGTCCCATCCTTGGGGGCTGCGCCCCCAGACCCCCCTTTCGCGCTGAACGCGCTCGTCCTCAATCGCCGGACGGGCTAAAAGATCAACCCCGGCCGGCGTTCGAGGACCACCGAGCTCAGCCCATCCTTTTCCCCGCCGCTTCCGCAGCACAGGCGGTACCTCTTCAACACCGGCCGCGGCATTTCAGCCCGTCCGGCGTTTGAGGACGAGGCCGTTCAGGCCGACAAGCGGGGGTCTGGGGGCGCAGCCCCCAGGGATGGGAACGGGTAGGGGCGGCGGGGGCGAGAAAACCAACGGCCCCGATTCAGTTGCCCCTGACCAGCCACTTCCCATCGCGCATCAGATCCCGGTCCCGCATCTCAGCGACCGTTCCCCATGCCTGGATCCGATCCGGGGTGACCTGGAACCAGACGTACGACGCGTGGTCCTCGCGCGGGTCCCAGCCGTCCTTCGCCGTGAACGCGTCGCCCACGCCGGGCGGCAGCTCCTCGCGGGACAGTGCGCGGGCCGTGCCGTGCATCAGGACCACGTCCCGGGTGTGGCCGAAGCTGAGGCACACCCGGCCCGAGGCGATCAGGTTGCGGCCGGTCGGGTTGGTGTCGCGGGTGGCCAGCCACACCGTCGCGCCGTCCCACCAGAAGGCCAGCGGAACGAGCGTCGGCTCGCCGGTGGCGTCGGCCGTGGCGACCCAGACGTCGATGTCCCTGTCGAGGCGCTCCAGCGCTTCGCGCATGCGCTGCTCGATGCTGCGGGGGCCGGTGGGCCCGGTGGGTCCGGTGGGTCCGGTGGGGGGAGCGTCAGCTTCTGCCGTCATGCGGCGAGGGTATGGGCGTACGACGCGCGGTCGCATCCGGCGGTGGGACTAGGTCCAGGGACGGAGACCCCCAGGCACCCGGGCGGCACTTACGCCCGCGCCGCCGGCCTCCGCAGCAGCGACCTGATCGGATGCCACAGCTCCGTCCGCTCCAGTGCCGTCGGCGGGACGCTGTTGTCCGGGGCCGTGCGCCATATCAGGCCGTCGGGGTGGTGGAGGACGGCCGTGATCTCGTCCGGGGTGGGCGGGGCCGCGTTGCCCCGGAGGTAGACCGCTCGCAGGCCCAGGTTGCGCAGCCGGGTCAGGGCCCGGGCGCGGTTCTGGGCCAGGACCAGGACGCGTACGCCGGGCGGGCCGACCGCCGTGGTCGGGGCGGTGGGGCTGGGCAGGTTCAGCGCCACCACCACGCTGCCACTGGGCAGCTTGCAGAAACCTCCTGCGGCCATGCGGTCAACCCCCCGTGGGACTCGGTGTCAATAAGAAAGCCACAGGAGGCACCTAAACACGATCGGCCGCGACCCGCCAGGGGGTCACGGCCGATCACGCTCTGACCTGCAATTATGCGGATTACTTCACTGCGGGGCCTACCTGGACCGAGATCGTCGAGCCATCCTTGACCTCCTTGACGATCTTGATCTTGGTGTTGGTGTCAGTGACGTTCACACCCGCGAGCGGGGTCGCCGCGTCGTAGTAGGTGGAGGTGTGGTCGTTGAAGGTCCCCACGCCCTGCTGGGAGGCGACCTTCGTCTCGACGTCCGCCTTGTGAAGCGTCAGCGCGTCCGTGCGGGACAGGCTGAACGGGGAGTCGTAGGACTGGATGCGGTTGCGCATCAGCGTGCCGTCCGCCCACTTCAGCGGGGTCGGGTGCGCGTCCACCGGAAGGACCAGGCCGACACCCGGGTGCTGGGTGACGTTGTTGTCCTTCTGCGAGGTGTCCCACTTCCAGATCAGCAGACCGTTCTGGTACGGGAAGTGCTCGACCCACGACGGACGGGTCGTCGAGAAGCCGAAGTTGTACGGGCCGACCTTGAGGGTCTTGTCGTACGACACGTACTGGCGGTTCTCGGCGATGTAGTACTGCGGGTAGTCGTCCGTGATGCCCGCGCCGATGCGCGAGAAGCCCTTCGTCGTCCAGGCCGCGTCCGCGCTCTCCGCGTCGTCGGAGAAGACCGTCGCGCCGTCCGCGGTGACCGTGATCTCGTCGGCCGTGAAGCCCTTCTGGGAGACGCCGCCGTCCGAGGTGTAGCGGAAGCGCAGGGTGAACTCCTGGCCCGCGTAGGCGTCCAGGGGGTACGACAGCTTCTTGTACGCGTCGACCGTGCCGGTGAGCGCCGGCTTGCCGCTGCCGTCGCGCGGGATGGCCGCGCCGTCGACCGTGCCGTCCAGGGGCGTGTAGGTGGCGCCGCCGTCGGTGGAGACCTCGGTGTAGAGGTAGTCGTAGTCGGCCTCGATGTCGTACCAGCCGTCCAGGGTCAGGGTGGCCGAGGACTTTCCGGTGAGGTCGACCGAACGGGTCAGCGTGTTGGAGAGGTTGTTGTCGCTGCCGCTCCACCACTGGGTCGCGCCCTGCGCCGGGGTGACGACCTCGGTGGTGACCGTCTTCTCGGGCAGCTCGACGATGAGCGCCTGCGCGTTCGTGGTGTTGTACTCGGCGACGCCCAGCTTGTGACTGGACTTCGTCGCGGCCTTCGCCGTGTCGTAGTCGAGCCAGCCCAGCTGGAGCTTGTCCCAGGCGGTCATGTCACCGGGCAGGTTGCCGATGTTGTCGCCGCCGGTTCCGAGCCAGGAGCCGGACGACATCAGCGTCCAGAACCCGGTCGAGTTCTCACCGGTGTTGGTGGTGTCGTAGTGGTCCGGCAGACCGAGGTCGTGGCCGAACTCGTGGGCGAAGACGCCGAGTCCGCCGTTCTCGGGCTGGATCGTGTAGTCGCCGACCCAGATGCCGGTGTCGCCGATCTGCGCGCCGCCGAGCAGGTTGCCCGAGGGGCCGGTCGAGCCGGCGTCGGTGCCGAACGCGTACCAGCGGTGGGCCCAGATGGCGTCCTCGCCCTGCGCGCCGCCGCCCGCGGACTCGTCCTCACCGGCGTGCACGATCTGGAAGTGGTCGATGTAGCCGTCGGGTTCGTTGAAGTCGCCGTCGCCGTCGAAGTCGTAGCGGTCCCACTGGTCGTACTCGGCCAGCTGCGCCTTGATCTCCGCGTCGGTCGCGCCTGCCGCCTCCTGCGCCGCGACCCATGCGGTGACACCGTCCTGAACGGCGTACCAGGCACCGTCGTTGGCCAGGTTGGAGCCGTAACGGGCCTCGTTGTAGGGGACCTTGACCCAGTCCGAGACCGTGCCCTCGACCGAGTAGCGGCCCGAGGACTGCTTCTCGTAGTACTTCTTCATCGACTCGACGCCGTCGCCGGTGCCGAAGTAAAGCTCCTGGAAGTGCTCGGTGTTGTAGTCCGCCTGCCAGGCCGTGCTGTTGTCCTGCGTGCGGTCCGGCTCGGCTATCTCGTTGTGGAGCGGGCCGACCGTGCCGCCGTAGCGGCTGTCTATCTGGTCGCCGAACTCGACCAGGATGGTGAAGATCTTGTCGGTCTTCTCCCGGCCCAGTTCGACGTACTTGCCCTTGCCCTTGCCGCTCTTGAGCTGCACGACCTGCGAGCCGTCACGGTTCTTGGCCGTGGCCTCGCCGGAGATGACCTGGCCCAGGGCTTCCTCGCGCTGGGCCTCCTGGGTCTTGCTGAGCGGGCCGTCGAGGTCGTGCTCCTGCTCGGCGTGCTGCTGCTCCGCCGGGTCGTGCCGGTTGAGCGCCGCCGCGGCGCCCGCGTCGGCCTGCGCGATGGCGTAGGTGGAGAAGGTGGCGGCGGCTGTGGCGAGTGCCACGCCGACGGCCGCCGTTCGGAACGTCCAGGGTCTGCTGGTCACTTGAGGGTCCTCCCCCGCGTCCGTCCGCGCGGATGGGGGGTTCCCGGTTCGGAATCTGTCCGCGCGCGGTATTACGCGTGTAGTCAAGTGACGCAATTTGACTAGAGGTTCAGAAGAAAAGACAGACCTTGACTTGCACAGGTCAATTGCATTATGCGGAGTTGGCCTGCGCCTTATGTTCGCTATACGGACATCGGAGGCACGTCCGATCTGTCGCCCAACCGGCGCGCGGGCGCGTCCAATTGATGGACGCCATGACTCCGTGCGCCCCCTGTGCTCCGGAGCCGTGGGTTAGGTCACGCTTACTGCGCGTTCCACTCGGGCATGCACGCGATTAGAGTCGGTCGGCGGAACGCCGGATGTCCGGTGGAAAGCCAGGCCGACACGCTCCCCTCACCCCCGAATCCAACGAGGACTCGATTGCCATGCCTCGTCCGACTCGTCCGACCGCGCCGCGTCCGACCACCGCACAGCTCGCCTACGGTTCGTGCACCGTGATTCTCTCGACGCTCGCCATGCTGCTGCTGTCTCAGACGAGTTCGGGCCCGGGGGTCGTGCTGATCGCCCTCGTGGGACTCGTCCTGGGGCTGCTCGTCGCCATGACCGTGCCCCGCCCCAAGCAGTCCCGGGCGACCTCACAGGTCGTCGCCTCGTCGGCCGCCCCAGCGGCACCGCGCGAGCGCGTCCCGGTGGAGGCATCCTCGGTCCACCAGGACTGAACCGCCCGTACGGAAACGGCGGTTGGGCGGACCTGCATGTCGCAGGTCCGCCCAACCGCCGTTTCCGTCCCCGGGGTTGGTCAACTCGTGCTGACCACCACCGTCTTGGCCGCCTTGTCGTGCAGCCCCTGCTTGTACGGCTTGTCGAAGAAGCTCCAGCCGCCCGCGATCGCCGTCCAGATGCAGGCGCAGCAGAACGCGAACGGGATCCACAGCACGAGTGACCGGATGAGCAGGGTCTGCACGGAGGGCGTGGAGCCGTTGTCGAGGTTGGCCACCCGGAGCCCGAGCCACTTCTTGCCGAGGGTCTGCCCGGTCCGGGACATCAGGATCGTGTCGTACGCGATGTAGAGCACGGCGGCGATGAGCGACTGGCCGAGCGAGCGTCCGTACTCGATCTCGTCACTGTCGACCTCGTACTCGTTGACGTTGAAGCCCCAGGTGAGCAGCCAGACCACGATCCCGACGAGGATCATGTCGATGATCCGCGCGAGCACGCGTCGGCCGCTGTCGGCGAGGGGCGGCATACCCGCGAGGGGGTCACCGGCCCCGCCGTACGGATCACCGCCACCGGCTCCGTACGGCGAACCGGCACCGCCGCCGTACGGCGAGCCGCCGCCGGCCGGACCTGAGCTGCCGTACGGGTCTCCTGCGCCGTACGACGGAGGCGGTGGCTGCTTCCTGAACGGGTCGTCGTCTTCCGGTGGCTGCTGACCGGCGCCGGGGGGCGGTTCGCTGCTCATGGCCCGAGTCGACCGCGAACCGCCCGGCTCCGCATCCGGCGAGCGGCCGTCCGGGGTACCGAATCCGGTGATTCGTACGCCGCACCCGGCCGCCCTCTATCTGTAGGGGCTCAGCCTGCCACGAAGGTGTGCGCCGCCTTGTCGTGCCAGCACTGGCGCCACGGGCGGTCGAACAGGCACCACAGGACGCCCACGACACCGATGCCGAGGAGTCCGGGGACGGCGTAGACGAGCCAGCGGCGCAGGGCCAGGCCGAACGACGGGGGCTCGTGGCCCTCGATGTCCCGGACCTCAAGACCGACCAGCTTCTTGCCGAGGGTGCGGCCCCACTTGGCGGTGGGCCACGCCTCGGACAGGATCCCGGCGAGCAGCAGCACGGCGAGCACGATGCCCAGGTACAGGCCGGTCGTGCCGTCCAGCAGCCATACGGTCACGGTCTCGCCGGAGAGCTTGGCCGCGTCGATCTTGCCGGTGATGTGGTCGACGGCCATGGTGCCCAGCGGTACGGCGGCCGTGGCGGTGAGGGCGCCGAGGACCAGGGTGTCCACGAGCCGTGCCACGAGCCGCTTGCCGAGGCCCGCCGGACGGGCCGACGCCTGTCTGCGGGCGGCGGCCTGGAACACGTCCTCGACGGGCGGCTTCCAGGGCGCGAGGCGCGGTTCTCCGCCCTCCTCGGGCTCGGCCAGGCGGCCCACCTGCTGGGCCCAGGAGGGCTGGCCGCCGCCGGTGCCGGGGGCCATGGGCGCACCCGCGCCGGGACTGTTCTGCTGGGGGACGGCCGGGGTCGCGGGCAGCAGGGCGGGGTTGGCGCCCTGGGCCGCGGCCGCGCGCGCGGCCGCGGCCTTGCCGGCGCCGAAGCCACCGGAACCGGACGCCGGCGCGGGTGCCGTGACCGGGCCCTGCGCGCCCCCCGGCGAGCCCGTGCTCCCCGGCTGCGCGCCGTCGGCCCCGCTCTCACGCTCCGTGCGCGGGGAGAGCGCGCGGAAGGTCATGGTGCTCTCGGAGGGGACGGGGCCACGGGTGCCGGGAACGCCTCCCTCCGCGCCACCACCGCCACCGCCACCGCCACCGCCACCGCCACCGATGGCGGCCGGTCCGGGGGTGGGCCGGCGGAACACGAACGTGCCCGACTCGGGCACGTCACCGGCGTCCGGCTCGGCGGGCGGGATCGTCGCCGTGCCGTCCGTACGGGCCGAGTGCCCGTCCGGCTGGGCCGGAGGCTCGTTCGTCACCCGGGGGTCGGCCGCCGGGGAGCCCCAGGAGACCTGGCGGTCCCTGTTTCCGCCGAAGCCGGACTGGTGGGAGCGGTCGGCGCCCCAGGCGGACGCCGGTTCGGGCCGGCTGCCGTGCTGGGCCTCCGCGGGGGTCGCCCGGCGCGGCTCGGCGGCCTGCGACTGCGGCTCCTCGTCGAAGAAGTGCGGCCCGGTCTCCTCGACCCGCGCCACGGCCGACGCGCCGTCGGACGGCGCACCGTCGGACGGCGCGGGACGGCTGGTGCCCGGCACCCAGGCGGTGCCGTTCCAGAACCGGACATATCCAGGAATGGACGGGTCCGGGTAATACCCTTCGCGGGGCCTGTCGTCACCGGGGGCCGGGGTTGGGGCGCTCATGTCCGTCGTCCCGTATCTGCTCGGGGGTCATTTGGGGTGCCCCACATCTATCAGACGAGCGCACTCATGGATGCCCCTCGTGCCCTACCTACCTCGTTCGTGACAGCTTCTGCCATCTGTCGCGACGGGTCCGACACCGTTGGACACCGTTCGACATCGTTCGCAAGAAACATCTCCGAAAAACTTCCCGGAAACTCGCGTAATGCTGACGGCTCTCCGCCCTCTCTCCTCTTGCGGGCCCGACATGGACCCCGCACGACATGCACGACAGGTTCGACGAGAGAGGAAGTACCGCCATGACGCACGCCATGAACACCGTGGTGGAACGGGAACTGGAGCTGAAACTCATCCTGTCGCCGGAGCGGAGCATCCCCGTCCCGGCGCGGCTGACCTACCGCACCAACGATCCGTTCGCCGTCCACATCGCCTTCCACATCAGCTCCGAGAACCCCGTGAACTGGACGTTCGCCCGCGAACTCCTGGTCGAGGGGGTGTTCCGGCCGTGCGGGCACGGTGACGTACGCGTGTGGCCGACGAAGGTCGACGGGCGCAGCGTCGTCCTGATGGCGCTGAGTTCACCCGACGGGGACGCCTTGCTGGAGGCGCCCGCCGCTCAGGTGTCCGCATGGCTGGAGCGCACCCTCCGGGCGGTCCCCCCGGGCTCTGAGGCCGAGCAGCTCGGTATCGACGACGGCCTCGCCGAGCTGCTCGCACCCACCCCGGCCGATGACCTGTGGCTGCGCGACCCGTGGCCCTCGGACGAGTCCCAGGACGGCGAGTGACGCGTACCGCACAGGCCTCAGAACAACTTGCCCGGATTCAGGATGCCCAGCGGGTCGAAGGTCGCCTTGACCGCCCGCTGCATCTCCATGCCCACGGGGCCCAACTCCCGGGCCAGCCACTCCTTCTTGAGGATGCCGACGCCGTGCTCCCCGGTGATCGTGCCGCCGAGTTCCAGGCCGAGAGCCATGATCTCGTCGAAGGACTCACGGGCCCGCCGGGACTCGTCGGCGTCCTGGGCGTCGAAGCAGACCGTGGGGTGGGTGTTGCCGTCGCCGGCATGCGCGCACACGCCGATGGTCAGCTTGTACTTCTCGGCGATGCGCTCGACGCCCTCCAGCAGCTCACCGAGCCGCGACCGGGGTACGCACACGTCGTCGATCATCGTCGTGCCCTTGACCGCTTCGAGGGCGACCAGGCACAACCGCCGCGCCTGGAGCAGGAGTTCGGACTCGGCGGCGTCGTCGGCGGGGACGACCTGGGTGGCCCCGGCCGTCTCGCAGAGCGCGCCGACGGCGGTCAGGTCGGCGGCGGGGTCGAGGGTGTCGAAGGCGCAGAGCAGCAGGGCCTCGGTGGTCTCCGGCAGTCCCATGTTCGCCAGGTCGTTGACGGCCTTGACGGTCGTACGGTCCATCAGTTCGAGGAGGGACGGGACGTGACCGCCCTCCATGATCCGACACACGGCGTCGCAGACGGCGGACGCCGACTCGAACTCGGCGGCCAGCACCAGCTGTTGGGGCGGCTGCGGTTTCAGGGCGAGGACCGCCCGTACGACGATGCCGAGCGAGCCCTCCGAGCCGACGAACAGCCGGGTGAGGTCGTACCCGGCGACGCCCTTCGCGGTCCGCCGCCCGGTGGACATGAGCCGCCCGTCGGCCAACACCACGTCCAGGCCCAGTACGTACTCGGCCGTGACCCCGTACTTCACGCAGCACAGCCCGCCCGACGCGGTGCCGATGTTGCCGCCGATCGTGCACATCTCCCAGCTGGAGGGGTCCGGGGGGTAGTACAGGCCGTGTTCGTTGACGGCGCGGGAGAGCGTGGCGTTGATGACGCCGGGCTCGACGACGGCGATGCGGTCGACGGGGCTGATCTCCAGGATCCGGTCCATCTTCACGAGCGACAGCACGATGCAGCCCTCGGAGGCGTTGGCCGCGCCGGACAGGCCGGTCCGGGCGCCCTGTGGGACGACCGGGACGCGCAGTTCGGTGGCGACGCGCATCACGTGCTGGACCTGTTCGACCGTGCGCGGCAGGACGACCACGGCCGGGGTCCCGGCCTCGCAGAAGCTCGCCATGTCGTTCGCGTAGGCGGACGTGACGTCCGGATCGGTGAGCACCGCCTCGGCCGGCAGCTCCACGAGGAGCCGGTCCGTGAGGTTGCCCTGGGCTTCGTCGGGTGCGGCTTGGATACGGCTCATGATCTAAAGCGTCGCACCCGGGGCCATCGGTGTGAACCCCGTCCGCGCGGTGCTTTCGGTACGGGAATCTGGTCGTCGTACTGACGCAGAGTGAGCGCCATGGAGATGGAGAGAGCCCGCGTTCGTGTCCTCCCGCGCCCGCTGATCGCCGCACTCGCGGGGTGTGCGGTACTCGGCGGCGCCCTGATGCTGCTGCCCCAGGACCGGCCCGACTCACCACCGGCACCGGGTCCGGCGGCCCGCGCGGAACGGGCGGTGACCGCCGGGGCGCCCGCCGCCCTGCCCGACCTGGCGGCGCTCATCGGCGACCGCGAGTCATTCGTACGCACCCATCCGCGTGACGGACAGGCCTGGGCGCAGCTCGGCACGGCGTACGTGGAGCGAGGCCGGCGGACGGCGGACGCCGCCGACTTCCCCAGGGCGGAACGTGCGCTGCGGACGTCGATCAAGGTGCGCCCGGGCGGGAACGCGGAGGCGTTCGGCGCGCTGGCCGCGCTGGCGAACACCCGCCGTGACTTCCCGGCCGCCCGGAAGTGGGGCGAGGCGGCGCTGCGCGAGGCGCCGAGGCGCTGGACGTCGTACCCGCCGCTGCTGGACGCGTACACGGGCCTCGGCGACTACAAGGCGGTGCGGCGGACGCTGGGGCAGATGCAGGGGCTGCGTTCCGGGGCGGCGGTGCCTGCTGTGCTGGCGCGGGCGGCGGGCGTGTACCGGGACCAGGGCAGGCGCGAGGACGCGCAGGCGGCGCTGGCGGACGCGGCGGCGCGGGCGGCGACCCCGGCCGAGGAGGCCGAATGGCAGTACCGGGCGGGCGAGTTGGCCTGGGAGCGCGGCGAACCGACCGCCGCCCTGGACCACTTCGAGGCCGCCCTGCGCCTCGACCCCGGCCTGGGCTCCGCACGGGCGGGCGAGGGACGGGCGTTGGCGGCGCTGGGGCGGTCGACGGAGGCGGTGACCGCCTACCGCACGGCCCTCGCCGAGCAACCGTCTCCCCAATACGCGCTGGAACTGGGCGAGTTGTACGAGTCCCTGGGGCAACAGGAAGAAGCGCGTGCGCAGTACGCCGTACTGCGAGCCCGGGTCGCGAAGGAGCAAGCCGCCGGTGTGAACGGCGAGTTGCTGCTCGGGCGGTTCGAGGCGGACCACGGGGACGCGGAGTCGGCCGTACGGCGGCTGCGGGCGGAGTGGGCGCGGCAGCCGGGCCTCGATGTCGCGGACGCGCTGGGCTGGGCGCTGCACCGGGCGGGGAAGGCCGAGTTGGCGCTCGGCTGGGCCAGGCGGGCGACCGACAAGGAGCACGGCGGCGAGGTGCGCAGCGCGCTGTACGCGTACCACCGGGGCATGATCGAGTGGGAGTTGGGGCTGGCGGGGCCCGCGCGCCGGCATCTGGAGGAGGCGTTGCGGATCAATCCGTACTTCTCACCGGCGGGGGCGGTCGCGGCGAAGGAGGCACTGGCGGCGCTGGGCGAGCCCGTGGCGGCGGGCCCGCCCAACTGACCGCCGGCATCAGCCCGTTAGAGATTGCCGGTTACAGGTTGCCGCGCTTGTCCTGCTCCCGCTCGATCGCCTCGAAGAGGGCCTTGAAGTTGCCCTTGCCGAAGCCCATCGAGCCGTGTCGTTCGATGATCTCGAAGAAGACGGTCGGACGGTCCTGGACCGGCTTGGTGAAGATCTGGAGCAGGTAGCCGTCCTCGTCGCGGTCGGCGAGGATCTTCAGCTCGCGGAGGGTGTCGACGGGGACGCGGGTGTCGCCGACCCACTCCCCCAGGGTGTCGTAGTACGAGTCGGGGGTGTCGAGGAACTGGACCCCGGCCGCCCGCATGGTCCGTACAGTCTCGACGATGTCGTTCGAGTTGAGGGCGATGTGCTGGACGCCCGCGCCGCCGTAGAACTCCAGGTACTCGTCGATCTGGGACTTCTTCTTGGCGATGGCGGGCTCGTTGATCGGGAACTTCACCTTCAGGGTCCCGTCGGCGACGACCTTCGACATCAGCGCGCTGTACTCGGTGGCGATGTCGTCGCCCACGAACTCCTTCATGTTCGTGAAGCCCATGACCTTGTTGTAGAAGCCGACCCATTCGTTCATATGGCCGAGTTCGACGTTGCCCACGCAGTGGTCGATCGCCTGGAAGGTGCGCCGGGCGGGCGGTTCGACGAGGGGGGCCGCCGCCGCGTACCCCGGGAGGTACGGGCCGTCGTACCCCGTGCGCTCGACGAGGGTGTGGCGGGTCTGGCCGTACGTGGCGATGGCGGCGAGTACGACGGTGCCGTGCTCGTCCTTCAGCTCGTACGGTTCGGCCAGTGAGCGGGCGCCGTGGCCGACGGCGTACTCGTACGCGGCGCGGGCGTCCGGGACCTCGATGGCGAGGTCGACGACGCCGTCGCCGTGCTCGGCCACATGGCCGGCCAGGAAGTGGCCCCAGGGGGTGGCGGGCTTGACGACCGAGGTGAAGACGAACCGGGCGGAGCCGTTCTCCAGGACGTACGACGCCGTCTCGCGGCTGCCCGTCTCCGGTCCGGAGTAGGCGACGAGCCGCATGCCGAAGGCCGTGGAGTAGTAGTGCGCGGCCTGTTTGGCGTTGCCCACGGCGAAGACGACCGCGTCCATTCCCTTGACCGGGAAGGGGTCTGCCTGCCGGGCGGTGTCGGGAGTGTGGTGTGTGGTCTGCGTCATAGGTGAAGCGTCGCCCCGGGCTCGCAAGATGCGCAACAGTTTGCGCTGCGACTGGACATTCTGCTCAGCTGTAGGCCTGTACCTCCGGGCTTTCTGTACAGGATGACCATCCGCTCGAAGGACTTCGGGAGGCCGCTGTGACGATCGACGAACTCGACGGGCGGATCATCGTGCTGCTCGCGCGGGAGCCGCGGATCGGTGTGTTGGAGATGTCCCGGCGGCTGGGAGTGGCGCGGGGGACGGCACAGGCGCGGCTCGACCGGCTTACTTCGAATGGCGTCATCCGGGGGTTCGGGCCGCAGGTGGACCCGGCGGCCCTCGGCTACCCGGTCACCGCCTTCGCGACGCTCCAGATCCGGCAGGGGCAAGGGCCGGACGTACGGGCCCACTTGGCGTCCGTACCGGAGGTGCTGGAACTGCACACGACCACCGGCAGCGGGGACATGCTGTGCCGGCTCGTGGCGCGCTCGAACGCCGATCTCCAGCGGGTGATCGACCGGGTCGTCGGTTTTGATGGCATCGACCGGGCCGCCACGGCGATCGTCATGGAGAACCCCGTTCCGCTGCGGATCATCCCGCTGGTGGAGCAGGCGGCATCAGAACACACCGAGTGAGTTGAAGGGTGATGGCGGTGAACTTCTGGGAGTACCTCGGAAACCGCCATCAGCAGCTGCTCACGGACGCGTTCCAGCACGCCAGCGCCGTCTTCCAGTGCATGGTCGTGGCGACGGTCATCGGGATCACGCTCGGCGTCGTCACGTACCGCAGCGACTGGGCGGGCAACCTCGCGACCACGGCGACGTCGACGATCCTGACGATCCCCTCCCTCGCGATGATCGGCCTGCTGATCCCGATCGTGGGCCTGGGCGTGCCGCCGACGGTCATCGCCCTCACCCTCTACGGCCTCCTCCCGATCGTGCGCAACGCGATCGTGGGCCTGCGCGGTGTCGACCCGTCGCTCGTCGACGCGGCGAGGGGCATCGGGATGTCCCGCGTGGCGCAACTGGCGCGGGTGGAGCTGCCACTGGCCTGGCCGCCGATCCTGACCGGAATCCGGGTCTCGACGCAGATGCTGATGGGCATCGCGGCCATCGCCGCGTACGCGTCCGGGCCTGGGCTCGGCAACGAGATCTTCCGGGGCATCGCCTCGCTGGGCAGCAAGAACGCCCTGAACCAGGTCCTCGCCGGCACGCTGGGGATCATCGTGCTCGCGCTGCTGTTCGACGCGGCGTACGTGCTCGTCGGGCGGCTGACGATTCCGAGGGGGATCCGTGTCTGAGACCAGTTCCCATGGGGCCACCATCGAGCTGGAGGGTCTGACCAAGCGCTATCCGGGGAGTCCCCGGCCCGCCGTGGACAACGTCTCGATGGAGATCAAGGCAGGCGAGACCGTCGTCTTCGTGGGCCCGTCGGGCTGCGGGAAGTCGACGACCCTCAAGATGATCAACCGGCTGATCGAGCCGAGCGGCGGCCGGATCCGGATCGGCGGCGAGGACGTCACCGACATGGACCCGGTGAAGCTGCGCCGCAGGATCGGGTACGCGATCCAGTCGTCCGGGCTCTTCCCGCACATGACGGTCGCCCAGAACATCGCGCTTGTCCCGAGGATGACGGGCTGGCCGACGGGACGGATCAAGGCGCGGGTGGAGGAGATGCTCGACCTGGTCGGCCTGGACCCCGGCGAGTTCCACGACCGCTATCCGCGTCAGCTGTCCGGCGGTCAGCAGCAACGGGTGGGCGTGGCAAGGGCGTTGGCGGCCGATCCGCCGGTCCTGCTGATGGACGAGCCGTTCGGTGCCGTCGACCCGATCACCCGGGACCACCTCCAGGACGAGCTGATCCGGCTCCAGCACGAGCTGCACAAGACGATCGTCTTCGTCACGCACGACTTCGACGAGGCGATCAAGCTGGGCGACCGGATCGCGGTCCTGCGCGAACGCTCGCACATCGCCCAGTTCGACACCCCGGAGGCGATCCTCACCAACCCCGCCGACGACTTCGTGTCCGGGTTCGTGGGCGCGGGGGCGGCCCTGAAGCGACTGAACCTCACCCGCGTACGAAATGTGGAGATCACCGATTACCCGACGGTGGCCGTCGACGACCCGCTCCAGGACATCTTCAACAAGCTCCGGTCCAGCGGTACGAACGAGATCCTGCTGCTCGACAAGCGGCGCCGCCCGTACAAGTGGCTGCGGCGGGGCGACCTGATGCGGGCCCGGGGTTCGCTGGCGCGCGCCGGGACGCTGGTCTCCGACACGGTGACCCGGGACGCGACCCTGCGGGACGCGCTGGAGGCGGTGCTGACGGACAACGCGGGGCGGGTCGCGGTGACCGGGCGGCACGGTGAGTACGAGGGCGTCGTCGACATAGAGACACTGATGAACTCCGTGCACGAACTCCTGGATGCCGACCGGCTGGAGGCGGTGGAGGCGCAGCACGACCTGGAGACGGCACGGACGGACCTGACGCATGCCGAGCAGGAAGGGGACGGAGAGGGAGGGGAGGTGCGGGCGTGACCACTCCTACGGTGGATCCGGAGACGGAGGAAGAAGGAGAGGGAGGGGGAGGAGAGGGAGGCGGAGGAGAGGAGGCGGTGGCGGGACCGGGTCTCGGAGGGACTCCGGCGACCCCTCCCCCATCCGTCAACTCCCGCACAGTCAGGCTGAGTTGGCAGAAGCTGACGATCCTGCCCGGTGTCCTGGTCCTCGTACTGCTCGCGACCTGGCTGTGGTTCCGGCAGGCCGACCTGGACGCGATCTCCGAGAACGCGCTGTCCAACGGGCAGGTGTCGAAGGCCCTTTGGCAGCACATCGAACTGACGGCGATCTCGACGTTCTTCGTACTGGTCATCGCGATCCCGCTGGGCATCCTGCTCACGCGGAGGGCGTTCCGGCGGGCGACCCCGGTGGTGATGGCGGTCGCCAACATGGGTCAGGCGACCCCGGCGATCGGCCTGTTGGCGCTGCTGGTGATCTGGCTGGGCATCGGCCGGAAGGCGGCGCTGATCGGCATCGTGGCGTACGCGGTCCTGCCGGTCCTGTCGAACACCATCGCCGGCCTGAAGGCGAACGACCCGACACTCCTGGAGGCGGCTCGGGGCATCGGCATGTCGTCGCTGTGGGTGCTGGCCCGGGTCGAACTCCCGCTGGCGGTACCGCTGATCCTCGCGGGCGTGCGGACGGCGCTCGTCCTGAACGTGGGGACGGCGACGCTGGCCACGTTCGGCGGGGGCGGTGGGCTGGGGGTGCTGATCACGACCGGGATCACCAACCAGCGGATGCCGGTGCTGATGCTGGGCTCGATCCTGACCGTCGTACTGGCGCTGCTGGTGGACTGGCTGGCCTCGCTGGCCGAACTGCTGCTGCGGCCACGGGGGTTGGAGGCGGGGACGTGATGCGGCGCGGGCGGGCTGGGCCGGCTGTGGCCGGTTGCGTGCTCCTCGCGGCACTGGCGCCCGGCTGCGGCCTGACCAGCGGCTCCCCGATGGTCGACGACGTCGAACCGGGCACGATCGGCAAGGGGAAGCCGTTGAAGGGCGCCCAACTGACGGTGACGTCCAAGTCGTTCACCGAGAACCTGATCCTCGGCGCGATGATGGGCATCGCCTTCGAGGCGGCGGGCGCGGACGTGCTCGACCGTACGGGCATCCAGGGTTCGTTCGGCGCCCGCGAGGCGGTGAAGAAGGGCGACGCGGACGGCATGTACGAGTACACGGGCACCGCGTGGATCACGTACCAGGGCAACAGCGAACCGATCGCCGACCCGCACGAGCAGTGGAAGGCGGTACGGGACGCCGACCTGAAGAGCGGACTGACGTGGCTGTCCCCGTCGGCGCTGAACAACACGTACGCCCTGGCGATGAACCGGTCGAATTTCAAGGAGTACGGCACGAAGACTCTGTCGGCGGTGGCCGAGCTGGCGGCGACCCGCCCCAAGGCGGTGACGCTGTGCGTGGAGGGCGAGTTCGCCAACCGCGCGGACGGTCTGCCGGGCATGGAGAAGGCGTACGGCATGAGCCTGCCCGCCGGGAACATCACGCAGATGGACACCGGGATCATCTACACGCAGGCGGCGAAGGGGAGTTGCGTATACGGGGAGGTCTTCACGACGGACGGCCGCATCAAGTCGATGAACCTCGCGGTGATGGCGGACGACCGCAAGTTCTTCCCCAACTACAACGCGGCCCCCGAGATCAACTCGAAGACCCTGAAGAAGTGGCCGGCGATCACGAAGATCCTCGACCCGGTGACGGCGAAACTGACGAACGCGGTGGCCCAGGAGCTGAACGCCAAGGTGGATGTGGAGGGGGAGGATCCGCATCAGGTGGCGTTGGACTGGATGCGGGCGGAGGGGTTTGTGAAGTAGGCCTGTGGAATAGGCCCACTCTCTACAAAGGAGTGGTTGCAAAGAAACCCTTGCAACTATTCCTTTGCAAGGCTACCTTTGCAAGCATGCCGGAGCAGCCCGAAGACCCGACCCCCCCGACCCCCCAGGTAGTCGAACTCGACGCCCGCTCGCTGCGTGGTCTCGCCCATCCGCTGCGGATGCAGCTGCTGACCACGCTGCGGCGCAGCGGACCCGCCACCGCCTCCCAACTGGCCGCGAAACTGGGCGAGTCGAGCGGCGCGACCAGCTATCACCTGAGGCAGCTCGCCGCGCACGGCTTCATCGAGGACGCGCCCGAGCACGGCAAGGGCCGGGAACGCTGGTGGCGGGCGGCGCACGAGGGCGTGCGGTTCAACGACGCCCTGCACAGGGACCCCGACCCGGCCGTCCGTGGCGCCGCCGACCTGTTCATCCACGAGGTCGCGAACATCCACACCAGGGAGATCTCGACCTGGCTGGGCAACCCGAACGACTGGTCCGAGGCATGGCGGCGTTCCTCGGACCTGAGCGACATGACGCTACGGCTGACACCCGAGACCGCCCTGGACCTGATCCACCGGATGCACGAGCTCGTCGACAGCTACCGCGCCCAGGCCCCGGCCGAGGGCACCCCGGAAGCGGAGACGGTACGCGTCCACACCCATGTCTTCCCGACCCACGACCTGAGAGGACGCGCCCGATGAACCCCGCCGAGCCCTACCTCGCCCTCCACCACCTCCGAGCCGCCGACCTCCGAGCCGAGGCAGACGCCCACAGACTCGCCGCCACGGCCAAGCGCCCCACACCGGACCTACGCACGCGGGTCGGCTGGACCCTCGTAGAGGTGGGCCTGCGCCTGGCGTCGGTACCGCCGAAGCAGCAACTCGCGTAAGCGGACACGGCGAAATCCGCGACGCATCGCCCCCGATGGGGCCGCAGGCCCCCAAGGGGCGCGGGGAACTGCGCGACCAGCCACGACGGCGCAGCAGCAAACCACCACCCCCTCGCCGCACTCCCAGCAACGCACCGCCGAAATCCGCCACAGCTCAACAGCACCCCCTGACGGGGCCGCAGGCCCCATCAGGGGCGCGGGGAACTGCGCGACCAGCCCCCCACCGGCCCGCAGCAAACCAACAACCCTCCACGGCACCCTCAGCCCACCCGAGGCCGCCCGCTCGACTCCCGAACCACCAACGGCGGATCCACCTCACGCAGAACCCGCTCCGCAGACCCCGGGTTCGCAATCTCCTCCACCAGCAACCCCACCCCCTCCGTCGCCACCGCGTCGAAGTCCTGCGCCACAGTCGTCAGCGCGGGCTGCTGGAAACGGGCAGCCGGGATATCGTCCATCCCCACCACACTCACCTCGTCCGGAACCCGCCGCCCCCGCTCGTGCAACGCCCTGACCAGGCCGATCGCCATGTCGTCGTTCGCGACGAACACGGCGGTCATCGCCGAGTCGTCCGCCAGCCGCAACCCCGCCTCGTACCCGCTCGCGCAGGACCAGTCCCCCGCGACGGGCTCGACCACAGGCAGACCCGCCTCGCTCAGCGCCGACCGCCAGCCCTCCGCGCGGTCGCGGGACGCCCACCACTGACCGGGCCCCGAGACATGCCGGATCTCGGTGTGCCCCAGGTCGATGAGGTGCCGCGTCGCCACATACCCGCTGCGGTCCGACTTCTCCGCCGAGCGGATCCGCCGCGCCGCGACCAGCCCCGGAAACCGGCCGATGGTGAGAATCGGCACGTCCAGCCAGACCTTGACCGGGCTGCCCTCGTCGATCGCCTCCGACAGCACGATGCCGTCGACGCCCTGTTCGAGGAGGCTGTCGATGGCCTCGGCGGTGCTGTGTTCGTCGTCCTCGGTGGTGTGGGCGACGCTGACCGAGTAACCGAGCCGACGCGCCGAGCGCTCTATGGCGACGAGCATGGTCGTGGGGCCGTACAGGCGGGCGCCCAGGGAGATGACCCCTAGCCTCCGGCTCCGGCCCGAAGTCAGGCTGCGCGCCGCGCCGTTGGGGCGGTACCCGAGCTGCTGGGCCGCCCGCAGGACACGCGTGCGCAGCTCCTCACGGACGTACGGCTCGTTGTTCATCACCCGCGAGACCGTCTTCTGGGAGACACCGCTGAGGCGCGCGACATCGGAACTCGTCGCCGGGGCCCGCGAGATGCCGTCACGACCTTGAGTACCGGCCACTGAAGCCCCTTCCTCACCGGATGCGTCACCGTATGCGTCGTCGGACTGCGCTGTCAGAGAAACGTCGAAATCAGTGTACGACTATTGACGCCGCCTGAATCAGAGCCACAGACTCCGGCCTGACTACGCAGTCAGGCCGGAGTCTGTAGGGGCGCGGGGAACTGCGCGACAAGCCCCCACCGGCCCGCAGCCAAGGAACCGACCGTGCTCAACAACCAGGCACAGTCCCCTGCCCCGACGACAACGCCACCAACGCCCCAACCGCCCCCTTCAACGTCGTCACCGGAATCAACCGCAACCCCTTGGGAAGCTCAGACTCCGCATCCGAACACTCCGCCGCAGGCACCAAAAACACGGTCGCCCCATCCCGCCGAGCAGCCTGCGTCTTCAACGCGACACCCCCCACCGCGCCAACAGTCCCATCCGCGTCAATGGTCCCCGTACCCGCGATGGACCGCCCCCCGGTCAGATCACCCCCGCTACCGTCACCGTCCAACTTGTCCACGATGCCCAGAGAAAACAGAAGCCCCGCGCTAGGCCCACCAACATCGGAAAGCTTCAGCGAGACCTTGACCTTGCCGGAGTCCACGTCCAGATACTTCAGCGCCGCCTCGGCCGCCGCGTCCTGCGACTCCTTCATCTCGGCCGCGTTGTGCTCCTCGATCTCCTTGGTGCTGTCACCGCTCGGATAGACCGAGTCGCGCGGCATCACGGCCTGATCGGTGGAGAACCAACCATCAAGTACGTCACCGAGGCTCACGTGGGTGTCAGGACCGGTCGCCTCGATGGTCGTCATCCGCAGCTGACCGCGCGTCTCACGGACCGTCGCGCCGGTGATGGTGATGACCGGGTCGCCGTCGTTGTCGCCGAGAACGTTCGCCGTCATCCCGGGCTGCGCCAAGGCGAACGGCAACGGCGCGAACGCGGCCGTGGCGAGCAGGGCCACGACGGGCAGGGCACAGACGGCGACGGCCCGGGGGCGCGTGAGGCGAGAGAGCACGGGGTCAATCTAACGTGGGGCCGGGTTCAGGCCAGGGGCGGCTGCCCTGCCCTCCCGCACGCCGGTCAGCGCAGGGCCTCGGACACTTCCCGCGCCGCGTCCATGACCCGAGGCCCCACCCGCTCGGGCACCGCGTCGGCGAGCATGACGACCCCCACGCTCCCCTCGACCCCCGTCACCCCGATCAGCGGAGCCGCGGCCCCGCTCGCGCCGGCCTCCAGCTCGCCGTGCGTGAGGGTGTACCCGGGATCGATGGCGGGCTTCTGCCGCGCGGAGAGGATGGCTTTGCCGGCCGCGCCGCGCTCCAAGGAGTGGCGGAAACCGGCCCGGTACGCCACGTGGTAGTCGGTCCAGGTCGGCTCGACGACGGCGACGGCGAGCGCCTCCGTCCCGTCGACGAGGGTCAGGTGGGCGGTGGCGCCGATGTCCTCGGCCAGCGACCTGAGCGCGGGCAGCGCCGCCTCCCGTACGAGGGGATGCACCTGCCGCCCGAGCCGCAGCACGCCCAGCCCCACCCTGGCGCGACCGCCCAGGTCACGGCGTACGAGGGCGTGCTGTTCCAGGGTGGCCAGCAGGCGGTACACGACCGTCCGATTGACCCCGAGCCGGGTCGACAGTTCGGTGACGGTCAGCCCGTGGTCGGTGTCGGCGAGCAGCTTGAGGACGCGCAGTCCCCGGTCGAGCGTCTGGGAGGTCTCCGCGGTCACGACGCCCACTCCTTCACGTGGTGAGGTCGGCAGCTCCCTGACGACGGGTGCGTCGCCGGTCCCGTGGGCGACGCGTGTCAGAGGCGGCCGATCGGCGCGGCCCGGGCTCTCCCGGACACGGTCGCTTCACGACTGCGCTCCGCGGCGGCGCTGCCACGGGGCGTGTGCGTGTCGGGGACATTAGCGAAGGCGGTTCGCTCAGCGGAAGGCTACGTCCAGAATCCGGTCACTCCGCGGTACGGACTACTGCGCTTCCTCCCGATATGCACAGCGTGTGCACGACCGCACACGCCCCTCACCGGACGCGCCGGGCGGCGGTGAGGTGATCACCGCATCCGGGTGGCCCACTCCTGCACTTTGGCGATGCGCTGTCGCAACTGTCCGGCCGTCGCCTCCGCGCTCGGCGGCCCGCCGCACACCCGCCGCAGCTCGGTGTGGATCACCCCGTGCGGTTTGCCGCTCTGATGGACGTACGCGCCGACCATGGTGTTGAGCTGCTTACGCAGTTCGAGCATCTCCTTGTGAGAGACCACAGGCCGCCGCTCGGCGGGCAACTCAAGAAGATCGGCCTCGTCGTCCGGCTTCTTACGGCTGTGCGCGATCTGCCGGGCCTGCCGCTTCTGGAGCAGCAGCTGCACCTGATCGGGTTCGAGCAGCCCCGGGATCCCGAGATAGTCCTGCTCCTCCTCGCTCCCCGGGTGCGCCTGCATCCCGAACTCGGCGCCGTCGTACAGCACCCGGTCGAAGACGGCGTCGGACTCCAGCGCCTCGAAGGAGAACTGCTCCTGCTCCCCGGTGTCCTCGTCCTCCTCCCGGTTCGCCTCCTCCATCTCCTTCTCGGATTCGGCGTACGGGTCCTCCTCGCCCTCCTTCTTGGGCTTGTCGAGGGCGTGGTCGCGCTCGACCTCCATCTCGTTGGCGAAGGTGAGGAGGTCGGGGACGGTCGGCAGGAACACGGACGCGGTCTCACCACGCCGCCGGGACCGCACGAAGCGCCCGACGGCCTGGGCGAAGAAGAGGGGCGTGGAGATGGTGGTGGCGTACACGCCAACGGCGAGCCGAGGCACATCCACCCCCTCGGACACCATCCGAACGGCGACCATCCAGCGGGAGTCGTTGTTGGCGAACTCGTCGATGCGATCGGAGGCGCCGGAGTCGTCGGAGAGAACGACGGTGGCCCTGGTCCCGGTGATGTCGCGAATCAACTTGGCGTAGGCGCGGGCCGACTCCTGATCGGAGGCGATGACAAGCGCCCCGGCGTCCGGAATCCCCTTCCGCACCTCGGTCAGCCGCTTGTCGGCGGCGCGCAGCACGCTCGGCATCCACTCACCGCGCGGATCGAGCGCGGTACGCCATGCCTGCGAGATGGCGTCCTTGGTCATCGGCTCACCGAGCCGGGCGGCGATTTCATCCCCCGCCTTGGTCCGCCACCGCATCTGCCCGCTATAGGAGAGGAAGATGACGGGCCGGACGACATGGTCGGCGAGCGCGTTCCCGTACCCGTAGGTGTAGTCGGCGGAGGACCGCCGAATCCCGTCATTCCCTTCCTCATACGTGACAAAGGGAATGGGATTGGTGTCGGACCGGAAGGGCGTACCGGTGAGCGCGAGCCGCCGGGTGGCAGGCTCGAAGGCCTCAAGACAGGCCTCACCCCAGGACTTGGAATCCCCGGCGTGGTGGATCTCGTCGAGAATGACAAGGGTCTTCCGCTGCTCGCAGCGATTGCGGTGCAGCATGGGCCGCACGCCAACCCCCGCGTACGTCACGGCAACGCCCTGGTACTCCTTGCTGAGCGGCCCGGCGCTGTACTCGGGATCGAGCTTGATCCCTATCCGCGCCGCCGCCTCGGCCCACTGCTTCTTCAGATGCTCGGTGGGCGCGACCACGGTCACCTGCTGCACGACATGGTGGTGCAACAGCCAGGAGGCGAGCGTCAGCGCGAACGTCGTCTTGCCGGCGCCGGGTGTGGCGACGGCGAGAAAGTCACGCGGCTGCTCGTGCAGATACCTCTCCATCGCCCCCTGCTGCCAGGCACGCAGCTTGCTGGCGGTACCCCAGGGGGCACGGCCCGGAAAGGCAGGCGAGAGGTGATGGTTGGCAGCGGTGCTGGTGGAGGCGCTGGCGGCGGTGGTAGTCACGGTCTCCGGGGGTGGTGGGTCGGGCGGCTCGGCGGCGGTTGCAGCTACAGCGGGAAGGCTGGGGCTGGAGCTACGTATGACAACCGGGCCACCCTACCGGCGGCCCGGTGCTGTCAACGTGCGTACGGCGCGGGGTCACCCGGGGATGGGACTCAGCTCACACCGACGGCTCGGCGAGGTCTCGCAGCACTTCGGCGATGGCCTTGACCTCATCCACGCTGCCGGACGCCACCGCGATCACCAGACGTTCGGCCGCATCGATGTCCGGTCGCAGCTGGACGTCGTTCAGCGCCAGGAAGACGACGCAGGATGTCCACGCCGTGCGCTTGTTGCCGTCGACGAAAGGGTGGTTGATCGCGAGCGACTGCAAGAGGGCCGCCGCCTTCTCGAACAGGTCGGAGTACGCCTCCTGCCCGAACATCGAAGCCGAGGGACGATGCACGGCCGACTCCAGCAGACCGGCGTCGCGGACGACGACTTGCTGATCGTCGACAGCGAGTCCGGCGATGTCCAGAACGTCCTCGGCCGACAGATAGACGTACGTCACTTGAGCCGCTCCAGCAGTTCAGCCCACTTGACCGTCTGCTCCTTGGCGGCCTTGCGGACCAGCGCCTCGTGAGCCGTCCTGGAGAGGTAGTCGTCCACAGCCTTCAGCAATATGGCGTGCATACTCGTGCCCTCCTCCTCGGCACGCAGCTTCAGAGCTTCCGTCTGGTCGTCGCGGAGACGCAGGTTCATAGCCATACCAAAACGGTACCACTCGATGGGGTCAGACTGGTACCACTCAAGAGGGAGTGACCCGCAACCGCGTAGTCACCCAAGCCCCCACCAACGCCACCCCCGCCATCGGCAGAAACACAACGGCGAAGGCACCCGGATGGGAGCCGCCCCCCGACACGGCGGAGGCATGAGCCACCGACCCGCCACCCAGCGCGGCGAAGGCCGCACCCCCACCGGCCAGCAACACAACGTTGGACAGCCCGTCGGAGATCTGCAGGGAGGCGGAGTTGGCGCCGGCCTCCTCGGGAGCGGAGAGATGCAGCAACAAAACACTGGTACTGGCGATGACGAGCCCCATCCCAAAACACCCGAACGCCCACACCACCGCAAGGGTCCACACGGGCACGGCATCAATAAGCACGGCAGGCGCCCCGGCAATCGACGCGGCGACGAGAACCATCCCGAACGTCATCAGCCGCTCCCGATACGGCTCCATCCGCGCCCGCGCCTGCACGGACGACCCCAGCGCCCACGTAACGCCCCCCGCGGCGAGCGAGAACCCGGCCAACGTCGGCGACAGCCCCCGCTGGGTGACGAGCATCAACGGGATGAAGGACTCGGCGGCGATGAAGGACCCCGCGGCGACTCCACGCAACAACACAACGGACGGCAACCCACGAGCGGCCCGATAGGTCCCTCGGGGAAGCAGCCCGAGCACGGCGGGCACGAGCAACGAGACGCCCAACAGCCCCGGAACGACGGAGAACCACCGCAAATCCTGGGCGGCGTACTGAAGCAGCCCGGCGCCGAGCGAAATCCCGCAGGCAAGTCGAATACGACGCCGATCCCCCTGCTCGTCCCGCTCCCCCTCCTTCACAGCCCCACCGGCGAGCCGCCGTATCTGCGGCAGGGCAAGGGCCAGCGGAAAGACAACCAGCACAGGAATCCCGACGAACACCCACCGCCACCCGAGCTGCTCGGTAACGGCCCCGGCGGCAAGGGGCCCAACAACAGAGGGCACAACCCAACTGGCGGCAAAGGCAGCCATGATGGAGGCCCGCAACCGCTCCGGATAGGCCCGCCCGACAACGACGTACAGGGAAACGATCACCAGCCCACCCCCGAGCCCCTGCACGGCCCGCCCGGCGATGAACAGCCACATGACGCCGGCGGTCCCGGACAACAACAGCCCGGCGGCAAAGGCGGCGATGCCGGTGGTGAGCGCCCCCAGCGGCCCCTTCCGATCCGACCACTGTCCGGCAAGCACCATCCCGAACAGACTGGTCGTGAAGTACCCGGAGAAGGCGAACGCGTACAGCGACACCCCGTCCAGCTCCCGAGCCGCAACGGGCATAGCGGTCCCGACGGCAGTCGCCTCAAAGGCGATCAGCAGCACGACGGACACGATCCCGACACTGAGCGCCCGATAGGAACGCCCGAGCACCCCCTCACCAGGTACGGCAGCCAAGGGAGCATCCGCGTCGACGCTGTCGGTGGCGACGCCAGTGTCGCCCGATTCCAGTGAGGTCATGCAGGCCAGCGTAAGGGCCATCCCCCACCTTGACCCCTGTCGGAGGTAGGGCCCGACCCGAGACCTTGGACGTACGCCCACGGTCCGCCGACCCCCGGTTCATGAACGGCGTATGGCAGTCCCATTGCGGCGCGCCCAGCACCCTTGTTCCCCCATGTCCCCACCCGTACGGTCAAGTCACGAAGTTCGGAACGGACAGGGGAACGGCCACGAGGCCCGCCCCCGACCCGGCCGTGTGCCCGAGTGGTTTAGGGACTCGCCTGCAAAGCGAGTTACGTGGGTTCGATTCCCGCCACGGCCTCAAGTGCTTGACCAGGCAAAAGGGGAAGGGCGGCATCCCGGAAGGGGCGCCGCCCTTTCAGGCGTCCGTCTCAGTTGGCTGAATGAGCGCACCACGAGAAGCCGCCGGCCCTGGGCGCTACGGCTCGATGGCCCTATGAGTCCCTGAGGTGTCGACGCCAAACATCGGCTCAGGTAGCCGCAGTCCACGCGCCCTAGAAATCCAGTAGGTGCGCTCCCGGGACGGCTGAACCTGGAAGATCATGCTTCGCGACCCGCTTCCATCAGTGAGGTCGTCGCGGGTGACATGCCAGACGCTTCCTCGGGTTTCGTGAGGCTGTACCGGCCATCCGGTCAGCTCCACTTCCCAAGTGTCAGTGACGCCGTTGTCGCGGCCATCGTGAACGGTGACGGTACCCACCACCCGATGGGGAAGCCGCTGCTCGGCCTGGTGCGCTTCGAAGTTCTCCGAGAGTTCCTTAATGGTGAAGTCACCCTGCAAATACAACGAGTTGGTTGCCGAACCACCCCTTCCATCGGGCCACAGAAGGTGCTGGGTTGCCGGACGCGGCCGGTTGTCAACGGAGACGACAAAATCACCTCCGTATTCGACGCTAACGTGTTTCGCTCCCTTATTCTCGACCACAACCTTTGCCTGTAGGACAAGCCGCTCGTTCTCTTTCTCTGGGAAGTGCCACACGTCGCTACCGGGTGGGAACGGCTGGACGGGCATCCCGTGCGAAGTCCAAGCGAGCGGGGGCCAAGGGACTTCGGAGATCTTCACGGTGACGTTGGGAGCTTCGACATCGAGCCGTCCGCGTGCTGCGTCCAGTGCAACAGCCTCGGAGGCAATAAGGGCCCGCTGAGCAGTGACAACCGCGCTACGAGTGAGAACCGATTGCCAGGCGACCGCGATGAAGGCCGCCGCAGTCGCACATGCGGAGAGCGCGGTCCAGAAAGTGTCGGACATGGCCGATGATTGTCGTCCTTGACCTGCCGAAAGCGCCAATCTCCTGGTCATCACCATCACACAGCAACAGGGCGGCACCCCCGAGAGGATGTCGCCCTGTTGCTCGCCCTCCGCAGTCCCCGTCTAGCTGACCGGCACGAGCGCGCCGGCCGCGCCGTCGTCGTCATACGGTCGGTCCGCGTCGGCCTTCCAAATCAGACCGTCGACCTGCCGTGCCACATCGGCCCGCACCGCGTCGACCATGTGCTGATACCTCGCGGCCATGGCCGTTGTCGACCATCCCATGAGACCCATGACGGCCCTCTCCGAGACACCGAGGCTATCGCGGCGTCATCTCAGCGGCGCGAGCCGGAGCAGAGGCAGCACCGAACCATGGCGTTGCCGTACAGCTCGCGGGCCAGGAAGCCAAGGCATGGGCGCGACTCGGCGATCGCCGGCAAGTCGAGGTGGCCCTCGACAAATGGCGACGGCTGCTTGAGGGAATGCCGCACCCCGAGAACCTGGACAACCACTTTGTAGTGGACCCTGCAAAGTTCGATTTCTACTCGATGGACTGTTACCGGCTGGTCGGGGAGGACAAGCTTGCGCGGACGCTCGCGAATGAGGTTCTGAGGGCCGGAACAGACTTCGACGGCACGGAGCGCTCACCCATGCGGAACGCCGAAGCACGAGTAACCCTGGGAGCTGCCGCAGCGCGCGAGGGCGACCTCGAACAGGCACTCATCCATGGCGAACGGGCACTGCAGGGCGACCGACAGTCCGTCCCCTCCCTCATCATGACCAGTCGAGAACTCGCGGCCGTCATGAGGCAGCGCTACAGCACGGAGCCGACAGCCCAGGACTACCTGAGCCGCCTGCAAGAGCTTGGCAGGGAGAAGCCGGGGTTTCTCCCTGCATGAGTGTCGTAAACAGAGGATGGGTGCAACCCCACAAAGGGGTTGCACCCATCCTCTGTTTACGCTACCCGACGGACCAAGTGGTCACCTCAATGGTAAGACTGCCGTCGTCGCCGGTGCTGACCACATGAACCAATGCAAGATCGTTTTCACTTGTATATTGGCACCAATTCAGACCATCGCGAAGCCGGAAAGTGGAGTTGGCTGGAGAGGATCGAATGGCCTTATCGCAGCCCGCCGCGTCCAGGGTAGCCATATTCGTGGAAGCTTCCATGTAATTACTTAGCCAATTATTGTGGCTATTTTCTATACAAGGCCCGCCATCGATACGCTCAGGGCTGCCAGAGCTGGCATTAGCTCTGGGTTCATCCAGGTCGACAAACATGAAGTTTCCATTGCATACACCACTCTGGGGCGGGATGGAAATCTTTGAAGCGGTGAGGATAGGCGCATAAGCCTCTCCGCCCGCCTCGGGCGATGAAGGAGCTTGCGTCTCCGGAGTCGTGGCCGGCGTTTGGGGCGTGGCAGTAACCGTCGCGGTAACAGTTACTGTTGCCGTCACGGTTGCCGGTGTCCCGGTTGGCGAATCAACCCCCGCTGCCGGTAGGCCGATGAACCCGAGCAGGAACGTCAGAGCTGAAACGGCGGCGCCAATGAGAGAGGCCATGGCATTCCAGTGTTCTGGTGTCTTACGTGCCCGAGGCGCGCCGCCAGTTGGCGGAGCGGGAAATGTCATAAGGACCTCCCGACTTGGACGGATTCCGATGGTCCCACTCAGGCGTGACTGGCGCACCCATTCCGGAAGAATCTCACGTTCGGTAATGCCTTGGGCATGAATATCGCGACCAGCGTCAGATTGGGTTCCCCGAACTACGCCGCCGTTTTGAGACGCCATTTCGAGGCTGCGGTGACATGTGAGGCCTTGCGGGCTAGGCGGTGCCGGATGCTGCTCGCGTCTGGTTCTAAGGAACTGACACCGAGCGCTCGTTGTCCTGGTCTTTGTCCAGTGCGCCGACGGACGCCACCGTTCACCGCCGTGCGCGCACCCCGTCCGACCTGCCGCGTGAACCCTGACGGACGCCCCCGTACGGCCCTACGCACAGTTGGAAAGCGTGTTGGGGACGATCCTTCACGAACACATCCCGATCACGTCCTGACCAGCGTGGACAAGTCTGGAGGCGGGGTTCCCGACTGCCGATCTTCCTGTCACCGTGGAGGCATGACGAACGACTTACCAGTACGCATCGTCGGCGACCGCGTAGTCACGAAACCCGGCATCGGGCCCGTGCCGACGGTATGGCTTCCACTGCACGGGCAAGTCATCGCCGAACTGCCGCCTCGGAAGGGCAACCGCCGTTGGCTGCACGAGACGGTAGGCATTCGTTCCCCGGAGTTCAACGGTGATCAATGGACCCTGCCGCGCAGCAGTCTCGTGCGGCTGGTAACAGCGGCGGTCGACCGGTACGGGTTCATCGTGGTCTGGCGAGACATGTCGCAGCTCTCGCAGTGCACCAGTAACTGCTTGAAAGCAACGGGCATCGAATGCCAGTGCTCATGCCTAGGAGCGCACCATGGACAGGATGCCGCAGGCTGGTTTGAGGTGATTGGGGACGCGGTGGTGGCCGACCTTGGCGAGTGCATCCGTACAGGCGTCGTCTACGGCGCGAGAGGCAGCGACGCAGACGCCGTGGTCTATAGCAGCGAACTGGCGGGCGAACGCTACTGCGTCGATCGCATCGGCCGGCAGAACTGGCCGACGGCCGCGCAGTTCATGTGCGCGAGCTGCATGACTACGCGTGCGACCGTGTGGGACCACTGCCACACTCACGGCTTTGTACGCGCGCCGTTATGCAATCGCTGCAACACACGTCACTGGCGTGGATGGCAGTCTCAGTACGGCCGGGCACCACACAGCCGCAACCTTGATGACAGCTACTACCGCCAGTGCCCCAAGCACGCCGATACATGGAGGACGTGCAGCGCATAGCTCCCTTGAGCACCCCTTCTCGGCGAGGCGCCGTCTAGGACACCACCTCGCTCCGTCTCAGTTTCCGTCTCATTCATCGCCGTGCGCGGCCGTTCAGGGCCGTTCACTCCGCTTCCCTCGGCGCAGCGCCCGTACGGGAATGAACGCCCGTGAACGCATCCGGATCATGCCCTGACCAGCACCAACAAACCTGCAAAGCGAGTTACGTGGGTTCGATTCCCGCCACGGCCTCAGACAGCCCGAACATGGCACACAGATGGGGTGGCCCTCCTAGGCAGAGGGCCACCCCATCTGCCGTTCAGCTCGGCTCGCCCTCCGTCTAGGTCAGAGGCAGACCTACATCTCGCCTAGCGTCGCTGTCAGCATCCGGCATCGGCGAAAGGGACCGCGATGTCCAAACAGAGCAACACCACGCCAGAGGGCTACACCACCGTCGCGCCCTGGGTCGTCACCGACGACACGGGGGCCTTCCTCGACTTCGTCGCCCAGGCGTTCGACGGCGAGGAACTCGGGCGGGTACAGACCGACGACGGCTTGATCGGGCACGGTGAGATCCGCGTCGGCGACACCGTCGTGCTGGCCTTCGACCGGCGTGCGGACTGGCCCGTCATGCCGAGTCTGCTGCGTGTGTTCGTCGCCGACGCGGATCAGGTGTTCTCGCGAGCCGTCGCAGCCGGCAGCCAGGTCGTCACCGCTGTGGCGGACGACGCCTTCGGGCAGCGTGGAGGGCGGATCAAAGACCCCTTCGGCAATATCTGGTGGGTGGTCAGTCACGTCGAGGACGTCCCTGAGGACGAGATGTGGAAGCGGCTGCAGGAACCCGTGTACGCCGAGGCCATGCGCGTGGCTCAGGAGACGCTCGACGCCGAGCTGAGCGGTCGGGAGCACGGGCGTGGCAGTGCTCCCGTCCGGAAACCCGACTGACCCGACTGGGCCCAACTGCCTCTCGCTCAGCGCACCTTGCCCGCCTCCGCCTCGAAGTCGATCGTCTTCGCCCGCCGCAGCAGCCACAGCGTGAAGGCCAGCGTCGAGACGTCCGTGTTCAAGCGGTGCAGGGTTGCCTCGGGCTCGTTCCAGACGAAGATCGTGCCCGTTCTGCCGTCCAGGACCAGGCTGTTGCCCTCCGTCAGGCAGCCCAGGCGGATCAAGTCGGCCACCCCCTGCGGGAGTTCCGTTGCCGTGTCCTCCTCCGCGCAGTACTCCGCCAGCGTCGGCAGCGGTATCTCCGTGTCCAGCTGGAAGTGGCCGTCGTCCTCCGGGAGGCCCGTGCCGGTCAGGAAGCGGCGGGTCGGCTCGTGAGTGAGCGGGGCCGGGAAGTCGACGTCCTCGAAGCGTGCCACCCTGCCGTGGCCGAACTCCTGCTCCAGGAGCCTCGCGGGCAGGTCCAGGGCGAGGCCCGACTCCGCACCGGGGGCCGCGAACCTGGCCAGCGGGCGGATCAGGGCGGCCATCTTCCAGTACGGCAGCACATCACTGTTGGGGCCCTGTGCGAACACCGTCAGCAGGTGCCGGGAGGTCTCCGCCACCGTCATCGGACCGAACCGGCCTGCCGAGAAAGCCAGTTGGCCTCGCGCGGCCGCCATCTCCTCCGTCGCCGCCGCGAACCGCAGCAGCACCTCCAGCGAGGAGGCCGGCGCGCGCCGGTCCAGCGGGGCGCGCCGGTTGGGCACGCATGATCCCGCGGGTGCCTCCCCCGTCGGGTTCACCATCGTCCGTACGACACCGGTGCGCAGTGCGCCGAACCTCAACCGGCCCCTGCCGCCCGGCAGTCCCACACGCGTCAGCAGCTCGCCCCTGGTCAGCGTGATCGTCGTGCTCATGGTTTCCCCCGCGCATGGTTGTTCGCAGTCCCCCGGGCGCAACGTCGAAAAACGACCGCCGCCCGGCAGGCCCTCCCACTGAGCAGAACACTACGCGGCACCACTGACAACGGGCCCTGACCTGCGGCGGAGCCCAACCCGACTGCCCTCAGCCGAAGTACACGCCACCCGCGACAACCACGACCGCCGCCACCACGAACAGCAGCACCCACGCCAGGATCTTGCCCGGCGTCGGCCCCGGTTCGTATCGCGGCTCCTCCTCCGGCAGCGTCATGTCGCCGTCACCACCGCCGCCTGCGGGCGGATCGGCAGGCGGTTCACCGGGCGACCCGTCGCCGCGCGTACCGCCGAGGCGATGGCCGCCGGGGACGTCACCACCGGTACCGCGCTCGCCGCCTTCGCGCCGAAGGGGGCGACCACGTCACGTTCCTCGACGAGTTTCACGATGCGGATGTCGGGGGCGTCCAGGGCCGTCGGGAGGGCGTAGCCCGTGAGGTCGGGGTGGCGGATCAGCCCGCGCGCGGAGCGCAGGTTTTCGGTCAGGGCGATGCCCACGCCCTGGGTGACGCCCGCCTCGATACGAGCCTCCAGTTGCGCCGGGTTCAGGACTCGGCCCACGTCCTGGGCCAGCGCCACTTCCACCACCCGTACCGAGCCCAGCTCGATGTCCACGTCCACCACCGCGCGGATCGCGCAGAACGCCAACCCCACGAACGCGTCGCCCTGGCCTGCCTCGTCGAGCGGCTCCGTGGGGTGCGGGCGGCACTGTGCCGTCGCCCACAGTTCCTTGCCGTCCATCGCCTCCGTGACCGTGGTCGACAGGACACCGTCGTACGACGTGATCTTGCCGTCGGTGATCTGCAGTAGTTCCGTGGACATGCCGAACTTGTGGGCCAGGGGCTGGAGGAGCTGGGTGCGGACCATTTTTGCCGCCCTCTCCACCGCGCCGCCCGACACCCAGGTGTGGCGGCCCCGCGCGCCCGGGCCGGCCGGGGGCTGGTCGGTGTCGACGGGAGCTACGTGAACCTCGTCGATGCCTAGCGTCTCCTGGACGATCTGGCGGGCCAGGGTGGTGAAGCCCTGGCCTGTTTCCACCGCCGCGCACAGGACCGTGGCGATGCCGTCGTGGACCTTGACGGTGGCCGTCGAGACCTCGTCCGCGCCCTCGGCGCCGAGCATGTGGACCATGCCCAGGCCGTAGCCCACGCCACGGCGGACGGCGCCGGGCTCGCCCGCGCCCTCGGGGCCGCCCGGGAGCAGCCACTCGTCCTCGGGGGTGTCCTTGGGGAGCGCGGGGAGCGGGAAGTCCCGTACCGCCTGGAGGAGTTCGGCCACCGGGGCCGGGCAGGTGACCGATTGGCCGGTCGGGAGTACGTCGCCCGTGGCCATCGCGTTGCGCAGGCGCAGCTCCGCCGGGTCGACGCCGAGCTTCTTCGCGAGCTTGTCCATCTGGGCCTCGTAGGCCGCGCAGACCTGCATCGCGCCCTCACCGCGGACATGGCCCGAGGGGGGGTTGTTGGTGCGGACGGCCCAGCCCTCGATGAAGGCGTTGGGGACGACGTACGGGCCGCAGGCGAAGGAGACTGCCGCCGCGAGGGCCTCGGAGGACGTGTCTGCGTACGCACCCGCGTCTAGCAGGATCTGTGCCTCGACCTTGACCAGCTTGCCGTCGGTGTCCGCGTGGTGGCGGTAGCGGAGGAGGGTGGGGTGTCTGTGGACGTGGCCCAGGAAGGATTCCTCGCGGGTCGCCGTCAGTTTCACCGGGCAGCCGGTCTTCAGCGCCAGCAGGCCGAGCGGGAGTTGGAAGCCCTGGTCCTCGCGGTCGGCGGTGGCGCCGGGGACTCCCGTGACGACCACCTTCACGCGCTCCGGTTCCAGGCCGTAGCAGGCGGCGGCGGCGTCGCGGTCCCCGTGGGGGTCCGTCGAGGCCAGGTACAGCTCCACGCCGCCGTCGGGACGCGGTACCGCGAGGCCCGCCTCCGCGCCGATGGGGGCGGGGTCCTGGCGGCCGATCCGGTAGAGGCCCTCGACGACGATCTCGCCGGCCGCGTCCGGGTCGCCGTGGCGCAGCGGGATGTGCCGGATCAGGTTGCCGTCGGGGTGCAGCGGTTCGGCCTCGAAGGCCTGCTCGGGGTCGGTCACCGGGTCGAGTACTTCGTACTCGACGATGATCGCCGCGGCGGCCATGCGCGCGGTGTCGGGGTGGTCGGCGGCGACGGCGGCGATGGGCTCCCCGTGGTGGCGTACGACCTCGGAGGCGAACATCGGGCGGTCTGCTCTGCCCCGGCCGTGCAGTTCGGCGCCCGGCACGTCCTCGTGCGTGACGACGGCCCGTACGCCGGGCATGTCCCGCGCGTGGGTGGTATCGATGGAGAGGATGCGCGCGTGCGGGTGCGGTGAGCGCAGTACGGCGGCCCACAGCAGGCCCTCGGCCCACAGGTCGGCCGCGTAGGGGAACGTGCCCTCGGTCTTCGCGCGCGCGTCGGCGGCCGGCAGCGACACGCCGAGGCCGTGCGGGAGCGCCTCCGCGTCGGGGGCGGCCTCCGCGGCCGTGGTCGCGGTGGCGGCTTCGTTGCTCACGTCTGGCCTCCGTCCTGGCCGTACGTCTGGTCGTGCGGGGCGTGCGAGTCGTGGTTGCGGGCGGGCTCGAAGCCCGGCGCGTCGAACGCGGAGGGGTTGACCCCGCCCGCGCCCGGTCCTGCCTGGTGCGGGATGCGGGCCTCGCCGTCCTCCGCCTCGGCGTCGGCGGCGTGCGCCTCGCGTTCGGCGACGACCTCGCGGACCGCCTCCAGGACACCCCGGTAGCCGGAGCAGCGGCACAGGTTGCCGCAGAGGGCCTGGCGGGTCTCCAGGTCGGTCGGGGCGGGGTTGCCCTCCAGGAGGTCGTGCACGGTCATCGCCATCCCGGGGACACAGAAACCGCACTGCACCGCGCCGCATTTGGCGAGCGCACGCTGGACGTCCGAGGGCTGTCCGTCGGTGGCGAGGCCCTCCACGGTGCGCACCTCGCTGCCTGCGGCGGTGACCGCGGGCACCAGGCAGGAGGCGACGAGCCGTCCGTCCACCTGGACGTTGCAGGCGCCGCACTCGCCCTGGGAGCAGCCGTCCTTGGCGCCGGCGAGGCCGAGGCGCTCGCGCAGTACGTAGAGCAGCGACTCGCCGATCCAGGCGTCGGTGACGGGCCGGTCGGAGCCGTTGACGCGCAGGACGTAGGAGGCGAGGGGGTGTTCCTCGCCGGGCATTCCGGGGGCGTCGTCGGTCGCGTCCGGGTCGGTGTCGGGCTCCGCGTCGGTCGCGCCGGCACCGGATGCCTCGGTGTCCGCGTCGGGCTCGCCCTCCACGGGCTCCTCAGCGGCCTCCGGCGCGTCTTCCGGCCCGGAGGTCGCGTCGGGGTCCGTGACGGCCTCTGCGGGGCCTTCAGGGCCCTCGGCGGGGTCGTGGGTGATCTCGACGGGGATGCGGTCCTCGTCGGCGACCGGGTGACCGGCTTCGACAGCGGTGCGACCGGAGCCGTCGGCCGGGTGACCGATCCCGACGGCCGGGCGACCGGCGCCGCCCGTTTCGTGCACGGATTCGGGCGCGTACGTCGCCTCCGCGCCCGGCGCGGGACCGGGCTCGCGCTCCCGCGTCGACTCGGCTCCGGGCGCCCAGGTCTGTCCCGCGCCCTCCGTCGCCCAGGGCGCGGGCGCGCCGCCGGGGAGCGTGGCCGGCGGCGTGCCGCCCCACTGCTCGACCAACGCGGATGCACTGAACTCGCCCGATTCGTCCGGAAGGTCACCACCGGCGACGGGGATCCGCCACTCACCGGTCACCTCGCGGCCCGGCCCACCGGGACCCGTGCCCTCCGGCGCGGCGGTGCCCTGCTCGAAGGCCCACTGCCCCGTCGAGCTCTGCTCGTACGTGAACCCGTCGTGCTGGGTCTGCGGGGACTCCCGGGACACGGCGTTCGGGTCCGGCCACTGGACACCCTCGGGGGGCGCGGGCGGCGCGCCCCAGGAGCCGTCCTCGGCCCCGGTGCCCGGCGCTGTCTCTATCTGTGGGGGCACGTATCCGTGGCCGGGAGCGGCCAGCGGGCTGTCCACGGAGGCCAGGAGCGCCTCGATGCCCCCTTCGGGGAGCTTCACGAAGGCGGTGGCACCGTCGTCGTAGTCGCCCTGGGGCAGCGGGTCCCAGCGGCCCCCGCCCCGGGGCGCGCCCTCTCCCTGCGCCCCTTGTTGATTCCCGCGCCCGTCCCCGTACTGGTCGTCGCTGTACTGGTCGTCGGTCACGAAAGTGCCCTCCCCAGTGCTCGTCGGGCCAGCGCGGCGACGGTGCGCCGCAGATGCAGTACGGCGGGCGGAAGCGATGGCACGGAACCGTCCGCGTCCGGGACCGGGTCGGGGATGCAGGCCGCGGCGACGTACTCCCCGAAGGCACCCAGTGCCTCCGGGACGATCGTGCGGTTGTTGTCCCAGTCGATCAGCCGGGCGACCCACTGCTCGGCGTCCAGGGGGCGCAGCGGCATCGGCGCTATGGCACCGACGGCGCACCTGACGCCACGCCGGGCGGGGTCGAGGACGAGCGCGACGGACGCGAGGGCGCGCCCGGGGCCGGTCCGTCCGGTGGCCTTCAGGAAGACCTGGGGCGCGTGCAGCAGGGGCACGCGCACGAAGCCGATGAGTTCACCGGCGCGCAGCAGTTCCACGCCGGCCAGCAGGTGCGACACCGGGATCTCCCGGCGGGCGCCGCCGGGGCCCGCGATGATGAGCGTCGCCTCCAGGGCTGCCAGCACGGGAAGCGCGTCCCCCGTGGGGGCGGCCGTGGCGATGTTGCCGCCCAGGGTGCCCGCGTTGCGGATCTGCGGCGGGCCCGCGGCGCGCGCGGAGGCGGCCAGGGCCGGGATGAGGGCGGCGAAGTCGGGACGTCCCATCCGCGCGTGGGTCAGACCGGCGCCCAGCAGGGCGTGGCCGTCCTGGTACTGCCAGCCGCGGATCTCGCTGATCCGGCCGAGGCCGACGAGCGCGGCGGGCCTGAGCTGCCCGGAGTTGACGGTGGCCATGAGGTCGGTGCCGCCCGCCACGGGGACGGCGGCCGGCATGGCGGCGAGCGCCGCGACGGCCTCGTCCAGCGAGGCGGGCAGCGTCACGGCCTGCGCCGCCTGCGGTGCGTGCGTGGTCAAACCGGCTGCCCCTTCCCGCTGCCCCACCTGGTCCCACCTGTGTTGCCGTACGGTACGTGCTGACAGGGCGGACGTGGCAACTCTGGCACATTCTCGCGAGACCCGAACGCAGGGGTCCGCTAGGAGGCATTCGCCCGTCTCACCAGCGGGATGGTCCGTTTTCGTACGAGATCGCCGACCGGTTCCGATTGGAACTGGTCGGCGACTGTTGTGAGCTTTTTCCTATGGGCCTATGGGCCTTGGGGCCTTGGGCCCGTGGAAACTCACCCCTTGGGGGGCGTCCCCTCGATCGGACGTCCGGGCACTCCCGGCCGTCGCTGCCACGGATGCGGTCCCGCGGGTGGCCGATAGCCGACGCCCAGGGCGTCAAGTCGCCCGTAATGGGCGGTCATCCGACGTTCGAAGTCGGCGAAGTCCCGTTCAGCGGGCGCGGGAAGAGCACTCCAGGCGACCTCGGCGAACGCGACCAGGCGCGGGAATGCCTGGTAGTCGACGCGCCCGGTGTCCTCCATCACCTCGGTCCACAGGTTGGCCTGGGTACCGAGGACGTGCCGCGCCTCCTCGGGGCCCAACTCCGGTGGAACCGGCTCGAAGCGGAAGACATCCTCAAGGGTGCGGACGTACCCGATGGGGACGGGTTCGTCGGCGCCGTCGTGCTGACGGTGGTCCAAGTACACCTGCTGCTCGGGGCACATGACGACGTCGTGACCCGCGCGCGCGGCCGTGATGCCGCCCGCGTAACCGCGCCAGGAGGAGACGGCGGCCCCCGGTGCGAGGCCGCCCTCCAGGATCTCGTCCCAGCCGATGAGCCGACGCCCGCGCGCGGTCAGCCAGGTGTCGAAGTGCCGGATGAACCAGGACTGGAGCCCGTCCTCGTCGCCGAGCCCGAGTTCCTCGATTCGGGCCTGCGCGGTGGGCGACTCCCGCCACTGGTCCTTCGCGCACTCGTCGCCGCCGACGTGGATGAACTCCCCGGGGAACAGGTCGAGGAGTTCCTCGAAGACGCCCTCGAAGAAGCGCAGGGTGTTGTCAGTGGGTGCGAGTACGTTCTTGTTGATGCCCCAGGTGTCCCAGACGGAGAGGGTGGTGGTGTCGATGACATCGGTGTTGCCGAGTTCCGGATACGCGGCGATCGCGGCCTGCGAGTGCCCCGGTACGTCGATTTCGGGGACGACGGTGATATGCCGCTCGGCGGCGTAGGCGACGATCTCGCGGATGTCGTCCTGGGTGTAGAAGCCCCCGTGCGGCTTCTCCTCCCACAGCGGTGAGGCACGGTGGCCGAATTTCGTCCGGGCCCGCCAGGAGCCGACCTCCGTCAGCTTCGGGTACCGCTTGATCTCGACGCGCCAGCCCTGGTCGTCCGTCAGGTGGAAGTGGAAGACGTTGAGTTTGTGCGCCGCCATCAGGTCGAGGTAGCGCAGGACGCCTTCCTTGGGCATGAAGTGCCGGGCCACGTCGAGCATGAGGCCGCGCCAGCGGAAGCGGGGGGTGTCCTCGATGGTCACGTGCGGCACGGCCCAGGTGCGGTCGAGGCCCAGTGGGGCCTTTCGGTACGCGTCGGGGCCGAGCAGTTGACGCAGTGTCTGGGCGCCCCAGAAGACACCGGCCGCGCTGCCGCCCTCGATGAGGACGCCGGTCGCGTCGCTGACGAGGCGGTACTCCTCGGGGCCGAGTTCGGGGTCGAGTTGGAGCCCGATGCCGTCCTCGTCGGTGTCGTCGAGTTCCCGACCCTCCCTCAGCGGCAGACCGGTGGCCTGCCAGAGGGCGGTGCGCAACCAGTGGCCGACGCCCTCCACCCCGTCGCCGGCGTACAGCTGGGAGCGCGCTGTCAGTCGTACCTCACCGGCACCGGCGACGACGCCGCCCGGCGCCGGAATCACATCCGTCAGTGAACTCACGTCAGCCTCAGTCCTTTACCGCTCCACCGAGCCCCGACACCAGTCGGCGCTGTACGAGTACGAAGAACACCAGCACCGGGATCGTCATCACCGTGGAGGCGGCCATCACGCCGCCCCAGTCCGGGTCGTCGGGCTTGTAGAAGACCAGCAGGGCCATCGGCAGCGTCGACTGGGAGGTGTCGCTGATGATGAACGACTTGGCGAACAGGAAGTCGTTCCAGGCCGAGATGAAGGAGAACACGCTCGTGGCCACCAACCCCGGGAAGACCAGCGGGAAAAGGATCTGCCACAGGAATCGCGACCGGCTGGCCCCGTCGATGTACGCGGCCTCCTCAAGGGCCTCCGGAACGGCCTTCACAAAGCCCCGCAGCATCCAGATCGCGAAGGGCAGCGAGAAGGCGATGTGCGGCAGGATCAGGGCACCCAGCGTGTTCAGCTGTCCGAAGTCCCGCATGAGGAAGAACAGCGGGATGGTGAGCGCCTCCACGGGCACCATCTGGGCCACCAGGAACATGATCAGCAGGGTGGTCCGGAATCGGAACCGGAATCGGGTCACCGCGGTCGCCGCGAGAAACGCGATCAGCGCCGAGACGACGACCACCGAGCAGGCGACCACAAGGCTGTTGAGAAAGTAACGGCCGAATTCCTGCTGTCCGAAGACCCGCCGGAAGGAGTCCAGGGACGGTTCCAGTGTCCAGGGCCGAGGCTCCGTCGACTCGATCTCGCCAGCCGGTTTGAAGGCGCTGAGCACCATCCAGTAGAGGGGGAAGGCGACGACGGCCGCGATCAGCAGCGCCGACACCTCGGCGGCCAGCCGCCAGGGCCGCCGTACGAACCGCTGGACGCCACGCAGGCCCCGGACACCTTGGACAACGTTGCCGGACATCACAGTTCCTCTCCCTGCCTGCGCAGCAGCCGCAGATACACGAGCGTCACGGCGAGCAGGATCAGCAGCATCACGATCCCGATCGCCGAGCCGAGGCTGTACTGGGAGGAGGCGAAGGCCTGTTGGTAGGCGTAGACGTTGAGGGTCAGGTTCTGGCCGGCGATACCGCCGCCGTTCGTCATCACATAGATCTGCGTGAAGACCTTGAAGTCCCAGATGACCGACTGGATGGTGACGACCACCAGGATCGGGCGGAGCATCGGCGCCAGCACCGAGCGCCAGATGCGCAGTTGGGACGCGCCGTCCAAAGCCGCCGCCTCCAGCACCTCGGCCGGTACGGCGCGGATCCCCGCGTACACCGTGACCATCACGAACGGGAAGGAGCACCACACCACTTCGAGCAGCACCAGGAAGAAGGCGCTCAGCCGGCCGTACGTCCACGAGTAGTCGCCGAGGCCCAGCATCCGGTTGACGGGCCCGAAGTCGGGGTCGAACAGAAACAGCCACACGGTGGACCCGGTGACCGCGGGCGTCGCCCACGCCCCGAGCGCCGCCAGCATCAACGCGAGCCGGGGCAGCGCACGAACACGAGTCAGCAGCACGGCCAGCGCACACCCGACGGAGAGCGTGGACACCACACAGGCCGCCGCGAAGAGCACGGTCGCCAGCAGCACCTGCCAGAACTGGGAGTCAGAAAAGATCTCCCGGTAGTTGGCAAGCCCCTCGAAGGTGGTCGGCTTACCGCCACTGACCTGAGCCTGGGTGTAGTCAAAGAACGAGATCAACCCAAGCTGATAAATGGGGTAGAGGAGAAGCCCACCAAGGACGACAAGAGCAGGGGCAAGATAAAGCCAGGGGACACTGGTCCTACCCCAGGGGCGCGGGGAACTGCGCGACAAGCCACGACGGACCGGCACGCGCAAACCCTCCGCACCCCCCACCCGAGTAGGCGCCGTCACCCCACAGACCCAAACGCGTCATCCATCTTCTTCGCCGCGTCAGCAGAAGCCGCAGCAACATCCTTCTTACCGCTGACGATCTCCTGGAACATCGTCGGCAACACCGACGACGAGTCGATCTGCGACCACGCGGGAGAAGCCGGCACGAACTTCGTACCCGCAGTCAGCGTCTTCACGAACGGCGCGACAAACGGCTCCTTCTTGGCGACCACGGCCCGCGTGTCCGCGAACGTGGGCAGAAAGCCCATCGCGTCGAAAAGCTCCGTCTGCGTCTGCTTCGAGGCGAGCTGTTCCATCAGTTGCACCGCGAGCGTGCGATGCGAAGTGCTGTTCAGCACACCGAGGTTGTTCCCGCCCGCGAACGCCGGCGCCACCGAGCCGGCCGTGACACCCGGCAGCGGTACGACCGCGTACTTGCCCTTCGCCTTGCCCGCCTCGACGGCCGTGTGGCTGAAGTCGCCGCCGATCACCATGCCGGCCTTGCCCGCGGCGAAGGCGGTGACGCTGTCGTTGCCGCTCATGCCCGCGCACTTGGCGGCGGGACAGTTGTCGTCGCCGAAGAGGGACGTGTAGGCCTTGATGCCCTTCTGGGAGGCGGTGCTGTCGATGGCGGAGGCGTACGATCCGCCCCGGCCGGTGGCGAGTTCGCCGCCGTTGGCCCAGACGAACGGCATCGCGCCGTACGTGTAGGCGCCGCCGACCGCGATGCCGTACAGGTCGGGCCTGGCCGCGCGGATCGCGTGGGCGGTCTCGGTCAACTCGGCCAGGGTCTTGGGGACTTCGAGGCCGAGTTCCTTGAAGATGTCGGTGCGGTAGTACAGGGCGCGGACACCCACGAAGAAGGGGGCGCCGTAGACCTTGCCGTCGACGGTGACGGACTGACGGGCAGTCGGGTCGGTGTCCGACGACTCGTCCCAGGCCGCGAACTCCTTGCTGATGTCGAGGAGTCCGCCGTCGGCGACGTAACCGGCGGTGTCCGTGTTGCCGTACTCGATGACGTCGGGGGCGCTCTTCGGGTCGTTGAAGGCGGCCTTGATGCGCTGGGCGCGGGTCTCGACGGGGATGTACTCGATCTTGACCTCGGCGCCCTTGTGGGCCTTCTCGAAGGCGTCGACGACCGAGGTGACGACCTTCTCCTTCGGGGCGTTGCCGACCTCCTGGAAGAGCCACACGCGCAGGGTGCCGGTCTGCTCGTCCTTGCCGGAGGAGGAGTTGTCCGAGGTTTCGGGGGCACATGCGGTGGCAGTGAGCCCGGCGAGGGCCAGGGCGGCCACGGAGGCGACCAGCCGAGCAGATCGAACAGATCGGACAGAGTGCTTCATCTGGCGTTTCCTCCGGTAAAAGCGTTGCAACATGCGCAATGGATGTTTCGCTCTGCACAACACCACGGAGGTTATGGACTACATGGACATGGCCACAAGAGGTCTTGACCACGTCTCCACCACTCTGTGACCGGCCGAAGCACCCCGTGCAACGACAGACAGCGCAAAGGTCCCCAGGGCACGCAAAACGCACCCTGGGGACCTCTCCCTACTGAACAACCGACCAGCGCGCGGCCCTACTTCTTGCCGTCGCCCTTGCCCTCGTCGCCGCCGGAGCCCATGGACTCGTAGATCTCCTTGCACATGGGACACACCGGGTACTTCTTCGGGTCGCGGCCCGGCACCCACACCTTGCCGCACAGCGCCACGACGGGAGTCCCGTCGAGGGCGCTCGCCATGATCTTGTCCTTCTGGACGTAGTGGGCGAAGCGCTCGTGGTCGCCGTCGCCGTGCGAGGTCTGCGGCGCCGGTTCGACGAGGGTCCCCGTACCAGTCCCGCGCTGGGGCTGGGTCTCAGGCTCAAGAGTGCTCATAACCGCCAAGGGTACTGAAGGTCACAGCCCTCAGTTGAGCGAAGGGTCGTCCGGGTACGTGGCGACCATCGCGAGTTCACTGCGCTGGCGTCTGAGCACCTCGCGCCACAGGCGTTCCGGGGACGGGGAGGAGACGTCCCCCGGCTCCGACTCGACGACGTACCAGGCACCGTCCGTCAGCTCGTCCTGCAGCTGGCCCGGTCCCCAGCCCGAGTACCCGGCGAAGATGCGCAGCGAGCCGAGCGCCTTGGCGAGCAGTTCGGGCGGGGCCTCCAGGTCGACGAGGCCGATCGCGCCGTGCACACGCCGCCAGCCGAGCGGGGTGCGCTCCCCGGACATCCCGCCGCCGGGGATGACCGCGATGCCGAGCGCCGAGTCCAGCGCGACCGGGCCGCCCTGGAAGACGACCCCGGGTTCGCCGGCGAGTTCCGCCCAGCCCTCCAGGATGTCCTCGACCTCCACCGGGGTGGGCCGGTTGAGGACGACACCGAGGGAGCCCTTCGCGTCGTGGTCGAGAAGGAGCACCACCGCTCTGTCGAAGTTCGGGTCCGCCAGGGCCGGCGTTGCCACGAGCAGCCGCCCTGTGAGCGAGGACACCTCGGTCATGCCTGACATGATCCCGCATCTTCCCCCGGTGCGGGGAGCCAATCGGGGTACCCGAGTGAACGCAGCTCAGGGCACGGGGAAGCGGGGCGGGCGCATGGCAGCGCCGGTGACCGCATGTGCCCGGCGGCGAACGGTTCGTGTTGTGGCAAAGCTATGACACGGCTGGGCGGCGCTTGGGCTTACAGAAGGGGGGTGTACGGCGATTACCCTGTCTCTTCGGCTCCTGCGCGTGCCTGTACGACCGCGTCCTGCACGACGGGCCCGCCCAACACCCCCGCCCAACTCATCGGAACGCGAGATACATGACGGTCAACGGCACAGACGACGTACTGCTTGTCCACGGCGGCACCCCGCTGGAGGGCGAGATCCGTGTCCGCGGTGCGAAGAACCTCGTACCGAAGGCCATGGTGGCCGCCCTGCTGGGCAGTGCGCCAAGTCGACTGCGCAATGTCCCCGACATCCGTGACGTCCGTGTCGTGCGCGGGCTGCTCCAGCTGCACGGGGTGACGGTCCGGCCGGGCGAGGAGCCCGGCGAGCTGATCATGGACCCGTCGCATGTGGAGAGCGCCAACGTCGCCGACATCGACGCGCACGCGGGTTCGAGCCGTATCCCGATCCTCTTCTGCGGCCCCCTTCTGCACCGGCTCGGGCACGCGTTCATCCCGGGTCTCGGCGGCTGTGACATCGGCGGCCGGCCGATCGACTTCCACTTCGAGGTGCTGCGGAAGTTCGGCGCGACGATCGAGAAGCGGGCGGACGGTCAGTACCTGGAGGCCCCGCAGCGGCTGCGCGGTACGAAGATCGCCCTGCCGTATCCGTCCGTGGGCGCGACCGAGCAGGTGCTGCTGACGGCGGTGCTGGCGGAGGGCGTCACGGAGCTGTCCAACGCGGCCGTGGAGCCGGAGATCGAGGACCTCATCTGCGTACTGCAGAAGATGGGCGCGATCATCGCCATGGACACCGACCGCACGATCCGTGTCACCGGTGTCGACAAGCTCGACGGCTACAACCACGCGGCCCTCCCGGACCGGCTGGAGGCCGCCTCGTGGGCGTCGGCGGCGCTGGCGACCGAGGGGAACATCTACGTCCGCGGCGCCCAGCAGCGCTCGATGATGACGTTCCTGAACACCTACCGGAAGGTCGGCGGGGCCTTCGAGATCGACGACGAGGGCATCCGCTTCTGGCACCCGGGCGGCCAGTTGAAGTCCATCGCCCTCGAAACGGACGTACACCCGGGCTTCCAGACGGACTGGCAGCAGCCGCTGGTCGTCGCCCTGACGCAGGCGACGGGCCTGTCCATCGTCCACGAGACGGTGTACGAGTCCCGGCTCGGCTTCACGTCGGCGCTGAACCAGATGGGCGCGCACATCCAGCTCTACCGCGAGTGCCTCGGCGGCTCCCACTGCCGCTTCGGGCAGCGCAACTTCCTCCACTCGGCGGTCGTGTCGGGCCCCACGCGCCTCCAGGGCGCCGACCTGGTCATCCCGGACCTCCGGGGCGGCTTCTCGTACCTCATCGCGGCCCTGGCCGCCCAGGGCACCTCCAGGGTCCACGGCATCGACCTGATCAACCGCGGCTACGAGAACTTCATGGAGAAGCTCGTGGAGTTGGGCGCGAAGGTGGAGCTGCCGGGCAAGGCGCTCGGATAGGTATTTTCAGCCCGGCCTGGGGGTCCCCCCGCTCGAGCGAAGCCGAGAGTGGGGGAGTTTGAGGCCTTGGTGACAGCAACGCCAATGGGGCGGCACCCGAACTCCGGGGGCCGCCCCATTGGCGTGTTACAAGTCTTAGGGCAAGTTACTTGCCCTTGGCCGCTTCCTTGAGCTTGCTGCCCGCGGAGACCTTGACGCTGTAGCCGGCGGGGATGTTGATCGGGTCGCCGGTCTGCGGGTTGCGCGCGGTGCGAGCGGCACGGTGGGTGCGCTCGAAGGTCAGGAAGCCGGGGATGGTGACCTTCTCGTCGCCCTTGGCGACGATCTCACCGACGGTCTCGGCGAACGCGGCCAGCACGGCGTCGGCGTCCTTGCGAGTCACTTCGGCGCGGTCGGCCAGCGCGGCCACCAGCTCACTGCGGTTCATGTCGTTACTCCCGTGTTCTTCTTGCTGTTGAGGCGTGCCCCGCGGCGGAGCCGCATGGTGGGCACAGCGAAGCCGATGTTGCCAGGGTCCTCGGTGGGTCCCCGGACCCGGGTCCGTCGTCGGACCCTCGCGCCCGAAGACGCATCCTGCCCCCACCTGCGGCGGGAAAGCCAATCCGGCACCCCTGGGAGTCACACGAACACCCTTGGGAGTCACCTGGAAAGCGTCACCGGCCGGGGCCGGGCGGGGTGAGTCTGGCCGCCACCCTAGAGCCGCCCGGGGGCGGGGTGCCCCCGACGCGCCGGTACGGGGGCCCGTGGCAACCGTCACATATTGTGCCCGTCTGCCCGTGTGGACGCCTGCTCGGCGGCCGCCGCGGCCTTCGCCGCCTCGCGCACCGCACCCGCCACCGCGCCCGCGACCTTGTCGTTGAAGACGCTCGGCACGATGTAGTTCGGGTTCAGCTCGTCCTCGGTGACGACGTTCGCGAGTGCGGTGGCCGCCGCGAGCATCATCTCGGTGTTGACCGTGCGGGACTGCGCGTCCAGGAGGCCGCGGAAGACACCCGGGAAGACCAGCACGTTGTTGATCTGGTTCGGGAAGTCCGAGCGGCCGGTGGCCACGACGGCCGCCGTCTGACGGGCGATCGCCGGGTCGACCTCGGGGTCGGGATTCGCGAGCGCGAACACGATCGCGTCGTCCGCCATCGCGGCCACGTCGTCGCCGTCGATGACGTTCGGGGCGGAGACGCCGATGAAGACGTCGGCGCCGCGCACGGCCTCCTTGAGGGTGCCGGTGAGGCCCTCCAGGTTGGTGTTGTCGGCGATCCAGCGCAGCGGGGAGTCGGGGGCCGCGTTCACCAGGTCCGCGCGGCCCGCGTGGACGACGCCCTGGATGTCGGCGACGACCGCCTGCTTGACGCCGGCCGCGATGAGCAGCTTGAGGATGGCCGTACCGGCCGCGCCGGCGCCGGACATGACGACCCGGATGTCGCCGATCGCCTTGCCCGTGACGCGCAGGGCGTTGGTGAGGGCGGCGAGGACGACGATCGCGGTGCCGTGCTGGTCGTCGTGGAAGACGGGGATGTCGAGGGCCTCACGGAGGCGGGCCTCGATCTCGAAGCAGCGCGGGGCCGAGATGTCTTCCAGGTTGATGCCGGCGAAGCCCGGGGCGATGGCCTTGACGATCGTGACGATCTCGTCGGTGTCCTGGGTGTCCAGGCAGATCGGCCAGGCGTCGATGTCGGCGAAGCGCTTGAAGAGGGCAGCCTTGCCCTCCATGACCGGCATGGCGGCCATCGGGCCGATGTTGCCGAGGCCGAGGACCGCGGAGCCGTCGGTGACGACCGCGACGGTGTTGCGCTTGATGGTGAGGCGGCGGGCGTCCTCGGGGTTCTCGGCGATCGCCATGCACACGCGGGCCACGCCCGGGGTGTAGATCATCGAGAGGTCGTCGCGGTTGCGGATGGGGTGCTTGGACTGCATCTCGATCTTGCCGCCGAGGTGCATGAGGAACGTACGGTCCGAGACCTTGCCGAGGGTGACGCCCTCGATGCCGCGGAGCTTCTGCACGATCTCGTCGGCGTGCGCGGTCGAGGTGGCCGCGATGGTGACGTCGATCCGGAGCAGTTCGTGGCCGGAGGCGGTGACGTCGAGGCCGGTCACCGAGCCTCCGGAGGACTCCACGGCGGTGGTGATCTGAGAGACCGCGGTTCCGCTCGCGGGCACCTCCAACCGGACCGTGATCGAGTAGGAGACGCTGGGCGCCGTTGCCATGGCCGACTTCCTTCTGCTTTCACCCTGATGCTTGGTTTGCTGTCCGATCGTCGCACCTACCGTTGGGTAGCTGGTAGCTGGGCCTCGATTGCGAACCTTTTGTTCTCAATACGTTCTTCAGCAAGTTCTTGAGCAAAAAGAGGTCCACGTCACCAGGTGACGTGGACCTCTTCATGTGCCTTCTGCGTTCAAGTGGCACCGACCCGCCATGCTCGCCTCGCGGCAAGTGGTCGCTCGTAGCGACGAAGGTTGGGCCCGGGGGCTTGGATCGAGCCGGTGCCACGTCAACGGTAACAAACGATCCCCGTAAGGCAATTCCCATCGGCCACTGTCTTGTCATCAGTCACGGAGAAGGTCGGGCACCCCCTGCGCATCGGGCTCGTCGCGGTCCGCCGACACGACCGTGAGCTGCTGTGTTGCCCGGGTCAGGGCGACGTACAGCACGCGCAGGCCGGCCGGGCTCTCGTCGGCGATCTCCGCCGGGGAGACGACCACGGTGGCGTCGTACTCCAGTCCCTTGGCCTCCAGGCTGCCCAGGGCCACCACGCGGTCGCCCAGGCCCGCCAGCCAGCGGGCGGCCTCCTCGCGGCGGTTCATGGCGACCACGACACCCACTGTCCCGTCCACGAGGTCCAGGAGACGCGCGGCCTCCTCGCGGACCGACTTGGCCAGGGAACCCCGTACCGCCGTGAAGCGCGGTTCCACTCCCGTCGAGCGGACCGCCCTCGGGGACTCCGAGCCGGGCATCGCCAGGGCCAGGACCTTCGCCGCCAGGTCGGCGATCTCGGCCGGATTGCGGTAGTTGACGGTGAGGGTGAAGCGGCGGCGGGGGCGGGTGCCGAGGGCCTCGTCCCTCGCCTCGCCCGCCTCGTCGGGGTCGGACCAGGAGGACTGGGCCGGGTCGCCGACGACCGTCCAGGTGGCGTGCCGGCCGCGGCGGCCGACCATGCGCCACTGCATCGGGGTGAGGTCCTGGGCCTCGTCGACGATGACGTGGGCGTACTCGGTGCGCTCCTCGGCGAGGCGCTCGGCGCGTTCGCGTTGTGTCTCCTCCCGTACCGGCATCAGTTCTTCGAGGCCGGTGAGGTGGTCCAGGGGGTCCTGGTCGCGCTTCCTGCGGGGGCGGGCCGGGGTGCCGAGGATCGCGAGGAGTTCGTCGAGCATGGCCACGTCGTGGACCGAGAGGCCGTCCCGCTTGAGGGAGCGGGCGACCCGGCGGACCTCGCCCGGGTTCAGGATGCGGCGGGCCCAGCGGCCGAGGCGGCGTTCGTCGGACATCGCCGTGAGGACGGAGGCAGGGGTCAGTTCCGGCCACCAGGCGTCGAGGAACGCGATGAAGTCGTCCTCGGTCGTGACGTCCTCGTCGAAGGAGGAGCGGAGTTCCGCGGCCAGCTCCGGGTCGGTGTGGCGGCCCTGGGCGCCCGAGCGGGCCCACAGGGCGTCCAGGAGGAGCTTGCGGGCGCGGGGGCGCAGCAGGTTGACGGGTGCCGTGCCGCTGAGCGCCGACTCGCGGATGCGGGCCAGTTCGGGGGCCTCCAGTTCGATACGGCGGCCGAAGGCGACGACCCGCAGCCTGGCCGACTGGTCGTTGTGTTCGAGGGCGCCCCGCGCGGCCTTCCGCAGCACCTTGAGCATGCGGTACGAGCCCTTGGCGCGAGCCACGGCCGGGGAGTCGTACAGGGTCGCCTCGGCGCCGTCGACGAGGGAACCGATGGCGCGGATCGCGACCTGGCCCTCCTCGCCGAGGGAGGGCAGGACGCCCTCCGTGTACGCCACGAGCAGGGGCGTGGGCGAGACGATCAGGATGCCGCCCGCGTACCGGCGGCGGTCCTGGTAGAGGAGGTAGGCGGCGCGGTGCAGCGCGACGGCCGTCTTGCCTGTCCCCGGGCCGCCCTCGACGTACGTCACCGAGGCGGCGGGGGCCCGGATCACCAGGTCCTGTTCGGCCTGGATGGACGACACGATGTCCCGCATGGTGTGGCTGCGGGCCTGGCCGAGGGCCGCCATCAGGGCGCCGTCGCCGATCACCGCGAGTTCGTGGCCGTCCAGGGACGCCGTCAGCTCGGGGCGCATCAGGTCGTCCTCGACGCCGAGGACCCGGCGGCCCTTGGAGCGGATGACGCGCCGGCGGACCACCCGGCCCGGATCGACCGGGGTCGAGCGGTAGAAGGGCGCGGCGGCCGGGGCGCGCCAGTCGATGACGAGGGGCGCGTACTCCTCGTCGAGGACGCCGATACGGCCGATGTGGAGGGTCTCGGCGATGTCGGCGGTGCTGTCGGGGCGTACGGCCCCCTCAGCGGGCTCCACGGCCGTGTACGCGCCGTCCGGGCCCTTCTTGCCGTCCATGCCCCGCAGCAGGTCGATACGGCCGAAGAGGAAGTCCTCGAACTCGTTGTTCAGCCTGTTGAGGTGGATGCCTGCGCGGAACACCTGGGCGTCCCGTTCGGCGAGCGCGCCAGGGGTGCCGACCTGGCCTCGCTTGGCCGCGTCGTGCATGAGGAACTCGGCCTCGTCGATCTTCTCCTCGAGCCTGCGGTACACCCGGTCCAGGTGTTCCTGTTCGACGCTGATCTCGCGGTCGCGGACGGAGTCCTGTACTGAGGAGTCCTCGACCGGTACGAGCGCCGTTTCCTGCTGAGCCTGTGCGGCCACCGGGCCCCCTTCTGACGTGCTGGGCAGCCGTCAACCGTACGCGAAAGGGAGGCCGTCAGGCTACGCAACCGCCCCAGGACACCGTACGAGTCTTCGTACGAGGCGTCCTGGGGCGGTCGCGGAGCGGTTGACAGAGGTACGAAGAGGTCAGGCGTCGACCTCGACGAGCTGCTTGCCGGTGGAGGTGACGACCTCGAAGTGGTCGATCTCGTCGGCGGTGAAGGCCGTTCCACCGTGGATGTAGAGCGGGTTGCGGGCCTCCGCGTTCGTCGAGTCCTTGATGCCGTAACCCCACTTCGGGACGGACCAGTTGGACATCGTCTCGCGCGAGCCGTCCTTGCCGACGACGATGAGCGAGCACTTGAGCGGGCCCTTGACGCCGGCCAGCTCCAGGACCGCGCCGACGCCCCAGTTCTTCGCGTCCATCGCCACGGTCGCGGTGACCTTGGTGGTGGGGTCGGTGGCGGAGACCCGGTCGCTCATGAGAGCGAAGGCTTCCTGTGCGGAACCGGTGGCCTTCGCCACGGACGACGACGGCGTGGGCGCGGCCTCGTTACTGGTGCTGCCGCTGGTCGTCGCGAACACCGTGGCCGGGCCGCCGATGATGAGAGCCGCCGCGGCGGCCACCATGTAGAAGCTGCGGCGACGCTTGGTCGCACGCCGTTCCGCGACCTCGTCGACGAGTCTGGTCGACAGTTGCGGACTCGGGCGGGCGGACAGCGACTCGCCGATGGCCGGGGATCCCTGGGCACCGGGCAGGTCCGCGAGGGCGGCCAGCATCGGTTCCATCCCGGCCAGCTCGTCCAGCTGCTGGGCGCACCACTCGCAGCCCGCGAGGTGCGCCTCGAAGGCCGTGGCCTCCGCGTCGTCGAGGATGCCGAGGGCGTAGGCGCCTACGGTCTCGTGTTCGTTCGGTCCCTGGGAACCCTGCATTCCTCGCATGGAACCAGGACTACCCGCTCCGAACCCCCCGTAAATGCTCATGCCGTCACCCCCCGCTCCTCCAGTGCGAGCTTCATCGAACGCAGGGCATAGAACACCCGTGAGCGCACCGTTCCGCTGGGTATGCCCAGCGTTTCGGCGGCTTCGTTTACGGTACGCCCCTTGAAGTAAGTCTCGACCAGTACCTCCCGGTGGGCCGGGGTCAGGTCGTCCAGCGCGTCCGACAACGTCATCAGCCACAACGCCTTGTCGATCTCGTCCTCCGCGGGGATGACCTCCAGCGGCGACGGGTCCACCTCCTGCGGCCGGGCCTGCCGGCTGCGGTGGCCGTCGATGACGATGCGCCGGGCGACCGTCACCAGCCAGGGGCGTACCGAACCGGTTGCTCGATTGAGCTGACCGGCGTTCTTCCAGGCACGGATGAGCGTCTCCTGCACGACGTCCTCGGCTCGTTGCCGGTCTCCGGCGACCAGTCTGAGGACATACGCCAGCAGAGGCCCTGCGTGCTCTCGGTACAGCGCACGCATCAAGTCCTCGTCGGGTTCCGAGGGCTGGGACATGCGATGTCGGGCCCTCGGTGCTCGTTCATTGGCCACGACGGAATCCTTGCGCACGCCCACCTCCGCTGTCCCGGGTTCCCCCAGTCGGTCGCTCCCCCCGAGGTACGGAAGTGGCGTGCGGGATGTTCAACGTGCGACCACAACTTTCTTTATCTGGACGAGACGTGAGGGACAAGGGAGCACATTCCTGCCGCAAGTGCTTTACATTTCCGCCACATTGGCAAGATCACGGCGATGCCCGCGGCGCGCCGACTGGAAACTCACGTGTAATCAACGTCACTGCAACCTGCGGGAGTTGGTGGGCCCGATTCCGCCCGAGTAGCCCGCTATGAGCGAACTGTGAACGACTGACGAAGGGTCTACGCGCGTGCGAGTGCGGCCCGTCGGCGGTGCCTCGCGACCCGCTCCCGGTTGCCGCAGATTTCACTGGAACACCATCTGCGTCGTCTGCCCCGGGAGGTGTCGAGGTAGACGATCGGGCAGTTGTCGCCCTCGCACTGCCGCAGACACGCGCGTGCCACGGGGTCGGTGAGCAGCTCCACGGCGTCCCGGGCGACCACGCCGAGCAGGGCCGCGCAGTCGGGCGGCCCGTGCAACTCCCGTACGAGCGTGCCGTCTTCGGCGCGGACCGCGCGGGGCGCCGGGGGCGCGGGGCGGGCGAGTTCGTTGAGGCGGTCGAGGAGGGGCGGCTCGACGCCTGCCGGGTTCCGCACCAACCGGCCGACGAGGTCCCGGAGTTCACGGAAGTGGGCTGCCCAGGAGTCGTCGGCGTGGTGGAGGGGGGTGCCGGGCGGGACGAGCCCGGATGCGGTGATCCAGGCACGGAGCGGCTCGACGGCGCCGAGCCGTTCGTCGGGGTGGGTGGTCGCCAGCAGGTCCAGGCAGATCCGCCCGGCGTCGAAACGCAGCTCGTACGAGGCTGAGGCTGTGGCCACGGTCGTCTCCGATGCGGATGCCAGTGACGGGGGCAGGGGGAACCGTTGCCTCTACAGTGCCTGGCCGGTGCCGTGGCCGGAACCCCCCGTGCGGGTCGCTCCGCGGGATGGGCGGTTCTTCGTCCGCAGGCCGGTGGGGGCTTGTCGCGCAGTTCCCCGCGCCCCTGTCGGGCGCGTTGCGCCCGGGGCCCGCCCCCCCCCACCGGGCCGCAGACGAAGAACCCACGCATCGCCCCCCGATAGGGGCGCGGGGAACTGCGCGCTCAGCCCCCACCGGGCCGCGGACAAAGAAACCACGGATCAACCCCCGACAGGGGCGCGGGGAACTGCGCGCTCAGCCCCCACCGGGCCGCGGTCGAAGAACGGCCCATCCCGCGGAGCGCCCCCCACCGGGCCGCAGGCGAGAGAACTACCTGTCGGAGTACTTCGCGTCCGCTGCTGGGTCCAGGGCCAGGCGGTAGCCGCGTTTTACTACCGTCTGGATCAGTTTCGGGGCGCCCAGGGCCGTGCGTAGGCGGGCCATCGCTGTCTCCACCGCGTGTTCGTCGCGGCCCGCTCCGGGGAGGGCACGGAGGAGTTCGGCTCGGGCTACCACCCAGCCCGGGCGGCGGGACAGGGCCCGCAGGAGGGACATGCCGGCCGGAGGGACGGGGCGTAGGGCGCCGTCCACCAGGACCGCGTGGCCTCGGATCTCAACGCGGTGGCCCGCGATGGGCAACGCCCTTGCGCGGGCCGGGAGTTCCTGGCAGAGGAGCTGGACCAACGGGCCCAGGCGGAAGCGCTCCGGAGACACCGTGTCCACGCCGTGGGCCTGGAGCGGCAGCGCCGTGACCGGGCCCACGCACGCGGGCAGCACGTCGTGGTGGAGGGCGGCCAGGAGTTCCGGAAGCATGCCCCGGTGCTCCGCCCTGGAGAGGAGCGACGCCGCTGCGGGGGCGCTCGTGAAGGTCAGCGCGTCCAGGCCGCGCGAGACCGTGGCGTCGAGGAGCCGGTCGACGGGGCCGATGTCCTCCGGCGGCATCCACCGGTACACGGGCACGCCGACGACCTCCGCGCCTGCCGCCCGCAGCGACTCCACGAAGCCCGGCAGGGGCTCCCCGTGCAGCTGGATGGCGATACGGCGGCCGTCGACGCCCTCCTCCAGGAGCCGGTCGAGCACCTCGGCCATGGATTCGGAGGACGGCGACCAGTGCTCGGTGAGCCCGGCGGCCCGGACGGAACCCTTGACCTTGGGGCCGCGCGCCAGCAGTTCCACCCCGCCGAGACAGGCGAGCAGGTCCTCGCCGAGCCCCCACCCGTCAGCGGCCTCGATCCAGCCCCGGAAGCCGATGGCGGTCGTGGCGACGACGATGTCCGGCGCCTGGCCGATCAGCTGCTTGGTCGCCGCGAGGAGCTCGCTGTCGTCGGCGAGCTGCACGATCCGCAGAGCGGGCGCGTGCACGACGGCCGCTCCCCTCCGCTGGAGGAGTGTCCCGAGTTCATCGGCCCGACGCGCGGCCGTGACACCCACGGTGAACCCCGCGAGGGGACCGTGGTCAGGTTGGGCCGGTCGTACTGGTCGCTGCTCTTCGTCGTACATGGCTCTCGTCCCGCAGTCGGGTCACATCCGGCACTGGCGTGCCGAACGAGCCTGTCAACGGCGCGTGACAGGCTCGGTTCGGATATATGTCGCTGGTGTTACTTAAGCCGCTTTGGGTGAATGTCACACCTCGGCGTAGCTGAGCTGCGTCTTCGCCTCGGAGGCTGTGGTTTCTGTGGCCCGTGCGCCTGCCGGACGCCGAAGGTATACGGCCCAGGTGACCACGAAGCACACACCGTAGAAGGCGAGGAAGGCGACGAAGGCACCGGTGCCGGAGCCGACGCTCAGGAAGGACTGGCGGAAGGCGAGGTTGATGCCGAGGCCGCCGAGCGCGCCCACCGCGCCGATGAGCCCCATGGAGGCACCGGACAGGCGACGGCCGTACGCCGCGGCCTCTTCACCGTCCAGCCCCTTGGCCAGGGCCTTGGCGTGGAAGATGCCGGGGATCATCTTGAACGTCGAGCCGTTGCCGAGGCCGGTGAGGACGAACAGGAAGATGAAGGCGGTGGTGAAGAGGGGCAGCGACTTCTCCATCGAGGCCATCACGATGACGCCGGTCGCTGCGGCCATGGCGACGAAGTTCCACAGCGTGATCTTCGCGCCGCCGTAGCGGTCGGCCAGCCAGCCGCCCACGGGGCGGATCAGCGAGCCCAGCAGCGGACCGATGAAGGTGACGTACGCGGACTCGAGCGGCGTACGCCCGAACTGCGTCTGAAGGACGAGGCCGAACGCGAAGCTGTACCCGATGAACGACCCGAACGTCCCGATGTAGAGGAACGACATGATCCAGGTGTGCGCGTCCTTCGCGGCGTCCTTGGCGGCGCCGGTGTCGTTCTTCACGGACGTGATGTTGTCCATGTAGAGCGCGGCGAGGACCGCGGCGATGACGATGAGCGGGATGTAGATGCCGAGGAGTACGCGCGGTCCGCCGCTCGCGCCGATGACCGCGAGGCCGATGAGCTGCACGACCGGGACGCCGATGTTGCCGCCGCCCGCGTTGAGCCCGAGGGCCCAGCCCTTCTTCCTGAGCGGGAAGAAGGCGTTGATGTTGGTCATGCTGGAGGCGAAGTTGCCGCCGCCGATGCCGGCGAGCATTGCGCAGACCAGGAACGTGCCGAAGGACGTGCCCGGCTCCATCACGATGAACGCCGCGATGGTGGGGATGAGCAGGAGCGACGCGGAGACGATGGTCCAGTTCCGGCCACCGAAGAGGGCGACGGCGAAGGTGTAGGGGACGCGGACGACGGCTCCGACGGCGGTCGCCATCGACACGATGAAGAACTTGTCGGCCGGGGTGAGCCCGTACTCCGGTCCCATGAACAGCACCATCACGGACCACAGCGTCCAGATGGAGAAGCCGATGTGCTCGGACAGGACGGAGAAGAACAGGTTGCGGCGGGCGACCTTTTCGCCGGTCGCGTTCCAGAAGGCCTCGTCCTCGGGATCCCAGTGCTCGATCCAGCGGCCTCCCCTGCCGGGTGCGGGGGCTGAACTAGGGGCTGTCATGACGCCTCCACGGTGGTCCGGGGCTCGGGTGGTTCTTTTCGGGGTACTGAGCGGTGATGAGTCCCGAAGGTAGGCAGAGCGCGTTTCCGCACTGTGGCTGTGGGTGACCGGAAGGGAACTTTGCTCTCACCCCGCGAGGAGGTGGGATGAGAGGTTACGCAGACGGAGGTCACGGCCAGAGCACGGCGGGCCCCTCTTGGGGTCCCCGTGCCCCGCTGTTCGACAGGCCTAAGGCGGAGCCTGCGAAGCACACCTTCGCCGGGAACGTGCTCTTCGCGGTGGCGTTCCTCTTTGTCTTCGCGACGTCGCTGGGCGGGGCGTTCGGGTGCGTGTACCTGATGCTGAGGCTGGGGGACACCACACTGTCGTCCCTGGTTCACGAGGACGGGCGGGGCGCCCTGGTGGCCGGAGGGATCGGTCTGGGCGCAGTCACGGGGCTGTTTCTGCCGGTCACGCTGTTCCGCGTGGTGCGGGGGACCGAGAACCTTCCCCGGCTGGGGCCCGGCGAGGCCGCCCGAAATATCCTCGTGCTGCTCGCCTTCGACGTCTATGTGTCCGCACCGTCGTCGGCTGGATCACCCGTCACCCCGACACGCTCACCGAGGACGAAGGTAAGCAGCTCAAGGCGGTGCTCGACGCCTGCCCAGAGCTGGAGCGAACTCACGAACTCGTCCGCGACTTCGCGCAGATACTCGCCCAGCGCACGGGTGCTGACCTGCCGGACTGGATCAGCTCCGCCCGCGACGCGCAACTGCCCGGGATCACCGGCTTCGCCCGCGGACTGATCGCCGACCTCGAAGCCGTGATCGCCGGGCTGACCGTGCACTGGAGCTCCGGGGGCACCGAAGGTGCTGTGAACCGCATCAAGAAGATCAAGAGACAGCTGTACGGTCGTGCCGGATTCGACCTGCTCCGCAAGATGATCCTGCTTCAGTGACCTTCCGCGACCGCTCCCCAAGATGTGGCGCCTTCGCAGCCTCATCCCACAGGCATGTCCATGGTCCGGCCATGGTGTGACGCGGATCACCGCAGCGCGGTCCTCGCAGAGGACAGGGAGGAGTGTGGAGATTTCACTGCGGGCCCGCGTGCGAGCCGGGGATCCGGATGCGTTCAGGCAACTCTTCGACGAGCACGCTTCGGTGGTCCACCGGCACGCCGTCCGGATGACCGGCAACTGGGTCATGGCCGACGACATCGTGTCGCTGACCTTCCTGGAGGCATGGCGGCTGCGTGAGCGGGTGCTTCCGGGTGACGACAGCCTGCGCCCGTGGCTGCTGGGGATCGCGACGAACGTCACACGCAACACCGCGCGGGCGGCGCGAAGACACCAGGCCGCGCTCATCAGAGTCCCGCCCCCCGATCCAGTGCCGGACTTCGCCGACGAGGTGACACAGCGCCTGGCCGACACCGAGGAACTGGCCGCCGCGCAGAAAGCATTGAGCACGATGCGCCGCGGGGAGCGCGAGGTGTTCACGCTCTGCGTGTGGGAGGGCCTGGACGCCGCCACAGCGGCCGAGGCCCTGGGCGTGGCCGTCGGCACCGTACGGGCCCGGCTCTCGCGCGCGAGGAAACGCCTGCGCAAGCTCACTGAGCTCGAACTCGACGGCGGCACAGGCGGCAGTAACGGCGCGGAAGACGCCACCGGGCAGAGCCGAGTGCAACGCCCGGCCACGGTCGGACAGTTACCGGTTAGCCGCCATCAGGCGGCTCGGTCCACGCAGGAGAAGAAGCGATGAACACCAACCCGCGACGACGCGATCAGCCGGTCGACTACCAGGATCTGGCCGAGTTGCTGCCCGCGCCGGGCCGTCCGGTGCTCGCGCAGGACCGCCACCGCGTACTGAGGGAACACCTGATGGAACAGATCACTCACGAGACCACCCACGAGCAGTCGGGTGCGACGAACCCATCACCGAGCGCATCACCTGTGCCCCCCGCACGCCGACGCCCCGGGCGGCGCCTCGTTCTCGTCGCGGCCCCGCTGGCACTGGCCGCCGTCGTGAGCCTGGGCGTAGTGGCGGTCGACGGCGCACAGGACGGCCGGCGCGACACAGCTGGCGCCGGTGTCACCGCGGACGACCACCGGAAAGCCGCGCAGTTGCTGGACCGGATCGCCCTGGCGGCGGCCGGCCGCCCGGCGGTCACGGTACGCGGCGACCAGTACATCTACACCAAGTCCCAAGGGTCGGCAGGTGAGTTGGGCGTTGACTTCCGCGATTTCGAAGAGCTCGCGAAGCGCAAGGGGACCTTCGAGGTGGAGGAGTACAAGGGGTCCGTCCGACGAGAGCAATGGGATTCGGTAGACGGCAAGCGGGACGGTTTGAGGAAGGGCGTCGCGCTCAACGACCCGTCCAAGAAGATGGTCATGGGCATGAGCGGCGTCGGATACCTGACCTTCCGGCAGCTTCAAGCTCTGCCCACCGATCCCGACGCGCTGCTGAAGAAGCTCTCCGGCGACGCGAAGAATGTGGAAGCGAGCCGCCTCACGGAAGTGGTCGTCGAGAACCTCGGGGCCATCATCGACGACGCCACTCTGCTGCCCGACCTCAGCGCCGCGATCTACCGTGCCATGGCCAAGCTCCCCGACGTGCGCGTCGTGAGTCATGTCAAGGACGCCGCGGGGCGGGAGGGCGTCGGCCTTACGTTCCAGGGCTCCTCAAAGGGCTACGCCTGGGTCTTCGACTCGTCGAGTCTCGTCTACCTTGGAACAACCAAGAGCGCACTCCTGGGAATTGGCGTCGCGGACAAAACGGGTGAGGTGCCGGTCAGCTCATCCTGAGTCAGCCTCGGTGCCGCCGCACAGCCAGAAGGGCGTCCGCTCCGGCGGACGCCCTTCTGAGATCTGTGCCAGAACCGTCGAACAGCCCCACCATGGCGTCCGCGATCGGCTCCAGCGGAGTGCTGAACGTCAGCATCAGCACCTCGTCGCGGTCCGGGACCGGGACGAAGTACTCGACGACGGTGTCCTCGAACTCTGAGCCCAGCTTCCGCGACTGCTTCGACCGCTCGCGCCGGACCAGCCGGGCCGCCCGTCCGGCGGGCAGCCTCGTCAGCCCGACCTCGCCCGAACCGGCGAGCGCGGCGACGGCGTCCAGGCCGTCGAACCTCTGGTGGAGGTGGGAGACGAGAAGGGAGGCGGACAGCGGGATGCCGCCGACCTCCAGGAACGACAGGTACAGCACGACGCCGCCCTGCTCGACGCCCGCCCCGGCCGTGTCGAGCAGCTGTTCCTCGGTCCTGCGGCGCAGGATCGGCTGGTCGTCGACACCGGCGAACTGCCGCTTGATCAGCGCGTTCACGGACGCTTCGAGGCGTTCCCGGGCTGGAGCGGGATGCGGTACCAGTCCTCGGGCGTGACCAGCCCGAAGACCGGCGCGCGCCCGGGGGACGGCTCTGTCGACGTCGTGCCTTGCTCAACTTCGTTCTCCCGCTCAACAGGACAAGGGGGCTGTCCCTCCCTCAGCCCTTCCGTCGCCCTCCCCCGCGCTTCGCCCCGTTCGGCCACAGCCGTGGGCTCCGCTTGGCGGCGACGTCCTCGATCCAGCCCAGGGACAGGATCGTCAGGCCGATCAGGGGCCAGACCAGGACGAACATCCACAGGATGTACGTCGTGTCCAGCGCGGACATCATCCCCTCGGTCATGAAGGGGAGTTCGTACAGGCGGTCGATCAGGGGGACCGTGGCCATGATCAGGAGGTTGTGCCACAGGTAGATCGTGACGGCCCTGTTGTTGGAGAGCGTGACCAGCTTGTCCCACTTCGCCAGGCGGCCCGGCAGTTCCTGCCACGACGGGGAGTACTGGAGCAGGATCACCACGAACCCGAAGGACCAGGTCGCCTGGGCCAGCGGGATGTCGTTGAGGTCCCAGCCGTCGGGGCCCTTGTGGCCCGAGGCCCACCAGATGCCGAATGCCATGATCATGGCCGCGCAGGACACGGACAGATAGCGCGGGATCTGCTTCAGCAGGCCCTCGTGGTGGGCGAAGCCCAGCACCCAGCAGCCGCCGAACACCGCGAAGTCCGTCACCGCGTTGCCCGTTTCCCCGGGGATCTTCACCAGGCCCGTACCGACCACCACCGTCAGGGCCAGCGGGGCGAACAGGGTCGCCCACGGGAGACGGCGGAACGCCCACAGCAGGAGCGGCGAGGCGATCACGAACCACAGATAGGCCCGCAGGTACCAGAGCGGGCCCGCCGCCTGGACCGCCCAGGTGTCCTCCAGCACGCCCGACTTGGAGCCGATGCTCCAGGGGAAGGGCGGGGCGCCGATCGGGACGATGTAGTTGAGGAGTTCGACCAGACCCCAGGTGCCGCCGTGGTCGGGATCCTTGGTCGGGTTCCAGCCCCCGATGAACATCAGCGCCAGCGCCACGACGCTGAACGCCCACAGCGGGGGCAGCAGGCGCCTGACCCGGCCCTTGATGACCCCGACCGCCGGGCGGTTCAGGGAGCGGGCCATCAGCGAGCCCGCCAGCGCGAACATCACGCCCATGGAGGGGAACAGGATCGTCAGCCACGCCCAGCCGAACAGGTGGTAGACGATCACTCGGACCAGGGCGATGCTCCGGAGCAGGTCCAGGTAGCGGTCACGGCCGGGCTTCTTCGCCCGGGGTGCGGCGGGCGGTTCGTCCGTCGTCGGTTGGAGCGGTATGTCGTACGTCGGCGAGGACGTCGCGTCCGTCGCCGGGGGTGGCTGGGTCATCCCACGGGCCTCCTGTCGGCGCCGGCGTTCGTCCGCGCGGCCGGTACGGCGTCGGGGGCCGAGCCGACGACCCCGGTGCGCCGCAGCTTCTGCCAGCGCAGCCGGCCGCCGGTGAGGGCGGTGATCCAGGACTGGAGCAGGACGACGTACATGAGCTGGCGGTAGAGGATCTGTTGCAGGGGCAGCGAGATCAGGTGGGTCATCTTCTCTCGGTCGAGGCGGAACGCGTAGGCCGCGCAGATCAGTTGGATGGCCAGGACGCCCAGCCAGGCGAAGACGGTCTTCTCGGTCGGGCCGAACACCAGCCCGTAGAGCAGGAACACGTCGATCAGGGGGGCCAGTAGCGGGGCCACCACCATGAAGAGGGAGACGAAAGGCAGGCCGACGCGGCCGAAGCGGCCCGAGGGACCCCGTTCGACGACGGAGCGGCGGTGCTTCCAGATCGCCTGCATGGTGCCGTACGACCAGCGGTAGCGCTGGGACCAGAGCTGCTGGACGGATTCCGGGGCCTCGGTCCAGGCGCGGGCGTTCTCCGCGTACACGACCCGCCAGCCGTCGCGGTGCAGGGCCATCGTGATGTCGGTGTCCTCGGCGAGCGTGTCGTCGCTCATCCCGCCGACCCGCTTCAGGGCCGAGCGGCGGAACGCGCCCACCGCGCCGGGGATCGTCGGCATACAGCCCAGGACGTCGTACATACGGCGGTCCAGGTTGAAGCCCATCACGTACTCGATGTGCTGCCAGGCGCCGATCAGGGAGTCCTTGTTGCCGACCTTGGCGTTGCCGGCGACGGCGCCCACGCGCGGGTCGCCGAACGGCTGGACGAGTTCACGGACGGTGCCCGGCTCGAAGACCGTGTCGCCGTCCATCATCACGATCAGGTTGTGACGGGCGTTCGCCACACCCCTGTTGAGGGCGGCGGGCTTGCCCGCGTTGAGCTGGCGGACCACGCGTACGTTCGGCAGGCCCATGTTCTCGACGATGCGGGCCGTGCCGTCGCTCGACCCGTCGTCGATGACGATCACCTCGATGGGATGCTCGCTCCGCATCAGTGACCGCACGGTCGCCTCGATGCACTTGGCCTCGTTGTACGCCGGGACCAGCACCGACACCGGTTCGGTGATCGGCGGGCCCCAGCTGAAGTCGGGGCGGCGGGTGCGGCGGGCGTGCAGCACGGAGAGCAGCAGCATCAGGCCGAACCGGGCGAACACCAGGACGCCGATGATCGCGAGACCGACGACCAGAACGGAGGTGATCCCGTCGGAGGCCCGGACCAGGAAGGTCCACGCCTTGCCCTTCGCCAGCTCGACGCCCGCGACCGGGGTGTGCGCGCTGGGCGCGTCCAGTGCCTCGGTGAGGTTCTGGAGCTCGTACCCCTTCTTCTTCATGTCGGGCAGGAAGCGGTCCAGGGCCTCGACGGTCTGGTGCCGGTCGCCGCCGGAGTCGTGCATGAGGACGATCGCGCCCTTGCCGCCCTTGGGGGTGGCCCGGCGGATGATCTCGCGGACGCCCGGCTTGCGCCAGTCCTCGCTGTCCGTGTTGTTGACGACGGTGATGTAGCCGCGCTTGCCGATGTACTCCGTGACCGGCCACGACTTGTTGTCCATCGCGCCGGCGAAGGAGGAGTACGGCGGCCGGAACAGCGATGTACGGATGCCCGCCGCACCGGCGAGCGCCAGCTGGTTCTGGGACAGCTCCCAGTCGATCCGCTTCTTCGACTGGAGGGAGAGGTCGGGGTGGTTGAAGGTGTGGAGCCCCACCTCGTGCCCCTCGTCCACCATCCGCCGTACGAGTTCCGGGTAGCGCGAGGCCATGGTGCCCGTGACGAAGAAGACGGCGTGCGCGTCGTACTTCTTCAGGACGTCCAGGACCTTCGGGGTCCACTCGGGGTCCGGGCCGTCGTCGAACGTGAGGACGAGGCGGTGGTCGGGCATCTGCAGGGTGGTGGCCTGGCCGCTTCTGGTGTCGATGACCGGGCCGCCCTTGAGGATCTTCTCCGGCACCAGGTCGGCGGAGGCCTCGGTCTGGATGCGGTGGTCGGCGAGGATTTCGCTGTGCACGTACCCGCGCAGCATCAGCATCGCCATCAGGGCGACCAGGATGAGCGAGGGCAGCAGCAGGCGCATGGGCAGCCGTCGGCGCCGGGCGGCGCCGTCGGCGCCGTTCCGGGCGCCGCGGCGGCGGGTGCGGGATGCCATCAGAGGTTGTTCTCCGGGGACGAGGAGATCAGAACGGAGTCGGCGGTCGGCGGGTCGGAGGGTGGTCAGGCCGTCGTGGTGGCCGACTCCGACGCGGAGACCGGGTCGCCGGCGGAGCCGGTGGCACTCGGTTCGGCCGGGCTCTCGGCGATCGGGGTCGGGTCGGTCGTACCGCCGGCGACCGCGCCGTCGTCCGCGCCGCCGTCCGTGGCCGGGGACTCCGACGGGTCGGGCGAGGAACCGACGGTCTCCGACGGGCTCGGCTCCGGCGAGTTGGACACCGTCGCGGACGGCTCGGGGTCCGGGTCGCTCGACGTGGTTACCGGGCCGGGCACGGTGGCGCTGGCCGAGGGCTTGGGCTCGACGGACGGGCCGGGGTTCGCGGCGCTGGACGAGACGTCCGGCGTGGCGGCGGTGCTCCCCTGCGACGGCGTGACCCCCGCGCTGACCGACGCCTCCGGGGTCGGTGTGACCCCGGCCGAGTCCGACGGCCGCACCGACTCCGCGGGCAGCGGCGAGGTCTCGACCTGCCCGGCCGGCTGCTCGTCCTGCTGGCCCGGTACCGGCAGCCAGGGCGCGTCCGAGTTGCCGGAGAGCAGGGTGCCGACGATGACGACGGCGTACACGGCGCAGGCGATGCCCACGACGATGCCTATCCGGCGGTAGCGGCGGCTGCGGCGGCCGGTCTCGTCGACGAAGACGGGGCCGTCACCAGCGCCGGCGTCCGCGCCCTCCTTGGCCTGCCGTACGAGGAGTTCCTCGAGCTGCCGGCCGACGCCGTCGAGCTGGACGGTCACCTCGTGCGGGTCATGGGTGTGACCCGCCTCCGCGGTGTTCTCCCAGGGACGGCTGGAGAGCGACGCGATCGAATCGGCCGGGCTGGTCGGCCCGCCCGGTTCAGCCGGTTCCGTTTCGCCCTTACGCGGCTGGGCATACGCGCCTCTGCCTCCGGTTCGCCCGGGGCGCGCCGGTGCCGCGGCGTGTCTTTGCCGGGGCACAGGACCGGTGCTGCCCGGAGCGACTCCGGGAAGCTGTTGGGTTCCGGACGCGGCCTCACTGTCGGCCCACTCCGGTTGGGCGTCTTCACGCCACTTCTTCACACGCACGCACATCCCCCCCACGGGAACTTTCGGGGTGCGCGTACGATTCCGGGTTATTCGTACATCCATGTTCGAACCAGACCCCCATCCGGTCCGAGCGCCCCCATTTATCACACTGCACCCGGGTCTCGAATGTAGCGCACATGGAGGTGCCGTGTTTGCCATGTGTTACTTCCGGGTCGAAATGATGTTGACATCGGTGGCCGGAACCCAACCGTCAACAGGCCTCCGCAGCCACCCCTCCTCGCTCGCGAGCTGAGCCGCGGCCTGCCGAAGGGCGTCGATTCCCGGATGCAACAACCCCCTCCGCCACACCAGCGACACGGGCGAGAACGGGACAGGGTCGACCAGGGGTCGCAACACTGTTCGAGCCATGGCCGGAAAATCCACCACGACCAGAATCGGATTCCGCATCTTGGCCATGATCCGCTCGAACTCCTCGTCGCCCACAGCGAGCGGAGCGGGTGGCGCGATGCCGATGCCGCGCCCCTCGAAGAGTTGACGTGCGAGATCGGTCCACTCCGGTGTACGAGGGTTTCCCGCACCCGCGTACACGGTCTCCCCCGCCAGCGCGGCCAACGGCACCTCGGACAGCTCCGCCAGCCGGTGGTCCTCGGGCAGGACGACCGCCATCGGCTCGTAGCGCACGGGCTGTTGGTCCAACTGGGCCCGCAGCGCCGGGTCCAGGCCCGCGAACCGTCCGAACGACGCGTCGAGCCGGCCCGCGATCAACTCCCCCGCTGCGAAGGTGAGTCCGCTCTCGAACCGGGCCATCAGCTCGCACTCCGGGGCGAGTTCACGCGCCCGGTGCAGCACCCGGCGCCCGGTCGCCAGCCCCGGCGAGTTCAGATCCACCAGCAGCGGCCGGGCCTCCCCGAACGCGGCCAGCAGCTCGTCGTGGGCGGCCAACACCCGCCGGGCGTACGGCAACAGCCGCTCCCCGTCGGCCGACAGCGCCACCCGCCGGGTCGACCGTACGAAGAGATCGGCGCCCAACTCCCGTTCCAGGCGCCGGATGTCACGGCTCAGCGCCTGCTGGGCCACATAGAGACGGGCGGCGGCCCTGGTGAAGTGCAGCTCCTCGGCGACGGCGACGAAGGCGCGCAGGAGGCGGGGGTCGAGATGGTTCGGGGCAGACGCGGGCATCCGGCGAACTTACAACAGGAGTGCGTGAATGGGCGGAGAACAGGTGTTGGACCCGGTGATCGACTCGGGCCGACGGTGGACACATGCCGCAGCCATCCCCTCACGACCGCGCTCGTTCACACCCCCGCCCTCACCCCCGACCACTCCCCACCGTCACCCAGGACACCCTGGTCATCGTCGACTTCGGCCCCCGTAGCCGTACGCCCAATGGGACCCCCCGCCCGCCCGGCCCGTACCGCCGCCTGTTCACCATCCCCGGCACCCGCGCCTTCACCGCCGGGAACCTGATCGCTCGCCTCCCCATGGGCATGTTCAGCGTGAGCGCGGTCATCATGATCGCCGGTGCGCGCGGCTCGTACGCCCTCGCCGGTGCCGTCACCGCGACCGGGCTCGCCGCGACCGCCGTGGTCGCCCCCTGGACCGCACGGCTCGTCGACCGGTACGGCCAGGCCCGAATCGCCGTACCCGCCACGGCACTTGCCGCCCTCGGCTCCCTCGCCCTGCTGCTCTGCGTGCACCACGGCGCCCCCGACTGGACCCTCTTCGCCGCGTACGCCGCCACCGCCACGACCCCCAACACGGGCGGCATGTCACGCGCCCGCTGGGCCCACCTCCTGGACGGCGACGAGAAGAGCGACAAGGAAGCGCTGCACACCGCCAACTCCTTCGAACAGTCCGCCGACGAACTCTGCTTCATGCTCGGCCCGGTCCTGGCGGCCTTCCTCTGCGGGGCGCTGTTCCCGGAGGCGGGCACGCTGGTCGGAGCGGTGCTGATGATGACGGGGGTGCTGCTCTTCGCGGCCCAGCGGTCGACCGAGCCGCCGGTCCGGCCCCGTGTCGAAGGGCTTCACCAGCTCGGTACGTCTCCGCTGCGCGCCCCCGGGATGCGCCCGCTGCTCGCCGTATGCCTGGCCACGGGTGCGGTGTTCGGGTCGATGGAGGTCGTCACGATCGCCTTCGCGGACGAGCGGGGGCACAAGGCGGCCGCCGGTGCCGTACTCGCCCTCCAGGCGGCCGGATCGTGCGCGGCCGGTCTGCTGTACGGGGCGCTGCGGCCGGCCGGGCCCGCCGAGCGACGCCACCCCTGGTGTCTGGCCGCGATGACGGTCCTGATGACGCTTCCCCTGCTCGCCGCCGCCCTGACCGGCTCGCTCCTCGTCCTCGCGGGCGCGCTGCTCGTGGCCGGGATGGCCACCGCGCCCACGATGATCACGAACATGACCCTGATCCAGAGCCGCACCCCCGAGGGCCGCCTGAACGAGGGCATGACCCTCGCGGTGACCGGCCTCCTCGGCGGCATCGCCTGCGGTTCGGCGGCCGGCGGCTGGACGGCGGAACATGTGTCGGCCACGGCGGGGTACGGCGTTCCGGTCACGGCGGCTGCGAGCGCGCTGCTGCTGTCACTGGCCACGGCCCGCCGGACCGATTCCCGTATATCCCATTGACTCGGCTGCACGCGGCACATACCTTCGCCCGTCGAAGCGCTTCGACACCACACGGGGCACGAAGGGGTACGGGCTGTGAAGTTCACCGACGGCTACTGGCTGCTGCGCGAGGGCGTCACCGCCGCCCACCCGGTCGAGGTCCTCGACGTGACGGACACCGACGGCACGCTCGACATCCACGCGCCGACCCAGCCCATCCGCCACCGCGGCGACCTGCTGAAGGGACCCGTCGTGACGATCAGCGCACACGCCCCGATGCCCGACGTCATCGGCGTCACCTTCACCCACTTCCAGGGCGAGCAGCCGCAGAGCCCCCAATTCGAGGTGCGGAGAGAGGAGTTGACGGCGCACACCGAGTACGACGACGAGCACGCGACCCTGACCTCCGGCACCCTTTCGATCCGGGTCAGCCGCACCACCCCCTGGCACGTCGACTTCCTCGCTCACGGCCGTGTCCTCACCAGCAGCGGGCCCAAGGGCATGGGCATCATGCGGGACGCGACGACCGGGGCCCATTACCTGCGCGAGCAGCTGGGGTTGGGGATCGGGACCAGCGTCTACGGCCTCGGCGAACGCTTCGGGCCGCTGGTCAAGAACGGCCAGGTCGTCGACATGTGGAACGCGGACGGCGGCACGGCGACCGAACAGGCCTACAAGAACGTGCCGTTCTACCTCACCGACGCGGGCTACGGAGTCTTCGTCGACCACCCCGGCCGGGTCTCCTTCGAGGTCGGCTCGGAGGCGGTGTCGAGGGTCCAGTTCAGCGCCGAGACACAGCAGTTGACGTACTACGTCATCCACGGCCCGACCCCGAAGGACATCCTCCGCAAGTACACGGCCCTGACCGGCCGCCCGGCACTGCCACCGCCGTGGTCGTTCGGCCTGTGGCTCTCCACCTCCTTCACCACCTCCTACGACGAGGAGACGGTGACGTCGTTCATCGAGGGCATGCGGGAGCGTGAACTCCCGCTCTCCGTCTTCCACTTCGACTGTTTCTGGATGCGCGAGTTCAACTGGTGCGACTTCCAGTGGGACCCACGGGTGTTCCCCGACCCCGAGGGCATGCTGGCCAGGCTGAAGGAACGGGGCCTGCACATCAGCGTCTGGATCAACCCGTACATCGCCCAGCGCTCCCCACTCTTCGCCGAGGGCAAGGCACTTGGCCATCTGCTCCGCAGACCGGACGGGAGTGTCTGGCAGTGGGATCTGTGGCAACCGGGCATGGCCCTGGTCGACTTCACGAGTCCGGCGGCCCGCGACTGGTACGCGTCGAAGCTGGAGGCCGTGCTCGCGCAGGGCGTCGACTGCTTCAAGACCGACTTCGGTGAACGGGTGCCGCTGGACGTGGAGTTCGCCGACGGCTCGGACCCGGAGCGGATGCACAACTACTACACGTACCTCTACAACAGGACCGTCTTCGACGTGCTGCGCAAGCACCGCGGCGAAGGGGAGGCGGTCGTGTTCGCGCGTTCGGCGACGGCCGGCAGCCAGCAGTTCCCGGTCCACTGGGGCGGCGACTGCGAGGCGACGTACGAGTCGATGGCGGAGTCACTGAGAGGCGGACTCTCCCTCGGGCTCTCCGGATTCGGCTACTGGAGCCACGACATCGGCGGCTTCGAGGGCACCCCGAGCCCGGCGCTCTTCAAACGCTGGGTGGCCTTCGGCCTCCTCTCCTCCCACAGCCGACTGCACGGCAGCTCCTCCTACCGGGTGCCATGGCTCTTCGACGAGGAGGCCGTGGACGTCCTGCGGCTGTTCACCCGGCTGAAGCTCCGCCTCATGCCCTACCTCTACGAGGCCGCCCGCACCGCGAGCGCGGAGGGCGTCCCGATGATGCGCGCGATGGTCCTGGAGTTCCCGGACGACCCCGGATGCGCCTACCTGGAACGGCAGTTCATGCTCGGCCCGGACCTGCTGGTGGCGCCGGTGTTCAGCGACGAGGGCGATGTCTCGTACTACGTCCCCGAGGGCGAGTGGACCCACTTCCTGACGGGACGCACGGTCACCGGCCCCCGCTGGATACGCGAGCGCCACGCCTTCGACAGCGTGCCGCTGCTCGTACGCCCCGGTTCGGTGATCCCGGTCGGCGCGGTGGACGACCGCCCCGACTACCCGTACGCCGACGGGGTCACCCTGCACGCGTACGGCCTGGAACGCGGCGCCCAAGTGACAGTCCCGGTGGGCAACTTGACGTTCACGGTGGTCCGCGAGGGCGACACCCTGCGGGCGTCGTGCAGCGATCCGGCGGCGCCGTGGGGACTGGCGGCGGGTGGACGCGAGTTGCGGGCGAAGGCGGGCACCGGGTTCTTGACAGTGGAGCTGGGATCCATGGCGTCGGGAGGCGAGTGATGGTGAAGATCACCGATGTGGCACGGCATGCCGGGGTCTCCCCGAGCACGGTCTCGTACGCCCTCAGCGGCAAGCGCCCGATCTCCGAGGAGACCCGGCAGCGCGTCAACCGCTCGATCAAGGAACTCGGCTACCGCCCCCACGCGGGCGCCCGTGCCCTGGCGAGCAGCAGATCCGACGTACTGGCGCTGGTCGTGCCGTTGCGGGCGGGCATCGATGTCCCGGTGGTCATGCGGTTCGCGGTGTCGGTGGTGACGGCCGCGCGCCGCCACGACCACGACGTCCTGCTCCTCACCCAGGAGGAGGGCGAGGACGGCCTGCACCGGGTGGCGGACACGGCACTGGTCGACGCGCTGATCGTGATGGACGTCCAACTCGACGACCCCCGGCTGCCGTTGCTGCGCACACTGGACCTCCCGTCGGTCCTGATCGGCCTCCCCTCCGACCCGGCCGGCCTGACCTGCATCGACCTGGACTTCAAGGCGGCGGGCGAGCTGTGCGTGGAGCGGCTGGCGGCCCTGGGACACCGGGTGATCGCCCTGATCGGCTCACCGCCCGCCGTGTACGTACGCCGGACCGCGTTCGCCCAGCGCGTGGTCCAGGGGTTCACGGCCGCGGCGGACCGGAGCGGGCTGTCGTCCTCGGTGCACCCCTGCGAGGCGTCGCCGGCCGCGGCGAGGATGGTCGCGGAACAGCTCCTGCGCGAGCACCCGGCGTTGACGGGGGTGGTGGTCCACAACGAGGCGATCCTGGAACCCCTGATGGACGCCTTCGAACAACTCGGCCTACGGGTCCCCGGCGACCTCTCCGTCACCGCGATCTGCCCGGACGACCTGGCCGAGAACCTGCCCGTCCCGGTCACCTCGGTCGCCATACCGTCGGCGGAGGTGGGGGCCCGGGCGGTGGACCTCCTGATGAGGAAACTGAACGGCACGGGCCACACCCCGGAGGCGACCCTGCTGCCACCCCGCCTGACGGAACGGGCGAGCACGGTGGCACGGGCGGCACCCTGACCCTCGTACGGACAAAGGCCCCGCCGCTCGAAAGCGACGGGGCCTCTGCCTACATGGGAATTGTGGAGATGGCGGGAATCGAACCCGCGTCCAACGGTGCGGAATCAGGGCTTCTCCGTGCGCAGTTCGCTGTGCTTTTCTCGGCCCCGGCAATCACGCGAACAAGTCGCCGACGGGCCCAGTCACTGTTAGATTTCCCTCTTCACCCCGTGACCGGGATCAAGGTTTAGTCCCCTAGCTGATGCCAGGATCCGGGTCGGGAACACCCCCGGGCTGACACTCCCTTTAGTAAGGAGCAGGCTCGTCGCTACCTGAGATCAGGCGGCGAGGGAGAACTGCTGCTTGGGAGAATCGCTGTTGGAATTGGCGATTATTTTTTTCGGCCTGTGGTTTACGAGATCATGGCCGCTTCCTCGGCACGCTTCCCCTGCTTCGACAGCCGCTGTCGAAACCGATCATCCCCATGTGGTTTTTTCAATCCCTCCGAAGAGGAACGTGCACCCTCGGTGAGGTGCGCTTGCCATCGTACGTGACCAACGCGCGCCGATGCCACCTAATTCCCGGCGCCACCGGCGCTACGCGTGCTGCTGCTTGCGCCGCACCGCCGAGACCGCCCGGTCCGTCTCGCGCCGGTCCTGCTTCTCCCGCAGCGTCTGGCGCTTGTCGTACTCCTTCTTGCCTCGCGCCAGCGCGATCTCGATCTTCGCCCGGCCGTCCTTGAAGTACAGGGCGAGGGGCACGATCGCGTGACCCGACTCCTGCGACTTGGACTCCAGCTTCTCGATCTCCGCGCGGTGCAGCAGCAGCTTCCGCTTGCGCCGGGCGCTGTGGTTGGTCCAGGTGCCCTGGCTGTACTCCGGCACATGCACGTTGTGCAGCCACGCCTCGTGCCCGTCGAGCTGCACGAAGCCGTCGACGAGCGAGGCCCGCCCCTGACGCAGCGACTTCACCTCGGTACCGGTGAGGACCAGACCGGCCTCGTAGGTGTCGATGATGGCGTAGTCGTGCCGCGCCTTCTTGTTCTGGGCGATCAGCTTCCGCCCTTTTTCCTTAGCCATAGTGCTGACCATTTTCGCACTAGGGACCCGCTACCGGGAAAGGGGATTACAAGGGACCTTACGAGGGGTCGCCCAACCCACTCAGAACGGTCTCCGCCTGCTCCAGTGCTCCCTGGTCGGCGTCGAGGTCGGGCGTGAGGCCCACGCCGTCGACGCCGCGCCCCGACGGGGTGCGGTAGTGGCCGACGGTCAGTTCGGCGACGGAGCCGTCGGGCAGCCGGCTCGGCATCTGCACCGAGCCCTTGCCGAAGGTCCTGGAGCCCACGACGACCGCCCGGCCACGGTCCTGGAGGGCTCCCGTGAGCAGTTCGGCCGCGCTCATCGTGCCGCCGTCGACGAGCGCGACCAGGGGTCTGGTGGTATCGCCGCCCGGATCGGCGTGCAGGGCGCGCTGCTCGCCGTTGACGTCGTACGTGGCGACCAGGCCGCCGTCGAGGAAGGCGGAGGCGGCGGTGACGGCCTCGTCGACCAGTCCGCCGGAGTTGCCGCGCAGGTCGAGGATGATCCCGGCGTGGGTGGGAGCCTGCCGTACGGCGGTGCGGACCACGTCCCCCACGCCCTTGGTGAAGGCGGCGACCCTGATGACGGTGACGTTGTTGTCGGCGACCTTCCGAACGGTCGCGGAGTCCGTGGACAGCTGGGCCCGACGCAGAGTCTCGCTCCACGCGCGCGTGCCGCGCTCCAGGCCGAGCCGGACGGTCGTACCGGCGGCGGCGTCCTGTGCGTCACCGCGCAGTAAGGAGACGACCTCGGTGACCGGACGTCCGGCGACCGCCTGGCCGTCCACGCTCAGCAGCCGGTCCCCGCTGCGGATCCCGGCGACGGCGGCCGGCGACCCGGACCGCACCTTGGTGACCTCGATACGGCCGTCCCGCGCGCGCCGCGCCCACAGCCCGACACCCGTGTACTGGCCGTCGAGGGCCTCCTCCAACTCCTCGTACTCCCCCGGGGAGTACACCGCCCCCCAGCGGTCCCCGCTGCGGCTGACGGCGCGCTCGGCGGCCTCCATGGGGGACTTGCCGTCGGCCATGGCCTCGGCAGCGGCGGCGGCCACGTCCTCGTGGTGACCCGCGGGGGCGGCGGCGGGGGCCGTGTCCGGGAGGGCCGACTTCCGCGCGGCGGGCTCGGGGAACGAGCCGGTGGCCGCACCGGCGACCAGGACGCTCGCGAACAGCAACGTCAGAGCCGCCCCGCGGCCTGCGCGGCGGGGCTGTGCGAACAGGTCACGGCCTGACATGCCGGTGAGTCTAGGACAACGCGAAGGGCCGTACGGTCGGTTGACCGAACGGCCCCCTTGGCATGCGTCACACCTTCAGGTACTTGCGCAACGCGAAGAACGCAGCCAGCGCGGGCATCAGCAGACTCGTCGCGAGGATCAGCGGGAGCTTGGTGAGCACGGCGTCCCAGCCGATGAAGTTGATCAGGTTCAGCTTCTCGGACAGCGCCAGCCCGTGATCGATGATGAAGTACCGCGCGACGAGCAGGAAGGCGCAGGCCACACCCCCGCCGATCAGCCCGGCGACGGCGGCCTCCATGATGAACGGCGCCTGGATGTAGAACCCGGAGGCACCGACGAGCCGCATGATCCCGGTCTCACGCCGACGGCTGAACGCGGACACACGCACGGTGTTGACGATCAGCATCAGCGCGACGACGAGCATCAGCGCCATCACGGCCCGGGCAGCCCAGTTCATGCCGTTCAGCAGCCCGAACAGGTTGTCAAGGATGCCTTTCTGGTCCTGCACGGACTGCACCCCGTCGCGCCCGTCGAAGGCGGTCGCGATCACCTGGTACTTCTCCGGGTCCTTGAGCTTGATCCGGTACGACTCCTGCATCTGGTCCGGGGTGAGCGAACTGGCCAGCGGGGAGTCGCCGAACTGCTCCTTGTAGTGCTTGTAGGCCTCGTCCGCGGACTCGTACGTGACGTTCTGCACGACCGAGTTCATCTTCTTGAGATCGGCGAGGATCTGCTTCTTCTGGTCGCTCGTCACCGCGCCCTTGGCACAGTTCGGGTCGGACTCGGCGTCGCTCTTGTTGCAGAGGAACACCGAGACGTTGACCTTGTCGTACCAGTAGCCCTTCATCGTGCTGACCTGGTCGCTCATCAGGAGCGACCCGCCGAACAGGGCGAGCGACAGGGCGACGGAGACGACGACGGCGAAGGTCATCGTCAGATTGCGACGGAGACCGACACCGATCTCCGACAGTACGAACTGGGCGCGCATGGCGTGCTCAAGCCTTTCGGGGGACTGTCAGTGCTGGTAGCCGTAGACGCCGCGCGCCTGGTCACGGACGAGGCGGCCCTTCTCCAGCTCGATGACGCGCTTGCGCATCTGGTCCACGATGTTCTGGTCGTGCGTCGCCATCACCACGGTCGTGCCCGTCCGGTTGATCCGGTCGAGCAGCTTCATGATGCCGACGGAGGTCTGCGGGTCGAGGTTGCCGGTCGGCTCGTCGGCGATCAGCAGCTTGGGCCGGTTCACGAAGGCCCGAGCGATGGCGACGCGCTGCTGCTCACCACCGGACAGCTCACCGGGCATCCGCTCCTCTTTACCCCCCAGCCCGACAAGATCAAGCACTTGGGGTACGGATTTACGGATCTCACCCTTGGACTTGCCGATGACCTCCTGCGCGAAGGCGACGTTCTCGGCGACCGTCTTGTTCGGCAGCAGCCGGAAGTCCTGGAACACCGTCCCCAGCTGGCGCCGCATCTGCGGCACCTTCCAGTTGGAGAGGCGCGCGAGGTCCTTGCCCAGAACGTGCACCTGACCGTGGCTGGCACGCTCCTCGCGGAGGATCAGCCGCAGGAAGGTGGACTTTCCGGAGCCGGAGGACCCGACGAGGAAGACGAACTCACCCTTCTCGACCTCCAGGGTGACATCCCTGAGGGCGGGGTGGTTCTGCTTGGGGTAGACCTTGGAGACGCTGTCGAATCGGATCACGGATACACCACAGGCCGTCGGAGACATCGGGGGCGGACGACCGTGACCCTACGCGACCCGGGTACCCGACCGCAGGCTCCAGTACCGCTTGAACAAGGCTTGTGCCGTTTTGTGCGGGGCGAAGCCCCCGCACAGGGGCGCGGGGAACGGCGCGACCAGCCACACCCAGCCCGCAGCCGCGAGACAATGCAAGCCCCCTCTAGGAAGCGAACCGCGCGACCTCCGGAGGAACCTGGCACAGTGGAGGCATAGAGCGGGGAACGGTTGCGTTCCCGCAAGCGTTGTGTAGGGGAAAGCGGCGCAAGGAGGGCAAGGCGCATGACGTACGACCGATTGGTGTGCGCGAACTGCGCGTCGCCCGTGAGCGAGGGACGCTGTCCCGTCTGCCGGGCGAACCGCGAGCGGCTCCAGCAGGAGAACCCGTTCGCCGGACTCAACCCGATGGCGCTGATCGCGCTGCTGGCGATACTGATCGCGGCACTGGCACTGGTGGCACACCAGACGGCATAGCCGGACAGCCGGCTCGACGCGAACCGGACGAAGAACACACGAAGGGCCCGGAGCGACGACGCTCCGGGCCCTTGTGCGTACGTACGACTACTAGGCCGCTGCGCCGCCACGGCCGCCCACGAGGCGCGGGAGGACGCGGAAGGCGATACCGCCGGCGATCATCGTGGCCGCACCGATGATCAGGAAGGTCGTCTCGGCGGCACCGGTCTCGGCGAGCTCGTCGCCCGAACCCTGCGCCGAGGTCTCGGAGCCCGTGTCGGTGAGGGCGGAGGAGCCCTCTTCCTGGGTGGAGGTGTTGGAGCCACCGTCGGGGTCGGCGTTGTTGCCGCCGTCGGTGTCGTCACCGCCGGTGCCCGTGCCGCTGCCGTCGTCGTCCGTCGGCGTGGCGGTCGGGTCCTCCTCGGTGGGCTCGCTCGGCTCGGTGGAGGGCTCTTCCGGCTCCGGGGCGGACTCGGTCGGGTCCGGGACCTCGGGCTCCGAGGGCTCGGGCTCCGACTCGGTCGGGTCCGGCGCCGGCTCGCTCGGGATCTCGGTCGCGGTGTCGGTCGGGTCCGGGTCCGGGCTCGGCGTACCGGCACAGACCACGACCAGGTCGCACTCGTCTGCGGAGGCAATGCCCGCGGCGGTGAAGGACGCACCGGCGGCGATCACCGCTCCGGCCGCGATCCGCGCGACCCGGATCCGCGTCTTATTCGTCATATGGCTGCTACCCCCAGTAGCTGAAATCATCAGTGGAGCCGCGCTCGGGGCGGTGATCGACAGGGAGCGCCGTAAGCACTCCCCGGTTCACATGCGCCCCAGAGATACGCATGCCGCGCGTTACCCTTCCGATTTTCCAAGGGAACGTCAAGGTCGTTGCGTACGCAATGTCCGCTTGTTCCTCCGGTGGCACACATCAGACCCTGTGAGTGTGATGTAAAACCCAGACATCCCAAGACACAAAGCAACCGCCGTCCAGCGGACGGCGGTTGCTTTGTCGATAAGGGGTTTTCCGCGGACCCTACTTCTCCTGCTGCTTGCGCCAGCGAATCCCGGCTTCGATGAAACCGTCGATCTCACCGTTGAACACGGCCTCGGGGTTGCCGACTTCGAACTCCGTCCGCAGGTCCTTGACCATCTGGTACGGGTGCAGGACGTACGAACGCATCTGGTTGCCCCAGGAGTTGCCGCCGTCGCCCTTGAGGGCGTTCATCTTGGCCTGCTCCTCCTGGCGGCGCCGGTCGAGGAGCTTCGCCTGCAGCACGTTCATCGCGGACGCCTTGTTCTGGATCTGCGACCGCTCGTTCTGACACGACACCACGATGCCGGTGGGGAGGTGGGTCAACCGCACCGCGGAGTCGGTGGTGTTGACGCCCTGGCCGCCGGGTCCGGAGGACCGGTAGACGTCGATGCGCAGCTCGGACTCGTCGATCTCGATGTGATCGGTCGTCTCCACCACGGGCAGGATCTCGACACCGGCGAAGGAGGTCTGGCGACGGCCCTGGTTGTCGAAGGGCGAGATGCGCACCAGCCGGTGCGTGCCCTGCTCGACGGACAACGTCCCGTAGGCGTACGGCACCTGAACCGCGAAGGTGGTCGACTTGATGCCGGCCTCCTCCGCGTACGAGGTCTCGTAGACCTCGGTCTTGTAGCCCTTCTGCTCGGCCCACCGCAGGTACATCCGCTGAAGCTTCTCGGCGAAGTCGGCGGCGTCCACGCCACCGGCCTCGGCGCGGATGTTGACGAGGGCCTCGCGGGAGTCGTACTCGCCGCTGAGCAGCGTACGGACCTCCATCTCGTCCAGCGCCTTCTTGACGGAGGCCATCTCGGTCTCGGCCTCGGCGCGGGTGTCCGGGTCGTCCTCCTCCTCGGCCATCTCGAAGAGCACGCTCAGATCGTCGATCCGCCCGCGCAGCGCCTCGGCCTTCCTCACCTCCGCCTGGAGGTGGGAGAGCTTGCTGGTGATCTTCTGCGCTTCCTCCGGGTCGTCCCACAGGGACGGCGCTGCCGCCTGCTCCTCGAGCACGGCGACATCTGCCCTCAGCTTGTCGAGGTCCAGGACGGCCTCGATCGACTCCATGGTCGAGGAGAGGGACTTGAGCTCTTCGGATACATCGACGACTGCCACGACACCAGCGTAACGGCTCCACCGAGCGACAGACTTTCCCGTCCACCTGTTGCCCCGGACCGCCTTTTCTCGCCCCCGCCGCCCCTACCCGTCCCATCCCTGGGGGCTGCGCCCCCAGACCCCCCTTTGTCCTCAAACGCCGGACGGGCTGGTTTGTCAGCCCGTCCGGCGCTTGAGGACAAGGCCCGTTCAGGGCGACTCTCCCGCCCACCCGCCTGCACCCCACCCAGCCCGTCCGGCGCTTGAGGACGAGGCCGTCCAGGCCGACAGCGGGGGTCTGGGGGCGGCAGCCCCCAGGGATGGGACGGGTAGGGGCGGCGGGGGCGAAAACCCCCTCACGGTGACGCCGGTGCCGAGTTCTCTGTGTCCTGGGGGGTCGCCCCCGCGTCGTCCCCCGACGTGGCCAGCCACGTGCCGACCCCCACCGCCGCCACCAGGGCCACCGCAGCGACCCCCAGCGTCAGCCGACGCCGCCGAGCCGACGCCCGATGCCTGGCCGAGCCAGGACGCGGAGCGCCCGCCGGACGCGGTACGCGGGCCGTACCCAGCGCCCCGCCCGCAAGCTCATCCGGCCCAGGCACCCGCATCGACGTATGCGTATCCCGATTCGAGTCCGGCTTCGCCCCCCGCACCAGAGGCACCGCCCCCCTCCGCACCCGCTCCCCCACCGGCACGGCAACCTCGTCGTACACCTCGCCCTGAGCAACCTGCCCCTCGCCCTGGCCCTCCCCCGCGTCCTCCGACTCCGGCTCGTCCACGTCCAGCGGCGGCATCCCCACCAGCAACGGCAACTGCTCCCGCAGCCGCGCCCCCAGCTCAGACGCCCGCAGCCGAGACGCCGGCGCCTTCGCCAGGCACTGCACGAGCAGCTGCCACAGCTCCTCGGGGATCCCGGGGAGCGGGACCACCGTCTCCGTCACATGCCGGCGCAGCACCGCGCCCGGGTGGCCGCCGCCGAAGGGCGTGAAGCCGGCCAGCAGCTCGTACAGGACGGTCGCCAGCGCGTAGATGTCGACCGCCGCGCGCGGGGGCAGGCCCTCCACAATCTCGGGGGCGAGGTAGTCCGGCGTACCGATGATCTTCGTGGCCCGGGTCCGGCGCGGTGAGTCGATGAGCTTCGCGACGCCGAAGTCGGTCAGTAGGGCGGGGTGCGAGCCGCCGGGGCCGAGGGGGCCCTGCATGTCCAGCAGGACGTTCTCCGGCTTCACGTCGCGGTGCACGACCCCGGCGGCGTGCGCGGCGGCAAGACCGTCGGCGACGTCGGCCACTATCGCGACCGCGGCCTCGGGTGCGAGGCGGCGCTCCCGGTCGAGCCGGGTGCGCAGGTCCGTACCCCGCACCAGGTCCATGACGAGCGCGAGGTCGTTCCCGTCGACCACCAGGTCCCGTACGGACACGATGTTCGGGTGTTCGAGACCGAGCAACGCGGTCCGCTCCTGCACGAAGCGTCCGACGAGCTCCTGGTCCGACGCCAGGTCCTCGCGCAACAGCTTGACGGCGACGGGCCCCTCGGGTCCCTCGCCCAGCCACACCGTGCCGGCGCTGCCCCGCCCCAGGATCTGGTTGGCGGTGTACCGGCTGCCGATCTTCCGTGCCAAGACTGCTCCTACAGACGCGTAACACCAGCGGCTATGCCACGGGTCCCGGGGACCCCCAGCCGACAAGACCTACAACCTCAGCCGATAAAACTACGCGTCCGGAGTCGTAACCTTCACCGCCGGGACGGAAATCACCCGCCAGGTGTCGACAAATCCCCAAGGTCGTACCGGAATCACAGTCGGAGCACAGCCCATCTGCTCCCCAATTGCCCCGGCTACCACCGGATTGCCTGGAGTGGGCCCACCCGGAGCCGCTACTGCACGCGCGGGCTAGTTCCCCGCGCCCCCAGGTCCCCCGGAACCGCCAGAATCCCCGCCCAGCTCCCCTACCCACCCGCTGACGGTGTCGATCCAGTCACCGATCTGCTCGAAGAACCCCTTCGTCGACCCGATCCACCCCTGGAGCGGGCTCAGTTCCCAGATCAGCCACGCGGCGACGAACAGGATGATGATCGTGAACAGGCATCCCTTGAGGCAGCCGAGCCCGGGGATCTTCATCGGGTTGGCGCTGCGCTGGCGGGGCTCCCTCGGCTCGCGCGGCGGCCGGCCCTCGGGCTGCTGAGGGCGCTGGGGCTGCTGCGGCGCGGGCGCCGGGGCGGGCGGCGCGTACCGCTGCGGCTGCTGCTGGTGCTGCGGCGGCGCGTACTGCTGGTGCTGGGGCGGCTGACTCTGTCCCGGATGGCCCGGCCCCTGCGGGTACCCGTATCCGGGCTGCGGCCCCCGCTGCTGCTGACGCGACGGCGGCTGCTGCTGGTACGGCGGCTGCTGGGGCTGTTGCTGCGGCGGCCGGCCCGGCTGTCGCTGGGGGCGGCGGCGCAGGGGGTCCTCGCCGGGGTCCAGGTACTGGACCTGCGTCTGCTCGTTGCGGTCCCGGGCGGCGCGCAGCTGGTTCTGCCAGGGGTGCGGCTCCTCGGGGCTTCCAGGGCCCCCTGGACGGCCCTGAGGCACCGGCGGCATGACGGCCGTGGGGTCCGCGGCGCCGATGGAGCCCGAACCCATGGAACCGGGCCCCCCGGTGTGCGGCAGCACGCTGGTGGCGGCGTTCGGGTCGTACGCCCCCTGCCCCTGCGCGCCCGCGCCGTGCGGCAGCACCTGGGTCTGGTCGCCCGCCCCTGGCACCGCGGTCGGCGCCGGATCCGGGGCGAGCAGATGGACGACCCCCTCGGCCGCCGCGATCTGCATCGAGTTGGAGTGGACGCCGATGCCCTCGGCGACGACACGCAGCCCGCGCGCGAGGTTCTCCGCGCTGGGCCGTTCGTCCGGGTTCTTGCGCAGGCAGCGCTCGATGACCGTCCACAGGGGTTCGGGCACGGTCGACGGGCGGCGCGGCTCGGCGTTGAGGTGCTGGTGCAGCACTTCGAGGGCGGACTCGCCGCCGAACGGCGGACGGCCGGTGACCAGCTCGTACAGCAGGATGCCGGCGCCGTAGATGTCGACGGCGGAGGTCTGCGGGCGGCCCTCGGCGGACTCCGGGGCGACGTACGCGGGCGTGCCGACGAACTCGTGGGTGCGGGTGAGGCCCGGGGAGTCGGCGAGGCGGGCGATGCCGAAGTCGGTGAGCATCGGGTGCATCCGGCCGTTGTCCTGCATGAGCAGGACGTTGGCGGGCTTCAGGTCCCGGTGCACGACGCCGTCGGCGTGGCTGACGGCGAGCGCGTCGGCGATCTGGGCGGTGAGGAGGGAGGCGGCGACGGGCGTGAAGGGGCCGTTCTCCCGCAGGTAGCGGTGCAGGTCGGGACCGTCGATGAGGTCCATGACCAGCGCCAGCAGATCGCCCTCGACCACCAGGTCCCGTACCCGGACGATGTTCGGGTGGGTCAGCCGCAGCAGCACGGACCGCTCGCGCAGGAAGCGCATCACGATGTCCGCGTCGTTGGCGAGCTCCTCCTTGAGGACCTTGATCGCCACGGTCTCGCCGGGCTGGCCGGGCACGGCCGCCTCGGCTCCCGCGGTCTCCCTCTGGCGGGCACGCCAGACGGTGCCTGTGGCGCCGCGTCCCAGCGGCTCCTCAAGGAGGTACTTGCTCCCTACCGGCCGCACGTCATGGCTCCCTTGCGTACGTACATCCCGTACACGCATCCCGTACACGGTGTTCCGACCCACTGTAGTGCCGTGTTCCCGGGACCCCCTGGGAACGGCCGTCGTCCATGTACGGCTACGTACGGCCTCCCGCACATGTTCGATGGAAAGACGCCCTATTCGGTCGCTTCGGTTGCCGGATCCCGAACGTGACCGATCTCAAACCGATAACCAAACCGATCCGAAACGGACAGCCGCCGCTCACTGGTCAGGCACTTTTGCGGGCAGAGGTGACCATTCAAGATCACTTATGGGTGGGGGGCGGGCGCGTTGTCAGTGGCAGGTGCGAGGATGCCTCCAGTACTGGCCGACGTGCTCGTGTGCGGTGGGGGAAGTCCGCGGTGGTGGGACCCGTGGCGTGGCTTCGTCCTCCTTCCCGGGTGCCCGCGCAGAAGGGACCGCTGACGGCGATGCAGATCCGGCTGACCGTCGTAGACCCGCTGGGGCCGCCCTCGGAGCCGTGGGCGCGTGCCGCGAGCTGCGACGTGCTGGTCACCGCGCCCGCCGGCACGGCGCTCGCCGCGGTCGCCTCGGCCCTGGCCTCGGCGGTCGCGGGCGACGGGGCGTCGATGCCCGAGCGCGGCAGGGACCGCGAGAGCGGCGGCGCGGTGGTGCTGTACGTGGGTGACCAGCGCCTCGACACCCAACGCTGCACCCTCGGCGAACCCCCACTGGTCGACGGCGCCGTGCTGGCCCTCGGCACCCCCGCGGAGCCCGAGCCGCACCCCGAGGCGGACGAGGCGGCGGCCCAGCTGCACGTGGTGGCGGGACCGGACGCGGGCGGGGTCCATCTGCTGCACGGCGGCCGGATCACCATCGGCCGCTCCGCCGACGCCGACGTCCCGCTCGACGACCCTGACGTCTCCCGGCTGCACTGCGCGGTCACGGTCGCGGCGGACGGCCGGATAGCGGTCGCGGACCTCGGCTCCACCAACGGCACGACCCTCTCGGGCGCCCGCCTGGGCTCCCGCCCGGTCCGCCTCGCGCCGGGCGCCCTGCTGCGCATCGGCGAGTCGGCCCTGCGCCTGACACCGCCCGGCGACGCGGCCACGCGCGTGGGCACGACGCCGGACGGCGAGGGCCATGTCCGCGTGAGCGTCACCCCGGAGAGTACGAGGGCCCCGGGCCGTCCGTCGGACGACGCCGCCCAGGAGGCCGACGAGGACACCCGCGACCGGCGGCCCTCCGCCCCGCGCGCGGCAACCCCGTCCCGTCCGTCCCAGGCGCACTCCGCGCGCGTGCGGCCCGGCGGCACGGCGAAGCCGCCCTCCGGGGAGACCCATCACGCCTACGGTTCGGCGAGCTGGGGAGCGGCCGGGAGCGTGCCCGAGTCACGCGGTGCGCGGGGCCCGGCGGAGGCGGCGCAGCCGCTGGTCCCGGGACAGGGACGGGCCCCACGGATCGAGACCCGGGGCACGGCGGGTACGGGCAGGGTTCCGGGCGGTGCCGGGGAGACCCACGGCGCCGGTTTCTCCGTACCGGGACAGGCATCCGGGGCCAGGGCGGTACCGCACGCCCGCGCCCACGACGAGGACGGCTCGGAGGCGGAGGCGGAGTTCTCCGGGGGCAGCGGGCGCAAGGGGACGCCCCTGCGGGGGACGGACGTTCCGCCGGGAGTCCGCAGCAGGCGCGGTGGGCTCTCCAAGTGGGCGCGGCGGCTGACCGGCGGGCGCGGGGAACAGGAGACGACCGAGGGCGGGGAGTACGAGGACGAGGGCCCGGTGTCCGACCCGGCGGCCCCGGAGTCCACGAGCGCCGTACCACAGGCACCGGCACAGGCACCGGAGAGCTGGCCCGACCCGGCGGCACTGCTGCTGACGGCCCTGGGCCCCGGCCCCCGCCTCTGGGAGCGCGGCCCGGGCCACCCGGAGGCACTCACGGTCCGGCTCGGTACGGCGGACCGCGCGGCCCCCGACGGCTCGGGGCTGCTCCCTGCCGTCCCGGTGACCGCCGGGCTGCGTGAGGTCGGGGCGCTGGGGCTGGCCGGCCCGCGCGCGCGGCTGGCGGGGCTGGCCCGCGCGGTGGTGGCCCAACTGGCCGCGCTGCACTCCCCGGAGGCCCTGGAGATCGTCCTGATCAGCGCGGACCGCTCGCGCACCCCCGAGGAGCGCACCGCCGAGTGGTCCTGGCTCGGCTGGCTCCCGCATCTGCGCCCCGGGCACGGCCAGGACTGCCGGCTGCTCCTCGCCTACGACCGCGAACAGGCCACGGCCCGCACGGACGAACTCCTGCGCCGCCTGGAGGACCACGACACGGAGACAGCGGCGAAGACCCTCGCCCACGGCGGCGGAGAACCGGACCACAGTGGTTCGGAGGGTGCCCGACGGCCCTCCTGGGCCCGGGACGACGACCCTGACGAGTCGTCGGGGGCGGGCGGTTTCGCGGGGCCGTACACCGTGGTCGTCGTGGACGGCGATCCGGGCGGTGCGGCGGTCCGGGAGGCCGTCGCGCGGCTGGCGCACGAAGGGCCCCGGGCCGGGATACACATCGTGTGCCTCGCGGAGACCGAGGCGGCGTCGCCCGTGTCGCCGGTGACGGAGACGTACGAGGCGGCGTGCGCGGCCTCGCCGCCGTTCCGTGAGTGCGGGGCGGTGGCGCTGCTCGGCGGTGATGTGGCCACGGCGCTGCATGTGATGCGGGTGGCACGGGCGGGGGTGAGCGCACCTGGGCGGCCGGACTCCGCCGAGGCGGACCTCGGCGGTCGCGCCGGGCTGGTCGGGCAGGGTTCCGTGGCCGCTGTGGACGCCGTGTCCCTGGCCTGGGCCGAGCGGTTCGGACGGGCGCTGGCTCCGCTGCGCACCGACGGCGCCGCCGGGGGACGACAGCAGCGCGTCTCCGCGCCCTTGCCACAAGCAGCGCGGCTGCTCGACGAGTTGGGGCTCGCCCGGGCCACCCCGGCGTCCCTGATGGCCCGCTGGGCGGACGCGGCCGACGACACCGAGACGCTCGGCGGCCGGGCCTGGGTCGTGCTGGGCGCGGGCCCGCGCGGGCCGGTGGGCGTGGACCTCGCGGCCGAGGGGCCGCACCTGCTGATCGAGGGCCCGCCCGGCAGTGGCCGTACGGAGCTGCTGCGGGCGGTCGTCGCGTCGCTGGCCGCGGCCGAGCGGCCCGACCGGCTGGGCATCGTGCTGATGGACGGCCGGGACGGCACCGGCGGGAGCGCGCCGCACGGGGAGGGGCTGCGGGTGTGCACCGACCTTCCGCATGTCACCACTCACCTCACGGCCAACGATCCCGTCCGTATGCGGGAGTTCGCCCAGTCGCTCAGCGCCGAGCTGAAGCGGCGGGCCGAGTTGCTCGGGCGGGTCGGCTTCGGCGAGTGGCACACCGGGCGCGAGCTGTCCGGCCGGATCGGCCCGCAGCGGTCGGGATCCGGCTCGGGCGCACAGAGCTCGGCGGGCACGGGAGAAGGCGCCGGGGATCTCGATACGCCGCCCAGTTCGACGTTGCGATTGCGTCCGGCGGCGAGCCGGCGGCGTACGGAGACACCGCCGCTGGCCCGGCTGGTGGTGGTCGTGGACGATCTGGACGCGTTGGTGTCGCCGCCGTTGGGGTCGCCGGGGCGGCCGTCGGCGGGGTCCGTGGTGCGGGCGTTGGAGGCGGTGGCCCGGGAGGGTGAGCGGCTCGGGGTGCATCTGGTGGCCGCGGCGGGGTTCGGTGGGCGTACGGCGGAGACGGAGCTGGCCCGGGGGGCCGCGTTGCGGGTCGTGCTGGACGCGCCTGCGCCGGGGCCGGACGAGCCTGCGGCGGGGCGGGGGCGGTTGAGCGGGCCGGACGGTCGGAGCATCCCCTTCCAGGGCGGCCGGGTGACGGGGCGCATCCCCCGCACGGCGACGCTGCGCCCGACGGTCGCCACCCTGGACTGGCAGCGCATGGGCGACCCGCCGACCCGCCGCCCGGTCCGCGAACTGGGCAACGGGCCCACGGACCTGGCACTGCTGGCGAGCGCGCTGGAACGAGCGGCGCGGTCGGTGTCGGCGACGGAGGTGCCGTCGCTGCTGTGAGCGTGGGCCGGGTTTCCTCGCCCCCGCCGCCCCTACCCGTCCCATCCTTCTGGGGGCTGCGCCCCCAGCCCCCCGCTCCGGCCCTGAACGGGCCTTGTCCTCAAACGCCGGACGGGCTGGGTAGTCAGCCCGTCCGGCGTTTGAGGACGAGCGCGTTCAGCGCGACTTTCCCACCCACCCGCCTGCCACCACCCTCCAGCCCGTCCGGCGTTTGAGGACGAGGCCGTTCAGGCCGATGGCGGGGGTCTGGGGGCGGAGCCCCCAGGGATGGGACGGGTAGGGGCGGCGGGGGCGAGGAACAAGGACACGACGCGGTCACGATCACCCGCTTGACAGTGCAGGCGCACTTGCCGACCCCAACGACCCGGCGTAGACCAGAGCCCACGGGACAGCGCCGAACACGTTCAACGCCGAACGACGAACGGGGCAGACATGCGCAGCAACCTTCGTACACGCACCACCCTGACCGCCCTCACCGCCACAGCCCTCACCCTCACCCTCTCCCTGACCGCCTGCGGCGGCTCCGACGACGACAGCCCGGGCGGGACAAGTACCAGCTCCGGAACCGGGACCGGCGACGACTCCGCCTCCGTCCAGCTGCCGAAGCTCAACGGCCAGACCCTCGAGGTCGCCGCCGTCTGGACCGGACCCGAGCAGGAGAACTTCACCAAGGTCCTGGACGAGTTCGAGAAGCGCACCGGCGCGAAGGTCAACTTCGTACCGACCGGCAACAACACCTCCACGTTCCTCGGTACGAAGATCGAGGGCGGCCAGCCCCCGGACGTCGCGTTCCTGCCACAGGTCGGCGTACTGCACCAGTTCGCCGAGAAGAGCTGGATCAAGCCGCTCGGCACGGACGCCCAGGCCCAGCTCGACAAGAACTTCTCCGCCGGCTGGAAGGACCTCGGCGCCTTCGAGGGCAAGCAGTACGGCGTCTACGTCAAGGCCGCCAACAAGTCCCTGGTCTGGTACAACACCGCCGCGTTCGAGGCGGCGGGCCTCACCGACACCCCCACCACCTGGAAGGACTTCATCGCCACCGCCCAGACGCTCTCCGACACCGGCTCCCCCGCCGTGTCCATCGGCGGCGCCGACGGCTGGACCCTCACCGACTGGTTCGAGAACGTCTATCTGTCGCAGGCCGGGCCCGAGAAGTACGACCAGCTCGCCCAGCACGAGATCAAGTGGACCGACCCCTCCGTCAAGGACGCCCTCACCACCCTCGCCGAGCTGTGGGGCCAGGACGACCTCCTCGCGGGCGGGCGTTCCGGCGCACTGGCGACCGAGTTCCCGAAGTCGGTCACCCAGACCTTCTCCGGTGACACCCCGGCGGCGATGGTCTTCGAGGGCGACTTCGTGGCCGCCAACATCAACGCGGACACCAAGGCGAAGCTCGGCACGGACGCCAAGGTCTTCCCGTTCCCGGCGGTCGGCGCCCAGGCCCCCGTCGTCAGCGGCGGCGACGTGGCCGTGGCCCTCAAGGACGGCGCGGGCGCCCAGGCCCTCCTCACCTTCCTCGCCTCGACCGATGCGGCCGAGATCTGGGCGGCCCAGGGCGGCTTCCTCTCCCCCAGCAAGACCATGGACCAGGCCAGCTACAAGGACGACGTCACCCGGGACATCGCCAAGGCCCTCATCGCGGCCGGCGACGACTTCCGCTTCGACATGTCCGACCAGGCCCCGGCCGCCTTCGGCGGTACCCAGGGCGTCGGCGAGTGGAAGGACCTCCAGGACTTCCTGAAGAACCCGAAGGACGTCGCGGGCACCCAGAAGAAACTCGAGGCCGACGCCGCCAAGGCGTACAAGAACAGCTGACGGCGCCGGGATGACGTCCACAGAGAACAAGCCCGAACCCGAAGCCCCCAAACCTCCCGAAACCCCCACCCGCCCCTCCAGAAGCGTCACCGGCACCCGCTGGTGGGTCGCCGGTGTCTTCCTCCTGCCCGCCCTGATCCTGCTCGGCTCGCTCGTCGTCTACCCGATCGGCTACTCCGTCTGGCGCAGCCTGTACGACGCCGACGGTTCGGGTTTCGTCGGCCTGGAGAACTACGGCGACATCTTCACGAACGACGCCACGCTGACGGCCGTACGCAACACGGCGATCTGGGTGGCCGTCGCGCCCGCCGTCGTCACCGCGCTCGGTCTGATCTTCGCGGTGCTGACCGAGCGGGTGCGCTGGGGTACGGCGTTCAAGCTGATCGTCTTCATGCCGATGGCGATCTCGATGCTCGCGGCGGGCATCATCTTCCGCCTCGTCTACGAGCAGGACCCGGACCAGGGCGTCGCCAACGCGATCGTGACGTCCGTGCACGACGCCTTCGTGGACTCCTCCGTCTATCCGAAGGCCCGCCCGAACGCCCAGGTCAGCGACCTGAAGGCGTCCGGCGGGGGCTCGTTCACCTCCACCGGGACCGTCAGCCCGGGCACCCCGGCCCTGCTGCCCCTCGTAGGCATCGCCCCCAACAAGCTCCCCGGCACGCCCGAGGACGCGAAGAGCGCCAGCGCCACCGGTTCCGGAATCAGCGGCACCGTCTGGCTGGACTTCAAGCTCGGCGGTGGCGGTACGAAGGGGCAGGTCGACCCCGGTGAGAAGGCGCTGAAGGGGGTCAAGGTCGAGGCCGTGAAGGACGGGAAGGTCGTCGCCTCGGCGACCAGCGGCGCCGACGGCACCTTCAGCCTGCCCGCCGATGCCGACGGGGCCCAGCTGAGGCTGCCCGGCTCGAACTTCGCCGCCGCCTACAACGGGATCGACTGGCTCGGGCCGACCCTCGTCACCCCGGCCATCATCGGCAGCTATGTGTGGATGTGGGCCGGGTTCGCCATGGTCCTCATCGCGGCCGGACTCGCGGGTGTGGACCGGAATCTGCTGGAGGCGGCGCGCGTCGACGGCGCCAACGAGTGGCAGGTGTTCCGGCGGGTCACCGTGCCGCTTCTCGCACCCGTGCTGGTCGTCGTCCTCGTCACGCTGATGATCAACGTGATGAAGGTGTTCGACCTCGTCTACATCATCGCCCCGCAGCCCAGCCAGGACGACGCCAACGTCCTCGCGCTCCAGCTGTTCCTGTCGTCGTTCGGCGGTGGCGGCAACTACGGCGTCGGCAGCGCGATCGGCGTCATCCTGCTGCTGCTCGTCCTGCCGGTGATGTTCTTCAATCTCCGTCGACTCAGGAAGGAGCGTCAGCGGTGACGGCTCTCGACCCGCCCGTGCGCGCCAAGCGCTCCTTCGCCGCCCGTGTCGCCAGCGGCACCGCCGGTGGCGTGATGCGGCTCTTCCTCATCATCGTCGCGCTCATCTGGATGGTGCCGACGTTCGGGCTGCTCGTGTCGTCGTTCCGCGACCCGACCGACATCGCCGCCTCCGGGTGGTGGAAGGTGTTCACGGCACCCGGGCAGCTGACCGCCAAGAGCTACGAGACGCTGCTGGAGAACGACGCGATCACCAGCTCACTCCTCAACACCGTCTGGATCACGGTCCCGGCGACGCTCCTGGTCGTCCTGATCGGCGCGATGGCCGGATACGCCTTCGCGTGGATGGACTTCAAGGGGCGCGACTGGTGGTTCCTGGTCGTCGTCGCGCTGCTCGTCGTACCCGTGCAGGTGGCGCTGATCCCGCTCTCCGATCTCTTCGGGAAGATCGGGATCTTCGGCGACATCATCGGTGTGGTGCTGTTCCATGTGGGCTTCGGGCTGCCGTTCGCGATCTTCCTGCTGCGGAACTTCTTCGCGGAGATCCCGCGCGAACTGCTCGAAGCCGCCCGGCTGGACGGCGCGGGCGAGATCAGGCTGTTCGCGACCGTCGTCATGCCGCTCGCGGCGCCCGCGATCGCGTCCCTGGGGATCTTCCAGTTCCTGTGGGTGTGGAACGACATGCTGGTCGCGCTGGTGTTCTCCGACTCCCAGTCGCAGCCGCTGACGGTCGCACTCCAGCAGCAGGTACGGCAGTTCGGCAGCAACATCGAGGTGCTGGCGCCGGGCGCGTTCATCTCGATGGTGATTCCGCTGGCCGTGTTCTTCGCGTTCCAGCGGCAGTTCGTGTCGGGGGTGATGGCGGGAGCGGTCAAGTAACCGGACAATCAGCTCAGTTCGCTGGTCCCCCACATGCCGCAATCGGCGTAACCAAGTCACTCCATCGGCCGTTTCCGGGCAGTATGCCCGCGCCGACCCGCCGACCCATGGATGTGTCTTGCCCAGGTTCAGTGTCATCGTCCCCGCGTACAAGGTTCAGGCGTATCTGCAGGAGTGCCTGGAATCGGTGCTCGGCCAGTCGTATCCGGATCTCGAAGTGATCGCCGTCGACGACTGCTCGCCCGACGCCTGCGGTGCGCTCGTCGACGAGTTCGCGGCGCGCGACGCCCGGGTGCGCCCCGTCCATCTGCCGGAGAACGGCGGGGTGGGCGGGGCGCGCAACGCGGGGATCGAGCATGCGACCGGGGACTATCTCGTCTTCGTCGACGGCGACGACACCCTCGCCCCGGACGCGTTGCGGGCCATCGCCGACCGGATCAAGGAGGCGGGCGACGCGGATGTCGTCGTCTACGACCACGCGCACGCCCTCTGGACCGGCGAGAACGTCCGCAGCCCGTTCCTCGGGCTCACCGAGCAGGGTCCGGCGCCCTTCCGGCTCGACGACCGCCCGTTGCTGCTCAAGCTGCCGATGGTGGCCTGGAACAAGGCGTACCGGCGGGAGTTCGTCGAGCGCGAGGGCCTCACCTTCCCGTCCGGCGCCTACGCGGACCTCCCCTGGACGGTCCCGGCGCTGCTGGCCGCCGAGTCGGTCGCGACCCTGGACCGGGTCTGCGTCCACCACCGCAGGCCGCGAAAGACCGCCGACGCCCCCGCCGACACCGTCTCCGAAAGCGGCCACTTCGACATCCATGAGCAGTACGACCGGATCTTCGCGTTCGTCGACGCGCGCCCCGAACTCGCGCACTGGCGGCCGGTGTTGTTCCGCCGCATGGTCGACCAGCTGATGTCGGTGCTGGGCCGACCGGACCGGCTGCCGCGCACCGCCCGCGCCGAGTTCCTGCGCAAGTCCCGCGCGCACTACCGCCGTTACCGCACCAAGGGCGCCGCCGTACCGCTCCACGCCCGGCTCCGGCACCTGCTCGTCCGGACGGGCAGCTACCGCACGTATCGGGCGGTGCGTCTCGCGTCCGCCCTGCGCCGGCACACCACGCGCCTCGTCAAGTCCCTTGCGCGAAGCGTTCGTTCGACCGCCCTGAAGCTCCACTACCGGGTCCAGCGACGGCTGCCGCTCCGCGCCGACCGGGCCGTCTTCACCAGTCACTCCGGGCGCGGGTACGGCTGCAATCCGGGCGCCCTGGAAGCCGCGTTCCGCTCCTTCGTGCCGGGCATGCGGACGGCGTGGGTCGCCCGGCCCGAGCACCATCACACGCTCCCGACGGCGACCGCCCGGGTACGGCCCGGCACCGCCGCGTACTGGACGGCGCTGGCCCGCTCCAAGTATCTGGTGAGCAACGTGAGTTGGGAGCAGCGGTTCGCGAAGCGGGCCGGGCAGGTGGTGATCCAGACGCAGTACGGGACGCCGCTGAAGCGGATGGGCCTCGACCTCCAGGACCGGCCGGCCGCCGCCCGTGACACCGACTTCACGGCGCTCCTCGCGGACGTCGACACCTGGGACCACTGCCTGTCGGCCAACCGCCACTCCACCCTCGTATTCGAGCGCGTCTTCCCCGGCGACTACAGCACCCTCGAAACCGGGCAGCCCCGCAACGACGTGTTCCAGCAGGCGACTTCGGCGGACGTGACCCGGCTGCGCGAGTCGCTCGGCATCCCGGAGGGCTCGGTGGCGATCCTGTACGCGCCGACCCACCGCGACTACCTCCGCGGCCCGCGCCAGACGCTCGACCTGGAGCGGATCCTGCGCCAACTCGGCCCGCGCTACGTGCTGTTGGCCCGCGCCCACCACATCTACGGCGCCCCGCTGACGCACGCGTCAGGCGGCCGGCTCATCGACGTGACCGACCATCCGAACGTCGAGTCGCTGTGCCTGGCCTCGGACGCGCTGGTCACCGACTACTCGTCGCTGATGTTCGACTACGCCAACCTGGACCGGCCGATCGTGATCCACGCGGACGACTGGGAGGCGTACGAGGCGGCCCGTGGCACCTACTTCGACCTGCGCGCCTTCCCGCCAGGAGCGATCTCGCGCAGCGAGGACGAGCTGATCGACATCTTCGCGACGGGCCACTGGCGCGGGTCGCGCTCCACGCAGTTGCGGACCGCGTTCCGCGAGCGGTTCTGCCCGTACGACGACGGACGAGCCGCCGAACGGGTCGTCCGGCGGCTGGTGTTGGGCGAGACGGCTGGGGCGGAGTCGGTCACTCCGCTCGCCAAGCGCCACCCGGTGCCGTCGGCGGCCGCCGCGTTCGGCGGCGCACCGCTCGCGAGCGTGCCTCGTCCGCAGCAGCCGAGCACCGACGTACTGGATGCGGCCGGCGGTACTACTCGATGACGAGGTCGACCTCGATGTTGCCGCGCGTCGCGTTGGAGTACGGGCAGACCTGGTGGGCCTGCTCGACCAGCTTGCGGCCGGTCTCCGCGTCGATGGAGTCGGGCAGCTCGACGCGCAGCGCGACCTTGAGGCCGAAGCCCTCGCCCTCCTTGCCTATGCCGACCTCGGCGGTCACGGCGGCGTCACTGAGGTCGACCTTGGCGCCCCGGCCGACGAGGCCGAGCGCGCTGCCGAAACAGGCGGCGTAACCGGCGGCGAAGAGCTGCTCCGGGTTGGTTCCGGCGCCGTCGCCGCCCAGCTCCACCGGCATGGCCAGCGGGAGGTCCACCTTGCCGTCGGAGCTGACGGCGCGGCCCTCGCGGCCGTGCGTGGCGGTGGCGACTGCGGTGTAGATCGCGTCCATGGAACCCGTCCCTCTCATCGAAGTTCTCGTGTCATCGAAGTTCTCGTGGAGCCCCTTGCGGGGTTCCGTACAGAGATAACTTAAACACACAATTCAATTGTGCACAACTAGATGACGGGCAAGAGGTATCCTGGAGGCATGTCAGCAACCTCCGCCACCTCCGCCGAGGACTTCCTCCGTCTCGACCAGCAGATCTGCTTCTCCCTGAACGCGGCGTCGCGCGCCTTCAACGGCGTCTACCGCGTGGTCCTCAAGGACCTCGGGCTCACCTACCCGCAGTACCTGGTGATGCTCGTCCTCTGGGAGCACGGCCAATTGCCCGTGAAGAAGGTCGGCGAGCATCTGCGCCTCGACTCCGGCACGCTGTCGCCGCTGCTCAAGCGGCTGGAGGCGGCCGGTCTCGTCCGGCGCGAGCGCAGTGCGCGGGACGAGCGGTCGGTGGAGGTGCGGGCTACGGAGGAGGGGGTTGCGCTGCGCGAGCGTGCGCTTCAGGTGCCTCGGCGGATTGTGGCGGCAACGAGTTTTGACGTGGAGGAGATTCGGGCGTTGCGGGCGCGGTTGGATGAGCTGACCAGTGCGTTGGATGCGGCGGCGCTTGAGGCTTAGCGCGTCAGGGGTTGTCGGGTTGGTGCGGCGCCGTGGGGGCTGGTCGCGCAGTTCCCCGCGCCCCTAAAAGGGGCGCGTTTGTACAGCCGTAGTGTTACGCCGCTGCCCCTGAACTCCCGGGTCGGTGTGAACTGCTCCTGCACCACCGCCCGTTTGAGTCGGTCGGTCTGGGTTTCCGGGTGCCAGGTCGGGCTCAGGGCGTATGGCTCCGCGACCAGCCACACCTGGTTCAGGCGCGCCAACTGTCGGCGCAGTGCGGCCGGGCCGACCTCGATGCCGTACAGGGTGCCGGAGGTGCGCGCCGACTTGGCGAGGGCCACGTCGCGGATTCCTCTGAAGCCTTTCGGGTAGGCCAGGGCCGAGCGGCGGCCGAGGGACGGGAGGAACAGGACCGGGTCGCCGGGGCGTAGTTCGCGGGACGCGAGTGCGGAGGCGGTGGCGAGGTTGGCGCCGCCTCGGTGGGCCATCGTCCGGTCCTGGCGGAGCAGTGGGAGCTGGTGTGCGCAGACCAGGGCCACCGCCAGCGCCCCGGCCACCGTGACGGTCGCGCGGGGCAGGCTCGGCACCGCCCGGGCGATGCGGTCGGCTCCGGCGGCGACCAGGAGCGGGGCCCCGGCCAGGGCGTACAGGACGTAGCGGTCGTCGTAGAGCGGCGACCACTGGGAGACCGTCATGAGGATCGCCGGGGGTACGAGGAGCAGCGGGAGGGCTACGGCCGCCAAGGGTGGCTCGGCGCCGGGGCGGGTGGGCCAAGGGCGGCGCAGGGCCACGTACATGAGGATCAGGCAGGGGGCGAGGACCTCGCCCGTCGGGCCGGCGAACTGGCGTACGAGGCGGTCGACGCTGCCCTGCCCCGGTGGCCGCAGCCATGCGACCTGCGCGGACTGGGCGTGCGAGAGCAGGGCCAGCGGGAGCAGCGTCAGCATCACGGCGCCGGCCGCGCACAGCCAGCGCGTCCACATCCGTCGGGGGACGCGGGTGAGCGCGAGGGTCACGGCGTGGGCGAGGAGGAGCAGTACGGCGAACTCGTGGAGGAGGCAGGTGACGGCGAGGACCACTCCGTACGGCATCCAGGAGCGGCCCGCGAGTGCCCGTACGAGCAGCAGCGTCGCGCCTGTCGCGCCGGCCGCGACCAAGGCGTACGACCGGCCCTCCTGGGCGTAGTGGCCGACCATCGGCGTGACCGCGTACAGCAGACCGGCCCAGAGGCCGACGCGTGGGGAGGCCAGCCGGGTGCCGAGGGCGGCGACCAGGCCGGCGGTCGCGGTGGCGGCGAGGACGGACGGGAGCCGGAGCAGCACCTCGCCGGGGTGGACGGCGAGGACGGGCCGCATGAGCAGGTAGTACAGGCCGTGCACGGCGTCGACCTCGTGCAGCAGCCGCCAGATCTGCGGGACCGTGCGCCGCGCGACCTGGAAGGTGGCGGCCTCGTCACGCCATATGCCGTCCCGGTCGAGGCCCCAGCAGCCGATCGCCAGCATGACGGCCATGGGGATCACGGGGACCGCGACGGCGGCTGTCTTCTTGTTCATCCCCTTGTCCGTCCCCTCACTCATCGGCCCCCTCGCTCATCGGCCCGTTGATCACGGGATTGATTTTGTGCGATTAGACAACCTTGGGCGGCGATTGATGACGGATTGACGTGAATATGGCATCCGTGCGGCTTACGATTCCGGCCGTGACGAGACCCCCCACCAAGAACCGCCACCTCCTCACCCTCGCCGTCGGCTGGGCCGTCTCCCGGGCCCTGATGCTGTGGCTGCTGGTCCACGACGACTTCCCGCTGCTCGGTGGCGGCGGGGTGGCGCGTGAGGTGCAGCGGCTGTATTTCCGCTGGTACGGCGTCCTCACACAGGGCGCCTTCCCCGTGGACGACAAGCTGTGGCAGTACCCGCCGGGTGCGGGTCCGGTGCTGCTGTCGCCCGCGCTGCTGCCGCCGCTGACGTACTTCGAGGCGTTCGTGGCGCTCACGCTCGCCACCGACGCCCTGATCCTGATCGCCCTCACGCGCGCGGGACGGCGTCCCGGGCGTTCCCTGCGCGGTGCCGCCTATTGGACGGCGGGTCTGCCGCTGCTCCTCCAGGTGCCGCTCGCGCGCTACGACGTGCAGGTCACGGCGTTGGCCGTCATCTCCCTGTTGACGTTGTCGCGCTCCCCGCGCGCGTGCGGCGCCTTCGCGGCACTGGGCGCCCTGGTGAAGGTCTGGCCCGCGCTGGTGCTGGTGGGTCTGCCGAGGGGCCGTACGACCCGGTCGGCGTGGACGTCCGCGACGGTCACGGCGACGGCCGCGCTGGCCGTCCTGGCGGTGGCCTTCAGCGACCCGTTCTCCTTCCTGCGCCAACAGGGCGGACGGGGCGTGCAGATCGAGTCGTTCGGCGGTACCGCGCTTGCCCTCGCCACGCGCGCCGGGTGGGAGGGGCGCGTGCGCTACCAGTACGGCGCGATGGAGTTCGTGGGCCCGTACGTGTCGTCCGTGGCCGCCCTGTCCCTCGGCCTGACGGTCGTGGCGTTCGGGCTCCTGCTGCTGTGGCGGGTACGGGCCAGGCACTGGACGGAGGCGACGCCGTTCGACGCGGCGCTGACCGCCGTACTCCTCTTCACGATCACCAGCCGGGTGATCAGCCCGCAGTACATGGTCTGGCTGCTCGGCCTGGCCGCCGTCTGCCTGACCTCGCGGCACACCAGCCAGCGCCCGGTGGCCTGGCTGCTGCTGGCGGCCACCGCGGTGACCAGCGTCGACTACCCGGCCATGTACGCCGAGGTCATCGGCTGCACGTGGACGGGCGTGGCGGTGATGGTCGTACGCAACGGCCTGCTGGCAGCGGCGGCGATCACGTCCTTCGTACGGTTGTGGCGAGCGACCCGCCCGGCCGCGATTCCGCACCCTTCACCGCCCGCGTCCGTCGCTTCACTCCCCGAGCGGGAACTAAGTGTGCCGTAACGGGAGTTAGCTGACAAAGCCCGAGCGGCCACCCGACCACACGAGGGGACGACCCCATATGACCTGGCTGATCACCGGCGGTGCCGGCTACATCGGGGCGCATGTCGTCCGCGCGATGACGGAGGCGGGCGAGCGGGCCGTGGTGTACGACGACCTGTCCACCGGTATCGCCGAGCGTGTGCCGGACGGCGTACCCCTGGTCGTCGGCTCGACCCTGGACGGCGAGCGGGTGGCACGCGCCCTGCGGGACCACGAGGTGACGGGCGTGGTCCATCTGGCGGCGAAGAAGCAGGTGGGCGAGTCGGTGGACCGCCCCCTGCACTACTACCGGGAGAACGTGGAGGGGCTGCGCGTCCTGCTGGAAGCGGTCACGGCGGCCGAGGTCGCGTCCTTCGTGTTCTCGTCGTCGGCGGCGGTGTACGGCATGCCGGATGTGGATCTGGTGACGGAGGAGACGCCGTGCGTGCCGATGAGTCCGTACGGCGAGACGAAGCTGGCGGGTGAGTGGCTGGTCCGGGCGACGGGCCGGGCGACAGGCCTGTCGACGGCGTGCCTCCGCTACTTCAACGTGGCCGGCGCGGCGGTCCCGGAGCTGGCGGACGTGGGTGTCTTCAACATCATCCCGATGATCTTCGAACGACTGACGGCCGACGAACCCCCGCGCGTCTTCGGCGACGACTACCCGACCCCGGACGGCACCTGCGTACGGGACTACATCCACGTGACGGATCTGGCGGAGGCCCATGTGGCGACCGCCCGGGCGCTGGAAGCGACGCCGGGCCGCGCGCTCACCCTCAACATCGGCCGGGGGGAGGGGGTTTCGGTCCGCGAGATGATCGACCGGGTGAACGAGGCGACGGGCCACACCCTGCCCCCGGTCGTGGCCCCGCGCCGCCCGGGCGACCCGGCGAGGGTCGTGGCCTCGGCCGACCGCATCGCCACCGAACTGGGCTGGAAGGCGAAGCACGACGTCCAGGACATGATCACCTCGGCGTGGGAGGGGTGGGTACGCCTGCACCCGGAGGCAGGGACTACGCCTGGGCCGTAGCGACAAGGAGCGACTGAAAGAACCCGGTCGCGGCAGGCTCTCCCCAAGTCACCTCGGAGAAGCCGGAGTCGGCGACGAACGCGGCCAACTGCCGCTGCCGAAGCGCCCAGTAAGTGGCCCGCCGCACCCGCACGGCCCACCCCTCCTCCCCTTGCTCCTGCAGCACGAAGTGCTCCAGGTCGTACCGCTCCCCGTCCGCATGCCAGTCCCAGAGCTGGAATCCGACGGCACGCCCGCCCCCGGACCGGGACACGCTGGGCTGGGTGGCGGCGGGCAGCTCGGCGAGGATCTCGTCGTAGGGCCGCGTACTGACCAGCAGCACCCCACCGTCCCGCAGCACACGCCGCATGTCGACGAGAGCGGCACGCACATCCGCCTCGGTGAGCAGATGGGGCAGGGCATTGTCGGCACAGACGACGACATCGAACTGCCCGCCACGGAAGGGCAGTTGCCGCATGTCACCGACAGCGCCCCGAAACCGCACCCCCCGATCGGCGGCCTCCGCCACGGCCCGCCCGACGGCCACCCCACTGACATCGCTCCCGACGACGTCGTACCCCCGCATCGCCAGCCCGACGGCCTGCGTCCCGATCCCACAGGCACAGTCGAGCACCGCCCCGGCGCCCGCCCCGAACCGCTCCCGGATGACCCGATCAAGGGCCGCACCCTGCCGGGCGACGCTCGCGTCCCAGTCGGCGTAGAGGAGGTGGTAGTCGGGGGCGAGTTGGTCGTAGAAGCGGGCGACAGGGGAATCGGCCATGCGGGCAGGCTAGCGAGGGTAGGCCCGGGGGCCTACTGGTTGTTCAGGTAGGCCAGTACCGCCAGCACCCGACGATGTCCGCTGTCGCTCGGCGGCAGGCCCAGCTTCAGGAACACGTTGCCGATGTGTTTGCTGACCGAGCGTTCCGTGACCACCAGGGTCTTGGCGATCATCGTGTTGTCGTGGCCCTCCGCCATCAGCTTCAGGACCTCGCGTTCGCGCGGGGTGAGGGAGTCGAGGGGGGAGTCGCGGCGGCGGGTGAGGAGTTCGGCGACCACCTCGGGGTCGAGGGCCGTGCCGCCGGCGGCCACGCGGTCCAGGGCGTCGAGGAACTCGTCGACCCTGCCGATGCGGTCCTTGAGCAGGTAGCCGACGCCGCTCGCTCCGCCGCGTTCGTCAGCGCCTCGGCGATCACGAAGTAGGCGCCGGCCTCCACGGCCGCGGGTGCCCGTACGCCGTCCTCGACACCGTCGTCGACCACGCCGACCTCCAGGCCGCTGCTCGACGCCAGGGCCCGTACGGCGCCCACAAGACCCCGGTCCGTGAGGATCGGCGGATGGATGCCGCGCACCACGTTGCGCAGTTCGGTCAGCGCCTCCTCTGCCTGGTCCTGGGCGTCCTCCAGCAGCTTGCGGGCGGCCTCCGGGTCACGGTCGTACGCCCGTTTCGCGAGGCCGATCCGCATGGACAGGGAGACCAGGCGGGCCTGGGCGCCGTCGTGCAGGTCGCGTTCGATGCGCCGGAGTTCGGCTCCGTGCGCGGCGACCGCGTCGGCTCGGGTCGCCTTCAGTTGTTCGACCCGCTCGACGAGCTGTGCCTTCGGGGAGGGCTTGAGCAGGGTGGCCGACCAGGAGGCGTCGAGGTCGGCGAGCCCGCTGATCAGGGGGAGGACGACCGCCTCGCGGCGCAGCAGCCCGCACCACACACCGTCGACGACCAGGCCGACCGGCCACAGCGGGATCATCAGCAGCGGCAGGGCCCCGTACACATAGTGGGCGAGCATCCAGCGCAGGTCCGTGCGTGTGCCGGGGTCGCGGACGACCGTGCGCAGCTTCTCCTTCAGCTTGCCCTCGATGGGCAGATACGCCTCGGGGATCTCCACGCCCGACCACTCGGTCGCCATCCGCCGCTTGGTGCCGGCGATCCGCCGGATGAGCAGGACCGTCTCGGGCAGCAACCCGATGCCGACGACCGCGAGCGAGACGGTGGCCGTGATCAGCAGGACGGTGATGAATATGTACGAGCCGAAGGCCAGGATCGCGACCGCGACCAGCTGGACCGTGGCCCGCGCTGCTTGCCGCAGTGTCTTCCACATGGTCAGCAGGCTAGGCGACGCCATCGCCGGTGCGCGGGAGACCCTGCTCCCGGGTGAGGGTGTAGCCCGCTACACCCTGGGGTCGGGAGAGCACTCCCTCGTGGCGGCGATCGGATCCCGGGATCGTTGATCTCGGAAGCACACCGCTCCCCCCCTTCCGAAAGGCAATCCCATGAAGGCGCTGCTCTCGTCCCGTCCGGTCCTCTGGTTCCTGTTCCTCCTCAACCTCGCCGTGGCGGCCGTCGCGCCCTTCGCGGTGGACGGCGCACAGGGCATCGCGACCGCCGTCGGCATGGGAGTCGTGTCGCTGGGCGCGGGATCGGCCCTGCTGAAGGGCCGGGGGCAGGCGCAGCATGCCTGAATCAGCGGCGGGAACGGGGGCGGGCGGTGACCATCGGTCACCGCCCGCCCCCGTTCCCGTACGTGCTCTACAGCGCCTTGAGCGCCGCCGTGGTCGCCCGGGCCAGCGACCCCAGATACCCCTTGGGCAGCTTCGGGCTGCGGATCACCACCGAGCGCCAGTAGAGCGGCCCCGAGATCAGGTCGAGGGCCAGGTCGGCGTCGATGCCCGCGCGGACCTCGCCCCTCGCCTCCGCCGCCGCCACGATCCCGCTCGCGACGCCTTCCTGCCCCTCCCGCAGCGCCTTCTGCATGGCGTCGGCGATCTCGGGGTTGCGGGCCGCCTCCGCCTGGAGGTCCGGGATGACCTGCGAGGCCACCGGGTGGCGCAGGGCACGGGATGTCAGCTCGTACAGCAGCCGCAGATCGCCCTCCAGCGTGCCCGTGTCCGGCGCCGGCAGCCCCTGCACCGCGATCGCCGAGACCAGGTCGAGCACCAGGTGCAGCTTCGAACGCCAGCGCCGGTACACCGCCGTCTTGCCGACGCCCGCCCGGCGCGCGATGCCCTCGATGGACATCCGGGCGTATCCGACGGCCGCCAGCTCCTCGAACACGGCCGCGCGAATGGCCTCCGTCACGTCCTCCCGCAGTACGGCGGCCCCGGCGGGGGCCCGGCGGCGGGTCCGCGCCGGTGCGGTCCCGGGCTCGTCGGCGTTCGTCGTCATACGGACCAGCATAGGGGCGTCACGACGAAACGGTTGCGTTCCGACGCCGAATCGGAATACGCTCCCGTTACGACGATACGGTCCCGTCCCGACGTAAGAGTTTGGCAAGAAACGCGTAAGACACCCCCCTCTCCACCCCTCTCCACTCCCCCAAGCGAAAGCAGCGGATGTGAGCCAGGCCCTCGACACACCGCCCCAGTCCACGCCCCCCGCGGCACCGGTCGTCCCGCCCGAGGGCGACCTCTCGGCGTACGCCCTCCGGCACGGCCTCTCGGTCAGCGGGGCCCGACCCAGCCTGCCGACGTACGTCCGCCAGCTCTGGGCGCGGCGCCACTTCATCACCGCGTTCGCCACCGCCAAGCTGACCGCCCAGTACAGCCAGGCGAAGCTCGGTCAGGTCTGGCAGGTGATGACCCCGCTGCTCAACGCGGCGGTCTACTACTTCATCTTCGGTGTCCTGCTGGGCACCAAGCACGGCGTGCCGGACTACATCCCGTTCCTGGTCACGGGCGTGTTCATCTGGACGTTCACACAGAGCTCGATCATGGCGGGCACCCGCGCGATCGCCGGCAACCTCGGCCTCGTACGGGCCCTGCACTTCCCGCGCGCGGCCCTGCCGATCTCGTTCTGCCTCCAGCAGCTCCAGCAGCTGCTGTTCTCGATGGCCGCGCTGATCGTGATCCTGCTCTGCTTCGGCATCCCGATCAGCGCCTCCTGGCTGCTGGTCATCCCTGCCCTGGTACTCCAGTTCGTGTTCAACGCGGGCGTGTCGATGATCATGGCGCGGATGGGGGCGTCCACTCCGGACATCGCCCAGCTGATGCCGTTCGTGCTGCGCACCTGGATGTACGTGTCCGGGGTCATGTGGAGCATCGACAAGCTGGCCACGAAGGACAACCTGCCGCACGTGGTGTCGGTGCTGCTGGAGACCAACCCCGCCGCGATCTACATCGACCTGATGCGCTTCGCGCTGATCGACAGCTACCACTCCAGCCAGCTGCCGGCGCACGTCTGGCCGATCGCGACCGGCTGGGCGCTGCTCGTCGGCGTCGGCGGCTTCATCTACTTCTGGAAGGCTGAGGAGACGTACGGCCGTGGCTGAGAACCCGAACGAGAACCAGAGCGCGACCCAGAGCGAGCCGATCCCCACCGTCGTCGCCGACCACGTCGACATCGTCTACCGGGTCAACGGCACGGGCGCCGGACGCGGCACCGCGACCGCCGCGCTCAACCGCATGATGCGACGCAAGCAGAGCGAGAAGGCGGCAGGGGTGCGCAAGGTACACGCCGTCAAGAGCGTCTCCTTCGTCGCCTACCGCGGCGAGGCAATCGGCCTGATCGGCACCAACGGCTCCGGCAAGTCCACGCTGCTCAAGGCGGTAGCGGGCCTCCTCCCGGTGGAGCACGGCCACATCTACACCGACGGCCAGCCCTCCCTCCTCGGCGTCAACGCGGCCCTGATGGGCGACCTGACGGGCGAGCGCAACGTCTATCTCGGCGGCCTCGCGATGGGCATGTCCCGGGAGCAGATCAAGGAGCGCTACCAGGGCATCGTCGACTTCTCGGGGATCAACGAGAAGGGCGACTTCATCACCCTCCCGATGCGCACGTACTCCTCCGGCATGGGCGCCCGGCTACGCTTCTCCATCGCCGCCGCCAAGGACCACGACGTCCTGCTGATCGACGAGGCACTGGCGACCGGCGACCGTTCCTTCCAGCAGCGCTCCGAGGAACGCATCCGCGAACTGCGCAAGCACGCCGGCACGGTGTTCCTGGTCAGCCACAACAACAAGTCGATCCGGGACACCTGCGACCGCGTCCTGTGGCTGGAACGCGGCGAACTCCGCATGGACGGCCCGACCGACGACGTACTGAAGGAGTACGAGGCCTTCACGAACCGCCCGGCCAAAGCAGCTCCCAAAGCCGCCTAGTAGTGGCCTAGTGGCGGAAAACCCACGTCCGATAAACAAGGAACCGGAACCCGGAAGCCAGCACGATCGAGACGCCCTTCACGGCATTCGACTCGACCGGCCCGTGCAGCCCCAGGCCGTGATAACCGATGTAGAACAGCCCGCTCTCCATCGCGATGCCGATCGCGCTGAACACGAAGAACAGCGCGATCTGCTGCCTGGTACGTGAGGCCCTGTCCCGGTACGTGAAATAGCGGAAACCCAGGTAGTTACTGCCCATGGCGATCAGGCTGGCCAACACGGTCGCCGTCATCGCCCGCCAACCGAGCCCGTGCAGCAGCAGGTTGAAGAACAGGAAGTTCACAAGCACACCGCTGCCGCCGACGGCCCCGAATTTCACCGCTTCGAGGATTACGCGCCGCACCGGCCGGACAGGAACCGAAATCGGGTTCTCGGAGACGTTCACACTCACGCCCGCGACTTTATCCGAGGTGTCCCGTCTAGCAGGAAAGGGTAAATTCCCTGTCTGCTTTTCTCTAACAGTTGTCAAGAAAAACGGGGGCGCCCCGAGCCGTGACGGCCCGGGGCGCCCCTCTTCACGTGCACCGCTTACGAATGCGTCCGCAGCAGCGTCCGCATCGTGCGCATCGCGACCGACAGGTTCGCCAGGTCGAAGGCGTCCGAGCTCTGGATCTCGTCCAGGGTCGTGCGCGCCCGGCCCAGGATCGCCGCGTTCTTCTCCTCCCACGCCTTGAAGCGCTGCTCGGGCGTCGACGAGCCGTTGCCGACCGCGAGGACGTCCGCCGTGAGCGCCGAGTGGGCCGCGTAGAGGTCCTCTCGGATGGAGGCGCGGGCCATGGACTGCCAGCGGTCGGCGCGCGGCAGCTCGATGATGCGGTCCATCAGCTGGGTGATGTGGAGCCGGTCGGCGAGGTCGTAGTAGACCTCGGCGACGTCCATCGGGTTACGGCCCATCCGGTCGGCGACCGAGACGATGTCCAGCGTCGGGAAGGCGGACGAGAAGCCCGCGACCCGGGTGGCGAGTGCGTCGGGGACACCGGCGCCCGTCAGCTCGTCGTAGATCTTCTGGTACCAGTCCAGATCCGCGCCGCGCAGCAACTTGGGCAGCTGGGACCAGACTTGACCGACCCGCTCGCCGAAGAACTCGATGGTCTCCGTGAGTTGGAGCGGCTGGGGCCGGTTGTTGAGCAGCCAGCGGGTGCCGCGCTCGACAAGTCGCCGCGAGTGCAGGCGGATCCGGGTCTGGACGGCGGCCTCGACCGTGTTGTCCAGCGCCTCGACCCCGTCCCACACCGCGCCGGAGTTGAAGATCGCGCGAGCCGCGGTCTGCGCCCGCACCACCTCCTCCAGCGAGGCGCCGGTCTCCTCGCGCAGCCGGTGCAGGAAGCTCGTACCGCCCGTGTTGACCGTGTCGTTGACGAGAACGGTCGTGATGATCTCGCGGCGCAGCGCGTGCCCGTCGATCTGCTCGGGGAACTTCTTGCGCAGCGCACTCGGGAAGTAGGCGTCCAACAGGCGGCGCAGATACGGGTCTTCGGGGAGCGAGGTGCGCAGCAGCTCGTCGGCGACCGTGATCTTCGTGTACGCGAGGAGCACGGCCGTCTCCGGACCGGTCAACCCCTGCCCGCCGCCGAGCCGTTCACGGATCTGCCGGTCCGTCGGAAGGAATTCGAGGGCCCGGTCCAGATGCCCTTCCCGCACCAGGTGGCGCATGAAGCGCTGCTGGGCGTGGAGCATGTCCTTGGACTGGGCGAGGGCGTTGGCGATGGCCGTGTTCTGCGCGTAGTTGTTGCGCAGGACGAGCCCGCCGACCTCGTCGGTCATCTTCGCCAGCAGCGTGTTGCGCTGCTTGACGGTCATGTCGCCTTCCGTGACAAGGGAGTTGAGCAGGATCTTGATGTTCACCTCGTGGTCGGAGGTGTCCACGCCCGCGCTGTTGTCGATGGCGTCGGTGTTGATCTTCCCGCCGCGCTGCGCGAACTCGATCCGCCCGAGCTGGGTGAGCCCGAGGTTGCCGCCCTCGCCGACGACCTTGACGCGCAGGTCGCCGCCGTCGACGCGGATGGCGTCGTTGGCCTTGTCACCGACGTCGGCGTGGGACTCCGTACTCGACTTGACGTACGTGCCGATGCCGCCGTTCCACAGCAGGTCGACCGGCGCCTGAAGGATCGCCTTCATCAGGTCGGCCGGTGTCATCTTGGCGATCCCGGCCTCGATGCCGAGCGCCTCGCGGATGTGCGAGTTGACCGGGATGGCCTTGGCGGTACGGGGGAAGATGCCGCCCCCGGACGAGATCAGCTGGCTGTCGTACTCCGCCCAGCTCGACCTCGGCAGCTCGAAGATCCGCCGCCGCTCCGCGTACGAGGTGGCCGCATCCGGATTCGGGTCGATGAAGATGTGCCGGTGGTCGAAGGCGGCGACGAGCCGGATGTGTTCGGAGAGCAACATGCCATTCCCGAAAACGTCACCGCTCATGTCACCGACACCCACGACGGTGAAGTCCTCGCTCTGCGTGTTGACGCCCAGCTCACGGAAGTGCCGCTTGACGGACTCCCAGGCGCCTCGCGCGGTGATGCCCATGCCCTTGTGGTCGTACCCGGCCGAGCCACCCGACGCGAAGGCGTCGCCGAGCCAGAAGTTGTACGCCTGGGCGACCTCGTTGGCGATGTCGGAGAAGGTCGCCGTGCCCTTGTCGGCGGCGACGACGAGATAGGTGTCGTCCTCGTCGTGCCGTACGACGTCGGCGGGCGGCACGACCTCACCGGCCACCAGGTTGTCGGTGATGTCGAGGAGCGCCGAGATGAACGTCTTGTAGCTGCGGACCCCCTCGGCGAGCCACGCGTCCCGGTCCACACTCGGATCCGGCAGCTGCTTGGCGACGAACCCGCCCTTGGCGCCGACCGGCACGATGACGGTGTTCTTCACCATCTGCGCCTTGACCAGCCCGAGGATCTCCGTACGGAAGTCCTCCCGGCGGTCCGACCAGCGCAGCCCGCCGCGCGCGACCTTCCCGAACCGCAGGTGCACGCCCTCGACCCGGGGCGAGTACACCCAGATCTCGTACGCCGGACGCGGCGCCGGCAGGTCCGGGATGGCCTGCGGGTCGAACTTCATGGAGACGTAGTCGTGCGGCTTCCCGCCCGCGCTCTCCTGGTAGAAGTTCGTCCGCAGGGTCGCCTTGATGACGGTGAGGAAGGACCGCAGGATGCGGTCCTCGTCGAGGGAGGCCACCTGGTCGAGGGCCGCGTCCAGCTCCTCCATGAGCGCGTCGGTCAGCTCAAGGCCCGCCCGCTGCCGCTCCGGCGACATCCGCGCCTCGAACAGCGATACGAGCAGCCGGGTGGTGTGGACATTGTTCCGGAGGGTGTCCTCCATGTAGTCCTGGCTGAACGTGGAACCGGCCTGCCGCAGGTACTTGGCGTACGCCCGCAGCACCAGCGCCTGGCGCCAGTCGAGGCCAGCGCTCAGCACCAGCGCGTTGAAGCCGTCGTTCTCGGCCTGCCCGGTCCAGGTGGCCGAGAAAGCCTCCTGGAAACGCTCGCGGCCGTCGTCCCCGAGATAATCCCCGCCGCCGCTCAGCGACTTGGGCAGCCGGAGCCCGAAGTCGTAGATCCAGGCGGTGGTCCGGTCCGCGCAGCGCAGCTCGTACGGCCGTTCGTCGATCACCTCGACGCCGAGCCGGTTGAGGACGGGCAGTACGGCGGACAGCGAGACGGACTCGCCGGTGCGGTAGATCTTGAACCGGCGCTCACCGGGCGCGGCGCCCACCGGCTCGTACAGGCTCAGCGCGAAGTTCGTGCCGACGCCCAGCTTTTCGAGGTGGACGAGGTCGGCGACGGCGGCGCGCGGGTTGTGGTCGGCCTTGTAGCCCTCGGGGAAGGCGTTCCCGTACCGGCGCAGCAGTTCGGCGGCGCGCTCCTCGCCGCACTCGGCGTTGAGGGCCTCGGCGAAGGCGTCGGCCCAGGACCGGGCGGCCTCGACGAGCCGCGCCTCGATGCGCTCCTTGTCCCGGTCGGAGAGCTGCGGCAGCTCGGTCCCCTGCGGAACGCGAACGACGAAGTGCAGCCGGGAAAGGATCGACTCGGTGTTCCAGGCGGTGAAGTCGACGCTGGTACCGCCGAGTTCCTCCTTCAGGATGTCGATGATCCGCAGCCGTACGCCGGTGGTGTACCGGTCGCGGGGCAGATAGACGAGGGCGGAGTAGTAGCGCCCGTACTCGTCCTGGCGCAGGTAGAGCCGAAGCCTGCGCCGCTCCTGAAGGTAGAGAACGGACGTGACGATCGACCGGAGCTCATCGGGCGGAGTCTGGAACAGCTCGTCGCGCGGGTAGGTCTCCATGATCTGCAGGAGGTCGCGCCCGTCATGGCTGTTGGGCGAGAAGCCGGCGCCGCGCAGCACCTCGTCGACCTTGCGGCGGACGACGGGCACCCGGCGCACGGACTCGGTGTAGGCGGCGGAGGAGAACAGCCCCAGGAACCGCCGCTCCCCGACGACCTCACCGTTCTCGTCGAACTTCTTGACCCCGACGTAGTCGAGATAGGACGGCCGATGAACAGTCGCCCGGCTGTTGGCCTTGGTCAGTACAAGAAGCTTGTGCTCGCGGGCCTTGGCGCGGGCGTCGGCGGGCAGCCGCTCGAAGGACGGGCTGACCGGATGCCCCTCGTGCTCGGAGTGGTGCGGATCGGACCGCAGAATGCCAAGTCCCGTACCGGCTACGGCGGCCAGCGAATCATCCTCACGCAGCTCGTACTCTCGGTAGCCGAGGAAGGTGAAGTGGTCGTCCGCGAGCCAGCGCAGCAGTTCGCGCGCCTCCTCGACGTCCTGGTCGCGCAGGTCGTCGGCGGTGGGCTCCTTGGGCAGTTCCTCGGCGATGCGCAGTGCGGAGTCGCGCATCTTCTCCCAGTCCTCGACGGCCTCACGGGTGTCGGACAGGACGCGCAGCAGGTCGTTGGTGATCTGCTTCAGATCGGCCCGGTCGGTCTCACGGTCGATCTCGACATGGATCCACGACTCGACGTGCGCGTCGTGCGGCAGCTCGGCGCTCGCCGCACTCCCGGTCGCATGGGCGGGCAGCACCTCGACGAGTTTGCCGGTGAGGTCCCGTCGTACGACGAACTGCGGATGGACGACGAGATGGATACCGCGCCCCTGCCGGGACAGTTCGTTGGTGACCGAGTCGACGAGGAAGGGCATGTCGTCCGTCACGACCTCGACGACGGAGTGGCTGCACGTCCAGCCGTTCTCCTCGACGGTCGGGGTGTGCACCCGCACGCTCGCCGTGCCCTGCGGCCGTGTCTCGCCCAGCCGGTAGTGCGAGAAAGCGGCGCCGAAGACGTCGACCGGGTCGCGGTCGGCGAGGTCCTCCGGGGCCGTGTGCAGGTAGTAGCGCTGGAGGAACGCGAGCACGGTGTCGTGGTCCGGGGTGCCGGGGTCTCCGCCGGGCGTGGTTGCACGTGTCGTCCCAGTCGGTAGGTGCCCCCCGACCGGGCTGTTCTCAGCTACCCGGGCGGCCCTTTCGAGCAGCTCGGCCTTGGCTTCGTCCAGCTTGGTCTGCATTGTCCTCTGGCTCCTGTCGCGCGTCGTTGCGTGACGTAGAAGGAAGTAGGTCTCCCTCTCCGGCACAACGCCACGACGCGGGGTCTCCGGTCAGTTCCGACGCTATGCCGCAGGGTGGGAAGAGCGGGGGGTTATCGGCCATTCTCGGCACCCCGACGGAGTGTGACACTGCTCTCGGCAACGCCGGTCCATGGGATGCGTACGGCGCCCTGGGAACCCTCGGGGTTCCGTCCCGCCCGCGCCGACCAGCGATCACCGCCCGGGCACGGATGTGGTCCGTGCACTCCGGGCGCAGGGCAGGGGCAAGAACGCCCCCGCGACGTATCGCGCTGATCACGCCACCAGGCTATCGCTCATGACGGGGGCCACGTCATGAGCCATTTGTGTACAAAAGCAGGCCGGGAAGTTTGACATTCTGAACAGCGGGAGAAGGGGGAGGACCCGAAACCCCCACAGTCCGCCCTACGCGGCCAGGCGCTCGGCCTCCGCGACGGCCTCCTCCAGGCTGTCCACCACAGGCACACCCACCGCTTCAAGACTGGCCCGCGCATGGGACCCACCGGTGTAGAGCACGGCGCGCGCCCCCACATGCCGGGCGGCGATCGCGTCATCGGCGGCATCCCCGATCACCACAGTGCGCGCGGCCTCGACACCGGTGAGCGCACCGAGATGACGCACCATGTGCTCGGCCTTGCTGCCACCGGAAGGCCCGGTCCGCCCGTCAACACGCAGAAAATGCGGCTCGATCCCGAACCCCCGCACCAGCGGAACAAGTTCGTCATGCCCATACATACTCAGAATGGACTGACTACGCCCGGCCGACTGCCACCCGGCAAGCAGATCCCGCGCACCCACGGCCAGCTCACACGCCACGCGATGCTCCGCGTAATACCGATGAAAGATGTCATCCATGACAGCCCACTCGGCCTCGGTGGGCAGCCGCCCGAGCAGCCGCTCGTAGAACCGCGGCACGGGTACGCAGTACAGCTCCCTGTACTGCTCCAGCGTGATGGGCTCCAGCCCCAGCTCCCCGAACGCCGCGTTGGTCGCTCCTATGACGGCATCGGTGTCATGAAACAAGGTCCCGTTCCAGTCCCACACGATGTGCGCCACTCCGTACTTCCCCATACGAAGAACGTACCCCGCACCACTGACAGACCCCACTCGAGCGCAGGCCCAGGCATCTTCAGCCCGTCCGGCGTTTGAGGACGAGGCCGTTCAGGCCGACAGCGGGGGTCTGGGGGCGGCAGCCCCCAGGGATGGACGGGTAGGGGCGGCGGGGGCGAAAAAACCAACCCCTCACCCCCTCACACCTCACCCCAACAACCCCACCAGGTTAGGAATCTCCTGCGTGGCATACCAAAGCAGCTCATGATCCTCAGCCCCGTCCACGACGAACTGCGCATCGTCATCCCCCCGATCCGCAGCCCCCAACGCATCCGCAGCCGCAGCGACATCCCCCTCCGCCTCCCCGGAATCGACATGCACAGCCGCAGCCTTCCCCAAGGAAACAGCCCCACCGACCCGCACCTCACCCAACGCCCCGGGATCAAGCCCACGATCGGGGTCGGCAACCGCCACCCCGTCCGCGACATCAAGGGCGACAACCACCCGCCGCCGCACCACCCCGGGTTCCATCGCAAGCAACCGCAGAGAAGCGAGCGCGGCCCGATTCAACGCCGCGTACTCCAGCTCCTCGATGTCGTCGGACAGATACCACTCACGCAACGCGGGCGTGACGGCGTACGCGACGAACGGCCCCGCCCCCAACTCACCCGTCTTGTACGCCTTGGCAAGGCCAGGGAGGGTCAGAGGGACGTAGACGCGCATGACTGACCGCTTTCGTAGTGGGCGTTTCCGTGACCGGAACCAGCACCGGAACCAGTAACCGGAAACCAGCAGCCGGGACCCTCCCGTACGACCCGGGAAGACCCTCAGAATACGTCGGGGCGTCCCCTTTCGAGTCCCCGCCCAGGCTTCTCCGAGCGTCCACCCCACTCCCCGAAATTCACCCCCACACCCCACGCCCACCAGGCCTTTCATCTCCGAGAACCACTCTGATAAGTGAACCTCGGAGCCCCCCGAACCGCAGCCTCTCCCTGTTTGCACCCGGTCGATTACTCCCCGTACAAGATCCCCACCAGAAAGTTACCGCCCGGTACCCACCCGGGCCCCAAGAAGCGGGGACATTCCATGAACAAGGTGATGACAAGGACGGTCCGCCGTACCCCGTCCCGCCCGCCGGTACGCCGGGACACCCGCCGCCCCGGCAGCACCCCACACCGCACCACCCCGGGCGGAGGCACCCCTCGTACGCCCGTCCCCGAAGCGACCTCCCCCACCAAAACCCACGCCGAGCCCCGGGTCCCCACCCAGGGACAGCACAGGACAACGCCCCAGCGCCCCCTGCAGCCCCGCCAGGCGCCCCTCCCGCAGCCCCGCCCCACCGACCTCTTCGCCGACCGCCTCCTGGCCGTCCTGAGCGGCGAACGCCCCGTCCACAGCATGCTCCGCCACACCGTGGGCCGCGCCTACGACGAACTGGCCTGGCTCGCGGAACGCGGCCCCCTGCGCACCCGCGGCACCCGCCCCGTGGTCCGCGACGTCGGCTACTACGAACCCAGCCAGGGCGCCCTGGAGGCCTTCGCCCGCATCGGCGCCGGCGACCAGCTCCGCGCGATGGCCTTCCGCCTGGAACTGGGCCACGACTTCCGCTGGCGCTGCACGGCGGTGGAACTGGGCGGCGCCCGAAGGCCGCACACGGACGACTGAGCCCCGCCCGCCCTCCCCCACCCAAGGACAAGAAAGAAGGGCCGGCCACCCTCCTCGGATGCCCGGCCCTTCACACAGCGACTACCAAATACTTGGTTACTTACTTCTTGCGCCGCCGCCTTACTTACTTCTTGCGCCGCCGCCCACTCCGCTGCTGCTTGCGCCGCTCCGCGCGCGTGAGCCCGTCCGCCTCGGACCGCACCTCGTCGTCGTCCCCGACCAGGTCGCCCTCGACGACACCGCCCTCGCCGTCCACGGTCGGCGCGGAGAAGTGGAGCCGGTCCCGCCGCTGCGGAGCGTCGAGCCCCTTGGCCCGGATCTCCGGCCGGGAACCGGCGCTCGCCTGGGCCGGCACGGTGTCCTCGGTGCCCTTGTCCAGCGACGGCTTGGCGTCCGCGACCGGGACCTCCTCGACCTGCTGCTCGACCTGGACCTCCAGGTTGAACAGGTAGCCGACGGACTCCTCCTTGATGCCCTCCATCATGGCGGTGAACATGTCGAAGCCCTCGCGCTGGTACTCGACCAGCGGGTCCTTCTGCGCCATGGCGCGCAGGCCGATGCCCTCCTGGAGGTAGTCCATCTCGTAGAGGTGCTCGCGCCACTTGCGGTCGAGGACCGACAGCACGACCCGGCGCTCCAGCTCACGCATGATCTCGGAGCCGAGCTGCTCCTCGCGCGACGCGTACTGGTCGTGGATGTCGTCCTTGATCGACTCGGAGATGAACTCGGCGGTCAGCCCGGCCCGGTCGCCCGCCGCCTCCTCCAGCTCGTCGACGGTGACCTTCACCGGGTAGAGCTGCTTGAAGGCGCCCCACAGCCGGTCCAGGTCCCACTCCTCGGCGAAGCCCTCGGCGGTCTCCGCGCCGATGTACGCGTCGATGGTGTCGTCCATGAAGTGCTGGACCTGCTCGTGCAGGTCCTCACCCTCCAGGACACGGCGACGCTCGCCGTAGATGACCTCGCGCTGCCGGTTGAGGACCTCGTCGTACTTGAGGACGTTCTTGCGGGTCTCGAAGTTCTGCGTCTCGACCTGCGACTGGGCGGAGGCGATGGCCCGGGTGACCATCTTGTTCTCGATCGGTACGTCGTCCGGAACGTTCGCCATCGACATGACGCGCTCGACCATCTGGGCCTTGAACAGCCGCATGAGGTCGTCGCCGAGGGAGAGGTAGAACCGCGACTCGCCGGGGTCGCCCTGACGTCCGGAACGACCGCGCAGCTGGTTGTCGATCCGCCGGGACTCGTGCCGCTCGGTGCCGAGGACATAGAGCCCGCCGAGGTCCTTGACCTCTTCGAACTCGGTCTTGACGGCCTTCTCGGCCCGCTCCAGGGCGGCCGGCAGGGCCGCGGCCCACTCCTCGATGTGCTCCTCGGGGTCGAGGCCGCGCTGGCGCAGCTCCGCCTCGGCGAGGTCGTCGGGGTTGCCGCCGAGCTTGATGTCCGTACCACGGCCGGCCATGTTCGTGGCGACCGTGACAGCGCCCTTGCGCCCGGCCTGGGCGACGATGGTCGCCTCCCGGTCGTGCTGCTTGGCGTTCAGCACTTCGTGCTGGATGCCGCGCTTCGAGAGCTGCTGCGAAAGATATTCGGACTTCTCGACAGAGGTCGTGCCGACGAGGATCGGCTGACCCTTCTCGTGCTTCTCGGCGATGTCGTCGACGACCGCCTCGAACTTCGCGACCTCGGTGCGGTAGATCAGGTCCGACTGGTCCTTGCGGACCATGTCGCGGTTGGTCGGGATCGGGACGACACCGAGCTTGTAGATCTGGTGGAACTCGGCGGCCTCCGTCATGGCCGTACCGGTCATACCGGAGAGCTTCTCGTAGAGACGGAAGAAGTTCTGGAGAGTGATGGTCGCAAGGGTCTGGTTCTCGTCCTTGATGTCCACCCCTTCCTTCGCCTCGATCGCCTGGTGCATGCCCTCGTTGTAGCGACGGCCGGCGAGGATACGGCCGGTGTGCTCGTCGACGATCATGACTTCGCCGTCGATGACGACGTAGTCCTTGTCGTTCTTGAAGAGCTCCTTGGCCTTGATGGCGTTGTTCAGGTAGCCCACCAGCGGCGTGTTCACCGACTCGTACAGGTTGTCGATGCCCAGCCAGTCCTCGACCTTGGCGACACCCGACTCGTGGATGGCGACCGTGCGCTTCTTCTCGTCGACGTCGTAGTCGCCGGTCTCCTCGATGCCCTTGAGGGGGTTGCCCGTCTCGCCGCGCTTGAGGCGCGTGACCAGCTTGGCGAAGTCGCCGTACCACTTGGTGGCCTGGTCGGCCGGGCCGGAGATGATCAGCGGCGTACGGGCCTCGTCGATGAGGATCGAGTCGACCTCGTCGACCACGGCGAAGTTGTGGCCGCGCTGGACGAGTTCGTCCTTGGACCACGCCATGTTGTCGCGCAGATAGTCGAAGCCGAACTCGTTGTTCGTGCCGTACGTGATGTCGCAGTTGTACTGCTCGCGTCGCTGGGCCGGCGTCATGTTGGCGAGGATGCAGCCGACGGTCAGCCCCAGGAACTTGTGGACGCGACCCATCATCTCGGAGTCACGCTCGGCCAGGTAGTCGTTGACCGTGATGAGGTGGACGCCGTCTCCGGAGAGGGCGTTCAGATACGTGGGCAGGGTGCCGACCAGGGTCTTGCCCTCACCGGTCTTCATCTCGGCGACATAGCCGAGGTGGAGCGCTGCGCCGCCCATGATCTGCACGTCGTAATGACGCTGGCCGAGGGCGCGCTTGGCGGCCTCGCGCACGGTGGCGAAGGCCTCGGGCAACAGGTCGTCCAGACTCTCACCGTCGGCGTACCGCTGCTTGTACTCATCGGTGAGGGCCCGCAGCTCGGCGTCGGAGAGGTCGACAAAGTCCTCTTCGATGGAGTTGACCTGGTCCGCGATGCGGTGCAGCTTGCGCAGGATTTTGCCTTCGCCTGCACGCATGATCTTCGAGAGGACGGACACGGGGGTTGGTCTCCTTGCCGGTCGGGCCTGGGACGGTCGGTTTCCATTGTCTTAACTGAGCAACGGCCATCGTATGCGAGGACCCCGCCAAGCCGGGAGGCCTGCCAGTGGGACAGCCATAAGGAGAACGGCCGGGAGTCACGGATGGTGCCGCGCCCGACCCATGAATTGCACGAATTGTGATCACGAACTCACGCTCAGCGAAAGGGATGGCGCCCTCATCCCGCCCCGAGCAGAATCGGCCGATGGACCCCGTCACGCTCACCACGGCCCGCCTGCTCCTGCGCACGGTCGGCCCACTCGACACGGACGCCGTGTACGCCGCGGTTCAGGACGCCGACATCCAGCGCTGGACGACGATCCCGTCGCCCTACCTCCCCGAGCACGCCCACAGCTTCACCACCCAGCTGGTGCCCGACGGCTGGGCGGACGGATCGATGTTCACTTTCGGCGTCTTCCTCCCCGAAGGGGAGGAACTGGTGGGCATGCTCGCCCTGACGATGCGCTCCCTGGGAGTGGCCGAGATCGGCTTCTGGGCCACCAAGCCCCACCGAGGCAACGGCTACATCACAGAAGCCACAACCAAAGCCTCCCACTGGGCCTTCACCCACCTCTCGGTAGACCGAGTGGAATGGCGGGCGGAGGTGGGCAACACCCCATCCCGAGCAGCAGCAGAACGAGCGGGCTTCACGATGGAAGGAACCCTCCGCTCAGCAATCAACAACAAGGGAGTACGCCGAGACTGCTGGGTGGCCTCCCTACTCCCGTCAGACCTGGGCCTCCCGTCGACGTCCCCCTACCTCCCGGCCCCGAACACCCCCAGCCGGCCCGCACCATCCAGCCCGTCCGGCGATTGAGGACGAGCGCGTTCAGCGCAAGCTTCTTCCCACCCACCCGCCTGCACCCCCTCCAGCCCGTCCGGCGCTTGAGGACAAGCGCGTTCAGCGCGACTTTCCCACCAACCCGCCTGCACCACCTCCCAGCCCGTCCGGCGTTTGAGGACGAGGCCGTCCAGCGCGACCTTCCCACCCACCCGCCTGCACCCCCTCCAGCCCGTCCGGCGCTTGAGGACGAGGCCGTCCAGGCCGACAGCGGGGGGCTGGGGGCGCAGCCCCCAGGGGATGGGAACGGGTAAGGGCGGCGGGGGCGAAAAAACCACCCCCCGCACCCAAACCCCCAGCTCACCCCCCACTGTCAGTCCCACCCCCTATCGTGCGGAAGCATGACGAGCAGCCCGCCGCACCCAACATCCGCACCCACGCCCCCACCCCCACCCCACACACAACTCTCCGCCGACGAAGCCCGCCGCATCGCCCTACGAGCCCAAGGCTTCCTGGGCACCCCCAACCGCAAGGCAGGCGTCCGCGGAATCCTCCGCCACCTCGGCGCGGTCCAGCTCGACACGATCTCCGTACTCGCCCGCTCCCACGAACTCATCCCGTACGCCCGCCTCGGCGCGATACCGCGCAAGAACGTCGAAGCCGCCTACTGGAACCCCACCCCCACAACAGAAGCCACACCCCACTCCCCACACGCCCCCCACCCCCACCCCCACCCCCACGCCTTCGAATACTGGTCGCACGCGGCCTGCATCCTCCCCGTGGAGGAATGGCCCCACTTCGCCTTCCGCCGCCGCGCCTACCGCTCCCGCCCCCACTGGAACCACGACCTCCCACCCGGCACCTACGACCAGGTCATCAAGCAGCTCCGCACCGAAGGCCCCCTCACCGCAACGGAGTTGGGCGGCGCGAAACGCACCAGCGAATGGTGGGACTGGTCCGGCACCAAGGTCGCCGTCGAACGCGCCCTGATGTACGGCGAGGTGGTCTGCGTGGAACGCCGAGGCTGGAAGCGGGTGTACGACCTGGCCGAGCGAGCCATCCCGCCCACGCTGCTGCACGACGAACTGGACGACACCGAGTGCCTGCGCCGCCTGGTCGGCCTCGCGGGCCAGTCCCTGGGCATCGGCACCCGCTCCGACATCGCCGACTACCACCGCCTCAAAGCGGAACAGGTCGACGCGGTGATCGCGGACTCGGGCCTGGTCCCCGTCACGGTCGAGGGCTGGGGCAAACCGGCCTGGGCCGACCCGGCAGCCCTGGAGACACTCCCACGAGGCCGCCACCGCACGACCCTGCTCTCCCCGTTCGACTCCCTGATCTGGGAACGGGCCCGCACGGAACGGATCTTCGGTTTCACGCACCGCCTGGAGGCCTACGTCCCGAAGCCGAAGCGCGTGTACGGCTACTTCGCGATGCCGGTCCTCGCAGGCGGCCACCTCGTCGGACGAGTGGACCCGGCCAGGGAGGGCAACACCCTGGTGGCCAGACAGGTCAGCCTGCACGGCCCGAAGGCGGTCCCGGCGGTGGCCCAAGCCCTCCTGGAGGCGGCAACCTGGGTGAACTGCACGAACGTACGAGTGGAACGGGTGGACACCCCGGACCTACGCACCCCCCTGACAAGGGAACTGACCCAGGCCCTGGGCTGACTCACCGCTACCGAATCTCGAGCCGTTACCGAATCTCGAGGATCTTCTCCCGCATCGCGTAAACCACGGCCTCCATCCTGGAGTGCAACTGCAGCTTCTCCAGGATGTTGCGCACATGGTTCTTCACGGTGTTCTCGGAGATGAACAACTCCTTGGCGATATCCCGGTTGTTCATCCCGGTGGCGACCAGCTTCAGCACTTCCAGCTCGCGTTCCGTGAGCCGCGGCGCGGGTACCAACCGCCGCTCGTCCGTCCGCTGGATCATCGACTTGAATTCGGTGAGCAGCTTCGACGCCATCGAGGGGCTGATCTGCGACTGTCCGTCGGCGACCGCGCGAATGGCCGTGGCCACCTCGTCCGTGGAGATCTCCTTGAGGAGATAACCGGTCGCCCCCGCCTTGATCGCCTCGTACAGATCGGCTTCCTCGTCGCTGATCGTCAGCATGATGATCTTGGCGCTGGGCGCGACCTCCTTGATGGAGGTGCACGCCTCGATCCCACCGCGCTTCGGCATCCGTACGTCCATCAGCACGATGTCGGGCAACAGATCGGCGGCCTTGTCGACCGCCTCCGCCCCGTCCCCCGCCTCGCCGACGACCTGGATGTCCTCCTCGGCCGCGAGCACGATCTCCAGTCCACGTCGGAAGAGGGCGTGGTCGTCCACGACAAGGACTCTGATCGGCTCCTTGCGCGAGGTACCCGTGTCCGGGCCCATGCCGGTGACGCTGTCATCGGCATCCTCGACCTGCATCGGTCCGAAGCTGTCCGCCATCGTTCCTCCCCCTGAAGGCTGTGGCCTGTGGTTCTGTGCCATCGCCAACCCAAGGCAACGGCCCACCGGTTGGGCCGTTGCGGCCATGATTCCATGCCCGGGCGACCGTGCGGTGACAGAGCGGGTTCCGGAGGGGTCGCACACGGGTGCCCCTGGGGGCGCACACGCGCTCCAGGGGCACCCGCTCGGCTCTCTCCGGGGGCGGTCAGCCGCCCAGCGTGCCACCCGCCGCGGGGGAATGCGCCTGATGGGCGACCATCGGGTCCGTGTTGAGGTGAATCACGCCGTAGTCGTAGGCGTGCCGCCGGTAGACGACGCTCGGTTCCTTGGTCTCGGAGTCGACGAACAGGTAGAAGTCGTGCCCTACCAGTTCCATCTCGTAGAGAGCCTGGTCGAGCGTCATCGGGGAGGCAACGTGGGTCTTCTCGCGGACGATGAGGGGGCCTTCGCCCTTCACTTCCAGCGAGCCGATCCTCTTGATGGGCACGCCGTCCGCGGCTTCCTCGTGGACGGGGTGACCGTTGCCGTTCAGCGTTGCCGCGTCCGGGACGTGGTCGGCGACCTCGGCGGCCGTGAGCCGGCCTGCGCCCCGTCGGGTGTAACGCTTGTCGTGCTGCTTGCGCAGCCGGGCCTCGAGCTTGTCAGCCGCGAGGTCGAGTGCCGCGTACGGGTCGCTTGCCGCTGCTTCCGCCCGGATCACCGGACCGCGGGAGTGGAGCGTGATCTCCACTCGGTCGGAGCGGTCGGCCTGCCGGGGGTTGGGCTCCTTGGACACCTCGACGTCGAGGCTGATCACCTTGCCGTCGAGCTTCTGGATCCTCTCCAGCTTCAGCTTCTCGGCCACGTGCTTCCGGAACCGCTCGGGCACCTCGGTCTTGCGTCCCTTGACGACGATGTCCACGCAGAACTCCGTTCCCGGATCGCTCCGCTTCAGTGGCGGAGCGTCTCCCTTTTGCACCAGGCTCCGGTGTGCCCCGGAACCTCGGACTCGGCGACTTCCACCTCCTCCTCCCCCATGGGCAAGATCCCCACTCGGCCGGCTGGGGTGATTAAGCAAAACCCGCAGCACGGCATTCGGATTTGCGAGGTGTGGCCTGCGGCTTTCCCTCACAACCGAACATATCTCGCCCGGACGGATGTCGTCACCCTCTACCGGCGCGTACCTCCGTTCAAGTGAATTGACCCTCTCACTACCTGCAACGATGCAAGTTCTCGGTCAGTTCCGGTTTATTTCGAAAGAATCAGGCGTCGCAGCGACCACAGCCGCGCAGATCATGACTTCGAAGGCGGCCGGCGCCACCATTCCCGACACTCCCGGCCTCCGCTCCACACCCGTGCCCGCGGCTCCCGGCCACCGTTCCCCTCTGCCTTCCCACCCCGCTCCCGAATACACGGCGTTCCTCGCCCCTCTCACGTCCACAACCGCTTCCCGCACCGCACGCGCGGCTTCAGCCAGCGAGGCCCCGGTCGTCATCAGATCGTCGACCAGAACAACAGCACCCCCACCAGAGCCCGAGCCGGGGGCCCCGGGGGCCCCTCCCCCTCCCCCCTCCCCACCCCCGCCTCCCCCACCCACCAACAACCGCCCACCCCCCGCAACCACGCCCAGCGCACCCGCGAGATTGTCCAACCGCTGCCGGGAGTTGAGGCCCGCCTGGTCGGCCACGGCACGCCGCTGCCGCAGCACCGCCAGTACCCGGGCCGGCGTACCGGACCCGCGCAGCGCCCCCGCCGCCGCGAGCGCGATCCGCCGAGCCGGATCGTGCCCCCGGGCCCGCACGGCCCGACGCGCGGACGGCACAGGCACGAGCAGCACACCCGTACCACCGCGCAGGGCCCCGGTCGGCAGCCCTGCCCGTACAGCACCCGCCAGAGCCGTCCCAAGCGGCCCCGCGAGCGCCAATGAACCCCTTTCCTTGTGCGCGAGGAGTACCGCACGCACCTCGTCCTCGTACCGGGCCGCCGCGTGCACCACCGGCAGCCCGGGCGGCTCCGGCACAGGTCGCACCCGGCTCGGTGCGGCCCCGTCCAGGGCGGCACGGCACTCCGGGCAGAGCACCGTGCGAGGCCTCCCACAGCCTCCGCACTCGGCCGGCAGCACCAGGTCACTGAGGTCCTGCCACCACCCCCGCATGCCCACCACTGTGCCAACACCGGCGCGACCCGGCCACCCCTGTGGACAACGCCCTGTGGATAACTCCCCGCGCCCCGAAAACAGCGCCCGGACAGCACCCGGAAACGCCGACGGCCCGCCGGACATCCGACGAGCCGTCAAACAGAACCACCTGAGAACCACCGCAGGACCACCGCGGCCCCGCACCACAGCAAGACCACCGCGGCCCCCAGGACAGCGGGAGGCCTCACCCCGGATACACCGGAGCCGACCCCTCCTTGACCAGCTTCTGCCACTTGGACCCCGCCATCAGCCGCACGATCCCGTCCTCCTCCGAGTACGCCACCAGCGGCAGCCTCTCGTCCTCGGCCGCGGCGACGGCCTTCACGCCGGTCAGCGCGGTCGGCGCCGATCCCACCGGCGTCGAGCCGTCGACCTGCACGTATGCCATCTGCTGGACGCCGCGCTGCTCACGCCCCACCACCACGAGCCGGCTGTCCCCGGCCCACGACATGGCGGTGACCTCCTCCAACTGCGGTGTCACGGAGTGCAGTTCGAGAACCGACACGACCGACTGCTCCCCGGCCTTCTGCCCCGGCTTCGCCGCAGTCTCCTCCTGGGCCGACCCGTCCGACGTCTCCGCCGACCGTTCGTCCCGCTCGATCCGCCCGATGTAGAGCGACCGCAGGCCGTCCTTCTCCACGATGAGCGCGATCCGCACCCCGTCGGCGGCCACCCGTACCGCCTCGATACGCCCGTCGAGGCCCGGGGTCCTCACCTCCAGCGGCTCACCCGCGCCCTTCTTCAGGAGCAGCAGCCGGGGCTTCACGGGGTTGCGGTCGGCCACCCAGAGGTCGCCGTCGCCGTCCCAGCTGGGTGTGGTCAGCCGGTCTTCCTTGGTGGCACCTTGGCTGGTCAGCACGGGCTCGCCGAGCGATCCGCCGGACACCAGCGATCCCACGTACAGCGAGGTCCCGTCCAGCGAGACCCCGGCGGCGCTGTTCTCGTCGCGCGAGACCGCCGCGGACCGGAGCTGCTTCTCGCCCTCGCCGAGCGCGCCCGGCACCGGGGAGACCTTGTCGTCGGGGTCGGGGTTGCCGCCGGCCACGCGTACGAGGCGGTGCTTGCCGTCGATGAAGTACTGGTAGTCGGGACTCTGCACCGCGACGCGCGCGGCGACGATCTCGGCCTGGTCCTTGTCGAGGAAGCACAGCTGGGTGCCGTTGGAGCGCTGCAGCGCGACCTCGTCGACACCGGTGGGGGTGAGGTCCTGGAGGGTGTAGAGGAGCTGGGCCGCCATCTCGGTGCACTTGGCGGTCCCGACCCGGCTCGCCTTGTCGTTGAGCGGCACCGTCAGCCGGTTCTGGTCGTCGGGGGTCAGCGAGGTGACGCCCTTCTTGAGCGCCGTACCCGTCGGGAAACTCGATCTGACGACCGGCCCCAGCCAGCGTGAGGGCCCTTCGAGCAGCGAACTCACCGTCTGCGTCATCGGGTCGACCTTCTTGCGGACGTAGACCGGATCGGCGACGGACACGGGCTGCCCGGCCGGCTCCGACGGCGTGTTCGACGCGAAGTAGTACTTATTGACGGAGGTGTAGTTGCGCAGGAAGTCCGACTTGCCCATGACGATGCCCTGCGGCAGCTCGTCGATGCGCCACTGCCCGCTCTTCTTCTCGCGCGTGAGGTGCAGCGTCTCCCGGTACTGCCCGTCTGCAGGTTCGTACGACTGCCGGGAGTCCAGCGTGGCGAACCTGCCGCCGGTCAGCGTGAACGCGTAGGCGTCGATCCCGTCCTCCCGGCTGCCCACGGGGACCTGGCCCGTGCTGGGCCCGTCGCCGAGCACCGTGGTGGACAGGTCGGGCCGCCAGTCCTTCGCCGCGCTCGGGGTCAGGTACTTGCGTGCCGTCTCATAGTTCGGATCGTCGCTGGTCAGCGCCTCGAGGAAGCCCTGGACGATCTCCACCGGCTGGGCGTTCTCGTGGGGCGGCAGGGCGAAGACCCGCACCTGGGCGTCCTGCCGGGGCGTGGACTCGACTCCGCGCAGATCCCCGCTGTCGGGCATCGAGGCGCATCCGGCCAGCAGTACGGCGCCACAGGCGGCGTACACCACCGCGCGAGCCGTTTCCCGCCGCCGACCGTCCCGCTCGCGGTCAGGGCCCACGAAATGCCTCCCCTTGCTCGTCCACACGCTCCGAACCGGCATCCGAGGACACCGTGTCCGAGGACGGCGACTCCGATCCGGGCTCCGTACCGGAAGTACCGTCCCGCCGCGCGCCGCTGGCCGGGCGCGGCACCACGCGCGCGCCGTTGCCGGGCAGCGCCGTGGGGTCGGCGGTCGGGGCCATGGTGGCGAGCCGCGGCGCTATCGGCCGCTGCTCGGCGGCCGCCGTCTGCACCGGCACCGTGGCGAGCTTGTCGCCGCCGGCGTGCGGCAGACCCGCCTCGCCCAGTCCCCGGTGGCGCCGTGAGTCCTTGGGCTCCAGCGGTATCGGTGAGCCCCGCAGGGGCTCGTCGGCGGTCCGCGGCAGCGTCAGCCGGAACTGGGAGCCACCGCCCGGCTCACCCCACGCCTGCAGCCAGCCGCCGTGCAGCCGCGCGTCCTCAAGGGCGATGGACAGGCCGAGGCCCGTACCGCCGGTGGTACGCGCGCGTGCCGGGTCGGCCCGCCAGAAGCGGCTGAAGACCCGGGTCGCCTCACCGGGCTTGAGCCCGACCCCGTAGTCCCGTACGGCCACCGCGACCGCACCGCCCGCGGCGGCCAGCTTCACGATGACGTCATTGCCCTCGCCGTGCTCCACGGCGTTGACGACGAGGTTGCGCAGCACCCGCTCCACTCGCCGCGCGTCCGCCTCGGCCACGACAGGCTGCTGATCGCCGACGACCCGTACCGTCGTCCCCTTGCGCTCGGCCAGCGGCTCGGCACCGCTCACCACCCGCCGGACGACCTCCCTGAGGTCTATCGGCTCGGCCTCCAGCGCCGCCGCGCCCGCGTCGAACCGGCTGATCTCCAGCAGGTCCGCGAGCAGCGTCTCGAACCGGTCCAGCTGATCGGCGAGCAGTTCGGCCGACCGCGCGGTGATGGGATCGAAGTCCACGCGCGCGTCGTGGATGACATCGGCGGCCATCCGTACGGTCGTCAGCGGCGTCCGCAGCTCGTGCGATACGTCGGACACGAACCGCCGCTGCATCCGCGACAGGTCCTCCAGCTGCTGGATCTTCAGCTGGAGATTCTGCGCCATCTTGTTGAAGGCCTCGCCGAGCCGCGCGATGTCGTCCTCGCCGGTGACCTTCATCCGCTCCTGCAGCCGCCCCGCGGACAGCCGCTCGGCGATCCCCGCCGCCATCCGCACCGGCGTCACGACCTGCCGCACCACGAGCCAGGCGATGGCCCCCAGGAGTACGACGACGAACAGCCCGGCCGTCGCCAGCGTCCCCTTGACCAGGCTCAGCGACTTCTCCTCCTGCGTGAGCGGGAAGAGGTAGTACAGCTGGTACGGATCCCCGTTCGGGTCGTCGACCTGCTTGCCGATGATCAGCGCGGGCTGCGACTCGCTGCCGTTGGTGTAGGTGATGCGGGTGTAGCTCTGGGCCATCAGGTTGTTGTCGTCGGCCCGGTCGCGCAGCGCGTCGGGCACGCTCGCAGTCGGGTCCACCCCGCCGGAGGCACGCGGGCCGCGTCCGCCGCCGCTGTCGTCGCCGGCCTGACCGACCGGGAGCGTCACGACGTCGAAGGCGCCCTGGCCGCCGCTGGAGAGGGACTCCACCAGGTCGCTCATCCATTGGATGACGTTCTGCGCGGGGCGGCCGTCCGCAGCGGACCCGTCGTCCCCACTGGCGCCGGCCGCCGTGTCCGCCTTCTGCTTGGCCACCGCGAATCCACCCGCGGCCTGGCTCTGCGAGGCCTTCACCTTGGCGTCAAGGAGGCCGTTGCGCACCTGCCCGATCACGACGAAGCCGAGCAGCAGGACGACACCCAGCGACATCAGCAGCGTCGTCGCGACGACCTTGAGCTGGATGTTGCGCCGCCACAGCCGCATGACGGGCAGCAGCGGCCGGCGCACCCAGCGCATGAACAGCCGAAGGACCGGGCTGCCCTGGACACCGCCCTGGAGCAGCCCGCCCTCGAAGAACTGCCGCCAGCCGGAGCCGGCCTTGCTCGCCCTGCCCGCCTTCTTCCGGCCGACAGGCCGCTCCGCGCGCCCCCCGGAACTCCCGGGGGCCGAAGCGGCACTGTCCCCGGACATGTCAGCTCGGTCCGGCCTTGTAACCGACGCCACGGACGGTCACCACGATCTCCGGCCGCTCCGGGTCCTTCTCGACCTTGGAGCGCAGCCGCTGCACATGCACGTTGACCAGCCGGGTGTCCGCCGCGTGGCGGTACCCCCAGACCTGCTCGAGGAGCACCTCACGCGTGAACACCTGCCAGGGCTTGCGCGCGAGCGCGACCAGCAGGTCGAACTCCAGTGGCGTCAACGCGATCGACTGCCCGTCCCGCTTCACAGAGTGACCGGCGACATCGATGACGAGGTCGCCTATGGCCAGCTGCTCGGGCGCCGGTTCCTCCGACCGCCGCAGCCGCGCCCGGATCCGGGCGACCAGCTCCTTTGGCTTGAACGGCTTCACGATGTAGTCATCGGCACCCGACTCCAGGCCCACGACGACGTCGACGGTGTCGCTCTTGGCCGTGAGCATCACGATCGGTACCCCGGACTCCGCCCTGATCAGGCGGCACACCTCGATACCGTCCCGACCGGGAAGCATCAGGTCCAGGAGCACCAGATCGGGCTTGGACTCACGGAAAGCGGCCAGCGCCTTGTCGCCGTCGGCTACGAAAGACGGCTCAAAACCTTCACCACGCAACACAATGCCGAGCATCTCGGCCAGTGCTGTGTCGTCATCGACGACAAGGACTCGTCCCTTCATAAACGACATCATCCCATTAACTAAATCGTTACCTGGCGTGACCTGTCACACAGCTCGGCAAGCGCCTCAGCCGTCACGGGCGAAACAGCACCCGCTTCGGTGACGATCGCCGTCACCAACTCGGGAGGCGTCACATCGAACGCCGGGTTGTACGCCTGGGTTCCCAAGGGTGCCACCGGAATCCCGCCTCCCGCTTCCGTTCCCGCCACCGGCACCTGAGGTGCGGCGATCTCCGTCACCTCATGTCCGGCACGCTGTTCCACCTCTATGGACGCCCCGTCGGGGGTGTCCGGATCCACCGTCGTCACCGGCGCCACCACGATGAACGGCACGTGGTGGTACTTGGCCAGCACGGCGAGCGGGTAGCTCCCCACCTTGTTCGCCACGGAACCGTCGGCCGCGATCCGATCCGCTCCGATCAGTACCGCGTCCACCTCCCCTGCGGCGAACAGAGAGCCCGCCGCGTTGTCCGTGAGCAAGGTGTACGCCATTCCGCTGCGCGCCGCCTCATACGCCGTCAGGCGAGCACCTTGCAGCAACGGGCGCGTTTCGTCCACCCAGAGCCTGCGCAGCCGCCCCGCGCGGTGCGCCGCCAGCGCCACCGCGAACGCCGTTCCCTCACCGCCCGACACCAGCGACCCGGTGTTGCAGTGCGTGAGCACCTGGTGCCCGCCGCCGGGCAGCAACTCGTCCAGCAGCGCGAGCCCGTGCACGGCCATCCGCGCGCTGGCCTCGGCGTCCTCCCGGTGCAGCGCCCGGGCCGCGACCAGCGCCGCGATGGCTGCCTGATCCCGGTCACCGCTCCTGGCCAGCTCCGCCCGGTACGCGCCCTGCGCCCTGCGTACGCCGACAGCGAGGTTCACGGCAGTGGGCCGGGCCTGCGCCAGCGCGACGGCGGCCTCGTCCACGTCGAAGCCGCGCGCGGCGGCGAGCGCAACCCCGTACGCCCCCGCGATGCCGAGCAGCGGCGCCCCGCGCACCGCCAGCGAACGGATCGCCGCCACCAGCGCGGGCGCGTCCGTACAGACCAGCTCGACCTCCTCGGCCGGCAGTCTCGTCTGATCGAGAAGGACCAGCACCGGGCCTTCGGGAGGTTCGTCCCAGCGGATCGCCGGTGTCTCGGTGGGCCGGTTGTCCTCGCGGGATTGCGCGTACTGATCAGCCATCCGCCCAGTCTGCCCCCTGTACGTCGGACAATTGAAGGTGTCCAGCCCATACGGGGGCCGATCCCCGCGTGCCCTCCCCATGGCACGATGGCTGCCAACCTGCCGCGAACGCGGACGGGCACCGTGAAGGAGCGACGATGAACGACACTCCGGGCTGGGCCTCGCCCGGATCCGCCCCCTCCGACGGACAGCAGCCCGACGCGTCCGCTCCCGCCGACAGCCCCGGCCCTGCGGAACCCGCGGACCAGCCGCGCCAGGACCCGACCGGCCCCGGCCCGAAGTGGTCCCAGGAACAGCCGCCACCCGCCCAGTGGTCCGCTCCCACCGGCCCCCAGAACCCCGGCCAGGTCCCGCCGCCCCCGCCACCGCCGCCCGGCCAGGGCTGGGGCGGCCAGTACCCCGGCGCCCCCGGCGGATACGGCGGCCCCGCAGGCCCGGGAGGGTACGGCGGCTACGGCCCGCCGCCCGGCGGCCACCCCGGCTGGGGCGGCAACTGGGGCGGCCCCCCGCCCGCGGCCAAGCCCGGTGTGATCCCGCTGCGCCCTCTCGGCGTCGGCGAGATCCTCGACGGCGCCGTCTCCACCATGCGCGCCTACTGGCGCACCGTGCTGGGTATCTCGCTCACCGTCGCGGTCGTCACGGAGATCTTCGCGATCCTCCTCCAGGGTTTCGTCCTGGAGGACAGCACGAGCAGCGCCGCCCTCAACGACACGAGCGCGAGCGTCGACGAGCTGAGCCGCGCCATGGGGGACGCCCTCCTCGGCTCCGGCCTCCTCTTCGTGATCTCCATGATCGGCACCGTCATCGCGACGGCCCTGCTCACGACCGTGACCAGCCGCGCCGTGCTCGGCAAGCCGGTCACCATCGGCGAGGCCTGGCGGGACGCCCGCCCGCAGGTCCCGAAGCTGTTCGGCCTCATCTTCCTGCTGCTGCTCATCGTCGTCGCGGTCTTCGCCGTCGGCATCGCCCCGGGCGTCCTCGTGGCAGTCGCGGGTTCGGAGGGCGGCGGCGCGGCACTCGCCGTCCTGGGCGGCCTCGGCGCTGGCATCGTCACACTGTGGCTGATGATCCGCTTCTCCCTGGCCTCGCCGGCGCTGATGCTGGAGAAGCAGAGCATCACGAAGTCGATGACTCGTTCCGCGAAGCTCGTCAGCGGCTCCTGGTGGCGGGTCTTCGGCATCCAGCTGCTCGCCACGGTCATCGCGGGCGTCGTCGCGTCCATCGTCGTCCTCCCGTTCACCTTCGTCGCCGCGGCCATGACCGGAGACGGCATCAGCGGCTTCCTCGACGGCACGGGCGGCCTCGGCTGGACGTTCCTCGTCGTCAGCGGCATCGGCTCGGTGATCGGCTCCATGATCACCTTCCCGATCACCGCGGGCGTGACCGTGCTCCTCTACATCGACCACCGCATCCGCCGCGAGGCCCTCGACCTCGACCTGGCCCGCGCCGCCGGCGTCCAGGGCTACGGCTCCGGTGCCCCGGGCACCACCCCGGGGAGCTGATGCGGTGATCCTGACGGGGGGATTTCTCACCACGGTGCCGGCCCTGCCGCCCACCGCCGAAGCGGCCGTACGAGCTCTGCTGCGCGCCGGCGACACCGCCGTACTGTCACTGTCGGCCGACGACCCGCCGGTGACGATCCCGCGTGATCCCGCGCGGGAGGCGGCCCGGCGCGAGCTGTCCAAGCGCATGTACCACGAGAACGACCCCGGCCTGCTGCAACGGGCCATGGACGCCTTCTGGGACTGGCTCGACGGGCTGTTCAACGCGGCCTCGACCGCGACCCCCGGAGGAGTCCTCGGGCTGGTGGTCGTCCTCCTGGCCGTCGTCGCCGTGATCGGCGCCCTGTGGTGGCGCCTAGGCTCCCCGCGCCCCGGCCCCACCTCCGCCGCCGCGCTCTTCGACGACCGCCCCCGCAGCGCCGCCGAACACCGAGCCGCCGCCGAGGCACACGCGGCCCAGGGCCACTGGAACCAGGCCGTACAGGAACGCATGCGCGCCGTCGTCCGCGCCCTGGAGGAACGCGCGCTCCTCGACGCCCGCCCCGGCCGCACCGCCGACGAGGCAGCCGCCGAAGCGGGCCGCACCCTGCCCGCACACACCGACCGCCTGCGCACCGCGGCCCGGGACTTCGACGACGTGACGTACGGCGGCCGCACCGCGACCCCGCAGACGTACCGCCGCCTCACCGAACTCGACGACGACCTGACGCGCGCGAAACCGGCCCTCGCGACCATCAGCAGCACCCCCGGCACGGCCCACAACGCCCGCCAGGGAGCCGCCGAATGAGCACCGAGGCCACGCTCCCCGCCACCACCTCGGCCTCGCCCACCGCCCGCCAGGTCTGGACCCGCGCGCGAGGCGTCGTACTCGGCGTCGCCCTCCTCCTCGTGGGCGCCGTCGCGATCGCCGTGCTCAACTCCGGCACCCAGCGCGGCAGCCTCGACCCGCGCTCCGCCGACCCTCGCGGCAGCCGCGCCGTCGCCGAACTCCTCGCCGACCGGGGCGTGTCCACGCGCGTGGTCACCACCCTCGCCCAGGCAAGCGCCGCGGCCGACGCCGACACCACCCTCCTGGTCGCGGCCCCCGACCTGCTGACCGACGGTCAGCAACGGCAACTGCACACGGCGACGGAGAGCTCCGGCGGACGCACAGTCCTGGTCGCCCCCAGCAGCCCGTCCGTCGGAACACTCGCTCCCGGTGTCACCGCCGACCCCGCGATCAGCTTCGACTCGGAGCTGTCCCCGGACTGCGACTTCCCCGCCGCCCAACGCGCGGGCACCGCGGAGACGGGCGGCTTCCGCTACGACACCGCCGCCGGCGACGCCGACACCTGCTACCCGAGCAACGGCCTCCCCACCCTCGTACGCGTCCCGACAGCCACCGGAGACGGCGACACCGTCGTGCTCGGCGCCCCCGACATCCTCTACAACGACCGCCTCGACGAGCACGGCAACGCCTCGCTCGCCCTCCAACTGCTCGGTTCCCGCCCCCACTTGGTCTGGTACCTCCCCTCGCTCTCCGACGACTCGCTCACCGAATCCGGCGAACGCGACTTCTTCGACCTGCTCCCCTCGGGCTGGCTCTGGGGCACCCTGCAGCTCTTCGTCGCCGCGGTCCTGGCCGCCCTCTGGCGGGCACGCCGGCTCGGCCCCCTCGTACCCGAACGACTCCCCGTGGCGATCCGCGCCTCCGAGTCCGTCGAAGGCCGCGCCCGCCTCTACCGCAAGACCAACGCCCGCGACCGCGCGGCCGCCGCTCTTCGCTCCACGACCCGCACTCGCCTCGCCCCCCTGGTCGGCGTCCCCGTCACCCAGGCGCACACGCCCGAGTCCTTGCTCCCCGCCCTGTCCGCCCAGCTCCAGAACCACAGCGACGGACAGTCCCTGCACACCCTCCTCTTCGGCCCGCCGCCCGGTGACGACGCAGCCCTCATCTCCCTCGCCGACCGACTCGACGCCCTCGAAAGAGAGGTACGCCGTCCATGATGGACCCGACCACTGACAACGCCGGGATCACCGGGGATCCGGGCACCGCCCGGGCCTCCCTGGAAGCCCTGCGCGCCGAGATCGCCAAAGCCGTGGTCGGCCAGGACCCCGCCGTGACCGGCCTCGTCGTCGCCCTCCTCTGCCGCGGACACGTCCTCCTCGAAGGCGTCCCCGGAGTAGCCAAAACGTTGCTCGTCCGGGCACTCGCATCCGCACTCGAACTCGACACCAAACGCGTCCAGTTCACACCCGACCTGATGCCGAGCGACATCACCGGCTCCCTCGTCTACGACACCCGCAGCGCGGAGTTCTCCTTCCAGCCGGGCCCGGTCTTCACCAACCTCCTCCTCGCGGACGAGATCAACCGCACGCCCCCGAAGACCCAGTCGTCCCTCCTGGAAGCCATGGAGGAACGCCAGGTCACGGTCGACGGCACCCCGCGCCCCCTCCCCGACCCGTTCCTGGTCGCGGCGACCCAGAACCCGGTCGAGTACGAGGGCACGTACCCCCTCCCCGAAGCCCAGCTGGACCGTTTCCTCCTCAAGCTCACGATCCCCCTCCCCTCCCGCCAGGACGAGATCGACGTCCTCACCCGCCACGCCGAGGGCTTCAACCCGCGCGACCTGCGCGCCGCCGGCGTACGCCCCGTGGCAGGCCCGGCAGACCTGGAAGCGGCCCGCGCCGCAGTCGCCAAAACAACGATCTCCCCCGAGATCACCGCGTACGTCGTGGACATCTGCCGCGCGACCCGCGAGTCCCCGTCCTTCACGCTCGGCGTCTCCCCCCGAGGCGCCACGGCCCTCCTCGCGACGTCCCGCGCCTGGGCCTGGCTGACCGGCCGCGACTACGTCATCCCCGACGACGTCAAGGCACTGGCCCTCCCAACCCTCCGCCACCGCGTACAGCTCCGCCCGGAAGCCGAGATGGAAGGCGTGACGGCCGACTCCGTCATCAACGCGATCCTCGCCCACGTCCCCGTCCCCCGCTGATGGCACTCACCGGCCGCGCCGCCCTCCTGGCGGCCCTGGGCTCGATCCCCATCGGCATCTGGGACCCCAGCTGGACAGGCATCCTCGCCGTGAACGCCCCCCTGGCCGTCGCGTGCGCCTGCGACTACGCCCTGGCAGCTCCCGTACGCCGCCTCGGCCTCACCCGCTCCGGCGACACCTCCGCACGCCTGGGCGAACCGGCGGACGTCACCCTCACGATCACCAACCCCTCCGGCCGCCCGCTCCGCGCCCGCGTACGCGACGCGTGGCCCCCGAGCAGCTGGCAGCCCGGCACCGAGGTAGAGGCCTCCCGCCACCGCCTGACAGTCCCTTCCGGCGAACGCCGCCGCGTCACCACCCGCCTACGCCCCACCCGCCGAGGCGACCGCAAGGCCGACCGCGTGACGATCCGCTCGTACGGCCCCCTGGGCCTCTTCGCCCGCCAGGGCAGCCACCACATTCCCTGGACGGTACGGGTCCTCCCCCCGTTCACCAGCCGCAAGCACCTCCCCTCGAAACTCGCCCGCCTGCGCGAACTCGACGGCCGCACCAGCGTCCTGACCCGCGGCGAAGGCACGGAATTCGACAGCCTGCGCGAGTACGTCCCCGGCGACGACACCCGTTCCATCGACTGGCGCGCCACAGCCCGCCAAACGACGGTCGCGGTACGCACCTGGCGCCCCGAACGCGACCGCCACATCCTCCTGGTCCTCGACACCGGCCGTACGTCGGCGGGCCGCGTGGGCGACGTCCCCCGCCTGGACGCCTCCATGGACGCGGCCCTCCTCCTCGCAGCCCTGGCCTCCCGCGCCGGCGACCGCGTGGACCTCCTCGCGTACGACCGCCGAGTACGCGCCCTGGCCCAGGGCCGCGCCGCAGCAGACGTCCTCCCATCCCTGGTCAACGCGATGGCCACCCTGGAACCGGAACTCATCGAAACGGACGCCCGAGGCCTCGCGGCCACCACTCTCCGTACGGCCCCCAGACGCTCCCTGATCGTCCTGCTGACCAGCCTGGACACGGCCCCCATCGAGGAGGGCCTCCTCCCGGTACTCCCTCAACTAACTCAGCGCCACACAGTCCTCCTGGCCTCAGTGGCAGACCCCCACATCGCAGCCATGGCAACAGCCCGAGGAAACACAGAAGCGGTGTACGAGGCCGCAGCCGCCGCCCAGGCACAAACGGAACGCCATCGAACCGCCGAACAACTCCGCCGCCACGGCGTCACGGTCGTCGACGCAACACCGGACGACCTGGCGCCGGCACTGGCGGACGCATATCTGGCCCTGAAGGCGGCAGGCCGCCTCTAAACGCAGAAAACCCCCGCACTCGAAAGTGCGGGGGTTTTCTCAATATTTGTTCGGCGGTGTCCTACTCTCCCACAGGGTCCCCCCTGCAGTACCATCGGCGCTGTAAGGCTTAGCTTCCGGGTTCGGAATGTAACCGGGCGTTTCCCTCACGCTATGACCACCGAAACACGGTGAAACAAACACTTCAACCGCACCACCCATGTGACCTATGGGTGGGGTTGTTCGTGGTTTCAGAACCAACACAGTGGACGCGAGCAACTGAGGACAAGCCCTCGGCCTATTAGTACCAGTCACCTCCACCCGTTACCGGGCTTCCAGATCTGGCCTATCAACCCAGTCGTCTACTGGGAGCCTTAACCCATCTAAGTGGGTGGGAACACTCATCTCGAAGCAGGCTTCCCGCTTAGATGCTTTCAGCGGTTATCCCTCCCGAACGTAGCCAACCAGCCATGCCCTTGGCAGAACAACTGGCACACCAGAGGTTCGTCCGTCCCGGTCCTCTCGTACTAGGGACAGCCCTTCACAATGTTCCTGCGCGCGCAGCGGATAGGGACCGAACTGTCTCACGACGTTCTAAACCCAGCTCGCGTACCGCTTTAATGGGCGAACAGCCCAACCCTTGGGACCGACTCCAGCCCCAGGATGCGACGAGCCGACATCGAGGTGCCAAACCATCCCGTCGATATGGACTCTTGGGGAAGATCAGCCTGTTATCCCCGGGGTACCTTTTATCCGTTGAGCGACGGCGCTTCCACAAGCCACCGCCGGATCACTAGTCCCGACTTTCGTCCCTGCTCGACCCGTCGGTCTCACAGTCAAGCTCCCTTGTGCACTTACACTCAACACCTGATTGCCAACCAGGCTGAGGGAACCTTTGGGCGCCTCCGTTACTCTTTAGGAGGCAACCGCCCCAGTTAAACTACCCATCAGACACTGTCCCTGATCCGGATCACGGACCCAGGTTAGACATCCAGCACGACCAGACTGGTATTTCAACGACGACTCCACAGACACTGGCGTGCCCACTTCACAGTCTCCCAGCTATCCTACACAAGCCGAACCGAACACCAATATCAAACTATAGTAAAGGTCCCGGGGTCTTTCCGTCCTGCTGCGCGAAACGAGCATCTTTACTCGTAGTGCAATTTCACCGGGCCTATGGTTGAGACAGTCGAGAAGTCGTTACGCCATTCGTGCAGGTCGGAACTTACCCGACAAGGAATTTCGCTACCTTAGGATGGTTATAGTTACCACCGCCGTTTACTGGCGCTTAAGTTCTCAGCCTCGCCCAACCGAAGTTGGACTAACCGGTCCCCTTAACGTTCCAGCACCGGGCAGGCGTCAGTCCGTATACATCGCCTTACGGCTTCGCACGGACCTGTGTTTTTAGTAAACAGTCGCTTCTCGCTGGTCTCTGCGGCCACCCCCAGCTCATGAAGTACATTCAATCACCGGTGATGGCCCCCCTTCTCCCGAAGTTACGGGGGCATTTTGCCGAGTTCCTTAACCATAGTTCACCCGAACGCCTCGGTATTCTCTACCTGACCACCTGAGTCGGTTTAGGGTACGGGCCGCCATGAAACTCGCTAGAGGCTTTTCTCGACAGCATAGGATCATCCACTTCACCACAATCGGCTCGGCATCAGGTCTCAGACTATATGTGATCCGGATTTGCCTAGACCACGCCCTACACCCTTACCCCGGGACAACCACCGCCCGGGATGGACTACCTTCCTGCGTCACCCCATCACTCACCTACTACCACCTTGGGTCAGCGGCTCCACCACTTTCCCTTCCCCGAAGGGTCCGGAACGGCTTCACGGCTTTAGCATTAATGGGCTCGATGTTTGACGCTTCACAGCGGGTACCGGAATATCAACCGGTTATCCATCGACTACGCCTGTCGGCCTCGCCTTAGGTCCCGACTTACCCTGGGCAGATCAGCTTGACCCAGGAACCCTTAGTCAATCGGCGCACACGTTTCCCACGTGTGTATCGCTACTCATGCCTGCATTCTCACTCGTAAACCGTCCACGACTGGCTTCCGCCGCCGCTTCACCCGGCATACGACGCTCCCCTACCCATCCATACAGGCGTTGGCCCTGTTGTATGAATGACACGACTTCGGCGGTACGCTTGAGCCCCGCTACATTGTCGGCGCGGAATCACTAGACCAGTGAGCTATTACGCACTCTTTCAAGGGTGGCTGCTTCTAAGCCAACCTCCTGGTTGTCTCTGCGACTCCACATCCTTTCCCACTTAGCGTACGCTTAGGGGCCTTAGTCGATGCTCTGGGCTGTTTCCCTCTCGACCATGGAGCTTATCCCCCACAGTCTCACTGCCGCGCTCTCACTTACCGGCATTCGGAGTTTGGCTAAGGTCAGTAACCCGGTAGGGCCCATCGCCTATCCAGTGCTCTACCTCCGGCAAGAAACACACGACGCTGCACCTAAATGCATTTCGGGGAGAACCAGCTATCACGGAGTTTGATTGGCCTTTCACCCCTAACCACAGGTCATCCCCCAGGTTTTCAACCCTGGTGGGTTCGGTCCTCCACGAAGTCTTACCTCCGCTTCAACCTGCCCATGGCTAGATCACTCCGCTTCGGGTCTTGAGCGCGCTACTAAAACGCCCTATTCGGACTCGCTTTCGCTACGGCTTCCCCACACGGGTTAACCTCGCAACACACCGCAAACTCGCAGGCTCATTCTTCAAAAGGCACGCAGTCACGACGCACTGAGTAAACTCAATGCGCGACGCTCCCACGGCTTGTAGGCACACGGTTTCAGGTACTATTTCACTCCGCTCCCGCGGTACTTTTCACCATTCCCTCACGGTACTATCCGCTATCGGTCACCAGGGAATATTTAGGCTTAACGGGTGGTCCCGCCAGATTCACACGGGATTTCTCGGGCCCCGTGCTACTTGGGTGTCTCTCAAACGAGCCGTTGACGTTTCGACTACGGGGGTCTTACCCTCTACGCCGGACCTTTCGCATGTCCTTCGCCTACATCAACGGTTTCTGACTCGCCTCACAGCCGGCAGACTGTGAAAGAGAGATCCCACAACCCCGCACACGCAACCCCTGCCGGGTCTCACACGTATACGGTTTGGCCTCATCCGGTTTCGCTCGCCACTACTCCCGGAATCACGGTTGTTTTCTCTTCCTGCGGGTACTGAGATGTTTCACTTCCCCGCGTTCCCTCCACACACCCTATGTGTTCAGATGTGGGTGACAGCCCATGACGACTGCCGGGTTTCCCCATTCGGAAACCCCCGGATCAAAGCCTGGTTGACGACTCCCCGGGGACTATCGTGGCCTCCCACGTCCTTCATCGGTTCCTGGTGCCAAGGCATCCACCGTGCGCCCTTAAAAACTTGGCCACAGATGCTCGCGTCCACTGTGCAGTTCTCAAACAACGACCAACCACCCACCACCCCACCCCTTACGGGCGAGTTCACTGGGGTCGGCACTGAAGGCAGCCATACCGGCCGTACCCTCAGACACCCAACAGCGTGCCCGGCCATGTCCCGCCCGGAGATCATGCTTTCCACGCCCTCTTGCGAGAGCAGTACTTGCAGCCTCCGACCCGTGAACCCGGCCGAATAATCAACGTTCCACCCATGAGCAACCACCGTCGAACGTGTGCCGACGTAATGGCCCTGGACGCCGACTCCGAAGAGCTGGCGCCTAGATGCTCCTTAGAAAGGAGGTGATCCAGCCGCACCTTCCGGTACGGCTACCTTGTTACGACTTCGTCCCAATCGCCAGTCCCACCTTCGACAGCTCCCTCCCCGTAAGGGGTTGGGCCACCGGCTTCGGGTGTTACCGACTTTCGTGACGTGACGGGCGGTGTGTACAAGGCCCGGGAACGTATTCACCGCAGCAATGCTGATCTGCGATTACTAGCAACTCCGACTTCATGGGGTCGAGTTGCAGACCCCAATCCGAACTGAGACCGGCTTTTTGAGATTCGCTCCGCCTCACGGCATCGCAGCTCATTGTACCGGCCATTGTAGCACGTGTGCAGCCCAAGACATAAGGGGCATGATGACTTGACGTCGTCCCCACCTTCCTCCGAGTTGACCCCGGCAGTCTCCTGTGAGTCCCCACCACCCCCGAAAGGGCGTGCTGGCAACACAGAACAAGGGTTGCGCTCGTTGCGGGACTTAACCCAACATCTCACGACACGAGCTGACGACAGCCATGCACCACCTGTACACCGACCACAAGGGGGCTGACATCTCTGCCAGTTTCCGGTGTATGTCAAGCCTTGGTAAGGTTCTTCGCGTTGCGTCGAATTAAGCCACATGCTCCGCTGCTTGTGCGGGCCCCCGTCAATTCCTTTGAGTTTTAGCCTTGCGGCCGTACTCCCCAGGCGGGGAACTTAATGCGTTAGCTGCGGCACCGACGACGTGGAATGTCGCCAACACCTAGTTCCCACCGTTTACGGCGTGGACTACCAGGGTATCTAATCCTGTTCGCTCCCCACGCTTTCGCTCCTCAGCGTCAGTAATGGCCCAGAGATCCGCCTTCGCCACCGGTGTTCCTCCTGATATCTGCGCATTTCACCGCTACACCAGGAATTCCGATCTCCCCTACCACACTCTAGTCTGCCCGTATCGAATGCAGACCCGGGGTTAAGCCCCGGGCTTTCACATCCGACGCGACAGACCGCCTACGAGCTCTTTACGCCCAATAATTCCGGACAACGCTTGCGCCCTACGTATTACCGCGGCTGCTGGCACGTAGTTAGCCGGCGCTTCTTCTGCAGGTACCGTCACTTGCGCTTCTTCCCTGCTGAAAGAGGTTTACAACCCGAAGGCCGTCATCCCTCACGCGGCGTCGCTGCATCAGGCTTGCGCCCATTGTGCAATATTCCCCACTGCTGCCTCCCGTAGGAGTCTGGGCCGTGTCTCAGTCCCAGTGTGGCCGGTCGCCCTCTCAGGCCGGCTACCCGTCGTCGCCTTGGTGAGCCACTACCTCACCAACAAGCTGATAGGCCGCGGGCTCATCCTGCACCGCCGGAGCTTTCAACCCCCACCCATGCGAGCAGAAGTATCATCCGGTATTAGACCCCGTTTCCAGGGCTTGTCCCAGAGTGCAGGGCAGATTGCCCACGTGTTACTCACCCGTTCGCCACTAATCCCCACCGAAGTGGTTCATCGTTCGACTTGCATGTGTTAAGCACGCCGCCAGCGTTCGTCCTGAGCCAGGATCAAACTCTCCGTGAATGTTTACCGGATATCCGGTGCACACACACGAGAGCGGAACAGTCAGGCGGAATAAGCCCGACCGTTCACAGCGTCCTCGCTGTGTTTACTACTTCAAAGGAACCTCAACCCACAGACACAAGCCTGTGAGCCGGGGTATCAACATATCTGGCGTTGATTTTTGGCACGCTGTTGAGTTCTCAAGGAACGGACGCTTCCTTCGTACTCACCCTCTCGGGCTTTCCTCCGGGCAGTTTCCCTTCGGTCTTGCGTTTCCAACCTTACCAGACCGTTTTCCGTTCCGTTTCCGGTCGGGATTTTGATCCAGTAGCCGTTGGAGGGCTTCTGCCTATTCGATTGCCTTCCGGCTCTCTTTCGGCGAGTCCGACTTTATCAGAAGTTTTTGGCCGGACTTACCGGCCGCTCATTCCTGAGGTAATCGGGAAGTGGTCCTCAAGAATCAAAGTCCTCGAGAAACCCATAGATTTTCATTGTCGCCACCGAGCCTGTCCGGCTCTAGGCAACTGTTCTAATCTACCTCCCCACTCCCTCCGCGTCAACGGCTCTTGTGGGGCGAAGAGGAGACTAGCAGCCCCGCCGGTGTGTCCGCACATCAGGCAGCCGTGGGTACGACGGCACTGCGCTCGACCGCTTCGAGGTCGCCCGTCTCGCCGGCGCGTGCCGCGCGACCGCCCAGGACATAGACGTACGCGAGGAAGGCCAGTTCGGCGACGACGCCGATCGTGATGCGGGCCCAGGTGGGCAGGCCCGACGGGGTGACGAAGCCTTCTATGGCGCCCGAGACGAAGAGGACCAGGGCCAGGCCTATCGCCATGCCCAGGGCTGCTCGTCCCTCCTCGGCCAGTGCCGTGCGGCGGGAGCGCGGGCCCGGGTCGATGACGGTCCAGCCGAGGCGCAGGCCCGTGCCCGCGGCCACGAAGACGGCCGTCAGCTCCAGGAGGCCGTGCGGCAGGATCAGACCGAGGAAGGTGTCGAGGCGGCCGGCCGAGGACATCAGGCCGATACCGACGCCCACGTTGAGCATGTTCTGGAAGAGGATCCAGACGACCGGGAGGCAGAGGAAGATTCCCAGGACCAGGCACATCGCGGCGGCCTGGGCGTTGTTCGTCCACACCTGGGCGGCGAAGGACGCGGCGGGATGGCTGGAGTAGTACGTCTCGTACTGGCCACCGGGGCGGGTGAGCTCGCGCAGTTCGTCGGGGGCCGCTATGGAGGACTGCACCTCGGGGTGCGTGCCTATCCACCATCCCAGGAGGATCGCCACCGCCGTGGAGATGAGCGCGGTGGGGACCCACCAATGGCGTGATCGGTAGACCGCTGCGGGGAAACCGTGGGTGAGGAAGCGGGTGACGTCGCGCCAGGAGGCGCGGCGGGTTCCTGTCACGGCACTACGCGCGCGTGCCACGAGTTGGCTGAGCCGGCCGGTCAGCTGGGGGTCGGGGGCGCTCGACTGGATCAGCGAGAGGTGGGTGGCGGTGCGTTGGTAGAGGGCGACGAGTTCGTCCGCCTCGGCTCCGGTGAGTCGGCGCTGGCGGCGCAGCAGTGCGTCCAGGCGGTCCCACTCGGCGCGGTGGGCGGAGACGAAGACGTCGAGGTCCATCGTTTTGTCTGCTCCTCGGCTGTTCGTCGACTGCGCGTCGTGGGTGTCGGCTTGTCGTACTGCGGCGCGATGCCCCTTCAGCTTGGCAGACTGGCGGTTCCAGGGGCAGGTCAGGTGAAGGGCGGCAGGCGTGAGTGAGCTGGTTACGGGCGAGGCGGTGACGCTGGAGCTACGTCCCGCGAAACTGCCCAGCAGGGCGCTGGCCGTGTTGCTCGACCTTCTTGTAGTCGGGCTGGTCTACACCGTCGTGACCATTGTTCTGGTCATATCCACGGCTTCGCTGGACGAGGCGGCGCAGTTCGCGCTCTCCATCGCCGCGTTCATTCTGGTGCTGGTGGGCGCGCCGATCGCGGTGGAGACGCTCAGCCATGGGCGATCGCTCGGCAAGATGGCCTGCGGGCTGCGGGTGGTGCGGGACGACGGCGGGCCGATCCGGTTCCGGCACGCGCTGGTGCGGGGTGCGGTCGGTGTGGTCGAGATTCTGATGACGTTCGGCGTGGTGGCCTGTATCGCCTCGCTCGTCTCGGCGCGGGGGCGACGGATCGGTGATGTCGTCGCGGGCACGCTCGTCGTACGGGAGCGGGTGCCCGTCGGTCAGACCGCCTTCGTTCCTCCCCCGCCGCCCTGGCTGTCCGGACGGTTCGCGGAACTCGATCTGTCGGCCGTGCCCGACGGGCTGTGGCTGGCCGTACGTCAGTACCTGACACGTATGCGGCAACTGGATCCGCAGGTGGGCTGGGCCATGGCCGAGCGGCTCGCCTCGGACGTGGCGGCGTGTACGGGGACTGCGGCGCCGCACGATGTTCCGCCGGCGGCCTATCTGGCGGCCGTGGTGCAGGAGCGGCAGGTGCGGGAGGCTCGGCGGGCGTTCGGGGGTGGGGCGGCTACCGGTGGGCCTGGTTCGTTCGGGCCTCAGGCGCCGACTGCGGTTCCGTATCCGCCCGCCGCTGTCCCTCTTCCCCTCCCCCTTCCCCTCCCCGTCCCGGTCACCGAAGCCGCGCCGAAGGACCCCGCTGCCGAGCACCGCCCCTCCGGTGGGTTCGCGCCGCCCGCCTAGTCGGGGAACGCCGACGGCGGGGATTCGAGGTGTTCCAGTTCGATGCCCGGGGCGGCCAGGACCACGTCGCCGGTGATGTGCACGGTGTGCTGTTCGCCCGTGTCGAGGGCTGTGACCTGGTATTCGTCCACGGTCAGGGGGCCGTTGTCAGTGGCGTGTGCTTCTCTCTTCACCAAGGCCCAGGACTGGTCCACGGTGCGTGGGGCGAGGACCGGGTCAGTGAGAGCTACGAGGCGTACGCGGGTGGCTGAAGAGGAGGGAGTGAGGCGCAGGAGGCGCGCGGTGGCGATCAGGAACGCGGGGGATGTGCCGGTGAAGGCGTGGGCGCGGACGTTGCCTTCGGTGGCGTGGGTTCCGGTGGGGTCGGTGCGGACCCAGGTGACGCCGTCCAGGGCGGCGCCGCGGACCTGCCAGCTCGACGCGTGGAGTTCGAGGCGGATGGGGCGGCCCAGGTCGTCGAGGGTGAGGTCGACGGAGCCGGTGTGGTCGCCCGAGGGGGCGGTCAGCTGGGAGACGTAGCGCCAGCCGGAGGGACCGGGGGCGCAGTGGAAGTGTTCTTCTGCGAGGGGGGTGCGGTCGTGCGGATCGTGGAGCGAATATCGGCCACGGGGCATGGGGATCCTGGGTGTTCTCGGGCTGTCCTTGAGCCTCTGAGCCTCGCAATGGGACAGGCCCCCGGCACGGGGGTGCGGGGGCCTGTCTCGGAGCGGTGGACCTGCTGGTGGTGAGCGTGTCAGTGCACGGACGTGCTCACCACCAGCGGGGGTGTCGGCTCAGTAGCGGTAGTGGTCCGGCTTGTACGGGCCCTCGACCTCGACACCGATGTACGCGGCCTGCTCGGGGCGGAGTGTCGTCAGCTTCACGCCGAGCGCGTCGAGGTGGAGGCGGGCGACCTTCTCGTCGAGATGCTTGGGCAGCACGTAGACGTCGGTCGGGTACTCGTCGGGCTTGGTGAACAGCTCGATCTGGGCCAGGGTCTGGTCCGCGAAGGAGTTGGACATCACGAACGACGGGTGACCGGTGGCGTTGCCCAGGTTCAGCAGGCGGCCCTCCGACAGCACGATGAGGACCTTGCCGTCGGGGAACTTCCAGGTGTGGACCTGCGGCTTGACCTCGTCCTTGACGATGCCCGGGATCTTCGCGAGGCCGGCCATGTCGATCTCGTTGTCGAAGTGGCCGATGTTGCCGACGATCGCCTGGTGCTTCATCTTGGCCATGTCGGCGGCCATGATGATGTCCTTGTTGCCGGTCGTGGTGATGAAGATGTCGGCCTTGTCGACGACGTCGTCGAGGGTCGCGACCTGGTAGCCGTCCATGGCCGCCTGGAGGGCGCAGATCGGGTCGATCTCGGTGACGATCACGCGGGCGCCCTGACCGCGCAGGGACTCCGCGCAGCCCTTGCCCACGTCGCCGTAGCCGAAGACGACCGCGGTCTTGCCGCCGATGAGGACGTCGGTGGCGCGGTTGATGCCGTCGATCAGGGAGTGGCGGCAGCCGTACTTGTTGTCGAACTTCGACTTGGTGACGGCGTCGTTGACGTTGATCGCCGGGAACAGGAGGGCGCCGTCGCGCTGCATCTCGTACAGGCGGTGGACGCCGGTCGTGGTCTCCTCGGTCACGCCGCGGATCTCCGAGGCGACCTGGGTCCACTTCTGCGAGCCGTCGGTGATGGTGCGGTCGAGCAGTTCGAGGACGACGCGGTGCTCGTCGGACTCGGCGGTGTCGGCCGAGGGGACCTTGCCGGCCTTCTCGTACTCGACACCCTTGTGGACGAGCATGGTGGCGTCGCCGCCGTCGTCCAGGATCATGTTCGGGCCGCCACTGGGGGTGTTCGGCCAGGTCAGGGCCTGCTCTGTGCACCACCAGTACTCTTCCAGGGTCTCGCCCTTCCAGGCGAAGACCGGGATGCCCTGCGGGTTCTCGGGCGTACCGTTCGGGCCGACCGCGATGGCGGCGGCCGCGTGGTCCTGGGTGGAGAAGATGTTGCAGGACACCCAGCGGACCTCGGCGCCCAGGGCGACCAGGGTCTCGATCAGGACGGCGGTCTGCACGGTCATGTGCAGCGAGCCCATGATCCGGGCGCCGGCCAGCGGCTGGCTGGCGGCGAACTCCTTGCGGATGGACATCAGGCCGGGCATCTCGTGCTCGGCGAGGGTGATCTCCTTGCGGCCGAACTCGGCCAGGGAGAGATCTGCGACCTTGAAGTCCTGTCGGTTTTCGACAGTCGTCATTACGGGCTGCTCCTCAAGGTTGGGGCGAGGTGGGTACGGCTGGTCTGCGCGGCAGCGGACACAAGGGGTGCCCGAAGAGGGCACAGGCATGCCCGAGTACGCGCAGCGCAGTCCGTCGGAGGCCCTCTCTCCCTCGGCCGGTCCGCGAGGGGACCGACCGACCGCCATCAGCAGCGACGTCTGGCTCCGTCCCAAGCTACACCTGTCGGCCCGGCCGTCCCCAGTCCGCCTGCGAACACATCAGGACAGATCCAGGCCGAGCGGAGGGAAAGCGGAAGGGAACTCAGTGGGCGGCAGGCGCGGCCGGGCCGCCCGGAGTTGCCTCGCGGTCGGAGCCCTTGGCGGCTTCCGTCTCGCTGTAGATGTCCGGTTCCAGGTAGATGACGCGGGCGATCGGGACGGCGGCGCGGATACGGGATTCGGCGGCGTTGATCGCGGTGGCCACCTCGGCGGCGGTGTCGTCGTGCTGGACGGCGATCTTGGCGGCGACCAGGAGTTCCTCGGGGCCGAGGTGGAGCGTGCGCATGTGGATGATGCCGGTGACGGTGTCGCCGTCGACGATCGCCTTCTCGATCGCCACGACCGCTTCCGCACCCGCGGCCTCGCCCAGGAGCAGGGACTTGGTCTCCACGGCCAGGATCAGCGCGATCAGGATGAGCAGGATGCCGATGCAGAGGGTGCCGATGCCGTCCCAGACGCCGTCACCGGTGGCGAGGGCGAGGCTGACGCCGCCGAGGGCCAGGATCAGGCCGACCAGCGCGCCGAGGTCCTCCAGGAGGACGACCGGCAGTTCGGGGGCCTTGGCGTGCCGGACGAATTCCTTCCAGGACTGCTGGCCGCGCAGGGGGTTGGACTCCTGGATGGCCGTACGGAAGGAGAAGCTCTCGGCGATGATCGCGAAGACGAGGACGCCCACCGGCCAGTACCAGTGCTCGATCTCGTGCGGGTGCTTGATCTTCTCGTAGCCCTCGTAGATCGCGAACATGCCGCCGACCGAGAAGAGCACGATGGAGACGAGGAAGGCGTAGATGTACCGCTCGCGGCCGTAGCCGAAGGGGTGTTGCGGGGTTGCCTCACGCTTGGCCCTCTTGCCGCCGAGGAGGAGCAGGCCCTGGTTGCCGGAGTCGGCGAGCGAGTGCACGGACTCCGCGAGCATCGACGACGAACCGCTGAAGAGGAACGCCACGAACTTCGCTGCCGCGATCGCGAGGTTGGCGCCGAGTGCCGCCACGATCGCCTTGGTGCCGCCTGACGCGCTCATGTGTTCGCGTTGTCCCTTCGATACTTCGATACGTACGCTGTCCCGGGCTTTGCCCGCCCTTTGCCGGTGGGCCATTGTTGCAGCACCCTCCGACAACGACGCGCCAGGTGGTGTCAGACGACGACCGTCGCCCGGAAAACCGTGCCGGGGCCCGACAGTTCGGCCTTGTCGTTCGCCGGTACGAAGACCGACCGGCCGGGGGCGAGTTCGATGTCCCCCATGCGGACCGAGCCCGCCGTGCAGAGCAGGATCTGCGGGGTCGGGAGGGTGAGGTCGCGGGCGGGGGTGCTCTCCGGGAGGACGTACCGGGAGAGGCGGAACTCGTCGATCGGGGTGTCGTAGATCTCTTCGCCGTCGGGGGACGCCTCCGGGCGCAGTACGCCGGGGTCGCTCGCCTCGAAGCGGACGATGCGCAGGAGTTCGGGGACGTCGACGTGCTTGGGGGTCAGTCCGCAGCGCAGGACGTTGTCGGAGTTGGCCATGATCTCGACGCCGAGGCCGTTGAGGTAGGCGTGCGGGATGCCGGCGCCGAGGAACAGGGCCTCGCCGGGCTGCAGTCGGACGTGGTTGAGGAGCATGGCGGCGATGACGCCGGGGTCGCCGGGGTAGTGGTGGGCGATGTCCGCGTAGGGCGCGTAGTCGCCGCCGAGGCGGGCGCAGGCGGTCGCGGCCTCGGTGACCGTGCGGGCCATGTCCTCGCGGTCGGCGCTGAGTACGGCCGTCAGGACCTCGCGCAGCGCCGCCTCTTCGGGGTGGGCGCGCAGCAGGTCGACGTACGGCTTGAGGGAGTCGACGTCCAGGGCCGCGAGGAGGTCGGCGGCCTGCGACGGGTCGCGGAAGCCGCACAGGCCGTCGAACTCGGTGAGGGCGCAGATGAGTTCGGGCTTGTGGTTGGCGTCCTTGTAGTTGCGGTGCCCGGCGTCCACCGGGATGCCGCGGCGCTCCTCGTCCTCGTAACCCTCTTTCGCCTGGGCGAGGTTGGGGTGCACCTGGAGGGAGAGGGGGGCGCCGGCCGCGAGGATCTTGAGGAGGAAGGGCAGGCGGGGGCCGAACTTGGCGACGGCCGCCGTTCCGAGTTCGCCCTGCGGGTCGGCGTCGATGACCTCGACGAGTGTGCCGCGTCCGGTGCGCGAGGGGGCGCCGGGGTGGGCGCCCATCCACATCTCCGCCTGCGGTTCGCCGGTCGGCTCGGTGCCGAGGAGCGCCGGGATGGCGGTGGTGGAACCCCAGGCGTAGGGGCGGATGGTGTTGTCGAGGCGGTCCATAGCGGTCTTTCTGCGTGCGGGAGGCAGGTGAGGAAGGGGGTGGGGTGGTTCGGGGGCTGGTTTGACGGTTCCTGGTTGTCAGGTTCCTGCCGTCAGCGCCAGGTACACCGCCGCGAAGTCCGTGGTGGCGATCAGTTCCGCCAGGTTCTCCAGTTCGGCGCCGTCCTCCGGTTCGAGTTCGCTGATCGCCGTGTCGTGGCCGAGGGCGAGTTCGCGGGCGGTGGGGGCGGCGCTGAGGCCGCCGGTCGGGCGGTCGCGGAGGAGGACCACGCGCGCGTGCAGGGCGGGTGCCTCGTTCACGCGGTCGCGGAAGAAGTCGTCGGGGTCGGCGCCGGCGGCGAGCCGGCTCGCGAGCAGGGCGCCGTGCGCGGCGAGGGCCTCGGGGAGTTCGGCGGCGAGCGCGGGGCGGCCGGCGAGTTCGGCGAGGGCGGCGGCGAAACGGCGGCCCGCGGGCCCGGCCGACGTGCCCTCGGTCCAGATCACCGGGAGGGTGTCCGCGAGTTCGGCGGCGAGGGTCTTGGCCGGATTGCTGTACGTCGCGATGGCCGGGCCGCATCGTTCGGCGATGTGGTCGAGGCGGTCGGCAACCTTCTCCAGGGCGTCCGGCGGGGCGGTGAGCAGGCCGGTGCGGTCGAGGAGGGCGAGCAGCGGGGTGAGTAGCGCCCACAGGACGCCGGGGGCGGATGCGGCGAGCGGCTGGTCCGCCTCCTCCTGCTCGTACGGGGCGGTCGCCATCCGGATGAACAGGCCGTGGGCCGCGCCCTGCACCGTCTCGGAGAGCGGGGTGGCGGCGGGCGCTACGGCGACGACCGTGCAGCCTCGGCGGTACGCGTGCTCGGCGAGCAGGGACAGGCCCGGTTCGGCGCCGTCGGGGGTGGCGATCAGGAGCAGGTCCACGGAGCCGGCCCAGCCCGGCAGCTCCCAGCGCAGGGCGCCTGCCGCGGGGGCCACGCCGGTGGGGGCCAGGCGGGTGACGGGGGTGGTCGCGCCGGCGAGGGTGCCGAGGAGGTCGGCCACGCAGGTCGCGGCGGCGCCTGGGCCCGCGATCAGGACGGCGCGGGGGCGGCCGTCCGGTTTCAGGTCGTTGATGCCCGCTTCGGCCGCGTGGCGGGCGGCGGTGCGGACGCGGGCGCCTGCTTCGGCGGCTCCGCGGAGGAGGCCGCGGTGGTCTGCTTCCGCCAACGCCTCGGGGGCGTCGAGCAGCGATTCGTCGAGCATGGGTGGCACCTCCGATCGCCGGGGCGGGGTTACGCGGGGCGACGGGCCTCGTCGACGAGCAGCACGGGGATTCCGTCCCGGACGGGGTATGCCAGGCCGCAGTCCTGGCCGGTGCAGATCAGCTCGGTGTCCTGCTCCTTGAGGGGAGCGTGGCAGGCCGGGCAGGCGAGGATCTCCAGGAGGCCGGCTTCGAGCGGCATGTGGTGTCCCTTCGGGGGTGCGGTGATGTGGCCTGGTCAGGGTACCGCCGTGGGGGGCGGGGTGGCGGGGCGTGGGTGGGGTGCGGGTGGTTGGGGTTTTCGCCCCCGCCGCCCCTACCCGTCCCATCCCGTTCCTGGGGGCTGCGCCCCCAGCCCCCCCCTTCGCGCTGAACGCGCTCGTCCTCAAACGCCGGACGGGCTGGTTTGTCAGCCCGTCCGGCGTTTGAGGACGAGGGGGTTCGGGGGCGGCGGGGGCGAGAAAAAGCCCAGGCGGGTCAGGCTCGGATGATCCCCAGCACCTCGTCCCGTACCTTTCTCATCGTCCCCTCGTCCCTCGCCTCCGTGTTCAGGCGTAGCAAGGGCTCCGTGTTGGACGGGCGGACGTTGAACCACCAGTCCGTCGCTGTGACCGTCAGGCCGTCCAGGTCGTCCAGGGTCACGCCCTCCTGGCCCTCGTACGTCGTCCTGATCGCGGCCAGGCGGGCCGTCTGGTCGGTCACCGTGGAGTTGATCTCGCCGGAGCCCGCGTAGCGGTCGTACTGGGCGACCAGGGCCGACAGGGGGCCGTCCTGGCCGCCGAGGGCGGCGAGGACGTGGAGGGCGGCCAGCATGCCCGTGTCGGCGTTCCAGAAGTCCTTGAAGTAGTAGTGGGCGGAGTGCTCGCCGCCGAAGATCGCGCCCGTGCGGGCCATCTCGGCCTTGATGAAGGAGTGGCCCACGCGCGTGCGTACCGGTGTGCCGCCCTGCTCGCGGACGACCTCGGGGACCGACCAGGAGGTGATCAGGTTGTGGATGACCGTCCCGGAGCCGCCGTTGCGGGCCAGTTCGCGGGAGGCCACCAGGGCCGTGATCGCCGACGGTGAGACCGGGTCGCCGTTCTCGTCGACCACGAAACAGCGGTCCGCGTCGCCGTCGAAGGCGATGCCGAGGTCGGCGTTCTCCTCGCGGACCCGCTTCTGGAGGTCCACGATGTTGGCCGGGTCGAGCGGGTTGGCCTCGTGGTTCGGGAAGGTGCCGTCCAGCTCGAAGTACATGGGGACGACGGTCAGGGGCAGGCCGGCGAAGACCGTCGGGACGGTGTGGCCGCCCATACCGTTGCCCGCGTCGACGACGACCTTCAGGGGGCGGTTGGACGTCAGGTCGACGAGCGAGAGGAGGTGCGCCGCGTAAGCCTCCAACGTGTCACGCTGTGTGATCGTTCCCGGGGTCACGGGCTCGTTCTCCGGTGCGCCCTCGTCCAGCCAGGTCTCGGCCAGTTCGCGGATCTCGGTCAGGCCCGTGTCCTGGCCGACCGGTGCCGCGCCCGCCCGGCACATCTTGATGCCGTTGTACTGGGCCGGGTTGTGCGAGGCGGTGAACATGGCGCCGGGCAGGCCGAAGGCGCCCGACGCGTAGTAGAGCTGGTCCGTGGAGCACAGGCCGATCTCGGTCACGTCGACGCCGCGTGCCGCCGCCCCGCGCGCGAAGGCCCGCGACAGGCCGGGCGACGAGGGGCGCATGTCGTGTCCGATCACGATCGCCTCCGCCCCGGTCACCTGGACGAAGGCGGCGCCGAACAATTCCGCCAGCGGCTCGTCCCACTGGTCCGGGACCACACCACGTACGTCGTACGCCTTCACGAGCTGCGACAGATCTGCAGACACGGCCAACCTTCCTGAACGTCCTATCGGTCACCCCAAACTACCCGCCCCCGCTGACACCCGGCCGACCGGAAGCCCCTGGTCACGCGCCCGCCCCGCGTTCTCGTCCTCACGGCAGCATCCAGCCCAGGACCACCGTGCTCTGCCCCACCACGATCAGGCACATCACCAGGAGCAGCCCCAGACTCCAGGGCAGCACCTTCCGCAGCAGGTCACCCTCCCGGCCGGCGAGCCCGACGGCCGCGCACGCGATGGTCAGGTTCTGCGGCGAGATCATCTTCCCCAGGACACCGCCCGAGCTGTTCGCGGCGGCGAGCAGCTCCGGGGACAGCCCGGACTCCCGCGCCGCCGTCACCTGGAGGGCGCCGAAGAGCGCGTTCGCCGAGGTGTCCGAGCCCGAGACGGCGACGCCGAACCACCCCAGTACCGGCGACAGGAAGGCCAGCCCGGCGCCCGCCGCCGCCACGAAGTGACCAATGGTGGCTGCCTGTCCGGAGAGGTTCATGACGTACGCGAGGGCCAGGACGGACGTCACGGTGAGGATCGCGAACCGGAGTTCATACACGGTCGCCGCCCATTCCCTGACCGCCACGCGCGCGTGGACCCCGATCACGGCCGCCGTGCACACCCCGGCGAGCAGCACGAGGGTGCCGCCGGTCGAGACGATCGGCCAGGTGTAGACGTTGCCGCCGACCGCTTCCCCGTCGGGGTTCACGACGTTCAGGAACGGCCAGTCGTACGTCTGGGTCGCTCCGGCGAGCCAGTCCTTGACCGTGGGGATCTGCGCCACGGAGAAGATGGCGACGATCAGGGCGTACGGGGCGTAGGCGCGCAGGACTTCGGGGCGCGGGTCCTCCTCGTCGAGGTCCTCGCTGCGGACGCCGGTGAGCACGGCGACGCGTACGGGTTCGGCGGCGGGCCTGCGCGCGTGCGGTACGGCCATCAGGGCGCCCGCGCCCGCCAACGCGGCGCCGATGTCGGCGAGTTGCGCGGAGACGTAGTTGGAGGCGGCGAACTGGGCGACGGCGAAGGCGAATCCGCAGGCCACGGCGGGCACCCAGGTCTCGCGCAGCCCGCGTCGGCCGTCGACGAGCCAGACGAGGACCAGGGGGACGACGAGGGCGAGGAGCGGGGTCTGGCGGCCGACCACCGAGGCCACCGAGTCCAGTGGCAGGCCGGTGACTTGAGCGAGTGTCACGACCGGTGTGCCCATCGCGCCGAAGGCGACGGGCGCCGTGTTGGCGACGAGCGCGACGACCGCCGCGCGCACCGGGTCGAAGCCGAGCGCGACGAGCATGACCGAGCAGATCGCGACGGGTGCGCCGAAGCCGGCGAGCGCCTCCAGGAGGGCGCCGAAGCAGAAGGCGACGACGAGGGCCTGGATGCGCGGATCGTCGGACAGGCGTCCGAAGGAGCGGCGCAGGATGTCGAAGTGCCGGGTGCGGACGGTCATCCGGTACACCCACAGGGCGTTGACGACGATCCACAGGATGGGGAAGAGGCCGAACACGGCGCCCTGGGCGGCGCTGGAGAGCGTCTGGTCCACCGGCATGCCGTAGGCGAGGCAGGCGACCAGAGCGGCGGCCAGAAGGCCGATCAGGCCTGCCCGGTGCGCTTTCATGCGCACGCCGCCGAGCAGGACGAGGACGATGACGAGGGGCAGGGTCGCGACGAGAGCGGACAGGCCGAGCGAGCCGGCGACGGGTTCCAGTTCCTGGACGTACACGGGCGCCTCCCCGGATTCCGCGATGCGGAAAACGATTTCTCACGGGTGACGGAATGGTCGTGTCCGCGACAACCTCACGTCAATGCGTGTGCGCCACTCAATGAAATCGTCTGAAACCTTGTACGCGCGGTCAGTTGTCCGGCGAGCGCAGCACCCTCAGGTGCCCGCGGCGTGGTGCGACCTCGCGCGGGTCCGCCGTGCGGGCGCCGCCGGCCCCGGCCGCCCGGTCCTGCGGACGGGCCGCCTCGCGGACCGCGTTGGCGAGCGCTTCCAGATCGTCTCCGCTGGGGCGCGCGGGAGCGGAGGAGTCGAGGAGCCGGACGACCTCCCAGCCGCGCGGCGCGGTGAGGCGCTCGGAGTGCTCGGCGCAGAGGTCGTAGCAGTGGGGTTCGGCGTAGGTCGCGAGGGGGCCGAGGACCGCGGTCGAGTCGGCGTAGACGTACGTCAGCGTCGCGACGGCGGGACGGCCGCAAGCGGTGCGCGAACAGCGACGTACAGGGCTCACGACGTTGGACGGTACCGCACTCTTGAGCGGGCCGCGACGACTCCCCACCAGGTCACTCCCCCGTGTCGTGCTGTGAAACCGCACACACGGGTCTTCTTGGACAACTCGTTGACCTGGGACGACTTCGGGTTACGAGATACCGAACAACCTCGACCCCGACCACTACTTGCCGCAAATCATGCCAATTACCATGAGATTGACGGTCCGAGTGATCCAACAGGGATACGAAATCGAGCCCAACCTTGGCTGGAATGATCATTCTTCGACGCAGGTGGGCGCAGCGTGCCCGGCACCCGCGCGGGTGTCGCGGGGACTACTCTTCGTCAGTGATGGACAACCCCGTACCGCCCCGCGCCGCAGGCCCCGGCCCCCGCCGCCGTGATCGCCACGGCCGTGGCATGCGCGGCCCCGTGGCGCCGCCGCAGGTTCCGCTCTCCGCGAGCCGCGCCGAGGCGTTCGCGGATCTGGTGCAGGACTCCGTGGAGCGGCTGGAGCGGCGCTGGCCGCAGCTCGCGGACATCGACTTCGTCGTCCTCGAAGTGCCGAGGCTCGAAGGTCCGCCCGAGGCGTGGGCCGACGAGACCGTCCCCCTGGGGGGCACGATTCCCGCCCGCGAGGGTCACCCCGCGCGCGTGGTGGTCTATCGCCGCCCGGTCGAGATCCGCACCAAGGGCCGCGACGAACGCGCGGCCCTGGTCCACGAGGTCGTCGTCGAGCAGGTCGCCGAGCTGCTGGGGCTCACCCCGGACACCGTGGACCCCCGGTACGGCGAGGACTGACACCCCTGCCGCCGCCGGACAGTCACTTCTGCAGGACCGACAGATCCTGCTCCGCGTCCGGCACCGCGACCGTCCCCCGGTCGTCCGGCAGCGTCTGGACCGTGAACGCCGGGACACCGTCCGCCGGGGCCGCGAGGGTCCTGGAGGCGTAGACGGCGCCCCCGGAGACCCGCTCGACCGTCAGCGCGTACGTGCCCTTCAGGCCTGCCGGGACGGGCAGTTCGACGTCCTGGGTGGTGCCGCCCTTGATCGTGTACGTCTTCGTCGCCGCCGTACCGCCCTCGGTGCCCGCGGACGCGGTGACCTTGACCTGGGCGGCGCTGCCCGGAGCCGTCAGGGAGAGCGTGGTGCCCTTGGCGGTGTTGGCGGCGACCGTCGCGCGCGCGGAGACCGGGCCCGTGGCCGGGATGAACGCGGTCTCCTGGTTGGCGCCCTTGCCGCGTACGACCTTCAGGGCGGCGACGAACGGCACCGAACTGTCGGTCGGGGTGAGCACCAGGGAGCCCGCCTCCCCGCGCGTGACGTCGCCGAGGTCGACGGCGGCGGTCATGCCCGCCTTGATGTGCAGCGTCTCGTTCCCGGCCGGGGTGATCAGGCCGTTCGGGGAGGCAAGGCGCACCTTCAGGTCAGCGTCGCTCTCGCTGGGCGTGAAGGCGATCAGACGCACCGAGGTGGCGTCCTTGGGGATGCCCGGCAGGACCAGGCTGCCCGCCGGTTCGGCGGACGCGGTCAGCCAGTCGCCGCCGGACTTGGCGTCCAGGGCCTGGACGGCCGCGCCGACCCGGCCGCTGCGCACGCTCACGTGCACGGTGAGGTCGGTCTGCGGTGCGTCGGCGAGCGTGGACAGCAGGATCGGCTCGCTGCCGTTCGGCGGGACCGTGATGCCCTCGCCGACGTCCGACTTGAGGCTGCCGTCCTTGCCGTACAGCTCGATGTCGACGACCGCCGCGGAGTCGTCCGGGTTGGTCAGGTGCACGTAGTCCGTGCGGCCGGCGGCGGTGCTGGCGCCCGGGAACCAGAACTCGGTGTCCGGGACGGTGCAGTTGATGCCCAGCAGGCCGCGTCCGGTGCCCGCGGCGACCTCGGTGGTCTCCTGCACGGCCCAGCCCGGCGCGAACCTGCCCTCGGCGGTGCCGACGAGCGCGGGCGTGTCACCGCCCGAGGTGTCCCCGGCGACCGGCTTGCCGGGCTCCTTGGGGGTGAGGACGGGCTTGACGGCCTTCGGCTTGCCCTTCGCGCCGGTGGCCGACTCGACGGTGGCGGCGGCCAGTTCGGCCTTGCCGTCGCTCCCGGTGCCCTCTGTGACGGGCGTGAAGGACGTGTACGTCGTTTCCGCGAGGTCGGAGGTGCTGGGAGCCGGGCAGAGCAGGCTCGTGCGCTCCACGGGCAGCTGGGCGGCCGCCTTGGCCGTGCCCGCGTCGGCCGCCTCCGGTGTGCTGAGCGAGGCGAACCCGGTGACGGCGGCGAGCGCGGTCGTCCCGGCGATCAGGGAGATGGTCGTGCGGTTCACTGCTGGCTCCCGTCGGGGCGCTCACCCTGCGGGTGGGGCTGGTGTGGCTGCGCCGGGTCGTACGCGGGGTCGTAGCCCTGGGTGTACGTCTGGTCGTAGGCCGTTGTCTGCGGCGAGGCGCCGTACGCGTACGGGTCGTACTGGCCGTTCTGGTACGGATCGCCCTGGTACGCGGGGTCGTAGGTGCCCGGTGGGTACTGCTGGGCGTTCTGGTACTGGTCGGCGTTGTAGCCGTCGTACTGGGTGCCCGCGTAGGCCGCGGTGTTCCATTCGTCGCCGTACGGCTGCTGCTGGGGGATCGCTGCCGGGACCTCCTCCGCGGGAGGAGGGATGTCCGTCGGGAACTCGGCCTGTTCGTCGGCCTGTTCGGCCTCCGCCTCCGCCTGGGCGCGCAGGCGGCGGGCACGGCGGCCCTCGCCGGTGGCGGTCTGGGCGGGGATCTCGCGCTCCTCCTCGGGCAGGTCGTCGTCGACGTCCCGGCGCCGGCCCGGCAGGGCCATGACGACGAGGACGACGGCGAGCGAACCCTGTGTCCACAGCCAGGCGGTGTGGCCGATCGGGGTGTCGAAGACGACGTCCAGCTTCCCTCCGGAGGAGGGAAGTTCGAAGCCCTGGGCCCAGCCGTCGAGGGTGGTGGGGGTGAGGGGCCTGCCGTCCAGGGTGGCCGTCCAGGCCTCGTCGACGGAGTCGGCGAGGCGCAGGACGCGGCTGCCGGAGCCGGCCGGGATCGTGGTGTGGATCTCGACGGGTCCTGCGGCGACGGGCTGCGCCTCACCGGAGCCGGAGCCGGACGCCGGGACGATGGCGGCGCGCGAGACCTCCTGGTCGACGCGCCACAGCGCGCCGCCGTCCCGCTGGCTGAGCCGGCTCAGGCCCGGCGTGGCGTCGAGGATGCGGCTGATCTGGCGGGGCGCGCCCCGGTGGACGAGGACGTAGCGCACGGCGAAGCCGCCGAGTTCGTCGGCCTGGTCGGCGCCTGAGCCCGCGACGAGGTTGGCGACGACCTTGTCGAGGCGCGCGTTCTCCCCGCTCTCGGCGGCGAGTTCGCCGTCGCCGAGGCGGGCGCCGGAGCCACGGACGAGGGTGTAGCCGACGCGGGCCGTGGAGTCGCTGGCCAGGACCAGTGTGCGGGCCTGGTCGCGGGTGCCGCTCTCCTCGGCGACGAACGCGGGCACCTGGACGGGGTCGCGTCGTTCCAGGGGGCCGTCGGCGCCGCGGATCATCCAGCCGGCGGCGAGGAGCAACGGGCCCGCGGCGGCGGCGAAGGCGATCAGCGCGGCGACCGGCTGGCGCCAGCCGAAGCTCTGCTCGGCCACGCGCGAGCGTGCCCCGTCGGCGCCGAGCGTGGCGGCGGCCAGCAGGGCGAGGCCGTAGACGAGGGTGGCGGGTCCGGCCCACGCCGAACTGTTCGACAGGACCGCGAAGACGAGCCCCACCAGGGCGACCGCCCAGGCGGTCCAGATGCCGAACTGGCGCTCGGTGCGCAGCAGCGCGGCCAGCGCCGCCAGAACGACGCCGATGAGCATCAGTCCGCTGACCGTGCCGGGGCCGCCCGGGCTGGCGCTGAGCAGGTCAAGGGCGCCGGCGGTGCCGGAGCCGTACTCCAGACCGGCTTCCTGGAAGAAGCCGAACGGGAGCAGGGACAGCGACCAGGGCGCGAGGACCAGCAGCGGTACCCCGAGCTGGGCCAGGAAGCGGAGGCCGTAGGCGGTGATCTCGCCTCGTCGTACGACGAGGAGCGCGACGCCGAGCAGCAGGGCGATGGGCCACACGATCGGCGTGAAGGCGGTGGTGATCGTCAGCAGCAGCGTGTACGCCCAGGTGGCGCGCCAGCTGCCGCGCGCTCCCGAGGCGTGCGCCAGGCCGCTTGCCGCGATGCCCGCGCGGGCCGCCAGCGGGAGGAGGACGGCGAGTACGGCGGTGCCGATCCGGCCGCCCGCGAGAGCGCCGGTGGCGGCGGGCAGGAAGGCGTAGACGACGGCCGCCCACGCGCGCAGGAGGCGCGATTCGACGAGCGGGCGGGAGGCGAAGTACGCGGTGAAGCCGGCCAGCGGCACCGAGGCGACCAGCAGGACGGTGACCGCGAGGCCCGTCGAGCCGAACAGCGTGGAGGCGAGCATCGCGACGAGCGCCAGATAGGGCGGCGCCGACGAGGTGTCGCCCACGCCCACCGGATGCCAGGCGTCCAGATAGCGCGCCCAGAGTTCGGCGGAGTCGGCCGGGGCGGGCAGCAGCGCGCCGCCCGCGAGGGCGCCGCCGCCGAGCAGTTCACGGCAGGCGACGAGCGAGACGAACAGGAGGACGAGGAAGAGCACCGGGCCGGGCTTGCGGGCGACGCGCTTGAGCCGGACGAACTGCTCGACCTCCAGGAAGTCGGCGTCGTCCCCGCCGGGCCCGGACTCGACGGCGCCGCCGTGCCGGCCGGCCCCGGAGGTGACCTCGGGGTCGGAGCGGCCGACGAGTTCACCGGCGGCCTGTTCGATGGTGGCCCGCACGGTCGCGCCGGGCGGCGGGAACAGGGCCCGCAGCTCGCCCTTGTCGATCTGGGGGGCGCCTCTGTTGCGGCGCCCGGCGATGATCCGCTCGGGCCGCAGCAGGGTGCCCAGGAGGCCGCGGATCTCGTCGACGGCCTGTCCGGGGGCCTTGCCGACGAGATAGGCCACCGTGCGCAGCAGGGTGCCGAGGACCACGCGCAGCAGTACCCAGGGCAGCTGCGCGGTACGGCTGTTGACGAGCAGGGTGTAGACGGCGCCGGCCTTGTCGACCTTGTGCGGGGACGCGGAGGTACGGCCCACGCAGTCGACGGTACGGCGCTCCCGGGAGGACGCCTCGGCGTGCCGTACGACAGCGTCGGGGGCGACGAGGACGCGGTGGCCGGCGGTGGTGGCGCGCCAACACAGGTCGACGTCGTCGCGCATCAGGGGCAGCCGACGGTCGAAGCCGCCGAGTTCATCGAAGACGTCGCGGCGTACGAGCATGCCCGCGGTGGACACGGACAGCACCGGGCGGACGTGGTCGTGCTGGCCCTGGTCCTGCTCGCGGCGGTCCAGGCCGGTCCAGCGGCGGCCGGAGTTGGCGATGGTGACGCCGACTTCGAGGAGCTGCCTGCGGTCGTACCAGCCGCGCAGCTTGGGGCCGACGACCGCGATGTCGTCACCCCGGCCCAGTTCGTGCTCGGTCTCGACGACGCGCAGCATCTGGGCGAGGGCGTCCGGGTCGGGGGCACAGTCGTCGTGCAGCAGCCAGAGCCATTGGACCGGCTCCCCGTGGGGCAGCTCCGGCATGTCGTACGCGTCGTCGCGCCAGCTGCGGGTGACGGGGTCCCAGCCGCTGGGGCGCTTCAGGTACGTCAGCTCGTCCGGAGTGAGGACGGGCGCGGTGCGGTTGGCCTCCTCGACTGCCTGGCCGAAGCCGGTGCGGCGGGCGAGGTGCAGGACGCGGTCGGCGCCGAGGGCGTCGGTGACCAGCTGGGCGGAGTCGTCCGCGCTGCCGGTGTCGGCCGCCATGACGTTCTGCACCGGGCGCTCCTGGCCGAGCAGCCCGGCGAGCGCGTCGGGCAGCCAGCGGGCGCCGTCGTGGGAGACCAGCACCGCGGTCACCACGTGACGCGGGAACTCGGGCGTGGTGGCAGTGCCGTAGTCGGCTGCCGTGTGGCTGTGCGCGGACATCGAGGTACGGGCCCCGGTTCGGTGGACTGTGGTGGACGCCTGAGCCCTCTGTGAGCGGCGGGGCGTCTCGGACGAGCAGCCACACTAGCGGCTGGGCAGAGCAGCGGCCCGCCGCCTGTGGATAACCCACCCGCGACGGGCCGTTCGCTGCGTTGTCCTGCGTTTGCGTTGCGTTGTGCCGGTTTACGTGGAGCCCGGTGCCGTACGCCTCAGACGGCGGCCTTCTTCAGCCGGCGGCGTTCGCGCTCGGAAAGGCCGCCCCAGATGCCGAAGCGTTCGTCGTTCGCGAGGGCGTACTCGAGGCACTCGGAGCGGACCTCGCAGGCGAGGCAGACCTTCTTGGCCTCGCGGGTCGAGCCGCCCTTCTCGGGAAAGAAGGACTCGGGGTCGGTCTGGGCGCACAGCGCGCGCTCCTGCCAGCCGAGTTCCTCGTCCGCGTCGTCGACCAGCAGTTGCTGCACCGTCTCGGTCATGTGCGCCCCTCGTCCGTCTTTCGCGTCCCCGTGAGGTTGCCGTCAACCGATATCGGCCGAACGACACGAGTGAAATTACAAGTGTGCTGCTCCGGGCGAGTCAAGCCGAGATCTGCTATTGGGCCCCTTATTCACTCTGCGGAACCAAGGCCATGCGGAAAGTGTTCAAATCGGCATAAACCTTGACAGGCAGAGAAGGCCCCCGGAGGGGCACCCCGAAGGACGACCGCCCCCGCGCACAGAGCCTGTTACGGGAGAGGACGCCCAGAAGTTCGATCTCGTTCCGAGGTCGGTGCGCCTGGTTGTGCGCCATGTGTCCCCGAAGGCGTACGCACAAACCTTTCACCGAGGAGATGAACCGGATGAGGTGAAACATGTCCCACATACCGGGCGTCGAGTTGACAGTGAAGGTGTGAACCGGTGTTCTTGTGGGCATGCTCGCGAACTTGGCACTCACCTCGACCCGCCCCGCGCGGTCCCTCGGTGCTGCCCCTGCTCGCTGTAGCTGTTGTTGCTGTTCCAGCTGTTGAGCCCAACGCGCTCCGGCTGCCATTGAGTCCACCGCGACTCGGCTGCTGTTCCCCCGAAGCCCACATCAGGGTTCTGTTTTTCCCGGCCTTCCCGCCCGCGACCCGGGCGGACGGTACGCGACACCCAGCCAGCCCCCACACTTCTCCCGCCGAGGACCTCCGCACTCCATGAACAGCGACAGCGATCTCCAGATCGCAGGCGACATCCTCGAAGTACCGCACCTGCTCCAGGCCCCGCGCGAGCACCCGGCCACCGTCGCCGACTTCGTCGGCCTGGCCCGCACGATCGCCGAGGACCGCTCCCAGTGGGCGCACCTCGTCCAGTACGACGCGACCTCGCGCTGGTACCACCGGCTGCGCACCGGCCCCGGCTACGAGGTGTGGCTGCTGTCCTGGGTCCCGGGCCAGGGCAGCGGTCTGCACGACCACGGCGGCTCGTCGGGCGTCCTGACGGTCCTGGACGGGCAGCTGACGGAACGGACGGAGCGCGGCACGCGCGCGTTGCGGGCGGGCGCACAGCGGGTCTTCGCTCCGGGGTACGTCCACGAGGTGGTCAACGACGCGCTCGAACCGGCCGTGAGCCTGCACGTCTACTACCCGGGCCTGACGGAGATGCCGATGCACGCGGCGCGCTGCGCGCCGTCGGCCGCGGTGACCGGCTGACGCGTTGTCGTACCCGCCTGCCAGACTTGTCCGCATGCGCATTGTGGTTCTGGCAGGCGGCATCGGTGGTGCCCGGTTCCTGCGCGGTCTTCAGCGGGCCGTGCCGGACGCGGACATCACCGTCATCGGCAACACCGGCGACGACATTCACCTCTTCGGGCTGAAGGTCTGCCCCGACCTCGACACGGTGATGTACACCCTCGGCGGCGGCATCAACGAGGAGCAGGGCTGGGGGCGTACCGACGAGACCTTCCACCTGAAGGAGGAGCTGGCGGCGTACGGTGTCGGGCCGGAGTGGTTCGGCCTCGGCGACCGGGACTTCGCCACGCACATCGTGCGGACGCAGATGCTCGGCGCGGGTTATCCGCTGAGCGCCGTCACCGAGGCACTGTGCGACCGGTGGAAGCCCGGGGTGCGGCTCATCCCGATGTCCGACGACCGCGTGGAGACCCATGTCGCCGTCGAGGTGGACGGCGAGCGCAAGGCGGTCCACTTCCAGGAGTACTGGGTGCGGCTGCGGGCGTCCGTGCCGGCCGAGGCGATCGTGCCGGTCGGCGCGGAGCAGGCGAAACCGGCGCCGGGGGTCCTGGAGGCGATCGCCGACGCCGACGTGATCCTCTTCCCGCCGTCCAACCCGGTCGTGTCCGTCGGCACGATCCTGGCCGTGCCCGGGATCCGCGAGGCGATCGCCGAGGCCGGGGTGCCCGTGGTGGGCCTCTCCCCCATCGTCGGGGACGCGCCCGTGCGCGGGATGGCCGACAAGGTGCTCGCGGCGGTCGGCGTGGAGGCCACGGCCGCGGCGGTCGCCGAGCACTACGGCTCGGGGCTGCTGGACGGCTGGCTCGTCGACACGGTCGACGCGGGTGCGGTGGAGCGGGTGGAGACGGCGGGCATCCGCTGCCGTGCCGTGCCGCTGATGATGACTGACGTGGAGGCGTCGGCGCAGATGGCGCGCGAGGCGCTCGCGCTGGCGGAGGAGGTGCGGGGCGCGTGAGTGGTGAGCTTTCCAGTGACGGTGGCGCGGTCGATGGGCTCGGCGGCGGTGCCGATGGCGGGTACCGGGTGTGGGCCGTGGGTGGACTGCCCGAGGTTCAGCCCGGGGACGATCTCGCGAAGCTGATCGCCGCCGCTGCCGGGCCCGGGCTGCTCGACGGGGACGTGCTGCTCGTCACCTCGAAGATCGTGTCCAAGGCCGAGGGGCGGGTCGTGCAGGCGGCGGACCGGGAGGCCGCGATCGACGCCGAGACTGTACGGGTCGTCGCCAGGCGCGGGCCGCTGCGGATCGTGGAGAACCGGCAGGGGCTGGTGATGGCCGCGGCCGGAGTCGACGCCTCCAACACGCCGTCCGGGACGGTTCTGCTGCTGCCCGAGGATCCCGACGCGTCCGCGCGGGCGATCCGGGACGGGCTGAGGGACGCCCTGGGCGTCAACATCGGGGTCGTCGTGACCGACACCTTCGGGCGACCCTGGCGCGCGGGGCTCACGGACGTGGCGATCGGTGCCGCGGGCGTACAGGTGCTCGACGATCTGCGCGGGGGTACGGACGCGTACGGCAATCCGCTCTCCGCGACCGTCGTGGCGACCGCCGACGAACTGGCCGCCGCCGGGGACCTGGTCAAGGGCAAGGCCTCCGGGCTGCCCGTCGCGGTCGTGCGGGGGCTGCCGCATGTCGTGGCCGACAGCGGTGAGGATGTGGGGGCGCGGGCTCTCGTGCGCGATGCGCGCGACGACATGTTCCGGCTCGGCACGTCGGAGGCCGTACGGGAGGCGGTGACCCAGCGGCGTACGGTGCGGGCCTTCACGGACGAGCCCGTCGACCCCGGTGCGGTACGACGGGCGGTCGCCGCCGCTGTCACCGCGCCCGCGCCTCATCACACGACGCCCTGGCGCTTCGTACTGCTGGAGTCGCAGCGGTCGCGGACCGAGCTGCTGGACGCCATGCGGGACACCTGGATCGCGGACCTGCGGCGGGACGGGAAGAGCGAGGAGTCCATCGCGAAGCGGGTGCGGCGGGGTGAGGTGCTGCGGGGAGCGCCGTATCTCGTGGTGCCTTGTCTGGTGATGGACGGGTCACACACGTACGGGGACGCTCGGCGGGACGGGGCCGAGCGGGAGATGTTCGTGGTCGCGACCGGGGCCGGGGTGCAGAACTTCCTTGTCGCGCTGGCCGGGGAGCGGCTCGGGTCGGCGTGGGTGTCGTCGACGATGTTCTGCCGGGATGTCGTGCGGGAGGTGCTGGGGCTGGAGCCCGGGTGGGATCCGATGGGGGCGATCGCGGTCGGGCATCCGGCGGAGGCTCCGCGGGCTCGGGTGGATCGGGATGCGGGGGCGTTCATCGAGGTGCGGTGAGCCTGGTCGAGGTGCGGTGAGGTCTGTGGGGTTCGATTCCTCCGGTTAGGAACGGTTTTCGTGGCAGGACGGTTCGCTCCTCAGCAACCTTCTCGGCCCACTCGTACGACCGTGCGAGGTGGGGATGTCGTCGTGCCTGGTGTCGTGCCTCGGCAGACCTGTGCTTCGGGGGTGACCCGGACCTGGGTGCCCGCCGGCCCGCTCGATCTCGGGCTCGTTCTGGGGCCGTTGCGGCGGGGGCCCGGGGATCCGACGTTCCGGGCCTCGTCTGATGGGTCCGTGTGGCGGGCCAGTCGTACGCCTGTCGGGCCCGGGACCCTGCGGGTCGCGCTGCGGGACGGGGTGGTCCGGGGGGAGGCGTGGGGGCCCGGGGCCGAGTGGTTGCTGGAGCGGTTGCCCGGGTTGCTGGGGGCGGACGACGATCCCGAGGCGTTCGAGCCCCGGCATCGGGTTGTCGCGCTCGCCCGTCATCGGCGGCCGGGGTTGCGGCTGACTCGGACCGGGCTGGTCATGGAGTCGCTGATTCCGTCCGTGCTGGAGCAGAAGGTGACCACCGACGAGGCTTATCGGGCTTGGCGGTTGCTTGTGCGGAAGTTCGGGGAGCCTGCGCCTGGGCCCGAAGGCCTGCCCCAAGGGTTGTTTGTTGTGCCTGCCGCTCGTGACTGGGCTCTGATTCCGTCCTGGGAGTGGCATCGGGCCGGGGTCGACAACAAGCGGGCCTCGACGATTCTGCGGGCGGTTCGGGTCGCGGGGCGGTTGGAGGAGGCTGTCGCGCTGGATCCGGAGCGGGCTCGGGCTCGGCTGGAGGTGGTTCCGGGGGTGGGGCCCTGGACGTCTGCGGAGGTTGTGCAGCGGAGTCATGGGGCGGCGGATGCGGTGACTGTGGGGGATCTGCATCTGCCGGGGATTGTGGGGTTCGCGTTGGCGGGGGATCGGGATGCGGATGATGACGTGATGTTGTCGTTGCTGGAGCCGTATGCGGGGCAGCGGCATCGGGCGGCTCGGTTGATTTTGTTGAGTGGGCGGGTGCCGGGGCGGCGGGGGCCGCGGATGCGCAAGGGGGATATTGGGCGGCTTTGATCTCGCCCCCGCCGCCCCTACCCGTTCCCATCCCTGGGGGCTGCGCCCCCAGACCCCCCTGTCGGCCTGAACGGCCTCGTCCTCAAACGCCGGACGGGCTGGAGGGGGTGCGGGCCGGCGCTGGGGAAGGCAGAGGCCGGTGGGTGGGTGGGAGAACTAGAGGCCAACGCGCTCGCCCTGAGACGCCGGACGGGCCGAGTTGTGGCGGCCGGGCTCGCTTTCTCAGCGCCGGCCCGCATCTCCAGCCCGTCCGGCGTTTGAGGACGAGGCCCGTTCAGGGCCGTAGCCGGGGTCTGGGGCGCCCGCCCCCAGGGGGTGGCCCTTACTGGTCCGACGAGAAGCGGAGCGCCCCCGCTGGGATTCTTGCGTCGCACCACACCCGTACGCCCTCCCTGAGTTCGTTGTCGGCGCCGATGATCGCGCCGTCGCCGATCACCGTGCCGGTCAGGATGGAGCGTTCGCCCACTCGGGCCCTTGTGCCGATCAGGGAGTTGGTGATGACCGCGCCCGGTTCTACCACCGCGCCCGCCAGGATCGTGCTGCCCGAGACGCGTGCGCCCTCCGCCACGAACGCGCCCTCGCCCACCACCGTGCCGCCGGTCAGCTTGGCGTCGGGGGCCACCCTGGCCGAGGGGAGGATCAGGCGGTCGCCGCAGCGGCCGGGGACCGCGGGGGACGGGGCTCGGCCCAGTACCAGGTCCGCCGAACCTCGTACGAAGGCCGCGGGTGTCCCCAGGTCCAGCCAGTACGTCGAATCCACCAAGCCCTGGAGGTGGGCTCCCAGCGCCAGTAGTTCCGGGAACGTTTCTCTTTCCACCGATACCGGGCGGCCCGTCGGGATCGTGTCGATGACCGAGCGACGGAAGACGTACGCCCCCGCGTTGATCTGGTCGGTGACGATCTCCTCGGGGGACTGGGGTTTCTCCAGGAATGCTGTTACCCGGTCTGATTCGTCCGTCGGGACCAGGCCGTATGCCCTCGGGTCCGTTACTCGGGTGAGGTGCAGTGAGACGTCCGCCCCTGTCGTCTCGTGCGTGCTGACCAGGGCCCTGATGTCCAGGCCCGTGAGGATGTCGCCGTTGAAGACCAGGACCGGGTCGTCGGGGGCGGAGTGCAGGCGCGAGGCCACGTTGCGGATCGCGCCGCCCGTGCCGAGGGGCTCGTCCTCGGTGACGTACTCCAGATGGAGGCCGAGGGATCCGCCGTCGCCGAAGTGGGGTTCGAAGACCTCGGCCAAGTAGGAGGTGGCGAGGATGATGTGCTCCACCCCCGCCGCTCTCGCTCTCGCCAACTGGTGCGTGAGGAAGGGGACTCCGGCCGCAGGGACCATCGGTTTCGGGGTGTGCACGGTGAGCGGACGCAACCGGGTGCCCTTGCCGCCGACCAGGAGAATCGCTTCTGTCACCTGTCGTCCCTGCTTCCTGTTACCGCCGGGACCGACCGAATCGTCATCATCGCGTTCGGTCGGTCGAAGTCTTCATCGGCCCTGGTACTTGGCCGCCGACAAGCGCGCCGAGCCGAGCCTTCCGTAGAGCAGCCGGCCCGGGCACTCGGTGGCGAAGCCGTCCCGGTGGCCGGAGATCACGTTCAGTCGTACGTTCTTTCCCTTTGGGTAGAGATTGCCACCACCTGACTTCAGGTATGTCTTTCCGTTCGGATTCGCCCCGAACAGGCCGAGCTTCCAGGCGGTGAGCCGCGCGATCGCCCCCACTGCCGCTTTGGACGGCTTGGAGCTGACGAAAGTTCCGAGGACGGCGATCCCCATGCTGTCCGTGTTGAACCCGAGCGTGTGTGCGCCCATCACCGGCTTCGCCACACCCCCGGCGCGGCCCTCGTAGATGTTTCCGCACCGGTCGACGAGGAAGTTGTAGCCGATGTCCCGCCAGCCGCTGCTCAGCACGTGGTAGCGGTAGATGCCGCGGATGAGGGACGGGACCTGTGTGCACCAGTACTTGTTGCCCGAGGCCGTGTGGTGCACGAAGGCCACCTTGACCTTCTTCGTGTAGACGAAGCCGCGTTCGCGCAGCTTCTCGTCGGCGCCCCAGCCGCGCCGTGTGACGATCCGCGGGCGCGGGCCGATGAACGGCTTCACCCGTAGCTCGCCCTGCTCGCCCTGCTCCCCCTGCTCCCCCTGCTCCCCCTGCTCCCCCTGCTCCCCCTGCAGTAGGCGTGCCTCTTCCTCCGTCTGCTGTCTGTTCAGTGCCGGAATCTCGGTGGCGTACTCGGTCTGTGTCTCCGGCGCTCTCACGTCGCGTGTGCGCTGGCCTTCGGGTTCCGCCGCCGCCTCGCCCGGGTCCACCAGTTCGAGGCGCAGGCCCGCGGGGAGGGGCTCGCGGGCGCCCGTCGTGCGGCCCTCACCGTCCGCTCGTACGCGGACCTCCACGCCGTCCGAGTCGCCCACCCACAGCGGCGCCGTGGAGCCCCGGACCCGACCTGAGGAGCGTTCGGCCGTGTCGGGGTCGGCCGCGTGGTCATGGTTGTGGGTCTCGACGTTCTGCCAGCCGGACCAGTGGTCGCCGCCGGCCTCCCGGGTACGGACCTCGACACTGCCGTACAGCTCGGCGTCCGGGTTGTCCCAGATGACGCCGACGAGCGAGAAGCGTCGTACGTCCGAACGGTACAGGCCCTGTTCGGCGGCCGAGCCGAGGATGCGGTCGCCGGGGCGGGGGGTCAGAGGCAGCGACTGGGTGCTGCCGGGGACGGTGGGGGCCACCGCTGCCGGTCTCGCCGCGGCGGGTCTCACCGTGGCCGAGGCCGGGGTTGTGGGCAGGGTCAACGGGAGCGCCAGGGCGGTTGCACACGTGACGCCGATCGAGGAAGCAAGATACCTACGCATGCCCCTGATCCTGGACATAGTCATACATATCTGTCCAACGATGAACTGACGGTCCGTCTGGCGTGTCCGCCCGAAACGGGGCCCCCGGGGGTCGGCCCGCGCCCATGCCCACGCGTACCCTTGCGCGGGTGAACGCCACCGACCGCACCCCTGCCGACCTGCTGCGTTCCGCGCTCGCCGCGGACCCCGCGCGCCCCCTGGTGACCTTCTACGACGATGCCACGGGCGAACGTGTCGAATTGTCCGTGGCCACCTTCGCCAATTGGGTGGCCAAGACCGCGAATCTCCTCCAGGGCGAGCTGTCCGCCGAACCGGGTGACCGGGTCGCGCTGCTGCTGCCCGCGCACTGGCAGACGGCGGTGTGGCTGCTGGCGTGTTCGTCGGTGGGGGTTGTCGCGGACATGGGGGGCGAGGCTTCCGTCGCCGACATCGTCGTCAGCGGGCCCGACACGCTGGAGGCGGCGCGGGCGTGTTCCGGCGAGCGGGTCGCGCTCGCGCTGCGGCCGCTGGGTGGGCGGTTCCCGCAGGTGCCGGAGGGCTTCGCCGATTACGCGGTGGAGGTGCCGAGTCAGGGGGACCGGTTCGTGGCGTACGCGCCTGTGGATCCGGAGGCGGCGGCGCTGATTGTCGCCGGGGCGGAGTTCACGGGGGCGGAGGTTGTGGAGCGGGCCGGGGCCGATGCGGTGGGGTTCGGGTTGGCGGGGCCTGGGTCTCGGTTGCTGTCGGGGCTGGGGTACGACACGTGGGAAGGGGTCAGTGCGGGGTTGTACTCGCCGCTTGCCACCGGGGGGTCTGTTGTTCTGTGCCGGCATCTGGAGCGGGTGTCCGAGGGTGTGGTGGCCAAGCGGGTTGAGGATGAGCGGGTTTCGGCTACTCGCCGGGCGTGAGGTGGTTCTTCGGCTTTCCGCCGGTGGGGGCTTGTCGCGCAGTTCCCCGCACCCCTAGGGCGTGTTTCAGAAGTGGATCTTGATGTGTCAAGATCTACTTCATGGGGAGGCACGATCTGACGCATGCGCAGTGGGCGAAGCTAGAGCCCCTGCTTCCCGCTGGGAAGAAGTCCGGACGGCCACCGGTGCACACCAAGCGACAGCTGATAGACGGCATACGCTGGCGCACCCGCGCTGGTGCTCCGTGGCGGGACGTGCCCGAGCGGTACGGCCCATGGGAGACGGTGTACGGACTGTTTCGGCGTTGGCAGCGGGACGGCACCTGGCACCGCATCTTCGAGCAGCTGCAGGCCCGGGCCGAGGCCGAGGGGCTGATCACCTGGGACGTCTCGGTGGACTCGACCATCGCCCGCGCCCACCAGCATGCGGCGGGTGCCCGCAAAAAGGGGATCTGCAAGTCGAGCCGCCAGGTGGTGTGTTCACCGAGCCTGACGACCACGGGCTCGGACGCTCCCGGGGCGGGCTGACGACCAAGCTCCACCTGGCGGTCGAGCAGGCCCAGAAGCCGATGTCGCTGGTGATCACGGCCGGGCAGCGCGGTGACTCCCCACAGTTCCAGGTGGTCCTGGGCCGTATCAGGGTGCCCCGGCTCGGGCCGGGCCGCCCGCGCACCCGACCGGACAAGGTTCGTGCCGACAAGGCGTACGGCTCCCGCGCGAACCGCGCCTACCTGCGCAGGCGCGGTATCCGCTGCACGATCCCGGAGAAACGGGACCAGATCGCCCACCGCAAGAAGCGCGGATCCCACGGCGGCCGGCCACCGAAGTTCGACGCGGCCGACTACAAAGAGCGCCACGCGGTGGAGTGCGGGATCAATCGCCTCAAGCGCCACCGTGCGGTGGCGACGAGGTACGACAAGCTCGCCGTCCGCTACGAGGCGACCGTGCTGGTCGCAGCCATCAACGAGTGGCTGTGACCAGCACTTTCGAAACACGCCCTAGGTGAGTCCCCTCGTCCCTCGTTCATTCGTTCGGTCCAGTAGCGGGTGCCCTCGCCCCCTGTCCGCGTCATGGTCGTAGGGGTCGGCGGGACTCCGGGACCGAGCGGTCGGACACGACCATCCTGTTGCATCCGACGCGCCGGTCGCCGTGGCGGCGGAAATCCCGGTTCAGGGTGATTCCTTCGCACAAAGCAGTGATGTGGAACACAATTCTGGATACGAGTTCGAGGGTGGCTCTGCCGGCAAGTGGCCCGGAGGGTCGCCGTCCGCCCAACTCCCCACCCCTGCCCCCGTACCCACTTTTCGCGGGAACACGGCCGCCCGGGACGCCTGTGGGTAAAGCGATTGCCAAGTCGGCGAACTTTAGTTCAAAGAAATGGGTGGATTGCCCAGTTGTATGGACGTGGAATTTGTCACCGTCGTCGCTTGACGCCCAACTGGACGGATAGTGTGAGCGATCCGGTGCGTCAGGACGAGTGTCGTGTGCACACCGGAGACCGAGACCCGAGCGCCTTTGGAGGGGGAAAGGCGCCGCGTGGCCCCGACGGAGGATTCAGACAACCGTGGACGCGCAAGGCCGTGGGCGGGCGGACGACATCGACCCCGCAGACCAGTGGGTGCTCAACCCGAGCACTGGCGAATACGAACTGCGACTGACTCCCTCCGCACCGCAATCAGCGGTCCCGGGACCTCGTCGAGCCACACCCGCCAACGCGGGTGCGGTACGCGGGCGTTCGGCGGCACCGGAGCGGGAGCAGGACCGAGAGACGCACGGCGTGCCCGGGTCACCCGGGCAGGTGCCGCCGCCGAGAAGGCGGCGGGGTGTGCCGGAGCCTGAGGACCCGCTGCCTGGGCGGCGGCGTTCGCGTGCCCCGCAGAAGAAGAAGTCGAAGGCCAAGAAGGCGCTGCTCTGGACCGGCGGGACCATGGCCTTCGTCCTGGTGGCCGCCACGGCGGCCGGCTACTTCTACCTCAAGCAACTTGAGGGCAACGTCACGACGACCGACGTCGGTACTGCGGCCAAGGACGGCTTCAGCAAGGACGAGGCCTTCAACATCCTGATCATCGGTACGGACAAGCGCACCGGTGCGGGCAACGAGTCGTACGGCGACGCGGGCAGCGTCGGGCACGCGGACACGACGATCCTGCTGCACGTCTCCAAGGACCGGACGAACGCGACCGCGCTCAGCATCCCGCGTGACCTGATCGTCGACGTACCGGACTGTCCGACCGTGCAGGAGGACGGCTCCGAGAAGACCATCGCCGGTACCCAGGGCGTCCGCTTCAACACCAGCCTCGGGCAGGACGGGCGCGACCCGGGCTGCACCATGCGCACCGTGAAGGCGGTCACCGGTATCTCGCCGGACCACTTCATGATGGCCGACTTCAACGCCGTGAAGACGCTGACGACGGCGGTGGGCGGGGTCGAGGTCTGTGTGGAGAACGCCGTCAACGACAAGGAGTCCAAGCTGAAGCTGCCGGCTGGGAAGTCCACGGTCGAGGGGGAGCAGGCGCTCGCCTTCGTCCGTACGCGGCACAGCTTCGGCAACCAGGGCGACCTGGACCGGATCAAGGTGCAGCAGCAGTTCCTCAGCTCGCTGATGCGCAAGATGGCCTCCAGCGACACCCTGACCAACCCGGCCAAGCTGCTGAAGATCGCCAACGCGGCCACCAAGGCGCTGACCGTGGACACCGGTCTCGGCAAGGTCTCCACGCTCAAGGACGTGGCGCTGGAGCTGAAGAAGGTGCCGACGAAGAACATCACCTTCATGACCGTGCCGGTGATCGACACCCCGGGAGAGGCGGTCCGGGCGACGGTCACCGTCGGCCCGACGGCTCAGTCGGTGTTCGACGCGATCAGCAACGACGTGTCGTTCACGGCGGTCAAGCAGCAGAAGGCGAAGGAGGCGGCCGCCGTCGCCGCCCGCCTCAAGGGCACCAAGTCCGCGGCCTCCGAGGTGCGGGTGCGGATCCTGAACGGCGGCGCCCCGGCCGGCTCCGCACAGGAGACTCTTAACTATCTGCAGAATGATGAGGGCGTGTCCAAGTCCGAGAACGCGGGCAACGCCTCGGCGGAGCTCGCGAAGACGACTCTGGAGTACGCGCCCGACCAGGCCGACCAGGCCCGGCGACTGGCCGCCATCATGGGGCTGTCCGGTTCGGCGATGAAGCCCGGAAAGAGTGTGACGAACTCACAGGGGCTGCCCACCATGACGCTGACCCTGGGCAAGGACTTCAAGGGGGCCGGCGTCTCGCTCACCGCGTCGGCGAAGGCACCGACCGTGGAAGGGCAGTCCACGGCGGACAAGGTGCAGTGCGCCAGCTGAGGACACCGATCGACTGAGTACGCCGATCGACGAATTGGGCGTCCGCGCCAGTTGTTTTGGGTGCGCCGGTTGACCTGACAGGCCTGCCTTGCGTCTTACCGGACGCAAGGCAGGCCTGTTCGACGACGCAAGGGTGGGGAGGCAGGGGAATGACACACAGCAGTGTGCACGGGGAGGGGACGCGATCGGGCGTCCGGCCTGCTCGGGTTCCGGGGCAGCGGGACGGCTCGCACGAGCAGCAGGAGGGGGACTCCGGGGACGGCGGCGGCTCGGCCGGCGGCAGTGGCGGCGGCGGTGACCGTCCGGGGGGAAGACCGCGGCGGCCCGGCAAGCGCAAGGTGCTGCGCTGGTCGGCGATGACGCTGGCGGTGCTGATACTCGGTACGGCCGGCGCCGGATACCTCTACTACGAGCATCTGAACAGCAACATCCAGAAGGGCAAGCGCAGCAGCGGCGACTCGAAGGCGCAGAAGACCGAGCCCAACGCGGCCGGGCAGACCCCGCTGAACATCCTGCTGATCGGCTCGGACAGCCGTGCCTCCGCCGCCAACGTGTCCCTGGGCGGCGGCAAGGCCAACAGCGCCAACCCGCCGCTGGGCGACGTCCAGATGCTGATCCATCTCTCCGCCGACCGCAAGAGCGCGGCCGTGGTGAGCATCCCGCGCGACACCCGGGTCGACATCCCGAAGTGCACGGACCCCGACACCGGTGAGACGTTCGAGGCGACCAACGCCATCATCAACACCTCGCTGGCCCGGGGCGGCGCCGGCTGCACGCTGGCCACCTGGCAGAACCTCACCGGGGTCTACATCGACCACTGGATGACGATCGACTTCGCGGGCGTCGTGCAGATGGCCGACGCCATCGGCGGTGTCGAGGTCTGTGTGAAGCAGAACGTGTGGGACCGCGCGCTGCCCGGCGTACCCGGCGGCTCCGGTCTCAAGCTCAAGGCCGGCAAGCAGAAGGTCCAGGGCAAGTCGGCGCTGCAGTGGCTGCGTACCCGGCACGCCTTCTACAGCGACCTCGGGCGGGCCAAGGCCCAGCACATGTACATGAACTCGATGATCCGCACGCTGAAGTCGCAGAACGTCTTCACGGACGCCCCGCGGCTGACGAGTCTGGCCGAGGCTGCCACCAAGTCCCTGACTGTGTCGGAGGAGTTGGGCACGGTCAAGGAGCTGTACGACCTGGGCATGCAGCTCAAGTCGGTGCCGACCGACCGCATCACGATGACGACGATGCCGACCGTGGTGGACCCGCAGAACCCGAATCATCTGGTGGCGGCCGAGGCCGACGCCGAGACGATGTGGACGATGCTCCGCGACGACATCTCCTTCGACGACAAGGGCGGCACCACGGCGACCAAGGCCCCGACGGCCTCGCCCTCGGCGACGGCTTCGACGGACCCGGCGGCCGACCCCGGCAAGATCGGCGTACTCGTGCAGAACGGCACCCGGACGGCCACGCTCGCAGCGGTCAGCGGCCGGGCGAGCAGCATCAGCGAGATCCTCTCGGGCAAGGGCTTCACGAACGCGGCGGCGGACCGGTCGGCATCGTTGTCGGTCGACAAGACGGTCGTGTACTACCCGAGCGCCGACCTCGCGGGCGACGCCCAGCTCGTCGCCAAGTCCCTGGGGATTCCGACGAGTTCGGTGAAGAAGTCGACGGACGTCTCCGGGGTGACGGTGACCGTGGGCGCCGACTGGCGCGAGGGCACGACGTATCCGAAGCAGACCGCGCCGAAAGCGGGCCAACTGCCCGACACGGCCGACGCGGTGGTGGGTTCGGACACCAGCGCGTGCATGGAGGTGTACTCGCCCTACCGCTGGTAGGGGTACATGAGTCGGGGCCCGCGGTCATCTGACCGCGGGCCCCAACTCGTTGTGGTTCGGGCTCAGTTCGCGTTCGCGCCGTCCAGTACCGCCGGCCGACGGGCCGCGATCACCTTCCGGGCAAGGGACTTGGGACTGGTGAGGAAGCCCCAGCCCCAGCACATGTGCATGGTGGCGAGGGCGACGGGGATCTGCAGCCGGGCCTTCAGCGAGAGCCCCTTGCCCGCCGGGACCGAGCCGGCCGTGATCGCCGCGAGGTAGCCGCCGGGCACCAGCAGGGCCCACGGCGTCAGTACGGCGCCCAGCAGCACGCCCGCCGCTATCGCGCACAGGGCGGTGGGCGGGGCGAGGTAGCGCAGGTTGATTGAGCCCTCGTGGTACCGGGCCACGACATGGCGCCAGCGGCCGTAGTCCTTGTACTGCTTGGCCAGCGCGCGCACGGAGGGCCTCGGGCGGTACGACACCCGCAGCTCGGGCGAGAACCAGATGAGACCGCCCGCCTCCCGGATCCGGAAGTTCAGCTCCCAGTCCTGGGCGCGGATGAACTCCACGTTGTAGCCGCCCTGTTGTTCGAGGGCGGCCCGGCGGAAGACACCGAGGTACACGGTCTCGGCGGGCCCGGCCACACCCCCCGTGTGGAAGGCGGCGTTGCCGACGCCGATCTTCGAGGTCATCGCGGCGGCGACCGCGTCCTCCCAGGCGTTCTCGCCCTCGGCGTGCATGATCCCGCCGACGTTCTGCGCGCCGGTCTCGTCGAGGAGACGGACGGCGGTCGCGATGTAGTCCGGCGAGAGGATGCCGTGTCCGTCGACGCGTACGACGACGGGGTGGCGGGAGGCCTTGATCGCGGCGTTCAGCGCGGCGGGCGTACGGCCGGTCGGGTTGGGGACGGTCTGCACGCGCTTGTTCGTGCCGGCCGTCTCCCGTACCAGCTCGGCGGCGATCTCGTCCGTGCGGTCCGTGGACGGACCGAGGGCGATCACGACCTCCATCTCGCCGGCGTACTCCTGGGCGAGGATCGCTTGGACGGCTCCGCGCAGATGCCGCTCCTCATTGAGGACGGGCATGATCACGGACACGGCGGGCGGCTGCACGTCGGGCTTGGCGTTCATAGGGGGCTCACGTTACCGCGAACGGGGGACACCGACGCGCGCCGCCCGCTCCCTGAGCCGGGCCGCAGATCGTATGGGCCTACGGTGCTCACGGATCCCACGTTCGGCCCCACTCCCCCCGGCCAGCAGCCTTCGCGGAGGTGTCCCCCCATGCCCGCATCCCCCGGTTCCCCACAGCGCCGGCCACGGCCGTCGTCCGGGCGTCCGCGTCCCCCCGTACGGCGGAAGAAGCCACGCTGGGCCATGCGGGCGGTGACGACGCTGTCCGTCGTGGTGCTCGCCGCGGCCGGGATCGGGCACGCGGTGGTCAGCAGCCTCGACGCCGACATCGCCCGCGTCGACCCCTTCAAGGACATGAAGAACCGTCCCCGGGCGGGCCACGGCATGAACGTGCTGCTCGTCGGCACGGACAGCAGAGAGAAGATCAGCGAGGCCGAGCGGCGGAAGTACCGGCTCGGCGGCGCCCCCTGTCACTGCACCGACACGATGATGATCGTGCACATCTCGGAGGACCGGGAGCGGGCGAGCGTCGTCAGCCTGCCGCGCGACTCGTACGCCGTGACGCCCCCGCACACCGACCGGACCACCGGGCACCGGCACGGCGGCCATGTCATCAAGCTGAACGCGGCGTACGCGGAGGGCGGGCCGAACCTCACCGTGCGGACGGTGGAGCACATGACGCACGTGAAGATCGACCACTATCTGGAGATCGACTTCACCAGCTTCATGAAGACGGTGGATGTGCTGGGGGGTGTCGAGATCTGTGCGACGCGTCCGCTGAAGGACTCGTACACGGGGCTGAATCTGGCGGCTGGGAAGCATGAGCTGAGTGGCGGGGAGGCGTTGCAGTACGTCCGTTCCCGGCACGCCGACGGATCCTCCGACCTGGGGCGGATGCAGCGCCAGCAGCGGTTCATGGCGGCGCTGATCGCGCAGTCCACGTCGTCCGGGGTGCTGCTGAACCCGATGAAGTTCCGGGACATCACGCGGGCGGTGCTCGGGTCGGTGCGGGCGGACAAGGAGTTCGGTACGGGTGAGTTGCTGGACCTCGGGCGGGCGATGCGGAACTTCTCGCCTTCGTCGTCCGAGTTCACGACCGTGCCGATCGGGCGGATGGGGTTCGCCGTGAAGGGGATCGGGTCGACGTTGAAGTGGGACGCGGCGAAGTCGGGGCGGTTGTTCCGGGCGCTGCGGGAGGACGAGCCGTTGGCTGTGCGGAAGGGTGGGGGCGGGGGTAGTAAGGGCGGTGCGCCGGCTCGGGTGGAGGTGGCGCCGCAGGAGATTCGGGTGCAGGTGGAGAACGGGACGCGTACGGCGGGGCTGGGGCGGAAGGTGGATCGGGAGTTGGCGGGGGCCGGGTTTCGGACTACTCGGGTGCCGGTGAATGCGCGGGGGCGGGGGGCTTCGCGGACGGTGGTCGCGTACGACCCTCGGTGGGATCGGTCGGCCAGGTCGTTGGCGGCTGCGTTGCCGGGGAGTTCGTTGCGGGTGGTGCGGGGGCAGGGGGCTGTGATGCGGGTGACTGTGGGGGCGGATTATCGGGGGGTGCGGAAGGTTCGGGTGGGGGAGTTCGGGGTTACTACGGGGGATGAGGTGGGGTGTCGGTGAGAGGTGGGTGGGGCTTGGTTTTTCTCGCCCCCGCCGCCCCTACCCGTCCCATCCCTGGGGGCTGTGCCCCCGAACCCCCGCTACGGCCCTGAAGGGGCCTTGTCCTCAAACGCCGGACGGGCTGGGTAGTCAGCCCGTCCGGCGTTTGAGGACGAGGCCGTTCAGGCCGAAAGGGGGGTCTGGGGGCACAGCCCCCAGGGATGGGACGGGTAGGGGCGGCGGGGGCGAAGAAAATCCGCCCTCAGTCGGCCAAGCCGTCCGCCGCTCTTCGCTCCCTCAGCTCCACGATCGCCCTCCGCCGCGCCAAGCGGTGTGTGCGGCGGATCTGGGCCTCCTGGTGACGCCGCTCGTCCCGTTCCGTTTCCGGAACCACCGGCGGGACCCTGCGCGGCTTGCCGTCCGCGTCCACCGCCGCGAAGACCAGGTACGCCGACCCGACCTGCGTCGCCGGCGTCGACTCGTTCCAGCGCTCGGCGAGGACCCGTACCCCGACCTCCATCGAGGTCCGGCCGGTCCAGTTGACCTGGGCCTTGACGTGGACCAGGTCACCCACCCGCACCGGCTCCAGGAACGCCATCTCGTCCATCGACGCCGTGACAGCGGGGCCCCCGCTGTGCCGCCCCGCCGTGCACCGTACCGAGAAGGTTGGTGTCGGCGTGGGTCATGATGTGGCTGAGGGTCGTCCGGGAGGCGGAGGTCGGCTTGCCCGGGGGTGCCGCATCTGTGCTGGTGGCCTGGTCTGTCATGGCCCTCACCTTATGCCGGACGTACACATGGGCGATTTGTGTCAGCTTCGCAACAGCCCTGCTCCTAATTTCCTTCGACCCTTGTATAGGACACACCCCGGCACTGCACACTGGTCGGCATGAACGATTGGCCTGACGCGTGGTCCGACGACAACCGCAACAACCGGTACGGTCGCGGCAGCGCGAACGCACAGCCCGAGGGTGCGCGCGTGATGCGACAGGTTCAACGTGGCCCCCAGTACGGGCAGGGGCCATCCGCGCCTCCGTACGGCGGCGGGGTCCCTCAGCAACAGCAACCGTACGGCGGTGACCCGTACGGCAACGACGGCTACAGCGGCGGCGGCAGCGACTACAACACCGGCCAGGTCTACGGCGGCGGGGCCGGTGCCGTGGGCGGCAACGGTCATGGCGGCCGTCCTGCGCCGAACTGGCGCAAGCGGATCAAGTGGACCGCGATCACCCTGGTCACGCTGCTGGTCGTCGTGTCCGTCAGTACGTACTTCTGGGCCGACTCCAAGCTGAACCGCGAGGTCGACCTGTCGAAGGTCATCGAGCGGCCGGACGCGGGCAAGGGCACGAACTATCTGATCGTCGGTTCCGACAGTCGCGCGGGGCTGTCCGACGAAGAGAAGAAGAAGCTTCGTACCGGGTCCGCCGCAGGGCAGCGCACGGACTCGATGATGATCCTGCACACCGGCGACAACGGCCCGACCCTGATCTCCCTCCCCCGTGACTCGGACGTGGAGATCCCCACCTTCGTGGGCTCCGAGTCCGGCAAGACGTTCAAGGGCACGGGCCGGCACGTGAAGCTGAACGCGGCGTACGCGGAGGACGGGCCCGAACTGCTCGTCCGTACCGTCGAGTTCAACACCGGGCTGCGCATCGACCACTACGTCGAGATCGGCTTCGCCGGGTTCGCGAACATCGTCGACGCGGTCGGTGGCGTGGAACTGACCATCCCCAAGGGCGGGATGAAGGACACCAAGTCCGGCGCCAACTTCACGGCGGGCAAGCAGACCCTCAACGGCGAGCAGGCCCTGGCCTTCGTCCGTACCCGGTACGCCCTCGCGGGCAGCGACCTGGACCGTACGAAGAACCAGCAGAAGTTCCTCGCGGCCCTGGCGAGCCAGACGGCGACGCCGAGCACCCTGCTGAACCCCTTCAAGCTCTACCCCACGATGAGCGCGGGCCTCGACACCCTGGTCGTCGACAAGGACATGAGCCTGTTCGACCTTGCCGACATGTTCTGGGCGATGAAGGGCGTCACCGGCGGCGACGGCAAGTCCATGAACATGCCGCTCGCGGGCTCGTCCGGCGGCAACCTCCTCTGGGACAAGACGAAGGTGAAGACCCTGGTCACCGAGTTGAAGAACGACGACACGGTCACCGTCACCGGCAACTGAGAGCAGTCGAAGCAGTGCGCGAGTCGGCCCCTGCCCGGTCCTTCGGGCAGGGGCCGACTCGCGTGTTCGGGGTTGTTACGGGAGGTTCCTCGCCATCACGATGCGCTGGACCTGGTTCGTGCCCTCGTAGATCTGCGTGATCTTCGCGTCGCGCATCATGCGCTCCACCGGGTAGTCACGGGTGTAGCCGTAGCCGCCGAGCAGCTGGACCGCGTCCGTGGTGACCTCCATCGCCACGTCCGACGCGAAGCACTTCGCCGCCGCGCCCTGGAAGGTGAGGTCGCTGTCGAGGCGTTCCGAGGCGGCCGCGGCCTGGTAGGTCAGGGCGCGGGCGGCGGCGATCTTCATCGCCATGTCGGCGAGCATGAACTGGATGCCCTGGAAGTCGGCGATCGGCTTGCCGAACTGCTTGCGCTCCTTGACGTACCCCTTGGCGTAGTCGAGGGCGCCCTGCGCGATGCCCAGCGCCTGCGCGGCGATCGTGATGCGGGTGTGGTCCAGGGTCTTCATCGCGGTGGCGAAGCCGGTGCCCTCGTCGCCGATCATGCGGTCGGCCGGGATGCGGACGTTGTCGAGGTAGACCTCGCGGGTCGGGGAGCCCTTGATGCCGAGCTTCTTCTCGGGGGCGCCGAAGGAGACGCCCTCGTCGGACTTCTCGACGACGAAGGCCGAGATGCCCTTGCTGCGCTTCGTCGGGTCGGTCACCGCCATCACCGTGTAGTACTCGGACTCGCCCGCGTTGGTGATCCAGCGCTTCACGCCGTTGAGGACCCAGAAGTCGCCGTCGCGGACCGCCTTCGTCTTCATGCCGGCCGCGTCCGAACCCGCGTCGGGCTCCGAGAGGCAGTACGAGAACATGCCGTCGCCCTTGGCGAGCGGCGTCATGTACTTCTTCTTCAGCTCCTCCGAACCGGACAGGATCACCGGGAGGGAGCCCAGCTTGTTCACGGCCGGGATGAGGGAGGAGCTGGCGCAGACCCGCGCCACCTCCTCGATCACGATCACGGTCGCCAGCGCGTCCGCGCCCGCGCCGCCGTACGACTCCGGTACGTGCACCGCGTGCAGGTCGTTCGCGACCAGCGCGTCGTGGGCCTCCCGCGGGAAGCGGGCCTCCTCGTCCACGGCTGCGGCGTACGGCAAGATCTTCGCCTCGGCCAGGGAGCGGATCGCGTCGCGGAGCATGTCGTGCTCCTCGGACGGGCGGTACAGGTCGAAATCAGCCGATCCGGCCAAGGTCTCTCACGCTCCAAAGACGCTGTAACTGTATGACTGACGCTAACTACCGTTAAGTAACACGCTCGCTAACCCAAATTTTAGGGGCCTGTCCACGTGAGTGATACGTGAGCTTGGCGACAGGAGGAGTGTGTTGGGGAAATCTGCCCGGTGAGGGGCCCTGAAACGCCCCGACTATGCTCGTCCATCGCACGTTCGACCCGACGGCACGTACGACCCAGACCCCAGGAGCAACCCATGGCTCTCAAGATCACCGTGATCGGCACCGGATATCTCGGCGCCACCCACGCCGCCGCCATGGCCGAGCTCGGTTTCGAGGTGCTGGGGCTGGACGTCGTCGAGGAGAAGATCGACCTGCTGCGGCGCGGGCAGGTCCCCATGTACGAACCCGGGCTCGAAGAGCTGCTGCGCAAGCATGTCGCGGGGATCGAGGGGTCCACCGGGCGGCTGCGCTTCACCATGGACTGGGCCGAGGTCGCCGCCTTCGGCGACGTCCACTTCGTCTGCGTGAACACCCCGCAGAAGCACGGCGAGTACGCCTGTGACATGTCGTACGTCGATGCCGCGATCGAGTCCCTGGCCCCGCATCTCACCTCCCCCACCCTCGTCGTCGGGAAGTCGACCGTGCCCGTCGGTTCGGCGGACCGGCTCGCCCGGGCGATCTCAGGCCTCGCCCCCGTCGGCGCGGACGCCGAGCTGGCCTGGAACCCGGAGTTCCTGCGCGAGGGCTTCGCCGTCCAGGACACGCTGCACCCCGACCGGGTCGTGGTCGGCGTCCGCAGCGAGCGGGCCGAGAAGCTGCTGCGCGAGGTGTACGCCACGCCGATCGCGGAGGGGACGCCGTTCGTCGTCACCGACTTCCCGACCGCCGAGCTGGTGAAGACCGCCGCGAACTCCTTCCTGGCCACCAAGATCTCGTTCATCAACGCCATGGCGGAGGTCTGCGAGGCCGCCGACGGGGATGTGGCGAAGCTGGCGGAGGCGATCGGGTACGACGACCGGATCGGCAAGAAGTTCCTGCGGGCCGGCATCGGCTTCGGCGGCGGCTGCCTCCCGAAGGACATCCGCGCCTTCATGGCGCGCGCCGGTGAGCTGGGCGCCGACCAGGCGCTGACCTTCCTGCGCGAGATCGACTCCATCAACATGCGCCAGCGCGGCCAGATGGTGGAGCTGGCCCGGCAGGCGCTGGGCGGCGGCCCCTTCCTCGGCAAGCGGGTCGCGGTGCTCGGCGCCACCTTCAAGCCCGACTCGGACGACGTCCGTGACTCGCCGGCCCTCAACGTCGCCGGCCAGATCCACCTCCAGGGCGGCCAGGTGACGGTGTACGACCCGAAGGGCATGGCCAACGCCCGTCGGCTCTTCCCGACGCTCACGTACGCCGACACGGCCGTTGAGGCGGTTCGGGGCGCCGACGCCGTACTCCACCTGACCGAGTGGCGCGAGTTCCGCGAGCTGGACCCGGCGGCGCTGGGCGAGGCGGTGGCCCACCGGCTGGTCCTGGACGGGCGCAACGCCCTCGACCCGGAACTGTGGCGGAAGGCCGGGTGGACGTATCGGGCAATGGGGCGTCCCACTGCCTGATCTTCACTGATCGGGTTTTTCGCGGTCGCGCGGAATTCCGGGCTTCGCCGAATTCCCAACGGTTGGTAAATTCCGGGGTTTCGTCGCCGCGTCCGGAGGGGTCGAGATAAAGCGCGCCCCCGTGCGGCTCGGCGCGGATCGGGGCGGGTCGACCCCGACGGCCGCCCGCAGCCCGGGCGCGACGGGCCCGCGACCTGGCGGCATATGCCATCTCCGCAGAATCCCCAGAACTGATTCGAATTCATTCGAGCAATGTGTGGGAATTGCCGTTCCGTCTGCGCGAGTTCTTCACCGTCGCATTGCGTGTATTGACAGCGTTCTCGACCCATCTCACAGCGGGGGGACCCCCGAAAGAGAGGTGGGCAACACTTAGTTAACTGGCGCGTAGTCAAGTGGAATCCGCACCGCCCTCCAATGGTCCGCATTCACCGATCGGAATGACCGGACCATGCCAGGGAGTGTGATCATGCCCGTGTTCCGCAGGGCGGAGTGGCCCAGGGACCATCGCGACGAGTTCGTCGCGGGGGCTCTGGTCGGGGCGGTGGTGATCGTGCTCGGCTACGCGTCGGGCATCGGCGCCTCCACGGCCTCCGGCGCCGCCGAGGCCGCCGCTCCCCCGTCGTCGCTCCCCGCGGCCACGGCACCGCCGAACTCCGCGCCGGGCGACTCCGGAGCCCAGGCACCGGGCAGCGGCACGGGCATGGACATGGGCGGGGGCACCGGCAGCGGCTGGACGGGCCAAGTGCCGGTCGATACCGGGCAGTTGCCGGTGTACGGCGACCCTGGCACCGGCTCCGGCGACGGCACCGCCGGTCACGGAGGCCATACCGGGCACGGCACCTCCCCGACCCCGACGCCCACCACTCCGCCTGTCTCCTCCTCCCCCTCCCCGTCGCCCTCCGACTCCGCGCCGCCGACCGACGACGCCACCTGCGCCGACGGCGAGGTACGGCTCGTGGCGCCTGTCCTCACCGGCATCACCCAGCCGTTGTTCGGCCTCCTCAACGGCACGGACGCCGACGAGACGCCCGAGCCGACGGCCTCCCCGTGCGTCGGGCTCGCCCCGCTCTCCTCCCTCCTCGGCGGCTCCGCCTCGGCCTCCCCCTCCGCGTCCCCGCTGCCGGAGGCCACCCCGTGACCCGCCTCCGCACGCTCCTCCCGCTCCTCCTCGCCGTCCTCCTCTGCGGTCTGGTCGTCGGTGCGACCCCCGCCGCCGCCCACACCGAGCTGGTCCGCTCGGTCCCGAAGGACGGCGCGAAGCTCGCCAAGGCCCCCGACCACCTCACCCTCACCTTCGACGAGCCCGTCGACCTCGTCGACGTACGCGCCATGACCCCCGAAGGCGACCGGCTCCCGGTCACTCGTCCTGCGCACACCGGCACCGACACCGTGCGGATCGCCACCGGCAGTCCGGCGAACGGCACGCTCTTCGTCGTCTGGTCGGTCGTCGACATGGAGGACGGGCACGCCTCCTCCGGCCGGCTCGCCTTCACCACCGGTACGACAGCGGGCGCCCAGGACCGCGGCGACGAGGCCGCAGCCGCCCCTTCCCCCTCGCCCCTGGTGCGGAAGGGCCTCGTCGCCGCTCGCTGGACCGGGTATCTCGCGCTGGCCGTGTTCGTCGGCGGGCTCGCCTTCGTCGCGCTGCTGTGGCCGCGCGGCGCGGAGGCGGCCCGGGCGCGGGCGCTGCTCACGCTGGCCTGGGTGTGCGGGCTGCTGTCGACGGTCGCGGGCATCGGGCTCCAGGGCGCGTACGTCTCCTTCGGCGGCCTGCGGGACGCGCTGCGCCCGGCGTCGTACACCGAGGTGCTCACCACCGAGCCCGGGGTCGCGCTCGCCGCGCGCGGGCTGCTGTGGGTGCTCGCGGCCGTCGTACTGAGCGCGCTCTTGCAGGGCGGGGCGGCCACCTCGCGCTCGCCCGGCTGGCGGGTGGGTGCCCTCGCCGTGGCGCTCGGGCTGCTGCGGACGACCGGTATGCGCGGGCACAGCTCCGAGGGCAGCGACCCGGCGTGGGGTGCGGTCGCCGACCTGGTCCATCTGCTCGGGGCGGCCCTGTGGATCGGCGGGCTTGTCATGCTGACGGTGGCCGTGCTGCCGCGCCGGGAGCCCGTCGAACTGGCGGCGGTGGTGCCCGGTTACTCGCGGCTCGCCGCAGGTTCGGTCGCCGCGATCGCCGTCGCCGGGCTGGTGCTCGCGTGGCAGGTCGTGGGGTCGTACGACGCCCTGCTGCACACCTCGTACGGGCAGTTGCTGCTGGTCAAGACCGCCGTGCTCGCGGGTGTCCTGCTGGCCGCCCAGTGCAGCCGCCAGTGGGTGCGCACCCGCCTCGATCTCGCCGTGCTGCTGCGCGGCGACGCCGCCACCGTGCGGCCTTTCGGTTACTCGGTCGCGGCGGAGACGGGGCTCGTCCTCGTCGTGCTCGCCGTGACGAGTCTGCTGGTCACTGCCGATCCCGGCCAGTGAATCCCCCCTGAAACCCCCTGAAAACCAAGGAGTTGTTGTGAAACGCACCGACGAAACCGGCGAGCGCGCATCGCGTCGCGGGTCGCCCGCCGGGAACCGGCCCCTGCTGGTCGCGGGGCTCGGCGCGGCCTTCGCCGCCGTGCTCAGCCTGGGACTGCTCCAGGCGGCCTCGGGCAGCACGACGGCCACCAGCACCTCGGACACGGCGGCGGGCGCGGCTCAGGCGCCCGCAGCCGCGGCGGCCGACGTGCAGCAGGCCGCCGCGGCGGCACCCGACCAACAGGTCGACATCATGAACAACAAGTTCGGCGACGGTAAGCAGCTGGTCGTCGAGGTCGGCGAGACCGTGCGCTGGACCAACCACGACAGCGTGCCGCACACGGTCACCACCACCAAGGGCCCGAAGAAGTTCGACTCGGGCACGCTGGCGCAGGGCGACTCCTGGTCGTACACCTTCACGACGGCCGGCACGTACGAGTACTACTGCGCGGTCCACCCGGACATGGTCGCGTCGGTGAAGGTCGTCGCGGCCGACAGCGGCACGACCGGCGGCACCACGGGTGGCTCGACAGGCGGCTCGACAGGCGGCTCGACGGGCGGTTCCACCGGAGGTACGACGGGTGGCACCACCACCGGTGGTACGACCGGCGGAACCACCGGCGGTTCGACCTCGGGCGGCAGCACCACCGGTGGCACGACCACCGGCGGCACCACCACGGGCGGCACGACCGGTGGCAGCACCGGCAGCACGGGCGGTACCGGGGGCGGTGACGGCGGCGACGAGCAGTGCGCCAGCGTCCAGGACGTGCTGCTGCCGATCCTCCAGCACATCAACGCCGCGCACCTGGAGCGGTCTCCGGGCCAGCAGGTGCAGGACGCGCTCGCGCTGGACTCGTACATCAAGCTGCACACGGTGTGGGTCGAGACGATCCTGACGCCCGCCCTCGAAGGCGGCGGCACGGTTCTCGACGACACGCTCAGTGTGCTGCTGGCCCACATCAACTCGGCGCACCTGGAGGAGTCGCCCGGGCAGCAGATCACCGATCTGCTCGACGTCGACAGCTACGTGAAGATGCACACGGTCTGGGCCGAGCACCTGCTCGCACCCACCGAGGACTTCCTCACCGGCAGCTGCTGACAGGGGTCGCCCCAGGGCTCACCCCGAGAAAAGGGACGCCGGTCCGGCCGAGGCTCAGTCGGCCGGACCGGCGCCTGCCCCATTCTCCACAACCCCGCCACACTTCGGGAACCGCTTTCCAAGGAGACCCGGGATGACAACCGTCACCCTGCCCACCGCCACCGCCCCCGTACTGCCGCTTCCCGGCCGGTACGCCGTGGCCCCCGACCGCTCGCTCGTCGAACTCACCACCTGGTACGGCCCGTTGCCCACCCTCCGCCGACGCGTCACCCTCACCGACGCCTCCCTGACCGTGCCCGACGCCCTCACCGATCCCGGAGAACTCCCCGCCCTCCGCTTCGAGTTCGCAGGTCTCGACCAGGCAGACGGCACACCCGCCACCCACGTCGCCCTCACGACCCTCACCTCCGACACCGTCGAACTCCTCGACGGCGGAAGGAAGTTGCAGGTCACCGGCGACCTGAATCTGCGCGGCGTCCGCTTCCCCGCCCTGCTGCGCTTCCGCGTCGTCGAGCGCGCCGACGACCGCCTGCTCGTCGTGGGCACGGCCCGGCTGCCGTACCGCCTCCTGCGCCGCGCGACCGGGTTCCGTCCCGGCCGGCTGCCTCGCCCGGCGACCCGGCTGCGGCTGCTGGTCGCCGCGGAGTTCGCGTGAGGACGGCGGGCAGGACCGTACGCCGGGCGGCCCTGGTCCCCGTACTGGCCCTCGTCGCCCTGCTGCTGGCCCTGCCCGGGCAGGCCTCGGCGGCCACCTACCGGGTCACCATGCAGGGGTACGCCTTCGCCCCGGCGGCCCTGACCGTCCCCGCCGGTTCCACGGTGACCTGGACCAACCAGGACACGGCCCCGCACGACGTGAAGACCACCTCGGGCCCGGTCCAGATCCACTCCCCCATGCTGAACAAGGGCGAGAGCTGGAGCTTCACCTTCACGACGGCCGGTTCGTACGCCTACTACTGCACCGTGCATCCGAACATGACGGCCGGAATCACGGTCCAGGCACCGGCCCCCGCGACCTCGGCGGCCCCGACGCACTCCCACACCCATACGGAATCCTCCTCGGGTTCGGGCTCGGAGCACCACGGGACAGGCACCGGGACCGGGAGCGGCATGAGCCGGCCGACGACGTCGACCGGCCGCACACCGACCCGCACGACCCCGTCGGCCTCGGCACCGGCCGCCCCCGGCCGAACGACGCCCACGCCGACCACTGCCCCCTCCCCCGCCTCCTCGGCGCCCGCCGGGACGGCTCCCCAGGCCCAGCCCGCCACCTCCACGGCCACCGTCGCCTCGGTACGGCCGCTGGACCCGTTGCTGCTCCTGACGGGGATCGTCGCCGGGATCGCCGTACTGTGCCTGCTGCTGGTGGGGTCGCGGGCCGCAGCGCCGCGGGGGAAGGGCGGCGGGGCCGAGAGCGAGGCCTAGGAGCTAGGGGCGGGAGCCGTCGCCGAGAGCGGTGACCACGGCCGGCAGGCGGCCCATCGTGTGTGCGACGCGGAGTCCGTCCATGTAGTCGCGGACATGCACGATCAGGCCGTCGCGGACCCGGATCACCAGGAGTCCGGGGAAGCTGAAGGGACGGCCGGTCGTGGTCACGGTCCCGGTGACGACCTGCTCGACGGTGATCACCTCGGGGTCCGTGCTGTCGTGGACGACGACGTCACGGATCTCCTCCGGCCGCGCCGGGCTCGCGCCCCAGGCCGCCCGGTATCCGGCGCGGACCTCTTCGCGGCCCTGGTAGCGCTCGGGCATGCCGGGGAAGAGGAACGGGAACTCGTGGACGGCGTCGACCGCGTACAGGTCGGCCAGATCGTCGGCGGACCAGTCGAGCATCGCCTGCTGGTAGCGGGCGAGGACGTCACGGGGACCGGGGATCGGCATGGCAGGGGCTCCGTTCCGTCGACGCGTGATCGTGATCGAACTCCCGTACACAGAAGCCTACTTCGCACGGTACCGGCGCATCTTCGCGCGGGCCCCGCACACCGACATGGAGCACCAGCGCCGCTTCCCTGCGGGGCTGCGGTCGTAGTACGCCCAGTGGCAGTCGGGCAGTTCGCACGCCTTGAGGCGCAGCCAGGTGCCGTCGGTGAGCGCCTCCGCGACGGCCGCCGCCACCCGGGAGAGCAGTGGCCCCTCGTCGGCGGCGGTGAGCCGGGCCGAGCCGTCCTGGTCGTCGACGGTGACCAACAGCGGCGCCCTGGAGAGCAGTTGGCCCAGGGGAGTGACGGAGTCGTCGTGCGGTGGATGTCCGGCGTGTGCGAGGCAGACGGCCCGCAGGGACTCCCGCAGCTCCTTCACGGCCGCCAGTTCCCGCTCGCCGATCCGCTGGATGCCGAACGCGGCCCGCCCCTCGGCGGTGTTCAGCGCGTCCCGGTCCGAGTCCAGGCTCCTGGTGTTGACCAGGGCCTCCACGAGGGCCAGCCCCCCGGGCGCGGACGCGTTCTCACTCACACAGGTGACGTTACCTCCTAGGCATGGGCATACGGTAACCGCTAGCGTGGGACCGTTACCGGATAAGCGCCATCAACCGGTAACAGGTGACAGGGAAACTGAGAAGCAAGGTCATCAAAAGCAATCAACGGAGGAAGCCATGCCCATCGCCAAGCTCGAATCCGTCGTCCTGGACTGTCCCGACCCCGGCGCACTCGCCGCCTTCTACGCCGCGCTGCTGGGCGGTACGCCCGAGGACCAGGAGGACTGGGTCGACCTGCGGCTCCCGGACGGGCCGAAACTGGCCTTCCAGGCCGCCCCCGGCCACGTACCGCCGAAGTGGCCGTCGCCCGACGCCTCGCAGCAGTTCCACCTGGACGTGACCGTGCCCGACCTGGACACGGCCGAGCGGGAGGTGCTCGCGCTGGGCGCGAAGCCGCTGGAGACGGAGGACCGCGCCCGTTCCTTCCGCGTCTACGCGGACCCGGCGGGGCACCCGTTCTGCCTCTGCGCGGGCTGATCCCGGATGGCCCAGGATGATCCCGTAGCACCCGTGGCCCGTTTCCGTACCGTCGTCGTCGACTGCCCGGACCCACGGGCGCTGGCCCGCTTCTACGCGGGTGTCGTCGGCGGTACGCCGGCGGACGAGGACCCGGACTGGGTCGTGCTGCTCGTCCCCGGCGGGCCACGGCTGGCCTTCCAGCGGGCGCCCAGGTACTCCCCGCCCGAGTGGCCGCGGGCCGACCACGGCTCCCAGCAGTTCCATCTCGACCTGGACGCCGGGTCCACCCGGGCGGAGCTGGACGCGGCGCAGGAGGTTGTCCTGGCGCTGGGCGCCCGCCCGCTGGACCTGGACGACCAGGACGGGCGGCGGGATTTCAGGGTGTACGCCGATCCGGCAGGGCATCCGTTCTGCCTCTGCCGGATCGAGCGCCCCTGAGCCCGTAGAACTCGGGTGAGCCCGTAGGACTCGGGGCGGGTCAGCCGTCCAGTTCCGCGATGCGGGCCGTGGACGGCTCCCGGCGCTGCTGTGCCGCCTTGGCCGTGAAGTCTGCGCTGCGCAGGACACGCTGGACGTTTCCCCAGGTGAGGAGGGCCAGGTCGGGTTCGGTCCAGCCTCGGCGCAGGAGTTCGGCGATCAGGTTCGGGTAGCAGGAGGCGTCGCCGAGTTCCTGGGGGTGGGCGCTGCCGGAGTCGTACGTGCCGGACAGGCCGACGGACTCCGGGCCCGCGACCGCACGGACGTGGTCGAGATGGTCGGCCACGTCACGGACGGACGGTCCGGTCTGCTCAGCCGTCAGCGGCACCAGGCACAGGCCCCCGGCCGCGCCCAGCTCGGCGAGCGTCTCGTCGGGCAGGTTGGCGGGGTGGGGGCGCAGCGCGCGGGCGGCGGAGCGGGTGCAGAGGGCCGGCGCCTTGGAGATCCCGACGGCGCGGTGGATGGTGGCCGCGGAGGCGCCCGAGAGGTCGGCCAGCACGCCGAGCCGGTTCATCTCGCGGACCACCTCCTCGCCGAACCGGGTGAGCCCGGCCTCGCTGGCCCAGGACGTGCCGGCGAGGGTGAGCACGCGCAGGCCCAGGGAGTGCAGGACGCGCAGGATGCCGAGCGAGTCGTCGAGGGCGGCGGCCGAGGCGGGCCCGAGCACGACAGCGACCCGTCCGCAGTTGCGGGCGTCGGTGACCTGCCCGGCGGTGCCCGCGAGCCGCAGCCCCTCGGGGTGGCTCCGGGCGACCGTCTTCACGAGGTCCAGCTGCTCCAGGGTGGCCCCGACGGCCCGGTCGCCGGCGAGCCCCTCCGGCAGGTGCAGCGCCCAGAACAGCGCGCCCACGTGGCCTCGTCGCATCCGGGGCACATCGGTGTCCACAGTGCTCTCCCCCAACTCCAGGTCGTACCAGGGCAGGTGCCGCAGCGCCCAGGGCAGTCCGCTGTAGCCGTCGGCGACGGGGTGCGCGGCGAGGATCGCGTGGGCTCGGTCGAGTGGGTCGGCGTCCGGGTCGGAGACGAGCGAGAAGTCGACCTCCGCCGCTCCGTCGTCGTCGGGCTCCGGCAAGGGAAGACGCGGGTCGAGTTCCCCGACCTCGGCTGTGGTGTGCAGTTCGTCCTGCAGGTCGGCCATGACGGGCTCCGTACGTCGTGATCTACCTCGTGATCGCAATACGGCCACCGTCGCACGGGGGCGAGGGGGCTTCCTGGTGGGTGGGGCGTTCGGGGGTACGCCGGGACCAGTACTCGCTTCGCCCGACGCCACACCTGCCTCACTCGCACCACACGTCACGCCTGTCTCCGGCCTCCATGTGACCTGCACAACTTCGGCAGTCGCCAACAGCTGCCGTCGATTAGACAGGTGTCGTTTGGGTAGGCCCATTTAGACGGCAGCGGCAAGCATTAGTTCTATCGGAGTAGAGGCGAATGGATGTGACGCGAGTCGACCTACTACGATGGCGAAGTTTCGGCACGACCAGTGCCCAACCGCCGCAGTCAAGATCCTGAGGAGCTTTAATGCCCACGGCCGTGGACCCGAGTCTCAATCGCCGCAAGCTGCGACTGGCGCTGAAGTCAGCCCGCGACAACCGCGGTCTGACGCAGCGTGAAGCGGCCGAAGCTCTTGAGTGGTCACTGTCCAAGCTCATCCGCATCGAGGCGGGCACGGTCAGCCTGTCCGTCACGGATCTGCGCGCGATGCTCCTTGAGTACGGCGTTGAGGACGCAGCGGTCGTCACGGAACTGGAAGAGGCGGCCCGGGGCAGCAAGGGCCAGTCCTGGTGGTCCGAGTACAACGACGTCATCAGCCAGCCGTTCAACCAGTACCTGGGGTACGAGAGCGCGGCGAACACCATCCGGGGCTACCACCCGAGTCTCATTCCGGGCCAGCTGCAGATCTCGGACTACGTCACCGCCTTCTTCGAGGTCGGTGAGCCCGTGGCGAAGGCCAGGCAGCTCATCGACCTACGGCTGGCCCGCCAGGAGAGAATCCTCCAGGAGGACGGCCCCCGCGTCGAGATGATCCTGGACGAGGCCGCCCTGCGTCGCCAGATCGGCGGCCCTGCGACCATGCGACGCCAACTGGCCTTCCTCAAGGGCCTCGTCACCGAGCAGCGTGTCACTCTGCGGGCCCTGCCCCTCACCGCCGGCGCGCACGCCAGCCTGGACAGCAGCTTCTTCCTCCTCGGCTTCCGCGACGACGAGGACGTCCTGTACGTCGCCGGCCCCGGCGGCACACTGACCAACCGGGACGACCGGGAACTGGTCGCCCGCTACCAGGAGTGCTTCGAGGATCTGGAGAACAAGGCACTCAACGAGGAGGACACGATGGCACTCTTCGACGACCTGATCGAAAACTACCACCGCTCCTGACACCCAGTCAGCGTGTGCTTAGGCCCAGGGGACGCCATGACCAGCGACGACGAGTGCAAGGGACCGGAGCTGGATCCCGGCCGCTCTCGCCGCCCTGGGCCCAGCTACAACATCTTCCTGGAGTCGGGAACCGCATCCGACGAAAGGCCTGCTCGTCCGCCCGGTCCCCAGCGCGGGCGCGGGCGGGCCGACGTCGACGACACGATCAGGCTCCTGCGCAACCTCGCCGCCCTGGTCGTGTTCTCCTCGGCCACTCTCACTCTGGTGGCCTTCGCCGGTATCGGGATGGGCGTACCGCCCTGGTTCTGTCTGGCCGTCGCCTTCGGCGGAGGGCCCCTGACGATCTGGGCGTTCGTCATGACCTTCGAGACGGTACGTTCCGCACTGCCGGACGGACCAGAAGATCGACCGTCCAGTGGCGGGCCGTAGCCGGTGAGCGCACCCACCACCAGCCCGCGGCCGCCGACACCGCGACAAGCACCGCCAGCCACATCACAAGCCGTATCCACGGACTTCCGCCCAGCAGTGAGACGCCCGCCCCGGCAGCCATGGCGAGCACACCGGTCACCACGCAGTACCCGGGCAACCCGTGATACCTGGTCACCGTCTGCTGTCGGCGTTCGCCGCTCATCTCACATCCCGTAATCGGTCTGCTTCACGCGCACGTCACATGTGGTCCCCGCCTGTGGTGTCCCGGGCGAGGAACAACGCTATCGCCGCTCTCCAGGTGTCCGCTGTAAAGCTCACTGACGTGCTGTCCGGCCGTTTGGAATCACGTACCCGGACCATCCCGGGAAGCACGGCAACCTCGCAGCAGTTCGGCTCCGGGTGAGCGCTGTAGCTGCTCTTCCGCCAGACAACCGCACCCCGATTCCCAGCCAATGCCGCCCCCTCCAACTCTCGCCCCGCTCCGAGAAGCGCTGAACGCGCCTAGGGCTCTTACCCGTTGTGGCCACGGTTCAACAGACAGTCGTCTCTCTGGCGCGTTCTGAGGGGTCGCACCACCCCTCAGCCGTCCAGTTCGCCCAGCGTGGCGTTGGACGGCCCCAGCCTCTCCCGCACCTCCCGTGCCACATCCTCCGCCGCCCCCAGCACCCGCACCGCGTTCTCCCAGGTCAGCTTGGTGAGATCGCCCTTCGACCAGCCCCGGTCGAGGAGTTCGGCGATGAGGTTCGGATATCCGGACACGTCGTTCAGGCCGTCCGGGGTGAACGCGGTGCCGTCATAGTCGCCGCCGATGCCCAGGTGGTCGATTCCGGCCACCTCGCGCATGTGGTCCAGGTGGTCGGCGACCGTCGAGACCGTCGCGATCGGGCGGGGGTTCCGCTCCTCGAAGGCGTGGTGGATCTTCATCGCCTCGGGGGTCGTGGCGAGGTGGTGGAAGCCGTGGGCGCGCATGTTGTCGTCCGCGGCGGCCGTCCAGTCGACGGCGGCCTGGAGGACGAACTTCGGTACGAAGGTCACCATGGCCATTCCGCCGTTGACGGGCAGGCGTTCCAGTACGTCGTCCGGGATGTTGCGCGGGTGGTCGCACACCGCGCGCGAGGAGGAGTGGGAGAAGATCACCGGCGCGACAGACGCGTCCAGCGCGTGCCGCATCGTCGTCGCGGCGACATGCGAGAGGTCGACCAGCATGCCGAGGCGGTTCATCTCCCGGACCACCTCGCGGCCGAACTCCGACAGACCGCCGACGCCCGGCTCGTCGGTCGCCGAGTCCGCCCACGCCACGTTGTCGTTGTGGGTGAGGGTCATGTAGCGCACGCCCAGCTCGTACAACCCCCGCAGGGTGCCGAGGGAGTTGGCGATCGAGTGGCCGCCCTCCGCGCCCATGAGGGAGGCGATACGGCCCTCACGCCGGCCCGCCTCCATGTCGGCGGCCGTGAGGGCGGGCCGCAGCTCGTTCCCGTACCGCGCGATCAACTGACGTACGCAGTCGATCTGTTCGAGGGTCGCGGGCACCGCGTCGGGGAGGTCCGAGCGGACGTACACCGACCAGTACTGCGCGCCGACCCCGCCCTCGCGCAGGCGCGGGATGTCGGTGTGCAGGTGGGCGTTCTGGGCGGTGGCGATGTCGCGGGCGTCGAGGTCGTAGCGGACCTGTTCGCGCAGCGCCCACGGGAGGTCGTTGTGGCCGTCGACGACCGGGAACTCGCGCAGCAGTTCCCGGGCCTCCTCCAGTGAGCTGCTCACAGGCGTCACTGCCCGAAGCCGAAGCCGTTGCCCGCGCCGCTCTCGATCTTGGCGCGCAGCCGCTTGCCCTTCTCGGTGGCCTGGTCGTTCAGCTCCTGCTGGAACTCCCGCATCCGGCCGAGGAGTTCCTCGTCGTGCGAGGCGAGGATGCGCGCCGCGAGCAGGCCCGCGTTGCGCGCGCCGCCGACCGAGACCGTCGCGACCGGCACCCCGGCCGGCATCTGGACGATCGACAGCAGCGAGTCCATGCCGTCGAGGTACTTGAGGGGGACCGGTACGCCGATCACCGGGAGCGGGGTCACCGACGCCAGCATGCCGGGCAGGTGGGCCGCGCCGCCCGCCCCGGCGATGATCGCCTTCAGTCCGCGCTCGGCGGCCTGCTCGCCGTACGCGATCATCTCGTGCGGCATGCGGTGGGCGGAGACGACGTCGACCTCGTACGCGATCTCGAACTCGTCCAGGGCCTGGGCGGCTGCTTCCATGACGGGCCAGTCGGAGTCCGACCCCATGACGATGCCTACGAGGGGTCCCGCACCGGGTTCTGCAACGGGGCTCATTCGGTGATCGTGCCTCTCAGGTAGCCGGCTGCGTGACGGGCGCGCTCCAGCACGTCGTCGAGGTCGTCGCCGTAGGTGTTGACGTGGCCCACCTTGCGGCCGGGCTTCACGTCCTTGCCGTACATGTGGATCTTCAGCTGGGGGTCGCGGGCCATGCAGTGCAGGTACGCGGAGTACATGTCGGGGTAGTCGCCGCCCAGGACGTTCGCCATGACCGTCCACTTGGCGCGGGGGCGCGGGTCGCCGAGGGGGAGGTCGAGGACCGCGCGGACGTGGTTGGCGAACTGGCTGGTGATCGCGCCGTCCTGGGTCCAGTGGCCCGAGTTGTGCGGGCGCATCGCCAGTTCGTTGACGAGGATGCGGCCGTCGCGGGTCTCGAACAGTTCGACGGCGAGGTGGCCGACCACGCCGAGTTCCTTGGCGATGCGCAGGGCGAGTTCCCCGGCCTGGAGGGCCAGCTCCTCCCCTATGCCGGGCGCCGGGGCGATGACCGTGTCGCACACGCCGTCGACCTGCTGCGACTCGACGACCGGGTACGCGACCGCCTGGCCGTGCGGGGAGCGGACGACGTTCGCCGCGAGTTCCCGTACGAAGTCGACCTTCTCCTCGGCCAGGACCGGGACGCCGGCCCGGAAGGGGTCGGCCGCGTCCGCCTCGGACCGGACGACCCACACGCCCTTGCCGTCGTACCCGCCGCGGACCGTCTTGAGGACGACCGGGAAGCCGTCCCCCTCGGCCGCGAAGGCGACGACGTCGGCGGGGTCCGCCACGATCCGGTGCCGTGGGCACGGCACGCCGATCTCGACGAGCTTCGCCCGCATCACGCCCTTGTCCTGGGCGTGCACGAGCGCGTCCGGGCCGGGGCGGACGGGGATGCCGTCCGCCTCCAGGGCCCGTAGATGCTCGGTGGGAACGTGTTCATGATCGAAAGTGATCACATCGCACCCCTGCGCGAACGCGCGCAGCGTCTCCAGGTCGCGGTAGTCGCCGACGACGACATCGCCGACGACCTGCGCAGCGGAGTCCTGCGGGGTGTCACTGAGGAGCTTGAACCTGATGCCTAGCGGGATGCCCGCCTCGTGTGTCATACGAGCGAGCTGCCCCCCGCCGACCATGCCGACTACCGGGAACGTCACCCTCCAAGAGTATCGGCCCGGCCAGGGCGGCCTGATTACACGCCTGTGACCCCGTACACACAGGCGAGCCCCAGAGGGGGTGGTTAGCATGGCTGAGTTGACGAAATCCCACAGGGCGATCCCACAGACGGGGGCCGACAGACCATGGAACGTGGTTCCAAACGTGGTTCCGACGGGCCGCGTACGAAGCCTCCGGGCGCCGTGCGCCGGCGCTTCGACCAGTTCGCGGCCGAGGTCGCGAAGTTCGGGGCGGTGGGCACGGCGGGGCTTCTCGTCAACCTGCTCGTGTTCAACCTGGTCCGCCACACGACCGACCTCCAGGTGGTCCGGGCGAGTGTGGTCGCGACGGTGGTGGCTATCTGCACGAACTACATCGGCTTCCGGTACTTCACCTACCGGGACCGCGACAAGAGCGGGCGTACGAAGGAACTGACGCTGTTCCTGCTGTTCAGCGCGGTGGGGCTCGTCATCGAGAACGGTGTGCTTTACGCGGCGACGTACGGGTTCGGGCTGGACAGTCCGCTGCAGAGCAACGTCTTCAAGTTCGTGGGGATCGGGGTCGCGACGTTGTTCCGGTTCTGGTCGTACCGGACGTGGGTGTTCCGTACGCTGCCGGCGCGGGAGGCTGTGGCCAGTGCGGAGGCGATCTTGGAGGATCTCCCCGAGGGTGGGGCGATTCCGGGGCGGCGGAGTCAGCGGCAGCGGGTGGGTTGAGCGGGTCGGTTCGGTGCGGCGCCGTTGTGGCTGGTCGCGCAGTTCCCCGCGCCCCTAAAGACGGCAGCGGGTGGGCTGAGCGGGTTCGGTTCGGTGCCGCGCCGTCGTGGCTCGTCGCGCAGTTCCCCGCGCCCCTTAGGGGCGCGCCCCCTGGTCCTTGCCTGTTAGCGCACCGTGCGCTCCTCCTCGCCGTCCTGTGGCTTCTTCAGGGGGGTTCGGGAGAGGAAGAGGCCGAAGATCGGGGGCTGCTGTTGGAGGAGTTCCAGGCGGCCTGCGTCGGCCTCTGCCAGGTCTCGGGCTACTGCCAGGCCGATGCCTGTGGAGTTGCGGCCGCTGATGGCTCGCTCGAAGATCCGGGCTCCTAGGTCGGCGGGGACGCCGGCGCCCTCGTCTGTGACCTCGATCACGGCCTGGTTGCCGATGACGCGGGTGCGTAGGGCGACCGTGCCGCCGCCGTGCATGAGGGAGTTCTCGATCAGGGCGGCCAGTACCTGGGCGACCGCTCCCGGGGTGCCCACCGCCTGCAGATGCCGCTTGCCCGAGCTGACTATGGCCCGGCCCGCGCTGCGGTAGGCGGGGCGCCACTCGGCTAGCTGCTGCTGGATGACCTCGTCGAGGTCGAAGGAGACGGCGGAGCCGGTACGCGGGTCGCGGGCGTTGGTCAGCAGCCGTTCGACGACGTCCGTGAGGCGTTCGACCTGCGTGAGCGCGATCGTGGCCTCCTCCTTCACCGTGTCCGGGTCGTCGGTGAGGGTGATCTCCTCCAGGCGCATGGAGAGGGCTGTGAGGGGGGTGCGGAGCTGGTGCGAGGCGTCGGCGGCCAAGCGGCGTTCCGCCGTGAGCATTCGGGCGATGCGTTCCGCCGAGCCGTCCAGTACATCCGCGACCCGGTCCAGCTCCGGGACGCCGTACCGCTTGTGCCGGGGGCGCGGGTCGCCCGAGCCGAGGCGTTCGGCGGTCTCGGCGAGGTCGGTGAGCGGTGAGGCGAGGCGGTTGGCCTGCCGTACGGCGAGCAGGACGGCCGCGATGACCGCCAGGAGCGCTACGGCGCCGATGATCAGCAGGGTGCGGCCGACCTCACGGGTCACGGAGGAACGGGGTTCCTCGACCCGGACGGTCTCACCCTCCTCCCCGTCCTCCTCGGCCGAGATGACGTCCCCTACGGGCTTGTCCCCGACCTCGATCGCCGCGCGCCCGGGGATGCGTACAACGGCGTACCGGTCCCCGGTGACCAGGCCGCCGAGCACCTTGGAGTTGATCTGCTCGTCCCCGAGAATCCGACTGTCCACAATGCTGGCCAGCCGCACAGCCTCGGAATCCACCCGCTCCTGCGCACTGGCACTGATCGTCCGCGTCTCGACGATGACCAGGGACACCCCGAAGACGGCGATCACTACGAGCACGACAGCGAGGGTGGACTGGATAAGGCGACGACGCACGGCCCCTCCGGGCGATGGCTGACGGACGACGGGCGGTGCGCTGCGAGACCGCCCTGGGCGCCCCGCAGGGGCGCTCCAGGGGCGCGGGGAACTGCGCGATCAGCCCCCACCGGCCGCCAGCCGCGCGCCAAGCACAACCCCCACGGCGTTACGCGCGTCCAGCTCCGCCAAGTCTGCTAACTCTTCTCGAAACGGAAACCGACACCCCGTACCGTCGCGATGTACCGAGGGTTCGCCGCATCATCGCCCAGCTTCTTCCGCAGCCAGGAGATATGCATGTCGAGCGTCTTGGTCGACGACCACCACGTCGTGTCCCACACCTCACGCATCAGCTGGTCGCGGGTCACCACCCGCCCAGCGTCACGCACCAGCACCCGCAGCAGGTCGAACTCCTTCGCCGTGAGCTGGAGCTCCTCCTCACCCATCCACGCCCGGTGCGACTCGACGTCGATCCGCACGCCGTGCGTGGCGGGCGGCTGCTGCGGCTCGGCGGCGCCGCGCCGGAGCAGGGCCCGGACACGGGCGAGCAGTTCGGCGAGCCGGAAGGGCTTGGTGACGTAGTCGTCGGCGCCCGCGTCGAGGCCGACGACGGTGTCCACCTCGTCGGCGCGCGCGGTCAGGATGAGGATCGGGACGGTCAGTCCCTCGGCACGCAGCCGGCGGGCCACTTCGAGGCCGTCCATACCGGGCAGTCCCAGGTCGAGAACGACCAGGTCGATACCGCCCTGGACGCCGGCGTCGAGCGCGGTCGGGCCGTCCTCGCGGACCTCGACCTCGTAACCTTCCCGGCGCAGTGCGCGGGCCAGCGGCTCCGAGATGGACGCGTCGTCCTCAGCGAGCAGTACACGGGTCATGAACTGATGGTAGACCGCCCTGGACGCCGTCTGGGGTGTGACCAGGCGTTCTTGATTCTTACCTTCGGACACCAGGACGAGAGCGCCCGGGGCGGCGCGGGCGGTGCCCGCCGCACCCCCACCCGCAAACCTGTGCCTCTGCGATGAGATCCTGTCTCTTACCTTCGAATAAGCGACTGTTGCGTACCCATCACCTGTGATCCGTATCTCAAGTCCTTTTATTTACCACAGTGAACTGTCGTATGGTGACTGGAGCTCTTAACGGCACCTGAGGACCTTTGGCGAGTTTTCTGCCGAAGGTCTTTTTTCGTGCGCCCCGACAGCAAGGAACGACCCATGGCGTCCAGCCTGACGAAGGATTCCCCCGTCTCCGAACGGTCCTTCTTCGGCCACCCCCGCGGACTGGCCACACTCTTCATGACCGAGATGTGGGAGAGGTTCTCCTACTACGGCATGCGGGCACTGCTCCCCCTGTACCTGATCGCCCCGAGCGGCCTGCACCTCAGTGCGACGGCCGCGACCGCGATCGGCTCCGTCTACGTCTCGCTCGTCTATCTGCTCGCCCTGCCGGGCGGCTGGTTCGGCGACCGGGTCTGGGGCCCCCGCAAGACCGTCGCCGTGGCCGGCGGCATCATCATGCTCGGCCATCTGACGCTGGCCCTGCCGACAGCGGGCACCTTCTACGCGGGCCTCGGGCTCGTCGCGATCGGCTCGGGTCTGCTGAAGGCCAACATCTCCACCATGGTCGGCCACCTGTACGACGGCCCGGACGACCCGCGCCGCGACGGCGGCTTCACCGTCTTCTACATGGGCATCAACGCGGGCGCGTTCGCCGCGCCGCTGGTGATCGGCACGATCGGCGAGAAGGTCAACTGGCATCTCGGCTTCGCCCTCGCCGCGCTCGGCATGGCCCTCGGCCTCGCCCAGTTCCTGCTGGGCAGCCGGCACCTGGACGCGCGCTCCAGCGTCGTCCCGACCCCGCTGTCCGCCGCGGAGAAGTCCGCGACGCTGCGCAAGGCGGCGGTCTGGGCGGGCATCGCGGCCGTGTTCTACGCGTTCGTCGGCTTCTCCGGCCACTACACGCTGAACTGGGTCATGGTCCCGCTGATCCTGCTCGGGCTGATCGTCCCGGTGGTCGTGCTGGCCCGCATCAAGCGCGACAAGGACCTGAACAAGGCCGAGCAGTCGTCGATGTCGGCGTACATCTGGTTCTTCGTCGCCGCCGCCGTCTTCTGGATGATCTACGACCAGGGCGCCACGACCCTGTCGATCTTCGCCGACGGCAAGGCCGAGAACACGGTCTTCGGCTGGGAGTTCCCGGTCTCCTGGTACCAGTCGGTGAACCCGGTGCTGATCATGGCGTTGGCGCCGGTCTTCGCCTGGTTCTGGCTGGCGCTGAACCGGATGGGCAAGGAGCCGAGCACGATCGTGAAGTTCGCGTCGGGCCTGGTCCTGGTCGGTGTCTCGTTCTTCCTCTTCCTGGCGCCGCTGTCGATCGCCGGGGACGGTCACAAGGCGGCGGCGATGTGGATCGTGGCGATCTACTTCGTCCAGACGGTCGGCGAACTGACCCTCTCCCCGGTCGGCCTGTCGGTCACGACGAAGATGGCCCCGGCGAAGTACGCCTCCCAGATGATGGGCGTCTGGTTCCTGGCGGTCACGGCGGGCGACGCTACGACCGGCCTCCTCTCGGTCGCGGGCGTCAACCTCGACCGTATGGGCGTGGTGGCCCTGGAGGCCGTGCTCGCGGTGGTCGCGGGCGCGGCGGTGTGGTCGTACCGCGGCAAGGTCAAGCGGCTGATGGGCAGTATCAGCTGATGAGCGGTGTGGGCTAAGGGTCAACTGACGGTATTCGCAGGTTGGTTGCAGGCCACCGGGGCCGCCGTGTGCTGATGGGCACGGCGGCCCCGGCCGTTCGGGGCGTACGGGAATTCAGCCGCCGCCGAACGTGTCAACCCGGCCCTGTCCGCGACGTTTTCGCCCGGTTCAGGCGTCATGCTCGTGGCACAGCCACAGCCACAGGCCGGTAGCGCCCCACCTGAGGAGTGAACCCGTATGACGACGACCACCCTCCCCCAGCTCCCCCACCGCGCGCCCACCGCTCAGCACGTCACCCCTCCCCCCGCTCCCTCCCGCCTTCCCGGAGTCTGGGCCGCGCCGACCCCCGAGGTGCTGCGCTCGCTGGAGGCAGCGCTCACCCGGTGGTCGTCGTGACGACGGTGCCCGCCGCCGGGCCGGAGGCAGCGCCCTGCGATGTGTGCGAGGCGCTGGCCGCGCAGCGGGACGCGGCGCGGGAGGCCGGGCGTACCGATGAAGTCGGCGACTGCGAACGGGAGTTGAGGGAGCACGGTCTCCACGGGCTGGGATGCTCGCCATGACCCGACAGGACCCCGCCCCTCCGGTGACAACACACTCCGGGGCGGGGTCCTGACCATGTCGTAGCCGCCGCGGCTCAGCGCAGGCGCCGGCGCCCCGGCATGAACGTGAACACCGCCACGCCCAGCAGTACCGCCGTACCGGCCACCAGGCCGAGCGCCTTCAGGGCGCCGTTGTTCTCCGCGCCCGTGTTCGCGAGGCCGCCGCTGGTCGACGTACCGCCGGAGCCGGACGTCGTACCGCCCGACGTCGACGAACCGCCGGACGCTCCGCTCGCCTGTTCCTCCGTGTCCAGGGTCAGGGAGACCATCGTCGTGGTCGGGGTGCAAGTGGTCGTCGTGCCGAGGGCGTTCACCGTCAACACGCCTGGTGCCAGGGTCGATTCACCAGTCGCGCCCGGCTTGTAGGTGCCCGTCATGTCTGAGATCGTCATCGCGTCGCCGGTCTTGATCGGCTCCGTGTTGGCCGGGCCCTCGACATGGACCGTGCCCGTGTCGGACCCGCCCAGGACAACCTCCATGGACGGCTTCACCGAGTCCGCCGGGAGGTCCGCCGGACTGTCCATCACGGAGCCCTTGAACTGGACCGTGATGTCGTAACTCCCGCCGTTCTTCTTGGCGTTGATCTGAATGGGGGAGGTCACTTCCTTGTCACCGATGGGCGTCACGCACTTGTACGGGACCTGCACGAGTTTCCCGGTGAAGTCCGTCTGGCCACCGTCCGACGGGGTCGAACTCGGGCTCGGGGACCCGGAGTCGGTCGGCGTGGGTGAGGGCGACGGTGACGTCGATGTCGTCGGGGTCGGGGTCGGGGTCGGTGAACCGCCGTCCCCCGCCGTCACCTTGATCGTGACCGACGGCTGGACCGTCTCCGTCGGCGCGCACTTCGTGTCCGTCCCGAAGGCGTTGATCGTGTAGGCGTCCGGCGTCAGCGTCACGTCCCCGGCCGTCGTCAGTTTCACCTTGCCCTTCATGTCGGACAGGACCATCGCCCCGCCCTTGGGGATCGCCGGGTTCTCACGCGGGCCCACCATCGCGATGTCGGCACTCTGCGCGCCGCCCGCCTTCAACACCCCGCTGGGCTGGACCGAGTTGGCGGGCAGGTCGATCAGGTCGGGGTTCTTGGACGCGGCCTGGGTGAACTTCCAGACCACGTCCACCTCGTCGCCCACCTTGGCCGTCACGGGCGCGGTGATCTCCACCTTGGTCGTGCCGTTGACGGGGTCAAGGCCTGAGGCCGCCGGCGGCACGCACTTGGTCGCGTACGACACCTCGGCCGCCTGGGCGGGCCCCGCCGCGGCCATGCCCAGCAGGACACCGCCCGCTCCGCCGAGCAGCAACAGGGCTCCTGCCGCACTCGCGCTCCGTCTCCGTTGCGTTCTCACGTGTTCCCCTTCGAGTTCGTCGTGTTCATCGCGTTCGTCGTCGGAGTGCCCGTAGTGCTCGTGCCGGGATCGGCGTCCGGGGTGAACCACGGCAGGGTTGAAGAAGCGCCCACAGGTGGGGAGTTACCGTCCCGCTCGCCCACCTTCGGCATACGCAGGGTCAGTTCGGGCAACCGAAGCCTTCGCGGCCCCCGGCCACTGTCACGACGTACCGCCTGCTGCCCGCGCGGCCGTACCCGGTCCACCACCGCCATCCCGACGCGGAACAGCGCCGCCGGTACGACGACTCCGGCCAGGACCCAGAACAGGGTCACGCCCCACGGCCGGCCCACGCCCCAGGGCTGTTCGGCGAGGACCTTGCCGTCGTACTTCAGCGAGACCGAGTAGTCGCCGTGCGCCCCGCTCGCCAGGGAGACCGGCAGCTCGACGCGTGCCTTCCCACCCGGCGGGATCGTGCCCTGCCACTGCTGCTCGTCCCACTGCGGGGCGAACACCCCGTGGGAGGTGCCGACTTGGAAGACCGGGTCCTTGACGGCCGCCGTACCGAGGTTGCCGACGGTGAGGACGAGGGTGCGGGTGGGCGGCGCCCCGAACCAGGTCAGCAGCCCGCTCGAACCGTCGAGCCGGGGGTCCGTGAGGACCGAGAGACGTCCGGTGCCGTCCGATTCGGGCAGCGGCTCGGCCGGGTGGCCCGCCACCTGGAACACCGCGTCGGACGCCGTGTCGGACGACCCGGTCACCGTCGCCACATGCACCACGCACGGGCACGGCACCGGCGGTTCGACCACCGGCAGGATCTGGCTGAAGGCGCCCTGCGTGTCCGTGGTGACGGCTCTTCCGTCCGCGTTGGCACAGGAGTTGGTGCCGCCGACCACTCCCCGGGACGGGCTGGACCGGCCGCAGATCAGCATCATCAGCAGCGCCTTCCGGGGCCAGCCGGTCCCGGTCACGATGATCGAACCCCCGGTCCCCGCCTGTGACTTGGAGACCTTGACGGTCGGCCCGTCGGCAGCGGCAGCGGTCGTGGGCAGTAGAGACACGGGGAAGAGGAAGGCGAGCGCCAGCGCCGCCGCGACCAGTGCGGGAATCCGCCGCTTCACTTCATCGCCCCCGTCAGCTCCTCCGCCAACTCCTCACGTGCGCACGGCTGTTCGTCGCTGCTCCGGCGGCGCCCGTGCCGTCGTACGGCCATCAGGGCCCCGCCCGCCACCAGCGCCCCCGCGCCTCCCGCCACCCCGCCCCACGGCACGAACCTCACCGACGTGCCCGCCTCGGCGCGTACCGTCCCGTCGGCCGCCGTGACCGTCAGGCGTACGTCGACCACGTCGAACTCGGGTTGCCCGGGCCAGGGTTCGGTCAGGGCGACGCGCTCGCCCGGGGGCAGGCGTACGGGGAGGGTGCGTGCGGGCCGGTCGAGGAGGGGGCCGAGGACACCGTCCGCGCGGACGGTGAGCGTCGGGGTCAGGTCGGTGGTGCCGCGGTTGACCAGCTCGTACGCGATGCGGTCACCGCGTACCCGCACGTGCTCGACGGTCAGCGCGGGCAACCGGGGTCCCCCGACCCGGAGTCGGACGCGTACCGTCTCGGTCCGGCCCGAGGCGCGGGCGGTGATCGTGGCGGTGCGGTCGCCGGGAGGCGTGCCGTCGGGGATGCGTACCGTGAAGGGCACGTCGGCGCGGGTGCGGGCGGGGACGTCGACCTCGGGGGCGGCGAGGGTGAGCCAACTGCCGCCGGACAGCCGGACATTGAGGATCCGGTCCGTCGGGTTGCGGACGGAGAGCGTGTCCTGGAGGACCGTCCCGGGGGTGCCCTCGGCGTAGAAGTAGGGCCGGTCGGTGCCCAGGGGCGCGGCGGACCAGCCGTCCTGCCCCTCGTCGGCCGCCGCTGTGGACGACGTGGCCCACAACAGCGGGGCGACGAGGCAGAAGGAGAGACAGAGGACGGCACGCATCGGCGGCTCCCGTGGTCGACTGGCCGTGCCTCAGCGGCGTACTGCCCGCTCGTCCCGTACGGTCTGGTTCCTGCGCGTCAGCCACAGCGCGCCCGCCGCGCCCATCAGCAGGACCGTGCCGCCGAGGGTGCCGAGCGCGATCATCGAGTCCTCGGGGCCGGTCTGCGGGAGTTCGGCACCGGCGTCCGAACCGCCGCCACCGTCCGTACCGCCGGTGCTGCTCGTACCGCCGGTGCTGCCGCCCGTACTGCCGCCGTCCGAGGCGCCCGTGACGTCGAGCGTCAGGGACGGGCCCGGGTTGTTGGTGGGCGTGCACGTGGTGGTCGTACCGAGGGCCTTGATGGTGAGGACGCCGGCCGTGAAGGTGACCTTGCCGTTCTTCGACGGTTTGTACGTGCCGCTCAAGTCACTGATCTTTATGGGGGTGTTGGCGGGTACCGCCTCGGCGTTCGCGGGGCCGCTGACGCTCAGCGTGCCGCTGTCCGCGCCGCCCAGCTTGATCGTGGCGCTCGGGTTCATCGCGCCCTTGCCCAGCTCCACCGGGCTGGACGAGACGCCCTTCTGCCAGGACATCGTGACCTTGTAGCCGCCGTCGCTCTCCACCGCCTTGATGTCGATGGGCGACAGGGCGCTCTTGTCGCCGATCGGCGTCTTGCACTGGTAGTTGACGTCCACGACCTCGGCGCGGGCGGCGGGGGCGGCCAGCAGCACCGCCGATCCGGCCAGGGCCGCGACGGACGCGAGCGCGGCGCTTCGTTTCGGGTGCGTGCTGCGGCATGTCCGGTGGTACGACATCGTCGTCCCCCATTCCTGGCGGTCCTGTCAGCATTTCTGACGGCACATCAGATCGCGGATCGGCCGTCAAGGTACGCCGGGGGACTGAGAGAAGGAAGACACAGCGCACACCGGATCGGCGGGAAATCGACCGGAACCCGGCGGTGCTTTGCCGCCACATCGGCGGGAACTACGCCGGAGCGCCCAGCTCCGCCCACACCTTCTTGCCCGCGACACCGGGGGTCCGTACGACTCCCCAGTCCAGGCACAGCCGCTGCACGATGAACATGCCGTGGCCGCCCGGGCGGCCTGCTCTGTGCGGGGTGCGCGGGGCGGGCTGGCCCGTGCCCCGGTCGGCGACCTCGACGCGGATCACCTTGTTGTCGCAGGTGATCCACATCTCGTCCGGGCCCTCGGCGTGCAGGCAGGCGTTGGTGACGAGTTCGGAGACGACGAGCAGTACGTCCTCGGCGGCGGCGCGCCGGTCGGCGGTCGCGGCGGGCAGCCAGCCCCACGCGTACAGCGCCTGCCGGGCGAAGTCCCGGGCGAGCGGAACGACACCGCTCTCGTCGCCGAAACTCAGGCTGCGGGTCTGCCGACCCCCGGAAGCGCCGCTGGACTCGGGGGACTCCGGGGATTCCGGAGAGCCCGGCGAGTCGGGCCGGGTGGTGCTCATCAGCGCTTCACCTCACCGATTCACCAGTTCACGTACACGGTCGTCATTGCACACTGTTCATTACGCGCGCGCTTGTGCGCATATTCAGGATGTCTCCTGCCCGGCGGAACCGACAGAACACCCCCCGAACGCGGCGCGCTCGACAGCCCGCCCGGCCGACCCGGAAGACTCGGCCAGGAGGACCGGGAAGGCTAGGTGGACTCGGGAGGTTCGTCGGCCAGGGCGTCGGCGAGCGATTCGTGCACGGTGAACACCGCGTCCGCGCCCGTGATCTCGAACACCCGTGCGACAACCGGCTGCATTCCGGCCAGGTGCACCCCGCCGCCGGCGGCCTCCGCCTTCAGGCGGGCGCCGAGCAGCACATTGAGGCCGGTGGAGTCACAGAACTCCAGCCGCGCGCAGTCGACGACCAGCCGCGCGAGACCCTTCGCGAGGCAGTCCTCAAGCGGTTCACGCAACAGATCGGCGGTGTGGTGATCCAGCTCACCCGCCGGAGTCACGACGGCGCTGGAACCCTCCCGCCGCACCTCGACCAGTAGCCGGCCAGACTGTGCGCTGCCGACCGTCCCGCGGTCCATGCCGTCTCTCTCCCGAGGTCGTGGCTGTTCGCCGGCGCCCACTCGCGCCCGCTGACGTCCTCGAACACTACGCCTTCCTCACACTCTCCGACACCTGAACTAACGCCCATATTCGGACATATGGGCATGGAACGCACTTGCGGCGGGCTCGGGAAACCGGGTAGGGCTAGATACACGTACCCGACACGGCCGGCATTGGAGGCGCCGCACACCGCACGTGCACACGCACCGGCTTCGGCAGCCTCATGCCGAGAACCATGGAGGACACCATGTCACCCCGGCTCGACGCATCGCATACCCAGAGGGCGACGTCGACACCCCCTCCGGAACACACGGACTCCCACCAGCTCCACCAGGACCCGCTCATTCCGGGCCCACGCGTTCCGGACGCCCTGGACGGGCTCCCCGAGATCCCGCCGTACGACGAGGTGGGTGCGGTCGACGCGCGGGCCCTGTCCAAGACCCTCTTCGCGCGGCTGGAGTCCCTGGAAGAGGGGACGCACGACTACGCGTACGTCCGCAACACCCTCGTCGAGCTCAACCTCGCGCTGGTCAAGTTCGCCGCCTCCCGCTTCCGTTCGCGCAGCGAACCGATGGAGGACATCATCCAGGTCGGCACCATCGGCCTGATCAAGGCGATCGACCGCTTCGAGCTGAGCCGCGGCGTCGAGTTCCCGACCTTCGCGATGCCGACGATCGTCGGCGAGATCAAGCGCTTCTTCCGCGACACGTCGTGGTCGGTGCGCGTACCTCGCAGGCTCCAGGAACTCCGGCTCGACCTGGCCCGCGCCGGCGACGAACTGGCCCAGCAGCTCGACCGCGCCCCCACCGTGGGCGAGCTGGCCGACCGCCTCGACCTCTCCAAGGACGAGGTGGTGGAGGGCATGGCGGCCTCGAACGCCTACACCGCCAGCTCACTTGACGCCCAGCCCGAGGAGGACGACTCCGAGGGTGCCCTCGCCGACCGCATCGGGTACGAGGACCACGGCATCGAAGGCATCGAGTACGTCGAGTCGTTGAAGCCGCTGATCGCCGAACTCCCGCCCAGGGACCGGCAGATCCTCTCGCTGCGGTTCGTCGCCAACATGACCCAGTCGGAGATCGGCGAGGAGCTGGGCATCTCGCAGATGCACGTGTCACGGCTGCTGTCGCGGACGCTGCACCGGCTGCGGAAGGGCCTGACGATCGAGGGCTGACGTCCTCTTTGCGGGAGAGGTTTCCGGTTACCCGCGGAAACCTCTCCTCGTCTTTTCCCAAAGGCCCCCTGCGTCACCGTGACCGCCTGCAAACTGGCTGGGATGTCAGAAGCAGGACGGGATCGGGGGTCCAAGGAGGCGAATTGATGTCCCAGGACATCAATGGCACGAGTGACACCAGTGGCTACGGGTCGAACGGGGTGTACGCGGGCACGTCCGACGCACGCCTCACCGAGTTGCTGCGCACCAACTCTCCCACCGCGTACCCGGCGTTACAGGAAATCCGTGCCCGCCACCGCGCGTCCGTACTCGTCTACGCCCGCCTGTGCACGACGAGCGACTCCGCAGCACGGCAGTTGGTAGCCGAAGCGTTCACGACAGCGGCCCAGGACACGGCCCGCGGTACCGAGCCGGGCGTGCCGTGGCGCCACCGACTCCTGCTGCTGACCGCAGAGTTGGCCTCGATCTGGGCAACGGACGAACGGGCGGCGGGCCTCGACGCGAACCTGCTCCTCGTCCTGAACACACTGAACGCGGCGGGCGGAGTCATCCCGACCCCGCCCATGCTGGCCCCGTTCCAGTCGCTCCCGTCCCGCGCCCAGGGCCTCATCTGGTACGGCGTCCTGGAGCGGGAGGGCGAGGAACGGACCGCCGATTTCCTCGGCCTGACACGCAAGGACGTGACGCCCGGGACGGAGTCGGCGCTCCAGGCGCTGAGCACGGCCTGTCTGCGGTCCCGGCTGGCCGCCTCCGACGACCCGCGCTGCCAGGACTTCCGCCGGCTGATCGAGGAGTCGGTCCGCCCCGTCAGCCCCCGCCACAGCTCGGACCTGCGCGCCCACATGACCCACTGCCCGCACTGCACGACGGCCTATGAGGAACTCTCCGCCCTCCGCGACACCCCGCGCACGGTCCTGGCAGAGGGGCTGTTGCCATGGAGCGGCACGATGTACGCGAGGGACACGCCGGCGAGCCCGTACGCCGACCCCCTTTCCTCGGACGCCAGGTGGCCCTGGTCACCGCCGCCCCGGCCGCCCCGGCCGTCCCGGCGGCGCCTCGTGCTGGCCTCGGCGGTACTGGGGGTGACGCTGGTACCGCTGCTGATGGCGCTGCTGTCGTCGGGCGACGGCTCGTCGAGTCCCCAGGACGTGACGGGCACGCTCCCGGTCACCACCACTCCGAACCGGCCCGAGGTGACGGTGACGGCAACGGTCTCTTCCTCGCCGTCGGCCGCCAGGTCTCCGTCCCCGCCGCCGACTTCACGTCCGCCGACCACTCCGGCCTCGCCCCCGAAGCCAACGCCCACACCCACACCCACACCGGTGTTCCGGGCGCCGGGAGCCACGTTCACTCAGGTGGTGAACGTCGCCTCGGGCCGCTGCCTGGACATCAGGGACGGTGTACTGGAGAAGGGCACGGACGTCTTCACGGCGCCCTGCTCCGCATCGGCCAGGACCCAACGCTGGCGTGTGGACGCCGACTTGAGGGTGCTGCAGTCGGCCGCCGACACCGACTTCTGTCTGGACAGCCGGGGTGATCTGGACCGGGGCGTCGGGATCTGGGAGTGCTCGGCGGTGAACAGCGACAACGGCGACAACCTGCGCTTCGACGTGAGCGACGACGGCGTGATCCGCTCGGCGATCGCCCTCTCGACGGCGCTCACCCCGGACGGCGACGGCGAGTTGGCCCTCGTACCGCTGACGGGTGGGTCGGGGCAGCGGTGGCGGGCGGGGGCAGCCTGAAAGGTCCCCGCGATTCACTCCGCTGCACGAGTCAGCAGTGAACGGCCGCCGCACGGCTGCTCGTCGTCTTCGCCGCCGACGTCCGGCACCCGCCCGCGGACCTCGTACAGCCGCTCAACGAGGTGGGGAACCATGTCTCGTCGACCTACCCGGACCTCTACGGCCTCCGCGACTACGGCTGAAGAACCGCTCGCCCCTCCGGGGGACCGACGGCTCCGTCGGACCCCGGCCAGCCGGTGCCGCTGCCTGATGAAGGCGGGCAGCGCGGACCGGATCACGGAGTTCGACACAGGGACGTTCCGTGACCTCTGGCGCCCCCCGAAGAGCCGGTACGGCCTCTGACCAGCCGCTTTCAGACCAACTGCGTCAGCTCACCGGTACGCCCCGCCGCCACACCCCGCTGACCAGCGGGACCCCCGGCCGGTAGGCCAGGTGTACGTGGCTCGGGGCGTCCAGGAGCGTCAGGTCGGCGTACGCCCCGGGCGTGAGGCGGCCGATGTCGTCGCGGCGGAGGGCTCGCGCGCCCCCCGCCGTGGCGGACCAGACCGCCTCGTCCGGGGTCATGCCCATGTCCCGTACCGCCAGGGCGATGCAGAAGGGCACGGAGGAGGTGAAGGAGGAGCCGGGGTTGCAGTCCGTGGAGAGCGCGACCGTGACGCCCGCGTCGAGGAGCCTGCGGGCGTCCGGCCACTGGGCGCGGGTCGAGAACTCGGCGCCGGGCAGCAGGGTCGCGACCGTGTCGCCGTTCGCGAGGGCGTCCACGTCGGCGTCGGTGAGGTGGGTGCAGTGGTCGGCGCTGGCGGCGTCGAGTTCGACGGCGAGCTGCACGCCGGGGCCGTACGAGAGCTGGTTGGCGTGGACGCGCGGGTGCAGCCCCTTCGCCTGGCCCGCCGTGAGGATCGCGCGGGCCTGGTCGCCGTCGAAGGCGCCCTTCTCGCAGAAGACGTCGACCCAACGGGCGTACGGGGCACAGGCGTCGAGCATCTCGCCGGTGACCAGGGCGACATAGGCGGCCGGGTCGTCGGCGTAGTCCGGGGACACGATGTGGGCGCCGAGGTAGGTGACCTCGTCGGTGTGGGCGGCGGCGATACGCAGGGCGCGGGCCTCGTCCTCGACGGTCAGGCCGTACCCCGACTTGGTCTCGAAGGTCGTCGTGCCCTGCCGGAGCGCCTCGCGGAGGTAACGGGTGAGGTTGGCCTCCAGTTCCGCGTCGGTGGCGGCGCGGGTGGCGGCGACGGTCGTACGGATTCCGCCCGCCGTGTAGCTCCGCCCGGACATGCGGGCGTTGAACTCCTGTGTCCGGTCGCCCGCGAAGACGAGGTGGGAGTGGGAGTCGACGAAGCCCGGGAGGACGGCCCTGCCACCGGCGTCGACCCGATTGTCAGTGGTGGGTGCTTTGCTGTTCTCACCGGTCCAGACGACGCGGTCGCCTTCGATGACGACGGCCGCGTCCTGGATCAGTCCCAGGGGGGATCCGTCGCCGAGAGAGGGGTCGTTGGTGACCAGGCTGCCGATGTTCGTGATGACGGTCGTCGTGCCGGTGGTGGTGTCGGTCGTGCTGCCGATAGCGCTGTTCGTCCGGTTCGGGCTGCTCGGACTGCTCGGCGTGCTGGTGCTGTTCATGGCGTCCTCGTGGGTGGCGGGGGTGCGTACGGGAGGGGCGCGTACGGGGGTCAGGCGCGCAGGGCTTCTACAGCTGCCGCAAGCGCCTGCGGCACCTCTGGTACGAGGGTGTGCGCCCCGTCGCGCACGACGTGCCGGCCGCCCACGACCGTATGGCGCACATCCGCTGCCGACGCTGCGAATACAGCCGTCTCCGCGCCCAGCCGAGGCACCGGTCCCGCAGTTCTGACCGAGTCGAGCGCGATCGTCGTGAAGTCGGCGAGCGCCCCGGCTTCCAGGGTGCCCGCGTCCTCCCAGCCGAGGGCCGCGTGACCGTCGGCGGAGGCGGCCCGGAGCAGGGCTGCCGCCGTCCAGTGACCCCGAGTGCGGGTGCGCAGGCGCTCGTTCAGCTCCATGGCGCGGGCCTCTTCGAGCAGGTCGATGACGGCGTGGCTGTCGGAGCCGAGGGAGAGCGGTGAGCCCGCGCGCTGGAGGGCGACGGCGGGGCCGATGCCGTCGGCGAGGTCGCGTTCGGTGGTGGGGCACATGCAGGTGCCGGTGCCGCTGTGGCCGAGGAGCGCGATGTCCTCGTCGGTGAGGTGGGTGTTGTGGACGCCGGTGGTGCGGGGGCCGAGGACCCCGTGGTCGGCGAGGAGCCGGGTGGGCGTGCAGCCGTGGGCGGCGAGGCAGGCGTCGTTCTCGGCCGTCTGCTCGGAGAGGTGGACGTGAAGGGGGGCCCGGCGTTCCTCGGCCCAGCGGGCCACGGTCGCCAACTGACCGGCGGGCACGGCCCGTACGGAGTGGATGGCGGCGCCGATCCGCGCGTGATCCCGTTCCTTGAGAACTGAACAGCGTTCCGCCCAGGCGTCGGCGGTGCCGTCGGAGAAGCGGAGCTGGTGGCGGTTGGGGGCCTGTCCGAAGCCAGCGGACAGATAGGCGGTGTCGAGGAGGGTGATGCGGACACCGGCGTCGGCGGCGGCTTCGACGAGGGCCTCGCCCATGGCGTTCGGGTCGGCGTACGGGGTGCCGCCCGGGGCGTGGTGGACGTAGTGGAACTCGCCGACGGCGGTGATGCCGGCGAGGGCCATCTCGGCGTACACGGCACGCGCGAGGGCGTGATAGGTGTCCGGGGTCAGCTTGTCGGCGAAGGAGTACATGACCTCGCGCCAGGTCCAGAAGGTGCCGCTGCCGACCTGGACGGTGCCGCGCAGGGCGCGGTGAAAGGCGTGGCTGTGGGCGTTGGCGAGGCCGGGGAGGGTGAGCCCACGCAGGATCTCGGCGCCGGGGGGCGGGGCGTCGACTCCCGTACGAACAGCCGCAATCCGACCGTCCTCGACCTCCAGGGCGACGCCCGGCTCGACGTTGGTGTCGAGCCAGGCGTGCTCCAGCCAGTACGTCCGTGCTTGGGGGTGGGTCACGTGCAGGCCAGCCCTTCCAGTACGTCGGCGAGTGCGGTCACCCCGGCCACGCAGTCGTCCTCGGCGGCGTACTCCGCCGGGGAGTGCGAGATGCCCGTGGGGTTGCGCACGAACAGCATGGCGGTCGGGATGCTCCCGGAGAGAATCCCGGCGTCGTGTCCGGCACCGGTGCCGAGGACGGGGACGGTGAGGGCTGTGTCCGCTCCGTCCCTGCCGAGGATGCGGGCGAGTTCGTCGCGCAGGGCGTGGTCGAACTCGACGACGGGGGTGAACGACTCCCGGACGACGTCGAGCTCGACGCCGTGGGCCTCGGCGTACTCGCGGGCGGCGTTCTCAACACCGGAGACGACGGTGTCGAGGGCCTTCTGGTCGGCGGCGCGGGAGTCGAGCCAGCCGCGTACGAGGGAGGGGATGGCGTTGACGCCGTTGGGCTCGACGGAGATCTTCCCGAAGGTGGCGACAGCACCGGCGAGTTCGGCCTCGCGGCGGGCGGCGAGGACAGTCTCGGCGTACGACAGCATGGGGTCGCGCCGGTCGACGAGCCGTGTCGTACCGGCGTGATTGGCCTCGCCCCGGAAGTCGAACCGCCAGCGCCCGTGCGGCCAGATGGCACTGGCGATGCCGACCCGGTCGCCGCTCAGATCGAGCGCCCGCCCCTGCTCGACGTGCAGCTCGACGAAGGCGCCGATACGAGCGAGGCGCTCGGGGTCGGGCCCGATGGTGTCCGGGTCGTAGCCGGCGGCCTCCATGGCCCGGGGCAGCGTGATCCCCTCCCCGTCGGTCAGCAGCCGAGCCTGCTCGACGGTGACGGCCCCGGCTGTGAGCCGCGACCCGACACAGGCGAGCCCGAACCGGGCACCTTCCTCGTCCCCGAAGTTGACGATGGCGAGGGGCTTGCTGAACTGCGCCCCGCGCGCGCGAAGCTCATCGAGAGCGGCAAAGGAGGAGACAACACCCAGGGGCCCGTCAAAGGCCCCACCATCAGGCACGGAGTCAAGATGCGACCCGGTGACAACGGCATCCCCCCCAGCGGGATCCCCGAGCCAGGCCCACTGATTCCCGTTCCGGTCAACCTCGTACGACAGCCCCCGGGACTCGGCCTGCTCCTTGAACCAGGCCCGACACTCGAGATCGATCCCGGTCCAGGCGTAACGGCGATAGCCACGGGAGTCGGGGTGACGACCGAGGGGGGCGAGGTCGCGCCACATCGCGTGAAAGGAGGCGCCAGTCGGCCCGCCACCAGGCTGTGGGCAGGCGTTCCGCAGGGCGATGGGGGTCCCCCCGCTCGAACGAAGTTGAGAGTGGGGGAGGGTGGGCACAGCCGAACCGGCAGTCGGCGACGAACCGCCCGCCCCCACCGAAGAGTTGCCGTCCCCGACCGAAGAACCCCTCACGCGTCGTCCCCCTCACGCATAGGCACCCGCACACCCCGCTCATCGGCAACCGTCTCCGCGATGTCGTACCCGGCATCCACATGCCGGATGACACCCATCCCGGGGTCATTCGTCAGCACCCGGCGGATCTTCTCCCCCGCCAGCTTCGTGCCGTCCGCCACGGACACCTGCCCGGCGTGGATGGAGCGGCCCATGCCGACCCCGCCCCCGTGGTGGATGGAGACCCACGACGCGCCCGAGGCAACGTTCACCATCGCGTTCAGCAGCGGCCAGTCGGCGATCGCGTCGGAGCCGTCGAGCATCGCCTCGGTCTCCCGGTAGGGAGACGCGACGGACCCGCAGTCCAGGTGGTCGCGGCCGATCGCCAGCGGTGCCGCCAGCTCACCGCTCGCCACCATGTCGTTGAAGCGCTCGCCGGCCTTGTCCCGCTCGCCGTAGCCGAGCCAGCAGATCCGGGCCGGGAGGCCCTGGAAGTGGACCCGCTCACCGGCCATCTTGATCCAGCGGTGCAGGGAGTCGTTCTCCGGGAACAGCTCCAGCATCGCCTTGTCCGTCTTCGCGATGTCGGACGCCTCGCCCGACAGGGCCGCCCAGCGGAAGGGGCCCTTGCCCTCGCAGAAGAGGGGGCGGATGTACGCCGGGACGAAGCCCGGGAAGGCGAACGCCCGCTCGTATCCGGCGAGTTGGGCCTCGCCCCGGATCGAGTTGCCGTAGTCGAAGACCTCGGCGCCGGCGTCCATGAAGCCGACCATCGCCTCGACGTGCCGGGCCATGGACTCGCGGGCCCGGGTCGTGAAGCCGGCCGGGTCCTTCGCCGCGGCGGACGCCATGTCGTCGAAGTCGACGCCGACGGGGAGGTAGGCCAGCGGGTCGTGGGCCGAGGTCTGGTCGGTGACGATGTCGATGGGCGCGCTTTCGGCGAGCATGCGCGGGAGCAGCTCGGCCGCGTTGCCGAGCAGGCCGATGGAGAGCGGGCGGCGGGCGTCACGGGCCTCGACCGCGAGCTGGAGGGCGTGCTCCAGGGAGTCGGCCTTCACGTCGAGGTACCGGTGTTCGATGCGGCGCTCGATGGCACGCGGGTCGACGTCGATACAGATCGCGACGCCGTCGTTCATCGTCACGGCGAGCGGCTGGGCGCCGCCCATCCCGCCGAGGCCGGCGGTGAGGGTGATCGTCCCGGCGAGGGTGCCGCCGAACTTCTTGGCTGCGACGGCGGCGAAGGTCTCGTAGGTGCCCTGGAGGATGCCTTGGGTGCCGATGTAGATCCACGAACCGGCCGTCATCTGCCCGTACATGGTCAGGCCGAGGGCCTCCAGGCGGCGGAACTCCTCCCAGTTGGCCCAGTCGCCGACCAGGTTGGAGTTGGCGATCAGGACGCGCGGGGCCCACTCGTGGGTCTGCATGACACCGACCGGGCGGCCCGACTGGACGAGCATCGTCTCGTCCTGCTTCAGGGTCCGCAGGGTGCGGACCATGGCGTCGAAGGAGCGCCAGTCACGGGCGGCCTTGCCGGTGCCGCCGTAGACGACGAGCTTGTCGGGGTGTTCGGCGACCTCGGGGTCCAGGTTGTTCTGGAGCATCCGGAGGGCGGCCTCCTGCTGCCATCCCAGGGCACTCAGTTCCGTACCGCGCGGGGCTCGTACGGGGCGGGGTCCTGACATGGTCTGCCTCCCAGCGGACTGTTGCAGTGGATATTCATATCCTGACTTCATGAATAGAACTAGTCAATACATTCCCGCGCCGTCATGTGCCCGCCCCGGATGTTTCGCTTGACGCATGGACACGGACATCGACACCACGGGGGACACTGTGGACCACAACGGGGCCGTTCGGACCAACCGCCGGGACGAGGCCGTACGCGCCGCCGTGGAGCAGGGACTGCTCCGCGCCGACGCACCCATCGTCGGACTCCTCGACGTCACCGGCATCCGCGAGTCCGCCGCCGAGCTGCGCGCCGCCTTCGACGCGGTCGTGGCGCCCGGCACACCCGTGCTGCACGCCTTCGCGGTGAAGGCGACCCCGCTGGTGCCCGTACTGCGGTTGCTGCGCGAGGAGGGCATCGGGGCCGAGGTGGCGAGTCCGGGAGAGCTGGCGCTGGCGCGGGCGGCCGGGGTGGCGCCGTCCCGGACGGTGCTGGACTCGCCCGCGAAGACGCCCGCCGAACTGCGCGAGGCGCTGGCGCTGGGCATCGCCGTGAACGCCGACAACCCGCAGGAGCTGGACCGTCTCGACGCGCTGATGCGGTCCGCGACCAGCCGGTCCCCCATCGGGATCAGGGTGAATCCGCAGATCGGCGGAGGGTCGATCGGGGCCACGTCCACCGCCACCGCGACCTCGAAGTTCGGGGTCGCGTTGCTGGACGAGGGGGCGCGCGAGTGGATCGTGGGGGCGTACGCCGAGCGCCCGTGGCTGACCAGGCTGCATGCGCACACGGGGTCGCAGGGCATCCCGCTGGCGCTGATGGTGCGGGGCATCGCGGAGACGTACGCGCTGGCCGAGGAGATCAACCGGCGGGTCGGGCGGCGGCAGATCGACACGATCGACATCGGCGGCGGACTGCCGGTCAACTTCGCGTCGGACGCGACGAGCCCGACGTACGCGCAGTACGCCCGGCTGCTGAGCGAGGAGGTGCCGGGGCTGTTCGGCGGGCGGTACGGGCTGGTGACCGAATTCGGGCGGTCGCTGCTGGCCAAGCACGGCACGGTGGTGGCGCGGGTCGAGTACGCGAAGAGCGCCGGCGGGCGGCCGGTCGCGGTCACGCACGCGGGCGTACAGGTCGCGACGCGGACGGTGTACGCGCCGGGGTCGTGGCCGCTGAGGATCGCCGCGTACGACGGGAAGGGGCGGCCGAAGGCAGGACCGGAGGTCGTGCAGGACGTGGCCGGACCTGCCTGTTTCTCGGGGGACCTGCTCGCCGAGGGGCGTGCGCTGCCGCTGCTCGAACAGGGCGACTACGCGGCGGCGCTGGACACGGGCGCGTACTATTTCGCGCACCACTACGCCTACAACTCCCTCGCCCGGCCCGGGATCTACGGCTTCGTGCCGAGCGGGAGCGGGGACGGGGACGTCGTCTTCGCGGTCGTACGGGAGCCGCAGACCGTCGCCGAGATCGTGGCCGAATCCGGTGGGGCGCACGTCTCCGCGCTCACCACCCTCCCCGCAACCGCCTCCCCCCATGCACGCCCTTGACGGACTTCGGGGAACATGCAGGTCAACTGCCGTGAAAACAGGGCCAGTCGACCAACCTTAGTCATCCAGCGCATGTTCCACTGGAAAATGCCAGATCTCTCACTCCTCATGCACACGTTGCGTAGCGTCTGCGTCACTCAGCCGAACACCAGGTTGGCCGAACGTCAGGTCGGCGAACTCCGGGCTGGGCGATCGAACACCAGCCGGACAGACGCGAGCGGGACAGGCAGGAGGGGCCAAGGGTGCCCGGAATCGACGAGTGCTTACTGGAAGCCATGCGGCTGCCCGGGGCCAGGGGCGCCGCGCTGGTCGACTGGACCAGCGGGCTGGCACTGGGCACCGTCGGGGACTCCCCTGGCGGTGACCCGGAGACGATGGCGGCCGAGGCGGCGGAGCTGGCCCGGCTGGCCGCCGAGCACCGCGCGTTCGCCCCGGAGGGCGACGACGAGGAGTCCGAGGGCGGCGGGGCGGCCGTCGGCCGGGGGCAGGACCCGCCGGTCGAGGACCTGATCATCAGCAACCGGGACAGCTATCACGTCCTGCGGTTCGTGACGACGAGCTTCGACAGCAGTGTGTTCCTGCACCTGTGGCTGGCCCGCGCGGAGGGCAATCTCGCGCTGGCCCGCATCCGGCTCGGCGAGATGGCCGGACGGCTGGTGCTGGGATGACGGCACTGCACGCGAATCTGACGACCCCGCCGCCGCGCCTGCCGGTGCGGGACAAGGCGGCGGCCCGGCAGCGGGCGTGGGGCGGGGTCTCCCCGATGCTCGGCCGGCTCGCCACCGAGCGGGCCACCGGCGCCCTGGTGCGCGAGCGCGGCTCGCTCTACCTCGCCGACGGCCAGGTCGTGCACGCCGAGAGCCCGGCCGTACCGGGGCTCGACGTGCTGCTCACCGCGCGCGGCACGCTGGACGCGGACGGCTGGCGGGACGCCGTGGGGGCGGCCGGGGAGCGCAACCGGGTCGGGCGGTTCCTGGTCGAGAGCGGCCGGATCGGCGCGGGCGCCCTGGAGGTGTGCCACCTGGGGGCGCTGTACGACGCGGCGTACTTCGCCCTCGCGCCCAGCGGCACGCCGGGGCACTTCCGGTACGGGGACACGCACTGGCTCGGCCCGGTGCGCCCGGTGCCGGTGGCGGCGCTGGAGCACGAGACCCTGCGCCGCCGCGCCCTGCTCCACCGCATCTGGCCCGACCCGGCCCCCGACAGCGCCCCGCTGCTCCGCTCGGGCAGCCCGGGCGCGCCGACGATCAGCGCCCGCCAGTCCGCCGTACTGGACCTGGTGGACGGTGTCCGCACGGCGGCGGACATCGCCCTGGCGCTGGCCCGCCCGACCTTCCACACCCTGGTGGACGTACGGCGGCTCGCGGCGGCCGGGGTGATAGTCCCGGCGGCCGTCCCCGCCCTCCCCCCGCCCCCGCCGTCCACGTCCTCCGCTCCACCGGCGCCCCCAGGAACGCTGCCGCCTTCGTTCACCGACCCCAACATCACGCTGCTGAAGAGGCTCAGGGATGCGCTGGAGGCCCTTTGAGCGGCAGCGCCCGCGTGCCGAGAGGAGACAACTCATGGCAGCCGAGGCCGAAGTCATGGACGAACTACGCCGGTTGCGGGCCCGCGTGCCGCAGCTCACCGGCGCGCTCGCGGCCAGCGTCGACGGCCTCGTCCTCGTCCACGACACCCCGGGTGTCGAACCGGAGACGGTCGCGGCGCTCACCGCCACCGCGCTCAGCGTCGCCGTGCGGATGGCGGACGCGACCGGCCAGGGCGACTTCCGCGAGCTGCTGGTGCGCGGGGTGTACGGCTATGTGGCGACGTACGCGGCGGGCCGCAGCGCCGTCCTGACGCTGCTCGCCCAGGACCGCGTCAACGTCGGCCGACTGCACCTGGAGGGCCGCCGGGCCGGCGTCCGCATCGGGGAGCTGGTGGACGCGGCGGCCGAACAGACGCCGAGACCGGCCGCTGCTCCCGCGCCCACGCCGTCACCCGCCCCCGCACCACCGATGCCCACCCGAACCAGAACCCCACGCGCGCCACGCACACCGTCAACCACGCCCAACGCGCGCACCACCACGGAAAGTTGAACCGGAAGCAGGAGAGGAACACCGTCATGGCCAACACCGAGACCGCGCTGAAAGAGGCGCTGACCTCCATCGAGGGCGCCACCGGAGTCGCCCTCGTCGACTACACCAGCGGCATGGCCCTGGGCACGATGGGCGGCAGCAAGACGTTCGACCTGAACGTCGCCGCCGCCGGCAACACCGATGTCGTACGCGCCAAGATGCGCACGATGGAGCATCTCGGGCTGAAGGGCGAGATCGAGGACATCCTGATCACGCTCTCCAGCCAGTACCACCTGATCCGGATGATGAAGGGGCGCGGCGGCAACGGCCTCTTCCTCTACCTGGTGCTCGACATCAACCGTTCCAACCTGGCGATGGCCCGCCACCAGCTGAAACGGATCGAGGCGGACATCGAGATCTGAGGACGAGCTAGACCAGGACGTCGCCGCGGCGGCGCGCCCCGCCCGGGGTCGCGTCGCCTGCGGCGATCCCGGTGGAGCGGTAGGCCTTGACCGGCTTGCCGGCCGGGGCGCCGGCGCGCGGGCCGAGCCAGTCCACCCGTACCCACAGCAGTACGTCGTCGGCACGCTCGCGCCGACCCAGCCAGGCGGCCTTCAGCCACAGCCCCGTACCGGCCCCGGCGAGCAGCATCCCGCCCGCGGCGGGCACCGCGAAGGAGCTGCCCAGCGCGGCGGCGAAGGCGAGCAGCAGCCACCAGCGGTGGCCCCGGCGCCAGTTGCGCACGGTCACCGCGCGGTCCTGGAGCACATCGTGCCGGCCCGCCCGGGCGGTACCGGCGGCGAGCGCGGTGTAGCGGCGGCGCCGCAGACACGCCACGGCACCGGCCGTGACGATGAAGAGCACGGCCCCCGCCATGACGCCGATCCGGCGGCCGGTGATCCCCGGCAGCACCACGCCGACGCCCGCCGCGAACACTCCGAGCCACCACATGGGCGCCGCTCCGGCCCGTACCACCACGGCCACCCGAGCCAGTCCCTGACCTCCGCGTGCCATGCCCGCCTCCCGGTTCGTCTCTCCCGGCACCAGTCCTGTCGTCGGAGCGGGAGAGTAGCGAGCGAACGTGAGACGAGTCTGAGAGTCCGCCGGTACGGCAGGCCGGGCCTACTCGACGAACAGGCTCCGGGTCGCGGCCCGCGCGTCGAACTCCTCCAGGCGGGCCTGGGCGTCCGGCAGGTCGTCGCACATGGCCTCCAGTAGCACCCGGCCGAGCAGCATCGGCGCGCAGGCGGTGTCGAAGGCGAGGCCGGTACCGACGGCGGCGGGCAGCAGCAGGTCGGAGACCTTCGCGACGGGCGCGAACGCCGAGTCGGCGACGGTGACGACGGTCAGGCCGGCCGCCTTGGCGTAGGCGAGGGTGTCGACGACCTCGCGCGGATGCCGGGGCAGCGCGAAGCAGAGCAGGGTCGTGGCGCCCGCCCGTACGGCCGCGTCGATCCGGTCGTGGATCATCGTGCCGCCCTCGTGCAGCAGCCGTACGTCCGGGTGGACCTTGGCGGCGAAGTACGCGAAGCCGTACGCCTGGGAGGCGGCGGCGCGCAGCCCGAGGACGGGCAGCGGGCGGGACGCGGCGAGCAGCCGCCCGGCCCGGTGCACGGGACGCGGATCGGCGAGCACCTCGGCCAGATGCTTCAGGTTCTCGATCTCGGCCTCGACGGCCTGCTGGTACTCGTTGTACGAGCCCGGCTCGGCGCTCTGCTCGGCGGGCGCGACCTCGCGCAGATGCTTGCGCAGGGCGGGATATCCGTCGAACCCGAGGGCGACGGCGAACCGCGTGACGGACGGCTGGCTGACCCCGGCCAGCTCGGCCAGCTCGACACTGGACAGAAAGGGCACGTCAGCGGCCCGCCGCACCATGCTGTGCGCGATCCGCCGCTGGGTCGGCGTGAGCCGATGCCCTTCGAAGAGCGCCTGGAGCCGCCCGGCGGGACTGTCGGGCGGGGTCCCGCCGACGCCCGCATCCCCGTCCAGGCCGGGGCCGCTACCGGGGGCACCGGTGCCAGTCCCACCCGCACCCCCATCCCCCGCGGCCAAGCGCTTAGAAGGCGCCTGCTCTGTCCCACCCGGGCCGGGACCACCGCCGGGGCCGCCGGTGGCGGTCCCGCCCACACCCACGCCCACGTCCCCATCCCCGCCCACGCCTGCGTCCCCGCCGACACCCACGCCCGCGTCCCCATCCGCGCCCACGCCTGCGTCCCCGCCGACACCTACGCCCATGTCCCCGCCCACGCCCGCGTCCCCGCCCACGCCTGCGTCCCTGCCCACACCCACGCCCGCGTCCCCATCCGCGCCTGCGCCCGAACCCGTCTCCACACCCACGTCCCGCTCCATACCTGCGTCCGCGCCCAGACCCGCGCCGACACCCACGTCCCCGACCCTGTTCCCGGCCCCGCCCGTCCCCACGCCCACGCCCACGCCCACGCCGGTACCAGTACGCGCCCCCGTACCGGAGGTACCCGCGCCCCCGCTGTCGTCCCCACTCGGCGTGCTCATGCCCCGCTCCCCCTCCAGATCTCCGTGAACCGGTCCAGCAGTGCCGACGCCACCGTCACGTCGTGGGTGAGCGGTCGGTCGGTCGAGTCGGCGTCGAGGACCGACTCGGCCAGGTCCAGGGCCCGGCCGATCGGCAGGTCCGGGTCCGGGCGCAGGTCGCGCTGGCGCAGTGCCCGTACCGCCGCGACCAGTTCGCAGCCGACGACGAGACGGTACGCGTCGCAGGCGCGCAGTGTCTGGCGGGCGGCGAGCGAGGCGAAGCTGGCCTGTTCCTCGACGCCCCGGGAGAGTACAGCGTGCCCGAGCGAGGCGGGCGCGGAGAAGGCCCGCAGGTCACCGAGGGCCGCGCCGGCGGCGTACTCCAGGATCATCACGCCGGAGGCGGCGGGTTCGTGGTCGGCGAGGAAGGGGCGCAGGCGGGTGAAGGCGGGCTCGTTGAGGGTGGACAAGCGGGAGGTGGACAGGCGTGCCACCTGAGTGACCGCCAACCTGAAGTGGTCCAGGGCGAGGGCGAGTTGGGCCTGGTAGAAGCCGCCGTGGTGGTAGGCGGTGAGGTCCTCGGGGGAGATGAGCGGGTTCTCGGCGGCGGCGTTGATCTCGATCGCGAGCACCCCCTCCAGCGCGTCCGCCGCGTCGTGCGCGGGCCCGTGGATCTGCGGCAGACACCGGAAGGCGTACGGGTCCTGGATCCGGCCGAGGGGAGGGGTCGGCCGGTCGGCCGAGCCGATCAGCTCGCGCATCCGGCGCGCGACCTCCACCGATCCCCGGTGCGGGCGAGCCGCGTGCACGGGAGCTGCGTACGCCTCGTGCGAACCGTCGACGGCGAGCAGGGAGAGCGCGGCTACGACCTGCGTGGCGACGATCAGCCCGCGCAGCTCGTGCAGGGCGAGCGCGGACTGCCCGAGGGTGAGGGCGTTGCTGCTGATCAGGGCGAGGGCGTCGTTGTTGTCGAGGGCCTGCGGCTCGGGGGCGCCGGGGACCCGCCAACCGCGGGAGGCCGGCCCGCCCGCTCCCGTCGCCGGCGCGATCCACTCGTGCTCCCCCGCCAGCGCCAGCCCCATCTGGGCCAGCGCCGCGATGTCGCCCGTACCGACCGACCCGAACTCGTTGACCACGGGATACGCGCCGCTCTCCAGCGCCTCGCACAGGGCCGTGACGACCCCGGGGCGCAGGCCGGCGCCGCCCGCGAGCAGCTGGTTGGCGCGGACGGCGAGCATCGCCCGTACCTGCCGGGCCGGGAGTTCCGCGCCGATGGCGCCCGCGTGGCTGCGCAGCAGCCGCAGACCGTGGTCGGCGGCGGCCTCGGTCGGGACGTCCTCGTTGCGGTTGGCGCCGACGCCGGTGGAACGGCCGTACACGCGGCCGGTCGCGGCGATCTGACGGGCGACGCCCCAGACCTCCTCGACGCGCTTCATCGCGTCGGTGCCGGGGACGGGCCGCGCGGCCCGGTCGGCGAGGCGTACGACGTCCTCGACGCCGAGACCGATGCCGTCCAGCACGACGATGCCGGTGGACACCGGAGGTGGCACCGGAAGCGATGCATCCACGATCCGAGACGACATAAGGTACGCACTCCCCTCAAATGGGACGTTCGATCTTGCTTGCTGGACGTCCGTTACCTCGGATTAACGCCAGGGCATTGACAATCTATTCAGACACGGAGAACTCTGCATGACGTTATGCAGGCCGGGCAAGGGACACCTCATGATCCAGTTCGACGCGGTCCACAAACGCTTCCCGAACGGCACCACAGCAGTCCACGACCTCTCACTCCGGATGCCGGAAGGCGGCGTGACCGTTCTCGTCGGATCCTCCGGCTGCGGCAAGACGACCACCCTGCGGATGATCAACCGGATGGTCGATCCGACCTCCGGCACGATCAAGGTGAACGGCAAGGACGTCCTCCAGCAGGACGCCGCCGACCTGCGGCGATCCATCGGGTACGTCATCCAGCAGTCCGGACTCTTCCCGCACCGCACGGTCCTCGACAACATCGCGACCGTACCGCTGCTCCTTGGCTGGGGCCGGAAGAAGGCCCGCGTCCGCGCGGCCGAACTCCTGGAGACCGTCGGCCTCGCCGCCGACGCCGGCAAGCGGTACCCGCATCAGCTCTCCGGCGGTCAGCAGCAGCGTGTCGGCGTGGCCCGCGCGCTCGCCGCCGACCCGCCCGTCCTCCTCATGGACGAGCCGTTCGGCGCGGTCGACCCGGTGGTCCGCACCCAGCTCCAGGACGAACTGCTGCGCCTGCAGAAGGAGTTGAACAAGACCATCGTCTTCGTCACGCACGACGTGGACGAGGCCGTCCGGCTCGGCGACCAGATCGCGATCTTCCGCACCGGCGGCCACCTGGTCCAGTGCGCGACCCCCGCCGAGCTCCTCGCCCGCCCGGCCGACGACTTCGTCGCCGACTTCCTCGGCGCCGAGCGCGGCCTCAAGCTGCTCTCCCTGAAGACCCTCGCGGACCTCCCCCAGGCCCCGGCCCCGGAGGGCGGCACCTGGACCCTCGTACTGGACGAGGCCCGCAAGCCGCTGCACTGGCACGCGGCGGCAGAAGGCGCCGACATCCCCGTACGAGCGCTCCGTGACAGCGATTCACTCCTCGCGGCGCTCAACGAGTCGATAGCCTCCCCCACCGGGCTCATAGCCCGCGTCGACGCGGCGGGCACCCTCACCGGCGTCTCGTCCCGCGACGACATCCACACGCACGCGGGCCGAGCCCACACAGAAGCACAACTGACCGCACAGCCGACTGCGGAAGCCCAGGTCAAGGCATGACCATCGACTGGTCGTGGATCGGCGACCACACCGACGACCTCACCACCCTCACGGTCTCCCACCTCCAGGCGGCCCTCTCGGCGGTCTTCTTCGGCCTGCTGATCTCGCTCCCCCTGGCCGTGATCGCCCACCGGGTCCGCCCCCTGCGCGGCTTCCTGCTCGGCCTGTCCAACGTCCTCTTCACGATCCCGTCGATCGCGATCTTCGTGCTCCTGCTGCCGGTCAGCGGTCTGACCCGCACCACCACCGTGATCGGCCTGACGGTCTACACGCTGGTCGTGCTGCTGCGGAACACGGTCGAGGGCCTCGACTCGGTGCCGGTGAAGACGAAGGAGGCGGCCAAGGCGATGGGCACGCGCCCGCTGCGCACCCTCCTCACGGTCGAACTCCCGCTCGCCCTCCCGGTGATCATGGCGGGCGTCCGTATCGCGACGGTCATGTCGATCTCACTCGTCTCCGTGGCGACCTACATCGGCGACGGCGGACTCGGCCAGCTCTTCACGGACGGTTTCCAGCGCAACTTCCCGACCCCGGTGATCGCGGGAGTGGTCCTCACCCTGCTCCTCGCGGTGATCGCGGACGCGCTGCTGGTCGCCGTCCAGTACGTACTCACCCCGTGGACGAGGCGGCGAGCCTGACATGTACGAACTCTTCAAGGATCTCGGCAGCTGGCTGACCAGCGGCGACCAGTGGTCCGGCTACGACGGCATCGCGCACCGCCTCGCCGAGCACCTCCAGTACTCGCTGCTCGCCACGCTCATCGCGACGGCCATCGGCCTCCCGCTCGGCCTGCTCATCGGCCACACGGGCCGGGGCGCGTTCGTGGCGATCAACCTGTCGTCCTTCGGCCGCGCCCTGCCGACGGTGGGCCTGGTCGTTCTCGTCTTCCTGGCCAGCGGGTTGTCGATGTGGCCGGTGTACATCGCCCTGGTGGCGCTCGCGGTCCCGTCCATCGTCACGAACACGTACGCCGGTATGACCGCCGTCGACCCGGACGTGAAGGACGCGGCGCGCGGCCAGGGCATGCGCTGGCACCAGGTCCTCTTCCAGGTCGAACTGCCGCTCGCGCTCCCCCTGATCATGACCGGCCTGCGCCTGGCGCTGATCCAGGTGGTGGCCACGGCCACCATCGCCGCGTACGTCTCCTTCGGGGGCCTGGGCCGCTACGTCTTCGACGGCCTCGCCCAGCGCGACCTGGTCCAGGTGATGGGCGGCGCGGTGCTGGTCGCCGTGGTCGCCATCGCCCTGGACCTGGCCCTCTCCGGCGTCCAGCGCTTCCTCTTCCGTCACCGCCCCGCGTAACCCGAACCGCGTAACCCGAACCGGGTAAACCGAACCGGGTAAACCGAACTGCCCAGGAGTTCTTCCGATGGCCCTTCCGATGAACCGACGTGCCCTCCTCGGCGGCCTCTTCGCAGCCGCCTCCGTCCCCGCTCTCGCCGCGTGCAGCGGCGGCATCACCTCCCTCGACGAAGGGTCCGGCACCTCGGGCGGGGGCAGCGGCTCCAGCGCGGGCGGCCTCACCATCGGCACCGCCAACTTCACCGAGAACCAGGTGCTCGGCTACCTCTACGCGGCCGTGCTGGGCGCGGCGGGAGTGCAGACGAAGGTCCGCCCGAACCTGGGCAGCCGCGAGATCCTCATCCCCGCGATGAAGAGCGGCGACATCGACCTCCTCCCCGAGTACCAGGGCGCCCTGCTGCACTACGTGGCCCCCAAGGCGACGGCGACGGAGGAGGGCGAGATGCAGAACGCCCTCACGATCGCCCTCCCGGCGGGCCTCCAGGTCCTCCCGTACGGCATGGCCGAGGACTCGGACGCCTTCGCCGTGACCCGCGAGACGGCCGAGAAGTACGGCCTGACCTCCCTGGCCGACCTGAAGAAGCAGAACGGCAAGCTGATCCTCGGTGCGGCGGCGGAGGTGAAGACGCGCGAGGTGGGCGTGGTGGGCCTCAAGGCGGTGTACGGGGTCGAGTTCAAGGAGTTCAAGTCGCTCGACTCGTCCGGTCCGCTGGTCAAGGGCGCCCTGAAGAAGGGGGATGTGGACGTGGCGAACCTGTTCACCACGGACACCGACATCCTGGACAACGGCTGGGTCGTCCTGACGGACCCCAAGAACCTGATCCCCGGCCAGCACATCGTCCCCCTGATAGCCGACCGCAAGGCCGACTCGAAGGTCCGCAAGGCCCTCGCCGAACTGGGCAACGTCCTCACGACGGCCGACCTCACCGAGCTGAACCGCAAGGTGGACAAGGACAAGAAGGACCCGGAGGACGTGGCGAACGCGTACGCGAAGGAGAAGGGCCTGACGAAGTAGATCCCTTGCCGGAGACCCTTTGCCGGAGACCCTTTGCCGGTCCTGTCCCCTAGGGTCCGGCCCAGGGACAACTGGGGGGCTATCCCCAGTGCCGGTCGGGCCCGGTTTCTCTACCGTGGTGTGCATGACCGGTATGGACGCGACGGGCGCACACGACGCCGACCTGAAGAAGGAACTCAACGCCACCCTGCAGGCCCGCAGGGAACTGGGCGACGAGTACGAGTCCGCGCTGGTCGACTCGTTCCTGGAGAAGGTCGACCAGCGGATAGACGGCTCGGTGGAGCGCCGGGTACGGCGGCAGCTCGCCGAGCAGCAGATGGTGGTGGCGCGTGACTCGCGCGGCCCGAAATCCAGCGACACCTTCGGCGAGCGCTTCGGTTTCGGCATCGTCTCGCTGGTGCTGGCGATACCCCTGTCCGCCATCGGCGGCGGCAGCTCGGGGCTGCCCGGCCTGCTGGTGGCCTGGGCGGGCATCGTGGGCGTCAACGTGGTCCAGGCGGCGCGCAGTTCGGCGTGGATGTTCGGCAGGCACCACCGGAGGGGCGGCCAGGACAACGACAAGTGGGAGGACTGACACTCCCCCAAAAAGGGCTATCCCCTAGAAAAAGCTATGCGCGGGGACCGCCGCACCCCCGTTGCCGGGGGGCGGGACGACGGCGGTCCCCGCGAGGGACGCGGGCCGGGTCAGGGCCAGGCTGGCGCGTCCTAGGCGTCGGTGGAGGTCCGGGAGCCGCTCCGGAGGTCCGTGACGCCGTTTCGGTTGTCGGCCGGGGCGGGGAGCCGCTCCCGCCCTTGCCGACATCCACTAATGTGCCGGACTCGTGTTAAGCGTGTGCTGCGCGGACGTGACACCCTCGTACCACTTCCGCGAAGTTCCGTTCGGAAGGGGAAACGGACCGGGACATCGCAGCGGAGACCGCAACTTCCGCTCCGACACGCCCAGTTCACCGGACGTTTACTACTGCTTGCCGCCCTTGGCCAGGAAGGCCAGAAGGTCCTGCCGGCTGACGACACCGGTCGGCTTGCCCTCGACCAGCACGATCGCCGCGTCGGCCACGCCGAGTACGGACATCAGGTCGGCGACCGGTTCGCCGGAGCCGACCTGCGGCAGCGGCGCCGACATGTGCTTCTCCAGCGGGTCGTCGAGCGAGGCCCGCTGGGTGAACAGCGCGCCGAGCAGCTCGCGTTCGACGACCGACCCGACGACCTCCGCCGCCATGACGTCCGGGTGACCGGCACCGGGCTTCACGATCGGCATCTGCGAGACGCCGTACTCACGCAGCACCTCGATGGCCTGACCGACGGTTTCGTCCGGGTGCATATGAACGAGGGAGGGGATGTGGCCGTGCTCCTTGTAGTCGAGGACGTCGGCGACGCGCGCGGAGGGGCCGCTGTCCTCCAGGAAGCCGTAGTCGGCCATCCACTCGTCGTTGAAGATCTTGCTGAGGTACCCGCGCCCGCTGTCGGGGAGAAGAACGACAACAACATCATCCGGCCCGAGCCGCTCGGCAACCCGCAGCGCGGCCACCACGGCCATGCCACACGAGCCCCCAACCAGCAGGCCCTCCTCCTTGGCGAGCCGCCGGGTCATCTGGAAGGAGTCCTTGTCGGACACGGCGACGATCTCGTCGGCGACGGTCCGGTCGTAGGCGGTGGGCCAGAAGTCCTCGCCCACCCCTTCGACGAGGTACGGCCGCCCGGACCCCCCGGAGTACACGGACCCCTCCGGGTCGGCCCCGACGACCTGGACGCGCCCGTCACTGGCGTCCTTCAGGTAGCGCCCGGTCCCGGAGATGGTCCCGCCGGTGCCGACACCCGCCACGAAGTGGGTGATCCGTCCCTCGGTCTGCTCCCACAGCTCGGGGCCGGTGGAGTGATAGTGCGAGAGGGGGTTGTTGGGGTTGGAGTACTGGTCGGGCTTCCAGGCACCGGGCGTCTCACGGACGAGCCGGTCGGACACGTTGTAGTAGGAGTCCGGGTGCTCGGGGTCGACGGCGGTGGGGCAGACCACCACGTCGGCGCCGTACGCACGCATCACGTTGATCTTGTCGGTGGAGACCTTGTCGGGGCACACGAAGATGCACTTGTACCCCTTCTGCTGGGCCACGATGGCCAGCCCGACACCCGTGTTTCCGCTGGTCGGCTCGACGATCGTGCCGCCGGGCTTGAGCTCCCCGCTCTTCTCCGCCGCCTCGATCATGCGCAGGGCGATGCGGTCCTTCACGGACCCGCCGGGGTTGAAGTACTCGACCTTCGCGAGGACGGTCGCCCGAATGCCCGCGGTCACACTGTTGAGCCTCAGCAGCGGGGTGTTGCCGACGAGGCTGATCATCGAGTCGTGGAATTGCACCGTTGTCTCCGGTTGCCGCACATAAATGTGGTTGTCATTGGTGCGGCCAGCCTAAGGCTCCACCTCGGCATTCACCTCACGTCACGATTGGCGGACGGTCGGTACGGGGCAAGGAGTGGTTGTACGGCTACGAGGAGGTGGCGGCGACGCATGACGAGCATGTCCAGGGCAAGGGTGGCCCGGCGGATCGCGGCCGGCGCTGCGTACGGCGGTGGCGGGATCGGCCTGGTGAGCGCGGCGGCCGTGGGTCTGGTGCTGGCCGAGGTCCGGATGGCGAAACGCCAGGTGGGCAACGGCCGCAGTCCGCACGCGCCGAGCGCGGACGGCCTCTACGGGCGCGGGTACGCCACTCCCGGTGAACCCCCGCTCAGACTCGTACTGCTGGGTGACTCCACGGCCGCCGGCCAGGGCGTCCACCGGGCCCGTCAGACCCCGGGCGCGTTGCTCGCGTCGGGCCTGGCGGCGGTGGCGGAGCGCCCGGTGGAGCTGCGCAACGTGGCGCTGCCCGGCGCCCAGTCCGACGACCTGGACCGCCAGGTGGCACTGACGGTCTCGGCGTCCGACTGGGTCCCGGACATCTGCGTGATCATGGTCGGCGCGAACGACGTCACCCACCGGATGCCCCCGACGCGCTCGGTCCGCCACCTCTCCTCGGCGGTACGGCGGCTGCGTACGGCGGGTGCGGAGGTGGTCGTGGGGACCTGTCCCGACCTGGGCACCGTGGAGCAGGTCCAGCAGCCGTTGCGCTGGCTGGCCCGGCGGGCGTCCCGGCATCTGGCGGCGGCCCAGACGATCGGGGTCGTGGAGCAGGGGGGCCGCACGGTGTCGCTGGGCGACCTGCTGGGCCCCGAGTTCGAGGCGAACCCGCGCGAGCTGTTCGGCCCGGACAACTACCACCCCTCGGCGGAGGGCTACGCGACGGCGGCGATGGCGGTGCTCCCGACGGTGTGCGCGGCGCTGGGCCTGTGGCCGGCGGAGGAGGAGCGCCCGGACGTGTCCCGCCGCGAGGGCTTCCTGCCGGTGGCGCGGGCGGCGGCGGAGGCCGCGTCGGAGGCGGGCACGGAGGTCACGGCGGCGATGCCGACCGGTCCCAGGGGCCCCTGGGCACTCCTCAAGCGCAGGCGGCGCAGGCGGGTCCCGGCGACGGACCCGACGCCCACGCCGACTACGTCGGGAGGGGTGTCGAGCGGCTGATCCCGGCGAGGGCGTGCCGGACGGCGGAGTCGCCGTCCGGACGGTCCGTCCAGCGGGCGCCGATGTGCCCGTCGGGCCGGACGAGCAGGGCGCCGGCCGGGCGGAGGCCGCAGAGGTCGGCGTACTCGCCGGGCAGCCCCTCGACACGCAGGGGCACCAGGGACGACAGGTCTGCCTGCTGCTCCCAGCTGCCCGGGTCCGGGGTGAGCAGGGTGAACCACTCGCCGAAGGAGTCGAGGGTGGAGCGGCCGGGCGTGAGCCAGAGGTGGGGCATGCGGTGCCCGGGCTCGGCGGTGGGGACGTAGTCGGTGCCGGGGTGGGAGAGTTCGGTGGGCGCGCCGTGATCGCCACCGTCACCGAGGACGGCACCGGAACGATAGCCGACCCCGAGCACGAGCCCGAGCTGCGCGAAGAACCGCTCGGACCAGGGAAGTTCGACCTCACCGGAGGCCACAGCACCGGCCCGCTGCCGAAGCTGTTCGCGACGCCCGTCCTGCACCTGAAGCATGAGCCGAGCGTTGGCCACAGCCTGCCGGAGGGTCAGCTCGGCGACGGGTTGCCGTTCCACCTGATAGCTGTCCAGCAACCCGTCCCCCGCCCACCCCCGCAGAACACCGGCCAGCTTCCAGCAGAGGTTGTGCACATCGGCGATGCCGACGTTCATGCCGAGACCGCCGGCCGGTGGCACCGTGTGCGCGGCGTCACCGGCGAGCAGGACCCGCCCGTGCCGGAAGCGCTCGGCGACGTAGGCGGTGAGTGTCCAGTGCTCGACGCGCAGGACGTCGACGCGTACGCCGTGTCCGTCGGGCCCGAGGGCGCCCGAGACGAGGCCGGTCCAGTCGGCGTGCTCGGTGTCGTCCGGGGTGGGAGCGACCCAGGCCCAGCCGCCCTCGGGGTAGAGCGGCAGGAACGACCCGTGGACGGTGGCGTAGAACCCGGCGGGCTGACCGGCGGACCAGGCGGTGAGGTCGGCGTCGAAGACGACGGTGGTGATGCGTCCCAGGGCACCGGGTCCGGCGGTGCCGATGCCCAGCAGTCCCCGGACGGTGGAGTTGGCCCCGTCGGCGGCGAGGACGTACCGGGCCCGGACAGAGGTCTCCGCACCACTGCGCCGGTCGACCAGCCGGGCGACAACACTGTCGGCTTCCGCCTCCTCGACAAGCCCGACGACCTCACTCCCGAACCGCACCCGCGTGTCGTCGGCGGCCCCGAGCAGGGTGGGCTCCAGCCGATCCTGCGAGGTGACGACCCCGATGACGGGACTCTCGGGCACCGGCGCATTGACCCCGATCATCGCGGCGGAGGCGAAGTCACGGCCGAGCAGCCCGTCCCGGAAGCGGATACGGCCGTACTCCGGTGGAAAGGCGCGGGCGGCGATGGCATCGGCGAGCCCGAGCTGCCGGAAGATCTCCATCGACCGCACGTTGACGAGCCGGGACCGGGGAAAAGGCGACAGCTCGACCCGCTTCTCGACGAGCAGCGTCCGCACCCCCCAGCGCTCCAGCAGCGCCCGGGCGGTGAGCCCCACGGGCCCGCCCCCGACGATCAGCACGTCCACCGTCATGGGATCGATCACTGTCATGGGATCAATGATCCGCGCCCGGCACCGGGCCGCAACGGCAGCGCGAGGGGGCGCGGGCGGCACAGGCGGCGCGCGAGGGGAGCGATAGCGTCGGACCTATGATCGTATGGCTCAATGGCACCCATGGCGCGGGCAAGTCGACGACCAGTCCGCTCGTGCAGCAACTGATCCCGGATTCGCAGGTGTTCGACGCCGAGAAGGTCGGCGAGACACTCATGGACATCAAGCCTGGGCTGCCCGCGACGGACAACTTCCAGCACTGGCCGCCGTGGCGACCGCTCGTCGTCGAGACCGCCCGCCGCGTGCTGGACTACACCGGCGGCACGCTGGTGATTCCGATGACGGTCCTGGTCGAGGAGTACTGGCGCGAGATCAGCACGGGCCTGGCCCAACACGCCATCCCCGTACGGCACTTCGTCCTCCACGCCGACCAGGACACCCTGCGCGGACGCATCGCGAACGACACCGTCCTCGGCCCCGACTCCCCGTTCCGCCTCAGATACCTCGACCCCTACGCCGAGGCGGCCCGCACCTGGCTGCACGCCGAGGCCGAGGTCGTCGACACCACCCACCTCACGCCCGCCGAGGCCGCCCTGCGGATCGCGGAGGCGGTCAAGAACTGAGGCCCGACAGCAGGTATGAGCGGGCCCGGTACAGACCGCGGCGCCCCGCCTACCGCACGGCCAGCGACTTGTCGTAGATCACCGCGTTCCTGGGGGTGCCGTTCGCGGTGCGGGCGGTCAGCTTCACCCGGTAGGTACCGGCGCGGACCAGTGTCCCGTTCGCGGCGCGCCCGTCCCAGGTCGCGGTGATCTTCCCGTGGGCCCGGCCGCCGGTGAGGGTCCGTACGACGGCGCCTGCGGAGTTGGTGACGGTCAGCTTCCAGGTCGCGGTCGGCTTGTTCAGGTGCCAGATGCCCTGGAAGGTGCCGCCCTGGCGCGGGGCGACGGAGGTCGGGACGGTGGCGTCGGTCGCCGCGAGCGGGGAGGTGGTCACCTGCGGCCACTTCACCGTCACGGCACCGGACGCCGTCAGGTAGGCGACGGGGCCGCCGAACCGGTCCACGTTCCAGAACCGGCCGCGCCGGTCGGCCGGGGCGTACGGCTGGGACGGCAGCGGGCCGAGGTCCTTCGTACCGACCTTGGCGGCCGGGACCGTGCCCTTCAGATAGGTGATGAGGAGCTTGCCGGCCTTGTTGTCCTGCGAGACCAGATATCCGTCGCCGAGCCGCGCGTAGCCCCGGGGCACGTTCTGCGCGACGCGGGTCTTCTGGTCGTAGACGACCGCCTGGGCGTTGGGCCCGCAGGACCAGTAGACGTACCGGCCGACGACCTGCAGATCGGTCGGCAGACAGGAGGCGACCGACAGACTGCCCAGCTTCCGCATCGACGGCAGCGCGTACGTCTCGAACGTCGGCTTGCCCGAGACGGTCCGGGCGGTCCACAGGGTGTTCCCCCACAGGGCGGCGGCCGACCAGGGGCCCCTGGCCAGCCACTTGGTCCCGTTCCACACCTGCATGACGTCGCCGTACCTCTCCACCGCGTACGAGGCGGACGCCGCCGCGATGTCACCCAGCCACTCCTGCTGCGGGTGGGTGATGCCGCCCTCACCCGTGCCGGTGAACCGCAGGCATTCCCCGTAGCACTCGACGCCGTACAGAGGGTTCGACTTCGCGGTCCCGAGGTCGCCCTGGTTCTGCGGCGGTGCGACGGTCAGCCTGCCGTCGGCCGTCAGGGAGAGCGCGGAGGCGGTGAGATCGGTGCCGGGATACGGGAGGTACCCGTCGTTCCGCTCGGTGCCGAGCAGCACCCGCCCCTGGTCGACCGCGATGCCGCCGGCCTCGTACACCGAGACCGGGGGCAGCGCCGCCCCCACCGGCTTGAAGACCGGCACCCCGTCCGCGCCGAGGGTGACCTGCTGGACCGTCCAGTGGTCCGCGTCCGTGCCGCCCTCGATGAAGAAACTGCCGTCGTCGCCGTCGACGAAGCCGTGGTACGAGGCGGCCAGCACGGTCCGCGCCGGGCCGCCGCCGGTCACCGGCACGGCGACGATCCCCTCGTTGGCGGCGCCGGGGTAGATCACCCAGCCGCCCATCGCGCGGGCGTCCCGGAGGCCGCTCTGTGGTACGTCGACCACGTGTCCGGGAGCCTCGGGATGCGCACGGTCGACGACGTACAACCGGTGGCTGCCGCCGGACTGCTTGCCGATGGCGTAGTAGCTCACCGTGTCCCCGGCCAGGCGGGGGAACTCCAGGTAGGCGAAGTCGTCGATGGGCACGTACGCCACCGAGGCGGTGTCGAAGTCGAGCAGCACAGCGCGCCAGGAGTTGCCGCCGTCGGTCGCGTGGTACCCGAACGCGGCTCCCCGCTTGTCCGACGCCGCCTGGTACGCCCATCCGCTGTAGTCGTCGGCCAGACCGGTCACCGGCCGGTCGACCAACTGCCCGCCTCCGGGCGGCATCTCCAGCAGGTGGAGCGTCCACTTGCCGCCGACCTGGCGGGCGACCAGCAGCCGGTTCTCGGCGAACACCTCGGTGACCCGGTCACCGGCCGGCACGTTGAACCGCGTCACCTTGTTGGTGGCGTAGTGCCGGATGTCGTACGCGTTCTTCGTCTGCGCGGTCTCCGGGACCTGCTCCAGCCCGAGCCCGCCGTTGCGAGCGATCGTGGTCGCCTGGCTCGGGATCTCCCTGGTCGAGCCGTCGCGGCCGATCCACTTGGCCGGGGAGGCGGCGTCGTACGGCCTCGGCGCGACCAGATACCCGGAACTGTCGGCGGCGGTCAGGAACCCGACCCGCGGCGCTGCCCGGTGCGTGCCCGGCAGGGTGACGGTCGGCATGTCCCCACCACCGGCCGCGACAGCCGGCTCCGAGGTGAACTGCAGCAGCCCGGCCACCAAGGCCAGGCCCGCCGCGACCGAGACGACCCCACCCCTGGCCCGTCTCCTCCTCGACACCGTACGCAGAGTCGTACGTCTCACGCGCCCCACCCCCATTGGTCTCCCCTGTCGGCTGCACCAGCCCATGCCGCACCGTCAGACTCACGCGGGGGCGGAGACGTTGTACGGAAAGGGCACCGACGTTCCCATGACCGAGCGCCGGGTCAGCGAGCAGTCTCCGTGACGTCCGCACCGGCCTGTTCGAGAGCGGGGAAGCAGAGCCGTACCTTGTAGCGGGCCGCCAGCTTCCGGACCCGCGGCATCAGCTTCTCCGTCAGTTCCTTGATTTCCTGGCGGTGGTCGGTGACGAACCGGGTCCGCAGCTCCTCGCGCAGCGGCTCGCGGGCGGCTTCGACCGGGGCCATGCAGGTCGCGTAGTCGGCGGCCAGGCCCATGTCGGTTCCGCCGGCGGCGAGCCGCTGGTCCACGAGCCCGAAGAACCTGCTCTCGCTTTTCACCCGCACACCCCGCTGTGCGAGGCAGGAAGGGAAGGCGCGGTAGGCCAGGGCGACCGACTCATCGGATCCGAGTCGGCCGATCACTTTGAACCATGACATCCGCAGCGGACCGTAGAGCGCCCGGAACTCGTTCAGAACGGTCTGGCCCGCCGCCAGGCAACGCCGCATCAGCTCAGGCCCCGGAGAGTCCTGCGACGCGGCGGGGTCGGGGGAGGGCACCGGAACCGCGGTCGATCCGAAGCCGTGGCGCCGGATGAACTCCAGGTCGGGCAGGTCCATGTATCTGGTGAAGGCGAGCGGTGCCAGGTCCGGCATCTCCTCGCCCCGGGACCGTACGCAGTCGCGGATCTCGCCGTCGGCGACCGCTTCGCCGAAGGCGTCGAGACCTTGGGACCACCGGGACTCGGCGCCGGTCGCCGGCAGTACGGCGGGCGTGAGGTCCGCCGGCACCTCGTAGGTCACGGGCGAGGCCCGGAACGTGGCGGCGGCCGGATCGCCTCCGGCGGGGGAGGCGGACGGCTTCGAACAGCCGGCTGCGCACGCGACGAGAGTGATCAGCGTGACCAGTGTGAGCAGTGTGAGCACGGTGCGCGGCGGTACTGCGGCTGTCCGGGTCGGTCCGGCCATCAGGAGCCTTCTCCTTCTTCTTTCGCAACCGGTAGGACGGACGCCGTGTACGCGTCCGTGACCGTGACCGTGACCTGTCCGGTGGGGCCGCCGCCGGGCGGCCCCACCGGACACGGTCGGGAGGACTAGTGCGTGATGTTCACGTAGTCGGGCGAGTCGTAGTAGCTCTCGACGCCGAACGTGGTGCCGTCGTTGAGATCGGTCAGCAGGAGCTGTGTGTCGATGGCGTAGGCGCCGTCGTTGAGGCAGTGCCAGCCGGACGCGCCGCGGAACCAGGTGCCCGCCGAGTTGCGGTACATACCGCGGTAACAGTCGTAGGCCGCCGCCGACGTGTCGTTCGCGTAGGTGAGGTTGAGGTCGCTGCAGGTGCTCGTGGACGACTTCGTCGCCGTCTCCGAGTACGTGCGGTAGCCCGTGGTGATGGTCGTGGTGACGCACGCCTGGGCCGCGGCGGAGGCCGCCGGCGCCAGAGAGACCAGTGAGGCACCGATCACGCCCGTCGTAGCGAGCGCTGCCCAGAGCTTGTTCATGGACTTCTCCTTGAGTCGGTGGTGCCAGGGATCGGCTCACAGAGGGACGGGAACGGCGCGGCTCTCCCACCGCGCCGCCCTTCCCCCGCCGAACGCCGCAGACACTGGCAAGGGGCGTCCGCCGACGGCAACGAATCAGCCCGGGATGGGACGTTGGGATGGGATGACCTGCGTGAGCATGGTGTTTCCAGGGGCTGTGGGACGGGTGTGGGACGAGCACAGCGGAGGGGGCTGGGATCCGGCCGCCTACAACCACGGATCCAGGCCTACCTGGGCTCGCCGTCCCCCTCACCGTCCGGCTCGGCCTGGCATCGCCGTCGTCAAGGAGGACCTCGGCGGCGACCCGCTCCGCAGCACAGGACCGGTCCTTCAGAAGGTGCTTCGCCGGACCCCGGGATGGCTCTCGTCCCCGGTGATCACGGGCCTCTACCGTCCCAGCGAAGGCGACGAGGTCCTCCGGACCACGGTTGGTGTCGGGTGATGGCAAGCACAGGTGCACACCAGGTAGTGCACGCCGGGTACGCCGGTGTCGCGGGGTTCGGCGTCCTGGCACTCGGGGTGCTGGCCCAGGACACAGCGGGGAGAACGGAAAGGGGGGTCCGATGTCCAGGCCGACGGCTCGTGGGTCATCGCGTACCTGTCTCCCCGCCGAGATCCGCTCCGCCGACGAGGGGAATGACGTACCAGCGTGCGCCCTTGGCGTCCTTATGGTCGCCCTCATGCCTCTTGGGGAGGACGCACGCCCCGGTCTCGCTGAGGATCGGCGCCCGATAGAACAGCGAGGCGCGGACCGTCCCGCACGTGTCGGTCTGGCCGGTGGGGTGGGCGGTCATCCGGCACCTCCGTCGTACGCGTGGCGGTAGGCGCCCCACAGCTCTTGTCCCGTCTCGCAGCCGTCCATCGCCCTGCGGGCGGGCTTGCAGCCGGCGCACTTGCGGGCGTGCTCGAACCAGAGCCGGTAGGCGCGCAGCATGGGCAACTCGGCCTGTCGTACGGCTGCTTGGACCCTGGTACGCCGCTGGCCGGTCATCGGGCGCCCGCCGTGCTCAGTTCGGCGTGGACAACAAGGTCCGTGAAGGCGGGGAGGTAGGGCCGGGACAGTCGGGACGCGGAACCGTCCAGGGGTGCCCGGTCGGCGCTGTACGGCGACCGGCGCGCAGCAGGCACCCGTACCGCCGAACCGGCAGCAATTCCTGACTTTCTCCTGTTCGCAACGGCCCGCATCGGCGCGCGGGTTTTCCGACGAGTGCCGGTCGGTGGGATCAGGCGGGTGAGGCCCCAGAGAACCAGGGTCACCCCAACCCAGTGCAGCGCGGCAGCGCTACGCTCGGCCATGTTCATCAACTCCTAACAGTTGGTGGGCCACGCCCCGGGAGTCCTGACCGACTCGCCGGGGTCTGCCAGTTTCTGAGGATACGCGCATTCGCGCATTCGCGGTCGCCCGGTTTCGCGAAGACGCATACGTTCGAGTCATGGATCTCGACCGGGGCAAGCCTGTATGGACCCAAATCGCCGGTGAGCTACGACGCAGGATCGACGCGGGTACGTACGTTCCCGGTGCGCGCTTCCCCGCCGTGGTGGACCTGGCCGCGGAGTTCGACGTCGCGGCGTCGACGATTCAGAAGGCCGTGGCCGCGCTGCGGGCGGAGGGCAGGCTCCGGACTGTGCTGGGGCAGGGCTCGTTCGTGGAGGACGCCCCCAAGACCGGGAAGTAGGGGTCGTCCGCTGCTGTGGCATGGGACCAGGCTGAGGACGACAGCAGCCCTGGGCCTACGCACTTGCACCAACTTGCGCGGCGAGTGGGCGACTACCCGAGTGCGTCGATCGCGCCGGTGATGAGCGACCTGGCCTCCGTGCCGTACACGGCGTTGGCGGAGAGTTCGGCGAACGCCCTCGCGTACTCCGCGATCTCGCCCGGCTGCGTGACGGTCAGGTGCGCGGAGACGAGTTCCACGTTGACCTGCGCGTCGTCGTACATGGTGAACGACTCGACGGGCCATCCGGCGCCACGCACGAAGGCGTACTGGGCGGAGGTGCAGCGGGCGGGGGTGTACTGGGAGTGGCTGGCGGACAAGGGCCGGCTGCCCCTACTCCCGCCCTCGCCCGCCACCCTCTGAGCAAGCGCTTAGAAAAGTGCGGCCCGAGTCACACCGCCACACCCGTGACCGAGACCATACGTACGGGTAACTTCCCAAGCAGGTCCCCTTACAAGAAGCGCACGAAGCAAGAAACGCCCAGCAGCCCCCGTAACGCCAATGGAGCCGTCATGCCGGAAGCCGTCATCGTCTCGACCGCCCGCTCCCCCATCGGACGCGCCTTCAAGGGCTCCCTCAAGGAACTGCGCGCCGACGATCTCACCGCCACGATCATCCAGGCCGCGCTGGCCAAGGTCCCCGAGCTGGACCCGCGGGACATCGACGACCTGATGCTCGGCTGCGGTCTGCCCGGAGGCGAGCAGGGCAACAACCTCGGGCGGATCGTCGCCGTGCAGATGGGCATGGACTACCTGCCGGGCTGCACGATCACCCGTTACTGTTCTTCCTCGCTCCAGACGTCCCGGATGGCGCTGCATGCCATCAAGGCGGGCGAGGGCGACGTCTTCATCTCGGCCGGCGTCGAGATGGTCTCCCGGTTCACCAAGGGCAACTCGGACTCGCTGCCCGACACGCGCAACCCGGTCTTCGCGGAGGCCGAGGCCCGTACGGCCGCCGTCGCCGAGCAGGAGGGCACCTCCTGGCACGACCCGCGCGAGGACGGTCTCGTACCGGACGCGTACATCTCGATGGGCCAGACCGCCGAGAACCTCGCCCGCGTGAAGGGCGTGACCCGGCTCGACATGGACGAGTTCGGTGTCCGTTCGCAGAACCTCGCCGAGGAAGCCATCAAGAACGGCTTCTGGGAGCGCGAGATCACCCCGGTGACGCTGCCCGACGGCACGGTGGTCTCGAAGGACGACGGTCCGCGTGCGGGGGTGACCCTGGAGGGCACCCAGGGGCTCAAGCCGGTGTTCCGTCCGGACGGAATGGTCACGGCCGGCAACTGCTGCCCGCTGAACGACGGCGCCGCGGCGGTCGTGATCATGAGCGACACGAAGGCACGCGAGCTGGGCCTGACCCCGCTGGCCCGGATCGTGTCGACCGGCGTCTCCGGCCTCTCCCCCGAGATCATGGGCCTCGGCCCGGTCGAGGCGAGCCAGCAGGCGCTGCGCCGGGCCGGCCTCACCATCGACGACATCGACCTGGCCGAGATCAACGAGGCGTTCGCCGCCCAGGTGATCCCCTCCTACCGCGACCTCGGCCTCCCACTGGAGAAGCTGAACGTGAACGGCGGCGCCATCGCCGTCGGCCACCCCTTCGGCATGACGGGCGCGCGGATCACCGGCACGCTGATCAACTCCCTCCAGTTCCACGACAAGCAGTTCGGCCTGGAGACGATGTGCGTCGGCGGCGGCCAGGGCATGGCGATGGTCATCGAGCGCCTGAGCTGACGGTAGTTGACAGAAAACTCTGTGTGAGAGAGCGTCCCGGGACCCCGCAACCACCGGGGTTCTGGGCCGTTTTGTGATCCAATCTCCCCCAGGATGTGACCTATCTCGCTCCGAAGAGGTATTTATGCAGGTCACCTGGGGTTCAACCCCAAACATCAGGCCCAAAGTCCTGTCCGTTTCGTGACGTTACGCACTGACAGGTGGTTAGTCCACCCTTCAAGCTGATGTAGGAAGTCGGGGGTCGACTTTGAACCGGGAGTACGTCAGTGAGCGCTACGCCTCTTGCTCTGCTGCTCGCCACAGCCACCGTCACCACGGCTGTGGGCGTCGCCGTTCTGCGCACCTTGCTGGGACTGCGTCGACAGATCGCGGCCCTGCACACCGAGCTGGCCGCCCAGAGCCTCGCCGTCGGGGCGCACGGTCTCGTGCCGCAGGCCCGCACGCCCCGTGACACCGACGAGATACGCGCTGCCGTGGCCGAGGCGCTCGCCGAGGAGCGGGAGCGGGAGCTTGCCGAGGCGCGTGCCTTCTGGGCCGCCCAGGAGGCCCGTGACGCCTCCGACGCCCCCTCCCTGCTCGGCCTCCCCGACAGCGAACTGTTCCTGCCGCGTCCGGCGGACTTCGCGGGCCTGGAGTCCCTGGAGCCGGTGACGGAGCCCAGCACGGAGGCGGACGAGTTCGCGGGCGAGTCCGCGGAACTGGCCGCCGCCCGCCGCCGGCACCCCTCCCACCCGGACTTCGTCCCGGCCCAGTCGCCCATCGTGAACGACCACGAACGCACGGTCGCCTGCCTGGAAGACCTCGCCGACTCCCGCACCGCCCTGGCCGACGTCCGCCCCGGCCCCCTGGGCACCCTCGACGTCTACGTCTTCACGGACGGCACGACCCTCTGCATGACCCCCGGCCACCGCGAAACCGCCGAACGCCTCTCCGCAGCCCTCCGCGCAGGCGAGACCCCGATCCTCCTCGGCGGCTCCGGCATCTCAGGCGCCTACGCCCTGACCTTCGAATGCGGCGAGGAAACGGTGTACGTACTGGCGGACAGGGTCATAGCGTCTCTGTAACCGGTTGCAGTCCCTGGGCGCGGGTGGTGTCACGGTCGCTGGGCGCGGGCAGGCGGTGGGTTTTTCGTCGCGGCAAGGGGCCGAGCATCGAATCGCCGCCGACAGGAGCGCCCCGATAGGGGCGCGGGGAACTGCGCGACAAGCCCCCACCGGCGGGGCAGCCGACAACGAACCCCCCTACTGCACCTACACCCCCGCCCGCTGCTGAGCCTCCGCAACAAGAGCCAGCGCCGAAGCCAACTCCCCCTCACTCCGAAGAACCAGCGCCAAATCATGCGCGGCCACAGTCACTTGATCCGCCCCCGCGAACATCCCCACATCCGGCATGACGAGCGGCTCACCCCCCGGCGACTCCAACAGCTGGGCACGCCGTGCCAACTCCCTGGCCAACCCCAACGCCTCAGCGGCAGCGCCCCGCTGCAACCGACTCTGCGGCGCCGCCCGCAAACGATCGGCAAAGTGATCCACTGCGCGCGTCAAAGGCGAGGTATCCAGCACGCCGTGAGACTAACGGTCGCACCTGGACTGTTGCCAACAACCCAACCCTCAGGCACGGTGGCGTGAAGGACCGGCTTACATCCCCTTTGCGTCCGGAGGCGCCGATGTCCCACGTCCTCTCCGAGGAGACCCACCGCAACATGCTCGCCCGCATCCCCCACTGCACCGGTCGTGAAGTATCCGACTGGCTGCGCACCGTCGACGAAGGCCCCTCCCTCTTCCGCTTCGAGGAGAAGGTCAGCTGGCTCCGGCACGAGCACAATCTCGCGTACGGCCACGCCAAGGCGATCATTCACGAGTACGACATGAGGAGGGCCGCGCGCAAGCTCCTCTGAGAGCCCGGGGCGCGCACGACAAAGGGCCCCGGGAGTGACCCCGGGGCCCTTCTACTGCCTTACTGGCTACTGCTGGCCGTCGTACTAGTCGTCACCCTGGAGGATGGCGATCAGCCGCAGGAACTCCAGGTAGATCCAGACCAGCGTCATCGTCAGACCGAAGGCGGCCAGCCAGGCCTCCTCGCGCGGCGCGCCGTAGGCGATGCCGTCCTCGACCTGCTTGAAGTCGAGAGCCAGGAAGCACGCACCGAGCAGGATGCCGACAATGCCGAAGATGATGCCGAGCGGGCCGCTGCGGAAGCCGAGGCCGTCACCGCCGCCGAAGACGGCGAACAGCAGGTTCACTGCCATGAGCAGCACGAAGCCGAGCGCCGCCGCCATCACGAAGCCGTAGAAGCGGCGGTTGACGCGGATCCAGCCCGCCTTGTACGCCACGAGTACGGCGGTGAAGACCGCCAGCGTGCCGATCACGGCCTGCATGGCCGCACCGCTCGCGATGCGGTTGTCGACGACGCTGGAGACGACGCCGAGGAAGACACCCTCGAGCGCCGCGTACGTCACGATCAGCGCGGGCGAGGCCTTGCGCTTGAAGGACTGGACGAGGCCGAGGACCATCGCGACCAGACCGGCGCCGATGGCGATGCCGTAGGACCGGTTGATGTTCGCGTCGTCGACCGGCAGCAGCGCCCAGGCGAGCGCCGCCGTGACGACCAGCACACCAAGGGTGGTGGCGGTCCGCATGACGACGTCGTCGATCGTCATCCGGCCGGTGGTGACCGGGGCCTGCGGCGGTGCGCCCTGCTGAAGGTCCTGCTGGGCGTAGGGGTTGGTCGCGTACGGGTTCCCGCCCTGCTGGGCGTGCTGGTCCGCATACGGGTTGCCCGACTGCGTACCGACAGCGGCGCCCCCGGCCTGCGGCGCGGTGTTGAAACCCGCGTAGCCGTTGTCGCGGCTGAACCCCCGTCGCGAGAAGACCGGGTTGCTGCTCCTCATTTCACTCCTCCATGGACACGCTGCGTGGCCTTGGCTCAAGAGTAATAGGTGGGCAAAGGATTGACCCTAGTGCTTGGGGAGGATCTTTCCCTTGTCCTGTCGCGAACACGCTACGCGCCCACTTGATTCCCGGCCATGGAGCCCCCGGACCCTGACCAACCCGGTACAGACCCGAGACCGCCCCCTGATCCGCCGGCGGGGTCACTCAAGGGTCAGTCGAGGGGGAACCCCGTGTACCCCTCCGCCAGATCCGTCTCCGCCGAACGGGCGGTGGCGATCCGCTCCAGCCGCGCCAGCTGCAGCCGGTCGTCGAAGGGAGTGGCGTCCGGGGAGCGGTGCAGGAGGGTCGTCATGTCGTACGAGAACCGCTCGGCCTGCCAGACCCGGCGCAGACAGGTCTCGGAGTAGGCGTCGAGCAGCTGGGCCGACCCCGTCTCCTTCTCGTACGTCAGTGCGCGCGCGAAGGTCACGACGTCCCCGACGGCGAGGTTGAGCCCCTTGGCGCCGGTCGGCGGGACGATGTGCGCGGCGTCCCCGGCGAGGAACAGCCGTCCGTGCCGCATCGGCTCGTGGACGTAACTCCGCATCGGGGTCACGGACTTCTGGGTGATGGGCCCCCGGTCGAGCTTCCAGCCGTCGGCGGTCTCGAAGCGCCGCTCCAGCTCGTCCCAGATCTCCTCGTCGCTCCACGCCTCGGCGTCGGTGCCGTCCGGCACCTGGAGGTAGAGGCGGGAGACGGACGGGGAGCGCATGGAGAGGAGGGCGAAGCCGCGGTCGTGGCGGGCGTAGACCAGCTCGTCGTGCGAGGGCGGTACGTCGGCGAGGATGCCGAGCCAGCCGAAGGGGTACGACCGTTCGAACACCCGGGTGAGTTCGGCGGGGATCGCCGTACGGGCCACGCCCCAGAAGCCGTCGCATCCGACGACGTACTCGCACTCCAGTACGTCCTCACGCCCCTCGTGCCGGAACCGCACCCGAGGACTGCCACCGTCCGCCCCCTCCAGTCCCTCCACGGCCAGCGCCTCCGCCTCGAAGAGCAGCGGGCCGCCCTCGGCCAGCTGGAGGGCGATGAGGTCCTTGCAGACCTCGGTCTGCGCGTACACCATCACGGACCGGCCGCCGGTGAGGGCGGGGAAGTCGACGCGGTGACGCTTCCTGTCGTAGCGCAGCTCGATGCCGTCGTGGCGCAGGCCCTCGCGGTCCATGCGGGCGCCCGCCCCGGCGGCGCGCAGCACGTCGACGGTCCCCTGCTCCAGGATCCCGGCCCGCTGCCGGTGCTCCACGTAATCCCGGTCCCGGCTCTCCAGGACGACCGAGTCGATACCGGCGTTGTGGAGCAGCCGCGCGAGCAGGAGCCCCGCGGGGCCGGCTCCGATGATGCCGACGGTGGTGCGCATCGGTCGTTCCCTTCATGCAGTACGTTCATACGAGGGGTGTTCGTATAGTGAAACTTTCTTCACTGACTTCCTGGAATGAGTGTCTGACCGCATACGCCCGCTGTCAACGATTCCGCAGCCAAGACTTCAATGGACCAAGCACCGACAAATCCGGCATACAACGGTCGGAGGTGCCCGGAGCCGGACTTGAACCGGCACGCCCGCGAAGGGGCAGCGAGGTTTAAGCTCGCCGTGTCTGCATTCCACCATCCGGGCAGGCCCTGGGCTCCGCATCGAGGTTCCGAGCCTATCGGGACGCCTCACCCGAACTGCGGGCGAGGGGACCGATGTTGTCTTATTTTATTGACGTCTGAGGGTGCATCAGCACCTGGAACGGGCCATCCGCACTTGCCAGTAGCCTTTCGCGAGGCAGCCCGGCTCGCATGCGGAATGACGGAATTTCACCGCCCGAACAAGGGGGCTCCACCTGTTCTTGTCATGGCCTCTGGCACTTGCCACGGTCCCGTCGAAGGGGACGCCCGTCATCCCCAGGTATGACACAGGCGCGCCGGGTCCGTCCCAAGACTGCCTTCGGAACCGGAACAGCGGCTGACTACACGGCGCCCCCCGGCCATGACGATGGTTCACGAGCCTCAGACCTCAGACGTCAGACCTCAGACGTCGAAACTCGTCGAACCTCCCGACAGGAGCCCGCCCGTGACCACCACTCCCCTCGCCGACCGGACCGCCACGACGGTGGCCGCCCGCGCCACGGAGCTTTCCAAGGTCTACGGACAGGGTGAGACGCGGGTCGTCGCCCTCGACCAGGTCTCCGTCGACTTCAAGCAGGCCGAGTTCACCGCGATCATGGGCCCGTCCGGCTCCGGCAAGTCCACGCTGATGCACTGTGTGGCGGGCCTGGACTCCTTCTCCTCGGGCTCCGTGCGGATCGGCGACACCGAGTTGGGCTCCCTCAAGGACAAGCAGCTCACCAAGCTCCGCCGGGACAAGATCGGCTTCATCTTCCAGGCGTTCAACCTGCTGCCGACGCTGACCGCCCTGGAGAACATCACCCTCCCGATGGACATCGCGGGCCGTAAGCCGGACAAGCAGTGGCTGGACTCGGTGATCTCGATGATCGGCCTCGCCGACCGGCTCCGCCACCGCCCGTCCCAGCTCTCCGGCGGCCAGCAGCAGCGCGTCGCGGTGGCCCGGGCGCTGGCCTCCCGCCCCGACATCATCTTCGGCGACGAACCGACCGGAAACCTCGACTCCCGCGCGGGCGCCGAGGTACTGGGCTTCCTGCGCAACTCCGTACGGGAACTGGGTCAGACGGTCGTGATGGTCACCCACGACCCGGTGGCGGCGGCGTACGCGGACCGGGTGGTCTTCCTCGCGGACGGCCGGATCGTGGACGAGCTGTACGGCCCGACGGCGGACGGCGTCCTGGACCGCATGAAGCAGTTGGACACACGGACCGTCCGCACCAGCTGACGCTCACTCAACTCCCGTAGCCCTGCTTCCACTTCACCCCGCTCACGACCCGACGGACTGAGACGACACCCATGTTCCGTACCGCCCTGCGCAACGTACTCGCGCACAAGGCCAGGCTTCTGATGACCGTGCTCGCCGTGATGCTCGGCGTGGCGTTCGTGTCCGGGACCCTGGTCTTCACCAACACCCTCTCGAACGCCCTCCAGAACAGTTCCGCCAAGGGCTTCGACCAGGTCGACGTCGCCGTGCAGGCGCGCCCCCGGGACGATGTGGGCGACAAGATCGGCAAGACGCCGGAGCTGACGCGGGCCCTGCTCGACGAGAGCGCGAAGGTCCCGGGTGCCGCCTCCGCCATCGGTGTCGTGACCGGGTTCACGGCCATAGCCGACAAGGACGGCAAGCTCGTCGGCGACGGTTTCCAGTCGCAGGGCGGGAACTTCTGGGGCGACAAGGACGCCCGGTACCCGCTGAAGGACGGCACCGCGCCACGCGGCGCGAACCAGGTCGCCCTCGACGCGAAGACCGCCGAGCGGACCGGTTACCAGGTCGGCGACACCGTGCGCCTGTCGGTGGACGGACCGGTGCTCACCCCCACCGTCTCCGGCATCTTCACCACGGACGACGGCAATGTGGCGGCCGGCGGCAGCCTCGCCCTCTTCGACACGGCGACCGCGCAGCAGCTGTTCGGCAAGGTGGGCACGTATGACGAGATCGACGTCAAGGCGGCGGCGGGCACGAGCCAGAGCGCGCTCAAGGCGGCCCTGGACAAGGCCCTGCCGGGCGACACCATCGAGACCACGACGGGCACCCAACTCGCCGACGACCAGGCGAGGATCATCGCCTCGTCGATGAGCGGCCTCAAGCAGGGCCTGCTGGTCTTCGCGGGCATCGCGCTCTTCGTCGGTACGTTCATCATCGCCAACACCTTCACCATGCTGGTCGCCCAGCGCACCAAGGAACTGGCGCTGCTGCGCGCGGTCGGCGCCTCGCGCCGCCAGGTCACGCGGTCGGTGCTGATCGAGGCGTTCGTGGTCGGCGCGGTGGCGGCGGTGACCGGGCTGGTCACGGGCATCGGGATCGGGGCCGGACTGAAGGCGCTTCTCGGTCTGCTCGGCGCGACCGTGCCCGACGGGCCGCTGATCGTCACGCCCGGTACGGTCGGCGCGGCCCTCGCGGTCGGCATCCTCATCACGATGCTGGCGGCCTGGCTGCCCGGCCGCCGCGCCGCGAAGATCCCCCCGGTGGCCGCGATGAGCAGCGTCCACGCGACCGCGACGACCAAGTCGCTGGTGCTGCGCAACACGCTGGGCGCGCTCTTCTCGGGCGCGGGCGTCGCCGTGGTCCTCGCGGCCACGACGATGAGCGGCTCGGACGGCCAGGCCCCCATGGGCATAGGGGCGGTGTTGCTGATCATCGGGATCTTCATCCTCACCCCGCTGCTCTCCCGCCCGCTGATCGCCGCCGCGGCCCCGCTGATGCGCGTGTTCGGCGTCTCCGGGAAGCTGGCCCGCCAGAACTCGGTCCGCAATCCCCGTCGTACGGCCGCCACGGCCTCCGCGCTGATGATCGGGCTCACCCTCATCACCGGCATGACCGTGATGGCGGGCAGTCTCCAGAAGTCGATCGACAAGATGGCCTCGTCCTCGATCAGGGCGGACTACGTCGTCTCCATGGCCAACGGCATGGAGCTCTCCCCCGAGGTCGCCGAGAAGCTGGCGAGGACGACCGGAGTGACCGACCTCAGCCCCATGCGCAACACCCCCGCGCGCATCGACGGCTCCACGGAGTACCTGACCGGCGTCACCGGCTCCGCGTTCGGGAAGCTGACCCAACTGCCGATCAACGAAGGCACGTTCGCGATCGGCGGCACCCAGGTCGTCGTGGACGATTGGACGGCCGACTCCCATGGCTGGAAGGCGGGTTCGGCCTTCACCATCGGCTACGAGGACGGCAAGAAGCAGCAGCTGACGGTGGCGGGCGTGTACGAGGGCAACGAGATGATCAGCGGCCTCCTCGTCGACGACGGCCTTCTGGCCCCGCACCGGACGGCCGCCGACGACATCGGCGACATGCAGGTCATGGTGAAGACCTCGGGCGGCGCGACGGACGCGACGAAGGACAGGCTGGAGAAGGCCCTGGGCACCAACCCGGCCATCCAGATCCGGGACAAGAAGGACATCTCCAACGAGATCGCCAGCGTGTTCACCCTGATGCTGAACATGCTCTACGGCCTGCTGGCGATGGCGGTCCTGGTCGCGGTCCTCGGCGTCATCAACACCCTGGCCATGTCGGTCTTCGAACGCTCCCAGGAGATCGGCATGCTCCGCGCGATCGGCCTCGACCGCAAGGGCATCAAGCGCATGGTCCGCCTGGAATCCCTGGTCATCTCCGTCTTCGGCGGCGTCCTGGGCATCGGCCTGGGCGTGTTCTTCGGCTGGGCGGCCGGCGAACTCATCGGCACGACCATGCCGACGTACGAACTCGTCCTGCCCTGGGCCAGGATGGCGTTCTTCCTGCTCCTGGCCGCGACGGTGGGCGTCCTGGCGGCCCTGTGGCCGGCCCGGCGCGCGGCGCGGCTGAACATGCTGGCGGCGATCAAGTCGGAGTAGGCGGCGGGAGTACGGCAGCGGGGGCCCGCTGCCGTACTCCCGTTCGGTCGTTCAGTTCCAGGTACGGGCACGCAGAGGCATCCCGGAGTCACCCTCCCCCGAGGTCCGTACGGCGAGGACTTGGTTGACGCCGATCCGGTTGTGCTCGAAGGCGAGGGCGGAGGCGGCCATGTACAGCCGCCAGACGCGGGCCCGCCCCGGGCTGGTGAGCTGCTGGGCGCGTGCCCAGTCGCCCTCCAGGTTGGTGACCCACTGCCGCAGCGTCAGGGCGTAGTGCTCCCGGATGGACTCGACGTCACGCACCTCGAACCCGGCCCGTTCGAGCTGGGTGACGGTGGTGCCGATGGGCTCGAGTTCGCCGTCCGGAAAGACGTAGGCGTCGATGAACCCGTCGAGGGTGTACGCGTCCTCGTCCGCGTGCGGCCGACGGGCGATCTGATGATTGAGCAGCCGCCCACCGGGTTTCAGCAGGGCGTACAGATCACGTGCGTACGTCAGATACTGCTCGCTCCCCACGTGCTCGGCCATCCCCACGGAGGAGACGGCGTCGAAGGGCCCGTCGGTGACGTCCCGGTAGTCCTGCACCCGGATCTCGACCCGGTCCGTGAGCCCCTGGTCGGCGACGCGCTTACGGGCGTACGCGGCCTGCTCCTGCGAGAGGGTGACACCGACGACGTGTACGCCGTGCTCGCGGGCGGCGTGGATGGCGAGGGAGCCCCAGCCGCAGCCGACGTCGAGGAGCCGCAGACCGGGTGTGAGGGCGAGCTTGCGGCAGACGAGGTCGAGCTTGTCGCGCTGGGCGCCCTCAAGGGTGCCGGAGCCGGAGGTTCCTCCGGGGGCATCCCAGTAGGCGCAGGAGTACACCATGGACGGCCCGAGGACGATCTCGTAGAAGTCGTTGCCGACGTCGTAGTGGTGGCTGACGGCTCGCTTGTCGGTGCGCTTGGTGTGGAGGTGCCGGCGCCGGCGCGGAACCTCTTCACGGGGCGGAGCGGGAGGGAGGGGAAGCCCGGCGATCTTCACGAGCCCGCGCACCGCTGCCCGTACCTCGGGTTCGCGCAGTGCCTCGGTGAGGGTCCGGGCGTCCTCCCCGCGCTCCCAGACCAGCCCGGACAGCAGGTCGAGGGCGGCGTAGAAGTCCCCTTCGATGTCCAGGTCGCCTGCGACCCAGGCCCGGGCGAGTCCCAGTTCGCCCGGTTTCCACAGCAGCCGGCGCAGGGCGCGGCGGTTGCGGACGACCAGGGTGGGGGCGCCGGGCGGGCCTGCCTCGGAGCCGTCCCAGGCGCGGATGCGCATCGGGAGCGGGGCACCCAGCAACTGTTCGGCGAAGCTCTGCAGCCGCGACGCGGCTTCGGGCATGACGCACACCTCCGTTACGGCACAACCGTGAATGTCCAACACCCACGAAAACACCAACACGCCTGGCTCGCAGTCCCCCGGGGGGATCACAACTGGGCAAAGGGGCTGCCCAGGGGGACAGCGCGGCTGCGTCGGACGTCGATTTTCCTTCGCCCCCGCCGCCCCTACCCGTCCCATCCCTGGGGGCTGCGCCCCCAGACCCCCCTTTCGGCCTGAACGGCCTCGTCCTCAAACGCCGGACGGGCTGGAGGGTGGTGGCGGCCGGGTGGGTGGGAAAGTCGCGCTGAACGCGCTCGTCCTCAAACGCCGGACGGGCTGACTACCCAGCCCGTCCGGCGTTTGAGGACAAGGCCCGTTCAGGGCCGTAGCGGGGGTTCGGGGGCGGCAGCCCCCGAGGATGGGACGGGTAGGGGCGGCGGGGGCGAGGAAAAACCCGAAGGGGCCGCCCGCACCACGGATGGCGGGCGGCCCCTTCGGGCTCAAGCAGGGGTGATTCAGTGGACGGAGGTCAGGATGCCTTGGCCTCTGTCTTCTCTTCCGTCTTCTTCGCGGCAGCGACCGGCGCCGGCTTCGCAGCCTCGTAGAACTCCTCACGAGGAGTCTCCAACGCCCCCAGCGCCACAACCTCACGCTTCAGGAACATCGCCAGCGTCCAGTCCGCGAACACCCGGATCTTCCGGTTCCACGTCGGCATCGCCAGACCGTGGTACCCGCGGTGCATGTACCACGCGAGCCGGCCCTTGACCTTGATCTTCACCTTGCCGAAGACGATCATCGCGACGCCCTTGTGCAACCCGAGCCCCGCCACCGCACCCTTGTTGGAGTGCGAGTACTCCTTCTGCGGAAAGCCCCGCATACCGGAGACCACGTTGTCGCCGAGCACCTTCGCCTGCCGCAGAGCGTGCTGCGCGTTCGGCGGGCACCAGGCGTTCTCCACGCCGGCCTTGCGGGCGGCCACGTCCGGCACCTGGGCGTTGTCGCCCGCGGCCCAGATGTAGTCCGTACCCGTGACCTGGAGCGTCGGCTGCGCGTCCACGTGACCGCGCGGCCCGAGCGGCAGGCCGAACCGGGACAACACCGGGTTGGGCTTGACGCCAGCCGTCCACACGATCGTGTTGGAGTCGACCTCAAGGCCGTTCTTCAACACGACATGGCCGTCCACGCACGAGTCCATCGAAGTCGAAAGATAAATCTCGACCCCGCGGCTCTCCAGGTGCTCCTTGCCGTACTGGCCCAGCTTCGGCCCGACCTCGGGAAGGATCTTGTCGGCGGCGTCGACGAGCACGAACCGCATGTCCTCACGGGACACGCTGGGGTAGTACTTCGCCGCGTCGCGCGCCATGTCCTCGACCTCGCCGATGGTCTCCGCACCCGCGAAGCCACCGCCGATGAAGACGAAGGTGAGCGCCTTGCGGCGGATCTCCTCGTCGGTCGTGGACTCGGCCTTGTCCAGCTGCTCGAGGACGTGGTTCCGCAGGCCGATGGCCTCCTCGATGCCCTTCATGCCGATGCCCTGTTCGGCGAGGCCGGGGATCGGGAAGGTGCGGGAGACCGCGCCCATGGCGATGACGAGGTAGTCGAAAGGCAGCTCGTACGCCTCACCCACGAGGGGGGCGATCGTGGCGACCTTGCGGTCCTGGTCGATGGTGGTGACCCGACCGGTGAGGACTTCCGCCTTGGGCAGCACACGTCGCAGCGGTACGACGACGTGGCGCGGCGAAATGCTGCCGGCGGCGGTTTCGGGGAGGAAGGGCTGGTAGGTCATGTACGACCGGGGGTCGACGACCGTGACGGTCGCCTCGCCGTAGCGCATCTTCTTGAGAATGCGCCGAGCTGCGTACAGGCCTACGTACCCACCGCCTACTACGAGGATCCTGGGACGCTCCGTGGTGCTCATGCCATCGAGTATCCACCCGGCCCAGGGGGGTCGCTCGTGAGCCCCTTCACAAGCATATGGACCCCCTCTGCTACACTGCGCGGCCCGCATGGCCGAGGCCGTGTCGCGCGGGACGAACCAGCGGGCGGTACGCCCCGATGTCAATGCCGCGTGAACTGCCCTTCCGGGTCGCCGGAGTGACTGGACCAGCCTCCCGCCACACCCACCGGAAACGCCGCCGAAACGCTATCCCGAGCACGCTCCCGCCCCTGGTGAGCCCCCGAAAGGGCCCTGCGGAGCACGTTCGTCGCCCAACAGGGCCGAATTCCTTGTGAAGAACTTCACGAACTTTCCCGAGGGGGCGTCACCCGGGGGCCGCGAACAGCCCCACAAGTGCGCTCATACGTTATCCGACCTGCTCAGGAGAGGCCGAGTCGGGGGACTCGGAGGGGCTCCGCGGGGGCTCGGTGGACCCCCCGGGTAAGGGCTCAGCACACGTCCCGATACGGCACGTCGGGGAGGTAGCTCTTCCAGTCGGCGCGGGACAGTCCGCCGCCCGCCCGCTCGCACACGGTGGTGGCGACGTGCTCGGGATCGAGGTCGTAGGAACGGGAGCGGCGGTGGGTGCTCGCGGCGTACAGGGTGTCCCCGTCGGGGCCGAAGGCCACGGACTGCACACGGCCGCCCAGGGCGGGGAACACCGTGGGCTGGAGATGGGGAGCCTCGGTCTGCCAGATCTGCAGCGTTCCGCCGGCGGTGCCCACGGCGAGGTACCGGGCGTCCGGCGAGAAGGCGACCGCCGTGACGAACTGGGCGTCGTCGCCCGTGGCCCCGGCCGCGTCACCGTCGGGGACGGCCGGCAGGTGCGCCAGGCGTCGCCGGGCGTCCCCGTCCCAGATCGTGACCCCGCCCCTGCCGCCCACCGCGAGGTAGCGTCCGTCGGAGCTGAAGACCACGGCCGACAGGGGGTCCGAGGCGTTGCGGTGGGTCACCTTGCCGGAGGGCAGGTCCACGTAGTCGCCGCCCGATGTGGCCAGCAGACGTCCGTCGGGCCTGACGGCCGGGACGTCCCGCACGCCGCTGAGCACCCTGGTCCTGGTCCGGCTGCGGACGTCCCACAGTTCGATCGTCCCGCTTCCCTTGATCCTGGAAGCCAGGAAGGTCTTCCCGTCCGGGCTGAGCCCGATGCCCTCCACGCCGGCCGGAAGGGCCAGCGAGGCGATCTGGCGGTGGGTGCGGACGTCCCATACGTAGAAGGTGATCGTGGAGTAGCGGCCGGCCGGTGGCTCGGCGCCGTAGGCGAACGTCCCTCCGTCGGCGCTGAACGCGGTGTGGTTCTCGCAGTTGGGATCCGGCAGGCAGAACATCTGCGGGTTCGGCAGATCGGCCAGGACCTCGGCGGTCGCCGCGTCCAGGAGCTGGAAGCGGGTCGCGCCGTCGAGCCGTCGTACGGCGGCGAGGGTGCGGCCGTCCGGGCTGTAGGTGGCCGCCCGGACCGGGCCGACCGGGTAGGCGGAGTCCAGCGCCTCGTCGAGGGCCAGGGACGCCACCGAGATCCTGCGCTCCCAGCCGCGCTCCTCCAGGTAGCGGATCCTGCGCCGGTCCAGGTCCAGCCTGAGCGCCGAGGTCCCGCCGAGATCGTAGGAGCCGGTGGAACTGAGCGAGTGCCGCAGGACGGGAACGGCGGGGTCGGCGGTGCGCCACAGCAGGATCTCGTCGTCGTCCGTCACCGCGACGAACCCGCCGTCCGCGCCGAACGTCATGCGGGGGCGGGCGTTCTTCGGCCAGGAGTGTTCGATCCTCAGCCGCTGCTTTCCCGACGCCAGGTCCCAGGCGCGCACTCCGGAGCCGTCCGGGAAGTCGCCCACGACGGCCAGGGCACGGCTGTCCGGGGTGAACAGCAGCCGGCCCTCAAGGGAATCGCCGGCCGCCGAACCGAACCCGTCCGACCGGCCCGGGCAGAGATCCCGGTTCGCGGCCGCCCACGGAATCGGCAGTTTCCGCCGTTCGACGGTGTCCCACACCTGCACCGGTCCGAGGCGCCGGCAGATCGCCAGCAGTCGTCCGTCGGGGCTGACGACGGCGTCGGCGCCCGAGTCGTCCTTGAGGTTCTGTTCGAAGACCGCACGGCCGAGCGCGGTGTCCCACAGACGGAAGAGGTTGCCGGACCGTCCGACGTAACGGCTGGAGAGGAGTATCCGCGTGTCGGTGACGAACGAACCGGTCGTACCGGCAGAGAAATCGTCGGCCGAGCCGACGCGGGCGCCGACCAGCCGGCCGGCGTCGACGTCCCACAGCCGCAGACCGTCCTTCGTCCAGATCATGAGCGTGCCGCCGTCGGGACTGATGCCCTGGACGCCGGGGAACTCCAGGTCCCCCGTGCCGGGGAACGAGCCGGTCCGCCGCCGCGTGGAGGTGTCCCAGCGTTCGACACGGTCGTCCGTGACCGTGGTCAGAACGCGCCCGTCGCGGCTGAGGAACCGCTGCACCGGGTCGTCATCGTCGTCGGCCGCGGCTGCCCCCTCCCCGGGATCGAACCGGTCCAGCTCGGTCTGGGCGAACGAGTCGAGGAGGGCCGAGCGGCTGTCGGGCAGGTCGGCGAGCCCGTAGGCCGCCGCGCTGAGCCGCATGGCGGTCCTCGGGTCGGAGGAGCGGAGGCTGGCGGCCATCGCGGCGATCCGGCGGGCCTCGGCCTGGAGCTGCTGCCGGGTACTGGCCGTGCTCTGGTTCCAGGCGGTCAGTCCCGCCACGACCGCGAGGGCGACAAGGATCGTCAGCGCCGTGGTCAGTCCGCGCAACCGACGGCTCGTACGGGTGGCCTGGCGCTGTTCCTGCCGGCGGGCGTCGAGGCTCGCGGTGAGGAAGGCCCGCTCCAGCGGCGTGAGCGGATCGGGCTCGGCGACCGGCGTGAAGGCCTCCGTGGCCACGGTCAGCCGGGCCCCTCGGTACAGGACACCGGCGTCGCGGTCGAGCTGCTCCCAGGCGGTGGCGGCCTCGGTGAGCTGCCGGTGCCGGCGCAGCAGTTCGCGGTCGCTCTCGATCCAGCCGTTCAGCCGGGGCCAGGCGGTGATCAGCGCCTCGTGGGCGAGGTCGACGGTGTCGTCGTCGAGGGTGACCAGCCGGGCGCCGACCAGCCGGTCGAGGACGGCGGCGGCATCGGCGGCGAGTTCGGCGCGGCGGGCGGGCCGGCTGGTGTCGTCGGTCCCCTCGCCCGGCGCGACGAGCCGCAGCATCACCTGCCGGGCCAGCGTGGCTTCGCGCACGGAGAGCCCGCTGTAACACTCCTCCGCGGTACGGGCGATGGCACCATGCACCCCACCAACGGCTTCGTACCCCTTGACAGTCAACGCCCCGCCACGACGCCGCCGCCAGGTCTCCATCAGCGCGTGGGACATCAGCGGCAGCCCGCCGGGCTGGTCGGCGACGTCCGCGATGATCTGCGCGGTCAGGGCTCGCTCGACGACCAGCCCCTCGGCAGCGGCGGGCTTGACGATCGCCTCCCTCAACTCCTCCACGCTCATCGGCCCGACGAGCAGCCCGGCACCGCGCAGGGCGGCGGCGAGGTCACGATGCTCACCGCAGCGGCCGTAGAAGTCGGCGCGTACGGCGATCACGACACGCAGCCGTCTGTCCGGCCGTACGGCGGTGAGCAGCATGTCGATGAAGCGGGCACGCTCGGCGGGTTCCCGGCAGAGGGTGAAGACCTCCTCGAACTGGTCCACGACGACCCAGGTGTCCCCGCCGCCGTCGACAGGGACCAGCGCGCGGGCGTGCGCATGAGCGGGCCGCGCGCCCGGGGTGAGGATCCGGATGGCGGCAGGCCGCTCCCCGGCCCAGTCCCCACCCCGCAGCACCGGTATCAGCCCGGCCCGCAGCAAGGACGACTTCCCACTCCCGGAGGTACCCACGACGGCCACGAACCGACTGCCCAGCACCAGCTCCGCCAGATCGGCCACCAACTGGTCCCGCCCGAAGAAGCAGCCACTGTCCCCGGGTTCGAACCGCGCGAGCCCCCGATACGGCGCCGCGCTCCCGTCACCCTCGGGCAGCTGCCCGGCAGCGTCCTCGGCGGCCCGCTGCCAGCGCCGCTCCCACTCCTCGGCATCCCCACCACAGGCGGACACATACGCCAGAGCCACCGCCAGGGACGGAAGCCGCTCCCCCGCCGCGGCCTCGGACAGAGTCGCGGCCGTATACCCGGCCTCCACGGCCATGGCCCGGTAGGTGGTCCCCCCGGCCTCCCGCCGCAACTCCCGCAACGCGAAGGCGAACCGCTCAACCGGCCCACCCTCCGGATCCAACGGCCTCTCAGGGCGCCCCATCCGGCTTCCCTCCCGTACGAAGACGACGCCGTTCGAACCCCTCGATCGGCCGACGCACCGGAGTCCCCCGCCCTGGTGTCCCACGCTCCCTCCCCTGTTGGGAACGTGGGACACCACCCCCGATGCACCTCAAGTCCAGTCGCCGGAAGGTTGATTGGCAGCCCCGATCCGGCCCACCAATCAATTCACGGACGTGCGGTTGGCGCCAGATCAGGCGATGCCGTCGAGCATGTCCTCTGCAAGGACACTGGTCGTTCCCGACGCGGGCGAGGTCGACGGCTGGCGACACGGTCGAGCGACGGCAGGAACATCGTGCTCGGTCGGCACCATGTGGCGGAAAAGGCGCAGCAAGCGCGTGACCAGAACGTAAGCGCCCGACCTGAAAAGGTCGGGCGCTTACGTAGTCTCATTTCTGCTCGAACTCGCCGTCAGGCATCGTCCTCGCATTCGGCAATTACTCCGTCATGCCCTGCGGGCGACAAGTACTTACCGAACATCCAACCGCTATATTTATCCTCGCGGCTGCTTTTACCGATACTGTCGCTCGGCTGATCGCTGGGCCACAGAACCTTGTACCAGGTGGTGCCACCATCAGGCTCACCGCCGTTGAACCCCGAGTCCGTCTTGCATGACACCCAAACCGCATGGTTCTGCAACACGAGGCCGAGCTGTTCTCCAGAATCAGGGCCTTCACAGTCGTCGACGTTGCACACGCGGACCTTCAAGCCCTCATCGCGGTTATCCACAAAGGTGTTCACGACCCTGTACCGCCAAGGCCCTTTGTCCGCCGCCGCTTCCTCCCCCTGGAAGCTGTCGGACTCGTCGGCCTTGGGCTCATTGCAGGTGACGTTTCCGCCAGCCTGGATGGCTCCACAACTCACCTTGGAGTCATCGACAGAGTTCTTGTCTCCGTCAGAGTCAGACCCCTGACTCATCAGGACGGCACCCACGATGGTGGCAGATCCCGTGACGAGAGCCGCTCCCAGAATCACCTTGTGGCCTTTTTTCATGTCCCCTCACCTTTGAGGATGCGATGAGCGACGGGCGCCGCCGATATCAGTAAAGCGTCCCCGAAAGCTAACCGCCGATGAGCACCGAAGGAGGCAAGGTTTAGACCACCAAAAAGAGAAAGCGCTCTCCAGTGCACGCCGCTAGACATAGCGGCAGGTCACAAAAGATCCACACAGGTTACCAACAGTTTTACCGTTGAGTAAGATCTTGATTACCGATCGTTAACATGTGACCGAGATCACCGATCTCAAGGTGCGCCGTAAGGGGTGACGCACGGTCACATCCCTTTACTTGCACAGCTACCACTCCGCGGCCGCCTACTCGCGGACGAGTCCCGTACAGGCCAGGAAGTCCGACCCGGCCACCGTCGCCCTCGAACTGGAGCGGATACGCCGGGCGATCGAGGCGGGATCACCCGCACCCAGTAGACAGAAATGCGCCCCCGTCACCGACCCATGCAGGAGGCGGGGGCGCATTCGTGCCCTCAGCTCGTACGGCCGTCAGCTCTTCAGCGCCGCGACCTCCCGCGCGCGTCCGGCCAGTTCCCGCACGGGCCGCGCCGTCACGTGCCTCCGCAACTGTGTGCGCATCGTCTCGAAGTGGTCATCGCCGCGAGCCGATGAGACGTGCTCGTACTCGTCCAGAAACCGCCCCCACGAATCACACGACGCGTCGAGATGCCCATACCCGTACTGCCGTTGTGCCAGCAGCGCGTACGAATGCACGCGGCCTTGCCGCTCCACCTTCGGTTGCACCTTGATCGACTGCTGCAGAGCCTTGATGCTGCCGGGTAGGTCGCGCTCCTCGTACAGCACATGGGAGAGGTGAAACAGCCACGCCGTTTGGTCGTACCCGCCGATCGCGTCCCGGTGGTTGTCCGCCTGGGACAGCGCGGCCTCGGCCTCCCTCAACCGGCTGTGTGCCATGTCCCGATCGCCGACCATGCTCGCCGCGTGTGCCTGCTGTCCCCGCAGGAACGCCACCAGGCGAGGACCTGCGGCCGGTGCGGCCTCCGCAGCCGAGTCGGCAAGCTCCAGCGACTTTCGCCCGTAGCCGAGATTGGATGCCTGCAAGCTCATGCCGCGCAGCGTTCGGCAATAGGTCACGTGGTCCTCTGCCTCGTTCGCCAGCTTCAACGCCTTGACGTAATAGGTCTGGCCAAGGCCGTGGGCCTTTTCGTACATGGCCATCCACCCGGTCAGATACGTCAGGTCGGATGCGGCGGCGAGCATGTCGAGGCGTACCTGTTCGCTCGCCTGTGCCCGCAGCCACGGCCCCACTGTGTTGACGAGGAACGCAGCGGCCATGGGCCGGGCGTGCCCCGCGCCGAGTTCGTCGAGGATGTCCGCGATGCGCTCCGTCATGGTGCGCACCGCCGCGACCTGCGAGGCACCAACACGGATCGTCCTTTTGCCGGGGCTGACCGGCTGATCTGCGGCGTACGCAGGGCTGGAGAAGCCAGGAACAGCAAGGGCCGCCGAGAACACGCCTACAGCGAGCAGGCCGCGCCGGGATGGGTCCATATCCGCCCTTCCAAGGTCTATCAACTCCTCGACAGTGTCGGCCTGTTCGGACCCCAGAACTGACGGGGCGGGTGTGAGCCCTGCTTCGGCGTGGGTGACGGGCCGGCCCAACTGTGCCGAGAGCACCTCGACGATCAGGGCCCTGGCCTCGGGCTTCGGACGCGCCCCGGCGATCCAGTGCGAAACGGTGGATTGGCTGTAGTGGAGATCCAATCCTGCCTGTACGCCAAGGCGGTTCACGCGCTGAGCGAGCTGCGTCCGAGTCAGTTTTGCCTGGTCAAGTAACCCCGCAAGAGCAGGGTTGGGCGTGCGCTTGTTCCTGGCCATGGCTCATCTCCCGACGACATTCATGGCGTTCACGTTCCCCTCAGCCTCCAACGGTACCTGCGGAGGGTGACCACGCGGTTACCTCTTCAGAGAACCCCGCATGATCTCGGCCTACCAGGGGGCCTGGTTTGACCATGACCGAAGAGCACGTGTCCGGCACGGGCGAGCAAGTACGCCCGGCCGTCCACACTGAACCGCAACTCGACGCTGCCATCACCAAAAAGGTGATCCAGGACAGCAGACGGACACACCCACACCCAACACTGCAAGTCGGCCCGCCGCCGATCCTTTTGCTGGCGAGCGAACCTGAATCAGCAAGAGCAGCCCGCAAGTTCGTACGTGAGTACGTCGGCTACCACGTGCCAGAGGCGAGCGAGGACCACGTCGAGACCGTCGTACTGGTCACGTGCGAGCTGGTCACCAACTCCATCCGGTACGGCACCGAGCCCGATGACCTCGTACGCGTCGTGATCGACGCCGACGACGGCCGAACCCGCGTCGAGGTACACGACCCTGTCCGGCGCCGCCCTCGCGTACGGCCCGAATCCGACCAGCGCGACCGAGGGCGCGGCCTGCTCATCCTCGATTTCCTGTGCCATCGGTGGGGCGTGACCGATATCCCCCTCGGCAAGGCGGTATGGGCGGAGGTGACTGCACGGTGACAGTGCCCGAGACAAAAGCACCGCCCAGCCCCGGGTTCGTCGCCGGCATTTGCCTGGGGACCGGCGTGTACCGCGGCTACGTGTTCCCGGTTGCCCAACTGCTCGCCTACCACGCACCGCCGTGCTTCGACCATGAGAGCGTCGACAGCCTCCGCGAGGGCATGCAGGCGTTCGCCGAAGCGCTGCACCTCGGCCCGCACAACGACCCCCCACCACCCATCGGACACCGCATCCGCATACGGCAGGGCTCACCGTGGCTCGACTACGGCGACGGCGCGCGCCGCCTGCAACTTCCCGCCGCCCGCTCGTGGTTGGACGTCGTCGAAGCAGGCGGACCCGTCCGCGTCCTGATCTTGTTCGAGCCGCTCGCCGCCGGGACCGGACAAGCGGGCATCGAAGCGCACGTACGCGCATGCTACGAGCGCGGCGCGATGCGCTGGGGCACGACGTACCACGTCTGACCTGCTCACCACACGCAGAAGAACGGGCCGCCCCTCGGCCGCGCCACCCGTGCGACGGCCCCGAAACCTCCGAGCGAGGTACCGGGGCCGTCTCGCGCCTAATCTCGGCACGCCACCGCAGGTCAGTCCCCCTTCTTACCCTCTTCGGCCTCTTCTGCCACTTTGAAAGCGATCCCGTCGAGCATTGCGCACGTTTGACACTCAGCGACCCCACTTGCCGTCGTCGAGCGGTGCCCATACCGGAATCACCTCTGCCTCTGTCTCGTACCTGCTCGGCCGAGGATAGACACGGATGCACCTGATGATCTGTTTCAAGATCAAGTTTCGCTGCACGGTCCCGAACGTCTTCCACTCCGGCAGCATGCCGACGATCAGCGGCCGGATCTCCTCGCGCGTCGGCGGGGTGTCTTCTTCGGCTTCGAGTTCGCCGTCGCCGCCGAGTTCCGCGATCCGGGCAGCGAGCTTGTCGCGGTCCGACTCAAGGTCTTGGCGCGCCTTGTCGTAGGCGTCGGTCGGGTACCTCTGTGGGTTCTTCGCGTAGTCCACGATGAGCCGCGATAACGCATCTTGCAGGCCGGCGTGCTCGATTCGCAGCTCGCCGAGCTCTTGCTCGACGCTCGGCTCGATGGCTGGTGCGTTTGGCTCGGTGGCTGGTAGTTCGTCTACATCGTCGGCGACGTCTTGTAGGAACTCCAACACGATCCGGTCGAACTCACTACCAGTCCCCGTGACGCCCTCACAGTCACCGCCCGCATCGTGCCGGGCGCACCGCCAGAACACATCGGTGCGCTTGCCGTGCCCACCCATGGCTCCTCGGCAGCGTTGGCAGCGCGGTAGGCCGGTGGTGTCGTGGGCGACCGCGCTCGGCCGGGCCCGGATTGGTGTACGGGCGACGGACACACGGCGGGCGCGGTACTCCTGCCAGACCTCGTCGGGGTCGCGGCCCGAGCCATACGCGATGACCGGGGTGTGTGCTCCGCGGAAGTACCGCCAGTGCCCGCAGCTCTTATACGTCCTGCCGTTCCCGGCCTTGGGGCAGTTGCAGTCGTCTCGCACACGGAGGAGTCCGGCGGCGAATCCTGAATCGAGGTACCGCAGCAGGGAGTCTTGCCGCCACACCCCGCCAAGCATCGTGCGCAGGCTGGCCGCGTTGAGCTGCTTCGAGAGGTCGACTGCGCCCTTGCCCTCGATGTACTGCGTGTAGCAACTCGCCACGTATGGCGCGGTGTCGGGGTCCGGCTCGTAACGCTCCTCTTGCAGTCGGAATCCGGCGGGGGCGCTCGGGTCGGGCACGCGCCGCGGGTACCAGACGTAGCCGAACCGCGGTCGGCCGCCGGACGGAAGTAGCGCCTTGAGTCGGTGCTCGTGCACCTCTTTCCACTGCTCGCCGGTCCGGTCGCTCTCGAACGCACCGAACTCAAGGATCATGCCGCGCTGAAACCGGCCGATCGCGGTCGTCGCGTCGACTGGTTCCGTCGCCGACTCCAGTCGGCCGCCGATGGCCTCAAGCCGCGCGAGGTTGATCGCGTTGCCGACGCGGTCGCGACCGAAGCGCGAGTACCGCCATACGGCGATGCCGAGCGCCTCGCGCCGCTCGACGCGTTCGATCGCGCCCATGATCTTTCGCTGGAAGTTGCGCCCGGTCGCGTCGAGGTCGACAACCCATGCGACGATCCGGCCCCCGCGCCGGCGGGCCCATTCCATGATGGACGCCTTTTGTATGTCTGGGCTGATCTTCTCTTCACGCCATGTGGAGACCCGTACGTACCCGAGCCACGGCTCGCCGTCCGGCGAGCTTCTGAACGTGTCTGGTAAGTCGAGTTGGGTCACTGTGCCTTCCGTTCACGATCTGCACCTCCGCCCTCGGGCGGGCGGCGCAGGTGGATAACGTTGTCTGACGTGCTGGTTGCCCCTGGTCCGGGGGTCGGCATCGTGCCCTCGTCGAGCCGGCCGCTTGCGACGTCGGCAAGTGCTCTGCGGTAGCCGGTGTTTTCGGCGGTTGCGAGCTGGTCGTCACTGGCCTGGTGTGCTTGCAGGATCGTGCGGCGCACGGTTTCGAGGGCGCCGAGTGCCATCACAAGCGACCCGGTCCAGACGAGCCGCTTTTTGTTCAGGATGAGACCGAGTGAGGCGCCGGATATCCCGCCGGCCAGGAGTAACGGGGCGAGGACATCGGCGGCGCGGTTTCTCATTCGGTCTCTCCCATCTGAGGGTCAGGTTCCGGCGGCGCGGTTGACGCCTCCCGTCCTGGCCTGGTGCTGGTGCTGGAGTGCATTGGTGCTGGCGATGAACACGGATCGTTCCGGTTCAACGCCCTCGACGAATCCGAGGCCGTCGGCAGCCTGTTCGGGGGTGAGGTGGTGGCCGGTCGCCGCGGGGGGTGTGGGGTTTCGTACGGCGGCGAGTTCTTCCCAGGTGGTGATGCCGGCGCGCACGAGTACTTCCCCGTAGGGCACACCTAGGGTTTTCGCGATGGCCTTGAGTACCTCGGTGTCTGTGGCGCCCTTGCCGCCGAGGATGCGCCCGACCGTGGAGCGGCCGAGGCCGGCGTCTTCTGCGAAGCGGGATTGGCCGCCGCCGCGTGGCGAGAGGACGTAGCCGCGTTGTTCGAGGCGGGCGTGTAGCCAGTCGCCGAACTCGCGCCTTGTCTGTTCTGGGTCGCGCTCAGAGTCTTGTTCCATGCGTGGAACATACCGCGCGTGGGCGGTCCGTAGTCCCGGAGCTCATTTTTTGGCCCGCGGGCCGTCTGAAATATGCGCATGGCATGTTCGCCCCCATACCGAACAGGTGAGCGAAACCCTACCCGAACCTTGCGTTCCGTGGCCACTAATTGGCACCGCGTGATCAGAAAGCGCCCTCTGACCAGCATTGATGTGCATTTAGTGAAGGAAACGTAAGGATCTCCGTCACTTTCTGCCATCCATTCGATCTTGCGCCACCTGCCCACGCGTGTACTGTTCCACCCGTGGGCGGTACGTACCGCCCACGGGAAGGACTGGACAGTCACATGTACGACCGCACCGTTCTGCACGCCGCCGCCCAGACTCTCGGCGACTGCCGCCCCGTAGACCTACAGCACCGGTTGAAGGTTGCGCGGACCACGGCATGGCGTTTGTGGCACGGCCGCAACGCGCCGTCCGCCGCCCTCGCCGTTCGCGTCGAGGCGCACTACGGCGTGAACGCCGCCCAGCTCATCAAGACGACCGCGCCGGCCGTCGGCGAGCAGGCCGCCATATGAACGCCGACGTGATCCCCCGCGCGCAGGCCATCGCCAATGCGCGCCGTGCCCTCGATCTCGCCCGCGCTCGCCGCGACGCCGACCGCGCCGCCGGCCGCCTCGCCCCCGAGGCCGAGCTGATCATGCGGCGCCTCGAACGCGAGCAGCGCCAGCAGACCCCGGCCCGCGCGCACCGCGCCGCCGCCTGAAACACGACGGGCCGCCCGGTTGCCCCCGGACGGCCCGCCCGACAGCACCAGAAAGGCACCACCGTGAACACCCCGCAGCGTACCCGCGTGCCGCGCGCCGTCGCCGGCGTACAGGGCGCCCACCGCGCCCGCCGGCAGCTCACCCGCCGCAGCGTCATCGCCCGGCAGCTCGCCCAGATCGCCCCCGGTACCGTCACCGTGCAGACGCACGCCGGCGAGGACGGCCGCGCCAAGTGGGTTGTCCTCGCCGACAGCACCGGCCACCCCGTGGGCGCCGACGCCGAGCAGCACCGCGCCGCATACGGCCTGCTCCGCCGTCTGCTCCCAAATGTCGATTGGTCGGGCCCACGCACGTACAGCGTGGCCACCGGCACCGTCACCGAGACGGAGCCGGCCGCGTGATCACCCCTCAGCTCACCGGCAACGGGCAGGCCGTTCGCCTGCCCCTCAGCAGCCGCGTTGCTGCTCTGCTCGACGACCTCGCCCTGTCCTACACCGCCGACCCGGACGCCGTGGGCGCCCTGCTCAACGCGCACGCCGCGCGCGTGCTGCGCCTCGACTTCGCCCAGGTCTCCGCGGACGTGCCCGACCACGTGCGCGCCATACGCGCCGCCGAGGCCGACGGCACCCGCGAGGCCCTGCTCGACGAGTGCCCCAGCGCCGACCGCCTCGACGACGTGCTCACGCCCGACGACGCGATCACCCTCGGCACCCGCCTCACCAAGCACGCCGCCCACATCCGCCACACCCAGACTCGGAGCCCCCGCACGTGACCGTCACGACCCTGCCCGTTGCCACCCCGCAGGCGACCGCGCCGGCCGTCCGCGGCGGCGCCGGCGCCCTGTCCCTCGCCCACATGACCCCGTACGAGGCGTGGCAGTTCTGCGAATCGCTCGCCGCAACGCCCCTGCTCCCCGACCCCTACCGGCGACAGCCGGCGTCCATCCTGTGGGCGATGGAGTACGGCCGCGCCCTCGGCCTCGACGTGGTCACCACCATCACCACCATTCACGTCATCAAGGGCAAGCCCACACAGTCCGCGGACCTCATGTTGGGCCGTGCCCGCAGCGCCGGGCACCGCGTGCGCATCAAGTCGGAGCGGCGCCAGTGCGTTGTGTCCATCCAGCGGCACGACGACCTCGAGGACGAGACCGTGATCGAGTGGACGCTCGACGACGCCGTGACCGCCGAACTCTGCACGCTGCGGAACAACAAGCCGTACGCCCGTGACGACAAGGGCCGGCCCACGCCGTGGGAGAAGTTCCCGCGCGCCATGCTGCGGGCCCGCGCCATCGCCGAGGCCGTACGCGCCGCCTGCCCCGAGGTACTGCACGGCGCCATCTACACCCCCGAGGAACTGGGGGCAGTGGTCGACCAGGAAGGCAACCCGGTCATCGTGGAGCGGGCCGACGCGCCGCCCATGCAGACGGACGTGACCGTTGTGCAGTCGACGCCGAACGGGCCGCCCCCGGCCGAGGCGCCGCGCGACTATCTCGCCGAGGCCGTCGCCACCGTGGACGCCGACCAGCTCGCCGCCATCGTCGCGGGCGCGCAGGCCGCCGGCGCCCCCGCCGACTACCTCGCATGCCTCGGCGACGTCCTCGACGCGCACGCCGCCGAGGACGCGGCCGGCGTCCGTCGCCTGTACGACGCGGCCAAGGCCCGCAACGTGCACCCCGACCACCTCGACCGCCTCGCCGCCATCGGCGCCACCAAACCCGGAGCCAAGGCCCCGCAGCAGGACGCCCCCGACGAGACCCCGGGCACGCCGCCGGCGGGCGCCGAGGCCGGTCCCGCCCCTTACTCCGTGTCCGACGCCATCGCCGCCGAGGGCGCCGTGTCGACGCCGGCCGCGGACGCCGAGGCCGCCGCCGCGCGCGCCGAGGAACGGCTCAGGCTCGCCGCGTCCCGCGCCGGCATGCAGAGCCTCGACGCCGATTTCGAGCGCGCCTACGGCGTGCCGATCGAGCAGGCGCCCGCGCAGCAGATCAACGCCATGGCCGACATGATCGAAAAGGCGGCCCAGACGTGAGCGAGCAGCCCCTCACGGACATCGAACAGCACCACCTCGACACGATCACCGAGCGCATCGGCCTCAACCGCCTCGCCGTCGAGGAGGCCGCCGCCCGCGGCGAGGAGCCCACGGAGCCGACCCCCGAGGCCGCCGAGGAGCCGACCGCGCCGGCCCCGCCGGACGCAACCGCGGTCCGCGACGCCGTGACGCGTCAGGCCGTCCTCGGCGCCCTGCTCGACCAGGTCAAGGACGCGTACAACGACGCCCGCCGCGAAGCACACGACCTGTTGGAGAAGCAGCACAAGGCGACCGGCAGCACCAAGACGGACGCCACGTTGCCCGACGGAACGAAGGTTGGTTCCGTCTCCCGGCAGGGCGGCGAGCGGGCCGCGCAGGTGGTCGACGACGAGGCGTTCCGCGTATGGGTGCGCGACCACTACCCGTCCGAGCACGTCGTCGAGGTCATCCCCGCTCAGGTATCGGTCAGCGTCCGACCCGGTTTCTCCGGCAAGGTCCTCGCCGAGGCGACCGCGGCCGGCGTCGCCCGGTACGTCGCCCCCGTCACGGCCGAGGTTCACGAGTTGCCCGGCGTCCAGATACGGCCGTCCCGTGCCGCCTCGCACCGCATCAACTACAACCGCGGCAGCAAGGCGCAGCCGCTCACCGGGCGCGAGTTGGTCGCCGTCGCGTGGCGTACGAGCGCCCTTGCCACTCACGTACTGCCCGACCTCGCCCCGGCCGCCGCCTCGACCGAGGGGGGTGAGCAGTGACCCGCGCGACCGCCGCCAGCCTCGACCGCATGCGGCGCCGCCTCGACGAGCCGCCGCCCGAGAACGTGCCCGGACAGCTCGCCGTCGACGTCCCGGCCGGCGAGGACAAGCCGCCGAAGGTGTGCGACTACGGCAACCCCCGATGCGGAGCCGTGCCCGTCCGCTTCTACGCGAACGGCTGGAAGTGCGACGAGCACCAGCCGGCCCGTACGAGCCGGCGCACCGCCCACTGAGCAGGCCCGGCGGCGAGGACGAGCGCACGCGCCCCTCGCCGCCGCCCGCCCCACCCCGACAGGAGCAATCCCCGCCGTGACCCTCGACGCCATGGATTGGGTGTGGCAGCACTCCCGCACCCGCGGTAATCCGCGCATGGTCATGCTTGCGGTAGCCGACGCCATCACCGGGCCCGAGGCGACCGCGCGTATCGGCACCGCGACTCTTGTGCGCCGGTTGAACGCCACCAAGGGCACGACCCTCGCCGCCGTCGCCTCGGCCATCGAGTCGGGCGAGTTGGAGATCGAGCAGCCGGCCGCGGGCAGTCGCGCCGCCCTGTACCGGATCCCGGCCGCCGTCAACTACAGCCGCCGTTCCGGTCGGGAATCCGGACCACAACCCCAGCGGTCGGAATCTCCGACCACAAAGCGCTTGCGGTCCGAGGCCCCGACCACAACCGCGCCGGATAGCGGTCCGGAATCCGGTCCGCAAGGCGCAGTGTCCCAAGACGGTTTCTGGTCTGAGTTTCAGACCGCTAGTGGTCCGGATTCCGTACCCCATCACTCACCCATAGAGGGAGTGAGTGAAGGAGGGAGGGAGCGCGGGCGCGCGTCCGTGGCGGGGATCCCGGCATTCGCCCGCCCGCTGGTTGACGCGATCACCGCCGCCGGCGTGATCGTCCGATGGGACCTGAACCCCACCGAGTGGTTCACCGTGGACGCCCGGTTGAAGCAGTCCGGCGCCGACATGCTCGCCGCCGTCGCCGTCCGTGCCGCCGGCCGTAAGGACGTGTCCCACGCCCGCTACTTCCTGCGGGCATGGACCGGACTCCCCCCGGCCCCCGCCGCCGGCACTACGCCGGCCGCCGCCCCTGCCGCGGGCCCCGGGGCCGACGTGATCCCCCTGAACCGCCCCCGCACCGCCGGCACCGGCCGCGCCGCCCAGGCCGCGGATTGGTACGCCGACCTGCTCGCCGAGGAGAAGTAACCCGATGGACCGCCACCAGGTCGCCGCCCTGCTCGCGTACGCCGACCGCCTCGACCCGACCCGCGCCCCCGCCGACAAGGCCGCCGCCGGCGAACGCCTCGCCCAGTGGGCCGACCTGCTCGCCGACGTTGCCCCCACCGCGCCGCACCCCGAGGGGCGGCATTGGGACGCCTCGCAGGCCGTTCGCCGCCACATCGCCACCAGCCCGTACCCGATCAAGCCGTCGGATGTGTCCCGCCCGTGGGCCGACTTTCGCCGTGACGTCCTGTCGCGCCACGTCGACCCCGTGCCGGACGTCGACCCCGACGACCAGGCCGCTTACCGCGCCCGCCTCGCCGCCCACCGGTACGCCATCGAGACCGGCCAGACGTCCGCCACGCCGCGGGCCGCCCTCACCGCCGGCCCGGCCGCGGAAGAAGTCGCCCGCCGCCTCGCCGAGTTGGGCACGTACATGCCGCGCACCGTCGCCCAGCAGCTCGCCACTTATCGGCCCCGCCGGGCCGAACGCGAACGCCTCGCCGCCGAGAACGCGCCCGACCCGCTCACCGTCGCGTGCACGTGGTGCAACGCCGGCGAGGGCGAGCCGTGCCGAGGACGCCGCATCAACCCCAAGGGCGGAGAGATCAAGTACCGCCGCCGCGCCGCCGCGCATCACTGCCGCGTGGAGGACGCCACCACCACCCACCGAGCCCCGGAGACCGCCCGATGAGCCCGACCCCGAAGCAGGCCCGCCGGCACCACCGCAAGGCCAAGACGTCCGACCGCACGCACAACGTCAACAGCTACCGCGTGGAGGGGAGTTGGAACGACCGCCCCAACCGGCCGGCCGCGACCAAGACGCCCGACAAGCGCAAGGCGTACCGCATCGCCCGCCAGTGGGCCGCCGATGGGGCGTACGTGATCGTGCAGGAGCACACCGGTTGGGACACGTGGCGCACCCTCGACGAGTTCGACGGCCCGGCCCAGCTCGCTGAGCAGCGTAGGGCACAGCGCGAGGCCATCGAGGAGGCCCGCCGTACCGCTGAGGAGGCCGAGCGCCGCCTCGCCGCCGCCGAGGAGCGCGACCGCGAAACCGCCGCCCTCGAACGGCTCATGGTCCGCCCGCCCGTCCCGCGCGACGCCACCGGCCGCGTCACCGCCCGCCACACCGCAGGAGCCCGCCCGTGACCACGCCCCACGCCGCAACGGCCGTTGTCCGCGCCGCACTTGAAGACGCCACCGTGCGCGAGTTGCTGAACCGACCCGGCACGACCGCGTGGCGCATCATCCGCGCCCTCGAAACAGACGGATGGACGCTCATCTCCACCCCGGACGCCAACGGCCCAGAAACGGGCGTACAGAGCGCCCGCTAGCAGGTCACCCCCCAGAAAACCCGGATACCAGCGCAACTCTGCACCTGCTATCGTCCAGCCGTGGGCGGTACTTACCGCCCACGGCACATGCATGCAGCTCATACATCCCGGCGGAGGTACATCCCATGGCAGCGATAGCCCGGACCGTGCCGACGCCGGCCGAACGCTTCACCGCCAAGACGAAGCCCGGCCCCTGGTCACTCCGCCGAGACTGCCCCGGCCCCTGTCGACTGTGGGACGGAGCGATCAACGAGGACGGCTACGGGCACTTTTGGCTCGCCGGCCGCACCGTCAAGGCACACCGCGCCGCCGTCGCCCTCGCCGACGGAACGCCCGTCCCCGCACACCTCGACGTCGACCACCGATGCCGGCGCCGCGCATGCGTGAGCCGCGCCCACCTCGAACCGGTCACCCACCGCGAAAACGTGCTCCGCAGCTCAAACCACGTCGCCGCCCGCGCCGCCGTCACGCACTGCCCGGCCAGACACGCCTACGACGCGGCGAACACCATCCGCGCGAAGAACGGGACCCGGAAGTGCCGCGCGTGCAAGAACGCCGCCGCCCGCGCCCGCCGCGCCGAGGCCCGCGAGCAGCAGACCGCCCCCGTCATCACCCTGCCCACCCACCGCATCCCCGAGAGGACCGCCGCGTAATGGCTGGAGAAACCACCGTCACCGTCATCGGGAACGTCGTGAACGATCCCGAGTTGCGATTCACCCCGTCCGGCGCCGCCGTCGCCAACTTCCGCATTGCCTCGACCCCGCGCACGTTCGACCGCCAGACCAACGAATGGAAGGACGGCGACAGCCTGTTCCTGTCCGTGGCCGTGTGGCGCCAGCAGGCCGAGCACGTCGCCGAGTCCATCACCCGCGGCATGCGCGTGATCGTGGTCGGTCGCCTCGGACAACGCACGTACGAGGACAAGGAAGGCGCCAAGCGTTCGTCCTACGAGATCCAGGCCGACGAGGTGGCCCCGAGCCTCAAGAGCGCCACCGCCACCGTCACCAAGGCCAACGGCCGCCCGAGCACCACCGCGAACGGCTACGGCCAGCAGGCACAGAGCGGCTACGCCCAGCAGCAGGCACCCCAGGGCGGATACGGCCAGCAGCAGCCCCAGGGCGACCCCTGGCAGACAAGCGCCCCCGCCGGCCGCTACGCCGACGAGCCCCCGTTTTGACCGATCCCGCGCGCGCCCGCGACCGGTCGCCGGCCGCCCCGCGCGCGCGGGCCGACCGGTCGTGTTCATGGCGCCCGTGTTCACCGACGTGCCGCACACGAACGTGCAGTGGTTCACCGCCAACGCCGCGACGCCCGCATTTATCCCTGCACTTCCGGGCCACCGCGAACACCGACAACCGACTGATGAGGAACCGTCCATGCCCGAGCCCGCCGACTCCCAGAGCGCCGAGGTTGTCGACCTCGACCAGCACCGCGCCCCGCTCACCCCCGAGGCGCAGCACGGCCGTTGTGGTCGTGCCCTCGCCAGCGGCGCCCCGTGCCCCGATCACCCCGTGTCGCCCTCGGCAGCCCTGCTCGCCGCCTCGGCTGGCGCCGCCGAAGCCTTCACCCGCGCCATTGCCACCGTCGGGCCGAACGGCCGCCGCGCCGTCGAAGAGACGCGCCTGACCATCGAGTTCCACGCGAGCAGCACCTCGCCCACGCTGCACGCCCTCGCCGCCGCCCTGCTCGACCCCCAGCCGCGCACCGCCGATGCCGCGTACGCCACTGCCCGCACCCTGCTCGCCGCCCACACCCGCGAGTGCGCCCGCCTCGCCCGTGCCCGGCACGAGGAGACCCGCGAGCGATGGGGCGTGAACCGCGGAACCCGCGCCCTGCTCACCGGCATGGACAGCATCCGCAAGGCCCTCGACGCGCACGCCGTCGACCTCGACCCGGCCGAGGCGCAGCAGTGAGCGGCACCACCGGGACCGTCCTCGCCACCCTCGCCGGCGTCATCGCGTCCGGCATGCCGTTCGCCCTGCTCGCCTGCCACCGCGACCCCGGCCCCCTCGCCGACCGCGACCGCCTCGACCGCGGCGAGCGCCGCCGCGCACAGGACGACCGCGACCTGTTGCGGCTCGCCCGCAACCACGACCGCCGCAGACGGAGGAACCACCCGTGAAGCCCACCGCGCACCTCGCCGCCACCGAGGAGGAGCAGCGCGACCCGGATTTTTGCTGGACGTGCCGGCGCAAGTGCGGATCCCAAGCGCACCGGTGACGTGCCGGCGATGTGGCCGGCCCCTACGCCGGCCCGCCGCCGACCGCCTCGGCCCTGTCTGTCGCCGTCGCGACCGCGCCGCCGAGGCCGCACATGCCGGCGTAGTCCTCGCCCTCACCCGCGGCACCCGACAGCCCACCCTCGACCAACTCGCTTTCCCCGAGCAGGAGTTCACCCCGTGACCCAGCGCCAGCGCGCACCCAAGCCGTCCCACCACGACCGCCGCGACCGCCGCGCCACGGTCGACGTCCTGCTCGGTCGCATGCTCCGCGGAGTCCTCACGCCAGCCGAGGCCGCCCTACTCGCCGAGCACGCGCGCACCGAGCAGCGCCTCGGCGACGCCACGCGCAAGAGCCTCGGCGAGACCACCCGCGCCCTCGCCAAGAACCGCGAGGCCGCCGACGACGCGATACGCGAGATGGAACAGCGGGCCGTCGACGCCGAGGAACAGCTCAGGATGTATCGGGCCGTCGAGGAGCAGCGCCAGCAGACCGAGGCGACCGCGCTCCGCACGTGGCGAGAGAACGCCCGGAAGTACCGCAGCGACCTCAACACCGCCGAGGCCACGCTCAACCGCGTACGGACCGCGCCCAGCCTCGGCGACGCCCTCGCCGCCGTCGCCGCGTACGACGGCCTTTCACCCGAGCAGGTCGCCATACACACCGCGTTCGCCAAGGCCGCCGACAGTCCGCGCGCCCTGCTCGACGAGCAGGCCCGAGAGCACGCAATCGCCCTCGCCACCGAGCGCCGCCGCGGCGACGGATGGAAGCGGCACGCCCTCGACGCCGACCACAAGGCCGACCGGTACCGCACCGCATGGCTCGCCGCGCGCCGCGACCGCCGCGCCGACCGCGCCGCCATGGCCGCCGAGTTGCCCGACGTCATCGCCGGACAGCAGACCCGCGCCGCCGGCATCACCGCCACCGAAGCCACCCGCCGCGTGCGCCGGTACGCCGCCGCGGGCATCCCCGCAGCCCAGTTCGCCACCACCACGGAGCAGCCCCGATGAGCACCCCGACGTACACCGCGCCCACGACCCCGAGCACACCGCCCGCCGGCCGCCGCGCCGCCGTCAACCTCGCCGCCGTACGCGAGCAGTGGGGCGACCTGCTCGCCGCCATCGAGCAGCCCCCGGCCGCCGAATGGCCGCCGCGCGAGTGCGCCGGGTTCCTCGACCAGCTCGCCGCCACGCAGGCCGCCGACGACCCGATGCCCGCCGAACCGACCATCGGCCGCGTGCCGTTGATGCTGCGCGAGCACCCCGCCCCGCTCAACCTCACCGCCCTCGACGCGGCTCTGTCCGTCGAGCGCGACCTGTTCGACCTCGCCGACGCCGTGGCCGAGCAGGTACAGCGCCCCGCCATCGACGAGTACGACCGCGACAACCTCGCACGGTGGCGCCTGCCCACGTCCCGCGACATAGGCCCGGCCGCCGCCGCCTCGGCCGGATCCCGCGCGTACGGGCTGCATTGGGCCGCCGTGTGGCTGGAGGGTCGGGCCCTCGACGAGCCGGCCGGCGACCTGTTCCGGCCCATCCCTGCCCTGCTCGCCGAGCACGTCGCCGGCGTGGCCGCCCGCGCGCGCCGGACCGTCGAGCGCGCCCTGAACCGCGACAGCAGGTCGACGACGCTCGACTACCCGTGCCCATGGTGCGGCGGGCCGCTCACCGGCGTCACGCAGGCCGGCGACGTCCCGGCCGTGTTCTGCCCCCGCGGCGAGCAGTGCCCAGCCCCGGCCGTCCTCGACCGCCGGCGCCGCGTGTGGCAGGGCGCCGAGTTGGTCGATCTGTGGGCCGGCGTGATGGCCGCACGCAAACGGGCCGAGGAGCAGGCGTAGCAACTCACGGGGGCCGTATGGGAGTTGAGTCGGCCCCCGCACCACACAACATCTCTGAACAAAGTCCTGAACCGGGTTGTGAACTGAGTTCTGAACTGGATACAGTGGCGTTCCCGCCGGACGTCACCCGGCGGACCACAGACCGACGAGCCCAAGGGAGCAACCCCCAATGAGCGCAGTCACCATCCCCGGCGCCCTCGCCGACTACCTCACCGACCAGTTCATCGGCGACGACGAGACCGCCGCCGCCCTCGACGCCGCCCGCCGCGGTCGCGGCCGAACCCTGGTCATCGAGCCGACCAGCCCGCGCGTCCTGCACGTCATCAGCCGGTACGCCGAGGCCATCCTCGACACGAAGCGCAACCGCGCCCAGCGCGACGCCGCCCGTCTGTGGATCAAGCGCGCCGGCAACTCCCCTGCCCGCATGACGCATCACTTCACCAGCACCGAGACCGCCTACAACCACACGCAGACCCGCTACGACATCCGAGATGGTGACGTGCTGGTCGTCTTCTCCGAGCAGGTTGTCGGCATCCTGGTCAGCGCCTACCCCGCCGCCATCACCAAGGAAAACGGCCACCTTCACACCCTCACCGCGCCGGCCCGCGAGATCGAAGATGGCGCGTACGCGGCGAGCGCCGAGGCCGCCGAGCAGGCCGCCCGCAGCTACGGTTTCCCCCTCGCCGGCGAGGAGACCGAGCCGGCCCCCTACGCGGAAGGCGCCCGCGTTCAGCAGGGCAACCGCACCGGCACTGTGACCGCCGTCAACGTGCCCGTATTCCACCTCAACACGCAGACCACCACCCGCGACAACGTGACCATCAAGTGGGACCACGGCACGGAATCGACCATCCACCCGAGCCACGTCGAGCCGGCCGTCGAGGACGTCGAGGCACGGCAGGCCGTCGCCGAGGTGACCGAGGCCGAGGCCACCGCCGGCACGTGGCGGGGCGAGTGGATCGGCGAGCAGCCGGCCGGCACCACCCTGTTCGACGTCGAGCCGGCCGCGGAACAGGGCGCCCTGTTCGTCGAGGACGAGCAGCCCGCCCGCGAGGCCGTCACCGTGCGCATGACCCCGGAGCCGGCCGGCCTCGCCCGCATCCGCGCCAAGGCCGCCGCCGACCGCGAGGCGTACCGCGCCAAGATGGACGAGCGACAGGCCGCCGACCACATCGCCCACGGCGCCCCCGTGCCGCCCGCCGTACAGGCCCGTATCGACGCCCGCCGCGCCGCCGAGGCCACGCCCGAGCAGGGCGAGGAGTTGCCCGCCCGCCGCGTCATCGAGGGCGTCATCGTCGGGCACGCCGGCACGGCCGAGGGCAGCATGCCCGCGGACGCCGGGCACCCGAACGTGATCGCCGCGCGTGCCGCCCTCGCCAGCCTCGCCGCCGCCCGCATGACCGACCACCACGACGTGAGCGACCCCACCGACGCCGAGCAGGACGTACGCGGCTATCTGGTCGAGCCCCGAGGGGGCGCCCGCGTCGCCGTCTACTGGCTTGAGGGCGGGCGCATCATCCGCCGTGACACCCCCATCGACGGGGCCGCCCTCGATTGCCTCGCCCATACCCTCACCCGCCGCGGCTGGACGGTCGAGAAGATGCTCAAGTCCTCGCAGTGCGTCTTTGCCCACCGCCCAACGAACTGATCACCCACTGGCCCGCCCTCGCCCGAGGGCGGGCCCCGCCCGAACAGGAACACCGAAGATGAGCCCTCACGCGCCAACCGTCGCAGAGCTACGCGCAGACCTCGCCGCGGATCTGGAGAAGGCCCCGCCCGGCATCGGCGCCGACATGCTGCGGCAATTCGTCGCTGTATTGGACGACTACATGCAGCAGTGCGCCCCCCAACAACCGGCCTCCCCCACGATTCGCGAACGGCTCAATGAGGCAGGGCGCAAGCGCCGCGCGTGGAAAGCCTTTGAGCACGAGTTGCCGGCACTCTTCGCCGAGGCCAACGCAACCGGCCGCTACGGCGCCGAGAGCATCGCCGGAATCGTTGGCGTCTCCCCGTCATACGTCTATCGAAAGTTGCGTGAGCAGTCAGGCGAAGTGACCGGCGAGGCACCGCCAGTCGGCGAGTAACAGCTCAGCACTCGCAGCGACAACCACCAACCCGCACACAGGTGCGGCCCGCACACGGTGACGTCACCACCGGGCGGGCCGACTAACCGATGGGAGCAACCCCCATGGCCACCACAGAGACTACCGGCGCCCTCGACCTCGCCGAGCGCCGCGCCACCGTGCGCCGCCTCGCCGCCGACAGCCTGTCTAACCGCGAGATAGCGCGCCGCCTCGGTATCCATCACCGCACCGTGGCGCGCGATCTCGAAGCGCCGGCGCCGGCCGCAGCACCACAGACCGCGCCGCAAGCCGCGCCACCTGCCCCGACCAGCGGCGCATCACCCGCGCCACGGCGCCCGTCGCTCATCAAGGAACTCGACCCGCGGCTCATCCAGGACCTGAACGTGTTGGTGGACCGGCGCACCGGCGCACTTCCCGCGCCCTTGGATCGCATCGTCCGCGCCTACGCCGACCGGACACGCGCCGCGTGGAGCGCGGCGATGGAGCGCCGCGCCGAGGAGGAGGCGTAGCGCGCGACCGGACGCGCGCCGGCCCGCGCGTGCGAGTTGCGCCGTTATCGATCTGTGACCTAGAGTTGGGGCCGTCCCCGGCGTGCCCGGATACTGGCAGCACGCATGCAGCCGAACGCCCCACCGTCCGCCGCGGTGGGGCGTTCGCATGCACACTGCAACCTTCACACCCCCCTCACGCGTCACACACAGGAATCATCCGCACCCGTGGGGGGAACCACGTGAAGCACCGCAGCACCGCCGCCGCCGTCCTACTCGCCGCCCTCGCAGCGCTCACCGCTTGCAGCAGTGGCGATGACAGCAGCAGCGACAAGGCCGCCGACGTACCCGCGTACGAGATCACCAAGCAGGACACCAGCGGGAATCAGCGCACGGTCACGGTCGAGGTGAAGACGACCAAGGGACTGCGCGCCGTGTTTGACGACGTGGCCGGCAAGCTCCACGAGGACGCTGGTTACTTCGTGGAGATCAACTGTGCGACCGGCGGCACGGCCAGCGTGGACAATCGGTTGGCCAACGGCCGTAAGGCTGTCGGCAACATCGGCGCCGCCTCGACCGGCCTCGACGACGGGAAGACCGAATACGAGGCGCAGGAAGGCCGTACCTGCCCCGCCAAGTAGGAGCACCACCGGACCACGCCCCCACCGCGCCCCCGTAGCGGTGGGGGCGTTCCCATGCCCGAGGGGGTGAGCCGTGGGCCGCCCCATCGACGACGACGACCGCCGCCGCGTGCGCGAGCTGCACGCCGCGGGCAAGTCCCGCAACGACATCGCCCGCGCCATCAAGCGCAGCCCCTCGACCGTTTCGAAGATCGCCGCCGCGTTCGAGCCGCCCCTCACGTTCGACCGCGCCGCCGAGGTGGCCGCCGCCACCGCCGTACGCACGGCAGACCTCGCCGACCGCCGCGCCGCCCTCGCCCTCGCGCTGCACAACGACGCCGAGCGGCTACGCGCGCAGCTCTGGCAACCAACCGTCTACGGGGAGTTCGCCGGCAAGGACGGGAAGTGGCAACAGGTCCACCTCGACCAACCCCGTTTCGCCGACCAGCGCCAGATCATCGGCGCCACCGCGACCGCCATTCAGCAGTCCCTACGCCTCGCCCCTGTTGAGGGCGGCGAGGGATCCGAGCAGGTGCGTTCGATGTTGGGCGCCCTCGGCGACGCACTGACGCAGGCCGCCGGCGACCCGGACCCCGGGGAGGCCGCGGACGGGGGGTGAGCCGTGTTGCTCGACCTCGACCGCCTGCCCCTGTCCCGCAAACAGCTCACGTCCATCGGGCAGGCCACGGCCCGTATCAACCTCTGGCATGGGTCGGTCCGGTCCGGCAAGACGATCGCCTCGCTACTGGCGTTCGTCATCGCCATTGCCACGGCCGGCCCGTCGGGACTCATCATCATCTGTGGGCGCAGCCTTCAGACGATCGAACGCAACGTTCTCGAACCCCTGCAAGACCGCGCCCTGTTCGGCCCCCTCGCCCGGCACGTCGTGCACACCCGAGGCGCCACCACGGCCGTCATCCTCGGCCGCACCGTCCACCTGATCGGCGCCGCCGACGCGCGCGCCGAGGGCCGCCTACGTGGCCTCACCGCGCAGCTCGCCTACGTGGACGAGGCAACCCTGTTGCCCGAAGGGTTCTGGACTCAGCTACTCGCCCGCCTGTCCGTGCCCGGCGCCCGCCTGTTCGCCACGACCAACCCGGACAGCCCGAGGCACTGGCTCAAGACCGGATACATTGACCGCGCCGGCGAACTGAACTTGCGCGCGTGGCACTTCCGCCTCGCCGACAACCCGTCGTTGTCTGCCGAGTACGTCGCCGACCTCACTGCCGAGTACGTCGGACTGTGGCGCCGGCGGATGATCGATGGCGCATGGGTGGTCGCCGAGGGCGCCGTCTATGACATGTGGGACGAGGCCCGGCACGTGGTCGCCGAGCTACCGGCGATGCGCCGTTACTGGTGCGGCATCGACTACGGCACCACCAACCCGTTCGCCGCCGTCGTGTTGGGCGAGGGAGTCGACGGCCGCCTGTACGTCACGAACGAGTGGCGGCACGACTCCCGCGCCAAGCACCGCAGCATGACCGATGCGCAGTACAGCGGCGCCGTCCGGTCATGGCTCGCCGACCTCGCCATCACGCCCGAGTGGACGTTCATCGACCCCTCGGCCGCCTCTTTCACTACGCAGATGTGGCAGGACGGGCACCCGGGCCTCGCCCGCGCACGGAACGACGTGGTGGAAGGCATCCGCAGCGTGGCCGCCCTGCTCGCCGCCGGCCGGCTACTGGTGCACGAGTCCTGTACGGGCCTGCTCGACGAGTTGCCCGGTTACTCATGGGACCCCAAGGCCACCGAGCGCGGCGACGACGCCCCGATCAAGTCGGACGACCACAGCGCCGACGCACTGCGCTACGCCGTGCACTCCACCGCCCACGAGTGGCGGCACCTGCTCACCCTCGCCGCCTAGGAGGCCGCCGCCGTGGCGCACACCCCGCCCCTCTCGCCGACCGTTCACCTGCCCGTGCGCCTCGACATCGGGGGCCATGTGATCGAGGCCGGCACGCTCGCCCTCGACCCCGACCAGCCGACATGGCCGCAGTGCGCCGCCGCTTTGCGCGACCTTGCCGCCGCCCTGGTGCTCGCCGCCGACGAGCCCCCCGACGACGAGCAGGAGGTGACCGCCGATGCCGCTCCCCGCGAATAACACGCCGTGGCCGCCGCCGCAGTGGGCCCGCCACTACCGCGAGATGGCCGTAGACGATGCGTGGTACTCCGGTGACCGCCACCGCCTGTCCAACCTCTACCGCCACCAAGCCACCCGCGAGCGAAAGTGGCGACTGTGGGGGCGCCGCCGCAACGGCGACACCAGGCCGGACCACCGCCTACACATCCCCCTCGCCGGCGACATCGCCGCCACCTCGGCCGATCTCCTGTTCGCCGACATGCCGAAAGTCACGGCCGCCGACACCATGACTCAGGATCGCCTCGACGACCTCGCGGACCGCGGCCGGCTGCAATCTCTCTGCCTCGGCGCCGCCGAGCAGGCCGCCGCCCTGTCCGGCGTCTACCTGCGGACCACATGGGACCGCGAGGTTGCCGACTACCCGATGATCACGGCCATGCAGCCCGACCAGGCCATACCCGAGTTCAGGTTCGGCATGCTCCAGTCGGTCCAGTTCTGGCGAGAGTTGCCCGGCCCCGCCGGCGACCGCGAGGTATGGCGGCACATCGAGGCACACGAGCCCGGCTACGTCCGCCACGCCCTGTACCAGGGCACCCGCGACAACCTCGGCCGCCTCATGTCGCTCGCAGACCACCCCGACACCCGCGGCATGGTCGACAGCCTCGACCGCGAGGGCGACGGACAGACCATCAGCACCGGCATACCGCAGCTCACCGCGAGCTACGTGCCGAACATGCTTCCCAACCGGCTGCACCGCACCGCGCCGATCGGGCGCAGCGACTACGCCGCCCCGATTCACGACCTGCTCGACAGCCTCGACACAACATGGACGAGTTGGATGCGAGACATCCGCCTCGCCCGCGCGCGGCTGATCGTCCCGGACGGCTACCTACGCGACAACGGCCCCGGACAGGGCGCCACGTTCGACGAGGAAGCCGAGGTATGGGCCGGCCTCAAGATCCCGCCCACCGAGGGCGGGAACGGCATCACCCTCGCCCAGTTCGGGATCAGGGTCGACGAACACCGGTCCACCGCCGAGAGTCTGGTGAAGCAGGCAGCGCAGGCCGCCGGCTACTCGCCCAGTTCGTTCGGCCTCGACGCCGACGGGCAACCGGTGACCGCCACCGAGGTTGACGCCCGCACGCAGCGCAGCACGATCACCCGGACCAAGAAAGCCGGACACTGGCGCCACGCCCTCACCGAGCAACTGCACGTACAACTCATGCTCGACCGGCTGATGTTCGGCAGCAGGGTCACACCGCAGCGCCCCACGGTCGAGTTCGGATCGGGCGTGGCCGAGTCCATGCAGTCGGTCGGGACAACCCTCGACCTGCTCGCCCGCGCCGGCGCCGTCAGCACCGCGACCAAGGTCAAGGTGTTGCACCCCGAATGGGACGACACGGCAGTAAAAGCCGAGGTGGCGCTCTTCTCCGAACCAAGCACTGGGCCTGTGCAGGATGAGCAAGGGCGCCGCGTCCGCTTGTTCACGCCTTGGCGCGGGTCAGCCGCTCAGAAGCTTGGTCGCGTAGGGCGCCAAGCGCGATCGGCTGTTTCCCGTAGAGGACTTCTGTGCGGGCATTGTGAGCCGCAGGCCAAAGGCTGGCAGCCCAAGCGATCTGTAGCTCTTCGGTTGTGAAGGCACGTCCACGACTCTGTTGGTACACATCAAGGAAGACCGCAGAGCTCTCGACCGGAGCCAGGGTTGGGTGCTCGGCGCTGGCGAAGGTTCCGGAAGCCGCACCCGCGATTGCCGCCTCGGGAAGCCAGGCCAGGCTGTCCCAGTCGTGGACCGCGTAGGCTCTCCCGCCCTGCCACCGCACGTTCTGTGTCTCCCAGTCTGCGTGGCCGACCACGCTCGGCAGCTGGGTACGTGCCATCCGGGATCGAACGCGTATGGCGGTCTCCTCAAGATCGCGAGGCAGTTCGACTTGGTCCGCCCGTGCATCGTGCCAGTCGTAGGTCGGCCACACCTCGGAGTCCCGGTGGTCCCAGCGGACCCATGCCGGGTTCGGAAGCGGAGGCGGCACATCGACATGCAGTGCGCCGGTGACCAATTCTGCGAGCAGCGCAGCGAACTTCGCAGCGACATTCGGGCCATCGCCACGAAGCATGTCACCGCCCGGAAGCCACTCCTCGGCATGAACGGCCTGCCCTTCCATCACGGTCACGGCGGTGAGGGGCCGCGGGCAGGGGTACCCGCTGTCCGCCAGGAAGTGCTGGACGTCCACACAAGCCCTGGCGCGGCCTGCTTCATCGGGCCGGATCTTGACGACGATCCGGCGGCCGTCGTCCAGACGAACGGCCGCCACTTCCGACATCTGCGTGGTGGAGAGCAGTCTCTCGACGGGCGTTCCACCCAGCTCGCGCGTGCACCACTCGACCACGAGTGCTGGCAGTCCAACTGGTTCCTGCATCCGCTCAACGTAGAAGATCACAGGCCAACAGGGCGAGCAGGTTTCGCACTGCCGAGCACGACCACCGGTTACGGCACCGCCTTTAGCTGTCGGTGTACGAGGGCCAGTGGTCTTCTGCCCACTCCGACCACCCCGGCCAGCCCGGCGGCGGGCTGGGAATCTCGCCGCCATCGAGTTCGGCGGCGTCAGGCACCTGGAACTGCTCCCGCCATTGGTCTACGTCGGCCTCGCTCATCGGGAACGTCTGATGCGGTGTCGTCGCCTGGCGGTGCGCGATGCGGGCGAGTTGGACGTCCTTGTCCACGGGCACGTAGACCACCTGGCATGCTGCCCCGGCCGACCGTGCCAGCCAGCGCAGTGCCGACCGTTCATCGCGGCCCCAGAGCCCGTAGTCGAGCACGACGCTGGTCCCCAGCCGCAGCGCCTGCAGAGCGACCGAGATGAGCCGCCCTTCGAGCACAAAGCGCTTGCCGTCGGCCATCGAATCGCCAAACAGCGGGATCATCCAGTGATCTGGGGTCAGCCGCAGCGCCCGGTGCGTTGCGGCGAGCTCTTTGGCCCGGGTGGTTTTCCCGGCTCCGGGGAGCCCGACCATCAGGAGCAGGGTGGCGACACGCGGGTCCTGCGTGACGGGCCTGGCTGCATCCGGGCATGGGAATGGGTTTTCGTACTGTGAATCGAAACGCTGCGACTGAGACATGACTCCCCTGATCAGGCAGGATGGCCCGGCAGCACAGAATTAAGGGAGTGACTGCCGGCAGGACACTGATCCGGCGGTACGTCTTGGCGCTGGCCCCGGCAGGGGCAGCAATGAGGCCGCGGTTACAGCAACCTCGGGTACCGCCGCTAAGCGGCGGTACGGGTAGTCATGGGGCAGCACATGCCTTCACCATAGCCGACAGCCGACCTGCCAGGGACGGATATCCTTTCTACGCGAGGCTGTCAGCACCGGAACCAGCGTTCGTACTGTTCAGCGGGCAGAACGGACTCCGGCACTGGTCGGCTGGCGGTGCTGCCCGCCGTACGCGATCCGATACGCGCCCTGGCCTGTCGATGGTCAAGGCCGCCGCGTTTCGCTGTCTATCGACTCTGATTTCATCTCGTCGACTCATCTGGATCGCTGGCCCTGTGAAACCCTGGGCTTTCGCTTGTGCGGCCGACTACCTGATCAAACGAAGGGACTCCAAGGAAAATTGGAGACCTTTTTCGTTCTTCCCTAATGTTCAGTTGCGTGATCTTCTCATCAGCTGCGGTGAGACTGACCCGTAGCCCCTCTGCTTCTCCCAGCCACCCTTCACGCTCTGCTTCGGAGATGCGGTCTCGCAAGTTGTCCCGGATTTCAATCAGCCGGGGTCGTTCGGTAGGGCTGGTAATGAGTACGGGGCAGCGGACGCACGCATGCTCGTGACTGCATTCGGTTCCGTAGGCTCGCCCACACTCCCCGAGGGCGAGTTTCCTCCTTTCAAAATGGCCGAGGAATTCGTCCCATTCCTCTGGTGTGACTGTACGGTACTCTTCGGCAGGCCGGTCCTGGCGTCGGCGAGCGATGAAAGCACGGTGCGCCTCGATGGCTTCGGCAGGGTAGATTGCGGCGTAGCCCATCGTGCTCGTGAGGCTGTCATGGCCTGCGATAACTTGGGCAATGTGGGGCGGCAGGCCGTTCATGATGGCGTCGGTGATGAAGATCCTACGGAAGTCGTGCGGCCGAAAAATCAGCGGCATTCCGGATTTGTCTATGAGTCCGGATGCTTCGAGGGTTTCATCCAAGGCCCTGCGGATGGTGCCATATGAGATGGCTCTGTGTTCACCACTGACGGCCCACTGGAAGAGGATGGGCATCGGGGCATTCCAGACCCTTTCATGCGCGTCGTATGTTTGGATTGATGGAATAGTCCCGTCGGGTTGACGGGCGCGACTGATGACTGCGCTCAGAACGTCGGCAAGTTCTGGGTCGATGAGCAGCAGTCGCTCTTTGTCGGTCTTTGACGGCGCGATCTGAAGGAGGGGGACCGTCTCGCCGGTGGTGGGGAGCTTGTAGCGGATGATGCTGTGATGGCTGAGTTCTTGGAGCTCCTCAATCCGGATGCCTGTATGGCGCAGGATTTCGATCGTCGCCCACGCGAAGAACGCCCGCTTTTCTTCGCCACGGATGTCCCGGCTGGTCCCGTTGATGTCCCGGACGCGTCCTGGTTTTCCGTCGGCGCGGCTGGAGGACTCGGGGAGGGTGAAGGTCTCCCCGCGAAATTTCACGGTGGAGCCCAACGGAGCTGATTCAATAGTTTCGAGGCGTGCAGTGGCTTCTTTGAGGAGCAGCTCAGCGGTTTGGACAATAACCGGCAATACAGGCAGACGTTCACGGGTGCGTTGGTCTGACCTGGACTTCTTCCGCTGCTCATGCTTCTTCTTTGCCAACTCCGCTTCGCTGACCGGGCATGGTGCAGCCCAGTGCCCCCATCGTTCGGGCTCGTCGAGGGCCCACTCCGCGAGGTCCAGATAGAAGGCGCGTACCGAAATCTTGACGGCCGGTGCGCTCTCGCGGGGTTCGATCGTTGTCTGGACGGTGCCGTCAGGGCGACGCCGACGTGTGGTCTTCACCGCGATGCGTGCTTTCCAGGCGTCACTCACGTCTTTCGGCAGCCGGAGGGTGTCGATGCCGGGGTGGTGATGTTCGAGATCAGCCCAGAATAGGCGGCCCAGTTCGGAGGCGAGGCTCTTGAGACTGGTGTAATCGAGGGTGGGCTGGCGTTCGGTGAGGTAATCGACCAAGAGATCACGAACGGGCCGGCAGTGCAGCTTGTAGCGATCTATGAGCTCGGCTGGTCGCAGCTGTCCCGTGCGGACAGCCACGTGGTTGAGGGTGACGGGGGCATCAGGAGGGAACTGACCCCGGTTCCGGAGCCAGGTGTAGGCGAGTCGGACGGCTTTTCCGCTCGACCCTGCGACCAGCTTCGGATGAGTCAGCAGGTCGCCTACGACAATGTCGTCGACGCCACCGCCGTAAGCGGCGACGATTTGGGCGATGAACTTATAGGCTTCTGAGCTGTTGCGGTTGGCCCGGTCGTGTCCAGAGGTGTCACTTACCAAGCGGGCAAATCCAGTGGGGTCGCGCGTAGCGGCGATAGCGGGCCGCAGGTATCTCGAGGAGTTCCCGGCCAGCCATTCCATACTGGGGCGGATGACATCCGCGCAAGTCAAAGCCAGCAGGCCAGACTTGAGTGCAGTACGGCTGGGGCTCCTGCCGAGGGTAGACGCCCAGGCCAGGATTCCCTGCTGCCAGTTGTCGTAGGCAGCGGAGGCAGGAGCGGCGTTCCATCGTTCCTGCCAGGTCTCGCCGGGGAATGTCTCCAGCCAGCTCAGCAGCAGACGGGCTCCGACCATATGAGAGCTCCGAACTCCTGCGTTCTCTCTTCGGAGGGGCGGCTTGTCCAGGCGGTCAAGGACCGCCTCGCGTGGTGCTGTAGTCAGTGGCCACGAGGTTGTCCGGGAACGAGGCGGGAACGCTCGAAGCAGGGCGGCAGCCTCTTCTCCCCGATGAGTGGCCGACGCTGGGCGGGAGGGCACGGCGAGGCGGCTGGTCACGAAGAGGGCCTTCCGAAAAGGATGTTGAGAGAGTCGGGGTTATAGGCCGGGGCTGGCGGTGCCGGCGGCGGATTCTCTCGACGCTGCTGCTGCCGGGCATGGTGGGCGAGCCCGGCCGTGATGACGTCGTCTTTGGTGGGACGGTTGTAGATGTCCAAGGTCGACAGGTACTTGTGGCCCAGGATGTGCTGGACGTAGACGGGCGGCATGTCCGGGTCGTCCAGCATCAGGAACGTTGCGGTGTGCCGCAGATCGTGAAGGGTCCAGTTCGTGCCCAAGAGTTCGTTGGCCCGGTTGAACATCATGCGGGCCGCGTCGTACTGCAATGGCCGCCAGGGACGGCGCAGTGTCCACCACAGTGGCCGCTTACGTCCGCGAGGGACGCCCTTCTTCCAGGCTTCCTCCTGGTAGAGGCGCAGCCACACGAACGCGTCGCGAGTGGCAGGGAGTTCCTGGTAAGCGCGGCTGCCCTTACGAATCACACCGATGGTCTGCTCGCCGACGTCGGCGTCACTCTGAGTGGAGGTAAGCAGTTCCTCCGCGCGGGCCCCTGTCGCGACCCAGAACGCCAGCAGAGCCCGGTCGCGATGCGAGCGGAGGCCCGCGAAGACCTCGGTGTACTTCTCCTCGGGGATCTGCCGCGGGATCCGCTTGGGTAGTTTGGGCCGATATAGGCCGGTACGTTGGTTTCTGTAGGGCTTTTCAGGGCTGTGGTGCGCATTAGCACGGGCCGAGCGCCTGCTACGGACAAGAGGGAACGGGTTGACCAGCAGCGATCCGGTGTTGCGCTCCAAGTGGAAGTCGTAGAACGACCGCAGCACCGTCTCGCAGTGCGCTCGTGTGCTCGGCGCGTACTTCTTGCCGACGGAGGGCTTTCCGGTCACCGGATTCGGCGTACCGGGTTCCGGCCTGGCAGTCCGGGAGGAGGCTGGGATCTCCGCCGGGTCCTTGCCTCGATGACGCCAATGAATGCGCACCGGCTTGTCTGCAAGCCGCATCCACAGCATGAAGTCCCGGGCGTCTTCCCGAACCGCGCGGTCCCACTCGAGCCCGAACGCCCACAGGTACCGCCACCAACGCAGTAGATCCATACCGTATGAGCGCGGAGTCAGGGGTGAGCCGTCCGCTGCAACCAAATCCTTGAGGTACACCGCAACGGCCTCGATCGGTATGCCGTGCGGGTCCAGTACCTGGTACGGCTCCCAACAGTCTCCCGTCTCCAATAATCGGCCCACTTGAGGCAGGACGAAGTTCTTCAGGTCCCTTCCGGGACGTCGTTCGCCAGACACGGCGCGAAAACTAGCAGAAAGGCACTCTGACCTGCGAATACGCATGATTTAGTTCGGTCAACACGTCATCCTTGCCGAGACCGGCGCCGCAGCGCCCGACCCGGTTGGCAGTTTCCCAATGTGACCGCCTCCGCCGTGTCCTGAGGCGCCTCGGCGTAGAACAATCGCACTATTGCGAAGAATCCGACTCGCCGGCATCAGGCGCCTCACCACGCCGTGATTCCTGATCACCGGGCTCAGTACGCTCATTCAAGGAATCCGGTTCCGAAGGCTGCCGCGAATCATCAATCCCGAAAGCGGCTCGGATCTTCGCACTCACCCCCGCAGCCGTGGCGTTTCCAGCCTCGGCAACTACGGGGGTAAGGAATTTAACCAGGAAGATTCCCCCGAGGTAAGCCCCGACCATAGCCGGTCCGCTACTCCCCCACGTAACGCCAAGCCCTATAGCTGAAGCCTGCTCGGCAACCACCCTGACAGGCGCCCAAGTGGAGGGCGGAGAGTTGAAGTGCGGAACAACAGCTTCGTCACTGAAAAGAAGCTCAAGCAGGTATTCACGCAAATTCACCCCCTCCAACTGCGCAGCAGATTCGGCCAGAGAAGCGAATGCGTACATACCCACGGCTGGAAAGGCATAGTAGCGAGTGGCAACAAAATCGCTAAGCGTAGGGGAAGAAATTGGCCCCGTCCGGGCGACTCGCCGACGCTGAATCCTTGCCGCTTCCGAGTCAGTTAGTCGCTCGTCACTACCGCTTATTTCCAGGACCCCGACGTGACCCGCCCCCGGGACCTCGATATCTACTCGAAGGGTCACGGATCTACGCTGCACCCGCCCCGGGGGACGCCACGGAATCGATTCTCTGGCCTGCCCAGCCCCTCCATCGCTCGTCTCTCTTTGACTGGGCACTGGGCTGCTGGCACTCCGCCCAGCGGTCCCTATTCTCGGCTCCGACATTGCGTCTCCCCTCCGCCGCAACAGCGTAGACGGCCCAGTCTCCCTAGATCACTAGCTTTCGCGTCACTCGGGGGAGGGTGTCCGATGCCGATCCATCCGGGCATGGTCGAAGACCTCGCCGCGGGCACCCGCGACCTGTACGCGCAGGCCGAGGAACGCTTGTTGGGCATCATCGCCCGACAGCTCGCCGCCGGCCTCGACGCCCCGGGGTGGGCCGAGCGCAAGCTGTCCGCCGTGCAGGCCCTACGCACCGCCTCACAGGCCGTTGTCGACGAGGTGGGAAAGGCCGTCGCCCTTGACGTGTTCGACGCCGTGGCCGAGGCGTACAACACCGGTCACCGGTCCGCCGTCGCCGAGTTGGGCGCCCTGTCCGACGACGCGCGCCGGCTGGTCGACGACGTCACCCCGCAGGCTCAGGCCGTCGACCGCCTCGCACAGGAAACCGTCGACCTGCTCACCGACCGGCACCGATCGATTCTGCGGACCGTCGAGGACGGATACCGCGCCGTGGTCGCCGAGGTGACCGCAACGCCCCTGCTCGGTACCGGCACCCGCCGGCACGCCACTCAGGACGCCATGCGCGCATGGGCCGACCGCGGCATCACGTCGTTCACAGACCGCGCCGGCCGCCGATGGCAGCTCACGAGCTACGCCGAGATGGCCGTACGGACGTCCGTCGGACGGGCCGCGACCGAGGCGCACGCGCGCACCCTCACCGACGCCGGAATCGATCTGGTCATCGTGTCCGACGCCCCGCGCGAGTGCCCCCTGTGTCGCAGGTGGGAAGGCAAGGTGTTGTCCCTGTCCGGGGCCGCCGGCGCCCGCACGGTCGAGGTTGAGCACGCCGTCGAGGACGGCCGCATGGTCCGCGTGGACGTCGCCGGATCCCTCGACGAGGCCCGCCTCGCAGGGTTGCAGCACCCCAATTGCCGCCACTCGACGTCCGCCTACACCCCCGGCATCACCCGCCTCGACGAGCCGGACAGTGACCCCGACGGGTACGAGGCAGGGCAGCGACAGCGCGAGATCGAGCGGCACATCAGGAAGTACAAGAACCGCGCCGCCGCCACCGTCGACCCCGAGGCGAAGCGACAGGCGAACGCCAAGGTGAGGCAGTGGCAGAGCAACATGCGCGACCATCTCGCCGCCCACCCCGACCTACGCCGGCTCAGGCACCGCGAGCAGCCCGGAGCCTCGAACCTCCCGGATCCGCGCACGCCGGCGACGCCCGAGCAGGTCGACGCCGCCCGCGTGTGGTCCGGCGACGAGCGCAGCGTGCGCGCCATGACCGATGACCAGCTCGCCGCCGCGGAACGCTCCGGCCTGCTCGACCAGCAGGCCCGCGACCGCATCCGCGCCGAGGCCGACCGCCGCGACGTCGCCGACCTGCTCGACCGCGCCGCGCCCGGCGGACGCCTGTCCGACGACCTCACCGGGTTGTCGGACGACGAGTTGGGGCGCCTGCTCGCACACGTCGACACGTCCGACGCGTTGCGCATCGCCGGCGAGATGGACCGCCGCGACCTCGCCGCCCGCTTGCCCGACGTCCGCACGGACCTTGTCCGCCTGTCCGATGACCAGCTCGCCGCGCGTGTGCGCGAGGCCATCGCGCACGGCACCGACGACGTGGCCAGCCTCGCCGCCGAGGCGCACCGCCGCGACCTGCTCGCCGCGCACTTCCCGAACGGGACGCTTGCCGCGGATCTCTCGCAGGTGGGGGACGACGCGTTGGCGTGGTGCATGCAGTACGCCAACAACGACGAGCTACTACGGATCGCCGCGGAGATGGACCGCCGCGACGCCGTGCCCCTGCCCTCGCCGGCCGCGACCGGCGACGCCGTGGCCGACCTGCTCACCGACCGCGACGCCCTCGCCGACGCCATGGGCGACGCCCCCAACCCCGACGGTTGGGGCGCCCTCGCCGATGACGCCACGTGGGCCGACGAGTTGGCTACCGCCATTGCCGCGGACGCCGCCCGAGGAGTGACCGCGGAGACCGCCCGGAAGGTCACCCGCGCCGAGGCCCGCGCCATGTATGACGAGTACTGCTACCGGCAGATGCTCGCCGCCGAGGACGCCACGAACGGCTACCTACTCAATAAGAAGGCGCAGGCCGCCGGGCACAACCCACAGTCTCTGTTCAGCGGTCCGGCCCGCATCGCGTACGCGCGCGCGTCGGACGAGCTGAAAGAGTGGTGGGCGACGCACGGCCGTCTCACTCAGGCCGAGTTCATCGAGAAGGCGACCGGCCAGGAACAGCGTTGGGCGTCCGGCGCCCGCAAGAACGAGAGCGACCAACAGAACAAGAGGTGAGCAGTGGGGACCCGCGAGGACATCGTGCGCGCGCTACTGGCCGGCGCCGAGGCCGGACGCAACGGCGACGAGCCGAGGGCGTGCCCGTACCCCGCAACGTCTCTGCTCCGTACGGCGTGGATCAAGGGCTATGCCCGCGAGCGCCCGATCGCAGACCAGGGCGAGGACGCCGACACGTAGCGCTCACCCGACCACCTCACCCCCAGGGGGCCCGCCGCGGCGGGCCCCTTTTGCATGCCCGCGAACCCCAGGAAGGGACCCCCCGATGCCCGAGTCGACCCCCTCGAACGCCCCCGCCGCACCCGCCGCGCCGGCCGCCCCAGTGGCGCCCGCGGCCCCGGCCGCGCCGACCCCGACGCCGGCGGCACCTGCCGCGCCTGCCGTCCCGGCCGCGCCGCAGACCCCCGCCGTTCCGGCCGCGCCGGCGCCGGCCGCGCCGAACGCCCCGGAGGCGCAGGACGTCGCGAGCCTGCCCCAGTGGGCCCAGGACCTGATCAAGGGCGCCCAGCAGCCCGCCCAGGCCCCGCAGACGCCCGCCGCGCCGGCCGCGCCGGCGCCGCAGGCCCCGGCCGTCGAGGGCAACGTGACGAGCCTGCCGAGGTGGGCGCAGCAGGCCGTGACGGGCGGACAGGATGCCGCTCGACAGCTCGCCGCGCAGTCCGCCGTGATCGCCGCGGCGCCGGCCGCGGGCGCCGACGTGTCCCGCCTGCTCGACTCCCGCGCGTTCATGGACGCCATGGGCCAGGTGAACGCCGCCGACCCGAGCGCCGTCACCGCCGCCATCACGGCCGCCGTGCAGGCAAACCCGCACCTCGCCCTCACCGTCGGTCCGGCCCGCGGCGGCGCCGCGTTCGACGCCAACCCGGCCGGCGACACCAAGCCCACCACGCTCGACCAGGCCATTGCGGCGCGATTCGCCGCCAACGCCTGATCACCCTTCCCCGCCCCATCGGGCCCGTAGACAGGAGCACCACCCATGCCCGCCGTTTCTCTGGCCGAGGCCAAGAACAACGCCACCGATGATCTCGACGTCCAGGTCATCGACGAGTTCCGCAAGTCTTCCGCGGTCCTCGATTCCCTCCAGTTCGAGCAGGCCGTCAACCCGACCGGTGGCGGCGCGACCCTCACCTACGGGTACCGGCGCCTGATCACCCAGCCCACCGCCGGGTTCCGTGCGCTCAACAGCGAGTACACGACCAGCAACGTGACCACGCAGAAGTACAGCGTGGATCTCGCCGTCCTCGGTGGGGCGTTCGAGGTGGACCGCGTCATTGCGCAGATCGGCCCGGCCGCGTCCGGCTCTGTCGCGCTGAACATGGCGCAGAAGATCAAGGCGACGTCCACCCAGTTCCAGGACGCCGTGATCAACGGCGACACGGAGACGGACGAGAACGGGTTCGACGGCCTCGACAAGGCCCTGTCCGGTTCGAACACCGAGTTCCGCCTCGACCGCGTCACGAACTGGTCGGACTTCGACGCCGACCCCGCGAGCGTGCACAAGGCCCTCGACGCCATCGACGAGTTCCTGTCTCTGCTCGACGGAGCGCCGACCGTCATTCTCGGCAACGGCCTCGCCCTCGCCCGCGTTCGGGCCGCCGCGCGTCGGGCCGGCATGTACACCCGCAACCCGGTCGACGGCCTGCTCGGTCCCGGTGGCCGCCCGGTCGAGCGCGAGCAGTACGGGAACATCGTGTTCGCCGACCCGGGCACCAAGGCCGGATCCAACGACCCGATCATCCCGGTAGAGAACCGGACCGTGGGCGGCACCGCCGCGACCGGCCTCACCGACCTCTACGCCTACCGCGCCGGCCTCGACGGTTTCCACGCCGTGGCCACCGCCGGCGGACAGATCGTGTCCACCTACCTCCCCGACTTCACGACCGCCGGCGCCGTGAAGAAGGGCGAGGTGGAAATGGGACCGGTGGCCGTCGCGCTCAAGGCGACCAAGGCCGCCGCCGTGTTCCGCAACATCAAGGTCCGCTAATGGCCGTGATCCACACGCCCCGCGAGGGGTTCACCGGCCGTGGCGTGGCCGGCGTCCAGTTCGAGGACGGCCGCGCCGAAACCGACGACCCGGCCGTGATCGCCTACGCCAGGCGCCACGGCTACACCGTCACCGACGAGGACGCCCCGCCCGCGAAGAAGCCGGCGGGGCGTTCGCGTTCGAAGGGAGCGTGAGCCGTGGCCCGTCGCCTCTACGCGACCGCGGACGACTACTTGGGGTGGACCGGCGAGCAGACCGCGCCGGCCGACATCGCCCGACTCATCGCCCGTGCGTCCGAGGACATCGACGAGGCCCTACTCACCGCCGTCTACTGCACCGACGCCGCCGGCATGCCCGCGCACCCCGAGGTGATCGAGGCCCTGTCCAACGCCGTCTGTGCCCAAATCGAGTACTGGCAGGAGACCGGCGACACCGGCACAGGCGCCGCCGGCCGATGGGACTCCGTCAGCCTCGGCCCCCTGTCCCTGTCCGGCCGCCGCGGCGGGCCCACGTACCCGGGCGCCGTCGACCTCGCCGACCGCGCGCACCGCGCCCTCAACCGCGCCGGCCTGCTCCCGGGGGTGATCGGCGAATGCCCGCACTGCCACGGTGGCTACTGAGGCACCGGATCAAGGTCGAGGCGTACCGCGGCGATTCCGCGTACGGCGGACAGTACGAGCCGGCCGAGGACGTGCGCGCCCTGGTCACCGGGACCATCAAGCGCGTGCGGTCCGCGACCGGCGCCGAGGTGGTGAGCACCGCCCAGGTCTACGCCGCCCCGGGCCTCACCGCGCCGCCCGGATCCCGGATCACTCTCCCCGACGGCCGCACCACCACCGTCATCAGCTTTACCGAGCACACCGCCCCGGGCCTCGGCGCCCCGGAGTCGACGGAGGTGATGTGCGAGTGACGCAGCGCGTACGGATCACGTGGAACTCAGCGCCCGCCGTCCGCCGCACCCGAGCGGGCGCACTGCGAGGCGTACGAATGGCCGTCGAGCACGTGCTACAGGTCGCCCGCCGCCGCGTGCCGATCGAAGAGGGCACCCTCGAACGGTCCGGAGTCGCGTCGGTCGACGAGGCCAGCCTCACCGGCGCAGTCAGCTTTGATCAGCCCTACGCCGTGCGCCAGCACGAGGACATGACCCTTCGGCACGACGCCGGCCGCACCGCGAAATACCTCGAAGACCCGTTGAACGAGGAGTCGGCGACCGTCGAGGCCATCATCGCCGCGCAGGTACGGAGGGAACTTCGTGGCTGACCTGCTCGACGGCCTCGCCCGCTACCTCGACGGCCTCGGCCTGCTCGACTACGACCCGACCGGCACCACTGGTGACACGTTCATCGAGACCATGCCGCCCGGCCCCGACAAGGCCGTGTCCCTCGCCCTGTACGACGGCACACCGCCCGAGGCCCGCGACGACGCCGACACCCCCCGCCTACAAATCCGCGTCCGCGGCACCCCTGACCCCCGTGTGTCCCGCGCCCGCTGTACGGCCCTGTACCGCGCGCTGCACGGCCTCGCCGGCGTCGAGCTACCGGACGGCACGTGGCTCACCCTCGCCGCCGCACGCGGCACCCCCGCCCCGATGGGGCTCGACAGTAACGGCCGACACGAGCACGTCGTGAACGTCGACCTCGACGTGTCCGGCCCCACCCCGTAAGGAGGCCCGCCCCATGGCAGGCAGTACCCGCCCCATCGACGCCCGCGGCTGGATATTCCAGGTCGAGGACGCCAGCACGACGGACGAGACGTGGTTGCCCATCAGCGGACTCACCACGTTCACGCACAACCCCGGCGAGAACGAAGAGACCGCCGACACCACCGCGTTCGAGTCCGAAGGCCACTACGAGCAGGACGTCATGCAGCGCGGCGCGACCCTCGAACTTGAAGGACAGTTCCGCATCGACAAGACCACCAAGGCCCAGGACGCCGGACAGGCGTACGTGGACACCGAGTGGTCCCAGCGCCTCGGTATCGACTCCCGGAACATGGTCCGGTGGCGGCACGAGACACAGACCAAGTGGGTTGTGTGGGAGGCCACCGTCACGCCCGGAGAGCAGGGCGGAGGCACCAACGAGAAGACGTCATGGTCCGCCACCATCACGCGATGCGGCGCCCCGACGAGTACGGCGGTGGCCGGCTGATGACGACCGACACCACCGAGTGGGAAGACCTCGACGAGCAGCCCACAGCCGGCGCCCCCGCCGACTTTGACGCGTTCTTCGCCGAGCAGGACACCACACGGCCCCGGCAGGCACTCACCCTGTACGGCACCCGCTACGTGCTGCCCGACTCCCTGCCGCTCATGTTCACGCTCCAGATGGAACGCGTACAGAACAGCAGCGACCCGCGCGACGTGCGCAAGATGCTCGCCACCTTGTTCGGTACCGACACTCTCGACGTGTGGGCCGAACACGGCATGACCGACCGGCAGTTCGGCATCGTGCTCATCTACTCGGCCGCCAACGTCCGCACCCCCGACAGCGTGACCATGCAGCGCGCCGCCGAGCTGCACGACGAGCAGGAGCAGGCTCGCGCCGAGGGAAAAGCAGCGGCGCCGAACCGGGCGGCGCGCAGGACGAAGCCGAAGAACGGGAAGCGTCGGAGTTCTGGCAAGCGGTAATCCGGCACTGGTCAGCCGTCGAGGGTGACCTGTCCCGCGAACACCACGTGAAGCCGGCCGAGTTGGCCGCCATGTCCACCCGCAGGTTCCTCGCCCTGGTCGGCTCCCTGTCTGGGGACAGCCGCTTTGCCCGCGAGTGGCGCCGCACACCGCGCCGCGCCGACTCCCCCGAGGACATCGCCCGCATCACGGGCCTGCCCGCCCGGTAACACCCCGCACACCCCGGCACCACGGCCGGACCACCCGAGGAGGTGAGGCCGTGGCGTTGACCGTGGGCGAGCTACTGGCCACGATCGCCGTTGACGAATCCGGCGTCGATACGGGCCTGTCCCGCGCCGAGCAGGCCGTACGGGCAAGCGGCTCGACCATCGCCGACGACGCCGAGCGCGCCGGCCGCGACGCCGGTAACGCCCTCGGCGACGGCCTCGCCACCACCGCAGCGACCGCAGTACGGGACGCCGGCGGCGAGGTGGCCAAGGCCGGCGAAGACGTCGGAGAGGAGACCGGCGGAAGTCTCCGCGACCGCCTGTCGTCGAGCCTGCAAATCGGCCTCGCCGGCGTAGGCATGGCCGCCGGCGCCCTGCTCATGGAGGGATTCGGCCAGGCCCTCGAACAAAGCCAGATCACCGGGCGCCTCGCCGCTCAACTCGGCGCGACCCCCGCCGAGGCCAAGAAGTACGGCGAGATAGCCGGCGACATGTTCGCCGACGCCGTCACGGCCGACTTTCAGGGCGCCGCCGACGCGATATCGGCGACCATGCGCGCGGGAATCGCCCCGCCGGAAGCGACCAATGCGCAAATCCAGAGCATCGCAACGAAGGTTTCGGATCTTGCCTCGACGTTCGAATTGGACCTCGGCCAGACTGCAAACGCAGTTGGCCAGATGCTCAAGACGGGACTTGCGAAGAATGGCACGGAGGCCCTTGACGTACTGACAAAGGGTCTGCAAAACATGGGCCCCAGGGCCGATGACATTGCGGACACCTTCAATGAGTATTCGACGATCTTCCGTAACGTCGGCCTCGATGCGACCACGGCAACGGGCCTCATGTCGCAAGGTCTCAAGGCTGGCGCGAGAGATACGGATGTTGTCGCCGACAGCCTCAAGGAATTCTTGCTTACCGTGCAGGCCGGCGGGCCCGATGTCGATAAGGCTTTCGCCTCTATCGGCCTGAACGGCAAGGAAATGCAGGCCGCCTTTACGGAAGGCGGCCCGAAAGCCTCGGCCGCACTGGACAAGATTTTTGATTCCATGCGGAAGATCAAGGATCCCGCAGAGCGTAACGCCCTCGCCGTATCGCTTTTCAAGACCAAGTCCGAGGACATGCAGGCAGCGCTTTACGCGCTGGACCCGTCGAAGGCCGTCGACACGTTGGGCAAGGTAGGCGGCGCCGCCTCACAGATGGGCGATTCCCTGCGCGACAACGCAGGGACCAAGATCGAGGCTTTCAAGCGCGGCGCCATGCAGTCGTTGACCGAGTTCATCGGCAACACCGTGATCCCCGTACTGTCGAGCCTGTTCTCATTCGTCAGCGAACACCAAGACGTGTTCACCGCATTCGCCGCGGTACTCGCCGCCGTGGTCATCCCAACGATTACCGCCCTCGGTGTTCAGTCCCTCATTGCGGGCGCACAGATGGCGAAAGCATGGATTATGGGCATGGGCCCGATCGGTTGGGTTAGCCTCGCCATCGGCGCACTCGTCATTCTGATTATCGCTTACTGGGATGACGTCAAGAAGTGGACGTTAGCCGCTTGGGATTGGGTCGTCGATAAAGTCGTGTGGGCAAAGGATGCGCTCATAAACGCGTTCCTGAACTTCACGCTTATTGGTCTACTGATCAAGCACTGGTCGACCATCAAGTCGAACGCCGTCACATGGTGGAACGCCACCGTTAATTGGGTCAAGGGCATTCCGGGGATGCTGTATCAGGCATTCCTCAAGTGGACGCTACTCGGCCTGATCATCAGTCATTGGCAGAACATCAAAACGGCCACGGTCAACAAGGCCGGCGAAATGGTTTCGTGGGTGCGTGGCCTACCGCAGCGAATATCCGCCGCAATCGGCTCCCTAAAGCAACTGTTGTACGACAAGGGAACCGACGTTGTGCTCGGCCTGTGGAACGGCATCAAGTCCATGGGTTCCTGGCTCAAGTCCACGCTGATCAGTTGGGCCAAGGATCTCATTCCGGGCCCGATCGCCAAGGCACTTGGGATTCACAGCCCGAGCCGCGTCATGGCCAGGTCGGTTGGCCGTTGGATCCCGGCCGGCGTGGTCAAGGGCATCCGTGCCGGACAGGGCGCCCTGGACCGCGTCATGTCGACGCTGGTCACCCCGCCCGCCGTACCCGCGTTCGCCGGCGCCCCCACGGGCGCGTTCACCGCGCCGTCCGCCGGCGTGCACATCGAGCACTGGCACGCCGCCGAGACCGGCACACCCGACGACAACGCGCGCGCCCTCGCATGGGCCGCCAAGGCGAGGGGGTGAAGCGCGACCGTGACGACCACGCAGGGCGCCGCCCTCACCGCGGGCGCCCTGGTCACACGACCCGGGCATGTTCAGTACGGGGACCTGCTCATCGGGCCCGGCACTCCCTACCGGTGGAAGGCAATCACCGGTTGGGAGGAGCTACCGGCCCTCGACTCAGGGTCGGTCGCCCGCGCGGATGCGCACGGCTCGATACCGGGCCGCCTGCTCGCGCAGGCCCGCACCATCGGCCTCGACGGTTTGATGGTGCGGGCCCCCCGCGAGGGCATCGGCACCGCCGTCGCCGCCCTCAACCGCGCCACGGTGCCCGTCGAGGACGAGTTGCCGTTCGTGGCATGGCTCGACGAGCGCGGGCCCCTGCTCGCCTACGCGCGCGCCACGCGCCGCGCCATCCCGGCCGGCATCGGCTACCGCGTAGGCGTCATCACGGATGCGGCGATCCAGTGGGAGGCGAGCGACCCCCGCCGCTACGAGCTGGCCGAGCGCAGCGTGTCGACGACCCTGCCCATGTCCGAACCCGGTATCGAGTGGCCGCTCACGTGGCCGCTCGACTTTGGGCAACCGGGCAGCACCGGCGACCTCACCGCGGAGAACACCGGCGACGCCGCCACACACCCCGTGATCGAGTTCCGCGGGCCCGTCGACCGCCCGTCGCTCACCTGCCTCGCCACGGGCGACCAACTCGAATACGACCTCCCCCTGTCCGCCGAGGACCTGCTCACCGTGGACACGCGCGCCGGCACCGTCACCCTCAACGGCACCGCCAGCCGCCTCTACACCGCGACCACGCGCAGCGTGCCCGAGCAGACGTTCACACTCGCCCCCGGCATCACGAACCTGATCTACCGCGCCGCGCCCGGCAGCACGGACCCGGCCGCCTCGGCGACCGTCCGCTACCGCGCCGCCTACTGGTAAGGAGCCCCCTCGCATGTCCGTGCGCGCCGCATGGCTACTGCCCACCTCGCAGACCCGGGAAGACACCCGCCTGTCCCCCGTCGGCACCTTCACCCCCGAGGCCGAACTACGCACCCGATCCGGCGTGGTCCCCGGCGGCACCCCGTTCGCCGCGACCGGCGCCGGATCGATGTCGCTCCAGATCGGCACCGGCCGCGCCATCGTGCAGGGCACCGCCGCGCAGGGCGCCTACCCGGTCACGGTCGACGTCCCCGAAACCGTCACGTTCACCGACGGAGACGCCCAGTTCGGCCGGTACGACGCCGTGATCATCCGCGTCTACGACCAGCTTTTCGACCAGAGCGGGCAGAACCTCGCCCGCGTCGAGATCGTGAAGGGCGACCCGCTCGCGACCCCGGTTGCGCCGACCCTGCCCGCCGCGTCCCTGTTGCTGTGGCTGGTCACCGTGCCCGCGGGAACGTCCGCCGGCACCGGCGGCATCAGTTGGTCCTCGGCCCTCGCCGACCGCCGGCAATTCACCACCGCGGCCGGCGGCATCACCCCCGCCGGAGGCGGCACCGTCTACAACGGCGCCTATGACGGGCAGTACCGGGACACCGGCAGCGGCCTCGAACGATGGAACGCCACCGCGCGCGCGTGGCAGGCGTACCCACCGACCCCGACCCGACCCCTGATGACACGCCAGGTGACACAGGCGCCCATCGGCACCACCACCAGCGCATACGTCGACTTCACCGCCGCCCAGTGGCCCCGCATCACCTTCACCGTGCCCCCGTCCGGCACCGTATGGGTGTCCGTCGGTGGGCAGGTCAGCAACCGCAACACGACGGCCGCCACGTCATGGATGACGTGGCGAGCCACCGGCGGATACACCGAGGCCGCCGGCTCCCTCACCGGCCTGTCCGCCCAGGGTGGCCGTGTCATCGGAACCCGACGCGTCTACCGCAGCGGCCTCACCCCGGGCGCAAGCGTGACGATCATTCCCGGTTGGAACGTCTCGTCCATCGGTACGGACACGTTCATCAGTGACGGGCAACTCACGGTCGAACTAGTGCCGTAGGAGTCACTGGCTGTCCTCATTCCCGAAAGCGCGGTACAACGCGGCCAGAGCTGCACACACGCCTACGGTGCCCCCGAACGCGGCTCCAGCGCCGCCGAGAACATCGAGCCAGTCCGCCCCGGTTGACCGCGCTGCCCATGCTGCCACCACTCCAATCAGGGCTGCGAAGTCCACCACCAGGCCAATGGCCAGTAAGCGCAGTACCCGCGCGTTATTCATCCTCAGCACTCCGTCTTACTCGGTTCAACGCTTCTTGAGGTGAGCGGGAACCTAGCGATACCTCCATGTGGACACCCTGTTGGAAAGCAGTGATCCATCTGAGAAGCGCATCGGGTTTCTCGCTGAACGTGGCAGTTTCTTCCCATTCACACTGACAGCCACCACACACGACACGCCCAGAAAGTTTGACAGTGGCAATCACCACATTGCCCCTAGACCTGCTGAGTTCTTCGATCGACCCGACGAGGGGGTGAATGTCCTGCCTCCCTCGTACCGAGTACTGGTCTGCGACTTGCGCTCAGACCAACTACTCGACGTGCTGCCCGTACAGGGCGTGTCCCTCGACGACTACATAGGCAAGACGGGCCGGCTCACCGGAACCGTGCCGATCCCGAACGCGGAGATAGCAGCGCGGGCCCGCCGCGCGCTGCAACCCGGCCGTACGGCGGTATGGGTCGAGCGCGGTCGAGACATCTGGTGGGGCGGGATCCTGTGGACGCTGTCTCTGGCGAGCGACGACCGCGGGCGCCTCGGCGTACAACTCCAGTGCGGCGGTTGGGAGTCGTACCTGTACCGCCGCCTGTTGCTCACCTCGCAGCAGGCCGCCCAGGTCGACCAACTCGACATCGCCCGCGGGTTGGTCGACTACGTGCAGAACACAGCCGGCGGCGACATTGGCATCACGTACGACACCGCCGTTTCAGGCACGGTCCGGGACCGCACGTTCAGCCGCTACGACCTGTCGACCGTGGGCGACCTGCTCGACCAGCTCGCCGCCGTCGAGGGCGGTTTCGAGTGGCGCATCGGCTCACACCGCGACCCCGACGGCCGCCGCGTCAAGGTGATGCAACTCGGCTCGCCCACCATCCGCACGGGAACGTCAGACATCGTCCTCACGCACCCCGGACTGATCACGTCCTACACGTGGCCCGTCGACGCAACGTCGCTCGCCAACGCGTGGCAATCACGCGGCGCGTCCGTCAACAGCAACCAGGCCGAGACAAGTTACCCGCTCACCTCGCCCGTGCTGATCGACGACACCGCCATCGGCGAAGGATGGCCACGCCTCGACGGCTCATCGGACTACAGCACCGTGGAGCAACAGGGCACCCTCGACGCGCACGCGCGCGCCGACTCGACGGCCGCACGCTCGCCGGCGCAGATACCCGAGATCACGGTACGAGTCGACGGCACGCTCACCCCCGCCCTACTCGGCGCCACCGTCCGCGTGCGCATCCGCGACCTGTGGCACGCCACCGGCCTCGACGCCCGTTTCCGCGTGGTCGGCATGTCCCTCAACCCGCCCGAGCGCGGGCGCCCCGAGACAGCAAAGCTCTATCTGGAGGTTCCGTAGTGGCCGCCGTCCCACAGGATCTACTCGACCGCCTCAGCACCCTCGAACGGCAAGTTCGACAGCTCACCGGCCGCGCGAACATCCGGCCCGCCCTGAACGAGATCAACGGCGGCGCCGTCAAGATCGGCGAGGGCGGATCGTTGGAAGTGATCGGCCCCACCGGCGCATCCGCATTCCGAGCCGGCCAGTGGCCCCAGGACGGCTCTTACGGCACGCGCCTCGGCCGCGACGACGGCACCGCCGCATGGACCGTCGGAGGATCCGGCACCGACACCAACAACATGGTCCGCATGTGGTCGCGCGACCTGAACGCGCCGGCCCGCGTGCTCATCATGGACGACGCGTTCAGTGACCGGTTCCTCGGCCGCCCCTGGATGCCCCTCGAACTCCACCCGACGGAACGCCAGTCCTACACCGGCACCAACTACGAACCCGCATGGGCCGGCCGCGGGCCCGTATGGAACGCGGTCGCCGAGATGGCCCTCAACACCTACGCCAACACCGGTGGCGGACAGGTCAAGGTCACCCGGACGTACAACGGCGTCGAGACCACCCTCGACGAATGGGACTGCCCCGCCAACGTATGGACGAGCCGCACGGTTACCGCGCCGATGGACGGCATCGACTTCATGGACACCGTCGGGTGGGTGATCTACCACCGCGCCAAGTCCGCGAGTCAGAACGTCGAAACGCGCCTCACCCGGGCAATCAGCCGCAACACGATCACGGTTGACGAGACCCCCGCCGACCCCGTGCGCACCACCACCGCGGCCGAGGCCGCCACCGCGCCGGCCGCCGAGGAGCAGGCCGCCACCGCAGCAGCCGCCACGCCGGCACTCCGCCCCATCGACGACTAGGAGCCGTGCCCCCATGCCCCTGCCCGAGGGCATCCCCACCGTGGCCGTCACCGGCCGCTATCTCACCCTCGACGGCCGCCCCCTCGCCGGAACCGTGATCTTCCGCGCCCCGTCCGTCCTCACGATCCCCGACTCAGACGTGATCCTCGGCGGACCCGTCACGGCCAAGCTGGACAGCACAGGCGCCGTCGCCGTCACCCTGCCCGCGACCGACGCCCCGGGCATCGACCCGTCCGATTGGGCGTACATCGTTACCGAGCAGATCGAGGGCGTGCCCAGCAACCGCCCCCCGTACGCGATCCTGCTCCCTGCCGAAAACCCCGAGGCCGACCTCGCCGACATCGCCCCCACCGACCCGCGCACCCCGAACTACGTTGCCGTACGCGGCGATTCGGCGTACGAGGTGGCCGTGAAGAACGGGTTCCCGGGCACCGTCGCCCAGTGGCTCACCTCGCTACTCGGCCCGCAGGGCGTCAAGGGCGACACGGGCCCGCAGGGTTCCAAGGGCGATGCAGGATCCCAGGGCGTCAAGGGCGACACCGGCACGACCGGCGCCCCGGGCGTGGTGCAGTCCGTCAACGGCAAGAGCGCCGCCGCCGTTGTCCTCGCCGCCGCCGACGTGGGCGCCGTGGCCAACAACGGCGGGTACAGCCGCACAGACGGAACATTGCATGTGGTCTACGCAGGCACCCAAGCCGACGTATTCAAGGCGTCCGATGCGGCACAGTCGAAATACACAGCCGTCAACAAGAACGCCGAGCTAGTCACCAACGCCACCGCCACGTTCGCCGACGTACGGATCGGCGCAGTCGCCACCCTCGGTGGCGGAGCCGGGGGCGTCCTCGCGTTCGCCAACGCCGCTACTGCACCCACGACCAACCCCGCCGGCGCCGTCCTGTACGCCGAGGGCGGCGCCCTGAAAGTGCGGCAGGCCGACGGAACCGTGTTCACCGTCGGAGCCGGCGGAACCAGCGCCGTTACGTCCGTCAACACCAAGACCGGTGACGTAGTGCTTGCGGCGACCGACGTAGGCGCCGAGGCCGCCGGTACCGCCGTCCTGCTCGCCGGCACGCAGACCATCACCGGCACCAAGACGTTCAGCGCCATACCGTCGAGCAGCGTCGCCCCGACGACCGCAAACCACCTCGCCCGGAAGTCGTACGTGGACGCCGCCGCGTTCGCCGGCGAGTGGAGCCCCGCCGATCACGGCCTAGCCGCATGGGCGTTTGACCCCGCCCTCGCCGTGTCCACCGGCCTCTACCCGGGGTCAGGCCCGATGCGCGTAACGGCCGTGATCCTGCGGGCCGCGACCACCATCAACCGCATCGTATGGTTCGCCACCGGCTACGCCGGCGGACTCCTCACCGGATCATGGGCCGCCCTCTACAACAGCGCCGGAACCCGCGTTGCCGCGACCGGCGACATGTCGACGGCCGCCTACGAGCCGGCCGAGGAGCACGACGCCGGGGGCGGCACCATATCGAGCCCGCTCACGGCCGCCTACTCGGCCGCCGCCGGCACCTACTACGTGATGTGGCGCATGGTCTACAACACGACCACGCAGGACGGCCCCATGTTGCTCGCCGCCGAGTCCAGCGCCGGCGCCCCGCCCAACCAGTTCGGATACACGCTGGTCAGACGCTTCGGTGTCTACACGACCGGCGTTGCCGCCGCCCCCGCGACCATCACCGTGACGTCGATGGAGAACGGCGCGAACCGCTTTTGGGTCGGCCTCGCGTAGACCGCGCCGCCCTCTTCACACCGCACGCCCGAGCTCACCGCGCCGGGCGTTTTTTCATGCCTAGGAGGCAACATCATGACCAGCACTTCCCGCGGTATCGACGTGTCCATCTACCAGGCCGCGCAGAACTGGCCCAAGCTCAAGTCCGACGGCCTCACCTTCGCGTTCGCCAAGGCGTCCGAGGGACAGAGCAGCCGAGACAGCCGATTCGGAACCCACATACAGGGCATCAAGGCCGCCGGACTCATCCCGGGCGCGTATCACTTCGCGTGGCCGAACCAGGACGCCGCCAAGGAGGCCGCGAACTATATAGCCGCGGTGAAGCCGTACGCAGGCGCCGGGTTCCTGCACTGGCTCGACCTGGAGGCGTACAGCGACCGCCGGAACTACACCGGCCGGACCGCCGCGCAGATCAAGGCGTACGCCGTCGCGTGGATCGCCGCCGTACAGAAGGCTTTCCCCGGGCAGCGTGTCGGCATCTACACGTCCGCCTCGGACATCACCGCCGGGCACGTCCCCGCCGGCGTCACCCTGTGGTATCCGGCGTACCCGGGCGCGAGCGTCGACACGTACGCCGAGGCCGAGAAGCGCACCAAGCCGGCACCGTCCGGCCGGACCGTCGCCATCTGGCAGTTCACCAGCACGCCCGTTGACCGGAACCTTGCCTACATGTCCCCGACCGCCATGCGGACATGGGCCAAGGGCAGCGACGCCGACGAGGACGACGCCAAGCCGTACACCCCGCCCAAGTTCCCCACCGGCCTCGCCCCGAACAAGGCCGCGCCGTCCGCCGTGACGCTTCAGCGCGCGCTCAAGGCCGCCGGCTACATGTCCAAGTCCGTCGCCGAGTCGCCGCACTACGGCCCCGCGACGCAGGCCGGCGTGATCGCGTTCCACAACGCGCACCCGCGGTACCGCGCCGCGGGCAAGAAGTCTGACCCGGCCATCGGACCGAAGGGTTGGGCCGCCCTGTTCAGCCTCGCCTACGGCAAGTAGGCACCCCGCCCGCCCCGGCACCGCGCCGCCGCCCCCGGGGCGGGCCCCGCCGTCTCCCCCACTCTGAAATGAGGCACCACCCATGAGCCCCGAGAACAAGCGCGCCATCCGCACCGCCCTGCAAACCGTGCTCGCCATCGCCGCCGCCGTTCCCCTGCTCGCCGCCGCCATCGCGCAGGCCGGCGGACTGAACGAGGCCGCGCCGTGGCTCGCCGGCGCCGCATCCGAGGCCGTCGCCGTCGCCGCAGGGTTCGCCCGCATCATGGCCCTGCCCTCGGTTGAGGCGTTCCTCGACCGATTCGGCATCGGCCTCACCGACGAGGGAGGCAGCACCGAGTGACCACGCAGCCCCCGCTATCCGACCCGGCCGCCGTCGCCCTCGAACTGGAGCGGATACGCCGGACGATCGAGGTGGGATTCACCCGCACTGACGGAGCGCTCGCCCTACTCGTGCAGCGCCACGACCAGACCGACGAGGAGATCAAGGAACACGCGCGCCGACTCGACACCCTCGAACGCGGACGCTGGCCCCTGCCGTCCGTCGCCGCCCTGGTCGGTCTCATCGGCCTCGCCTTGTCCCTGTACACCTTTGCTACCCGCCCATAAGCGCGCCCCCACGCGGCCCCCGTACGGGGGCCGCGTGGGGGCGTTGTCCTGTTCCCCGGGCCGTCCTATCGCCGTAGGCTCGCCCCGGGCCCGCACGACGGACGGCCCGCCCCCGAATGCCGCGGGGGCGGGCCGTCGTTGCGCGCAGGATTCCTTACTTGATGCCGCCGAACCTGCCCTCGGCCACGGCCGAGACGAATGCAGACAGCGGCCCACGGTCGAGCAGCAGCGCAGGCCCCTGCGGGTTCTTGCTGTCTCGAACGGCGATCGTCTCAGCATCAACGATGCCGCACTCGACGCAGTCAGACTGTGCCGCGGACGCCGAGGACTTCCACCACGTCACGGGGAGAGTCGACGCGTCGTCAACATGGCTCATACGCTTATCTTCCTTATCTCAGTGATCAACTCGGCCGTAGCCTCGACCGAGAGCGCAGCAGACGACAGCCGTTGCCAGGCGTCCCGATACGAAGAGACTTTCTCCCGGTCCTCCACATACAGCGCCGCCGTCAGTGCCTCTGTGTGCACGACGTCGAGGTCAGTGTGCGCGCCGAATCCAAGGATGGTGAATGTCCCTGTCTGGCCAACGTGCAAGGGCGCGTCCGCCCGAAGAACCTGGATGTTCACGTTGGGCCGCTTCCCCATCGACAGCAGGCGGCCCAACTGTTCATCCATCACGCCCGGCGTCTCCGACGTCGACCGTAGGGCCTGCTCGGCAATGATCGCCCACAGCGCGAGCGGCTCCTCGCGGGTGAGTACTGCCTGACGCGCGAGCCGCACCTCGACCAGCGCATCGACACGCGCCTCGACCGCCTCGGACATCGCCGTTGCCCGGATGACCTCCCGCGCGTACTCAGCTGTCTGTAGCAGGCCAGGAATCAGGCCCAGTTGCCACGTCGAAACCGATTCCGCCTCGGCCTCAAGGCTGATCAAGTCCTCGTAAACGGGCGTGAGTACGCCTCGGTACGAGTGCCACCAGCCACGTTGGGCTCCCTCCCGAGTCAGCGTGAGCAGGGCGGCGCGTAGTTCATCGTCCACCTCGCGGCCCAGGTCGACGTACAGAGCGAGCAGAGCCTCGATGTCCTTCGCCTTGGCTGGACTTTTGGCCGTTTCGATCCTCGACAACTTCGAGGACACGAACGTCCCGTTGGACCTCTCCGCGACCTCTTCGAGGGTCAGATCGCCGCGTAGCGCCTTGAGTTTTGCGCCGAGGCGTCGCCGGCGCACGGTAGGCGCACTCACGTCGTATCCCTCCCCTTCTGCGGCTTGCCGAACAGTCTGCCGTGCCCCCTCTTCGGCTGTCACCTGCGTACTTAACACGAGACCTCCCCCTCGCACAGGCATATGCAATTTTCTACGAACACACGATAGGGCTTGCAGTAGTGTGAGTTGGGGGAGCAATCTGGTGTGACGAAATGCAACCTTGGCCGCGATCGTGCTACGAAGTAAGCGCGCAGCGTGGCGCCTTCCCGTGAGGGGACATGCATGATCGAACGCTGGCAGGCAACACCGCCCGCCTCTTGCACACTGCCCGATGGGCCACCGCCGATTTTGTTACTCGGTGGCGAGCCAGAGTCAGCCAAAGCCGCCCGAGATTTCGCACGTGAGTACGTCGGTTACCACGTTCCGGGCGCATCCGATGACTACCTCGATAGCGTCATCCTCGTGACGTGCGAGCTGGTCACGAACGCCGTGCGATACGGCACCGAACCCGGCGACTCCGTACGCGTGACGCTCGACGCCGACGACAACCGGACGCGCGTCGAGGTACAAGACCCTCGACGCCGGCCACCGCAGCGACGGCCCGAGTCCGATGAACGCGGCCGAGGTCGCGGCCTGTTCATCCTCGACGCTCTGTGCCCCGACGCCTGGGGACACACCCCGGCCCCGTTCGGGAAAGTCGTGTGGGCGGAGGTGAAGGCCACGTGACCACAGACGGCATCGCCGCCCCGCCCGGCCCCGGGTTCGTCGCCGGCATCTGCTTGGGGACCGGAGTGCACCGCGGTTACCTGTTCCCGGTTGCCCAACTGCTCGCCTATCACGCGCCGCCGCACCTCGACCATGAGAGCGTCGACAGCATCCGCGAGGGCATGCAGGCGTTCGCCGAAGGGCTGCGCCTCGGCCCGCACGACGGCCCCCCGCCGCGCATCGGGCACCGAATCCGCATACGGCAGGGCTCACCCTGGCTCGACTACGGCGACGGCGCACACCGCCTACAACTACCCGCCGCCCGCTCCTGGCTGGACGTTGTTGAAGCCGGCGGGCCCGTCCGCATCCTGGTCGTGTTCGAGCCGCTTGCCGACGGGGCCGGAAAAACAGAGATCGACGCGCACGTACGCGAGTGCTTTGAGCGCGGCGCGATGCGCTGGGGCACGACGTATCACGTCTGACCTACCCGCCATGCACGGAAGAACGGGCCGCCCCGAGGTGAGATGGACCCCGGGCCGACCCGCCAGAGGTCGAGCGTAACGGGCCTGAAGCCCCGCCCCGCCCACCAAGTAGGAGCAAGGCCGAAAGTGGGCGGGGCGGTCAGCAAGTGCAAGCAACCATCCACACAACATGGAGGCAAGCACGTGACCACGATGCAGGAACACCCCGCAACCGACGCGCGCACGCTGCTCAGCGCGGAGATGCGGGCAACCCTCGTGTCCAACATGATCGACAAGTTCCCGCAGCTCAGCGAGGACAAGGCAGACCGAGGTGTCGGGCAGATGCTCGCATTCCTCGCAGCGTGCAACTACGCCGGTCGCCCGCTCAGCCCGTCACCGCTCGTCGATGACTTCTGGCACGCCTTCCTGCTCCACACCAAGGCGTACGCCGAGTTCTGCGAGCAGCGGTTCGGCCGCTTCATGCACCACCAGCCCGGATTCCTCGACAAGGAGGAGCACGGCGGTGGCAAGGCACTGCGCGCGCTGACCGTCGACTCGATCACCCTCGCCGGGTACGAGATCGACATGGAGTTCTGGCCCGAGCTGGACCTCGCCGACTGCTCGCAGTGCCACGCGAACTGCTCGGACAGCCCGAACCACCCGTAGCGGTTCCGGTTCCCCTCTGTCGGTCCTCGGTCTGTGCCACGCTGTGGCCAGGTCGGGGGCCGACCCCGTTTTCGCTCGACCAACGCAGGAGACCGCGGGTGGACCGCATCGAATGGCACGACCTACCGGCAACGACCCGGGCCGCCGTCGAGCGGCATACAGGCCCGGTCGAGACGGCCGAGACCGCACCGCACGGCGTCATGTCCCGGCTCGCCTGCACCGTCCGCACACCAGCGGGGCGAGCATTCATCAAGGGCACTCGGCACGACGACCCCCAGGCATGGGTGTACCGCCACGAAGCGCGGGTCACACGATGCGCGCCTCTCGCCCCGCGCGTGCTGTGGGAGGCCGAGGCCGGCGGATGGATGCTCTACGGGTACGAGTACATCGAGGGGCGACACCCGAACCTGACTCCAGGGTCCGACGATCTCGCCCCACTGCTGCGCACGCTTACCGTCATGTCCCAGGAGCCATGGCCCGAGGAATTGAACAAGAAGCCGCTTCACACACGGTGGACCGAGTTTCTGCCCGAGGACGTGCCACCCGGACTGCAAGGCCGAGGACTCGCCCACACGGACATGTCCCCGCACAACATGCTGAGGACCCCCGGCGGCGAGTTGCTGCTACTGGACTGGGCCCTTTCCTGCCCCGCCCCCGCATGGGCAGACACCGCACTGACAGTGCCCCGGCTCATCTCCGCCGGCCACACACCAGAACAGGCCGAGACGATGGCCCGGCAAGTCCCCGCGTACCGAGTGGCCGACCCTGCCACCGTCACCACCTTCGCGCGCACCGTCTACGCCGCATGGGAAAACTGGGAACGCACGCGCCCCATGCCCCACAGGGCCGCCCTTACCGCCGCTGCCCAGGTATGGGCCACGCACCGCGAGAAAGGGCGCCAGACGGGCGCCCACGCCCTTTCTCCTTGATCAGCCGCACCGCCCTTGATCTCCCGAAGGGGCGGCGCGGTCCCCGCAAACAGAGCGCCCCCGGCAGTCCGCCGGGGGCGCTCCGCTGCGCCTCCCCCTTCATCGGGGGCGCGTTACCGCAGGTCAGCGCCAATGATCATCTGAGGCGCAATAGTGCGCAATCCCATCCAGAATGTCGTGCTCGCTCACCACGACCTCCGCCGCCCCGATCCGCTCCATGATCGACAGCAGTACGAGCGCCCCCGCGCCGATCACATCCACCCGCCCCGGATGCATGGACGGAATCGCGGCCCGCTCGGCATGAGTGGACCGGAGAAGCGTCTCGGTGATCTCGCGGACGCGGTCGTAGGAGACCCGGGAGTGGTGGATGGCCTCGGAGTCGTACTCGGGCAGGTTCTGCGCGATCGCCGACACCGTGGTGACGGACCCGGCCAGCCCGACGAGCGTGCGCGCCTCGCTCAGCGGGACGCTCTGCTCCGCCAGGTCGAGGGCGGCCTCGATGTCGGCGCGGATGGCGGCGACCTCCACCTCCCCCGGCGGATCCACGACGTGCCCGTCCCGCACGAGATGCCGCTCGGTCATCCGTACGCACCCGATGTCCACGGACCGCGCCCCGCGCACGTGGTCGTCGCCGACCACGAACTCGGTCGAGCCGCCGCCGATGTCCACGACGAGGTAGGGCTTGGCGAGGTCGTCGCGCCCCGTCAGTTCCTTGGTGGCGCCGGTGAAGGAGAACTCGGCCTCCTGGTCGCCCGAGATCACCTCGGGCTCGACACCGAGGATGTCCAGTACCCCCCGTACGAACTCGTCCCGGTTCTCCGCGTCCCGGGAGGCGGACGTCGCAACGAACCGCAGCCGCTCGGCACCGTGCTCCTTGATGACCCCGGCGTACTCCCGACAGGCCGCGAAGGTCCGCTCCAACGCCTCGGGGGCGAGTCGTCCCGTGCGGTCGACACCCTGACCGAGCCGGACAATGGTCATCCGCCGGTCCAGCTCGACGAGTTCCCCGGTGACGGGGTCTACGTCGGCGACGAGAAGGCGGATCGAGTTCGTACCGCAGTCGATGGCGGCGACGCGAGTCATGGGCGGGTCCTTCGGGTTGGCATTTCAGCCCGTCCGGCGTTTGAGGACGAGCGCGTTCAGCGCGAGCTTTTCCCACCCACCCCGGCCCGCCGTCCCAGCCCGTCCGGCGTTTGAGGACGAGGCCGTTCAGGCCGACAGCGGGGGTCTGGGGGCGCAGCCCCCAGGAACGGGATGGGACGGGTAGGGGCGGCGGGGGCGAAAGAAACTCACTCGCCCGGCACCACACACGCCCCCTTCGCCCACCACTCCGGCAGCATCGCGATCGCCTCGTCGCCCAGCGGGTTCACCCCGGGGCCCGCGGCCAGCGAGTGGCCCACCAGGACGTGCAGGCACTTCACCCGGTCCGGCATACCGCCCGCGCTCGGGAAGCCCTCCAGGACCTCGATCGCGTCACGGCGCGCGATGTAGTCCTCGTGCGCGGCCCGATACGCCGCGGCCAGCTCCGGATCCGTCGCCAGACGTTCCGTCATCTCCTTCATCACGCCGTTCGCCTCCAGCGTGCCGATCGCCGAGGCGGCGCGCGGGCACGTCAGGTAGTACGTCGTCGGGAAGGGCGTCCCGTCCGGCAGCCGCGGAGCCGTCTCCACGACGTCCGGCTGACCGCAGGGACAGCGGTGCGCGATCGCGCGCAGCCCGCGAGGCGGGCGGCCCAGCTGCTGCTTGAAGGCCTCGACGTCCGCGTCGGTGGGCTCGGTGCGCGGGGTGGGAGGCGGGGGCGTATGCATGCCTGTACGTGTGTCTCTCTAGTCAGTTCACTTCACTGGTTCACGGCGTCGGCCCGGCCGGACTGATCGGCCTTGTCCACGCCGTCCCAGACGTTCGCGTACCAGGGCCGGTCGGCCGCGCCCAGGTCGGCGCGCGACTGCTTCGCCGCGTCCGGGTCGATCACGACGTACCCGGTCTCGCCCGGCATCACATAGTGCAGCCGCTGCCGGATCTGCTGCTGCGCGTACGCGTCGTCCTGCCAGCGTGCCTTCTGGTCGCGGAGCTGCTCGACCCGCTGCCTGGCCTGGTCGCGTTCGCGTTCCAGTTCGGCGATGTCGGCGCGCTGGGAGACGTACTGCCTTATCGGGTAGGCGAGGGCCACGATCAGCGAGCACAGGACCAGGGCGAGCAGGGCCGCCCGGCCGGTCAGGCGGGAGCGGCGGGCCTGGCGCTTGGTCTGGGAACGGTAGACGCGGGCCGCCGTCTGTTCGCCGAGCAGCTTGATCCTGGTCGCCGTGGAGAAACGGTCCCGGTCCTTCACGGCCATGTCCCGCTTCCCCTTCCTACGCGCGTACGTCCCCGCACACGGTACGGGACCGGGTACGGGGACGTACGTACGACTCTTCTTACTGTTGCCGATCAGCCCTTGAAGCGGGGGAAGGCCGAGCGACCGGCGTACACCGCCGCGTCGTCGAGGATCTCCTCGATGCGCAGCAGCTGGTTGTACTTGGCGACGCGGTCCGAGCGGGCCGGGGCGCCGGTCTTGATCTGGCCGCAGTTCACGGCGACGGCGAGGTCGGCGATGGTGACGTCCTCGGTCTCGCCGGAGCGGTGGGACATCATGCACTTGAAGCCGTTGCGCTGGGCCAGCTCGACGGCGTCCAGGGTCTCGGTGAGCGAGCCGATCTGGTTCACCTTGACGAGCAGGGCGTTGGCCGAGCCCTCCTCGATGCCACGGGCGAGGCGCTCGGGGTTGGTGACGAAGAGGTCGTCGCCGACGATCTGGACCTTGTCGCCCAGCTTGTCGGTGATGGTCTTCCAGCCGTCCCAGTCGTCCTCGTACAGCGGGTCCTCGATGGAGATGAGCGGGTACGCGGAGACGAGCTCCTCGTAGTACTCGGTCATCTCGGCGGCCGTGCGGGACTTGCCCTCGAACTCGTACTTGCCGTCCTTGTAGAACTCGGACGCGGCGACGTCGAGCGCGAGACCGATCTGCTCACCGGGGACGTAGCCGGCCTGCTTGATGGCCTCGATGATGAGGTCGAGCGCGGCGCGGTTGGACTCCAGGTTCGGGGCGAAGCCGCCCTCGTCGCCGAGGCCGGTGGACAGGCCCTTGGTCTTCAGCACCTTCTTGAGGGTGTGGTAGATCTCCGCACCCCAGCGCAGCGCCTCGGAGAAGGACTCCGCGCCGATCGGGGCGATCATGAACTCCTGGATGTCCACGTTGGAGTCGGCGTGCGAGCCGCCGTTCAGGATGTTCATCATCGGAACGGGCAGCAGGTGCGCGTTCGGGCCGCCGAGGTAGCGGAAGAGGGGGAGGTCGCTGGCCTCGGAGGCGGCGTGGGCGACGGCGAGGGAGACGCCGAGGATGGCGTTGGCGCCGAGGGAGCCCTTGTTGTCGGTGGCGTCCAGGTCGAACATGGCCTGGTCGATCAGGCGCTGCTCGGTGGCGTCGTAGCCGACGAGCTCCGGGCCGATCTGCTCGATGACGGCGAGGACGGCCTTCTCGACACCCTTGCCGAGGTAGCGGTTGGGGTCACCGTCGCGCAGCTCGATGGCCTCGAAGGCGCCGGTGGAGGCGCCGGACGGGACGGCGGCACGACCGGTGCTGCCGTCATCGAGGCCGACCTCGACCTCGACGGTGGGGTTGCCTCGCGAGTCGAGGATTTCCCGGGCTACGACGACGTCGATGGACGGCACGAGCATCTCCTTCTGGGATGTGACGCGGGTACGCGGGGCTTTTTTCGCGGCCCTGCGGGATGAGCCTAACCGGCCGAGGCCGATCGGCCAGCCGTCCGACCACCCCATGGACGGAACATGGACCGAACCGAGGGTAAACATTGTTCCTCAGGGAAACAAAAAGCCCCGCCCCGGTGCGTACGGGGGAGAACGCACCGGAGCGGGGAGCCCGTGGGGGACGGGGGTGACCCTCACGAGGTCTTCACTATGGAAGGCACGGATGTGAGGGCGCTGTGGTTCACCTTCGGGCCGGCTGTTTATTTGGGGGAAGCCGGCCCGCGGGTGACCGGGGTCAGCTGAGGTGCAGCTGCTGGCCCGGGTAGATGAAGTCGGCGTCGTCGATGATGTCCTTGTTCAGCTGGAAGAGCTTCGCCCAGCCGCCCTTGACGTCGTGCGCCTCGGCGATCGCGCTGAGGGTGTCGCCCTTGACGACCTTGTACTCGCCGTCACCCTTCTCGACCTTCTTGCCGGTGGGGGTGGTGACGGTCTTCTTCGCGGCGGGCCGCTCCTGCGAACGGGAGGCCGACTGGTCGTCGGTGGAGCGGGTGCTGGTCTCGCTGGAGCCGCTGCTGGAGTTGCTGGAGCTGGAGCTACCGGAGTCGCTGGACGAGCCGCCGCTCGCACCGCCGTCGTAGGCGGCGCTGGACAGGCCCACGCCGCAGACCGGCCAGGCACCCTTGCCCTGGCCCGCGAGGACCTTCTCGGCGACGGATATCTGCGCGGACTTGGAGGCCTGGTCGGCGGTGGAGGCGTACGCGGTGCCGCCGTACGCGGCCCAGGTCGAGGCGGAGAACTGCAGACCGCCGTAGTAGCCGTTGCCGGTGTTGATGGACCAGTTGCCGCCGGACTCGCACTGGGCGACCGTGTCCCACTCGGCGGAGGTGGCGGCGGAGGCGGAGCCGGCCGCCAGCAGCGGAGCGGCGACCGCGGCGCCGGTCACACCGGCGATGGCGACGACACGGGTGGCCTTGGACGGACGACGGTGCTTGCCCTTACCGGAAAACAGCATGCGTGATCCCCTCACCGACGCCTGCGAGGTGAGCTGTCGGGTTCGGGCCGGTTGAGTTGCCCGGCCGTACGTCCGAGTCCTGGACGCACGACTTAACCCCAAGCCGCTCCGGTCAACTGCCCGGTGCGGCACTTACCTTGGGTCCCCCGCTCCTGCCTACGGCGCTTGATAGCGACGACTGTTCCCGTTCGGCCGTTGGCAGGATTCGGCGTTGCGACCGGCGGGGCCCACTGTGGCGGGCGTTGACGACCGTAAACAGGTGATCCCCTGAAATACAAAGACGATCAGGGCTTCTGAGACCTATCTCTCACTGCATTTATAACGGACATTCAGCGCGAAGCGGGACGCGAACTCTGGCTACTTTTGCCCCGGTTCGGCACCGACTTCGAGGATCTGACCGGGGAGGATGTGATTCGGGTCAGCACCGAGGAGACCCTCGTTCTCGGCGTACAGCTCGGACCATCCACCCTCAAGGCCAAGGGAGTCGGCGATGCCGCACAGGGTGTCGCCGGGACGGACGGTGTACGAGCTTTCCGCGCCCTGTGAGGAGTTGTCCCGTTCCTCACCCTTTGTCGCACCAGTGGATGAGCTGTCAGTTTCTTGTGAGGTGCCCTCGCCGGATGGCGAAGGGGACGGCGAGGGGGACGACTCGGCCACGTCGGTCGTCGCCTTGACGGAGGGCGAGGACTCGGCGGACTTGGCCTCGACCGAGGGCGCGGAGTCGGTGGAGGTGGAGGACGAGGGAGTGGGCGTGGGCATGGGCGAAGCTGACGTCGAAGTCGACTTCGGCGTCGAGGACGACGAGGAGGACGCGCCGTCCTCCGTCTCGGCCACACCCGTGTCGACGTTGGCCGAGCTGGTGTCCTTGCCCAGCCCGGACAGCAGCGCGCAGGCCTCCCAGACCCCGGCGCCCCGGTCGGCGAGCACACTCTCGGCGACGGCGATCTGCTGCGAACGGCTGGCCTGGTCGGCACTCGGGGCGTACGTGAGACCGCCGTACGCCTCCCAGTCCGCCTGCGTCAGCTGGAGCCCGCCGTAGAACCCGTTGCCGCTGTTGGCGCTCCAGGAGCCGCCGCTCTCGCACTCCGCGACCCTGTCCCACGTGGTGCCGCTTGCCGCGCTCGCGCCGGTCGCGGCGAGCAGCGGGATGGCGAGGGCGGAGCCGGTCACGCCGGCCGCGACAAGCAGAGCCGGGGCCTGACGGGGGCGACGATGACGACCGTTCCCGGAGAGCATGCGGTTGCCTTTCGCGAGACAGTGGGGGCCGGTGCGACGGATGTTGCAGGGCGTCGCACTAGTGGTCGAACGTATCGACAGACGATCACTTGTCACAAGTTAATGCCGCACAGATCACGTGAAGATCACATTGTTGAGGGAGTGTCACCTTCCCGTGATCCTCTACGGCACCACTGGCGGGGTATGCCCCGATTCGCGAACCGGCGTGAACTCGACGGGCAGGGTGCGCAGTCCACGCATGATGAGCCCGCCCCGCCATCGCAACTCGCTCACGGCGACGGCGAGTTGCAGGTCGGGGAGGCTGGTGAGGATGGTGCCGGGTCGCGGAGTTCTCTGTATGGGTCATCCACAGCCCCGGCACCGGATTGGCTACGGCTGCCCGTCCCGGTCCTCGGCAACCGCACTCCGGACCTCGCCGAGCAGCCCGGACGGGAACCGAGCGGTCACCGTGAGCTGCGGCAAGGTCGGCCGCTGGTAGGCACTGACTCCAGAGACATCGGCATCCAGAGTCTTCACGACCTCCGGCCACGCGCCCTTCTGCCACCAGGAGAGCTGGCGCTCGCGAATCGGGTTGATGGGCCCCCAGGTAAGCGGCATATCACCCCAGGTGAGGCCATGGCGAAGCCGGTGGAGCATCCCCTCGAACTGGAGCCGGATGTCGTACTTGCTCATGAAGTGACGCTTGGTGAAGTACGGCCGCAGTACCTCCAGCACCTTCTCCCACTGCTCGTCATCAGGATCCGGCGGGACCTTCGTGCCGGTTGTCCAGTGCCACTCGCTGACGGCGCACCTTCCGCCAGGCTTGCCGAAGATGGCTGTTTCGCCGGGGACGACCTTGACGTCGAACATGTCGAAGACCTGCTTGCGCTCTTCCAGAGTCAGGTTCCGCAGCCGCTCCTCGGCACTGCTCGCGATGCCGACGAGGTCGCCCGCCCGGCGTTCATGATCGGCGTACGCCTCCAGCCACTGCTGGGCGAACCTGCGCTGCGCCCGGAAATCCGCCACTTCGCTCTCGAGCGCTGCGATTGAGGCCTTGAGTACCGCTGGGTCGACACCGGCGCGTACGTACTCGGGGATCCGCACCTCGATCAGGTGCTCCTGTTCGGCGATTCTGGTCGTGAACTCGGAGACGCGCTTCTCGTACTTCTCCCTGTCCCCGGAGGGACTGCCCGCTCGCTCGGCAGACAGGCCCTCTGTACAACCTTCGGCTTCAAGGAGCCTGGCCATCAACGTCCAGACGGCACCTTCGATGCCGTCTGCCTCAAAGTGGGGCTCACCGCACGAGGGGACCTTGAAAAGCCCCTTGCAGCGGTATGAACGGCCGGCGGCCCTGCCTGCTCCGGTGTACACCTCGCCGCACAAACCGTGAATCCGCCCGGTGAGGGGATACACGCCGTTCCCACGCCGACCGTTCTGGAAGCCGAGCCTCTTCAGAGCAGCCATGAGCTGTGCGGCCCGTTCCATGGAGAAGATGGGCGGGACACCGATTTTGACCGGCGCGCCATGGACTGGTGTGCCGTCTTCACCACGTCGGGTGTGGTTCTTTCCGTTACCGCGATCGGTCTTTCGGTAGACCACGTAGCCATCGTGGATGGTTTCACTGTGAAGGCGGCTGCGGAGGTTGGCAACGCTCCAAGGGACGCCGCTGCGCGCGAAGATCCTGCGGCTGTTCAGCTCTCCACAAGCCTCGGTGAGGTTCATACCGTGGTCGACGATGAGTTCCGCGGCGACAGCGAGGACCATGGATTCATCGGCGTCGGTGACCAGGACGGAGAAGCGCTTGCGGCGTCCTCCGACATCTCTGACGTCCTTCTCGATCCTGTAGCCATAGGGAGCAGGGCCACCGGGCCAGCCGCCGTAACTGATCTTCAGCTCTCGGCCGGCGACGGTGCGCTCATTGATACGTCGCCAGTCCATCTCGGCGAAGGTGACGTACCGCGTGAACTGCTGCCAGCCGCCTTCGGTGCTGGTATCGATTCCTTCGGTGATCGAGATGAAGTGGACACCGACGTCAGCCATGTTCCACGCCCATTGGTAGGCGGCTCGGGCCGTGCGTCCGATGCGGTCAACCTTGGGAACGAGGATGCGGTTGAAGCACTGCTGGCGTGCCTCGACAACGAGTCGGTCCATCTCGGGGCGGCTCTCCAGGGCCCCGGACACAGCTTCGTCCACATAGGAGTCGTAGACAGTGACTTCGGGGTGCCGCTCGAGCCACTCGTCGGAGAGCCTGTCCTGGTCTTCGAGCCCGAAGCCGTCGAGCTGATCGAGTGTGGAGACGCGCGCGTACTTGGCTACGACGACGGCCGTTGGTGCTGCAGGGGCCGCAAGGCATGGGCGTGCCAGAATGGGCATGTTCAGTCCTCCGAGACTGTTCCGTCCCCGGGGTGTTGGCTCACCGCCGGGAAGGTTCCGGCTCCTTTGCGCTGTCGCAAGCGCTCTGGGGCCGGTGCCGTTTTGGGGAACTTTACCCGCCGCTCTGTACAGTTGAGGGCGAATTGCACAAGTCGGCGCCCCCTCCCACGCGATACGGCTACCGGTACCGTCACCCCGTGAACGCCCCTCATACCGAACCCGTGCTCTTCACCTGGGAATTCGCCGCCGATCCCTACCCTGCTTACGCGTGGCTCCGCGAACACTCACCCGTGCACCGCACGACGCTCCCCAGCGGAGTGGATGCCTGGCTGGTCACCCGGTACGCGGACGCCAAACAGGCGCTCGCCGACCAACGCCTGTCCAAGAACCCGGTGCACCATTCCGAGGGCGCCCAGGGCAAGAGCAAGACGGGCATCCCCGGCGAGCGCAGTGCCAACCTCATGACTCACCTGCTCAACATCGACCCGCCGGACCACACACGGCTCCGTCGCCTGGTCTCAAAGGCGTTCACGCCCCGCCGCGTGGCCGAGTTCGCGCCCCGCGTCCAGGAGTTGACCGACCATCTCATCGACCAGTTCGCGCATACCGGAAGCGCCGACCTCATCCACGAGTTCGCGTTCCCTCTCCCCATCTACGCCATTTGCGACCTGCTCGGCGTCCCCCGCGAGGACCAGGACGACTTCCGGGACTGGGCGGGGATGATGATCCGGCACGGCGGCGGCCCCAGAGGCGGCGTCGCACGGTCCGTGAAGAAGATGCGCGGCTATCTTGCCGAACTGATCCACCGCAAGCGCGAGGCGCTCCTGGACGACCCCGGTCCGAGCGAAGACCTCATCTCGGAGCTCATCCGCGCCTCCGACCACGGCGAGCACCTCACCGAGAACGAGGCCGCAGCCATGTGTTTCGTACTACTGTTCGCTGGTTTTGAGACCGTTATCAACTTGATCGGCAACGGCGTGTACACACTGCTGCGCAACCCGCAGCAGCGGGCGCAACTGCAGAGGTCGATCGAGCGTGGCGAACAGGAACTGCTCGACACCGGCGTCGAAGAGCTTCTCCGTTACGACGGCGCTGTCGAGTTGGCTACCTGGCGCTACGCAACCGAATCCCTCGAAGTAGGCGGACAACGAATCGCCTCAGGTGATCCCGTGCTCGTGGTCCTCGCCGCTGCCGACCGTGATCCCGCCCGCTTCGACGAGCCGGACACCCTCGACCTCTCCCGCAGGGACAACCAGCATCTTGGTTACGGACATGGCATCCACTACTGCATCGGCGCCCCACTCGCCCGCCTCGAAGGCCGGACCGCACTGGCCACTCTGCTGCGACGCCTGCCCGACCTGCGACTCGCCGCCGACCCCGCGGACCTGCGCTGGCGAGGTGGCCTGATCATGCGCGGACTACGGAACCTCCCGGTCGAGTTCACGGCCGCCTGACAGGCGTGCATCAGGACGTCGTCCAGGCCCTCGCACGGGATGCGTGAGAGATCGCAACTTTGCCGACCCACATCGACCTCAACCCGACCACCCCCGCCATGCCCTCCACACGCCGGTTCAGGGCGTCGGCACTCGGGCTCCGTCCTCACGAACTCCGGAGGGGCCTCGTCTCGGCGTCGCAGACAACCCCTTGACGTCGCTCACGGCGCCACAGGCTCTGGCGCGGACGCCGAATCGAGGCGGAAACCGACCTGGCTGACGATCCGGAACCGGACATGCTCCGGATGGAGGACAACATGCCCGACAGCCCACGCCTGCGGATCGGTGCTCCCGTCGTCGACCGACCTGCTCTCGATGCAGTCGGCGCATTCGACCCACCGTCGTGACGGCAGGGCGGATATCCCCAGGCTCGACCAGAGATCAGGGAAAGGTTCAGTCGTCACCGTTGCCCCTTCTTCCAGTCGTGCGGGTGGCGCCTGATCTCCACCGCGAGATCCGTCGCGTGCGACAGGTCGTAGGCAGGGCTCTTGGGGTTCGTAGCCTCCCGCCGCTGGCCTGCCAGAGCGGCGCAAACGTCACACCCACGAGCAGGCTGCGGCTCTTCCAGGGTGAGTGGATCAGACAGTTGGACGGGCGTCCCCGGCGTGCTTTGTGACGCCACGACTGCACCTCCCATTTCGCTTCATGCATCGAAGCTAGGCAGGGCGGAGAGGAGAGTTCCATCAAGTTCTATGAAGTTCTACGCAAACTCATCCCAGAGCATCAACGGCCGCAGCGATCAGAGCACGAGCGTTCGCCCCGTGGACAGCCAGGCTCGCCATTTCTTCGAACGCGTGGGCGTACTGAGAGATCTCGCCAGGGGTCGTTACGGTGACAGCGGCCGTCAGCAACTCCACGTGAACGCGCTCGTCGTCGAACATCGTGAACGTCTCAAGCGTCCACATGGTCCGTGATCGTCCGGCGGGGATGATCCCGACCGACACGGACGGAAGTGCCATGACCGAGAGCAGATAGCCCAGTTGGCCGGCCATGGTGGTCTCCTCTCCCACCACGTGACGGAGGACGGACTCCTCCAGCAGGATCCCGAACCGGTGCCCTCCCTCTCGGATGATGTGGGAGCGCTCGACACGGACGGCCGCGGCGTCGGCTACGTCGTCCGGCGCCCCGTGAACACGCGCGATGTTCCCCAGGAGTGCAATCGCGTACTCGTAGGTCTGGAGGAACCCGGGGATGACGGTAGAGCTGTAGACACGGAACTGTTGCGTTCGTTCGTACAGCGGGATGCGCGACTCCTGAAGCCGCCTGAGCCCTGTCCGCTGGACACGGCGCCACTCCAGGTACATCGAGTCTGCCGTGCGGTTTGCTGCCAGGAGATCCGGGATCCTGGCCTCCGCGTTGCACGCGCGACACCACGCCCGGATGTCGTCGTCCGACGGGGGCGTTGTTGCGCTTTGGAGGCGCGAAACCTTCGAGGGTTGCCAGCCGGTCAAGGCAGCAATCTCCCTACCCGTCAGCCCAGCATCACGCCGGATCTCGCTGAGTTGGTCCGCGATGGTACGGCGTGCGGCGTCAAGGGCCGTCGACGGGTAGGGAGATTGCATGGGTGCGCGTCGCTCAGATCCGGAAGTCCTCGTGCGGGATTGCCCGATCCCAGACCGCTTCGAACGCCTCCGCATGGCGCTTCACGACGTCGGCCGCGTCCTCCATCACGTCAGCGACGAACCTTCCGTCGCCCGCGAAGAGGCTGAAGCGGATCAGACGATCATCGAAGATCCACAGGTCGTTGCCGGGGATCAGGAGATCCGACGCCAGACGTCGCGGCAGCCACCGGACGTCTTCGCCGGCCGCGATGTTCTGCGGCGTGCACGCGTACTCGTAACGGATGTACTCGCTCACCGGTTCCGAAACGACGCGAGCGCGACGCATGACGACTCCGCGACTGATGGCATCCGACACGACGCCATGAAAGCCGTTCCACCACGACGAGCGGTCGCCTAGGTCATAGCTCCAACCATCGCGCCAGGCTGCGAAGCCGACGTCTTCGTCGTCGACTCCGTAGGCGTCGCGCGTCTCCAGGTGCACCGCAGAGCGATGACAGCCAGCGAGCAAGTCAGCAAACGGGGGCACGATCTGCGGCATCGAGCGCCTCCCTGATCTGCTGCGCCATACGGATGGGCAGCCGGACTACGGCTTCCGTGTCGGGGATCGGCCCCGTGGTCAGGCATTGTGCCTGAAGCACCTCGTCCGCCTTCCATCCCTGGAAGACGAACTCCTGCTCCTCCTCGTCGAGCCACACCGTCGGGCAGTGGTCGCCGTTGGTCTCGGGGTCTTTCCCGAACGAGCGTAGAGCCATGATGACCTCCGTCGTGACGCAGATTGCGCAATGTTCTACGACCATCACGCCGACGGGAGCCGCCGTCAAGAGCGCCTAGAACCGGCGGGGCTCACGTGACGGCGGTGAGAACATACGTGTCGGCCTGCTGCGCGGGCTCGTCGTGATGGGCGGGGTTCTTGGAGAGCCGGGGGTCGGCGAGGGCCTGCTTGGCGTCGCCGTAACGGGTGACCAGCCAGGCTTCGACGCCACTGGGGAGTGAGGAGTTTCGTCCGGTGCACGGGGGCGTGCTCACGGAGCCAGGCGTAGGCGGGGTAGGGGTCGGTCGCGAACTCCCAGGTGAAGAGTTCGGGTGCGGGGGTCGGGGGTGTGGCGGGGCTGGTTGGTCACTCGGTGACGGTATCGGGAGGGTCTAGGGGTTTACGGCTGGCCCAACGGATGGTGCGCAGCCACGCTTTGCCCGGCATGTCGGGCAACCATTCCTCTCCCTCAGGGGGCCCGTCCTTCTCCCCGGTCACGTTGCGGTCCGACGTCTCAGGGAGATAACCAGCCATCCGGAGCATCCGATTCGCCATCACCGGATCTTTCAGCCCCCCTGCTGTGAACCACTGCTCCGACCGGTCCGCAAGCAACCCCCCGAGCAATACCGCCGCCAGGCGGTCCCCTGCTTCCGCAGCCATCTCCAGGAACGGCTCCGCCTCCCTACGGTCTCCCCGCTTCACCAGCAGCTGCCCCAGCCGCCCTGCCGCCCCCGCCAGCCCGGCTTCCGCCGCCCGCCGGAACCAAGCCTCAGCCTCCTCACTCTCCTTCATGCTCTCGGCAAGCAGCCCCAGATTGAACAGGGCCCGCCCCTCCCCCGCCTCGGCAGCCGCCCGAAACGCCTCCCGCGCCCCCGCCACAACCACCTCGGAGTCGTACGCCGCATCCGCTCGGGCCACCCCCAGGGCAACCCACCACACCGCCCAGTCCACCGCCGGAAACGTCTCGACCTGGGACGCGGTGTCCACCAGATAGGGGGACGCCTCCCACATACTCGCGCCGCTTCTCCTCAGCATCCGCAGCACGCCATCCCGTTTCTCCGCCGCCCAGGCCAGGGCCTCGTCCACGGACTCCCGTTCCAGGCCGGCCATGGCCTCGTACCCCTCGTACACCTTCACGAGGAGGTCCTGGGGCAGCGGGCCCCGCAGTCCGCACCGGGCCAGGTCGACCGCCGCCCGGACCAGGGCGTACCCGCGCGGATGCCGATCCGCCCGCCGAGCCCGCTGCCACTCCTCCCACAGCATCGGACCAACGGCGAGATAGGCAGCCACGCCCTCGGCCCCGCACCGGCGGGCGGCATCCGTCAGCCGGGGGTCCTCGGTCTCCCCCGCCCGCTTCCGCTCCCCGTGGCTCCAGCCCCGGGGCAGCTCCACGATGTGCGCCAGATCGAGCACCCGCCCCCGGGACAACTTGCGGAACTTGTCGTACGTGTCCTCTCTCATCGTCGCGATCACAGGCACTCCCTGTGCCGCCAACTGCGCCAGCAGCCTCGGCTCCAGGCCGTCGGCTCCGAGGTGACCGTCAAGGTCGTCGAGCCACAGCGCGAAGCGTTCGCCCGGCAGGTCTCTCAGCAGGGCCGGCAGTCCGCGCAGGTTCTCGTGTCGGGCGGGCGCGAACACCCGTACGCCGGGGAGCACTCGGGCCATCGCCGCGAGAGCCGTACGCGTCTTGCCGACATACGCGTCCCCCTGTACGACGACCAGCCCGCCTTCCGAAGCGACCAACTCCACCGCCGAGTTGACCGCCGGATCGGCGTCCCGTTCGACGTACGGCGGCAGTTGGGGCAGGCCCTTGCCTCGCCGGGTCGGCCGCACCCCGTACGCCAGCGGCGCCATGCTTTCCGCCGACGGCCAGCCCACCGACCCGGGCCGAGGAGCGGCACCCGGCGCCTGCTGGACGTGCTGCACGCCGACGAACTGCCCGTTGACGGTGATCCCCTGGAAGTCGAAGCGGTCGCCCGGCGCGGTGGGCGCCGGAGCGGGGGTCGGTTCCTCGGGGCGGGCGGGCACGTCGAACTCCCTTATGAGGGAGGCGAGTTCGTCGGAGCCGTCCACGTCCCACGCGTCGGCGAGACCCTCACTCAGCCGGAAGCGCCACTCCAGCTTCCCGAACGCCGAACGAGGCCCCAACGGTCCTTTCAGACTCTGGAGTTCATGGACCCATTCGTCCTGCCCACGCAGCGCGAACCACTCCGCGAACCGGTCCCGTACCCGCTCCCAGTCCGCCGACCTGAGCCCATTGACCAGCGTCCTGGCGCCCTCGGCCGCCAGCTCGTCCATCGACCGTTCCACTCATGCCCCCCACGCCTCAACACCACCGTGGGTCAACGGTACTGACAAACCGTCGGAGCGATCAGGCCCCCGCCACCCCTTCCCGCACCCGCACCGCATCCCGGTAGGCCCGCGCGGCGACCCGCAGTGCCGCCTCCGGATCCACGCCCTCCGCCTCCGCCCGTACCGCCAGCTCCAGCAGCTCGTACCCGATGCCCTCGCCCTGCGGCAGCGGGACGTCCAGGGACGCCGTGTGTACCCGGGACGCCAGTTTCGCCGTGAGGGCGAGGGCGGGCTGGCCGAGGGGGATGCCGTCGGTCACCGACTCCCGCCGCTTCTCGACCGCCTTGGTGCGGAGCCAGTGCTCCTTCACCTCCTCCGGCGTCGTCGCCGTCTCGTCGCCGAAGACGTGTGGGTGGCGGTGGATCAGCTTGGTGACGATGCCGGCCGCGACGTCGTCGATCGAGAAGGGGGCAGTCCCGTCCTCCTCGCTCCCCTCCTCCGCGATACGCGCGTGGAACACGACCTGGAGCAGCACGTCCCCCAGTTCCTCGCGCAGCTCGTCCCGGTCGCCCTCCTCGATCGCCTCGACGAGTTCGTAGGCCTCCTCGATGCCGTACTTCGCGAGGCCCTTGTGGGTCTGGCGGGACGACCAGGGGCACTCCAGGCGGATGCGGTCCATGACCTGGACGAGGTCGAGGAGGCGGGCGCCGGGGAGGTCGTAGGAGGCGGGGAGGAGTTCCAGGTCGGGCATCCGGACGCGGCCGGAGCCCGCGAGGCGTGCCAGGCCGTCCGTGAGGGCCGGGTCGCCCTCGCCCGTCGTCACGACCACGACCGTCCGGCCGCCCGCGCAGGCGTCGATCAGCGCTTCGGCGGTCGGGGAGGCCTCCTCGACCGATATGCCGGCTTCCCGGAGGTACGGCAGCTGCGGATGCGTACCGTCCGCGCACAGCACCCGGTCGGCCGCGTGCAGCGTCTGCCAGGCGGGCCAGGACAGCAGGCCGGGCGCGACCCGGTGGCTGGTGGTGAGCAGGACGACACGACCGGGGTCGGTCCCCGTCTCCGGAGCGGTCTCGAAGCCGCTGGTTGCGTTCACCACCCGAACGTAACCCACGCCACCGACAGCCCCAGAGTTATCCACAGGTCAGGGGCGCGCACGGCCACACCGGCGTCAGCGCACCCGTACACCTATACGAATAACCGTTACGCCGTGCCCTGCGCCGCCGTGATCTCCCGTACCCACGGCGTCTTCGCGTCGACGCGGCTGCTCTTCTGGACGTCCCAAGTGCCGTAGCGCGGGTTGAGGTCGACGTCGAGGGTCTTCGAGGCCTCGGACATCGCCTTCCAGAAGGTGGCCTGGCCGTCCGTCGTGTTCATGTCGGCGCCGAGCACCGCGGCCAGCTTCTGGGCCGTGATCTCGGTGTGCAGGCTGTCGTCGAGGTGGGCCGGAGCGACGCCGTACTGCTGGAGCCAGGCCGTCTCCAGCTCCTTCGCGCCGCCCGCCTGCTGCTCCAGAGCGGCGCGCAGATCCTGGACGTCCTTGCGGGTCACGGTCACGCCCGCGTTCTTCGCGGCCTGGTTCAGGACGCGGTCGAGGACCATGGTGTGCAGGGTGTCGCGGGTGAGGCTGCCGGTTCTGGCGACGGTCTGCGCGTACTGGGCCTGGTCCGGGGTGGCCGCCCGCTGTGCCGCGCGTACCTCGTTCACCCTGCCCTCCAGCTGCGAGACCGTGATCCGCTGCCCGCCGACGACGGCCGCCGCGCCGGGATGCGCGTCGTTTCCGCAGGCGGTGAGGAGGGGTGCCGCGACGACGATCGCGGCGGAGAGGAAGAGCGCGGTGCGACGACGGCGGTGCAAGGAGGCCTCCCGAGGAGCGCTTGTGCGACGGTGCACAAAGTCTTGCGGTGATCGATGGTAGGCAGTGGCCGGGCTGTGGCCAAGCCATTCGACCAACGATTCACCGGGACTTCAGGCACCGCCGCGCCCGTCCCGCACTGCCCGGAGGGCCTCCGGCCCGCCTCAGCCGGTGATGGGCGGGGCAGATGGTGGCGGCCGTCGAGGACCACGCGGCGAGTCCGGCCCCGGCGACGACGGCCGTGCGGGCCACGAGCCACGCGGCACGGCGGCCACGGGTCACGGGTCACGGGTCACGGGTCACGGGTCACGGCCCAGGTGACGCAGGGTCTCCAGGAACCCGCAAGGTTCCCTGGGTTCCCTCGCGGCGCGGCGAATTCCGGCCACTCGCCGGTTCGGCTAGCCGCGGACCTGCCCCAGCCACTCCAAGGTCCGCCGGATCTCCGCCGCCAGTGGATGCCCGGGGCCGCGCAGGCGGTCCACGTCGTGGAGGAGGCGGGCGAGGGTGTCGCGGGCGGCGGTGCGGTCGCCTAGGGCGAGGAGGAGGTGGCCGATGCGGCGGCGGACGTCGAGGGAGAGTTCGGGGTCGCCGGCGACGTACTGGTTCTCGTAGTACGGCAGCAGGGCGCGGTACTCGGCGAGGGCCGCCGCCGGTTCGCCGAGCTGTTCGAGGCACTGGGCGGCCTCGTAGCGGAAGCGCAGTGACTGGGGGTCGGCCTGGCCGGCCTCGGCGGCGCGTTCGTCGGCGAGGCGGCGCAGTTCGGGCAGCGCGCGCCGGTACTGGCCGTCGTCCATGAGGGTGGCCGCGTACTGCTTGCGCAGGGTGCGGACGACCGGGGAGTGCTCGCCGTGCTGGTCGGCGGCGGCGGGCAGGATCGAGCCGAGGATGTCGACGGCCTGGGTGATGCGGCCCTCGCCGAGGAGGCGCTTGACCTCGTCGACGGCTCCGGCGACGTCGGGCCGCTCGGCGACCGGGGCGGCCGTCGGCTGCGGTGCGGGGGTGCGGGCGCGGTCCGGCCAGGGGGCGTGCGGGCGCAGGAAGGGGCGTGTGGGGTCGAGGGGCGCTCCGGTGGGCATCCCGCGCTCCGGGAGGAGCAGTGCCAGGTGCTCGTACACCTCCTGCGCGGAGGCGGGCCGGTGCTGCGGGTCCTTGGCGAGCAGCCGCAGGACGAGCGCCTCCAGGGCTTCCGGCACCTCGGGTCTGAGGCGGCGCACGGGCAGCGGCGGCTCGTACAGGTGCCGGTGGAGCACCCCGAGGGCCGTGGAGCCGGAGAACGGGACGTCCCCGCTGAGGAGTTCGTGGAGGAGTACGCCGAGTGCGTACAGGTCCGTGTACGGGCCGACCGCGCCGCCCATCGCCTGCTCGGGGGCCATGTAGGCGGGCGAGCCGATGGGCGAACCGGTGTGCGTGAGGCGGGTCGTGTCGGTGTCCATGACCGAGGCGACGCCCAGGTCGAGGACGGTCACCGTGCCGTCCTGCTTCACCATCACGTTGCGCGGCTTGAGGTCGCGGTGGACGATCGGGACGGCGTGCACGGCGCTCAGCACGGCGCACAGTTGCGCGGCCACCGCGACCGCCCACTGCCAGGGGTACGGGTCGTGTTCGGCGTGGTGGTCGGCGAGGTCGGCGCCGTCGACGTACTGCATGACGAGGAACAGTTCCTCGCCCTCACTGCCCGCGTCGTGCACGGTGACGAGCCCGGGGTGGTCGACCTGCGCGGTCACCCGGCACTCGCGCACGAAGCGGCGGCGCAGCTCGTCGGCCTCCTGGCCCGCGACCTTGTCAGGCCGCAGCAGTTTCACGGCCACCCGCCGGTCGAGCCGCTGGTCGTACGCCGTCCACACCTGGCCCATGCCGCCCTGCCCGATGAGCGTGGACAGTTCGTACCGGTCGGCGATGACGCGTCCCGTCGTCCCCACGCTCACCGTCCGCCCTCGTGGCTGCCATTGCCGTGGCCGTTACCGTCGTGCTTGCGCAGGTAGTCGCTCAGCTCGTCGAGTTCGGCGCGCACCTGGTCGATACGGGCGGGCGCGGGGCGCCGCGCCGGGGGCAGCGGCACGGGGCCGGGGCCAGGGCCGTGGGAGACGGGCGGCTGGGGTGCAGGAGCCTGCGGCTGAGGTATCGGTGTGTGGGGCATGGCGGGCACAGGGGGATGCTGCGGCCCGGTCGGCATGGCCGCGTACGGCGACATGGGCTGGGGCGGGTAGCCGTACCCGGAGGGCACGGTCGGGGCCTGGGTGGGCGCGTAACCGGCGTACTGCCGCCGTTGGCTGTCCACCAACCGAATGTCCATGACCAGGAAGTACACGCTGCTGAGGGCGCCCAGGATCATGACGGTGGCGAGGGCGATGTCGCCCTTGGCGTCGCTCTCCTTCAGCGTGCCGACCACCGCGAAGCACACGATGGACAGCGGCAGACTCACCCAGGCCGCCGTCCAGTTGAACCACCGGCCGCGCAGCATGGCGACCCGGAACAGCGGCACGCACGAGAGGAAGCCGCACGTGAGCAAGCCGGCCGCGGTGAAGAGCACGCGCAGGGTGATGACGGTGTTCTCGCTGCGGATGGGCGGCGGCGCGCCGGGGCCGTACATGACTGCTCCTGGACCGGATGATGCCGACGGGGACGGACGTACGAGTGATACGAGCGACAGGTACAAGTGACAGGTTGGGTGTCGGAGTCCGAGCGTATAGGCCGACACCGACAACGGGTCCGGGTTGTACCGAACCGTTGTCGTGACCGTTGTGCCGCCGATCGCGGCACGCGGGGCGTCGGAAGCCGCCGGACCGTCAGTCGGGCGCGACGGTCCCGTCGGTCAGCCCGTCGTACATGCCCCGCACGAGCTGTCCGCCGAGCCGGCCCGCGTGCCGCAGTGCCTCCTCGAACTCGGCGAGCGCCCTGAACCGCGCCCCGTAACGCCGCTGTTCGTCCAGCGTCAGCCGGGGCAGCTGCAGTCGGCGCACGTCGAGCCGGGTCGCGGTGGACGCGTAGCTGCTGGCCTGCCGGTTGTTGGCGGTGCCGCGCAGGAACCCGGCGAGGAACCACGGGTCGAGGGCGGCCGGATCGGGCCGCAGGAGGACGAGGCTGCGGCCGAGAACGGCCCCCGCGGTCGCGTCGTCGACCACGCGCGCGACGGACCCGCCGCCGAGCACCGGGACAACGACATCACCGGCCTCGACGAGCACGGCCTCCTCGTCGCTCTCGGGCAGCGTCCCGGAGGGGGCGGTTCCGGCGAGGACGTCGTGGTCGGTGAGCACGGGCACGCGCGCGTGGCCGCCGTTTCCGCCCGTACGCATCACCAGGGCGCCCCCGCGCGCGAGTTCACCGATGGTGATGATCGGCCAGCGCCCGGCCGATCCCTCGGCGGGTCCGGTGGGTGCGGGCGGGGTGAGATCGGCGGTCAGCCGGAGGGTCTCGCCGAGGCGTTCCCGTACGTCGCCCAGGTGCTCGCCGTCGCCCGCGGCGGCCGGCGGGAGGTGGCGGGCGGGGGCCAGGTCGACGTCGTCGTCGAGGAGTTCGATGACGGGCACGGAACGCGACACCCCCGGCTGCTCGACCGCCGTACCGGCCCGCTCGAAGGGCCGCCAGGCGCCGAGGACGGCGGTGCGAACGGCCTCCCAGTCGAGCCCACCGCGCCCGGAGTGCCCGGTGAGGTCGGCAACGCTCCCGGTGTCGGCGAGCAGCACCTCGGGCTGCGCGGGCGCCTTGTCGGGCCGCCGCAGCACCCACAGATGCAGCGGGATGTTGTACGGGGGTGCCGCGCCGACCGGCAGCGCGATCACCGCGCGCAGGGCCCCGCGCCGCAGCAGATCGGCGCGGATACGGCGCCCCGAACGCCGGGAGGCCGCGGCCGGCGGCATCAGCAGTACGGCGGTGCCACCGTCCCGGAGCCGCGCGAGCGCGTGCTGCACCCAGGCCAGCTCGGACTCGTTGCGCGCAGGGAAGCCGTACTCCCAGCGGGCGTCGTACGCGAGTTCGTCGTGCCCCCAGTTCCGCTCGTTGAACGGCGGATGGCAGAGCACGACATCGGCCCTGAGCCCGGGATACGCGTCGGCCCTGAGCGTGTCCCCGACAGCCGTACGCACGACCACGGTCCGCCCCTGCAGCGCGAGCCGGAGCGCGGTGAGCGTGGCCAGCTCGGGGGCGCTGTCCTGCCCGTACAGCTCCCGCTCGACCTCGTCCCGTTCGGCCTCCCGCGCGCCGGGTACGGGAACGGCCCGTAGCAGCGCCCCGGTCCCACAGGCCGGATCGAGCACGGTACGCGCCGCCCCGGCGAGATCCCCCATGAGCCGGGCCAACTCGGCCGGCGTGAGCGTGTACTGCCGCGGATTGGCATCAAGATGCCGCCCGACCAGAAACTCGTACGCCTGCCGCGCCCCCATCTCGGCCGCGAGTTCCGCGACACCGCGGAGGAGGGGGACGGAGGGGAGGAGTTCGGGGCCGGTGGGGGTGTGAACGGCGGGCCACGCGTTCACGGCACCCGGGGTGTTCACACCCTCCGAGCCGGCGGGGGCGCCGGATGAGGCGTGTACACCACCCGGACTGTTCACACTCCCCGGCCCGTTCACACTCACCCCGCCCCCCACCCCCTGCGGTGTGTGAACACCCCGAACATCAGTCGGACTGTGAACTCCTTGCGCGACGGACGGCGTGTGAACCCCCCGCCCCGCACCCTGCCTGTGAACACCACGCTTCCCCGCGACACCGAAGCGCGGGACGATCACCTGCTCCAGCGTGCCGGGGAGACGTGCGGCGAGCCGTTCGTCGGAGACCGCGCCCAGCTCCAGCCAGACGGTCGGGCGGTCGTGGATGAGCAGCAGGACGCAGCCCGCGTGGACGAGGGCGGTGGCCGGGCCCTCGGGGTGGCCGACGAGTTGTTGCCAGACGCGTTCACGGAGGGGTACTTCGGCGAGTTTTCCCTGGCGGCGGAGCCAGGACTCGACCTCGGCGAGGGCGAAGGCGGGGCTGGTCTCGGTGCCGCCGACCGGCTTGGGGAAGTCGGCGTGACGGCGGCGCCAGTTGCTGACGGCGGCGCGTCCGACGCCCGCGAGCCGTGCGATTCCGGCGGCGGTCACTTCCGTGGCGTTGTCCTGCACGCGCCGCGCTCCCCTCGTTCCGCGCACGGCCCCGGCGTTCCCGTGTACGGCTCTGGTCACCCGTACACAGCCCTGGTCGTGCAGCCCTCGTTTCACGTGTGACGCCGAGCATAGCGGCGTACGCAAGATCTACCCATTCACGGGCGTGTACACAAGACATCGCGTAAACCGTGTTGACTCGGTTCACACGCTCTGATCTTATTGACCCAGCGAACGAGCGGGCCGCCACAAGGAGGCGGTCGCCGTAACGGGGAGGGGACTGTCATGGGTATGAAGGGCAAGGTCGCGCTGGGGGCCGTCGTGGGGATCGTCGTCATCGGGGTCGCGTCGGCGACGTCCGGGGGCGACGGGGACGGGGGTTCCGGGGGCAGCGGAGACAAGGGGTCGTCGGCGTCGGCGGGGCAGAAGCCCGGGGGCAGCGGGTCGAGCGCCGGATCCGCGGACGGCGCGGACAGTGCGGAGGTCGTCGACAAGGTGGTCGCGATCGAGGGGGACGGGGACTTCCAGGTCGGCAGTGATGTCAAGCCCGGTACGTACCGGACCAGCGGGAACACCGACGACATGTGCTACTGGGAGCGTGCCAAGGACGCCTCCGGTGAGATCGACTCGCTGCTCGCCAACGACAACGTCAGCGGCACCAGCTATGTGACGATCCTGGCGACCGACAAGCTCTTCAAGTCCAGCGGCTGCAAGGACTGGGAGGCCGTCGACCTGAAGGCGAAGGGCACGCCCGCGGCGAAGATGGCCGGCAACGGCGGCATGTTCAGGGTGGGCGCGGACATCGCGCCGGGGACGTACAAGTCCACGGGCAACGCCGACGACCTCTGCTACTGGGAGCGGTCGAAGGACGCCTCGCACGGGATCGACTCGATCATCGCGAACAACAACGTCAACGGCACCGCCGTCGCGACGATCAGCGCCTCCGACGGCTACTTCAAGACGACGGGCTGCAAGGACTGGGTGAAGACGGGCTGACGTCCCGTTCCCTGCCCCCCTTTCCCTCCCCCCCTTTTCTCTCCCCCCTTTCTCTCTCCTCCCCTCCCCAGCCGGGCGGCGGTGGCGCAGCGCCGGGGACCGCGCCACCGCCGCCCGCATTTCTCAGCTCAGCTCGTCACTTCTCAGCTCAGTTCGTCCCTCACCAAGAACCCTCGCTCGAAGGAACTGCCATGCGCCGAACCACACTCGCCGCCCTCTGTCTCACCGTCGTCAGCGTCGCCGGAGTCGCCGGCTGTCTGCCCGGTGAGGACAAGGCGGCCGACAAGACAGCAGACAAGACCGCCGACAACGCGGCCACCAAAACGAAGGCCCCGTTCGACGGGCTGACCGGTGGCGAGATAGCCGAGCGCGCGCTGACGGCGACCTCGGGTGCCTCGTCGCTCCGTATGACGGGCGATGTGCCGGACGACGAGAGCGGCGGCACGATCCGGATCGACATGGCGCTGGACAAGCGGGGCGAGTGCGCCGGGACGATGAGCATGGGCGGTGAGGGCAAGGCCGACGTCGTGAAGACCGGCGGCACCCTCTACATGAAGTACGACGAGAAGTTCCTGCGGGCGCAGAGCGACGGCTCGTCGAAGGAGGAGACCGACGGGGTCGTGGCCATGCTCGCCGGGAAGTGGACCAAGATGGCCGCGACCGGCGCCGACGCCAAGGACATCGCGGGGTTCTGCGACCTGGACAGTGTGCTGGCCGACTTCAAGGACGCCCAGTCCGGCGGCAGCGCCGGCGCCGCGTCCGACACCGACGCGACACGCGGTGCCACGACCACCGTGGACGGTACGCCGGCCCTCGTCGTCAACGAGAAGGACGGCAAGGACAGTTACACGCTGTACGTCGCCACGCAGGGCAAGCCCTACATCCTCCGGCTCGAGAGCAAGTCCGCGAAGGACCCGGGGACCATCGCCTTCAGCGAGTACGACAAGCCGGTCGCGGCCACGAAGCCCACCGGCGAGATCCTCGACCTGGACGCGCTGGGCGGATAGCGGCCCCCACCGGTCACAGCTGGTGCCGCATCCACACATTGGGCTCTACGTACACCCCGTACCCGTGTTCGAGGTCGCACCGCACCGGTGCCAGCGCCCCGGGCACCTCCACCTCGCCCTCGCGGTCGAAGGGCAGCCCCGTCCAGGCGCGCCACTCCTCCAGTGAGGCCGCGATACACATCGACGCCGGTGCCATGGCGACAATCGTGGCGCCGGCTCGGGTGTGCACGCGCAGCCACGGGTCGTGGGGCAGTCCGTCCGCGCGGACCCGGTACGCGTACTCGGCGATCGGGGTCCGTGGCTCCAGGTGCTTGGCGCTGGGCCGGACCGGGGCGACGACCTCGCGGAAGCCGTGTGCGGCGGCGTTGTCCCGCATCGCCGCGAGCATACGTCCGGACAGTCCCGTGCCCTGCGTGTGCGGGGAGACGACGATCGAGATCGCGCTCACCGTGTCGGACCGGGTCCCGGAGCGCAGGTCCTGGAACGCCCACACCAGCACCTGGTCCCAGCCACGGGCGGGCAGTTCGCCCCGCCCGTCGGCGGCGAGTGCGAAGGGCACGGCGTAGGCGTGGGCGACGACCTCGCCCCGCCCGTCCTCGGCGAACAGGACGTACTCGGGGAGTTCGGTGGCGATCCGGTCGTAGTGGGCGTTGCCCGTGAAGTCGTGGTGCATGAACTCCGGCCAGGTGTCGGGCATTTCGACGACCTGGCGATACATCTCGGGGCGTTCGGCGAGGGACGAGACCTTCAGCTCCATGGAAAGTCACGGTAGCCGGATCGGGGCCACGCCCCCAGCCCCGGGCGGCACCATCCAGCTCCACCCGGCACCATCCAGCTCCGCGCGGACCATCCAGCTCCGCGCGGCACCATCCAGCCCCGCGCGTGCACTATCCAGCCCCGGCCCGCATTTCCAGCCCGTCCGGCGTTTGAGGACGAGGCCGTTCAGGCCGAAGCGGGGGCCTGGGGGCGGCAGCCCCCAGCAGACGCCCACCCCAACGCCGGTTCACCAACTCCCCGGCCCCAAACTCAGCTCGCATGGAACCGCGCGGGCGCCTCCGTCGGATTACCGCCGGTCGGCAGCTTCTGCCCGTCGCACCCCGACAGCACCTTCTTCATCGCGGCCTTCTCCGCCTCCGTCACCCACAGCTCGTACTTCTTCTTGACGGCGACCTGGTTGGCGACATACGTGCAGCGGTACGCCTTGTTCGGCGGCAGCCACGTCGCCGTATCGCCGTCGCCCTTGCTGCGGTTGGTGCTCGCGTCGACGGCACGCAGGTTGAGCGGGTCGTTGGCCAGGGCTATGCGCTTGCTGGCGTCCCAGTACTTGGCGCCCTTCTGCCAGGCGTCCGAGAGGGCGACGATGTGGTCGATGTCCACCTCACTGCGGCCCCGAGTGAACGTCACGTCCTTGCCGCTGTACGGGTCCGGCTCCAGCTCCCCCGAGGCCACCTTGCAGTCGTCGCCGCTGCGGAACTTCACGGCGGCCAGGTCCCGTTGGAGGATGTCGTCGCGGGTGTCGCACTTGTTGGAGTCCGTGTCCGCCCACGCACTGCCGAACCGGTCCCGGTCGTACCCCGTCTTGGGCGCCCGCCCCTTCACGGTCAGCGAGTCGACGGCGGCGAGCGCCGCACCCCCGCCGCCACCGCCCCCGCCGGCCGCACCACTCGCGCTCTCCTCGGGCCCGGCGGACCCCAGGGTCGTACCGTCGCACCCGCCGACAGCGAACCCCACCACGAGTACGACGGCGGCGACGCCCCCACCCCTCACACGCATCACGCTGCGTCCCTCCCCTGCTCCCCGTGCACGGAATTCCCATGTGCGACTGTTCGACCTGTTTTCCCTGGTCGCCAGGCTAGCGGTCGGGCTTTCCGCACCACAGGGCGCCCACCGGCACTCAAGGGGCGTATTCCGCATACCGGGCGTATCGTCGTTGCTGACTCACCTCCGGAAGGAGCTCTGGATGGGCATCTTCGACAAGATCAAGGAGCAGATGCGCGGCAAGGCGGGACAGAACGCCTCCGACACTGCGGAAAAACAGATCAACAAGAAGACGGGCAACAAGTACGAGAGCCAGGTCGACGACGCTCAGCAGAGGGTCGAGGGCACGATGGGCATGGACCGCGACCGCGATCCCAACAGGCCCGACCAGTCCTAGGGCCTGCCCTGGCCCCGGAGGTCGCGAAGACCCCACCGAGGGGAAGACCCACCAAGTAACGGAAGCCGTCCGCGGATGCCAACCTGCCGCGGACGGCTTTCCGTAAGTCCCGTATGCACCAGGAAAGTTCGTATGTACTAGGACCCTAGGACCCCAGGATCGAAGCCAGGAACTCCCCGGTCCACCCCAGCAACTCCCGCCCGACCAACGGCTTTCCGCCGACCTTCGCGGTCTTGGGGCGCGGTACGAGGATCTGGTGGGCGGCCGGCTTGATGACCGTCCCGGGATACAGCCGCTTCAGCCGCAGCTCCTGCGACTCCCTCAACTCCACCGGCGCGAAGCGGATGTTGGTGCCCTGGAGCACGATCTCGCCGACCCCGCAGGCCCGCGCGAGCATCCGCAGCCCCGCCACGAGCAGCAGGTTCTCGACCGGCTCGGGCAACTTGCCGTAGCGGTCGACGAGTTCCTCCCGTACGGCCTTGATGTCGGCCTCGGTGTTCGCGGCGGCGATGGCACGGTAGGCGGCCAGGCGCAGTCGCTCGCCGGGGGCGTAGTCGTGCGGGACGTGGGCGTCGACCGGCAGCTCGATCTTGACCTCCAGCGGCACTTCCTCCTCCACCGCGCCTTCCAGGGAGGCCCGGTAGTCCGCGACGGCCTCGCCGACCATCCGCACGTACAGATCGAACCCAACTCCCGCGATATGCCCGGACTGTTCGCCGCCGAGGAGGTTTCCGGCGCCACGGATCTCCAGGTCCTTCATGGCGACATACATGCCCGCGCCCATCTCGGTGTGCTGGGCGATGGTCGCGAGCCGCTCGTGCGCGGTCTCGGTCAGGGGCTTCTCCGGCGGGTAGAGGAAGTAGGCGTAACCGCGCTCCCTCCCACGCCCAACTCGCCCGCGCAGCTGGTGGAGTTGGGACAGCCCGAAGTTGTCGCCGCGCTCCACGATCAGTGTGTTGGCGTTGGAGATGTCGATGCCGGACTCGACGATCGTCGTCGACACGAGGACGTCGTACCGCTTCTCCCAGAAGTCGACGACGACCTGCTCCAGCGCCTGCTCGGACATCTGGCCGTGGGCGGTCGCGATCCGCGCCTCCGGGACGATCTCGCGCAGCCGTGCCGCCGCCCGGTCGATGGACTCGACCCGGTTGTGGATGTAGAACACCTGGCCCTCGCGCAGGAGTTCACGGCGGATCGCGGCGCCGATCTGCTTCTCCTCGTACGGTCCGACGAAGGTCAGCACCGGGTGGCGTTCCTCGGGCGGGGTGGTGATCGTCGACATCTCGCGGATGCCGGTGACGGCCATTTCGAGCGTACGGGGAATGGGGGTGGCGGACATGGTCAGCACATCCACATTCGCGCGAAGCTTCTTCAGCTGCTCCTTGTGCTCGACGCCGAACCGCTGCTCCTCGTCGACGATGACAAGCCCGAGATCCTTGAACTTGGTCTCGGAGGAGAAGAGTCGGTGCGTACCGATGACGACATCGACCGAGCCCTCCCGCAAGCCCTCCAGGGTGGCCTTGGCCTCGGTGTCCGTCTGGAAGCGGCTCAACGCCCGCACATTGACCGGGAATTGGGAGTAGCGCTCGCCGAAGGTCCCAAAGTGCTGCTGTACAAGGAGAGTTGTGGGGACGAGGACAGCCACCTGCTTGCCGTCCTGGACCGCCTTGAAGGCGGCACGGACGGCGATCTCCGTCTTGCCGTAGCCGACGTCGCCGCAGATCAGGCGGTCCATCGGGACCGTCTTCTCCATGTCGTCCTTGACCTCGGCGATCGTGGTCAGCTGGTCGGGCGTCTCGGCGTACGGGAAGGCGTCCTCCAGCTCGCGCTGCCAGGGCGTGTCCGGCCCGAACGCGTGCCCGGGGGCCGCCATCCGCGCGCTGTACAGCTTGATGAGATCGGCGGCGATCTCCTTGACGGCCTTCTTGGCACGGGCCTTGGTCTTGGTCCAGTCGGCGCCGCCGAGCCGGTGGAGGGTGGGTGCTTCGCCACCGACGTACTTGGTGATCTGTTCGAGCTGGTCGGTGGGGATGTAGAGCCGGTCGCCGGGCTGACCACGCTTGGCGGGCGCGTACTCCACCACCAGATACTCACGAGTGGCACCCTGCACGGTCCGCTGGACCATCTCGATGTACCGGCCCACACCGTGCTGTTCGTGCACGATGTAGTCGCCGGTTTCGAGGGTCAGCGGGTCGATGGTCTTGCGGCGCCGGGCGGGCATCCGGGCGCCGTCCTTGCCCGCCGCCTTCTGCCCGGAGAGGTCGGTCTCGGTCAGCACTGCGAGCTTGAGAGCTGTATCCACGAACCCGAAGTCGATCGAGCCGCACGCCACATGCACGACGGACGGCGTCAGGGAGGTCAGGTCGGACTCCAGGCGGGCGGCGATGCCCTCCCCGCCCAGCACCTCGACCGTACGGGCAGCCGGGCCGTGCGCCTCGGTGACGTACACCGTGCGCCAGCCGTCCGCGAGCCAGCCCTTGGTGTCGGCGAGCGCCTTCGCGGTGTCCCCGCGGTAGGTCTCGGGCGCGTGCATGCCCAGCTTGAGGGTGTCCGCGTCCAGTTCCTCGTCGGCGGCGAAGGGCGAGACCGACCACCACATCATGTCCAGCTCGCGCGCCCGGTCCCGTACGTCCGCGATGGACCACAGCGAGGCCGCGCCGACATCGATGGGCGCCTCGCCGCCGCCCGCCGTGGCCGCCCAGGAGGCCTGCAGGAACTCCTGCGAGGTCGCCACAAGATCCGCGGCCCGCGTCCGCACCCGCTCCGGATCGCATACGACGGCCATGGAGCCCTTGGGCAGGACGTCGAGCAGCAGTTCCATGTCGTCGACGAGAACCGGGGCGAGGGACTCCATGCCCTCCACCGCGATCCCCTCGGCGATCTTGCCGAGCAGCTCGCCGAGTTCGGGGTGGGCCTCGGCGAGCGCGGCGGCCCGCTCCCGTACCTGGTCGGTGAGGAGCAGTTCGCGGCAGGGCGGAGCCCACAACCCATGCTCAGCGACTTCGAGGGACCGTTGGTCGGCGACCTTGAAGTACCGGATCTCCTCGATGTCGTCGCCCCAGAACTCCACCCGGAGGGGGTGCTCCTCGGTGGGCGGGAAGACGTCGAGGATGCCACCGCGTACGGCGAACTCGCCCCGCTTCTCGACCAGCTCGACGCGCGAGTACGCGGCGGCGGCCAGCGCCTCGACGACGGTGTTGAGGTCGGCCGTACGCCCGGTCCGCAGCGCCACCGGCTCCAGGTCGCCGAGCCCCTTGACCTGCGGCTGGAGTACGGAACGTACGGGTGCCACGACGACGGAGACCGGGCCGGTCTCCGGGTCGTCGGTGGTGGGGTGGGCGAGGCGGCGCAGTACGGCGAGGCGGCGGCCGACGGTGTCGCTGCGCGGGGAGAGGCGCTCGTGCGGGAGGGTCTCCCAGGCCGGGTACTCCACGACCCCGTCCGGCGGCAGCAGCGACCTGAGGGCGGCGGCGAGATCCTCGGCCTCCCGGCCGGTCGCGGTCACGGCCAGCACCGGGCGCCCGGCCTCCCGGGCCAGCGCGGCCACGGCGAAGGGGCGCGCGGCGGGCGGTCCGACCAGGTCGACATGCATCCGGTTGCCGCCACCGGCGGCCTTGACCGCTTCCGCGAGGGCGGCGTCCTTGACGACGACATCGAGCAGACCGTGCAGGCTCATGAGGGGGCTTTCGTCCGAGGTTCGGCTGGGGTTCGTCAGGAGTGGGCAACGCGAACCGCCCGACACGTGTGACGGGCCGGGGGGTGTCCAGGGTACGTCGCCACGTGGGCAGGCGTGGCGCCTGTGGACAACGTGCGCCGCACCGGCTTCCTGAAATGGTCCGATCCTCGCAACCGTGTTTCCCGCCCACCCGCCCCGGCCGCTTCTTCAGCCCAGGCCCGGACGCCCATCTGGCTGAGCGCATGAGCAGAGGAAAGCCCCGCCCATGCGCGACTGGGGAGGCACACGAACGGGGCGGTGCCGGCCGCTGGAGGTTGCTCGCCGTCCAGCGGGCGGGGGCCTACTCGGCCCGCGTTACGCGAGCATGGTCGGTGACGACACGACGGAAGAGGTCATGACCGGTACGGCCGGTGTGGCGCAGACACCAGTCCTGGGCCGGTTCCTGCGCCTCCTGCGAGCCGGAATTCTCGTCACAGCCGGGTGTCACACAGAAGGCTTCGAAGGCGACTCCGCCTTCCGGCTCATGGTGGATCGTGTGGAGGACGTAGCCCAGCACGGCCCGGCTCATGCGGACACCTCGGCGGGTTGTGCGGGGCTGTCGTCGACTTCGTCGGCTTCGTTGTCCTCGTCGCCCTCGGGGACGGACAGACGAAGCCCTCGGCTCTCCGCGATCAGCAGCGCGCCGGCCAGGCATTCCGTCAGCCGCAGCAGCGCGTACCGCACCTCGGCATGCGTGGACATGGGATTGTCCAGCACCTCGGACGCTTCGGTGAGCGTCTCCGCGCCCATGGCGAGCTGCGCGGCTTCGAAGTCGTCGGCGAGCCGGGACATGAACCCGCCTTCGTCGGTGCTCAGCAAGCACCGCTTGCCGTCCTCCGTCGTCCAGGGCAGTAACCGGGGTCGGTGTCCCGATCGCGTAGCGGCAGGATCAAGCCGCTGCCGCCGGTCGCTGTCCGTTCTCTGCATCGCTTCGGCCCCCTCTGATCTGTTGCTCGGTAGAGGGAACCTATGCGCGCTCAGAAGCTCATTCCACGTGCTCAGAGCGGTAGTCCAGCGCGTTGAGCGACCGAAGTACCACGCAGCGCAACGACTACCCGGCAACCCGGAGATGAGCCGCCATGCTGCGCATGTCTTCCGTCAACGTCCGCTTGCGGGTCTTGAGGATGTCCGCCATCACGAGCCGGGCCATGGGCTGATGGGTCATCCACTCGCTGGACGTACGCCGGATGCGGGTCAGCTCGTCCATGGCATCCTGGTGCGACCCGAGCCCGACGTGAGCGCGGGCGACGTCCAGCCGATGCCGGCCCCAGTTGTTCGGGCTCAACGCCCCGTAGTTCCGCATCGCCTTGGCGCTCAGCGGCCCGTCATCGACCTGTCGGAGCACACCCCGCGAATCCCCGACCAGCGCCAGATCTTCAACAGCCTTCGCACCAACGGTGACGGGGCCGAACGCGCCCCAATGGGTGGGGAAGTCGACGTGTTCAGCGTCCAGCGCGCCCCCAGCGGTCCGCGCCATCCTGCGCGCTTCCTGCGCCACATCCGGCCGGTTGTTGCGCACCGATGCCGCCGCAACCCTCAGCCACAACTCACCCCACACAGCAAGGCTCGCAGGCGTCGCACCGGACATACGCGGCTCGACCTGCTCTGCCGTCTGCGCCGCAAGCTGCTCCGACTCGTCGAACCGGTCCTGCCGCAGCAGGAGCCAGCACAGCCCCACAACTCCCGTCGCCGCCAACTGAGTCTGACCCGTCTCACGGGCAAGGCGGATAGCCTCGGCGAGCGCGAAATACGCCATGTCGTACTGCCGAACCTGGGTCAGGAACTTGCCCGTGAGCAACAGGGCATGAGCCCGCGCGATCACGGCATGCTGCCGCTCCTCACCTTCAAGGACGGCAACGGCAGCTTCTGAGGAACGCAGCAGGCCAGGCAACTTCCGCGCGACGGACGTGTACCGGTCGGCCTGGTAGAGCGCGTGACCGTCCTGCACACCTTGCCGAATGGCGGACACTTCCCCAGCGTCACCGGGTTCGGACAACGGCACCGACAGCCCGATAGGTGGCATGAGAGCCCGCCTCAACTCCGCCAGATAGCGCCGATTCACCTCATCCTCCGTACCCAGTACGGACTTCGGCGCCTCCGTGGCGAACAGGGCAGACGTCGAGACCCCCAACGCACGGGCAAGGGCAGCAAGCGTGTCCATACTGAGGTGCCCGCCCTGCTCCGCCTTGCGCACGGTACTCAGCGAGAGATCTGCCGCCTCAGCCAAGCCCTCCTGGCTGAGCCCGGCCGTACGCCGAAACTTCCTGACGTTGTCTGCCAACCCTGTAGACATCGGCACTCACCTCACGCCAAGCGTATGCCCCTGCCGTAGTCGGGCGACGGGTAATCACGACCGGTCGCCGAGTGCCGCGCTGGGGATCGACGACGAGGGCCACGCCCGTTGCCTCCTCCCAGGCGTCCACGTCTACGGTCCGCCCGGTCACCGTTTCCGTGTCGGTGAAGATCGCGAGCCAGCCCGTTCCGTTGAAGTAATGCATGCGGTCATCGTCCATGACGGCCGCCAGCTTCACTGCGAGAGCAGCCGACTTCGGCGCTCTGCCGGGACCTCAGCTGCGGAAGCTTGGGGTTTTCGGCGGCCGTTGCTGCGCTGACGCGGCAGAGGGGAGTTGGCGTCCTGGTTGCGCCTGGGGCCAGTCCCCCGCTGTTCCCCGTGGTTTCCCGCAAGATCTGGCACGCGAATGGCACGACCCGTTCGCCACGGAGAACCCTGGGTGGAAGCTCGGTCTTGGGGCCTGTGCCTCAGCCGACGACAGCCAGCCACGATGGCGTGTGCCTCGACCGATCAGGCGCGCGTGTGTCTCGCTGCACCCCCACCGGCTTCACCCACGCTATCCAAAGTTTTCGTCGACCAGAGCAACCGGTGACGGCCAACCCGTGACGATCCCGCAGCCTTCTGATCCGTTGTATAGCCAGGCCTCCAGTGTCCGTGCCCGACTGAGTAACAACGTTCTTCACGGGGTGTGTTGACACGTATTGCTCGACACTTGACCCTGGATCTGACCTGCGCACGGGCAAGATTCGTCTCTTGGACACGTGTGTCAAGGAATGACGTTCGAGATTCCTTGACACACGCCCCTCTCCCACGGACAGTCGCGGTCCCGGGTTGGTCGGGCCGGGCGGACCGGATCCGGGCCATCGGGCGGCGCTCCCTGGGTTCAGGTTGCTGAGCGCCCGTCGGCGATGAGGTCGAGAAGCTGGTCGGGGGTGAGAGTGGCAAGGTCGACGGAGTGGTCTTCGCACACGAGTCGTGCCGCCGCCTGCTGCGCCCTGAGCTGTTGGGCACGTTCGATGAGCTCGCCAGCGCGGCGCCGTTTGTGGATACGGTCGGCGATGTCCGCGACCGCGAGCATGGCCGATGGAATGGACACGACCAGGGACGCCACCGCGACAGGATCGACGCCCTTGGTGTCCGGATCGTTCGCCGGTTCCGCTGTCGGAGCTGGTTCGGGTGGGTAGCCCCAGCTCGAGGCCAACGCGGTGACGCTCTTCTCGGCAGCTTCGACATCCGCTCCAACAAACTCGATGATCATAATTCCTCGTTTCCGTCGCCTGTGGCCTTCAGTAGCTCATCAAGCTGGTCAACAGTGTCCGCGAAACCGATCTTGGCGGCAGCGGCTCGGCTCGTCTGAAACACCTGTCGGGCCTGCCCGCATTCACCTGCGGCCAGCAGAATTTGCCCCAACGTAGCCCCGACGACCGCGATGCCATCCGGCCGTTGAAGCTTCAGAAGGAGCTGAAACGAGGTGACCAGCCTCGGCACCGCCGCGTCGAGATCCTGGCGACTCAGATCGATTCGCGCAAGGTCCCAGTTGGCTGTCGCGATACCGTCCATGTCGCCGAGCTGCTCATTGACTTCCAAACGCTTGAGCTGCAGTTCGACGGCCTCGTCGACCTCACCCCGCTGCTCGAAGATGTCGGCGATCTTTCCCCAGGTGACCGCGACCGAGCGGGTGTCACCGATCCGCTCGTACACCGGCAGGGTGACCTCGCGGCGAATCCGCAACGCCTCGTCGACCTCACCCCGCTGCTGAAAGATGTTGGCGATCTGGCCCCAGGTGACCGCGGCCTCGCGGGTGTCACCGATCCGCTCGTACACCGGCAGTTCGACCTCGCGGCGAATCCGCAACGCCTCGTCGACCTCACCCCGCTGCTGAAAGATGTTGGCGATCTTTCCCCAGGTGACCGCGACCTCGCGGGTGTCACCGGCGTCGATGAACAGATGGCGGGCCTGGTGGAGCAGGTCCTCGGCATGGTCGACCTCGCCGCGGGTGATCAGGCGATTGGCGTGGTCGTAGAGGAGTGCGGCGTGGCCGACCGGGTTGGTCTGCCGGTCGCTGGTCCGGGTCTGCTGGACGGCACGGTGGAGCAGGGTGTCGGCGTGGTCGCCGTCGCCGCTGGTGACGGCCGCGTCGGCGACGGCCCGTAGCAGGGTGACAGAAACCTCGTGGTTGTGGCGGTCGAGGAGGGTGATCGCGTGGTGGCCGAGCTCGGCGGCGGTGGAGGCCGGGCCTTGCCGCAGGGCAGACACGGCCGTGGCGGCGCAGTCGGCGGTGATGGTCGGGTTGTCGGCGGCCAGGGCCAGTTGGGTCAGCTGCAGGTCCAGGTCGCTGTCGCGGGCGGATCGGGGTGTGGCACCGCCCCACTGGGCGTACAGCGGTTCGGCGGCCACGGTGGCGAGGGCGGTCCGCTCGTCGGGGGTGAGGGGGGTCAGGCGTCCGGCCGCGAGGGCGTTGACGGCCAAGGCCGGGAAGCCGGGGCGGTGCTGGTCGGGAAAGGTGTCAAGGAGCCCGAGGCCGCACAGGCGGGACGCCGATCCGCCAACAGCGGCGGCAAGGACGTCGATGACGGGTTGCGGGACCGGGACAGTGAACAGGGTGCAGGCCCGCAACAGGTCGCGGTGGGCGGGCCCGGCCTGGTCGAGGAGGGTGTCGAGAGCCAGGTTTTCCAGGAACTCGCCGATGTCGGAGTTGTCGGCTGGGAGGTCACCCTGGTGAAGGTAGGCCTCCATGCCGGTGACGGCGGCCTCGGCGCGGGCCTGGTCGACCTGGCTGCTGTAGACCAGGCGCAGCCCGATGAGGTCCTGCAGCCCGGGGTTGCCGCAACTGACGTCCAGAGCCCGCTGAGCCAGGTCGGCGCGCTGGGTCCGGTACCCGGCCGGGGCGAGGTCCTGCTGACGGCGTTGGAGCTTGCGCTGGGCCGCCGACGACAGTGGCTGCAACTGGACAGGTTCCAGCCTGGCCTCCAGCCCGCCGAGAGTGAATGTGTAGCGACTGGTGACCAGCAGTCGACTGTCGGTGATGGCCGGGTCGAACGCGGAGAGCACGTCGGCGAGCACCGTGGCATGACCGGGGTCGAGCCGGTGCGGGCCGTCAGGGTTGGTGGTGGGGATCTGTTCGAGATCGTCGATGATCAGCAGGAGGGGTTTGCGAACGTCGTCGAGTTCCTGGGCGCACGGTCCGGCCAGCAGGTCGGTCAGTAGCGGTTTGAGGCGGTCCGGCTGTTGGCGGACCTCGGCGCGCCTCGCTTCGATGAGGGAGCGGGCGTCGGGGTTGGCGGCGACGGCGTCGGCTATGGCGTCGAGGATCGCCGTCGGGGTGTAGTCGCCGAACACGACCGCGACGGCCCGGTTGGGGTGACGGTCGGCGATCCGGGCGGCCAGGCTCGACTTGCCCAACCGGCCCTGCCCGTGGAGCAGGACCCCGGCCTTCTGCCCGCCGCGCAGGGCCCGCAGCGTGTGCTGCAGTTCCGGGCGGCGGCCGACGAACATTTCCGCGGCCGCGACCGGTAGCCGGTGCTTGCGGTCCAGGAACGTCTTGGTCACATGGTGCGGGGGCACCATCTGGCGTTTGCGGGTTCCCTCGACCAGCGGGCCGCCACCAGCGGGCCCCAGCCACAGCCGCGCCAGGTGCCATTCGGCGCGCTGGCGCTCATCGGAACAGGCCAACAGATGGCGGCGGGCGTCGGCGACGGCCTCGGCCACCTCGACACGGCGGCTGAGCTGCCGGTAGAGGCGTTCGGCGAAACGAGTGGCGGCCTGGTCGCTGACCGAGCCGTCCCAGCCGATGACCGCGGGAATCCCGGCAGCCACCAGCCCGGTGGCCATCGAGTGCGCCACCGACACGCCGGGCTCGTCTGTCGGACCGCCGCGGTGGCCGGCGCCGGCAGGAACGTGCCCGGTCACGTCGGCACCGGTGGCGGTCAGGCAGGCAGACACGAACGCCAGCCGCGGCCGAGGAGTCAACAGGCCCACCAGCACGTCCGCGCTCGTCGGATACCCGTCCCCGAGATCATCTTCCATCAGCAGGACGGGGGCGGCGGGCCCATCGGGCCCCGGGCGCCAGTTGTGCAGCCCGTGACACGACAGATGAACCACCGGCATCCCGCCGAGCTCGGACAGACGCAGGCCAAGATGCTCGGGATTGCCGGAGTCCTCGACAACCAGATCAAGGCTCGTCTCCCCGACTGCGTTGAGGATGGCCATCTCCTCGGCCTCGAAGTCCAGCTCGTGCTGGCCCCGGGGTGCCGAGGCCATGAACGCCACCCCGAGCCGGTGCCTGTCCAGGGCCTGTGTCGGGCTCGGGTGACCGAGCCGACGCGCCACGGCGAACAGCTTCGGCGCCTCGGCGAGGAACCCGCCCTCGGGGGCGGCCAGCAGCTCGTACGGGGCCCGCAGCAGTGCCCACGCCGCTGCGGACGGTCTCGCCGGCGCTCGGATCTCGAACACCAGCGGCGCCGACGCCTCATCGAGCAGGCGCGTCAACTGGCCGAGGTCGCCGTCGAGCCACCGATACAACTCGCGTCCCACCGCGAGCAGCGCCTGCTCCTTGGAGCCATTACGCACGGCATCCACATACTGGCCAGCAACGGCATTGAGCAGGTCGACGTCAGAGGTCTGCAACATCCGACGGGGACCGACCCGCTGGCCATCAACGACCAGCTCAAACCCGTTGGCGTCCACAACCAGCACGGTAACCATGCGTCATCTTAACGTTGCTGACCGCCACCACTCCAGGGCCCGTATAGCGGCTCAGCCGTTCGATTGGATCCGTTCCGCAGCTGCCTCGTCCATTACGAGGCACCGGGGATCGCGGGCAGCGTTCTCGCCACGGGGCAGGCATACTTGACACCGCTTGCCTCGGTTTGGCTGTGCGCCTGGATTGGGTGCATGGCGAGGGCCGGGGCCGTGCTGGTGGAGCTGAGCGTGGTCGAGCAGCGCTAACACGCGGTGATGCACACCGTCCAAGGCTCCCGGCGCAATAGTGCACTGTGCCCATGCCGCCTGATTTCGCGACTCGTTCATCACCGCGAAGGGTTCCACCATGGCCTCGGCTTCCGCCAAGTCACCGCAGCACCGGTTTTTGAACTCCGTGTCGGCGGGCTGCACTTGACGGTCAGCGCATCCCTAGGTGGCTCATTTCGCTGGTGACGACCGCCACCGGAGCAGGTACCACGTGGTGGACGGACCACCGAACGCACCTCAACACAAAACCCGGCGCCAAGGAGTCCGCAGACTCCCCAGCGCCGGATTCCCCCGTCCCCCCGTTCCCCTAGTCCGTAGCGATAGCGCCCAGCACATTCATCCGCCCCGCCCGGAACGCCGGCACCAGCGCCGCGAACAACCCCACGAACGCCGACCCGGCAAACACCCCGCCGATCGTCATCCACGGAATCTCCAGCACCTTCAGCCCCTCAAGGGCGAGCAGTTGCTGAGCCGTAGCCCCCCAGCCCATTCCCAGGCCGAGGCCGAGCAGCGCTCCGAACAACGCGATCACCACGGACTCCAGGCGGATCATCCGGCGCAGCTGGCGTCGCGACAGGCCGATCGCCCGCATCAGGCCGATCTCCCGGGTCCGCTCCACCACCGACAAGGCCAGGGTGTTGACGACCCCCAGCACCGCCACCACGATCGCCAGGGCGAGCAGGCCGTAGACCATGTTCAGGAGCTGGCCGATCTGGTCCTTCAGTTCCTGCTTGTAGTCGGTCTGGTCGCGGACCTGGTATTGCGGGTAGGGGTCGAGTGCCGTCTTCAGGGCGGCGTACGCCTCCTTCTCCTGGCCCTTCTCGGCCTTGCCGAACAGCAGGTCGCTCGGTGGGATCTTGTCGGCCGGCAAGTACTTCTCCATCGTCGCGATCGAGAGGTACTGCGAGCCCTTGTCGATGGCCACGTCGTCGTCCGTGATCGCGGCGACCTTGAGCTTCGCCGTCGAGCCGCCCTTGAAGGCGACGGTCATCGTGTCGCCGACCTTCACGCCGTGCTCCTTGGCGTAGCCGGAGCCCACCGACATCGCGTCCTTGCCGTACGCGGCGGTCAGCGTCCCCGAGGTGGTGGCGCGGCGCAGATCGGAGGCGTACGTCGGGTCGGCGGCCGTCAGCTCGGTCTTCTCGGCCTTGCCGCCGGGCGGGGTCAGGGTGACCTCGACCTCCTTGTAGCGGGTGACGTGGGCCAGGCCGGGCGAGTTCTGCATCGCCTTCTCCGCCTGCGGCACGAACCGCTGGTTGCCCTGGACGATGAAGTCCGCGCCGACCGACTTGTCGAGTTCGTCAGTCGCCGAGGCCACCATCGACGAGCCGACCACCGAGAGGCAGGCGACCAGGGCGAGCCCGATCATCAGGGCCGCGCCGGTGGCGCCCGTCCGGCGGGGGTTGCGCAGGGCGTTGCGCTCGGCCAGGCGGCCGACGGGTCCGAAGCCCCGCAGCAGTACGGCGCTGAGCACCCGTACGACACCGCCCGCGAGCACCGGGCCGATGATCACGAACCCGATGAGCGTGAGCACGATGCCCGCACCGAGGACCAGCGAGCCGTCCTTCGCCTTGTCGGCGGTGGCCGCCAGGTACAACGCACAACCGCCCGCGCCCGTCAGGGCCAGGCCGATCAGGCCCCTCACCAGACCCGCCTTGCCGTCCGCCGGGGTGCCGGCGTCGCGGAGTGCGGCCATCGGGGAGACCTTGCCCGCGCGGCGGGCCGGGAGGTAGGCGGCGAGGACGGTGACGACGACGCCGAGGACCAGGCCGATCACCGGGGTGGCCGTCTTGATCGTCAGATCGTCGGTGGAGAGGTTCATGCCGGCCATCGACATCAGCTTCATCAGGCCGACCGCGATGCCGACCCCCGCGCCGACACCGAGGACGGACCCGACGAAGCCGAGCAGCAACGCCTCCACCAGCACCGACCGGTTGACCTGCTTGCGCGAGGAACCGATCGCCCGCATCAGACCGATCTCGCGGGTCCGCTGGGCGACCAGCATCGAGAAGGTGTTGATGATCAGGAAGATGCCGACCAGGAACGCGATCCCGGCAAAGCCGAGCATGGCGTACTTGATGACGTTCATGAACTCGCCGACGCCCTCACGGTTCTCGGCGGAGAACTCCTTCTGCGTCTGCACCTTGAACACACCGGTCGCGGTAAGGGTGTTGGTGACGTTCTGCTTCAACTGGGCGTCGGTGACCCCGCTCGCCGCCGTGACGTTGAGCTGGGTGAACCGCCCTGTGGCGCCCAGGAGTTCACGCTGTGCGGTGGCCGTGTCGAAGTAGACGACGGCGGCACCGGGGTTGGTCACCTTGAAGGTGGCGATGCCGACGATCCGCGCCTTGATGTCGCCGGTCTGCGCGATGGTGCGCAGCTCGTCGCCCATCTTCAGGTGGTGCTTGTCGGCGGTGTCGGCGTCGACCATCACCTCGGTGGGCCCGCGCGGTGCGTGACCGCTGGTGATCTCCATCGAACGCAGGTCGTTGCGCGTCCAGTTGCCCGCGATGGTCGGGGCGCCGGTGCTGGACCCCATGTTCTCGTTGTCGCTGTCGACGACGGTCACGTTCATCGAACTGACCGCGCCCTCCGCCGACTTGACGCCCTGGGCCTGCTTCGCCTGTGCAAGTACGGAGGCCGGCAGCGACTCGGGCACCCCGTTCTGCGGGGTGCTGCCGTCGCTCTTGGCCCCCTTCGGCGAGACCGTGACGTCGGACGCCGTGGTCGAGAAGAGCTTGTCGAACGTCGTGTTCATGGTGTCCGTGAAGACAAGGGTCCCGCACACGAACGCCACCGACAGCATCACGGCCACCGCCGACAGGGCCATCCGGCCCTTGTGCGCGAAGAAGTTGCGCATCGAGGTCTTCAGCACAGTCATGACGTACGCCCCCGCGCGTCGAAGTCCTTCATCCGGTCGAGGACGGTGTCGGCGGTCGGCCGGAACATCTCGTCGACGATCCGTCCGTCGGCGAGATACAGCACACGGTCCGCGTACGAGGCGGCCACCGGGTCGTGCGTGACCATGACGATGGTCTGCCCCAGCTCGTCGACGGACCGCCGCAGGAAGCCCAACACTTCAGCGCCCGCACGGGAGTCGAGGTTTCCGGTCGGCTCGTCACCGAAGATGATCTCGGGCCGCGCGGCCAACGCCCGTGCCACGGCGACGCGTTGCTGCTGACCGCCGGAGAGCTGGTTGGGCCGGTGCTTCAGCCGGTCCTTCAGCCCGACCGTCTCCACGACCTGGGCCAACCACCCCTTGTCCGGCTTGCGCCCTGCGATGTCCATGGGAAGCGTGATGTTCTCCAACGCACTGAGCGTCGGCAGCAGGTTGAACGCCTGGAAGATGAACCCGACCCGGTCCCGGCGCAGTTGGGTCAGCTTCTTGTCCTTGAGACCGGTGATCTCGGTGTCGTCAAGGTAGATCTGGCCGCTGGTGACGGTGTCGAGTCCGGCGAGGCAGTGCATGAGGGTGGACTTGCCGGACCCGGAAGGGCCCATGATCGCGGTGAACTGTCCCCGCGCGATGTCCACGTCCACATGGTCCAGGGCGACGACGCGGGTCTCACCGGACCCGTACGCCTTCACGACCTGCCGCGCCCGCGCGGCAACGGCCGTACGCCCGCCAGTGCCCCCGTGCCTGGTGATGGTCACAGCCGATGTCACGGTATGTCTCCTAAGTCGGTCGGCGCGGAGCCGCACTGATGCCCGGTAGTAGCCAGTAGCGCGTTGCTGCTCTGCGGTACGTGTATGAGTCTGCTGTCGGGAGGGGGTCCGGGTCTCTGACGCCCAGCGCAGTCTTCTGCGGGGGAAAACCCCACCCCCGGAGGTCCTGCACACCGCCCTTCAGCGGCATAAAGCCAGGTTAAGGACGGTCGACGCCCCGTCTCGTCCTCCGCCGGTACGAACCCTCCCCGAGCCGAAGTACGGAGGTCCCCCTAGGGCGTGTTTCGAAAGTGCTGGTCACAGCCACTCGTTGATGGCTGCGACCAGCACGGTCGCCTCGTAGCGGACGGCGAGCTTGTCGTACCTCGTCGCCACCGCACGGTGGCGCTTGAGGCGATTGATCCCGCACTCCACCGCGTGGCGCTCTTTGTAGTCGGCCGCGTCGAACTTCGGTGGCCGGCCGCCGTGGGATCCGCGCTTCTTGCGGTGGGCGATCTGGTCCCGTTTCTCCGGGATCGTGCAGCGGATACCGCGCCTGCGCAGGTAGGCGCGGTTCGCGCGGGAGCCGTACGCCTTGTCGGCACGAACCTTGTCCGGTCGGGTGCGCGGGCGGCCCGGCCCGAGCCGGGGCACCCTGATACGGCCCAGGACCACCTGGAACTGTGGGGAGTCACCGCGCTGCCCGGCCGTGATCACCAGCGACATCGGCTTCTGGGCCTGCTCGACCGCCAGGTGGAGCTTGGTCGTCAGCCCGCCCCGGGAGCGTCCGAGCCCGTGGTCGTCAGGCTCGGTGAACACACCACCTGGCGGCTCGACTTGCAGATCCCCTTTTTGCGGGCACCCGCCGCATGCTGGTGGGCGCGGGCGATGGTCGAGTCCACCGAGACGTCCCAGGTGATCAGCCCCTCGGCCTCGGCCCGGGCCTGCAGCTGCTCGAAGATGCGGTGCCAGGTGCCGTCCCGCTGCCAACGCCGAAACAGTCCGTACACCGTCTCCCATGGGCCGTACCGCTCGGGCACGTCCCGCCACGGAGCACCAGCGCGGGTGCGCCAGCGTATGCCGTCTATCAGCTGTCGCTTGGTGTGCACCGGTGGCCGTCCGGACTTCTTCCCAGCGGGAAGCAGGGGCTCTAGCTTCGCCCACTGCGCATGCGTCAGATCGTGCCTCCCCATGAAGTAGATCTTGACACATCAAGATCCACTTCTGAAACACGCCCTAGGGGCTGTCCACCTCACGGTGGAGCCGGTCTCAGGGTTGCCTCGCCCCTCCGACCCGGTCAGGCTCCACCCTCCCGCCGCGTCAGGGTCAAGTGGCAGAGTGGTCGGCGGCCGATAGATGCATGGGGAAAGGACTCGGGTGGGCAGCAGCCGCCGTACGAAATCCGCGATACCCAGCGCCGCACAGAGCGCGGGGGCCGGCACGGAGAAGCGGGGAGCCGTCGTCGCCGCGCTCATGCTCGCGATGGCGCTGGCCGCGCTCGACTCCACGATCGTCTCGACCGCCGTACCGCAGATCGTCGGCGACCTCGGCGGCTTCTCCGTCTTCTCCTGGCTGTTCTCGGGCTATCTGCTCGCCGTCACGGTCACCCTCCCCGTGTACGGCAAGCTCTCCGACACCTTCGGCCGCAAACCGGTCCTGATCGCGGGCGCGGCCCTGTTCCTCCTCGGCTCCCTCCTCTGCGCGCTGGCCTGGAACATGGGCGCGCTGATCGCGTTCCGGATCGTCCAGGGCCTGGGCGGCGGCGCCCTCCAGGGCACGGTCCAGACACTCGCCGCCGACCTGTACCCACTGGAGCAACGCCCGCGAATCCAGGCGAAGTTGTCGACGGTGTGGGCGACCTCGGCGGTGGCGGGCCCAGCGGTGGGCGGGGTGCTGGCGGCCTACGCCGACTGGCGCTGGATCTTCCTCGTCAACCTCCCCGTCGGCGCGGTCGCGATGTGGCTCCTGGCCCGCCACCTCCACGAACCGCAGCGCGACACCTCCGGCCCCCGCCCGCGCATCGACTGGTCGGGCGCGCTCGCGGTGTTCGCGTGCGGCGGCGTCCTACTGACGGCCCTCGTCCAGGGCGGAGTGGCCTGGCCCTGGCTGTCTGCACCGTCAACCGCCTTCTTCGGTACGGGACTTGCGCTGGTGTTCCTCGTGGTCGTGATCGAACGGCGAGCAGCGGAACCGATCATCCCCGGGTGGGTGTGGCGGCGCCCCACGATCGCGGCGGTCAACCTGGCGCTCGGCGCGCTGGGCCTGCTGATGGTGGCTCCAACCGTATTCCTGCCGACGTACGCCCAGTCGGTACTGGGCCTGGCCCCGATAGCCGCCGGATTCGTGCTGTCCGTATGGACGTTGAGCTGGCCGGTGTCGGCGGCGCTGAGCCAGCACGTGTACCGCAGGATCGGCTTCCGCAACACGGCGATGCTCGGCATCGGCACGGCGACCCTGATCCTGCTGGCGTTCCCCTTCCTCCCGTACCCCGGCTCCGCCTGGCAGCCCACCCTCCTGATGCTGCTGCTCGGCGGCGCCCTCGGCCTCTTCCAACTCCCGCTGATCATCGGCGTCCAGTCGACGGTCGGCTGGTCGGAGCGGGGTACGGCGACGGCCTCCGTCCTCTTCTGCCGCCAGACCGGCCAGACGATCGGCGCGGCCCTGTTCGGCGCGGTCGCCAACGGCGTACTCGCGTCCCGGCTGGGCGGCGCGAGCGACCTGGACTCGGTGACCCGGGCGCTCGACTCGACCGCCGCGCCGGAGGCGACCCGGCGGGCCATCGCGGACGCGGTGCACGCGGTCTACTTCGGCGCGGCGGGGGCGGCGGCGCTGGCGTTCGTGGCACTGCTGGTACTGGCGCCGCGCCGCTTCCCGGTGCTCAAGGACCCCGGGGACTCCGGGAGTTGACCGAGGGCGGCGCGGGGCCAGGAACCACTTGCCGCTCAGCCGGGCAGCCGCCACGTGTGCCGGTGTTCCCACGTCAGCGTGTTCCACCAGCGGCCGGACCAGTCGTCGCTGCGGGTCCGGTAGAGGGTGACCGTGTCTCCGGCGAAGGTCTCCGGGAAGGGCACGGGCAGGCCCCGTACGTACTCCTCCACCTCCCCGGACAGGTCGGGCCGCACATACAGGTCGTGCGAGACCAGCGAGAGGTGGGCCCGGAACGTGTCCGCGTCGAAGCGGTGTTCGGCGGGGTTCGGTGCGGGCGTCACCAGGGGCGCGACCGCCTTGTCGATGCGGGCGGCGAGGTTCACGAACGCCTCGTTCGGGGTGACGCCGTCCGCGAGATGGTGGACGTCGTAGACGAAGCCCACACCCAGGTTCCGTACGCCCGCGTTGTGGACGTCGAAGGCGGGCACCCCGGCCAGCGCGTCGGTGACAGCGGCGACGATCTCCCTGTCCGGGGCGGTGATGTGCTGGCTGCCGATCAGGGTCGCGTGGGGCGGGAACGCGCCGGCCGACACGAGTCCGTACTGGGCCCGCAGTTGCCCGGTCACGGCGGTCACCGCAGCGCAGGTCGTGGGGTCGGGGCGGAGGTAGACGCCGTAGCGGTACGGGTCCCCGGGGGCCTCGGCGAAGCGTTCGGTCACTGTCACTGTCCGGCCTGCTTCCGGTAGTCCTGGATCTTGGCGGTGGCGGCCTTCTCGGCGGCCTTGAGAGCGGTATCGAGCGGGACTGCTCCGCTGAACGCCCGCTGCATCTCGGGCACGACCGCGGCCCGTACGCCCGTCATCGCGCCGGTGAGGCAGCCGGAGGTGGCGGTCGTGGCCGCGGTGTCGGCGAACTGCTTGCCGAGGACGGCGTAGGGCTCGTTCTCGGCGAGGAACTGCTTCCAGGTGGCCGAGTTGTCGACGGCGGTGTTGATGGGGGCGTACCCGGACGCCTTGGCGAATCGTTCCTGTGCGTCGGCGGAGGCCAGGTGGCTGATCAGCTTCCAGCTCGCCACCTGCTCGGCGGCGCTGTGGCCGACCTGGTCCACCCACATCGCGGCGCCGCCGATCGCGGCCCCCGCACTCGACTTCGCACCGGAGAGCGGATACGGCAGCGCCGTGAAGCCGCTCATGCCCGCCTGCCTGATACCGCCGATGGCACCGCTGGAGTTGAACATCATGGCGGTCTTGCCGGAGACGAACGCCGTCAGGGCCGCGTTGCCGTCGGTGCCGGTGTCGAGTGCGACGCCGTCGGTGTAGAGCTTCGCCACGGTCCCGATCGCGCCGCGCTGCGCCTCGCTGGTCAGCGACAACGCCGTGGCGCCGGCGCCCTTGCGGCCGTTGTCCGGAGTGCAGTAGGGCACTCCGGCCGCAGCGGTGAGCTGCTCGAACCACCAGCCGTCGAACGGCTGGTCGAGGCCCTTCACGCCAGGCACCTCGGCACGCACCTTGCGGGCCGCCGCGGCCACCCCGTCCAGCGTGCCGAGTGTCGAACGGTCCACCCCGGCCTTGGCCAGCAGCTTGTCGTTGACGTACAGCAGCGGCATGGACGTGTTCAGTGGTACGGCGAGCAGCGTGCCGTCGGCCGTGTAGTAGTTGCGGGCCGCCGGACGCAGCTGGTCGAGGTCGAGGTCCGACGGGTTGGCCGCCGCCATCGCCTGCGCGGAGACCGTCTGCTTGGCGTCACGCAGATAGCCGGTGGTGACGTCGTTGGACACCATGACGCTCGGGGTGCCGCCGTCGCGGATCGACGACGTGTACTTGGCGATGGCGTCGGCGTAGCTGCCCTGGAACGACGCCTTCACCACGATCTTCCCGGTGTTGGCCTTGTTGAACGCGTCGATCTCGTCCTGGAACGCCTCCCCTGCGGGGCCGCCGAGCCCGTGCCACAGGGTCACGGTCACCGGCTCCTTGGCGCCGGCCAGCGCCGACGGCCCCGGCGCGGCTCCGGTCGCCTCACCGCCGCCGGAGCCGCCGCAGGCGGTGAGGGCCGCCGCGCAGGCGGTGGCCAGGAGGGCGGCAGCGAGGCGCGGGCGTCCACGCGGTCGTCTGGGCCGGGAGGGCATGGGAGGCGCTGAGGGCATGGAGAGCCTGGGGGACATGACGGATGACCTTTCTTGCCTTGTTTCTCAGGTGGTGACCCGGGCGGCCAGGCCCCGGATCAGGAACCGCTGCCCGAACAGCACGAGCAGCAGCGTCGGCAGCAGGACGAGCAGGGTGCCGGCGTAGATCACGGCCGGTGAGGTGGCCTGGTCGACGACGAGTTGGGCGAGGCCGACCTGGATGGTGCGGCGCTGGGGGGAGTCGGTGATCAGCAGCGGCCAGAAGTAGCCGTTCCACGCCGACAGCGCGCACCACATCGCCGCCGTGACGACCTGCGGACGAGCCATCGGCAGGACGACGTGCAGCAGTGCCCGCAGATCGCCGCAGCCGTCCAGCCGGGCGGCCTCCCAGGTCTCGCGCGGCAGCGCCAGGAACGCCTGGCGCAGCAGGAACACCGCGTATCCGGCGGCGAGATAGGGGACGACGACGCCGGCCACGGTGTCGCGCAGCCCGAGTTCCGTGACGGTCTCGAAGTTGGGGATGACCAGGCTCTCCCCGGGGAACGCCAGGGTGGCCAGCACCAGCGCGAAGGCGACTCCCCGGCCGCGCCACCGCGGGAACACGAAGGCGTACGCCGCCAGCGCGGCCGTGGTCAACTGGGCCGCCGACTGCACCACCGTGACCGCCACGCTGACCAGGTACTGCCGGGCCAGCGGAGCCGAGTCCAGCGCCTGGCGCACGTTGTCCAGGGTCAGCCGGGTCGGCACCGGGACAAGGCGGCCGGCGGCGACGTCGCCCTGCGGCAGCAGCGCGGTGACGACGGTGACGTAGACGGGGAACGTGACGGCGACGACGATCGCGCCGAGCCACAGCCAGCGCAGGACGGAGCTCACCGGCAGACGGTTCGGCCCACCCTTGGGCGAACGATTCGACGGACGGTTCGACTTGCGGTTCACGCCGACCCCCTCCGCAGCACCAGGAACTGGACCGCCGTGATCGTCAGGACGAGGGCCAGCAGGACCATGGCCAGGGCGGAGGCCGAGCCGAGGTCGGGCAGCGCCTCGCCGAACGCCCGCTGGTACAGCTCGTACACCAGGGTCGAGGTCGCGCCGGACGGGCCGCCGCGGGTGAGGATCTGCACCTGGGTGAAGATCTGGAGTCCGCTGATCGTCTGCGTGACGAGGAGGAACACCAGGCTCGGGCGGAGCATGGGGATGATCACCGACCGGGCCATCCGCAGGCCGGACGCGCCGTCCAGCGCCGCGGCCTCGATGACGCCCTGGTCGAGCTGGCTCACCGCGGCCAGCAGGACGAGGAAGGCGAACCCGAACTCGTACCAGGCGGTCGCGAGCGAGACGCTGAGCACGGCCCAGGCGGGCGACGCCAGCCAGGCAGGCCCCGTGACGCCGAGGCCGGCCAGCACCTCGTTGAGCGTTCCGATCGCCGGCGCGAACAGCCCGGCGAACACGGCCGAGGACGCGGCGGCGGAGTAGGCGAAGGGCAGGGAGAGCAGCAGCGACACCACGGCGCGCGGCCGGCGGGCGGCCCGGCGCAGCGGGAGTACGGCGGCCAGGGCGCCGCCCACGGAGAGCACGACGCTGAGCACGGCGATGGTGCCGGTGGCCAGCAGCGCCCGGCGCAGACCGGGGTCGGTGACCACGTCGGCGTAGTGCGAGACCCCGACGAACCGGGAGGGGTTGCCGAGCAGATCGGTGCCGTAGAGGCTCAGCGCGACCCCACGGACGACCGGCCAGTACGCGAAGACCAGCAGCAGACCGACACACGGCAGGACCATCAGGGGTCCGGAGAGGCCGCGTGGCGAGCCGGTGCGGCCGTACGACTTTCCGGCCGACTTTCCGGCCGGCCCGTGCGGCCCACCGCGACGGAGTGGAACGTTCCCAAACATGTGTGGAACGTTCCCATTCCCGACCTGACAGAGACAGGGGGCGCGCGGTGAACAACTCGTAAATAACCCGTCGCGCCGGGGCGCGCTCCGGGGCGAACTAGCTGTCGCGGGCCGGAGCCGCCGTCGTCCGCCCCGTCACGAGCGAGCCGGGCAGCGCCTGATGATGCGCGGGCGGCTGTTCGCCGTCCAGCAGTTGCACCACCGTGTCCACCGCCCGGCCGCCGACCAGGTCGATCGGCTGCCGCCAGCACGTCAGCCCGATCAGGGGTGACGCCAGATCCCCGATCCCGTCATAGCCGGTGACGGACAACTGCCCCGGCACGGCCACGCCCCTCAGCTGGAGCTGTTCCAGCAGGGCGGCGGCGTGCCGGTCACTGGGCGCCATCACGGCGGTGACGGCGGGATGCCGCAGCACCTCGGTCACCCAGGCGCCGGCCGTCTCCCGGTGCGGCCCGGCGATCTCCAGAACCCGCACCCCGCGCTCGCGCAACCGGCGCGCCATGGCCGCCGTACGCGGTCCCATCGTCACGGAACTGCTCGTCGGCACGGTGATCACCGCGACGTCACGGTGCCCCAGGCCGACGAGATGGTCCGCCAGCGCGGCACCGCCCTCCTCCTCGTCGCAGTAGACGCTGGTGATGCTCGGGTGGGTCTCGGGGCGTCCGGCGACGACGGTCGGCAGCCGGGCCGCGAAGGGCAGGATCCGCTCGGAGGGCAACAGGCCGCTGCACACGATCAGCGCCTCGACGCGCAGCATCGCCAGGGTCTCCAGCGCCCGGTGCTCGTCCTCCACGTCGAACCGCCCGGACCCGGTCGCGGTGACCACGCGGTACCCGTGGAAGGCGGCGCGTTCCTGCATCGCGGTCAGCAGATGGCCGTAGAACGGCGTCGCCGCGTCCCGGACGAACACCCCGACGGTGTACGTCCGATGGGCCACCATGGCCCGGGCGACCGCGTTGACGACGTAACCCAGTTCCCGCGCGGCGTCCAGAACCCGCAGCCGGGTCTCCTCGCCCACGCTGCCCCGGCCGGAGACGACCCGGGAGACCACCGACTTGGACACACCGGCCCGGCGGGCCACATCTATGATCGTGGGGCTGCGCGGCCGGTCAGCCATCGATCAGGCTGTCGTCATCGACAGTCAGGTTCTCGTCGGCGAGTACCGCCGTGGCCGCCGCGCCCCCGGTCCACACATGGGCGCGCCAGCCGTGCGCGCGGGCCGCCTCGACGTTCTCCGGCCGGTCGTCGAAGAACACGACATCCGACGGCGCCCGGCCCAGCAGCCGGTCGGCCGCCCGGTACACCAGCGGGTCGGGCTTCTTCAGCCCGAGGTCGCAGGAGAAGACCAGCGTCTCGAAGACCCCGCTCCACGACGCCCCCCGGACCGCTTTCGCCAGCGACGCGGGCGCGTTGGAGAGGACGCCCAGCGCGATCCCGCGCCGCGCGAGCCGGTCGAGCAGTGCCGCCGCGTCCGGGGCGAGCGTCGCCCAGCAGTCGGTGTCGAGCCGGTCGAGCCGCTCGACCCGGGCCGCGTCCAGCGAACGCCCGAGCCCGGCACCGACCGCCCCCCAGTACTCGCCCGGGGAGGCACCCAGGTCGTAGGCGTCCCGGTGGGCCCAGTACGGCCCGGCCAACTCGGACTCCGGCACGTCGAGGGCCCCGGCGAGTACGGCCAAGGCTCGGCCGGAGGGCGCCAGGACACCGCCGAGATCCCAAACGACGACGGTCGGCGAGGCATTCTGGGCACACTGAGCACTCTGGGAACGTTCCACACGCAGGATGATAGCCAACTCCCCCACCGACAGCGCGAGCGGAGTCCATCCACCACCCTGGACGATTCCCTTCGGCCCCTACTCGGCCGCCGCGGCCCGCCCCGTGAGCGTGGTCAGGCTACTGCGTACGTGGTCCATGTGGGCCTGTACGTCGTCCCACTCCTCCCCGTGCTCCCGCAGGACGCGCTCCGTCTCGCGGGCGATGCGGTCCTCCTGGACGCGGGCCTCGGCGAGGATCTCGGCGGCGCGGACCCGGGCGCCGTCCTCGATACGCCCGACCGACTCCTCGGCGTCCACGAAGGCCCGCTTCGCCTCCGACAGCGCCGCCTCGGCAGCCGTCACACGCTCCATGTACCGCGCATCCAGGGCGACTTCGCGCTCGCCGGCGAGCCGCTCCTCCGCGGCCCACCTCTCCGCATACTCCTTCTCCTGCTCGGCGAGCAGCCCCGAGGTCCGCGCCCGCATCTCGCGCAGCGCGGCCAGCGCCTCGCCCCGCCCCTCCTTGATCTCCCGCCGGGCGCCGATCCGGATCTCGTCGGCCTCGGCGCGGGCGGCGAGCAGCCGGTGCCGGGCACGTTCGTCGGCCTCGGCGCGTACGGCCTGGGCAGCGGCCTCCGTGGCCTCCCGCAGGGCGTCCGCGCGGGCCTCGGCAGCCGCGACCAGCTGCCGCGCCTCGCCGCGCCCCCGCTCCCGCACGGCGCCTGCCTCCTCGGCGCCCAACTCCCAGAGCCGCCGGGCGCGTTCACCGAGGCTGTCGTACGTCTGCGGAGCGAGCCCCGCGACGACCTCCCGCAGCCGCTCCGACTCGGCGCCCATCTGCCGGGCCAGCACGGTCAGCCGCGCGGCCCGCTCCCAGGCGGCGTCCCGCTCCGCGGAGAGCGCGGCGGCATACGCGTCGACCTGATCGGGCCGGTAACCACGCCCTCGTCCGGCCCCGAACCCGTACGACGACATCACTGCGTTGCTCATCCCGCAACCCCTCTCCACGTACGAAGTAATGATTTCGCGCACATCTTGATGGATTGGGATGAAATGTGCCTAACGCGACACTCCGGGCGGGGTCACGGTCCGTATCTCGGCATGCGGAAGGGAGGGGGTGGGTGACCGTACGGTCACCCACCCCCTCCCTTCCTGGAACGGCTCTGGAGTTACAGCAACCCGTCCCACATCTGCTCGAGCAGCACCGACCACCAGCTCTCCGGCGAGCCGAGCGCCGCCGGGTCGAGGGAGGCAAGTTGGGCCTGGAAGTCGACGGTCCAGCGGCCCGCCTGCTCCTGGTTCAGGCCGTAGCGCAGCCGCCACATACGGCCCAGCAGCGCGAGACAGCGCGCGAACTCGGGCAGGCCCGTGTTCACGAACTGCGGCGGTACGGGTGCGCCGCCCGGCCCCGGCTCCACAGGCACGGCGACGATGTTGGCGGTGCCGTACTGCACGCAGATCGCCTTGCCGAAGTCGCTGCCCATGACGAGGTACGAGCCCGCGTCCGACGCCGGCCGCACCCCGCGCTCCTGCGCCAGCTCGGCAAGCGTCGGCACCGGCCGCCCCGGCTGGGCCTGCGCCCAGAAGAACGGCCCCATGTCGGCGGGCAGCCCGGCGACGACCAGGGTGTGCGCCACGATCGGCGGCACGCCCTGCCGCGACACCGCGGCCTGGTCGAACCGGAAGACCCCCGGCCCGAACGCACCGGCCAGCTCCTGCGCGACCGCCTCCGGCGGGATCGGCGGCGCGGGCTGGATGGGCGGGAGGGGCGCGCGTACGGGCCCGGGTCGCGCGGGTCCGTCCGCGACCTGGTGCAACTCGCCCTGGTGCGCGAGGAGTTGGGCCATGCCCTGCTGACGGCTCGCGTGGTCGGTGCCGTAGGGGGCGATGCTCGTGATCCGGGCGTTCGGCCACTGCTCGCGGATCATGCGCGCACAGTAGGCCCCCGGCAGCTCGCAGCTCTCCAACTCGGTGTGAAGTTCGAGGACTTGATCCGGCGGGACGCTCATCGCCCGCAACTCATGAAAGATCTGCCACTCCGGATGCGGCGTCCCCGGCGCGGACCGCCGAATCAACTGCTGCTCCGACCCATCGGGGGCGCGGTAGCGAAGAACGGCCTGGTAGCCGGGGCCGACGGTGGGCTGACCCGGCGGGGGGTAGCCGTAGGAGGGGGCGGGCGGCGGCGGGAACCCGGGGGTGGGCGCACCGGGGGCGTGCATCCCCGGCGCCGACTGGGCGGGGGCGGCGGGGCCGGGGGGGGCCATTCCGGGTGCCGCCAATCCGGGGGCGGGCCGACCGGCGGGGGTGGGCATGCCGGGGTTGGGCTGACCGCCCGGAGCGGGCATACCGGGGGCGGACTGGCCACCGGGGGTGGGCGTGCCCGGGGCGGGCTGACCACCCGGAGCAGGCATGCCGGGGTTGGGCTGGCCACCCGGCGCCGGGATACCGGCGACAGGCTGACCACCCGGTGCGGGCATGCCGTGCGCCGACCGACCGCCGGGGGGCGGGGGCACGGCACCGGGAGGCGCCGGGGACTGGGGGGAACTCGGGGGCGCGCCGGGGGTGCCCTGAGCACCGGGAGGGCTCTGGGCACCGGGGGCACTCTGGGTACCAGGAGCGCCCTGAGCGCCAGGCACGCCAGGGAAACCAGGAGTGCCCTGGGAGCCGAGGGCACTTTGCGCGCCTGGGGAACCGGGGGTGCCTGGAGTACCCGGGTAACCAGGGGCGCCTGGGGCACCGGGGGTTCCTGGAGCCCCGGGGAAGGCCGGGGCGTCTTGGGGACCGGGGGAACCGGGAGCACCAGCAGTGCCCGGAGCCCCACGGAAGCCGTGTGCGCCGGGAGCGCCAGCGGTTCCGGGAGCCCCGGGGAATCCCGATGCGCCCTGGGAGCCGGGGGCGCCAGGAGTGCCTGGAGCCCCGCGGAAGTCAGGTGCGCCGGGAGTACCGGCGGTTCCCGGAGCCCCAGAGAAACCCGGGGCGCCCTGCGAACCCTGCGCCTGGGAACCAGGACTGCCAGGAACCCCACGGAAATCAGGTGCGCCAGGAGCACCAGCAGTTCCCGGAGCCCCAGAGAAACCCGGGGCGCCCTGCGAACCCTGCGCCTGGGAACCAGGACTGCCAGGAACCCCACGGAAATCAGGTGCGCCAGGAGCACCAGCAGTTCCCGGAGCCCCAGAGAAACCCGGGGCGCCCTGCGAACCCTGCGCCTGGGAACCAGGACTGCCAGGACTGCCCGCAGCCCCACGGAAGCCCGGAGCGCCGGATCCGCCAGGCTGACCAGGAGCGCCTGGGGCACCGGGAGCCTGAGGCGGCGGAGGCACACCGGGGGCGCCGACCGGAGGACCGGCCAGCATGGTCTCGGCGCGATGCACGGAATCGGGGGCGCCAGAGCCGCCGGGAGCACCGGGAGCGGGCGGTACGCCTTGCGCACCGGGCACGCCGGGGGCACCCGGAGGCTGCGGAGCGCCAGGGGCGCCCGGCGGACGGGGTGCGTTGGCGCCGCCGCCCTGCTTGGGGTCGGCGAACATCGTCGCGGCCTGGTGAACGCCCTCAGGAGGCACACCCCCGGGCGAGTTGGGAGCACCAGGCCGGTTCGGGGCACCAGGAGCACCCGGCGGCAACGGAGCGCCAGGCGGATTCGGCGCACCCGGAGCCCCGGCCACACCGGGCCGCCCAGGCGTACCCGGAGGCTGGGGCGCACCCGGCCCACCAGGCGTACCGGGAGCACCCGGAGCACCCGGCGGCGGAACCGCACCCGCACCCCCGAGAGCCCCCGAGGGCTGAGCCCCACCGGGCCCACCGGGCCGACCAGGACCGGAGAACATCGTCGCGGCCTGATGAACACCACCAGAAGGCGCACCCCCGGGCGAGTTGGGACCACCGGGCGGATTCGGAGCACCCGGAGCACCCGGAGCACCCGGAGCACCCGGAGCACCCGGAGCACCCGGCGGATTCAACCCGCCAGACCCCCCAGCAGCAGCACCAGAACCCTCACCACCGGACCCACCGGACCCACCGGCCCCCTCAACCCCCTCCGACCCAAGCGCCGAAACAAACTGCGTAGGCACATACCCACCCGCAGGACCGGCCCCCGCCGCCGGAGGCACACCCCCCGGACGGGCGCCCGGAGTTCCCGGTGCGCCCGGCGGTGGCGGAGTGCCCGCGCCCCGGGCGCCGCGCGGCGGCGGGGCCTTGCTGGTCGTCGCGTCGGCGATGTCGCCGGCGTTGGGCGCGAGTGCACGCCCCGGAGGGTTCGGCGCACCCTGCGGATAGCCGTACGAGGGCCCACTCGCCCCCTGCGGGTAGCCATACGCCGGACCCGAAGCCCCCGCCGGCCCCGACGCCCCCGCCGTCCCCGGAGGCCCCGCCGGCCCCGACGCCCCGTCGAAGGCGTCCCGGGCACGCGGAAGGTCCTCGTCGCCCAGCGGCGGCGAGAACACCGTCGCCGGCAGCGGTACGGAACGGTCCTCGCCCGCGTCCACGCTGGTCGTGTCGGTCCCCGTCCAGGGCGTGGCCCCCGGCGGCACCGCGTCCGACGGGGGCGCCACCCCACCCGCGTCACCGCCGGAGGCACCCGTACCCGCCCGCCGGTCCGGAATCCCCAGCTTGTCCGCCGCCTCCTGCAACCACTCCGGCGGAGTCAGCAGGAACGACGTCTGGTTCAGGTCGACCCTCGCCGGAGGCGCCGGTACCGCGTCCTCGACGGCGTCCGGACGGCCGTACTCCTCCTCGTACCGGCGGATCACCTCGCCCACCGGCAGAGCGGGCCACAGCGTGGCCTCACCGCTGTCCCGGGCGAGTACCAGCCGCTGGGCGCCCCCGTCCGAACGCGGACCCTCGGCGCGGTCCTCCGCCCAGACCACGAACCCCAGCTCGAACTCCCGTACCCGCGCCTCCCGGTGCTGGTACGACGGCACATCCCCGTTGACCCATTCCTCGGCGCGCTCCTGCGCCTGCGCGAAGGTCACCATCGGTCAGTTCACTCCCCCACCGAAGTCACCCGAAGAAGCAGAAGAAGCAGAAGAACCCGAAGAACCCGAATTCGCCGTAGGCACGACGCGCGCGAAGCCGCCGTCCACCATCAGGTTCGCCACCGTCTCCAGCTCCGGCGGATTGCCCGCGAGCCGGGACAGGAACTGGTCGAAGTCGTCGCCGCACGGCAGCAGCAGCCGCCGCACCCGGTCGGCCGGCGGCCACGTCGGATCGACGTCCCGCGCGTCGTCGTACGCGCAGAACCACACCGAACCGAGCCGCTCACCCTTCACCTTCAGGGCCAGCAGACCGCCCTGCACGAAGGCGACGCACAGGTAGTCCTTGGTCAGGTGGTCGCGCAGACACTTGTTGACGTACACGAGGTCGTTCACCGCGGCCTCTTCCCGCACCGTGAAGAACGGCTGGTCCACCAGCAGCCCCAGCTCGGCGTCGAGCGCGGCGCCCACCGGCGCGCAGCCGCCCGCCGCCTTCAGGAACGAGCGGTAGGCCCCCGGCAGGCGGTAGCCGAGGTCCTCCTCGACGCCCTGCACCTGCTGCTCGGTCACCGCGACCGCCGACTTCGGCAGCGCGAAGTGCACCGGCCGCGTCTCCTGCAACGGACGCGTGCCCCGCTTGTGCTGGTCGACCGTCGACGTCGCGATGCCGCCGTGGTGCCGCAGCAGCGCCTTCACCTCGACCGGGACCAACTCCAGCCGCCGGCCTCCCGGCGCGTGGTGCCACGTCCAGCCGTGCGGCGTCGCCACCGCCGGGACCGTGTCCCACAGCTCGTGCCCGGACGCGGCCAGCGCCGCGTTCGCCGACACGTAGTCCGTCAGCCGCAGTTCGTCGACGCCGAAGCCCTCGGGCGGCTCGGCGATCTCCGCCACCGCACGCGCGTAGAGCGAGAAGTCCGGATAGCCGTGTTCGTCGACCCGTACCCCTCTCGGGTGCCGGGTGGCCCGTACCGGGTCCGGGAAGTGCACGACCTGCCCGGCATAGGCCGCGTTCGGCGGCACGGCTCGCTGCCCGAGCCGACCTGTCGTCATGGCGGTTGCCCCCTGCGGCGTTCTGTAAGGCCCGCACATCAGTGCGGTCCGTACGTCTGTCACATCACGTGCACGTCACATCCCGTACCCCCGCACCCGTCCCGACCGCCAGCACATCAGTACGGACAGCCACCCGGACGAGGCCGCGGTTCGCGGTTGCCCGACAGCCTATGCGGTACGCCGACACCGGTCACCGGCACCAGCCACCGGCCCTCCGGTTCCGTGACCTGCCGTCACCCTGCCGTGACGGTCCGCCGAAGCCCTGGCGTGTCACACCGCCCCAGCTTCCGCACCAGCCACGCCATTTGGCACTCTGTGTCCGCCGGGGGGATGTACGGGGGAGGCACCGGAGGGGATGACGATCATGAACGCGACACAGACGGGGACACAGACAGGCAGGCCCACAGGCAGGCCGACGGACGGTTCCACGGGAACACCCGCGCCCGGAACGCACGGCACGGGCGGCAGACCCGGCGGCGACCCACGCGTCGGCTGGAGCGCGAGCGAGACGCCCCGCGTCCCCACCCTCCGCCACCGCCGCGACGGCATACTCCCGACCGTCGCCGCCGCCCTCTCCGTACGCGGCGCCACCCTCACCGGCACAGCCGCCCGCGGCGACCAACCACCCGCCCTGCACCCCCTCGTCCAGGACTTCCTCGACACCCTCACCAGCACCCAGCGCGACCGCGCCACCGGCCGCTGCGCCGAGGCGCTCCTCATATCCCGGCAGATCACCGTCGCCGACGAGGCCCGCAGCAAGCGCGCCGCCCGCAAACCCATGACCCACGGCGAGGCCCGCAGGGCACTGAAACAAGCCAAACTCACCACCCGCCACATCCGCGAGGACGGCGACCCCCTCCACGGCGGCTTCGCCGCGCCCTGCCGCTCCTGCACAGCACTCAGCGCCCACTTCGGCGTCCGCATAGTCGACCCGTCGGCCCCGACCGACTGACGCCCGCACCCCCACCCCCACCCCCCCACCTGCACGACGGCGCCACGCGCCGGTCCATGACCTCGACGATCGAAGGGCAGATGCACACCGACCGCACCTCCTCCCCCATTCCCCCGCATCCGTTCGGGCCAGGGGAAACCTCGTCCCGCTTCCCCACACCCGTCGACGCCGCACTGCGCGCCGCCGGCTGGCAGCCCGGACGCTGGGACATAAAGCAGGCGGAGATCTGGGCCGACGCCCTACGGGGCCACACCTCCCCCGCCGGCCACCGCCACGCGGTCTTCCCCGCCGCCGTCGAGGCCTGGGCCGAATTCGGCGGCCTGCACATCACACCCCCCGGCCCCGGCCGCCAGGTCGCCCCCACCGCCCTGCACCTGGACCCCCTGCACGGCCTCCACATGGCCCGCACCCTCGCCGACCTCGGCCGCGCCCTCGACACCGAGGTCTGCCCCCTCGGCGAGGAACAGGAGACCCAGTCCCTCCTCGCCATCGACACAGAAGGCCGCGTCTACGCCCTCGACCACACCGGCGACTGGTACCTCGGCCCCGACATCGACCAGGCCCTGTCCACCCTGGTCACCGGCCTGGAACCGATACGCCTGACGGCACCCTGAGCCCCCCTCTCGGACCGAGTCGGGTGCGCAACCGCGCCCAGAAAGAGCCCGAAAGGGGCGCGGGGAACTGCGCGACCAACCCCCACCGGGCCCGCGCTGAAAGAACCGCACAACCAGCGGAGCGCTCACGTCGGAATGACCGCCGACACCCGAAACCCCCCGGCCTCCGTCGGCCCGGACACGAAAACACCGCCCAGCGCGGCGACCCGCTCCTTCATCCCGAGCAGGCCATTCCCACCCGACGGCAACCCCACCGACGAGGCCGAAGCCGGCTCGGGCGGCGGCTCGTTCTCCACCTGCATCGCGATCTCACCACCACGATGAGCAAGCCGTACGTGCGTCTTCGCACCGGCCGCGTGCTTGTGGACGTTCGTCAACGCCTCCTGCACCACGCGGTACGCGGTCTGCTCCACCTCCGCGCCATACAGCCGCACATCCCCCTCCACCGACAGATCCACGACCATCCCCGCAGCCGCCGACTGCCCGATCAACTCCTCCAACTCCTCCAGACAAGGCCCGTCCCCCACACCGTCACCACCCTCAGCAGCACGAGAAGCAGCCACCGCCGCAGCCACCCCCACCGCCGCCAACGGCACACCCTGCACCCGCCGTTCGAACCCCTCCCCCGACCGCAGCACCCCGAGCATCTCCCGCAGCTCGGTCAAGGCCTGCCGCCCCATGTCCCCCACCAGGGCGGCATTCCGCACAGCCTTCTCGGGATCCTTCCGGGCAACGGCCTGCAGCGCCGCAGCATGCACGACCATCAAACTCACCCGATGCGCGACGACGTCGTGCATCTCCCGCGCGATACGCGTCCGCTCCTCGTTGCGCGCCCACTCCGCCCGCTCCTCGGCCCGCTCGGCCAGCAACTGAAGCTCCCGCTCCAGACTGTCGGCCCGCTCCCGAAGACTCTCCATCAGCCGCCGCCGGGCCCCCACGTACAGCCCGAGCAGCAAGGGCGGCGCGGTCACGCCCAGCGAAGTAGTAATGGCAACGACGGGAACGAACCAGTCCCCGATCTTCAAACTCCCATTGGCCATGTCCTGATGCGACCGCACGAACGTCACGATGAGCGTCCCGACCATCGCCATGCCTGCCAAGGCCCCGATGATCCGCCGAGGCAGTTCGCTGGCGGCAAGCGTGTAAAGCCCGACGACCCCCATCAGGAAGCCCATCTGAGCGGGCGTAATGGCAATGGCGACCAGCACAACAGCAATAGGCCACCGCCGCCGCAACACCAGAACAGACCCGGCGACAAGCCCGAACACGGCCCCGGCGGCCACGGGAATCCCCGCGTCCCGCGCGAACGGCACCCCCTCCGCCGCACACTCCCCGGCGGACAGCACCGCGAGCCCCACGTCCAGCACCGCACTGCGCCACCTGGCCCACCACCACGGCCCGGTCAAGGCCGCGGCGTGGTCTTCCCCCGTAGTGGTCATGCGTCCAGCCTACGGGCGCACACCCCCGCTTTTCCGGCGAGTTTCGACGACTGGCCTACACCACACGGCGCCGCGACACCGCAATCGAACAGAAGCGAAACCCACCAGAATCCCTCGAACTGCTGAATCGCGCACCGTTCGACCCCGGAAGCGACGATTCCGCCCCGAGGGTTTGCCTATGGAACATGCATGCGGCAAGTACGCGGATTTCGAGGCACTGCGGGAGCGGGCGGTGGCGCTGCGGCGGGAAGGCCTCAGCCGTCGCCAGATCCGCGACCAACTGCGCGTACACAACAACGACATCCTCAACCGCCTCCTGGAGGGCGAGCCGCCCCCGGAGTGGACGAAGCGCCCGAACGCGAAGGACGACCTGAGGCACCGGGCAAGGGAACTCCGCCTCCAGGGCTGGACGTACGACCGAATCCAGATGGAACTGGGGTGCTCGAAGAGTTCGATCTCGCTGTGGGTACGGGATCTGCCGAAGCCGGAACGACGGGATCCTGCGGAGCAGGCGAGGCTGGCGGGCCGGAAACGGTGGGAGCACGAACTGGCGGTGCGGGACGAGGAACGGCAGCGGACCAAGGCGGCGGCATCCCAGGAAATCGGCGAGATGTCCGATCGCGACTTGTTCATGACGGGCGTCGCGCTCTACTGGGCCGAAGGCAGCAAGGACAAGCCCTACGCCCGTCGAGAGAACGTCATCTTCGTCAACAGCGATCCCGGCATGATCAAGGTTTTCGGGGCCTGGCTGAACCTTCTCGGGATTGAGCGCGAGCGCCTGCGCTACAGCGTCATGATCCACGAGACGGCGGACGTGGCCGCAGCCGAGCAGTACTGGGCCGCTCTCGTGGGCGCCGACCGCTCCGCGTTCTACAAGACGACCCTCAAGAAGCACAACCCCAAGACGGTCCGGAAGAACGTCGGCGACTCCTACCGAGGATGCTTGGCCGTCAGAGTCCTGAAGGGAGCCGACTTGTACCGCCGCATCGAGGGGTGGTGGTCTGGCATGGTGGTGGAGGCCGAGCGGCGAACCGCGTAGGCTACCCCCATATTCCCCCGTGGTGTAATCGGCAACACACTCCGCTTTGGACGGTGTATTTCAGGTTCGAGTCCTGGCGGGGGAGCCATGCTCGGTTCGGGTCCTGACAGCTCAGTCAGGGCCCTTACTCATGTCCCACACGAAACGCCCCGGTATCCTGCGGATGTCCGCCCCTCCCCCTCCGCAGCCGAAAGGCACACCCCGTGAGCGCCAATCGCCCCGCCGCCGTCGTCGTACTCGCAGCGGGTGAGGGCACCCGTATGAAGTCGGCCACACCCAAGGTCCTGCACGAACTCTGTGGCCGTTCGCTGGTGGGTCATGTGCTCGCCGCCGCCCGCGAGTTGGACCCCGAGAACCTGGTCGTCGTCGTGGGGCACGCCCGCGAACAAGTCACCGCCCACCTCACCGAGACCGACGCCAACATCCGTACCGCCTACCAGGCACAGCAGAACGGCACCGGTCACGCCGTACGCATGGGACTCGAAGAGCTTGGCGGGACCGTCGACGGGACTGTGGTGGTCGTCTGTGGCGACACCCCCCTCCTCACCGGAACCACTCTCCGCTCCCTCGCCGCCACCCACTCCGCCGACGGCAACGCCGTCACCGTGCTGACCGCCGAGGTGCCCGACGCGACCGGGTACGGGCGGATCGTGCGGGACGGGGCGTCCGGGGCGGTTACCGCGATCGTCGAGCACAAGGACGCCAGCGACTCGCAGCGAGCCATCCGTGAGATCAACTCCGGGGTTTTCGCCTTCGACGGGCAGCTCCTCGCCGACGCTCTCGGCAAGGTGCGGACGGACAACTCTCAGGGTGAGGAGTACCTCACCGACGTACTCGGCATCCTCCGCGAGGCCGGGCATCGCGTTGGGGCCTCCGTCGCCGCCGATCATCGTGAGATCGCCGGGATCAACAACCGTGTGCAGCTCGCCGAGGCGCGGCGGATTCTCAACGACCGGCTGCTGACCGCGGCCATGCTCGCGGGGGTCAGTGTCATCGACCCGGCGAGCACCTGGGTCGATGTGACGGTCACCTTCGAGCAGGACTCGATCGTGCACCCGAACACGCTCCTCCAGGGCGCCACGCACCTCGCCGAGGGTGCCGAGGTCGGGCCCAACTCGCGGCTCAAGGACACCCGGGTGGGGGCGGGGGCCAGGGTGGACAACACCGTTGCCGACAGTGCCGAGGTGGGCCCCCAAGCCACCGTCGGGCCGTACGCGTACCTGCGGCCCGGGACGCGCCTCGGGGTGAAGTCCAAGATCGGGACGTACGTCGAGACGAAGAACGCGTCGATCGGTGACGGGACGAAGGTGCCGCATCTGTCGTATGTCGGGGACGCGACGATCGGGGAGTACACCAACATCGGTGCCGCGAGTGTGTTCGTGAACTATGACGGCGAGGCGAAGCATCACACCACCGTGGGGTCGCACTGCAAGACGGGTTCCGACAACATGTTTGTGGCGCCTGTCACGGTCGGGGACGGTGCGTACACTGCGGCCGGCTCTGTGATCACGAAGGATGTGCCGCCTGGTTCGCTGGCCGTGGCCCGGGGCCAGCAGCGGAATATCGAGGGTTGGGTGGCTCGTAAGCGTCCGGGGAGTGCCGCGGCGAAGGCTGCCGAGGCTGCTTCCCGGGAGCAGGGCGACGGAAGCTGACCGGAAACAGGTAGGTCGGACTCGGGCTACCGTGATAGGTGCACACCCGCACACCCCCAGCTGAGCAGGCCTGTCAGGGCTGATCACGGCTGAGACACCACCTCTGAGGAGACAGTGCTGTGACCGGGACCAAGACGACCGGCGAGAAGAAGAAGATGATGTTCTTCTCCGGCCGCGCCCACCCCGAGCTTGCCGAGGAGGTCGCCCAGCAGTTGGGGGTCGGGGTTGTCCCGACGAAGGCCTTCGACTTCGCGAACGGTGAGATCTACGTTCGTTACGAGGAATCGGCGCGTGGCGCGGACTGCTTCGTGATCCAGAGCCACACGGCTCCGATCAACCAGTGGATCATGGAGCAGTTGATCATGATCGACGCGCTGAAGCGTGCGTCGGCTCGTTCCATCACCGTGATCGTGCCGTTCTACGGTTACGCGCGGCAGGACAAGAAGCACCGCGGACGTGAACCGATCTCGGCGCGTCTGATCGCGGACATGATGAAGACGGCGGGTGCGGACCGCATCCTCACCGTCGACCTGCACACGGACCAGATCCAGGGCTTCTTCGACGGCCCGGTCGATCATCTCTTCGCGCTGCCGCTGCTCGCCGACTACGTGGGCGACAAGGTGGACAAGGGCAAGCTGACGGTCGTCTCGCCGGACGCGGGCCGGGTGCGCGTGGCCGACCGCTGGTGCGACCGTCTGGGTGCGCCGCTGGCGATCGTGCACAAGCGGCGCGACAAGGACGTGGCGAACCAGGTGACCGTCCACGAGGTCGTGGGTGAGGTCAAGGGCCGCGTGTGCGTTCTCGTCGACGACATGATCGACACCGGTGGCACGATCTGCGCCGCGGCGGACGCGTTGTTCGCGCACGGTGCCGAAGACGTCATCGTGACGGCGACGCATGGTGTGCTGTCGGGTCCGGCGGCGGACCGGCTGAAGAACTCCCGGGTGAGTGAGTTCATCTTCACGAACACGCTGCCGACGCCGGGTGAGCTGAGCGCGGACCTGGACAAGATCAAGGTGCTGTCGATCGCGCCGACGATCGCGAGTGCGGTGCGTGAGGTGTTCGAGGACGGTTCGGTGACGAGCCTGTTCGACGAGCAGTAAGCCTGCCCCTGTGGAGGCAGAACGCTTCTGCATGATCGATTTTTCTGCGGCCTCCCCTGCCGAGTAGTCTGTCCAAGTTGCTCGGCGAGGGAGGCCGTACCCATCTGGTACGGCTGTCCGTTATCGACGCGCTCTTCGTAGCAGGCCGTTCGTGGCCGGGTGACCTGTCCGTCTCTCACCCGTACGAGGAGTGAAACGCATGTCCGAGGTAAAGCTCACCGCCGAGACCCGCACCGAGTTCGGCAAGGGCGCCGCCCGCCGCATCCGCCGCGAGGCCAAGGTGCCTGCGGTCGTCTACGGCCACGGTGCCGACCCCGTCCACATCGCGCTGCCGGGCCACGAGCTGGCGCTCGCCCTGCGTACCCCGAACGTCCTGCTCACCCTGGACATCGAGGGCCGCACCGAGCTGGCGATCCCGAAGGCCGTGCAGCGTGACCCGCTGAAGGGCTTCCTGGAGCACGTCGACCTGCTCACCGTGAAGCGCGGCGAGAAGGTCACCGTCGAGGTCTACGTCCACACCGAGGGCGAGCTTGCCCCGGGTGCGTACCTGCTTGAGCACGTGCTGAGCACGCTGACGGTCGAGGCCGAGGCGACTCACATCCCCGAGTCCGTCACGGTGTCCATCGCGGGCCTGGAGGCCGGTGCCTCCATCCTCGCCAAGGACATCCCGCTGCCCGCCGGGACCACGCTGGTGATCGACGAGGACGCGGTCGTCCTCCAGGTCCTCGCCGCGCAGGCGGAGGAGGCTCCCGCCGAGTCCGAGGCCGCCGAGAGCACCGAGGGCTGATCCTCAGCTCGGTAGAGTTCGTCGGCCGCCGCTTCCGTACCGGAGCGGCGGCCGACGCGCGTATCAAGGACTCGTATCAAGCACTCGTATCAAGGACGCGTATCAAGAGGGAGAGATGAACGTGACGACGGATGCGTCCGCCCCCTGGCTGGTCGTCGGTCTCGGCAACCCCGGGCCGGAGTACGCGGCCAACCGCCACAACGTCGGCTTCATGGTGGCCGATCTGCTGGCCGGGCGGATCGGCGGGAAGTTCAAGCGGGCCGGGAAGGCGCAGGCGCAGGTCGTGGAGGGGCGGATCGGGCCGCCGGGGCCGTTGAACCGCCGGGTGATCCTGGCAAAGCCGATGTCGTACATGAATCTGTCGGGCGGGCCGGTGAACGCGCTGAAGGACTTCTACAAGGTGCCCGTCGCCAATGTCGTCGCGATCCACGACGAGTTGGACATCGACTACGGCACCCTGCGGCTGAAGTTCGCCGGCGGGGACAACGGGCACAACGGGCTGAAGTCGATGACGAAGGCCTTCTCCGCCGAGTACCACCGGGTGCGGTTCGGGATCGGGCGCCCGCCGGGCCGGATGCCGGTCGCCGACTTCGTGCTGAAGGACTTCTCCGCCGCGGAGCGCAAGGAGCTGGACTACTTCGTGGACCGGGCCGCGGATGCCGTGGAGTGTCTGGTGATCGAGGGTCTTGAACGGGCGCAAAGCACGTACAACTCCTGACTTGTCCGGTCGTCCGGGCCGCCCGAGGTTGACTCTTCGTCGAGGCATGGCCAATGATCCCCGCCATGCCTGCCACAGCCACTTCTTCCCGCCAGGCCTCGGTCGCCGCCCTCCGGTTCGGACAGCTCGCGGCGATGGGTACGGTCGCCGCGCTGATCCTGATCGCGGGCGTCTGGGCGTCCTGGGGGACGGCCCAGCACGTGATGCTCGCCAAGGGCCGTGAGCAGGGCACGATGACCGTGGCGGAGTGCGAGGACGGCGTCTGTACGGGGTCGTACCGGCCGGTGTCGGTGGGGTCCGAGGCGCGGGGCGAGGTGGTCCTGGACCAGACGGTCGGGGTCGGCGCGGGCGAGACGTACACCGTGGTCGTGAAGCCCGGCAGCCGTGATGTCGTACGGTCCGGTCCGGCCGGTTTCCTGTACGCCTGGGTGCCGTTGGGTGGCGCGCTGCTGCTGGCGTCGGTCGTGGTGGCGGGCGGTCTGGGGCTGCCGCGGACGGGCTGGGCGCTGGCGGGGACCGGTTTCGCGCTGGTGACGGCGGCGTGGGTGGCGTTGTAGAGGACATGAGGGTGCCCTCGTACGCATGTACGGGGGCACCCTCAGCCGTCTCTGTCCGTCCGGCTCAGCCGGTGTTGCGCAGTCCCGCCGCCACTCCGTTGACCGTGAGGAGCAGGGCGCGGGCGAGGAGCGGGTCGGGCTCGGCGCCCGCTGCCGCCGCGTCGCGCTGGCGCTTGAGCAGGGTCACCTGGAGGTAGGAGATCGGGTCCAGGTAGGCGTCGCGGATGGTGAAGGTCTGCTGGAGGACCGGGTTGGCCTCCAGGAGCTTGCTCTCGCCGGTGACGCGGAGGACCTCGCGGACCGTCAGTTCGTGTTCGGCGCGGATGACGTCGAACACGTGCTTGAGGTTCTCGGGGACGAGGGTGTCGACGTAGTGCTGGGCGATGCGCAGGTCGGTCTTCGCGAGGGTCATCTCGACGTTGGAGATGAAGTTGCGGAAGAAGTGCCACTGCTCGTGCATCTCGTCGAGCACGGTGTCGAGGCCGGCTTCACGCAGCGCCTTCAGGCCCGACCCGACGCCGAACCAGCCCGGCACGATCTGCCGTGACTGGGTCCAGCCGAACACCCACGGGATGGCGCGCAGTCCGTCCAGCGAGACGCCCGAGCCGGGGCGGCGGGAGGGCCGCGAGCCCAGGTGGAGATCGGCGAGCTGGTCCACCGGCGTGGAGGCGAGGAAGTACGTCGGCAGGTGCGGGTCCTCGACCAGCCTGCGGTAGGCGGCGTGGGCGGCGTCGGACACCACGTCCATGGCCGCGTCCCAGCGGGCGAGGGACTCGTCGGACTGGCGCGGGGAGGTGTGCAGGGCGGAGGCCTGGAGGGTGGCGGCGACCGTCAGTTCGAGGTTCTCGCGGGCCAGCGAGGGGACCAGGTACTTGTCGGAGATGACCTCGCCCTGCTCGGTGACCTTGATCTCGCCCTCCAGGGTGCCCCAGGGCTGGGCGAGGATCGCGTCGTGCGAGGGGCCGCCGCCTCGGCCGACGGTGCCGCCGCGGCCGTGGAAGAGCCGCAGCCGTACGCCGTAGCGGTGCGCCACGTCACGCAGGCGGCGCTGAGCGCGGTGGATCTCCCACTGCGAGGTGGTGATGCCACCGAACTTGGAGGAGTCCGAGTACCCGAGCATGACCTCCTGGACATCGCCCCGGAGCGCTACCAGCCGCCGGTACGACGGGTCGGAGAGCATGTCCTCCAGGATCGTGTCGGCGGCCTTCAGCTCGTCGGTGGTCTCCAGGAGCGGCACGATGCCGATCTTGGCCCAGCCGCCGTGCAGGTCGATCAGACCGGCCTCGCGGGCGAGGACGGCAGCCGCGAAGACGTCGTCGGAGCCCTGGCACATCGAGATGATGTACGACTCGATGACCTCGGGCCCGAAGACGGCGAGGGCCTTCTTGACGGTCTCGAACACGCCGAGCGTCTTGGCGCCGGCCGCGTCGAGGGGCGCCGGGGTGGGCGCGAGGGGTCGGCGCGACCGCAGTTCCTTCGCGAGGAGCTTGTTGCGGTACTCGCGGGGCATGTCCTCATACCGCCAGGACTCCTCGCCGAGGCGGTCGAAGAGCTGGCCGAGGGCGTGGTGGTGGGCGTCGGCGTGTTCCCGTACGTCCATGGTCGCGAGCTGGAGGCCGAAGGCGGCGAGCGTGCGGATCGTACGGTCCATGCGGCCGTCGGCGAAGAGGCCGCCGCGGTGTTCGCGCAGGGAGGTCTGGATGAGGGTGAGGTCCGCGAGGAGCTGGCCGGTGCCGAGGTAGTCGCGGCCGGGCTGGTGCGGGGTGTCCTTGGCCAGGCGCTGCTTGGTGTTCTCGAGCTTCTGGCGGATGCAGGTGGCCTTGAGGCGGTAGGGCTCCTCGGAGTTGAGGCGCTTGTAGCGGGGGCTGATCTCGGGCAGCAGTTCGATGTCGGCGCGGAGGGACTCCAGGAGTTCCTCGGTGGCTCCGGTGTAGCGGATGGAGTTGGAGAGGAAGCCGCGCAGTTCGTCGATCAGTTCGAGCGCGTCGTTGATGCCGTGTTCGTGCTGGAGGATCAGGACGTCCCAGGTGACCTGCGGGGTCACGTTGGGGTTGCCGTCGCGGTCGCCGCCGATCCAGGTGCCGAAGGTGAGGGGGCGGGTGTCGTCGGGGAGCTTGACCCCGACGCGTTCGAGTTCGGCGGTGAGGTCTTCGAGGACGTCCCCGACGGCGCCCGCGTGGAGTTCGTCGAGGTAGTAGATGGCGTTGCGGGCCTCGTCCGCGGGCTCGGGGCGTACGACGCGCAGTTCGTCCGTCTGCCATACCAGGTCGATGTTCTCGGCCAGACGGGTGTCGTAGCGGCGGCGGTCCGCCTCGATGACGGGGGTCTCCAGGAGGGCGGCGATACGGCGCAGCTTGTTGAGGACGGAGCGCCTGGCCGCCTCCGTCGGGTGAGCCGTGAAAACTGGGCGAACGTTGAGGTTCTTGACCGTTGCGCGCAGGTGGTCGGGGTCGGCGTCCTTGAGGCGGTCGGCCGTGCGGGCGAGGAGGCCGCCCTCGGCGGCGCGCTTGGCGCGCAGTTCGCGGCCTCGGTGGACCTGCTCGGTGACGTTCGCGAGGTGGAAGTAGGTGGAGAAGGCGCGGACGAGCTTGGCGGCGGTCTCCAGCTCGGTGCCGCGCAGCAGCTCGGCGGCCGCCTCGCCGTCCTCGCGGGTCAGACGGCGGACCTTCTCCACGAGTTCCAGCAGCTCAGGGCCCTCTTGCCGGACGAGGGTCTCGCCGAGCAGGTCGCCCAGGCGCCGGATGTCGGCGCGTAGTTCGTTGCTGGTCGTTGTAGTGGCCTGGCCATGGTCGTCGGCACTGCTCACAGGTGCGGCTCCTTGCAGTGTGGAGGCTCGGCGGGCATAGGGGCGGAACATCCGGGAACTAAACAAAGCGGACCGCGCTGTCCGACGGACCTAAGGATAGGTGTCGATGGGGACGCGCAGGATTTCGGGCTCTTGCCGCCGGGCGACGCGCTGCCATACTTACGATGCCGTAGGTTACGCAACCGTAGGGAGCCCGAGGATCCGAAGGCCTCCTCGGATTCCGTACCCCGGTGTCTGCCCGATCTGGACTGGACCCATCACCCCACAGGGGACGCGCATGACCACCTCAGGTTCCGAAGTGATCGAAGACGCTTCGAACTCGAACCCGACCGTGCCCGACGGCACCCCACTGCCCTCGGCCACCCTCGGCGGCGAACGGAAACGGTCGCTCGAACAGATCACGCTCCTTCTCTTCATCATCGTCCCGTTCCTCGCTGTGCTGGCGGCGGTGCCGCTGGCGTGGGGCTGGGGGGTGAGCTGGCTGGACCTCGGCCTGCTCGTCTTCTTCTACTACCTGGGCTGTCACGGCATCACGATCGGTTTCCACCGCTACTTCACGCACGGTGCCTTCAAGGCGAAGCGACCGCTGCGGATCGCCCTCGCGATCGCCGGTTCGATGGCGGTCGAGGGTCCGCTGGTGCGCTGGGTGGCCGACCATCGCAAGCACCACAAGTTCTCGGACGCGGAGGGCGACCCGCATTCGCCGTGGCGGTTCGGGGAGACGGTTCCGGCGCTGATGAAGGGCCTGTGGTGGGCCCACATCGGCTGGATGTTCGACGAGGAGCAGACTCCGCAGGACAAGTACGCGCCGGACCTGATCAAGGACACGGCGATCCGTACGATCTCGCGCCAGTTCCTGCTCTGGGCGGGCCTGTCCCTGATGCTGCCGGCGCTGATCGGCGGCCTGGTGACGATGTCCTGGTGGGGCGCGTTCACGGGCTTCTTCTGGGGCTCGCTGGTAAGGGTCTGTCTCCTCCACCACGTCACGTGGTCGATCAACTCGATCTGCCACGCGGTGGGCAAGCGGCCGTTCAAGTCGCGGGACCGCTCGGGGAACGTCTGGTGGCTGGCCGTCCTGTCCTGCGGTGAGTCCTGGCACAACCTGCACCATGCCGATCCGACGTCGGCGCGGCACGGTGTGATGCGTGGGCAGATCGATTCCTCGGCGCGACTTGTCCGCTGGTTCGAGATGCTCGGCTGGGCCTATGACGTGCGCTGGCCGTCACGCTCGCGTATCGATTCCCGTCGAAACACGGACGATGACAGTCCTCGGCGCCGGAAGGAGCCCGCGAAGGCGGCATGATTGACGCCGTGGCGACCGACTCCAGCAGCACTCCGAGCAATGAGAAACCGCGGCGCCCCCGCCGCACCCGGATGACGGGTGCCGAGCGCCGGGCCCAGTTGCTGGAGATCGGCCGCACCCTGTTCGCCGCGAAGGGCTTCGAGGCGACGTCGGTGGAGGAGATCGCGGCGAAGGCCGGCGTGTCCAAGCCCGTCGTCTACGAGCACTTCGGCGGCAAGGAGGGCCTGTACGCGGTGGTGGTGGACCGCGAGATGCGGCGCCTGCTGGACATGGTGACGAGCTCGCTGACGGCGGGCCACCCCAGAGAACTGTGCGAACAAGCGGCCTTCGCGCTCCTCGACTACATCGAGGAGTACACGGACGGCTTCCGCATCCTGGTCCGCGACTCCCCCATCCCCCAGTCGACAGGCTCCTTCGCATCCCTGATCTCGGACATCGCCACCCAAGTGGAGGACATCCTGGGCCGCGAGTTCAAGAGCCGCGGCTTCGACCCGAAACTGGCCCCCCTGTACGCCCAGGCCCTGGTCGGCATGGTCGCCCTGACAGGCCAGTGGTGGCTGGACGTACGCCGCCCGAAGAAGGCGGAGGTGGCGGCCCATCTGGTGAACCTGGCGTGGAACGGGCTGGACGGTCTGGAGGCGAAGCCGCACCTGATCGGGCGACGGAAGAGCTGACGGGGTCAAGCGCGGGTGATCGCGTCCCCGATCACGAGGCCCTTGGCGGGGCCGACGGGGATGACTACGTCCACGCCGTAGGGGACACGCTGCTCTGCCTTGTAGATGGCCTTCTTGTAATCGGGCTCGGTCAACACCAACACGGCGCCGCCGTCGTCGAAGTCATCGATGATCACGTAGATGGGGATGTCTGCCCGGGCGTACTCGCGGCGCTTGCGTACCCGGTCGCGCTCGATGTTCCGACGGCCGGGAGAAACGACTTCGACGACCATGAGAACTCCCGCCGCGTCGACTCCCAGGTCGTCCTCGTCGGGGATGTCGTCCAGGTCCCTGGGAGCGATGAAGAGGTCGGGGATCCAGGACTTGCGACGGTGGATGACGTTGATGTCCTGGTAGGGCGCATGGTCACCATGCGCCATGTGAACCTCCAGCGCCCGCCGGAGGCGGTTGATGAGCACGCCGTGACGACGGCGACCGGTCGGCGACACCTCGATGGACCCTTCGATGATCTCGGCGCGGTAGCCCTCGGGAAGGTCCATGGACTTCCAGGTCTCCCAAAGGATCTCGTCGAGCGTCGAGCCCGGCTCGTCCTCCACCACGGGAATCACCTCATGCGCAAGAGCGGTCATCAAGAAGCACCTCCTCCTTCAGTGTGGGCGCGGGCGCCACTGCGGCACAAGCGACACCCGAACGCTACGGAGGCGAAACGCCTGGTACCGCCCCTTCCCACCTGATCATCCGAACGAGTGATCGCGTTCCAGGAACTCCAGCCGGTTGCCCACCGGGTCGTAGGAGAAGAAGCGCCGGTGCCCCGGCAGGTCGCCGTCCCAGGTGACCGTCGCCCCACGGGCGGCGAGCAGTTCTGCGTACGCCCCGATGCCGATGACCCGCAGGCCCGGGTGGGCCTTCCTGGCCGGGCGGAAGTCCTTCTCGATCCCGAGATGCAACTGCACCGGGCCCGCCTGGAACCAGCAGCCGCCCCGGGCGGCCAGGGTCGGTGGCTTCGGGATCTCGGTCATGCCGAGGGTGTCGGCGTAATAGGCCCGCAGGGCGTCCTCCGTGCCGGGCGGGGCGGCCAGCTGCACATGGTCGACGGCGGCGATCATCGCTCAGCCCGCCTTCCGTGCCACGGCGAACAGCCGCTGGAACGGCAGCACCGTGCCGTACTCCTCCGTCGGGTAGACGGCCCGCAGCAGGTCGCGGTACTCCGTGATGAAGGCGTCCCTCGCCTCCGGGTCGGCCGCCAGAGCCGTCAGTACCGGGCGCAGGCCCGTGCCCTTGACCCAGTCCAGGACCGGGTCCTCGCCCTTCAGGACGTGGAGGTACGTCGTCTCCCAGACGTCCGTCTCGCAGCCGAGGCGGGCCAGGCGGTCGAGGTAGACGAGGGGGGCGTGGACCGAGTCCTCGTGGCGCAGTACCTCGCCGAGGCGGCTTCGCCAGCGGGCGCCTGTGCCCAGTTCGCGCATCAGGGTGTGCAGGGGTGCGTCGAGGTTGTTCGGGACCTGGAAGGCGAAGGTGCCGCCGGGGGCGACCGCGTCCAGCCAGGCCGGGAAGGCGTCGAGGTGGCCGTCGACCCACTGGAGGGCGGCGTTCGAGACGATCAGGTCGTACGTCTCCGAGGGCGCCCACGCCGTGGCGTCCGCGTGGGCGAAGTCGAGGCGCCCGCCGCCCGCCGTGGGGCCCGCGTGGCGCGCGGCCCGTTCCAGCATCGGTGCGGAGTTGTCGTACCCGGTGATGTGCGCGGTGGGCCAGCGGTCGGCGAGGACCGTGGTGACGTTGCCGGGGCCGCAGCCCAGGTCGGCGATGCGGGGCTCGGCGGAGGGGAGGGTGGGTACTCGGGCCAGGAGGTCGGTGAAGGGGCGGGCTCGGTGGTCGGCGTGGCGGAGGTACTGGGTGGGGTCCCAGGTGGGGGCGGGGGTGGAAGTCGGCATGCGTGGGGCTCCTGTCGGTCTCGCCCATGGTCTTCGGGTCCAGCCTGACCCCACAAGTATCTCGACGTCAAGAGACTTGATCCCAAGAGACTTCACGTCGACACAACCACTACACTGATCGTCATGGAGGACGAGGTCGATCGACTGGTCGCTGCGTGGCGCCGGGAGCGCCCGGACCTCGACGTGGAACCGCTCGAAGTGCTCAGCCGGGTCAGCAGGCTGGCCCGGCATCTGGACCGTGCGCGCAGGCTCGCCTTCGCCGAGCACGCCCTGGAGCCATGGGAGTTCGACGTTCTGACCGCGCTACGGCGTGCCGGGAACCCGTATCAGCTCTCCCCCGGACAGCTCCTCACCCAGACCCTGGTCACCTCCGGCACGATGACGAACCGTATCGACCGGCTGACGAAGAAGGGTCTGGTGGAGCGGCTCCCCGACCCCAGTGACCGGCGGGGGGTGCTGGTGCGGCTCACGGTGGAGGGGCAGGACAGGGCGGATCAGGCGCTGGCCGGGCTGCTGGACCAGGAGCGCGCGATCCTGGCGGAGCTGTCGCGGGCGCAGCGGGGCGAACTCGCCGGGCTGCTGCGCCAGTTGACGGCGCCCTTCGACAACATCCCCGGCTGAGCGCCGAAGGCGTCCCCGGTCAGGCGCTGCTGCTCTCCTCCACGCCGATCCGGACAGCCGGGCCCAGGTCGACGGGGCCGACGCCGGCCCGTCGGGCGAGGGCGACGGCGGCGAGGGTGGAGTGGACGCCGAGCTTGCCCAGCACGTTCTGCATGTGGGTGCGCACGGTGTGCGGGGAGAGGAACAGGCGTTCGGCGACGGCCTTGCGGCCGAGGCCGGCGACCATGCACCGCAGTACCTCCCGCTCCCGGGGAGTGAGTGACTCCACGAGCCGCTCGCTCTCGGTGCGGTGCTTGCGGGCGGCGGTCAGCTCGCGCAGTACGCCCGTCAGCAGCGCCGGCGGAAGGTGCGTCTCGTCCCGGAGCACGCCCCGGATGACGGTCAGCAGCCGGGACAGCGAGCAGTCCTTGGCGACCCAGCCGGAGGCCCCGGCCTGGAGGGCGAGTGCGGCCCGCCTCGGGTCGTCCTTCTCGGCGAGGACGACTGTTCGTACATGCGGATGGCCCGTACGGACGCCCGCGACCAGCGAGATACCGTCGACCAGCCCTTCCTCGTTGCCCTCCTGCACGGGCACCGCCGGACGTGCCCCGGGCACATTGCCGCCCAGGTCGGAGTCGACGAGCAGGACGTCGAACCTGCGGCCCTCGGCCACCGCGCGCTCCAGACTGCGCAGCGCGGCGGGACCGCTGCCGGCGGCGGAGACGTCGACGTCGGGCTCCGCGGCCAGTGCGGCGGCGAGCGACTCGGCGAAGATGCGGTGGTCGTCGACGACCAGGACTCGGATGCGAACCACTGAAACCCCCTTCCCCGAGCTCCTCAAGAGCTGGGGACACCCAATCGTCGGGGGGACAACCCGTGCGGACACGACGCCCGGAGCAGTCCCCGGCTGTTGGTTCTGGCCTGGGACGGGGCTGCCGCAGTCACTCCGCGCGGCCGCCGCCGTGCGATGACTGCTACCCCCACTCCGGGCGTCGTACCCGACTGTCTCGCCCCCTGATCAGCACCGGCCCCCACCGGTGCTGTTCATCAGGGTACGGCCGGGAGGCAGGAGCGGAAGCTAATTCGCAGAACTGATTGGCCAGCACGTTTATGGTGTGCCGCATGTTTCGTATTGAGACAGAAGTCGACAAGGAATGGCTCTCTCTTCTCCGATCAAGGTTGCGCGACACGAACACGGCGGCATCACCGGTGCTGCGCGCCCTGCGCGGAACCCCGGCAGAACGAGAACTCCCGCTCCACGTATGGGCGTTGGATGCGAAGGGTGAGCTGGCGGGGGGCCTGGTCGGCCACACCTGGACGACCTGGCTGCATGTGACGTACCTCTGGGTCGACGCCCCGCACCGGGGCAGCGGCCTCGGCTCCCGTCTCCTCGCCGAAGCGGAGCACAAGGCGCGCGGGGAGCGCGCGTGCACCGACGTACGCCTGGAGACCTGGGACTTCCAGGCGCCGGACTTCTACCGGAAGCAGGGGTACGAGGTGGTGTGCGTGATCCCGGACTATCCGCCGGGGGTGACGGAGTACACGCTGACGAAGCGGTTGCTGCCAGGGGCTTGAAGGCCGGGCTTGAAAGAGATGGGGCGCTCACCAAGGGCCTTTTACTTCCGTCTCAGGCAAGACAAAGGTAAGTCTCAGGTAAGAGTTCTAGCGTGCCGCCCCATGAGCATCCTGCGGAAGTTGAACTCCAAGATCGCCGAGACGACCGGCTACCAGGTGCGCCGCGTCCCCGCGTCCAAGACCGTCGCGGGTGCGAAGGCCGGCACCCTGGACGCCATGCCGAAGCCGCGCCAGCCGCGTCCGGCCCGGCCGCCGGCCGCGCCCCGGCATCCGGTGGACCCGGAGATCGACCGGCTCCTGGACCGTCCGGTCTTCGTCCTGGCGCCCGTGCGGTCGGGCTCGACACTGCTCCGCATGATGCTGGGCGCCCACTCCGAGCTGCACGCCTCGCACGAACTGCATCTGACCGGCCTGGAGGTGTACTTCAAGTCCGGCAGCCCCACCGAACGCTCCTTCGAGGCGCTCGGTCTCGGCTACGAGGATCTGGAGGGCCTGCTCTGGGACCGTGCCCTGCACCGGGAACTGGTCAAGTCGGGCAAGCCGTTCATCGTGGAGAAGACCCCGGGCAACACCTTCCAGTGGCAGCGCATCGCCGAGACCTGGCCCGACGCCCGCTTCGTCTTCCTGCGCCGCCACCCGGCCTCGGTCGCCCGCTCCTGGCACGAGGCGGTACCCGACCGCACCCGCGAGGAGGCGGCGTCCCGGGTGCTGCAGTACATGGTGGCGATGGAGGAGGCCCACGCGAAACTGGGCGGCCACATCCTCACGTACGAGGACCTCACCGCCGACCCCGCCACCGAACTCCGCGCCCTGTGCGACTTCCTGGACCTGGAGTGGCAGCCCGGCATGCTGGAGTACGGCAGCAGCCTGGAGGGCGCGGTCCTGGGCGGCGGCTTCGGCGACTGGAACGACAAGATCCGCTCGGGGAAGGTCCAGCCGGACCGGCCGGCTCCGGCTGCCGAGGAGATACCCGAGGTGCTGCGGGAGATGTGTCGGACGTGGGGGTATCTGTAGTCCCGTTCGCCCCTTGGCCGGTCAGGAGGACAGGACCTTCTCCTTGGCGTGCTGGAACTCCGTCTCCGTGAGGTCGCCCCTGTTCTTCAGCTCGGAGAGCTTGGCCAGTTCGTCCGCGTGGCCGCCGTTGCCCGGACTCCCCGCGGTCTGGCGGACGTACGCGTCCAGCGACTCCTGCCGTGCCCTGGCGGCCTGCTGTTCGCGCTTGCCCATGTCGCGGCCCCGTGCGATCAGGTACACGAAGATGCCGAGGAACGGCAGGACGAGCAGGAAGAGGGTCCAGCCCGTCTTCGCCCAGCCGCTCAGCGCGTCGTCGCGGAAGACGTCCCCGAGGACGCGGAACAGCAGGATGATCCACAGGATCCAGAGGAAGACCCACATGAGCGTCCAGAACGCGCCCAGCAGCGGATAGTCGTACGCCAGGTAGAGGCTGTCGCTCATGGTCGTTCTCCTGTCTCCCGCCCTTCGAATCATGCGCTCTGCGCGCGGACCCGGCCGGTGTGCACGGCGTCGACGAGGGCTTGGTGGTCGCGTTCGTTCTGGTCGGCGTAGCTTTCGGCGAAGACCGTGAGTGCGCGGTCGAAGGCGCCGCCGCCGCCGAGGTAGGCGGCGATGGCGATGCGGTCGCCGGAGCGGGCGTGGGCGCGGGCGAGGGTGGCGCCGCAGATCTCACCGAAGGCACGCATGGTTCTGGGGACCATGAACTGGGGTTCGGCGATGCCCTTCCAGTCCCGCAACTGGCGGACGTAGAAGTCGCGTTGGCGTCCGTCGATGCCGATGACGCGTTCCCAGCCCAGGAAGATGTCGCTGGTGGCCTGCATGAGGCGCTGCCCGGCGACGACCCGCTGGCCCTGGTTGTCGTGGGCGCTCGCCCCGGCGTACGGGGCCAGCACCGACCGGTCGGCTTCCTTGGCCTGGAGGAGCAGCGGGTCCTCGTCGTCCCTGCCCAGCAGCAGGATGATCCAGCAGCGGGTGCCGACGCTGCCGACCCCGACGACCTTGCGGGCCATGTCGACGACCCGGTACTGCCGCAGCAGATGGCGGCGGTCGGACTGCACGCTGTGGCCGTACCGCTTGATCAGCTCGCGCAGCTGTTCCTCCAGGGCGTCGCGCTCGCCGCCCGTCAGCAGGTCCTGGGCCGGCACGATCAGGGGCGGGTCGGCGGCGATCCTGCGTCGGCCGTCGACCACCTCCGTGAGCTTCTCGAAGGCCTGGAGGCTGTCGCGGCGGCGGGCCTTGGTCATGGCCCGCTGTGTGCGCTCGCGGGCCCGCGAGCCCAGCTTCCGGTCCGCCAGTGCCTGCAGCGTGCCCATGTCGACCTGGGTGTACCAGACATCGAGGTTGCCCTGGCCGGCGAAGTCGCGCATCCGCTCGCGGTAGGACCGTACGGCGGCGCGTACGACGGAGGCCCGTTCGGCGTCCGTGTAGCCGTTCTCGCGTCCGGCGATGGCGAGGCTCGCGGCCAGCCTCTTGACGTCCCACTCCCAGGGGCCGGGCAGGGTCTCGTCGAAGTCGTTGATGTCGAACACCAGATGCCGCTCGGGCGAGGCGAGCAGCCGGAAGTTCAGCAGGTGCGCGTCGCCGCAGAGCTGGGCGGTGATGCCCGAGCGGGGGGTGTCGGCCAGGTCGCCGGCCATGATGGCGGCGGCGCCCCGGTAGAAGCGGAAGGGGGACTCCAGCATCCGGCCGTAGCGGATGGGCACGAGTTCCGGGACCCGGGCGGCGGACTGTGCCTCGATGGTGTCCACCGGGTCCGGCCGTTTCGCCGCGGGCCGGTACTCCGCGTGGGCGGAGCGCGGCGCGTCCGCCCGGGCGGCCCGTCCCCGCGCTGCCCGTTCTTCGGGAAGGTTTCCGTCGACCTGGTCAGCCATGTCCTCACCTCCAGGGCGGAGCCGCCCGGTGGAGAACGTGCCCCGGCCCCTCTTCCACCGTTCCACACTCCGCACCCTCGGGCATCTCGGGCATCTCGGGCGGCCAGGTCATCTGTGGCGAGCCACGGGCTGGAGGAGGACGCTGGACGCAGGGGCACCGTGACCGAGGGACATCCCATGGTCGTAACCAGCACGGACCAGCAGATCCGCCTTCTCTTCCCGGAGGTGACCATGCCGTTGCGGGGTGCCCTACTGATCGTCCGGGCTCTCGGCGTGATCGCCTGCGCCCGTCTTCAGGAAAGGAACCAGCCATGGCCAGTCATGTGACCGGAGCCCACTCGGGTGCGGCGGCGCGGAGTTCCGCGCACACGGGGATCGGCAGCGGCTGGGTGGTATTCGCCGGCGTCCTGATGATCTTCGGCGGACTGATGGCGCTCTTCTCGGGCATCGCCGCCATCGCCGACGACGACGTGTTCGTCACCACCCGCAACTACGTGTACGAGTTCGATCTCACCGCATGGGGCTGGATCCATCTGGTCCTGGGTGTGGTCATCACTCTCGCCGGTGCCGCTCTGTTCCAGGGCGCCACCTGGGCCAGGGTCGTCGGCGTGGGGCTGGCCGGCCTGGCCATGCTCGCGAACTTCCTCTGGATCCCGTACGCGCCGTTCTGGGCCATCGTCCTGATCGCGCTCAACGCCCTGGTGATCTGGGCACTGTGCACCGCGCCCAGCCCGTCGGAACGCTAGCGGGGCTGTGTCTTCGGGATCCTGTGCGTGAAGAACAGCGCGAGGAGGGCGGTGAGGGCGAGGATGGCGAGGGCGGCGCGCAGACCGTCGATCCTGGCGTCGGCGTTCGCGTCGAGTGCCGCCTGGGTCACCTCGCTGCTCGCGCCCTCTTTGGCCAGGGCGGTCTTGAGCTGGGCGTCCGACAGGAAGGGCGCGCCGTCCTGGAGTTCGACGGCGGCCTGGCTCTTGACGCCGGACGGGACATCGGGATTCTGGTCCACGGCGGTCAGGAACGAGGACGTGAGGGTGGCGATCAGGATCGACCCGGCGAGTGCCGTACCCATCGACGCGCCGAGGTTGGTCACGGCGTTCTGCACACCGCCGACCTCCGCGGTCTGTGCCTTCGGCACCGCGGACACGGTGACAGAACCGAGCTGGGACGCCAGCGCTCCCATCCCGAGCCCGATCAGCAGGAGGGGCACGGTGACGACCGACGCACCGGAGTCCGCGTCGAGCGCGGCCATCAGGACCACCGCGCCCGCGAGCAGGGCGAGGACCCCGAGCCGCACCACCCGCCGCGGCGAGACGTCCGGGAGGAACCGCGGGATCAGGATCGCGGCCGCCAGCAGCGTCAGCGAGAGCGGCAGGATGCGGGCACCGGTCGAGAGCGCGGACAGGCCCAGGGCCACCGACAGATAGAGCGGTACGACGAAGAACACGCCCATCTGTACGAGGTACTGGAAGAAGAACATCGTCAGCCCGCCGGTGAACTGCTTGTTGTGCAGCATGGCCGGGTCGACGAGCGGCTCGCCGTGCCGTTCCTCCAGGCGGGCCTCCCAGCGGAGGAAGAGCCAGATCAGCAGCAGCCCTGCCAGCATCAGCCACACGGTCAGCGAGACCCCGAGCCACGAAGGCGCGTCGGGCTTCGGCCGGAACCAGCCCCATTCGCTGGAGCGGAGTACGCCGTAGACGAAGACCCCCAGCCCCAGGGCGGACAGCAGCGCGCCGACGAGATCGATGCGCGGGCGTTCGCCGACCGGCACATCCGCGATACGGCGGCCCAGCACCAGGATGCCGAGCACCACGACGACCTCGCCGGCGAAGACCCAGCGCCAGGAGAAGTACGTCGTCGCGACACCGCCGATGAGCGGCCCGAGCGCGATGGCCACGGCCCCCGCCGCCGCGACGAGTCCATAGGCGGCGGGACGGCGTTCAGCGGCGAAGTTGCTTGCCACGAGCGCCACGATCGCGGGCATGATGAGTGCCGCCCCGATCCCCTCCAGGAACGACCAGCCGATCAGCAGCACGGTCAGGTTCGGTGCCAGGGACGTGGTGAGGGAGCCGCAGCCGTAGATGACGCAGCCGATCAGGAACGCGCGTTTGCGTCCGATCAGCGCCCCCACCTTGCCGCCGGGGATCATGAACATCGCCATCACGAGGGTGTAGGCCGTGATGGCGCCCTGGACACCCGTCACCGTCGTACCGACGTCCTCGGCCACCGTCGCGATCGAGACGTTCATGACAGAGCTGTCGAGCGCCATCAGGAACTGACCGGCGGCGAGTGTCAGCAGGACGAGTCGCGCTGTCGCCGCACTCTCGGCTGTGCCTGTTCCGGGTGCCATGGGCGAATCGTCCCAGCCGACCCGAGAGGCGACCCGTGACCCGCCACGAACGTCAACCGGTTGGCGGACCGCCTCCTCAGAGGGCGGCTACGGCGTCACCGAACCCGCCGCGCCCCCGCCGAAGGCACCGCCGCAAAAACCCGGGGTGCCGTGTACCCGGCCGCGCCGAACGCCTCCTCGACCGCCTTGCCGACGCGGTCCGCGTCCTCCGCCTCCACCAGGACGATGGCCGAGCCGCCGAAGCCGCCGCCCGTCATCCGGGCGCCCAGGGCGCCGGACTCCACCGCGGACTCGACCACCAGGTCCAGTTCCGGGCAGGAGACCTGGAAGTCGTCGCGGAGGGAGGCGTGGCCCTCGGTGAGGATCGGGCCGATGGCGCGGGTGTCGCCGCCCGACTTCAGCAGGGCGACGACTCGCTCGACCCTGTGGTCCTCCGTCACCACGTGGCGTACCAGGCGCCGTACCTCTTCCTCGTCGCCCAGGCGGGTCAGCGCCGCGTCCAGGTCCTCGTACGCCACGTCCCGCAGCGCCTCGACGCCCAGCAGCTCCGCGCCGCGTTCGCAGCCCGCGCGGCGCTTGCCGTACTCGCCCTCGCTGTGGGAGTGCTTGACCTGGGTGTCCACCACGAGCAGGGTCATGCCCTCGGCCGCGAGGTCGAAGGGGATCTGCTGCTGCGAGAGGTCCCTCGTGTCGAGGAACAAGGCGTGACCTGCGGTGCAGCACGCCGACGCCGTCTGGTCCATGATGCCGGTCGGGGCGCCCACGTACACGTTCTCCGCGCGCTGGCACAGGCGGGCCAACTGCCAGCGCTGCAGGCCCAGTTCGTACAGGTCGTTCAGGGCCAGGGCGACCACGACCTCCAGCGCCGCCGACGACGACAGGCCCGCGCCCGTCGGGACCGTCGAGGTGAGGTGGATGTCCGCGCCGGACGAGACCGACCCATGGCCCGCGTCCTTCAGTGCCCAGACCACGCCCGCCGGGTACGCCGTCCAGTTCCTGTCCGACTCGGGCAGCAGGGCGTCGACCCGAAGCTCGGTCACCCCGCCCTCCACGTCCGACGAGTGCAGGCGCAGGACGCCGTCCGTGCGGCGGGAGACGGCTGCCAGCGCCGTGTGCGGGAGGGCGAAGGGCATGACGAAGCCGTCGTTGTAGTCGGTGTGCTCGCCGATCAGGTTGACCCGGCCCGGCGCCGCCCACACTCCCTCCGGTGCCGACCCGTACAGCCCCTTGAATGCCTCGGCGACATCCACAGTCGTCATGCCCGTCATGCCCTCTACCTCTGGCCCTTCTTCGTACGTTCTACGTGCTACTTGGCGTTGCGCTGCGCGAATTCCCACGCGTCCGCGACGATTCCCGCCAGGTCCGAGCGGGTCGGGTTCCAGCCGAGGCGGGTCCTGGCCCGGTCTGCCGACGCGACCAGGACCGCCGGGTCGCCGCCCCTGCGCGGGGCCACGACCTCCGGGATCGGGTGGCCGGTGACCCGGCGCACCGTCTCGACGACCTCGCGGACCGAGAAGCCCTCGCCGTTGCCGAGGTTGCAGATCAGGTGTTCGCCCGCCGTCGCGGCCGTGAGGGCGAGGAGGTGGGCGTCCGCCAGGTCCGCGACGTGGATGTAGTCCCGTACGCAGGTGCCGTCGGGGGTGGGATAGTCCTCGCCGTAGATCGAGATCGCGTCCCGCTTGCCCTGGGCGACCTGGAGGACGAGGGGGATCAGGTGGGACTCCGGGTCGTGGCGCTCGCCCTGGGTGGAGTAGGCGCCCGCCACGTTGAAGTAGCGGAGGGAGACCGCCGCGAGGCCGTGGGCCGTCGCCTCACTCGTGATCATGTGGTCTACGGCCAACTTCGAGGCCCCGTAGGGGTTCGTCGGGGACGTGCGGGCCGACTCGACGATCGGGGTCTCCTCCGGCTCGCCGTACGTCGCCGCCGTGGACGAGAAGACCAGCTTGCGGACGCCCGCCTCGCGCATCGCCGTGAGCAGCGCCATCGAGCCGCCGACGTTGTTGTCCCAGTACTTCTCGGGCTTCACGACCGACTCGCCGACCTGGGACGACGCCGCGAAGTGGAGTACTCCGTCGAACGACCCGTCCAGCCACTTGGCGGCGTCGCGGATGTCGCCCTCCACGAACGTGGCACCTGCCGGGACGCCCTCCCGGAAGCCCGTCGAGAGGTTGTCGAGGACGACGACCTCGTGGCCGGCCTCCAGCAGATGCTGGGCGACCACCCCGCCGACATAGCCCGCACCGCCGGTGACCAGGTACTTACCGCTCATCAACTCGCTACCTCTCGCAGTCGCTGTGCCGCCGACTCCGGCTGGATGTCGTTGATGAACACGCTCATCCCCGACTCGGAGCCCGCGAGGAACTTCAGCTTGCCGGAAGTACGGCGAATGGTGAAAAGCTCGAGGTGGAGCGCGAAGTCGTCCCGGTTGACGCCCTCGAACTCCTCCAGCGTGCCGAACGGCGCCTGGTGCCAGGCCGCGATGTACGGCGTCGGAGGCTCACCCTCACCGAAGATCCGGTCGAAGCGCCTCAAGAGTTCCAGGTAGACCTTGGGGAACTCTGTGCGTGCCTCCTCGTCGAGCCCCAGCAGGTCCGGCACCCGGCGACGCGGGTACAGGTGGACCTCGTACGGCCAGTGGGCCGCGTACGGCACGAAGGCGACCCAGTGGTCGGTGGCGAGGACGAGCCGCTCACCCGACGCGAGTTCCTTCTCCAGGATGTCGTCGAAGAGGTTCTCGCCGCCCGTCGCCTCCTTGTGCGCGGCCACCGAGCGGAGCATCAGGGCCGTACGGGGGGTGGTGAAGGGGTACGCGTAGATCTGGCCGTGCGGATGGCCGAGAGTGACGCCGATCTCGGCGCCGCGGTTCTCGAAGCAGAACACCTGCTCGACAGAGGGGAGGTGGGACAGCTCCGACGTCCGGTCGGTCCACGCCTCCAGGACGAGGCGCGTCTGCTCCTCGGTGAGGTCGGCGAAGGACGAGTTGTGGTCGGAGGTGAAGCAGACCACCTCGCAGCGCCCGGAGTCGCCGGCCAGGGAGGGGAAGCGGTTCTCGAAGACCGCCACGTCGTACGAGGAGTCCGGGATCTCGCTCAGCCGGTCGCCCTCGGAGGGGCACAGGGGGCACTCGTCGGCCGGGGGGTGGTAGGTGCGGCCCTGGCGGTGCGAGGCGATCGCCACCGCGTCGCCGAGCAGCGGGTCCCGGCGCACCTGCGACGTGGTCACCGTGCGCTCCAGGGGGCGCCGGTCCACCGCGTCACGCACCGTGTCGTCGCGCAGGTCGTAGTAGATGAGCTCACGACCGTCGGCGAGCCTCGTCGAGGTCTTCTTCACGCCGGACTCTCCATCCGTACCCAAACCAGCCAGTACAAGCCAAGACAAGCTTCAAACAGAACCGAACACATCAAATCATAAATCCACAAGCATGGGTATCCCTGAGCGGGCCGTGAAACGCCAGCGGAGCCGGAGTTCACGAGAACTTCGGCTCCGCGTCGGGAAGTGCCGTCAGTGCTGCTGCTGCACCGGACCCGCCCGGTCCAGCAGGCCCGTACGGGCCGCCAGTGCCGCCGCCTCCAGCCTCGACCCCACGCCCAGCTTCATCAGCACCCGCTGCACATGCGTACGGGCCGTGCTGGGCGCGATGCCCATGCCGGCCGCGATCAGCCGGGTGTCCTCGCCGTCGGCGACCCGGACCAGGACCTCGACCTCCCTCGGCGTGAGCATCTGGAGGAGGCGCTGGCCCTCGTCGTCGGGCTGGGCGGCGGGGTTGAGGAGTTCACTGAAGGCGCCCTGGAGCAGCGCGGGCGCGACCGCCGCCTCGCCCGCCCTGGCCTTCATGATGGCGCGCTCGACGCCCTCTATGCGCTCGTCGTGACGTACATACCCGGAAGCTCCGGCCGCGAAGGCGGCGGCGATTCCGCGCGGGCTGGGCACCGGGCCCAGCACCAGGACCGCCACCTGCGGACGCTCGCGCTTGATCCGCACCACCGGGTCGAACATGCCCGGCTCGGCCGGTGTGGCCGTGCCCAGCAGGCAGACCTCCGGCGCACGCGTGATCACCAGCTCCGCCGCGCCCGCGGCGGGCGCCGCCGCGGCGAGCACCCGGTGCCCGCGCAGCTTCAACGCCGAGGCAAGCGCCTCGGCGAGCAGTCGGTGGTCGTCGACCACCATGAGCCGCACTCCCACTGAGCCACCCCCCAGTCCCCCCAATGGCTGTCCCTTCTGGATGCCCATTGGTCCGCACGGACAGGAGCCCCCCGGCTCCCCCCGCTTCCCATGCCCCCGGAAGCTACACGCTTGTTCGACGTTGCGCTTCCCCTACTGGAGAGAAGTGCCCCGGATCGTCGAAAATCCTCTCATTCGAGGGTGATGATGTAGTACGTGCATCACCCCGTCCCTGAGCAGGGGTTCAGCCGGTGCCGTACGCGATGGCCAGATACCTCGTCCCGCCCGTACTGGAGGGCTTGTGGGCGAAGACCTGGGACATGTAGAGGCGGCCGTCGGCGTAGATCAGTTCGGCGAACTCGGGCTGCATGCTGAACTCGACCTCGCGCACCGCCTTCGTCGCCGGGTTCTCCATCAGTTTGGTCTGCGCGAAGGTGCCGGCGTCGATGCTGACGACCTGGCCGCCCTTGTCGTAGGGCGGGCGCTTGTACGCGATCAGGTTGCCGCCGTCCATGCGCAGCGGGGAGATCGTCCAGCCGTCGCCCGCGTCGGCCCGCTGTCCGTCCAGCTTGCCGGTGGCGAGGTCGAAGGCGACGATCTCGTTGGTCTTGCTGTACTCGCCGGTGCCGTCGTGGTCCTCGGTGGGGAGGTAGATCCTGTCGTTGCCGACGGCGAGCTTGGTGCAGTACTCGATCCTGGTGATGCCCTCGCACTCGGCGGCGTACTTGTCGCCGGGCACCGAGATCTTCGTACGCAGCTGTCCCGTCTTGTTGTCGATGGAGAAGATGTCCGAGATGCCGCTGCCGTCCCCGGCGGAGCGGTTGACGTCGGCGGCCACGACCAGGGGGTTCGTCGTGACGATGCTGGCGCCCTCGATGCCCTTGGCCATGGCGTACTCGGAGAGGACCTTGCCGGAGACCGGGTCGATGGTCTGGATGTCCAGCTGGCGGGCGCCGTACGCACCGCACTTGCGGACCGCGACCAGTTTCTCGCCGCCGCCGTAGCCCGCGTCGTAGCAGGTGTCGGTGGGTTTGGGGGCCCAGAGAGCCTTGCCGGTGATGTCGAAGGCGGCGCCGCCGCTGGTGCTGCCGACGGCGACGGTGTTCGCGCTGATCGTCACGTTGTTGAGGTTGATCACCTGGTCGCCGGACTTGACCGTCCGCGTCCACAGCTGCTTGCCCGCGTCGAGGTCGATCGCCGCGACCTGGCTGCAGCCGTGCGAGGGCTTGTCCTTGGTCGGCATGGCGGGCTCGTACACGATCGCGGTCTGGTCGCTGTCGGTGGTGTGACGGCTGGCGGCGCAGACCGGTCCCGGCAGTGGGACCGTCCAGAGCTTGGTGCCCTTCTCGGGGTCGTACCCGACGATCTCGGCGTGCCCGCTCTTGGCGTACACCGAGTCGGTCAGCCAGGACCCGACGACGGTGGCGCTGTTCTCGTCGGCGCCGATGGCGGGCTCGGGGACCTGGAAGAGGACCTTGGAGGCGGTGTCGGCGGGGGCCTTTGTGTCCGGGGTGCTGCCGCTGGTCGCTCCGGTGCCGGTGCCGGTGGCGTTGTTCTTGTCGTCGCTCTGGCTGTTCTTGGAGGAGGAGTACCAGACCCCGCCGCCGATGATCAGTGCGATCGCGGCGACTGCCGAGACGATGATGACCGCCTGCGCGTTCAACTTCCGCTTGGGGGTGGGGGGTTGGGGCGGATAGACGGGTTGCGGCTGCTGCGGGTAGCCGTACCCGTACGGGGGATGGTTGGGCGGGGGCGGGGGCGGCGGCTGGGTCATGGCGTGCGTACCTCGGGAGCGGAGAGGAAGGGGAGGGGAAGGAAAAGGGGGCGTGTTACTTGCCGTAGGCGAGCATCAGCTTCTCCTTCAGCTCGTCCTTGCCGCTCAGCCTGGTGGAGGAGAGATAGAAGCGGCCGTCGACCCAGTCGTACGCCTTGGAGTAGAAGCCGTTCTCGACGTCGGCGGCGGACGCCGGGTTCTGGAGCAGCTTCACCGGGGTGTGACCGCTGCCGGTGAGCGGGATCGACACGACCTGGCCGCCGGTGTCGTACGACGGCTCGACATAGGCGATGAGCTGCGCGCCCTCGACCTTGATCGGCAGCATGGTCTCGTCGGCCGGTGACTTGGCGCGCCACTTCTGCTTGCCGGTGGCGAGGTCTATGGCGACGATCTCGTTGGCGCCGGTGGTGGCCTCGGTCGGGAGGTAGAGGGTCTGGGCGTCGGTGGCGACGCCCTGGCAGCCCTGGAGGTCGCGTTCGAGGATCGCCCAGCCGCACACGGGTGCGAAGGACTCGTCGACGGTCACCTCGGAACGGAAGCTGCCGTCGGGCTTGAGCGTGGAGATGTTCCACGACTTCTTGTCCTCGTTGGTGAGGTAGAGGACGACGGGATCGACGGAGTACGTACGGCCGACCGCCCAGCCCTTCGGGATCGCCCGGGTCCACTTGGCGGCCCCGGTCCTCGGGTCCAGCTCCTGCACCTCGTCGTGCTCGGTGGAGGTGGCGGCCCCGCACGCCGACACGGCGATCAGGCGGGCGCCGCCCGCGAAGGCGGCGGGGAAGCAGGCGGCGCCGTACTTCACCTTGTCGAACAGCTTGGCGCCGGTGTTCAGGTCGTACGCCGTGCCGGACTGCGAGCGCCCGACCATCAGCGTCGACTTGGTGATCGTCAGCTCGACGCTGAGCGAGCTGTCGAACAGCGCCCCGTCGGCGACCTCACCGCTCCAGCCCTTCGCACCCGTGTTCAGGTCGAGCAGCTGGAGCCTGTTGCACTTGGCGCGCTGGCTGTCGCCGTTCATATAGGCGACCACGATCTTGTCGTCGGCCGACTTCTGTGGGGTGACGGCGCAGATCTTCTGGGGGAAGGAGATCGGCCCCCAGGCCGTCTCCCCGTCGGCGACCCGGAACGCGAACAGTTCCTTGTACGCCGCCTTCACGGCGACCTTGTCGGTGATCCACATGCCGTTGGCGTCGGCGCCGGAGGCGGGCGCGTCCGGGGCGTCCTTGGACCAGAGCACCTTCGACTCGCCTGCCTGGCGCCCCTCGTTGAGGTCGCCGGGGTCGGCACCGGCGACACCGCCGCCGTTGTCGCCGTCGCTGTCGCTGTCGCTGTCGGCACCGGAGTCGGCGGGGCCGGAGGCGGGCGCGGAGAGGTCGGGACCGGCCGCCGGCTTCTTGCCGTCGTCACCCCCACTGGTTACGGCGTACACCGTGCCGCCGATGACGAGCAGCGCGGCGGCGGCCGCCCCGAGCATCAGTGCGGGGCGCCCCTTGAAGGGGGTGCGGGAACCGCCGCCGGGCGGGGGCGGTACGGGGGCGCCGGGGAACTGAGGAGGCTGCTGGCCGGGGTAGCCGTATCCGGGCGCGGAACCGTAGGCATAGGGGCCCGGTTGGCCGGGCGGGCTGCCGTACGGGCCCGGCTGGGCGTAGGGGCCGGGCTGGGGCGGATGGCCGTAACCGGACTGGGGCGGGACGGAGGGCAGGGGTGGCGGCGGGGACTGCGGGGGCGGCGGGGCGCCGTACGGCGTTCCCTGCGGTACCTCCGGTGGCGGTCCGAAGCCACCCTGGGGTGGTTGGCTGGGCGGCTGGGTCATCAGCGCGTTCCCCCTTCAGCTGATTTTTAGCCACGCCCTGAGGTACCGAAAGGTACGGAATCGCGGTCGCTCAGGGAGTTCTCAGGGGGCTCTTTCTACCACTCCGTGGCCGTCCCGCACCGGACTGTATCCACCCCTCCCCCCTCTGTTCCCAAGGGCGAACGGCCCCGTGATGCCGCCGTTATGCGCGTTCACGTGCTCTTCATGCGATGTCCGCGAGTTCTACGCGTCGTCCGCGAGTTCCAGCCACCGAAGTTCGAGTTCGTCGCGTTCGCCGGAGAGTTCGCGCAGTTCGGCATCGAGTTTGGCCACTTTCTCGAAGTCGGTGGCGTTGTCGGCGATTTGGGTGTGCAGCTTGCTCTCGCGCTCGGAGAGCTTGTCCAACTGCCGCTCGATCTTCTGGAGTTCCTTCTTCGCTGCACGGGTGTCGGCGGCGCTCTTCTCGGCGACGGCCTTGGTGGCGGGGGCGGCGGCCTGGATGGCGGCTGCCGCGACCTCCTCCATGCGCCGGCGTCGCTCCAGGTACTCGTCGATGCCGCGCGGCAGCATGCGGAGGGTGGCGTCGCCGAGGAGGGCGAAGACGCGGTCGGTGGTCCGCTCGACGAAGAACCGGTCGTGGGAGATGACGACCATGGAGCCGGGCCAGCCGTCGAGCAGATCTTCGAGCTGCGTCAGCGTCTCGATGTCGAGGTCGTTGGTGGGCTCGTCGAGGAAGAGGACGTTGGGCTCGTCCATGAGGAGCCGGAGGATCTGCAGCCGACGCCGCTCACCACCGCTCAGGTCCCCCACCGGGGTCCACTGCTTCTCCTTCCCGAACCCGAAGGTCTCGCACAGCTGTCCGGCGGTCAGCTCGCGCCCCTTGCCGAGGTCGACGCGGTCGCGGATCTGCTGGACGGCTTCCAACACCCGCAGATTCGGGTTGAGTTCGCCGACCTCCTGGGAGAGATAGGCGAGCTTGACGGTCTTCCCGACGACGACCTTCCCGGCGGCGGGCTGCGTCTCGCCCTCGCTGGTGGCGGCCTCGGCCATGGCACGGAGGAGGGAGGTCTTGCCGGCGCCGTTGACCCCGACGAGCCCGATGCGGTCGCCGGGGCCGAGCTGCCAGGTGAGGTGCTTGAGGAGCACCTTGGGCCCGGCCTGCACGGTGACGTCCTTCAGATCGAACACGGTCTTGCCGAGCCGCGACGAGGCGAACTTCATCAGCTCGCTGCTGTCGCGGGGCGGCGGTACGTCGGCGATCAGCTCGTTGGCGGCCTCGACGCGGAAGCGCGGCTTGGAGGTACGGGCGGGCGCGCCGCGCCGCAGCCAGGCCAGCTCCTTGCGGACGAGGTTCTGCCGCTTGACTTCCTCGGTGGCGGCGATGCGCTCACGCTCGGCGCGGGCGAAGACGTAGTCGGAGTAGCCACCTTCGTACTCGTACACATCGCCCTTCTGCACGTCCCACATGCGGGTGCAGACCTGGTCGAGGAACCAGCGGTCGTGGGTGACGCAGACGAGCGCGGAGCGGCGCTCGCGCAGATGCTTGGCCAGCCAGGAGATGCCTTCGACGTCGAGATGGTTGGTCGGCTCGTCGAGAACGATCAGGTCGGGCTCGTCGATGAGCAGCTTGGCGAGCGCGATCCGACGCCGCTCACCGCCGGAGAGCGGCCCGATGACGGTGTCGAGCCCCTGCGGGAACCCCGGCAGGTCGAGCCCGCCGAAGAGTCCGGTGAGTACGTCCCTGACCTTGGCGTTTCCGGCCCACTCGTGGTCCGCCATGTCCCGGATGACCTCGTGGCGGACGGTGGCGGTGGGGTCGAGGGAGTCGTGCTGGGTGAGCACACCGAGGCGCAGTCCGCCGGAGTGGGTCACGCGTCCGGTGTCGGCCTCCTCCAGCTTGGCGAGCATCCGGATGAGGGTGGTCTTACCGTCGCCGTTACGCCCCACGACCCCGATCCGGTCCCCCTCGGACACCCCGAGCGAGATCCCGTCGAGCAGGGCACGGGTCCCGTACACCTTGCTGACGTTCTCGACATTGACGAGGTTGACGGCCATTTTTCTCCTGACGCGGGGGTGGGTCGACCTTCCAGGGTAGTGGGCGGGGTGGGTGGGGTGTCGGGGGTGGGCTGTCGGGGGCCCGGAGCGCCCTCACGTGCGGTTCGGTCCGTACCACCGCGACCGGGTCGCCGAGACCGTCAACTCCGGTCACTTTGTCCATGAAGTGTGGGACTCTACGGTCGCAGGCCCTCGATGATCGCGGAGTTGCACGTACGGATGACGCAATGGCTGGCACGACGAGGCATTCACTACCTGTTCCTCCTCTTCTCCGCAGCCCTCGGTGTGGCTGTTGCCGTTGTCTCGGTGTGGGCCGACGGGACAACGGGCGCGGACAAGGAACGCTGGGCTCTCATAGCCGGCGTCTCCGCCTTCGGTGTCGTGCTGATCACCCACTTCGAGAAACGCCTGGTGGAAAAGGCCAAGAAGCGGGCAGAGGAACGCGCCATCCGGGCGGAGGCGGACATGACGATGCTGTACTCGACGACGCTTCGCCCCCTGAGCGACAAGGTCAAGGCGCTGACCGCGCTGTACGCGACCGCAGCCCCACTACCGTCCTCCGTCCCGTCTCAGACGGTCTTCGATCTCGATCAGGCGCGTAAGGACATCCTCGATCAGGTCTTGCTGGGAGCGATCGCCCTTACCGCTCCGCCGGTGGGGCCGAGTTTCATCCCACGGGCCCGGTGCAGCTTCTACCTGTACGACGCCACCACGGGCGGTTTCACACTCGCGCGCTCCCTTCCCGGGTACCGGACTCCCAGGGCGGTCATCGACCCGGTCGGCGCGGCGCACATGAAGAACGAGATTCTCGCCGGAGGCGGGAAGACGTTCCGGATCGACGGCGCCCAGGTGACGCAGTCCTATCTGGTCCCCGCCGGCACCGGATACAAGGCGGTGATCGCCGTCCCGGTCATCCACGGAACGCGGGAGATAGGCGTTCTCTCCCTCGACGCCCCCAGCTTCTCGGACTTCATCGATCCGCATGTCACGCTCATGGAGTCACTGGCCGACATTCTCGCGGCTTCCTACGCACTGAAGTAGGGGGAGGCTCTCGATGGCACAACCCAACCCTCGACGTCGTCGGCGCAGGCAGTCCCGTGAGCCTCACATGCCTGAACGCATGGAGGGCGTCAGCCCCGAGGACTGGGAGTTGCTGGTGGGGCACGAGTACGCGCGCCGCGACGCTCTTGAGGCAGCACGCCGTCACCTGGATGCCGAACTGGCTCGGCCACGCGAGAAGAACCTGTCGAACCTGAGCGTCACAGTTGTCGCGTCGTTCGCGTTCGGCGTCATCGCCGTCGCTCTGTTCACTATGGGGTTCGGATGGTGGAGCCTTCTGGCAGTGGCTCTGCTCTTGCCGGCGCTCGCTCTGGCCCTTCACTTCGCCTGGCAGTTGCTTCGTCCGGAGCCTGAGAGCCATGCCCCTGACCCTGAACCAAGTCCTGATCCCGGACCAAGGCCTGCCCCTGATCCGGGGCGTGGGTCTGGACCCAGCGGTAGCGGTGCACCTGGATGATGGCTGGCACACACCTCCGCGCGGAACCATACGAGCAGGCCGCCAGAGTGCAGGTCGTCATAGATCAACTCAGATCGAGAACCATGGCGTCGTACCGAGGAGAGTCTTCGAACGGCTGCATCTGCCCGGCCTTCCGGTAACCCCAACTCTCATAGAGCGCCCGGACTTTGGGGTGCTCGCTGTCCACCAGCAGGGACGCGCGTTGTTCGGGTCGGCGGCCCATGAGTTCGTCGTGAATACCTCGGGCGATGCCTTGTCCTCGCCAGGGCCCGCGGACCATGATCTCGCAGAGGCCGAAAGTGCCTTCCTCGCCATATGCCCGTACGGCGGGATCGACGGGGTCAAGGATCTCGTGCCACTCCCGGACACTGTCGAGGCGTCCGTAGGCGTAGCCGACGGGCTCGCCGTCGATATTCCCGGCGACGCATGCCCAACTGGAGCCTGCCGCATGGCCGGAGAGCCGCTCCTCGAAGCGTTGCACGGAATGGAACGGGTCTGCCGCGTCCCTGCTGTACACCTCGGCGTACACGTCCACGAGCATGGAACGGATCAGCTGCAGGTGTTCGCGCTGGTAGTGGCTGAGCGTGAGTACATCCAGCGTCATGCTGTCGCCTCCCGGTAGTGGTCTGCGAAGGCCGGGGACCCGTGTGGGGCAAGGGCAAGTACGTCGTTGTGGAACGTCGCCAGATGCGCACTCCAGCGTGCGCTGCGTACTTGGCGAAGGAGTCCAACGGCTTCGTGACCGCGTTCGAGGGCTCCGTCAGCCTCTCCGGCTGCGAGGAGGTTCCTGGCCAGGCTGACCTGCGCGGCGAATGCGTTCCGGCGGAACTCCTCCGCGTCCATGAGTGCCAGCGAGTCGAGGTCGGCCTCAACCGCCCCGGTAAAGTCGCCCATGTTGAAGGAGCACATTGCCCTCTGCCCTGCCAGTTCCTCCGGGTCGCAGAACGTCAGCCATCATAGATATGGGCCGCCCTCCTCGCCGGAGCGCGCCGCCGCCGGGCCCCGTGGCTGTGGCCACCCGCCGCGCTGCCCGCCTTCACCGCACACCTGGACACGAGCGCCCTCGTGCGTACTTACGTCCTCCGACCGGAAGAGCACCAACTCGCCTGTTTGGAACGGCAGTTCAAGGAAAAACTCCGGTGAGCGACGAAAAACCCACGGCAGCCGTACGGAACACCGAGGACCCCACGCTGCGCGCCTACCGCCTCTGGTTCGAGCACACCCGCAAGTGCGACGGGTGCAAGCGTGTGCACAAGGCATCGGACGGCTGCGAGGACGGACGGGAGCTGTGGGGCACGTACCGCCTCGCGCGCATCGACCGGCCCGAGAGGAAGGGGGAGCCGTCATGACCTGGAAGGTCGAGCGCACCCCCGGTCGCCCCGGCATCGCACCGACGACGACCGCCTGGCCCTCCCCTTGCGCCTGACCCGCGACAGCGGCCACCCGGCCGACACCGAACTGACCCTCACCCTGGCCGAGGCCGAACACCTCCACGCCGCCCTCTGCCACGCCCTCGACGGCCACCCGGCACCGCCGTCCGGGCCGGAGTGCCGCCAGTCCGTCCAGGTGTCGCCCAGCACCGCGCGCATCGCGGGACGCGCGTAACAAACGCCCCCTCGCCCGAACGCCCTCCACACCAAAACAGCCCTCCGCCCCAACAGAGCCCAAACAGGCCTTGTTGGGGCCCCATTCGCGCCCAGCAGCGCTACGGCGCACCCGAGCGCGTAGCACGCACGCTCAGCTGCCGGGCAAGCCGGGATGTCCTCCTCGTCGAGGTGGTTGGCGGGCTCATGGAGAACGACCGGATCCCGTTCCGGGTTCCTCGCTGATCAGCTTGGTGAGCACGATGCGATGTCGCTCGGCGCCGGAGAGCGGCCCGTCAGTACGTCCCGGGTGGATCGCCCCTCCGGCGTAGTCGGCGGCGCGGGTGGGGCGTCGGCGGATTCCCTCCCCTTCTCCCTGCCACACCAGCCGGACAGCGGCATCGTGTTGCCGCACGCGCGGGCGCGGAGCAATAATCACCGGCATGCCACCGCAGTCCTTCTCCAGCTCCTCGCCCTCCACGGCCGACGTGCTGCGAGCGCGCTACGCGGACCGGCTCCCGGACGCCATCGAGGACCTCACCGGTCCGACACACGGCCAGGTTCCGCTGCCCCTCCACATCGCCTGGTCAGGCCTGCGCAGCTACGACCTGGACCGGCGCCGACAGTGCATGAGCCTGTACCGCACCGTCCTGGCCGAAGGGCAGCGGGACGATCTGGTGGCCTTCCTCCACCACGATCTGCTGATCGAGCAGTGGCCCGTTCTGCGCACCCTCATCAGTCGGCACATCCGCGCCGTGTGGGAAGACACATTCCCCGAACTCGTGAGCCGGACCGGATCCATCCCGGCGTGAACCTCAGCGGCCTCCACCGCCGGCTCCTCGCCGATGTCATTTCCATCGGCACTCCTTATCCGCTGGTCATCACGGGCGGGTACGCCGTCCAGGCGCACGGGCTCGTCGACCGGCTGAGCCAGGACATCGACGTCGCGACGGAGAACCCGGCTCCCATGGCCACCATTGCCCAGGATCTGCAACAGGGTCTTGCACACCGAGGCTGGCAGGCCACCGTCATCAGCGTCGACCCACTCTCCGCTCGTCTGCTGGTGGCCAGCCCCGACACGGGCGCGGACTGCGAAGTGGACGTCCTCAAGGAGAACTTCTGGGCGCCGCCCGAGCTGACCGAACACGGCCCGGTACTCGCCTTCGACGACGTCATCGGGACCAAGGTCCGCGCCTTGGCCGACCGTGGTGCCGTCAGAGACCTCATCGACGTTCACGCCGCCGCCGACAGCCACACCCTTCAAGATCTCGAACGGCTCGGCGAGCGGCATGGTCGCGGGGAGTTCCGGCTCCAGGACCTCCGTGAGCGTCTCGGCGGTGCGGAGTGGCTCGATGACGACGAATTCGCCGCGTATGGCCTCACTCCGGACGCGACGGAAGAGCTCAGAATCTGGGCGCAGCAGTGGGTGAGCGACCTCGACCAGCGGCTGACGGCGGTGGCAGAGGACCACGACGACTGACAGCGGTCCGTTCTGTCCGTGTCGGGCCCTCCCCTGCCCCACTGAGTGCGTTGTGGCAAAGGGAGTCCCTGTTCGATGAGCAGGGGCTTCTTCGTGTGTGGGGCATGACGGCGACGGTGTAGGGGCAGGCAGCGGACGGCTTGTTGTGGATCGAGGAGGGTGCGATGCCGTCGGTGCTGGGGTTGATGGAAGAGCGTGAGGCGCGGGCGAGGCAGGATCTGGAGTCCTGGACGGAGGTTCTGGAGCAGGCTCAGGCGGAGGTGGATGCCGCGCGGGAGCGCGTTGAGCGGGCCCGGGTGGGGCGTGAGGAGCTTGTGTCGGTGCTGGCCGGGCAGAGCCCGGTGAATACGCCGGTTCCGGTGCCGTCTGGTGGTGAGATGGCTGCCGCCGTGGGGTCGGGCGGCTTGGGCGCGGGGTATGGCGAGAGGCCGCCGGTGTGGCGGTCGGGTATGGGTGAGGATGTGCTCGGCGGCCTGTATCGGGAGGTGTTCGCCGCGGTGGTGGCCGCTTCGGGGCCGGTGAACGGAGTGGAGCTGACGCGGGCGGTGGGCCGGGAAGCGGAGATCAAGAACGAGGTGGAGAAAATCCGGCACCGTGCCTATGTGCTGGAGAAGCGGGGCTGGCTGGTGCGGGCGCAGGACGGACGGTTCATGCCCGCGCCCGGAGCAGTCGGGCGGGGCGTTTCTCCGGCCAGCGCGGAGCGTCTGCGGCCAGGCGCCGGGACAGTCTGATCACGGCGGCCCACCACACCATCTGGGCGTGGTGGTCGGGGCGGCGTTCGTGGTCGCGGTTGAGGCGGCGTGAGCGGGCGAGCCAGCTCAGCGTTCGCTCCACGACCCACCTGCGGGCCAGTACGACAAATCCGCGTTGTCCGTCACAGCGGCGCACGACCTCGGTCCGCACTCCGTGACGGGCGAACGCCTTCGCCAGCGCCGGACCCTGGTAGGCGCTGTCGACCCACACCAGTTTCAGCAGCCGTCCCGGCTGCTGCATGAACGTCTCCAGCAGTGCGGGGGCGGCCTTGGAGTCGTGCACATCGGCCGTGGTCACGGTCACCTCCAGGAGCAGACCGTCGGTGTCGGTCAGGATGTGACGCTTGCGCCCGTCACGTGACTTGCCGCCGTCGTATCCGCGGCTGTCCTCGCCGACGGTCTCGGAGGCGTCCACCGACTGACTGTCGATGATCCCCGCGCTGGGCTCGGCGTTGCGGCCTGCGCGTTCTCTCGCCGAACGTCGCAGGCGTTCGTACAGCTCACGCACATAGCCGTAGGCCCGCCAGCGGCGGAAGAAGTCGTAGACCGCCCGCCAGCAAGGGAAATCGACCGGCAGAGCCGTCCACTTCACGCCGTTGTCGACCAGGTAGCGCACCGCGTCGAGCATTGTCCGGTGGCAGTACGCCTCCGGACGCCCGCCCCGCTTGAGGAGCCAGGCCGGCACCGGCATCGCGGCGCGGACCTCGGCCCACTCCGCATCCGTCATGTCACTCGGATAGCAGCCTGCCCGCCGTCCCGGAGTGAGCGAACCGAACCGGTGCACGTAGCAGTCACACCCAGGGGTGACCGCGGTGGACGCATACGCAGAGACAGTGCTCAACTGATCAGGCAACGGGCTTCCTTGGTCGTGCTGGTGTCGTAACCGCGTCACTACCAAGGGGCCCGTTCTCTCATGCCCGCGACCGCACCCGAACCTCCGTCCAGATGGTCACCCGCTGCCGCCCGAACAAGATCCGGTTTGCCACAACGCACTGAGACAGGTCGTCCTCTGTGACCGCCCTGGACTCCAGCAGACGCCCAACCTACGACCGCCACACTCAACCGCAGGTCAAGGTGCAGGCCGAGGTCCCGTGACCCGGCAGGCGGGTGGGCCACGGGACCTCGGGGTCCGGTCCTGCCAATCAGGTCAGGTCAGGTCAGGTCAGACCAGGTCAGGTCAGACCAGGTCACTTCAGCTTGTACGCCTTCTTCACCGTCAGCGCGAAGGTCGACACCCGGTCGGCGCCCCGGACGCGCAGGCTGACGTACCCGTTGCCGTTCTTGTCGACGGCGTCGGCGGGCAGATCGGTGAGCTCAGGGTGGCGTACCACCGCCGTCCCGCGCTCGCCGTGCAGTACCACCGGCGCCTTCTCCCAGGTCAGACCGCCGTCGAAGGAGGCCTCGACGGTCAGCTGCCGAATCCGGCCCCGGTCCTCACCCGTGCGCTGCACCGTGAACGGCACGAGCGCCCGGCGGCCGGCCTCGGCCCGCGACTGCTCGTCGACCTCCGGCTGCCAGCGGACGGAGGTGAGGGGCACCTGGGAGGTCGCCGACGTGCCCGAGGCGGCGGAACGGAACGTCCAGGACGCCTCGACCTCGGTCGCCAGGGTGTACCAGAGGTTCCGTTTGACATGGGCCTTCAGCGTGTACGTGTGCGGGCCGGACGGAAGCTGCCAGGCGTTCGCCCAGGGGGCGCGCGGGAGTTGTTCCGCGCCGTCGAAGGACTTCGGGACCGTCGTGCCGTCCGCGTCGGTGAGCGTGTAGTCGAGCGAGTCGGCCATGCTGCGGTCGCCCATGGCCCGGTGGGCGGGCTCGGAGTCGGCGAACAACGGGAGGTCGGCGGTCAGGGTGTCGCCGCTGCGGATGAGCTGACGGCCGTCGGCGGACAGGGCCGGGCCGCCGGCCGGGTAGTTCCAGTCCTCCTCGCGCCGCACCCCGCGCCGGAACACCTCGGGGTCCTTGACCAGGGCATTCGCGGTGAGTGGGCGGTCGCCTTCGTAGTTCTGGCGGTACTGGCGCAGCTCCTGGACCCAGGCGACGCCGGGGGCGGCGGTGTGGAACTCGGTGCGTGTCCCCGGGGACTTGACGTTGATCCGCCGCCCCTCGGTCTGGATGCCGTCGACGGTGGCGGTGACCAGCTTGCTCTTCAGCGGGGACTGGCCGTTGTAGTCCGTGGTCGCCTCGGAGGAGGCGTAGCGGGCGTCGGTCCGGGCGAGGTCGCGGTCCCGCACCCGGCCCGTGAGCCGCGCCGGAATCCCGCCGGTGTGGGAGTTGGCCAGGTAGTAGACGGGCCCGGTGGCGGTCGGCAGGCTGTAGTAGCTGTCCTCGTCGTAGGTGAAGCCCGCCGCCAGGTCCTCACGGTAGTACGTGGTGTACGTCGATCCCTTGGCCTTCGTCTTCGACGGCACCGTCCAGTAGGCGGGCGCGCGGTGCCCGTACTGCACGGAGATGTCCGTGCTCAGCGGAGAGGTGCCGTCGATGCCGCGCTTCTGCTGCTGCTTGAGGCCGGACTCCTGGTAGACGCGCTGGGCGTCCGGGTTGTCGACGGTGTTGCCGAGCCTGGTCGCCGCGGTGCCGCCGAGGGTCAGACTGGTGTCCCCGGTGACCTCGACGTACGGCTCACCGGCCAGGACGTTGTCCGAGTCGTACCAGTACGACGTCGGCTCGTGGCGGCTGATGATCGCCGAGATGCCGTACTTCCCGGCCGGGACACGGACCGTGAGGGTCGCGTCGTCGGTGACCCTGATGGGTGACTCGAAGGGTTCCAGGGTGCGGTCGAGCGGCAGCACGCTGAGGAGGGAGACGCTGTTGGCGCCCTCGCCCTTCTGGTCGAGGAGGTGGACGGTCAGCTCGTGGCTCTCGGGTTCGAGGGTGAGGCCGACGGGGAGGCGTACCTCCACGTCCTGGGCCGTCACGTTCTGGGCCGTCACGTTCTGGGCCGTCACGTTCTGGGCCGTGGCGACGATCTGCGCGGACAGGGTGCCGCTCTGCGTGGTGCCGTCGTCGTGGAGGACGACCTCCGCCGATGCCTCGCCGTGGGCGGGGACGGTGAGGCGGTCGGTCGACAGCCCGAGGAGCCCGGTGGAGAGCTTGCCGCGGGTCACCTTCGTCTCAAGGGCCAGGTCCAGGGTGACCGGGGCGTCGGAGGTGTTGCGGAAGGTCGCCTTCCGGGTGATCGGGTCGGTGCTGCGGGGCCAGGAGAGCCGGCCGAAGTCGACGGTGTTGGCGGTCGGGACGACCTGCTGGCCGACGGCGCGCTCGACGTCGATCAGACCGGCGCCCTGGTCGTAGACCGACTCGTCGGCGCTGGGGCGGGCGCTGGAGACGAGCGCCGCGCCGACCTGCTGGGGCGTCCAGTCCGGGTGCGCCTGCATCACGAGGGCGGCGGCTCCGGTGACCGCGGGCGCCGCCATCGACGTACCCGAGAGGCGGGTGTAGTTGTCGTCGACCGGGCCGTCGGGGCCCTCACGTTCGGCGTCGCCGATCTGCGTGCCCTTGGCGCGGGCGGCGGTGACGGCGACGCCGGGGGCCTTGATGTTGGGCTTGACGCCGAGGTCGCCGTAGAGGGGGCCGCGGCTGGAGAAGGAGGCGATGGCGTCGTCGCCCTGGGCCGCGCCGACGGCGAGGGCGCCGTCCGCGGCGGCGGGCGGGGTGACGGTGTAGGAGCCGGGTCCGCTGTTGCCCGCGGAGACGACGGGCAGTACGCCCTGGTCCAGCAGAGCGTCCGTGGCCAGCGACCAGGGGTCGGTGCCGTCGGTGACCGCGCTGGATCCGAGGCTCATGTTGACGATGTCGGCGCCCTCGTCAGCCGCCCACTCCATGCCGTCGATGATGGAGGAGAGCTGGCCGAGGGAGCCGCTCAGCACGCGCCCGCTGATGAGGTCGGCACCGGGTGCCACCCCCTCGTACTTCCCCCCGGAGGCCGCGCCGCTGCCCGCCACGATGCCGGCGACATGCGTGCCGTGCCCGTCGTGGTCGTCCGCGTCGGTCTCCCAGGGGATGAAGTTGGCGGACTTCGAGACGCGGTCCTTGAGGTCGGGGTGCGAGGCGAGGACGCCGGTGTCGAGGACGGCGACCTTGACGCCGTTGCCGTCGAGGCCGCGGGACTTGGGGCCCTTGGCGTTGATCTGCCCGAGGAGGTCGCTGACGGCGATGTCGCCGTCGGGGGTGGTTTCGGGCTCCTCGGTCGCCGCGGTCGCCTCGACGGGCCGGTCGAGCCAGATGTTCTTGACGGAGGTGCGGAGCCCGGCGCGGTCGGTGGTGAGGGACTTCCACAGGTCGGTGGTGTCCTTCGCCTGCACGGTGACGGCGGTGGAGTCGATGGACTCCAGGGACACGGCGTCCTCCTTGTCCACCTCGGCGCGGGCGGCGGAGGGCAACTGGCTGCCGCTGTGGCGGATGATCAGCGGCAGCGACCCCGCACGGGTGCGCTCCAACTCGGCGATGTCGAAGAGCAGTCCGTCGACCTCGCCGGAGGCCACCAGGGGAGCCACGTCGGTCGGGATCACTCTGAGGTCGCCGTCGTTCGTTCTGGTCCGCAGGAAGCCGACGCCTTCACGGCCGCGGGCCGGGGCGACATCGATGGCTGGCGTGCCGTCGGGCGAGTCGGCCGGTCCGACGGTGACCACATCGCCGGTGACGAGGGTGAGTTGCCTGCTCTGGGAGGCGGGGGCGTCGGCCGCGGGGGTGACCGCGGAGACGTCGGCCGCGGAGGTGGCCGCGGGGGTGTCGGCCACCGGGTCGGCGGCGGTGGATATACCGCTCTGGGTGGCGGCGAGCACGACGGCCGCGAGGGCGCCGCCCGTCCATGTCATGGCGCGAGGTCTGGACATACGAGATCTGGGCACGCGAGATCTGGGCACGCGAGATCTGGGCACGCGAACTCCGCTTGGTGTGAGGGGTGATGGAAGCGAGCCCCAAAGGTAACTCACAACTTAGGGTTACCTAACTAAAATAGGCCACGGCGCGGAGAGTGGATCGGGGCACGCACCTCGCGAGGTGCACCGCCCGCCGGGCACCGTCGGCACCCCGCAACACCGCACCCCCAACAGGCCCCAGAACAACCCAAGTTGCGGGCGCATCCCGGGCGCATCCCCACATCACACCGCCCCCTACCCGGACGTAGGGATTCCCCTAATTGACGTGATCTCTTCAATTCCGCCACGGTGTGCGCACGGAGACGCCACCCCCCTCACCCCCCACACGTCCCCGTACCACTCGTGCACCTCGAACAAGAGGGGAACCACCCCGTGTCCGTACCGCACTCCCCCACAGCCATGCCCTCCTCCGGGTCCCGCAGACGTGGCGCCCTCGCCGCGCTCGCCGCCGCGGCCTCCGTGCTGGCACTCGGCGGTGCCGCCATCACCCCCGCCTCCGCGGCCACCCCGGCCGTCGGTGTGATCCAGGGCGCCGGTGCCGAAGGCGCCATCAAGGACAGCTACATCGTCACGCTCAAGGACAGCGCCGGTTTCCGCGCCGCGTCCAGCAAGGGCAAGGCGCTCGCCACCAAGTACGGCGCCGAGGTCGAGCAGACCTACACGGCCGCCCTCAACGGGTACGCGACCGAGATGACCGAGGCCGAGGCCAAGCGGCTCGCCGCCGACCCGGCCGTCGCGTCGGTCGCGCAGAACAAGACCGTCCACATCAACGACACCCAGTCCGGGCCCACTTGGGGCCTCGACCGGATCGACCAGGCCGATCTGCCGCTCGACTCCGCCTACACCTACCCGTCCAGCGCGGGCAGCGGCGTGACCGCGTACATCATCGACACCGGCGTACGGATCACGCACACCGACTTCGGCGGCCGGGCCTCGTACGGCTACGACGCCGTCGACGACGACTCCAGCGCCGACGACGGCAACGGCCACGGCACGCACGTCGCCGGCACCGTCGCGGGCACCACCTACGGTGTCGCCAAGGCCGCGAACATCGTCGCCGTGCGCGTGCTCGACGACGACGGTTCCGGTACGACCGCAGGTGTGGTCGCGGGCATCGACTGGGTGACCGAGAACGCCGAGTTCCCGGCCGTCGCGAACATGTCGCTCGGCGGCAGCGCGGACTCCACCCTCGACACCGCCGTCGCCAACTCCATCGCGGCGGGCATCACTTACGCCGTCGCGGCGGGCAACGACAACGCCAACGCGTCGAGTTACTCACCGGCCCGTGTCGCCTCCGCGATCACCGTGGGCGCCACCACCAGCGCCGACGCCCGCTCGTCCTTCTCCAACTACGGCTCCACGCTGGACATCTTCGCGCCGGGGTCGAGCATCACCTCGACGTACAACACCTCCAACTCGGCCACCGCGTCCCTCTCCGGTACGTCGATGGCGTCCCCGCACGTCGCCGGCGCGGCCGCGGTCTACCTCGGCGAGAACCCGAGCGCCACGCCCTCCGCGGTCACCTCGGCGCTGACCTCGGCGGCCTCCGCGTCCACCCTCACCAGCGTCGGCACGGGCAGCCCCAACCTGCTGCTCCAGGTGACCCCGGCCGGGGACGACGACGGTGGGGACGACGGCGGCGACACCGGTACGGCCTTCGAGTCGACCACCGACGTCTCCATCCCGGACGCCGGCTCGGCCGTCTACTCGCCCGTCACCGTCAGCGGCCTCACCGGCAGCGCGCCCAGCGACCTGTCCGTGTACGTCAACATCGTGCACACCTACCGCGGTGACCTGGTCATCGACCTGGTCGCCCCGGACGGCTCCACCTACCGCCTGAAGAGCAGCAGTTCCTCGGACTCGACCGACAACGTCGACGCCACCTACACGGTCGACGCGTCCAGCGAGACCACCGTCAACGGGACCTGGCAGCTCAAGGTCCAGGACGTGTACAGCGCCGACACCGGCTACATCAACAGCTGGAAGCTCACCTTCTGATCCACCTCAGCAGCTCTGCCGGATGACAGAAGCCGTGCGCCCCGGGGACACCACTCACCCGAGGCGCACGGCCGTTCCATGGGGATCCGCTACGGCTGCTGGCCCCGCTGCTGCGGAATCAGCGCCGACGCCGGTGCCAGCGCCCGGCCGCCGCCGCCCACCGCCTGCAGCTCGTGCTCATGCACCGGCATGTCGTCGCGCAGCAGGTTCTCGGGGATGAGGACGGCCGCGGTGACGCCGCCGTTCGGGGAGTCGCGGAGTTCGACGCGCAGGCCCTGGCGTTCCGCGAGGCGGTTCACCACGAACAGGCCGATCTGCTTGGCGTCGAGGAGGTCGACCTTCTCCGACTGGATCTTGCTGTTGGCGTCGGCCATCGCGTCCTCGTTCATACCGAAGCCGCTGTCCTCGACCTCGATGAGGACGCCGTCACGCAGCCGGGCCGCGCGCAGCTGCACCTTGGTGCTGGGCGGGGAGAACGAGGAGGCGTTCTCGACGAGTTCGGCGAGCAGATGGATGACGTCGGCGACCGAGCCGCCGTTCAGGGACACGCGCGGGACCGCCCAGATCTGGACGCGGCTGCCGTCCTCGATCTCGGCCACGGCCGCGCGCAGGGTGTCCGCCAGCGGGATCGGGTCCCGCCAGCCACGGCCGGGCGCGATGCCGGACAGGATGAGGAGGCTCTCGGAGTGGCGGCGCATCCGGGTGGCGAGGTAGTCGACGCGGTACAGCTCGTGCAACTCGGCTGCCTCGCGCGGGCGTTGCTCCAGCTGGTCGAGGATGTCGAGCTGGCGGTGGAGCAGCACCTGGCTGCGGCGGGCGAGGCTGACGTACACGCCCGAGATGCCGCTGAGGAGTTCGGCGCGCTCGGAGGCGGCCTTGAGCGCGGCGCGCTGCACGGCCGTCAACGCGGTGCCCACCTGGGCGAGTTCGTCTCCGGCGAGGCGGCGCATCGGGGCCTCGGCGTCGATGTCGACGCCCTGCCCGGCGTGCAGCCGCCGCATGGCCTGCGGCAGCCGCCGCCCGGCGACTTCGAGCGCCGAGTTGCGCAGATCCAGCAGCTCCACGATCAGCCCGCGCCCAACAGACACAGAGACGAGCAACGACAGCAGCACACCCACCAGGCCCAGCACCACGGCGATTCCGGAGGCGCCGAGGGTGTCCCAGCCGAACGGGTTGGCCTTGGCGGCGGCGGCCGTACCGGCCTCGGTCTCGGCCTTGCCGAGGGCACGCAGCACACTGCTCGCGGACTCGTCCCAGCCCTTCAACAGACCGTCGGCCACGGCCGATTCACCGGGTCCTGCACTGCGTACCCGGTTCTCGACCGCTGCCATCTGCCCGTAACTCCCGCTCTCCAGCAGAGCGTTGTACGCCTTCTGGTGCTCGGGCTTCAGATCGGCGACGGCCGGCTCCAGCAGACCGCGCTGGACGGTGACCGCGCCGACGAACAGCGCGTACTGCTCGTCGGTGAGCGTTCCGGCGGCGGCGCCCGCCGCGAGGAGCGCCTGCTCCTGGGCCAACGCCTCGCGGGCACGGGAGAGTTCGAGCACGACACGGGCCTCGGAGGCGGTGGTCGTGCCCTTCTCCCCGGTGAGCGCGCCGGTGACGGCGAAGGCGTCCTCGACGATGCCGGTGTACGCCGTGTAGGCGTCCTGCGTGGCGTTCTTGCCGCCGCCCTCCTGAGACGCGCGCAGTGCCGCGAGCCCCTTGGCATCGCCGGTGAGCTTGTCGAGGCGTTCGGGGAGCGCGGAGTTGAGGAGCGCGGCGTCGGAACTGGCGGAGTTGATGCCGTCGAGCAGGGCCTCGGTGGCCTTGTCGGTGACCGTCCGGGTCCGCTTCAGGACATCGGCGTCGCCGGTGGCGGCGGTCCGCTCGGCCTGTATCGCGGTGACGAAGTCGGCGACCGGGGCGAGCAGTTCGGAGTTGACGTCCTTGGCCCGCTCGGCATCACCGATGGTGGACGCGGTGGTGACCGCGGCAAAGCTCCACAGAGCCATGAGCGAGACGACGGGCAGCATCAGCAGGGCGACGATCTTCGCACGGACGGATCTGGGGCGGAGTCGTTCGGAGGTACGAGCCATACTCATGGAAACCTCGTTGCCTTTGGTCTTTGTTTTCAGCCCGTCCGGCGTTTGAGGACGAGCGCGTTCAGCGCGAAATGGGGGGGTCTGGGGGCGCAGCCCCCAGGGGACGGGAATGGGTAGGGGCGGCGGGGGCGAGAAAAATCAGGCGGTGGACAGCTCGACCTCACGCAGCATCTCCGCCGCGAACGCCGCCTCCGCCCGCTTCCCCGTAGGCGACAACGCGACATAAGCCGAAGCCAGGAACAGGAACGACCCGAGCAGCACAGCCAACGGGAACAGGAACTCCGTAGACGTCGCCCCCGGCAACTCCGCACTGCTGGGCGCCAACGTCACATCAACCGCGAACATCGCGGTGTAGTGCATGCTGCTCACCGCAAGCCCCATCACCAGCGCCGCAACGGTAGCGAGCACAGGCCCCCGCACAATCAGCGTGAGCGTCAACGCGGCGGTGGCGGCGACAACAGCGATCGCCACGGACGCGATGACGAGCAGCGGGTCGTACGAGATGGCGCCGTGCAGATTGAGCGCGTACATCCCGGCGTAGTGCATCGCGGCGACCCCGAGCCCGGCACCAAGCCCGCCGAGGATCACGGACCTGACCCGGGAGCGCCCGTACCCGGCGGTGAAGACACCGGCGGCGACGACGGCGATCGCGATGACAAGGCTGAGGACGGTCAGCGGAACGTCGTAGCGGATGGGGGTGCCCTCGACGCTGAAGCCCATCATCGCGACGAAGTGCATGGTCCAGATGCCCGACCCGATCGCGAAGGAGGCCAGCGTCAGCCAGTTCCGCTTGGAGGCGCCGTCCGATTCCAACGCCCGTACGGTGCAGCGCAGTCCGAGTGCGGAGCCGAGACAGGCCATCGCGTAGGAAAGAACGGGGGTGACCCATCCGGCACTGAAGTGGTCCATGTGACCCATGGGGGGAGTTCCTCTCGCCCAGGTAGTACCGCCGGTAACAGGGAACCGGGATCGGCCGATCATGCCACCACTTCCCATGCGCCAGATGGCGCGAAAGGGACCTTGGGGTGGATTGACGGAAATTCAAATACGGTGATGTAGGTAACAGTTGGCCCGAATTTTTATGCAGGTCAACGACAGATGAGCCGACTTCAGGCCGACCCCTCAGCGCTCTTCAGCACCATTACGCATCGACGCTAATGAGCCATGATCAAGTAATTACGGAGACTACTTGCCGGCGACGGCCGTACGGACCTCGCCCAGCAGGTCGTACATCGTCTGGCCGGGGCAGTCGGTCGCCAGCCAGTCGCGGTGGCCGCTGATCGCGTTGACGTCCTTCGTCACGCCGTTGACCGGGTTCACATAGGTCAGCTTCGCCTGCGGGTCCAGGCCCTTGAAGCGGGCGATCACCTTGATCAGGCGGATCAGCGACGCCTTGGCCGCGTCGGTCGGCGGCTGGGAGACCAGGTTGCCGAGCAGCGCGATGCCGAGGTTGCCGGAGTTGAAGCCGCCGGTGTGGAAGGCGGTGACGAGGTTGCCGTCCGCGTCGAAGGCCGGGACGAGATCGTCGCCGGAGTAGCGGCCCTCGTAGACGACACCCGCCTCGTCGATGAGGAAGTGGTAGCCGATGTCGCCCCAGTCGAGGGTGACCGCGTGGTACTCGTAGATGGCCCGCACGGTCGCCGCCGGGTCGGGGTCGTTGTTCACGCCGTCCGTGTGGTGGACGGTGATCGTCTGGAACGGGTAGTACACCTCGGGCGAGTTGACCTTGCCGTCCTTGTACCGCTTCGACTCGTCCGCGCCCCACGCCGGCCGCGACAGGTACTGCACTCCGCGCACCCGGGTCGGCTCGGTCGGCACCCGGAAGGTCTTGTCGGCCCCGCCGGTCGTGTCGATCGCCAGCGACCGCACCCCGCTCACGCTCGCGCCGTCGGGCAGCTTCAGCTCGTACGCGGTGGCGTCCCCCGCCGCCACCAGCGCCGTGCCGCCGCCCTCGACGGTCGCGCAACCGCTGCCCAGGTCCTGCCACTTGCCGGGCGCCGAGTCGCCGTCCGCGAACTTGATCCCGGCGCCGTCCGCCGCTCCGCTCCAGCGCACACCGACGTACGAGATGGCGAACGCGGCGCTCGCCTCGGCGGTGCCGGCGGCGGCCTCGGTACGGGTCGCCGGGAACTTCTGCGGCTCGGTACCGGCGGCGCCGGACGCGCTGTCCGTCGTAACGGACGCACCGGAGTCGCCTCCGCTGCCGGCCGCGAAGACCACCGGGGTCAGCGCGCCGCCGACGGCGACGGCACCCGCGGCGCCGATCATGCCGCGCCGGGTGAGGGGGACTTTCCGACGATGGGAAGGGGGAGGTACGGACACGGAGATGCCTTCCGAAAGTGCTGGGGGAGGTGGCAACTCAAGGGGGACCCCACGCCGCGCGCACTCATGGAACTCATGGACTCATGACTCATGACTCATGATGAGATCTGCGACGGCGAGTGCTTGAAGTTGAAAAAACCCTACGTGTCACGCCCACCCCACCCGCACCTCCTGATGCCAAGGAACGGTGAATTCCCTGTGGGGATCGGGCAATTCGGGTAACCCGAAAGTAACTCCCTGTACACGCTGTTACAGCACGCTGGCGCCCGGTGCCGGCCCCGCCGCAACCCGTACGGACCGGCACGTGCCGGACACCGACAGCGCCTCCGCGACCTGCCGCGCGGCCACCGCGTCCCGGGCGAGAAACGCCGTCGTCGGACCGGATCCCGAGACCAGGGCGGTCAGGGCACCGGCGGCGCGGCCGGCGTCGAGGGTGTCGGCGAGGGCCGGGAAGAGGGAAAGGGCGGCGGGCTGAAGGTCGTTGGAGACGGTCGCGGCGAGCGCGTCCGGGTCACCCTTGGCGAGCGCGTCGAGCAGCTCGGGCGAGGCGACAGGCACCGGAACCTCACTGTCAGCAACCGCGACCAGCCGGTCGAACTCCCGGAAGACGGCGGGCGTCGACAGCCCGCGCTCCGCCATGGCGAACACCCAGTGGAAGTCACCGCCGGTCTCCAGAACGGTCAGCTTCTCCCCACGCCCGATCCCCAGTGCGGCACCCCCCACCAGACTGAAGGGCACATCGCTGCCCAACTCGGCGCAGATGTCGAGGAGTTCGACACGAGAGGCGCCGGTCCCCCAGAGCGCGTCGCAGGCGAGCAGCGCACCGGCGCCGTCCGCACTGCCGCCCGCCATCCCCCCGGCGACGGGGATGTCCTTGGCGATGTGGATGTGCACGGCGGGCGTACGGCCGTACCGCTCGGCGAGCGCGACGGCGGCACGGGCGGCGAGATTCGTACGGTCGAGAGGCACTTGGTCGGCGTCCGGGCCCTCACAGGTGACCCGGAGCCGGTCGGCCGGGGTGACGGTGACCTCGTCGAAGAGCCCGACGGCGAGGAAGACGTTGGCGAGGTCGTGGAAGCCGTCGGGGCGGGCGGCACCGACGGCGAGCTGGACGTTGACCTTGGCGGGAACCCGTACGGTGACGCTCACAGCTGCCCGGACTCCTCGTCGTGGTTCTTCTCGCTCTTCTCCTGGACCTTGTTCTCCGCGATACGGACGAAGTCCTCGACGCCGATGGACTCGCCGCGGGCCTGCGGGGAGACACCGGCGGCGACGAGGGCGGCCTCGGCGGCGGCGGCCGATCCGGCCCACCCGGCGAGCGCGGCGCGCAGGGTCTTGCGCCGCTGGGCGAAGGCGGCGTCGACGACGGCGAACACTTCGAGCCGCGAGGCGGTCGTCTTGAGGGGCTCGGCCCGCCGGACGAGGGAGACGAGCCCGCTGTCGACGTTGGGCGCGGGCCAGAAGACAGTGCGCCCGATGGAACCGGCCCGCTTGACCTCGGCGTACCAGTTGGCCTTGACGGAGGGGACGCCGTACACCTTGGACCCGGGCGGCGCGGCGAGCCGATCAGCGACCTCGGCCTGCACCATGACGAGAGTCCGCTCAATACTCGGAAATGTCTCCAGCATGTGCAGCAGCACGGGCACGGCGACGTTGTACGGCAGATTGGCGACCAGTGCGGTGGGCGGGGGACCCGGCAGTTCGGTGACGCGCATGGCGTCGGAGTGCACGAGCGAGAACCGGTCGGCGCGGGTCGGCATCCGGGCGGCGACGGTGGCGGGGAGCGCGCCCGCGAGCACGTCGTCGATCTCTACGGCGACGACCCGGTCGGCGGCCTCCAGCAGCGCGAGGGTGAGGGACCCGAGCCCCGGCCCGACCTCGACGACCACGTCGTCGGGCCGCACATCGGCGGTGCGCACGATACGGCGGACGGTGTTGGCGTCGATGACGAAGTTCTGCCCGCGCTGCTTGGTGGGCCGGACACCGAGGACATCGGCCAGCTCACGGATGTCGGCGGGGCCGAGGAGGGCGTCGGAGGAGGCATCGGGGGCGGGGCTGGTACTCACGGGTCCAGGGTACGGGGGGTGGGGGGTGGGGGTGCGCAGTCGGGCTGGGGATCAGCAGGACCTCGATGGGCCGCCGCCGGTGTCACCGGCACGTTGTCAGTCGCTACTGGTAGAACTCCCGTACGTCTTGCCCACCTGACACGTCGCACGGCAGGAGCAACCCGAATGAGAACCCAGGACCACCACCTTGAGGGGCTGTACGGTCTCCCCGCCTTCACGTTTCCCGCGCCCGGCGAGACAACGAGGCTGCCTGAGCCAGACGCCGTGGCCTGGCGGATCGGTTACGAGAGGTGGACGTCCGAGGAGCCGTGGGCGGAGACGTTCGGCCGCTTCTGCGCCGAGGTCGACACCACGCGCGTCCGTGCTCTGATCGTCGGCAACTGGCACGACATGGAATCCGACGATCCCTCCGAGGTCATTGAAGCGCTGTTGAGCAAGCGTGACCGGCTTCCCGCCCTCCGGTCGATGTTCCTCGGTGACATCACGGACATCGAGTGCAAGCTCTCCCGGATCAGCCAGACCGACGTCACGCCGCTGCTGGCCGGCTTCCCCGCGCTGGAGGAATTCGGGGTGCGCGCGGGGGAGGGCGTCAGCATGGAAGGAGTGATGAGGCTGGAGTTCCCCGCTCTGCGCCACACCGCGCTGCGCAGGCTGACCGTGGAAAGCAGTGGTCTGCCGGTTGAGGTCGTGCGTGGTGTGGGGGCGAGCGACCTGCCCGCGCTGGAGCACCTTGAGCTGTGGCTGGGCAGCTCGGACGAGGGTGTGGACTGTTGTGAGGTGGCCGACCTGGAGCCGATCCTGTCCGGTGCGCGGTTGCCCCGGCTGCGGCACCTGGCCCTCCGCAACAGCGAGATCCTGGACGAGGTCGCTGCCGCCATGGCGTCCGCCCCGGTGGTCGCCCGGCTGGACGTGCTCGACCTGTCCCTGGGCACCCTGGGCGACGACGGCGCCGCCGCCCTCCTCGGCGGCCAGCCGCTGACCCACCTCAAGAGACTGGACCTGCACCACAACTTCCTCAGCGAGCCCTTCCGGCAGCGCATACGCCAGGCACTCGAACCCGCGGGCGTCGAGATGGACCTCGACCAGGACGACGCCGAGTCGTACGTGGGAGGCGACGGCACCGTCTGGCGTGAGATCTGCGTGGGGCCAGTCAGCTACTGAGGGTTCCGTGTTTCGCCGGTCGGGTCCTGGTCGGGTCCTAGTCCGGGAGTTCGAGCATGGGTTCACCGCAGGACTGGCACTCGGCGTAGACATCGAGGTCGTTGAGGGTCAAGGCCTCGGGTAGGGCACGACGGTAGGCATCCGCGATGTCGCCGGGAAGATCGTCCGAGACTTCCCCGAGGCCGCCGGAGCACATGGCCACGAGGCCGATGACGTACAGACAGGTAGTCATCGCGCTCACCAGCAGGAAGACCACGGGCGATGCCGACGAGATGCGGCACCGAGGCGTAGGCCGCCGGCCAGGCGGTGCCCTCGGAACACAGGTACGGCCACAGCTCGTTGAACCGCCCACCGGACGCGGGGTGGTCCACCAGATACCGCAACTCGTCGGGCACGAAAGGCGCGTCCTCCGTGCCCTTCCCCTCGGACCAACCTCGGTGGGACCTCAACGGGGGTTCAGCGCATGCCTGGCCGCGTTGATGACCTTCTGGGCGTCGGCCCCGTACACGGCCGACTCGGACAGGGTCTTCCAGACCCGCAGGTAGGTGGCGATGCTGTCCGAGTCGTCGAGCCACAGTTCCGCGTGCCAGTCCTCGACAATCACGAGGCGTTCGTCGTAGACCCAGAAGCTGTTGCCCGGCCAGATCTTCAGCGAGGCGCTGAACGGAACGATGCCGAGTTCGACGGTGTCCAGGCCGATGACGCCGGCCAGGTGGTGGAGCTGCGCCACGAGAACGGGTGGCGGGCAGACCAGGGAGCGCAGAGCGCCCTCCCACATCATGATCCGGTACTTGCGGCCTCGCTGGTACAGCTTCTCCTGTCGCTGGATTCGGGCACGTACCGCGTCCTCCGTGTCCCGTGGCGACCGCATGAGTTCGGCGTGCCGGGCGAAGACATGGCGGGCGTAGTCCGGGATTTGCAGCATGCCGGGGATCAGGCAGTTCTCCCAGATGGTGAGGACCCGCGTCCGCTCGTGTTCCGCTGCGGCGGCGTCCTGGACGGACTTGTGCCCTGAGGTCAGTTGGCGACGCCATGAGCGGATGTGCGATTCGAACCCCGCCAGCCTGGCCCGCAGTTCGTCGTATGCGGCGGGCTGGCCGCATGCCTCGGCCCACTGCTGAAGGTCTTCCGGGGTGGCCGTCTGCTTGCCCAACTCCAGCTTCGAGACCTTCGAGTTGGGCCAGCCGAGTTTCCGGGCGAGCGCGATACCGGTGAGCCGACCGTCAGGGGCGGACAGCCGAAGTTCCCGGAGCCGCACCCCGAGCCCTTCGCGGGCCTGCTGATAGTCCGTGCTCACCGGCACCCACCTGCTTAGTCTCCCTTCGCAGCCAGTTGTGCCGCGAAGTCCTTGTACGGAACGGCGTAGTGCTGCGCGACGTCGCGCAGCCGGTTGTACTGGTTGACGCGCGCCGGCTCCGAGATCAGCTCGGCACCCGTGAGGTTGTCATCATCGTCGAAGACGCACAGGGCGACGATGTGCGAGTCGAAGATCCAGAAGTCCTCGTCAGGGAGGTTGACGCGCTGGGCGTCCTCCCGCCACATGTTGCGGACGTCTTCGCCCAACGCATCGTTGTACGCGGCATGCGCGAGGAGGTACAGCTGTCCCTCGCTCGGCGGGTTGTCGACGATGCGGACGCGTCCGACGGCCGCGCCGTCCCGTGTCTTGGGGCTGATGGTGCGGGCCCACTGCCCTTCCATGTCCCACGTCGGCGTCTCGCCCCGGGCGAACTGCGCGTACGTGTCGGTCTGTTCGTCGACCGTGTAGCGGCGGCGCATCTCCAGGTGCCAGGCGCTGTGCTGGAAGTTCTCGAACAGCCGGGCGAAGGTGGCCGGGTCGATGATGCGGGGTTCGGTGTCGCGGTCCTTCGGCCCGAAGTCGATCAGCGTGTTGCGGGGCATCACGATCGGGATCTCGTCCTCGTCGATGTGCTGGAGCTGGGCGAGCGCCTCGGGGTCGGTGAGACGCGGCCCGTGCACGATGACCTCGCCCGTGTCGAGATCCTCATGGATCGCGGGGCAGGAACCGCCGCCGCTGCCCGTGCCGTTGAAGCGCAGTCGTCGGGCCATGACCAGAGTCCTTTCGCCGGAAGCCGATCACCTCAGCATCACCGGGTCGCCCGCTCCGAACCATGGGGTTCTACCACCTTTGTGAGAAAAACCGAGCCAAGCAAGAGAGGGCACGAGAAATATCGAGAAAACACCGTCGCGCGCCTCAATCCCTCGTCCCTAACGTCCCGTTCATGACCAAGAAGGAGCTGCGGGACCTCGACCCTCATGCGGCGATGGAGTCCCTGCGAACAGCACTCATCGAGAACGACATCGTCCTCCCCTCCCTGAGCGTCGACATCGCGTCCCCTGATCTGAAGCTCGTCGAGTTGGGGCGTGTGCGTGCCGACGTGGCCGAACGCCTGGCCCAAGCACTTCAGCGAGGGGGCCGAGAGTGACGGAGGCGACGGAGAAGCCGCCGACGATGCTGAGTCATGGCGAACTGCCATACCCGGCGGGGACCCTCGTGGTGGACACCGTCTCTGAACGGACGGGGCAGTTGGTCGGCGTGATCGAGGAACGTCTCAAGGAGTCGGGCAAGGTGGTCAGCCGGCAAGGGTTCCTGCGGCCGGAGGGTGGCGGCAGGGAATGGGATGTGCCGCTCAACCGAATCGAGATCGCGAGGGGTGACGGGTGACCACCCCGACCAAGGTCGCTGCCCTCCTCGGGCCTGGTGACCACATCGGCTATGAGGGGCAGTGGCGCACGGTGAAGACCACCAAGACCGACATCGGCGCGATGGGCGGCCTGTTCGTGGTCGTCGCCTGGGAGGAGGGCGGCGCGGACCGATTCCGAGCGGGTGATGAGCTGCTGGTGAGCGAACCGGACTCCGCCTGACCACTACTTGAGCCCCACCCACATCCACAGACTCGGCCACCCACGCGACGGTGAGTTCCCGCTCGGGTTCTCACCCACCCGGCCCGGTCCTGTCGGCCCTACGAGCCCGGGACACGCAGCTGGCTGGCGTGGTCCCGACGCTACGAGGGGAAAGGCCGGCCCCCGTCCGCTCGAAGGGCGAAAGAGGCGTTGCAGATGGGCGACTTGACGGACTCCACGAAGGAAACGAAGGCACCCATCGGGAAGGCGAGGGCCGCTCGCGTCGGGGTCTTGGAGTCGCGGACGGCTATGCGTGTGCGCGAGTTGGCGATCTCCACGCAGCCGTTGCCATCGCCGCCGCCGGAGTAGGACGACTTCCGCCAGTTGCCGAGGGTGTCCATGGAATGCCTCACAGCTCCTTCGCCAGCCTATGGATGAGGTCCCGCGACCGTTCGGGGTCAAGCGCCACCCCCTCCACTCTACGGAAATGCGTTCGGAAGACGCCGAGTTGAGCCTCGGAGTCGATGAGGACCGCGCCATGGGGGGCATCGCGTACCACGGTGTCCAGCTTCGGAACGGCACCGCCCACGTACAACATGGCGCTTCCGGTGTCGGCGAAGCTGTCCAGGTCGAAGGGGATTACGCGCACGGTGATGTGTTCGGCGTCGGAGAGTTCCAGAATGCGGGCGAGCTGGACCTGCATGGCGGCACGGCCGCCGACCTTGATCCGCAGCGCCGCCTCGTGGATCAGCGCTTGGTACGGAACTGGATGAGCACCCTCGAAGATGACTCGCCGCTGCATACGATGCCGGACGCGCAACTCCAGCTCACTCTCAAGGAGTTCGGGAACGCGGCTCGAAAAGAGCGCGCGTGCGCAGTCCTCCGTCTGGAGCAACCCAGGGATGTGCAGAAGGTCCACGTCCCAGCGGTAGTTGGCGTGGTATTCCAACTCGGACAGGTCGAGGAACGACGTGGGCAGCAGGCCCCGGTACTCCTCCCACCAGCCGTGCGTCCGGTCGGTCGCCATCGCCACCAAGGCTTCGATCAGCTCGTCGTCCGTACAGGAGTACTGAGCCGCGAGCCGACGCACTCGATCCTCACTCACGCCCGCTGTACCGAACTCGATCTGGCTGATCTGGGCCGAGTCGGTCCCGAGCAATGCAGCGGCTTCCAGTCCCTTGAGTCCTGCTGCCTCGCGTAGTTTCCGCAGCTCGGAACCCAGACGCTCCTGGCGCGCCGTGGGCTGCTTTCTACGTGCCATGTAGTTCTCCTTGCGCCCAACTGCCCTGGTGCAGGGACCTCGTTCGAGGGCAGATTACGACAACGACTTGCACGGTCCCAAATTATGGCCCTACCGTCAGTGACGCGACGCACACCCTGCGGAACCCCGGGACCCCCGGAAGCGCACCACTCCGCCCTGCCAGGACGGCTGCGGCATGCCACCGCCCGCCAACCCCGCAACCCCCCACCACCGAACGGGAGTTGACGCATGCCCGAAACCGACAAGGACCCCCAGCCCGCCCCCTGGGAGTACTCCCTCTACATCCCCAACGACCCCCGAGCCGTCACCGTAAGTCGCCGCACCCTCCGCCTCATCCTCACCATGCACGGACTCATCGGCCTCGTCGACGTAGCCGAACTCCTCGCCACCGAGCTGGTCAGCAACGCCGTACGGCACACCAAGGGCCCCGCCGCCCTGCGCGTCCGCTGGTCCGCCGGCGTACTCCGTATCGGAGCGTGGGACGCCGACCCCCAACCGCCGCAGCCTCCACAGGAGTTGACCCATCTCGTCGACTCGGAAGACGGACGAGGCATGGGCATGATCCAGGCCTGTTCCGACCTCTGGGGATGGCAGCCGCTCTCCCGGTTCGGGCACCGGGGCAAGTACGTCTGGTGTGAACTCGCCGTCGCCTAACCGCAACCGGAGGCGAAGGACGAAGGCGGCTCAGCCGTGCAACCGCCCCCCACAATGCGGCCAAGGCCCCGCCCCCCGCTTCACATACAACTTCTTCGCCCGGAACGTCTGTTCACTCACCGTCGCGTCCTGCGGGCGCCCCGCACCTCCGAGGCTCTGCCAGGTCTGTGTGTCGAACTGGTACAGCCCCCCGTACGTCCCCGACGGGTCCACCGCGTCAGGGCGCCCCCCGGACTCGCACGCCGCCAGCGACCCCCAGTCCAGACCATCCGCCCCCTGCACCGACGTCGGCAGCGGTTTCGCGCCCACCCTCACCAGCTGGGCCCTTGGCCGGCGCACCACCTCCGTCCGCACCCGGCGCGGTTTGCCCTTCACGCCGTTGACCGTGCGCACCGCGAAGGTGACCCGGCGCAGGCCCGGTCGGCCCGCCTGGTCGACCACCTCCGTGCCCTTGAACAAGGACATGTCCTGGGTGCGCCGGACGTCGTAGGGGATCGGCTCCTCGCGTACCTCCTTCGTGCCCGTCACCCGCAGCACCGTCACCGTCTGGCCGTCGCGCGGGAAACTCGCGGCGGCCACCGAGATCGTGTCCTCGCCGCGGAGCGTGATCCCGGCCTCCGCCACCGCCTCGCCGACCGTCGCCACGTTCGTACGGATCGTGCGGGCCCGGCCGTCCGCCATGATCGTGACCGTGCGCTCGGTGCGGACGTCGATGGTGAGGCCCTGGCGACCGATCTTCTGGGAGCGCGCGAGCGACAGGTACGCGCCCTCCGCACGCACCCCGAGCTGCCTGAGTGCCTCGTCCACCGTCCGCGCCGTCGTCCACAGCTCACGCCGTTCACCGTCCAGAGTGATCCGTACGGGTCGCCCGTAGTGGACGCGGACCTCGTCGCCGCTGGCCAGCGCGGTGCCCGGCGCAGGGGCGACGACGTCGTGGGCGCCGACCGCGACCCCCTCGTCGGCCAGCAGTTCGGTCACGTCGTCGGCGAAGGTGTGCAGGGTGCGCGGCTTGCCGTCGACGCTCAGCTCGATCGCCTTGTCCTTGGCGACGAAGGCCGTCGTACCGCCCGCCAGGAAGGCCACGACGAGCGCCTGCGGGAGCAGCCTGCGGATGGCGTCCGGCCGTTCGGAACCCTTGCGGCGCCTGGCCGCCCGACGATCCCGGGCCCTCCCGCCGACCGCCTGCTGGGGGAGGGTCGGTGGCGGCTCGTAGGCGGGCCGGTACGTGTCCTCGTACGGCAGCGGCACCGTCACTGGCCCCGGCATCGACATCCCGTACGCCACCGTCTCGGCGGCGTGCGGGTCATACCCCTCGTACGGCTCTGGCCCGCTGACGGTGCTGTACGTCTCGTACGGCGGCGAACTGCTCACGACGACACGCTCCAGGTTCCGGCGACGGGCACCAGAACCTAGCGGAGCGGCCGTCACTCTCCAAAGCGACGCGACTACGGAGCGTCAACGCACGTGAGTGCGTGTCAGTAATCGAAGGCGCGTGCGGTGTTCGTCGCGATCGCCGTCGCCAGGGTGTCCTCGTCGATGCCGCGTACGTCGGCCATCGCCCGCAGGGTGATCGGGATGAGGTAGGGAGCGTTGGGGCGGCCTCGGTACGGCGCCGGGGTGAGGAAGGGGGCGTCCGTCTCGACCAGGACCAGCTCCAGGGGGGCCACGGCCAGCGCGTCGCGCAGTGGCTGGGCGTTCTTGAAGGTCATGTTGCCGGCGAAGGACATGAAGTAGCCGTTCGCCGCACAGACCTCGGCCATCTCCGCGTCGCCGGAGTAGCAGTGGAAGACGGTCCGCTCAGGGGCGCCCTCCTCCTTCAGCACCCGCAGGACGTCGGCGTGGGCGTCCCGGTCATGGATGACCAGCGCCTTGCCGTGCCGCTTGGCGATCTCGATGTGGGCGCGGAAGGACCGTTCCTGGGCCGACTTCCCCTCCGGGCCGGTACGGAAGTAGTCGAGCCCTGTCTCTCCCACACCCTTGACCTGCGGGAGCCCGGCCAGCCGGTCGATCTCGGCCAGCGCCTCGTCCAGGGCCGCAACTCCGCCGGGGACCCGCGCGCCCTGCCGGGACCAGCCGTCCGGATCGCCGTGGACGATCCGGGGCGCCTCGTTCGGGTGCAGGGCGACGGTCGCGTGGACACTCTCGTACGTGGCCGCCGTCTCGGCCGCCCACCGCGAGCCCTTGATGTCACAACCGACCTGCACGACCGTCGTCACCCCGACCGAAGCGGCCTTGGCAAGCCCCTCCGCGACGCTCCCGGACTGCATGTCGAGGTGGGTGTGGGAATCGGCCACCGCCACACGGAGGGGCTCGGGCAGCGGCGGTGCTTCGGCAGTTTCGGACTTGGCAGGCATGCCCCCGATCCTACGAAAGAGGCATGCCTGCAACTCCCTAAGGGGCGCGGGGAACCGCGCGACCAGCCCCCACCGGGGCCGCAGCCAACAAACTACCCAGCCGCCGGAACTAACTGGCCTTGCGATGGAACGGGTGGAGAAGATCCGAGAAGTGCCAGTGATGCGGTTCCTTCGGCACCTCGACAGCCCCGACAGCCCCGACAGCCCCGTCGGCCGCAGGCGCCGCCTCAGGAGCCGACCGCTGCCGCTGCCGCTGCACCGACCGCTGCACAGCGGACACCTGCCCCGCCCGCATGATGCGCACCACATGGTTGTCGCAGTTCTGGCAGGTGGGCCGGGTCAGCGGCGACGGCACGACCCGGCCGTCCGCCACGTACATCACCATGTCGGCACCATTGCCGTCGACGTGATGCTCGATCTCGTACGACTGTTCCCAGCCGTGCCCGCAACGCATGCAGGCGAAGGAATACGACTCGTGAACGACGGCGGTGGCCGTGCTGCGGTGGCCGGTGATCTCGCTCATGCCAGCTCCTCTTGTCCGCTGGACACAGGACGGGTGCGTCCCTGTGAACCAGTGGACGCCTCCACCGGCGTGAAGGCATCAGCCCCTGTCGACTGTTGAAGGCGTTTTGGGCATTCCTTGTGGGAACAGCCCGGATCCGAGGCCTGCCCTTTGCCGTTCGCCGCCCGCCTTTGCCCCGCTATGGCGTGACGGACGCCGCATTGGCGGCATTCTTCGCGGCCACCACCGCGTCGAACACCTCCCGCTTGGGCACCCCCACCTCGGCGGCGACGGCCGCGATGGCCTCCTTGCGCCGCTCCCCCGCCTCCTCGCGCACCCGCACCCGCCGCACCAACTCGGCCGCGTCGAGCCCCTCCGCGCCCTTCTCGGAGGCGCCCTCGACGACGACGGTGATCTCACCCCGTACGCCCTCCGCCGCCCACTCGGCCAGCTCGCCCAGCGGACCGCGCTTGACCTCCTCGTACGTCTTCGTCAGTTCGCGGCAGACGGCGGCCCGTCGGTCGGACCCGAACACCTCCGCCATGGCGGCGAGGGTGTCGTCGAGGCGGTGCGGGGCCTCGAAGTAGACGAGCGTGCGCCGCTCCTCGGCCACCTCCCGCAGCCGCGACAGCCGTTCGCCCGCCTTCCTCGGCAGGAAGCCCTCGAAGCAGAAGCGGTCGACGGGCAGCCCGGAGAGCGCGAGCGCGGTGAGAACGGCGGACGGACCGGGTACGGCCGTCACCTTCACATCGCGTTCCACCGCCGCGGCCACCAGCCGGTACCCGGGGTCGGAGACGGACGGCATCCCCGCGTCCGTGACCAACAACACCCGCGAGCCGCCGACCAACGCCTCCACCAGCTCGGGGGTGCGCGCGGCCTCGTTGCCCTCGAAGTACGACACCACGCGCCCCTTGGGCTGCACCCCGAGCGCCTGCGTGAGCCGGCGCAGCCGCCGGGTGTCCTCGGCCGCGATGACGTCGGCGCCGGACAGCTCCGCCGCGAGCCGGGGCGGCGCGTCCGTGATGTCGCCGATGGGTGTGCCCGCCAAAACCAGTGTTCCTGTCACGTTTCCATCCTCGCAGGGCCCCAAGGACCCCTTACACGGGACGCACACAGCGCTGTTCCCTACGATGGCGCGGTGACCAGTACCGCGCCCTCCACGGACACCCGGCATAGCGCATCCTCGCCAGAGCAGCGGCCGTCGTGGCAACAGCGGCTGCGCCGCTACGGATACACGGCGAAGCCGAGAAGCGACGTCCGGGACCGGCTGGTGCCGCCGTACACCGCGCCGAGCCCCCGGTTGTGGGCGACCCTCGGGGTGCCGCCGACCCTCACCGACCGGATCAACCGATGGTCGGGCTGGGGCGGCCCGCTGCTGGTGACGCTGCTCGCGGGCCTGCTGCGCTTCTGGGACCTGGGCAATCCGAAGCGGGTGATGTTCGACGAGACGTACTACGCGAAGGACGCGTGGGGTCTCATCCACCGCGGCTTCGAGGTCAACTGGGACAAGAACGTCAACGACCTGATCCTGAAGTCCGACGGGAACGTCCCGATCCCGTCCGACCCGGCCTATGTCGTGCATCCGCCCGTCGGCAAGTACGTCATCGGGCTCGGCGAATGGATGTTCGGGTTCAATCCGTTCGGCTGGCGCTTCATGACGGCGCTGCTGGGCACGCTGTCCGTCCTGATCCTGTGCCGGATCGGCCGCCGCCTCTTCCGCTCGACCTTCCTGGGCTGCCTGGCGGGCGCCCTGATGGCCGTGGACGGCCTCGCCTTCGTGATGAGCCGCACCTCGCTGCTCGACGGCGTCCTGCAGTTCTTCGTCCTCGCCGCCTTCGGCTGCCTGATCATCGACCGCGACAAGGCCCGCGAACGGCTGGCGGCGGCGCTACCGCCGGACGCCGACGGTGTCGTACGGCCGGACGCGCACGTCGCCGAGACGACCCGCTTCGGCTTCCGCCCCTGGCGCTGGACGGCGGGCCTGATGCTGGGCCTGGCCATCGGCACGAAGTGGAACGGCCTGTACATCCTGGTCGCGTTCTGTGTGATGGCGGTGCTGTGGGACGTCGGCTCCCGCAAGGTCGCCGGCGCCCGCCACCCGTACGAGGCGGTCATCAAGCGCGACCTGGGCTGGGCGTTCCTCGCGACGGTCCCGGTCGCGATCCTCACGTACATCCTGTCCTGGACGGCGTGGATCCTCTCCCCGTCGGACGGCACCGGCGGCTACTACCGCAACTGGGCGGCCACCGAGGGCAAGGGCGGCAGCTGGACCTGGCTGTTCCCGGACTGGTGGCGCAGCCTCTGGCACTACGAGCACGCGGTGTACGAGTTCCACGTGGGCCTGAGTTCCCCGCACAACTACCAGTCCAACCCGTGGAGTTGGCTCGTCCTGGGCCGCCCGGTCTCGTTCTTCTACGAGTCCCCCGCACCCGGCAAGGACGGCTGCCCCACGGACGCGGGCGAGCAGTGCGCCCGCGAGGTCCTGGCCCTGGGCACCCCCCTGCTGTGGTGGGCGGCCTGCTTCGCGGTCCTGTACGTCCTGTGGCGCTGGCTGTTCCGGCGCGACTGGCGCGCGGGCGCGATCGCCTGCGCCGTCGCGGCGGGCTACCTCCCCTGGTTCATGTACCAGGAGCGCACGATCTTCTTCTTCTACGCGATCGTCTTCCTGCCCTTCCTCTGCCTGGCCGTGGCGATGATGATCGGCGCGATCGTCGGCCCACCGGGGTCGAGCGAACGCCGCCGGGTCGTGGGGGCGGCGGGCGCGGGCGTACTGGTGCTGCTGATCGCGTGGAACTTCATCTACTTCTGGCCGCTGTACACGGGGACGGCGATTCCGCTCGATTCGTGGCGTTCGCGGATGTGGCTGGACACCTGGGTCTAGTCACTCGGGTCCTGTCGCTCTGGTCACTCTTGGGCCAAGAAGACGGGAACTTCCCTCACAGCAGCCCCTCAGGCCACTTACAGTGCTGTGGCCAACGGGGAGGGAAGTTACACATGCGCAAGGGAGCGAAGGCCGCCGTCATCGGGACCGTGTTCACGGTGATGGTCGGTGGGGCCGGGTACGGCGCGTTCAACGTCGTGTCCGCGCTCAGCGGGGACAGCGGTACGGGCGTGAAGACCGGGCCGCCGTCGAAGGACGAGATCGCCGAGGCCGGCGAGGAGTTCTTCGCGGCCTGGGAGAAGGGGCAGGCGCAGGCCGCCGCCGACCTCACCAACAACGCGATACCCGCGAAGAACCTGCTCACCGGGTACAGCGCGGACGCGCACATCACCGGGGTGAAGATCACCCCCGGAACGGCCACCGGAGCGACCGTGCCGTTCTCGGTGAAGGCCACGGTGTCGTACGAGGGGAAGAGCAAGCCGCTCGCCTACAAGAGCAGCCTGACGATCGTCCGGGGTACGACGACCGGGCGGGCGCTGGTCGACTGGAAGCCGTCGGTCGTGCACCCCGGCCTCGCCGTCTCCGGGGACAAGCTGGTCACCGGGGAGGCCGCGAACCCGCCGATCGAGGCCGTGGACCGGGACGGCAAGGTGCTGACGAAGGAGAAGTACCCGTCGCTCGGGCCGATCCTGGACACGCTGCGGGCGCGCTACGGCGACAAGGCGGGCGGTACGCCGGGCATCGAGCTGATGGTCCGGCACGCGGACACCGAGACGGCCGACACCTCGCTGCTGACCCTCTCCGAGGGCACCCCGGGCAAGCTCCCGACGACGCTCAGCGCGAGCGCGCAGGCCGCCGCCGAGAAGGCGGTGAAGCAGTACTCCGAGTCGTCCGTGGTCGCCGTACAGCCGAGCACGGGTGAGGTGCTGGCGGTCGCCAACCACCGTGCGGACCAGTTCAACGCGGCCTTCGAGGGCACGTTGGCGCCGGGCTCCACGATGAAGATCCTCACGTCGGCGATGCTGATCGACAACGGTGTCGCGACGATGAACAGCCCGGCGCCCTGCCCGCCGACCGCGACCTGGCAGAGCCAGACCTTCAACAACCTCAAGGGCATGGATCCGAACGAGGGCGCCACCCTCGCCAATGACTTCCTGCGCTCCTGCAACACCGGTTTCATCAAGCTGATCGACGGCACCGAGGCGAACCCGCTCACCGACGAGTCGCTGACGACCGAGGCCCAGGAGCGGTTCGGGCTCGGGCAGGACAACTGGAAGACCGGGATCACCTCCTTCGACGGCAGCGTCCCGGCCTCCCCCGGCCCGGACCGCGCGGCCAACGCGATCGGGCAGGGCCAGGTCCAGATGAGCCCGCTGAACATGGCGTCGGTGACGGCGACGGCGATCACCGGTGAGTTCCGCCAGCCGTATCTCGTATCGCCGGACCTGGACGACCGTGAGCTGGCGACGGCGAAGGGGCTGCCGGCGAGTACGTCCGCGCAGCTCAAGGAGATGATGCGGATGACGGCGACCCAGGGCACCGCCCAGGAGGCCATGTCCGGGCTGAGCGGGGACATCGGCGCGAAGACCGGGTCCGCCGAGGTGGACGGGCAGGACAAGTCCAACAGCTGGTTCACCGGGTTCCGGGGCGACATCGCGGCGGCGGCCATGACCCTGGAGGGCGGCCACGGCGGCGACGCGGCCGGCCCGATTGTCGCAGCCGTGCTACGGACCGGCGGCTGAACTCACCCGCACAGGACGGGACTCTAGGGTGGTCGTTGTCGTTGAGGTGTAAGTGAGGGCAACGGGGACCCTGGGGATTACCGCGAAGGATCGGGAGCTGTGGGCAAGAGGGGCAAGAAGAGGCACGTCGCCGAGCGGCAAAGTGCACGGAAGACCAGGCCCGCCGTGATCGGCGGGATGATCGCCGTGGTCGTCGGCGGCGCCGGTCTCGGCGTCTACGGGCTGTACGGCGGCGGAGCGGCGGCCGAGGACGGCTCCTCGACCGCCACCACGGCCGACCAGAAGCCGAAGGTGCCGACGGGCCCGGTGTCGGCGGCCCAGGTCAAGGCGATCTCCACCCAGTTCCTGACGGCCTGGCAGACGGGCAAGGTCGCCCAAGCGGCGGCAGCCACGAACGACACGACGAAAGCAGCATCGACCCTCCTCACCGGCTACACCAAGGACGCCCACATCACCGGTGTGACGATCACACCCGGAGTGGCGACGGGCGCCAAGGTCCCCTTCTCGGTCAAGGGCACGGTGACGTTCGGCGGCACGAGCAAGCCGCTGGCGTACACCGGCGCCCTGACCGTGGTCCGTCGTACGTCCGACGGGAAGCCGCTGGTCGACTGGCACGCGTCGGTGATCCACCCCGACCTGGCCGACGGCGACAAGCTGCTGACGGGGGAGGCCGGCACCCCGCCGATCAAGGCGGTGGACCGCGACGGCGGTGAGTTGACGGTCAAGAAGTACCCGTCGCTGGGCACCGTCCTGGACAGCCTGCGCGAGAAATACGGCGACAAGGCGGGCGGCAAGGCGGGCATCGAGCTTCAGGTCGTCCGGGGTACGGCGTCCAAGGCGGCGAAGTCGGCCGACAAGACCCTGCTGGAGCTGAGCAAGGGCACGCCGGGTGTGGTGAAGACGACGCTGAGCCCGTCGCTGCAGGCGGCGGCGGAGGCGCAGGTCGCGAAGAAGGCGAAGTCGTCCGTGGTCCTCATCCGTCCGTCGACGGGCGAGATCCTGGCGGTGGCGAATCAATCCCACGGCTTCAACACGGCGTTCCAGGGTTCGCTCGCGCCCGGTTCGACGATGAAGGTGATCACGTCGTCGCTGCTGATCGAGAAGGGGCTGGCGTCGGCGGACAAGGCGCACCCCTGCCCGAAGTACTCGACGTACGGCGGCTGGAAGTTCCAGAACGACGACGAGTTCGAGATCAAGGGCGGCACCTTCAAGGCGAGTTTCGCGCGGTCCTGCAACACGGCCTTCATCAGCCAGGCGAAGAAGCTCGACAACGACAGCCTGACCAAGCAGGCGCAGCAGGTGTTCGGCCTCGGCATGGACAACTGGGCGATCGGGGTCTCGACCTTCGACGGGTCGGTACCGGTGCAGTCGCAGGCGCAGATGGCGGCGTCGTTGATCGGGCAGGGCGGGGTCCGTATGAACCCGCTGAACATGGCGTCGGTGGCGGCGACGGTGGAGTCCGGGGTGTTCCGGCAGCCGTACCTGGTGTCGGCGGAGGTGGACGGCCGCACGCTGGCGACCGCCTCCCGGACGATGTCGTCGTCGACGCTGTCGCAGCTGCGGGAGCTGATGCAGTACACGGCGGCGTACGGGACGGCGGCCGAGGCGATGGTTGGGCTGGGCCCTGACTACGGGGCGAAGACGGGGTCGGCGGAGGTCGACGGCCAGGAACAGCCGAACGGTTGGTTCACGGCGTACCGGGGGGATCTGGCGGGCGCGGGTGTGGTTGTGCAGGGCGGGCACGGGGGGAGCACGGCGGGGCCGATTGTTGCGGCGCTGCTGAAGGCTGGGGGGTAGTTTTTTCGCCCGCCCACCCGCCCGTCTGGGTCCGTTTGCGGGGCGCCCTCGAAAAACGTCTGGCGTCGCCCGAGCTCTGCCGCCCACCCGCCCCCGCCGCAGCGAGTTGGAGGTAGGTCGGCACTTGCCCTTCTGACGATCTACTCCCGCCAAACATGCGCCGGCCCCTGCGCGACGCATCGCGCAGGGGCCAGATGAGAGGTTACGCGGGGCGGTCGGCCGCCTGGACGCGCGGGCCTGGACGACCAGGGAGGGGCCGAAGGCGCTGTTCGACGCGGCGGTGGGGTGCGTGACGGCTCGCGGCCGACCCGACCTGCGACGGTTACTGCGCGGGAGAACTACACGCATGCTGTTCGGTGCCGTTCTCTGATCCCGTTGAGTAGTTCGGGACGGGGACCGGGGAGGTGGACAGGTGCCAGGTGAGAATCCAGCCAGCGGTAAGAGCCACCGCGCCGCCTGCCAGGGCAATTGCGCCGCCTGTTCCAATGCCTGCGGCCGCCAAGCCCAAGCAAACCGGCCCGACGCCCTGCAGCGTCATGCTGCCGGAGCCGAGCAAGCCGAAGGCCTGACCTTGGCCATCCTGCGGCAGGGCGTCCAGAAACGGGCGTTGCAGGCCGAGACCGTAGGCGAATCCGAGGCCGCTGACCAGCAGCAGACAGGACGAGACGCCCACTCCGGGCTCGGCAGCAAAGCCGATCAGCGGCAGCCCCGCCAGCGCAACCAACGGGACTACCAGTCGCTCCCGGGCACGTGGCCGTAGCAGTCGACCCACCAGCAGGTCACCGACAAGCATGCCGACCGGCAGACAGCCCATCAGCACCGCGTACCAGCCGGGCGCGAAGTGGCGTTCTCCCACGTAGGAGACGATGAGACCTTCCGCGCCCGCTACGAACGCGGGCGGCAGCCACTGGGCCAGCATCAGTCGTCGCACCATGCGTCCGCGTAGCAGCAGGCCCGCACCCTGCAGGCTTGCACGGACGGCCCCGCCATCGCCCCCAGCGCTGCCGGGTATGTCGCCGAACTCTCCCGGCTGCAGCCGGGGCAGTCGGATACGGATAGCAAGCGCGCAGCCGAGGTAAAGGACGGCGCTGACCGCGAGCGCCCGGCGCGGGCCAAGTGCCGCGACGACCGCGCCTCCCAGCGCCAGGCCGAACAATTGCGCGCCGGCGCCAGCGATGTTGTTCAGTGAACGGCCCAGTACATAGGCGTCGCCCTCCAGCGACTGCGCGACCAGCCGACTCGACGCGCCGTGAAACACCGGTGTGGCGAGGGCGACCAGCGCCACGACACCGAGGCTTGCCGCGATCGGCATCCGCACCAGGGCGAGCACCAGGGCGGCGGCGCACGTCAAGGTGTAGCCGCCGGTGATGAGCGCGCGGGGCGGCAGTCGGTCGGCCAGTGAGCCCAGCAACAGCGAACCGAACAGCTGCGGGATGAAGCCGATGCCGAAGGCCACTGCGCTCAGCAGCGCAGAGCCGGTGGCCGAGAAGACCAGAACCGAGAACGTGGTGATCCGCAGCGCGTCCGCAGTGATCGCGACGGCGCGGGTTGAGAAGAGCAGCCGGAATCGCGGCTCGGCCAGCACCTCCCGGTAGGTGGCACGGCGGTTGCCCTGCGCGGGCTCGGCGGTTGGGGTCATGACGCGCAGCCTCGCCGTGCGCCCACGCCACTCACCAATGATTCGTCGCTGGACGAATCGGAACAATGTCCCGCGGTAGCGTGGCAGGGTGCTGCGCTTCGAAGTCTCCGTCGAGGACCTGCTGCGCAGCCGCTTCGCGCTGTCGCCCGCGCTGGACCTCTGCTTGCTGCTGCGCTCGCTCATCGGCCAGGGCCAGCCGCTGCCGCGAGCCTGGGCCGCCCGGCTCATGCCGGCCTTTGAACGGCTTCGCCGCGAGACCGAACTGGACGCCGCCCTCGCTCTGCAGGCCCCGCAATCAGGACCGAACTTCGTCGCCCCGCCTCCGCGCGGCCTCAACCAGACCTGGGCAGACGACCTGGCCATGATCCGGGCCACACCGCTGGAAGCGGCCCGCCACGAATTCGCCACCACCGCGACCGGCCCGTCCGCCCGCGATCCCCGCGTACGCGCGGTGCTGGATTCGCCGGACGCCGTCTCCAGGATCGCCGAGGCGATGGACCGGGCATGGCACGAGCTGCTCGCCGCGGACTGGCCGCAACTGCGCGCGATCTGTGAGCGCGATGTCGTGCACCGGGTGGGTGTGATCGGCGAACACGGATGGGCCACGACCATCGAGAGCCTGCACCCGGGCATCGCCTGGCGCGCCGGCGGTATCGAGGTCGGCTTCTTCCGAGGCGGAACGGTCCGCCTCGCCGGCGACGGGCTGCTGCTGATCCCTTCGGTCTTCGTCGGGCATATCGCCGCCCACCTGGAAGACCCCTGGCCCAGGACCTTGATCTATCGTGCCCGCGGCACCGCCGCCCTGTGGGGCGAACAGGAGAGCGTCCCTCGACCGGACGCGCTGACCGCTCTGATCGGCCGGTCCCGAGCCCGGCTGCTGTTGGCGCTGGACGCCCCGGCCAGTACCAGCCACCTCGCCCGAAGCCTCGCCATGACACCCGGCGCGGTAGGAGACCACCTCGCCATCCTGCGAGGCGCGGGACTGCTCGTCCGCGCCCGGTCCGGACGGTCGGTGCTCTACCGGCGCACCCCGCTCGGCGAGGCACTGGTCGCCCGTTCGGGCTGAGGGCTCGGATCAGCACAGCAGCTCTACGACCAGCAGATCGTCCGACTCCCAGGCGTCCAACGCCTGACTTCCACCTGGTCATGAAGAACGTCGTCCAGGACAGATCGCTGCCCGAATAGCCACACCCTCGCCCCGGCCGCCCTCTCTGTCGGCAAACGATCGAATGACGACAGGTTGGGCGGACGTCCAATGAACCCCAGATTTTCGGGGCCTGACGACGACTCGGATCCAATGAGATCCGATGGGGAAGAGCGTGGCCAATCTCGTCTACAAGCGGGTATCGATCGACCAGCAGTCGATCGCCCGGCAGAACCTCGTCCTGGCCGAGGCCGGGATCGAGGACCCGGTCGTCTTCGAGGAAGAGGCCGGTACCGCCAGCCGCCTCCACCCGCTCCAGCGACCAAATTTCGGCTAGCGCACTCCGGGAACACCGCTGTCCCGGGGCTCCGCGTCCCGGCACCGGTCATGGGTGCCGATCGTGCAGCGCCCGGACACGTACGGGTGTTCCGGCATCCAACTCGACTGTTCCACAGGTGAGTTCATCACTCACCCGCCCCCTTGTCGGTGTTGACCCTGGGGTGGAACAGGTTCACGTTCCACCTGCGGTCCCAGGGGTCGCTGTGGTCCCCGTCGTGTCCGTGGGGACGGACGCAGGCGCCCAACTCGCTGAGGATTGGGGCGCCGTGGAAGAGAGACGCGCGCGCCTTCCCGCGCCGGTCTGTGTTCATCGGTGTCGTCATCGAGACTCCCCGGCGTAGGCGCGGCGGTAGGCCGCCCACAGTTCCCGCCCGGTCTCGCAGCCGTCCAGCGCCTTGCCCGCGCCCTTGCAGGCGTCGGCGCACTTGCGGGTGTGCTCGTGCCACAGCCGGTAGGCGCGCAGCATGGCGTCTTCGGCGAGCTTCACGGACGCTCTGATCCTCGGGCCGGTCATCGGGACCCCACCCCGTTCAGCGCGGCGTGAATGTTGCGGGCGTCGAGGTCGAGCCCGAAGTCCGCGGCCAGCACGAGGGCGGTACGCCTGCCGAATTGGACCACGCATTCCCCGCCGTACGCGGACTCGAAGGCACCTCGGGCGTCATGTCGGCGAGAGCGGGCAGGTACGGCCGCGACAGCCGGGATGCGGAACCGTCGAGCACTCCCCGGTCAGCGCTGTACGGCGACCGACGCTGAGCGGGCACTCGTGCTACCAGGCGCGCATCATCCTTTACTTCTTTGCAGGTCACGACGGTTCGAATTGCTGTCGGCACCTTCCGGCGGGTGCCGGTGGGCGGGAACAGCCGGGTGAGCCCCCATACGGCCAGGGGCACCACAAGCCAGTGCAGCGCAGCCGCGCTACGCTCGGCCATGTTCATCAACTCCCAATCAGTTGGTGGGCCGCGCCCCCGGACCGGTCGCACGGTCGCGGGGGTCTTCGCGTCTTGGCAGCGTAAGGGAGGTGTACTACCCCCGTCTACCCTCTAGGGTAGCTATGGCAGGTACACGCTCGCCGCCTACTGTCCCGATCATGAGTATTGATCGGGAGGGGCCGGTCCCGCCGTACCGTCAGATTGCCGCGATCGTGCGCGCCCGCATCGAGGCCGGGAGCATCCCGCCCGGCCGTCGCATCCCGAGCCTTGTCGAGCTGGAAGCCGAATTCGGCGTAGCTCGCGACACCTTGCGGAAGGCCGTGAAGGTGCTGAAGGACGAGGGTCTCGTGGAGACGGTCACGGGCATGGGCGTGTACGTGGTGGACAAGCCCACCAAGGGTGGCGAGTCCGTCGACTGACGTACGGCGTCCGGCTCGCCCCGCGCAAGTGGGAGACACACCCCCTACGCCGAGTGCTCCCCACGCCCGCACATGCCACCGCCGTCGGCAGAGACGGAGACGACGTGCAGCGCAGGGAATTCTTCAAGGCGTCGGCCGTGGCCGGGCTCGCCGTAGGGCTCCCCGACCTCACCCGCTCTCTGACGGGCCGCCGGGCCGGAAGCGACTTCCCCCAGCGGCTACGGGAACGTACAGCGCGCCTGCGCCGGCTTGACGACATCCTGGGCGGCGGGGACACGTACCTGGTCTACCTCGGGGAGTACCAGGCCACGAAAGCCCTCATCCGCGAAGCCACCTACACCGAGGAGACCGGCCGGGCCCTGCTCTCCGTGCTTGCCGAGCAGGCACAGCAAGCCGGTTGGGCCGCATTCGATGGCGGCGTACACAACGACGCGACCGGCCTGTACGAGGACAGCTACCAGGCAGCCACGGACGCCGGAGACGCGGCGCTCGCGGGCAACGCGCTCGCCTTCCTCGCCTACCAGAAGGTCAACGGCGACCGTCAGGCGGGAATAGAGACCGCAGCCCGATCCTGCGAGACCGCGGGCCCTGTCGCACCGTCAGGAGTGCGCGCACTGTTGTATGAGCGGCTGGCTTGGGCGTACGCCGTCGCCGGACTCGCCGACGAGACGGAACGCGCCCTGGAGACCGCAGGCGCCGCGCTCACCGAGACCAGCGACGAGCCGCAACCCGACTGGGTCGCATGGGTCGACGAGAACGAACTACGGATCATGACCGGCCGCTGCTGGACGGAACTCCGGCGCCCGCTGCGCGCGATTCCCGCCCTGGAGAGCGCCCTGGCTCAGTACGACGACGCCCATGCACGGGACAAGAGCCTGTACCTGTCATGGCTCGCCGAGTCGTACATGACGGCCGGAGAGGTCGAGCAAGCCGCCGCCGTCACCGGCCGCGCCCTCGACCTCTGCGCCGGGGTCTCCTCCGTACGGCCTCGGCAACGGCTCGCACCGGTTCTGGGACAGCTCAGTCAGCACCAGGACATCCCAGCCGTCACCGACGTTCTTGAGAAAACCCGAGCCTGACCGCTGAACGATTCACTCGGACTCCGGCGGACCTACGATCGCGCTCACCCAACGGAGATACGCCTCCGACCCGGCCGTGATCGGCACGGCCGACACCTCCGGGTTCTTCCACGGGTGATCCCTCAACAGACGCGACTCCAACTCGGCGTACCTGTCCGTCCTGGTCTTCAGCAGGAGTTGCCACTCCTCACCAGTTCCGAACTGACCCTCATGCCAGAAGACGGAGACAACCGGGCCAACGATCTGTGCTCCGGCCGCCAGTCGGCCGGTGACCACCGACCGAGCCAGCTCCACCGCCTGCTCTCGCGTCTCCGTCGCCGTCGACACCTGCACGTACTCAGCCATACGAGCGACCATATCCCCGAGCGTCCCGCGTAACCGAGGTCATCGAAGTCGAGCGGAGCGCGGGGTGGGGCGGGTGCTCCTCAAACGCCGGAGGGGCTGGATCTTTCAGCCCGTCCGGCGTTTGAGGACGAGGCCCGTTCAGGGCCGGAGCGGGGGTCTGGGGGCGCAGCCCCCAGAAGGACGGGACGGGTAGGGGCGGCGGGGGCGAAGGAAATCAGCCCGCCACCCTCGCCCCGCCCGCCATATACGTCCGCCTCAAAAACCTCATCAGCGTCTTCGTCTCGAACTGCACCACCGACACACCCCCCGCCGAGTGGAACTCCACCACCGCCTGCACCCGCCCGCACGGCCACACCCGCACCTCCCCCGACCCCGCCGGCGCCCGCAACCCCTCCTCCAGCAACGACCGCGAGAACGTCCACTCGTGCGGACCGGGCAGGCTCATACGGACCGCACGCGGATCCGTATCCGGGTCGTAGCGCAGGACCACGGGGACCGCGTCGCGATCGTCGTCCTGGGTGTCCGTGACGATATGGGCTCGGGCGTACTGCTCGACTGCGGACATCGGACGGCCCCTTACGCTGCGTGACCTGTGCAGAAGCTGTGAATCCACTTCCTCTCCAATGTCGCACATTTTCCCGATCGCGCCTCAGATTGCTCTCTCATCGCTCTTGCAAGGAGTTCGCAACAAGCCTCTATTATCGAACGGTGCATGTGCCCGATGGATTCATCAACGCCCCCGTCTCCGTAGCGGCCGGAGTCGTCGCCGCCGGTGCCGTCGCCGTGAGCCTGCGCGGCGCCCGGCGCGAGCTGGACGAACGGACCGCGCCGCTCGCCGGTCTGGTGGCCGCGTTCATCTTCGCCGTGCAGATGCTGAACTTCCCGGTCGCGGCCGGGACCAGCGGACATCTGCTCGGCGGTGCGCTGGCCGCGATACTCGTGGGCCCCTACACAGGGGTCCTGTGCGTGTCCGTCGTGCTGCTCATGCAGGGCATCCTCTTCGCGGACGGCGGCCTGACCGCGCTCGGCGTGAACATCACGGTCATGGCCGTCGTGACGAGCGTCGTCGCCTACGCCACCTTCCGCGGACTGGTGAAGGTGCTGCCCAAGAAGCGCCGTTCGGTCACCGCCTCCGCCTTCGTCGCCGCCGCGATCTCCGTACCGGCCGCCGCGTTCGCCTTCACCCTCGTGTACGCGATCGGTGGCACGACGGACGTACCGATCGGGCGGGTCCTGACTGCCATGGTCGGCGTGCACGTGCTCATCGGGCTCGGCGAGGCCGCGATCACCGCGTTCACGGTCGGCGCCGTCATCGCCGTACGGCCGGACCTCGTCCACGGCGCCCGGGGCCTGACCCGGAAGCTCCAGCTGCGGGTCGGCGGCGAACTCGTCGACGTGGCCCCGGAACAACCGGAGCCGGCCCTCGCGCCCGTCCCCTCCCACCGCACCCGCAACGTCTGGCTCACCGGCCTCGCCGCCTCCCTCGTCCTCGCCGGTGGCGTCAGCTTCTACGCCTCCGCCAGCCCCGACGGCCTGGAGAAGGTCGCCGCCGACAAGGGCATCGACGCCAAGGTCGAGGAGCACGCCGCCGCCGACTCCCCGCTCGCCGACTACGGTGTCGAGGGCATCAGCGACGGACGGCTGTCCGGTGGCCTCGCCGGGGTGATCGGCGTCGGCGTCACGGTCGTCGCCGGAACCGGTGTCTTCTGGGCGGTGCGCAGGCGCCGTACGGATGAGGACCCCTCGGCCGCTGCCACCCCCACCGCGAGCGTCTGACATGGGTGCGGGGCACGCCCACCGGCTCTACCGGCACGCCCACTCACCTGTCCACACACTCCCGCCGCACACCAAGCTCGCCGCCGCCTTCGCCTTCGTGATCGTGGTCGTGTCCACGCCCCGGGAGGCCGTGTGGGCCTTCGCCGCGTACGCCGTGCTCCTGGCGGGCGTGGCCCGCGCCGCCCACGTACCCGCCGCCTTCCTCCTCAAGCGGCTGCTGATCGAGGTGCCATTCGTCGCCTTCGCCGTGCTCATGCCGTTCGTGGCGGAGGGCGAGCGGGTCGAGGTGCTGGGGATGTCGCTCAGCGTCAGCGGGCTGTGGGGCGCCTGGAACGTCCTCGCCAAGGGCACCCTCGGCGTCGCCACCTCCGTACTCCTCGCCTCCACCACCGAACTGCGCGCCCTCCTCCTCGGGCTCCAGCGGCTCAAGCTGCCTCCGCTGCTCGTGCAGATCGCCTCCTTCATGATCCGGTACGGCGATGTCATCGCCGACGAGATGCGGCGGATGCGGATCGCGCGGGAGTCGCGAGGGTTCGAGGCGAGCGGCGTACGGCACTGGGGGGTGCTGGCGAAGTCCGCCGGGGCGCTGTTCATCCGGTCGTACGAGCGGGGTGAGCGCGTGTATCTGGCCATGGTCAGCCGGGGGTACGCCGGGTCCATGCCCGTCATCGACGAGGTGACCGCGTCCCGGGCGCAATGGTCGTACGCCTTCGCCCTGCCGGTCGCCGCCCTCGTCGTCTGTCTGTTGGGATGGACCCTGTGACAACCTCAGCCTCACCCTCACTTGAAGTGGCCGGACTCGCCTACGCCTATCCCGACGGCCACCAGGCCCTCTTCGGCGTCGACTTCTCCGTCGGGCGCGGTGAACGGGTGGCGCTGCTCGGGCCGAACGGGGCCGGCAAGACGACCCTCGTACTGCATCTCAACGGCATCCTCACCGCGGGCGCCGGGTCGGTCACCGTGGCCGGACTGCCCGTCGGCAAGCGGCACATGGCCGAAATCCGACGCAAAGTCGGGATCGTCTTCCAGGACCCCGACGACCAGCTCTTCATGCCGACCGTCAGGGAAGACGTCGCCTTCGGGCCCGCTGCGGCAGGCATGAAGGGCGAGGAGTTGGAGGGGCGCGTCCGTACGGCCCTCGAACTCGTCGGGATGGCCGGCTTCGCCGACCGGCCGCCGCACCATCTCTCCTTCGGGCAGCGGCGCCGGGTGGCGGTGGCGACCGTGCTCGCGATGGAGCCCGAGATCCTCGTCCTCGACGAGCCGTCGTCCAACCTCGACCCCGCCTCGCGCCGCGAACTGGCCGACATCCTGCGGTCGTTGGACGTCACCGTCCTCATGGTCACGCACGATCTGCCGTACGCCCTGGAGCTGTGCCCGCGCGCGCTGATCCTCAGCGAGGGCGTCATCGCCGCCGACGGCCCCACCGGCGAACTCCTCGCCGACGACGCCCTGATGAGCGCGCACCGCCTGGAGTTGCCGTTCGGTTTCGACCCGCGCTCCGTCTCCGCCACCCGTACCTCGTGACGACGGGCGCGTGGACAATGGGCGCGTGATCGAACAAGAGGACGCGCACGACGATGTGTACGACGCCGGATCGCCGCGCCTCGACGACCAGTTGTGCTTCGCGCTGTACGCGGCCCAGCGCGCGGTGACCGCCGCCTACCGTCCGCTCCTGGACGAGCTGGGCCTCACGTACCCGCAGTACCTCGTGCTGCTGGTCCTGTGGGAGCGCGGCGAGGTGACCGTGAAGGAGCTGGGCGCCGCCCTGTGCCTCGACTACGGCACGGTCTCGCCGCTGCTCAAGCGGCTGGAGGCGGCCGATCTTGTCCGCCGGGAGCGGTCGGAGCTGGACGAGCGTTCGGTGTCGGTCCGGGTCACCGGGCGCGGCGACGAACTCCGGGAGCGCGCGGCGCACGTACCGGGCGCAATGCTCGCGGCGACGGAGCTGAGCGGGGGCGAGGTCGCGCGGCTGCGGGGCGAGCTGTGGGAGCTGGCGGAGCGGGCACAGTGGGCGGCGGACCGGGCCCGCCGCTGATGTGACCTGATGTGACCTGACCTGAGGTTACCCGCGGTTTCTACCCCCGGGTAATGAGCACTTCCCTACCAGTCGGTACCTTGTGCACGATGTAATTGATGTAGTTGTTTTTGGGGGAGGTTCCGCCGTGACCGACGAAGGTACCGCTGTCGACACCCGTCCGACGAAGATCATGTACGTCGCCGAGGCCACCGCCCACGGCGGCCGGGACGGTGACGTCACCAGCCAGGACGGCCAGATCGCGCTGAAGGTGGCGATGCCGCCGGAGCTGGGCGGCGACGGCAACGGCACCAACCCGGAGCAGCTGTTCGCGGCCGGTTACAGCTCCTGCTTCCACAACGCGCTGGTCCTGGTCGGCCGCCGCGAGGGCTTCGACCTGTCCGGCTCCACGGTCGCCGCGAAGGTCGGCATCGGCCCCAACAAGCAGCGCGGCTACGGCCTAGCGGTCGCCCTGAGCGTCTCGCTGCCGGTCCTGGACCAGGACATCGCGGCGAAGCTGGTGGACGCGGCGCACATGGTCTGCCCGTACTCGAACGCCACCCGCGACAACATCGATGTGACGATCATCCTGGGCTGATCTCCTGGGGCGAGGAATCGTCGGCGGGTGAGTGGGCGTTGCACCGGCGTGGACTTGAACGTGATGAACGTGCATGGCGTGGTGGCCGAGGGTTTCGAGCCGGTCAGGGACGCGTTCGTACGGAACTTCGCGACCGGCGGCGAGCGCGGCGCCGCCGTCACCGTGTACCGGGACGGGCACCGGGTCGTCGACCTGTGGGCCGGTACCCGCGACGTTGACGGCGACGCGCCCTGGGAGCACGGCACCGCGCAGATCGTGCGCTCGGCGACGAAGGGCGTCGCCGCCGCCGTACTCCTGATGCTGGCCCAGCGCGGCGAGCTGGATCTGGACGCTCCCGTCGGCGAGTACTGGCCCGAGTTCAAGGCGGCGGGCAAGGAGCGGACCCTCGTACGGCATCTGCTCTCGCACCGCGCGGGCGTCCCCGTGCTCGACCGGCCGCTCACGCCCGCGCAGGCCGTCGATCCCGCCCTCGGCGCGGCGGCGGTCGCCGCCCAGGCACCGGTCTGGGCGCCGGGCACGGACCACGGTTACCACGCACAGACGTACAGCTGGCTGACGGCCGAACTCGTACGGCGGGTCAGTGGCCGTCCGATCGGCGAGTGGGTCGCGACGGAGATCGCGGGCCCGGCCGGGCTCGACCTCTGGATCGGACTGCCGGAGGCGGAGGCCGAGGCGGGGCGCGTGGGCCGGGTCGGACGGGTCCCCACGCCCGAGACCCCTGAGTCGGGGGCCCTCAAGACGCGCCCCAAGCGGTCCGTCGCCGCCGCCTACGCCGACCCGGAGTCCCTCACCAGCCGCGCCTTCGCCGCGATCACCCCGCTCCCGGACGAGAACGACCCCGCGTACCGGGCCGCCGCCCTGCCCGCCTCCAACGGCATCGCCACGTCCGACGGACTCGCCCGCTTCTACGCCTCCCTGATCGGCCAAGTGGACGGCGGGACACGCCTGTTCACCCCGGAGACGGTCGAACTGGCCCGGCGCGAGGAATCCGCAGGGCCGGACCGCGTCCTGGTGATCGGCACCCGCTTCGGCCTCGGCTACATGCTCCACGGCGCCGCCTCGCCGCTCCTGTCCCCCGGCTCGTTCGGCCACCCCGGCCGCGGCGGCGCCCTCGGCTTCGCCGACCCCGAGTCGGGCATCGCCTTCGGCTACGTCACGAACGGCCTCCGCAAGAGCGTGACGGCTGATGCGCGGGCGCAGGCGTTGGTTCGGGCGGTGCGGGTGGGGCTCCAGACAGGGCTCCAGACAGGGCTGCAGGCGGGACTGTAGGGGCTCCAGGTTGCCTACCCGAGACCCAGCGAACGCGACGTCCGCCCCGACGCCTCGTCGATCTCGTCGTGCGCCTTTGTCAGCAGCTTCATCGCCAGTTCGTTGAGGGCGCGCGCCCCGGCGATCTCCTCGCCGACGCGTGGCTGGTTCTCGTCGGAACGGTGACGGCTGGCGTAGCCGTGGGCCCGTACCTCGCTCCCGTCCGCGAGCCGTACGAGCGCCGCGGCCCTCGTGCGCTGCTCGTCCTCTTCGAACTCCAGCTCGACATGCCATCCCACTGCGGTGTGCGTCATGACGATCACCTCCGGTACCGGTACCGCTGATTCCAGGGTGCTCCTGTCGGTCGCCGCACGCACGCCCGTTGTGTGACGTTCGTCGCGATGACCCTACTTACTGTGTCCTCGGGCCTCCCACCGTGCTCTGCTGAAAGCTTCCCGACACACCAAGGAGTTGTCGTGCCCCATACCTCGCGCCGCCGCCATCCCCACGGCAGCCGTTAACGGGCCACGGGCACGTACCTACCCATGCGCTGCTGTCTCTCCGCTCCCCTGGCCGCCCTGGCGGCGTTCCCCTCCCCCCGCGACCTGGCCCGTTCCGGCGCGCTCCTCACGCCCGCCGTGCTCCGCTCCGCGCTCGCCGCGCGCCGGGAGCGTCTCGCCCACCCCGACACCGTGACGGCCCTCAACTTGGAGCTGGTCACGCTCACCGAGGACCGCGCCGTCATCACGTGGTACACGGCCGTGCCCGGCACCGACGACGGCTTCGGCCACCTGGTCCCGGCGGTCACCGAGGGCGAGGTGGTGTACGGCACCCACCCCGCGCACCTCGACCGCACGGCGGCGGAGGACCACCCGACGGCCCACCACTATGTGGAGCTGACTGACCTGGAGCCGGGCCAGACGTACTACTACCGGGCCCGTTCGCGGGGCAGGGCGGCCACACCGACCCCGCTGCACCTGGTGCGCGGCAACGCGGTCGGCACCTCCCTGCACGGCCTGGGCTCGCACGGCGGCCCGTACTCCTTCACGACCCCCCAGCCGCCCCCCGGCCGCCACCTCCTCTCCATCGCGCTCTGCAACGACCTGCACCTCGGCGAGACGACGGCGGGCCTGGTGGCCGGCGTACCGATGCTGCGCGGGGTCTCGCAGCAGCCCGGCCTGGACCCGTACCCGGAGATCATGAGCCGGGCGATGGTGGAGGAGGCGCATCGACGCGGAGCGGACGTCCTACTGGCCGCCGGTGACATCTCGGCGGCGGGCGCCCCCCGGGACCTGGCCGAGGCCCGCCGCATCCTGGACGGCTTCGGCGCCCACGGACGGGACTACTTCGTCGTACGGGGCAACCACGACCGCCCGAGACACCCCGACGACGACTCGTTCCGGGACTCCTTCCGCGACGGCTTCCTGGGCGGCGCCGACGGCCTCGGCTACTTCGCGCGCGACCTGGGCGGCCTGCGCCTGATCGGCCTGGACACGTACGAGAAGAGCGGCAACGGCGGCGACGCGGGCGGCCTGAGCCCAGACCAACTGGCGTGGTTCAGAACCCAGTTGAGGTCGGACGCCGACCAGCCAACCCTCGTCTTCGGCCACCACCCCCTCACCACAAGGGACTCGGTGTTCCCGATGGGCCGCGGCCAGCGCCTGGACCGCGCCCAGGCGCGCTCGATCGTCGACGCGTACGCCTCCGCCCCGGGCGTCTTCCTGCACCACGCCGGCCACACTCACCGCAACAAGCGCACGGCCCTGACCAGCGCACCGCACGTGACCCAGCAGGAGGTCAGCGCGGTGAAGGACTACCCGGGCGGCTTCTGCCTCCTGCGCATCCACACCGGCGGCTACGCCCTCAACTACTACAAGAACAGCAGCGTCCCGGCCCGAGCGTGGGTCGAACGCAGCCGCCGTACGGCGGGCGGCCTCTGGCCCCACCACGCCTTCGGCCGCGCGGTGACCGACCGCAACAGCATGCGTCTCCACGACCTGTCCGGCGTACGTGCCTACATGCCCGTGTGACAGCCGACAACCCGGCAAAAGCAGCCCTGTTCCGCATCCGCCGTCGCACGGAGGCCGACCTGGAAGCGTGCGTACGCGTACTGGCGACGGTCCACGAGCGGAACGTGTATCCCCTCAACTGGCCGCCGGACCCGCCCACTTGGCTGACCCCGCCGTCACTCCTCGCGGCGTGGGTGGCGGAAGGGGAGGACGGCGAGGGGATAGTCGGCCACATCGTCCTGTCCCGCAGCGAGGAGGGGGACGCGGCGGCGGCCCTGTGGACCGGGGGCCCGACGGCCGTGATCAACCGCCTGTACGTGGATCCGGCGGCCCGGGGTCGCGGGATCGGCGCGGCGCTGATGACCCGGGCGATGACAGACGCCAACTCCCGTGCCCTGCACCCGGTCCTGGACGTGGCGTCGACGGACACAGCGGCGGCGGCCCTGTACGAGCGCCTGGGCTGGACGCTGCTGGCGGCGGAGGTGGAGCAGGAGTGGGGGCCGGGCCAGCGGGTGAAGGTCCGCTGCTATGCGGCACCGACACCCTCGACCCGCTCGGAACTTGATCAGGAAGGAATGCCCAGGCATCCGCCGGGGTTGACCCCCCACATGATCTCCGACTCCGACCAGCGCACGATCACCAACCCGCCCGCCCTGCACGACCCGACACCCTTCGGCTACAGCCACGTGGTGTCGGCACCCGGCGAGCCCGTGTACATCGGTGGCCAGTACGCCTCGGACGCCACCGGCGCCCCTGTCCCCGGTGACTTCGCCGCCCAGGTGGAGCTGGCCTTCGACCGGCTGCGCTCGGCACTCGAAGGGGTCGGCCTCGGCTACGAACACGTCGTCCGGCTGGGCACGTTCATCGTCGACCACGACCTCGGCAAGCTGGAGACCCTCGGCAAGGCGCTGCACGCCCGCTTCGGCGACCGGCTGCCGGCGCAGACACTGAGCGGTGTCGCCTCGCTGGCCCTGCCGGGGATGCTGTTCGAGGTGGACGCGGTGGCGATCCGCCCGTAGGGGGCCGGGGTGCCGCCACCTAACCGGCGTGCAGCATCAGCCCGATCCCGATGACCAGCAGTCCGGCGGCGGCGATACGCGACGCCCCGAACCGCTCCTTGAAGAACACGGCTCCGATGGCCGCGCCCACGAGGATCGAGGATTCCCTGAGGGCGGCGATCGGCGCCAGTTCGGCTTTGGTCTGGGCCCACAGGACCAGCCCGTACGCCGCCACGGACAACGCGGCGCCGAGCAGCCCGACCCCGGCGAACGGCCGTACCTTCGCGAGGAATTGCCCCCGCCAGCGGTAAAGGGCATAGCCGGGGATGGCGATGCCCTCAAGAGCCATCAGCCAGGCGATATAGCCGAGCGCGGACCCCGACGCCCGTACCCCCAACCCGTCGACGACGGTGTACGCGGCGATGGACAGCCCGGTCGCCAACGCGGCGCCGATCGCTGCCCAGTTGGGCCGCCGGCCGCGCAGCCCCCACAGCGCGACCCCGGTAAGTCCCGTGCAGGACAAGGCGATTCCGGCGGCAGCCCAGCCGTCGGGCACCTCGTGCGCGAACACGGCGGCGAGCAGGGTGACGACGAGGGGCGCGGTACCGCGCGCGATCGGATACGCCTGCCCGAAGTCACCGAGCCGGAACGACCGCATGAGCAGCACGAAGTAGACGAGGTGGACGACGGCCGAGACGACGAGATACGGCCACGCGCCGGCAGCGGGAAGAGGAACGAACGGCACGGCGACCAGCCCGATCACCATCCCGCCCCCGGCGATGAGCGTGAACCCGACCAGCTTGTCGGTGATGCGGTGCGCGAGCGCGTTCCAGGAGGCGTGGGTGACGGCGGCGAGCAGTACGGCGGCGGTGACGGTCGGGGTCACGAAGCCGCCGACTCCCGCACATCGACGAGGGTGGCTCCGGCGTGGGCGATCAGTGCCTTCGGTTCCATGGGGAACACGGTGTACGGGGTACCGGCGGCGGCCCAGACGAGGTCGTGCTCCAGCAGCGAACGGTCGGCGAGCACAGGTGTCCTGGTCCGGTGCCCGAAGGGCGGTACGCCCCCGATGGCGTACCCGGTGGTCTCCCGTACGACGTCCACCTTGGCGCGGGTGACCTTCGCGGCGCCGAGTTCGCGCCGGACGAGCTCGACGTCGACACGGGAGGCCCCGTCCATGAGGACGAGCACCGGGACCCCGTCGGCGGAGAAGATCAGCGACTTGCAGATCTGGCTCAACTGACACCCGATCGCGGCAGCGGCCTCGACAGCGGTACGCGTCTCGTCGGGGAACCGCCGGATACGGGAGGTGAGTTCACCGAGCCCCAGTTGTTCGAGGGCCTCGGCGAAACGGGGGGACGTGGTCATGCCCGGCACGTTAGCGGGCGGGCAGACGCGTCGCGAACCAATTCCGGTCAGCCGTACGCCCAGGTCATGAAAGAAGCCGGTGAGGGCTCCCCGTCCCCACGGGGCCCTCACCGGCCGGCTTTTCTCGGGCTCGGTACGTCAGGAGACGCGGTGCGTCAGGCTCGTACCAGCTCCCTGTCCTCGTCCTTCGGGCGGTTGTCGTCGTCCAGGGTGCGCAGGCCCTCGCCCTCCACGTCGACGTTCGGCAGGGCGCGGTCCAGCCACTTCGGGAGCCACCAGGCCTTCTTGCCCAGCAGGGCCAGTACCGCCGGGACGATCGCCATGCGGACCACGAACGCGTCGAAGAAGACCGCGATCGCCAGGCCGAAGCCGAAGAGCTTGATCATCGACTCGCTGGAGCTGATGAAGCCGCCGAAGACGGCCATCATGATGATCGCGGCGGCGGCCACGACCCGGGCGCTGTGCCTGAAGCCGGTGACCACGGCCTCGGACGGCGACTCGCCGTGGACGTACGCCTCCCGCATCCGGGTCACGAGGAACACCTCGTAGTCCATCGCGAGACCGAAGACCACGCCGACCATGAAGATCGGCACCATCGACATGATCGGGCCGGTCTCCTCGACGCCGAGCAGGCCGCCCAGCCAGCCCCACTGGAAGACCGCGACCACGGCACCGAGCGCGGCGAGGACGCTGAGCAGGAAGCCCAGGGCCGCCTTGAGCGGGACCAGGATGGAGCGGAAGACCAGGATCAGGAGCAGGAAGGCGAGGCCGACCACCAGGCCCAGATACGGGATCAGGGCGTCGTTGAGCTTCTGCGAGAAGTCGATGTTCATCGCGGTGGTGCCGGTGACCAGCACCGTCGCACCCGTGTCGGCCCTGACGTCGGCGGCCTGGTCACGGATCGCGTGCACCAGCTCCTCGGTCTGCACCGAGGACGGCTTGGAGTCCGGGATCACGGTGATCGTCGCGGTGTCGCCGGCCTTGTTGAACGCGGCCGGGCTGACCGTGACGACATCCTTGAGCCCCTTGATCCCGTCGGCCACCGTGCCGGCCGCGGCCTGCGGGTCGTCGCTGTCCGTGGCGTCGACGACGATCATCAGCGGACCGTTGAAGCCGGGCCCGAAGCCCTCCGAGAGCAGGTCGTACGCCCGGCGCTGTGTCGTGGACGTGGGCTGCGAGCTGTCGTCGGGCAGGCCCAGCTCCAGCTGGGTGACCGGGAGCGCGATCGTACCCAGACCGACCACACCGAACAGCAGTACGGCGACGGGCCGCCGGATGACGAAACGCGCCCAGCGGGTGCCCAGGTTGGCCCTGGCCGGCGTCGCGGACGGGTCGCCCGTGCCGTCTCCCTTGGCCTCGGCGAGCTGCTCGCCCTTCTTCCGCCTGCTCTTCTTGTGGCCCGTCGGCGTGACCTTGCGGCCCGCGTATCCGAGCAGCGCCGGGACCATCGTCAGCGCGATGAGGACGGCGACCACGACCGTGCCCGAGGCCGCGAGGCCCATCTTGGTCAGCACCGGGACGTTGACGACCGCGAGGCCCGCCAGGGCGATCACGACCGTGAGGCCCGCGAAGACCACCGCCGAACCGGCGGTGCCGGTGGCGCGGCCGGCCGCTTCCTCGCGGTCGCGGCCCTCGGCCAGTTCGCTCCGGTAACGGGAGGCGATGAACAGCGCGTAGTCGATGCCGACCGCGAGGCCGATCATCAGCGCGAGTGTGGACGTGGTGTCGCCGAGGTCGAGCGCGTTGGCGAGGGCGGAGATGGTGGCGCCGGCTATGCCGACGCCGATGACCGCCGTCAGCAGCGGCAGTCCGGCCGCGACCAGCGAGCCCAGGGTGATGACGAGGACGACCGCGGCGATGGCGATGCCGATGACCTCGCCGATCGCCCCCGGCTCGGACGCGGCCTGCAGCGCGTCACCCCCGAGATCGACGGTCAGCCCGGTGGCCCGGGCCTCGTCGCCGGCCTTCTCCAGGGCGTCCTTGGTCGAGTCCGCCAGCTCCATGCCGGGAAGGTCGTACTTCACCGAGGTGTAGGCGACCGACCCGTCCTTGCTGACGGCGTTCGTCGTGAACGGGTCGGTGACGGAGACGACCTCGGAGCCGTCGGCCAGTTGCTTGACGGTCTTCGCGACGGTCGCCCTGTTGTCGGCGTCCGTCATCTTCTCGCCCTCGGGCGCCTTGAAGACCATGCGCCCGGTCGCTCCGTCGGCGCTGGCGCCGGGGAAACGCTGTTCCAGCAGGTCGAAGGCCTTCTGGGCCTCCGTACCCGGAATGGAGAAGGAGGTGGTGCCCGCAGCGGGCGCGCTGGCCGCGCCGACTCCCGCGAGCGTCAGCAGCGCCACCCAGAAGAGGGCGACGAAATGCCGTCGCCTGAAGGCGAGCCGGCCGAGTTTATAGAGGAACGTGGCCACTGGGGCGTACTCCCGGTCAGGTCGTGGAGGTACAAATGGGCAGGGTTGATCGGCCTGTTGGGGACAGAGGTGATCAGCCCGACGACGTGAGCGGTCGCGTCAGGTGCAAGTGGGGTTGTCTACAAGGCCGTACGAGGTTCGTACGGGAGTTGGGCGAGGGTTGGGCGAGGGCCTACCGAACCGGCACACCGAGGGCGGGGAGCACCACGGCGTCGATGTAGTCACGCAAGTAGGCCTGCGTCGGGGGCAGTTCGTCGATGAGCGTGCGCGCCGCGAAGCCGCCGATCATCATGTGCAGCACATAGCCGGTCGCCGGGTTGTCCGCACGGACCTCACCCCGGTCGATGGCACGTTGGAGCACCTTGTGGAACTCGGCCATCTCCGGCTCGATGAGCAGCTCCCGGAACGCCTGGAGGAGATCCGGGTTCCCGTGGACCGCCATGCCCAGGGCCCGCATCAGCGCGGAGTTCTGTTCCATGACACAGTCGTCCTCGCGGCCCAGCAGGGCGTGGAAGTCGCCGCGCAGGGACCCGGTGTCGACGTCGGCGGCGACGCCACCAGGTTTGAAGTGCCGCATCGCCCTGGCGACCAGTTCGGCCTTGCCGCCCCACTGGCGGTAGAGCGTGGCCTTGCTGGACTTCGTACGGGCGGCGACGGCGTCCATGGTGAGCGCCTCGTAGCCGACTTCCCGGAGCAGGTCGAGCGTGGCGCCGTACAACTCGGCCTCCCGCTCGGGCGTGATCCGACTACGACGCGCCGTTGCGACCTCGGTCATGCCACTCACCCTTCCGGTTCCAGTACGGACGACACCGTTTCGTACAGCTCCGCCGTACGTCAATGAGCATAGCCTGAGAACGACAGAAACGAAACTGTTTCGTACGTGCCCTGCACATGTCCTGCAGGTGATTTCAGAAGTTGCTGGGGCCCGTTTCCCGGAAAAGCATGGGGAGGTGAGCTATCTGCGCCTGCCCCACCTCAGCGGCGACCTGCTGTGCTTCGTAGCCGAGGACGACCTCTGGCTGGCCTCCCTCGACGGCCCCGGCCGAGCCTGGCGGCTCACCGTCGACCGTACGAAGGTCGGGCACCCACGCTTCTCGCCGGACGGCCGGCACATCGCGTACACGAGCTGGCGCAGTCTCGTGCCCGAGATCCACCGGGCGCCGGTCGACGGCGGCCCGGCGCGGCGGCTCACCTACTGGGGCAGCGCCGACACCCAGGTCTGCGGCTGGTCCCCGGACGGGGACATCCTCGCCGTCGCCTCCCACGGCCAGCCCTTCTCCTACTTCACCTGGGCCTACAGCGTCCCGGCGGGCGGCGGCCCCGGCGGCCGGCTCCCCTGGGGCCCGGTCTCCGACATCCAGGTCGCCGACATCGAGGGCGAGCGCAAAACCCTCCTCCTCACGGGCACCCCACCGCACGAACCGGCCGCCTGGAAGCGCTACCGCGGCGGCGCCACGGGCCGCCTCTGGCTGCACGGCGAACGCCTCCTCCCCGACCTCGACGGCCACCTCCACTCCCCCATGTTCGTCGGCGACCGCATCGCCTTCCTCTCCGACCACGAGGGCATCGGCAACCTGTACTCGTGCGCGTACGACGGCTCCGGCCTGCGCCGGCACACCGACCACGACGCCTTCTACGCCCGGCACGCCTCCAGCGACGGCACCCGGGTCGTGTACCAGTGCGCGGGCGACCTGTGGATCGTGGACGACCTCGCCGCCGACTCCCTCCCCCGCCGCCTCGACGTACGGCTCGGCGGTCCGCGCGCGGGCCGGCGTACGTACCAGGTGCCCGCCGCGCAGCACGTCGACGGCATCTCGGTCGACGAGACGGGCCGCGCGAGCGCCGTCGTCGTACGCGGCAGCCTGTACTGGCTGACCCATCGCGACGGCCCGGCGAGGACGATCACGGACACCCCCGGCGTACGGGTCCGGCTCCCCGAGATGCTCGGCTCGGGCGGCCAGGTCGCGTACGTCACGGACGCGGAGGGCGAGGACGCGATCGAGATCGCCTACCTCCCGAGGGCCAGCGGGGAGCGCGAGCCGAGGCGGCTGGCGTCGGGCGCGCTGGGCCGGGTACTGGAACTGGCGTCCGACCCGGCGGGCGAACGCCTGGCCGTCGCCGCGCACGACGGCCGCCTCCTGCTGCTGGACGCCACAGAGGAGTCGAACGGGGACGTGACGGAGCTGATCTGCTCCCTCAACGGCCCGGTCACGGACCTCGCGTTCTCCCCGGACGGCCACTGGCTGACCTGGTCGCACCCGGGCATCGGCCGCTCCCTCCGCCAGATCAAGATGGCCCGTATAAAGGACCGCCTGATCGTCGACGTGACGAACGGCCGCTTCGAGGACGAGAACCCGGTCTTCACGCGCGACGGCCGCTATCTGGCCTTCCTCTCCTGGCGGGGCTTCGACCCGGTGTACGACGTCCACACGGGCGACCTGTCCTTCCCGCTCGGCTGCCGCCCCTACCTGGTCCCCCTCTCCTCCGCGACCCCCTCCCCCTTCGCACTCTCCCCCGACGGCCGCCCGGCCGCCGGTGGCCTGGACCCGGCCGAGGACGAGGGCACCGAAGGCGGCACGGACGGCACGGTCACCGTCGAGGTCGAGGGCCTGGAGAGCCGAGTCACCCCCTTCCCGGTGACCGCCTCCAAGTACTCGGCGCTGTACCCGGTCGCGGGCGGCGGACTGGTCTGGCTGCGCTGGCCGATCTCGGGCGCACTGGGCGAGACGTTCGCGAACCCGGCGGACACGAGCGGCCGTCCGACGCTCGAATACTTCAACATCAGCAAGGCCAAGAAGTCCGAACTCGTCGACCACCTCGACTGGTTCGCGGTGAGCGGCGACGCCTCACGGCTGGTGGTCGTGGACGACGACGAGCTACGGGCTGTCCCGTCCACCGACCCGGGCGACGGCGACACGACCGTCTGGATCGACCTGCGCCGGGTCCTGCACGAGGTCGATCCCCCGGCGGAGTGGCGCCAGTCCTACGAGGAGGCGGGCCGCCTGATCCGCGCCTACTTCTGGGAACCCCAGATGTGCGGCATCAACTGGGACGCGGTGCTGGAGCAGTACCGCCCGCTGGTCGAACGGGTCGCGTCCCCGGACGAGTTCGCGGATCTGCTCCGGGAGGTGCTGGGCGAACTGGGCACCTCCCACGCGTACGTCACGGCCGCCCGCCGCAACGAGGGCCCACCGCACTACCAGCGCAGGCAGGGCCTCCTGGGCGCCAACTTCGTACGCAGGGAGGGCGGTTGGATGCTGGACCGCATCCTCCCCGGCGACTCCTCGGACTCCAAGGCCCGTTCCCCGCTGGCCGGTTCGGGAATCCGGGAGGGCGCGCTGCTCACGCATGTGGACGGGCGTCCGGTGGATCCGGTGACGGGCCCGTTCCCGTTGCTGGCGGGGGCAGGCGGCACGACGGTGGAGCTGACGTTCACACCGGCGGAGGGCTCCGGGAACGGCGAGGGCCGGGCAAGGCGGGTCGCGGTGGTCCCCCTGATCGACGAGCGGCCGTTGCGCTACCAGGACTGGGTGGCCAAACGCCGCGAAGTCGTACGGGAGTTGAGTGGCGGCCGCTGCGGCTATCTGCACATCCCCGACATGGGCGGCTCGGGCTGGGCCCAGTTCAACCGCGACCTGCGCATGGAGGTGTCAAGGCCCGCGCTCATCGTCGACGTACGCGGCAACGCGGGCGGCCACATCAGCGAGCTGGTGGTGGAGAAACTGACCCGCACGATCCTGGGCTGGGACCTGACCCGCAACGCCCAGCCGGTGTCGTACGCGTCAAATGCGCCCAGGGGCCCGGTGGTCGCCCTGGCCGACGAGGCGACATCGTCGGACGGCGACATGATCACGGCAGCCTTCAAACTCCTGGAACTGGGCCCGGTGGTGGGCCAACGAACCTGGGGTGGAGTGGTCGGCATGACCGGCCGCCACCGCCTGGGCGACGGCACGGTGATCACGGTCCCGATGAACGCGGCCTGGTTCGACACATACGGCTGGACGGTGGAAAACCAGGGCGTGGCCCCCGACTTGGAGGTCCTGCGCACCCCCTTGGACTGGGCAGAGGGCCGCCACGTGGAAATGGACGACGCAATCCGCCTGGCCCTGACCCTCCTGGATACACATCCGGCGGCCACCCCTCCGACGTACGACGGAGTCCCGAACAGAGCAAGACCAAAACTCCCCCCACGCTGTTAAGACACGGGGACCGTACCTACCTAGGGGCGCGGGGAACTGCGCGACAAGCCCCCACCGGGCGGCACCCGACAACGCACCACGCAAAGCAAGATGTGGGGTGCCCTCAAATCCAAGGGCACCCCACATCATCGGCTCAAGCCAGGACTAGATGTCGTAGTCCTGGTTCAACCGGTCCTCTTCCTCCCGCATGGCCCGCTCCGTGTCCTCGTCACGCGGACGCCCACGCTCCGGAGTCTCCTCCCGGCCCTGCTTACGCTCTTGGCCCTGCTTACGCTCCTGGCCAGGGCCGCGCTCCTGACCCTGCCGGCGCTCGCCCTGCTGACGCTCGCCCTGCTGACGCTCGCCCGGCTGACCCTGCTGGCGCTCGCCCTGCTGGCGCTCGCCCTGCTGGCGCTGACCCTCCCGGGCCCGCTCCATCTTCTCCTTGGCCTGCCGAGCCTTCTCCTGCATCTCGTCCTTCATGCCCATGTGAGTTCACTCCCGTAAGTGGGTGAGGGGATCGGGGCTCGACCAGACTCACACGCCAGCACAAAGCACGCATTTCGATCAGTAACGTTCAGTCACCATTCACGCCCGACCCACCCCCGACCCGCCCCCCGACCTGCCCCGAGCCTCCTCATCGGCCGCCCCGCCCGCCCCGACCAACCCCGTCCCCATCCCCTGCAACCGCCCCGAGAACCGCCCGACCTCACGCTGCCCGACCGCCCCGATCAGCCCCGGCAGATACCCCCGTACCCCCTGCATCCCACGCAGCCACCACTGCCCGTACACATGGCTGGACCGCCGCTCGATCCCGGCCACGAGCCGGTCGACGGCAGGCCCCAGCGGATACGTCTTGCCGGCCGGCCCCGGCAACCGCTGCCTCAACTCCCGCATGACGTCGTCCTGATCGGCCCCGCGGACCATGTCGGTGTCGGTCCAGGACAGATACGCGACCCCCACCCGGACCCCCTTGTACCCGACCTCGGCCCGCAGACAGTGCGCGTACGCCTCGACGCCCGCCTTGGACGCGCAGTACGCGGTCATCATCGGCGCCGGGGCGATGGCGGCAAGCGACGCGATCTGCAGCAGATACCCCCTGCTCTCCATCAGCACCGGCAGAAACGCCCGCGCCGTGACCGCCGACCCGATCAGATTGACCTCGATGACCCGCCGCCAGGACTCCGGATCGGAGTCGACGAAGGGCCCGCCGCTCGCGACCCCCGCGTTGGCGACGACGATGTCGACCTTCCCGAACCGTTCCTTGACCTCCGCCGCCACCCGGGACATCGCCTCGTGGTCGGTAACGTCGGCGTACCAGGCCTGGCTCTCGGTGTGCAGCCGCTCGGAGACCTGCTTGAGCGCGTCGGCCTCCAGCCCGACCAGCGCGACCTTGGCCCCGCGCGCGGATAGCTTGCGCGCGAGCAGCTCACCGACCCCCCGAGCCGCCCCGGTCACGACAGCGACCTGCCCGTCCAGACTGACCCTGCTCATGCGCCCTCCTCGATCCGTACGTCGACCTCAGCACCGTGCGCGTCCAACTGCCCGTACGCCACCACGAGTTCACGAATCACCCCGGCCACCGCCTCCGGCGCCTCGACCGGAGTCATGTGCCCCAGCCCGGCCAGCTCGGTCACACCGTGGCAGTCGGGCAACGCGGCGGCCAGGGCGCGCGCGTGCACGGGCGGCGTCAGCCGATCGACCGTACCGACAACAACAGCGGCCGGTACGGTCAACTCCCCTATATTGGCGTCGAGTTGAACCCCGTCCAGTACCCGCGCCCACGCGTACCGCACCTTGCGCGGGCACGCGTGCACGATCCGGGCGCACGCCTCGACCATGGCGACCGACGAACCGGCGCCCATGGTCGCGTACTTGAGGATGCGCCGGGAGACGGGCGTGACCGGACCGAACGGCGCGCGCGAACTGAGCCCCCGCCGCGTGAGCCACGTCCGCAGCCGCCCGGCCCGCATCGGCACGACCAGCGCCTCGGCGACGAGCCGCGAACTGCCGGTGCTGCACAGCAGTACGGCCGCCGCGTGCTCCCGGAACCCCGGCCGCGCGGACGCGGCCAGTATCGTCATCCCGCCCATGGAGTGCCCGACGACCACGGCCTTCTCGCCGGGCGCGAGGGTGGCCGCGAGTACGGCTTCCAGGTCGTCGGCGAGTACGTCGGTGCTGTGGACGGGGCTCGCCGGGCTGCGTCCGTGGCCGCGCTGGTCATAGGCCACGACCCGGTGATCGGGGGCGAGTTGGCGAATCTGGGCGGCCCAGTAGGCGGTGGAGCAGGTCCAGCCGTGCGAGAGGACGACCACGGGTCCGTCATCGACGCCGTGCACCTCGACGTGCAGCCGGGCCCCGTCGGCGGAGACTGCGGTGAGTTCCCGGACGGGGACGGGCGGGGCGTACGGGCCGCCCGTCATAGACATCAACCGGCTCACGCGCCCACCTCGGCACGGGAGTTGGCATCGCCGCTGCCGACGGTCGCCGCCCGCAGAACCTCGTACTCGGAAAGATCCACGCGCCGGGTAGCCCGCCGGAACTCGGACGTCGTACCGGGCCAGACAGTGGTGTTACGCCCCTCAGCGTCGAGGTACCAGCTACTGCACCCACCGGTGTTCCACACCGTGCGCCGCATCCGCTCCTGCACCCGCCCGTTCCAGGCGTCGACGGCGGAAGCCCGGGCATCCAGGGCCACCCGCCCCCCGAGTACGCCCAACTGCCGTACGTAGTCGGCCATGTAGTTCAGCTGGGACTCGATCATCAGGATCATGGAGGAGTTCCCGAGGCCGGTGTTGGGCCCGATGATCGTCATCCAGTTGGGGAACCCGGCGGCGGAGGCCCCGCGCAGCGCCCGCATCCCGCTGCCCGCCCAGGCCTCGGCGAGCGTACGCCCGTCGGCGCCGACGACCCGGTCGGCGATGGGCATGTCGGTGACGTGGAACCCCGTACCGAAGACGATGGCGTCGACCTCGGCGGTGCTCCCGTCGGCCCCGACGACAGTGGACCCGCGGACCTCGCTCAGCCCACTGGCGACGACGTCCACATTGGGGCGGGTGAGGGCCGGGTAGTACTCGCTCGACAGCAGGATGCGCTTGCAACCGATGCGATAGTCGGGGGTGAGCTTGGCGCGCAGGGCCGGGTCCTTGATGGAACGGCTCATGTTCCGCTTGGCCAGCGCCTCCACCACACCCAGCTCGCCCGGATGCTTGGTGAACGCCTGGACCTGCAACTCCCGCATGCCCCACAGGAGTCCGCGCCGCAGCCGGGTGGTGAAGGGCAGCGCGCGGTGCACGGCGCGCTCGGCGTCGCCGATGGCCCGGTCGACGCGGGGCATCACCCAGGGCGGGGTGCGCTGGAAGAGGGTGAGGCGCGAGACGTCGGGCTGGATGGCGGGCACGATCTGGATGGCGGAGGCCCCGGTACCGACCATCGCGACCCGCTTGCCGCGCAGGTCGTAGTCGTGGTCCCAGCGGGCGGAGTGGAAGACCTTGCCGGGAAAGGTGTCGAGCCCCGGGATGTCCGGCACCTTGGGATCGGAGAGGGGCCCGGTGGCGGAGACGACGAGATCGGCGAGGAGAGTCCCACTACTGGTCTCGACAACCCACACCAACCGCCTCCCATCCCAAGTCATGTTCTTCACCTCGGAGTTGAGGCGGAGATGGGGCCGCAGCCCGAAGACGTCGGTGACGTGCTCCAGGTAGGCGCGGATGTGCTCCTGCCCGGAGAAGGCGCGCGGCCAGTCGGGATTGGGCGCGAAGGAGAAGGAGTAGAGGTGGGAGGGAACGTCACAGGCGCACCCCGGATAGCTGTTGTCCCGCCAGGTCCCGCCGACGCCGCCGGCCCGCTCCAGCACGACGAAGTCGGTGATCCCTTCGCGGCGCAGCCGCACGGCGGCCCCGAGCCCCCCGAACCCGGACCCGATCACCGCCACCCGCACATGCTCGTGTTCGGCCATGCCGATGCCTCCATGCGTCGTACGCGACTCCGCCAGTGAACACTGGCGCAATGGGGAGAGTAGAGGAGGGGCGTACTGACCGGTAGGGGCCGGGAGAGGGAAAGTTACCGGCAGTACGCCATAGGGTTCCGACGTGGCAGACGCAGACGCAGCTGAGAACGCCGAACAGCACGAGCACCGGACGGAGTACCGGATGGAGGAGCTGGCCAGGCTGGCCGGCATCACCGTCCGCACCCTGCGCTTCTACCGCGAACGCAAACTGATCCCACCGCCCCGCCGCGAGGGCCGCATCGTCTGGTACGACGACCACCACCTGGCCCGGCTGCGCACGATCTCGGCGCTGCTGGAACGCGGCCACACCCTCAACGGCATCGCGGAACTCGCCGAAGCCTTCGACCACGGCCGGGATGTCGCCGACCTGCTCGGCCTCGGCGCCCCCACCGAGGAGACCCCGGTCCGCCTCACCCCCGAGGACCTCGCCGACCGCTTCGGCCCGGACGCCACCCCCGAGAACCTCGCGGCCTCGATGGACCTCGGCTATCTGGGCATCGACGGCGACCAGATCGTCCACATCAGCCGCAGCCTCCTGGAGGCGTCGGCGGCACTGGTCCAGGAGGGCATCCCGCTGTCGGCGGTCCTCGCGGCGGGCAAGCGGGTACGCGACCACGCGGACGCCCTGGCCGAGATCTTCACGGACGTGATCCTCACCCACGCCCCGGAGGGCGACCCCGCCCGCCTGCGCCCACTGGCCCGCCGGGTGGTGGAGGCGGAACTGTCACTGGCGCTGGACCGCAGACTGCGCCAGAACCCATGAAAGTCAGGCGGCTCAGAGGTCGTAGACGACGGTGACGGGAGCATGATCGGACCAGCGCTCGGCATGGGTCGCCGCGCGCTCGACGTACCCCTTGACCGCCTTGCCGGCCAGCCCCGCCGTGGAAATCTGATAATCGATCCGCCATCCTGAATCGTTGTCAAAGGCCCGCCCCCGATAAGACCACCACGAGTACGGCCCCTCAACCTCCGGATGCAGCGCCCGCACCACATCCACGTACCCGCCGTCCCCCGCATCGAGCACCCGCCCGAGCCACTCCCGCTCCTCCGGCAGGAACCCGGAGTTCTTCTGGTTGGCGCGCCAGTTCTTGAGGTCGGCCGGCTGGTGGGCGATGTTCCAGTCACCGCAGACGACGACCTCGCGCCCGTCGGCGGCGGCCCGCTCCCGCAGGTCCTTCAGATAGGCGAGGAACTCGTCCATGAAGCGGATCTTCTCGTCCTGCCGGTCCGTACCGACCTCCCCGGAAGGCAGATACAGACTGGCGACGGTGATACCGGGCAGGTCGGCCTCGACGTACCGGCCGCTGCCGTCGAACTCGGCGGAGCCGAAGCCGACCTGGACGCGGTCGGGCTCGCGGCGGCTGTAGAGGGAGACGCCGGCGCGGCCCTTGGCGGCGGCGGGCGCGTGCGTGACGTACCAGCCCTCGGGCGCGCGGACCTCCTCCGGCAGCTGCTGGGGCTCGGCGCGCACCTCCTGGAGGCACAGCACATCGGCGGAGGTCCCGGCGAGCCACTCCACGAAGCCCTTCTTCGCGGCGGCCCGCAGTCCGTTCACATTCACAGAGGTCACTGTCAGCACGCGGGCACGATACCCGGAGACCGAAAACACATGGCGGCGACACAATGCATAGATGTACCGTGCTTGACATGAATATCCGCCGGGTCTCCTTCGACCACCCCGACGCCGTCAAGCTCAACGACCAGGTCCAGGCCGAGTACGCCGCCCGCTACAACGACGACGGCGACGTCACGCACCTCGACCCGGCGATGTTCGACCCGCCGTCCGGCCTGTATCTGATCGCGTACGACGAGCAGGACCGCCCGGTGGCCACCGGCGGCTGGCGCGGCCATGACGAGGAGTCCGAGGAAGGCTATCTGCCCGGCGACGCCGAGTTGAAGCGGATGTACGTCGTCGAGGAGGCCCGCGGCCTGGGCCTGGCCCGCCGCATACTCGCCGCCCTGGAGGAGGACGCCCGCACCGCCGGCCGCATCCGCATGGTCCTGGAGACGGGCGACAGACAGCCGGAGGCCATCGCCCTCTACACCTCCAGCGGCTACGAACCCTGCGAGAAGTTCGGCTACTACCGCCACTTCGAATCGAGCCGCTGCTTCGCGAAGAGCCTGTAGGCCGGGTACGGGCCGACCACTCACGCCCGCAGACGGATTCCTTACGCCCGTAGATGGGTTCCTCACGCCCGCAGACGGGTTCCTCACGCCCGCAGACGGGTTCCTCACGCCCGCAGACGGGTTCCTCACGCCCGCAGACGGGTTCCTCACGCCCGCAGATAGGTGAGCACCGCCAGCACCCGCCGATGCGTCTCGTCCGCCGGAGGCAACTCCAGCTTGGCGAGAATGCCACCGATGTGCTTGCCGACGGCAGCCTCGGAGACGACCAGTTCCCGCGCTATCGAGCCGTTGGACCGGCCCTCCGCCATCAGCGCCAGCACCTCGCGCTCACGCGGGGTCAGCCGCTCCAACGGGTCGCGCCGCCGGCGCAGCAACTGCCGTACGACCTCGGGGTCGACGACCGTACCCCCGTCCGCGACCCGCCCCAGCGCGTCGACGAACTCCTCGACCTGCCCGACCCGGTCCTTGAGCAGATAGCCGACACCGGTGCCGTCCCCGGAGTCGAGCAACTCGGCGGCGTAGGCCCGCTGGACGTACTGACTGAGGACGAGCACAGGCAGCGACGGCCGCGCCTCACGCAGCCGCACCGCGGCGTGCAGCCCCTCGTCCCGAAACCCGGGCGGCATGCGTACGTCCGTGACCACGATGTCGGGCTCATGCTCGGCGACCGCCACGAGCAGCGCCTCCGCGTCCCCGACGGCAGCCACGACCTCGTGGCCGACGCGGGTGAGCAGCCCGATCAGCCCCTCCCGCAGCAGCACGCTGTCCTCGGCGAGGACTACGCGGAGCGCCGGCCGCGATCCGTCAACTGGCTCCACTCGCAAGGAATCTCCACCCGCAGCGCCGTAGGTCCACCCGGCGGGCTGGACAGGGAAAGTCTGCCATCGAGCACTGACACCCGGTCCGAGAGCCCGGTGAGCCCGCTGCCACCCCCGGGATCGGCCCCACCGCACCCGTCGTCCCGCACCTCGACGAACAGCCGCCCATCACGATGGCCGCCCCCGACCTCGGCCCGACTGGCCCCGCTGTGCCGGTCGACGTTGGTGAGCGCCTCGCAGACCACGAAGTACGCGGCCGACTCGACGGCCCGGGGCAGACGTCCGGGCAGGTCGAGGCTGACATCCACGGGCACGGCCGCACGATCCGCGGCGTCGGCGACGGCAGCCTGAAGCCCGTAATCCGTGAGCACCTGGGGATGGATCCCATGGATCAGCTCGCGCAGTTCCTCCAGCGCGCTCCCCACCTCCCCCTGGGCCTTGGCCAGTTGCTCGGCGAGCGGCGACCCCGGCGGCGCGTCCAGCCGGGCCACTCCAAGAGTCACCGACAGGGCGACCAGCCGCTGCTGTGCCCCGTCGTGCAGATCGCGCTCGATCCGCCGCCGCTCGGCCTCGAAGGCGTCCACCAACCGCACACGGGAACGGGCGAGTTCGACGACCCGCTCCCCCAACTCGACGTCACGGGCGGCGATCAGCAGCCGCGTCAGCCCGGCCCGCGCCCCGGCGACAACCCCGAGCGCATAAGCACACAGGGCAAGCAGAACCAGCCCGCCGACCGAGCATCCAAAGGCGGTCGGCCAGTCGGTGACCGTCCACTCCTTGAGCACCTTGGCCTCCTGCCCGTCACCGACGGTGGCCATCAGCACCGGAGTCGCCACCAGGGACACCGGTACGAGCAGCCCGACGGCGACGACAAGAGCGTCCACGGGCCACAACAGCCCCGCGAACAGCACCACATACCCCAGCTCCCGCCAGGTGGCCCGCTCCCGCAACCGCACGACCAGCCAGGCCCGCAGCCCCGGCACCACGGGCTCCCGATGCGGATCGGGCACCGCCTCAGCGTCGACGATCCGCAGCCTGAGCCGCTCGACCCGGGCGACGGGAGGCCCGGAGAGCGCGAGGGCGACCAGCAGCGGCAGCCCCACAAGCACCACGGCGAGCGCCCCACCGGCCACCACCATGAGCACGACCAGCACAAAGACAAAGGCCCCGATCACGGCCCCACTGACGAGATAGACGACCGCCCGCCAAGGCCACCACGACACCAGAAACCCCGGCCGGACCATGGCCTGCCACACGCTCTTCGGCTGCATGACGATCACGGTAGGAGGCGCATGTTGGTCCCACCATGGGCCCAGCGGGCGGGTTGGGGGTATGCCTGCCCCTACCCCAAGTCACAAGGAACCCCTCGGACTTGGGGTGTTCACGAGTGGGGCTGACGTGCGGTGAAAGGGCCTACGCGGAGATCGCTTCCCGTGTGCGAAAAGATCGTTTCCCGCCCGATCTTCCGATCGGGCGGGATCTCGTCAACTACCCCTGAGCCAACTCAAGAACAGTCGTGATCACCCACGACGAAGACTCAATGCACCACAGACCCCGTCAGGGCATTGTGAACGCGGATGAGCGGACCGGCTCGGGGCGGTGCACACCCCGTGGCCGATACCCCAGCCGATCCGCCACTCCCACCAGATCGGCCAGCAGCCAGATGATGGCCAGCCACATTTCGGTACCCTGCAGCCCCGGCTCCCGGCCGGGACCCGAGCCGCCCTCTCCCGCCGGACCGAAGCCGAAACCGGCCCCGTCACGCCAGCGCCCCAGCGCCGGTGCCAACTGCTCCCGCGCCCACGCCCGCACCTCATCCTCCCGATGACGGGTCTGACGTCCCGCAAGCCACAACGGATGCGCCACGTCCAGCACATTGCACGCGTTCTGACGTTCCGCCGCGAACCAGCGCGGATCGCCGGCATGGGCCAGCACGGTGTCCACCACACGCTCCGCATGCGGCACGGGAAGTCCGAACTGTGCGAACGAGCCACGGGTCAGCCGGTAATAGCCGTTGACCAGTTGAAGCCGACCCTCGGTCGGCGAGGCCGCCGCACCCCACATCCCGGTCCACGGATCCACCCGCGTACCCAGCCAGCCGAACAGCGCCTCCAGGGCACCGGAACCGCCGGAAGCCTCACCCCGGAGGTCAAGATTGCGATACGCGGCAGTCGCCCAGCAGTCCACCCACGCGCCCGCCGACCACGCCCCGGTCCGCCAAGGCAACGTCTCCAGCCGCGCCACCAGCTGACCTGCCGTCATCCGGTCCACGACGTGAACGGGATGGGTGAACCGGGAGCCCAGCAACTCCAGCGCATAGCCCACCGACAGCACGTGGTACTCGGCACCGCCGTCCTCGATCCACCCATCGTGTGCCGGATCGGGCAGCGTGCCCGGACCTCCTGCAGGGGCGAGCTCAGGCACCAGCCCGCTCACCGGGTCCTGCAGCGCACGCAGTCGCTCGGCATGCTCGGCGGCGGCCATCTGCTGCGGTGGCGCACCCAGCAGCAGATCGGCGATCTCCACAGCGTCGCAGTGCGCGCGCACCGTCGCCGAAACGCCCGGCCGATCGCTGTAGCGGCCGGTGTCGTCGTTCCAGCAACGAGCCAGGACATCGGCAGCCTGCGCCCGGGCCTGCTCGGCGAAACTCGCCACGGCATCACCCAGGTCACCTGCCGGTGGCCGGGTTCCCGATCCGCCGCTCTCTCGGCGATCACGCAGCGGGCGGGCCGGGTTCCCGGCGGCGATCGACCATGGCGCGAGGTCTTTGGTGACGACTGCTCCCGCTCCCACCACGCAGTGATCGCCGATCGTCACCCCGTCCAGGACGACGACGTTCGAGCCGATCCACACGTCATCCCCGACGACGATGCCCTTGCTCGTCAGCGGCTGCCGGTGCACGGGCTGGTCCGGGGCGAAACCATGATTGAAACCGAGCAGAGAAGCGTGCGCGCCGATACGCACCCCATCCCCGAGCGTCACCTGCCCACGCACCGTCGCGTACGGATTGACCGAGCAGTCACGCCCGGCCCGCACCTCGCCCGTGACATAGGCGTACCCCGCGATGTAGGAGTCGGCGCCCAGACACAGAACATCGGTGAACACGGCAGCAGTTGAAGAGACGTAGCATCGCGGCCCAAGCCTCGCACCGGATTCGACCAGACTCTTCTGGTGCGCGGTCTGCGCCACACGCTGTGCGGCGGAGGCCCGACGCGTGAAATCCCAGGGACAGTAGTCGAAGTAAGAGTCCTTGCCAACGCCTTCTGAATCCACGCCCGCCAGCATAGAGAGCGCTTTCTGTCTCGGCAATCCCCGACCCTTCCGGGAGGGGACGAAGCGCTTCCACAGATCCGCACCACACATGCCGCCGCCCGGCCCACGATCCACATCTCCGACGCCGAACGCCTCGCGCCGCCGCCCAGAGGATGCCCTGCCTCCGGCGTGCGTCGGAGGCTCCTTCACCGTTCCCGCCGACTCCGAGGCCGCCGACTGGCGTCTGGCCAAGTACCGCCAGGACGTCCATTACCTCCACACGTCCTGGCTGAACGCCTACAGGCCCATCCGCAACCACAACGAAGGAGCCAACGGCCGCCTCAAGAGCGGAACTCTCGACATCGGCAACCCCAAGCACCGGCCCGCTCACGGGCAAGTCGCCCAGACACTCCTCCTCGCCATCATGCTCACCGTCGCCAACCTGAGAATCCTGGAGACCTGGCTCACCGACGCCGACTACGACGCCACCGGCCCCCTGCCTCCGCTCAGCACCCCGGCCAACACGCCGCCGACCGAAGGCCCCTGGCGGCATCCGCCTCCGCACCTCCGCTGACACCAGGCCCGTACGACAACCCCGAATCGTCCACGCACGCCGATCGCCCCGCGGTTCGGCGTGCACACCCATGCCCAAGCACAGGCAGCCAGCCGTACGGCGTTCAGCGAACCACCCCGGCCCACGCACCAAGACCTCCCAACCAGCCCAGAAACAACGAAATCCCGCCCGATCAAAGTGATCGGACGGGATTTCGTGAACCGCTTACGAGCCAACTCGTGAACGGCCCGTGCGTGGACCTGTGGGGATTTGAACCCCAGACCCCCTCGATGCGAACGAGGTGCGCTACCAGACTGCGCCACAGGCCCTTGCAACGAGTGAAACTCTAGCATCCCGATCCGGGTGCTCGGAAATCCGTTCCGGACCCTCGGTCGAGGCCCCCGCACGCTCCCCCACCTGCCCGAAGTGCAGGGCGAGTGCGGCCGGGCGGAGGCGTGTGGTGCTCGTTACTCGTTGGCCGCGCGGGGCCGCTCGCCGTCCTCGTACTGGTCGAACAGAGGCGTGCGGCCACGCTCGCGGGCCCGGCGGGCGGATGCCGCGCGGCGGGCGTCGGTGCGGCCGTCCGCACCCTCCGGGCCTTCGTGGCCCTGCTCCGACTCCGACTCCGACGACAGGTCCGGCTCCGACTCGGCCGCGTCCTCCGTCGTCGCCGACTCCTCCGACTCTCGCCCCACCGTGCTCGACCGCGCCGAACTCCACGCGTCCGGTGCGCCGAGGTCCACGTCGGACGTGGCGCGGGGGGCGACCGGGGCGGTCACGTACGTCGGCAGGGGTACCGGGACCGGGTCCCAGCTGTCGCCGTGGCCGGGGCGGCGCTGGCGTTCGCGCTGCTGGTCGACCCACTCCGCGTGGTCGGTCTGCTCGACCAGCGCACGCCGGTCCGCAGCGAGCGCGGACAGGGCCGACAGACCGGGGTCCGTCTCCGGCTCCGGGTGCTCGTCCTGGTCCTCGGCGCCGGGGTCGGTGGACGGCCGCCGCCGAGGCTGGCGCTCACGCAGTCGCTGCGCGGCGAGTTCGGCCTGGCGTCGGTCCATCTGGTAGGCGAAACGGCCCCGTTCCTGCGTACGCAGATAGGCGATGTAGCCGCTGAGCATGACCGCCGGGACTGCGGGGGCCCAGAGGAGCGCGAGTCCGCCGACCGCCGCGACGATCGCGCCGAGCGTGAAGGCGAAGAACAGCATCACCGTCGTACGCCGACGGCGCGCGAGCACCTTCGAGCGCCGGGCGCGCGCGGCGGCTTCCGCCGAGGTGCCCGCGCTCCGACGAGCCGCCGGTACGCGCTCGCGCTCCCGTTCCCTCATCGGGGCCGGGGCCGGCGCCTGCTGCTCCCGCTTCGGCGCCCGCTGCTGCGCCGGAGCCTGCTCCTGTTGAACCTGTTCCTGTACCTGGGCCTTCGCCTGGGGACGGGCCGGGGGCATGGCGAAGGCCCGGACGTCCACCGAGTCGGTGACACCCTCCGGGTCTCCGGCGCTGTGCTCCCCCTCGTCGGTGGAGCGCGCCCGCAGGTCCTTGGCGTACCGGCGCTCCATGCCCGCCCGTCCGGACAGGAGCCGGATGGCGGTGCTGAAGCGTTCCGTCGGACGAGCCTCGTTCAGCTCGTCCTGCCTACGGAGCCACATCGGCACCAAGTAGGCGGCCCAGGCCCCGACAATGACTGCGTAGATGAGGCCGCTGCTGCTCACGCCTCACACGGTAGAGGGGTTTGTGTGAGGCCATCTGCCAATTGAGCCGGTGTGTCGCACGATCTGGCTGATATTTCGAGCTTTTTTTGTGATCGGTGCGATCAGGGGGTCATCGAGGGTGCGCATTTGACACCCGAAGTCGATCGCTTTCGAACACTTATTCAATTTACGCGGGATTCCGCGGCGTGTTCTGGGATCGTGCCCGCTGCCAGCGGCTCAGCAACCCCTCGGGCACCTCTTCCGCTGTGAGCGCGAAGACAAGATGGTCGCGCCAAGCCCCGTCGATGTGGAGATAGCGGGGTCTGAGTCCCTCCTCGCGGAATCCGAGTTTCTCCACGACCCGGCGGCTGGGCCCGTTCTCGGGGCGAATGCAGACTTCGATGCGGTGCAGTCCGACCGTGCGGAAGCAGTGGTCGACAGCGAGGGCGACCGCCGTCGGCATGACGCCACGGCCCGCCACCGCCTCGTCCACCCAGTAGCCGACATGGCCCGAGCACATCGAGCCCCAGGTGATGCCTGCGACCGTCAACTGGCCGACCAGCTGCCCCTGGTACTCGATGGCGAACGGCAGCATCCGGCCCGCGTTCGCCTCCGCGCGCAGATGGCGGACCATCTGACGGTAGGTCGGCCGGTGGGCGATCGGGCCGCTCGGTGTCGGAGGCGGGATCGTCGCCTCCCAGGGGCGCAGCCAGTCCCGGTTGCGCCGGTTGACCTCGCGCCAGACCCGCTGGTCGCGCAGCCTGACGGGCCGGAGGACGACATCGCCGTCCACCAGCTCGACCGGCCAGGATGGGCTGTTCAGCTCGCACCCCCACTGCTGCCGCCGGGTCTGGGGTGATCGCCGCCCCGGATCTGGTCGACGGCGTGCTTCAACAGGGGTTCCAGCACCGCCAGTCCGTCCTTCACGCCGCCGCTGGAACCCGGCAGGTTGACGATCAGCGTGCCGTCCGCGACTCCGGCGAGTCCGCGCGACAGCGCCGACGCCGGCACCTTCTCCCGGCCGTACGCCCGGATGGCCTCGGCGATGCCCGGGACCTCCCGGTCGAGCACCGCGCGGGTGGCCTCCGGGGTGCGGTCGGTCGGCGAGATGCCGGTGCCGCCGGTGGTGACGACGACGTCGTACCCGGCCTGGACGGCGGCCCGCAGGGCGTTCTCCACCGGGTCGCCGTCGGGCACGACCCACGGTCCGTCGACGGCGAAGCCGAACTTCTCCAGCCCGGCCACGAGCACCGGGCCGCTCTTGTCCTCGTAGACGCCCGCCGCCGCGCGGTTGGAGGCGGTCACGACCAGGGCGGCGTACGGCGCGAGCAGCGCGCCCCCGGCATCGGCAGGCAGCGTCACCGGTGTCATGACCGGCTCCAGTCGCCCGACTTCCCGCCGGTCTTCTCCTCCACCCGGACGTCCGTGATGACCGCTCCCTTGTCGACCGCCTTGACCATGTCGATCACGGTGAGCGCGGCGACCGAGACCGCGGTGAGGGCCTCCATCTCGACGCCCGTGCGGTCCGTCGTCTTCACGGTGGCCAGGATCTCGACGGCGTCGTCCGCGACCGACAGATCCAGTTTCACACCCGACACCGACAACGGGTGGCAGAGCGGGATGAGATCCGGGGTGCGCTTGGCGCCCATGATGCCCGCGATCCGCGCGGTGGCCAGGGCATCGCCCTTGGGGACGCCCTCCCCGCGCAGCAGCTCGATCACACGGGGCGAGACGAGGACACGTCCGCTGGCACGGGCGGTCCGCGCGGTCACGTCCTTCCCGGATACGTCGACCATGCGGGCGGCGCCCGCCTCGTCGATGTGCGTCAGTCGGTCGTCCTGCGTGCTCATGTGCTGCGGCGCTCCCGGTCGGGCCTGTTGTGCGCGACACGGTACTCCCAACCCGCGCCCCTCAGCCGCCCCAGCCCACAGGTCAGCCGAGCAGCACGACCTCGACCTCGGCGCCGGGCTCCAGGGACTCCGTGTCCTCGGGTACGACGATCAGCGCGTCGGCGTGCGCGAGGGCCGCGATCAGGTGGGAGCCGGCGCCGCCGACCGGCGTCACGCGCCCGTCCGCGTAGGTGCCGCGCAGGAACTGGCGGCGCCCCGCGGGCGAGGTCAGCGCCTTGCCCGTCTCCAGGACCGCTCTGGCCGTGGGCCGGTGGACGTCGGGCAGGCCCATCAGGGCACGGATCGCGGGCCGCACGAACAGTTCGAAGGAGACGTACGACGACACCGGGTTGCCCGGCAGGGCGAGCAGCGGGGTGTGGTCGGGGCCGACGGTGCCGAAGCCCTGGGGTTTGCCGGGCTGCATGGCGAGCTTGCGGAAGTCGACGCCGGCGCCGGGCTCGTCCTCGTCGGCCACGTGCGAGAGGGCCTCCTTGACCACGTCGTAGGCGCCCACGCTGACGCCTCCGGTGGTGACGACGAGGTCGGCGCGGACGAGCTGGTCCTCGATGGTGGAGCGGAGGGTCTCGGCGTCGTCGGCGACCGCGCCCACGCGGTAGGCGATCGCTCCGGCGTCCCGGGCGGCGGCGGTGAGGGCGAAGCTGTTGGAGTCGTAGATCTGGCCGCCGGTGAGCTTCTCGTCGGGCTGGATCAGCTCGCTGCCGGTGGACATGACGACCACGCGCGGGCGCGGGCGCACGCGTACGGTGCCACGGCCGATCGCGGCGAGCAGGGCGATCTGCGGCGGGCCGAGGACGGTGCCCTCGGCGAGGGCGCGGTCACCGGCCTGGACGTCGCTGCCCTGCGCGCGCACATGCGCGCGTGCCGGTGCCGGGCGGTGCACGCGCACCTGGCCCTGAGGGCCCTCGGGGTCCGCGCTGCCGGGCCGCATCCCGGTGACGGGGCCCTCGCCGAGGCCGCCGTCGGTCCACTCCACGGGGACGACGGTCTCGGCGCCGGGCGGGAGCGGGGCGCCGGTCATGATGCGGGCGGCCTGGCCGGGGCCCACGTGGAGCAGCCCGTCCTGGCCGGCCGCGACGTCCCCGATCACCGTCAGGGCGGCCGGGTACTCCTCGCTCGCGCCCGCGACATCGGCGACCCGGACCGCGTACCCGTCCATGGAGCTGTTGTCGAACGGCGGCAGGGAGACCTGCACCGTGACGTCCTCGACCAGGACACAGCCCTGGGCGTCGAGGATCTGCAGCTCGATGGGTTCGAGGGGGCGGACGGTCGCGAGGATGTCCTCCAGGTGTTCGTCCACCGACCACAGGTGGTCCTGGCCGGTGGTGCGGGGCGCGGCGCTGCTCAACGTTGCTACATCTCCTCGGCTACGTAACTGCGAAGCCAGGTCCGGAAGTCCGGGCCCAGGTCTTCACGTTCGCATGCGAGTCTGACAATGGCACGCAGGTAGTCGCCGCGGTCCCCGGTGTCATAGCGGCGGCCCTTGAAGACGACGCCGTGGACGGGGCCGCCGACCTTCTCGTCGTCGGCGAGCTGCTGGAGGGCGTCGGTGAGCTGGATCTCGCCGCCGCGGCCGGGCTCGGTCTCGCGGAGTATGCCGAAGATGTGCGGGTCGAGGACGTAGCGGCCGATGATCGCGTAGTTCGACGGGGCGTCGGCCGCCTCGGGCTTCTCGACCAGGCCGGTGACCTTGACGACGTCACCGTCGTCGGTGGCCTCGACGGCCGCGCAGCCGTACATGTGGATCTGCTCGGGGGCGACCTCCATGAGGGCGATGACGCTGCCGCCGTGCTGCTCCTGGACCTCGACCATGCGCTGGAGGAGGGGGTCGCGGGGGTCGATGAGGTCGTCGCCGAGGAGGACGGCGAAGGGCTCGTGGCCGACGTGCGGGGCGGCGCACAGGACGGCGTGGCCGAGGCCCTTGGGGTCGCCCTGACGGACGTAGTGCATGGTGGCGAGGTCGCTGGACTCCTGGACCTTGGCGAGTCGCGCGGCGTCGCCCTTCTTCTGAAGGGCGGACTCCAGCTCGTAGTTGCGGTCGAAGTGGTCCTCGAGGGGGCGCTTGTTGCGTCCCGTGATCATGAGGACGTCGTCGAGGCCCGCGGAGACGGCCTCCTCGACCACGTACTGGATCGCCGGCTTGTCGACGACCGGCAGCATCTCCTTGGGAGTGGCCTTGGTGGCCGGCAGGAACCGGGTGCCGAGGCCTGCTGCGGGGATGACAGCCTTGCTGATCCTGGGGTGCGACTCAGTCATGGCCGCAACCTTATCCGGTGCCTTTGGGCCGATTCTGAGGCTCCGATTAATTGACACTCATATCAGCATATGAACCATATGAGAGTTCCGGGAACGACAGTGGGAGAGCCGTGGAGGCACAGCCTGACAAGCGAATGTTGCGGCGGGACTTCCTGGCGGTGAGAAGCAGGTTGACGGCCGACGACGTCCAAGAGGCGGCGACGGCCCTGGCCGCCCGCGCGCTCGGCCTGCCCGAACTCGCGCACGCGCGCACGGTGGCCGCGTACGTCTCCGTCGGCACCGAACCCGGCACCCGCGCCCTTCTGGACGCTCTCCACGCGCGCGGGGTGCGCGTCCTGCTGCCGGTCCTCCTCCCGGACAACGACCTCGACTGGGGCACGTACAACGGGGATGGGTCCTTGGTGGAGGTGCGGCACAGGGGGCGGATGGCCCTGCTGGAGCCGTCCGGCGAGCGCCTCGGCGCGGACGCCGTGACGACCGCCGACGCCGTCCTGCTGCCCGGCCTGGCCGTGGACGACCGGGGGATGCGCCTGGGGCGCGGCGGAGGCTCGTACGACCGGGTGCTGGCCCGGCTGGAGCGGTCGGGCGCCGATCCGGCCCTGGTGGTACTGCTGTACGACTCCGAGGTCGTCCCCCGTGTCCCGGCCGAGCCGCACGACCGGCCGGTGCACGCGGTGGTCACGCCTTCGGGAGCACGCCGGTTCCGCGGGCCCTCGTAGAACGGGAAACGGCCCTCCACGCGCGCGTGGAGGGCCGTTTCGGGACTACCGCGGGCTCATGGCTTCAGCAGCAGTGTGTCGTTCGTGCTGTCCTCGACCGCCTTGTCCGTGAAGGACCAGTCCAGGAGTTCGCCGTCGACCCACTTGCCCGTCTGGTCGGTGTAGTGGTCGCTGAAGGCGTGCCCGGAGGCTCCCGTCAGGTTGATCCACTTCGACTTGTCGAGGTCGCCGAGGTTGACCACCATCCGCATCGACGGCACCCAGACGACGCCGTAGCCGCCGGCCGCGTTCCAGCCGGTCGCGTTGACCGTCGCCTCGCCGCCGCCGAGCTTCCAGGGGCCGCGGTTGAGGATGTACTGCAGGAAACCGGGGCCCTCGGTGCCCAGGGTCTGGTTCTTCAGGAACAGGCGGTGCAGCCGGCCCCAGCTCCAGGTGTCGATGTCCTTGCCGAGCTTGGCGGTCAGCTCCCAGCGGGCGTCCGTCATGGCGCGCGAGAACAGCTGGTCGCGGTTGGTCGCGGCCTTCTCGGTGCGGGTCTTCGGCGTGCTCCACCAGTCGTTGTCCGTGTCGTTGATGATCCTGCGGACCACCTCGAACCAGCGGTCGCCGCCGTCCGGCTGCGCCTGGTCCGCGTCCCGCTGACCGCATTCGAGGACGCGCTGGTCCGCGTCGGCGGGGCTGGTGGTGTTGACCGGCTTCACGTAGAGGCACTGGCCCTTGACCCGCACCTCCTTGGGCAGCTTGTTGCCGAAGGCGAGCTTCAGGATGTTGCGCCAGACCGCGTTGAAGTAGGCCGCCGCGGCCGAGTCGGCGTCCTGGGTGTAGTCCCAGCCCACCAGGAGCTTCTGCGCCTCGCGGACGTACTTGTCCTTGACGTCGATCGCCAGCAGCTTGGGCACCAGCAGCCTGGCGATCTCGCTGCTGTTGTCCAGCTGCATCTGGCGCATGTCGTCGGTGGAGATCTTGCCGCCGCCCTTGATCTTCGAGGCGATCAGGTCGGCGATGCGCTGGCTGCGGGTGCCGTAACCCCAGTCCGTGGTGAGCGTGTACGGGTACTTGGCCTTGTCGACCACTGCCTGGTTGGCGGTCACGATGTAGCCGCGCGAGGGGTTGTACTCGAAGGGCAGCTCGGACTGCTTGAGGTAGCCGGTCCAGCGGTACTTGGAGTCCCAGCCGGGGACCGGGAGCGAGCCGTCGTCGCCCGCCGCGCGCGTGGGGATGAGTCCGGGCAGCTGGTAGCCGATGTTGCCCTCGGTGTCCGCGTAGACGAGGTTCTGCGAGGGCACGTCGAAGGAGGCCGCCGCCGCGCGGAACTCGGTCCAGTTGGACGCCTTGTCCATCAGGAAGACGGCGTCCATGGACTTGCCGGGGTCCAGCGCGGTCCAGCGCAGCGCGATGCCGTAGCCGTCGCCCCGGTCGGGGGCCGAGGCGTCGACGGTGGCCTTCTTGCCGACCTTGACCAGCTCGTCGTCGCGGTCGGACAGCAGGGGCCCGTTGTCGGTCTCGCGGACGACGATCGTCTTGGACGCGCCGCCGGCGACCTTGATGGTCTCCTCGCGGGTGGTGAACGGCTTGGTCTTGCCGTCGTAGAGGTAGCCGTCGCCGGAGAGCTTCTCCAGGTAGAGGTCGGTGACGTCGGCGCCCGAGTTGGTCATGCCCCAGGCGATGTCACCGTTGTGCCCGATTATCACACCGGGCATGCCCGCGAAGGTGTACCCGGAGACGTCGTACTGGCACTTGGCGGAGACGCTGCGGCAGTGCAGGCCCATCTGGTACCAGACGGACGGCAGCGAGGGCGACAGGTGCGGGTCGTTGGCCAGCAGCGGCTTGCCGGTGATGGTGTGGGCGCCCGAGACGACCCAGGAGTTCGAGCCGATGCCGTTGCCGTTCACACCGACGGCCGTCGGGACGTCGTCCAGGACCCGGTAGAGGCCCTCCAGCTGGCTCTGGAGCGCCGCGGAGTCCACGGAGGCGTAGGACGACGTACTCGACCCCGAGGAGCCGGTCTGCGTGCTCGTGCCGGTGCCGCTCTTGACGAAGGTCCCGGAGGAGGCGTCGTACTCGCCCTCCTGGACGATCGGCTTGTTGCGGCTGTACGGGTACTCGGGGTACAGGTCGGCGATCTGCTGCGGGCCGAGGCGGCTGGTCAGCAGGGAGCGGTCGATCTCGTCCTGCATGTTGCCGCGCAGGTCCCAGGCCATCGCCTTCAGCCACGCGACCGAGTCGACCGGGGTCCACGCCTGCGGCTCGTAGTCGTTGCTGAAGCCGAGGGCCGCGTACTCCAGGGAGATGTCCGCGCCGTCCTTGCCCTTGAGGTAGGCGTTGACCCCCTTGGCGTAGGCCTGGAGGTACTTCTTCGTGGCGGCCGACAGGGTCTTGTCGTACTCCTCCTTGGCCACCCGGTCCCAGCCCAGGGTGCGCAGGAACTCGTCGTTGTCGACCTGCCCCTTGCCGAACATCTCGGAGAGCCGGCCCGACGTCATGTGCCGGCGGACGTCCATCTCGTAGAACCGGTCCTGCGCCTGGACGTAGCCCTGCGCCATGAACAGGTCCTCGTCGGAGGAGGCGTAGATCTGCGGGATGCCGTAGCTGTCGCGCTTGACGTCGACGGGCCCCGACAGGCCTTCGAGCGAGATCGAACCCTTGGTCTGCGGGAAGGAGGCCCGGACGGTGCTGACGGACCAGAACGCGCCGAAGGCGACGCCTCCGATGATCGCCAGAACCAGGACGATCACGAACAGTCGGGCTTTGCGCCCCTTCTTCCTGCCGGACTTGCCGGGCTTGTGGCCGGAAGAGCTGGTGGTAGTGGGGGGCATCGCTGTCCTTGCTGTCCTAACGCGAGCGGCAGGCGGTACTGGAGTGCTGGAGCAACCATAGGCGCAGGGCCCGACGCGACTTGACGCGGAGTCGGGTACGCGAACGGACGGGCGTTCGATCATGCCTGCGGAAGCGTCAAGAAATCGTCAAGAGTTAGGTAAGGTAACGAAGTACTCGGGTACGCGGTGACCTCACGTCGTGTCCGATGTACGTGACCCGCGCGCGTGCCGCGTCCGGGCCAGTGAAGGGAACGGCCGCTGACTGTCCACCATCTCAACCAGCTCCTGCTCGTCTGCTCGCTCGTCCTCCTCATCGCTGTGGCAGCGGTCCGGATCTCCTCGCGCAGCGGGCTCCCCAGCCTGCTCGTCTACCTGGGGATCGGCGTCGCCATGGGCCAGGACGGCATCGGCGACATCCACTTCGACAACGCCGAACTGACCCAGGTCATCGGATACGCGGCCCTGGTCGTGATCCTGGCCGAGGGCGGACTCGCCACGAAGTGGAAGGAGATCAAGCCCGCCCTCCCGGCCGCCTCCGCGCTGGCGCTGGCGGGGGTCGCGGTCAGCGTCGGGATCACGGCGACGGCCGCGCACCACCTGATCGGGCTGGAATGGCGGCAGGCGTTCATCATCGGAGCGGTCGTCTCCTCGACGGACGCGGCGGCGGTCTTCTCCGTCCTGCGGAAAATCCCCCTCCCCGCGCGCGTGACGGGCACGCTGGAGGCCGAGTCGGGTTTCAACGACGCCCCCGTGGTCATCCTGGTCGTCTCACTGTCCACCGCGGGCCCGGTCGAGCACTGGTACACGCTGTTGGGCATCATCCTTCTGGAACTGGCCATCGGCGCGGCCATCGGCATCGCGGTCGGCTGGCTCGGCTCCTGGGGCCTCAGGCACGTGGCCCTGCCCGCGTCCGGCCTCTACCCCATCGCCGTGATGGCGATCGCGGTCACCGCGTACGCCGCCGGCGCACTGGCCCACGGCAGCGGCTTCCTCGCGGTCTATCTGGCCGCCATGGTCCTCGGCAACGCCAAACTGCCGCACTGGCCGGCCACCCGCGGCTTCGCCGACGGACTCGGCTGGATCGCCCAGATCGGCATGTTCGTCCTGCTCGGCCTGCAGGTCACCCCGCACGAGATGGGCGACGACATCTGGCCCGCACTCGTCATCGGCCTGGTCCTGACCATGGTGGCGCGCCCGCTCAGCGTGATCGTCAGCCTGACGCCGTTCCGGGTGCCGTGGCAGGAGCAGACCCTGATGTCCTGGGCCGGGCTGCGCGGCGCCGTGCCCATCATCCTGGCGACGATCCCCATGGTGAGCGGCATCGAGGACAGCCGCCGCATCTTCAACATCGTCTTCGTCCTGGTCGTCGTCTACACCCTCGTCCAGGGCCCGACGCTCCCCTGGCTGGCCCGCAAACTGCACCTGGGCCAGGGCGAGGGGCCCGCCGACCTCGGCATCGAATCAGCACCCCTGGAGCGGCTGCGCGGGCATCTGCTGTCCGTCGCGATCCCCGACGGCTCCAAGATGCACGGCGTCGAGGTGGGCGAGCTGAGGCTGCCGCCGGGCGCCGCCGTCACCCTCGTCGTCCGCGATGAAAAATCGTTCGTTCCGCTTCCCACGACGGTCCTGCGCCGTGGCGACGAACTCCTCGTGGTGACCACCGACCCCGTCCGCGACGCGACGGAACGCCGCCTGCGGGCCGTCGGCCAGGGCGGCAAGCTGGCCCAGTGGCTGGGGACGGGCGGCAACGGAGCAGAGGCGTGACGCACCTCTCCGCTTCCTTTCAGAGGTACGGGGCCCCATCGCCCCTGTACAGTGAAGGCGCACCCTGATCGAACCAACTCTGTCTGAAGCAGAGCTGGCGCGACCGTATGGCGGCCGGGACATCCTCTGCGGGGGCGTCGGCATCTACCGCAGTCCGCGCAAGAGGACAGCTCTCGGCGCCCCTCGCCCGCACAGTGGGGTCGCGCTACCAGGCAGCAGAAAGGCACGGCCGTGGCATCCACGGTCACCTACGGACAGCTGCTCCGCACCCCCGGCGCCTGGACGTTCCTGCTCCCCGGCTTCGCCGCGCGACAGCCGTTCGCGATGCTCACCATCTCCATCGTGCTGCTCGTCCAGCACACCACCGGCTCGTACGGCACCGCCGGCGCCGTGGCCGCCGTCACCGGTGTCTCCATGGCCCTGTGCGCGCCCTACGGGGGCCGTCTCGCCGACCGCCACGGACAGCGCGCGGTCCTCGTCCCCGGTGTCGTCCTGCACACCCTGTCCGGCCTCGCCCTGACGACGCTGGCGCTGACCGGCGCCCCCCTGTGGACCCTGTTCGCCGCCGCCGTCCTGACCGGCGCCTCCACGCCCCAGATCGGCCCCATGGTCCGCGCCCGCTGGGCGACCAAGCTCCAGGACTCACCCCTGATGCCGACGGCGGCGGCCTTCGAGTCCGTCACCGACGAGCTGACCTTCGTCTTCGGCCCGCTGCTCGCGACCGCCCTGTGCACCGCAGTCGACCCGGCGGCCGGCCTGGTCACCGAGGCCGCGCTGACCCTCCTCGGCGGCCTGCTGTTCGCGGCGCAGAAGAGCACGCAGCCGTCGGTGACGACGGCCGGTTCACTGAATGGGCGGCACGCGCGCGTGGAGCGCGTTTCCGCACTGAGCGTCCCCGGGGTACGCGTTTTGATCGTCGCGTTCCTCGGCATCGGCGCCGTCTTCGGCGGCATGCAGGTCTCGCTCGCCGCGTTCAGCGAGTCCACCGGCAACCCCGGCCTGAACGGCGTCCTGTACGGGGTCTTCGCCGCCGGCAACATGCTCTCCGGCCTGGTCTGCGGAGCCGTCGCCTGGCGCATGGCCCCGCAGCGGCGCCTGGTCGCCGGGTACGCGGCCCTCGCGGTCACCGCCTCCGGCCTATGGGCGGCCGACTCCGTCCTGACCCTCGCCGGGCTGGGCCTCCTGGTCGGCATGTGCATCGCGCCCGCGCTGATCACCGGCTACACCCTGGTCGACGCTCTGGTCCCGGCCGGCGCCCGCACCGAGGCGTTCACCTGGCTGACCGGCGCGGTCGCCCTCGGCCAGGCGGCGGCCGTCACCGCCGCGGGCCAGCTGGAGGACCGCCTCTGGGCCGGCGCCGGGTTCCTCGTGCCGATGGGCGGCACGCTGCTGGCCCTGGCGACCCTGGTGGCCCTGCGTTCACGGCTCGCACCACGGGTGACGATCCGCCCGGCGAGCCTGACCGTCGCACGTGGCGTCGGTCACCGCACGCCGGTGACAGTGGACTGATCGGCGGGAATACGTCACTATGGACGATCGTTAGCACTCATCGAGTGAGAGTGCCAGGAGGAAGACACAGTGCCGACCTACCAGTACCAGTGCACCGAGTGCGGCGAGGGCCTTGAAGCGGTGCAGAAGTTCACCGACGACGCCCTGACCGAGTGCCCCAGCTGCAACGGCCGCCTCAAGAAGGTGTTCTCCGCGGTCGGCATCGTCTTCAAGGGCTCCGGCTTCTACCGCAACGACAGCCGCGGCTCCTCGTCGAGCAGCGCGCCCGCGTCGAAGCCGTCGACGGCCGCTTCTTCGTCGTCGTCCTCGGACTCGTCGTCGAGTTCGTCGGGCTCCTCGTCGTCCGGCTCGTCCTCGTCGTCGAACTCGTCCAGCTCCTCGTCGAGCACCAGCTCGGCCGCGTAAAGCACCACCTCTTGGCCCACGGGACCCTGTCGCCGCCTTACGGCGACGGGGTCTTCGGTGTTTCCGCGCGCGGCTAGGGTGCGGGGCATGGTGAATCAGGCGAATCCCGGGAGCGCCACGAGCGCCGAGATCGGCGTGATCGGTGGCTCCGGCTTCTACTCCTTCCTCGACGACGTGACCGAGATACATGTGGACACGCCGTACGGATCCCCCAGTGACTCCCTGTTCCTCGGCGAGCTCGCCGGCCGCCGGGTCGCCTTCCTGCCCCGGCACGGGCGCGGGCACCATCTGCCACCGCACCGCATCAACTACCGCGCCAACCTTTGGGCGTTGCGCTCGGTCGGCGTGCGCCAGGTGCTCGCGCCGTGCGCGGTGGGCGGCCTGCGGCCCGAGTACGGTCCGGGCACACTGCTCGTACCGGACCAGCTGGTCGACCGTACGAAGTCCCGGGTGGGGACCTTCTTCGACGGCCTGCCGCTGCCCGGCGGGGCCGTTCCCAACGTCGTGCACGTGTCCCTCGCCGACCCCTACTGCCCGGTCGGCCGCAAAGTGGCCTTGGAGGCGGCGCGTGGGCGCGACTGGGAGCCGGTGGACGGCGGCACGCTGACCGTGATCGAGGGACCGCGGTTCTCCACGCGTGCCGAATCGCTCTGGTACCGGGCGCAGGGCTGGTCGGTGGTGGGCATGACGGGCCATCCCGAGGCGGGGCTCGCCCGTGAACTGGAGCTGTGCTACACGTCGTTGACCCTCGTCACCGACCTCGACGCGGGCGCGGAGACCGGTGAGGGCGTCTCGCACGAGGAGGTGCTCCAGGTGTTCGCGGCGAACGTGGACCGGATGCGGGGCGTGCTGTCCGACGCGGTGGCGGCGCTGCCGGCGGGTGAGACACGGGACTGCCTGTGCACGAAGGCGCTGGGCGGGATGGATCCGGGGTTCGAGCTGCCGTAACGGGGTCGGCGGGAGCGGAACTTCCCATTCGGGTGAGCGAGTTGTCCACAACCGGTGAGTAACACACAGGCCTGAGCGGGGTTCGCGGAAAAGCCTCATCGTGGGGGCGCAAGCAGCTCCCTCGTCACAGGTGGTGGTCCCCATGTCATCCGTACGTCCCATGTCTCCCGTACGTCCCGTGCACTCCGTTCCGCTTGTCCCCCCGCCCTGCGAGGTGCCGCACTTCGCCCCCGTGCGGGTGCGCGGCGGGCGGGGTCGACTGCGGCGCCTGGTACGGAATCGGAGGCGGGCGCTGGCCCTCGGGCTCGCCGTCACGGCCGCCGCGATCGTGGCGGCGGGTCCACGTGGGGCGTCGGGGCCGGCGCCCGATGTCGGACGGGTCCGGGGTCATCCCGTGGCGGATCCCGTACGGGAGCGGCGCGTGGTCGAGATGGTGACGGCGCCGGTGCGGATCGCCGACGCGGCAACGGTCCGGCTGCTGCGGCCCGGTGACCGGGTCGACGTCATCGCGGCCGAGGAGTTGCCGACGGGCACCGACGCCCGGGTGGTCGCGCACCGGGCCCGCGTGACGAAGGTGCCGCCGGCCATGACACCCGAGGACAGCGTGGCCGAGGGCGGGGCCCTGGTCGTGCTCTCGGTGCCGCGCACCACGGCGTCCCGGCTGGCCGGCGCGGGTGCGACGGCACGGTTGGCGGTGACGGTGTGGTGAACGGTTGGGTGATCGTCTCGAACCGTCTGGCGTCAAGTCCCTCGTTGGAGTCGGCCAATTGGACATGGCCGCCACAGGTTGACGTAGGTTGCGGAACTGTTTGTTCCCCCATTTGCGTGTACGAGGAGAGGCCCCGCGGTGAGCGAGAAGAAGCAACCGAGCGTCTGGGACGGCTTCAAAGCCTTCCTGACGCGCGGCAACGTCGTCGATCTGGCGGTCGCGGTAGTCATCGGCACCGCGTTCACCAACATCGTGAACTCGGTGGTGAAGGGCGTCATCAACCCGATGGTGGGGGCGTTCGGGACGAAGAACCTCGACAACTACAGCTCCTGCATCAAGGACCCCTGCACCGGCACCGGCGACACCGCGACCGGCGTCAAGATCATGTGGGGCTCGGTCCTGGGCGCCACGCTCACCTTCGTGATCACCGCGGCCGTCGTCTACTTCCTGATGGTCCTGCCGATGTCGAAGTACCTGGCCCGGGTGGCCGCGCGCCAGAAGGCGAAGGAGGGCGCGCAGGAGGTCGTCGAGCTGAGCGAGCTGGAGGTCCTCAAGGAGATCCGCGACGCCCTCGTGGCCCAGCGGGGCTCCGGGCACGACGAGCGGTAGGCAGCGCGCTCGGCCTCGTTCGGAGGTCGCTCGGCCCGGTTCAGATGTGGTGGGGCGGCTTCTCGTCGAGGAAGCGCTTCAGGTCGGCCGCGCTGTCGCCGCCGCCGTCAGCCGGGCGCTCGCCCCACCCACGGTCCGTGTCGTCCGACGACTGCTGGTCCAGCGGGTCGTCGAAGATCAGCGCGGGCTTCGGGGCGCGCGGTTCGGGGGCGGCGGGGCTGCTCATGAGTCCAGGGTACGTCCCGGGGACAGCCGTCGCCCTGTCGTCCCGCGGGCTCACACTGCCTTCAGGTTGTGGGCCACCAAGCTGGTTCCGGCCAGGGCCGTCTGCTCTGTGTCGGGCAGGGCGTGTCGTGCAGTACGAAGGGCCCCGGCCACAGTGCGGCGGGACTTACGCGGCTGCCTCGGGCACACGCCCCGTCCTGCTGGGCTCCACCGCCTCAAACTCCTCGCCCAGACGCAGCGCGTCGGTCTTCTTGTCTCGCCAGTCAGGCACAAGACGGTCCAGGATCGGTGTTTTGTCTCCCCGTCCCTTGGGGGGCTTCACGGTGACGCTCTTCAGTGCCGCCTGGACGAGGGCCCGGCGCCCAACAATTCCACTGCCCTCCCAGACGGCGGCCATTGCTTCGGGGGCCACAAGAGCCGACAGGTCAGCATCCCTCGAGAGTTCCGCAAGTTCGGCCTTGAGGCTTGCGATCTGAGTCTCCAACTCCTCTCGGAGAGCATCGAACTGTTCCTCATCCATTCCCCCGCCGATGAAGAATTCCTTGTTCAGTTTCATCACCCGGCCTACCGCATTGTCGAGCGCTGCCCCTACGGAGCGCTTGCGTGCCTCCTTCTCAGGATCCTGGTAGGACAGCCAACGTCGGGCGATCTCATGGATCGCGAATGAGTCCGGAGAAAGATTCAAGATGCGGTTCATCCAAAGTTCCTCCATCGCCTCGTCCACCCGCTCACGCATGGTCGCGATCCCCTGGCAGACGGACTTTCCCTGATTCACACGGGCAAGGCAGCGATAGTTACGCCCGCCGTTCCCCATGGGACCGTTGCAGTGTGGACAGCGCAGGACGCCTGTCATGATGGTGGCTGCCTTGCGGACGCCGCGCGTTCTGTCGCCAATCGTCGTACCGGGGCGTGAACGGCCCGAGATAATGGCCCTGATCTTCTCCCACTCCTCGAAGGTGACGACTCCCTTACCGGCACGGACAGGGTGACCGTCTGCCCCCAGGAGGGGATCTCCACCTCGGTGCCACTTGTCGAGGGGCATCCCGAACTCGTCGGTCTGCCGATCACGGTTCGGGATGAGACCGGCCCAACTCGGCGACTGTGCAAGATTGATGACTGTCTGAGCCCGCCATTTCTTGCCATGACGCGTGGGAACGCCCCGCTCGTTGAGATCATTGGCGATCTCGGCCGGTGTCACCATGTCCAAAAGCCGCTCAGCGATCAGCGTGCGCGCGTATCTGTACTCCGCCGGGTTGTGTTCAAGCTTCCCCGATCCCTTGGGACAGCAGAGCCCGTACGGCGTCACACCTCCCGGCCAACGCCCCTCCGCCTTGTGCGCGTCTCCTCCGGTCTTCGTCCGTAGCGAAATGTCTTTGACCTCTTCGCGGGCTCGCTCCGAGAGAACTCCGAAGACAGTCCGTCCGTCCCTCGAAGAGTCCAGCCCTTCAATGACGCTCACCAAACGCGCGGCGCGATTGCCGAAGCCATCGAGCAGCAAGCCGACTTGGCCCATGCCCCGACGTGAAAGACGGTCGGTCTTCCATACGTACAGCGTCTTCGAGTGACCGTCCAAGACTGCCTGGTTCGCATTCTCGAACTCCTCACGCCGGACATGCGCCTTGCTCGCGCTCCGCTGCTCGAACCACACATGCCGGATCGCCTTCCCCTCGATGGCTGCGAGGCGGCACACGTCCCGCACATGAGCCCGGACTGTCGTCAGGGTGTCCCGCTTCTTCGAGCGCCTGATGTATGCCTCCGCCAGGTCTTCCGGGGCTCCAGTCGGCACGTCCCACAGACCGAGTTGCCGAAGCTCGTCATCCTCGAAGCCCAGTGCGCGCAGGGTCGACAGGTCGTCACGTTCCATGGTCATCCGTTCGTCCACCGGGACCGCTTCACGCTGCCCCCATAGGAAATTGAACTCCCATAGTTGGTTTCGGCGCAGGTGAATAGCGGTGTTGCTCCGTTACTCCGCAGTGAACCTGGATGAACTTCACCTGGTTCGCCTCGGCGTACGACAACGAAGTGGCTGCGTGAAGCAAGACTGGGCGTCATGACAGTTGACGCTCTGACAGATGTGGCCGGCCTGCGAGTGGGGCACGCGACGCGTATCGGCGACGGATGGCTCACCGGCACGACGGTCGTGCTCGCACCGGAGGGTGGAGCCGTGGCGGCCGTGGACGTACGGGGCGGCGGACCCGGCACCAAGGAGACCGACGCCCTGGACCCGCGCAACGTCGTACGCACTGTCGAGGCGGTGGTGCTGACGGGCGGCAGCGCGTACGGGCTGGACTCGGCGTCGGGAGTGATGGCCTGGCTGGAGGAGCGGGAGCGCGGGGTACGGGTCGGGCCCGATGCCGGGCACGTGGTGCCGGTGGTGCCGGCCGCCTGCGTCTTCGACCTGGGCCGGGGTGGCGACTTCCGGGCCCGGCCGGACGCGGCCACCGGTCGGGCAGCCGTCGAGGCGGCCGCCGCGAGCGAGCTGGGCGCGCCCGTGCCGGAGGGGTGCGTGGGCGCCGGTACGGGGGCGGTGGTCGGGCATCTCAAGGGCGGTGTCGGCACCGCGAGCACCGTACTCGGGTCGGGGATCACGGTGGCGGCACTGGTGGTGGCCAACGCGGCGGGGTACTCGGTGGATCCGGAAACGGGGGTGCTGTACGGGGAGTTGTTCGAGGGGCGGCGGGTCGAGTATCCGTCGGCCGACGTGCACGAGGCGGCGCGGCGGCGACTGGCCGAAGCCGCGGCCCAGTCCCCCCTCCCTCCGCTGAACACCACCCTCGCGGTGGTCGCGACCGACGCGGCGCTGTCAAAGGCCCAGGCCCAGAAGGTGGCCGGCACGGCACACGACGGCATCGCACGTGCCGTACGTCCGGTGCATCTGCTCACCGACGGGGACACGGTGTTCACGTTGGCGACAGGGGCCCGCCCACTGTCCGAGGACAACCCCCTCGCACTGAACGAGATCCTGGAGGCGAGCGCGGACCTGGTGACCCGGGCGATCGTACGGGCGGTACGGGCGGCGGAGCCGGTGACGGGGGCGGGCGGGGCTTGGCCGTCGTATGGGGAGTTGTACGGGGGTCACGGGGGTCACGGGGGTCACGGGGGTCACGGGGGTCACGGGGGTCACGGGGGTCACGGATAACGGGAGGGCCATGGGGGGAGGGTGGTTGTCCCGTTTCTGCCACTGGCCGATTGTGACTGAGCGCTTGAGTTGGCGGATTCCGTCAGCTCAAGCGCTCAACCGCGTTCGATGGTCGATGGTCGATGGTCGATGGTCGATGGTCGATGGTGCGTCACGCTGGTTCGACGGGAAGCCACAGCTCGCAGGTCGCGGTGCTGAAATCGTCCGCGCGCTCGAGGACCGCGACGACCGAGGGCCCCGACCGCAGCCGCCACGGGTTGGAGGGGAACCACTCGGTCGCGGTCGCCGCCCAGGTCGTCTGCAGGGCCTGCGGATGCGGTCCGCCGGTACGGAAGACTGCCCACATTCCAGGTGGTACCTCGATGGCGTCGAGCCCGTCCGGGACCGGCGTGTCCCGGCTGAGGGCGACTCCGTGCAGGTAGGTCAGTTCACTGCCCTCACTGCCGTCGGGATCGAGGTCATCGGTGACCTGCAGCAGACCCTTCGGTTCGGTGTCGCTGAGGGCCTTCAGCCGCAGATGCTCCTCCAGCGGTAGCGCAGCGATGTGCTCCTGGATGTGCGGGTTGACGCCCTGATGAATAAGCGGAACCCGGGTTGCGTGTCCGGCCAGCCGGAATGCAGGGCGGTCGACGAGGCGGGTGTCCATGGGGATACTCCCTTCAACAGTCAGGCGGAACCTGAGCTGCGGTTGTGTGCGCAAGGGGCCTCCATTACGGCGCACGTCACTGGGGCTGGCACCGTGGACCGCCCGGAACGCGCGTCCGAACGCCTCGCTGGAGCCGTATCCGTGCCGGACGGCGATACACAGCAGATCCCCCTTGCCCCGGACGACGTCGGCGGCGGCAACTGTCATGCGGCGCCGCCGCACGTACTCCGACAGCGGCATACCGGCCAACGACGAGAACATCCGACGCAGGTGGTACTCGGTGGTGCCGAGCGCCCCGGCGAACCTGTCGACGTCGAGTTCCTCGACGAGGTGCTCCTCGACAAGATCGACAAGTTGGTTGAGTGCCGAGATCATTAGGAAGCCTCCCTTTCGACTCCAACCCTGGCAGCAGGCACCCCGGCAACACCCGACCGCTGCGATCCGATCCGGTCAGGCGCCTGGACTGACGCGGTTCGCCGCTTCCGACCTGGCGATCTCGGGCTCAGGCTCAACCTGGGCCGTTACCGGCGCCGGCAGGCCCGCTCGGCCACCCGTCGTCTCGCCCGGCCAACGCGTACGACATCCCGGATGTGCCGCACGCGATGCGGTTGGCGACGTCGGGGACGTCGTCATCGTGAAGAACTCCGCCGACAAGCAGGTCGCGCCGGACAACGGTCTCAGCGGCTGGGATCTGCCGTGGAGCGAGTGGACGGCTGGGGCTGCTTCCTGACAGTGCCTGAAGTACCGCCCGATCAGGGCGTGTTGATGGACCATTGACGGTTTTCGGGGCCGCGCGGGAACTTTTCGTGCGGTCCGGGCGTCTCCTAGGCGTATGTTTTCTCGGTTCCCGGACATGATGTCCGACCGAGGGGCTACGGTATGCACCCACAAGGTGACATGCAGCAACGCCGGGAGAAGCCTTGAGCGTTCCGTACGAGACGGCAGCGTACGAACCACCCGAGTCGCCCGAGTCTCCGGAGGAGCACCTCGAGCGGCTCCTCGGTCGTGCCCTGAACTCCTTCGAGCTGCCCGACGAGGCGATACGGCGGCTCGACTGCGCGCTGGCGCACGACAGTTCGCTGCACTCGGCGCACCACAGCGCGGGGCTGCACCGCGAGACGTACCGTCACACCTGGCTGCTCGCCGACGGTTCGGCGCTCACCCTCTGGGAGCTGGTGCACAACACGGCGCCGGGGGCGGGTCCGCAGCACGAGGTGTATGTGGACGAGGAGGAACTGCGCGCCGCCACGGCCCGGCTCCCGCTGCCCGCCGACGGCCCGGATTTCGAGCTGCCGGTGACGGTTCAGCTCACACCGGTCGTCCAGCCTCGGCATGTGTACGTTCCCGACGACTCGGCGGACCACGCGCGCCGTTTACTGCGCCGGGCGGAGAACACGGACCGACCGGGAACAGAGACGGCCGAGTTGCTGCGTACGGCGTTCGCGCACCAGATCACCCAGGCGTTCGGGCGCCCGTGCCGCGCGGGCCGGTCCGGGATCGGCTTCTCGCTCTACGAGCACGCCTTCCTGCTGCCGGGCGGTGAGGAGATCTCCCTGTGGGAGGTCGAGCACACGGCGACGCCCGACGGCCGGCACATGTGCGAGGTGTATCCGACGGAGGACGGGGCGCGGGACGCGATGGAGCGGCGGGCGGCCCGGGCGTCGTAAACCGCCGTAACCCCGCACGCCATTCCTGATTCCTACTGACGGCAGAGCAGACGCCACGGTCCCGGACAGGGAACTCCTGTCCGGGACCGTGGCGTTTCCGGTGGTACTCGCGGGTGCGCCCAGCACGCCCGCCCATCGTTCTGCCTACGCCGCCACCGGCTCCTTCTTCGCCTGCGTCGCCGCCGCCGTGCCTTCCGGCGACTCGGCCGCCGTGGCGCCCGCTGCCGGCTTGCGCATGCTCTTGAGGACGATGACCAGGGCCGTCGTGACGCAGGTGCCGGCCGCGATGGCGATCAGGTAGAGGAACGGGCTGCCGATCAGCGGGACCACGAAGATGCCGCCGTGCGGGGCGCGGAGCGTGGCGCCGAAGGCCATCGACAGGGCGCCGGTGACCGCGCCGCCCGCCATCGAGGCCGGGATGACGCGCAGCGGGTCGGCCGCCGCGAACGGGATGGCGCCCTCGGAGATGAAGGAGGCGCCCAGGACCCAGGCGGCCTTGCCGTTCTCCTGCTCGGCCGGGGTGAAGAGCTTCTTGCGGACGACGGTGGCCAGCGCCATGCCCAGCGGCGGGACCATGCCGGCGGCCATCACCGCGGCCATGACCTTCATCGCGGAGTCGCTGGGGTCCGCGACGGCGATGCCGGCCGTGGCGAAGGCGTACGCGACCTTGTTGACCGGGCCGCCGAGGTCGAAGCACATCATCAGGCCGAGCAGTACGCCGAGCAGGATGGCGTTGGTGCCGGAGAGGCCGGCCAGCCAGTCCGTCATGCCCTTCTGGGCCTCGGCGATGGGCTTGCCGACGACGACGAACATCAGGAAGCCGACGACCAGCGAGGAGATCAGCGGGATCACCACGACGGGCATGATGCCGCGCAGCACCGGTGGGATCTTGATCTTCTGGATCGCGAGGACGATGCCACCGGCCAGCAGACCGGCGACCAGACCGCCGAGGAAGCCGGCCGCGATGTTCGAGGCGATCATGCCGCCGACGAAGCCGGGGACGAGACCTGGGCGGTCGGCCATGCCGTAGGCGATGTAACCGGCCAGGACGGGGATCAGGAACCCGAAGGCCACCCCGCCGATCTGGAACAGCAGGGCGCCCCAGCTGTCGACCTGGGTCCAGGAGAAGTGCTCCATGACCGAGGGCGCCTTGTTGATCTCCCAGCCGCCGATCGCGAAGCCGAGGGCGAGCAGCAGACCGCCCGCGGCGACGAACGGGACCATGTAACTGACGCCGGTCATCAGCCACTTGCGCAGCTTGGTGCCGTAGTTGTCGCCGGACTCGCCGGCCCGCTCGACGGGCGTACCGCTGGTGGCGGGTGCGCTGCTCTCGCCGCGCTCGGCCTTGCCGCGTACGTCGGCGATGAGCTGGGCGGGCTTGTTGATGCCGGCCTTGACGCCGACGTCGACGGTGGGCTTCCCGGCGAAGCGTTCCTTCTCCCGTACGGGCACGTCGTGGGCGAAGATCACGCCGTCCGCGGCGGCGATGACGGCGGGGTCGAGCCGGGTGAACCCGGCCGAGCCCTGCGGCTCGACGACGAGTTCGACGCCTGCCTCGCGGCCCGCGTTCTCCAGCGCCTCGGCGGCCATGTACGTGTGGGCGATACCGGTCGGACAGGAGGTGACGGCGACGATCCGGAACGGACGCGCGCCCCCGTCGCCGTCGGTGGTGCCCGCGGCGGCTTCGGCGGAGGCCGCCGCCGAAGCCGCCGCGGAGTCATCGGTGGCCGGAGCCTCGTCGCCACGGATCAGCGCGGCGGCCGTCTCCGCGTCGCCGACCGCCCGCAGCGCCGCCGTGAACTCGTCGTTCATCAGCTGGCGGGCGAGCGACGACAGGATCGTCAGATGGGCGTCGTCGGCGCCGGCCGGGGCCGCGATCAGGAAGATCAGGTCGGCGGGGCCGTCGGCCGCGCCGAAGTCGATCCCGGCGGCGCTGCGCCCGAAGGCGAGCGTCGGCTCGGTCACGTGTTCGCTGCGGCAGTGCGGGATGCCGATGCCGCCGTCGAGGCCGGTCGGCATCTGCGCCTCACGGGCGGCCACGTCGGCGAGGAAACCGTCAAGGTCGGTCACCCGCCCCTTCGCCACCATGCGCTCGGCGAGGGCACGGGCCGCCGCATCCTTGGTCTGGGCGGACAGGTCGAGGTCGACCAGGTCCGCGGTGATCATCTCGCTCATCGCGGGCTCCTTCGCACGCGTATCGCCCGGGAAGTGGAGTGGGCGGGGCTGGGGACGGGGTTCATACGGGTACTGCGGTGGGGGCTCATGGGGAGGGGGGTGGCTGCGGCGGGGCCGGGGAAACCCCGCCGCGTCAGGGCCGGTTCAGGGGGACGGGCGCAGCGGGCGGGCGCCGTCACGAGACGGGCTCCCCCGGTACGAGGGTCCAGGGACACCTCGCCCGTCATCGCCACGGCGGACGGGTCGAGGTCGGCGGCGGACGACTGCGGCAGGGCCGGCGGGCCAAGGCGGGCGCTCATGACACCGGCCCCCAGGCCGAGGTCAGCAGGCGTCGGCATCCCGCTGCCCGGCAACCGCACGGCAGCAGCACCGTGCGCGGCGGCGGACGGCCACGGCAGGGACGGGCCAAGGCGGGCGCTAATGACACCGGCCCCCAGGCCAAGGTCGGCAGGCATCGGCATCCCGCTGCCCAGCAACCGCACGGCAGCAGCACCGTGCGCGACGGCGGACGGCCGCGGCAGGGCCGGGCCAAGGCGGGCGCTCAGGTGGGTGTTCATGACACCGGCTCCCTCAGCGCCCGGTCCACCGGTATCTCGCTCGTCACCGTCACCGCGGACGGGTCGAGGTCGGACGGAGTCGGCATCACGCTGCCGGGGAGTTGGACTGCGGCGGCGCCGTGGGCTACGGCGGAGGCCAGGGCCTCGGGGCCGCTGCCGCCGGCGATCAGGAAGCCGGCCAAGGAGGAGTCGCCGGCGCCTACGTTGCTGCGTACGGTGTCCACCCGGGCGGTGGCGAACCAGATGCCCGAGCCGTTGACCAGCAACTGGCCGTCGGCGCCGAGGCTGGCCAGGACTGCGCCCGCGCCCAGTTCGCGCAGTTCCTCCGCCGCCTTCACCGCGTCGCCGATCGTGGCCAACGGGCGGCCTACCGCCTCCGCGAGCTCCTCCGCGTTCGGCTTGACCACGTCCGGGCGTTCGCGCAGGGCCGCCAGGAGGGCCGGGCCCGAGGTGTCCAGGGCGATTCGGGCGCCTGCGGCGTGCGTACGGGCGACTATGTCGGCGTACCAGGACGGGGCCAGGCCGCGCGGGAGGCTGCCGCAGCAGGCTATCCAGTCGGCGTCGGCCGACTGCACGCGTACCGTCTCCAGGAGCAACTCCTGTTCGGCGGCGGAGAGTTCGGGGCCGGGTGCGTTGATCTTCGTCAGGACGCCGTCCGATTCGGCGAGGGCGATGTTCGAGCGGGTCGCCCCCGCGATCGGTACCGGTGCCACCTCTATGCCCTGGGCGTCCAAGAGGTCTGCTACCAGCGCTCCGGGTGCGCCGCCCAGTGGCAGCACCGCCACCGTGCGCCGGCCTGCGGCGGCCACCGCACGCGAGACGTTGACGCCCTTGCCGCCCGGGTCCATGCGTTCGCCGGTGGCGCGGATGACCTCGCCGCGGTCGAGGGACGGGACCTCGTACGTACGGTCGAGGGACGGGTTGGGAGTGACGGTGAGGATCATGCGCGCACTACCTCCGTGCCGCCGCGCTCGATCGCGGTGGCGTCCTCGGGGTCAAGGCCGCTGTCCGTGATCAGCAGGTCCACGTCGCCCAGGACCCCGAAGCGGGCGAAGTGCTCCTCGCCATGCTTCGTCGAGTCGGCGAGCAGCACCACTCGGCGGGCGGCTTCCACAGCGGCCCGCTTCACGGCGGCCTCGGCGAGGTCGGGCGTGGTCAGCCCGTGCTCGGCGGAGAACCCGTTGGCGGCCACGAACAGGACGTCGGCGCGGATCTCGCCGTACGCCCGCAGCGCCCAGGCGTCGACGGCAGCGCGCGTACGGTGCCGGACGCGTCCCCCGACGAGGTGCAGCTGGATGCCGGGGTGGTCGGCGAGGCGGGCCGCGATCGGGAGGCTGTGGGTGACGACGGTGAGCGTCGCCTCCAGCGGGATGGCGGCGGCGAGGCGTGCGACGGTCGAGCCGGCGTCGAGGATCAGGGTGCCCTCGGTGGGCAGCTCGGCGAGGGCGGCCTTGGCGATGCGGTCCTTCTCGTCGGCGTAGGTCGACTCGCGCTCGGTGAGGTCGGGCTCGAAGTCGAGGCGACCGGCCGGTATGGCGCCACCGTGCACACGCCGTACGAGGCCCGCGCGGTCCAGCGCCTTCAGGTCCCGGCGGATGGTCTCCGCGGTGACCTGGAACTGCTCGGCGAGGGACAGCACGTCCACCCGCCCGCCGTCACGGGCGAGCCGCAGGATCTCCTGCTGCCGCTCCGGTGCGTACATGTCCGTTCGCCTCCGACTCATGCCCGAACTTGTTGTTTCGGCTGCTTTCATCCCGGAGGCTACGCCCGGATTTCCGGAAAGTAAACAAGTTCGGGCGCGATACGGACACAATCAGGCTTCTGTATGGATGCGGCACGGATACGCGCACGGGAAAGGGCCCGACACCTGAGGCCCGACACCTGAGGCCTGATGCCTGAGGTGCCGGGCCCTGCTCCACCGCGCCCCTGCTCAGCGGACGAGGACCTTCTCCTGCTCGTCCTCCACCGCCTCTTCCGGCCCGCCGGCCACCGCGGCCGCCCGCCCCGGCAGCGCGAACATCACCACGAAGATCAGGCCCATCAACGCGGCCACCCACCCCAGCGCGTGCTGGAACGCGTCCACGAACGCCGGACCCACCTCGGCCGGCGCCAGCCGGTCCCCCATCGCGCCGAAGAACACCACCGACACCAGCCCGAGTCCCAGCGCGTTGCCCATCTGCTGCACGGTGTTGATCAGCCCGGACGCCGACCCGGCGTGCTCCCTCGGCACCTCCGACAGCACCGCGTCCGTCAGCGGGGCGACGATCAGGCCCATGCCGGCGCCCATGACCACCAGGGGCAACGCCATCTGCCAGGAGGCGATCGCCATGCCGTACCTGCCCGACTCCCAGATGTAGAGCAGCACACCCAGGCCCATCACCAGCGCGCCCGCCTGGAGCACCTTGCGGCCGAAGCGCGGGGTCAGTTTCTGGACGGACATGCCGGCCGCAACCGACACCGCGATCGAGAAGGGCACGCCGGTCAGCCCGGCCTTCAGCGGGCTCCAGCCCAGCCCCGACTGCATGTACAGCGTCCAGACCAGGAAGAAGATGCCGAGCCCGACACCGAAGACGGTCTGTACGGCGATGCCCGCGGCGAAGCTCTTCACCTTGAACAGGGACAGCTCGACCAGCGGGGAGCCGTCGATCCGGGTCTTCCGCTTCTCGTACGCCACCAGCGCGCCGAACACGACGAGCGCGCCCGCCATCGACACGTACCCCCACAGCGGCCAGCCCAGCTCGCGCCCGCGGGTCAGCGGGTAGAGCAGCATCAGCAGGCCCAGGGTCACCAGGGCGACGCCGACCAGGTCCAGCTTGAGGGCGCGCGGGGCCTTGGACTCGGTGATGTAGCAGTGGCCGAGGATCAGGCCCGCGATGCCCACCGGCAGGTTGATCAGGAAGATGGGGCGCCATTCGAGGCCGAACAGGTTCCACTCGGTCAGCAGCGCGCCCAGCAGCGGGCCGGACACCGCGCCCAGGCCGACGATCGCGCCGAAGAGGCCGAAAACCTTGCCGCGTTCGTGCGCCGGGAAGGTCGCGTGGACGATCGACAGGACCTGCGGCACCATCAGCGCGGCCATCGCGCCCTGGAGGATGCGGGAGGCGACCAGCATCTCGGGGTTGGCGGCGAAGCCGCAGAGGGCGGAGGCCAGGGTGAAGCCGCCGATGCCGACGAGGAACAGCCGCTTGCGGCCGTGGATGTCGCCCAGGCGTCCGCCGGTGACGAGGCCCGCGGCGAAGGCGAGCGCGTATCCGGCCGTTATCCACTGGATCTGGCTGAAGGAGGCGCCGGCCTCGCGCTGGATCGACGGGATCGCGATGTTGACGATCGTGACGTCGACGAGGTCCATGAAGGCCGCGGTCATCACGATGGCGAGGGCGAACCAGCGCCGCCGGTCGGGCACGACAGCGGGCTCAGCCGTTGATGCCCCGGATATCTCGGTGGAGTTCATGACTGCACGCTAGGACCCCACTAGGTCAGATCCTGTCCTAGTGGTACGGCATCCTCGTACCCATGACGACGGACACCCCGGCCCGGCTCCTTCAGCTCCTCTCGCTCCTCCAGACGCCCCGCGAGTGGCCCGGCGGCGAGCTGGCCGACCGGCTCGGGGTGTCCCGGCGCACCGTGCGGCGGGACATCGACCGGCTGCGGGAACTCGGCTATCCCGTGCAGGCGAGCAAGGGGGCCGACGGCGGGTACCGGCTGGTCGCGGGCAAGGCGCTGCCGCCGCTGGTGCTCGACGACGAGGAGGCGGTGGCCATCGCGGTCGGGCTGCGGGCGGGCGCCGGGCACGCGGTCGAGGGGCTGGACGAGGCCTCCGTACGGGCGCTGGCCAAGCTGGAGCAGGTCCTGCCGTCCCGGCTGCGCCGCCGCGTGTCCACCCTCCAGGCCGCGACCACCCCGCTGACCAGCGGGGACGGTGCGGTCATCGCGCCCGAGACGCTGACCGTGATGGCCTCGGCGGTGGCGGGGCAGGAGCGGCTGCGGTTCGCCTATCGCGCCAAAGACGGTACGGCGACGAAGCGGCTGACCGAGCCGTACCGGCTGGTGTCGACCGGCCGCCGCTGGTATCTCGTCGCCTACGACCTCGACCGCGCCGACTGGCGCACCTTCCGTGTCGACCGGGTCTCCGACCCCTTCGCCACGGGCGCCCGTTTCACCCCGCGCGAGCTGCCGACGGGCGACGCGGCGGAGTATCTGCGCCGGTCGATCCACGTCCGACGGGAGGAGTACGAGTTCGAGGCGACGTTCGCCGCCCCGGCCGCGTTTGTCGCCGCCCGCGTCCCGGGCTGGCTCGGCACCCCCGAGCCCCTCGACGAGCACAACTGCCGCATCCGCTCCTCGACCGGCGACGCGGTGGAGTGGCTGGCGGTACGGCTCGCGTCGGTCGACTGCGCCTTCACGGTCCAGGAACCGCCCGAACTGGTCGAGCGGGTACGGGAGTTGGGGGCCCGCCTGACTCAGGCGGCGGGGAGCTGACTCCGGCAGCCCGCCGGGGCCGACACCGGCACCTCAGGAACCCGCACCTCAGAAGCCGCCGCCACTCCACGGACGCGAACCCGAACTGGTCGACCGCGCATGGGAGTCCAGGCACCCCCGACCCGGGCGGCGGCGGGCACGACCGCCCGCGCCTCAGAAACCGACCCCGCTCCACGAACCGGACCGGCCGACAGACACGGAAGCCGAGCCGCGCCCAACCTGGGTGGCCGGGGATGCCCCGACCGCCGGCCCGCCAAGACCCGCGCCTCAGAAACCGACCCCGCTCCACGAACCCGAACCGGCCGACAGACACGGAAGCCGAGCCGCGCCCAACCTGGGCGGCCGGGGATGCCCCGACCGCCGGCCCGCCAAGACCCGCGCCACAGAAACCGACCCCGCTCCACGAACCCGAACCGGCCGACAGACACGGAAGCCGAGCCGCGCCCAACCTGCGTGGCCGGGGACGCCCCGACCGCCGGCCCGCCAAGACCCGCGCCACAGAAGCCAGCGCCGCTCCACGAACCCGAACCGCCCGACCAGACACGGGAGTCGAGGCACGCCCGACCCGAGACCCGACCGGCGGCTCTCAAAATCCCGCCCCTCAAGGCCCGCGCCTCAGGAACTCGCGCCGCTCCACGGGAAGTCCCGCAGCGTCCCCAAGTTCCGCACCGCCAGTGCCGCCGGGCCGGTCGGGCCGTCGGGTGGGGTGTCCCCGGCCGCCCAGGTCTCGAAGGCGACGCGTACGGCCGCGCTGGCGACGGCCGCCGTGAAGCGGGCCTCGGGTGAGTCGGCCGGGCCCGCGCCCCGGGAGGCCAGCGCCTCCGCGAGTGCACGCTCCGAGGTCCGGCACCGCTCCGCCCACACCCGCAGCAGGGCGGGGCTCTCCTCCGCCAGCCGGAGCAGGGTGCGGGCCCAGTCCAGGGCGCCCGGCGGGACCCCGGCGCCCGGTGTCAGCACATGCCGGGCCGCGTGTTCCAGGGCCTGTGGGACGGACAGTGCGGCCGGTGCCTCGCGCACCGAGTCCGCCCAGTGCTCAGCGCCCGCGCCGAACAGAGGCCCGACGGCCTCTTCCTTGGTGGCGAAGTACCGGTAGAACGTGCGCGGCGCGACCCCGGCCGCCTGGGCGATGTCCTCGGCGCGGGTGGCCCGCAGCCCGTCGGTCACGAAGAGCTTCGCCGCCACTCGGGCGATCTCCATCCGCGTCGCGTACTTGCGCCGCTCGGTGAGCGAACCGGAGAAGCCGGAGGAACCGGAGGAACCGGAGAAATCGGGGTGGGACACGGACGCCAGGTTATGCCGCTGTGGCACAATCTGCCATCCGGCGGGCCACCCCGGGGTTCAGGTACGGGGTGCCCCGCCCTTAAGCGAGGCGGGCGAACAGACGAGCCTGCGAGCGGAAGCAGAAGTGAGCCGGGCTCCGGTACCTGGGGGGGTTAGGTACCGGAGCCCGGCTTGGGATGGTCCCGACGCGGGGGGGGGTTGCGTCGGAACCTAGCTCAGGGGGTCCAGGGGCGTTGCCGCCCGGACCCGGAAGTCCTGGGCCCTGAGGTCTTGTGCCCCGGACCCGCTGGTTTGAAGCAGCGTGACACCGCTATCTTTGCGCGGCCCCCCGCCACCCCGCGCACGCGACCCCCAACAGTCGTACGCCGAGGGCGCGCGCCGCACCCAAGTGCGCCCCTTGCGGGGCGCCCCGCTAGGGGCGCGGGGAACTGCGCGACCAGCCCCCACCGGCCCGCAGCCGAACGAACCGCACTTACGCCGCCGCGTCGAACCCGGTGTCCCGAGCCAACTTCTTCAGCTCCAGCAACGCATGCTTCTCGATCTGCCGAATCCGCTCACGGGTCAACCCGTGCTCCTTGCCGACCTCCGTCAGCGTCCGCTCGCGCCCGTCGTCGATGCCGTACCGCATCTTGATGATGGACGCCGTGCGCTGGTCGAGGCGGCCGATCAGGTCGTCCAGTTCCTCGCTGCGCAGCAGCGTCAGCACGGACTGCTCCGGCGACACCGCCGACGTGTCCTCCAGGAGGTCGCCGAACTGTGTCTCGCCCTCGTCGTCCACGGACATGTTCAGCGAGACCGGGTCGCGCGCCCAGTCCAGGACATCGATCACGCGCTCCGGCGTCGAGTCCAGTTCGGCGGCGATCTCCGCCGGCTCCGGGTCCCGCCCGTTCTTGCGGTTGAACTCGCGCTGCACGCGGCGGATCCGGCCCAGCTCCTCGACCAGATGGACGGGGAGGCGGATCGTGCGCGACTGGTCGGCTATGGAGCGGGTGATGGCCTGACGGATCCACCAGGTGGCGTACGTCGAGAACTTGAAGCCCTTGCGGTAGTCGAACTTCTCGACCGCGCGCACCAGGCCGGCGTTGCCCTCCTGGATCAGGTCGAGAAGGGGCAGGCCGCTGCGGGGGTAGCGGCGCGCCACGGCGACGACCAGCCGGAGGTTGGACCGGATGAAGACGTCCTTGGCCCGCTCGGCCTCGGCGACCAGCGCCTCCAGCTCCTCGACGGTGGGGTCCGCCTTGGCCGACCCGCCCGCGGACGCGGAAAATGTCTCAGCGCCGTCGAGGATCTGGCGTGCGAACACACCGGCCTCGATGGTCTGCGACAGTTCGACCTCTTTCGCGGCGTCGAGCAGCGGGGTCCGCGCTATCTCGTCCAAGTACATGCCGACCAGGTCGCGGTCGGCGATCTCGCCGCCATGGGCGCGAACACTGCGTGCGCCGCCGACGGATCCGCCGGTGGCGGACGACGTACGACGGGCGACGGCACGGGTTGCCATGCGTGCTCCCTTGCGATGGTAGGTCAGCGGGTGGTCCTGGATGTTCCTGTTTGTCTCTGAACGCTCAGCACACTCCTCGCGTGCCCGGCATCCGAAGGAAACAACGACTGGAATCAGGACAGAATTCCCACCGCGCCCTCCTATTTTTCTGATCTTGCAGTACCCTGTGCCGCGCGCAAAGGAGGCGTGATGTCGTCGGAACATGCAGAGGTGCAGGTCAGGCCGGGAGTCGAGGCTGATCTCGCAGCTCTCACCGACCTCTACAACCACTACGTGCGCGAGACACCCACCACGTTCGACACCAAGGTCTTCACACCGGAAGAGCGCCGCCCTTGGCTGCTCTCCTACCCTGAAGACGGCCCGCATCGCCTGATGGTTGCCACCGAGGTGGACTCACAGCGGATTCTGGGGTATGCCACATCCGGCCCTTACCGGGCGAAGCCGGCGTACGGCACCACTGTGGAGGTCACCGTCTATCTCGCACCGGACGCGGGCGGGCGCGGTGTGGGCACCCTGCTCTACAAGGCCCTCTTCGCGGCCCTCGCCGGAGAGGACGTGCACCGCGCGCTGGCCGGGATCGTGCCGCCGAACGAGGCGTCCGTGCGGCTGCACGAGCGCTTCGGGTTCCGGTACGTCGGGACGTACCGCGAGGTGGGCCGCAAGTTCGGCCGGTACTGGGACGTGGCCTGGTACGAGAAGGAACTCTGAGGTCGGGGGCATGGTCCTTCCGGCCCCCGGGCACCTGCCCGAAGGGGCCGAATACCGGCCTACGAGGTCAGCCGAACTGCACCGACCGCTTGGCCATCCCCATCCAGAAGCCGTCGATGACCGACTTCTGGGAGTCCAGCTCGCCGGCCACGTCGGCCGCGCCCATCGTCACGAAGAGCGGGGCGAAGTGCTCGGTGCGCGGGTGGGCGTACTTGCCGGCGGGAGCCTTGTTCAGGAAGTCCAGCAGGCCGTCCACGTCCCGCGCTTCCAGCGCCCGGCGGCCCCAGTCGTCGAACTCGCTCGACCAGGTCGGCACGCCGGGCCCCGTGTGCCGCAGGGCGGCCAGGTTGTGGGTGAAGAAGCCGGAGCCGACGATCAGCACGCCCTCGTCGCGCAGCGGCGCGAGCTTGCGGCCGATGTCCATCAGCTTCACCGGGTCGAGCGTAGGCATGGAGATCTGGAGGACAGGGATGTCCGCCTCGGGGAACATCTCCACCAGGGGGACGTACGCGCCGTGGTCGAGACCACGGTCCGGGACGTCCTGGACGGGGATGCCGGGGGCCCGCAGCAGCTTCCGTACGGACTCGGCGAGTTCGGGGGCGCCCGGGGCGGCGTACTCGACCTGGTAGTAGTGCTCCGGGAAGCCCCAGAAGTCGTAGACGAGGGGGATCGTTTCGATGGCGCCGATGGCGAGCGGGGCCTCTTCCCAGTGGGCGGAGACCATCAGGATCGCCCTGGGGCGCGGCAGGTCGGCCGACCAGGCGGCGAGCTGGCCGGGCCAGATCGCGTCGTCCGCCAACGGGGGCGCGCCGTGACTGAGGTAGAGCGCGGGCATGCGCTCCTGGATGGCGGCGGACATGACTGCTGCTCCCTTCGGTTACCCGAGACAGGCTCTCCTTCAAGTCTGCATCTTGAAGTCTCAAGCTTCTCGCATACTGAACATACATCACTTTGGTTTAAAATTCAAGGACGGGGAACGTAGAGTGGAGTACATGAACACGGCATCTACATCCGACGAGGAGCCCCGCTGGCTCACGGACGAGGAACAGCGCACCTGGCGCGCGTACATGCACGCCGTCACGCTGCTGGAGGACCACCTCGACCGTCAGCTCCAGCGCGACGCGGGTATGCCGCACGTCTACTACGGTCTGCTCGTCGGTCTCGGCGAGGCCGCTGACGGGCGGCTGCGCATGACCGAGCTGGCCATGAAGGCCAAGATCACCCGCTCCCGGCTCTCGCACGCCATCGCCCGGCTGGAGAAGAACGGCTGGGTGCGGCGCGAGGACTGCCCCTCGGACAAGCGCGGCCAGTTCGCGGTCCTGACCGACCAGGGCCAGGAGGTGCTCCGGCGCACCGCGCCGGGCCATGTGACCGCCGTACGCCAGGCACTGTTCGACCGGATCAGCGACGAGCAGCGCAAGACGCTCCACGAGGTCATGGAGATCGTCGCCCAGGGCCTTCAGCCGAAGGACGCGGGCGCGGATCTGCCCTGGCTCCGCTGAGCGGAACCAGGGCAGATCCTGGAGTCGTACGTCACGAGGCGTCCCCACCCCGCGTGACGTACGGAGCGGCCCGAAGGGGTACGAGGGGGACGGCCGCCGGGGTCAGTGGGCGACCACCGGGACCTTCAGCTCCTCCTCCGCGCCCTCGCCGCTGACCGAACCCATGTCCGGGCGGCCGGCGTTGATGAAGGTGAAGGCGATACCCGCGGCGGCGACCAGGATGCCGACGGCGAACCAGATGGCGCTGGTGTAGCCCTCGACCATGCCCTTCAGCTGGACCAGCTGCTGCTGGGAGCGGGAGGACGCGCCGCCGATGTGGTCGGCGACGTACGTCGTCGTCGCCGAGGCGGCGATGGTGTTCAGCAGGGCCGTACCGATGGCGCCGCCAACCTGCTGCGAGGTGTTGACCATCGCGGAGGCGACACCGGAGTCACGCGGCTCGACGCCCAGCGTGGCCAGGGACATGGCCGGCATGAACGCCGTACCCATACCGAGGCCGAGCAGGAGCATGGCCGGCAGGAGCAGGGCCGCGTACGAGGAGCCGATCTCCATCTGGGTCAGGAACAGCATGCCCAGTGCGGCGACCAGGAAGCCCGGGCCCATCAGCAGGCGCGGGGCGACCCGGGTCATCAGGCGGGCGCCGATCTGGGTGGAGCCCGTGATCATGCCGACGATCATCGGCAGGAAGGCGAAGCCGGTCTTGACCGGCGAGTAGCCCTTCACGACCTGCAGGTAGTAGGTCAGGAAGAGGAACAGGCCGAACATCGCGATGATCGCGAGGCCGAGGGAGAGGTAGACACCGCCGCGGTTGCGCTCGGTGATGACGCGCAGGGGCAGCAGCGGGGCCTTGACCCTGGCCTCGACGAACACGAAGGCCGCCAGCAGCACCGCCGAGGCGACGAACATGCCGATCGTCAGGGAGTCGCTCCAGCCCTCGGACTCGGCCCGCGTGAAGCCGTAGACGAGAGAGACCAGACCGAGGGTGGACAGGACGACACCCGGGATGTCGAGCGGCGAGCGGTTGCGGCTGCCGGACGGCTCACGGATGACGAAGTACGCGCCGAGGGCGGCGACGATCGCGAACGGGATGTTGACGAAGAACGTCCAGCGCCAGTCGAGGTACTCGGTGAGGAAGCCGCCGAGGATCAGACCGACGGCGCCACCGCCACCGGCGATCGCACCGTAGATGCCGAACGCCTTGGCGCGCTCCTTGGCGTCGGTGAACATCACCGCGAGCAGGGAGAGCGCGGCGGGCGCGAGCAGTGCGCCGAAGGCACCCTGGAGGGCGCGGGAGCCGAGGAGCATCGCCTCGTTCGTCGCGGCGCCGCCCAGCGCGGAGGCCGCGGCGAAGCCGATCAGACCGGTGACGAAGGTGTTCTTGCGGCCCCAGATGTCGGCGATCCGGCCGCCGAAGAGCAGCAGTCCGCCGAAGGCGAGGGCGTAGGCCGTGATGACCCACTGCCGGTTGCCGTCCGAGATCCCCAGGTCCTGCTGGGCGGAGGGCAGGGCGATGTTCACGATGGTCGCGTCGAGCACGACCATCAGCTGGGCGATCGCTATGAAGGTCAGCGCCTTCCAGCGGTTGGCGTCGGGTGCCGGCGCCTTGGCGGCGACAGCCTGGGCTGTTTCAGACATGGGGGTACCCACTTCGGGACTTCGTGACGGAAAAAGGACGTGAAGGAACGCGAAAAGGACGTGACGGGGACGAGAAAAGGGGAGCGGAGAGGTGTGGAGAGAGGGTCAGGTCGCCGTCAGGGCTGGCGCAGGTCCTCCATCGTCGCGGCCGTGCCGGGGAGCACGGAGGGGGCCGGGGCCCGCAGACCGTCCAGGAACAGTTGCAGGTGCCGGTGCACGAAGCGGTCGATGCTCATGCAGCCGGTGCCGGCCGGAGGACGGCTGAGCTGGGCCACGACGACCATCAGGTCGCCGACGCCCACGTCGGTGCGGAGCTGACCGGCCGCCTTCGCCCGGTCCATGACGTTCTCGGTGAGCTGTTCGACCCGCTCCCGCGCCGCCTCCAGGTCGGGGTGACGCTTGTCGAAGGTGCTGGTCATCATCGGGCAGAGCGCGCTGAGGCGTTCGTCGGCGGTGACGTGCACAAAGCGCTCCAGCGCCGCGAAGGCGTCGCCGGTCTCCGCGAGGGCGACTTCGGCCGCCTCGGACATGCGGTCCATGACCGAGCAGACGACCTCGCGGGCGAGGGCCTCCCGGTCCGGGAAGTTGCGGTACACCGTGGCATTGCCGACGCCGGCCCGGCGGGCGATCTCGTCGATCGGCACCTCGGCGCCGAACTCGACGAACATCTCGCGGGCGGCGGTGACGATCCGCTCCCGGTTGCGCAGGGCGTCGGCGCGGGGCCGGGTCGCCTTCTGCACGGGGGTCGCGGTCTGCACGGCGTACTCCTTCATGGATTTCACGGACTTCACGGACTTCATGGACTTCATGAACGGTGTGTTTCGATCCGGGGAGGCAGTCCCCGTTTCGCTCGGACACATGGCTAAACGGGGAAGTGGTCCCCGGTTATTTCCCGCATCCGAAGAGATTCCATGTGACCTGGGTCACATGGAATCGGGGCGGGATACCCACGATCGGTCTCCTCCAGCGCGCGCTCCCGCCGACCTCGACACAGGGTGATCGGAAGGGTGCAGTCCGAGACCGGCGGCTGCCGTGGCGCGAAGGGTCCGTGCATGCAGCAGCCGACCAGCCGTCGTCGGATACGCCCGCCGGGCACCCCGCGTCCCCGCCGGGTGGCCGCCCTGGTGTCCGTGGCCGCGCTGACCCTCGCGGTCAGCACCTCGGCCGGGACCGGACAGCTCACCAGGGGTTCCACGACGGCCGCGGGCTCGGTCCCGCTGGCCCGCTCCTCCCAGCTCAGCCCCTGTGTGATCAGGGGCGGCCTCGGCGTCCAGATGTCCGAGGGCCTGCCCACCCCGGCCGGCTACTCCCGCTCCACCGGCACCGTCCGCGCACTGAACCTGATGGTCGACTTCTCCGACGCCCCCGGCCAGGGCAGCGCCCTCGACCGGCTCGCGGAGTTCTTCCCGCAGACCCGCGACTGGTTCACCACCAGCTCCTACGGCCGCCTCGACTACCGCCCCGAGGCCCCCGTCGACACCTGGCTGCGGATGCCCCGCGCCTTCCGCTCGTACGGCATACAGCGCGGCGCCCCCTTCGACCCCGGCTACCGCAGGCTCGTCCAGGACATCGTGGCCGCGGCCGACCCGAAGGTCGACTTCCGCTCGTACGACCTGCTGAACGTGCTGGTCACCCCGAACGCGGGCCCCTCCGCCCTGGACACCGTCCTGTCCGTCACCTTCGCCGGCAACAGGGAGGCGCCGGTCGCGGACGGGGTGCCCGTCGCCAACGCGTCCTTCGTCTACTCCCGGCAGGACGACGGCTCGGGGTCGTACGACACCACGGGCTACCGCGTCCTCCCGCACGAGAACGGCCATGTGTTCGGGCTGCCCGACCTCTACACGCAGCACGGCGGGGGCGCGGTCGGCCACTGGGACATCATGAGCGAGGACTGGGGGGCCAACAACGACCTGCTCGGCTGGCACAAGTGGAAGCTCGGCTGGCTGGACCCCGCGCAGGTCGGGTGCGCGGTGGCGGCCGGGACGAGCGAGTACACCCTCACCCCGCTGGCCCGTCCCGGCGGCGCGAAACTGGTCTTCGTGCCCATCAACTCCCGTACGGGGTACGCCGTCGAGCTGCGGACGCGCGAGGGCAACGACGAGACGGTGTGCCGGCCGGGTGTGCTGATCTACAAGGTCGACGCGAACGTCGACACGGGCCGTGGTCCGATCACGGTGTACGACTCCCGCCGGGACAGCGGCGGCTGCACGCGCAGCCCGAACGTCCACGCGGAACTCTCCGACGCGCCCTTCGCCCCCGGCGAGTCCTTCACGGACCCGAGGCGGAGCATCCGCATCACCGTGGCGAGCGCGGACCTCGACGGGAACCACCGGGTGGCGATCACCCGCCGGTAAGGGTTCCCGTAGTGGTGGGTGCCGGTAGGAGTGGGTGCCGGTAGGAGTGGGTGGCGGTAAGAGTGGGTGCCGGGCGCACGGTCGGCGGTTCCCTACGGGCATTACGGTGAGCCCATGATTGACCCCGTCCACCCCGTCCCCGGCCAGGTTTCCGCCCCCGCTCCCGTGCCCGCCGAGGCCGTCGCCCCGCTGATGCGCGGGATCGCCGTACTGCGGCAACTGACGGAGGCGGGCGGGACGTTGAGCCTGAGCGGTCTTGAGCGGGCGACCGGCCTGGCGCGTTCCACCGTCGACCGGATCACGGCGACCCTCGCCCGCATGGGGTACGTCCGTCTCGACGGCCGGGACGCGGTTCTCACCCCTCGGCTGATGGAACTCGGCAACGCCTATCTGGCCGCCCTCCGGCTGCCCGCCCTGCTCGACGCGCACGCGGACGCCCTCGCCGACGAGCTGGACGAGTCGGTGTCGCTGGCGGTCGGCGACCGGGACGGCATCCGCTTCATCCACCAGGCAACCCGCCGCCGCGCGATGTCCCTCAGCTTCCGCATCGGCGACCTCCTCCCCGCCGAACGCACCGCCCCCGGCCCGCTGTTCGCCACGGAATGGACGCCCGCGGACTGGCACCGCTGGCACGAACGCCGGACGGCGGACCCGACCGACCTGGGCTTCCCGGCGGTCCCGCCACGCACCTCGGACGCCTCGGGCGCCTCGGACGCCTCGGACGCCGACTTCGAGGCGTACGTCGAGCGGGCCCGCGCCGACGGCTGGGCACTGGACGACCAGCTGATCGAGCCGGGGCTGGTCGCGGTCTCCGTACCCGTACGGGACCCCCGTACGGGCCGGGTGGCCTGTGTGGCGAGCGTGGTCAGCCACACGAGCCGCCGCACGGCGACCGACCTGCGCGAGGAACTGCTGCCGCGACTGCGGTCGACGGTGGCGGCGATGGAGGCCGAACTAAGGGAGCGGCCAGCCTCCAAGCCACCGGCACGCCCCTCGGACCTGGCGGCCTGGACGGGGGCCTCGAAGCAGGAACTGGGCCGGGAGTTCATCGAGTCCCTGGCCAGGGGCCTGACCGTCCTGACAGCCTTCGGCGAGTCCCGCGCCGAGCTGACCCTGACGGAGGTCGCCCGGGCAACGGGCCTGGCAAGGGCGACCGCACGCCGGGCCCTGATCACGTACGAGCACCTGGGATACGTGGAGTCGCAGGGCCGGACCTTCACCCTCACCCCCCGAGTCCTGTCCCTCGGCTTCCCGCCCCTCTCCCGCACCTCCCTGCCCGAGATCGCCTCCCCCCACCTGGCCGAACTCGCGGGCCGGGTACAGGAGTCGGCGTCCCTGGCGGTACTGATGGATACGGAGATCCAGTACACGGCGAGGGTGGCGACGAGGCGCATCATGAGCGCCAACATCACGGTCGGGACGCGCCTCCCGGCGTACCCCACCTCGATGGGCCGAGTCCTCCTGGCCGACACACCGGACGAAGCCGTCACAGGGGTACTGGCGGAGGTACGGAAGCAGGGCTACGCCCTGGTCAACGAGGAGCTGGAGGAGGGCCTGCGCTCGATCGCGGTCCCGGTCCGCGACCGCACGGGCCGGGTGGTCGCGGCGGTAAGCGTGGAGATGCACACAACCCGGCGTACGGCGGAGCAGTGCGTGGAGGAGATCCTGCCGGAGCTGCACGGGACGGCGTCCCGGATCGAGGGGGAGCTGAGGACGGCGGGGCGGTTCACGAGGGTGCCGCTGGCGTAGGGGGCACGGGTTCTGTCGTACGAGTTCGCGGGCGCGGGCTGGATCGGGCGCGCGCAGCGCCCCGATAGGGGCGCGGGGAACTGCGCGACAAGCCCCCACCGGCCCGCGGACGAACGAACCACACACATCCGTTCACCCACCTAACCTTCGTCCCCATACGTGGATACCATCCGCATGGACAGACAAGGAGTACGCGTGTGAACACGAGCCAGCCGACCGTCACCACCTTCGCCGTCTACCCCGTCGCCGGCCACGACAGCATGGAGCTGAACCTCTCCGGCGCCCACGGCCCCTACTTCACCCGCAACATCGTGATCCTCACCGACTCCGAGGGCCGTACGGGACTCGGCGAGGTCCCGGGCGGCGAGAAGATCACGCGGACACTGCGCGACGCGGAGTCGCTGGTCGTCGGGGCGAAGGTGGGCGACTACAAGCGCGTCCTGCGGGAGATCGGCGCCCGCTTCGCCGACCGTGACTCGGGCGGACGCGGCGCCCAGACCTTCGACCTGCGGACCACCGTCCACGCGGTGACGGCCGTCGAGTCGGCCCTGCTCGACCTCCTCGGCCAGCACCTGGACGTACCGGTCGCGGCCCTGCTCGGCGACGGCCAACAACGGGATTCCGTACGGGTGTTGGGCTACCTCTTCTACGTCGGCGACCCGGACCGGACGGACCTGGACTACGTCCGCGAGCCGGACTCCCCCGTCGACTGGTACCGCGTACGGCACGAGGAGGCCCTGACCCCGGAGGCGATCGTCCGCCAGGCAGAGGCCACCCACGCCCTGTACGGCTTCCGGGACTTCAAGCTCAAGGGCGGGGTCCTGGAAGGCGCGGAGGAGGTCAAGGCCGTACGGGCGCTGAAGGACCGTTTCCCGGAGGCCCGGATCACCCTCGACCCGAACGGCGCGTGGTCGCTGCGCGAGGCGATCGAGCTGTGCGCGCCCCTGACCGGCACGCTGGCCTACGCCGAGGACCCGTGCGGCGCGGAGGACGGTTTCTCGGGGCGCGAGATCCTGGCCGAGTTCCGCCGGGCGACGGGTCTGCCGACGGCGACCAACATGATCGCCACGGACTGGCGTCAGCTGACCCACGCCCTCGCCCTCCAGTCGGTCTCCATCCCGCTGGCCGACCCGCACTTCTGGACCATGCAGGGCTCCGTGCGCGTGGCCCAGCTGTGCAACGCGATGGGCCTGACCTGGGGCTGCCACTCCAACAACCACTTCGACATCTCGCTGGCCATGGTGACCCACTGCGGGGCGGCGGCCCCGGGCGAGTACAACGCCCTCGACACCCACTGGATCTGGCAGGAGGGCCTGGAACGCCTCACGGTCGCCCCGCCCCGGATCGTCGACGGCGAGATCGCGGTGCCGGACGCGCCGGGGCTCGGCGTCCAGGTGGACATGGAGCGGGTGCTCGCGGCGCACGAGCTGTACCGGGAGCGGGCGCTCGGGGCGCGGGACGACGCGGTCACCATGCAATACCTGGTCCCTGGCTGGGAGTTCGACGGGAAGCGGCCCTGTCTGGTGCGGTAGGGACACGGGCCGGTCCCGTACTTCACTTCGACCTTCACTTCGACCTTCACTTCGACCTTCACTTCGACCTTCACTTCGCCGGGCCGCTGATAGGCAACTCGCGCTATAGTCAACAATGTGAATAGGTCACCAGTTGGCTACCCCTATCTCCGCTATGTCGCCCTGGGCGACAGCCAGACCGAGGGCGTCGGTGACGGCGACGACGGATCGGGGCTGCGGGGATGGGCGGACCGGCTCGCCGAGCAGATCGCGCGGCACAGCCCGGGCGCGCGGTACGCCAATCTCGCCGTACGCGGCCGGCTCGCCGGGCAGGTGCGCGCCGAGCAGCTCGCGCCCGCGCTGGCGCTGCGTCCCGACCTGGTGACGGTCGTGGCCGGCGTCAACGATCTGCTGCGTCCCCGTTTCGACGCGGACGAGGTGGCGGGTCACCTGGAGGCCATGTTCGCCGCGCTCACCGGCCAGGGGGCCCGCGTCGCGACGCTCACCTTCCCCGACATCACCCTGATCACACCGCTGGCCCGCCCGGCCGGTCACCGGGTCGTCGCCCTCAACGACCGCATCCGGGAAGCGGCCCGGCGGCACGGTGTCGTCGTCGCCGAGACCACCCACCACCAGGTGGTCACCGACCCGCGATTATGGAGCACCGACCGGCTGCACGCGGGCCCGCTCGGTCACGCCCGGATCGCCGCCGCGGTCGCGCACGCGCTGGAGCTACCCGGCAGCGACGACAGCTGGACGCGGCCGCTCCCGACTCCGCCCGCCTCCTCCACGGGCCTTCGAGCGGTCGGCACCGAACTGCGCTGGGCCGGTTCTTTCCTAGGGCCGTGGCTGGTTAGGCGACTGCGCGGCCGCTCGTCCGGTGACGGCCGCGAGGCCAAGCGCCCGGCCCTGCTTCCGGTGACGCCTCTCTGACATCCCGTACTCAGGGCGTGCCCGCCGCGCGTGCGATCTCGTCGAACTTCGCGCCCATGGCCTCGGCCAGCGCGTTCGCGGCCGAGAGGGGGCGGACCATCACCATGAAGTCGTCGATCTTCCCCTCCTCGTCGAAGTGGAGGAAGTCGCAGCCGGTGAGCTGCCTGCCGTTCACGGTGGCGGTGAAGACGAGGGCGTGATCGCGACCGTCCGGGTCCGCTATCTCCCGGATGTAGGCGAAGTCCTCGAAGACCTCCGACACGGCGTTCAGGATCGCGGCGGTGATCGCCTTGCCGGCGTACGGCTTGAAGACGACGGGGCTGGTGAAGACGACGTTCTCGGCCAGCAGGGCGGCGACGGAATCCATGTCGCCTGCTTCGACGGCCGCGCGGAAGGGATGCACAGGATCACCTCACATGGTCAACGAGTATTCAGCGGACATGCGCAATTATTCAATAAGTTGAATAGGTGCATCACAGACTAGGGTGGTGGCATGGCTCTGCGCAACGCGGTGATGGCCGCCCTTCTGGAGGGCGAGGCGTCCGGGTACGACCTCGCGAAGGGGTTCGACGCCTCCGTCGCCAACTTCTGGATGGCCACCCCCCAGCAGCTCTACCGGGAGCTGGAGCGCATGGAGGGCGACGGGCTCATCACGGCCCGCGTCGTGCAGCAGGAACGCCGCCCCAACAAGCGGCTGTTCTCCCTCACCGAGGCCGGACTGGAGGCGGTGCGCGCCTACACCGCCGAGTCCCCGTCCAGGCCGACGGCCATCAGGGACGAGCTGATGGTCAAGGTCCAGTGCGTCGACACGGGCGACACCGACGCCGTACGGGCCTCGATCGCCGAACGCATGGAGTGGTCCACCGCCAAGCTGGCCCGCTACGAGCGCCTCCGGAACCGCCTGCTGGACGGACGTACCGAGGACGAGTTCTTCGCGACGGCCGAGCGGATCGGCCCCTACCTCACCCTGCTGCGGGGGATCGCCCTGGAACAGGAGAACCTCCGGTGGGGCACGCTGGCCCTGACGCGGCTGGAACAGCGGGCCTCGGCCGCGACAGGGACCTGACCTGCTCCTCCTGCCCGACGACTGAGGGTGCGGTCAGAGGCCGAAGCCGCGCACACGGCGGCCTTGGATCGTCGGGGTGTCGATGATCGGGCCGCGGACCTCGTCTCGCCGGTCCGCATCGTCCAGGGGAGGCATCACCGCTTGGAACGCTTCGGAATCGATCAGGGGCCCGGGATCCTGATCGATGTTCCGGGAGACCTGCTTGGCCGTGAGGTCGGGCGGTTCGGCGGCGCCCGCGTGGTGGCGCAGCAACTGGGCCAGCTCGCGCAGACGGTCGACATTTATGTTGTGCACGGCTTCGCCGATGACGCGGGTCGTGTCGTCGGCGAGGGCCAGGAAGGTGGGGTGCAGGACGTACTTGCCCAACTTGACCGCGCCCTCCAGCTTTTGGTCACCGCGGACCACATCGGTGACGAGGGCGGCGGTCCAGCCCGCGCTCGATGCGTTCGGGAGCAGGAGCCGCCCGAAGACGTCGAAGGTGTCGGCCGACCAGAGTTCCCCGGCGTGCGGGACGTCGTCCCGGCCCGGTGCGCCGACCGCGCCGAGGTCGGCCTTCGCCCAGCTGTGCGCCCGTACATGCACGGCGAGAGCGAGAGCCGTACGGACGAATCCCTCCTGCGCCTCGGCCCCGACCGGCGGGTGGTCCGGCAGCAGGCCGGGCGCCAGCATCTCCTGCGTCCGCCTCGCCAGGAGCCCGAGGGCCGACGCCCGCCGATCCGGGTCCGGAGGGTCCTGACGCAGCTCCCGGAACGCGTCGACGGCGGCCCTCAGCACCCCGCGGGCCAGCCGGTCGAGGTGCTCGGGCGAGGTGGTGGACCACAGGGGCGGCCCCGTACGGTCGTCGGAGTTCATGTCGCTCCCTACTGTCGGTAGCGGACCTCCAGCATCACGCAGCCGTCGGTTGTCCGGTAAGGGCCGTGTTCCATGCCTGGGGGACGGGAGGCGAAGTCTCCTGCGCGGAAGGTCCGGTCCAGGGACAGGTCGTGCAGGTCGCCTTCGAGGAGGTAGACCTCCTCGACCCACTCGTGCCGGATCACCCCGGAAGGCGAGGTGTCGAGGCCTGGCTCCCAGCGCACCAGCCGGGTCAGCACGTCCGGGTCGGCCTCGTCCCTGCTCAGAATCCGCTCGGCGGTCCCGGGCTGCGGTCCGGTGCGCCATGGCATGGCGTCCGGTGAGAAGAATTCCCGCTCGTTCTTCAAGGTCTCTCCCTGATGCCTGGTCCCTGGTCCCTGTTTGGCGGGTGGGGGGTTGTGGCACAGCCCGACCTGCCAACTGCCGAGCCAGGCTCCTAGCTTGGCATCGGGCCGAGCGGCCACCGGACGGTGGCCGCTTCGAGGGCACGGCCGCAAGAAGAAGAGAATGCGATGAACCACAGAGGAACCCCTGCCCGCGCTGCGCGAGGCGGCGCTGCCGCCGGAGGCCCTCACGACGACGGGCGTCGAAGCACCGCCCCGCCGCTGAGCTCGACCAAACAACCGAACAGAACAAGACGGGACACTCAACGTGCCGCCGCCCTGGCCCCGCCCCGATCCCGCGCCCGTGCCGGCAGCCGGGCCGGGGCGGCAGCAGCCCGCACCCCTCACCCGCTACACTTGCGCAGGTGCGTGGCCTCGGCCGTGCGCGGTACAACCCACCGGAATCACGTGTCTGGAATCGCAGGGTTCAACCCGATTTCCGACCCGTGTTCCTACAGACCCCGCCTTCGTAGCTCAGGGGATAGAGCACGGCTCTCCTAAAGCCGGTGTCGCAGGTTCGAATCCTGCCGAGGGCACCAAAGTAGTTTTATTCGAACCTTCGACACCCCGAACGGGGGTCGGAAGGTGAGCAGAGAGACCCCCAGCCAGCGTGCGGGGGGTCTTCTTGTTGGCGGACGATGCGGGCCGTTCCAGGACTTCACGCAGCCTGGCCTGCCCCTCTGCGCGATCAGTCCGGGTCGTTTGCCCCGCCCCCAGGACGTCTCCGTCAAGCAGCGTGTCGAACGGTTCGGCGTACTCGCTGTGGACACCGTCCTCGTCGATCATGAGGTGGGTGAAGAACGCCTGGTTGAACAGCCTGCGTAGCTGAGGATCAGCTGCCAGGTAAGCGGCGTGGCAGTCGCGGGCAAGGTCGAGTGCGCGTGTGAGGTTGGTCTCGATGGCGTCGAAGGTGGCCGTGGCCGCGCCGAGCCTGGCCTCGATAGCCGTGAGCTGGTCGGTGATGCGCTGCTGTTCGCTGGCGATGAGGTCCATCGGCACCGCACCGCTGTAGATCGCTTCGAGAAGCTTCTGACGTTGCGCGGTGAGCTTCGCTTTCTCAGCCACGAGCTGCTTGTGCTCGTCTTCGGCTTCCTTGCGGTGGGCGGCAAGTTCGCTTCGGAGCCCCTCCTCGATGGCGTCGCGGAGTTCAGGGGCGAGCCGGACGGTGCTCCAGTGGTCCTCGACCATCTTCTCGATCTTGGTGATGAGCAGCGCCTTGCGCGTGCAGCCGGTGGTCTTCTGGTGCCGTCCCAGACAGACGAAGTACGGGTAGATCACGCCGTGGCGGTTCTTGGCGTTGGTGATGATCAGGCGGCTACCACAGTCGCCGCAGAAGACGCTGGACTTGAGGTAGTGCGGGTGGTCGCGCTGTCGCTCACCGACGAGGTTGGCAGCAAGGACATCCTGGACCTTCTGCCAGGTGACCAGGTTGGTGAGCGGCGTGTGGCGGCCGGGGTAGATGACACCCTGATACACGACCTCGCCCCTGTAGTAGGGATTGGTCAGGATGCTGTGCAGGACGTTGGGCCGGATCGGGCGCGACGGCAGCTTGGGGGTCCGCTTCGTGGTGAGGCCCCTGGTTTCCAACTCGTCGGCCAGCGACCGCAACGTCCACGTGCCGCTCGCGAAGGCTTCGAATGCCCAGCTGATCAGCTCGGCGCGCTCGGGGTCCACCTCTACCGTGCGCTCCTCGCGCCCTTCGGGTGTGCGCAGTACGACGTTCAGGTAGCCGAGTGGGGCCTTGCCAGGGGTGCCGCCGGTCTTGGCCTTCTGGCTCATCCCCTTATGCACCTCGGTGGCGAGGTTGCGGGAGTAGAACTCAGCGATGGACGACATGATGCCGTGGAGCAGCATCCCGGAGGGGGTCTCGTCGATGTTTTCCGTCGCGGAGACCAGAGTCGCGCCGGCCTTTTTGATGGCCAGAGTGATCTCGACGTCGTCCACGCGGTTCCTTGCCAGGCGATCCACCTTGTGGACAAACACGTAGTCGACGGTGTTTTCTGCCAGGTAGCGCAACATCCTCTGGAGGTCGGGACGGTCTGCCGACTTTGCCGATTCCCCCGCGTCGATGAACTCGGCGACGATCACGACGCCGAGGCTTTCCGCCTTGCGGTGGTTAGCCTCACGCTGCGCGGGGATGGAGAACCCCTCCGCCTGACCACCTTTCTCGGCCTGTTCTTTCGTCGAGACTCGCAAGTAGGAGATCCCTGCCTTCATGGCATCAGATACGGTCATTGCGCACCTCCCTTTTCTTCGGTTCCGTGTACGCGGCGGACGGATTCACCTGCACCGTTGTTCGCGCTGAGATTTTCGTTCACAAGCTTCCCTCCTTCCTTGTTACGCCGAGGCCGCTGTCAGTTCGCGGGCCAGCGCGACACCAGCGAAGTACTTCGCCAGGGCGTCCCAGTCTGCGTCGCTAAATGCGGCCGTCGCTCGGCGGATCGGGTGATCAATAATGTGTTTCAGTTGGTGGAGCACCGTAAATGCCCGCTCGTCGACTGAGTCGTCTTCGCGCACATGGATGTGCCAGTGGCGATTCGCCCAGTAGGTAATTCCGGCAACAGGTAGGCGGGCAACCGACTCCACAGCGATGCTCGGGATGAGGCTCGTGAGGTGGGTGGAAACTTGGCGTGCAGGGCCAGGGAGAAGCTCCCGGAGCAGCCCCGCCTGGTGGGCAGCGATGCGGCGCATGGCTTCCATGGAGCTGGCTGGTTCACGGCCAAGGTCACGTAGCGCGGCGAGTGCTCCAGGACTGACGGTGGGGGTGGTGTCTCTTGCAGTGTTCATAGTGATCCTCCTCTCCCCATCCAATACTTATTTCTTTGACGGATTCTCTGACTCGTCTTCGAACGGAGCTGGACCGTTAGGGTCGAGGCCGCGTTCGTTGATGAGGCGCTGGATATATTCGTCAACCGAGGCGATCGTGTCTTCTGGCAGGCTGTAGCGCGTACGCAGATAGGTGCTCATGCTGGGTAGGTCGGATGGAGTGACGTATCCAGCCATAGCGAACAGATCGGAAAATGGGACTTCGAGTGCTGCACCTAAGGATCTAAGCGTTTCTGGCTGCGGCGATCTTTTTCCTTGCTCCAGTCGAGTGAGTCCGCCAGCGTCTAGGTGCGCCTTCCTGGCAAGCTCACGAACGCCGAGTTTTCGTTCCTGACGCAAGCGCTGAAGGTATTCCCCAAATTGTAGTGTTGCGTCGCGCTTCATCATCTCGGCGTCTCCTTTATTTATATTCCCATTTTACCTCGCCCGTTGCCCGAAATCAGCAATTGTTGACAATTCCGCAACGTAATTCCCAGATTACTTTCCGGAGTTCCGGGGGAAGCTTGACGCATTTCTCTATCATGCGACCTTTTCTTGAAAGAGCGCTGAGTTCTTGGCCGCCTTTGGCTTTGCCTCGGGATCAGCTCATGGCGGACCGGTTCCTTCTATGGGTGGGTCTGACTGGTCGCCGGTGACGAGCTGCTCGAACTCGTCGACGGTGACAACGCGGAAGAGCTCCGGCTGTACCCCCGTTTCGGCCGACAGGGCGGCCTCCAGGGCGCCACGTCGGGCCATGTCCGGGACTACCCAGGTAACGGCGGGAAACAGGCCGTGTCGGGCCTGGTGGGCGCCTGTGGCCGCGTAGCGCTGGTAGGTCTTGGCCTTGCGGACGACGACCGTGGGATGCTCGGTGGCACGGTCGGCCTCAAGGAACCAGTGGTCCTCGTAGTCGCCGCTGGCAGTGACCGCGTAGAGGTCGGGCTTGAGCCATTCGAGCGTGCCGTGCGGGTTGACGAACGAGCGCCAACACGACGGTTCCGTCTCGACGTTGAGCAGCTCGATAGCTCCTTGGCCGGCGTACTCGTGAAGCTGGACGGCAAGTTCGGCGACGGCCAACGTGTGCGCCGTAAACGCCAGGGACGGCTCGACGTAGCGGCGACGCTTCTTCTCCCCGTGCACCGTGCGCAGCAGCCGCTCACCGGTGGAAGCGAGTTGCCACACGATCCCCGACGATCCGCTGCGCACCCCGCCGATGCGCCGGGTGAGCCGCGCCACCAAGCCGTGCGATTCGAGCCGGACGAGGACACGCATGGTGGCTCCCGATGCCGCTGTGACGGTGGCGTGGCCCTCTGCGAAGTGCAGTCGGCGAATCTGGGCGGTGCCGAGGAGGCGGTGGGCGCGGAGCGATTCCAAGACGGCCAGGTCACGTTCGGAGAGCCGTAGCAGCAGACTGGCGACATCGTTCGGGCTCATAGGGCACCTCCCGTCCGGAGCCGAAGCGGGTGGCAGCCGCCAGGCCCGCCGCCGTGACCCCCAAGCAGGGGGTCAGTCCCATCCCACAAGGCAGTGTGTAGGCCGTGTGAGCTGCGGAAATGGCCAGATGACAGGGTCGCGAACAGACGGGCGAAGACAGGGGCGAAGAGAGGCATCATCGCTGCCTCCGTTTCCGACCAATCTGGTCGACGGCTGTGGGCGAGGCAGTCGCTTCGGGCTCCTGTGGCTCGTCGCTGTCGCCTGTGTTCGTGCCGGTCGTCGGCGTGATCGGATCCGGGGCGTAGTTGGCACGAGCTGTCGCCCGTACGACCTCGGGGTCAGTGGTGACGGGCGGAGGTGGCAACGTCTCCACCAGCGCCCAGCCGGACGGCAGTCCATCGGCGACGAGGTTGGCGTAGGCGTGGAAGCGCGGAAGTGCCTGGAAGTCCTCGGCGGTGAGGGACCGGGTGAGCTTGGCCATGTCCCGCGCGTCCTCGTACTCGGTGGCGAACGAGATCTTGGATCGGGCATTCATGTCTACCGCCGTGCGCAGCGCGGGCGGGAACTGGCCACGGAACTGAGCGGCCAGGAACCAGCCGACCGATAGTGACCGTGATACGGCCAGGGCATCGGCCAGCGAGACAGGCAGGTTGAGAAACCTCGGAGCCTCGTCGATGTAGACGACACCCGGACGCTTCTCGGCGCCCGGCTCGTTAGCGCGTTCCTGGGTGGCTTGCCACAGGTCGGCGATGATGAGGCTGCCGAGTAGTGACGCCGTCCCCGGCCCGATGAGTCCCTCATTCAAGGGGACGAGCACGATCTTGTTCTCGCGGAAGATGTCGCGCAACCGGAACTTGCCGGTGCGCTGGTCGAGCATGTGAATCAAGGCCGGGCGGAGCAGGAACTGCCGCAGCTTGTTCAGCGGTGGCGCGATGGCGGCAGCCTGCGCCTGCGGCGACTGTGCCTCGTACCAGGACCAGAATCCGGCCAGGCCAACGTCACCATGCACTCGTCCGACCTGCTGGCGTCGGAACCTGGGATCGGTGAGCAGCCGTGGCAGATCGACCAGGGTGGCCGGCCGCCTCGGCGTGCTGGCTCGCGCCAAGGTACGGAGGCTGGCCGAGAAGATATCCGCCGAGCGCGGTCCCCAACCGTCAGCAAAGACGGCTTCGAAGACCGCCAGGACGCCGTCGACCACGACGTCGGGGTCGCGGCCGGTAATGTCCAGTGGATTGAACCCCACCGGATTTTCGTCGCTGGCGTTGAGCTCAACCACATCGCCTGCGCGGCGCTCCGGAATGCGCGCGAGGATGTCGTCGATGAGCTGGCGCTTGGGATCGAGCACAGCGACGGGACGTCCGGCTTCGATATCGGCAAGGATCAACCGAAGTGCAACATTTGTCTTTCCGGAACCACTGGGACCGTAGGCCACGGCGTGGTAGGTCTGGTCTTTTGGCCCGATGCCGAGCAGACGGTCATCGCCAGGTACGGCGCTCCTCGCAAAGACGCGCGGTCCGGTGTGGACGCTGGCCCCGGCGCGGAGGAGCCTCGGGTGTGCGGGCGGGAGGCCCGGAAAATCGCCCTCACCCAGAGGGAAGCCGAGCAGCCCGACGACTTCGGACACCCCGAGCGACAGCGGCCAACGCCACGGCGAACGAGCGTCGTTGAGGTGCTTGGGATGCTCGCGCACCAGATCGATGTGCAGCCCGGGGCTCTGAGCAGTAGAGATCGCGCTGAGCAGACTCCCGATGAATCGGCGGCGCCGGCCGGAATCTGGGCTCGACGCACCAAGCCGGATGGTGGTCGCGAACCCCGGCTGTGAGGCACGCTCCTTGAGGCGTGCCCGCGTCTCGGCGCTGGCCGGACGCTCGCCCTGGGTAAGGAGCTGGAGCAGGGTGGTGCTGGGATCGGGAACGCTCGGCGGAACGGCCCGCGGAGCGCGCCGTGGTCCGAACAGCACCTGCACGACGATTTGTTCGCCCTGCCGGAGTGGCGTTGCAATGCTGGAGAGCAACGCCCGGGTGGTGGCCTCGTGATCGTCGCTCCGCAGCGGCAGTCCGAATGGACGGAGATGCAACCGCCCTGCCTCTTCCACGCGTGAACGAGATTCAGTTGTGCCGGTGCCCGGTGTACTCAGCAGGCTGCCTGGGATCAGGTCACCGAGCATCCGGCGGAGCGCTTGGACGTCGGTGGCGTGGCAACCGAGCAGGTGTCGGATGCCGCCAGGGTCGGCCCGGACTTCGAGGACGACGCGTGGTGCATCGCGGTCGGAGGCCAGACGGGTCAGGAATCCGGCGACGGCTGCGGGGGCCAGAGGGCGGGGCAAGTGAAGGCCGGAGAACACCAGCTCGGTGTGGCTACGCATCCAGCTCACCCCTGCCTCACCTCCGTGTCGGCAGCGGTGGCCTCCGCTTCAGGCTGACGAGCGGCCTGTTGGGCCCGAGCCTCGCGTTCGGCCTCCGCCATTGCCATCGCCAAGCCGAGCAGCGCCTTCGAGAGCTTGCGGATATCTGGTGGGTCGCGGCGAATTCCACGGACTGTAAAGCGGCGTTCCTCGCGCCCTCTGCGTTCCTTGTTGTTCCCCCTTCGTTTTGAAGTCATAAGGTCACCTCCTTTCCTTCCGGGTGTTGACTGAAATCAACACCCCGCATATCCAGTTATCGCTGATCTTGGTCAACGCGTCAATGGAGTTTGTCGATTCCACAACGCGCGACCTCTCTACGGTGGTTGTTACCACCTCGAACGTCTCCACCGCACGACGGCGATTGCGATCCACGCGCATGCACCCACCGCGAACCCGGCAACAATCCAGGTCAGCACGGGGCGCAGGAACGCGACGGCAAGATTGATGGCGATGGCTGCGCCGAGACACAGCAGGCTGGCGCGCAGGAACCACACGAACGGATTTCCCATTGGAGATTCGCCTTTCTTCTCGCCGCTCATATAGCCCGCTCGTCGCGGCGACGGTCGCTGGGCACCGGGTAGCCCGGGAGCGACACGTCGGCGTCGATCTGGTTGCCCCACACGAACCACGGCGAGTTGCTCGGCGGCCGACGCCTGGCGAACAGCTCCAAGTACGGGCCGGGCGACAGGCGCTCGATGAGCGGGTACTGCTCCTCGGGCTTGTGCGAGTGGTCTTGCACCGGAGCGGTGATCCACGTCGGCTGTGCACGGAACTGGACTGGCGCCTTGCCACGAGTGGCGAAGAGCAGGTGCTCGGTCGCATTGCGCAGGTAGACACCAAGCCCGAGCCGGAACTTGATCCACGTGAGCGGCGACCGGACGGTGAAACCCCAGGCTTCGGCAACGTCATAGCCCTCTCTCAAGGTGGCGTTTGTGACCCACAGCCAAAGATGGGCGTCGTCCTCGGCCAGCTCGCCAACAGGCATGGCCTTGATGCGCTCCAGGCTCAAGAGCGGGTAGTGGCGCTCTGCGCCTCGTCCGCCCCGTTGCTGGATGTCCCATGGAGGGTCCGCCAGGATGGTGCGGAACCTACGCGGTACGTTTGCCCCGGTGGATTCGTTGATGGTGTTCGTCATGTCGTTTTCTCCTTTCCGTCTCCGGCGATCTTGAATGTGACTTGCCGGAATCTGCTTCTAGTTATGAAGCTGGACTGCGAGTTGGGAAATCGTCGGATCGGTCGAATGCTCGCCCGAAGATTCGGCCTGCTGAACGGACATTCCTCGGTTCCTGGCAGACGCACGGGTAACGAGAAATGTGTTGTGGAATCGGCGACGGCCCCAGCCGGAGAGCACGTCACATCGGCGCGTGGACGTGACTGCCGGGGCGTCGGGCGACCAGACTTGAGAACAAGGCCCGCGCAACCGCGCCGGGCGGATCGTCTCGGTCGATATGTGTCACGGTGATGTGCTCGTCGAGCGCTCGTGAGCCCAGGCGGCTGCCGAGGACAACGGCGTGGACGTCGCCGGGGAATCCCGCCAACTCAGAAAGCACGCTGGACGGTTCGGGGTCCAGCAACCAGAAGTCCGAGAGCAAAACGAGCGTTGCCGCGTGGTCCGGGTGGGCATCGGCAATCTCGATCGCTCGGCGGAGGCTGGGGCCCAGCTCGCTCGTACCGGCACCGTCCGGCGGGACGTGGAGGCCGGAGTGCAACCTCGTGATTCCGCGCCTGGTGATCGGGGTGGGGCGGACGTCGCCGCGCGACGGACTGTCGAAGTGCAGCACAGCCCCCAGCTCGTGGCGCGCACCACGGCGAGCGACGACCGAGAAGGCGTGGGCTACTTCGGCAAACCGGTTCGAGAGGGGGTCGGTTCCGGCTGGGCTGGTGACCGAGCCGGAGTTGTCGAAGTTGGCGATGAGCAGCGTCGGCACGGTGGCCGGGCGGCCAGCACTGCCGAGCATGTAGTCCGTACGGGCTCGCCTGGCCGGCGTACCCGGCGTCGGGCATCCAAGTAGGCGACTGCCGAGGAGCGTGCTCGGACGCAGCGAGCCGACGCGATTCACGCGGCACCACCTCGACGTGTACGCCTGCCGATAACTCCGCCCTGCTCACCGGCCGGAAAGCCGTGTCCGAGCACCTGCGGATTACGGCGCTGCACCCTCCAGGACAGTGACTCCACCCGCTTGCCGGCGGCCTGTCCGCGCAGCTGGTACTCGTCCCGGATGGAACGCGCTGCCTCCTCGGCCTGCGCCTTGTCCCTGAACGCCGATGACTTGACCAGCTTGAGGTATCGCTGTTCGGCCTTCTGAGCGCGCTTGGCCATTGCCGCAAGCAGGTCTGCCACCTCGTCGGCGGCCGAGTAGCCGAGCAACCCCGACCCGATCGCCGTCGCCGCAGCCAGCAACCCGAACGTCAGCCCCGAGGCACTGCCCTCAATGCTGGCCCGCAGATTGAAGATGCCGACGGCGAGCAGCGCTACGACGACGAGGGAGAAGAAGCTGATGAGCGTCACGATGCTGCCGCCGTTGTCGGTGTCCGCGAACAGTCGCGCATACCGCGCCTCGTCCTCGGTCAGCGACTCGGGATCGCGCTGTCGGGCCTTGGCCATACGGATGTACTTCAGCTCGGCCCCGACCAGTCCGGCGCAGGCGGCGGCCAGGCCGGAGGCGAGTGACTGCCCGAACGCGATTGAGGGAACGTCGCCGTTGGTGACCGCCGCCGACCAGACGCCTGCGGTGTCACCGAACCAAAGCACCGGCCAGCAGATCCAGTAACGCAGCTTCGCTCCGGGCTCCCGCCGTGTATGTGGGGTCAGGACCCACGCCGCGTGCTGGTAGTCGGCCCGTGCTTGGCGAACCTCGTGCTCCTGCTCCGACAGCAGGAACTCCGTCCCCGCGGCCACGCGGTCCAGGCTGTGTGCCCGTTCCTGGAACGGCCGGGCCGCGCGCTCGCCCTCGGCCGGCCAGATCAGTTCCTGCTCGTCGGCCAGTGCGTGATACTCCTGCTCGGCATAGGTCACGCCGACACCGGACGGGCGGGCGTGACCGCCGACCTCGTCCAACCGGGGCAGCGAAACCGCGTCGGCTTCCTGCGTCCATGCGTCCAGGGGTGCGGTCGTTTGACGGAGAAGCTTCACGGCAGTCACCGGCCCTCGGAGGTGTAGTCGGTGACGGAGACACACTTCGCCGCGCCGGTCTTCTTGCACAGGGCGTCATAGAAGTTGACCAAGCCCTCGACGATGTCTGAACGAGGCGGCGAACCGGCTACGCGACCGAGACCAGCGACGGTCACCGAAGCGCCAGGGAGCTTCGGCACGTCCGTCTTGTTCGCCAACTCCGCAGCTTCCTTCTTGCTGGTGGCCCGCTTGCTGAGATCCATGCCGACGTTCTGAAAGCCGTCCGTCAGGACGAGCAAGTGCAGGCGGAAGTTACCGCCCACCTGGTTGATCCACTCACCAGCCAGCCGGTACTGCGCCGTGATGTCGCTGCCCTTGCCCTGGAGGCCGGCGACCGCAGGCCCGTATGCGTCCCGAATCTCGGTCATGGCGTCGTCGACTACCGGCGCGACGCGCTTGAGGCGAGCGTTGTCGGTGGCGCCGTGCAGCGGGAGCAGCCCGTCGAACAGCGTCGCCGTGGCGGCGCTCGATCCGGCGAAGACGCTCACCCGCACGCGTCCAGAACAGATCGCGGTGGTGCGGACGATCTGCTCGATGGCGGCCATCCGCTCCTCGGTGATGGTCTTCGAGTTACTCGACCCCGTGCCGTCGAGCTGTATGTCCGACGCGGGCGGCGCGGCCGCATCGCACGAGGCGAGGATCCGCTTGTCCCGGGCGAGTTTGCCGTGCGGGGACGAGCCGACGGAGCAGGCCGTCATGGTCGCGACTGCCAGCGCTACGGCTGCGGTGAGCCGGAAGCAACGAGGCGACGGAATCGGGGCGACGCGGGGGCTGTCGGTCGTGGTGCGAGTGGTGAGACGCATAGCGAGACCTCCTTCTGGTGATGCCGTTCGTGTCTGGGGGCGTTCCGGGGGTGGGGCTCCAGAAGCCAGAGCCCCACCCCCGGAAGCGTTTTAACTACGCCTTGTTCGCGCCGCGAAAGCGCTCCGGCTTGTGCCGCCGCTGCTGTTCGCGACGGATGCGACGACGTTCCTTGCCGTCGCCGGCGACCTGGACCGAGGAGATGTCCGTGTCCTTACGACCGAGGCTCCTTGCGAACCTGGTCAGTTCCTCCTCCTGCTGTGCGATCTGGGTGCGCTCGGCGTCGTTGATTTGGGCGATGTAGCGGTTTCGAGGCATGGAAAAGCTCCTTTGCGGTTGATGTGGTGTGAGGAATGGCGAACTGAGTTGCTAGGGACCCAAAAATGTCTGGAGAGGGCGGCGAGGGACCTAATGGCGGTCCCCACGCCGTTCTCTGCGCGCGACTACTCTTTGTCGTTCTTGTCGAGGCCCAAGACCGACCGCGCATCACGCACAAACTGATGAATTCGGCCTACGAAATAGGCAGTCAAAACGAGACCGATAACCACCAGAGTCGACACAGACGTCTCCTCTCTTGAGTTCTCAAGGGGGTGTGACCCAACTGCCGCCAGGAAGCGGTTTTCGGTGGGCACATCTCTACGAGACCAGGCGATGAGAGCTCGTGGGGGAAATGACCCAACAGTGACCCAGGGATGACCCGCTGAGTGCAGAAAACCGCAGGTCATTGCCTCACGGGTCAGCCCTAGGTCACTCTCGGGTCAAGCATCGGGACATGGAAAAGCCCGCTCCACGGTGGAGCGGGCGAGTGGGGTCGGCCAGCCGAAAGTGCTTCAGAATCCAGAAGGCGGGTCTCCGTCTTTCCTGCCATGCAGCTCATAGAAGGTCTGCATGGCGAAGAAATCCGGATCGAGCACAGGGTGATGCATGCCCTTCTTTCCGAAGATGCTGTTGACCCGACGCGGAATGATCTCCGACGACTCTTCGGGGTCAGGGTTTTCCTTGACATAGTCCAGGAAGGTTGCTTCGGTGAGCCATTCGTCGATGATTACGGCAAGCGCTATCATGAACGTCTGAAAGTCTCCGCAACAGACTCGCACACCACGACCGCAGCGCACCCAGGCTTCCACATAGTCAGCCAGGCACGCCGGGTCACCGAATCTGATCTCCTCTGTCGAGGTTGTCGCGGTGAAATCTCCGAAATCGTAATTTACACGTCTCGCAATAGATGCAGCGGACATGTCAGCCTCCTTTTATATTGAAGGCCGACCCCGCATATATTTATAACATAAATTAAATATATTTGCAATAGCAAACTTCTTTTAGCGTGACTCATGGTCGACGAAACAAACAGTGGGATCGATCTTCGCGTCCCGTGGCGCAACAGGAAGGTCGTGATCTTCGTAGTCGGCGACCGCTCCCCTGTACCCCGCCCAACAGATCTCGCGAAGGTGATTCTGCTCGTGAAGCCTCCCGAACCCCGACCCAACTCCCCTATGCTGACGATCCACTTCGCAGAGAGGGCGTATCAGTTGGACACGGGCAGGACGGACGAGACACCGCCGGTCGAGCGAACCGCGCTGGACGACTTAAAACGTCTCGCAGACGTTGGCGTAACTGATGCGTCACTCGAAGGCTGCTTAGGTCTTGAGCAGGTACTACTCACGGGAGTGGCAGTAGATGGCGCACTCGCCGAGGGCGGCCGCATCACCGTACTCGACACCGTCCTGCGTCGCGTTTCCGTTGATGCGATGCGGCAGTCGCTTGCAAGAAGGAATGAAAAACCCCTGGTAGATCAGCTTGGGGAGTCAACTTTCCAAGTCGCAGCGGCAGCTGAGCTGCTGGGGATAAGCGACGAAGCTGCCTTTAGCCTCAAACGTCAATCATGGAGACCAAACGATGCCGAATGGAGAATAGAGGAAAAGAAGGAAGAAAACCGTGGATCGCGAGGACAGCGCCAGCTTCGCGCGGGAGTCTGGGTAGAGAAAAGTTCCTCGACTATCAAGAGGCGGAAAGGCGAGCTGCTTGCAGCGTTTGAGTCACGCTTCAAGGTATACGTCGCGAGCCATCAAGATGAGCTTCGCGAGCTCATGAACAGCCACCTGGCTGCGACGATCCCTCCACAATCGGCGCAGCAACCTGGTTCACCGAACCCAGCGCCTCCCTCTCCGCCGGCCGCCAAGCGGAAGAAGCAACGGATTCTGCTGTCTCTGAGTACAGCGTTCGTCGTTACCGTGGGCGCCGCTCTAGGCCTGTGGTGGAAATGGTCGGCAGGAGAAGGAGAAGCAGAAGCAGCCCCGCTCAACGTCAATACGACGTGGCCTACTTTCCGCGGCTGTGACGGAGCCACTATGGTTGCCATGCAACCGGGTGGCTCCAGTATCCAGTCTTTCCCCTTGACGACAAAAGAGGACTCCCGAATTAAGATTGCCGCTGCGTCAGGTGGTGGGTCCTGGCAGTCGGGGCAGTTGGTTATCGACCTCTCGGGAAATACAGATGAGCCCGTAGAGATTAGAAACATCCACCACAAGAAACTGCGGGAGCTGCCTGCACCCAAGTGGGTTTACGAGCCCCGCGGCGGATGTGGCGATATGTACCACAGGGAGTTCGTACTTGATCTGGACGGGGGTAGGCTATTCGATAAGGGAGTCGTAGGCGAAGCGAGCATGCTGGTGGACGGCGAGGCACCCCCGCCGACTGAACTAATTGGGCCTGCATTCACCGTCAGTCGTAGTGACCCAGCGCAGGTTACCGTAAACACCTTGAGCTGCAAGGGAAACTACGAGTGGATGCTTTTCATTGATTACGTCCAGGGCAGCACGAAGGGGACCGTAACGCGTGGCCCGTATCGCTCGATGGGTGTCGCGAAGGACACGGAGCATTACTTCACCGAGGATTGGAAGCGCTACGAGAGCGAGGGGAAGTTTTCAGGGTCTGATCCAAAACGATGCGAGCAGATCCTGGCACTTCCTTGAAACGGCTTGGCCTTTCTAGACTAACGAGGGGTTCGTAGTGGCATCGACGAGGAAAACGAGGCTACTGCTTGCTGCGGGCATGTGGATTATCCTCGTAGGCACATCTGCTTGCAGCGCGGAGCCTTCGTCCGAGAAGTCACCATCTTCAACGGAGGTAGTGACGATTGCGCCGCTGGACGAGTCCGGAGAGCCTCGGTCTGACTACGAAATCATCCATGAGATGAGAGAGGTAGATTGTCACTCTCCATCTCCCTCCGCAGTGGATCCCGATATTGTCTGGTGCGGCACTACCGCAGATTCAGCGAACGTATGCTGGGTGAAGCCGGATCGGACTTCACTCCTCTGCGGTGTGTCGCCATGGGACAAGCAACTCCGAGAGCTCTACACGACTGAAAAAGTCCAGAAAATGAAGACGGAAGCCGACCCATTGCCCTGGGCAATGGAACTCAGCGGCGGCGAAAAATGTCAGGCACGAATCGGCGGCGCCGGCGATGCACTGCCTTTCGAGCTGCTTCCCGCCTACTACTGCAAGGAATCGGGTCGCACTATCGTGAGAGGGCCTGATGTAAAGCTGCTTGATAAGTCATCGGAAAAGTGGACCGTACAAGCCGTAGACGGGTCGAAGGCTGGGAAGGATGGAGAGAGCTACCAACTTCCGCCTCGGGTATCAGTTGCCAAGGTTTACTTTGCGGGTCAATCTTCTTGATGGGGTGTGCAAGCCAGAGTTCGGCCGGTATATGAAAAGTGGCGGGAGCGCCACCCAGACAGCGACATCAGTCGCGTCCAGGTGGGCTCCCGCCTTGTGCCTCCCCTGAGCTCACGCTCGAAGGTGAAGCGGTGCGCTACTCGTCCGAGCTCTTGCCTCGGCGAGTAGCCGGACGGCCGGCGGGGGCTGACTCTTCAGTCTTCTCCTCCGCGGTGTCCTCGGCACCGAAGATTGCCGAAATAGCGTTACGGCGTGTCTGCGCCTCACGCTCGATGTCGGCACGGATTGCCGCTGCCTTCTGAAGGATGGCCGGGTCAGACTTGGTCTTCTCGACCCAGTGCTCCAGGGCGACCCGAATCTCCTCGGTGGTGCTGCGACCGGTGATCTGGGCGACGACGTCCAGCTGTGCTCGCAGGTCTTCGGTAATCCGAACTGCCAGCGTGCGGAGCTGGCCGGTTCCTGTTGGCTGCTCGCTCATAGCGAGCCACCTCCTCGGTGAATTGCGGCCGACGAACCCAGTTGGTTCATCTCGTGAAGCCGCAGGACACCGACGAGGGATTTCCGTGTTGATTTCAGTCCACACTTCTATTTATGAACCAAGTGTTGCGCAAAGTCAACACTTATTCGGTGGCGTTGTGAATTCCACTGCTCTGCAAGACGACCGGAGTGTGGCATTAATAGACTAAGTGACGGCGCCCGCGCCGCATCTAAGCTCCGCCTCCCGCTGCCTTCTCCCAGTGGTTGATGGCGGAAACCCCCACCCTGGCAAATCCATGTCCAGGGTGGGGGCCTTCTTTTTTATATCGATAATGCTTGTAATTACTTAACTAATGCTTCATAATCCACCATCGACGAGAGCGGATATGAAATCCATTTATATTCCGTAATGCCACGTTGCCCTGGTCAGATACCGGGACGGCTTGCTGGCGTGAATCTCGCACATTCACATCCCTGCACTACTGGAGAAGACCCAATGCGCCGTACGCGCTTCATCCGCAAGGTCGCCATGGTGACGGCCTCTGCGGTAATGACCGCAGCCGCCTTGATGGCGGCACCGACCATGGCATCCGCCGACGACAGTGACACCGTCACCTCGTCGGAGGTTGCCGCCGCACTCAGCACCACCGAAGCCGGAAACGGCAACCTCGTTGCCGAGCCGGTCAAGTCCCTCGCGGACACCGACTCGGCGGCCGTCGTCACCAAGAACGGCTCGATCACCGATGTCCCCAAGGACCCGGAGGACGGCGTGTCCCTCGGAATCGAGGGTGCGTCACCGATCACGATCGGGCTTCCGAACGCCGACGAGGCCGGGAACGCCAAGCGGCTGCCTGACGGCACCGTCGTGTACCCCGGTACCGACGGCTCCGCGCAGGCGGTCATTCCGACCGCCACCGGCGCGCAGATGCTGACGACCATCGCCAATGCCGACGCCCCGACGCGATTCACGTACAACGTGGACGTGCCGGACGGCGGCAAGGTGGTGCTCACCGAGGACGGCGGAGCTGTCGTTCTCGGCAGCGATGACGTTCCGGCCCTGGTCATCCCGACCGCGTGGGCCAAGGACGCCAACGGTGCTGCCGTTCCGACTCACTTCGAGACGGACGGCAGCAGCTTGACCCAGGTGGTCGACCACACCACCGGGAACTACGCGTACCCGGTGGCGGCGGACCCCAACTTCTGGGCGTATGTCGGCTGTATCGCTGGCACGGGCATTCCGATCGGAGCCGCAATTGCCATGGCGATGGTCCCGCAGACATGGCCCATTTTGATCGCGACAGCAGCGCGCCTTGGTGCGGCGCCCGCCACTGCGACGAACTGGGCCGCGAGGGTCATCGGCTGGTGTGGGGCTGCCCTCCGCAGGTAGGAGGGTAACAAGGTGGTGGTGCGCCCGTGCGGCGCACCACCACCCGCACAACTTCAATAGCTAAAAGGGAACGATATGCCTCAAGAACTTATACTCAACATACTCATAGCCATCAACTTCAGTGCGGTCGCCTTCACTCTTCGTTACAAACTCAGAAGCAAGGGTGCTCGCAGCATTGTTACCGCCCTGTTCGCTATCTCTTCGGCTACCTATTTAATTCTTGCAATATCCAGCGCAATGAGCGGAAATGTCATCGGTGTAATAATTCTGACTCTAGCTTCCGCGTTCTTTGCTCTAGAGGCTTATGCCGCAAACAACTGGAGACTTGGTGAGGTGTATCCACAGCCGAAAGACTGGTTCAAGCATGGAAAATAGTGCAGAGGAAATCGTTGGGTCGCTCTTCGTCATATTTCTCATGGCAACGATGCTTCTTTCGGTCTTCTTTGGCCCGATAGTCGATTGGTACTATCGCCGCAAGAGGGAAAAGAGTCATGGCGCAGAAAGCAAAGAACACACAGAAACTCATAGGTGACAACATGAACGCCCCGCGTACCCGTACAGGGAGGCGGGGCGTTTTCATGTCTGCGGGGTTGTGTGAGCTGGATCCGCTCGACCACCGTGGCCGGCGCGAGGTAGATCGCCACCTTCAGGCAGGCCGAGGTTCGTCCCATTGGTACAGAGCATCAAGGAAGCGTTGCAACAACGCCTCCTCCGCCATCGTGTTGGTCGGCCCCTTGGGTGGCTTGGTGGCTCCGGGGATGCGTACCGGCATCGTGGTGAGTGGCGGCGGTTTCGCCGCCCTGTCCAGTTCGAGTTCTGCCCACACGATTTTCCCTCCGGCGTGCGGGCAGAAAACATCCCACTGCTTGGCCATCGCCCCAATGAGCAGCAAACCCCGCCCACCTTCGGCGTCTTCGCCGGGGTTACTCGTCACGGGAGCGTCAGAGCTGCTGTCCCAGACATCCAGAACCAGGCTCGTACCGACGGCGCGGAGCTGCACCCCGATGACATGCTCCGCCGTGATTTCCCACGACTTCGGTTCCGGGCCGGTCAGTCCCGTCGCCTGCACAGCGTTGGTGACGAGTTCCGACATGACCAGTTCAGCCGTCTCGACGTAGTCGGCCAAATTCCAACGCGTCAGCGTCAGTCGGACGAGCATGCGCGAGCAGCTGGCAGCCGACGGTACGGCGGCCAGCTGCAAACTGCTGGTGTAGACCCAGTCGCGATTCGGCGGGACCTCTTGTTCTTCGGTCACGAGGAGATCACCTCGAAGACCTCAGCGCCTGCATCCAGTTCCAGCTTGGTGAGCAGGTGAATCTGCAACAGCGGATGAAGCGCGAGGTGATCCATGGTCGGTACGACCACATGGTGGCCACCGGCGCGCTTGAGTTCCGCGATCAGCGACTTGAACTCCCGGTTGCAGCCGGGTGTGAACTCTTGAAAGGTCGTGGCGTAGCGGTAGCCCTCGGAGGCGGCGAAGAGTCGAAGGCCGTCCTCAAGGGCAAGTAGCTCCTCGTCGGTCTGGCTTCGCTGGACGCGCATGTACCCGTAGATCAGGGGACGTTCCTGGTCGGTCACGCGCGCCGCCCCTGAACTACCCAGATACGAGCACCAGTTTCCTGCTCGATGTGTTGGCGCATGGCGTCCTGGAGGCCAGGCAGTCGGGCGAAGTGCCAAAGCGACGGAACGATGATGTCCTTGACCTCATGGTGCTTCAAAGCGTCGAGCATCGCGGAGAACCCTGATTCCGAACACCTGATGTTCTCGGTGAACACCTGGTCGAGCGCGAAGCCTTCGCGCTGGGCGTAGGCGGTCAACTCTCGCTTCACGCGCTCGGATTCATCGTCCGCTTCCTCGATGCCCACGACGCGCATGTAGCCGTAAATTGCAGGTCGCATGAAGTCCCCTTTCGCCTTTGGAAGCCGGTCCAATGGCGGGCTTGGGGCCAGGCGCCGCTGGACCGGCGTAACGGCCAGAAAAGCCCCTTGACCTGCGGAAACCCAGAGCGAAGGAGGGGCAAGAACGATGCAAAAATGAGGCAAGGACGGCCTTGACCTGCGTAAACGGCCCCCGGGTGGCTATGGTGGGTACGCCCCCGAGCCCCGGGAGGGAAGTGCAATGGCGGCCAAGCGCATGCGGCTCGCTCAGCGTCGCAAATCTGCGGGCTACAGCCAAGACAAGCTCGCCGAACGACTGGGCATCGAGCGCTCGACGGTCGTGCGCTGGGAAACGGCCGAGAGTGAACCTCAGCCCTGGGTACGTCCCAAGCTCGCCGCCGCGCTCAACGTGACACTCGACGAGTTGGAGTCCCTACTCGACGACGTGACGGTCATCCAGACGAAGCCCAGCGAGCGCATGAGCTACGTCCTGGAACACCCTTCGTCAGTAGACCTGGTGGCAGTCGCCTACTTACACGAGCGGATTCGCCAACTCGACGAGCGGTACGACAGAGCACCCTCGACGGCCCTGCTCGGACCCGCCGGCCAGGTCCACGGGCAGGTGAAGTTCCTTCGAGAGAACGCGACCAACCCCCGCGTGCGCAAAGCCCTCTTCGAAGTCGAGGCTGAGTCGGCCACGTTCATGGGACAGCTCGTCTGGGACGTGAGCCAGCGGCGCGACCACGACGCACCGGTCGCCTATCTGGACGAGGCGGTGGCCGCGGCCCGCCAGGTACGAGATCCGTACGCCGAGGCATACGCGACGCTACGCAAGAGCTTCGTGGCGCTCTACGGCGAGAAAGACCCCCTCAAGGGCGCAACGCTCGCGGGACAGGCGGCGGAGGTCGCACGATCCGCCAGTCCTTCCCTCACCGGGCTGAGTTTGCTTCACGTGGCCGAGGGCTACGCCATGAGCGGCGACCTCAAGTCATGCGAGGAGGCACTGACGCAAGCGGAGGCGCAGCTCGACCGGGTCGGTGCCGACGACGTAGCGGCCGAGTACTACACGATCAACGAGTTCAGCCGCTTGTCGGGCTCGTGCTATCTCTTCTTGAACCTACCCGAGCGCGCCGAGCCCATCCTGCGTATGACCGCCAGGGCGCTCGCCGCGAAGCAGAAGAGCCAGGCCATCGCGCTCGGCAACCTCACCTTGTCACTGATCCGCCAGCGTAAGCTCGACGACGCGGCAGCCACCATGCACCGGACGATCGACGCCGTGGAGCTGACACGCGGTGGCGGCGGTCTTAACCTGGCATTCGCCGCTGGTCGAGAGCTTCGAGAGTGGCGGCACGAGCCGTGGGTGCAGGACGTCAATGATCGTCTTCTGGCCCTCATGGCGGCGATCTGACGGGACCGGTAGGGGCACATGAGGAACATCGACCAGGCCAAGGAAGCCGTCCGCGACCAGGTGTGGCACCTGCTCGAACGCGAAGGCGCAGTGCCAGAAGGCTCGTACGGCAAGATCCCCGGGTTCTACGGGGCGGAGGCGACGGTCGACCGCCTAGCCGAGCTGGACGTATGGAAGCGCGCCCGGACGGTCAAAGCGAATCCCGACTGGGCCCAACTGCCGGTCCGTATCCGCGCTCTCGAGGACGGCAAGCTGCTCTATATGGCCGTCCCAAGGATGGCGAGCCTCCAGCCGTTCTACTTGCTGGACCCCGAGACGCTTGAACTACCTGTCGAGCAGGCCGCCGAGAAGAAGGGCGCCGCACAGGTGGCTCGCAGGGTCGGCGTCGAGGACATGCGCCCGATCGACGTCGTGATCTGCGGCAGCGTCGCGGTCAACCGTTCCGGCGCACGCATCGGCAAGGGCGCGGGGTACTCCGACCTGGAGGTGGCGCTCCTGATAGAGGCGGGCCTCGTGACGGACGAGACGGTCATCGTCGCGCCTGTCCACCAGCTCCAGGTGGTCGACGAGGAGATCCCCGAGACCGAGCACGACTTCAGTGTCGACCTCATCGTCACGCCAGACGAGGTGATGAGGTGCCCGGGGCGTCGCCGGCCACGGGGGCTTGTCTGGAGCGACCTCACGCCGGAGAAGATCGCGGCGATTCCGGTGCTGGCTGCGCAGGCGAATTCACGTCAAGAGAACTGAAGTGCGGTACTCACCCAAGAGCCTGTAACTCAGCCCACCCATCGCTACTCTCTGTAGTCTTTGGTCTCGTGTGTGGCGGGTTGAACCCAAGCGAGCCACCGACACCAAACCAGCCCGTAAAGTTCGCTCTCAGAGGTCCAGCCGACGCCACCCAAGACAGGCTGGATGCATGACGCCCGAAGGATGGACAGCATATGAGGAAGTCGCTGCTGGAGCAGCTCCCGGGCATCGTCGCCGCGGGCAAGCGACAGGCCGCCCAAGTCCTAGAGCAGCTCGAGGGGCGAAACAAGGTAAGCCTCCAAACTCGTGAGCTTGTCATCCCCTCCAAGGACACTGCCGCGGAAGACCTATTTCACGCAGGTCGCACGAGCGAGGTAAGCGACTTCCCTAACCGCCTTATTTACGGGGACAACCTTCTCGCCATGGCGGCATTGCTCGCAGGCGACGAGGAGACACCAAGCCTCCTGGGCAAGCTGGATCTGATCTATATCGACCCGCCATTCGACTCAAAAGCCGATTACCGATCCAAAATAACCCTACCGGGTACAACGATCGACCAAAAGCCCACGGTCCTTGAGCAGTTCGCCTACTCCGACACATGGTCGGACGGCACGGCTTCCTATCTCGCCATGATCACTCCACGCCTCTATCTCATGCGGGAGCTCCTCAGCGACTCAGGGTCCATTTTTGTCCACCTCGATTGGCACGTAGGACACTACGTGAAGATCATCCTTGATGAGATCTTCGGCAGTGATCGTTTCGTCAACGACATCATTTGGTGGTACTACAACAAAATGCAGGGGAATATTAACACTTTCCCCAGAAATCACGACATGATCCTGTACTACCGAAAGTCGACAGATTTCACATTCAATCCCCAGAAGGAGCGACGAGAAAAACCAATCAACCAGATTAAACGAGTCTGGTCAAAGGAAAAGGGCGCCATCGTCAACGCTAAAGACGAGAACGGAAAGGTTATCTACGTAGAATCAACTCATCGAACAATCGACGACGTGTGGCGAATTTCCATGCTACAACCTGCCGACAAAACGCAGAATCTGCGATTTAACACGCAAAAACCTGAAGCAATTCTTGAGCGCATCATCCAATCAACTACCGATGAAGGTGCGCTTGTCGCAGACTTCTTCATGGGGTCTGGAACCACGCCAGCCGTAGCCGAACGGCTTGGTCGGCGATGGATTGCAACGGATCTTGGCAAACCAGCAGCCATGATCACTCGGAAAAGACTGATCGATCAAAACGCGAAGCCTTTCCTCTACCAGGCGATTGGCGACTACCAGATCGAACAGGCTCGGACGACTCTAGGTCGCAACTTCCGTGTTGGCGATCTCGCCAAGGTCGTACTTGATCTCTATGGGGCGCTACCTCTGCCAGCTCAGGAGAATGTCAACGGCAGCCTTGGCCGCCTCCCCGGATCCCGCACCCTCGTCTTCGCAGACAGCCCATCGCGATTGACAACTGTCAGCACTTTGCGCCGCGCGCAAGGCTACCGCGATAGTAAGCTCGGTGGGTTCGACAAGGTCATCGTGCTGGGCTGGAACTTCTCAGCAGGGATTGGGCATGACATCAGTGACCTAAACGACCCTAACCTCGAGGTGCTGGTCATCCCGCCGGACCTATTGGACCGGTTGAAAAAGAAGGGTGCGGACAAGCTTGCGAGTGAAGTTCGCTTCTCCAGTCTCCAGTATCTCCAGGCCACTATTTCTGGACGCCTCCAGATGGGAGGTGAAGAAGAGTTGCGTGTCGACCTCAAAAACTACGTTCTCCTCTCGCCTGAGGCCATCAACCTCGATGAAAAGAATCGAGCGGAGCTTTGGCGAGTAATGAACGCCGAACCCCTTGCCCTCATCGAGTATTGGGCAGTCGATCCGGACTACGACGGAGAAGTTTTCCGTTCGGTTTGGCAGGACTACCGAGGTAATACTGAGAACAATAACGACGAACTACGGGTTGTCACCAAGGCAATTCTACAGTTGCCCGCTTTCGAAGGCCCACGACGCGTTTGCATCCGGGCAGTCGATGTCTTCGGATTCGAATCCGAGGTAATCCTCGAAGGTGTGGAGGTGACGGCATGAGCGCGCCACGCGACCTTTTCCCTCTAGCCACGGGCTTGTCACGACTTGTTGACGGACAGGTTAATGCCCTGGTAGCCGGGACACATACAGACCTGCTAGACCAGGTGACCCCAACAACGGCGGAGTTGCTCAAATTCTGGTTTCAGCGCGACTACTGCGAACTGCGTCGCATGAACTTCCACGAAGGGCAACGGTCGGCCATCCTTCACATTGTCTACGCGCACGAGGTCATCGGGGCACGTAGCTTGCAGGAGCTCTATGAGGCCGTTGCAGGCGAAGCCATGCTTGGCGGTGGCTTGCTCGGGGAAGTCACTCGAGACCGCCATAAGCATCCCAAGTATGCGGCCAAAATGGCCACAGGGACGGGAAAAACTTGGGTGCTCAATGCCCTGTTGGCTTGGCAGTACCTCAATAAACAGGCCTCGCCAAGCGATGAGCGCTTCACTAGCAACTTTCTAGTCGTGGCCCCAGGACTGATCGTCTATGACCGGTTGCTCGACTCATTCCAGGGGAAGCTGAAGGACGGTGAGCGGGACTTCACTACCAGCGACATTTACAGTCAAGGTGATCTATTCGTCCCCGAGAATTACCGCGCCCAGCTCTTCGGCTTTTTGCAGTCATCAGTAGTAACCAAAGCTGACATCGGCCATAAGGTCACTGGCTCTGGCATGCTAGCCCTCACAAACTGGCATCTACTCGCGGGCAAGGAAGATCCGGATTTCCTCGCAGAGGATAGCAAAGACATCGAGGCACCCGGCCACGAAATCGACGCAAAGGCGGCAGTAGAAAGCTTCTTTCCTCTGACACCGGGAACGGCTACTGGCAATGCCCTCAACGTCCTGAATCGGCGCCATCTACGTGGGGGACCACTCGAGTCTCTCAAGGAGCTGCCGGATCTGCTGGTCTTCAATGACGAGGCGCATCACATCCATGAGGTTCGCCGCTCGGATGAAGTGACGGACGTTGAGTGGCAGAGAAGTCTCCTGGACATCGCCGCTACTAAGGGGCCCCGCTTCATCCAGATCGATTTCTCGGCCACCCCATACAACGAGGTCGGTTCGGGAAAGAATAAGGCCAAGGAGTATTTTCCGCACATCGTGGTTGATTTTGACCTCAAGTCGGCCATGCGAGCCGGTCTGGTCAAATCCTTGGCGTTGGACAAACGGAAGGATGTAGCCTCTCTACCGCTCGATTTCAAAGCCGAACGCGACGAGAAAAACCGTGTCACGGGCCTATCAAATGGGCAGCGGGTTATGCTCCGCGCCGGCCTCAAGAAACTTCAGATTCTAGAGGGACAGTTCTCCTCCACTGACCCGAATCAGCATCCTAAGATGCTGGTGATCTGCGAAGACACGAATGTCGCTCCGCACGTTGTTGAATTTCTACAGACCAGCGGATTGTCCCAGGATGAAATTCTGCGCGTCGATTCTGGCCGTAAGGCTGAACTAGCCGCTAAGGACTGGGAGCCGATCCGAGAACGGCTATTTGACGTCGACCGCCATGCGGAGCCGAAAGTCATCGTCAGCGTGCTTATGCTGCGAGAAGGCTTCGACGTCAATAACATCTGCGTAGTCGTACCGCTTCGCTCGTCTGAAGCCTCAATTCTGCTTGAACAGACCATTGGGCGTGGCCTGCGACTCATGTGGCGCGGGAATGAAGCGATCGACGAGCTGAAGCAAGAGACCCGTAACCGGATCCGGCAACGTCTCGAGCCAACCAACTATTTCGATGTGCTATTTATCGTCGAACATCCAAGGTTCTCCGACTTTTACGACGAGCTGCTCAGCGATGGGCTCGCAACCGAAGTCAGTGAGGCTGAAGACGACATAAATGCGACTGGCGATCTGCAACATGTCGACCTGCGCGTTGGCTACCAGGCTTACGACTTCGAGGTGCCGGTCATCATCCGTGACGCCGACGAGGAACTCAAGCGGCCTAGCATTGACCCCGCACGTCTGTCCACAAGCAAATACCAGCTTGAATGGCTTCTGCGGCAGATCGGCACCGGCGACCGTTTCGTCTCTCAGGATGCCCAGACTGGCACTCAATACGGCGACTATCGGGTGGATGGCGGCATCCTAACCGCCACGGGATACAACGACTACCTGTCACGCATGACAACGCGTATCACTGAGGCGCTCGGGCGTGGCATCACCAGTAGCGCCGGCAAGTACAAGTCGATGAGCCAGTATCCAATCCTGCAAGCATACAAGCCGTTGCTGGCAGGCTGGCTCGACTCCTATATCAGGAACCGTCTTTTTAACCAGAAATTCGACCCCTTGGAAGACGAGAACTGGCGGGTGCTACTGCTGGACGATGTGGCCCATGAAATCGCGGGCACCTTTGCGACTAAACTAACTGAGGTCCAAGCTAATCAGCCAGTGCTCGAGGCGGAAGTTCAGTACCGAAGAACTTCTGAGGTGCAAACAATCCCGGTGCGCGCAAGCGCGAGTGTCGATGTTCACAAATGCATCTATCCCAAGCTTCCAGTTCCATCAAAGAGCGGTGGTTTGGAACGTCTCTTCATCGAGTGGGCTGATCAGGACAGTCGAGTCGAGGCCATCATCAAGGTTCACGAGTACCGGCACGATTTCCTGCGTCGGCCATACCTTAAAACCGATGGCATGCCAGCCCACTACTCTCCAGACTTCCTGGTACGAACCAGCAGCGACATTTACGTTGTAGAGACAAAGGCTCAATCTGCCCTCAGTGATGAAAACGTCAGACGCAAACAGCGTGCCGCTCTGGCATGGTGCGAGCAACTCAACCATTTGCCGATCGAACAAAGAGATGGATTCGAATGGCACTATGTACTCATCGGTGAATCCATAGTGCGTGAGTGGCACCGCAAGAACGTCCGCGCCAGCGAACTACTCGACTATGCTCGGCTAAGTCATTCCGAGGGCCCAGAGCAGGGCACATTGATTTGATCCTGAGCGGGTGGGCAGCGGAGCATACGCCTCGCTGCCCATCCTGATCAACGCTGTTGCAGTTTAAGATCCATGCCCTCGAAACTTGCGCGTACCTGAGGCGCAGAGTTGAAAGCAGAAGCGCACTACGGTCGGGCGCTTGCGTTCTTCTATCACGCTACGGGTGGCCGCATCTTTAGTCCCGCGCGCTTGAGTGCCTTCCATACCGTGCTTCCGCTGACGTGCAGCTCTCGCCCGATTTGGTTCGTGCTCCAGCCCTGCTCGTAGAGTTCCTTCGCCCTGGCCAACCGCGTAGCTGTCATCTTGACCATCGGCCGCTTCGCGACGCCCGCGCGCTCCAGGTGCCGATCTACCGTGTGGCGATGGACGCCGTACTGACGAGACAGCTCGCTCATCTCGGCTCCGTGTCGGTATGCCTCGACCAGCTCCACCACCTCGTCCGGCGACAGCATCCGGCACTCACGGATCTCTGTCGCTACTGCTGGATCGGACGATTCTGGCTCTACCTGCGGCAACGCCGTTCCACCAGCCTGTTCTAGCGCCTTGAACAGCCGCGCAAGGGGTTTACTCGGGTTCGAAAGCGAGTCACGGAGGCGCACAGGGAAAATCGCAGGTCAAGGGCCCTTCCGTCCGGCAGACGGGAGGGCCCTTGGGCTGTCGGGGGCCTGGGGGTGCAGGCCTGTCACTGGCGGCTGATCGCGCGGGAGATTCCTGCCGTGACCGTCGTGGCCAGGATCCAGCCCGACGCGATCAGTGTGTAGGCCAGCCATTGGCCGGTGTCCCGGGGAGCGAAGGCGGATTCCTGGCCGAAGGTGATGATCGGGACCAGTAGGTCGAGGGTGTAGAAGACCGCGTTGAACTGTGGTGCCTTGCCCGCTTCGAGCGGTGCAGGGGGATGCGGGCCGAAGTAAAGCGCGCCGCAGACGAGCAGGGCCAGCAGCCAGAGGCCGGCGCGGAGGGGGCGGTAGCCGTAGCCGACGGCGGCGTCCTGGACGTACCCCCAGACGCGGACGTGCGGGGCGAGGGTCGTGCGGCGGTGGCGCTGTCTGGCGAGCAGTACCGTGCGCGCTTCGTCCTCGTGCCCCAGTTTCCGGTAGGCCGCGGCCAGTTGCTCGTACGGCTGGGGCAGGTAGCCGTCGCCGGTGCGTCTGATCCAGCGGACTCTCTCGGCTGCCGGGAGGGGGTTCGCGAGGGCGTCGTACCTCGTCTCGGCCAGGCGGAGGTCGGCGGGCCAGGTGTCCGGGGCGTCGTACAGCGTGCCCAGGTGGGCGTTGCGTGCGTCGACCGTGCCGTCGATGGGCAGGCGGGTGCGCAGGTCGGTCTCCCGGGCCTGGGTCGCGCGCAGGGACAGGGCGGTGCCCTCGGGGTGGGTGAGGGTGAGGGTGAGTGTGGCGTCGCGGAAGCTGAGTTCCGTGCCGATGCGGGTGCCGTCTAGTTTGATGCCGCCCTCGACCGTGAGGCCACGGCCGAGGTCGATGTTGCGGCTGACCGTGACATCGATCGCCTCCAGGGCGATGTCACCGGCATTGCTCAGCCGGGCGCCGCAGAAGCCGAGGCCCGCTCCGACCGTGGCGCCGGAGAGGATGATCCGCCCTTCCGCGCTGAACCCCGGATGGAAGGTGAAGTCCTCGGTGATCCGGACGTGGTAGGCGTCGAGGGCGTGACCGCCGGGGTTTCGCAGCGCGGCGCCGTCGAGGGCGAACTCGCCGTCTATGGACGCCCCGGAGAGGCGGAAGCCTCCGTCGACGGTCAGGTTGGTGCACAGCGCGTCGCCGCCCACCGTGGCGTGGACGGCGGATATCGCCTCGCCGCCGGGAGCGGTGATCGTCGTGTCGCTCAGGTCCAGGTCGCCGTTGATCTGGGCGCGGGTGAGGACGAGAGGCCCCGTCAGCTGGCAGCGGGAGAGCACCAGTCGGGCGTCGATCTGGGCCGTGTCGGCGATCAGGCCCGGCAGGTCGCAGCCGGTGATCACCAGCTCGCGGGTCCGGGCGCCCCGCAGCTGCGGGGCCTCGTCGAAGCGGCAGTCGGTCAGGACGACGGGTACGGCGATCTCGGCGAACCGGAGATCCAGGCGGCCGGTGATCCGCGCGCCGGTCAGACGCAGCGCGGGGCGGTCGCCCGGGCCGGGTTCGGGGCCGGCGCCCAGCAGCAGCGCGGCGACGACTTCGGCCCGGACCACCGCGCCTTCCGTCGGAGTCGACGCCGGAACGTCCCGGACGTCGACGGTGCGTCCTTGTGGGAAAGAGTCCCACAACTGCCGTTCGGGAGCGTTGAGTTCGTCGAGGCGCATGATCGACGATCATCCTGGCAGGGCGACGCGCCGGACAAGTCCTTTCAGGCGTCCCGCACAGTCAGCGCGTCGACCAGCTGCCGGGCGCGTGTCTCCTCGCTCAGGAGGAGCTCGACCAGCGGGCCCGTGCCCGGGTCGACCGGCGATTCGCCGCCGGAGTCGGCCGTACTCACCCCGCTCGGGCTCGCGGCTTCTTCGAGGTACTGCTCGACAGGGCGGGCGTCGGCCGTCAGATGGACGCGATCGCCGGTCAGCGCACTGTGCACCGAGGCGTAGTCGATGCCCAGGCCGGCCAGCCGCTCGCCGCCCGCGTACCGGGTGTCGGGAGCGGGAGCGTTCTCCCCCGCCAGATGCGGGTACCGGAGCGCGACCTCGTGGGTGGCGAGGATCGCCAGCAGGACGTGCTCGGTGCCGACCGTCCTGTCGCCGAGGCGACGCGCCTGCTCGTAGGTCTCCATCCCGGTCCACCAGGCGGGCTTGGACGCCAGGTTGATCCCGGCGCTGTTGACCAGCCAGCGCTTCCAGAAGGGCAGATGACGGTACTGGTCACGGCCGAGAAGTACGTCGCGGGTGGCGTGCAGATGGGGTGCGAGGCCGTCCGCCTCACCGACCGTGCCACCGGTGCCTCCGTCGAGGCGGTCCCGTACGGCTTGCGGTGAAACCCCGCAGACGCCCAGCAACTCCACCGCGCGGCTGTCCTCCGCGCGGTTGCCCTCCGCCCGGCGGTCCTCCGTACGGCTGTCCTCCGTACGGCTGTCCTCTGTACGACTGTCCTCCGTACGGCCGTCCTCCGTACGACTGTCCTCCTCCAGCAACGCCCGCAGCAGATGGACCGCGCCGAACTTCGACGCGCCTTCTCCTCGTGCCTGCCCCATCGCCGCCCTCAGCGCCCCGGCCGCGGCGCCCGTGAAGCGGTCGCGCCCGCCCCCGTCCTCCCCCAGCACGTCCTGCGCGGCGACGCTTTCCTCGGCGTCGTCGGCACCGCGCCACGCGTCGTCCCGGACCATCCGGTTCCGTATCACCGCCAACAGCGCGGTCTGGGTGGCCCCTTCGGCGGCGAGTGCTTCGCGCGCGGGCCCTTTGGTCGTGGTGATGGCGGCGAGGAGGTGCTCGGTGCCGATGGCCGCGCCGTCGGTCGCGAGCGCGCCGCCCCGGGCGGCCCCCAGGATGCCCACGGTCTTCCAGTCGGGCTCGATGATCGATTCCACGATCGCTTCCATGCTGTCTTCCCGCTTCTTGCCGGTCATGGCGTCCAGCCTCCCCGACGGCGGGTGGTATTCGCGTCGCACCAGGGGTGGATCTCCTTCTCCATCTGTGGATAGGGAACGGGCTCGGGTGACGGAGTGCGGGGGCGGCGTCCCGAAACCACGGAACGCCGCCCCCGTGTCGCTGACGCGGATCAACTGGTCGTGCAGGCAGTGCCGTTGACGGTGAAGGCGGTCGGCGCCGCGTTGGTCGCCCCCTTCACCCCGATGAAGCCGACGGTGACCGAGCCCGCCGCCGGGATCGTGGCTGTGTAGGAGGCGGGTACGACGCTCACGGCGGCGCCCGTCTGGGTGGGTGTGCCGCCCCACATGTTGCTGATGGTCTGGCCGTTGGCGAAGGAGAAGCCCAGGGTCCAGTTGGTGAGGGCGGTGGTGCCCGTGTTGCGGAGGGTGATGTCGCCCTGGAAGCCGCCCTGCCACTCGCCGACCACTCGGTAGGCGACCGAGCAGCTGACTCCGGGGGTGCCGCCGCCCTGGGACGTGGTGACGTTCACCGTCGCCGAGCGGGACGAACGGTTGCCGGCCGCGTCACGGGCGTACACGGCGAAGGTGTACGCCGTGGTCGCGGTGAGGCCGGTGACCGTGACGGTGCTGGTGGTGGAGGCGGCGACCGTGGTCTCCGTACCGCCGCTGGCCACTCGTACGACGTCGTAGCCGGCGACGCCGACGTTGTCCGTGGAGGCGGTCCAGGTCAGGTTGGTCGAGGTGGCGGTGGTCGCGGAGGCGGCCGGGGTGCCGGGGGTGGTCGGGGCCTGGGTGTCGGTGCCGGTACCAGCGTAGATCGTGGCCTCTTCGGATGTCTGGGCGATGCCGTTGGCGCCGTTGAAGATGCGTTGGCCCCAGGAGCTGAGCTGCGTCGGGTCGAAGCCGATCGACAGGTCGAGGATCGGGTCCGTGTTGCCGCTCCAGGACCAGGCCAGGTAGCCGAGGTCGAGTTGCTCGGCCGTGGCCATCATGGTGTCCTCGTCCGGGTCGCCCCACTGGTCGGCGGGACCGCCGAACTCGCCTATGAGAATGGGGAGTTCGGCCGCTACGAAGGCGTTGAGGTAGTCGGTGATCTCTGCCGCCGTGTCGAAGACGCTGTACATGTGGATCGAGAAGATCAGGTTGCCGGTGGTGTCCGCGTTGTACACGGACTGGGCGTTGGCACGCATGACGCCCTGCCAGTCCTGGCCCCAGTTGGGCGCGTCCACCATGATCGTGTGCTCGAAGCCGGCGGCGCGGAGTTTCTGTACGGCGGCGATGGTGGGGGCGGTCCAGCCCGCCGGATCGGTGTTGCCCCAGGGCTCGTTGCCGATGTTGATGACGACGTAGTTCTCCTGGCCCGCGAGCACGCTCTTGAGGCCGATCCAGTAGTCGGCCGCCTGGTCGAGCGTGCCGGCGGCGGCGTCCTCGCCGTAGCCGGTGGTGTCGTGCACCTCCAGTACGCAGATCAGCCGGTTGGCCTTGCACTGGGCGACGACGGCGGCCACGTCGGCGGCGGTGTTCGCGGTCCAGCGGTGGCCGTCGGCGAGGACGACGCGGACGGTGTTGGCGCCCAACGCCTTGACGTCCCTGAGGGATTGGGTCTGGTTCGGGTACCAGGTGTGGGCGTGGTTGACGCCCCGCATCACGAAATCGTTGCCGTTGCCTTCGAGGAGACGGCCGTTCGAGATGTGGATGCCGGTGGCTTGGGTGGTGGGTTCGGCCCCTTGTGCGGCGGTCGGGGCGAGCGCCAGGAGACCGAGGAGCATGATCAGTGCGGTCAGCAGGACGGTTAAGGGGCTCTTTCGCGGTGTGCTTCTCGTAGTTCTCACTGCGACTCCAGAAAGTGAGCGCCAAGAAACTTCAGCATCAGCGGAAACGTGGGAGCGCTCCCATGAACCCACCGCGACAGGGGCACGTCAAGATGTTGGGCATCATCCGGCAGCGGATCGCGAGCTGCGGAACGTACGGCGATACGTGCCCGGGGGCACGCCGATCGTGCGGTTGAAGTGGCGGCGCAGGGTGGTGGCGGTGCCCATGCCGACGACCTCCGCGATGGCGTCGACGCGAATTCCCTGGGCGCATTGTCCGCGCACATCTCGGTCGATTTGTTCAGGCAGGTGCCCGTCAGGCCCTGCGCCAGGCGCCAAGCAGTTCGTCGGGACCGTACGCCGCCTGGAGCCCGGTACAACTGACCCCGTTGCGGGAGACCGCGACGAGCGGTACCGGCTCGTCGGCGACCACCGCGCGATGCTTCTGCAGTGCTGCCAGGTCGTGGCTGTCGAACGCGGAGTTCTCCAGCCACTTGACCGAGCCGAGGAAGAGCAACTGCCGGGCCACCGGCTGCCGGTCGGCGCCTACGAGGTCGATCTCGACGTCGTTGCTGCGGGTCCAGTACCCACCGATCGCCGGTACGGCGGGCAGAGCGCCGTCTGGCAGAAGGCGCGCGAGGGACTCCCGGACCAGGGGCTCGACCGCGCGGCCCCGCCAGCTCGTCCACCGTTCCCTGATCCGGCCCAGCGCGAGGTCCCCCCGCCCACGTTCGATCTCCGCCATGTGCGGATCCAGGAACGCGAGCCAGAACCGCAGGTAGGGGTCGGCCACCCGATAGCGGCGTTCCTTCGACGGCCGTAGGGAGAGGGGCAGTTCGGCTGCCACGATCCCTTTCCCGGTCAGGAGATCGGTGGCACGGGTGAGAGTGGTGTGGGAGATGCCGCCGGCGGCGGCGCGCGCGATGTTGGTGAAGGTCCGCTCGCCGGTGCCGATGACCCGTAGGACTTCCCCGCTCATCGCCTGAGGGGAAAATTCGGCGGCCAGTGAGCGCTCGGCGGAGACCAGCAGTGCCGAGATGGGATTGTCGAGCGAGTCACGGAGGAACTCCCACACATCCGCCCCGGGCCGCCACTCCGCGCAGATCAGTGGGAGGCCGCCCGTGATCAGGGCGGTATCGAAGGCGGCTGCCGGTTCCAGGTCGAGCATCTCGCCGATGTCGGCGGGGTTGAGCGGGCCCACGACCATCTCCCGCCCGCGCTGGTGGAAGGGGCGGTCGTAGCTGTTCAGCGCCTCCATCATCGACAGGTCGGAGCCGACCAGGAGGAGCAGGACCGGCTTGCGGCTGAGCAGGCGGTCCACGCCCGCTGCAACATGCCCTCGAAGGCGTCGATGCGGTCCATGAGATACGGGACCTCGTCGATGACGACCACGCTCGGTGTGTCGTCGGGCAGGATCTCTGCGAGGAGTCTGAGGGCCGCGTTCCACTGCGTGGGGGTCTCCTCCGAGAACAGTTCCCGGTCGGGGAGCGTGGACCGGGTGACGGCGTCGAGCAGCTCCGTCAGCTCGTCCTCCGCCGTACCGCCGGCCGCGGTGAAGAAGAGGTACGGGGTCTCGGTGCGCCGGAGGAACTCCTCGACGAGACTGGACTTGCCTACTCGGCGCCTGCCTCGCATGAGGATGCATTGGCCTGGTTTGGGTGTCCCGGCGGCATCGCCGACCGCTTGGAGGGCGTTGCGGAGGACGGTCAGCTCGCGGTCCCTGCCGATGAAGCGGCGCATGAGGAGACTCCCGTGGGCAATGGTATCGGTAGCGATACTATCGCTGCCGATACCATCTTGCCCGAGGGCGTGCTCGGCTTGTTCCCCGCCGTTCGGGGCGGCCCTAATGAGTCCATGGCGGTGCGATGGTGCTGCCATCGGCCAGTTTGGCACTGAGCCCGACACTCGTGGTGACCCACATGTGGGCGGGCTGGTCGGTGGTGTTGGCAACCGCCAGCTCGGAGCCCGCCGGAGCCACCGCCGCGTCACCCGCGCCGAGTTCGGCGGTCTCGCCGCCGATGGTGAGCCGAAGGCGACCCGAGAGGACGTAGAACACCTCCTCGTGACTGATCGTGTGGGCCGGGCCCACCATTCCGGCCGGGATCTCTCCACGCCAGGCGGCGAGGTCCCGACTGCCCGTGTCCGGACGGACATAGGAGACGAAGCGGCCACCGTGGATCTCGTGCACGACGGCCTCGCCGCTGCGGATGAAAGGCATGCCGGCCCCCTATGGATAAGCATCATGGACAAGTAACTTGTCCATAAAGACAAGCAGCTTGCCAAGATACAGTCAAGCCATGGACGACGCTCTGGCCTTCTCCGCACTGGTGCTGGCACTTTCCGGACAGTTGGTGCAGGAGATCCACACTCGCGTGTCCGAGCAGGGATTCGAGGACCTACGGCCCGCACACGGCTTCGCCTTCGCCCGTATCTCCCTGGGCGGTGCCACTACGGCCGCCCTGGCCGAGCACCTGGGGGTGACCAAGCAGGCCGCCGCCCAGCTGGTCGAAGAGCTGGTCCGCAAGGGGTACGTGGTGCGGCATCCACACCCCCACGATGCCCGCGCCCGACTCCTGGAGCTGACCGAGGCCGGCTGGGCCGCCACTCGCGCCGCCGACCAGGCAGCCCGGGCCGCCGTCGCACCATGGCGAGAGTCGCTGGGCGAGGCACGCTTCAGTGAACTTGTCGCCGACCTGACCCGCCTCACTCCATCGGGGCCGATCCGCCCCGCCTGGTGAGCCGACAAGCCACCGGTCACCGCTCCGCCGGTCACCGATCAGCCGGTCAGCGGGTCAGCGGGTCAGCCGGTCAGCCGGTCAGCCGGTCACCGATTAGCCGGTCAGCCGGTCAGCCGGTCACCGATTAGCCGAGGCCGGAAACCCGGCCCGGGAAGAAGTCGGCGCTTTGGACGTACTCCATCGCCTTGGTGAACTCCGGGTCGCCGAGGCGGCGTTCCATCTCCTGCGGGCTCAAGTCCTCCACGCGGGTCTGGATCCAGTACAGGTTGCCCAGCGGATCGCGCACCCGCCCGACCCGGTCTCCGAAGAACAGGTGGGTGACCTCGGTGACCGAGGTGCCGCCGGCCGCGACTGCCTGACGATGCACGGCGTCGGTGTCCTCGACGTAGAGGCGGAGAAAGCCGGGGGTCGGCGGCCACTCCGGCCGCGCGTCGAACATCATCACAACAACCGCGTCCAGTGGCTCGGGGACGGAAGCTGACAGCCCGCTCAGGCGATCGGCAAGTGGACCGTCTTCACCTGGCCGAACCACTCCGGCGGGGTCCGCATAAACAAGGTCAGGATCCTCTGAAGCACCGGCTGACCAGCTGTACGGGACGGCGGTCCTGGCGATCGCCGTCTCCGGCCGACATGGCCACGGCAGGCCGCGGCAGGGCTATGAGAAAGCCCAGCCGCTCCACTGCCCGACCCGAACGGCGACCACGGGGCCCTGGGGAGGGGAGTCCTCGTACTGCCCGTACCGGTCGTACTTGCCGCACAGCAAATCCACCGCGTGCAGCCGCTCCTCGCCGTCCTCCAGGACTTCCCCTCGCCCGTCGGCACGCGCCCACCACAGCCGTGACCAGTCCTCGTCATAGTGGTCGACCAGCACCGTCACCGACGGGTTCTCCCTGATGTTGCGCAACCTCCGCAGGTCCCACGTGGCTTTGGGCTTGTGGTCGACGGCGAAGTACAGGCTGTCGTCCAGGACGACGAAGGTCACGGGTACCGCGTGGGGTACCCCGTGGGGGTCTGCCGTCGCCAGCCGGGCGACGGGCGACGCGATGAAACGTTCGCGGGCAACTGGTGGCGAGAGTTTCATGCGTCCCACGGTAGTCACGCGGATCCCCATTGCTCCTGCCGTCTTCCGCCATGAAAAGGGGACGGGAGGAGGAACTTTGGCGCCGGCAGTTCTCACCCTCGCGCCAACAGGCGGGGCTTCGGCGGGCACTCGACATGCAGGTGCACCGTGTCGCCGCCCGCTGAAGCGGAGAACTTGTCGTACGAGGTGTACTTCTCGTCGTTCAGGATCGGCTGGCCGCACTTGCCGCAGAGCCTCTTCATGAGGTCTTCCCCCTACGCGCCTTCGACCACTCGTGACGCAATCGATCGGCTTCCGGACACGCTCGGGACGTGTCGGCCCGGCACGGGACGCACGACGAGCAGTGCTCCATCAGTGACAGATACCTGTGGGCCACTGGGTCGGTCACAGCCGCGCTCGTCCGGCGCGCGCCGCCGCCGCTCACGGCGTGTTCTCCGAAACCGTAGGAACGCCCACCGCGAGCATGCGCGCAATGCGGTCGGCGCACTCCCTTTCAGCGCCCCGCTCACCGATCTCGTAGTCGAATCCGGTGACGTACCGGTCGGCGACAGCGACAATCTCCTCGGTGAGACGGCTGTTGCGGGGGTTCGTGACGTGCAGCCGCAGTTCGGCTTCGTTCACGACCACCTGGAAGCAGTGTTCTTCCAGGTGGGAGGCGAGTTGTCGCAGGTCGTCAATGTCCACGGACCGACGATCGCAGCCGGTCGGCGGCTCGGGGACACGACAACCTATGACACGGAGTGGATCATGCGAACGGTGACGATCACAGGCACCCGCAACACAGGACACCGGACGCCTGAGGAGTACGCCCGGATCTTCGAGGCCTACGTGGGGCCGTTCGCGAACCACGACGCGCACTTCTGCATCGGCGGCGCCGTCGGCGTCGACTCCTTGGCCTTGGTCTGGCTGGCCGAGAACACCGCAGCGGACCTCACGGTCGTCGTGCCGGGCACTGTCGGGCAACAGCCCCCCGAGGCCCGGCAGGCGATCGCCCGTACCCGGGACCGGATCAAGGAGATCGTGGAACTCCGGGCCGCAGAGCTGGAGTCGGCCGCGTATCACGCACGGAACCGGTGGATGGTCGACCGTTCGTCGATGACGATCGGCTTCCCGCACCGCGACGAGTCCGGCTCCGGGACGTGGCAGACCATCAACTACACATCCGATCAGGGGAAGCCCCGCCTGATCGTGCCCGTGTAGACGCCAACTGCCGCACTCTGGACGGATGGACGGCGTGGACGGCGTGGACGGCATGGACGGCATGGACGGTGGCACAGACAGGGCTGCGGGGGCGGCCGTGTTGAAGGCGATGCGGCACCGGCGTGGTCTGTCGCTCGCCGGGCTCGCCCGCGCCCTGATCGGCATCGCCGACGACCTGCACCAACCCCGACTCCCGTGCATGGTCAACGTCCAGCGCTCAGCGGCCCGTTGGGAATCCACGAAGGCGCCGATGCCGGACGAGCGGTACCAGCTCCTCCTGGCGCATCTCTACGCCCGAACCCCCGGGGGCGGTCTCTCCCTGGGTGCGGGCTCCGACTTCGCCGAGTACCTGTACGCGCTCGGCCTCTTCGGGGAGAGCGAGCGCCGGATCGGTGAACTGCGCAGCCTCGTTGTCCGCACCGCGACCGACGACGGTGGCGGCATGCTCGCGCTTCTCGCCCCGGGTCTGCGAACCGGTCTCGCCACCGCGCTGGCAGACCCCGCGCAGGCGGACGACCGGACGGTCGCCGGGCTCGCGTCCGTCGTGTCCGACGTCAACGCCGAAGTGGGCTCGCTGCCGATGGTGCGTCTCCAACTCCTGCTCGCCCCCGCAGTGGAGGCGGCCCGCCGTCTTGTCGCCGGACCTACCCCCGAACCACTCCTCCCCCACCTGCGGGAAGTCATGGTGGCCGCGACAACTCTCGCCGGGCGGCTGGCCTTCGAGACCCGCGACGACACGGCGGCCCACGCCCTGTACGCGGAGGCCACCCGCGAGGCGAATCTGCTCGGCCAGCCGTGGCGACAGGCCGGCGTCCAGCTGAGCCACGCCCTGGTCACCCTCTACTCCGCGCGGGGCCTCGAAGGCGCGCGCCAACTCGTCGACGACGCGGTACGGGTGGCGGGGTCGGGCGACTCGGTCCTCGTACGGGCACGAGCACACGCCCTGCAAGCGGAGATCGCGGCCAGGGCCGGACAGGACCGTCAGGCACAGGGGGCGCTGGCACTGGCGTGGCACGACATCGAGGCCGACCACGCCGACGACCCCGCGCCGGCCTCGTTCACGGCCGCATACCTCCGTGGCTTCGAAGGCGTCTGCGAGTTGTACGTCGGTGATGCGGCGGTTGCACAGGATCGGTTCGCGCGCTCGGCGGCAGCACTTTCCGCGCCGCGCGAGCAGGTGCAGCGCGCGATCGTCCGGACCGACCAGGCGCTCGCCCGCATCCGCCTCGGGGAACCGAGGGCCGCCGCCGATCTGCTGCACGAGTGCGTGAGCGGGGCGACGGCGACGGCGACGGGCGGCCGGGTGCCCGCGATCCGGCTTGGGCGAGCGCGGCGGGAGCTACGGCCGTGGCGGCGGGAGGAGTGGGTGACCGACCTTGACGACCACCTCATGGACGTACTCGGGGCCTGACGGGATCCCGTGCCGGGCGGCGGCAGTTCAGGTGGCGTCGACGACAACTGTCGGCGGGGCGCTCGTGATGTTGGATGGCCCGAAGTTGAAGAGCATCCAGTCGACAATCTGCCTCGCCGAGGCATGAGAGAGGAGTCCGACGGTGGCTGAGGACCTGTCCGCGGTGGCGCGGTTCCTGTACGAGGCGGGCACGCTGAAGCAGACCAAGCGCACCGGGTGGTGGATGGCCGGCGTACGCGACCCCGAGTCGGTGGCCGAGCACTCCTGGCGTACCGCGCTGCTGGCGACGATCATCGCGAAGCTCGAAGGCGCCGACCCTGCGCAGGCGGCGCTTCTGGCGGTGTGGCACGACTCGCAGGAGACCCGTACCGGCGACGTGAACCACCTCGGCAAGAAGTACTCCTCGGACGCGGACCCACAGGCCGTCACCGCCGACCAAGTCGCGGGCATGCCCGAGGTGTTGGCCTCGGCGGTGCGGGAGATCGTCGCGGAGTACGAGGCCAAGGAGTCCCCGGAGGCGATCTGCGCCCGGGACGCCGACAAGCTGGAGTGCATGATCCAGGGGGTCGAGTACAAGGCCCAGGGGTACGAGAACGCGCAGCGGTGGATCGACAACAGCCGGGGGCGGCTCGTCACGAAGTCGGCCAATGAACTCGCCGACGCGGTGTTGGCGACGGGGTCTCTGGACTGGTTGCGGGCGGCGCTTGGGGAGAAGCGAAGCTGACGGGAGAAGCCCTCGGGGCTCGGAGTTCAGGGCCCGGGTTCCCGTGCCCGAGGTCGAGGCCCGCGCCATCCCCCTCCCCCCTCGCACCCGCAACTCAGCGAAGCCTGAGCCCCAAGCTCCAGGCGCCGAGATCCGAGCCCCTTTTGTATTAAATGGGCGGGAAGTTGAACCCACCCTCCCACCCTCCCCCGGTCTTGGCGCGGGCCGCGCCCGCGCCTCAACTGCCGCCCATACCAGCGGATGTGACTCTTCGTGACCGGCTTGCGACTTGCCGTGGTGACCGTCTAGCGTTCGCGGGAGCAAACAATCCCGGTCGGGTGCTACCAACACCCGCCGGGGTCTGACCGACAAGATCCCATGACATGGAGTGATCTCGTGGCTTACGACGACTTTATCGCTGCCCCGCCCGACCCCGCAGCCCATCCCCTGGCCAAACCCGGCTACGGCAAGCGCTCCGCGCCGGACCAGTCGCCGCCCCGGAAGGGCGACTTCGCCCATCTCCCGGCCCGCGCCGCCTACCTCGCGAGCCTGTTCGACCGGCTCTGCGAGAACGCGGCCATGGACGCCAAGACCATCGCCAAGGCACAGCCCCTCTACGGCCAGGCGGCCGTGCGCACCACCCTCAACGAACTCGGCGCGGCCGGGCATCTGCGTCGGGTGCGCAGCAAGGTCCCGTCCGGTGAGGGGGCGAGCGGCACCCGGTGGGTCTTCCACACCTACTGATCGCGTACCGCACGTGACAACGAATGGTGGGCCGACTTCCTGAAAGGTGACGCGGTCCCCGGGACGGCCATGGCGACCCCGGAGAAGACAGACGTTCAGAAGCCCCCGGCCGCAGACGAAGACCCGGAAGCCTCCGGCCACCTACCACCCCGGGACACCAACTCGCCGCGCCCCGACAGGGGTTCGGGCCCTTCCGCCGCGTACGACACCCTCGCCCGGCTCGGCCTCCAGGAGCCCCGTCTCGTTCTGTCCGCCGTTGACTGCGCGGCTCTGGAACAGCTGGCCGCCGACTGGATGACCCGGGGCGCGTCCCCCGAGCACCTCACCCACGCTCTCCTCGCCGGGCTTCCGGACCGCGTCCACTCGCCCCGGGCGTTCGTTCAGCGGCGGCTGCTCGACAAGATGCCGCCCGAGCGGGCTGTCGTACCGCCGACTCCCGGGCCCCGGCGCTCCCTGCTGATGGAGTGCACCGACTGTGGGGTGCCGGGGCGGCCGGAGGCGCTGCCCGGTGGGCTCTGCCGGGGGTGCCGTGGCCGGGACGGGAGCGAGACTGGAGGGATCGGGCAGTCGGCGCACCGACCCGATCCCACTGTGAGGGCCCGTGCGGCCCAGGTGCGTGCCGGGATCCGAACGCTTCAGCGTGCCTGAACCAACCGCCGACCATGTGCGACTGTTTGGCTCCTACGCGCCAAGTTCTGCCAGCAAGGCTTCAACGTTCGGAGCCACTTCGACCCAACCTGAGGGACCCAGATAGATCACTCGTGGGCTTCCTGGGCTGCCGCGATAGTCCAGCGCGATGGGCATGTCGGCACCGAGGTCGCCTACGAGAACCGCCTTAGCCGGAAGTACTCCGACGCTGGACTCCGAGACCTCTCCATAGACCTCGCCGGGAGAGGATGCCTGGAAGGTCACGTTCTGCCGGAGCATCGACGGCAGGTCGTAGAACATCGGCCCGTCCGGCTCGTCACCAAAGACTCGCCGGAGGGTCTCGACGTTCTTCGGACGGGTCCACCCGCCCTCGCGCACGGCATGCACGAGGGCTTCCGGCAGAACCAGTCCGCCTACCTCGACCGAGCTCTTCTCACTCATGTCCTTACCGACAGTCCAGTGATCCGCGCGACCTCATCCATGATCGCCTGACGGTGCTCCATGGGTGCGGGCCGATCACCGAAGTTCCTCACGTTCACACTCACAGAGTTCCACTTCATCAGGATTCCACCGTCCTCTTGCAGGATGGCAACGAATCCGACCGACCTTCTCGATCCGTTGAAGGCATTGTCATTGATCATGCCGTGCCCGCCGAAGCGGTCCACCAGAGCGTTCGGCCCTCCGCTGAGCGCCATGGCCACGCGACCGCTGTCCGGGTCGTAGACCCCGCTGAAACCGTCCCGGCCGTTGATGTTCATGGCCGCGCGATTGTGTTCCAACTGCTGGCCGGTCCGGATGACGTCGAGATCACAGTTGTGTACGAGGACCGGCATGGCACCTGCGAGCACGTAGTACGTGTGCAGGTCACTGACGCTGAGGTTGTGGACCGTGGCATCCAACGCGGTCCAGCGCTGGACCGCGGTGACCTGGACACGCGTACCGGCGCTGGTCCGGAGCCACTGGCCGGATTCAAGGTCGGTCGCGTTGGCCCACACACCGAGTTCGGCGACCCAGAAGGGGTGGCGGTCGGTCGCGGTGACCTCGGCCGTCTTCGAGCCATTCTTGCCGTCGATGTCGATGGTGACGGTCACCAGATGCTTGACGCCCTGGCCCTTGATCTCGGCGGTAACCGTCTCGACCCGCGTCTCTCCGGTCTCCGGGTCGGTCGCCAGCACCTTGTCGCCGGCCTCGACGTCCTTGATCGCCTTGGTGGAACCGTCGGCCATCAGAACCCGGGTGTCCGGTGTGAAGCTGTTCCTCAGGCAGCCTTCCTCCGTGTTACCACCAGAGCCTTCGCCCGAGCCGCCGTCGGAGTCCGACTTTCCGTCGGACCCGCCACCCGAGTCGTCCCGGCCCGAATCGCCTCGCTTCCCACCGGACTTGGACTCCGCGCGCCCTCCGCCGGACGACCCCTTCTGCTGGGCCGTCTTGCGGGCCTGGACCTGCGGCGCATTACCCCGCGCGCCCTTCGACCCGGTATGAGACTTCTTCTTCGCAGCCTCAGCCGCAGCCTTCGCTGCCGCTCTCGCCTTGCGTTTGGCTTCGGCCGCAGCCGCCTCTGCCGCCTTCTTCGCCTTGATCAGCGCGGCCTTGGCCGCCTTGGCCGCCTTCAGGCCGATTTCCGCGGCGGCCTTGGCCGCCTTCCACGCCTTCACCGCACTCAACGTGGCGTTGAAGGCCCGCCACATCTTCTTGCCCTTGGAGAAGACGCTCGTCCACGGAATCGCGTCCATCAGGAGACTGCCGCAGGCCCACAGGTCGCCCTGGGAGAAGCAGCCGACCACGTCGTTCCAGCCGATGAACTCCTTGAACACCGCCCAGCCGACCGACAGGATCACGTCGCCGATCGAGACCGACAGGGTGCGCTGGTACTCGGCGATCTGGCTCTCCAGCGCCGCGATCGACGCGTCGAAGCTCGATGCCGACGACGTCAGACCGGACGGGTCGGAGTGCGTGACTGGGTTGTTGTTCGCGTAGGAGTAGCCGTTCGCCTGGAGCGGGTCGCTCTCGTCCAGGACCGGGTCCGCCGAGATGAAGCGGCCGGTCGCCGGGTCGTACTCCCGCGCTCCGAGGTGAACCAGGCCCGCGGCCTTATCGTCGTCACCCGTCGCGAACGTCGTGCGTGAGCGCGCCGGGGTATACCCCTTGCGTTCCTCGCCCCACGGGTCCTTCTTGGTGATGCGCACCGCCTGGCCGCCGTCCAACCGGACCTCGGCCAGCGGGGTGCCGTTGTGGTCGACCGCCTGGGCGAACAGCTGCTCGCTGGATCCGGTCGCGGAGGACGCCTCGCGGTAGCGCGTCACCGTCGGGGCGCCGCCGTGGCCGTAGACGCGCTCGGCCGAGCGGAGCTTGCCCGAGACCGTCAGGGAGACAGTCGTGTCGGGCAGGTGCAGAACCGCACCGGAGGTCGAACGCTCCAGCACGCGGTTACCGAGGGCGTCGTACACGTACGTCGTCTTCGAGGCCGGCTTGAACACCTGACCGGTCGCGGACGCCGAGCAGGTCGCCAGGACCAGGTCGGTGCTGTTCGCGGTGGACGGGGCGTTCATGCACAGGGTGGTGCCCACGAGCTTGAGCAGACCCGTGTCCAGGGCCTGCCAGTGCTGTGTTGCCACTGTCTTGTCGCAGGGCTGGACCTGGACCGCCGCTCCCGCCGCCGCACTCGTCGGCTGGGCACAGGCGCCCGCGACGACGAACTGCCCGATGGTCTTGTCCTCGACCGTGCCGTTGTTGTCGGCGTCCAGCGCCTCAAGGCGGAAGTTCTGCGCCTTGGACGCGTTGCACACGTAGATCTGGATGATGCCGCCGGCTACGGGGTTGCCGCCCGCGAGGTCCATGCACATGTCGGACGTGCCCAGCCAAGGCCCGGAGCCATCCGGACCGAAGCCCGTCACCGACTCGATCTGCCCGTCCCACGTCCAGGTCAGGCCCTGCTCGGTGTCGCCGCCCGTGGTGCGGTTCGTCAGGTTGCCCGCCGCGTCGTACGTCTGCGTCGAGCGGGTCTTGACCTCGGCCCCGGCCGCCGTCTTGTACGTGGTGTCGTACGACGTCAGGGTGTGCGGCTGGTCGTTCTTGACCGTCGTGTCGTCGCTCTTGCCGTAGTTGTAGTCGGTGACCACGTCGTTCTTGGTGTCGACCACCCCGGACGTGACCGTCGGGTCCGCCTTGTGGACCGTCTTCGACTTCCGGTTGCCCAACACGTCGTACGTGTACGACTGCCAGTAACCGTCGTAGTTCGACGAGACATTGATGGTGCCGTCCGAATACACCGGCTCGGCCGTCGACTTGCCGGAGGCGGTGCAGGCTTTGCCGCTCGGAGTCGTCCATGCCGTCTTCAGCTGACCGAGCGTGTCGTACGTGAAGCACTGCTGGTCGGTGGTGGCCGTGGTGCCCGAGCCGAGCTTGTCCGCGACCGACAGGATATTGCCCGACGGGTCGTAGGAATAGGCGCGCGTGCTCACCGTGTGATCGGGGACGACGCCCGTGTCACCGATGTTTTCCCGGACGAGCTTGCTCGTGAGCAGTTCGCCGGTGGACTCGTCGAAAGAGTTGTCCTGCCAGACCCGGTGGCCGACCTCGCCCACCGTGGAGCGCATCACCTGGCCGTAGGGCGAGTAGGACGTCTCGGCGACGTACCAGTCCTGCCCGGAGACCGTGGTCGGCAGGCCGGCCTCGTTGTAGCGCGTGATGACGGACTCGGCGCTGAGGCCGCCCACCTCCGGGGAGGTGTACTTCTCCAGCTGACCGTCGTCGTTGTACGTGTAGTCGTACGTGTAGTTGGTCTTGAAGCCGTCCGCAGTCGTACCCGAGGTCGTGCCGTCGGGCAACGTCAGTGTCATCGACGTCGGCTGGTAGTCCGCCGTGTAGCCGGCGATCGACGTCTTGTACGCCTTGCCGCCGTCGTTGTAACGGGTGGCCGACGCCAGCTGGCCCTTGCCGCCGGGCGCCGAGTCGTACACGTACGACTGGACCGTCGTACCCGAAGTGGAGCCCGCCGGGGTCGACTTGATCTCCGACACCCGGTGGAAGCGCTCGTAGCTGTAGGTGACTGTCTGGCCGCGGCCGTCCTTCGCGGTGTCCACTCGGCCGTACGCGTCGTACGTCGTGTGCGTGGCTCCGGTGTCCGGGTCGGTACTGTCGGTTACCCGGCCAAGGGCGTCGTACGTCCAGGTGCGGAAGTGACCTGCCTCGTCCGTGGACTTGGTCATGTCGCCGCGCTGGTCGTACTCGTACGTCGTGCTGATCGCACCGGCCTCGGTCAGCGCCGTGTCGCTGTACGTGTCCTGCTGGACCGTGCGGCCCAACGTGTCCGTCCACACCCGGGAGCCGGGAGTGCCCTCAGGCTGGCGGACGATCGTGTAGTCGAGGCCGTACTGGTAGCGGGTGCGGCGGTCCGTGGTCTTCACCTTGGCGGTGCCGTCCTCGTACTCCAGGCCCGTCTGCGGGAAGGAGTGGTGGACGGGCGTGACGGTGAGGACGCGGCCCAGGCCGTCGTACGTGTAGGTGGTCGCGTTGGGGACGACCGACTCGGAGACGGGGACGATCAGGTCGGCGCCGGGGGCGCCCGCCATGTAGTAGGCGTTGCGGGTGAAGCTGACCTGGCCGGCCGCGTTGTGGAACGTGTCGGTGATCAGCTTGCCGCCGCCCACCGCCGGGGTCTGGGACTGCCGTTCACGGCCCAGACCGTCGTAGATCGCGGTGGAGGTGGTGTAGGTCGCGTCACCGGACGCGCTGCTGGGGTTGTCCTTCAGCGCCTCGGTGACCACTGATACCGGCTTGCCCTCGACCGTGTTGTACGTGTATCGCGCGTCGGGGTCGTCCGTGGCCGACTGGGTCGGGCCCCAGGCGGCCGTGGTGCGGCCCAGCGGGTCGTACGCGTACGACGTGACGCGGCTGTTGGGGTCCGTCGAAGTCAGCGTCGCGCCGCGGCCGGGCTCCACCTTGGTGGTGGTGATGAGGCCGGTTTCCGCACCACTGCTGTCAGCCTTGGTGCCATTGACCGTCTTGATCTCGTAGACCTGACCTGAGCCCGGCGTGTAGGCCGTGGTGTTCGTCAGCCCGGTCGGGTCGACGACCTTGGTCACCCGGCCGAACTCGTCGTACGTCGTACGCGACTCGGGGTTGGTGGTGTCCCAGCCCGTCCCCGGCCCCGTAGGCACCTCGGTCCGTGTCACCTGACCCTTGGTCGGCGTCGCGCCCAGGTCGGTGGAACCGTCGTAGTAGACACGCGAGCCGGTGACCATCGTCGAGGCCGTCGACGCCGACAGGTCCGTCGAGCAAGTGGTCGTACCGGTCGTCGTGACCGTCCTGTTGACCAGGCCGATCAGGAAGATGCCGTCCACGGCAGTCGAGTTGTTGTGCACGTACGACGTGCGCGTGCACGAGTCGTCCGTCGTCTTCGACGCCGCGTTGTCCCCGAACTCCCGAACCTCGGTCGGCAGACCGTACGTCGCGTCGTAGTCCGTCTCCGTCAGCACCGTCCGCAGCGTCGCCGAGTCGCCCGGCCGAGTGCCCGACGACTTGGTCACCGTCTTGACGGCACCCAGCGTCACGCGCTCCGACACCACATCCGGACCGTCCGTCCGATCCCGCGTAGCCAACCGCACCGGCGCATCCGGATAGTTGACCGTCCGCGACAACCAGTCCGCCGACGTCGACGCCCCCGAATCCGGATACGTCAGCGACTCCGCGACCATCCCCGCATACGCCTTGCGGTCATCCGCGATGTCCGCACCCGTGACGTCCTGGACCTTGAACGACCGCTTGACGTCGTCGCTCGAGTCCTTCGGTGTGCTGTCGTCCAGGACGTCATCGCTCATGCCCCGGAAGTAGCGCGTCACCGACTTCGACGCCACGCTCCCATCCGGTGCCGACGGGACGCCCGAGATCGTCGTGATCACCGGGTAGCCGCGCCAGTCGTCCCACGTGCGGGTCTTCGGGCGGGAGAACTCCGCCTGGTTCTTGGCCCAGAGGGCGCCTACCGTCTTGTTGGACGTGTCGGTGTCGTACTCGTACGTCGTCGTGACGTCCGTCGCGTCCGCCAGCTGCGGGTACTCCGTGATCGACTCGACCACGTACTTGTGGAACCACGAGATGCGGTTGTCGGTCAGTTCGCCGTCCGCGTGCCAGTAGGCCGGGTAGCAGCGCAGGGTGTTCTTGTCGACCGCCGGGAAGTCCGTGCCCGTGGCGCAGGCGCCCTCCGGTGCCTTGTACGTGACGTGGGTGCGGCCTCCGTACTCCGAGACCACGTCCTGGATGCGCAGGCGGCCGAAGAGGGGGTCGGTGTCGCCCGTTGCCTTCTTTACGCGGTTGGGCAGCACCAGTTTGTTGCGGCCGAAGATCACCGGGTTCAGGCGTTCCGTCGAACCGTCCACCGCGTAGCCGGTGCGGGTGATCGACTCGAGCCAGAGTGCGGTGTATTCACCGGTCAGGCCCCAGGGGAACGACTGGGCCAGGCTCCAGGAGTCCACCTTCGAGAGGGCTGTCGTGCCGTACGTCGAGTCGTCGATGCCGCAGGCGTTGCGGGAGCCCGTGTCGTCCGCCGAGTTGTACTCGGTGAGCTTCACGCCCTGCTCGCGCTGGGCGCACGCCGTCACCGTCGCCAGGCGCTTACGCGACCAGAACGTGGGGGCGTACGTCGAGCACTTCGTGTTCGTCTTGCAGGCGAGGTCCGCCGGGGTGTCGAACCACGGGCGGGTCAGGTACGACTGCTTGGAGTCGAAGCTCGTGTTGGAGCAGTCCCAGGTGTTGTCGCCGTCCTTCTCGAAGCAGCGCTCCTGGGCGGTGAACTTCATGCGGCCCAGCGGCTCGGCGGAGAAGAGGGCGTCCGCGCGCTGGCCGTAGTCGATGCGGGAGAGGTAGCCGGCGCGGTCGTACTCGACCGCCTTGGCTTCCTTGTTGTTCTTGGCGTAGGCGTTGGTCTCCTTGTGCCACCACAACGACATCGCGTTGTCGTTGAGGTCTACGACGTAGTCGAGCTGGAAGCGCCAGCCCTGGTCGCAGAAGGAGTCCTCGAACTTGGTGGCGTAGCACGGGTCGCTGCTGTGGTTACCCGCCACCGGCACGTTCAGGACCGACTTGGTCTCCTCCTTGCCGGAGGTCCAGCCCGGCAGGCGGTTCATGCCGAAGTAGTACTGGGTGCCGTCGCTGGTGGTGACCCGCCAGAACTCCCCGTTGTTGTCACCGTTGTTGGAGCTGGCGTCGGGGTCCTTGACGATGCGCTTGTAGTCCGCCGCGTCGAGGAGTTCCACTCGCGTGTTGTCGCCCCGGGAGGTCTTCCACACCTCGTCGTCATCGTCGTACACCAGCTCGGTCGTGGTGCCGTTCAGCGTCAGCACCGCGTTGTTGGAGCCCCAGCACTGGTCGCCGGTGAAGTGCTTGTCGTTGTTCGCGTCGGCCGTGTCCGCCGCGCAGCCCACGAACGTGCGAGTGATCGCGCCGGGGTTGTAGTCCCAGCCTTCGCCGATCCACGAGACCTGGTTGTTCGTTCCCGACGTACGGCCGTCCGAGGACTGGGAGTTGTAGCTCAGGGTTACGTTCGGGGACGGGCCGGACGGGACCTGCGGGCCCGCCATCGTGTACGCGTACGTGAAGGCGCCGGACGAGCCGCCCTGTGACCAGGTGCCCGCCGAGGACAGCGGGGTCGCGGCGAAGTCGCCGCCCGAGCCCGCGCCGTAGGAGGTGCCGACCAGCAGGCCGCCCGCCGAGTCGGCCACCTGCTGAACGCCGGTCGCGCTCTCACCGCGCCATACCGCCGAGTTGGCCGAGCCTTCGTCCGTGCTCGCGGCCGTGGAGGCGCTCGTCGACGTGGCCGTGGACACCGAGGCCAGGGCGGCGGTGTCGACGGTCAGGTTGAGCAGGGTCTCCTGGATGTCCTTGGTGGTGTCGGTGGAGTCGGACGTCTCGTCGGTCGCGGTGTCCTCGCCGGGGTCCGCCTCCGAGCCGGAGTCGTCGCCGCCCGCGTCGACCGAGACGGTCACCTCGTCGGTGGTGCGCTCGACCTCGGTGGTCACCGGGACGCCCGTGGAGCACTCCTCCAGTTCCGGCGTCGTCGCGTAGCAGGCCGGCATCAGGGCGAAGGACAGGCGGTCCAGCCACTGCGCGCTGTACGTCTCGGCGAAGCGGGTCGCGTCGATCTGGATGACCGCGTCACCGGTGGCGGTGTCGGGGGCGTCGATCTGGAGCATGACGCCCTGCGTACCGGCGGCCACCGCGTCGGCCTCGGGCTCGACCGTGACGTTCCAGGCGCCCTCGAGGGAGTCGGCCTGGGCCTGCGTCGCGCCGTCGGGTGCGGTGACACCGACGGTCAGCGTGCCGTCGGTGGAGGCGGCGACCGGCTTGGGCGTGCCGCCCGCGGTCACGTCGGCGACCGGGGCGGTCACGTCGACGGCCTCGGGGACCTGGACCACGGCCGCCGGGGCGTAGTCGGTCAGCTTCTCCAGCGCGGGCGCTTCGAGCTGCTCCAGCTTGTCGGTCTTGGTCTCGTCGACCGGGACGGCGTCCGTCGCCTGGAGCTCGTCCAGCTCGACCGTCGTACGGGCGTCGTTGTCGGGGCCGAACGCCACGGCGCCCTGCAACGAGGCGACGTTGAGGGCGAGGAAAACGGCGGCGACGACTCCTAGTCGCGCTCTTCGGCGGAACAGCCGATCACGTGAAGTTCTCTCCGTCAGCCAACCTTTGCCGCACCACGACAAGCCCCCACGCATGGCGGACCGACCTCTCCCCGTTTCCCCGTATCACCGTGCCGCACGCCATCCGAAAAACGTTCGGAGTGATGGCACACGGTGATCAATGACGGGATGAAATTGACCCCTCGTGAAGATCTGCGTCAAGGTCAGATAAGTTTGTGTTAGCTATGTCACGCCCCAAAAAGCGACAAAGAACAGCAAAGAATCTCCATACCCCACAGCCACTTACGCCTCTCCTACTTCTCGGCTTCACAGGGGTGTTGATCTCGCCGGGGTGGCTTGCACATACTCCACACGTCCAAAACGGGGGGTCGTGCGTTCAAGCCTGACCCAAGGACAGTGGGAGAAGGGTCCCTTGAGCGACCACGACAGTCATGACACTGCATCAGCACCCTCTGGCAGACGGGGAGTTCGACGCGGCGTCGCCGCCGCGATCGCCCTCGCGCTGCTCGCCGGCGGCGCCACCGTCCTGGCCCTGAGCGACGACGGGCCGGCCACGGAGAGGTCGCCCGCCGCGGGCGCGAAGGCCAAGGCGGCGAAGAGCGAGGTCAGCGCCGAGGACACGGCTCAGCAGAAGGCCCGTAAGACCGGCAAGAAGGTCGAAGTGGCCGCGCTGACCGACGAGTTCTCGCAGACCTTCGCCAATCCCGACGGCTCCTTCACCTACACGGCCTCCGTGGCGCCGGTGCGGGCGAAGAACGCCAAGGGCAAGTGGGCGCCGGTCGATGTCTCGCTGCGGGAGGGAAAGGCCGGCTGGACCACCGTCAACAGCCCCTATCCCGTGACTTTCGCGTCGGGGGACTCGAACTACAGCCTCGCCGCAGGTAAATCGAAGGTGAACGGCGCAGGCTTCTCTGGTAAAGCCGCAATCAATCGCGCGATCTTCACAACCTCCGCCCGAGAGAACGTCTCGCATTCCTCAGGTGAATTGCAGGTTAACGGCACGCATTCCGCCGACACCGTCGCCGATGACGCCGAGAACGCCTGGACCCCGCTCCTGACGATGTCCGCCGAGGGCCACGAGATCCAGGTCGAGTGGCCCGGCGGGCTCCCCGAGCCGGTCGTCGAGGACAACAGGGCGCTGTACGAGAACGTACTGCCCGACGTGGACCTGATGCTGACCGCGCGGGACACCGGGTACACCCATGTCCTGGTCATCCACACCCCCGAGGCCGCCGCCGCGCTGGCCGCCGACCCGCCCCGCTACCGCTTCACCTCGCCCACCCTCGCCTTCTCGCTCGACCCGTCCACCGACGTCGTGCACGGCAAGGACAAGGACGGCAACGAGGTCTCCGTCTCGCCCACCCCGTTCCTCTGGGACTCGGCGGGCACGCACGACACGGACACCCCGGCCGCCGACACGGACGCCGCCGCCGGCAGCAACGAGGACGCCGAGGACGTCGAGGGCTGGACCTCGGAGGTGGACGAGTCCGCCGAGGCCAACCCCGAGGAGAGCGCCGGGAGTTCGTCGGACGACTCCGCCTCCCAGCTCACCGGCGCGGACATCGACCCCGCCGCCTACGCCCTCCCGGCCGCCACCGCGAACGAGACCCTCGCGCTGCCCGCCGTGAACGGGCCCGGCGAGGGCGCGCACGCCACCACCGCGGGGGCCTCCCTGAACCAGGTCAGCCGCGTCCTGACCATCGACCCGCCGAGCGAGTACCTCGACCGGACCGGCGCCAAGGCCCCCGTGTACCCGCTGTTCCTGGACCCGTCCACCACCGCGACCCGGTCCAACTGGACCACCGTCTACAAGAAGTACCCCAGCTCCAGCTTCTACGACGGCGCCAACTACAACCAGGACACCAAGGAAGCCCGCGTCGGCTTCGAGCGGGACACCTGGGGCACCGCCCGGTCCCTCTTCAAGCTCAAGCTCCAGAAGGCCATCAAGGGCGCCGACGTCTCCAGCGCCACCCTGAAGATCCTGGAGACCCACTCCTGGTCGTGCAGCAAGCGCACGATGCAGGTGTGGCGCACCGGCACCTTCTCCAGCTCCACCACCTGGAACAAGCAGCCCAGTTGGAGCCGGAAGATCACCTCGAAGTCGTTCGCGTACGGCTGGAAGTCCAACAGCTCCTGCCCCGACACGAACGTCAACTTCACCGTGACCTCGCTGGCCCAGGAGGCCGCGGACAACGGCTGGACCTCCTTCAACATCGGTCTGGTGGCCTCGACTTCGTCCTCCGCGCCGACCGGTTCGGCGTCGAGCCTGGAGACGGACACGTACTCCTGGAAGAAGTTCAAGGCCGAGGGCGAGGGCTCGCCGTCGGTGGCCATCACCTACAACCGCAAGCCGGGCCTGCCGACCTCGGTCACCATGAGCCCCGGCGGCTGCGACACCAGCGACCGGCCCTTCATCAGCCTGGGCAAGACCGTTCCGACCATCCAGGCCAAGGCCACCGACCCCGACAGCGACCTGGCGAAGCTGGAGTTCGAGGTCTGGCGCGAGGGGTCGTACGACACCACCCACAAGTACTTCTCCGACGCGGTGGACGACGGTGAGACCGCCTCGGTCAAGCTCGACTCCACCAAGTTCACGCTGTCCAACGGCTACAACTACGTGTGGCGGGTGCGGTCCTGGGACGCGAAGGTCAGCAGCGCCTGGTCGCCCACGAGCGGCGCCGGGCTGTGCCGCTTCGCCTACGACAGCGACCTGCCCGACTCACCCACCAACGTCACCTCGACGCAGTTCCCCGCCGACAACAACAACGACAGCAACGGCGAGGTCTGGTCCACCGTCAAGTTCGGCACCGCCGGTGACTTCACCTTCACCAAGGGCGCCGACAGCGACATCGTGAAGTTCATCTTCTCCGTCAACAACACCACCTACAACTACTACGCCTGCGCGGGCACCAAGCAGGGCACGGGCGCGGCCACCTGCACCACCGCCATCACCTCGACGGAGAACTACACCGGGTTCCAGCCCCCCGCGGCCGGCCCCAACACCCTCTACGTCAAGGCCGTCGACTCGGCGGGCAACATCTCGCCGAACCCGTACAAGCACAGCTTCTACGTCACCCCGCGCCCGACCGCCGACGCCCCCGGCGACCTCAACGGCGACGGTGCCCCCGACTACGCCCACCTCACCGCCGCCGGAAACCTCTGGATCAACACCACTGACCAGAACGGCGCGTGGATCGTCAGCTCCTGGGGCCAGCACGACGACGGAGAGCTGCTCCGGGACGACGGCACCGCCCCGCACCTGTGGAACGGCGACAGCACGAACCCCGTGTACTCGCTGGTGACCCACAACGGCGACTTCGCACCCGGCGACGGCGTCACCGACTGGGTCGTGCGCACCCCCGACAACCGGGTGTTCATCTATGCCGGTGACGGCTACGGCGCCGTCAACGTCAACGAGCGCGTCGAGGTACGGCTGCCCGCCAACATGCCGGCCCCGTCCACCTGGTCCGAGATCAAGTCGGCGGGCGACCTCACCGGCGACGGCCAGCCCGAGCTGTTCGTCGCGGGTGGCGTGGGCGGCGGCGAGCTGTGGATCCTCTCCGGCTACACGGGCGGCGCCTTCACCACCGCCACCCAGCACACCACCACCTCCTGGGAGGGCCGCGACTTCGTGGCCATCGCCGACTACAACGGTGACAAGGCGATGGACATGACGTACCGGACCGCGGCGGGCAACATCGTGCTGCGCAAGGGCATCCTCGGCAGCGACGGGGTGAGCACGGTCCTCACCAGCCTGGGTACGTCGGGCGGCAGCCTGGACGGCGACGACGTCTACGGCGCCACCACGTACACGGTCGCCAACTACCCGCTGGTGTACGGCACTCCGGACATCTCCGGCGACGGCATCCCCGACATGCTGGCGACCAACACCGCCGGCGCCCTGCTCATGTACACGGGCTCCGCCACCGCCATCAACGCGACGCCGACGACGCTGAAGTCCAGCGGATACGACACGGTGAGGCAACTGGGCTGACCCCAGGGGCACATGACAGAGGGGCCCTTCCTGCCCGGTACCGGGCAGGAAGGGCCCCTCTGTCATGTGTCAGGCAGCCGGTGTCGCCGACGCGTTCGAGGCCGTCGCCTCGCCCTTCGCCAACGGCCACTCCTCGTGCAACTCCCCCAGGGGAATCCGGTGCTGGAAGATCGGCGTACCGAAGATGGTCAGCTGGATCTGGAGGGCGCCGGAGAGATCCACGCCCCCGAACAGCGCCCAGGAACCGCTCGCCGACCCCGTCCCGTCGCTCGACCCCTCGGCCACCGCGTCCGCCTCCACGCGGAGATACGGGGCGAGGTCGGCGCTGACACCGACGGTGCCGTACAGACCGATCGACGCCTCGGCGCCCAACGACGCCTTGACGTCACCGGTCGCCGTGACGCTCACGTCCAGCGGCGTCCCGGTCATCGCGGACTCGCTGACCGGCGTCCAGCCCTTGCTCCAGGAGAAGCTGCCGCCGACGCGGAAGTCGCCCTTGAGGTCCTGCTCGACGTCGACGGTCACCGTGCCGTCGGCCGCGACCTGGAAGTAGCAGACCAGGTCGAGGTTGACGACGATCGGGACCGGGCCCGCCTGGATGACGGGGTCGGCGTGCAGCTGCGCGAAGGGGATGCGCAGCGGCTTGCCGTCGGTCGTGGTGGTCCCGGCCGCGCGGCCCTTCAGCGACCACTGCGAGGCCCAGTCACCGGTCAGCCCGAGGAACGCGCCGCCGGGCGCGGAGCCGGTCCCGCTGCCGGAACCGTCGTACGAGAAGGCGACCTCGGGCGCGAGCTGGACGAAGCCCTCCACGGAGGCCGCCGCCGAGGCGGGAGCGCCCTCGGCGGTGGCGATCGCGGCACCCACGTCGATACGCAGGCTGCCCAGCGGCAGCTTGGCGCCCTCGGGGCCGAAGGTGAGGTCGCCGGTCTTCGCCCAGGAGACCTTCACACCCTCGACGAGCGGCTCGACCTCGATGGCGGCCGGGTCGACCGGAACCTCACCCTCGGCCTTCGACTCACCGAGTACGGAGCTGAGTTCGGCGGCCTTGGTGACGACCTCCGTACCACCGCTCGCGTCCTCGCCGACGACTTTCGTGACCTCGGCCAGCAGACCGTCGGGCGCACCGGGGGCGGGCGCACTGGCGATGACGTCGCCGACGGCGACGGGCGCGGGCGTCTCCGACGTGGGAGACGAGGACGGGGTGGCGGTGCCGTCGGCCGGGGCGGTCACCGACTTGGCGGTGATGACCGCCCGCCCGCTCTTCTTGTTGTACGAAGCGACCTTGAGCGACGACTTCTGCGCCGAGCCGCCTGTTTCGGTGGTGTCCTGGGTGGCCAGGGCGGTCGGTGCGGACTTGCCCAACGGGGCCTGTACGACGGCGAGTTGGTCCGGCCTGGAGGTGGCGGCGGGGGTCTCGGCCGCAGCCGCAGCCGCTCCCGCGTTGCCGGTCTCCGTCGACGAGCTTGCGGAGCAACCGGTGGCGAGCAGGGCGGCGACGGTGACGGACGCCAGTAAGGCATGTCTGGTGAGCTTGTGCACGCGTGGGGGTCCTCGGGATCGAGTTGATCGAACTGGGGGACGGGGCACGGGGGTTGAGGTGGAACATGAATAGTTACCCCTCAGTAGCCACGCATGAGCATGCCAGCACCGCGCACCCCGCGAGGCACGCTTCCTTCACTTTCTTCACATCACACGCTCGTGATGTGGATCACTCCCCGGCTCGCTGTTCTCCGTCGAGGCGGTACTGCTCCGACTGCACCAGATACATCCGCCGGAACAGCCCCGGCCCCTTCCCTTCGGCCCTCATCAGGTCGTCGAACGTGCCGTGTTCGGCGACCCGGCCCCGTTCCAGGACGTAGATCTCGTCCGCGTGCCGGACGCTGTGCAGCCGGTGGGTGATCAGGATGATCGTCTGGCCCGCCGCGGCGAGGCTGCGGATCTGGTCGAAGACGCGCTGCTCGGTCTCCGCGTCCAGGGCGCTGGTCGGTTCGTCGACGACGAGGATGCGGGCGTCGCGGTGCCGGGCGCGGGCGATGCCGAGGCGCTGCCACTGGCCGCCGGAGATCTGGTGCCCGCCCTTGTAGCCACGGGCGAGGAGGGTGTCCCAGCCCCGGGGCAGCGCGGCGATGGTCTCGTCGGCGCCCGCGTACTCGGCGGCGGCGTGCAGGAGTTCGTCCTCGTGCGGGGCGTCGGGGCGGCCGATGGCGATGTTGACGCGGGCCGTGAAGGGCCAGCGGTAGAAGTCCTGGGCGACGACCGCGATCCGGTCGAAGAGGTCGGTGCGGTCCAGCTCGGTGGAGTCGAGCCCGTCCCAGAGGATGCGGCCGGTGTCGGGCGCGTACAGCCCGCACAGCAGCTTGGCCAGCGTCGACTTCCCGCTGCCGTTGTTGCCGACCAGCGCGACGATCCGGCCGGTCGGGATGGTGACGTTCACGGCGTCGAGGGCGGGTTCGGTGGCCGTGCCCGGGTAGGTGAAGGAAACGTTCTCGAAGCGGATGGCGTCGACGTGGGCGGGCAATGGCCGACCCGTCTCGGGGATGAGCCGGCGGTCCGCCTCCTGGCACAACCGCTCCAGATCAGCCACGAACAGGCTTTCCTCGTAGAGGTAGTTGAGCTGGACGACGAGCGCCTCCAGGTTGGCGGACCCGGTCCGGATGGCGATGACGGCCGTACCGGCGACGGCCAGATCCATGGCCCCGGTCCACAGCAGCAGCCCGAGCACGCCGTACGCACCGGCGGTCGCGATACCCGTCCACCCGGAGGCGATCAGCCCGGTACGGGCGGCCAGCGAGGCGAGCCGGGTCTGTTCCCGCTCCCCCGTCTCGGCCATGGTCCGGAAGTGCCGCAGCAGAAACGGCCCGATGTTGTGCACCCGCACCTCGGGCGCGGCCTGCGTGTCGATCAGCAGCCGCCCCAACAGCTGCCCCGCGCGGGCGTGTTGGACCCAGGTGTGAAAGGAGACGTACCGCCGACGGGCGATGGTGAGCGCGCTCCACGCACTGGGCAGGGTCATCAGCGCGAGGAGGGGCAGCAGGGCCGGATGCAGCACGGTGAGCACACCGGCGGCGGCGATCAGCGCGATGGTCGCGGTCATGACGGACGTACAGAACCGGATCATGCGCCGCGCGGACTCGGCCCCCCACTGAGCGGAGTCGAGCAGTTTATGAAACTCCTCGTCCTCGACGGCGGCCAGCTCCACCCGGGCCACCCGCTCCAGATACTCCTCGGTCGCCACCCGGAACACCTTGGGCTCAAGGCGCCCGGTCCCGGCGGTGGACGCGGACCGCAACAGCGCCCCGACGAGCGCGGCGACCGCGACGACGACCAGCGCCGGTACGGCGTCCCGCAGCCGGTCGGTGGTGGCGCCGCCGCCGAGCAGCTGGGCGAGCACCCGGTTGACGGCCACGAGCCCGACGGCCTGCGCCACTCCCCCGCCCAACTCGGCGACGGCGACCGTACGCAGAGCGCGCGGGTCGGCGCGGTGGGCGAGCCGGACGGTGGCGCCGATCAGCCGGGGCATCCGCCCGACCATGGTCCGCAGCCCCAGCTCCAGAAAGGACCCCTGGTGCTGGTTGAACCCCATGTCATACCGCAACGGCCCCCCGAACAAGAGCCGTTCGGACTCGGAGACACCGTCGTCGGTGCCGGATTCCCCCTCGGTCGCCTGCTCCGCCTGCTCCGCCTGCTCCGCCTGCTCCGACTTCTTCGTACGTTCGTCACGCGTCGTCATCCGGGTGGGTCCCCCTTGGCGAGCCGGTCGAGTCGCGCCCACGCGGCCCAGGCGCGTAGGTCACGCCCATCCCTTCCCGCGCCGCGGGCGTGGCGCACTCGTTCTCGGCCCTGCCGTGCTCCGCGCGCCGTCCCGCCACCACCAGCCCCACCGTCACGCACACCGACCCCGCCGCCATCACCGTCATCGCCGCGCCTGGGGAGGTGAGTTGGGCGATCGTGCCCGCCAGGGCCGCGCTCACGCCCTGCATCGTGAGCATGCCGGCGGAGTGCAACCCGAGGGCGTGGCCGGAGAGTTCGGGCGGGGTGAGGGACATGAGGCGTTCCTGCTGGACGAGGCTGGCGCCGTAGCCGACCGAGGCCACGCAGACCGTCAGCGCGGCCACCCACACCCCGGGGCCGAAGGCGAAGAGCAGGTTCGGCACGGCCAGCAACAGGAGGAGGGGCACGGCCAGTTGACGCCGCAACCGGGGTGGCACGAACCGGCCGATCGTCACGTCCCCGATCAGCATGCCGAGGGCCGCGCAGGCGAAGAGGGTGCCCGCGGATTCGGGGTCGTAGGAGACGTACAGGGACTCGACGCCGACGACCAGGCCGTTGGGGATCCAGAGGCCGAGGTAGGTGAGGCGGCGGGGGCGTACCGACCACAACTGGGCGTTCGTACGCCAGGTTTGGGCGATGGACGGGCGGCCGGAGAGACGGGGCGGGCGGCGGGTCAGGCCCAGGCGGGTCACCAGGGCGCCTGCCAGGTAGAGGGCCGCGGAGGTGAGGAGTGTGGTGCGCGGAGAGAGGGTCGCCACCAGGACGCCGCCCGTCGCGAAACCCGCGATCTGCATCAGCCCGTTGGACATGTTGAAGACCGAACGCCCCAGCAGATAGCCCTCCTTGGCCAGGATCTCGTTCAGCAGGCCCCAGCCGACACCCGCCCCCAGCGACGCGATCAGCCCCATGACGAACAGCAGGGCGAAGAGCGCGCCGATCGGCAGGCCCGGGGTCGCCATCGCCGCCGTACCGAGGGCGAAGGCCAGCGCGATGCCCGTCAGCGTCGCGCGCGGGGGCAGGCGGTCGGAGGCCGAGAGGAGGGTCGTCGCGCCCACCACCTGGGCGAGTTGGGGGCCGAACATGCTCAGCGCGGAGAGCAGGGGCGAGCCGGTGGCGCGGTAGGTGAGGGTGGCGAGGGCCAGGCCGCCGATCGTCGAGGCGGCCGTCCTGAGGGCCGTGGAGAGGAAGAGCGGCGTGAACTCGGGGGTGCGGAACAGGGCGGAGTAGCTGCGCATGCGGGGAGTCTGCGAGGGTCGCCCGGTCCTCGTTATTCTTTCGCGCACACGCGAAACATCGATCCGGGGGCGGGCGCGGACATGGGCTGGTGGCAGGTCGACGCCGACACCCTGGCCCGCAGCCGGTTCGTCATCTCGCCCCTCGCCGAGACCTTCGCGAGCCTCCGGCTGCTGCAGGCCGGGACGGCCTCGCACCCCGGCGAGCGCACCTGGCTGACCGCCCACCTCCCCGCGTACCGCCACCGGCTCGCGCACGACCCCACCACCGCCCTCCTCGTCCGCGCCGGCCTCGGCCACACCTGGACCGCCGACTTCCTCACCCCGACTCCCCGGTACGGCGAGACGTTCGAGGAGGCCGTCACCCGTATCCGTACGGTCGCCCCCTCCCTCGCCCGTGACCACCTCACCCGCTCCCACCCCGGCCCGCTCCCCGCCGCCCTCGCCGACCGCGACGACCTCCCGGAACGCGCGGCGGCTCTCCTCACCCACATATGGGAGGACGCCGTACGCCCGTACTGGGACCGAAGACGCCGGATCCTCGAAGCCGACGTGGTCGCGCGGACCGCTCGGGTCGGTCAGGTCGGCTGGGCAGCCGTACTGGACGCGCTGCGGCCCGGTACGCGCTGGCTCGGCGGCGACCGGCTGCAGATCAACCTGTACGCGAACCCGCCCCGCGAGATCGCCGGCGCCGAGCTGGTCTTCGTACCCGTGACTCCGAAGGCGGGGTGGGTGGCGTGGGAGGAGCCGGAGCGGTACGCCGTCATCTACCCCTGCGCGGGGGCGCTGGCCGAGCACCGCGGCGGGCGTACGGCGCCGCCCGCGGCCCTCGGGGCACTCCTCGGACCGGGCCGCGCCGCCGTGCTCGTCCTCCTCCACTCGCCCCACAGCACCACCCAGCTGACCGCCGTGACCGGACAGGCGCTCGGCTCAGTCGGGCGGCATCTGCGGGTGCTGCTCGACGCCGGGCTGGTGGAGCGGCGGCGGGCGGGGCGGTCGGTGCTGTACTCGCGTTCGGCGGCCGGTGAGGTCTTGGTCACGGCTTCGGGGGCGGGAGCCGCGACCGACAACTACCGGAGCTAGCATCCGCTTATGACCACAGATGCCAGTTCTTCCCCCCTCAACGTCGAGATCGGTGCCCTCACGGGCGGTTCCGCGGACCTCGCCCAGTACGCGGGCAAGGCCGTCCTCATCGTCAACGTCGCCTCCAAGTGCGGGCTGACCCCGCAGTACGCGGGCCTGGAGAAGCTCCAGGAGCGGTACGCCGCGCAGGGCTTCACCGTGCTCGGGGTGCCCTGCAACCAGTTCATGGGCCAGGAGCCCGGCAGCTCCGAGGAGATCGCCGAGTTCTGCTCGGCGACGTACGGCGTGACCTTCCCGATGACCGAGAAGGTCGAGGTCAACGGGGACGCCCGGCACACCCTCTACGACCGCCTGGTGGGCTTCGCCGACGGCGAGGGCCACACCGGCGACATCCGCTGGAACTTCGAGAAGTTCCTCGTCGGCCGCGACGGCCAGGTCGTCGCCCGCTTCTCCCCGCAGACCGAGCCGGAGACGGCGGAACTGGTGGGCGCCCTGGAGAAGGCCCTCGGCTGACCCGGTTCCGACCGGGCGGCTCGTGCACAAGGAGGGGGCGGGGCCGGACGACGCGGTGGGCGACATCGCGTTCGCCATCGGGTCCTGAGGTTCCTCTACTGATTGTCCTGAAGGGCGCGGCCGGAATTATCCGGTCGCGCCCTTCCTGGAACCGTCTCAAGCTGATGGGGCTCTATTCCGTCATGCCCCGGTCACCACCTGGTCACATGGGGCCGTGTCAGCCAACTCACGGGGGACGGTTAGCGTCTACCTCGGAAAGACCTCCACAGGACAGACACCCGCCAGTCACGTGCGCGCGCCCGAGCCGAACCGAAACGGAATTGCAGTGGCCTTTGCCGAGCTGACCCCACGCAGACCTGCCTTGCGCGCCGACAAGCCCACGCAGGCACGTGGGGTGTGGCACGAGCGGCACCGGGTGGCCCTGACGGTGACCGCCTGTGCGGTGCCGCTGTACTTCGTGTGGTGGGCGGTCTTCGCGACCGGCGGCGGCGATCTGGCCGCCCAGGTGGCGTGGGCCGAGTTCGCGAAGATGTACCCGGGCTCCGCATACAACCTGTTCTGGTACGGCGGTCTGCACGCGGCCAACTACAGCCTGATGTCCCCGTATCTGATGGCCGCCATAGGGGTCGTCGCGACCACCATGCTGTCCGGGGTCACGGCCACTGTCCTCGGCGCGGAACTCGTCGCGCGCACGGGCGTGCGCAAGCCGATGTGGCCGGCGATGGCGGTCGGCTTCTCGCTGTGGTGCCAGGTGATCTCGGGGCGCTCGACGTTCGTGCTGGGCACCGCCTTCGGCATGGCGGCCGTGCTCGCGGTGGTGAGCGGGCGCAGCGCCCGGCATCTCGGCGCCGCCGCGCTGTGCGCGACGCTGGCCACCACCGGCAGCCCGGTCGCCGGCCTGTTCGTCCTCGTCGTCGGCGCCGCCTACTTCCTGTCCCGCGACTGGGGCCGGGCCGCGGCCCTGCTGGTGCCCCCGGTGGCGGTCGTGGGCGTGACGACGCTGCTGTTCCCGTTCGAGGGCGAGCAGCCGATGCCGTTCGCCCGTATATGGCCGCCGGTCGTGCTGTGCGTGATCGTCGTGCTCACGGCCCCGCGCGTCTGGCGCACCCTGCGGCTCGGCGCCGCGGTGTACGCGCTCGGCGTGGTCCTCTGCTATCTGATCCCGACCCCGATCGGTACGAACGTCGAGCGGCTCTCGGAGCTGGCGGCCCCGGCGACCCTGCTCGCGATCATGATGTACCGCACGGAGAAGCGAGCGGGCGAGGAGCCCGTGGGGGAGCGGGACGGGCAGGCGGACGGGGGCGCCGTCCCGGCCGCCACCGACACTCCCCGGCCGACGCTCCTTCCCCGGTTCACGGCCCGGGTGCCGCTCCCCCTCCCCTGGTTCACGTCCCGGCGGCGCATGGTGGCGCTCGGGCTCGCCATGGCGGTCGCCGTGAGCTGGCTGTCCGGCAAGACGATCGCCGACATCGTCACCAACACCTCGGTGCCGGAGTGGGCCGTGAAGACGGACGGTGTCGTGAACGAGCTGAAGCGGCTGGGCGCCGAGGAGACGCGCGTCGAGGTCGTCCCGGCCCGCGACCACCGCGAGGCCGCCATCCTCGCGCCGTACATCAACATGGCCCGCGGCTGGAACCGGCAGGCGGACGTCGAGCGGGGCCGGCTCTTCTACGAGGGCCACGGCGGCACCGAGGAGCCCGAGGGCGGCTTCTCCGCCTCCGCCTACAAGGCCTGGCTCTCCCAGTGGGCGGTGGGCTTCGTCGTCCTCGTCAACGGCGAACCGGACGGCCCGGCGAAGCTGGAACACGCGCTGGTGTCCAGCGGGCCGAGCTATCTCCAGCCGGTCTGGGAGGACGCCAACTGGAAGATCTACCGGGTCAAGAACGCGACCCCGCTGGTCGACAAGCCCGCCTCCGTGGTCAGCGCCGACGGCGCCAACCTCGTCGTCCGGATGCCGAAGGCCGGCAAGGTGACCGTACGGATCGCGTACTCGCCCTGGCTGTGGGCGGAGAACGGCTGTCTGACGGACGAGGGCGAGTTCACCAGGCTGACCGTCGAGCGGCCCGGCGACATCCGGATCAGCTCCGCGTACGGCGGGCCGTCCCAGGACACGACGATGGAGTGCGAGGCCGTGGAGAAGGCCCACGAGAAGGAGAAGGAAGAGCAGGAAAGGAAGAAGAAGGAGCTGGAGGAGGAGCTGGAGGAGGAGAACAACTGAGGGAGCGGGACGGGAGCGGGGGAAAGGGGCGGGACGGGAGCGGGGGAAAGGGGCGAGGCGGGAGTAAGGGGCGGCGGCGCACATCGGCCTCGGCGGCCCGGTCTCCCGGGCGGACGGGGTCGTCGACCCGCCCCCGCCGGGGTCGTTCGGCGCGGCGAGCGGATCGGGGGAACGGAAGCCGGCCCTCTTCAACCGTGAGCCACCGCCTGCAACGACGGCGCCCGGTGCTTCCGTCCGCGTGGACGGAAACACCGGGCGTGGGCGCGTGCGTGGCAGGGGTCAGCCGACCCGCGTCAGCTTCTTGTCGTAGCCGGGCTCGACCAGGTCCGACTGGAGCTGCACCGGTACCTTCACCGCGCCGCCGCTGCCGTCGCCCACGGTGAGGGAGCCCACCGTGGTGCCCGCCTTCGCGGAGTGCGGCAGGTCCTCGGCGGCGGCGAACGACAGCTCGACCTTCATCCCGGCCCAGCCGACCGCCGTGACGTCCTTCGACAGCACGACCGGGGTGTGCCCGCCGAGTCCGTCGTCGACGTATCCGACGACGTCACCCTTCTTCAGGATCTTCGACGAGAGCAGCGCGTCCCGGGCGGCGATCATCGCCGTCTTGCTGACCGCGTTGACGGTGTCGATGATCGGCGCGGTGTGCTGGCCGAGGATCGCGCCGACGACGGTGACCGTCTCGCCGCCGACCTCCTTGGTGGCGGCGAAGAGCAGGTTGCCGCCGGCCGCGGTGGTGGTGCCGGTCTTGATGCCGATGGCGCCGTTGTAGGGGACGAGACGGTTGTAGTTGTCCCACTTCTTGCCGGTGTGGTCGTACCAGACCGGCAGCTTGGTGATGTCCGTGAAGGCCGGGATCCGCACCAGCTCGTTGCCCAGCTTCACCTGGTCCTCGGCGGTGGAGACGGTGGTCTCCTTGAGGCCGGAGGCGTCGGTGTAGTTGGTGTTCTTCATCCCGAGTTCCTTGGCGGTGTCGTTCATCTTCTTGATGAAGGCCGCCTCGGAGCCCGCGTCCCAACGCGCCAGCAGGCGGGCGATGTTGTTCGCCGACGGGATCATGATGGCCGAGATCGCCTGCTTCAGGGTGAGGGTGTCACCCTCCTTGGCAGTGGTGAGGGTGGACTCGCCTTCCTTCCAGTAGCCCGCCTCCTTCTCCGCGAGCGCGTCCACGGTGATCTTCGGACCGTCCTCGCCGGACTTCAGCGGGTGGTCCTTGAGGACGACGTAGGCGGTCATGGCCTTGGCGACGGACCCGATGCCGACGGCCTTCTGCTCGCCGAACTTCCCCATGGTCCCGATGCCGTTGACGTCCATCCAGCCCTGCCCCTCGGACGGCCACGGCAGCGCGGCTGCCGCCCCGTCGAAGGTGTAGGAGTCCTCGGCGGTCAGCGTCAGCTCGGGCGTCGGCAGCGGACGTACCGCCTGTACGACTGCAAAGATGATCGCCAGCAGAACGACCAGCGGCGTCCAGATCTTGATCCGGCGCGCGATCGTCCGCACCGCGGTGTTCGGCGGCGGCGGAGTGTTCGTCAGCTCCGCGAGCAGATCCAGCGGCGGCAACGGAGGCAACGGCTGCTGCGTCGTACGCTCCGGCCCGACCTGCGGGATCGCGGCGGTGGCGTCGGCGACGGGTGCCTTCGGCGACTGGGCGGCGGGCGCGTTGGCCGTCTCGGCGGCGGGCGGCGCCGCGCTCGGCGGCTTCCGGGTGGCCGGGTCGTCCAGCTGCCTCAGGGCTACGAATTTGCTGGTGCGCTCAGCAACGGACTCAGCGTTGGCATCCTTGGCGTCCGCCTCGGCCGTCTCACCCGCAGACTTCTCGGCCGCCTTGGCCTTTCCGGCCGCGACATCGCCCAACTTGAGCATCGTCGTCGGCTGGTCGACCGAGGGCGCGGCGGGCGGGCGTACGGCCTTGAAGATGGCGGTGGGCTGGTCGACGGGGGGCTTGGGGGCCGGGTCGGCGGCGTCAGAGGCAGGGGCAGGGGCAGGGGCAGCATCTCCATCGGCGTCACCGTCGACCTCGGCTTCGGTGTCGGCGGCTGCGTCCGGCTTCGACTCCGAGTCGACCGCGCCCTCGGGCTCTGCGTCCGGCTTCGACTTCGACTTCGGCTCGGCCGCATCCGCCTTGGCCTTCGAGTCAGCCGCGTCCTCGGTGCCCGGCTTCGACTTCGGCTCGGCCACATCCGGCTTGACGTTCGAGTCAGCCACGCCCTCGGGGTCCGACTTCTGCTCGGCCGCCGCCTCCGCGTCCGACTTCGACCCGGCCGTGCCCTCGGGCTCCGCACCCGACTTGGCCTTCGAGCCGGCCGCGCCCTCCGCCCCGGGCTTCGGCTCGGCCGGCACGTCCGCGTCCAGCTTCGGCTCGGCCGCGTCCCGGGGCTCCGAGTCCGACTTCGGCTCGGCCGCCACGCGCGGGTCCAGCTTCGACTTCGAGTCGGCCGCACCCTCCGCGTCGGGCTTCGGCTCGGCCGGCACGTCCGCGTCCAGCTTCGACTCGGCCGCGTCCCGGGGCTCCGTGTCCGAGTCCGACTTCGGCTCGGCCGCCGCATCCGCGGTCGGCTTCAGCCCGGCCGCACCCTCGGCCTCCGCGGCCGGCTTCGGCTCCGCATCGGCTTCGGGCCGGGGCTCCGGTTCGGTCCCGGGCGCCGATTTGCTCTCCTGTGCGCTCTTCGACTCAGCGGAGTCCTCGTCGGAATCCCCGGATGCCTCGTCCGCGCCCTCAGGGGCCTCGTCAGCGGCCTCGGAGGGCTCGTCGGGTCCGGCGTCGGCGGCGGCGTCCGCCGCGGGCTCCTCGTCGCCCTCAGGGGCGTCGGCCGTGGCGTCCGTATCCGGGTCCGGGTCGGCGTCCGTATCGGCGGCAGCCTCGGCGCCTTCGGACCCGTCCTTGCCCTCACCCTCGTCCGCGCTCGCGACCCACGCGGCCACCGCCGTACGCAGCCGGGTGCTGCCCGTACCGTCGGTGCCACCGTCGGCCGGGACGGCATCCTCGGGCTCGCTCCCGGCCTCCGGGGCCGCTCCCGGCGTACTCGCGTCGCCCTCGTCCGCCGGGAGCGGCGGGCGGGAGAACACCCGGGTCGCCGTGTCCACGCCGCCTCGTGCCGTGGATTCCCGGTCCCGGGCCACCGCGAGCCGTGGGTCGCGTGCCCCGGCGCCTGATTCACCCCTGGCCCCGGGAACCGGACCCGCGCTCCCCGACGTCGGTTCTTCCGACGACTCGCGCTGCTTCGACCTGTCGGGGAACTCGCCCGCCACCGATGCCTCCTCCATGCGTCGCACGCTTCACCGTGCGTGTACCGAACCGTTGACCCGTGAAAAAGCAGCCCGAACGACACTGTCCGAACCACCTACCAGTGTCCTGTGCGCAGCCTTGACTCCTGCGGTAGACGAGAACGACATACCTACTGGTTCCACTACGAACCGGTCACGCCCTCTCGACAGATGAATGTGAGAGGGGTCACCCTGTCATTCATCCACGCGGGGAGGCATGGATGGGCAGGAGCCGCAGATCAATTCCGGAAGAGCTTCTTCTGCTGGCGTTGGACCCGGCCACGGGCACCACCGCACAGCCGCAGTCGCTCGACCTCGGTCTGGCCGGAGCACAGCTAGTGGAGCTGGCGCTGGCCGGACGGATAGCCCCGGACGGGGATCGTATCGCCGTGGTCGTACCACGGCCGACTGGAGATCCAACACTGGACTGTGCGTTGGAACTGCTTCGCCGACGCGGAGCACCCGTACGCGCAGTGAACTGGATTGGCGGGCCCCGCCTGGGGCTGCGTCAGACCTACCTCTCGCATCTTGAGCGGTGCGGCATGGTGCATGCCGTGGCGGGACAGATGTGCGGGGTGCTTCCGACGACTCGCTATCAGGCGACGGACACGGAGATCAGCCGGGAGATCAGAGCCCGACTGGACACTGCCATCCGCACCGGCGTTCCGCCGGACCCGCGGACGGCGGCGCTCGCCGCGCTGGCCCATGCGGTCGGTCTCGGCAAGCACCTGTATCCGGGTAACGAGGGACGTTCGTCCCGCTCCCGGCTGCGGGATCTGATCCGGCACGACCCCATGGGCGGACTGGTGGCCCACGCTGTCATGGACGTGCAGAACGGCGTCGCGGCCCAGCCGCGTCGCAGCCCGGCACCGGCCGGCCGTCAGGCCGCCCCCGGAGCCAGGTCCGCACCGGAACCCGCTCGCGGCGTTCCGATGCAGCCGCACCAGCACCGCGGATCCATGGCGCGCGCCGTGGCTCACTGAGCCGCAGTCCCACGGCGAACGCCCGATCCGCGAGGCACCGCACAACCCCGCACGACGCAGGACGCAGGACGCAGGACCTCAACAGCGCCGCACCGCAGTCCCCAAGACCGGTTCGGGAGCCGCCGGCCCGCGCGGGGCGGTGAGGAACGCAAGGTTGTCCGAGAGGACAGCCGAAACGTTCCTCACCGCCCCGCGCGGCCGCATGTCCGGCGACGGCCGGGAGGAACTCCTCGGCACACGGCGGCACATGGCACGCACCTGGCGGGCACATGGCGGCACATGGCGGCACATGGCATCGGGCATATACGCGATGCCGCCGAAGCCGGGAAGTGGCCGGGGCACAAGCGGAATCCGCCGAACTGGCCTGTACCGGACGCATATCCACCGACTGGCCACCGCATATCCGCAGTTTTCCAGCGGTAGAACACACCTTGGTGGCAGTCTGCTCAACAGCAGATACGGAAAGTGGCAAGCCACGAACAGGCACGCAGCCGGAGGTGCACGTCCCATGGCGTCCAACGTCAATCCCACCGTCAGGCGACGCCGGCTGGGCCAGGAGTTGCGCAGGCTCCGCGAGGAAAAGAACATGACGGCCGAGCAGGTCGCCGAGCGGCTGCTGGTCTCCCAGTCGAAGATCAGCAGGCTCGAGAACGGCAGGCGCAGCATCAGTCAGCGTGACGTCCGCGACCTGTGCGGGGTGTACGAGGTCGAGGACAAGCGGATGGTCGACTCCCTGATGGAGATGGCCAAGGACTCGCGGCAGCAGGGCTGGTGGCACGCGTTCGGGGATGTCCCGTACAGCGTGTACATCGGGCTGGAGACGGACGCGGAGTCGCTGCGGGTCTACGAACCCCAGATCATCACGGGCCTGTTGCAGACGCGGCCGTACGCCGAGGCCATCATCCGGGGCGGGTCACCGGAGAGTTCGTCGGAGGAGACCGAGAAACGCGTCCAGGTCCGTCTGCGGCGGCAGGACCGCATCACCGCGGAGACGGACCCGCTGCGGCTGTGGGTGGTCCTGGACGAGGCGTCCCTGCGCCGGGCCGTCGGCGACAAGCGGGTGATGTGCGAGCAGTTGGAGCACGTCGCAGAGATGTCCCAACTCCCGCACGTCACCGTGCAGGTGCTGCCGTTCGGGGTCGGCGCGCATCCCGGCATCAACGGTCAGTACGCCATCCTGGAGTTCGCCGACGCCGCGGATTCGAGCGTGGTGTACATCGAGGGCGTCACCAGCGACCTGTACCTGGAGAAGCCCCATGAGGTGCAGAAATACACGGTGATGTACGAGCATCTGCGGGCCCAGGCGCTGAACGTGGACGACTCCCTCCACCTCATCCAGGATGTGGCGAAGGAGTACGCGCGCTGAGCCGACCCGGCACAAGCGGCCGGATCCTACACCGGGCTAAGGCCAGGTGGAAGGTTCTCCGGAATATGCCATCCGGTCGAGTGAACGACTGCTCCGAACGTGAGCGTCGACGAGTAGCGTCGATCACGCCAACGATCGCCAAAGGTTGGCGCAAACCGCACCGCGTTCCCCTATGGGGCAGTGGTGCGGCGACAGCAACTCGGCATCTGAACTACCGGAGCAGAAATGGCAATTCCTCAGGGCGCCACGGACACGTGGACGAAGTCTTCGTACTCCAACAACAACGGCGCGTGCGTCGAGGTCAAGTCGCCCACCGTCTCGGCGCTCGCCGTCCGCGACTCGAAGGTCACCGAGGGCCCGACCCTCTCGTTCCCCGCCAATGCGTGGAACTCGTTCGTGACATCGGTGAAGTAACACCGCTCACGACGATCACCACGCAGCAGAACAAGCAGCAGAACAAGCAGTAGAGCAAGCAGCAGAACCAGTAGTAGAACCAGCAGTAGAACCTGTAGAACAACTTCACAAGCACCACCGAAGAGCCCTCTCGACTGGCCCGCCGTCCTAGCCGAGGGGGCTCGGCATTTGCCTCAGGATCGCAACTTGTCGACGTACCGGTCCGTCCCCGGCACGGTGGGAACGAACGGCGCCACCAACTCCACCCGCCCCAGCCCCGATTCGCGGACCGCCTCCCCCAGCCCCGCGAAATGCGCCTCCCAGCAGTCCCGTGGATCCGCCTCCAGGAACCACAGCAGCGTCAGCCGTACGTCCACGCCCTCGACCTGCTTCACGTACGTCATACGGTCGCCGGGCAGCGGGGTCGGCCGGAAGACGGTGACCATCGCGGCGGGCGAGCCGGCGAGCCGCTTCGGCAGATGACGGGCATGCAGCCACTCCAGCAACTCCGCCCGGGCCGCCGGGCTTTCGGCGTCGATGACCTGCAACACCAGCCCCGCGTACGGGTGGTCCAGCGCGTGGAAGTCGCGGGGGCCGGCCGCGCCGTCCCGGTAGACCGTCGTCTCGTGGTCCTGGAACGCGGTGAAGACGTGCGTACGGTCGTGATAGACGCGGGCGTCGCGGTTGAGACGCTTGTTGATGCCCACGGTCCAGCGCATGTGGTCGGCGTAGCGGCCGTCCGTGATCCAGTAGGTCGAGAGATAGCACCCTGCCGTAACCGGCTGCGCTATCGCCGACTTCTCGGGGTAGCGCAGGAGTTGGAGATCCCGGGTCGCGACCCAACGGCGGCCGGAGAACATCCAGGGCATGGCCATCGCGCCAGAGATGAAATGATCGTCTTCGTACCAGCGGTTGTACGCGTACTCGTGGCCCGGGTGCGGTTCGACCATGGTGATGAGCGCATGGCCGGGGCGGACTCCGTACGGGCCCACGGCCGCGAGTTGGGCGTACACCTCGCTACGGGTGTCCTCGCTACGGGTGTCCTCACTGCGGGTCTCTTCGCTCATTGCCTTCCCCTCTCGCTCTCTTCTTTCTCTTCCTTCCTCCTTCGGACGCCCATACTCTGACGCTCCGTCAGATAATCCGCCAGTGTCGGGGAGGGCTTCGATGTCGCTGCTCACAGGGAAGACCGTGGTGGTCTCGGGGGTCGGTGCCGGGCTCGGGCGGCAGGTCGCGGCGGCCGTCGTGCGGGACGGGGGGAACGCCGTGCTGGGGGCGCGTACCGAGGCGCACCTCGTGAAGACCGCCGCCGAGCTGGATCCGGACGGGACGCGTACGGCGTACCGGGCGACCGACATCACCGACGAGGAGCAGTGCCGGGCGCTGGCCGGGCTGGCGTGCGAGCGGTTCGGGCGAATCGACGGGGTCGTCCATGTCGCCGCCTGGGACAGCTACTTCGGGGGGATCGAGGACGCGGACTTCGAGAGCTGGGCGCGGGTCGTGGAGGTGAACCTGCTGGGCACCCTGCGGATGACGCGAGCCTGTCTGCCGGCCCTCAAGGAGCGGGGCGGGAGTGTGGTGTTCATCGGTACGCAGTCCGCCGTGGCCGCTCCCTCGCAGGTGCGGCAGGCCGCGTACGCCGCCTCGAAGGGGGCGCTGACGAGCGCGATGTACTCACTGGCGCGGGAACTCGGGCCGCATCGGATACGGGTCAACACCGTGCTGCCGGGGTGGATGTGGGGGCCGCCGGTGGAAGCGTACGTGCGGTTCACGGCTCGGGGGGAAGGGGTGCCGGAGGAGGAGGTACGGGGGCGGCTCGTGGAGCGGATGGCGTTGCCCGAGCTGGCCACGGACGGGGATGTCGCGGACGCGGCGGTGTTTCTGGCGTCGGACCGGGCTCGGGCCATCACCGGGCAGTCGTTGCTGGTGAACGCGGGTGAGCTGATGCGGTAGCCGTAATTCCGCCATTCTTCACCGTTCGCGGATTCATTCACGGACATGAACAGAGGTCAGTTCCGCGAACTTTTTTACTCCCTCTTGACCCACCGGGCTGTTGTCGCTGCCATGTCAGCGAATCGACGATGAGCGGGCGCTCGACACCCCCGCTCGACTTGCTCGACGCCCCTGGGAGGGAGCACATGAACGGTCTCGACTGGACCGTACTCATCGCTTACTTCGGTGTGATGGTCGCGATCGGCGTCTGGTCCCACAAACGGGTGGACAACGTCAGTGACTTCTTCACCGCGGGCGGAAAGATGCCCTGGTGGCTGTCCGGCATCTCCCACCACATGTCCGGCTACAGCGCGGTGATGTTCACCGGCTACGCGGGCATCGCCTACACGTACGGCGTCACGTCCTTCGTCACCTGGTCCTTTCCCATCGCACTCGGCATCGCGATCGGCTCCAAGCTGTTCGCGCCACGCATCAACCGGTTGCGGTCGCGGCTCCATGTGTCGTCCCCGCTGGAGTACCTGAAGAACCGGTACGACCTCAAGACGCAGCAGGCACTGGCCTGGTCCGGGATGCTGCTGAAGATCGTGGACGTCGGTGCCAAGTGGGCCGCGATCGCGACCCTGTTGTCCGTCTTCACCGGCATCTCCCTCAACCAGGGCATCCTCATCACCGGTGCGATCACCGCCGTGTACTGCACGATCGGCGGGCTGTGGGCGGACGCGCTCACGGAGTTGGGGCAGTTCGTCATCCAGCTCCTGGCGGGCATAGCGATGTTCGTGGCCGTGGTGATGAAACTCGACGACCACGGAGGGTTCTTCGGGGTCTGGGACGAGCCCGCCCTGCAGGGGCACGGCAAACCGCTGGTGGGCCCCTACGGCACGGTGTTCCTGCTCGCGTTCCTCTTCATCAAGCTGTTCGAGTACAACGGCGGCATGCTCAACCAGGCGCAGCGGTACATGGCGACGTCCAGTCCGAGGGAAGCCGAGCGGTCGGCCCGTCTGTCGGCTGCCCTGTGGCTGGTCTGGCCGTTGGTGCTGTTCTTCCCGATGTGGATGTCTCCGCTGCTGGTGGAGTCGCAGAAGCCGGACGGTTCCGACTCCTACGCCCTGATGACCGAACAGCTGCTTCCGCACGGCCTGTTGGGGCTCGTCATCGTCGGGTTCTTCTCCCACACGATGGCCATGTGCTCGTCCGACGCGAACGCTATCGCCGCCGTCTTCACGCGGGACTGCGCGCCGGTGATCTGGAAGCGGGCGCGGGCGTGGACGGATTCGTCGGGGCTGGTGGCGGCGCGGGTGACCACGGTCGTCTTCCTCGGGCTATCCATGGCCGCGGCCACTCAGGTCAACTCCCCCGCGTTCAAGGACATCATCACCGTCGTCATCAAGTGGGTGGCCGGGCTGATGGGGCCGATGGCGATTCCGATGATGCTGGGGCTGCTGCGGCCGTTCCGGCGGTCGGGGCCAACGGCGGCGCTGGGCAGCTGGTCGATGGGGTTGCTGGCCTTCTGGCTGGTGAACTACCCGGTCAACTGGAACGTGGAGGGCGGGGTGCCGCTCCAGTACCAGGTGTCGATTCCGCTGGCTGTGTCGCTGGTGCTGTACATCCTGATCGGGTTCCTGCGGCCGGAGGACACGCCTGAGCGGTTGGCGGTCATCGAGTCCGTGAACACGGACGGGGACGGGAGCGGAAGCGGTAGTGCGGCGGCTCGGGTGCCTGTGCCGGAGCCGGCGGATGCGGCGCCGGGCGGGGAGTGGCGGAAGGAGTGAGGGGGTGGAGGCGGGGGCGGGAGGAGTTCGCCCCCGCCTCCCCTGCCCGTCCCGTCCCTGGGGCCGCCGCCCCAGACCCCGCTACGGCCCTGAACGGGCCGCGTCCTCAATCGCCGGACGGGCCAAAGGATGCCTACGCCGGGTGCGACGCATCCGGCGGCCTCGCCACCCCCGCAACCGTTCGCGGACGCGGGTCGCGTCCGTGTCCCCCAGTCGGTCCAGGAGTTCCAGCGCCCCCTGTCGGCAGGACGCCGCCTCCGCCAGGTCGCCGACGGCCACGTGAGCCTCGGCCAGGTGGTCCAGGGTTCGTTGGATGCGGCACCCTGCCGCCGGCTCGCCCTGGTCACGGCGTACCGCAGCCCTGCGGCGAATCTGGTCGCGATCACCGGGCTGCCGGAATCAGACCGGCCCATTCGTGCGTGCGTACTCGGTGGGTGTCTGTCCATAGTGCTTCTTGAAGGCCCGGCTGAAGTGGCTGGTGTCCGCGAACTGCCAGTGGACGGCGAGTTCCGAGATGCTCAGCCGACCGGACTGCGCGGTGAGAGCGCGCCGGGCCTCTTCCAGCCGCCGAAGGCGGATGTAGGCGGTCGGTGACTCTCCCGATGTGGCGAAGGCCCGCTGGAGGGTGCGGACGGAGACCTTGAGTTCGCGCGCCAGCATCGTGGGAGTGAGCTCGGGATCGGCGAGATGGCGGTCGGAGAGCTCTTTCGCTGCCTGGGCGAGTGCGGGAGCCAGCAAGGGCTCCGCGTCGTCGAAGCGCTGCCAGGCCACCGCTTTGGCCAGTTCGATCAGGGTGCTGTGGGCAGCGTGGACGCCGGCTGGGTTCAGGTCGGCCACGGTGGCGTGGACCATGTTCGCGTGGGCCGCCAGGAGGCGCACTTCAGCGGTGTCCGCCGACCCGGTGATGCTCCGGTTCCCGAGGAGCGGCGCGAGCGGCTCGGAGGGAAGGACGAGGAGCTCCGTCGTGGTGTGCAGCGCCGTCTCGAAGTGAAACGGTCGCCCGACGTGTCGTAAGAGGAACTGCCCGGCCGATACGGTCTGTTCGCTGCGATCGGGCAGCCCACCCAAAAACCATGCACCGCGCCGAACCACGTGCAGCCACACCTGATCATCATCACCGTCACCCAGCGGAGTCGCGGTCTGGAGGGAGGACGCGGTGTGGATATCGCTGATCGCCACGTCGTGCAGTCTGGCGACGCGGGTCCTGGCCCGGAGGCCGCCGGTCGTGGCCGGAGTGAAGCTGGGCAGCGGGAAGGCAGCGCCTACCTGGTTCTCCCACTCGTCACGGAAGGCGTCGTAACCTCGTGGTACGGCGCCGGGGACGGTCGAGTCCAGGGAGAACGCCCCACGCGAGCCGTCAGCCACCGCCGCAGCGCCGTTCATCACCTTACGGCCCGCTTCCGTGCGGCGTACGGACAGGATCCACTTCGACCAAGGCAGCACCGGCCTGGATCAGGTAGTCGACAGCCTCGGCACCACTCGACTGCCCTGCACTCGGCACTCATAAAGTACTCCAGTCGTACATCGCATCCTCGTCACTGACAGGCGGCCTGTCATTCGTGGATTCCGAATGCCTCACACCGTCTACTCACCCTGTGGGGGCTGGTCTCGTTCCCTCCGCTCTCCTCGCGCGGGCCGACGGAGGAGGAGCCGCGGGTCTCGGCCGGGGCGCGGGGGCTGAGCAGGGGGCAGGACACGATCGCCGCGGTCGACGAGCGGCCGCGCGTCGATGGGCGGCAAGCTGACTGTTTCGGTTGCTGAGGCGGGCAGTGTGCTTGTATCCGCTTCGGTGCTCGTATCCACCTCGGGGGAGCGCAGCATGATCGTATCTGCTTCTGTGGACGGTGACGGTGACGGTGACGGTGCGGAGCCTGCGGCCGGTTTCACCGTTGGCAACTGCTGCCGCAGGCCGGCGAACGGATTGCGCCAGAAGCGGGCACGCGGGGTTCGCCAGTTGTAGCGCAGGGCGAGGAGCCGTAGTCCGAAGGCGAACAGCGAGGTGCCGATGGCGGTGCCGACGTTCAGCAGTCCGGTGGAGTACAGCAGAGCGGCCGAGATCGCGCCTGCGAGGGCGGGCAGTGCGTACAGATCACGGTTCCAGCGGAGCAACATCGGCTGTTCGAGGGCGAGGAGATGAGCGAGCACGCCGCCGCCGACGGCGCTGGCGCTGCCGAGCGTGACCGCGGCGGGGATGTTGAGGCCGTGGGCGAGCGCCTTGATCGTGCCGGTGACGCTGAAGAGTCCGAGCGCCGCCGCGTCGGAGATGTCGAACAGCCTGCTCTGGTCCGCTTTGTCGTCGTGGCGCAGCCGGTGCCCGAAGTACACGATCGCCGCTGCGGCGCAGGGCGTGAAGAAGTAGCCGAGATCGGTGAAGGCGACGGGGGTGACCTGGAGCACCAGGTCGCGGAAGAGGCCGCCGCCGAGGCCCGCAGCCTCGCTGAGGATGACCGTCCCGAAGATGTCGAAGTCCTTGCGTACCGCGAGGAACGCCCCTGAGAGGGCGAAGGCGAAGATGCCTAAGAGATCCATCACGTACTGGACAGCGCCGCTCAGTTCCGCTATCGGCATCGGTCAGGGCCTCTCTGAAAGCTGGGAAAGCTGGTGAGGATGTGGGTTCTTGACGGCTGTCGGGCGTGCGAACGATGCCACTACGTTTCCGGGGTGTTGTCCGCATGGAGGTCGCGGGGTGCGGCGTCTTGTCCGTTGGGCTGTCGCCACATGCGCGGACGGGGTGCTTCTGCAGCCTGTCGGCTGCCGTGACATACCGCGCGCTACGGAGTCGGCGTCGCTGACATCGCCGCAGTCTAGTCATACGTTTTTCGGCCCCGGTCCGGTGCCGGACGAACGGGGTGTGCAGTGGTGTTCACCTGCACTTATTGCTCCGGTACTTTTCTGGTGGCGCTCATATTCCACACGGATGACGCTGTGGTTCAAGCGTGTGCCGCGCCCCCCTGCCTAGGCTGCGACGGGTGCGAGCGGCCCGGGTTGCCCCGGGTACGGCACGTACCAGGCCTGACCAGCCACCACCACGAGGACCACCTGATGAAGCACGTCTCTCCGCCACGATCCACAACTGTCCCTTCCCCGGCGAAACGGCGGTTCGTCTCCATGGCGGCGCCTGCTTCATTCACAGCTCGTCAGCCCGTCTCCTCTTCGAGGAATCCCCGGCCAGGGCCCGCAGATGGCCGCCGCGTTCGCCACCGCCCTCCTCATCGCGGATGACGACGGCTGGATCGAGGATCCCGGGAAACCCAGCGGGGATGTCTGTCCGGCCCCTGGCGGCAAGTGGATCTCCCGTGGCCAGATCGCGTCCGGCACCGGTGCGAACACCGGGTCCAAGGTCCGCTTCGCGGACATCGACGGCGACGGCAAGGACGACTACCTGGTGGTGAACGACGACGGCTCGGTCGACGCCTGGCGCAACACCGGCGGCGACCACGACGGCCAGGCCGGCTGGGTCGCGATGGGCCGCATCGCCGCGGACACGGGTTCGGGTCCGTCGGACGTCATCACCTTCGCCGACATCGACGGCGACGGCAGGGACGACTACCTGGTCATCGGATCCAACGGGCAGGTGAACGCCTGGCTGAACGACGGCGGCGACCAGGACGGCCGGGCCGGCTGGATCTCACGGGGGCAGATCGCCGCGGGCGTCGGCGACCAGGCCGAGGGCACCGTGGTCTTCGCCGACATCAACGGCGACGACCGCGACGACTACCTCGTGGTGGGACGCAACCACGAGGTGACGGAGTGGGAGAACGACGGCGGCGACCAGGACGGCCGGGCCGGGTGGATCCCGCGCGGCCAGATCGCCTCGGGCGTGGGCACGTCCAACGACACGGTGCTGTTCGCCGATGTCACCTGCGACAAGCAGGACGACTACCTCCTGCTGGGCACCTCCGGGGAACTCACCGCCTGGCGCAACCTCGGTGGTGACCAGGACGGCAAGGAAGGCTGGGTCGGCATCGGCCGGATCGCGTCGGGCACCCCTGCCGATGGCGCGGTGCAACTCGCCAACATCAACGGCGACGGCCTGGACGACTACCTGGTCGTCGACCAGAACGGGGCCGTCCAAGCCTGGACCAACAACGGCGGCGACCCCACGTAACGTCGTAGCGTCGTAACGCCCTTCGTACACCGTGGTGTCCGGCCGGAGTCCGGCCGGACACCACGGCTGGTCATTCCCCGCCGCGGGTCGGTGCAGCGAGCCTGCGTAGAGCTCAGCCCCAGCCGGTCGATGCTGCGCCGCCACCGCGAACCCGTGCTCGACCGGTGCCCGGACGGCCGCCAACGCCTTGTCGGACAGTTTCTGCCCCCCTCGCGAGAGCGGCGGCTCCGACGGTCGCTGCCGCTTCTGACCCGCGCCCTCACCGCCTCACGCCCGCGGATACCGCACGAGCCACCCCGGCGAAGACCCCGCAGGCCCGTGCAACGCCGGCCCCTGGGTCATCTCCATCGCGAAGTCGTCCGCGAGGACCAGCATCGTCGGGCGGCCCTCCAGCTCCGCCAGCCAGGCGGGCGGCAGGGCCGTCTCGCCGTGCAGGGCGCCCAGCAGGCCGCCGGTCAGGGCGCCCGTCACGGCCGACTGACCGCTGTGGTTGACCGCGAGGGCGAGGCCGTGGCGGACGTCCTCGCCGACGAGCGCGCAGTACACCGCCACGGACAGGAGGCCCTCCGCCGTGCCGGCGCCGGCCAGGTCGTCAACCCGCGCGGGGGTCGGGATGCCCTGGCGTACGGCGCCCAGGGCACGCTGGAGGGCCTCCGCCACCGGTTGGTGGCCTGGTCTGGCCGACAGCAGGGCCAGGGCCCGCTGGACCGCCGCGTCCATGCTCTCGCCGCGCGCCAGACCGTGCACGATCACGGCGTACGCGCCCGCCGCCAGGTAGCCGATCGGGTGGCCGTGGGTCTGCGCGGCGCACTCCACCGCGAGCTGCATGACGAGCTGCGGCTCCCAGCCGACCAGGAGCCCGAACGGGCCCGATCTGGCCGCCGCCTCCGCGCCCGCCTCGCCGGGGTTCTTGGGCGCGTCCAGGGTGCCCATCGTCTCGTCGCCGAGGCCGAGGAGGCAGGCGAGGGACGGGTCGCGGCGGGCGTACAGCCACTCCTCGTGGGCCAGCCAGCCGTCCTCCTTGCGGCGCTCGTCGGGGCCCCAGTCGCTCTGGGTGGCCGCCCAGCGGCGGTAGGCGCGGTGCAGGTCGGTCGGCGGGTGCCAGGCGCCGGTGTCGCGGCGCACCTGGGCGCGGATCAGGCCGTCCAGGGTGAAGAGCGTGAGCTGGGTGAGGTCGGTGATCGCGCCGCGTCTGCCGTACGTGAAGGCGAGATCGGTGAGGCCCTCCGCGCCGTACGCCTCGTGGATGGAGTCGAGGGTGAGCCCGTCGAGCGGGGTGCCCAGGGCGTCGCCGAGGGCCGCGCCGAGCAGGGTGCCGCGCACCCGGCTGCGGAAGTCCTGCTGTTCCGAGCGGCCCCAGATGGCGCCGGACGCGGCACCGGTCATGCCCCCGGATGTCATCACGCCCACCTCGGGCCTCCCTCACAGCACGTTCGTACGATCGACAGCTCAGCACTGTAATCGACCGGGAACGGTCTGTTCAGGGGCCTGATTGGTATGCGGAATGTGACATGAGTGGGCATGAGAGCGCACGAGTGATCCCCTACACGCCTTTTACGTCACCGGTGCTACGTACCTTTTGCGTCACCGCCGCGCCATGTACCGCCTCCTGATCCTCTCCCCCGCCCTACGGACCCGTTCCAGCCGTACGGCGATCCGCTCGCCGTCCGCCGCCGGTACGCCCGGTGCCGCCGCCAGCTCGTCCAGCAGGTCGGCCAGCCATGCCACGTCGGCCCACTCCCGCCTCCCCGCGAGCAGGCCGGCGAGGCGTTCGTCCAGGTCGGCCCAGTCGCCGAGGCCCGCCGCGATCACCGCGTGCAGGAAGTCGGAGGCGCCCTCGGTCAGGTCCCAGCCGGAGGCCAGCCGGTGTGCCTCGCGCCAGACCGGGCGGGCGGCCTCGGGGCCCCGCTCCCCGCCGACCGCGAGGGCCAGACAGAAGGCGCCGCCGGCCTCGTGCAGGTCGCGCATCCGGTCCGCCGTCTCCCGGGCCGCCGCCCACTCCCCCGCCTTGCGCTGGGTGCGGGCCAGCTCCTCAAGACCGGCCGGTTCCGCGAGCCCGTGCCGCGCGGCCTCCGCGAGCGCCGCCGCCGCGTCCTGCGGGCGCCCGTCCAGGAGGTGGATCTGCGCGAGGGTGTGGTGCGCCCAGGCCAGGTCGTCGCCGATCACCAGGAAGCGGGCGAGGTCGGTACGGGCGTCCTCGGGGCGGCCCACCGCCAGCAGGGTCATGATCCGGCGCATCAGATGCCAGGCCCCGTCCGGATCGAGCGCGACCGCCCGGTCCAGATCCGCCAACGCCTCGCCGTAGAGCCGCAGTTCGTGCAGTACGGCGCCCCGGCAGCCGATCGCCCACACGCTGTCCGGGGCGAGTGCGAGCGCCCGGTCCAGGTCGGCGCGCGCCTCCTCGAACCGGCCGAGACAGCGCAGCGCCTCGCCCCGGTTCCACAGCGCCCACGCGCTCGCCGGCTCCAACTCGACCGCCCTGTCGGCGTCTTCGTACGACGCCTCGTAGCCGTCGACCCGACGGTGCACCACCGACCGCTGCACGAGCGCCCACGCGTACGACGGATAGAGCTCCAGCGCCTTGTCCAGGTCCGCCAACGCCCCCTCGTTGAGGCCGAGTCGGCTGTGGGAGACGCCCCGGCTGGCGTACGCCGACGCGTAGGCGGGGTCGAGTTCGAGGGCGCGGTCGTAGTCGGCGAGGGCGTCGGCGTCGCGGTCGGCGACCCGGAGTGCGTCACCGCGCTCGCAGGCGACCCAGGCCAGCTCGGGGCCGAGGGCCACCGCCCGGTCCAGATCGGCGAGTTGGCCGTCCCGGTCCCCGCGCGAGCGGTGCACCCTGGCCCGCCGGACCAGCGCCCACACATGCTCGGGGTCCAGTTCGAGGGCCCGGTCGAGGTCGGCGAGGGCGTGCTCGGTGTCGCCGGTGCCGTGCCGGGCGACGCCTCGGGATGCCCAGGCGCCGGCCAGATCGGGGCCGAGCGCGACGGCCCGGTCCAGGTCTCGGACGGCTTTCTCGTGGTGGCCGAGGATGCGGTGGTAGTCGCCGCGTACGAAGAGGACGCGGGCGGTGTCGGGGGCGAGTTCGTCGGCCCGGTCGAGGTCGGCGATGGCGGCGGCGTAGTCGCGCTGTTCGGCGCGGGTGACGCCCCGGCCGTAGTAGGCGCGCTCCAACTCCGGGTCGAGGGCGACGGCTTGCTCGTACTCGCCGAGGGCCTTCTCGTACTCCCGGCCCATTCGCAGTTCGCGCCCGCGCAGCATGCGCGCGACGGCCTGGCCGGGGGCGTCGAGGCCGCCCCGGTTCAGGAGCAGCGCCAGTGCGCCGAGCACTCCGCCGTCGCCACCGTATCCGCCTCCGTCGGCTCCGTAGGCGCTCGCGCCGACCTGCCTGCGCGCGTTCCCTTCCCCGCCCGCCTCGTCGGAGTCGTCGGCCCCAGTGGAGTCGTCGGCCTCGTTCGCGGCGGGCACGGAGAGGGCGGCGAGCAGGTCGCGCCCCCAACGGCCCACCACCGGTGCCTCGTTGTCGTCGCCCGCCTCGACCAGCACGTGCGCCCAGCGCCGGGCGACCACCTCCCCGTGGTCGCAGGCGTCGACGACGTCCCGCAGGACGACGGGCAGCGCGGTGCGCGGGGACGCGCACAGCAGGTGGTACGACTCGGCGAGCCGTAGCTCCCGCCACTCCTCGGTCGCCCACAACTCGTCTGCGGGGAGCGGTACTTCGGCCTCGGCGCGCCAGCGGGCGAAGGTGTCGGCGAGACCGGTGTGCTGTTCGGCCCAGCGGCGCGGGGAGCGCCGGCGCTGGAGTCGGAGCATGGGCGCCCGGACGACGTCGTGGTACTGGATCCGGTCTCCCCGTTCGCTCACGAACGGCAGCGACCTCAACCACCCGAAGAGCAGGTCGAGTTCGGTCTCGTCGACCGGCTGCACAGGGGCCGGGAGGGCGGCCCGGAAGATGTCCGCGTCCAGGCGGCGGGGCAGCGCGCAGGCGAGGGCGGCGGCCTGGCGCACCGGGTCGGTCTCCCACTTCAGGAACCGCCCCACGGCGGTCGCACTGGGATCACCGACATCGTCCGGGTCTGCGGGGCGGGCCTCGGCGAGGGTCGACACCAGCACCGGCAGCCCGCCGGTGAGCCGCAGCACCTCCTCGACGACCGGCTCGGCCGTCACGCCCTTGTCGGCGAGCAGTCCGCGCGCCTCGGCCTCGGTGAACGGCCCGAGCGGCACCTCGGTGACGAAGTCGGCGAAGCCGCCCCAGCGTCCGGTGTCGAAGGGCCGCTGACCTGCGGTGACGAGGACGAGGTTGGAGGGGAAGGAGAGGTCGCCGTAGCGGTCGGTGGTCATGATGTCGTGCAGCCAGCCGTCGAGGAACGGCCCGGTGCGCTCGTACGTGTCGAGGAACAGGACGATCCACGGCACGGCCGCGCAGATGCCGTCCAGTTCGGCGAGCAGCACCGGGGTGAGGACGCGCTCGGGCGCGAGGACGAGCTGGACGTCGTCCTGGTTGCGCAGCCGGGCGGCGATCCCGGCGCGTACCCGGTCGGCGCCCTGGGCGATCCGGTCGGCGTCGAGGGCACCGGCGAACGGCCCGACGACGGGGATGAGTCCGGCGCCGACGAGCCCCATCCGGGCGGCCGTGAGACTCCCGGCGGAGGGCCCTTCGGGTTGCGGTTCAAGGCTTTCGAGGCTGGCGACGGCGGACTCGGCCTCGTGCCGCCGCTCCCGGTGGGCCGCGAGCAGCCGCTCCAGCTCCTTGAACCGCCGTCCCTGGGCAGCAAATTGACGGCACAGCACCGTCAGCGCCTCCGGCACACTGCCGACGCCCTCGTCGACGTACGCGGTGAGCGCGCCGCGTTCCTTGGCCTGCTGCTCCAACTCCCGTACGAGGAAGGTCTTTCCGACGCCGGCGTTGCCGTGCACATGGAAGCGGAAACGGTGCCGTTCGTCGTCCGGCGGCAGCTCGAAGTTGGCCCGGAACGCGGCCCGTTCGGCACCCCGGCCGACGAAACCGGCGCGTCTGCGCTGCTCGATCAGCTGCCGCATCGACGGGCGCGAGGCCTGAGCCATCCGTACCTCTCCTCGTGGCGGGGTGGGTCTGTTGGGGTGGGTCTGTTGGGGTGCCTCTTGGTGGCTGCACCAGTCTGGCCCAACTCCCGGACGGTGAACGGGAGGTCAACCGGGGAGGGAACGGGGAGACGGCGTGCGGGCCGATCCATAGAGTTGCCTCATGACCACAACAGGTACCCCCCACCCCACCCGTACCACCGCCTCCCCCCATACCGCGCTCACCCTCGCCTCGACCCTGCTCACGGCGACGGTCGCGCTCTACATAGCCCTGGTGGCGCTCGGGAACATCACCGACTTCGACTCGAACCAGCAGTTCGTGCGCCATGTCCTCGCGATGGACACCACGTTCAAGGACGACGACCTGATGTGGAGAGCGATCACGTCGAAGGGCCTCCAGGACACGGCGTACGTGGCGATCATCGCGTGGGAGACGGTCGCCGCGCTCGTCCTGATCGCCGGTACGTGGCTGTGGGTCCGCCGCGACCTCGAACGGGCGCGGCGCGTCTCGACGTACGGCCTGCTGATGCTGATGCTGCTGTTCGGCGCCGGATTCATCGCGATCGGCGGCGAGTGGTTCGCGATGTGGCAGTCGGACGACTGGAACGGGCTGGACGCGGCGACGCGGGTGTTCCTGCTGAGCGGGGTGGTGCTGCTGGTGATCCATCTGCCGGTGGGTACGCCCCGGACGGCTGACGAGGATTCGAAGGAGTCCTAGGGAGCGGCGCCGCTCACTTGACGACCGTCACCGCGGTCCCCGTGTCCCCGAAGGCCCACAGGGCGGTGCCGTCCGCCTTGGACATGCGGATGCCGCCCGTCTGGACGCCGGACACGGGCTGCGGTGAGGCGCCGTCGACGGCGTTGGAGAAGGCGATCGAGAGCCCGGAGCTGGTGGCGAAGAACATGACGTGCTCGATGGCGACGCCGTCGGAGCCGGTGCGGGCCTCGTCCCGCTGCCCCACCGAGTACGTCCCCGGCTCCGGGCTCACCGAGCCCGGCCACACCACGAACGTACGCCGGGTCTGCTCGCTCGCGTCGATCAGCCAGACCCGCTTCTGCCCGAGCGAGTAGACGACCCGCCGCCCGGTCCCCGACCCGTCCGGCACAGCCACCTCGGCGGCCTGGCTGGGCTTGGCGGAGGGCTGCGCCGAGGCGGACGCGCTGGGCCTGGCGGCGGCGGTGGCGTGGGGCTGCGGACCCTGCTCGGCCTTGACGGCCAGTACGGCGACGACAGCGACCGCGCCCACGGTCAGACCGGTGACCCAGACCGATGAGGGAACCCGTCGGGCAGCCACGGTCACGCATCTCCTCAGCTCCGGAACCCGCCGCCGGGTACTCCGCCGGGGGTCGGATCATCGTACTCCGATGCGGGGTCCGTCCCCGGCCGGAAGGGTGCCGGGGATGGGCGTGACGTGGGTGATGGGGGAGGCAATGGAGGGCGTCAGTCCTGGTGGACGACGTTGCGGCCGGGGCCGCCGCTGAGGGTGTCCTTGCCAGGGCCGCCGTACAGCTTGTCGTTGCCGCTGTTGCCCTGGATCGTGTCGTTGCCGCTGTTGCCGTACAGAATGTCGTTGCCCGGGCTGCCGTAGATCAGGTCGTTGCCGGTGCCACCGCGGACCGTGTCGTTGCCGGTGCCGCCGGTCAGGGTCTGCCGGCCAGCGCCTCCGTAGACGAGGTCGTTGCCGGTGCCCGCGTCGACGCGGCTTCCCTCGCCGTCGGCGTGGATCGTGTCCTTGCCGTCCTGGCCCCAGGCCCTCCCGTTGCCGTGCACGGTGATGTTGTCGTCGCCGGGGCCGCCGTAGACCAGGTTGCCGTCGATGCTGCCGGTCTGGGTCGACGTGTCCTTTCCGGCGCCCAGGTCGATCGCGGTGGGGTATCTCTCCAGAAGGGTGTGGTTGTTGAAGGCGACGGTGTCGTTGCCGTCGCCGAGTTTCATGGTCAGTGCCACGTGCCCCTGGGTGTCGTCCGGGATGATCTGCTCGCAGGCGATGTTGGTGCGGTCTGCGGGGTCGGGGTAGCCGCAGAGGTCCCCCGGGTCCTCGATCGGGACCACGTCGTCGATGAAGTGGATGAGGACGAGGGTCATACCGCCGTCGTTCCACTCCTCGACCCGCACCTTGTTGGTCTGGCCCGGCGCCGCCGTGTAAACGAAGGAGCCGTCAGGGCCACTCGTCACGGTGGCCACCGATTCCGCGGCGCCGGCGGTGGCGGTGGCGGGCAGGGCGACCAGGGCGGTCAGTCCGGTGGTGACGGCCAGGGTGAGGGCCGAGGCGGTGCGGAGCACTTTGCGGCTTGTGGAACGAGAGGGCATTGCACAACCTTCACGAGGAGCAGGCGAGTTGCAAGACGCCTAGGTGACTCGCGACGAGCACGGAGGGTTGTGCGCAAAGAATCCTCACAGCGTCGCCAGAGTGATTGACGAGCACGGTGGTGCGATCTACCTTCTGATCGACTTTCCGAACCAAGTTCGAAATCTCGGCCAATAGTCGGCGCCAATTAACCAGCCTGGCTACGTACTTCAAGTCCCCGCACCCGCTTGGAGACAAAGATGAGCGCAAGACCCCAGCCGTCCCGCCGCCTCTTCCTCGGCATGGCCGCCACGACTCCCCTGGCCATGTCCGGCGTACTGACCCTGGGAGCCGGCACGGCCCACGCGGCCGACTCGGCGTACGTGATGTGCTACTTCACCGAGTCGACGAGCCTCGGCCTGGGCACGGACTACGGCCTCCACCTGGCCGTCAGCACAGATTCACTGAACTGGACACCGCTGAACCAGAACGACCCCGTGGTCACCCCCACCGCGGGCGCGCTCGGCCTGCGGGACCCGTTCCTCATGCGGAAGCAGGACGGCACGTTCGTCGTCATCGCGACCGACCTCAAGGGCACGGACTGGTCGTACAACAGCCAGTACATCCACGTCTGGGACTCGGCCGACCTGCGCACCTTCACCGGCTACCGCCGCCTGAAACTCCACGACATGACGACCCACAGCTGGGCACCCGAGGCGTTCTGGGACGCGGGCCGGGGCCAGTACGCGGTGATCTACTCGTCGGTCAACTCCAGCGGCCACAACGTCATCATGGTGAACTACACGAGCGACTTCGTGACGGCGTCGGCACCGCAGGTGTTCTTCGACCCGGGCTACGACGTGATCGACGGCAACATGGCGGTAGGGGTCAACGGCTACAACTACCTGTTCTACAAGAAGAACCAGACGCTGGTATCGGCCCGCTCGACGTCCCTCGACCCGGGTAGCTTCACGGAGTACAGCGCGGGGGTGGCGCACGGCGGCACGGAGGCCCCAACAGTCTTCAAGTCACTGACGTCTGAGAACTGGTACCTCTGGGGAGACACGTACACGCCGAACGGCGTCTTCTACGCGTGGCAGTCGTCCGACCTGGCGTCGGGCACCTGGACGGCGCTGGACCAGAAGACGTACACCCAGCCGGTCAACTCCAAGCACTGCGGCATCGCGACGATCACGACGACGGAGTACAACAACCTGCTGACGAAGTGGGGCGCCCCGGCCTGGAACCGCCTCAAGTCGTACAACTACCCGGCGCGTTACGTCCGCCACGCCGGCTTCGTCGGCCGCATCGACGAGTACCCCTTCGACCTGTACACCGACTCGGAGTGGAAGCTGGTCCCGGGTCTGGCCGACAGCGCTGGTATCTCGTTCCAGTCGGTGAACTACCCGACCCGCTATCTCCGGCACTACAACTACGCCCTCCAACTCGACGTGAACGACGGCACGTCGACGTTCGCGGGGGACGCGACGTTCTATCGGACGGCGGGGTTGGCGGACAGCTCGTGGGCGTCGTTCCGGTCGTACAACAACCCGACGCGGTATATACGGCACGCGAATTACGTGCTGCGGATCGATCCGGTGTCTACGGCTACTGAGCGGCAGGACGCTACGTTTCGGGTGGGGTACTGACGGTCGGGGCCGTCTCCCACCCGCCTTGGGCGACCCCTCGGGACCAGCTACGTTGCCGGTGCCGGAGCGCTTCTCCGGCACCGGCAACTCCTGTATCCACGCCACTGCTGGGGGGATCCCCGCCGACGCGGGGAGCAGCGATGCGCTGGTACCGGGGCAGGCCAGGCAGCGGGACCATCCCTGCGCCTGCGGGGATAGTCCCGCTGTCGCGAAGCCGTAGCCCGACCCGGTCCTGGTCGCCGCACCCGCACCGAACCCTCCTACCACCCACCGGAGTTCAAGCCCCAACGATCACAATCGGAGAGCGAGAGGCATCTGACCCTTCAGTCGCCGAGCACCGCCTCCCGCGCAGCCCAGCACCAACTCGGCGCAGCAGCCGGGGCGGTAGCGGCTCTGGAGGGCTGAGCCCTCTCAGTTGGTCGAGGAGGGCAGGGCCGCGAGGATCTTGGCCTCTTTCTCGGGGGCGAGGCCGTGTTCGGCCCAGCGCGGGTGGTCCACCGGTCGGCCGTCGCCTCGCAGCCATGTCCACGTGTCCGCAATCGTCTCGGTGAGCGGGCGGCACCGCAGTCCGGCCGCCACGGCGCGGCCGGCGTTCACCGACCACACGCCCGTGTGCGTACGCCAGAGAGGCAGCTCGGTCCATTGCCGCACCTCATGCTCGGCGAGTACTTCCGGCTCCGCCCACACCGGGTGGGCGTCCGCTTCCGTGACGGTGAAGCAGGCGTGCAAGAAGTCACCGAAGGTGATCCCCTCCGGGTGGGCCACGTTGTAAGCGCCGCTCGTAACTGCGGCTGCCTGGTCCACGGCGAACGCCGCGACATCGCGTACGTCGACCGGTTGGATGAGCCGGTCGCCCGGAGCAGGCACCAGAACCGGTCCGCCGCGATGGGCACGGTTCAGCCACCACGGCAGCCGACCCACGTACTCACCGGGCCCGAGAATGACTCCTGGCCGTAGGAACACCGCCCGGCCGTCAAAGGCCTCGGCAACCGCCCGCTCCCCACCGGCCTTCTGAAACCCGTACTTGGTGGGCGAACCGTCCGCGCCGGTGTAGCCGAAGGAGGCGTCAGCGTCCGACGGGCACTCCAGTACGTCGGACGCCTCCGTCAGCGTGCGGTGCGGCCAACCCGCATACACCGACACGGTGGAGACATGCACCCACCTGGACGTCGCTTCACGCAGAGCCTGTGCGGCCAAACGCACGTCACGCGGCGGCAGTTCGGAACTCGACGTATCGATCACGGCGTCCCAAGGGCCTTCGTCGGCAAGCCGGTGGAGGTCCGCCCCTACCGTCCGGTCCCCACGAACCGGCCGTGCCCCTGGCACGTCCTGCCCCGACCGGCCACGGTTGAACGTCGTCACGTCCCAGCCGCGCCGCAGCGCCTCCTCGACGATGCCCTTACCCAGGAACCACGTACCGCCCAAGACCAGAACCCTCATACCCAAGATCCTGCCTTCTGTCGGAGTGGGCCGCTACGCTCCCGGGCCATGACCGCCCCATCCCGGCCGGAGGCTGTGCGCGACGCCTCCGTGATCGTGGCCCGAGCCGCTGACGGCACGGTCGCCGTCCTCGCCGCCGAGTTCCCCCGGCACGGCGGCGAGTACGTGTTCCTCCCCGGGGGACGCAGAGAGCCCGGCGAGACGCCGGAGGAGTGCGCGCGGCGCGAGTTGCGCGAGGAGGCCGGCGTCACCGCCCGGACCTGGCGGTCCCTCGGCTCGTACGCCATCACCCTGAACTCCGCCGCCCGCATCCACCTCTTCCTCGCCGGAGGTCTCACCTGCGGCCCGCAGCAACTCACGCCCAGCGAAGCGGACTTCAAGCTCATGTGGTGGCCGATGCCCGACGCGATCCGGGCCGCCACCGAGGGACGCTTTCTGCTGCAAGGGGGCCCACTGGCACTGCTGCTGGCCCAGCAGGCCACCGCAGCCTGACAGGAACGAATCCCCGCCTGACAGGAACAAATCCCCGGAGCCATGAGCGAACACCCCGCACAACCCACCATCGACACCCACGTCATCCTCCGCGACGGCGACATGATCCTCATGTCGCAGCGCGGCAGCCCCTACGGCCGCTTCCGATGGCACATGCCCTCGGGCAAGCTCGACAAGGGCGAGCCCTTGAGTGCGGGAGCTGCCCGGGAGTTGTTCGAGGAGACGGGCGTGACCGTCGACCCCGCCCGCCTTCGCCTCGTACACGTCGTGCATCACCATCAGGGCGGGGAGGGCGAGCGGATCGGCTTCTTCTTCGAGGCCACGGAGTGGGAGGGAGCGCCCCGCAACCGGGAACCCGAGAAGTGTCTCGCCCTCGAATGGTTCAGCGTGCACGAACTGCCCGACGACATCATCGAGTATCCCGAAGCCGGCCTGCTCGGCTACCTGAACGGCGTCAACCGCCTTACCGAGCACGGCTGGGGGTAGGTGTCGGGGCAGGAGGCTCCGCTCCCGGGCCATGGCTGAGACATCGGCGGACGCCGCCCGCAGGTCAGATCTGGTTCTCGCCGCCGTCGACGTACAGGTTGGCCCCGAGGACGTAGCTGCTCTGCTCGGAGGCCAGGAAGGCCACCACCGCGGCGACTTCCTCCGGTCGCCCCATCCGGCCCATCGCCACGCCTGCGGCGAGACTCACCTTGGCGTCGGCCGCCTTCTCCTCGCCGAAGACGGTCGTGATTCCGGGGGTGTCGACCGGGCCCGGTGAGACCGCGTTGACCCGGATGCCGCGGCCCTTGAGTTCATTGGCCCAGGTCCGCGCGTACGACCGGACAGCGGCCTTGGACGCCGCGTACGCACCGAACGCCTCCGTGCCGTTGTCGGCGGCGGTGGAGGCGTTCAGGATCACCGAGGCGCCGTCGTTGAGCAGTGGCAGTGCCTTCTGCACGGTGAACAGGGTGCCCCGCACGTTGACCCCGAAGATCTGGTCGACGTGGTCCTCGGTGGTCTGTTCCAGACTCGCGAACGAGAAGCTCGCCGCGTTCGCGAAGACCACGTCCAGCCCCCGGCCCCGGGCGCGGACCGCGTCGTACAGCCGATCCAGGTCCGCCAGGTCCGAGATGTCACCCGCCACCGCGGTGGCCCGTCCCGAGCCGATGGCCGCGATGGCCGCGACGGCCGCGTCCAGCTCGGTCTTGCGCCGACCGGTGACGAACACGTGCGCACCCTCGGCCGCCAGCCGTAAGGCGGTGGCCAGGCCGATCCCGGTGCCGCCACCGGTGACTACGGCGGTCTTGCCCTCAAGCTGTCCCATGCTGCCCATACCAATGACCTCCACAAAGTTCAGTACCGATCGGTACCGATTGCCGACGAATGAGACCGTAGCACCTCCGGGCCGACTTTCGCACCGACCAGTACAGAAGAGGTAGGATCGACCGCATGGAGAACCAGCCGAAGGCGCCGATCGGCCGACCCAGGGGCTTCGACGCCGACGAGGCCCTCGAACGCGCCGTGCACGTCTTCTGGGAACAGGGCTACGAAGGCGCCAGCCTCACCGACCTCACCAACGCCATGGGCATCACCCGCACCAGCATGTACGCGGCCTTCGGCAACAAGGAGGAGCTGTTCCGCAAGGCGCTGGACCGCTACACCGAGGGCCCCGCCTCGTACGCGGCCCGAGCCCTGCGGGAGGTGACCGCCCGGCAGGTGGCAACGGCCTTCCTGGACGGCTCCGTCCGGGCCAGCACCCGCCCCGGCTGCCCCACCGGGTGCCTCGGCGTCCAAGGCGCCCTCGCGGTCGGCGAACCGGGACGCGGCGCCCGCGACACCCTCAGCGCCTGGCGCGACGAGGCCGTCTCCTGTCTCGGGCACCGGTTCCAACAAGCCGTCGACGAAGGCGACCTGCCCCCGGACACCGATCCCGGACTGCTCGCCCGTTACCTCATGACCGTGGCGAACGGCATCGCCGTCCAAGCCGCCGGCGGCGCCACTCGCGACGACCTCCAGCGGGTGGCCGACATGGCCCTGCGGAACTGGCCGCCCGCCTGAACCACCAGGACCCACACCCATCGGCAGATAACCGGTTGCCTGTTGGCGATGGTGGTCGATGCAATGACCGGCATGGTCACCCCGGCTCGTCCGAACGCGCCCTCAGCCGCCGCAGAGCGGACCGACGGATCACCCGTCCGTATCGGCGCTCTCGCTCCACTGACCCGACCCGGCTGGGTCGAGGCCGGTCAACACCTGCTCTCCGGGCTGGAGTTGGGCGTTCGCGACGTCAACGACTCCGGCGGTGTCGGCGGCAGACCGCTCGAGTTGGTGGTCCGGGACACCGCCGCCGATCCGCAGCGGGCCACCGCTGCCGTGGACGAGCTGACCCGACTCGGCGTCGCCGCCCTCGCCGGCGAGTACCACAGCGTCGTCGCCCGCGCCGCTGCCGAGCGGTCCGACGCCCTCGGCCTGCCGTACCTCTGCTCCTCGGCCGTACTCGACGCGCTCACCGAACAGCCGACGGACTGGGTCGCGCGGCTCTCCCCGCCGCAGTTCCGCGGCTGGCAGGTCAACGCGGACTTCCTTCTCTGCGCGGGGCATCGCCGTATCGCCGTGGCGGTCCAGCCGAGTGTGTACTGGGCATCCGGGACGCGCATCCTGCGGGACCACCTCGCTCCACGCGGCGGCAGCGTCGTCGAAATCGACATGAGCGCGCTCACGCCCGCGGACATGTGCGACGAACTGCTCCGCAGTCGTACGACAGCCCTTCTGCTGCTCGTCGGGCACCCGGAGCCCGCCGTGCCGATCGTCCAGGCCGTCCGCCGCGACCAGCGTCTCGCCGGGATCCTGATCGGTGCCCCGGCCGGGCAGCCGGAGTTCACCGAATGGGCGGCGCTGCTGGGCGAGGACGGCGCCGGGGTGCCGTTCCTGCGCTATCTGCCCGAGACCCTCACCCCACTCGGGGCACGAGTCGAGAAGGTCCTGCGCGAACGGCTGGGCTCCGCTCCCTCCTTCGTCGCCTTCGAGGGGTACGACACCGTCATCGTCCTCGCCGAACTGTTCCGTTCTCACGGCACGGGCCGACCGGCACTCCCTGCCGTAGCGTCCTGGGCGAGCGTCGCGGTCGAGGGCACCCGTGGGCGGATCCAGTTCTCCCGTACGCCGGGCAGCAGCGTGTGGCAGTGGGACCGGCCGCCCGTCCAGGTCGTCGATCGAGAGCCGGCCAAGCCCGATGAACCCGCTCGCTTTCGGATCCTGCATGCCGGGTGAGACAGCCAGGCACTACACCGAATCCCCTGAACCCCCTTGTTAAGGTGCGCCGATGTCATCGATCAGGAAGATCCAAGTCACCTTCGACTGCGCGGAGCCCGAGCGCGTCGCCCGCTTCTGGTGCGAGGTGCTGGGGTACGTCGTCCCGCCGGCCCCGGAGGGGTTCGCGACTTGGGCCGATTACGAGCACTCCCTGCCTCCCGAGCGGCAGGGTGCGGGGTACGTCTGCAGTGATCCCACGGGCGTCGGCCCGCGACTGTATTTCCAGCGCGTCCCCGAGGGCAAGGTCGTCAAGAACCGGGTGCATCTCGACGTGCGGGTCGGCACCGGGCTCGTCGGTGCAGAGCGGCTCGCCGCACTCGAAGCCGAGTGTGCGCGGCTGATCCCCCTCGGGGCGACACGTGAGCGGCTGCTGGTCGCCGACGAGTACAACGAGTCGTGCCTCGTGATGCTCGACGTCGAGGGCAACGAGTTCTGCCTCGACTGAGACCCGCCTGGGCCGCCTGGCCCGCCTGGCCCGCCTGGCCCCTCTGGCCCCCCTGCCCCACACACATCGACCCCGGCGTTTCGGCCATCCCCGGACCCGGGGTCGATCCGTGTCCCCCAAGGGTCGATGCATCGTCCACTCGGCGTGCGTCGCGCGATCGTACGGAATCCGCTCCGTCTCAAATACGTGTGTTCGATATCGCGGCTGCTTTCGTTGACCCGTGCGTCGTCAGTTCGTCTCGTTCACAACGACCGTGCAGGGGAGTGCAGTTGACATCCGTTGACGAGGACGCCAAAAACATCCGAACCGAGATTCCCCCACCGCCACCCGCAGAGATCGTCTACAGCGGCGAGCACTCGATCAACCCGCTGGGCAACGTGTCCTTCCGACAGCTGTGCGCCAAGTTGCCGTCCGTGCTGCGGGGCATCGCGCGGATGGCCTGGCAGCTCGACCGGACCGCCGTGGTCCTGCTCCTGGCCTGCCAGGTGGTCACCGGCGTGGCCGCGGCGGTCCTGCTGGCCGCCACCGGTCGTGCCATGCAGCCGATCCTGGGCGCCGGCTCCGTTTCGGACCGGCTCCACCAGGCCGTGCCCGCCCTGCTCGTGGTGGCGGGTGCCGCCGCCTGCGGAAGGGTCGCCGGCGCTGTGGCCTCGTACGCCGACCGGAGGATCACACCGCCGCTCACGACGCGCGCCGACACCGCCCTGGTCGAGGCGGTCTGCCGGGTCGAGGCCGCCGCGTACGCGCAGGACGGCTTCGCCGACCGGCAGGAAGCGGCGGAGATGGGGGTGGTGCGTACGCACGTCATGGTCAATGACGCCCAGCGGTTCATGTCGGCCCTGATCAGGATGGTCGCGGCCAGCGGAGTGCTGTCGGTGCTGCATCCGCTGCTGGTGCCGCTGCTCGTCCTGGCCGTGCTGCCCGCGGGCGTCGGCGCCGTGCTCTCCGCCCGCGTCGACTACGAGATGCACTACGCGAACGTCGCCGACCGCAACGTCCGTCACATGATGCGCTGGTGGGCCACGACACCCAAGCACGGTGACGAGGTCCGCGCCAACGGCATGACCGGCTACCTGCTGTTCTGGTACCGCGCGCTGTCCGAACGTATCGACCGACGGCTACGGGCCGTCGCCCCGCGCACCCTGGGCATCGCGCTGGTGTCCTCCCTGGTCGGCGGGCTCTTCCTCGTGCTGACCTGGGCGGCGCTCGCCTGGCTGGCCGTGACGGGGCGGATCGACCTCGCTGTCGCCGCCCTGGCCGTCGTCGCCGTGCAGACCACCCTGGCCGCGCTGTCCCAGGTCGTCGTCAACGGCGCCGCCCTCTTCCACACCAGCCTCTACCTGACCGACATGCAGGCCTTCCTCGACGACGCGGCCCAACGCGCCCCTCAGCGCGGTGAGTTGGGCGTCAGCCTCCCGGTCGAGGAGATCCGTCTCGACGAGGCGGTGTACCAGTACCCGGGCAAGGAGCGCCCCGCCGTCGACGGGGTGTCGCTCACCTTCCGCCGGGGCGAGATCGTCGGCGAGAACGGCTCGGGCAAGTCGACCCTGCTCCGCCTGATCACCGGGATCTACCTGGCCGACAAGGGGAAGGTGACCTGGAACGGGGCGGATCTGGCAGGGGTGGACCAGGATGCGGTGTGGGCGTGCACCGGACTCGTCCCGCAGCTCTTCGCGCAGTGGCCGTTGCGCGTACGGGAGAACGTGACCCTCGGCCAGCCCCGCTCCGAGGACGACGCTCCCGTGTGGGAGGCCGTCGACGCCGTGGGCATGCGCGAAGCCGTCGAGGATCTCCCGAACGGGATGGAGACCCTGCTCGCCCGCGAGGTGTTCGGCGGCGCCGAGCTGTCCGGCGGTCAGTGGCAGCGGCTGGCCTGCTCACGGGCCCTGTACCGCCTGCCGCAACTCCTGATCCTGGACGAACCGACCTCGCAGATGGACCCGCGCGGTGAGCACAAGATCTTCGAGGAGATCAAACGTGTCGCCGCCGACCGCATCACAATCGTCGTGACCCACCAGCTGGAGAACACGAAGATCGCCGACCGCGTGGTCGTGATGGAACACGGACGAGTGACCGAACAGGGCGAGTACGAGGATCTCGTCCACGCCGACGGTCTCTTCGCGGAACTCCTGCGCCTCGCCAAGGACCGGTAGGCCTCACCGAGAAACGTGTAGGTTCCGCATTCCGATGGACACTGCCCATGTGAAGTGGACAGCGATTGGGCACTTTCGCCATTCGGTGGGCACTGACTGCGGTCAGTACTCAGGTTGAACTCGTAGCCTCGATCTTTCGTGACGGTCCGCCGACGGAGTCGGCGGACCGTTTCGCTTTCGGTGGCTGAGGATGGGCAGGCCGACAGCCCGAGTGTCGTGTCGGGTGGGCGCCGGGTTCCACTTTCCCGGTGTGGTGGTGCGGATCGTTGGGGTGGTCGGTGTGGCTGGTCAGCCGGGGCTCGGCAAGGCATTGAGCCGGTCGATTGCCCGGGTGATCTCGTCGGTCCAGGGCCATCGCGCAGTGAAGCGGAGCCAGCGGCGGCGGCCGGTGCTCACGAGCTGGGCGGCGGCGCAGAACAGCCTCAGACGGAGCTTCTTGGGTTCCCAGCGGCGGGCCTCGCCGGTCAGCGCGAGCATCGGCATCCAGGCGAGGAGGTCGAGTGCGAGGGAGACGATCTCCAGCCAGATCCGGTTCTGTGCGGTGTCGTGCAGGGGCAGGTTGCGCAGGCCGGTGGCGCGGGCGCCTCGGATGCGGTCCTCACAGCGGGCCCGGCGGCGGTGACGCAGTTCGAGGTCGGCGAGCTGGCCGTCTCTTGTGTTGGTCGCGAAGCAGGTCAGCCGCAGCCCGTCAAGGTCGGTGAAGCGCAACTGGGCGCCGGGGTGCGGCCGTTCCTTGCGGACGACCAGCCGCATCCCCTTCGGCCACGTGTTCAGGTCGGGCATGTCGGTGATCTCCGCGACCCAGGTGCCGGGCCGCTCGGTGCCGCCCGCGTCATAGGCCGGTGTCCACGCCTTCTTCGGAATCTTCAGGACAGACTGGTGGAGGGCGTCGGTGATGGTCATTCCGACGGAATACGACAGCCACCGGCCGGGCCTGGAGAGCCAGTCGAGGAAGGCGTGGGTGCCGCCGGCGGAGTCGGTGCGGATCAACGTCTGCCGGCCCCGCCGTAGGTGTCGGGGCAGTTGAGCCAGGGCGAGCCGGGTGGTTTCGATGTGATCGGTGGCGGTGTTGGAGCCTGCGTTGCCGGGCCGCAGCAGGGCAGCCACTGGCTCTCCGGACCCGGCTGGGCCGTGGTCGACGAACGCCACCAGCGGGTGATGGCCGAAGGTCTTCTTCCAGGTCGGGGTGGCATCCTGCTTCTCAGAGTGCGCCAGGACCAGTACGCCGTCGATGTCCACGGTCACCTGGCCGTCGGCGGCCGGACTGTCCGCACCGGCCAACTCCCAGACCCGCGACCGTACTTCTGCCCGCGCCGACCGGATCGCGGTGAGTGTCTTCGGCCCGGCTGCGGCGAGAGCGTCGACGAGACGGGAGACCGTCGGATCGGAGGCCACCGGGCCGAACACGTCAGGCTCGGCCCGCATCATGCCGATGTCGGCCAGGCAGTCGCCGCCGAGCGCGACGGCCAGGGCCACATCCAGCAGGATCTTGCCCGGATCATGCACCGTTCGCGGCTTGCGCCACGGCGCCATTGCCGCCGATACCGCGGTGGCCAGACCGGACGTGCGGACCGTCTCGACCAGCAGCACCGCCCCGGCCTGAGAGACCGTCCCGCGGCCACCGCCCTCGACGCGGACACACGGGTACAACCCGATACGCTTACTCACCTGGAAAGTGCCTCCGACGGGCGCGGGAACGAGGGCCTAGACAATCCTCATTCTCGCAGGTCAGGGGCATTTTCCGCTCTTCTGACCAGCCGTCGGACAACGTGCTCAGGTGACTCCGCGAGGTTGGCTACGCGGATTCCATCACGCGATGGTGATGAGGCAAACGACCCTGACCGCACCCCGGGTCCCGTTCTTTACCGTGCGGGCGACCTCATCACTGCGAGCATAGACGGACACGCGACGGCGATCGGGGAGTGCTCAGGGCAAGATCGTACGCCCGCTTCACCTGAGGGGTGCTTCTCTCCTCGCACCCAACCGGACGCTCGACAAGTGCCGATGCCGCTGGTCAGGAGTACTTCTCCCAGCTGTGATCAAGTCGCGGACCGCCCAGTTCGTGAAAGCCCGAGGGTAGTGTCTGCCCGAGCGATCACCAGGGTTCGATGATCAGGCCGGTCCCGGAGAGGCAGCCGTCGATCAGGTGGGGTCTGAACTGGATCTTCTTCAGCTTGCGTTTGACGATGCGGACGAGGCCGCTGAGGTCGGGGGCGACGAAGTTGGCGATGGCGCGTTTGAGGAGCGACCACACGCCTTCGGCGGGGTTCAACTCCGGTGCGTAGGACGGCATCTGGAAGATCCGTAACCAGTCCGCGTGTTCCTCGGCGAAGGCGACGAGTTCCTTGGCGAGGTGGACGTTGAGGTTGTCCCAGCACCACACCAGTGGGGCGTGGAGCTGCTGGTGGGCGGTGATGATCAGGTCGCGGTACTCGTGCCAGGCGAACGTCTTCGGCTCGCCCTTGCGGCCGTGGTGGACGTGCAGCCGGTAGAAGAAGTGCGGGCGGCTGCCGGGCCGGTAGCAGACGGCACCGGCGATGTTGACCCGGCCGTTTCCCCGACCTCGCACCCGCACCACCGGGCGTGCTCCGCGCAGTGCCCAGGTACGGCCTTTCGGAGGCCTCAGCCCCTGGCCTGCCTCGTCCTCGAAGCAGATATAGGCGCCCAGGTTGGCCGCTGTCCTTTTAACCGCGGCCACACCTCGTCCTTCCACATCTCGATGGCCGCCTCGTCGCGCTCGATCGCGTGGCGCACCGAGACCTGGCAGGACCAGCCGTGCCGTTTCAGCAGTTTGGCCACCCCCTGGATCGTGTAGCCCTTGTGGAACAACCTGCCGATCAGCGTCTTGATCCGGCCCAGCGTCCACCGCTGGTCGTCACTGAAGCCGTGGGCCAGCGGCCCCCGCTTCAGCTCCGCCTCCAGCCGGTCCCACTCCCGCACCGACAGCCGCTCGCGCGACACTGGCCCCTTCGACTTCAGCGCGGCGATCCCGCCCTCGCGCCACACCTTGCGCCACCGCCGCACCGTCCGCTCCGTGACCCGCAGATCCGCCGCGATCAGCATGGCCTCATCACCACGCTCGAACCGCTGAGCCGCCTCCAGCCTCAGCTGTTCCCGCTTCTCCTGCTCGGCGGGCGTATACCCGCCCCGACGATCCGGTCGCTGATGCGTGGGCGGCGGCAGCCCAGCGGATGGGTCGGCACGTAGGCCGATCGCGCAGGCAGCAGGGCGGCGAATTGGCCCCAGAGTGGTTCGGTCAGCCATGGGTAACCTGCGACCTCACCCACAAGACCAAGACTGCGCATCGTCGCCCGACCCCAGCGCTGCGCACAAAGCCCGGATTCTGACGTTTCTGCAGGAGCCAGTGCCAACGAACTCGCGGAACCTACAATAGAATGCGCCTCCGGCAATCTACGCAGAAGAGGAACCGTGAAGAAGGCGCGCATATGTCTCGTATTCACGTGCATTCTCCTGGCCGCCGCATGTGGGGGAAGTGGCACGGCCGTCGACACGTCTCAACTGTCAGACCAGGAGAAGGAATGGGTCGAGTATTCCTACGCCCACGAGAAGAACGACGAGACGAAACGGGCATGGGAAGAACTGTCCGCCGAAGGCGTCAAGTCCTACCTTGAGCGGCAGCTCCCCACTCTGTGCGGGGACACTGCCTCACTCATGAAGAGCCTCAAGGAAGCCGGCTATGAAGCGGGCGAAGCCCAGGACTACAAGGAGAAGGTCGACGACCTCCTCTGCTCGCCCTAGGCCACCGCACCTCCAAGGATCCGCAGCGAGTACTTGTCGTAGGCCCGGTGCAGAACCATCACCACCGGTCCCGAGACGAGCACCCCGCTCACCACGTACTCCTTCTTGTTTCCCGTCGCGGCGACTCTCTTCTCATACAGGGAATCGGTCTCCCTTTTCGCCTGTTTCAGCCACGAAGAGGCCTTTTCGTGGTCGACTCCCGTCGCATCGAGTGCGGTGCAGGCAGCGAGGAAGCCATCGGATTGATCCGATTCATCCGTGCCGGTTCTGCACAGCAGCGACGACAGGTTCTCGCCATCGACATATCCGGCGGAGATCGTCATCCCGTTCTCGCCGCGCCCGTTGACATAGGTTCTGTTCTTTCCGTCGGGCATCTCCTGCTCGACGGGCTTGTCCAGCTTGAGCTTCCAGTCTTTCGAGAGGCCGGCGAGGAATTCCTCGCCGGTGTATCCGGCGGCCATGGTGTCCGCCGCCCCGAAGGTGGGCCGCTTGTCGCTGGTCACCGCGTGTTTCGGCAGATCGGCGGCGCGCGGCACGATCCGTGTCTTCGACGGCACCGGGCTCGGCGCCGCTGACTTCGTCAGGTCGGGCGCCGCCGTATCGGAGTCGTTGCGGGTGCAGGAGACGGCTCCCGCCGTGCCGATGACGAGAGTCATCAGGACGGCGGGAACGCGGAGGGCTGGGCGCATCACGCTCCACCGTCGACCAGGGCGCACGGGCCGGGTTCGGCGGTGCTGTACGGAACGAAGGCGATCGCGTCGAACACCACGTTGTCGTCTCCGGTGCCGGCGTCGTGGAGGTTGTCCGCCTCGATATAGCCGCCCTTCCAGAAGGAGAACGTGCCCATCTCGAACCAGGTCTCCTGGCCGTTGCTGCGGGTCGCCTGATTGACCCGGCAGTAGTCGGCCTCCGCGCCGAACGCGTTGTCGCCCGGGATGAAGCGGTACCGGACGGTCGCCTCCGCGCCGTGGCTGGGCAGGTGGAGGTAGACCTTGTAGCGCTGACCGCCGAACGTGTCCCCGGAGGGGAGGTCGGACTGGTTGACCTGCCAGCGGCCGGTGATCTTGTGGAAGTAGTCGGTGTCGGGGTAGTTGTGCGTGAAGTAGACGTGGTGGTCGTACCCGGCGCCGAGCTGGTGCAGGTCGATGGGGGCGATGTAGGGGGTGGCGCGGTAGGTGTAGTCGTCCCTCTCCATGGTGATGTTGTCACCGGTCTGGAGGGTGAACTTGCCGTCGTCGGCGCCCTCGAAGTCCCCGCATCCATAGGTGTCTTCGTGCTCGCCGAGGTCGTCGACGATGATCGCGTTGGTGTAGACGCTCGGGTGGTCGATGCACGGGCCGTGGCCGTACTTGCTCTCAAGGGCGGGCTCCGACGAGCCGAGCGTGTATCTCAGCGCCTCCGTACTGGAGTTGGCGCTGCTCTGCGAGCCGATCCAGCTCACGCTGCCGCTCCAGTAGCACGCCGAGTCCCAGCTCGGGCACGGGTCGGCCGCGTCCGGGTCGCACGCGTTGGACGAGTCGCAGAACGCGTCGAGCGGGGCGGCCGTGACGACGTTGAACGGCATGGTCGGCTTGACGTACGAGGCCACGCCGTCCCAGGTCATCTGCGGGACTTCCGCCCAGCCCAGGATCTTCTCCTGGTAGGTCCAGTCGCCGGGGTGGGAGGCGTCGTCGTAGCTGTCGCGCAGGAACGGCTGCCGGTCGGCCGGGTAGTTGGGCTTGATCGGGTTGTTGAAGTAGCCCAGGCCCACCGAACCGGAGGTGTAGACGCCGGAGTTGTAGCCCCACAGCGCCATGTACCAGTTCTCGATGTAGTCCGGGCTGCCGTTGTTCGCATTCATGCCCAGGGCCTTGAGCTGGTTCCACTTCTCGGCCAGGATGCTCAGCCCGGCTGCGATGTTCGCCGCGTAGTCGGTGGTGACGGCGCCGGCGTGCAGGGTGTCGAGCTGCTCGCCGTGGAGTTCGGACATGCCGGTCGTCACCTGGGCGATGCCGTAACCGCAGTCGGCGCTGCCCCGCCTGGGGTAGTCGTGGATGCCGTTGAGGTTGCCGTACCAGTCGGACTTGGTGACGTTGCCCGAGTCGCCGTTCACGGAGTGCCAGGACGCCTGCTTGAAGTTGGACTCCTGGGCGAGGATACCGAGCATGACCTGGGCGGGAATCTCACCTCCGCCGGTCAGACCCGGCTTGGGGAACAGGCCCTGCGGGGTGTAGGCGCCCAGGCCCGTGTCGTGCCAGTCCGCCGGGCGGGACACCGTCAGCTCTCCGTGCACGGCCTGGTCGACCGCCCACTCCACCTGGTTCGCACTGGCCTGGAGGGCCTGGCGCTTGGGGTCATTGCGCTTGACGATGCAGGGGGTTTCCATGTCCGCGAGCTTGCCGACGACCTGCGCACCGTCTCCGGACAGGCACTGTGATTCCGGGCCGCCCTCACCGCAGGTGAGCGGGTCGTCGTCATCGCCTGTGGCCGCGGCGAACGCGGCCGGGTCCAGCGACAGCGAGGAGTCCGCCTGCGGCCGCTCGCGGTCGGCGTCCACGAGGGTGCTGGCCTTCGCCCCGGTCTTGACCGCCGTAGCCTTGACGGTCAGGGATCCGACGCCCTCGTTCGACGGCGAGCCGAGGGTGCTGGTGACGCCCTTCATCTGCTCGGAGAACACCGAGTTGGTCACCAGGTGGCCCTGGCGGGAGATGCCGACGACACGGCCGTCCACCGGGTGCTTGGCGAGCCCCGGCGCCTTGCTGGTGTCGATGTCCGCCACGTCGCCGACGACCGCGTCGCCGTCGGCCAGCGGGAGGAGTTTGACGTCCCCCTTCGGGGCGCGGCCGAGTTCGGTGAAGTCCCCGCCGTCGTAACGGGAGATGACGCTGCTGTCGCCGTCGACGGTGCCGATGTCGACGGTGCCGTTCTTGGAGGCGGTCAGCGCGAACATCGGGCCCGGTACCGCGGCGAGCTTGCGGGCGGAGAGCTTCTTGCCGTTGGTCTTCAGGTCGACGAGGTTGCCGCCGAGGACGCCGACGGTGCCCTTCTGGGTGGGCGTGACGTGGGTCAGGTAGCCGTCGACGGTACGGCGGGAGGTCACCGTTCCGGTGGGCGCGTCGACCGAGATCACGGTCGTGTCGCCGACGGAGGTGTCGGTGGCCGAGCTGGAGGCGAACGCCACCTCGTCGCCCGTTCCGCAACCCGGTGTGAAGTAGGCCAGTTGGACCCGGTCGGGAACCTCGGTGACCTTGCCGTCGGAGAGCCGGATCACCGCGGCGAAGGCACCGTTGTCATACGCTCCGGGCTGGTTGGACCAGACCGACGGGGCGTAGACGGCCGCCGCGTAGTTCCCTGATCCGGTGGTGCAGACGTAGCCCGTCCAGGGGCCGACCTCGGACAGGTCCGTACGGTTGAGGCGGGCGATCTCGTAGAAGGAGAACCCGTCGCTCTCCTTCGCCGCGAGGATGTGCAGTCCCTCGGCGTCGCCGGTGGCCTGGACGATCGCGTCCGATGACGAGGCGTAGCCCGATCCGAGCTCCTTGCCGGGTGCGGAGAACATGCGGGGTGCCGTGCCGTCAGCGGCGGCCGTCTGCACCGGGGTGTCCGGGGAAGCCAGCGGGAGTAGCGCGGCGGAGGCCGCCAGCACGCTCAGGGCTATCAGCGGATTCGTGGAGAAGAATCTCCGGAGACGTCTTCTGCGCATCTTCTCCCCCTACAGCCAGTCGGTGCACGAGCCGTGCACGGTCGGGAGGCTCGCGTCGTTGTTGTTGACGATGTACCTCAGCGGCATGGGGTCGTACTGCGCGTCGACGTCGTTCCAACACGCCTTCGCCGACGTCTTCTTCCAGTTCTGCATCTTGGTGTAGGCGCCTGCCACGCCGTCGGCGAGAAGGCCCGTCGTGTCGGCTTGCTGGACGCCGCCTTCGGGATCACGTGTCGTCCACAGCGTCCCGTACACATAGTCGGGCGACGTGTCGAGATCGCGTGAGATCTTCGCCCACACCCCCTGGCACATGTACGACCACATCAGCCGTATCACGACCGACCCGTCCGGCTCGGTGACCTGCTGAAGAAGCTCGGCGTCGTCGTCACACCCCATTTCGATGGGGTCCTTGCCCGAACAGGTGGCTCGGAAGCAGCCGACCGCGGCTGCCGGGGATGCCTGAATTCCTTGGAACGCTCCGGCCAGCAGCGTCAGTGCGACCGCTGCCGGCCCCCATCTGCGTATGCCGTGCACACACATCACCTCCGTGTTGTCCGATACATGACATATCAATACATGGCAAATTCGATTGCGCCGTTCATGAGCCACCCATCAAGTTCCCGCAGGAACGCACAAACTGGTGGCGAGTTCACCAAGTCGTCTACGCAGGGGGACAACAGGTGATCGACGCGTACGAGGATCCCGGCACGCCCGACAGCCGTGGCGGCCGGCGGTATCTGTGGTGGCTGGTGCGATGTCAGCTGGGCCGGTCCGCCGCCGAGGCGGTGCTGGCCAGCGTGTGGATGGTACTGCTGGCCGCGACGCCGTGCCTGATGGCGAAGGCGATCGACGAGGGCCTGGAGCCGGGAGACTTCCCGGTCCTCGCGGGATGGTCGGCCACGCTCTTCGCGGTGGGGGCGTTCAACGCGTGGCTGAGCATCATGCGGCACCGCACGATGACCCGGGGGCGGATGGACGCCAACTTCCGCACGGTCACGGTGGTCGTCGGGCACGCGGTGCGGCTGGGTGCCGCGCTGTCGCGGCGCGCGGGGCCGGGGAGGTCGTCACGATCGGGGTGGGCGACGTGCAGACGATCAGCCAGGCCCTGACCGTGGTCGGGCCCGGGGTGGGCGCGGTCATCGCCTATCTGGCGGTCGCGGCCCTGCTGGTGTCGGTCTCGCCGCTCATCGCCGCCGTGGTGCTGCTCGGGATCCCGACGATCGTCATGCTCGTCGGCCCGCTCCTCACCCGGCTCCAGGGCACCGAGACGGAGTAGCGGGAACGCCAGGGCGCGCTCACCGCCCGCATCGCCGACCTCGCGGGCGGGCTGCGCGTCCTCAACGGCCTCGGCGGCAAAGGCCTGTTCGCCAACGCCTTCCACCGGGACTCGCAGCGCCTGCGGGCGCAGGGCTACCGCGTGGGCGCGGTGACCAAATGGGTCCAGGCCCTCGGCGTCGGCCTACCCACACTGTTCCTCGCCGTGGTGACCTGGCTCGCGGCCCGGCTGACCGCCCAAGGGGACATCACCATAGGCGAGTTGGTGTCGGTCTACGGCTATGTCGCGGTCCTGGTGGGCCCGGTGGCCTTCTGGGTCGAGTGCGGCTACCAGCTCAGCCGGGGCGTGGTGGCGGCGCGGAGGGTCGTACGCTTCCTGCGCCTGGCACCACTGGAAGACACCGGCACCCGGGACGCCCCCGCCGAACCGTCGGTACTCCACGACCCCGAGTCGGGGGTACGAGTGCTGCCGGGCCGCCTGACGGCACTGGCCGGCGCAAGCCCCGCAGACACGGCGACGGTGATCGACCGCCTGGGCAGATACACCCCGTCGACGGCGACGTGGGGCGGGTCCCGCTGGACGAGATCGCGTTGACGCGTCAGGCGGCCATCTTCTTCTTGAAGCGGATACCCCTCATGACATCTCCATCCATCGATCACCGGTAGTGGGGGGATCTTCACAGACAGGCGGATGTCATGACCATGAAGTGACGTGATCGAGACCTGCCCGGGTTCGTCACGTGGGGCCGAGGGCTCGGAGGGGTGACCGAAGTGCCAGGTTCTGCATTCCGGCTCTCCGGTCGCTGCCGCCCCGCCTCCGGCGCGAACCACTGCACGGCCTATTCGATGGGCAAGCGTCATCACCCTGGGTAACCTGCGACCTCACCCACAAGACCAAGATTGCGCATCGTCGCCCGACCCCAGCGCTGCGCACAAAGCCCGGATTCTGGCGTTTCTGCAGGAGCCAGTGCCAACGAACTCGCGGAACCTACAGAACGGTAGACCTCACCGAGAAACGGTAGGAGGAACGGTTCCCGCCCTCGGCCGGACCATGGTCATCAGGACACGTTCGCCGAGGGCGCGGCCAGAAGTTGCTCGCGCAGGCGCTGCGCCTCCTCGAACAGGGCGTTCGTGCGGTTGGCCAGCACTCCGCCCAGCAGCAGTTCCGGGGTGTAGAGGGACCGCGCGGCGGCGGCCACCTCCCTTGCGGTCAGGGCGATCTGGCTGATGTCGGTGCGGCGGATCTCGTCGATCGAGCTGGCCCAGACGACGCGCCGTAGATCCGCCCACGCCATCGCGCTCATGCACATCGAGCAGGGTTCGCCAGTGGTGTAGAGGGTGGTGTCGGCCCAGCCCTGGTTGCCGTTCCGGCGTACGTAGTCGTTCATGGCGACCACCTCGCCGTGGAACATCGGGTTGTCCGCCCCGGTGTTGACCCCGCTCCCCAGCACCTCGCCGCTGCGCGTGCCGACGATCACCGCGCCGAACGGCCAATAGGCGTTCTTCCGGGCCTGCTCGATGGCCAGCCGCATGTACCGCTCATGCGTGAACCGCTCATCCGTGCGGACCTGGCTCTCCGGAACCTCGGAGCGCGGAACCTCAGAGCGCGGAACCTCGGGGCGCGGAAGCGCGAACGGCACCGCGGCCGCCCCCGCCGCCGCACTCCCCCACCGACCCAGGAACCGACGCCTGCTCGAGTCCACACGCTTCTCCTCGCCTGATGCCGATGATGCCGATGATGTCGACCGCGTCGCACGGCAGCCGAGTCATCACAGTCATCCCAGACGGTCCCCCGTCGCGCCCGGATTCACACGCCCCCTCACTCCAACACAGGCAACAGCTCCGGCAGATGCCCGTCCGAAACAGCCGCCGCCTGCTGCCGTTCCTCCGAGACCTCCCCGTAGAGGGTGGTCCGGGGCCGGGCCGGGCGTCCCGCCGCCTCGGCCACCGCGATCAGATCCTTGACCGACTTGTACGAGCCGTACGACGACCCCGCCATCCGCGAAATCGTCTCCTCCATCAGCGTGCCGCCCAGGTCGTTCGCGCCCGAGCGGAGCATCTCCGCCGCGCCCTCGGTACCCAACTTCACCCAGCTGGTCTGGATGTTGGGGATGTGCGTGTGCAGGAGGAGGCGGGCCATGGCGATGACCGCCCGGTTGTCGCGCATCGTCGGGCCGGGGCGGGCGATGCCGGCCAGGTACACCGGCGCGTTGGTGTGGATGAAGGGGAGCGTCACGAACTCCGTGAAGCCGCCCGTCTGTTGCTGGATACGGGCCAGCGTGCGGAAGTGGCCGAGCCAGTGGCGGGGCTGGTCCACGTGGCCGTACATCATCGTCGAGGACGAGCGGATGCCCAGCTCGTGAGCCGTCGTGACGACCTCGATCCACGTCGCCGTCGGCAGCTTGCCCTTCGTCAGGACCCAGCGGACCTCGTCGTCGAGGATCTCCGCCGCCGTGCCGGGGATCGTGTCGAGGCCCGCTTCCTTCGCGGCCGTCAGCCACTCGCGGATCGACATCCCGGTGCGGGTCGCGCCGTTCACCACCTCCATCGGCGAGAAGGCGTGTACGTGCATCCCGGGCACCTTCTCCTTCACCGCGCGCGCGATGTCGAAGTACGCCGTACCCGGCAGGTCGGGGTGGATGCCGCCCTGCATACAGACCTCAACTGCCCCGACATCCCAGGCCTGTTGGGCGCGGTCCGCCACCTGGTCCAGCGACAGCGTGTACGCGTCGGCGTCCGTGCGGCGCTGGGCGAAGGCGCAGAAACGGCAGCCGGTGTAACAGACGTTGGTGAAGTTGATGTTCCGCGTGACGATGTAGGTGACGTCGTCCCCGACCGCCGACTTCCGTACGTCGTCGGCGACTTGGCACAGAGCGTCCAGCGCAGGGCCGTCCGCGTGGAAGAGCGCCAGCGCCTCGTCGTCCGTCAGGCGCGTGGGGTCGTCGGCCGCCGTCGCCAGCGCCGACCGTACGTCCGTGTCGATGCGCTCCGGGACCATCCCGGGCGCCGCCGCCTCCCGCAGGGCGCCCCAGTCGCCGTACACCTCGTCGAAGTCGTCGCGCCGGTCGGACGTACGGCCGTCGGTGTCGATCGTGGAGTGCAGATCCGTACGGCCCGACGCCACGAACACCTCCTCCGGCTCCTGCCACGGGTGCCCCTCGACGACCGCGTCCTCGCACGCGAGGCCCGACTCCGGGTCGGCCAGTGCCCGTACGTGCGGGAGGAGGCGCGGGTCCAGCCACGGCTCGCCCCGCTGCACGAACTCCGGGTACACGCAGAGGCGTTCGCGCAGTTCGAAGCCAACTGCCGCCGATTTGGCGGCCAGTTCCTCGATCTGGGGCCACGGGCGTTCCGGGTTGACGTGGTCGATGGTGAGCGGGGAGACCCCGCCCCAGTCGTCGATACCGGCGGCGATCAGGCGCTCGTACTCGGAGTCGACCAGGTTGGGCGGAGCCTGCAAGCACGCGCTGGGGCCCAGCAACAGCCTCGCCACCGCCACCGTCGCGACCAGCTCGTCCAGTTCCGCGTCCGGCATTCCGCGCATCGCGGTGTCCGGCTTGGCGCGGAAGTTCTGGATGATCAGTTCCTGGATGGAGTGGTATGCGCGGGACACGCGGCGCAGGGCGAAGAGCGACTCCGCTCGCTCCTCGTACGTCTCTCCGATGCCGATCAGGATCCCCGAAGTGAAGGGGACGGAGGACCGGCCCGCGTCCTCCAACACCCGTAGCCGTACGGCGGGTTCCTTGTCCGGGGAGCCGTAGTGCGGGCCTCCCGGCTCGGACCAGAGGCGGGTGGCCGTCGTCTCCAGCATCATGCCCATGCTCGGGGCGACGGGCTTCAGACGCTGGAAGTCGGTCCAGGACATCACCCCGGGGTTGAGGTGGGGCAGCAGGCCCGTCTCCTCCAGGATGCGGATCGAGATGGCGCGGACGTACGCGATCGTGTCGTCGTAGCCGTGCGCGTCGAGCCACTCGCGTGCCTCGGGCCAGCGGTCCTCGGGCTTGTCGCCGAGGGTGATCAGCGCTTCCTTGCAGCCGAGGGCGGCGCCGCGGCGGGCCACGTCCAGGACCTCGTCGGGGGACATGAACATGCCGTGTCCGGCCCGGCGGAGCTTGCCGGGCACGGTCACGAAGGTGCAGTAGTGGCACTTGTCACGGCAGAGGCGGGTGAGGGGGATGAAGACGCTCTTCGAGTACGTGATGACGCCGGGGCGGCCCGCCGCCTCCAGGCCGGCGTTCCGGACGCGGGCCGCGGACGCCGTGAGGTCGTCGAGGGCCTCGCCGCGGGCCTGGAGCAGCACGGCCGCCTCGCCGACGTCGAGGGCGACGCCGTCACGGGCGCGTTTCAGGGCGCGACGCATGGAGTTCTCGGTCGGGCCGGTGGCGCCGGGGCGCTCGGTGGGGCCGGTTCCGGAGGTCTCGGGAGTCGTCATCCTTCGAGCATACGATCGATGTGATCAGGTCTTACAGGGACCGCCCTGTCCGTTCGGGCGGCCGAACGTTACAGGGCGGCACTGGCGAGACCACGTAGACCTATAGCCCTACAGCCCTACAGATAGTCCGCGTACCCGTCCAGCAGGCTCAGCGCCTCCGCCTCACCGACCGGCGGCAGCTGCACCACGGCCTCCTCGATCCCGAGGTCGGCGTAGTGCGCGAGCTTGCCCGGGGTGGGCTGGATGGCGTACGGGACGACCTGGAGGGCGGCCGGGTCGCGGCCCGCGTCCGCCCACACCGACCGCAGCACGGGCAGCGACTCGGTCAGGCCGCGCCCGCCGATCGGCAGCCAGCCGTCGGCGTACTCGCTGATGTGCGCGAACAGTTTCGGCCCCGCCGTGCCGCCGATCAGGGTGCGGGGGCCGACGACCGGCCCGCGCGGCTTCTGCACCGGCTTGGGATACGCCGTACTCGCCCGCACACTCCCGAACTCGCCCTCGTACGCGGTCGGTTCGTCCGACCACAGGGCGCGCATCAGCGCCATCCGGTCGCGGATCAGCGCGCGCCGCGTACGCCACTCGACACCATGGTCGGCGGCTTCCTCTACGTTCCAGCCGTAGCCGAGGCCGAGGGTGAAACGGCCGCCGGAGAGGTGGTCGAGGGTCGCGATCTGCTTGGCGAGGTCGATCGGGTCGTGCTGGGCGACGAGCGTGATGCCCGTGCCGAGGGCGAGCCGCTCGGTGACGGCGGCGGCCTGGCCGAGCGCGACGAAGGGGTCGAGCGTACGGCCGTACTCGGGCGGCAGGTCGCCGCCCGCCGGGTACGGGGTGGTCCGCTCGACCGGGATGTGCGTGTGCTCGGGCAGGTACAGCCCGGCGAACCCGCGCTGTTCCAGCTCACGGGCGAGGCGGGTCGGGGTGATCGTCTCGTCGGTGAGGAAGATCGTGACGGCTAGGCGCATATCCATATCTGTACCGGGCGGCACGCCGTCTGTCCATACCGACCAGTCGGCATTGCCCGGCGACGGGGGTTCGGGACGGCTGTGCGCCGCGCGCTCGAAAGACGGCGATATCCGAGCGATACCCCTGTCTTGTACGGGCGTTCACCCCGGGCCACGAGAGTGGCTATGAAGGTGCTACACGCCACCACTGCGTCACCCACGTCACATCGCCCACGTCATACCCCGACACTCTGGGAGCAGCAGCATGTGCGAAGACGACCACGGATCCGGACTCGGCAGACGCGCCCTCTTCGTGACGGGAGCCGCCGCCGCGCTTACGTTGGGAAGCGTGACCTTCTCCGATGGCAACCCGGCGGCCGCGACCCCCGGCACCGAGACGAAGACGGTACGGGGCACGCTGCCCACCGGCTCCCCCGACTTCGTCTATCTCCCCGTCGAAATCCCTGAGGGCGTACGGGAGTTGAAGGTCGCGTACAGCTACGACCGCCCGTCCGTCCCGGCCGGCACCGCGGGCAACGCGCTCGACATCGGTGTCTTCGACCAGCGCGGCACGGAGCTGGGCGGCAAGGGCTTCCGGGGCTGGTCGGGCGGGGCGCGCACGGAGTTCTTCGTCCGCGCGGACGACGCCACCCCCGGCTACATCCCCGGCCCGGTGAAGGCCGGCACCTGGCACATCGCGCTGGGCCCCTACACGGTCTCCCCTCAGGGCCTCTCGTACGAGATCACCATCACGCTGGCCTACGGCGAGCCCGGCGAGGTCGTCGACCCGGTGTACCCGCCCGAGCGGGCGAAGGGGCGGGGCCGGGCCTGGTACCGGGGCGACTGCCACCTGCACTCCTGGTACTCGGACGGCCGCCGTACCCCGGCGGAACTCGCGGCTCTCGCCCGGGCGGCGGGCCTGGACTTCATCAACTCCTCGGAGCACAACACGCAGTCGGCACACGCCCATTGGGCCGACGAGGCGGGTGACGACCTCCTCATCATGCTGGGCGAGGAGGTGACGACCCGCAACGGTCACGTCGTCGCGCTCGGCATCGACCCGGGCACCTTCGTGGACTGGCGCTACCGGGCCCGCGACAACCGCTTCGGCAAGTACGCGCGCCAGATCCGGAAGGCGGGCGGCCTGGTCGTCCCGGCCCACCCGCACGCCACCTGCGTCGGCTGCAACTGGAAGTTCGGCTTCAACGACGCGGACGCGGTGGAGGTGTGGAACGGCTCCTACTCGCCCGAGGACGAGGTCGCGCTGGCGGACTGGGACGGCATGCTGGTCGCCTCTGTACGGGAGGGCGCGGGCGGCCGGGACTGGATTCCGGCCATGGGCAACAGCGACGCCCACCGCGACCCCGACCCGGTGGGCGTCCCCCAGACGGTGGTCCTGGCCGACGACCTGACCCGGGAGGCGATCCAGGAGGGCCTGAAGGCAGGACGCTCCTACGTAGCCGAGTCCAAGTCGGTCAACCTCGCCCTTACGGCGTCCGGTCCGAAGGGCGAACACGCGGACATCGGGGGCCGGTTGAAGGTCGCGAAGGACGCCCCGGTGACGGTCCGCCTGGAGGTGTCCGGCGCCCCGCGCTGCACGGTCCGCTTCGTGACGGACCAGGGCGTGCTGTTCACCAGCGCGGTCCTGCCCGTCTCGGGCGAGGGGGTCGTGGAGTGGCGTACGACGGCTCAGTACGCGGCGTACGTCCGGGCGGAGGTGCGGCACGAGGCCGTACTGGCACCTCTGCCCGGGGCGTTGGCGGCGTTCACGAACCCGATCTTCCTGGGCCGGTAGCAGGGTCGGGTTCGGTCAGGAAGCCTCGGTGCCGGACCTGCGACGCCGTACGACGTACACGGCACCGGCGCCGAGACCCACGGCCACGGCGCCGACGCCCGCGATCACCGGGAGGGCGGAGGAGGAGCCGGTGTGGGCGAGGTCGCCGGTGGGGGTGGGGTCGGGGGTGACCGGTGAGGTGGTGCCGGTCTGGGGGGTGGGGGTGTTGCCGCCGGTTCCGGTGGTCGGCGTGGAGGTGGGCGCGGAGGTGGCTCCGCCGTCGCCGTTCCCGGTGTCCGTGCCGGGCTTGTGGATGGTGAAGAGCCACTTGTCCCCGTACGAGCACACACCCTGGCCGCCGCCGGCCCGGGCCTGTAGATCGCCGGACCCGATGTTCTCGTGTTCGAGCTCGGGAAAGCGGCCGTAGGGGATGTTCTTGCCGACCTGTACACGCATGGCGATCTTCGTCGTCTTGTGCGGGGCCACGTCGTAGGTGCCGAGCAGCAGGCCGCCGATCTGCACCTCGTTCCACCAGACACCCTTCCAGGTACGGGACTTGGCGTCCCACTCCTGGAGATCGAAGTACTCCAGCACCTCCTTCTGTTGTTCCGGGTCGGGCGCGTTGTCGAGCGCCCATCTCCGCAACTGGACTTCGACGCCCTTGAGAGCGACGTCGGAGCGGTTCTCCAGCTTGAACGTGATATTGCGCCAAACGCTGTCCGCGACGAGCTTGTTGGTCTCGGCGGAAATGGCGGTTTTCAGGATCTTGTCGTCCTTGCCCGGCTCGCTGGGGCATTCCTGCCCCCCATCGGCGGGCGGCTCGGACACGGACAGGGAGGCGGGCACCGACGGTGAGGCACTCGCCGAGGACGACGCGGACTCCGATCCGGACGGGGACGGCGACGCGGACTCACTCGACGCCGGCGCCGAGGCCGACGGACTCGGCGAATCCGTGGCGTACGCGGCGGTCGTCGCGACCGTCCCCGACAGCAGCGCCGCAGGGATCAGCGCGGCGGCTACCACCGCGGCAGGGCGCGCCAAGGCACGGCGGGATCTCATGAAGTGGCCCCCGGTGAAAGGAAGTTGGCAGCGTGAAGCGCACGTTCTCGCGCACGTTCTCGCGCAAGTTCTACTGACACCGGTGTGACCGCTGTGGCGGCCCGATGGTTGTGCCGGGAGGTCGAGCCCGGCACAACTCACGGCTCAGGCGGACGCCAGATCCGCCACCACCGCCGCGTGATCGGACGGCCAGATGCCCTCCACGGCCCCGTGCCCGGCCCGCTCCACCTTGCGCACATGCCCGAGCCCGCCCCGCCCCGGAGGCCCGACGAAGACGTAGTCGATCCGCACGCTGGGCCCGAACCCGGCGGCGACGTACGGGTTGGCGGCGTCCCAGGTAGCGGCGGGGGCCGCCGGATCGGCCAGTTCCCAGGCGTCGAGAAAGACCTGCCCCGGAACAGCCGGGGCCGTCTTGTAACCACCGAACAGCCGGATCTCGTCGGAGTCGGGCCAGGCGTTGAAGTCGCCGGTGATGACGGGCGGGAAGGCGGTGCCGTCACGCCGTTTCGCCACGAACTCCGCGAGGGCGGTGACCTGTTGGCAGCGGACCGCCGAGGCGTGGGACGCGGAGGTGAGGTGGGTGGTGAAGAAGGGCACGTGATGGCCGGGGGCGGCGAGGCGCGCGTAGAGCGCAAGCCGTCCGTCGTCCAACTCCTCCGGCGCCGGCAACCTCATCGCCTCGCTCTCGACGACGGGCCAGCGACTCAGCACCGCGTTCCCGACGTCGACCTTCGCGCCCCCGATACGCCGCTGCCAGCGCTCGGGGGCACCGGAAGGAGCCCAGGTCCAGTGCAGACCGAGCTCATCTGCAAGCCAGGCGGCAAGATTCTCCCCGCCACATTCCCAGACCTCCTGCAGCCCGACGACATCCGGCCGCAGATCCCGTAACACGGACAGAATCGCCTTCTGCCGCGCCTCCCAGGGCCCGAACCGCCACCACAGGTTCCAGGTCACCACGCGCATACTCGCCACCGCCCACCCATCTCACCCAGCTCTTGCCCCTCTGGGAGACCATTCAAGAGCACGCGACAGCAGCGGCACGAGAGCAGGAGGCACAAGACCAATATGTCCCGCTTCACAGAGTTCAGATTCAAGGCCGCCATCACCTTCCAGCGCCGCATCGGCAACCCCGTCACCCGCCGCCTCCCCTTCCAGACCCTCCTGGAGACCACGGGCCGCACGTCCGGGCTCCCCCGCATCACCCCGCTGGGAGGCCGCCGCATCGGCAACGAGTTCTGGCTGGTCTCGGAGTTCGGCGAGAAGTCCCAGTACGTACGCAACATCAAGGCGAACCCGAAGGTGCGGGTGCGGGTCGGGGGGCGGTGGCATTCGGGTACGGCACATCTGCTGCCGGACGACGATCCGCTCGCCCGGCTGCGGACCCTGCCGAAGGTCAACAGCACGGGCGTACGGACGATGGGGACGAATCTGCTGACGGTACGGGTGGATCTGGAGGGCTGAACCTACGTCGGCCGCACTCCGCCCGCAGGAAGGGCGCGGCCGTCCACGACCACTACCGCAACCACCCCCTGCTTTTTCGCAGGTAATCGGCAGTTATGTGCTCCGCTGGCGTCCGTACTTGTTGCCGTCAGGAGTACAGACCGCTGGTCGGGCTACGGCAGGAGTGTCAACGCGGGGACGTGGGCGGGCTTGACGACGCTGAAGTGCCGCCGGTCGAGGGTGGCTACCCGGTCCACGCCGAAGCGCTCGGCCACCGCGATGACCGAGGCGTCGACCCCGCCGAGCGGGAAGTCGGCGTACTGGAGGACCAGCTCACCCATGCGCGTCAGGTCGGTGGGAGTGAGGTGGACCAGCTCGAATGTTCCCCGTGCGACCTCGGCGAGGAACGCCGCTTCGACCTGGGGCCAACGCTCCAGCAGCCAGCAGACCTCGGTCAAGACCGGGCTGGGCAGCAGACGGCGGCCGGTCAGCGACGTCAGCAGTGAGGCGCACTCCGGGTGACGCCGGTCGGCCGCGTTGAGCGCCGCGGCCAGGGGTCCGGTGTCCAGGACCGTGGCGATCACTCCGAGTCGCCGAAGCGCTCGCGCATCCGCTCTCGGATGTAGTCGTCGTGCCGTTCAGCCAGATCCTCTGGGCCGTTCACGCTGCCGATCAGAGCCAGCAGCCCGGCCGGGACCGACTCCTCGTCCTCGTTCGCGTCGACTGCCGACAGTGACTGGGCAACCTGGGACAGTTCCTCGTCCTGGTTGACGAGCAGGCGCAGGCGTCGCACCTGGGTCGGGGAGAGGCGGTCCACCAGGTGGTGCATGTCCTCGTAGTCGAATGCAGCGGTCACGCCAGCAGTCTAGGACGGCCCTGCGGCCCTGGACAGCTGGATCGGCAGAGGTTCACCCCCCACTGGCGTGCGGGCAGTCGCCCGAGGATTGCTGAGCGGCCTCGGTCAGCGCTCTTTTCTGACCCGAACTCCTATACGCACAACCCCGTTTAGAGAACCTGATGGATGCACACACCTGGGACCTCGTCGACCGGCTCCGAGACTGGCTCGACGCCGAGAGCCCGGTGACAGGCGACATCGCGACGGCCATGCGCGTCCTCAAGATCGGCGAGGAGTTCGGCGAGGTCGCCGAAGCCCTGCACGGAGTGATGGGGACGAACCCCAGGAAGGGTGAAAGCCATACGTGGCAGGACGTCCAGGAAGAACTCTGCGACGTCGCGATCACCACCCTGATCGCGCTCGCGACGCTCACCCCGGACGCGCAGAAGGTGTTCGAGGCCAAGCTCCAGCGCATCGCCGACCGCTCGCTCACCTGACCTCAGGACCGGCCACCACTGGTGGCCTGCGCAGCCGCCGAGGGTCCGACCCTTCCGGGGTACTCAGTCCACCACCTGTGGATCCCGGAAGTAGAAGACGACGGTCACCCCCATGCCCGGCGTGTGCGTGTACACGACGGTGATCGCCTCCGCCGAGTCGCGAGCGAGGGGTGTCGTGTACGTGTACTCCACGGAAGGAGGGCGCCAGCCCGGAATCTCGCGGCCGGCCGCCGGGTCCCGCCCGATCACCGCGAGCGCGTCCCGTACGACTTCCCGCTCCCCCTCCGTCAGGTCGCCGAACACCTTCCTCGCGGGTTCGGCCTCCTCCAAGGGAACCTCGTTCACGTACCGCCGCCCCCGCCGCGAGCTTCCTCAAGGGCCGTCATGATCTCCGGCGAGTTCCTGATCCGAACCCGGTGGCGGTAGGCCCTGATCACGGCGGCGAGACCCTTGAAGTCATTGGTCGGGGAAGCCCCGATGGCAGCCGCCAGCTCCTCCTCGAACCGCTCCCGGTCCCCCGGGAAGCCGTAACGGCTGAGCGCACTGCGCAGGTCGTCCACGGTCCGGATCTGTGGGAGCGGCATCTCTCCCCAGGCATGCTCGGGCTGTGCGCTCATGATCTGCTCCTGATGAACGGGCGTGGCTCCACTTCTCAGTATGGCGCCGCTCACGGAAGGCCGACAGGGCGTGATCACCCGGTCACCTCCGTCGGTCCGCAGTCGGCCCACAGCATCTTCCCGCCCTTCGACGCCCCCAGCTCCCGCAGCACCGACACCCCCCACGAGTCCGCACACGCCCGTACGAGATGCAGCCCGCGTCCGCCTTCGGAGTCGTCCGGGGGTACGGCGGCGGGGGCGCCGCCCTCGCGGAAGCCGGGCGGGACCCGGGGATCCGTGTCCCACACCGCGACCCGGAGCCGGTCGGGTTCCGTGGCGAGGAGGCGGAGCATGTACGGGCCCCTGGTGTGGAGTTGGGCGTTGGTGAGCAGTTCGGAGGCGAGGAGTTCTGCGGTGGGGGTGAGGTGGGTGAGGTCGTGGGCGGCCAGGACTGTGCGCAGGGTCGCGCGGGCGATGCCCGGTGCGCGGGGATCGTGCGGGAGCTGGAGGGCGTAGGCCCAGGACGGCGATACGGTGGCCATCGGAAGTCTCCGATCACGCAGGGGAGTTGGATGGTGTTGCCCAGTGACCGTGGCCGCTCCGTCGAGCGGGGTGCTTCTGGGCGGGGGCGCCTAGAGATGAAGATAGGGGTTCCGCAAAGGTGCTTTGCTGGATTCCGAAGGATCTCAGCTCTTTATCCCTCATGTGGGTGACGGACCCCTTCAGCGCGCGCGGCAAGGAGACGACATGACGACACGGCCCACTCAGACGGCCCGACGTGTCCGGCTCGCGACGGAGCTGCGCAAACTCCGGGAGCGGGCGGGGATGACCGCGACGGAGACAGCGCCACTGCTGGGCACCAGTTCCGGTCAACTCAGCAATGTGGAGTCCGCCCGATTCGGAGTGAGCCCCGACCGCGTCCGCGCGATGGCCCGCCTCTACTCGTGCACGGACCAGGCCTACATCGACGCCCTCGCCAGCATGGCCGGCGAGAGGACTCGGGGCTGGTGGTGGGAGTCGTACCGCGAAGTGCTGCCGTCGGGGTTGCTCGCCCTCGCTGAACTGGAGCACCACGCAACCGCCCTGCGCACCGCCTTCACCTCACACATCCCCGGAATGCTCCAGACCGCCGAGCACGCCCGCGAGATCTTCCGGCACGTGATCCCGGCACCCACCCCGCCCGAGGTCGAGCACCGGGTCTCGTACCGCGTCAAACGGCAGGACGTCGTATACCGGGCCGACCCGAATCCGTACAGCACCGTCATCCATGAGGCCGCCCTGCACATGAGGGTCGGCGGCCGTGATGTGGCTCGCGCGCAGCTCCGGCATCTGCTCGACATGAGCGAGCGGGATCACATCACCCTGCGGGTGCTGCCGTTCGACGTCGGCGCGTTCCCCGGGTCGGGACAGTCCATCAACTACCTGTGCGGGCCCGTACCGCAGCTGGACACGGTCCAACTCGACCAGTTCCACGGCCCCATGCTGCTGGATGCCGAGGCCCATCTGGAGAAGTACCGGCGCCTCCTGGACACTGTCGAGGCTGTCGCCCTCGGCCCGGAGAAGTCCCGGGACCTGATCCTTGCCATCGCCCAGAACCTGTAGAGGAGCCCTCATGTCCCAGCACGTCTGGACGAAGTCGTCCCACTGCCAGGAAGGCGAGGCCTGCGTCCACATATCCGTCACCGCCGAAACGGTCCTCCTCTCCGATTCAGCGACCCCCTCCCCCACATCCATCCTCACCACCACCCACCCCGCCTTCGCCGCCCTCATCCGCATGCTCAGGAAGTAGCGTCAGGCTCCAACCACTGCAGCGCGAACCACAGTTCCATCCGTACGCCGGGATCCTGGAGGTCGACTCCCAGCGCCTCGCCCACCCTGGCCAAGCGGTGCCGCACCGTGTTGCGGTGGACCTGGAGACTCGCGGCCGTGCGGTCCCAGCTGCCGTGGAGGGTCAGCCAGGTGTGGAGGGTGTCCAGGAGGACCTGGGCGCCCGGGGTGCCCGCCTCGGCGAGTGGGGCGAAGCGGGTGCGGGCCAGGTCGCGGGCGTCGGCCGGGGGGACCAGGGCGTGGACCGTCAGCGGGTCCTCCGTGTGGACGGCGGCCGGTAGCTGCGCGGCCAGCGCGCGTTGTAGGGCTCGTTCCGCCTGGCGGTCGGCCTGGGGGAGGTTCGAGGCGGATACGGGCGTGCTGAAACCCAACGTCCAGCCCAGTTCCGCCACTTGGGCGGGAGCCTCGGGGCGAGCGTCCGGTTCGCCGGGGATCAGGGCCTTCAGGTCGGAGCCGTCCACGTACAAGTACGGGGTGCCCAAGGCCGTTCCCAGGGTGGCTAGTTGGGCCGGGTCCTCGCCCGGGGAGACCGAGCGTGCGTGGCGGCCGTGGACCACTGTCCAGTGGCCGGCATCGAGGGCGGGGGCTACCTCCGCCGGGGTCGCTCCCAGCATCAGCCGTACCAGCGCGCCCGCGCCTCGGGTGTCGGTGCCCAGGGCGTGCCGGGGGCTCGTCAGCAGGGCCAGCAGGACTGTCGCCGTGCTGGTGATCTGGCGGTGGACCGGGGTCGGGGCCGTGGTGGTGGCCTGGCCGAGGGCGAGGGTCGTAGTGGTGGCGGTGCCGTCGGGGCCTGGCAGGGTGTGGACCGTCAGGTGGGTTCCGGTCCGGTGGTCGGCCGCCGCGGATCGGGCGGCGCCGCGTGTGCGTACGGCCAGGTCGCGCAGGCGTTCCGGGGTGGGGGACGCCGGTCGGGGGCCCGCGCTGAAGAGTTCGCTGCCGTGGGCGTCGTAGAGGACCGCCCAGGCGCCGGCGTGCGCGGCGAGCCGGTCGAGGACGGCCCGTAGCGCGTCCGGCCTGGCCGCTGCCGTGGCCAGCGCCGACTGCGCCCGGGAGATCTCCCGCAGTTCGCGGGTGCGGACCTCGGCGATCGCCGTGTACGTGGCCTGACCGACCGCCACGAACGGGGTGGACGGCGGGATGCGCAGGAGTGGGAGGCCGTGGCGGTCGCAGGCGGCGACCAGGTCGGGCGGCACCTCCTCGTACACGGGGGCCACGCCGAATCCGAGCGCGCTCACGCCGGTGGCGGCGACCTGTCGTACGTACGTGTCGATGCCGTCGGCGTCGCGAGGCAGCCGTACACCCGCGGTGAGGAGCAGCTCGCCGACCACCAGATACGGTGCCGGGTTCTCGATCTCCGTCGTGCCGACCGTACTCACGCGACGGTCCTCGGCGGGGCCCGCGATCTGGCGCAGGCCCAGGGCGGGATCGGCGAGCAGTGCGCTCAGCGGTACGGACGGCTGTTCGGACGGCCGTTCGGACGACCGTTCGGGCTCGGTCATCAGGAGACGTCCTCTCTCGCGCGAGTGACGGAATCATCCAATGGAATTCTCCATATTGGATGAATCCGCCACTTCGGCACCAGTACCGCCCGCCGCTATCGTCGTGCCACCTACAGGGCACCACCCCCGCCTTTGCCCCCCGCATCCCCCTTTTCCGGCCCGGCCCGCACCCGGTCGCCGACATCCCCTCCCCTCTCCCCTCGTTCCCCGGAGGATCTGATGACCGTCGACTACCTCGTCATGGCCGCATACCTGCTCGGCATCGTCGGTGTCGGCTGGTGGGGCAAGAAACGTGCCGCCTCCAAGAGCGACTTCCTCGTCGCCGGCCGGCGGCTGGGCCCGCTCATGTACACCGGGACGATGGCCGCCGTCGTTCTCGGCGGCGCCTCCACCATCGGTGGCGTACGGCTCGGCTACACGTACGGGATATCCGGCGCCGCCATGGTCTTCGCCATCGGGCTCGGGCTGCTGGCCCTGAGCGTGTTCTTCTCCGCCCGTATCGCGCGCCTCAAGGTCTACACCGTCGCCGAGATGCTCTCCCTGCGCTACGGCGACACCGCCGCCGTGATCTCCGGCGTCGTGATGTGGATCTACACGCTCATGCTGGTCGTGACCTCCACGATCGCGTACGCCAGTGTCTTCGACGTCCTGTTCGACGTGCCGAGCTGGGTCGCGGTGCTCATCGGCGGGACGATCGTCGTCGGCTACTCGGCGCTCGGCGGGATGTGGTCCATCACGCTCACCGACATGGTGCAGTTCGTGGTCAAGAGCCTCGGGGTGCTCGTCCTGCTGCTGCCCATCGCCGTGGTCAAGGCGGGAGGATTCTCCGCCATGGCCGACAAGCTGCCGGACGGCTTCCTCTCCCCGACCTCCATCGGCGGCCAGACCATCTTCACCTTCGTCCTGATCTACACCTTCGGCATGCTCATCGGGCAGGACATCTGGCAGCGGGTCTTCACCGCCCGCTCGGACAGGGTCGCCGCCTGGGGCGGTACGGTCGCCGGCGTCTACTGCCTGGTCTACGCCCTGGCCGGAGCCGTCATCGGCATGGCCACCAAGACCCTCTACCCGAGCCTCGCCGCCGCCGACCAGGCGTTCGCCACGATCGTCCAGCACGCCCTGCCCACCGGGGTCAGGGGCCTGGTCCTGGCCGCCGCGCTCTCCGCGATGATGTCCACGGCGAGCGGCGCGCTGATCGCCTCCGCGACCGTCGCCAACAACGACATCTGGGCGCGGCTGAGCCGACGTACGAGCTCCGGTACGACGGGTTCGGAGGACGGCGACGAGATCAGTGCCAACCGGCTCGCCATCGTCGTCCTCGGGGTGGCCGCCATGGCCATCGCCTGTGTCCTCGGCGATGTCATCGAAGCCCTCACCGTCGCCTACAACCTGCTCGTCGGCGGGCTGCTCGTGCCCATCCTCGGCGGGCTGCTCTGGAAGCGCGGGAACCTCCAGGGTGCGATGGCCTCGATGATCGCGGGCGGTACGACGGTCATCGCCTTCATGGTGACCGACGGGCTCCTCGCCAACGAGCCGATCTACTACGGCCTGTTGGCCGGCCTCGTCGCCTACGTGGCCGTCAGCCTCCTGACCGAGCCGACCGAGGAAGCCGTCGTCGAGGCATGGCACCGCCGCCTGGCGGGCGAACCGGCCCCGGCCGCACCGGAGTTGAGCGTGGCTTGACCGGCCGGTACCGGAAGCCCCCCCCTTGAACCACCCGCACCCGCACGTGCCGCACCTCAGCGAAAGGTCCCCATGTCCGGCCCCGCCGTCTCCCCGGTCTCCCCGGTCTCCCCGGTCTCCCCGGAAGAACTGCGCCTGCGCCGCGAACTCGCCGCGGTCTACCGCCTCGTGGCGCACTTCCGGATGACCGACCTGATCTTCACGCACATCTCCGTCCGGCTCCCCGGCCCGGAGCAGCACTTCCTCATCAACCCGTACGGCCTCCTCTTCGAGGAGATCACCGCGTCGAACCTCGTCCGGATCGACCTGGACGGCCACCCCGTCGGCGAGAGCCCCCACCCGGTCAACCCCGCCGGCTTCGTCATCCACAGCGCGATCCACGCGGCCCGGTCCGACGCCCACTGTGTCCTGCACACCCACACCAGGGCGGGCTGCGCCGTCGCGGCCCAGGAGCACGGGCTGCTCCCCCTGAACCAGATCTCCATGGAGTTCTACGGCAGGCTCGGCTACCACGACTACGAGGGCGTCGCCCTGAACCTGGCCGAACAGAAGCGCCTGGTCGCCGACCTCGGCGGCCACCCGGCGATGATCCTGCGCAACCACGGCCTGCTCACGGTCGGCGAGACCCCGGCCCAGGCGTTCCTGCGCATGTACTACCTGGACAAGGCCTGCGAGATCCAGACCACGGCCACCGCGTCCGGCACCCCGCTCGTCATCCCCAGCCCCGACATCTGCGAACTCACCGCCCGCCAGCTCACGGGCGAGGACGACAGCTCGGACCTCCAGGACGACCAGGCGTACGCCCTGGCCTGGTCGGCCCTGCTCCGGCTGGTGGAGCGCATCGCCCCCGACTACACGGACTGACCCGGGGTCGAGGACATGATGGGGACACATGACGTTGCGTATGATGCCCATATGACGGTGAACATGACGATGAGCCTGCCCGACGAAGTGGCCGCCTTCGTGAAGGCCAAGGGGAACGCCTCCGCGTACACCGCCCGGATACTGCGTCGCGAGATGCTCGCCGAGGAACTGGCGAAGTCCGCGCGAGTGCGGGCCGAGGCCGGAATCGTGACCACTGCCGCGGAGCCCGCCGAAACCGAGGACGCCACCTTGGAGCGCTGGGCGCGGGTGGCGGGCCGATGAAGCGTGGGCACGTCTACCAGCTCACTCTCGCCGGCCGCCCCGCACACGTCCTGGTGATCTCCTCCGACGCCCTGAACGCGCAGAACAAGACCGCCACCTGCGCACTGATCTACCCGCAGCAGGTACGCGAGGCGACACTCGTCGACATTCCTGTCAGCGTTCCCTCCTCGGGCACCATCGTGCTGGGCGAGTTCCGCACCCTGTCCGGCGCGCGCTTCACCGAGGACCTGGGGAAGGTGGACGAGCGGGTCATGGAAGCCGTCGAAATCGGACTGCGCGCCATCTTCGGCCTGTAGCAGCGGACGGCCTGCCCTTTTCCGGCGGTCTTTCCAACGGCTTTCCAACGGCCTTTCCAACGGTCAGGACACGCGCCGCTGCTGCCGATCCACCGCGTCCCGCAGTGCCGTGCGTACGGGCTCCGTGGGAGCGGGGCCGCCGGTGCTCACCGTCACGAGGGCCTCGGCGACGTCGCGGAGTTTGGTGTTCGCGTGCTGGGAGGCGTCGCGCAGGGTGTCCCAGGCCTGGTCGGCGGTGCAGGACTCGACGGCCATGAGGATCCCTCGGGCCTGGTCGATGACCGGGCGGGACGCCATGGCCTGCTCCAGTTGCTGAACCTGCTCCTGGAGCCTCTCCACCTGTTCCGCCCGCTCCGCGGCCACCGCCGACAGCCCCTGGTCGGAGCGCAGGGAGGCGAGCAGTCGGCCCGTGTCCGGGGGCGGTTGATCGGAGGCGGGCCCCGCGGGGTCGGATTCGGTCGCCGGGACCGACAGGCCGGTGATCTCCAGGATGCGGCGGGGCTGGCCGGTCCAGTTGACGGTCCGCAGGGAGATGCCGGCGAGGCCGCTGTAGTCCTCCAGGCGTTCCAGGAACTGCAGCCCGGCGGTGTCCATGAAGGTGACCTCGGCCATGTCCAGGACCAGCCCGTCCGTCCCGCCGGGGAGCTTGCCCAGGACGGGGTCGAGCACCGTGGTGCAGCCGTGGACGATCTCCCCGCTCGGTACCAGGACCGCGGTGCTGCCACGCGTCTCGGTACGGATCGTCAACGGCCCCTCGGCGCCGGACAGTAAGAAGGGACTGGTAGCGGTCGGGGCAGACATGTACTCACCTCGGGTCTCGATCCAGATGCGCTGTCGGGGTCCGCACCTTCCTGCACTGCGCGGCTCTGGCGTTGCCCGCGGCCGTCGTGCTCTGGCTCCTGCCCCGTCCGATACGACCTACTCCGGATCCGGTGTGGAGACACGGGGCCGGTCTTCCTGTCCGTGCCTGCCCGAGCGTCGCCGACACGGCAGCGTAATACTGGGGTGGGAGCGACGGCGGGATATGGGAGAGCCAACCGGCATACGGGGGTGGGTGCGTGGACAGTTTGCGGCAGGTGAATGCCTCGGTGCCGGAACCGGAACCGGCTCCGGCCGAGAGCGCGTTACTGCTGTGCCCGTTGCCGGACCGAGCGGGGTGGCGGGCGGTCGGTGAGGTCACCTCGGCCACATGTCCGGCCTGGGAGCAGGCGTTGGGGCAGTCGACCCTTCGTACCGAGATCGTGTGGCACCTGGAGATGTCCGCCGTGACCTTCGTCGATGTCGCCGGTGTCTCGGCCCTCGCCATGACCGCTCAGGACCTTCCGGACCTGCCGGCCGGGCGGCGCATCGTGGTCGAACGGCCGCCTGCCACACTGCGAAGGCTGCTGGAAATGTTCTGGCCGGAGCTGTCCGTGATCGAGGTGGTGACGCGATGACCGCCCCGCGGACCCCCGAGCCGGCCACCGAGCCGTTCGTGCATCCCGCCCTGTTCTACCGGGGCGAGGAGGAGTACCTGGACGGCACGGTGCCGTTCATCCGCGAGGGACTGAAGGCGGGCCTGCCGGTGGCGGTCGCCGTGCCCGGGCGGCAGTTGGCCCTGCTCAGGGAGGGCCTGGACGGGGATGCCGCGTCCGTGTACTTCGTCGACATGACCGAGGCGGGCCGCAACCCGGGCCGGATCATCCCGAGGGTGCTGCGCGCGTTCGCCGACGCCCACCCCCGGACCCACGTACGGATCATCGGGGAGCCGATCTGGCCCGGCCGCAGCAGCGTCGAGTACCCGGCGTGCGTGCAGCACGAGGCGCTGATCAACCTGGCCTTCCAGGGCCGGGACGTGACCATCCTCTGCCCGTACGACGCCGAGCACCTCGACGAGAAGGTGCTCACCGACGCTTACGCCACCCACCCGGTGATCGTCTCCGGCGGAAGCGGAACTTGGCGGCCCAGTCCCTCGTACGCGCCCGGGGAGGTCATCGCCCACTACAACCGGCCGTTCCCGGCGGCTCCCGCGTCGGCCGAGCCCCAGTTGTTCGGCGTCGACGAGCTGCCGGCCGTCAGGCACCACGCCGTCGCGCGGGCGGCGCGGCTGGGCCTGTCCGGCGTACGACTGGACGATCTCGCCCTGGCCGTGGCCGAGTTGACCACCAACAGCGTGGTGCACGGCGGCGGCTCAGGCAGCCTGCGGATCTGGGCCGAGGACGGCCAGGTGGTGTGCGAGGTCCGCGACCGGGGCCGGCTGACCGATCCGCTCGCCGGGCGCCGCCCCGCCGCCCGGGACCAGCGGGGCGGACGCGGCCTGCTGCTGGTGCACACCGTCACGGACCTGGTCCGGACCCACACCGGCTCCGACGGTACGGCCGTCCGCGTCCACCTCCGCATCGGCCGCTAGCCGGACGCTCGACGCCGTATCCCCGCCGAAGGTTGCGCGGGGCGCTGTTGCGGACATCACGGGTGAATTTGACCAATCGTTCCTCGTCGTCGTCCGGTGCTCGGCGCCTCGCTCACCGCCTGTCCGCTCGCCTGCCTCACCGGATGCGGCGCGGCCCCATGACAGCGGCCGAACGTCTCGGTGGTCCGGCTGCCGGATCGCACCTGGCCGCCGGAAACGACGTACGGCTGTTACAGGGATGCGGAACGCGTGGTCGTACGGGCTTCGGCCGGCGACGGACACCTTTCGGCGGACCCGCACCGCGGGAGAGGCAAGGTGGCGCAGAGCCCTGAGTGGCTCAGTCGCACGGCTTTCGGTAGTCGAAGTCCGGGAGCCGGCGTCGCCAGCCCTCGCGGGTGAGCGGTGCGCCGGATGTCGCGCAGGTCCGGGCCGCCGCGGCTGTCGCGTCCGCCGACCACAGGCGCACCACGCTGCCGCTCGCGGTCAGGACGCGCCGCCCGCCCTCCGTCGGCGCGGCCCCGGTGAAACTCTCGCCGGGGGCGCGCAGGGTCACCCGTACGACGGGACGGTGCGGATCGATCACGTTCCACAGGGCGGCGGTGCCGTCCTCGGCGGCGCTGAGCAGCGTGCGTCCGTCGGCGGCGAAGGTCACGCGGGTGACATAGCGGGTGTGCCGGCGCGGTGGCTCCGGCAGTTTCCGCGGCTCGCGCAGCGGTCGGCGCGGGTCGACACGCCACAGCTGGACCGCCCCGTCCTGCCCGCCGGACGCGAGCAGCCCGCTCCGCGGCCCGGCGAACGCCACTGCCGTCACGATCCCTTCGTGGGCGGGCAGTTCGTGCAAGGGGACCTCACGCATCGGCAGTCGGCGCGTGGGGTGTCCATCGCGGCCAGCGGGGTGTCCGTCGCCGTCCCACACCCGCACCTTTCCGTCGCTCTCCGCCGTGGCGACCAGCCGGCCGCCGAGGCCGAAGGCGACATCGCTCACGCCTGCCGTGGAGGGCGTGGTCAGGTCGGCCCGCCGTAGCAGGGTGGCGTCGGGCCGGACGTCCCACAGGAAGGTGTGGTCGTCGTAGCTCGCGCTGGCCAGACGGGTGCCGTGCGGTGCGAAGGCGAGCGCGGTGACGTCCTCGTCATGGGCTTCAAGCCTGTCCAGCAAACGGGGACGGGTCGGCCGGGTCACGTCCCACAGCAGTACCCGCCCGTCGGCCGTGCCCGTGGCCAGCCGCCGTCCGGCCGGGTCGAAGGCCACCGCCGACACCCCACCCGCGTGCTCCAGTCGCCCTGCCTGCTTCGGGCGTTCGGGAACGGAGACATCCCACAGCCGGGCCGTGCCGTCGGTGGACGCGGTCGCGGCGAAGCCCCGTCCGTCGTGCGTGGCCACGTCGGTGACAGCGCCGGTGTGCCCCAGAAGGACGGGCAACGGAAACCGCCATGCGTGGGCCGTGCCGCCCGCGTCGGCTCCGGTGAACAACGTGGCCCCGTCCGGCGACCAGGCCAGCGACTGCAACGGCGTCGGATGCTCCAGCGTGAGCAGTACGGTTCCTGTCAGCGGGTCCCGCAGCAGCAGCGCTCCGCCGCTCGCCGCCTCGGCGAGGAGGGAGCCGTCCGGGCTGTAGGCCATCCCGGCGGCGAAGTTACCGGCATGCTCCCCCTCGGTCCGGGTCCGGCAGACACCGCGCCGGTCCAGCGCGCACATCCACAGGGAGCCGTCGTCGAGACCGATGGCGAGCCGACGGCCGTCCGGCGCCAGCGCGGCCTCGGTCACCCGACGCCCGGGGAACGACACCGTGTCCGCGTGGGCGTACCGGCCGTCCGCCCGCCGCGCCCACACCACCGCCGCGCCCGCCCCGTCCGTCCCGTCCCCGGTGGCGATCAGGGAACCCTCGCGGCTGACCGACACGGAGACCAGGTTCTTCCGTCCCGCGTCGAGCCCTGGCAGCGGGGCCGGCCGGGCCGGGTCGCTCAGATCCCATCGCCGCAGCACGCCGTCGGCACAGGCCACCGCCACGGTCCGGCCGTCGCGGGCGACCCGTACGTCGCGCCCGCCGCCCACCGCCCACAGCAGCGGGCCGGGGGTCGGCCGCAGGGAGCCGTGCGTACGCCAGACCCGGATCTCCCGGCTGTCCGCGATCACAAGGGCCCGCCCGCCATCGCCATCGGCCTCACCCGCACCGGCGAACGCCATCCCGTACACCACGCGCGGTGGCCGGAACCTCAGCTGAGCCTCGACACGCGCCCGCGTCCGGGTCAGGGGCTGCCGCCAGATGCGTACGAGACCTTCGCGTGTGCCCAGTGCCACCGTCCCGCCGGGGCCGAACGCGATCGCCGACACCTTGTCGCCGTTGCCCCGCAGCGGGACGGGATACGGCAGCCCGGAGTTGCCGCTCACGGCGTCCCGCGCCTGCGGCGCCCCGGGATCCTCTCGGTACGCGGCGACGGCGAGCGTCGCGGCCAGCGCCGGGTCGGCGGAGCGGAGCGCGCCCGCACCCTCCGCCAACGCGACGGCCCGCGCGGCCCGTTGCCCACGGTCGGCGGCCTTCCCCTCCCGGACCGCCACCGCGCGCTGGTCGACGGCGACCACGGCGACGAGTACGACCACCACCACGAGCCCGATCAGGGCGGCCAGGGCCCGCCGCAGGCGCCGCAGTCCGCGTCTCGCCTCCCGGTCGCTCGCCGCGAGGAAGGCCTGCTCCCGCTCGTCCGCCCGTCCCGGGTGATCGGCGGCCCACTGGGCGGCGACGCTCAACACGGCGCCCTGCCACAGGAGTTCGGACCGCCGTCCATGCCGTTCCCAGGCCTCGGCTGCCTCCGTGAGCCGTTGCCGGGTGCGCAGTCCCGCCCGGTCGGCGTCGATCCAACCGGCCAGCCGTGGCCAGGCCCGCAGCAGGGCCTCGTGGGTGATCTCCACCCGTGCGCTGTCCACGGTGAGCAGCCGGGCCCGGGTGAACGCCTCCAGCGCCGGCCCGGCCTCCTCCCCCAGCGCGGAGCGCTCGACACACCGCCGGCTGTCCCCGCCCTCCTCCCCCACCTGCACCATGCGCAGGATCAACTCCCGGGCGGCGGCCCGGTCTTCGGGACGCAGATCGAGATACGTGCGCTCGGCGGTGGTCGCGACCGCACCCCGGATTCCGCCCGTGCGTCGATAGCCCTCGACGGTGAGCCGACGGCCGGTGCGCTGCTGCCAGGTCGCGAGCAGGGCGTGCGAGAGCAGGGGCAGGGCGCCCGGGTCGTAGCCGTGTCCGCCCGGGTCGAGGTCGTGCAGCAGTACGGCGAGCAGGCCGGGCTCCAGTTCGGTGCCCGCCAGTGCCGCAGGGCGCTCGACCGTCTCCGCGAGTTCGCTGCGGCTCATCGCACCGAGCGCCAGGGGCCGCCGTTGCAGGGCCCGCACCAGCCCCGGGTGGGTGAGGCAGCGGTCGAAGAAGTCCGCGCGCACGGCCAGGACGGCCAGCGGCAGCGCACACAGCACATCGAGATACGCGGCGCGCTCGGTCTCGTCCTCGCACAGGGTGAACACCTCTTCCAACTGGTCGACGACCAGCAGGACATGCTCGGTCCCGGGTGGTACGGACCCGGCCCGGACGCGTTCGGTGAGTGTTCGTACGTCCGTCGTCCCGAGCGGCTCGGTCAGCGCGCGGACGAGGGCGTCCACCGGGCGGGCGGTGGGCGTCACGACGACACACCGCCACCGCCCGTCCGACGCACCGGGGGACACCAGGGGATCGCCCGGCGGCGCGGGCAGTTCGCCCCGCGCGACCGCCGGCAGCAGCCCCGCCCGCAGCAGCGACGACTTGCCCGAACCCGACGCACCGAACACGACGACGGGCCCGCCGCCACGCACGGCCGACGCCACCCGGTCCACCAGGTCGGTGGTGGCCGCCGTACGGCCGAAGAACCAGCGCGTGTCCCCGACCCCGAAGTGGGCGAGCCCACGGTACGGGCAGGGCGTCGCGCGCTGGCCGGGCAGCGCGGCGGGTGTCTCGCACAGCGTCCGCAGTTCGCCATCGGCGTCGAGAGCGATGTCGATGGCGACCGCCATGGCGAGATGAGCGCGCTTGCGGCCGTGCTCGACGTTCGAGAGATGCCCCTTGCTGTACTTCGTCAGCCGCGCCAACTCCGCCAGTGACACTCCGCGCTCGTTCCGAATCCGCCGCAGGGCCTTGCCGAAGGCCTCGCCCCCCGTCTTCTCCTCCACCGCGTTCCCCCAGGTCATCACGTGTATTCCGGTACCCCGGAAAGTGGGATACGGGCCGCTCCTAGCGTGCACCGCAGCGGCTGGGCAGTGTGGTGTCAGCGGGCCGGATCAGCACTTTGAGTGACGGTCTTCTGCGGCCCGCGAGACGGCGACCGATCCATCCGACAGAAACGGAGACTTCAGCATGCGTACGACAACCCCCGGAAGGTTCAAGGCGGCGGCCCTGTTCGCGGCGGCGACGCTGGCGGCGCTCACGGCGGCGACCGCCCCGGCGCCGGCGCTGGCCGAGGCCCCGGCGGCACCGGCCGCGGCACGCAAGGCCTGTGCGAACGTGGGCGGCGAGAAGAGCGGAGCCAGGGCCGTCACGGCCACCTTCCACAACCGCTCGGTGACCGTGAAGGCCACCGTGAGCGACCACCAGACCGGCTCGACACGGCTGCATGTGAAGGCCATCCAGGGCAGCAACGTCACCGACTACCAGACCAGCGTCTGGGTCAACGACGACGACCGCAAGGTCTCGATGAACCTGGCCGCGGACTCTCCCGGCGGAGCGTCCGCCATCGAGTACTGGACCGAGTCGACGTACGGCACCAGCGGCCACCGCGTCTGCACCCGCTGACCCGGCCGACAGGCCCGGCCGTACGTGCCTTCCAGGCACGTACGGCCGGGCCGTCCCCGCACCGCCTACACCCAGTCGGTCATCCGGAACACGCCCAACATGTCCTGCTCACGGTGGGCCTTTGTGTTGCTGCCCGGGTAGAACGACGTCTCCACACCGACCCAGCCACGGAACTTCCCGTTGTCGTCCAGCACTTGCAGCATCGGCTTCACATGGGAGTTGCCCGAGTGACAGGTCTGTCCGTGTTCCATCGCCAGGCAGGAGCACCAGTGCCAGAGGGTGTCCCGTCGGTCGTGGGCACCGATCCGGGCGAGGTAGTACTGGATGGTGATGTCGATCTTGCGGTCACCGTCCCAGCCGTGGTGCGGACAGCCCGTCCCACCGCAGACGTTCCGCGAACCGGCCGCCTCCCGCAGGGTCATGCAGTAGCTCGGGTTGTCGCACCGGGTGAACTTGGAGTGCGAGAACACCGATCCCGACGCCCTGGGCGAATGATGCGCCGCCGGCCCCTTGTTGCGCCACGACATCCCCTCCAGACGGATCTCCCCGTCGTGCTGCCGCACACTGTCCATCGCCCGCCTGCTGCTGAGTTCGGCCTTGCTGCCGTAGCCGTAACCCGCGTTCGCCCGGGTCGAGTACAGCTGGTCGAGCCGTGTCAGCGTGGGCCTGCTCAGCACCTCCCACTGCTCGGTCCACGCACTCGCCCCGACGCTCCACTTGATCCACAGAACCCGGGCGGCCCTGCCGTGCACGGTCTGGTCCCGCAGCTCGTAGACGCCGGACCGCTTGTCCGTGGCCCCGTCCCGGAATCCGGCCACCGTCTTGACCGGGCAGTTCCGGCGTGCGGCCGTGTCCCACACGCCTCCGGGAGCGCACTTGACGTCCGGAGTGACCCCGGCGTTCACCCGCTCACTCGGCCGGCTCTGCCGCCACAGGCGCATCTCGGCCCGTACGGTCGAGTCCGCGGCGTTGAATCTGTACGTTCCCAGCCGCATCCAGCTGTCCCGGATCCCGGGTTTGAGGTGGGCGGTGGCGACGACGAAGTTCGCTCTGCCGCCGGGCAGTTCGGCCTCGGCCCGGCTGCTGCCCCGACTGGGGGAGGCCGCCGCGGGCAGGGCCGCCACGACGAGTACGGCGGCGAGAAGGTTACGAAGGGTACGCATCACCCCGTCGACGGTGGTCCATCACCCCCGTGCCCGGCGGGTAGACACGGGGTACGTCACCCGGCGCCCCGAAGTACCCGCACGGCTCACCTCGCGCGGACGCGCCCCCGGCACTCCCCTCCACGCTCACCCCGCCCAGACCACCGCCTGCACCTCCCCGTACGCGTGCAGCGCGTACGACCCCACATCGCGCCCCACCCCGCTCCGCTTGAACCCCCCGAACGGCGCCTCCATGTTCCGCCCGACGGTGTTCACACCCACGCCCCCGGCCCGCAGCCGCCGCGCGACGCGAAACGCACGTGCCACATCCCCCGACCAGACGTAGTCGATGAGCCCGTACTCACTGTCGTTCGCCAGCGCGACGCCCTCCTCCTCGTCGTCGAAGGGGATGACCGTCACCACCGGCCCGAAGATCTCCTCACGGGCCACCCGCATGTCGTTCGTGCAGTCGGCCAGCAGCGTCGGGGCCACATAGAACCCCCGGTCGCGCGAAGGCCGTTCACCGCCCGCGACGACCACCGCGCCCTCTTTCCGGCCCAGTTCGACATACGCCTCGACCCGGTCCCGATGCGCGGCCGAGATCACCGGCCCGACCACCGTGCCCGCCGCACGCGGGTCACCCACCTTCAACTGACCGGCGTAGGCCGCCAGTTGCTCCACGACCTGCCCGTACACGCCCCGCTGCGCGAGCACCCGCGTAGGCGCCGTACAGATCTGGCCGCTGTAGAACGAGAACGTCGTGCCGATGCCCAAGACTGCGGACCTGACATCCGCGTCGTCGAAGACGAGTGCCGCGCCCTTCCCGCCCAGCTCCATCAACTGGCGTTTCATACCACGCCCGCACACCTCGGCGATCCGCTGCCCGACTGCCGTCGACCCGGTGAAGCTGACCATGTCGACGTCCGGCGAGTCCACGACCGCCTCGCCGACCCCGACGCCCCGCCCACTGATCACGTTCACGACACCCGGCGGCGCACCCGCCGCCTCCAGCGCCTCCGCCATCCGGTACACCGACAGCGGGTCCTGCGGCGCGGGCTTCACGATCACCGTGTTGCCCATCGCCAGCGCGGGCGCGATCTTGCCTGCCGGGTTGGCCCAGGGGTTGTTGTACGAGGTGATGCAGGTGACCACGCCCACCGGCTGGCGTACGGCCAGCGCGCCCATCACCGCCGCCTTGCCGAACGGTCCCCCCTCGTTGACCTGCGGTGGGATCGCCCACTCGGCCGGCTCCACCTTCGCGTACCGGCGGAACCGGGCCGCGCCCACGCCCACCTGCATCCCGCGCGCGGTCGCGGTCGTGGCGCCGGTCTCCGCCTGGGCGAGGGCGGCGTACGGCGCCAGGTGGCTCTGGATGATGTCCGCCGCCCGCCCCAGTACCGCCGCCCGCTCCTCCGCCGGCATCCGGGACCACGGCTCGAAGGCCTCGCGAGCCGCCGCGGCGGCGGCGTGCGCCTGATCCCGCGAGGCCTCCGGCGCCAACCCGACGACTTCCTCCGTCGCCGGGTCGATCACCTCGTAGTGCCCGTCGGCCGGTTCCACCCACGAGCCCCCGACGAACAGCCGCTGTCCGTCGGTCACTTGGTACTCACCGTGGCCGTGTCCCGCCCGGAGCGGAGCACCTTGCCCGGCACCGCACCCGTGACCGCGTCCCCACGGATCGCCTCAACCCCGTTGACCCACACGGCGGTTATCCCGATCGCCTTCGAGTCGAGACGCGGACTGTCGCCCGGCAGGTCGTGCACCAGGGTGGCCTTGCCGGCGTCGACGCGCTCCGGGTCGAAGAGGACCAGGTCCGCATGGAAGCCCTCCTCGATACGTCCCCTCTCACGCAGGCCGAACAGCCGCGCCGGCTCGTCGGTCAGCATCTGCACCGCCCGCTCCAGCGGCACGAGTTGCCGCCCTCGCAGACAGTCGCCGAGGAACCGGGTCGTGTACGGGGCCCCGCACATGCGGTCCAGGTGCGCACCCGCGTCGGAGCCGCCGAGGAGCACGTCCTCGTGCCGCCAGGTCTCGGCGCGCAGCGCCCAGGACGCCGGGTCGTTGTCGGTCGGCATGGGCCACAGGACCGTACGGAGTTCGTCGGCCACACAGATCTCGACGAGGCAGGAGAAGGGGTCCAGGCCGCGTTCGGCGGCGATGTCCTGCACGACCCGGCCGGTGAGGCCCTCGTTCGCCGCGCTGTAGGTGTCCCCGATGACATACCGCCCGAAGTCCGTCAGCCGCCGGAAAACCCCGGCCTCCTCGCTCTGCGCCCGCCGGACCATCTCCGCCCGTACGGCAGGGTCCCCGAGTTGGGCGATCCGCTCGGGAACCGGGAGCCCCAGCACCGGCCCCCACCCGGGGATCAGGTTCAGCGCGCAGAAGGTGCCGAGGGACATGTTCATCGGCGTGAGGATGGGCATCGTGAGGGCGACGACCCGGCCACCCGCCTTACGGGCACGCTCACTTGCCTCCAGCTGGCGGGGTACGCGGGCCGGTACGGCCGAGTCGATCGTGAGCACGTTCCAGTTCAGCGGACGTCCGGCGACCGCGCTCATCTCGACGAACAGATCGATCTCGTCGTCACTGAACTGGTCGAGGCACCCGGCGACGATCGCCTCGATCTGCGTACCCTCGTGCTCGCCAACCGCCCTGGACAGCGCGATGAGTTCGGCGGGCAGCGCGTGCCGGGACGCCACCGGCTTGCCGTCCCCGTCGGAGTGCGTGGACGACTGCGTGGTGGAGAACCCCCAGGCACCGGCGTCCATGGCCTCATGGAACAGCCGCAACATATCGGCGAGTTGAGCCTCAGTGGGCTGCCCACCCACCGCATCGGCTCCCATCACATACCGCCGCAGCGCACAATGCCCCACCATGAACCCGGCGTTGACCGCGATCCGCCCTTCGAGAGCATCCAGATACTCCCCGAAACCACTCCAACTCCAGGGCGCCCCCTCCTCCAACGCCACCAACGACATCCCCTCGACCTTGGACATCATCCGCCGCGTGTAGTCGGCGTCGTCGGGGCGGGACGGGTTCAGGGGCGCAAGGGTGAAGCCACAGTTACCGGCGGCAACGGTGGTCACCCCATGATTCAGGGAGGGCGTGGCATACGGATCCCAGAAGAGCTGAGCATCGTAGTGCGTATGCGGATCGACGAACCCGGGCGCCAACACCAACCCGGCGGCATCTTCGACGGTCCTGGCGTCCTCGGTGACCTGGGGCCCGATGACCGCGATGCGACCATCCCGCAGCCCCACATCAGCGACGTAGGCAGGGCGACCGGTCCCGTCAACGACGGTAACCCCTCGGATCAGATGATCAAGCAAGGCTGCACTCCTCTCTTACCTGCGCTGGACGCGCCCGATAGGGGCGCGGGGAACTGCGCGAACAACCCCCACGCACCCGCACCCGCCAACGAGCCCCTCAAGCCACCCCTCGGAACCGCGAAGTCCGATGCACAGGATCCGTATCAATCTTCGGAATCACGTGCTCCCCAACCAGCCTGATCGTCTGGAGCGTGTCCTCCCGAGAGATCCCAATAGGCATCCCAAAACTCAACTGGTCGGCGCCAGCCTGCTCCCACCGCTTGCACTGCGTCAGCACCTCATCCGGATCCCCACAGATCAACAACTCCTCGGCGATGAGCAGTTCGATGATCTCCTCGTTGAACTCCGGCAACGTCTCCGGCCACACAGGGAACCCCTCGGGACGAGGAAACGTGTCGTGGTACCGGAACAGCAGCGACTGCAGATAGTGCAGCCCACCGCCGGCGGCAATCCGCACCGCCTCCGCGTGCGTGGGCGCGCACACCGCCGTCGACGTCACCATCACGTTGTCGTTGACGAACTCCCCGACCGGCTCGGCGTCCACGATCGCCGTCTTGTACTGATCCAGCACCCACTCCATGTCGGAGACCTTCTGCACGCTGAAGCCGAGCACGCCCAGCCCCTTGCGCGCGGCCATGCCGTACGAGGGCGGCGAGCCGGCGGCGTACCACATCGCGGGGTGCGAGGGCCCGTACGGCTTGGGGAGGATCTTGCGCGGCGGCAGCGCCCAGTGCTTGCCCTGGAAGCCGACGTACTCGTCCTGCATCCACATCTTGGGGAACTCGGCGATCGTCTCCTCCCAGAGTTCCTTCGTGTGGTTCATGTCCGTGATGCCGGGCATGAAGCCGAGGATCTCGTGGGAGCCGGCGCCCCGGCCGGTGCCGAACTCGAAGCGATTGCCGGTGAGATGGTCGAGCATGGCGACCTTCTCGGCCACCTTCACCGGGTGGTTGACCGGGGCGAGCGGGTTGAAGATGCCGGAACCGAGGTGGATGCGCTCGGTGGCGTGGGCGAGGTAGCCGAGGTAGACGTCGCTGGCGGAGAGGTGCGAGTACTCCTCCAGGAAGTGGTGTTCGGTCACCCAGGCGTACTTGAAGCCCGACTTGTCGGCCTCGATGACGTACTCGGTCTCCTCCAGCAGCGCCTTGTGCTCCGCGAGCGGATCGGTCTCGGCCCGCTTGCCCACGTATCCCTGTACAAAGAGCCCGAATTCCAAGGAGGTTCACCGTCCCCAGTAACCGTTCCCGACGTATCTGACGTAGCGTCAGATTTGTTAGGACGACTGTTCCACCGGCCCATGTGACCGTCAATAGCTGACGGTCAGTCAGCTAGGGGTGGATGGGGGACGGTCAGACGACGGAGACGCCCGCGAGCCACCCCCCGTCGATCACGAACGGCTGCCCGGTGATGTACGAGGAGTCCTCCGAGGTGAGGAACAGCGCGAGCCGCGCCACCTCCTCGGGTCGCCCGATCCGCCCCAGCGGCACGAGCTTGCGGTACAGCTTGTCCAGGCCCCGCGAGGCACCCTCGGCGTCCGCGGCCGGGTCCAGTACGGCCGGGTTGGACATCGCGGTGTCGATCGCGCCGGGGCACATGGCGTTGACCCGTATCTTCCGGCGCGCGAGCTCCAGCGCGGCGACCCGGGTGAGCCCGACGATGGCGTGCTTGCTCGCCGCGTACGCCCCGACCGTCGCCATCCCGGTCACCCCGGTGTACGAGGCGGTGTTGACGATCGTGCCGCCGCCGGCGTCGGCGATGCGCGGCGCGACCGTCTTCACGCCGAGGAAGCAGCCGACCTGGTTGACCTGCACGACCTGCATGAACTCGTCGAGGGGGGTGTCGAGAAGGGTGTTGAAGCGGAGGATGCCGGCGTTGTTGACCAGCCCGTCGATCCGGCCGTACGCCTTCTCGGCGGCGGCGACCGCGGCCTGCCAGCCCGCCTCCTCGCGCACGTCGAGATGGACGTACAGCGCGCCCAACTCCTTGGCCAGCGCCTCCCCTTGATCGTCGAGCACATCCGCCACGACCACCCGCGCACCCTCCGCGACGAAGAGCCGCGCCTCCTGCTCCCCCTGGCCGCGTGCCGCGCCGGTGACGAGTACGACCCGTCCGTCGAGCTTGCCCATGCGGAACCCCTTTCGCAGGCGGGCATCGTATCGCCGTATCTGACGATGCGTCAGACCTGATGAACGCATGTGCCGTGTGTCTTGTGTGCGGGAGCACACACCAAGTAACTGGGGAGTAGGGATATTTGACCCTGTCGCGGGCTCACAGGTCACGCCAATAATCCTTCACGACCGGGTAAAGCAATCACCAAGTACCTCAAGTAACCCCAGGACGGAGCGGCATGGCCAAGAGGCGACTGAAGAACAAGAAGGTACGGCTCGTGGCGATCGGGTCGGCGCTCGCGACCGGTGGCGTGATCATCACCCTCCTTCCGTCGGCGAACGCGGCCGAGGAGAAGACACCCGAGCAGATCATCACGCTGTGCAACAGGGCCAAGGTACTCAACGGTAAACAGCAGTCCATCAACGACTTTGGTGGCCACCCGATCGCCGGCCCGAATTTCGAGTCTGACAACTGCGATTTCGTCGAGACGAATTTCGAGACCTTCGACGGCCCCACGGAGAAGGCCTCGATCGACTTCCCCAACTGCGAACCGAACGCCACCGAACCGGCGAAGGTTTCCATCACATGGAAATCCACCGTGGCCCAGGGCTCGGGCAAGTACACCGCGACCCAACAGGGCGCCGGCGGCGGACTCTTCGGATTTCTGAGCGGGGCCTGGCTCAAGCACAAGGGGACGACCGACATGACCGTGAAGTCGGTGACCGCCGGCGACACGGAGAACCGGGAGGTTCCGGTCGGCAAGGTCATGCACCTGGAGTTCACGCCGAAAATGCAGCGCATGACCGGCGAATGGCGGGTGCGGATCGACGCCAACCCCGGAAGCTTCGCCGTGAACCCCTCCCCGGAGCAGAACTTCGTCGCGTCGGAACTCGTCGAAGGGCCCGCGATCCTGCCGGGCGCCGCCGGGGCGGCGGGCATCGCGGACGGCGTGATCAAGCCGGTCCTGACCGACTGCTGACGACGCCTTCCCATGTCCCGCGCTTCCCCCCACAGCTCCCCCGACCTCACCCGACCCCTCCTCCCACCTGCACCGACACCCTCAACTCCCCCTTCCCCGCAAGGAGACGCACGATGACACGCACCGGCCGCAAGGGACATCACCGGAGCAAGAAGAAGCGCATCGTCATGGCCATGGCCCCGCTCGTGGTCGTCGCGGTGGCCGTTCCGCTGATGAACCAGGCGGGTGCCGCCACCCCCTCCGAGGTGACCAAGGACTGCGCGGAGAACTCCAACAAGCTGGACAACTGCGAGTTCGTCGACGTCCAGTTCAGGAACAACAGCCTGGGCCCGAACCTGCGCGTTTCCACGCCCACCGACAACTGCGGTTCCACGAGCGCCCTCTCGAAGAGCTTCAGTGTGTCCGCGTCGGTGACGAGGTCCATCACACTGGAGGACGGTTTCACCGCTTCCGCCGATTCGAAGCTGGGGAACTCCTTCTTCGAGATCGGCGCCAAGTTCAACACGACGGAGATCAACCTCAAGCGGGACGACACCGGAACCGGATTCGACTTCTCCCGGACCGACACCGTGAAACCCAACCACATCGGTTTCTTCATGTGGTCGGAGAAACGGACCGACGTGAGCGGATTCCTCAGGGCCACGTACAAGGAGGAGCAGGACGGCCAGAAGGTGTTCTTCTCGCCGAGCGAGGGCGGCGCGAGCGTGCACGTCTTCTATCCGCAACTCCTGAAGAACGGCACCCCGGACGGCCGCCTCTGGCTGCGCAACGTCGAGTGCGGAACTCCCCAGGCGAACGGAATCCTGAACTCGGAGAACAGCGTCAGGGCGGAACCCGGATTCGGCGAGGGCGGCGAGAACGTCACGGACGTCGAAATCCCGCTGTCGGAGATTCCGGCGCCGTAGCGAAACCCGAGAGGGAATCGGCAGCCCACAGGGCGACCCCGACTGTTCTCACATGTGTTCTCACATGCGAACAGCCGGGGTCGCCCCCAGCCATCGCAGCACCGCGTCCGTACTCCCCCGGGCGTCCAGCTTGGCGTAGATGTTGCTGAGGTTGTTGCGGACGGTCTTCTCGCTCAGCCGCAGCCGCAGCCCGATCTCCTGGGCGCCCAGGCCGGTCGACAGCAGCTCCATGATCTGCCGCTCGCGCGGCGAGAGCAGGTTCCGCAGCCGTTCCATCGCGTCCCCGGCGACGGCCGCGACACCGGACCCGGCCCCGGCCCCGGATGCCTTCTGGACGCCCTCCCGCAGGGCCGCGCACGCGACCGGCGAGAGGTAGGTGTGCCCGACCGTGGCCGCCATGACCGCCGAGGCGAGCATGCAGATGCAGTAGTCGCCCTCGACCAGATAGCCGGCCCCGCCCCGGAACACCTCGATCACGGTCTCGGTGTCCCGCCGGGGACTGACGACGATCACCGGCACGCTCACGGCCCCCATGGCACTCAGCAGCACCGGAAACGCGCTCGCCGGCTCCTCGCAGCGCAGGACGACGACGTCCACGGCGCCCTCCTCCCGCAGCTCGCGATAGGGCGGCGTCACGTGCAACGCCCGTCCCACGTACGGGTCTTCGGGGTCCGGCCAGCCCTGGTGCGGCCACTCCCCCTCGGCGCAGGCGAGGGCGACGGACAGCCTGGACGGGGACGAGGGCGACGAGTGCTCGACTAACCGGGAAGTGCGCACCGTGCATGTCCTTTCGCCGGAACCATGACGTACGTACGTGTGTGCGTTCATACGTACGCGGCCCCGCAGGGACATGTTCAAAGATTCAAAGAAAACCGGTCAGGCTGTCAGACAGGTGGTCGCTTTCAGCCACCCACCAGCAGCGGAGCCACGTCCGCCCCGAACTCGCCCATCTGGTCGGTGAGTTCGGCAAGACTCCGACTCCGAAAACGCACCTGGATCTGGTGGACACCCATCGCTCCGTACGCCCGCAGCGACTCGGCGAGTACCTCCGGCGTCCCGCTGATCGTCCGCCGCCCGACATCCCACCCGGGCTCACCGACGTACAGCGGCTCGGTGATGGCCCCGATGCTGAACGGCCCCTGCAGACCGGCCTCTTCGCGCATCCGCCGAATCCGGCCGATCTGCTCCCGGAGCCGGTCACGCGGATCGCCCTGCGGCAGCCAGCCGTCGCCCTTGAGCGCGGCACGCCGTACGGCGGCGGGCGACGACCCACCGACCCACAGGGGCACGCGCTCCTGAGCCGGCCGCGGCCGCTGCCCCAGCCCCTCGAAGTCGAACAACTTCCCATGATGCTCAGGGAATTCATCCGCCCCCAGCGCGGCCCGCAAGGCGTCGATCGTCTCGTCGAGCACGGCACCCCGCCGATCGAAGTCGACCCCCAGCACCTCGAACTCCTCCTGCACGTGACCTGCCCCGACCCCGAGGATCAGACGCCCGCCGGAGAGGTGGTCGAGGGTGGCGTACTGCTTGGCGGTGAGAAGGGGGTGACGCAGACCCACGACAGCCACATGGCTGAGCAGCCGGACGCGCTCGGTGACGGCGGCGAGGTGGGCGAGGGTGGCGACGGGGTCGTACCAGACGGTGCTCATCGCGGGGGCGAGGCGGCGCGGGATGGCGACGTGATCGCAGGTCGCGAGGTAGGCGAAACCGGAGGTGTCGGCAGTGCGGGCGATGGTGAGGAGGTCGGCGGGGCCGGCCGAGGCCTCCCAGGGTTCGGTGTAGAGGGTGGACTGGGACTGGATGGGGAGTTGCATGCCGTAGCGGAGGTGTGCGGTGGGGGCCACAGGAAGGGCACCTTCCCTGATCTGACGGTTCGTCATGTACGAACGCCGACATCATGGTCGGTGCTGACGCCTCATCAGACAAGGGGTGGTATTGCTCTCCACCCAGAGATGTCGCGCGGGACGAATCAAGGGAAAAGGACGATCGACTGCGCACTTCGCTCCGAAAATATCCGCTTTTTGTTCATCTTCATCTGGATTCAGGATAGTTATCCTGCTCCATCGCAGGTAACGGCTATTGTCCGCATACGTTTCTGACTTATTCGTCCTACAGAGTGCGGCCCTCGCGGAGAACAAGCCATGATCACACGGCGTCCAGGCTCACCCCGGCACATCGCCAGCCGCACCCCGCACCCGGCGACGGAACAGACGGCGCCCGATCCCTCGCCCAGCCCGCCGCCGCCCTGGTTGCTGCTCGTGCTGGCCTTCGCCGCAGCGACCCTGCTGGCCACCTCCTCGTATCTCTGGGTCGACTGGGGCACACCGGAGGAACGCACGCAGTACGGCACCGTCAGCCTCACGGTCGCCGGAGTGCTGCTGGGCATGCTGGTGAACGTCTTTCTGCAGCTGCCGGTGAAGTCCCTCACCGCCCACATCCTCGCCCTCGCCCTCATGTGCACCGCCGGTGGACTCGTCATCGCCTACATCAAGAACCACCAGCCCATCGACGTGACCGACAAGGTCGTCCTCGGCGAAAGGGGACAGACCGTCGAGGTCCACCCCGACGACGTCTTCGACCTCTCCGTGCCGCTGCCGGAGGAGCGAGACCGCTTGGAGCTGACCCTCAGCGGGAGGGATCTCGATCCGGGGAACGGCTCGGACTGCCTGCCCGGCAGCAAGCTGCACCTCACCGGGGACGGCCTTCCCAGGGACGGGAAGTCCGTCCGGCTCGGCAAGGTCACGAAGGTATCGATCAGCCAGGTGCACGGCACCGTACGGCTCGAAGCCAAACTGACGGCCGATCCCGAGTGCCGCATCCTCATCAATCCGAGTCACGCGGTCATCGACTCCTGACGGGCCCGCGCACGCCACCCGTCCATCCGCCCACTGTGCCCGTTCCCCTCCGTACGCACCCGGTCCGAATCTCGCCACCAAAGGATCCGCCACCCATGCGCCTCGTCACACGTCTGCGCCTTGCCGCCGTGTCCTTCGCCGTGCTCGCCACCGCGTCCTGCTTCGGCCGGGTCGACGACCCCGGCGCGGCGACGCCGTCGGCTCCCGCACCGTCGAACGCCACGTCGACCGCCGCATCGGGCCGGGGCGGTCCGGCCTTCCCCAAGAATGTCGACATCGGTGTCAAGATCGATCAGCCCGGCTTCAGCCAGCTCAACACATCGGCGCACGAGTACTCCGGCTTCGAGCCCGAACTGGCCAAATACCTCGGCAAGCACCTCGGCTTCGCCCCGAACCTCGAAGGTGTGACGTCGAAGAAACGCGAGGAGTGGCTTATCAGCGGCGTCGTCCAGCTCGTGATCGCGACCTACACCATCACGGCGGAGCGGCTGAAGGAGGTCGACTTCGTGGGGCCCTATCTGCAGACCCGGCAGGGCCTGTTGGTACGTGCCGACGACACGGAGATCAAGACCCGGGCGGACACAGCGGGACAGCAGATCTGCACGGTGAGCGGCTCCACGTCGGATCCCGCGATGGGTAATCCGTTCAAGGATGCCGAGTTCTCCTACGAACAGGACTACAAGGCCTGCGTCAAGCAACTCCGGGACGGCAACGTCGACGCCGTCTGGACGGACCGGGTCATCCTCTACGGATTCACCAAGGCCTACGACGACGTCCGCGTCGTGGACAAGATCAAGGTGGGCAAGATCCAGCGGTACGGCATCGGCCTGCCCAAGCATCAGAAGGCACAGTGCGAACGACTGGCCGAGCAACTGCAGAAGTTCCTGGACGACGAGTGGCTCTCCAACTTCGAGGATCGCTTCCCGAACATCGTCGACGCCGAGCCGAACACCTACGAACCGTCGTACAAGCCCGCCGACGGAGATGTCGACACCTACACGGTGTGTACGCCCTAGGGTGGCGGAGCTACCCGGGATCACCGCCCGACAACCAAGAACCGCACATACCTCCCCGCCCCCAAAACCCCCCGAGCCTCCCTCCGAGCCCCCGCCAACTCCCCCACCACCCGCGCCCGTTCCACCTCCGCCCCCGCCAACTGCTTCTGGCGTTGGAGGAGTTCCGCCCGTTTGCGCTGGGTGTCCATGGCTCGCTGCTGGCGTTGGGTGGTGAGGCGGGCTCGTTCGTCGGTGATGCGGCGTTGCAGGGCGGACTTCTTCTGCTGGGACTCCGCCTCGGCCTGTTTGATCTCCGCCCTGTGGGTTCGGCGGAGCGTGGCGATGTCCGTCTTGATCTGGGCCTTCGTCGTCGCGGGCACCGTCGTCGGTGCGGTCGCCCTGGCCCGGCGTTCCAGGCCCTGACGCCAGTCGCTCAGCGCCGTGGCACGGGCCTCGCCGATGCCGGGCACCCGTACCCGCTGGCCGCCGGGACGCACCAGGAACACGACGGACGGGTTGTACGAGAAGTCCACGCCGATGAAGTCCGCGGCTGAACGGATGCCCGCGTCCTGGAGCGCCCGGACCATCTTGGCGCCCATGTTGCTGAGCGACAGCGCCTCCTGGATCGGCGTCCGACGCAGCCTGTCCTGGATGTGCGCCCTGATCGCGGGCTCCAGCGCCTTGTCGAGCAGCCGCCGCTCCTTCGCCGCCAGCCCGGCCAGCTGCTGCTGCGCCTGGTCCGTACGCCGGTTCAGGTCCATGGTGATACGGGACTGGCCGTCGCGCAGCTCGATCTGCAGGGCCTGGATGCGCTGGTCGGAGGCCGTGTTGTCCTTGGCGAGGGCCTCGTCGAGGGCCCGGATCTCCTTCTCCAGGCGCTCGTACGCGCTCGCCGGGTCGGCCAGCTCACGGGAGCGGCGTTTCAGTTCGCGTACGCGCTTCCGCGCCGCCCGGTACTCGGGGCGCCGACGTCGGCCGAGCCCCACCAGCGCGGCGGAGGTGAGCAGGGCCACGCCCTGTGCCGCGGGCAGGACGTCCACGGGCTGGGCGGCGGCGAGGACCAGCGCACCCGGGGTGGAGGTGCTGAGCAGCGCGCCGACGGCCGCGAACAGGTCACCGGCGCCGCGCCCGGCGAAGCCGGCCCGTCCCCCGGCTCCGGCGGCGGGCTGCTGGGCCGGCGTCGGGGTGGCCACGCGGCCCACCATCCACGCCGGGACCCCGGAAGCGGGAGTCGGCGTCGCGGACGCAGGCGGCGTCCAGGACGTGACCGTGGGGCGGCTGCCATTCAGGCCGGCCCCATGCCCATGCCCATTCGCACTCGCCCCCGGCCCCGTCCGTTGGCCCGGTATCCGCACCGCGTCCGCCGTCAGCGGGGGCAGGGCCGACGCCGACTTGCCGAGGAAGCTCTTGACCCGGCTCGCCATGTCCCGTACCCGCCGGTCCGGGTGGGTCAGCAGGACCGGCCAGGCCAAGGACGTCGCCGGTTCCTTGAAGTCCGCCTCGGAGAGGATCAGGAACTCGCCGTGTCTGTCGTGGAGTTGGGTCCACAGGCCGGGGTCGGTGGCCACGGCGAGCAGGGCCAGTTCGATGGTCCAGGCGGAGAAGCGGTCCATGGCGGGGCCGAAGTCGGCGGCCGTACGGGTGGGCGACTGGTAGTTGCGGTGGCCGTTCTCGGTCGCCTGTTCGCCGCGCAGGGCGGGGACGTACATGCCGTCGTAGTCGACGAGGCGGAAGGTGCCGTCGGCGGCCACGAGGAGGTTGCCGTGCTGGAGGTCGCCGTGGGCGATGCCGTGTTTCTCCAGGTCGGCGGTCATGGCCAGGAAGCGGTCGGCGAGGGCGTGCAGGGCGGCCGGGTCGTGGAGGTTGCGTTCGATCCAGCTGATGAGTCCGGTGCCCTGTATCCAGGTCATCTTGACCGCCGGGTACCACTCCCGCCCGACCAGGACGCCCTGTTCGAGGAAGTCGAACCCGACCGGCCACGGCTGGGACAGGCCGCCCGCGCCGATGCCGCCAAGGCCGCTGAGCGCCGCGCTGATGGCGGCGTAGCGCTTGCCGAGCGTCGGGCTGTCCCGGGTGAAGCACTTGAGCGCGTACCGCTGTCCGCTCCTCGCGGTGACGGAGAAGACGCTGGCGAAGTTCCCGGAGATCGCCTTCGGGCCCAGTACCGGGCTCTGTTGGACCGTGCCGTGCTTCAAGTCGGGGTCGCTGAAGCACAGTTCGGGGTGTTGCAGGGCCTCCGCGTAGTTCGCTCCCGTCGGGAACTTCCGGGCCGAGCCGGTTCCGGGGACGGGAACAGGTCCGGGTACGGGTCCGGGGGCACCGCCGGGGGGCACCGCCACCTACGCCTCCGCTCCCACCCTCGCGCGGACGAGCGTCACGTCGTCGTTGCGCATCCGGGCGCGCGCCCGCTGGTCGTCCACCCACTCGGCGAAGTCCTGCTGGTCGAAGTGCGCGAAGGCCGGGAGGGCGGCCGTGGACGCGCTCGCCAGCAGCCAGGCCGCCAACGCGTCCGTCGCGAGCAGGAGTTCGTCGCCGGGCAGCAGTTCGCCCCAGGCCACCCGCATCCGTTCCGCGACCAGTTCCACGTCGTGGTTGCGGCTGCCGAGCAGTTGGGGAGTGATCCCGAACTCCTCGACCGTACTCAGCGGGAAGGACTCCAGGAGACGTCCGTTCCGCAGTTGGAAGAGGCAGCTGTCGCCGAGCGCGAACGCGTACCAGAACCAGCGGGTCGTGCCGTCCTCCAGGACCGTGGCCCGGATCTCGGCGCCCAACACCGTGGCGAACGCGCCCTTCTCCAGGCCGGGTTGCTCGTACCAGGCGATGGGCCTGCCCTGGGCGGCGCGCTCGGCCTGGTAGCGGGTGAGGAAGGCGTCCCAGTGCAGTGCGGAGCGGTCCATCAAGTCCCGTACGAACGTGGGCAGTTCCTGCCACCAGTCACCGGCGAGGCGCATCGACTCGACGGTGTCCTGGACCAGGAGCCCGGCCCAGTCGCGGGCCAGCAGGCTCTCCGAGGCGCCGTCGGACACCGAGGCGTACAGCGACGCGACGGCCCGTCCGGCGCCGTCGACACCCGGCTCGCCGGACTGCCAGCAGTACGCGGCGTCCTCGTACTCCTGGGCGCTGCTGCCCGACTTCTGCGTCCACCACCACTGCGCCCGCGGCAGCGCCGGGATGTCCCCCATGGTCAGCGCAGCTCCGTCGCACGGGTGCCGATGTCGAGGAACTCCACGATCGAGACGATGTCGGCGTTGTAGACGAAGCCCCGGGTGGTCTCGCCGACGCGGTGGCCCTGCGAGGCGGCGTACGAACGCATGTGGCTGGGCAGGACGCTGGACATCTGGAACAGCAACTTCGCGTACGTGTCCGGCAGTTGGTCTTCGCTGTCCGGGAAGGTGATGGGGGCGCCGCCGGTGCCGGAGACGTGCAGGTTGAAGAGGAGGACCGGGCCGTCGGCGGTGGCGTGCGAGGCGAGGCCGATGGCCGCGCTGGTCGGGTCGCCGTCGGTGGACTCGCCGTCGGTGAGGTTGAGGACGATGGGCGGGAAGCCGCTGGGGTGGGTGTCGACCCAGTTCCTGACCAGGGTGTCCGCGTAGCCGAGGGCGCGGGTCATGGGCGTACCGCCGTTGGTGACCGGGTCCATCCACACCGGGAACTGCACGGACGTCTCGACCAGCCCGCCGGCGCCGTCCGGCACCTTCTTCGTACGGCTCTCCACCCGCGCCGGGTTGTTGGCGACCTCGCTCAGCGGAACGAGGTCGCGCCCTGCGAGGACACCCTGGTAGGCGGAGCCGACGTGGTTGTGGCCGTAGCCGATGACGGCGACGTGGAAGTAGTCGCGTACGCCTTCCTCCTTGGCGCACTTGACCGACAGCTCCGTCAACAGCCGGTTGATGGCGCCCGCCACCACCTCGGCCCGTGGCTGTGTCGTCTCACCGCTCTCCATCGGGTCGCTCATGGAGGCGGACTGGTCCACCAGGAAGATGAAGCAGCCCGGGTTCGTCCGGCTGATCTCTGCGGTGTACGGCAACGGACGCCCCCGTGTTTCCCTGGTCAACGCGTGCACAGTCAACGCATGCGCACAAGTCGGTTACTTGTCCCCCAAAGAGAATTCACGGTACCGGACACCCTGCCCCTGTCATGCGGCTACGCGGAATTCCCGGCGCTGCCCGGATCCCACAGCCCGTCCGGCGTCAGCCCCAGCAGCTCGATCGCGTTGCCTCGTACGATCCGCTCCACGACCTCGGGGTCCAGATGCCCCATCTGCCGCTCGCCGACCTCCCTGGAGCCGGGCCAAGTGGAGTCGGAGTGGGGGTAGTCGGTCTCGTAGAGGACGTTGCCGACGCCGATCGAGTCGAGGTTCTTCAGCCCGAAGGCGTCGTCGAAGAAGCAGCCGTAGACGTGCTCGGCGAACAGTTCGGACGGCGGCCGGTGGACCTTGTCGGCGACTCCGCCCCAGCCCCGGTTCTCCTCCCAGACCACGTCCGCGCGCTCCAGGATGTACGGGATCCAGCCGATCTGGCCCTCCGCGTACATGATCCTCAGCTGCGGGAAGCGTTCGAACTTGCCGCTCATCAGCCAGTCGACCATCGAGAAGCAGCAGTTGGCGAAGGTGATGGTGGAGCCGACGGCGGGCGGGGCGTCGGCGGACGTGGACGGCATCCGGCTGGACGAGCCGATGTGCATCGCGATGACCGTGCCCGTCTCGGCGCAGGCCGCGAGGAAGGGGTCCCATTCGTCGCCGTGGACCGAGGGCAGCCCGAGGTGTGGCGGGATCTCGGAGAAGGCGACCGCGCGGACACCCCGGGCCGCGTTGCGCCGGACCTCGGCCGCCGCCAACTCGGCGTCCCACAGCGGGATCAGGGTGAGCGGGATGAGCCTGCCCCGCGCCTGCGGGCCGCACCACTCCTCCACCATCCAGTCGTTGTACGCGCGTACGCCGAGCAGTCCGAGTTCGTGGTCCTTGGCCTCGGTGAAGGTCTGGCCGCAGAAGCGCGGGAAGGTGGGGAAGCAGACGGCGGACTGGACGTGGTTGATGTCCATGTCGGCCAGTCGCTGCGGGACGTCGTACGAACCGGGACGCATCTGCTCGTACGTGATGACTTCGAGCTTGATCTCGTCGCGGTCGTAGCCGACGGCGGTGTCGAGGCGGGTGAGGGGGCGGTGCAGGTTCTCGTAGATCCACCAGTCGCCGATCGGCCCGTCGTCGCCGGGCTGCCCCATGACGGGCTTGAACCGGCCGCCCAGGAAGGACATTTCCTTCAGGGGCGCGCGGACTATGCGCGGGCCGATGTCCAGGTACTTCTTCGGGAGCCGGTCCTGCCAGACGCCCGGGGGCTCCACGGTGTGGTCGTCCACCGAGATGATCTTCGGAAAGGTGCTCGTCGTCTCCGCAGTCGTCTTCATACCAGGCACGGTAGCGCTGATCTGACGAACCGTCAGCTGACTGGCCACCCGTCCCTTTCTGTTGGACCCTGTGCGAAGACAGTGTGAGAACTCTGTGGTACCTCGTGCGCCGAGCTGTGATCGCTGTCTCGACAGCTGACGCATAGGCCAGGGACAAGGCAAACTGCTCTCCTGGTCATGAAGTTCGGCAGGGAGCGGCGATGGGTGACGTACCGGCTGTACCGCGGGTGCCGGCACAGCGGGATCCCAGGGACACTCCGGTGAACCCCTCGGCGGGTTCCCCAACGGCACTGCGCTTCAGCGTGCTCGGGCCGGTACGGGCCTGGCGCGACGAGGAACAGCTGCCCACCGGTTCCCCGCAGCAACGGGCGCTGCTGGCCGCGCTGCTGCTGCGCGAGGGCCGGACGGCCACGGCGGCCGAGCTGATCGACGCCCTGTGGGGCGAGGAGTCGCCGTCGCAGGCGCTGGCGGCGGTACGGACGTACGCCTCGCGGCTGCGGAAGATCCTGGGCTCCGGCGTGCTGCTGAGCGAGTCCACCGGATACGCCATCCGTTCGCTGCCCGAGGGCGCGCTCGATCTGGCGGTGGCGCAGGACCTCGCCACGGAGGCGGAGAAGGCGAAGAACTCCGGGGACCTGTGCCATGCCCGGGACGTCCTGAACAAGGTCCTCGACCTGTGGGACGGGGAGCCGCTGGCGGGCGTGCCGGGCCCCTACGCGGACGCGCAGCGCGTGCGGTTGGAGGAGTGGCGGCTCCAACTCCTCGAATCCCGCCTCGACATGGACCTGGAGCAGGGCTGCCACGCCGAGTCCATCAGCGAGTTGACCGCCCTGACGGCGGCGCATCCCCTCCGTGAGCGGCTGCGCGAACTGCTGATGCTGGCCCTGTACCGCAGCGGCCGGCAGGCCGAGGCGCTGGCGGTGTACGCGGACACGCGCAGGCTCCTCGCGGACGAGCTGGGCGTCGATCCGCGCCCCGGCCTCAAGGAGTTGCAGCGACGCATCCTCAAGGCGGACCCGAGCCTCGCCGAACCCTCCGCCCCGCTCGCGCCCGAGCCCGCCCCGGCCCCTGTACGTCCCGCCCAACTCCCGGCGACGGTCTCGGACTTCACGGGCCGCGCCGCGTTCGTCTCCGAGCTGAGCAAGGTCCTGTCGTCCGCGTCCTCCGCGTCGCCGACGCAGGGCCGGGTGATGGCGGTGTCGGCGCTGGCGGGTATCGGCGGCGTGGGCAAGACGACCCTGGCGGTGCATGTGGCCCACCAGGCCCGTGCCGCCTTCCCCGACGGGCAGTTGTACATCGACCTCCAGGGCGCCGGAACGCAGGCGGCGGAACCGGAGACGGTCCTGGGCGCCTTCCTGCGCGCCCTCGGCACGGCCGACTCGGCGATCCCGGACTCGCTGGAGGAGCGCGCGGCCCTGTACCGCTCGCTGCTGGACGGCCGCCGGGTCCTGGTCCTGCTGGACAACGCCCGCGACGCGGCCCAGGTACGTCCGCTGCTGCCGGGCACGGAGGGCTGCGCGGCCCTGGTCACCTCCCGGGTACGGATGGTGGACCTGGCCGGCGCCCATCTCGTCGACCTGGACGTCATGTCCCCTGAGGAAGCACTCCAGTTGTTCACGCGGATCGTGGGCGAGGAGCGGGTCGCGGCCGAGCGCAAGGCCGCCCTGGACGTGGTGGCGGCCTGCGGTTTCCTGCCGCTGGCGATCAGGATCGCGGCGTCCCGGCTGGCGGCGCGCCGGACCTGGACGGTGTCGGTCCTGGCGGAGAAGCTGGCGGACGAGCGCCGCCGCCTGGACGAACTCCAGGCCGGCGACCTCGCCGTGAAGGCGACCTTCGAGCTGGGCTACGGCGCCCTGGACCGCCAACAGGCCCGCGCCTTCCGCCTGTTGGGCCTGGCCGACGGCCCCGACATCTCGCTCGCGGCGGCGGCGGCCGTACTGGGCCTGCCCGTCGAGGAGGCGGAGGAGATCCTGGAGTCCCTGGTGGACACCTCACTCCTGGAGTCGGCGGCGCCGGGCCGCTACCGCTACCACGACCTCGTACGCCTCTACGCGCGTGCCTGCGCCGAACGCGACGAACACCCGCCGGGCGAACAGGAGTCGGCGATGTCGCGGCTCCTCGACTTCTACCTGGCGACGGTGGCGGCGACGTACCGCATCCAGCGCCCGGAGGACAAGCTGGTCGACCACCTGGAGCACGCGGAGTACCCGGGCCTGACGTTCGCCGACCGGCACGCGGCGCAGGACTGGGTGCACGCGGAGGCGGTGTGCGTGCTGGCCTGCGTACGGCAGTCCGCGAGCCGGCCGCACGCGCTGCGCCGCGCCGCCGATGTCCTGTGGGTGGCGGTGGAGTTGGCCGAGTCGGGCACCAACTCCCGGGAGTACGAGGCGGTGGCGGCGATCGTGCGGGACGCGGCCCGGGCGGCGGACTCCCCGCGCACCGAGGCGCGCGCCCTCACCACCCTGGCCTTCGTGCACCACGTCTCCGGGAGCGACTTCGACTCGGCCGTCCAGGAGTCGGAGCGGGCAACGGAGTTGGCGCTCGCGGCGGACGACCAGTACACCGCGTGCTGGTCGTCCAACATCAGCGGCATCGTCGCGCTCTACCAGAGCCGGCACGACGCGGGCGAGGCCCACTTCACCCGCGCCATCGAGAACTACCGCGCCTGCGCGGACCGCCCCGGCGAGGCCAGCGCCCTGTGCAACCTGTCCCGCATCCACCTCGCCACCGGCCGCACCGACAGCGCGGTCGCCCTGGCCGAGCGGGGCACGGCGATGTACGACGCGATGGGCCACACGGTACGTGGCGCCAACGGCCGTTACGCGCTGGGCCTGGCGCTGACCCAGAGCGGCCGGTTGACGGAGGCCGCCGACCATCTCGACGAAGCCCTACGGGTGTTCAGGGACAGCCGACAGCGCCTGTGGGAGGGCATGACCCTGTTCCGCCTGGCCGAGGTGGATCTCGCGGCGGCCCGGTCGGCACACGCGGCGACCAACGCCGAGCAGGCGCTGACGGTACTGCGCGGCATCGGCGGGGAGTGGCGCCGCGGAAACGTCCTCACGGTCCTGGGCCGGGCCCTGCACGGCATAGGTCAGCTGGACCGCGCCCAGGTGTGCTGGAAGGACGCGCTCGGCATCTTCGAGTCGCTGGGAGCGCCGGAGGGGGACGCGGTACGGGAGCTGCTGGGGCAGCCGACGCGTACGAACCGCTGAAGGTTGCCTGGACAAACCCGACTGTGAGCGGCGTTCATCGTTCGTTTATCGCGGTCCGGCAGTCTCGTCCCTGTCGAGCCGTCGCGTCGGGGGGCAGGCGGAACGACAGGGGGGCCGGACCTCTTAAGGTGAACCGGCCCTGGGCCCGTCCCACGATCCACGGGGGAATCGAGGGGCGGGCCCGTCCAGTCCACCGGTCACCATTCAGGGGAGACAGCAAGATGAGCGACGAGAACACGACGGACGACGTCCACGCGACGACGGAGCCGGCGACCGTGACGACGCTGGGCGACGTACACGCGACGACCGAACCGGCCAAGGAGACGAAGGCCACGGCGACGATCCTGGGCGACGTCCACGCCACGACGGAACCGGCCACGGCCACGACGGACGACGTCCACGCGACGGACGAGACGGCCTGAGCCACCGGCTCCGGGCTCCAACAGACGTACACCTGCACGGGGAACGACCGCGGCGGCGCGGAGGGGGAGCCGTCGCGGTCGTGGTGTTTGCGGGGCGGTCACCTGTCCGGCGGTACGAAGGCCCGGTGCGCGGTTCCCGGCCCCGCGCTCGGCGAAGACACGGCCGGCTTCCCGCCGTTCCCTCTCTGCCGCGGCCAACTCCTCCTCAGTGACCGGACCGCCCTTCTCCTCCATCCACGCCACCAGCTCCCCCAGCCGCTCCTGTTCCCGTCGGCGCTCCATGGCCTGCGGAACACCGGCGCCGGCCAGCTCACACCACACAGTCTTGCCCACGGCGTCCACCTCCACGCCCCACCGCACCGCCAACGCCCCGAGCAACGCCAGCCCGCGCCCCGACTCGTCGGCTCCTGTCGCGCTGAGCAGCACCGGAAGGGCTCGCGGGTCGGGATCACCCACCTCCACCCGAATACGAGCGCCGTCCACACAGCCCACCCGCACGGAAACGGGCGTCCCCTCCCCCATGTGCCGGATGACGTTTCCGACCAGCTCGGTGACGCACAACTGAACGTCTCCGCACACCTGTTCGCAAGCTTCGTCCCCGAACCACTCCCGCACCGCGCCCCGAAGCTCGGGCACGGCCTTGGCGACGGCCAGCAGTTCGGCACCGAAGTGCGTCGCCGCGTTCACTGCCCGGCCGCGTTCCGCAGCACGGCGGCCAGCTTCCGCGCGGTGTCCACGTTGCAGCCGCCCAGCGCGACCAGCCCCCTCGGCGTCCGGTAACTCCCCGCGAAACTCACCAGATCGATCCTCAGGGACGGCAGGGTGATCCCGTGCTCGCGGAGGGCCTCGCGGAGTTCCTCGACGCAAACGGTGACGTCGTAGACGGTGGGTTCGGACTGCGTGGGCTCCATGGAGGGACCTTCCTGTTCAGCAGGCACTCATGCGCGTTCTGTGACGATTCCCTCACAGAGTGACGTGACGGTGCGTACCGTGGAAGGGCTTCGGATTGCGCAGCGCAACTGGAAAGAGGCGGTGGTGAGTTGTGCCCTCCCGTAAGGACCCCGACGCGTCCGCGAACGTCCCGTCCTTCTACGGCGCCGAGTTGCGCTACCTGAGGGAACAGGCGGGCCTGACACTGGAACAACTGGCCGAGGGAAGCTGGCGCGGCATCTCCCTACTGAGCCAGATCGAGCGCGGCGAACGCAGGATGCCGGAGGATCTGGCCCGCCATGTCGACGCGAAGCTCGGCACGGACGGCTTTTTCATGCGGCGCTGTGAAGACGTGAGCAGGGCGAAGCGGTCGGGGCATGCGGAGTACTTCGCGGATGTCGTCGAGATGGAGAAGAGTGCGGAGTCGATCGAGGAGTGGGCGCCCGCGCTCATCCCCGGACTGCTCCAGACACGGCCGTACGCAGAGGCAGTCATCCACACGTCGTTGCCCTGGTTGCCGCCCGACACCGTCGAGAGCCAGGTACGGGCCCGCCTGGAGCGCGCAGACATCTGGGAGCGCGAGGTGCGCCCGGCGTTCTGGGCGATCCTGCACCAGTCGCTGATCAGCAAACCGCTTCTACCGCCGGAGGCGATGGCGGAACAACTGGAGCACATCGCGCAGGTGATCCGCTCCACGCAGGGCGTTCTGCAACTCCTCCCGGAAACCACCACCGCCCACCCGCTCATGATGGGCATGATCAAGGCCATGACCTTCCCGGACGCGCCGCCCTTGATCTACACGGAAGGTCTCCACAGCGGCCAACTCATCGACTATCCAGCTCTCGTGAAGAACTACCGCAGGTCGTACGATCTGCTCAGGGCGACGGCACTTCCACCAGAGACGTCCCTGGCCATGGTCGAGCAAGCGGCAGAGGACTACCGAAATGGCAAGCGGAAAGAGTGACTTGAGCACCGCAGAGTGGCGCAAGAGCAGCTACAGCAACGGAAGCGGCGGAGACTGCGTCGAGGTGTCCTCCGCCCCCGGCGTCGTCCCCGTACGCGACTCCAAGACCGCCGCCCCGCACAACGGCCCCGTACTCCTCTTCCGGGCCGGGGCCTGGGCAGCGTTCCTCACCGGGGTGAAGGGCTGACGCGGGCCTCGACGCACTCCCGTTCGCCGTCGGCCGATGCCGGCCGGAAGCAGGCCCGGACGGTGCTGCCGGGACGGACTTCGGCCATCTTGGTGTAGACGAAGGTTGCCGCGTCGTCCTTGTTCCTGATGCGCGCGCCGTAGGTCGGGCCGCCTGCCGTGACGTCGACCCGGTCGCCGATCTCGGTCCCCCAGGTCCGGGCCCAGCTCGCACCGCACTTCTTGCTGTGGCGCACCTCGATGTAGGCGCCCGTGGCCGTGCGGTGCGAGGCGAGGGTGTCGGGGCCGATACCGCAGATCAGGAGCATCGGGTCCCGGCCCTCGCAGGCGGCTCCGTGGCATTGGGGAGCGAAGGAGAACGGGACGGAGTCCGGTGGCGACTCGGCCTCCTGAGCCTCCGAGTCCGGCAGCAGGAGGAACAGCAGGACCGCGACACCACCGACGATCACGGTGTACGCCGACGCCAGCAGCACCAGGAGCCTGCTCCCGACGAGTCGCCGCCGCCCGGTCCCGGCGGGCGGCGGCGACTCGTCCGTGGGAGGGGCGAGTGCGGGGGCCTCCGCGCGTCCGCTCCAGTGCGACTCGGCGATCTCCCACAGGGCCAGCAGCCGCCCGTCCGGTTCGTTCGCGAGCCGGCACAGTTCCCGTACGGCCTGGCGAGGAGGCAGGCTCTTGCCGTTGAGGTAACGCTCCCACGAGGACTTGCTGTACGCCGTCCGCTCCGCCAGCGCCGCCAGGCTCAGCCCCGCACCGGCCCGCAGCTCCCGCAGCGCCGCGACCAGCCGAGTGTGATCCGCGGTCACTTGGCCGCCGCCTTCCGCAGGGCGTGCCAGGTGCGCGTGCCGATGACCCCGTCCACGACCAGCCCGCTCTTCTTCTGCATGCGCTCGACCGCTCGCCGCGTCTTCGGGCCGAAGACGCCGTCGATCTCCCCCGGCGCGGTGCCCGCCCGGTCCAACAGGCACTGCGCCTCGGCCACTTCGAGCCCCACGTGGGTGTTGGACAGGGGTATCTCCGTGGTCCGGCTCAGGCCCGCGTACCAGCGGCCGTCACGCTGCTCCAGCCGGCAGGTGTAGATGACCGGCACCAGGGACGCCGACACAGTGGCCGGGGCCGACGGGAGAGCATCGCTGCGGTCGCGCGCGAGCTGGGCACGGGCCTCGGTGAGCTGCACGGCCAGCACGAGTGCCGCGGTCACGGACAGCACCGAGACCACGGCTCCCGCCGTGACCGCGACGCGCAGCTGACGCCGGTACGGCTGCTGCTCCGTGGGGGTGTGTGCAGGTGTCGCGGCGAGGTCCTCGGGCGCGTCGGTGGTGACCATCGGTCCCTCCGCCCAGCGTTGGGCGGCGATCTCGTGCATCAGCAGCAGCCGGGCCGGATCGCCACCGCCGATGCGGGCCATCGCCTCGACGGCCTCCCGGGGCGGCAGAGACCTGCCGTTCAGATACCGCTGCCACGACTTCGCGCTGTACCCGGTCCTCGCGGTCAGTTGACGCGTACTCAGTTCGCTGCGGTCCTTCAGTCCGCGCAGTCGCACGATCAACTGGTGGACGTGTGGATGCAGTTCGGCGGGCAGTTGCTTCCAGCGCGACACGCTTTCCCCCACTCGCGTTGGGGGCCTCGGTCCCGGCCCCCGTGACCCGGTCTCATTCTGCACCAGCCGTCACGGGGGCCCCGCCCTGCCGCAACCCCGCCCTGGCGCGGAATCAGCTCATCCCCCCTCTCGTCGCAGTCCCGCCGCAGGGACTCGGCGGACGGCATCTCAGCAGGTCAGCGCGCGGGACGTCTCGGGACGAGGCCACTTCCGCGTCACCTGTGGCCGAACATCTCGCCGAACCCGCAGTCTCGTTGCGGAGCCGGCCGCTGCGGTCGGCTTCTTCAACCGCACGTCAATCGAGGGGAACAACATGCGAGCTCTCACGAAGGCACTCGTCAGTGCCACCGCCGCGATCGGGATCGCCGCCGGCGGCCTGGCCACCGCGGGCACGGCCATGGCGGCTCCCGCGTCGGCCCAGCAGCAGGCGGCGAGCGGTGAGGTCGGCACGCTCGCGGTGGTCAACCTGGGGCTGAACACCGCCCGAGCCAAGCACTGGCAGTGCTACCTGCGCAACCTGGGTTACAAGCCCGGCACGATCGACGGACAGCTGGGCACGGACAGCTGGAAGGCGGCGCAGCGACTGTTCAGGGCCCTCGGCTATTACGACGATTCCATCGACGGAATCGTCGGACCCAACACGATCACGGGCCTGCAGCAATTCCTGAACTGGATCGGCGACTACAACGGCGGCAACTACAACCTTGCCGTCGACGGGGTGGCCGGACCGGCGACCAAGGGCGCGTTCTGGGACTTCAACGGCCCGAACTTCTGCGCCTGAGCGAACGCCCCGGCCCGTCCTCCCCCGCCTGGAGGAGGACGGGCCGCGTGCCGCGGCTCGACTCCACTCACCATCACGCACGGAAAGTGATACCTGCAACACGTACAAGAACGTCAGCGGGCACAAGGTTCCCGCCTACGGGCAGCCGACTCCCAGCCTGACCTGCAACCTCGTCCTCAACACCAGCAACTCCAACGAGGCCGTGGAGGTCCTCCAGACCAGCCTGAACAACTGCCACAACTTCGACCTTGCCGTCGACGGCTACTACGGCGAAAAGACCTTCCTCGCCGTCAGATCCATCCAGGCGGCCTACCTCGGGGAGGCCCACGCCGACGGCTACTACGGCCCTCAGACCCGAGAAGTCATGAAGCACTGGGGCCTCAGCGGCTGCGGCAGGATCTGACCCAGCCCGGCGATATTCCGTCACACCCTGGGACCCGCGAGGAGGGGCCGACTCCAACGAGCCGGCCCCTCCTTGGCGTGGGCCTCAGCAGCGCCGGGGACCGGCGCGACGGCTTCCGCTCCTGTACGCCCCCCGCGCCCCCCGCCTCCCCGTCAGGTGGCCACCCGCCCGTCGAGCGTCTCCCGCAGGATGTCCGCGTGCCCGGCGTGCTGGGCGGTCTCGGCGATGACGTGCACGAGTACCCGGCGCACACTCCATTCCGCCCCGGGCTCGTGCCAGGGCGCCACCGGCAGCGGATGCGTCGCCGACAGGTCGGGTACGGCGGCCACGATCTCCTCGCTCCGGGCGGCGACCCGCTCGTAGCGCTCACGAATCCCGGCCAGCGTCTCGCCGGGCAGCATCCGGAAGTTGTTCTGGTGGTCGATCGCCCACTGCGGGAACTCGCGCGCGGTACCGGCCGCCATGTCCGCCCAGGTGACACCGTCGGGCAGGTCGTAACTCATCGCCGAGGGGCCTTCGAGTACGAAGCGCAGCCAGCCTTCCTCGATGGCCGCGACGTGCTTGACCAGACCGCCCAGACACAGCGCGCTGACCGTCGGCCGCTCACCGGCCTGCTCGTCGCTGAGCCCGTTCGTCGTGTTGGTGAGGGTGGATCGGGCGGTCGCGAGCTGGGCCAGCAGGTCGACGCGCTCGCTGTCGAGGGCGGAGGGGGGCGTGGTCGTGGCGGCGGCGGTGGCAGACGTGGCGGTCACGGTGATCGGATCCTTCTGGTCGGTCTCGTTGTTCGGCACGGGACGACAGTCGCAGGGAATTAGGACAGATACTGACCGCTTCCCGGCGCGACATCGGCGCCATGCCAAAAACCTCAGCGCGACTGCGAGCGGCCTGAGGCAGGCACGCACGGTGCGCCGTCACCCAGCCCAGGACGTGAGCGACTCGGCCACGTCACGGACCGTGGCAGCTGTCCTGGGGCCCCTTTGCGCCCCCTCGGTCTCGTCCAGAAGATCGCCGTACTCACCGCCGTACTCACCGCCGTACTCGCCGAGCGCTTCCTGCGCGGCGGCCATGAATCGGGCGCGCACCGGCTCGTTGCCACTCGGGATGAGCTGCTCGACGTACTCGCTGACCGGTATCCGCCGCGTCGCCGCCGCCTGGCGGGCCATCAGCTCACCGCCCCATTCCGGGCCGACGCCTGGGCAGCGCCCCGCAACGGGGCCTCTCAGAGATCGTCCGGCAGCAACCGGAACGCCGCCTCCCCCGTGAGCGGGCGCATCATGCGGAAGTGGCGGTCCGTGGTGAAAACGTCGGCGGTCTGGAACGCGGCGGCCAGCACCACGTTCATGGCATCCGCGAGGCCCACGCCCTTGCCGCCACCGGCGTCCTCATAGCCCCGCATCACCGCCATCGCGCCACGTAGGTGCGGCACGGAGTCAGGGATCCCGAATCGACGGGCCTCCACCTGGCCTGCGACGAAATCGAGAGCGTTCATGGACGCCCGGGGTCCTACGCGCTCCGTGAGCAGGTAGTCGAGTTCGGTGAGGACCATGGGAGAGACGACGAGGTGCCCCACTCGGGCAAGAGCCGCCCGGTGCGCGGCATGACGCGGGTCCTTCGGCGTGAACAGGCGGTACAGCGCGTTCGTGTCGGCGATGGCGACCGGAATCGCGGGTTCGGATGCTTCAGCCATCAACCGCACCCATCCCCCGCAGAGTCTCGCCGATCTCGTCGTCGCCCAGTACCGGTCCCCCCAGATCAGGGATGTCCAGCAAGCCCATGGGGTCGGTCCGGAAGGCGTACACCGGCCGCCCGGTACGAATCCCGTCGCGTACGCCATGGGGAACGATGTCCCCTATCGGCACGCCGTCCTTGGTGATGGTGACGGTCTCGCCCGCCGCGACGCGGGCCATGACCCGCGAGGTCTGCTGATTGAGTTCTCGGAGCGGCACTTCGCTGCGACCATCCATGCACACAAGCGTACTACGCGTTCTACACCCTGGTATGCGATCGAGATCGCAAGGATCCCGGCCACCGCCACACAGCTCCGTGCCGCCGAGTACACGGCGCAGACCGTCGACCGTGACGAACCCGCCTGGCGTGACCCCCCGGACGAAACGCATGTCACCGGCGGCCCCACACCCGCGCCTCCCGCGTTCGTCGCACAGGTCGAGAAGCGAGCCGACGACATCGCACGGGGGGCCGAGGCACTTCACCTGGACAGCACCCGGATTCAGGGCGCAGGCGAGGGCGTGCAGACCGCCTACGTCCCAGGCGGAATGTTCCTGTACCCGACCATCGTTCGCCACGAGTGCGTGTACATCCTCCAAGTGTTCAGGAGGGTGTGAACGGCACGGGCGAGGCGCGTTCGCCGGATACGCGTAGGCGGGCGTGGTCGTCGAACTGCAGTCAGTGCGCGACGCCGCGCATCAGTCCCTCCAAGTCGCCTCGATCTCGTCGAAGAGATCGGCGAACTCATCGAGCGTCTGCTGCGCGGTGGCCATGAAGAGGGCACGCAGATGCTCGTTGTCGTTCCGGATGAGCTGCTCGACGTACTCGTTGACCGGTATACGCCTGGTCTCCGCCGCCTGCCGAGCCATCTCGGCGATGTCGCCGTCCAGTCGGATGTTGATCTGCGTCTTGGCCATAGAGGGAGGATGCCAGCTGATACCCATCACGCTGACCCCATCAGCGATCAGACGGTCCACGGACGCAGGACCATGAGCGACTCCTCCAAGCCCGCCACCATGGCAAAGGGAAACCGGTCCAGCTCAAGACAGAGCGCGACATCATCAGGATGGACGCCTTGGCGCACCCCCTCCGTCAGCTCGGCGGCGGCGCGTGAATCGGCGGCGCGGCGGAGGAACCCGGCAGCATCCGCCCCGCCCCCATCGGCCCTGCCGGCGATGTATTCAGCGCACGCCAGATCTTCCTCGGCCCGCCCGTCCTCACCCGTGACCACGAACGTGACGCTGTCGCACTCGCGTGCCCGCAGGAGCCGAGCCGTCGCCTCCGCCACCACGAAGCCGGCGCACAGCACCAGTGACGCCTCCTTGACCGCGAGGGCGCCGACCGTGCCCGCCGTGGTCTTCTGCACAACGGTCCGTCCGCCAAGGTCAGTTGACCGCAGCAGGCCCGGCGAGTTGACCATCTCGAACCCTGGCGCGGGCGGCCCGTCCTTGAGCGCCGCCCAGTCAGGATGGCGAGCCTTGAGCGCCAGGGCGTCGTCCAGCGACTCGGCGAGAACGATCTTTTCCGCCCCTTGCGCAAAGGCCCAGGCTGCCACGGTGAAAGCACGCATGACGTCGACCACGACGGCCACGGAGGGGACTTCGGTCAGTTCAGCGATGCCGAGGAAATGAGCGTCCATTCCGATCATGGTCGCGCATACCCGACCCGAAGCATCCGCCAGGTGACACGCATCACGTCGACGCCGCCGCTCCCGGAATGCCCGCCCCCCGCAACTCCCCCTTGACCACCTTCCCACTCGCGTTCCGAGGCAGCCCGCTCACGAACTCCACCACCCTCGGCACCTTGTAATTGGCCATCTCCCGCCGAGCCCAGGCGATCAGGTCGTCCCCCGTCAGACTCACCCCCGGCCGCCGCACCACATACGCCTTTCCGACCTCCCCCAACCGCCCGTCCGGTACGCCGATCACCGCCACGTCCGCCACATCCGGGTGCAGGCCGAGGAGTTGCTCGATCTCCGCCGGGTAGGCGTTGAAGCCGCCGACGATGAACATGTCCTTCAACCGGTCGGTGATCCGCAGGTTGCCGTCGCCGTCCAGGACGCCCACGTCCCCCGTCCTCAACCACCCCTCCCCCGTGACCACTTCAGCCGTACTCTCCGCGTCCTCGAAGTACCCCCGCATGACGTTGAAGCCCCGCACCAGCACCTCCCCGGGCTCACCGACCGGCGCTTCCACCCGCACCTCGGCCCCCGGCACCGCCCGCCCGGACGTCGACGCGATCACCTCCGCCGCATCCCCCCGGCGGCACATCGTCACGATCCCGCTCGCCTCCGAAAGCCCGTACGCCGTCAGAACGGTGGCCACTCCCAGCTCTGTACGCAACCGTTCCACCAGCCGCAACGGCACCACCGCCGCCCCCGTCACCACCAGCCGCAGCGACGACAGGTCGTACGCCGACCGGGACGGGTGATCCAACAACGACTGCAACAGTGTCGGTGGGCCGGGCAGCACCGACACCCGCTCCGCCGCCACGTTCGCCAGGACCGTGTCCACGTTGAACACCGGCTGCGGAATCACCGTCGCGCCCCGCATCAGACACGCCAACACCCCTGCCTTGTAGCCGAAGGTGTGGAAGAACGGGTTCACGACGAGATAGCGGTCCCCCTCCCGCAGGCCCGCCAACTCGCTCCAGATCTCGTACGCCCGCAGCGACTGCGCATGCGTGATCACGGCCCCCTTCGGCCGCCCCGTCGTCCCCGACGTGAAGACGATGTCCGAGGGATCCGAACCCCGGACACCCTCCGCCCGCGCCCGGACGACCTCCGCCCCCACCCCGTCCCCGCCCGCCAAAAAGTCCTTCCACGTACGGAATTCAGCGGGCGCGTCCTCCCCCAGCACCACCACGTCCGTCAGCTCCGGCAGCCCCGGCAACGGGCCCTCCCCCTCACCTTGCCCCGCCGCCCTCCGCAGCGACGCCACGTACGACGTGCCCAGGAACGTCCCCGTCACGAACAGCAACTTCGCCCGGCTGCGCGCCAGTACGTACGCGGCCTCCGTCCCCTTGAAGCGGGTGTTCAGCGGTACGAGCACCGCGCCCGCCGAGACCGCGCCCAGCGCGGACACCATCCAGTCAAGGGAGTTGGGTGCCCAGATCGCCACCCGGTCGCCGGCCTCCACCCCGCCCGCGACGCACGCCGCCGCCGCGTGCTCCACCCGCGCGCCCAACTCCGCGTACGAGACCCGCGTACGTCCGTCCACGACCGCCTCGGCGTCGCCGTACCGCTCCGCCGCCGCCAGGACCAGCCCCGGAATGCTGCCCCACTCCAAGTCACCGCGCACCGTCGGCCTCCCCACAACATCCCGCACACAAGAGCTGACTGACCGTCAGATTAGCTGTAACCTGACGCTCTGTCAGCAGCCAGCAGGGCCTCGCGCGGAGGTGCATGCACAGCCATGGCAATTACCGCCGGGATCAAGGACGCCACCGCCATCGCCGGGATCGGACAGACCCCCTTCGCCCGCCAACTCCCCGAGAACGAGCGGACGTTGGCATGCCGTGCGATCCTCGCCGCGCTCGACGACGCGGGCATCGCCCCCGCCGAGGTCGACGCCCTCGCCTCCTACACGATGGAGGAGACCGACGAGGTCGAGGTCGCCAAGGCACTCGGCCTCGGTGACCTCACCTTCTTCTCCAAGGTCGGCTACGGCGGCGGCGGTTCCTGCGCCACCGTCGCCCATCTCGCCGCCGCCATCGCCTCCGGCCAGGCCACGGTCGGCGTCGCCTGGCGCTCTCGGAAGAGGGGGTCAGGGCCGCGTCCGTGGCGGAACACGACCGCCCAACTCCCCACCCCGGCCCAGTGGACCCGCCCCTTCGGACTCCTCCGGCCCTCCGACGAGATCGCCATGCTCACCCGCCGCCACATGCACGAGTACGGCACGACCCGCGACCACCTCTTCAACGTCGCCCTCGCCTGCCGCAACCGGGCCAATCAGAACCCGGCCGCGATCATGTACGACCGTCCGCTCACCCGCGAGATGTACATGACCTCCCGCTGGATCAGCGAACCCCTGTGCTTGTTCGACAACTGCCTGGAGACCGACGGGGCGTTGGCCGTCGTGATCGTCTCCGCCGAGCGGGCTCGTGACTGCCGACGCGCCCCCGTCTACATCCACTCCGCCGCCCAGGGGCTGCCCGCCCAGCACCACGGGATGGTCAACTACTGGAACGACGACCCGCTGACCGGCCCGGCCTGGACAGCCGCCCGACACCTCTGGAAACACGCCGACTTCACCCCGGACGACGTCCAAGTCGCCCAGATCTACGACGCGTTCACCGCCCTCATCCCGCTCTCCCTGGAGGGCTACGGCTTCTGCGGACGCGGCGAGGGCGGCGCCTTCACCGAGGGCGGCGCCCTGGAGATCGGCGGCCGACTGCCGATGAACACCGGCGGGGGCGGCCTCAGCGAGGCATACGTCCATGGCTTCAACCTCATCACCGAGGGCGTACGGCAACTGCGCGGCACGAGTACCGCCCAGGTCCCCGGGGCCACCACCTGCCTGGTCACCGCAGGCGAGGGCGTCCCCACATCCGCCCTTCTGTTGAGAAGTTGAGAGCTGAGAGCTGAGAAGTTGAGAGCCCGAGGAGTTGAGAGATGCTGACCCCTGTCGTCGACGAAGACGGCGCCCCCTTCTGGGAGTACGCCGCCCAGGGCGAACTCCGCGTCCAGACCTGCGCCGACTGCGCCGAACCCCGCTTCCCGCCCCGCCCCTGCTGCCCCCACTGCCAGTCCTTCGCGAGCGAGTGGCGCCAGGTCAGCGGACGCGGACGGATCTGGTCGTACGTCGTCCCGCATCCGCCGCTCCTCCCGGACTACGCCGAGCTGGCCCCGTACAACGTGATCGTGGTCGAACTGGCGGACGCTCCGCGCATCCGACTCGTCGGCAATCTGGTCACGGGCCCCGACGCACCCCTCAACTCCCTTCCCCCCGACCGGATTCGCATCGGGGCGCGGGTACAGGTCGTCTTCTCCTCGGCCGGGCTTCCGCAGTGGATCCTGGAGCGCCCGTGAGCAACCCTGAAACGCCCGTGAGCGGCCTGAACCTGTCGACCGACAAGGACACCGGGGTCGCCGTCCTCACCCTCGACCGGCCGCGGAAGCTCAACGCCATCGACCTCGCCACCGCCGCCGAACTGGCGGCCACCTGGCGGGAGTTGCGCTTCGACGACACCGTACGGGCGATCGTCCTCACCGGAGCAGGCGGGCGCGCCTTCTGCACCGGGCTCGACCGCACCGCGACCGTCCCGCAGCCCAACTCCCCCTATATGGTGGACGATCCGCTGGAGAGGATCGGGCCGAAGGCCAACGACCTCTGGAAGCCGGTGATCGCGGCGGTGAACGGTATGGCGTGCGGCGGCGCCTTCTATCTCCTCACGGAGTCGGAGTTCGTCGTCGCCGACCCGGCCGCGACCTTCTTCGACCCGCACACCACGTACGGCATGGTCAGCGCGTACGAGACGATGGGCATGGCGCAGCGGATGCCGTACGGGGAGATCGCGCGGATGGCGCTGATGGGAACGGCGGAGCGGGTGTCGGCGGCGCGGGCGTACGAGATCGGCCTGGTCAGTGAAGTGACGGCGCCCGGTGGGGTGTTGGAGGCCGCGGTGGAGTGCGCCCGGGTCATCGCGTCGTATCCGCCGGAGGGGGTGCAGGGGACGGTCCGGGCGGTGTGGGCGGCGAAGGAGGCGGCCCGTGCGCACGCCCTCGCCTATGCCCCGCACCTGGTGCGACTGGGCAACCTCCCGGGGGACCGGCAGGCGGAACTCTTCGCCGCCAGGACCCCGGATTTCCGGTTGCGATAGCAATGCTTACCCTTTGCATCATGGGTGGAGACAGCACAGTGGTTGAGCACCGCATGGTGGACGTGAACGGCATCCAGCTGCACATCGCGGAGGCCGGCGAGGGCCCGCTGGTCGTCCTGCTGCACGGTTTCCCCGAGTCCTGGCACTCCTGGCGCCACCAGTTCGGCCCGCTGGCCGCCGCCGGTTTCCGGGTCGTCGCCCCCGACCAGCGCGGATACGGCGGCAGCGACCGCCCCGAGGACGTGTCCTCGTACAGCATCCTGCACCTGGTCGGGGACGTGGTCGGGCTGATCCACGCGCTCGGCGAGGAGACGGCGTACGTCGTCGGGCACGACTGGGGCGCGCCCGTCGCCTGGCACACCGCGCTGCTGCGGCCGGACATCGTGCGCGGGGTGGCGGGCCTGAGCGTGCCGCCGCCGTTCCGGGGCGACCGGCGGCCCCTGGGGGTGATGGAGGCGATGTTCGGGGGCCGTTTCTACTGGAACTACATCAACCGCCCCGGGGTCGCCGACGCCGAACTGGCCCGCGACCCGCGCACCACCCTCCGCAAGACCCTGTACTCCTTCTCCGGCGACAGCCCCGACTCGGGCACCGGCAAGCAGCCGCTGATCGAGCCCGGCCAGGGCTGGCTGGACACGATGCCCGACCCGGAGCAACTCCCGGCCTGGCTCACGGAGAAGGACCTCGACCACCTCACCGACAGCTTCGCGGGCACCTTCACCGGCGCCCTCAACTGGTACCGCAACATCGACCGCAACTGGGAACTGACGGCCGCCTGGCACGAGGCGGTGGTCAGTACGCCCGCGCTGTACGTGTACGGCGACAAGGACCTGGTGCCGGCGTTCCCGGGCACACCCCAACTCATCGAACAACTCCCGGAGTTGATGCCGAACCTGCGGCGCCCGCCGGTGGTCCTTGAGGGCTGCGGCCACTGGACGCAGCAGGAGCGGCCGGAGGAGGTCAACGCGGAACTGGTGCCGTTCCTGACGGAGTTGCGGAACGCCGCCGACTAGGAGTTCTCCTACGGGTCACCTGACGGCCGGTTCGACGCATGGCCACATGCCTCCGGAACCGCCACCACCGGCTGCGAGGCCCGCAGGCGCATGGACGACACCATGCCGAACGTCTACCGCGCCCATCAAACGGCCCGGCCACGACACCGATGGTCGCGTTAAGTGACAGTTTGATACCGGATCAGTATTCACCGGGCCGGACCGGGAGCGATCACCCTACTGTGACGGCGCACGTAGCGGGCCGGACACCTGAGCATCGCCGGCCCACTGCCCATGGGGAGGGGTAATGGTCGTGCCGGTCGACGATCACGAGCGGGGCGCCGGCGACGGCCCGACCGTGCTGGTGCAGGTGGCCTCGCTGGACGGCAACCGCCAGATCAGGTCCAACACAGCCCTGCCCGAGGCACTTTCGGGCAGGGTAGACGACATCCGCGCCGCGATGCGGGTGGGCGGGGAGTCCGTACTCGCGGGCGCCGACGCGCTGCCCGCCGACGAGAAGTGGCGACTGAGCGAGCTGAGCGCCAAGTTCGGCATCACGCTGACCGCCGAGGCCGGAGTGATCGTGTCGAAGGCGACTGCCGGCTGCACCTTCGAGGTCACGCTCACCTTCCAGCGCACGGACCCGGCCGCCGATGGCGCCTGACCGCCCCTTCGGCCGCGTCGTGAACACGGTCGCGGGAGGCCTCCTCGACGTGGGCGGGGGTGTGCTGATCACACGTCGTACCGTGCTCACGGCCCGGCACGTGGTGCACGGACTGGCAGCCGAGCGCATCCGGTTCCGGACGGGCGGCGCGGACCTCGCCGTGACAGCCGTCCAGGAGGCGACCGGTCACGACATCGCGCTGCTCACCCTGGCCGAGGACCGGGAGGGCACGGTCGCGGCCCTGTCCACCGCCGCCCAGGGCGAGCGCTGGGCCGTCCCGCTGCCCAATCAGACGGCCGGTGCCCATCTCTCGGGCGTGCTCAGCGCGTCAGGGCGTACCGACTTCACCGACCAGTACGGGAACCACGGGCGCGTCCACCAACTGCGGGTCGACGAGGGCCTCAAGAACTTCCGCGGCTACTCCGGCAGCGCCGTCACGATCCCCGGCCGGGGCGACGTCGTGGTCGGCATCCTCATCGAGCAGCAGGAGGAGGACCTCGACCGTGGCCCGGAGTCCGGCGGGCGGGCGGCCAGCAACGTGCTGTACGCCGTCCCCGTAGAAGACGCCCTGGCCGCGCTCGGCCTGAACGGGACCGTCCTCCGGCAGAACCCGCTGGGTGGTACGTCTCACGACGTGTTCGCCATGGCGCACCGGGAGTACCGCCTGCTCACCGAAGCCGCCGCCGAGGACGACCTGCTGCCCGAGGGTGCGGCCCTGCCCCCGCTGGACCGCTTCGCCGAGGCAGCCGACGGACTCGCGCAGACCCTGGAGGCGATGTACGGCTACGGCTGGCACCCCGCCGTAGTCCTGACGCCGACGCTGACCCTCGACGAGTGGACCCGGCTGCTGGGCCGCTACCGGGCAACAGGGCCAGGACCCGGCTTCGGCGGTGTGGGACTGTCCCGGCGGATGTCGTTCGGCCTCCCGGCCGGGGTCGTACCGCTCCAGGACACCGGTTCCGGCCGTGCGGGCATCGACGCGCCCCGGCGGCCGTGGGGCCTGTCGGTGGTCAACGACTCGCTCGCCCCGGCGCTGCCCGGAGTCCTGGCGCTCCACACCGAAATCCTCGGCCCGTCCGTCCGCGCGACCGCCCGGCTGCTGGCGGGCCTTCCCGGGCTGCACAACCGGGAGCTCGACCCGGGCGAGGCGGTCCGGGCCGCCTCTCCGACGATGGGCGTCTACCTGTCGCTCCAGTGGCGCCGCCTCCACCAGGCCGGGGAGCCCCTCGACCTGGGCAGCAGGACGCTGCTGCGGGACATCATCCCCAACCGCTTCGTCGGCCGCAGCAGCGGCTATGGGTGCTGGGACGACGGTGTGCGCTATCAGGAGACCAACCACATGAACGACCGTTACTACGTGCCCAGTTGCGTCGTCATAGGGCGCGGCGACCGGAAGCTCGGGCTGAGGCACGTGCGGCCCACGGTGTCCCGGATCGTCGCGTGGTGAGCCCCGCGTCCGGCTCGCCGGACCCGGCCGACCCGGCCGACCCGGCCGACCCGGCGCTCCGGCCCGGCCCACCGGATGCGACCGCTCCGACGGTCCCGCCCAGCCGTACGGACCCGACCGCCCCGCCTCGTCCCGGACCTCCCTCCCGAACCGCGTTCGCGGAGTCGGCGAGGCGGCTGACCGTCCGGTGGGGGCGCCGGTACTCCGAAAAGGCCCGCAAGCGCGCCTTCCTGAAGCTCGGGCCCACCGGCGTGTGGCGCGCCGGCGCGGCCCTGGCCGCCTGCGGCGCGGTCCTGCTGCTGGTGACCGCCGCGCACCTCGACCGGTCCCGGCTGGACCGGTCGGCCGTCGCCCACCAGCGCGGCGACAGCACGACCGGCATCGAGGTGACGGTTCCCCGGAAGGGGTGGTACGTGCTGTGGGAGGAGACCTCAGCGGGGGCACCCCGCCCGCCCGCGGCGAAGCCCGGCACCACCGTGCGAGCCAGGGCCGTAAAGGGGCCCGGAACCGGTCTCTTCACCACCTCGGACGACCCCGCCTATCTGGTGCGGCTGAACGGCCGACAGACGGTCGGGACGGCGATCGCCGCCGTGATCATCGACCCCGGCACCTACCGGATCACCGTGCTGCGCGGCAAGGGCGCCTCGGCCGGACACGGACGGCTGGCCTTCGGCCCACAGCCACCGGACGAGGGCCTGAGCATCGGCACTGGATCGACCGGCCGAGCACCCCTGGTGACCGCGACGGCCGCCGCCGTCCTGTTCGCCGTGGCCCTGCTGGCCTTCCTCATCGGGGAGACGGGCCGTCGCCTGGCCGCCCGTCGCTTCGCGAGGGCCCTCGGCCACAACGCCGCGCAGGGAGGCACCTGGTGAACGGATTCCCGCCCCCGCCCGACCCGGATCCGGGCACCAACGGAACAACCGATACCGCTGACACCACCGGCGCCACACGCACCGCCGACACCAGTGACGGCACACCCGGCCTCAAGGAGTACGCCGTCCTGGCCCTGCTGGTCGCCATCGCGCTGACCGCCCTCGCCGCCACCGTGCTCGCCGTCGTGCGCGGGGCCGACACCGCCACCCGCGACGCGTTCACCACGGCGCTGATCCCGGCCCGTGACGACAGCCCGGCCCGTGTCGTGCTCGGTGTCGCCACGCTGCTCACACTGGTGACCGGCGGTCTCCTGCTGGCAGGTGGCCGGTTCCGGCTGGCGGGACTGCGCCGGGCCCATCGCGCCTTCACGGTGCTGGCCGTGCTCAGCGTGCCTGCCGTCTTCTGGGTGACGGTGGACGCCGCCGGCGCCCTGGTGTTCAGGACCGCGTCGTGACGGCCCCCGACTCCGCCGCCCCTGTGCCGCAGGGCCCGCTCCCGACCACGCCCGGGCAGCAGGGCCCCACCGCCTCGCCCGGCGGCGTACCGGCTCCGGATCCGGCTCCGGGCGCACGGCCGTCGGAGCCGCGCGGCCTGCCGAAACGTCTCCTGGACCGGGCCGCCCGCCCGAGCCGGTCCCGTCTGACGGGCTCGGCCACGCTGCTGTCCGCCGCGCTCCTGGCCGCCGGGTCGGCGCTGCCCTGGGTCGCGGGGCCGGACGCCGACACCGTCCGCTACGGCTACCACGAGACGGAACTCGGTGACCTCGCCCTCGGATCACGCCTCGGCACGGCAGGCGGTGACGGCTGGATCACGCTGCTTCTGGGACTCGCCGTGGTGGTGCCCGGCCTGCTGTACCTCGTCGGACGCAGCCGCTCCCGGCAGCGTGCGGTCCTGCTGGGAGCGGGCGTACTGGCGACCGGCTGGGCCGCCGTCGACCTCGCGGAACTCGGCACGGTCGCGGGAGCCGACGGCACCCTGCCCCGTCTCGATCCGGGGCCGGGCCTGTATCTCGTGGCGGCGGGGGCCGTCCTGCTGCTGCTCACCGGTCTGACCGCCCCCCGCTCCCGCCAGCAGGATGTCCTCGCCGAGTCGGCCCGCACGCTGGCGCTCTGGCGGACCGGCTCCTACCAGGACGCCCTCAACCGTCAGCAGCGCCTCGTGGTGAAGGCCGCCGACGTCTGGCAGGGCGGCCATCCGCAGGTTCTCGTCGAGTGGGTCCGTCTGCTGGTGATGTACCGACGGCTGGGTTTCCACACCAACGCCGAGGACGCGCTGCGCAATGTCGTCGCCACGGCGGGCGTGCTGGTCCTGGCCTCCGACGATCTACGGGCGGACACCCGGCCCTCCCTCGCGCTCGCCTCCCAACTCCTGCGTGTCGTCCGCACCTTGGATCCGCAGTCGGTGCAGGAGGCGCTGGGGGCGGTGCTCCGGGGTCTCTCCTCCGGAACGGGGGGCCGGCAATCGCTCGCGCAGGAACTCCGGAGGGTGCTCGGCGCCTGACCCGGTGACCTCACCGGCACCCGAGCAGTCCGCGTCACACGCCCCCAACCCGCAAGCCCTGACGCAAGGGCAACGGCATCGACCCCAAGCTCCCCTCCGGCGACTTTGCCAGCTCTTTACAACCTGTTCCCGGGCCGCCTCGTCTCTTCGCACGATCCGTCACTTCCCGGCGGACCGACGAAAGAGAGCGAACCCATGCGCCGTACCGTGCGCCGTACTGTCCTCAGCGCCGTGGCACTCGCGGCCTCCGCCGTACTCGCGGGCACCGCGCCCGCGTTCGCCGACGAGACCGCGACCCCGGTCCCCAGCACCGCGCCGTCCGAGGGCACCGAGGCCCCGACCGCCGAGCCGACCCAGGTACCGGCCGACGAAGCCAGCCCGGTGCCCAGCGAGGCGCCCACCACCGACCCCAACCAGGAGCCGGCCCAGGTCGCCGAGGTGCCGAGCGGCGCCCCCGACACCGGCGTGACGCCGGCCTCGTCGGACTCCGGCACGCCGGGCACGCTGATCGGCGGGGGCGTCGCCGCCGCGTTCGCCCTGGGTGGCGCGGCCGTGTTCGTCGTACGCCGTCGGCAGGCGACCGGGGCGTGACCGTCCTCTCCAGGCGCGCCTTCGGGACAGCGGCCACGGCGGCCGCGGCCACGCTGCTCGTGGGCTGTTCCTCCGGCGGCGAAGGCGTACGGACGTCCGGGACCGCGCAACCCGGTACCGCCGCGCCGCCGTCGGCCTCGCCCTCCACGAACACCTCCGCCAAGTCGGCGCGGGCGGTGGGCCGTTCGGCCCCGGTCCGGCTGCGGATCCCCGCCATCGGGGTCGACACCCCGGTCATGCGGCTGGGCCTGGCCCCGGACCGCACCCTGCAGGTGCCGCCGGTCACCGAGCACGACCAGGCGGGCTGGTACGAGCAGTCGCCGACGCCGGGGCAGACCGGCCCGTCGGTGATCCTCGGGCATGTCACGGTCGGCTCGTACGGGGACGGTGTCTTCCACGACCTCGGGCGGCTGCGCCGGGGCGAGAAGATCGTGGCGCGTCTGGAGAACGGCACGGAGACGGAGTTCACGGTGACGTCCCTGCGGACGGTCGCCAAGGCCGAGTTCCCGGCGGACGACGTCTACGGGAACGTGGACCGCCCCGAGCTTCGGCTCATCACCTGCGGCGGGCCGCGGGACGAGAACGGCTACCTCGACAACGTGATCGTCTTCGCCGCGCTGACGTCGTCGACGAGCCCGTGACCGTATCCGCGCGGAAAACAGGACGGCGGGCCGGCGGAACGTACGCCGCCGAACCGCCGTCCTCCCCCACGAGAGCGACGAGAGCCACGAGTACGACGCCGGTGGCAACAGGTCTGACAGCACCATGGAGAGCGTTGAAACGGTCCCGCGACAAGGCAGCGTCCGAGCTGTTCGCCGCCCTCTACCCGCGCCTGGCCGGCTGGGTCCGCCGGCTCGTCGACGACGACGAGACGGCCCACGAGATCGCCTCGGAGGCGTTCACGCGCCTGTGGGCGCGCTGGACGTCGGTGGAGGAGCCGCGCGGCTTCCTCTATGTGACGGCGGCCAACATCGTCCGGGACCACTGGCGCAAGATGGAACGCGAGCGCAAGGCGATGCGCCACGTGACCACGGAAGCCGCCCTGCTCACGCACACCGACCCGGCGGACCCGTCCATCCGCATGCTGGTCCAGTCGCTGCCGGAACGACTCCGCGTCCCGATCCTCCTGCACTACTACGCTGACATGCCGATCCGGGACGTGTCCGCGCTGACCGGACGCAAGGAAGGAACCATCAAGGCCGACCTCCACGCGGCCCGAGAACTGCTCCGCGCCCACCTGAGGAAAAGCCTTGACCACACGCTTTGACGACGAAGAAGACCCGGAATTCGGACCGTTCGACCCGACCCGCCCCGAGCACGACCCGGACGACCCCCTCCTGGTCCTCCTCGGCCCCACCCCCGCCTACCTGGGCGCACCGCCGGGCCGCTTCGAGGAGATCCGCCGCACCGCGACCCGCCGCCGCAGGACCCGTACGGCAGCCGCGGTGGGCGCGGCCTGCGCCATCGCCGCGCTCATCGCGCTCCCTCTCAACCTGACGACGGGGGAGTCCCCCCGCTCCCCCACGATCCCCATGGCCCCACCTGCCCCTTCCGTCCCGGCAACACCCCCCGCCACCGACGCCACCACCGCCCCGACACAGACGCCGTCGCCCTCCGTCCCGAATACCCCCGAATCCGCCACACCTGTCCCCTCCGAGGCGTCCCTCGCCCCGCCCGAGCAGGCACCGACGACGACTCCGGACGCCGCGACAGAGGCGAGCCCGGCGGACGACGCTCCGACGCCGAGCGAGGACGGGGCGGTCCCCGTGGCGAGCGCCACAGTGGAGCCGTAGCCCCCGGGAGTCGCCAACTCGGCCGTCCAGGGGCGAGGATGACGACGGAAGCGCACGGTGGGGGATCGGGGGAGCCGGGGTGATCGGAACGGTGTTCCGCAGCGAGGACGTACCCGCGGCGGACAGATTCGACTACTGGCGGGAACTGATCGCCCGTACGCGCTCGAACGATTTCATCAGCACCCACTCCGCCGAATTCTGGGGAGAGTTACGGCTGTTGGAGCTGGGCCCGGCGACGGTGATGAAGGTGTCGTTCCTGCCGACAAGGTTCCGGCGAAGCACGCGCATGGTGCGCCAGAGCGACCGAGAGCTGTACCACCTCACCCTGATGCTGGACGGCGGAATGGCGCTGGACCACGCGGGCCGGACCACCGAGTTCGGCCCCCATGACCTGCACCTGGCCGACAGCTCACGCCCGTACGACTTCCGCCCGGCGAACGACCGCGAACGCAGGGTCGTCAGAGGCATAGGCCTGGACATCCCGAAAGCCCTGCTGCCTCTCCCCCCGCACCGGGTACGGGAGTTGCTGAACCGGCGCCTGTCGGGCCAGGAGGGAATCGGCGCCCTGCTCTCCGACCACCTCACCGGCCTGCACCGCCACGCCGACACCCTCCAGCCCGCCGACGCACCCCGCCTGGGCAAGGCCGTACTGGACCTCCTGACGGCCTGGCTCGCCCAACTCCTGGACGCGGACGCCGCCTTACCGCCGGAGACCCGCCAACAGGCCCTGACGGAACGCATCCGCGCGTTCGTCCAACAGAACCTGCACGACCCGGAGTTGACGCCGACGGCGATAGCGGCGGCCCACAACATCTCGCTGAGCTACCTGCACCGCGTCTTCCGGCAACAGACGGAGGGCGAGACGGTCGCGGCCTGGATCCGCCGCCGGCGCCTGGAGAACGCCCACCGCGACCTGGCGAACGGCTCGCTGCGCCGCACGCCCGTCCACACGATCGCCGCCCGCTGGGGCTATCCGCGCCCGTCCGACTTCACGCGGGCGTTCCGGGCCGCGTACGGGATGTCGCCCACGGAACACCGGCTCCGGGCGCTGGCGGAGCAGGAGTAGAGCGTTCGTTCACGGCAGCGGTCCGGCCCGGTCCCCGCCGAGGTGCTCGGGGCCGGGGCAGGTACAGGTCACCCCGGCCCCGGTGGATGCCGGATGCCGGGGTGACCAGGGCGTCGCCCGTCCGCGTCGACGCCGGTGGGTCAGGTCAGCTCACTTGGCTGTGTAGATGTTGGTCAGGGCGCTGTAGCCCTCGCCCTGGAAGCTGACGTAGTCGGACGAGCCGGCGATGTCGGCCGCGTTGACCGTCCAGGAGTAGGTGTAGCCGTTGACGGTCGGTGGCGTGTAGGCGATCGGGCTCCACGACCACTCCCCGACCTGGGTGCCGGCGTACGACAGCAGAGTCGAGTTCTCGATGACCCAGTGGCCGCAGAACGGGTCGCCCGGCGTGGTGATCCACCAGCAGGTCACACCGCTGCCGGACGGGCTGACGAAGAGACGGTGGAAGGAGTACGGGGCGAGGAAGTCCGCCGAGTAGGTGACCGAACCGCCCGAGTGGGTGACCTTGGGGTTGATGATGGTCTTTCCGCCGGGCAGGGACAGGGTCGTCGCCGTGACGGAGTTGGATGTCGCGGAGACCGCGCCGTAGTAGTTCTGGGCGACCACGTCCAGCGTGTAGGTGTTGCCGCCGGGGTCGAGGCCGCCGATCGTCGTCGTGTGGAAGTTGCCCGGCAGCGAGGCCACGGTCTCACCGTTGAGGCGGACGAAGTACCGGGCGATCTGGGTGGACGACTTCTGCCAGGCGAGGGAGACCGAGGTGTAGTCGACCTTGCTCACGGTCAGGTTGGTGGCGGGTTGCATCGGGGGACCCTGGGTGTCCGAGAAGGGAGCCACCGGCGCGACGACCGGGGAGCCGCCGGAGACCGCGTTCTGGTGAGCGGCCCAGTAGTCCCCGGACGGCAGTGTGTCGTAGGGGTTGGGCAGTACGTCGTCGGTGATCTGGAGATAGCCCGCGCCGCGATCCTTGGCCGTGGCCGCCACTCGGGTGACCTCGGAGGCCGGCACGCCGTAGATGATGTGCCAGATCTTCGACGAGTTCTGCGGCGTCCAGTCCAACTCCTTGTAGTTCAGCGCGGAGTTGGCGTTGTTGCCGTAGTAGGCCGCGTAGTCGCTCTCGTACGTCATGAGGACGTCGGCGGTGTCCTCGTAGCACTGCGGCACGACCGTGCCCGGGTTGAGGACCGTCATCGCCCCGGGGTGCCGGGTCTTCGCGTACCGGTTGAGCTCCTCGTAGTAGTTCGCGTAGTCGTTGTCGACCCCACACACGTTGTAGCCCTCGTCGAAGAAGATCCCGCCGATCGAGTCGCCGTAGAGCCTGTACCAGGTGTCGACGTCCTGCTCGATCTGCGCGATCCAGTCGTCCATGTCGTCCGAACCGAGCCGGGTCGTCGTGCCCGTCAGGCCCAGATAGCCGGTGGGTACGTAGCCCAGGACCTTCTTGCCCGACGCGCGGCCCCGGTCGATGACGCCGGCCCAGGTGCTGTTGCGTTTCGAGTCGGGCCCGTTGAGGACGTTCGCGACCAGCACGCCCACCTTGTCCGAGCGTGCGCCGATCAGCCGGTCCCATGCCGCCGGGTCGGCCCCGGGGTGGATGTACGACGCGATCGCGCCGATCTGGCTGTCCTCGACACTCCAGTGCCTGATCTCCTCGGAGAGAAGATCCTCCAGCTCGATCATGGCGTCCGAGGTGTCGCTCGCGGCGCCGCCGAACGCGGACCCGAAGCGGCTGGCGAGCCACGGCACCTTCTCCCCCAGCCAGATGCCGAGCTTTCTGAAGGCGGGGGGAAGGTATTCCTTGGCGAACCCGACGAAATACCTCTCCCAGAGATATCCCAGGGCCATTCCGACGAACGCGCCGATGATCATGTCGCGAATCGACGCGGGGCTGCCCAGATCCGAAGGAGGGAGCGCATGCGTGATGAGGGCCGTCATAAAGCCTGCCACGGCACCGCCCGCGGGAGTGCAGACCAGCGGGATGACCGCGACGCCCGCTCCGCTGACCGTCAGACCCGCGATGCAGACGATCCTGAACCCGAGCCCCGCCAGACCGCCGGCGACCAACGCGCCGAACTTCTCCCACCACCCGGTGGTCGCCTGTATCTCCGAGCCCGGGACGACGATCTCCATGCCGGCGCCGTCGTCGGTCAGTTCCAGCGTGCCGTCGAAGTCCACCCAGTACGAGTCGTCGTACCCGCTCGCGCTCGCCGGGTTGTCGATCATCGCCTGCCGGAACGAGGCGCTCAGAGAGCCGGCCTCGTCGATCTCCTCCTGCATCTCGGGCACGGCCTGCCGCATGACCTCGGGGTCGACGCCGAGCTCCGCGGCGGTGATCCCGAGCGTGAAGTCCTCACTGTCCGCCGCCTGCACGGGCGTGGCGGTGACGCCCACGCCCGTGACCAACGCCAAGGACAGCACTACGACGAGCGTGCGACCCCAGCGGAGAAATCCGCCGATTCCATATTTTCTTCGCACCGACTTGCCTCCCTTTCGAAAAAAGCGCGCAATTCAATGAACGGCCGACCAACGGAAAATGAACCATTCCCGCCCTTTTGTCATTACATTAAACAGGCCAACAAAAGAAGAAGTCAACGAAATCCGAGCCCATCCAATATCAGGCCCCTTTTCTCTTTTCCGCGAACACGGGGGCAATAAAAAGCCGGAAGGGCAATGGAGTCTGCCCTTCCGGCGCTTGTCCAGGTGCCGGCGGTGCCGTAGGCCGTGGTCATGCCGCCGACGGCCTGGAGTCCGCGGTCGGCGGTCGCGGCCGTTCTGGGCACGCGCTGCCCGTGCAAGCCAGCTGTCGGTGGACAGCCGTTTGCCGTCGGTGATATTAACGATGCGCCGACGCCGGTCCGATGCGTCTTCCCGCCGCTCCAGGACGCCCTTCCGGCTCAGCTCACCGACCATGAGGCTGACGGTGGTCGGGGCGCGAGCGCGAGCGACTGGAGTTCCTCGGGCACCCGGATCCGCTTCGCGCGCCCGACCGTGCGAGGCATGAGCAGCAGCAACGCTCTGATCGCCTCGTCGACTCCCGGCTCGGGTCCGTCCCGGCCTGTCCTGGTAGCGAGCCATACGAACGGAGCTGTGATGCCGCACTTCGAGGTACGGATCCACGAAGAGGAACTCGACGGAAAGGTCGAGCCGAAACTCGTCCTCGCCCTCACGGAGGCGCTGGTCAAGGTGTACGGGGAGCGAGCACGCCCCATGGCGGTCGTCGAACTGTTCGGCATCCCGCGCGACCGCTGGGGCATCGGCGGCGTACCCGCCACGGTGAACGCACCGATCGTCTCGCTGAACCTGCGTGAAGCGGCGTTGAACCTGCCGGGGATCGACAACGCTCCCTCGCGGCTGATCGCGTCTGTCACAGATGCCGTGGTCGAGGTCTTCGGCGAATCCGTCCGACAGCAGGTGACCGTGTACGTCGTCGGCGTGCCCGCGGGCCGCTCCGGCGTCGGCGGCGAGGTCGATCCGCCCCCGGTCGGCTGAGCGGACGGGGCGCCACAAGCGCGGGCGGTCTCGCGGGTGTCACCCGGCGGGCGACCGCTGCGCGACGAGTTCGGACCGGGTCAACTCCAGCGGTCGGCCCATCCAGTTCCGTCCGCGATGGTCCGAGGCGTCTCGCCAGAAGGGGGAGTCCGACGAGCCGGTGTAGCTGATGGTGGCGTCGCCGGTGGAGACGAGGATCTCGGCGAGTTCGGCGTGCTGGGTGGACTTCGCCCTGAGCAGGCCGGTCATGACGGCGAGCCGCACACGGGACCAATCCGCCCGCCTCGGCGCCCGTCCTCCCAGGTCATGCGCTTCCCGGGCCGTGGGGGCATCCGCTGTCCGCCTTCGATCGGAGGCATCGGCCGCAGACAGGGACCAGTACCCGTGGAGCACCGAGGAATAGGTCTCACCGGCGAATTCGACGGACACCGGGAACTCGTTGCGGCGCGATGATGTTCGGTCGGACTGAGCTGATACCCGCCGAACAGCCTCCCAGCAACGTTCCCCGGCGGTTGGACGACCGCTCAACTCATCGATGAGATCAGCGACTTCCCCGAGAAACCCTTCAGGAGTCAGCGGTTCACCACGCCGGGAGAGCCACTTGGAGGGTTCAGCGGCGACCGGCGAGACTTCGGGCTTGGTCGGCGAGAGCGTTCCGGATGTCGGCAGCATCGTCAGTGTCCGACCCCGATAGGTCGATACATTGATGCCCATGTCACGCAGGGTTCGACGCATCACCGTCAGCGGCTACAAGTCGATCGACCAGGTCGAGCTGGCCCTGAGCCCGGTCACCGTGCTCGTCGGCCCCAACGGCGCGGGCAAAACCAACTTCATCGAGGCCGTCGAACTGCTCGGACGCATCGCCGATGGCGAGCTGGGCTTGGAGGTCGGGCTGCGTGGCGGAGCCGTGGCCCTGCTGCACGACGTGGCCAAGGGATCCGCAGGGATCGGGCTGCGCGTGGAGGCCGACAACAGCGATGCCGTGAACACCTACAAGGCCACGCTGGTTCCCTCGCACCGGGGAGAACTGGTCTTCGGCCGGGAGGCGGTGGAGTTCCACGACAAGGCGCGCGATGAGCAGCCGCTGAAGCAGGAGATCGGCCGGGGCCACCGCGAGTCGAAACTCGCCGAGGTCGCGGAAGACGGACCGGTCGGAGCCGGCGGCGTGGCCCGTCACACGCTCGAGATACTGCGGGGCTGCCGCGTCTATCACTTCCATGACACGACCCCGGGTGCCCCGGTGAAGCAGCCGGGCTACGCCTCCGACACGGAGGTCCTGCACCCGGACGCACGCAACCTCGCCGCGTTCCTGCGACGCATGGGCGAGGAGCATCCGGCGGAGTACCAGCAGATCGTGCGCACGGTCCGGTCTGTCGCACCCTTCTTCCGCGACTTCCTCCTCACCGAGGACGCGGCCGCACGGGTGCCACTCCGGTGGAGGCAGGTCGGGTCCGACACGGTCTTTCCCGCCGACGCGCTGTCCGACGGCACCCTGCGCTTCATCTGTCTGGCCGTGCTCCTGCTCCAGCCACAACCGCCGGCACTGCTCGTGCTCGACGAACCCGAGCTGGGCCTGCACCCCTTCGCGATCACCGTTCTGGCCGAGCTGTTCCGGTCGGCCTCCACCCACAGCCAGATTCTCGCCGCCACCCAGTCCGTCACCCTGGTCGACCAGTTCGGGCTCGACGAACTCGTCGTCGCCGAGCGCGTGGACGGTTCGACGCGACTGCATCGGCCCGACCCCGAGGCACTGGCGGCCTGGCTCGACAGCTACTCGCTCGGTGATCTGTGGCTGAAGAACCTGCTGGGTGGTCGTCCCCGGCCCGAGCGGGAACGGTGAGGTCGGGGCGAATGCGTCAGGTTCACGTGCTGGTGGAAGGCGCGACGGAGGAGCGCCTGGTGCAGCAGGTCCTCCAGCCGGAACTGTTCGAGCGGGATGTCTGGGTCACGCCGGTCGTGCTCAAGACCCGGCGGGCCGCGGGCCGGCCGCACGACAAAGGCGGGGTGAGCAGGTGGCCCAGGATCGAGCACGACATCCGGGCGCTGCTGCGGAATTCGGCCGTCGACACGGTGACCACGATGCTCGACCTGTACGGGCTGCCCTCCGACACACCCGGGCTCTCCGACGCCCCGGCCGGTGACGCGTACGCCCGTGTCAGTCATGTCGAGGAGGCGATGGCACGAATCGTCGATGACCCGCGATTCCTGCCGTTCCTCGCCCTCCATGAGACGGAGGCCTGGGTACTCGCCGCCGCGAACGAGCTTGCCGAGCTGATCGAGTCGCCCAGGGTGGCCGACGTACTGCTGTCCCATGTCACTGCGGCGGGCGGCCCCGAACTGGTCAACAACGGTCCCGACACGGCGCCGTCGAAGCGGATCCTGAGGGCCCACCCCGCCTATCGCAAGGTCGTGGACGGCCCGGACGCGATCGAGCTCCTCGGCCTGGACGCCTTGCGCGCCACCTGTCCTCACCTCGACACCTGGCTGAAACGCCTGGACTCCGGCCCCGCCAGCCGGGCCCGCCCCACCTGACTCTTTTTCCCCCCGGCACACACAGCCTGGCGGAAGTTCACGAGGCCGATGGCGGGAAGGGCGTTGCCAAAGAGTCAGCCGAACCAGCCCACCTGTACGACCACGATCCGCTAACCACGGATATCCGTCAGGTACGTGAGCATGAGCAGCCCCTGCTCTCGGTCCGCACGCCGGGCCCCGGACCGGTGTAGGCCGCCCCCTCCAGAAAGACCATGGACTCGCGTACGGCAACCTCGTTGGCCAGCCGATCCGTCTCGGCTCGTGCCGCCTCCGGGAGGCCGTCCAGCAAGTCGCCCTGGAACAGCTCCCAGTGCCAGTCAGCTACCGGCGACCTCACGGTGAGCCGCCTGCACGATCTCGCCGGCCTCCTGGATCGCCCGCTCCCGTACGTCAGGGTCAGCGCTGCTGATCGCCTGCTCGGCGGCGTGCAGCCTGCGCGCCATCTCCGGGTGTCTCTCGATCTCCACGACGACACCCCACTGCCGGTAGAACATACGGATCGGTACGACGCTGTCCTCGTCGCCCGCGCGCACGAATGCCTTCTGCAGGTCCTCGAAGAACTCGGGCAGCCGGGACGGAGCGACGGTGGCCACCGCCTGCCGCAGGTCGGGCAGCGTCAGCTCGGGCCGGGGGATGAGCGGGCCGTCCCCGTCCGCGTACGGCATGGTCATCGGCCGCCCCTTCCACTCGTCGAGGCGCGTTCCGGCACGTGCCCACGCTAACGCCATTCCCGTCACTTCTCGGCTCCGATGAGCGGAACCGCATCACACGGGGTGCCGACGAGCCCCCACCGCCTAGACCAAGTTCACGACCGCGCAGTGATCCCCGCCAGGATCAGATCGATCCCCGCCACGAACTCCTCCCGGTCGTCGTGATCGCGTAGCTGCTCCGCGACGTTCCGGGTGAACGCGTACTCCTCGGAGTCCAGGTTCGCCCAGGCCGCCGAGACCCCCGCCAGGAACTCCTCGCGGGTCGTGCCCGGCTGGTGGTCGCGGGCGTTGGCCGCGTTCTGGCCGCCCACGCCGAGGACGTAGTTCAGCAGCGTGGACGCGGCCGTGAACTGGGCCGCGTGGGGCACCCCGAGCGCCTCGACCTGGCGTCCGAGGTGCTCGAAGACCCGCAGCAGCGGTGTCTGCGCGGGGGCGCGGGCGAGTTGCGTGCCGATCCACGGGTGGGCGTCGATCGCGTCGAACACGCCGAGCGCGAGGGCACGTACCGCCTCCTGCGGGGTCGCGCCGGCGGTGACGACGGCGGTCATGGTGTCGGTGACGACCGCGTCGGTGGCGGCCCCCAGCAACTCGTCCCTGCCCGTGACGTGCCAGTAGATCGCACCCGGCCCCGTGGAAAGCCGCCGGGCCAGTGCGCGGAACGTCAGTCCACCCTCGCCCTCCGCGTCGAGAAGCTCGATCGCCGCCTCGACGATGCGCTCCCGGGAGAGCGGCTCCCTTCGTCGCTCCGAACGACGTGCTCCGCTTTCAGCCATGCGTTCATCCTGACATACCCCCTGGAACGGCGTTCCAGCTTGACATCTCTGGAACGGCGTTCCAGGCTGGTGTCAATCCATGGAACGCCGTTCCATGGATTCCGCGCCCACCCCGCCACCAGGAGTCACCATGACCACCACGACCCCCACCCACATCCCCACCCCCACCCCCACCCCCCACGCCACGATCATCGGCGCCGGACTCGGCGGCCTGACCCTCGCCCGGGTCCTCCACGTCAACGGCATACCGGCCACCGTCTACGAGGCCGAGGCATCCCCGACCGCCCGCACCCAAGGCGGGCTGCTCGACATCCACGAGCACGACGGGCAGCTCGCCCTCAAGGCCGCCGGGCTGTTCGACGGGTTCCGCGGGCTCATCCTGGAGGGCCGTCAGGCCTCACGGATCCTCGGCCGGGACGGAACCGTCCTGTTCGAGGACGCCGACGACGGTACGGGTGGCCGCCCCGAGGTGCAGCGCGGCGAGCTGCGGCAACTGCTGCTCGACTCGCTCCCGGCCGGCACCGTCCGGTGGGGGCACAAGGTCAGCGGTGCCCAGACCCTGTCCGACGGCCGCCACGAGGTGACCTTCGCCGACGGGACCACCCTCGACACCGGCCTGCTCGTCGGCGCGGACGGCGCCTGGTCCCGGGTCCGGCCGCTGCTCTCCGACGCGGCACCCTCGTACCTCGGGATGTCGTACGTCGAGACCTACCTGTTCGACGCCGACACCCGGCACCCCGCCGGCGCGAAGGCGGTCGGCAGCGGATCGCTGTTCGCACCCGTGCCGGGGCAGGGGATCGGGGCTCACCGCGAGCGCGGCGGGACCATCCACGCGTACGCGATGCTCTCCAGGCCGCAGGAGTGGTTCGCCGGGATCGACTTCACCGACCCCGCCGCCGCGCGGACTCGGATCGCACAGGAGTTCGACGACTGGGCGCCGGAGCTCACCGCGCTGATCACCGACGGCGAGACCGCGCCGGTCTGGCGCCCCCTCAACGTCCTGCCCGTCGGACACCGCTGGGACCGGGTGCCGGGTGTGACTCTGCTCGGCGACGCCGCCCACGTCTCGATCCCGGCCGGCGAGGGCGCCAACATGGCCATGTACGACGGCGCCGAACTCGGCAGGCTCATCGCCGCCCACCCCGACGACATCGAGACCGCCCTCGCCGAGTACGAGCAGGCCATGTTCCCCCGCAGCGCCGAAGCCGCCACCGAAGGCGTCCGAATCCACGAGGTGCTCTACGGCGACAACGCCCCCCACAGCCTGGTCGGCATGTTCAACGGACACGCGTAGCCGCACATCAGCGCGCCCAGGGCCTGTCCGGCCGATCAGCGCAGTCCGGCGAAGAGATCGTTCTCGGGTATCGCCGTACCGGTGGCGTCCTGGACACGTACGAAGGTCTCCACGCCCATCAACTCGCCGAACCTCTCCTTGCCCATCCTGAGGAAGAAGATGTTCTCGCCCTGGCTGGCGTGCACGGCCAGCGCGTCGAACTTCTGACCGCTGAACGCGACGGTGTCCACCCACGTGGTGATCTCGTCGTCGGGAAGGCCGATCTCGGCCATCGCGGCGGCCTCGGCGGGGTCCGGCTCCGGCATGTCCTCGTCGAACTCGCGCATGACCTCGCCGAACCGCTGCATCAGCGAGCGGGGCATCGTCGTCCAGTACACCTTCGGCGTCAGCGGGGTCTTCTCCAGTGCGGTCATCTCCAGCGCCGCCATCGTGATGCGGTGGGCCTGGATGTGGTCGGGGTGGCCGTAGAAGCCGTTCTCGTCGTAGGTGACGACCACATCGGGTCGGTAGTGCCGCATGAGTTCCGCGAGTCGGGCCGCGCCTTCCTCCACGGGCGTCTGCCAGAAGGATCCGGGGGCGTCGTTGCTCGGCCAGCCCACCATCCCGGAGTCGGCATAGCCCAGCAGCTCCAGATCGCTGATCTTCAGGACGTCACAGCTCGCCTCGAGTTCTTGCTGGCGCATCAAGGCGATCGCCGCCGGATCGTGCCCGGGGTCACCCGGCTTGACGCCGCCCGGTCCGTCGCCGCAACCGCCGTCGGTACACGTCACGAGAACCGTGCGGATGCCTTCCGCCGCGTACCGCGCGAGGACCCCTCCGGTTCCGGTGGCCTCGTCGTCGGGGTGGGCGTGCACTGCCATGAGCGTCAAGGGCCGGTCAGTCATGAAAACAGTCCTCCTGCAGAAGTACGTCCGTCGCGGTGCGAGGAGCGCGGCGGGCGTACCGCGATCCCGGGGGCCGGATCCGGGTGGGGCGGACGACCTTACGGTCTCCGCGCCCCGCCCCTGCGGCGCCGGCCCCTCGGTCGGTGCAACCGCGTCGACCGGACCGCCTGTTCCCGGCGGGGCCACGGACTCGGGCGAGGGCGGCGCCCAGCAGGGGGAAGAAGGCGACGACGAACCGGGCCGGGCCGCACGGAACGCAGGCCGACGAACCGAACCGGGCCGGGCCGGGCCGGCCCGGTTCGGCCCGGTTCGGCCCGGTTCGGGCCGCATGCAACGCGGGCCGACGAGCCGGGCCGCACGGAACGCGACTGCCGCCCCCGCAACGGGAGTTCGGCCCTCAGCAGGAGTCCCCGCACCCACCCCCTTGGCTAATCTGCAGGGATGACCATCGCCCTGACCCTCCTCCCGCGCGTCGCCCATCGCGGGCAGGAGGTCACCGCACCTCGGCTGCGCGCCCTGCTCGCCCTCCTCGCGGGCGACCCGCGCACCGGCTGCAGCACCGAGCGGCTGGTCGCGGGGCTGTGGCCGGACGAGTTGCCGGAGCGGCCCGGCAAGGCGCTCCAGGTGCTCGTGTCCCGGGCGCGGGCCCAGCTCGGCGCCGACCTCCTCGCCAGCACGCCGACCGGATACCGGCTCGCCCTCCCCGAGGATCAGGTCGACAGTTCCGCCCTGCTCCTGCACGCCGCCGCCAGTGCTGACCGGGCCCGGGCCGGGGATCACGCCGGGTCGCTGGCCGCCGCCGAGGCCGGGCTCGCGCTCTGGGAGGGCACCCCCGATCCCGATGGCGGGGACGACGACCCCGTGGCCGCCCTGCGCGCCGAGCGCGCCCCCGTCCACCGCGCCCTCGTCCGCGCCCGGGCCCTCGCGCTCGGCCGGCTCGGGCGGCACTCGGAGGCCGCCGGGCCGCTGGCCGCCGTAGCCACCGGGCATCCGCACGACGAGGAGGTGCTCGCCGAGTTGCTGCGCGGCGAGGCCGCGACGGCCGGGCCGTCCGCCGCGCTGACCCGGTACGAGGCGTACCGGCGCGAGCTGCGCGACACGCTCGGTACGGATCCGGGAGCCCAACTCAAGTCCGTACAGCGGGAGTTGCTGAACGGCGAGGCGCCCGTGGTCCGGCACGGGGTGCCGCACGAACCCAATCCGCTGCTCGGGCGGGACGACGACATCGCCGAGGTGGAGCGGCTGCTGCGCGACTCGCGTGCCGTCACCGTCGCCGGGCCCGGTGGCCTCGGCAAGACCCGGCTCGCGCACGCCGTCAGCCGCCGGGCCGAGCACCGGGTCGTCCACTTCGTGGCACTCGCCGGTGTCTCCATCGACGAGGAAGTAGGCGCGGAAGTGGCCTCCGCGCTCGGCGCGGGCGAGAAGCGGCCCGGTGCCATGGGCGGCCACGACCCGGTGCCCGGCATCCTCGGCGTGCTCGGCCCCGGGCCCGCCCTGCTCGTCCTCGACAACTGCGAGCAGGTCGTCGCCGGTGCCGCGAGCCTCGTACACGCCCTGGTCTCGTCCTCCCGGGAGCTGCGCGTGCTCGTCACCAGCCGCGCGCCCCTCGGGCTGACGTCCGAGGCCGTGTACGCACTGCCCGAACTCCAACTCGCCACCTCCGTCGAGCTGTTCACCCAGCGGGCGCGGGCCGCCCGGCCCGGTGTGGAGCTGCCGCCGGACGCGGTGGCCGGGCTCTGCCGGCACCTCGACGGGCTGCCGCTCGCCGTGGAACTGGCCGCCGCGCGCGTACGGGTGCTGTCGGTGCCGGAGATAGCCCGCCGCCTCGGCGACCGGTTCGCGCTGTTGAGGGGCGGGGCCAGGGACGCGCCGGAGCGCCACCGCACCCTGCACGCGGTCGTGGACTGGAGCTGGAACCTCCTCGACGAGGAGGCCAGGGCGGCGCTTCGCACCCTGTCCGTCTTTCCCGGCGGCTTCTCCGGCGAGGCGGCCGAGCACGTCCTCGGCGACGACGCACTGCCGCTGCTGGAGCAACTGGCCGGTCAGTCGCTGCTCACCGTCGCCGAGACCCCGGCCGGTGTGCGCTTCCGCATGCTGGAGACCGTACGGGAGTTCAGCGCGGCCCGGCGCGCGGAGGCGGGCGAGGACGCGACCGCCGTCGGCCAATTCCTCGTCTGGGCGCGGGACTTCGGGGTCACGTACCACGACTGGTTCTTCGGCTCGGGGCCCCTGACCGCATGGGAGCGGGTCAGGGCCGAGCAGGACAACCTCGTGGCGGCCCTGCGGCACGCCCTGGCCCGTACGGACGGCGCCGCCATCGCCGCCCTCACCGCGGTCCTCGCTGCCCTGTGGTCCACCGGCTCCAACTACCCCCGCCTCACCGCCCTCGCCGCGGACACCGGCCCGCCGCTGTCGCACTACCGCCCCGAGCCCGAGTACGTCGAAGTCGCCCGCGCCGCAGCCGTGTTGTGCACGGCGAGCCTGTTCATGGGCTACGGCCCACGCGCCGAACGCCACCTCGTCACCCTCCGGCGGCTGCCCCCGGCCCCGCCGGACACCCTGGTGCGCGCCATCGCGATCGTGCTGGGCGCGGTCCCCGACATGCGGCCTCCGGACTACGACGTGCTGCGCAGACTCTGCGCCAGCGAGCAGCCGCTGCTGGCCGGCATCGCCGAGTGCGTCGCCACGTACGTCTGGGAGTCGGAGCACGACATCGACCGCGCGCTCGCCTCGGCCCGCCGGATCATCGCCGCGCTGGCACCGGCCGACAATCCGTTCCTGCAGGTCCTGGGCCATGCCCGGCTGGGCGAGCTGTGCCTGAAGACGGAGCAGGGCGAGGCCGCGTACGAGCATCTCAAGGCGGCACTCGACGTACTGCCTCGGCTCGGCGACGAGCAGGACTCCATCGGCGTCCGCAGCGGCCTCGTCCTCGCCTGTCTGCAGCGCGGCGACCCCGACGAGGCCGAGTACTGGCTGCGGCTGACGGAGGGTCACCAGCCCTCGCAGCAGGACGACTTGCACAGTCCCGGCCTCGGCGGGCGCGCCGAGATCGCGCTCTCCCGTGGGCTGACGGAGGTCGGGCTCGGCCTGTGGCGCAGTGCCGTGGAGGGGATGGCGGAGGCCGGTCCGATGTACGACGGCGATCCCTTCCTCGACCGGTGGGTGCTGCAGATCCAGTCGGCGGCGGTGACGGCGCACGCGCACGTCGGCCGGCTCGAACCCGTCGCGGAACTGGTCCACCGGCTGCGACAGGGCTTGCGGACACTGCTCTCCGGCCCGTCCCCCGCGCCCATGGAACTGCCCCTGTACGGAACGGTGTTGCACGCCCTCGGCATGGCGGATCTGGCGTACGGCGACCCCGCCGCCGTACGGATGATCGCGCTGGCCGAACGCCTTGGGGTGCTGCGCGACTACCAGCCGACGATGTCGGCGGACCGGGCCCGGCGGGCGGCCGAGAACGCCGACGGGGCGGCGTACGCCGACGCGGTGTCGGAGTACGCCGCCCTGGGGCGGGACGGGTTGCGGGAGGCTGCCCGCGCTGTCATGACGGTTACTTCGGGTCGCGGTTGAACTGTGCCGTCGACCAGCGGTAGCCGAGGACGGACAGGCCGACGCACCAGGCGATCGCGAGCCAGCCGTTGTTGCCGATCTCGGTGCCGAGGAGCAGACCGCGCAGGGTCTCGATGGCGGGCGTGAAGGGCTGGTACTCGGCGATCGGCTGGAACCAGCCCGGCATGGTGTCGGCCGGGATGAAGGCGCTGGAGATGAGCGGGAGCAGGATCAGCGGCATCGCCATGTTGCTGGCCGCCTCGGGGTTCGGGCTGGCCATGCCCATGCCGACCGCGATCCAGGTGAGGGCGAGGGAGAACAGGGCGAGCAGTCCGAGCGCCGCCAGCCACTCCAGGGCCGTCGCGTCCGTGGAGCGGAACCCCATGGCCACGGCGACGGCACTGACCAGGACCAGGCTGGCCATGATCTGCAGCACGCTGCCCACGACGTGCCCGACGAGCAGGGAGCCCCGGTAGATGGCCATCGTGCGGAAGCGGGCGATGAGGCCCTGGGTCATGTCCATGGAGACGGCGATCGCGGCCCCGATCACGGTGGAGCCGATGGTCATCATCAGCAGGCCCGGGACGATGTAGGCGATGTAGTCGGAGCGGTCGGCGCCGCTGCCGCCGATGCCCGCGCTCATCACGTCGCCGAAGACGTAGACGAAGAGCAGGAGCAGCATGATCGGCGTGAGCAGCAGGTTCAGGGTCATCGACGGGTAGCGGAGGGCGTGCAGCAGGTTGCGGCGCAGCATCGTGTTCGAGTCGCGCACGGCGAGGGCGAGGGCACTACTCATCGGACGTCCTCCTTGTTGGAGTGGGCGGGGGTGCTGGTGGGACCGGTCAGGGCGAAGAACACGTCGTCCAGGTCCGGGGTGTGCACGGTCAGTTCGTCCGCCTCGACCCCGGCGGTGTCGAGCCAGTCGAGGATGGAGCGCAGTTCGCGCTGGCTGCCGTCGCTGGGGATCTGGAGGGCGAGTGCCTCGTCGTCCCGGGTGACTTCGCGCAGGGCGGCTGCGGCCGAGCGGTAGGCGTCGGGGTCGGTGAAGCGGAGGCGGACGTGGCCGCCGGGGATGAGCCGCTTCAGCTCCTCGGCGGTGCCCTCGGCGGCGATCTTGCCGTCGTTCAACACCGCGATGCGGTCGGCGAGTTCGTCGGCTTCTTCGAGGTACTGGGTGGTGAGGAAGACGGTGACGCCGTCGGCGACGAGCCCGCGGATGATCTGCCACATGTTGTGGCGGGAGCGGGGGTCGAGGCCGGTGGTGGGTTCGTCGAGGAAGATGATCCGGGGGTTGCCGACGAGGGTCATGGCGAGGTCGAGGCGGCGTTTCATGCCGCCGGAGTAGGTGGAGGCGGGCTTGGTCGCGGCTTCCGTCAGATCGAACCGCTCCAGCAGCTCGGCGGCGGCCTTCCGCCCTTCCTGCTTGGGCAGGTGGTGGAGGTCGGCCATGAGGAGCATGTTCTCCTCGCCGGTGATCAGGCCGTCGACGGCGGAGAACTGGCCGGTGACGCCGATCGCGGCGCGGACCGCGTGGGGGTGGGTGGCGAGGTCGTGGCCGCCGACGTGCAGGTCGCCTGCGTCGGCGGTGATAAGGGTGGAGAGGATCTTGACGGCGGTGGTCTTGCCTGCGCCGTTCGGGCCGAGCAGGGAGAAGACGGTACCGGCGGGCACCGACAGGTCGATGCCGTCGAGGACGGTCTTGTCCCCGTAGGCCTTGCGCAGCCCCTGGGCCGCGATGGCGGGTGAGTGCGATGTCGTCGAGGTCATGCCGAGGAGATTGCGGCAGGGCGCATTCAGCTCGGTTTCACCGTGGTTTCAGCGTCCCATCCTCGGGGGCTCCGCCCCCGAACCCCCTTGTCCTCAAACGCCGGACGGGCTGACAAACCAGCCCGTCCGGCGTTTGAGGACGAGGCCGTTCAGGCCGAAAGGGGGGCTGGGGGCGCAGCCCCCAGGGATGGGTATGGGTAGGGGCGGCGGGGGCGAGGAAAGTCAGCCCGTCCGCGCCGTCCCCGTGCCCTTCTCCGCGTCCAGGGCGTACACGCACCGGTCCTTGCTGCACGCGTACACCACGCCGTCCTTCACCACCGGCGCCCCGGTGATCTCACCGCCGGTCGCCAGCTTCCACCTCAACCGGCCGTCGTCCGCCTTCAGGGTGTACAGGAGATGGTCCGTCGAGCCGAAGTGGATACGGCCCTCCGCGACCGCCGGCGCGCCGACGATGTCCCCGCCCGCCTGGAAGCGCCACTTGGGGGTGCCGGTGACCGCGTCCAGCGTGTACAGGCCCTTTCCGCTGCCCACGTGGACATGGCCCGCCGCCACCAGCACCGGCTCGATCGACGCCCGCGACTCCGTCGCGATCCGCCACCTGTCCCGCCCGTCCGTCGCGTCGAGGGCGTACACCGTGCCGAGGTAGTCGGCGAGGTACACGCCGCCGCCCGTGACCGCCGGGCCCGGGGCGAAGGTCGGCGGGGAGAGGAACACCGCCGGGGCCTCGAAGTGCCAGCGGACATGGCCACCGGAGACGTCGATCGCCAGGACCCGGGTGCCCGCGGAGACGTACACCTGGCCGTCGGGGCCCGCGGCCAGCCGTACCGGGACTCCCCCGCAGGAGGTGGCGTCGCCGATCGGGTAGGACCAGCGCTCGTCACCCGTACGGGCCTCCAGGGCGCGCAGCCGGCCTTCCATCCACACGAACACCGTGCCCTCGTGGACCTGGGGTCCGGCCTCCGGGGACTCGAAGTCCGTCTGGGCGCCGGTGTGCTCCCACAGCTTCTGGCCGGTCGCCGCGTCCCAGCCCTGGACGCCGCCACCGCGCGTACCGGTGACGACCGTGCCTCGGTCGGCCTTGAGGGAGTACACCCAGGCGTCCGTGGACAACCGCCACAGGTCCATGCCCTCGCGGGCGTCGAGAGCGAACAGGGTCGGGCCGTCGGAGGCGTGGATACGGCCGTCCGCGACCGCCATCGACCAGGCGACGTCCCGCGTCTTGAAGCGCCGGCGGCCCGTCATCACGTCCAGGGCGTGCACCTCGAAGGAGGTGACGTAGACCAGGTCGCCCGCGACGGCCGGGGTGCCCCAGACGTCGTTCGACATACGGAACCGCCAGGGGCGCCAGCCCGCCGGGGACTCCGGGGGCAGCGGCGGCGCGGCCGGCACGGGGTTCGGGTCGGCGCCGTTGACCCCGGGACGCGGGCGCGACCAGGAGGCGACCAGACCTGCCTCCGGCGGTGGCGCCTGTACGGCGGCGGCGCGCACGTCGGAGACGCGCGGACCGGGGCCGATGGGCACGGGGGCGCCTGCGAGGCGTACGGGGCCGGTGTCCGGCGCTCCGGTGGGTACGGGGGCCGGCATCGGGCCGGGTACGAGGCCCGGGCCGGGGCGGGGATCGAAGGGCGGCGGGTCGTGGGACGGCGGCGGCGGGATCGCCGGCCTGCCGCCGCTGCGGCCACCGGACGCCTGCGGCTTCGCGGCCGGGCGTCCGCCGCGGCGCGTCTCGATGAGGGTCACCGCCCGCTCGGGCAGCCACGCGGACGCCGTACCGCTGTCGTCGGAGCCGGAGCCGTAGAGGTGGGGGGCCAGCTGGGCCTGGAGGTCGGCCGGGTTGGGGCGGCCCGTGGCCTCCATCTGCATACAGGACTCGATGAGGGGCCGCAGTTCGTCCGGCAGGCCTTCGAGGTCCGGGCCCTCCCGGAGCAGCATGAAGACCGTCTCGACCGGGTTGGCGCCATGGAAGGGGGCGTGGCCGGTGGCCGCGAAGACCAGCATCGAGCCGAGCGAGAACACGTCGCTCGCGCCGGTCACGCTCCGCGAGTCCTTCGCCTGCTCGGGGGACATGTAAGCGGGCGTACCGACGGCGACGTTCGTCATCGTCAAACGCGTGTTCGACACACCGGAGGCGATACCGAAGTCGATGACCCGGGGGCCGTCCTCCACCACCAGCACGTTGGACGGCTTGAGGTCCCGGTGGACGAGCCCGGCGCCGTGGATGGACTGCAGCGCCTCCGCGACCCCCGCCGCGAGCCAGCGCACCGCCTGGGCCGGCATCGGCCCGCACTCGTTCACTATCTCCTCGAGGGAGGGCGCGGGGACGTACGCGGTGGCCAGCCAGGGCACGGCGGCCCGCGGATCGGCGTCGACGACGGCGGCCGTGTAGAAGCCGGAGACGGCCCGCGCCGCCTCCACCTCACGCGTGAAGCGGACCCGGAACAGCTGGTCCTCGGCCAGTTCCGTACGGACCGTCTTGATCGCCACGCGCCGCCCGGAGGCCGAGCGCGCGAGATAGACCAGCCCCATGCCGCCGGCACCCAGCCGTCCCAGCACCTCGAACGGCCCGATCCGCCGCGGATCGTGCTGCGTCAGCTGATCCACCACTTGCCTGCCACCTCCCCGTACGAGCCGCGTCACCTACATATGTACGCGACCCCGTGCAGCGTCTCACCACCGCCACCGCCTTGGCGGCACGCACCCCGATTCTTCCTGGCCGGGGCACAGGTTGCGAACTCGGGTCCGAAACGGGGTGTCTCCACCTAAGATGGTGCAAAACATGCCCTCACGGGGGCGCTCCCGAACCGGCTCACGCCCTCCCGTACCCGCTCCCAGCGGCTCATTTCCGGAGCAGTGCGAACGACGCTCCCTGATTGTCCGTGACGACCGCCACATTCCCGTACGAAGTGTCGAAGGGCGTCGACTGGACGCGACCGCCGAGCCGGTTCACCGTCCCGAGGGCCTCTTCCATGTCCTCGACGGCGAAATGGACGAGGAAATGCGGCGGCATCTCGGCCGGGAACACCTCCGACACGGCGGCCCGGCCGAAGTCGGGGGCCGCGTCCGGGCCGAAGAGGGCCTCGTGGAAGAGGTTGCCGTAGAAGGTGTTCACGACGTCGGTGTCCCGGGCGTACAGCTCGGCCCAGGCGAAGGTGCGGGGCTCATGGCTACGGCCGAATCCGGGGTGCGTACCGGCCTGCCAGAGGCCGAAGACGGCACCGTCGGGGTCGGTGACCAGTGCCGTCGCGCCCAGGTCCCCCACGGGAACCGGCGCGGTGATCACCTGTCCGCCGGCCGCGCGGATCCGGGCGACGAGGGCATGGGCGTCCGGGGTGGCGAAGTACACCGTCCAGACGGTGGGCATACGGCCGTCCGTCTTGTGGGCGAGGGCGGCGACGGGCTCGCCGTCGCACAGGGCCTGCACCAGACCGTCCTTCTCCTCGAAGGTCCACCCGAAAAGCTCACCGTAGAAACGCTTGCCCGCCTCGACGTCGGGCAGCTGGGCGTCCACCCAGCAGGGGACGCCCTCTGTGCGGGCGGATGCCCTGTTTTCGGCCATACAGTCAAGTTAACGGTCCTTCACGCATCCCGCAGGGCAGCAACAGGAGCAGCACGGCAGCAGCAAAGGATCAGGCGCCGGACCAGGCACAGCCGCCTCTCACCAGCCCTCCCACCGCCCTCTCAGCGCTCACAGATCACCATTGCACCCCATTTGCAGTCGGCCGAATCGCGCTCCGATCACCCCTCGGTAAGCTGACGGCATGACAGGACAAGTGCGTACCGTCGACGGCCGTGTGGCCGGCCGGCGTGGGCAGGCGACCCGGCAGAAGCTGCTCGACTGCCTCAGCGAGATGCTCAGCTCCTCCCCTTACCGGGACGTCAAAGTCATCGATGTCGCCCGGAAGGCGGGGACTTCGCCCGCGACCTTCTACCAGTACTTCCCGGACGTCGAAGGCGCCGTCCTGGAGATCGCCGAGCAAATGGCCACGGAGGGCGCCGGGTTGACCGAGCTGCTCGCCGGGCGGTCATGGGTCGGCAAGGCCGGCTGGCAGACCGCCCAGGAACTCGTCGACGGGTTCCTGGAGTTCTGGCGCAGGAACGACGCGATCCTCCGGGTCGTCGATCTGGGCGCCGCCGAGGGCGACAAGCGGTTCTACAAGATCCGCATGAAGATCCTCAACTCCGTGAACAACTCCCTTACGGACACGGTCACCGAGCTACAGGCCAAGGGCAAGGTCGACAAGGACGTCAACCCCGCCGCGATGGCCGGCTCCCTCGTCGCGATGCTCGCGGCGGTGGCCTCGCACCAGAGAGGCTTCCAGACCTGGGGTGTGAAACAGGCCGAACTGAAGCCGAACCTGGCCCTGTTGGTCCACCTGGGCGTGACCGGCAAGAAGCCGACGAAATAGCCGACGCGTCCCCTTACTCCAGGTTCCGCAGGCCCTGCCGGGCCCAAGTCCTGTCACGCAGGCGGTGGTTCACTCCGGTTCCGGCCGGTGGGCCACCGCCTGTCGCGCATCTCCGGTCGTGGGTACGGGTGTTCAGCGCCGTACGATCCTGAAGATCCGTATCTCCCGCTCGACCCGCGCCTGATAGGTCGCGTACGGCGGCCAGAACGCGAGCAGTGCCTTCCAGGCGGCGGCCCGTTCCTCTCCGGCCAGCAGTTGGGCCGTGACCGGGATGTCCTCTCCTTTCCAGCTGACCTCGGCGTCGGGGTGGGCGAGGAGGTTGGCGGTCCAGGCGGGGTGGCCTGTGCGGCCGAAGTTGGAGCCGATGAGCAGCCAGCTGTCGCCTCCGTCGCCTTCCGGCATGCAGGCGAGCGGGGTGCGTCGTGGCAGCCCGCTCTTCGCCCCGCGCACGGTGAGCACGACGCCGGGCAGCAGCTGCGCGCTGAGCAGCACCTTGCCCCGGGTGAGGCGGTGAACGGCTCGGTCCAGGGCGGGGACGACGTGTGGGGCGATCCGGGCGAAGGCGGGGGCTGAGGAGACCCTCTGGACCGCCTTCACGACCCTCGCGGCTCGCACTGGCATCAGACGGTCACCTCTCCTGCGTCGGACTCGTCGAAGAGCCGAGCCGCCTCGGCCGCGTGTGCGCGGAGCCGGTGCACCGGGCCGAACAGCAGCTCGTCGCCTGCGGCGCGCTTGAAGTACAGCTGGGCTTCGTGTTCCCAGGTGAAGCCGATGCCGCCGTGGAGTTGGATGCCTTCGGCGGCGGCGGTGCGGAGGGATTCGATTGCCTGGGCGAGGGCGAGTCCGCCGACTCGGTCAGTGTTCTGGGCCGATGCCCAGGCTGCGTAGTAGGCGGCTGAGCGGGCTGCCTGGACCTGGACGTAGACGTCGGCCAGGCGGTGCTTGAGGGCTTGGAAGGAGCCGATCGGCCTTCCGAACTGCTCGCGGGTTAGGGCGTGTTCGACCGTCAGTTCCAGGATGCGGGTGGCTGCGCCGGCTGCCTCGGCGGCCAGGACGGTGGCGGCTATGTCTCCGACTCGGGGCAAGTGCTGTGCTGGGTGGGTAGTTGCCTGTCCGCGGGGCGGTGGGGGCTGGTCGCGCAGTTCCCCGCGCCCCTGAAGGGGCGCGTCTGCGGGGGCGCTCGGAGAGCCGGGGACGTCGGCCTCCTCCCCCAGCAACTCTGCTGCTACGTCCCGTAGTTCGAGGCGCCCTCGCGGCCTGGTGGGGTCCAGGGAGGTCTGGCGGGTGCGGACCAGGCCGGGGGTGTCACCCGGGACCAGGAAGAGGAGCGTGCGGGAGCGGGCGTAGCCGCCTGTGTGGGCCGGGATCAGGAGGAGGTCGGCGCTGTGGGCGTCCAGGACCTGGGTTACCTGGCCGAACAGGCGCCAGCCGTCCGCCCGTTGGGTCGCCTGCACGCCCCCTGCGCGCCCTCCGCCCGCCCAGTCCCGGCGAGGCTCGCCAGTGAGGGAGAGGACGGTGGCGAGGGCCGTGCCGGGGACGGCGAGAGTCGCGGTGAGGGCGCCGGAGGCGATGCGTGGGAGGAGGTCGGCGCGTTGGGTCTCGGTGCCCAGGGCTGTGATGAGGGGGGCTGACAGTACGGCGGTCGCGAGGAGAGGGGATGGGGCCAGGCAGCGGCCCAATTCCTCCGCCGCGAGGGCGAGTTCCGTCGTCGTACTGCCGTCGATGCCGCCGTACCTCTCGGGGAGCCCGAGAGCGGGCAGGCCCAAGTCCTCGGCCAGGGCGGTCCAGAGGGTGGGGTCGTGGCCGGCCGGGGTGTCGACGGCGGACCGTACGTCACCGGGTGAGCAGCGCTTGCGGAGCAGCTCGCGGAGGGCGCGGCGGATGTGGTCCTGCTCGGGGGTGAAACGGGCGTCCATGACCAGTCCCCCTGGGTTCGTTCTCCCGCTTGCTTCCTTTTGTCTGACGGTCCGTCATATTAGAGCGGACGCCCTCTGCCGCACAGAGCCAGAGCTGATATACCGTCAGATTCATGGTGAGTCGACGACAGATGGGCAGACGGTGAGCCGGAAGGTCGCGATCGTCGGGGTGGCCCTGTCGGACTGCGGCCGGGTGGACGACGTAACCCCTTACGCACTGCACGCGCAGGCGGCACGGCGGGCGCTGGCGGACTCGGGGCTCGGCCGGGAGGTGGTGGACGGTTTCGCGTCCGCAGGGCTCGGCACGCTGGCGCCCGCCGAGGTCGCCGAATACCTTGGCCTGCGCCCCACTTGGGTCGATTCCACCTCCGTCGGCGGTTCGACCTGGGAGGTCATGGCGGCACACGCGGTGGACGCGATCGCCGCCGGCCACGCCAACGCCGTGCTGCTGGTGTACGGGTCGACGGCCCGCGCAGATGTGAAAGCCGGCCTACGGACGGGGAACCTCTCCTTCGGTGCGCGCGGGCCCCTGCAGTTCGAGGTCCCCTACGGCCACACGCTCATCGCCAAGTACGCGATGGCCGCCCGCCGCCATATGCACCAATACGGCACGACCATCGAGCAGTTGGCGTCGGTCGCGGTCCAGGCGAGGGCCAACGCGGCGCTGAACCCGGAGGCGATGTTCCGGACACCGATCACGGTCGACGAGGTGCTCGACGGCCCGATGATCGCGGACCCCTTCACCAAGCTCCACTGCTGTCTGCGCTCCGACGGGGGCGCGGCGGTGCTGCTGGTGGCGGAGGAGTATGTGCGGGACTGCCGTACGCGGCCCGTGTGGGTCCTCGGGACGGGCGAGCACGTCTCGCACGTCAGCATGTCGGAGTGGGCCGACTTCACGGTGTCCCCGGCGGCGGTGAGCGGGCGGATCGCCTTCGAGCGGGCGGGAGTTCGGCCGGAGGAGATGGACTTCGCGGAGATCTATGACGCGTTCACCTATATGACGTTGGTGGCGCTGGAGGATCTCGGGTTCTGCGGGAAGGGCGAGGGCGGCCCGTTCGTGGAGGCCGCGAAGGGGCGGCTGAAGGTGGCGGGCGGTGAGCTGCCGGTCAACACGGACGGGGGCGGGCTGTCGGCCCAACACCCGGGAATGCGGGGGCTGTTCCTGCTGGTGGAAGCCGTAGGGCAGCTACGGGGTGACGTGGGCGAGGCGCGGCAAGTACGTGCCGGGGACGGGCAGTTGCCGCGCCTCGCGGTGGCGTCCGGGACGGGCGGATGGTTCTGCTCGTCGGGGACGGTGGTGCTGGGAGCCGACTGACGGCTCAGCGTCGGCCGTCTGTCAGACGAACGCGCGCCAGTCCGCGTGCAGTCGGTCGGAGAGGCGGATGGTGATGAACTCGTTGTTGTCCGCCTTGCCCGCCGTACGGCCGGACGAGAAGGGGAAGTTGTTGTCGTTCAGGACGGCGAGGGTGCGGTCGTCGAGCAGGACGACGTCCTCGATCGTCTGGAACGGGAAGGTGAAGGTCTCGTCGAAGCCGCCGAGCTTCTTCGGGTTCGCGATGTTCATCAGGTCGGCGACGAGCGTCTTGTCCATCAGGCCGTCGCCGTTCCGGTCCCGGTTGTCGGCGAGGTAGATGCGCTTGAACTTGGCGGTGGCGCCTTGGCCGCCGTCCCGCTCGATGATCAGGAAGCGGTGCTTGTCGACGGCGATGGCGTCGCCGATCGCGTTGGCCGGCGATTCGAGGCGGTAGGTCCAGTGCGTGCCGGTGTACTTCCGCTTCCGCAGATCGAACTCGTTGAGGCGCAGGTCACCGGGGGTGTCACCGGTGACGGTGCCTTCGAGGAGCGGGTAGAGGTGCCGTCCGTCGACGGACCGGACCATGCCCTCGAAGCCCTTGCTGCCGCCGAGGGTGGGCGTCTCGCCGTTCAGGTAAGGGTTCTCGGGGGCCTTGACGCCCGCCAGCGACACGGGCTCGTCGAGCAGCCGCCCCTTCTTGTCGAAGTGCAGCAGGAACGGCCCGAATTCATCGCCCAGCCAGTACGTGCCGTCGTACGCCTTCACGATCGACTCGACGTCGAAGTCGGCGCCGGTGAGGATCCGGTCGGCGCGGGTGAGGGCGAACGGGACGCGGTGGTACGGGTCGCTGAGGTTGAAGCCGCCGAGGACGGTGACCTTCCCGGTGCGGGTGTCCGGCTTGACGTGGTGGACGCGCAGCAGGAAGTCGGCGCTGTTCGCCTTTCCGCCGTAGCCGTTGTCGGACAGCACGTCGTACGTGCCGTCGTGCCGGTTGACGATGCCGCTGAAGCCCTGGACGGGCTGGCCTGCGAAGGGGGCAGCGATGCCGTTGAACGGGCCCGCGCCGATGGCGGACCCGGACGGCTCGCTGTTCGGGACGAAGGTCTCGGCGGGGAGGGAGGCGAAGCCGGTGAGGGTGGCCTGGCCGTACGTCGTGGGCGTTCTCTCGCCCTCGGCGGAGGCGGGCGCCGCGAGCCCCGCGGTCAGCGCGGCGGCGCTGAGCATGATCAGAAGTCTTCTCATGGCCCGCACGGTAGGGACACCTGATGACGCGCGGCCCAACGGCAAGCGACGTTCCGGCCAGTCACACCACTCACGCTACGACGGTCACGGTCACGGACGCAGTTCGGGAATCTCGGCAGCCGACAGGACATCGGCGACGCGCCACAGCCCGACCCAGCTCTTCGGGGCGACCGACTCGTCGAGCAGCAGGGCGTTGACCTGCGGGTCGGGGTCGTCGCAGGCGTCGGCGACGACGGTGACCTTGAGACCGGTGTCGACCGCCCACCTGGTCGTGGACAGCACGGTCCCGGAGGTGGCGACCCCCGCGACGACGATCCGCCCGACCCCGGCGGCCTCCAGCCGCTCCCGGAGATCGGTGCTGGCGAAGGCGCTGAAACCGGTCTTGGTCAGCACGGTCTCGCCCTCGGCGGGGGCCAGGAGCGGGTGGACCTGTTCCTGCATGCCCTGCGGGACGACATGGAAGACGGGCAGTCCGGCCGTACGGGCGGCGGCGAGGGCGTTTGCGGCACGGTCGGCGACGGAGGGGTCGTGACTGAAGTTGTCGACGATGTACGTGACGTAGTCGAGGGCGAGGAACGCGGTGCCGGGGGTGCCGGGGGTGGTGGGGGTGGCCACGGGGTTCTCCTTGTTGGCGGGAGCGGGGCTAAAATCGGAGAGCACGCCCCGGTTAGCTGCCCACACCGTACCGGAGACATCGCCCCGCTTAAAGGGCGTACAGAATTCACGACGAGGGAGACCCGTAGATGCCGCCAGAGAACCGGCCCCTGCGCGCCGACGCCCGCCGCAACCGGGACCGGCTGCTGGAGGTGGCGCGGGAAGCGTTCGCCGCCGACGGACTCTCGGTCTCACTGGACGAGATCGCGCGCCGGGCGGGCGTGGGGCCGGGCACGCTGTACCGCCACTTCCCGACCAAGGAGGGCCTGTTCGAGGCGGTGGTCCACGAGCGGCTCGACCCGCTCCTCAGCGAGGCTCACGCCCTGCGCGACGCGGACGACCCGGGCGCGGCACTGTTCACGGTCCTGGACCGGCTGGTGACGGACGCGGTGACGAAGGCGGATCTGATCGACGCCATCGCCCACGCGGGCGCCGAGGTCCAGGCAACGGTCGACGCGACCTCCGCCGACCTCCACCGCACACTCGGCCACCTGCTGACCCGAGCCCAGTCCGCCGGCACGATCCGCACCGACATCACCATCACAGACCTGATGGCCCTCGTATCGGGCATCCTGCTGGCCCTACGCCACAGGGCGAACGCGGGCGCGAACCCGAGACTGGCACTGGCGGTGCTGTGCGACGGATTGAGGGCGGGGGCGTAACCGGGCCTGGCGACGGTGGCCAGGGTTGACCAGCGCCCCGATGGGGCCGCAGGCCCCCATAGGGGCGCGGGGAACTGCGCGACCAGCCACAACGGCGCCGCGCCCGGCCTCAAACAGAAGCCCTACGAACAGGCCCCGCACAGCCCCCGATACGTCACCTCGACCTGGGACACCGTAAAGCCGAAGCGTTCCTCCGCCGGAAGGTCCGCCAGCGGGTTCCCAGTCGGGTGGACGTCCCGGATCATCCCGCAGTTGGAGCAGATCAGGTGCTGATGAGGATGGTGCGCGTTCGGGTCATACCGCTTCGCCCGCCCATCCGTGGCCACCTCTATGACCTCCCCCAGGGACACCAGCTCACCCAGGGTGTTGTAGACGGTCGCCCGAGAAATCTCGGGCAACCGCTGAGCCGCACGCGCGTGCACCTCGTCAGCCGTCAGATGGACGTGCTCGCCGTCGAGGACCTCCGCAACGACACGCCGCTGGGAAGTCATCCGCCAGCCGCGTCCACGCAGTCGCTCCAGCAGGTCGCTCATATCGTTCACCTATTCAGGTTCGGTGGAATACACGGATTTTACCAGTGGACGTCCGGGTTCCGATAGGATATGGATTTGTCACACTTCTTGACTTGGACCTTGTCCATTGTAGGATCGCTTACGGCGATGGCCAAGGGACAGGAAGAGCCTCCAGTACGGCAGGAGACAGCAGCGACGTGACGGCGTGTGTGACCTCCTCCACGTGCCCGACCGTCCCCCCACCCCCCAGTTCCTGAGCACGCAGTTCGTCAGCACCACCGAGATCTGCCCCGTCCGGAAGGATTCCCATGTCTGAGAACCATGACGCGATCGTCACCGACGCGAAAACCGAGGGCACGGGTGGCTGCCCGGTCGCGCACACGCGCGCCCCGCACCCGACCCAGGGCGGCGGCAACCGCCAGTGGTGGCCCGAGTCGCTGAACCTGAAGATCCTCGCGAAGAACCCCGCGGTCTCCAACCCGCTGGGCGAGGAGTTCGACTACGCGGCCGCGTTCCAGACCCTCGACCTCCCCGCCGTGAAGCAGGACATCGCGGCGGTGCTGACGGACTCCAAGGACTGGTGGCCGGCCGACTTCGGGCACTACGGCCCGTTCATGATCCGGATGGCCTGGCACAGCGCGGGCACCTACCGCATCAGCGACGGCCGCGGTGGCGGCGGCGCCGGTCAGCAGCGCTTCGCCCCCCTGAACAGCTGGCCGGACAACGGCAACCTCGACAAGGCCCGCCGTCTGCTGTGGCCGGTCAAGAAGAAGTACGGCCAGAACCTCTCCTGGGCCGACCTCATGATCCTCGCGGGCAACGTGGCCCTGGAGTCGATGGGCTTCGAGACCTTCGGCTTCGGCGGCGGCCGCGCGGACGTCTGGGAGCCCGACGAGGACGTGTACTGGGGTCCCGAGAAGGTCTGGCTCGACGACGAGCGCTACACCGGCGACCGTGAGCTGGAGGAGCCCCTCGGCGCCGTCCAGATGGGCCTGATCTACGTCAACCCCGAGGGCCCCAACGGCAACCCGGACCCGATCGCCGCGGCCCGCGACATCCGCGAGACGTTCCGCCGTATGGCGATGAACGACGAGGAGACCGTCGCCCTCATCGCCGGTGGCCACACCTTCGGCAAGACCCACGGAGCGGGCCCGGCGGACGCCGTCGGCGACGACCCCGAGGCCGCGCCGATCGAGCAGCAGGGCTTCGGCTGGAAGAGCACGTACGGCACCGGCAAGGGCGGCGACGCGATCACCAGTGGCCTGGAGGTCACCTGGACCGCCACGCCGGCCCAGTGGAGCAACGGGTTCTTCAAGAACCTCTTCGAGTACGAGTACGAGCTGACACAGAGCCCGGCCGGAGCCAACCAGTGGGTGGCGAAGAACGCCGAGGCGATCATCCCCGACGCGCACGACGCGTCGAAGTCGAAGCTCCCGATGATGCTGACGACCGACCTCTCGCTGCGCTTCGACCCGGCGTACGCGGAGATCTCCCGTCGCTTCTACGAGAACCCGGACCAGTTCGCGGACGCCTTCGCCCGCGCCTGGTTCAAGCTGACCCACCGTGACCTGGGCCCGGTCGTCCGCTACCTCGGCCCCGAGGTCCCGTCCGAGACGCTGCTGTGGCAGGACCCGCTCCCCGCGGTCACGCACGAGCTGGTCGACGCCGCCGACGTCTCCGCCCTCAAGGCGCAGATCCTCGCCACCGGCCTCACGGTCTCCCAGCTGGTCTCCACCGCCTGGGCCTCGGCGTCCTCCTTCCGTGGCAGCGACAAGCGCGGCGGCGCCAACGGTGCCCGGATCCGCCTCCAGCCGCAGGCCGGCTGGGAGGTCAACAACCCGGACGAGCTCGCCACGGTGCTGCGCACCCTGGAAGGCGTCCAGGAGGCCTTCAACGCGGCGCAGTCCGGCGGCAAGCAGATCTCGATCGCCGACGTGATCGTCCTCGCGGGCGCCGCGGGCGTCGAGAAGGCGGCCAAGGACGCCGGTTACGACATCGAGGTCCCGTTCACCCCGGGCCGCGCCGACGCGACGCAGGAGCAGACGGACGTCGAGTCCTTCGCCGCTCTGGAGCCGACCGCCGACGGGTTCCGCAACTACCTCGGCAAGGGCAACCGCCTCCCCGCCGAGTACCTGCTGCTGGACAAGGCGAACCTGCTCAACCTGAGCGCCCCCGAGCTGACCGTCCTCGTCGGCGGCCTGCGCGTCCTCGGCGCGAACTACCAGGGCTCCTCGCACGGCGTCTTCACCGACACCCCCGGCAAGCTGACGAACGACTTCTTCGTCAACCTGCTGGAGCTGGGTACGGAGTGGAAGGCGACGTCCGAGGACCAGAACACCTTCGAGGGCCGCGACGAGTCCGGCCAGGTCAAGTGGACCGGCACCCGTGCCGACCTGGTCTTCGGCTCCAACTCGGAGCTGCGCGCGGTCGCGGAGGTCTACGGCAGCGACGACGCCAAGGAGAAGTTCGTCAAGGACTTCGTCAAGGCGTGGGTCAAGGTGTCGAACGCGGACCGCTTCGACCTCGTCTGATCAGTCGGTTCGTTGAACGATGACGTCCGGGTCGGCCCTCATGGGTCGGCCCGGACGTTTTCGTCGATACTCGTCCCCATGTCACTGCACGAGCTGCTCAAAACCTTGCGGGTATGGTCCCCCGAGGTCACAGCCCTGCCCGCCTTCACTCCGGAGACGGCACCCGCCGACCCCCTCCCCCTCTTCACCACCTGGTTCGCGGAGGCGGTGGCCGCCGGGCAGCCCGAGCCGCACACCATGTCCCTGGCGACGTCGGACCCGGACGGCCTGCCCGACGTACGGACCGTGATGCTGCACGGCGCGGACACCGACGGCTGGTCCTTCGCCTCGCACTCCGGGAGCGCCAAGGGCCGGCAGCTGGCGACACGCCCGTACGCGGCGCTCCACTTCTACTGGCCGACGCTGGGCCGCCAGATCCGGCTGCGGGGGCCCGTGGAGTCCGCCCCCTCCTCCGAAGCCCAGGCCGACCTGCACGCCCGCTCGACGGGAGCGCTGGCCGCCGCGCTGACCGGCCGCCAGAGCGAAGTGCTGGGCTCGCTGGACGAGTTGGCGAGTGTGTCGCAGGCGGCCTGGGAACGGGCGCAGCGCGAACCGGACGCCCCTTCCCCGACCTGGACCCTGTACCGACTGCGCCCGGACGAGGCCGAGTTCTTCCAGGGCGAGGCCCAGCGACGGCACGTACGGCTCAAGTACCGCCGTACGGAGGCGGGTTCGGACGCGGGTTGGCTCAGGGAGCTGTTGTGGCCGTAGGCAGGGCGGCTTCCGGGTCCTGGGCGATGCGCCCGTGCAGATGGACGTCCCGGAACACGTCCTGCCGCCCCTCCTCGAACATCGCGCCCCGCAGTGTCCCCTCGTAGCGGAATCCGCAGTGCTCGGCGACGCGGCAGGAGGCGTCGTGGCCCAGGGCGTGGCCGAGTTCCAGGCGGTTGAGGCCGAGGGTGTCGAAGGCCCAGCGGGCGCCGAGGGCGAGTGCGCGGGTGGCGACGCGCCTGCCGCGGGCCTCGGGGAGGACCCAGTAGCCGACGCGGGCGAGGCGGATGAAGGGGTCGATGTCGTTGACGCCCAGGTGGCCGAGTATCGAGCCGCTGACGGCGTCCGTGACACAGAAGGACACCCGGGTGCCGTCGACCGCGGTCCCGGAACGCGTGCCGAGGGAGTCCCGGGCGCTGTCGAGGTCGGTGACCGGCTTCATGGGGGTGTTCCAGCGCCTGAAGTCCGGGTCGGTCAGCCCGCGCAGCCACGCGTCGACGTCGGTGTCGGAGTCCGCGCGCCACTGCCGCAGCCGCAGTCCGTGACCGAGCAGCTCGGGAAACTCGGGGATCGGGCGGGTGAGGGACCGCTCATGGATATGGGCCATCACCCTATTGAAGCCGTACGGCTGTACGACTCCCACCCCGGGGACGGAACACGGGCACACCGTCCCGAAAAGCGACCTCCAGCCCCATCCCGACCCACAACTCACCTTCGGTGGCGTCCACCACCTCGGTCATCATCCGCGGCCCCTCGTCGAGATCGACGACGGCGGCGACGTACGGCGTCCGCTCCCCGAAGGGCGGCAGATCATTGCGATGGACGACGGACCAGGTGTAGAGCGTGGCCAGCCCGCTCGCACCCTCCCACACCACGTCCTCGCTCCAGCAGAACGGGCAGAACTCCCGGGGGTAGTGATGCGCCCGCCCACACCCACCACACCGCCGCACGAGCAACCGCCCGTCGGCCGCCGCGTCCCAGTAGACGCGCGTGAAGGCATCGACGTCGGGGATGTCGTACCGATCCGTGCCCATGCCCATGCCCATGCCCATGCCCACAGCTCCCTGCCGACTGCCCGAATCTGACGGTACATCAGATCGAGTATGGCCTCACCGCGCTCACACAACCAGGCCCCCTATGCCACTCGACCCACCCACTCCTCCCGCAGTCGTGATCAATCCGCAACCAATTCCGAGCTTGACCGAGACCCAACAAGTGATCAGGTGAATACGCTCAGGCCCATGACCGACTCCTCGACAGCACCTTCGACCTCGTCTTCTACGCCTCCCGTGTACGTCATCGGCGGCGGACCCGGTGGTCTCGCCGTCGCGTACGCACTGCGGGCCCAGGGCGTGCGAGCCGTGGTGCTGGAGCGGGGCGAGCGGGTCGGGACGTCCTGGCGGCGGCACTACGACCGACTGCACCTGCACACCACCCGACGCCTGTCCTCCCTCCCGGGCCTGCCGATGCCGCGTTCGTTCGGCCGATGGGTGTCACGGGACGACGTCGTGCGCTACCTCGACAAGTACGCCGAGTACCACGAGCTGGAGGTCGTCACCGGCGTCGAGGTGTCCCGGGTCGAGCAGACCGCCGACGGCACCGGCTGGCTGCTGCACGCCACCGGCGGACGCGAGCTGACCGGCAGCGCGGTCGTCATCGCCACCGGGACCAACCACACCCCTCGGATCCCCGAGTGGCCCGGGCGCGACGCCTACCGCGGCGACCTGCTCCACGCCGCCCAGTACCGCAACCCCGCGCCTTACGCCGGCCGTGACGTCCTCGTCGTCGGCATCGGCAACACCGGCGCCGAGATCGCCGTCGACCTGGTGGAGGGCGGGGCCTCGCGCGTGCGACTGGCGGTCCGTACGGCTCCGCACATCGTGCGGCGGTCCACGGCCGGCTGGGCGGCCCAGTTCACGGGCATCCTCGTACGACGGCTGCCGGTACGGCTCGTCGACAAGCTCGCCGGCCCGCTGGCCAAGGTGACCGTGCCCGACCTGTCCGCCCACGGGCTGCCCCGCCCGGACACCGGCCTGTACTCGCGCGTCAACGCGGGCTCGATCCCCGTCCAGGACGTCGGCCTCATCGACGCCGTCCGCAAGGGGCAGGTCCAGATCGTCACCGCGGTGGAGGGCTTCGAGGACGGCAAGGTCGTCCTCGCCGACGGCGAGCACCTCGAACCGGACGCAATCATCGCGGCCACGGGCTACCTCCGCAGCCTCGATGGCCTCGTCGGCCACCTCGACGTACTCGACGAGCGCGGCAAGCCTGTCGTGCACGGGCCGCACTCCCCGAAGAACGCGCCCGGGCTCTACTTCACCGGCTTCACCAACCCCATCAGCGGGATGTTCCGGGAAATGGCGATCGACGCGGCACGCATCGCCAAGGCGGTGGCGCGGCAGGCCGCCGTACGCGGCTGACCGAGCACGGAGTCCGAGCACCGCCGACCAAGTTCGGCTGACGGAGGACAGCCGACCGAGTGCGGCTGACCGAGGACGGCCGGCCGGCACGCCGCCGGGGCCCTTCCTCAGCTTCTGCGTGCACAGCGGTTCCTGACGCAGTGTCAGTTCAGTAACCTGACACTGCGTCAGTTAATTGGCTGTCACACAGGATCGGGTGGACCGATGCTTGGATCAACCCACGGCACCCTCACCACCGACTCCCGCCGGGCCCGGGTCATCGCCTGCGGCGAGCAGCCCTCGCCGGTCGTGCACGGCAGGCCCGCCGACGTCGACGATCTCGACGTCGGCGGCCGGCCGCTGTACGCCGGCGTGCCCGATCTCGACCGCTTCTTCCGGCCCGAGTCCCTGGCGGTGGTCGGTGCCTCGGACGCCGAGGGGCGGCCGAACACCGGTATCACCCGCCAGTTGCTGGCGTGGGCCGAGCGGGTCGGCGCCCGGCTGCACCCGGTGCACCCGACCCGCGAGGCCGTCTTCGGCATACCCTGCTTCCCTTCCGTCGCGGACCTGCCCGAGCAGGTCGATCTCGCCGTACTCCTGGTCGCCGATCCCCTTCCCGTGGTGGGGCAACTCGCCGAGGCCAAGGTGAAGTTCGCCGTCGCCTTCGCGTCGGGGTTCGCGGAGACGGGCGAGGCGGGTGCCGAGGCACAGGCCCGTCTCGCCGCCGCCGTCCGCCGCTCCGGTCTCCGCCTCCTCGGTCCGAACACCAACCTCAACGCCTTCGAGCACTTCCGCGAGGACCTCGACGGCCCGGCGATCGCCCTGATCACCCAGTCCGGCCACCAGGGCCGCCCCGTCTTCGCCCTCCAGGAACTCGGCATCCGCCTCTCCCACTGGGCCCCCACCGGCAACGAGGCCGATCTGGAGACCGCCGACTTCATCTCGTACTTCTCCGAACAGCCCGAGGTGGGCGCCATCGCCTGCTACGTCGAGGGCCTGAAGGACGGCCGCTCCTTTCTCCTGGCCGCCGACCGGGCCGCCCGGCGCGGAGTACCGGTCGTCGCCGTCAAGGTGGGCCGCACCGAGACCGGCGCCCGCACCGCCGCCTCCCACACCGGCAAACTGACCGGCGCCGACACGGTGGTGGACGCGGCGATGCGGCAGTACGGGGTGATCCGCGTCGACGGACTCGACCAACTCCAGGACACCTCAGCCCTGTTGGCCCGGGCCCGCCCCCCGCTCGCCGACGGGGTCGCCGTCTATTCGATCTCGGGCGGCACGGGCGCGCACTTCGCGGACCTGGCGACGGAGGCCGGCCTGCACCTGCCGACGCTCTCCGCCGCCAAGCAGACCGAGCTGCACCAGTGGATACCCGACTACCTGAACGTGGCCAACCCCGTCGACAGCGGCGGGCATCCGGTCGGCGACTGGCGCGGCCGGAAGATCATCGACGCGATCCTCGCCGACCCCGAGGTGGGCGTCCTGGTCTGTCCGATCACCGGCCCCTTCCCCCCGATGAGCGACAAGCTCGCGCGAGACCTCGTGGAGGCGGCCGAGCAGACGGACAAGCTGGTGTGCGTGATCTGGGGGTCGCCGGTCGGCACGGAGTCGGCGTACCGCGAGACCCTGCTCGGCTCCTCCCGCGTGGCCACCTTCCGCACCTTCGCGAACTGCGTGACAGCGGTGCGGGCCCACCTCGACCACGCCCGCTTCATCGCCTCCTACCGCTCCCCCTTCGACGAGGCCCCGCGCACCCCCTCGCCCAGCTTCCGCAAGGCGCGGGCGCTGATGCGACCCGGCCAGGCGCTGAGCGAGCACGCGGCCAAGCTGCTGCTGCGCGCGTACGGCATCCGCGTACCGCGCGAGCAGTTGGTGACCAGCGCGGCGGCGGCCGTCCGGGCGGCGGGGCTGGTGGGCTACCCGGTGGTGATGAAAGCGTCGGGCGGCCAGATCGCCCACAAGACAGAGCTCGGCCTGGTGAAGATCGGGCTGACCTCGGCCAGCCAGGTCCGCGACGCCTACCGCGAGCTGACCGACATCGCCCGCTACGAGGGCGTGGACCTGGACGGCGTACTCGTGTGCCAGATGGTCGAGCGGGGCGTCGAGATGGTCGTCGGCGTCACGCACGACGAGTTGTTCGGCCCGACGGTGACGGTAGGACTCGGCGGCGTCCTCGTCGAGGTCCTGCGGGACACCGCCGTACGCGTGCCGCCCTTCGGCGACGACCAGGCACGGGACATGCTGACCGAGCTGCGCGGGCGGGCCCTGCTGGACGGGGTCCGGGGGCGCCCCCCGGCCGACCTGGACGCGCTCGTCGAGGTCGTCATGCGGGTGCAGCGCATGGCGCTGGAACTCGGGGACGAGCTGGCGGAGCTGGACATCAACCCGCTGATGGTGCTGCCCAGGGGACAGGGCGCGGTGGCGCTGGACGCACTGGCGGTGTGCGGCCCGGGACCGGACCCGGACGCCGACCAGCCACTGTCCTAGCGACCACCCTGCCCACCGTAGGAAACGGAGCAGCACCCACATGACTTCCTCCCCCGAAGAATCCAGCACACCGGAAATATCCGCTGTGTCAGCTGATTCATTGATACTGCACACCACTGACAATCAGGTCTCGTGGATCACCCTCAACCGCCCCGAAACCCTCAACGCCATCACCCCTGACCAGCGGGAACACCTGATCCAACTTTTCTCGGACGCCTCCGCCGACCCCGCCGTACGAGCGGTCGTCCTGACCGGCACGGGCAGAGGCTTCTGCACGGGCGCGGACCTGCGAGGAGGCGGCGGCGGACAGCCGACCGGCGAACGGATCGCCGGTGATGTGGCGCGAGTCATCCGCCAGGGCGCCCAGCGCCTGATCTCAGCGATCCTGGACTGCGAGAAGCCGGTGATAGCGGCGGTGAACGGCACGGCGGCGGGCCTGGGCGCCCACTTGGCGCTCGCCTGCGACTTGGTGCTGGCGGCCGAACAGGCCCGGTTCATAGAGGTGTTCGTACGCCGGGGCCTGGTCCCCGACGGCGGCGGCGCATACCTTCTCCCCCGCCTGATCGGCCCACAGCGCGCGAAGGAGCTGATGTTCTTCGGCGACGCACTGACCGCCCCGGACGCCGAACGTCTGGGCCTGGTCAACCGGGTCGTACCGGCCGAGGACCTCCACAAGACGGCCCGCGAATGGGCGGAACGCCTGGCCGCAGGCCCGACCCGAACCCTCGCCCTCACCAAGCAGCTGATCAACGCCTCCCTCGACAGCGACCGCGCGTCGGCCTTCGCGGCCGAAGCCGCCGCCCAGGAGATCAACATGGGGACGGCGGACGCGGCGGAAGGCGTCGCAAGCTTCGTGGAACGCCGAGCCCCTCGCTACAACGGCAGCTGACTCCCCTACAGGGCTTCACTTCTGACGATCCGTCAGTTCCAATGGAACGTATGTTGGGACAAGCGGGAATGGCGGCGGCTGCCGTCCGTTATCTCAGATCGGCCGGCGCACCTACGACGGCACCCACGGTCGCGGCCCCCGTAGAAGCGCTGCCCCGGCCGGACTTACGGGCGGTCGGCGACGACGAGCGAGCGCCGGTCCCCCCGGCCGAATTCCGGCGCGTACTGGGCAACTTCGCGACCGGCGTCACCGTCATCACCGCCCCGCCCGCCGAAGGCGAGACCGCCCCTGCCGGCTTCGCCTGCCAGTCCTTCGCCGCCCTCTCTCTCGACCCACCCCTGGTCGTCTTCATGGTCGGCCGTACGTCGAGGACTTGGCCGCTGATCGCCCGCGCGGGCGTCTTCTGCGTCAACGTACTGGGCGCCGAGCAGGGCGAGTTGTGCCGCGGTTTCGCGAGGAGCGGCACGGACAAGTTCGCGGGCGTCGACCACGAGCCGACGCCCGTCTCAGGCTCCCCCCGCCTCGCGGGCGCCGCCGCCTGGATCGACTGCACGATCCAGGCGGTGCACACGGGGGGCGATCACTTGATCGTCGTGGGGCGGGTGGAGGCGCTGGGGACGGGCGACGATGGGGACCCCCCGCTGCTGTTCCATCGCGGACGGTTCACCCGACTCGAGGACGACCAGGCCCACCTCAGGCAGCCGCCAGCCTCCACAGCGACGTGACTTCCGCGGCACGGGCCGCGTGGAGGGGGTCGGTGCGGTCCTTCGCCCGAGGATGACACGGCCGGGTGTCGACCCGGTCCACCACCCTCAATCCCGCCGCCCCTATAGCGTCCAGCAGCTCGTTCCTGGTCCGTAGTCCCAGGTGTTCGGCCAGGTCGGACAGGACGAGCCAACCCTCGCCGCCCGGTTCCAGACGATCGGCCAGCCCCGCCAGGAAGCCGTTCAACATGCCGCCGTCCGCGTCATAGACGCCCAGTTCCAGGTCGGAGACGGGCCGCGAGGGAATCCAGGGCGGGTTGCAGACGACGAGCCCGGCACGGCCACCCGGATAGAGCGTGGGACCCTCGACCCGAACGCGGTTGCCGAGGCCCAGCCGGGCAACGTTGTCCCGCGCGCAGACCAGAGCACGCGCCCCGATGTCGGTCGCGACGACCCGCTCGACACCCCGTCGGGCCAGGACCGCGGCGAGCACCCCGGTCCCGGTCCCCAGGTCGAAGGCGTTGCAGGCCGTACGGAACGCGGGCAGGGGCGCCCGCGCGACCAGATCGACGTACTCACCCCGCACCGGGGAGAACACCCCGTAGTGGGGGTGGATGCGGGCGCCGAGGGCAGGCACCTCCACCCCCTTCTCCCGCCACTGCCGCGCCCCGATGACGCCCAGCAGCTCCCGGAGGGGAACCACCGAAGGGCCTTCCGACGGACCGTAGGCGTCCACACAGGCCCGGCGTACGTCGGGGGCTCGGCGCAACGCCAGCGAGTAGTCCTCCTCCAGCCGGGCCAGGACCCGCCCGAGCACCCGGGCGCGGTGGACACGGGACCGGCGGTACGCCCAGAACATATCCGCCGGGGTGGTTCCTGCCCGAAGCGGCTTCCGATCGATGCGGCGTCCCATCGCCGCCAGCAGCTGACGTCCGTTGTGGAAGTCGCCCTGCCACAGCAGGGCGTTGCCTTCGCAGGCCAGCCGGTAGGCGGTGTCGGCACGCGTGCGGTCGTCAATGACGACGGTGCTCTCGGTCCATCGATTCGTGGACACGACGTAGTACTCCTCGTGATCGAACGTGCGGGGGCACGAAGAGCGCTTCGACGAGGAGGAGAGCGGACAGCAGGGTCGCGCGGGCGTCCGAGTAGATGTAGATAGGGACAGCCGGTACGGCCGGTTACCGCTCCCGCGTCGAAGCGCGAGAGGAGACGTCGCCAAGAACCGCACCGAGCACGCCGGTTGCACCGAGAGTCACGGGGGAGCCTTTCCGAGCGGGTGAGTTCGGCTTCAGCCTACTTGGACGCGCGCACCCCCGACTGCCTCCGACGGCACGAGCACCGGCGGCGCGGCACGAGCAGGATGCCCCTTCCGTGCGGCAGCGGTACGTCCTCGATCTGACGGCACCGGGTGTGCATGTCCGCGTAGTCGGGCTCGCGCCCCACGGGGCACTCGACGGACAGAGCAGGTGCGGTGGCTGAACTCACGGGCACCCACCACCGCGGACTTCCTGCCCGCCGGTCCCGAACTCGCCCTCAGGCTCGGGCAGTCGGGCCCCTCGGCTGTCGGCGACGCGGAGCACGTCACCGAGTACCTGCGTAACGGCCCGAAGCGTGCGCCGCAGGGTGCCCTCCCCGGCCTTGAGGTCGTCCAGGACTGCCCTCGCACCCCCAAGTACGTCTGCTCCGTCGCGGAGTTGGTCCGCCTCGATCTCGTCCGCGAGCCGGGACAACCTGCCGGGGCTTTCACCCGTGGACAGGAAACAAGGCTTGCCGGTGTCGGTCTCCCAGGGCAGCAGCCGTAGTCCGACGGGAGGCGTGGAGCAGGTGTTTCGGTCGTACGTCACGGGCTCACCCCGGCGGGGTGGGCCGACGTCGGCATCGCGTGCATCATGGGGGTCCCTTCCGAGGGAACCGGGGCGGTGTGTCTGCTTGGCGGTAGGGCACCGCCCCGGCATCGTCCGACCGGCCAACCACGACCGACGGTTACTGGCTCAAGCCAGTTTTGCCACAGACGCCCACCCTCGTCAAGCAACTGGCTCAAGCCAGTTGTTATGCTGCGGTCATGACGACGCCCGGCTCCTCCCCGAACCCACCGCCGAGCAGGCGCATCGCGGAAGAACTGCGAGCCGCCATCGAGGCCGGGCATCTCGCGCCCGGCGACAAGCTGCCGTCCGAACGCGCCCTCGCCCAGCAGTACGGTGCCGCCCGCAACACGGCCCGCGAGGCAATCCGACTCCTCGCCGAGGAAGGGCTGGTGACGGCCCGTCACGGAAGCGGCGTCTTCGTACGCAAGCCGCGACGGCTCCTCCGTTTCGGCAGCGACCGCTACTCCCGCGCGCACCGCGAGACCGGCCTCACGCCCTTCCGGCTCGAAGCGAAACGCCAGGGCAAGGAGGCCCGTATCGACGTCGTGGGCATCACCCGGGGCCGCCCACCCCAGGACGTCGCCGAGCGCCTCGGCGTCCCGGCCGACGACGAAAGCGTGCTGCACCGGGAGAACCACTACTTCGCCGACGACGAGCCCGTCCAGATCGTGTCGACGTACCTCCGCTGGACCGAGGCACAGGGCACACCGCTCACCCGGCCCGACACCGGCAAGGACGGGATCTACGGCCGGCTCGAAGAACTCGGCCACGTCATGACCCGCGTACGGGACGAGATCACGGCGCGCATGCCGACACCGGCCGAAGCAGGCGTCCTCGCCCTGCCCTCCGGCGTCCCCGTCATCGAGGTCCTGCACACGAGCCTGGACCAGGAGGGCGCGCCGTTCGAGGTGTCCCGCTACGTGCACCGAGCGGACCGCACCGGCCTGCTCTACGAACTGCCCGTCGAGTAGCCGCCGAACCCAGCAGGAGCCCGACATGTACAGCATCATCGCCATCCGCCCCTACGAGGACACGGACCTCCCGGGCGCGGCAGCGGCCCTGACCGACGTCCACGCCACCGACGGCTACCCGGTCGAGGGCGTCGCCCACCCGGAGGCATGGCTGCGCTCGGACGACGTACTCGCCTCCTGGGTCGCCGAGGCCGACGGGCGGATCGTGGGCCACGTGGCGGTGATGCACCCGCGCGGCGAGGACGCCGTAACCCTGTGGGCGGGCCAGAGCGGGGACGACGAACAGCACATCGCGGTGCTGGCCCGCCTGTTCGTCGTCAGGGACGCACGGAAACTGGCCCTGGGCGAGCGGCTCGTCCGAACCGCCACGCACTACGCGCTGCGCCACAACCGACGCCTCGTCCTGGACGTCATGACCAAGGACACGGCCGCCATCCGCCTCTACGAGCGTCTCGGCTGGCGCAGAACCGGCGAGGCCACTCACCGGTACGGCAACGGGCAGCAGATCCAGGCCATCTGTTACGCGGCTCCGCCGCAGGCTCGGTTCGCGCCCCTTGACCACAGAGGCTGAAGCCCTGTACCCGTCCATCGCACTCCCGGTCCCGTCACGGTTCGTCATAGTCAGGCCGTGGGCAGGCCGTGGGCAGGGAAAACCCGGTCGCTGTTGATCAGGGACCCTGGAACCATTTCGTCATGAACACGGATCCCGTCGACCAAGCGCGACGTCTCGCCCAGGGCCGTTTCCCCGATGCGCTCGCCGTGATCCTTGCCGGGTCGACGGCTGCCGGGCGGGCCACTCCCCGCAGTGACTTGGACATAGCGGTCCTCGTCGAAGACGGTGGCGAGACCTGCCGGGAGACGATTCGGTTCGAGGGACGCGTCGTGGAGCTCTTCGTCCACACCCGTGCCGGTCTCGCAGAGCTCTTCGCGGCGGACGTCGCTGCACGTCGTGCGGTCCTGATCAGCATGTATGCCGCCGGGATCGTCCTGGTCGACAGGAATGGCGAGGCCGGGCGGGCGCGTGCCCTGGCCGAAGCGGAACTCCGAAAGGGGCCGCCGACGCTGGAACCTGAGACGGTCGAGACGAAGAGGTACGGGCTGACGGACGCGCTGGACGATCTCGCTGACGCGGGCGACCGCATGGAGCGGCTGGCAGTGGCCGGGTTCGTTCTCGACACAGCGGCCGACCTGCTCTGCGACCACCACCACGCCTGGATCGGTCGCGGGAAGTGGTTGCCGCGACGCCTTCTGGAGGCGGACGCGGAGCGTGGGGCCGCCCTGCTGGAAGGGCACCTGCACCTGTGCGAGTCGGGAGACCCCGAGCGCCTGATCGACGCAGCCATGGAGATCCTCGACCTGGTCGGCGGGCCTCTTCGAGAGGGCTACCGCCGGACCTGGCATGGCGTCGTTGCACCGGTTGCCGCTGCTCCCGGACGTTGACGGGGTGTCGCGGTCCCCCGCCGGAATCCCTCAGGCCAGGGCTCCCACCACCCCGGCCGACCCACGCCGCCGTATCACCAACGCCATCAACGCCGCCGCCGCACACAACGCCCCCGACGCATACCAAACAACGTCGTACGACCCGAAGACATCCCGCGCCATCCCCCCGAGGAACGCCACCAACGCCGCCCCCACCTGGTGGGAGGCGAGAACCCAGCCGAAGACGATCGCGCTGTCGTCGCCGTAGTGCTCGCGGCACAGGGCGATGGTGGGCGGGACCGTGGCGACCCAGTCGAGGCCGTAGAAGACGATGAAGAAGATCATCGGAGGGTGGATCGAGGGCGCCAGCAGCATCGGGAGGAAGAGGAGCGAGACGCCGCGCAGCGCGTAGTACACCGCCAGTAGGCGGCGCGGTTCGTAGCGGTCGGTGAACCAGCCGGAGGCTATCGTGCCGACCACGTCGAAGACCCCGATGACCGCCAGCAGGGAGGCGGCTGCCGTTATCGGCATGCCGTGGTCGTGGGCCGCCGGTACGAAGTGGGTCTGGATCAGGCCGTTCGTCGAGGCCCCGCAGATCGCGAAGGTGCCCGCCAGGAGCCAGAACGGGCCCGTGCGCATCGCCGAGAGGAGGACCTTCACCGTGCGGCGCGCCGCGCCCTGCACCGGGGCCGGCTTTGGTACGAACTCCCGCGCCCCGTACGGCTTCAAGCCCACGTCCGCCGGATGGTCGCGCAGCAGCAGCCAGACGAAGGGGATGACCGTCAGAGCCGCCAGGGACACCGTGACCGCCGCCGGGCGCCAGTCGTACGTCTCGATGATCCACGACAGCAGCGGCAGGAAGATCAGCTGGCCGGAGGCCGAGGCGGCCGTGAGGATGCCCGTCACCAGGCCCCGGCGCTCGGTGAACCAGCGGTTGGTGACCGTCGCCGTGAAGGCCAGCGCCATCGAACCGGCGCCCAGACCGACCAACATGCCCCAGCACAGCATCAGTTGCCAGGCCGCCGTCATCCACACGGTCAGGCCCGAGCCCAGCGCGATGACCGCGAGGGCGACCGCTACGACCCGCCGGATGCCGAACCGGTCCATCAGAGCGGCGGCGAACGGCGCCGTCAGCCCGTACAGCGCCAGGTTGATGGAGACGGCGGCCCCGATCGTGCCGCGCGACCAGTCGAACTCCTGGTGCAGCGGGTCGATGAGCAGGCCGGGCAGGGAGCGGAAGGCGGCGGCGCCGATGATCGTCACGAAGGCGACGGCGGCGACGAACCACGCCCTGTGGATGCGGAGACGCGGCGCTCGGCCGGGCTTTCGGAGATCACTGGCGGAATCAGCTGTACCGGCGGCGTCGGATGTCTCTGTCGTCGTCACGCCGTCAAGCTTCCGACCTGCGGACTCCCCGAACGAGTGGCCGGAGAGACAGCATTCGTTAGGATCGGGCCATGGCTATCGCCCCCATCGCCCCCATCACCTCCATCACCTCCCCCCGCCCGCAAGGGGACGCGGACTTCCGGCCCCACCGCGTCGTCGTCCTCGCCCTCGACGGTCTGCTCCCCTTCGAGTTGGGCATCCCGCACCGCATCTTCGGTCGCCCCAAGGACACCCTCGGCCGGTACCTGTACGAGGTCGTGACCTGCTCGATCCGCCCGCCGGGCCCCGTCGAGACCGACGCCGACTTCGCCATCCAGGTCGCCCACGGCCCGGAGGCCCTGGCCACCGCCGACACGGTGATCGTCCCGGCGTCGTACCAAATCGGCCCGGTCTTCGAGGAGGGCGTGCTGACCGACGAACTGGCCGCCGCCCTCGCCCACATCCGGCCCGGCACCCGGCTCGCCTCCATCTGCACCGGCGTGTACGTCCTCGCCGCCGCCGGTCACCTCGACGGCCGCCCGGCCACCACGCACTGGGCCGACGCCGAGCACTTCCAGCGGACCTTCCCGAAGATCGAGGTCGACGCGGACGTCCTGTTCATCGACGACGGCGACGTCCTGACCTCGGCCGGCGTCGCGGCCGGGCTCGACCTGTGCCTGCACATGGTGCGCCGCGACCACGGCGCCGCCGTCGCCAACGACGTGGCCCGCCGTACGGTCGTACCACCGCACCGCGACGGCGGGCAGGCCCAGTACATCCAACGCCCGGTACCGGCACCCCAGTTGGCCACCACGACTGCCGCCCGCGCCTGGGCCCTTGGCCGCCTCCACGAACCGCTCCAGCTGCGCGACATGGCCGAGCAGGAGTCGATGTCGGTACGGACGTTCACGCGCCGGTTCCGTGAGGAGGTCGGCGTCAGCCCCGGCCAGTGGCTCACCCAGCAGCGTGTGGAACGGGCCCGACACCTCCTGGAGTCCACCGACCTGTCCGTCGACCAGGTGGCCCGGGACGCGGGCTTCGGCACGGCCCAGTCGATGCGGCAGCACCTACAAGCGATCCTCAGCGTCACGCCGACCGCGTATCGCCGTACCTTCCGGTCCGGGGGCGTGGGGGCGGACGGGAGCGACCGGATCGGTGTCATGCGCTGAACCCGGCGCCGAACGGTCAGCCGGACGGTCACCGGAGCGCGTCTCGCCCCACCACCCGACGGCCGTCAGCACCAGCGTCAGGGCCACGCCTGCCAGGACGGCCGTGGACGGTGCCGTCACCTGGAGGAGGGCGCCCGCGAGCGAGCCCGCCGCCGCGTAACCCGCGCTGGCAGCCGCGTACATGACCGAGTACCCCGCGGCCAGCGCACTCGCCGGAAGCGCCTCGCGCAGGGACAGGTTGCGGGTGACCAGCGCGCCCGACTGGAGCATGCCGCCCAGGGCCAGCGCGGCGGCGACCCCGGCCGTGTGCGGTATCAGCGCGGCGGCGGTCACGCAGACCGACATACCGCCGATCAGCACCACGCTCCGGGTGCGCAGCCGTCCCGGCCAGGACCGGACGCCGTAGAGGAAGGCACCCAGCCCCGCGCCCACCGCCAGTCCCGTCAGTATCGGGCCGGACCAGCCGACGCCGATGCCGCGCTGTTCGAGAAGCGCGGGCAGGACGAGTTCGGCCAGGCCGAGCAGGGTGAGCCCGGCCGCACCCGTGACGTACACGGGCCAGGCGGCGACCAGGAGCCCGAGCAGCGAAGGCCCCCTCCCCCTCCCCCGCCCCTTCCCCTTCCCCTTGCCCTTGCCCTCCGTCCGGTGTTCGTCCGGCGCCGCCCAGCCCGCCGGAAGCAGCCACAGGCCCACGATCGACGACGCCATCAGGGCAGCGGCGAGGAGCAGCGGGACGCGCGGTGCCACGCCCAGCGCGAGGCCGGTGACGGCGGCCGGGGAGACGGCCCATATGCCCGAGTTCAGCATGGACTCGGTGGACAGCGCCTGCGTCACGGCACGCGCCGGGACCAGGGTCGTGAGCATCGCGCGCAGCCCGCCGGCGACCGCGGCCGGAGCGCCACCGGCCAGGAACGCGAACGCGGCGAGGACCACGGGATGCGCCCCCGGCAACACCCCGAGCCCCACGAATCCGGCGGTCCCGGCCGCGAGTGCCACGGCAAGCTGAGGACGGGCCCGGTCGGGACGCAGCCGCAGGCCGACGACCGGAGCGCCGATCATCTCCCCGATCACGAACGCGGCGGCGAGCGCCGCACCCAGCGCATAGCCACCCGGGCGTTCGCGCACCAGGAACACCAGAGCCAGCGGAGCCATGGCCACCGGCACACGCGCGCCAACAGAGGTGCAGGCCCAGATCAGGATCTGCTTCGAGGCGACGTCGCGATAGCTCATGGGCCGAAGGTAGAGGTCGGGACCGACAACGCCCCAGGGGATTTCCGGCGCCTGTGGACAACTCCTGGCATGCCCCACTCAGAAAGCGATCCCGACACCCAAGGAGTCATCCCCCGAGTCAGCAGGTGATCCCCCGCGCCTCAGAACGTCAGCACCCCCCGAGCCACCCGCCCCGCCTCCGCGTCCCCCACCGCCTTCTCGAAGTCCTCGACCGGATACGTCTCGGTCACCAACTCGTCGAGCAGCAGCCGCCCTTCGCGGTACAGCTCGGCGTACAGCGCGATGTCCCGCTGGGGCCGCGAGGACCCGTACCGGCAGCCCAGGATCGACTTGTCCAGGTACATCGACGAGACGAGGAAGGACGCCTCGGCGGTGGCGGGCGGTACGCCGAGCAGCACCGCCTGCCCGTGCCGGTCGAGCAGATCGATGGCCTGCCGGACCAGCTCCACCCGCCCCACGCACTCGAACACATGGTCGACACCCGGCGGCAGAACCTCCCGTACCCCCTCCGTGGACGTCAGGAAGTCGGTCGCGCCGAACCGCCGAGCCACCTCCTCCTTGGCCGGATTCGCGTCCACGGCGACGATCCGCAGGGCCCCAGCGATCCGCGCGCCCTGCAGAACGTTCAGCCCGACCCCACCCGTACCGATCACCACCACACTGTCCCCGCGGTCCACCTTGGCCCGGTTGAGCACGGCACCCACCCCGGTCAGCACCCCGCACCCGATGAGCGCGGCGGAGGTCATGGGAATGTCCTTCGGGATACGCACCGCCTGCACGGCCTTCACCACCGTCCGTTCCGCGAAGGCGGAGTTGGACGCGAACTGGAACACCGGCCGCCCGCCCCGGCTGAACGGCCGCCCGGGCCGCCCGATCGCCTGCCGGCACATGGTCGGCCGCCCCCGGTCGCACTCCGCGCACGCACCGCAGTTGGCGAGCGTCGACAGGGCCACGTGGTCCCCGGATACGACATGCGTGACCCCGTCCCCAACGGCCTCCACCACCCCCGCCCCCTCGTGCCCGAGCACGACAGGAACGGGAAAGGGGATGGTCCCGTCCACGACGGAGAGATCGCTGTGGCACAACCCGGCAGCCGCAACCGCGACCAGCACCTCCCCGGCCCCCGGCCCCCGCACCTCCAGATCGTCGACGACCTGGACCTGCTTCCCGTCGAACAGCACCCCGCGCATCAGCCAACCCCCTTGATTCCCTTGGATTCCCTGGATTCCCTGGATTCCCTGGGCAGACCGAGCACGCGCTCGGCGATGATCGTGCGCTGGATCTGATCGGAGCCGCCGTAGATCGTGTCGGCCCGGGAGAACATGAACAGGTGCTGCGCGGCGTCGAGTTCGTACGGCGCCCCAGCCGACCAGTCCACCGGCCCCACCCCACCAGCCGCCCCCCGCACCAGCATCGCCAGCTCCCCCAGCCGCTGATGCCACCCGCCCCACAACAGCTTGGCCACGCTCGCCGCGCCGCCGACATCCGCCGAACCCCCCAACGTCCGCAGGGCGTTCCACCGCATCACCCGCAACTCGGCCCACTGCCGCACGAGTCGCTCCCGTACGACGGGATCCGCCACCGCGCCACTGTCGACGGCGGCCCGCACAACGCGCCCCAACTCCCCGGCGAACCCGATCTGTTGGGCCAGTGTCGACACCCCCCGCTCGAACCCGAGCAGACTCATGGCGACGCCCCAGCCACCCCCCTCGCCCCCGACAACATGCTCCGCCCGCGCACACGCCCCGTCGAAGAAGACCTCGTTGAACTCACTGGTCCCGGTCATCTGCCGAATGGGCCGAACCTCGATCCGCCCCGGCTGATCCATGGGTACGAGCAGAAACGAAAGCCCGTGATGCCGACTCGACCCCGCCTCCGTACGGGCGAGCACGAAGCACCAATCGGCCTCATGGGCAAGGGAAGTCCAGATCTTCTGACCGGTGATCCGATACGTCCCGTCAGCGGCACGCTCGGCCTTCGTACTCACCCCGGCAAGGTCAGACCCCGCCCCAGGCTCGCTGTACCCCTGACACCACAGCTCCTCACCGGCGGCGATCGGCGGCAGAAACCGCGCCCGCTGCTCCTCGGTCCCATGCGCGAGAAGCGTGGGCGCGAGCAGATTCTCCCCAATGTGCCCGGACCGCACAGGCGCCCCAGACCGCGCGTATTCCTCAGCCCAGACAACCTGTTGGGTCAACCCAAGACTGCGATTCCCATACCCACCCTCCCCCCAGGAAAGCCCAATCCACCCGGCCTTCCCCAACACCCGTTCCCAGGCCCGCCGATCACCGGCCTCATCAACATGCGCACAGAGCCACCCCCGAGCTTCCCGACGGAACTCCTCATCAATGGCACTGAACCCAAACTCCACGAGGCTCCCCTCCAAACGCCGGACGCCGACACCCACCCAGGGGCGCGGGGAACTGCGCGATCAGCCACAACGCACCCGCACCCGCCAAACCACACGCACCCCCGAGCTACTGGGCGTTGGGCCGAGCCCCTTCCCGCGCCGCCTTCTCCATCCGCTCCAACTGCAAAAGCATCGGCATCGGATCCGCCCCCACAGACCCCGGCAAAAACTCCGCAATCCGCTCCGGCGTCCACCCGCCGGAGGCGTACGCCGCCCGCAACTCCCGAGGCTGCGCCCAAACCGCGATCTTCGGCCCAGCAACCGTGTACACCTGCCCAGTGATCCCCTGCTCCGCCGCGCGATCGGACAGCAGATAAACCACCAACGCAGCCACATCCTCCGGCTCCCCGATCTCCGCCAACTCCATAGGAACGTTGGCCGACATCCGCGTACGAGCAACCGGCGCAACCGCGTTCGCACTCACCCCGTACTTGTGCAAGCCAAGCGCAGCGCTCCGCACCAGCGAGATGATCCCGCCCTTGGCCGCGCTGTAGTTGGCCTGCGACACCGACCCCTGATGGTTGCCGCTGGTGAACCCGATCAGCGTCCCCGCCCGCTGCTGCCGCATCACCGCCGACGCCGCCCGGAACACCGTGAACGTGCCCTTGAGATGCGTGGCGACGACCGGATCCCACTCCTCCTCGGACATGTTGAACAGCATCCGCTCGCGCAGGATCCCGGCGACGCAGACCACACCGTCCAGTCGCCCGTACGACGACACCGCGACGTCAACGACCCGCTGACCGCCCGCCATCGTGGACACATCGTCGGCCACCGCGACGGCTTCCCCGCCCGCCGCCTCGATCTCCTTGACGACGCCCTCGGCGACCTCGCTGGCCGGGGACGCGCCGTCCATCGACACCCCGTAGTCGTTGACGACGACCCGCGCCCCCTCCGCCGCCGCACCCAACGCCACCGCCCGGCCGATCCCCCGCCCCGCGCCGGTCACGGCGATCACCTTGCCTGCCAAGAAGTTCCCCATGCCGACCCCTTCCCGCGGTTTCTGACGGACCGTTAGATTTTATGACCCGTCAGATATCCGGAGGCAAGCCCCGGGAGGGACCGGACTCATGTCATTGCCGGCCGAGTTCCACGCCATCGCCAAACGCGTGAACAACTGGGGGCGTTGGGGGGAAGCCGACGAGCTCGGCACCCTCAACCTCATCACCGACCAGGTCGTCCGAGAGGCCGCCGCGACCGTCCGTACCGGACACCGAATCCCCCTCGCCCTCCCTCTACAGCAGGACGGCGTCCAGACCGGGGCGATTCCGGGCCGGCTGAACCCCGTACACGCGATGATCCAGATCAACCAGGAGCTGTTCGGGCCACCGGGCTCCGGAACAGTCGCGACCAGCGACGACATCGTGACCCTGGGGCTCCAGGCGGGCACCCACTGGGATGCCCTCGCCCACGCCTCCCACTCGGGGAAGCTCTACAACGGCCGCCCGGCGAGCAGCATCACCGCCCATTCCGGCGCCGAGTTCGCCGGCGCCGACAAGGCGCCGCATGTCGTCTCGCGCGGGGTGCTGCTGGACGTGGCCCGCGCGCGGGGTGTCGACCGGCTCGACGGGGGGCACGCGGTCACCCCGGAGGACCTGGACGCGGCGGAGGAACTCGCCGGAACACGCGTACGAGCCGGTGACATCGTGCTCGTACGGACCGGGCAGATGCAGGTGTACCTGGCCGGCGACAAGCACGGGTACACGTACCCCTCGCCCGGACTGTCGATCCGTACGCCGGAGTGGTTCCACGCGCGGGACGTCTCGGCGGTCGCGAACGACACACTCACCTTTGAGATATTTCCGCCGGAGTCGGAGGATCTCTGGATGCCCGTACACGCGCTCGACCTGGTGGAGATGGGGATGCCACAGGGCCAGAACTGGAATCTCGAAAAGTTGTCCACAGCCTGTGGACAAGAGAACCGCTATGAGTTCCTGCTGTCGGCGACCCCAGAACCGTTCACGGGTGCCACGGGCAGCCCCGTCGCACCCGTAGCGATCCTCTAGCCCCCGCTGGCCGGCCGGCGGCGCGCCACTGCCCACCCCAAGTACGGCATCGCGCGCCGCCACCCGCCTTCGGCGTTCCCACCCCGCCCCCTTGCCCCTGAGGAGGCTGACGCCGAATCGCGATCCGCACTCGCCGAGGGCCCCCGTCACCGAAACCCTCGCCGTCCCCTCACGGCGAATCGCACTGAACACAAGCGTGTTCAAGTGGTCACGTCACGTCAACACCCGTTCGGGGATTTATCGCTTACGCCCTTTTTGCGACAACCGCGCACAGGGGCACACCCCGGCGCACCCCACCACACCCGGCCGGAAAACCGGGCATTTCTGCACCGATGCCCCGCCGAGCGCCGCATCAACAGGCCACGGACGCAGACGTCACACGGCTTCGTACGCCGCCATGCCCCCGTACGCGGAAGCGGTGACCGAAGTCGAAGCCGAAGCCGAAGTCCTAGTCACGGACGTGACTGAAGCCGTGGCCGCCACCGCGCTGCCACTGCCACCCCCATGCGGCGCCGGGGGAGCCGGACATCGGTCCAGCTCGCACCAGATGCGCTTGCCGACGCCCTCGGGACTCCACCCCCAGCGGTCGGCGAGCCCGTCGACCAGTTCCAGGCCGCGCCCGTTGGTCTCGTCGCCGTCGGCGTGCCGGGGCGCGGGCGGACAGGGGCTCAGGTCGGCGACCTCCAGCCGGACGAACCCGCCGGCCACCACCCCCTGTGGCGCGCCCTGGAAGGACAGCCGCAGCACGGCCGGACACCCGGTGTGCACCACCGCGTTGGTGACCAGCTCGGAGACAAGGAGGATCAGGGTCTCGGCCAGCGGCTCGTCGTCCGCGACCCCGGACCCGGCAAGCCGTGACCGCGCCCATCTCCGGGCCCGCCCCACCTCCGTGGGGTCGGGCCGGATCTCCAGCTGCACTTGAAGCACCTGCACCGCTCACACCATCCGAACCGGCGGACACATCGCCCCGCGCCGCACGAGGGCCACGATCGTAGCCATTTTCTGCATGCCCAGAACAACGGTTGGGCCAACGGCCAGATCAGGGATCACGGAACGTGAGTCCCTTACGAGAAAGCATGGTTGACGTACAGTCACCCCAACAAGCGCTTCGGGCATATTCCAACGCGAAGGAGTACGCCTGCGGCATACTGTGCGACGCTCGTCACGGGAAGTCGAACAAGCGGGCGCGGAACTCCGACCCGCCCCGCGAGCGGCGCGCACTGCCGGATCCGGGGCCGCCTCAGGGGCAACACCGTGATGGCTCGACCTCGGAACCGCTCGCATCTCACAGACGGTACCGGAGCGAACACACGACTCCGGGCCGTGACGAGTCCCGCGAAGGACACAACCCGGTATCGACGCTCAGTAACTGCCGCACACCTTCATCACACTTCCATTACGCCACGATCCATGACATGAATCCGGCCACCGTCGACCGACCCCAGCTCCGGCCCGGGTTCCGGGTCCCGTCACGACGCCTCGGCCAGTAACTCAGCGGCGAGCAACTCCTCACACTCCGTCACCGAACCGGGTCGCCGGGCCCGTGTCCAGGCCCGTTTCAGATACAGATGGACGTCCGATTCCCAGGTGAAGCCCATCCCTCCGTGTACCTGGAGGCAGTCGCGGGCTCCGCGCACGGCGGCCTCGTCGGCCAGCAGCCGCGCCGCCGCGATGTCCGCCGGTGTGGCAGTGACTGCGGCCGCGTACACCGCCGCCCGCGCCACCTCGACCCGCACCAGCATCCCGGCACACAGATGCTGCACCGCCTGGAAGGCCCCGATCGGCCGCCCGAACTGCTCACGGGTCCGAGCATGTTGCACGGCCAGCTCGCACACCCGAGCGGCGCTACCGAGCTGCTCGGCGGCGGTGAGGAGAGAGGTCAGGAGTACGTCCGTACCGCCACCGGCCGACGGGGAGTCCGGATCGGCGGCGACCCGGTGCAGCGGCGTGAGCGGATCCACCGACCGCACAGGTACCGCCCCTCCGGCATCCCCCTGTACGACATCGGCCGCCGCCAGCCACTCCACCACCCCGCCCCCGTCGACGACGGTCACGACCGTCTCCCCCGTCGCCGCGCCCGGCACGACGCCCGCCGCGAGATGGGTGGCGATCAGCGGCCCGGGCAAGAGCACGCGCCCCGCCTCCTCGAACGCCAACACCGCCTCGGGCAGCGCGAGTCCGACCCCGCCCGCCGCCTCCGGCAACCGCAGCGAGAAGAACCCGGCCTCCCCCAACTCCCGCCACAGCTCCCGGTCGAGGTCAGGTGCGCTTTCCGTGGCCGCCCTGAGCCGCTCGCGCCCGAAGCGCCCCGCCAGCAGCCCCCGTACGCCCTCCCGCAACGCCCGCTGATCTTCGGTGAGTTGGAACCGCATGTGCGAGGTCACCGCCCTTTCGGCAGCCCGAGAACGCGTTCGGCAAGGATGTTGTGCTGGATCTGGGAGGTGCCGGCGGCGATGGTGTAGGAGAGGGAGGACAACCGGTCGAGCACCCAGGGCCGTTCGAGATCGAGCGCCGCCCAGTCCCCCAGGACCTCCGCCGCCGCCTCGTACAACTCCTGCCGGGCGTGCGAGTACCGCAGCTTGAACACCGACCCGCCGACCCCGGGCACTCCCTCGCGCGCCTCGCTGACGTTCCACTGGGTCAGCCGCCACAGCGCCCGGAACTCGGCGTTCAGCCGCCCGAGTTGCCGCCGCAGTACGGGATCCTCCCAGCGCCCGTTCTCCCGTGCCGCCAGGGCGAGTTCACCCAGCACGCGACGGCAGGCGACCACATCCCCCACGAACGCCGTACCGCGCTCGAAGGACAGCGTCACCATGGTCACGCGCCAGCCGTCGTTCTCCTCGCCGACCCGGTTGGCGACGGGCACCCGGACCTCGTCGAGGAAGACCTCGGCGAACTCGTTCGACCCGGCGAGCGTGCGCAGCGGCCGTACGGTGATGCCCGGCGCGTCCATGGGCATGGCGAGCCAGGTGATACCGCGGTGCTTGGGCGCGTCGGGGTCGGTGCGCACCAACAGCTCGCACCAGTCGGCGACTTCGGCGTGCGAGGTCCAGATCTTGGAGCCGCTCACCACATAGTCGTCGCCGTCGCGCCACGCACGCGTGCGCAGCGCCGCGAGGTCCGAACCGGCGTCCGGCTCGCTGAACCCCTGGCACCAGAGCTCCTCACCGCGCAGCACGGCAGGCAGCCAACGCGCCTTCTGCTCCTCGCTCCCCTCGGCGGCGACGGTCGGCCCGGCGTGCAGCAACCCGACGAAGTTGGCGCCCACATAGGGCGCGCCGGCCTTCTCGGTCTCCTCCAGGAAGATCATCCGTACGGCGGGGTCGGCGCCCCAGTGGACCTCGCCGTACCCGGCGTCGTACAGCGTCCGCTGCCAGCCGAGGTCGTACGCGCGCCGTCCGGGCCAGTCGTCGGGCGAGGGCTTCGCGGGGACGGAGGGGAGCGCCTTCGCCAGCCACTCCCTCAACCGCGCCCGGAATTCCGCCTCTTGGGGGGTGTCGGAGAGGTCCACTACTTGTCCAGGTCGAGGCCGAGCATACGGATCGCGTTGCCGCGCATCAGCTTGTAGACGGTCTCGTCGTCGAGACCCTTCACATGGTCGAGGGCAACTTCCTTCGTGTGCGGGAAGGTTGAGTCGACGTGCGGGTAGTCGGTCTCGAAGGTGGCGTTGTCCCGGCCGACGACGTCGATCGAGGCGACGCCGTGCTTGTCACGGAAGAAGCAGCAGAAGATCTGCCGGTAGTAGTACGTCGACGGCGGCTCCGGGATCAGATCCCTGACCCCGCCCCACGCCCGGTGCTCCTCCCACACGTCGTCGGCGCGCTCCAGGGCGTACGGGATCCAGCCCATCTGCCCTTCGCTGTAGGCGAGTTTGAGCGCCGGGAACTTCACCAGCACACCGCTGAACAGGAAGTCCATCATCGACGCCATCGCGTTGTTGAAGCTCAGCGAGGCCTGTACGGCGGGTGGGGCGTCCGGGGAGGCGGCGGGCATCTGGCTGCTGCTGCCGATGTGCATGTTGACGACCGTCCCGGTCTCCTCGCACACCGCGAAGAAGGGGTCCCAGTAGCCGGAGTGGATCGACGGCAGCCCGAGGTGGGTCGGGATCTCCGAGAACGTCACGGCCCGTACCCCGCGTTCGGCGTTGCGCCGGATCTCCGCGACCGCCAACTCGACGTCCCACAGCGGGATCAGGCACAGCGGGATGAGCCGGCCGCCGCTGTCGCCGCACCACTCCTCCACCATCCAGTCGTTGTAGGCGCGCACGCAGGCCAGCGCGACCTCCTTGTCCTGGGCCTCGGCGAAGGTCTGCCCGCAGAAGCGGGGGAAGGTGGGGAAGCAGAGGGAGCCCTCGACGTGGTTGAGGTCCATGTCGGCGAGGCGGGCCTTGGGGTCCCAGCAGCCGCGGCGCATCTGTTCGCGGGTGATGCCGTCGAGGGTCATCTCGTCCCGGGAGAAGCCGACGGCCGCGATGATCCGCTTGTACGGGAACTGCAGGTCCTCGTACTGCCACCAGTCGGTGACCGGGCCCTCGGGGTCGGTCGTGATGCGGTATTTGCCGCCCACGTAGGCGAGTTCGCCGATTCCGGCGGTGAAGGGCTTCGGTCCCTTGTCGCGGTACTTGGCCGGCAGCCAGGTCTCGAAGAGGTGCGCGGGTTCGATCACGTGGTCGTCGACGCTGATGATGCGGGGCAGTTCGGTCATGGGTCCCCTCCGCCTGGCCAGTTGCCGGTGATTATCTGACGGACAATCATCTGACGGACCGTCAGCTACAAGCACCCCTAGAAGGTTAGTCCCGCTCCTATGGACCGACAAGGCATGAAGCCCTACGCTCCCCGCACGATCTGACTACTCGTCAGCTACTGGGGGCCATGTGAACGTCGTCGACACCGCACACGCCCTGGGTTCGGCCCGTACCCTCTGGGAACTGGTGGCCCGCCGCGCCGAACTCACCCCCGACCGGCCCGTCCTGCTCCAGGACGACCGCTCCCTCACCTTCGGCGAACTCCGCACCCGCTCCGAGCGGGTGGCGGCGGGCCTGTACGGCATGGGCGTACGCCCCGGCACGGTCGTCGCCTGGCAGCTGCCCACCCGTATCGAGACCGCCCTGCTCTCCTTCGCGCTCACCCGCCTCGGCGCCGTCCAGTCTCCGGTCATCCCCTTCTACCGGGACCGCGAAGTCGGCTTCGCGCTAAGGGAGTCGAAGGCGGAGTTCTTCGCGGTACCGGGCGTGTGGCGCGGCTTCGACCACACGGAGATGGCGCGGCGGCTCGGCGCGAAGGGGATCTTCCAGGCGTACGGGAGTGCCGAACTGCCGGACGGGGACCCGGCGTTGCTGCCGCCCCCGCCCGCCGACGGCACCTCCGTCCGCTGGATCTACTGGACCTCGGGAACGACCTCCGACCCCAAGGGCGTGCTCCACACGGACCGTTCACTCATCGCGGGCGGCTCCTGCCTCGCGCACGCGCTGCGGCTCAGCGAGTCCGACGTCGGCTCGATGGCCTTCCCGTACGCCCATATCGGAGGCCCCGACTACACGGTGATGCTGCTGCTGTACGGGTTCCCGGCGGTGATGTTCGAGCAGTTCGCGCTGCCGGACGCGCTGGAGGGGTACCGCAAGCACGGGGTGACGGTGGCCGGCGGGTCCACTGCCTTCTACTCCATGTTCCTCGCCGAGCAGCGCAAGCAGCCCGGGGTTCCGGTGATCCCGTCCCTGCGGCTGCTGGCGGGTGGCGGGGCGCCGAAGCCGCCGGAGGTCTACCACTCCGTCGTACGCGAGATGGGCGTGCAGCTCACGCACGGGTACGGGATGACCGAGGTGCCGATGATCACCATGGGGGCGCCGGACGACACGGTCGAGAACCTGGCGACGACGGAGGGGCGTCCGCCGGAGGGGATGGAGATCCGGGTGGTGGACGGCGAGGTGCGGCTGCGCGGGGAGGCCGTGTGCCGGGGGTACCTGGACCCCGCGCAGACCGCTGAGGCGTTCGACGCGGACGGCTTTCTGCGCACCGGTGACCTCGGATTCCTCACCGGGAGCGGGCACTTGGTGCTCACCGGGCGGCTCAAGGACGTCATCATCCGCAAGGGCGAGAACATCTCGGCGAAGGAGATCGAGGATCTGCTGCACACGCATCCGGGGGTGGGTGACGTGGCGGTGATCGGGCTGCCGGACGCGGAGCGCGGGGAGTTGGTGTGCACGGTCGTGGAACGAGCCGCGGAGGAGGGGGAGTTGACGCTGGCCGCGCTGACCGCGTATCTGCGGTCGGAAGGGCTGTCCGTGCACAAGCTGCCGGAGCGGCTGGAGGTGGTGGACGCCCTTCCGCGCAACGAGACCCTGCGGAAGGTGCTCAAGTACAAGCTGCGTGAACGCTACGCGGAGCCCTCGGCGCCCGTGTCCGAGTCGGGGACGGTGAAGTAGCGGGCGAACGCGTCGACGATCTCCGTCTCGGCGATCCGGCCGTCCGCGTCGGTGTCCAGGGTCGCGGCGGCCATGGCGGCGATGTCCTCGGGCACGCCGAGCGCCCTGAGGACGCGCACGGCGTCCCCGACGGTGGCCGCGCCGTCGCCGTCCAGGTCCGCGACGGCCAGGGCCGCGTGCAGGAACGGGCGGGCGATCTCGGCGAACCGGGCGGGGTTGTCGCGCAGCCGCTTCACGGCGCCGTTCACGAACTCGTCGCGGGTGATCCGCTGGTCGCCGTCCCGGTCCGCTATCCCCGCCATGCCCTGCCAGAATGCCTCGGCACCGCCGTAGAGTGCCTGGCCCTTGTCGGACCGGGCGGGGGTGCCGAACTCGGCGAGCAGCGCCTTGGCCGCCACGCTGAAGTCCTCGCGGTCGATGTAGCCGTTGCCGTCCTGGTCGAAGGTGGCGAACCGGGCTGCGATCTTCCGCCCGTACTCGGAGCTGACCATGTCTGTCGGGCCTGCCTTACGTCTGCGTTCTGCGGCTGCGACCTGCAGCCGCGTCGAGAGTCTTTCCCGCACGGAGCGTACGACGCGCAGGTGACATCCGGGACACGAAAACGACGCCTGTGCCAAGACTGGGGAAATTCCGCGACAACGGCGTCACGCGCGCGGGGCGCACGGAGGCAGGTCACGCGCGCGTGGGGCACATGGAGGTGGATCACACGTGGGTGGGCGCGGTGAGCGGGGCCGCCGTCTCGTCGGCGGCCGTGGTGAGGTCCGCGTAGACATCGAAGAGACGGCGGACGCCCAGCGCGCCGAGCACCCGGTTGACGTGGTGGGCGTGGGCGCTGTCCGCGATGCCCTGCGCGGGCAGGATCAGGCGCAGCCGCCCCTGGCAGGACCGCAGCAGCCGACGGGTGGCGATGAGAACACCGACCCCGCTGGAGTCGCAGAAGACGACCTCGGAGAGGTCGAGGACGATTCGGCGACGGCCGTCGGCCACCGCCGCGTGCACCCGCTGGCGCAGCTCCGGCGAGGTGACCAGGTCCATCTCTCCGGACACCTGAAGCACGGTCCAGCCGCCGCGCTCGCCGTCGGTCACTTTGAACGCCACCATCACGCCTCTCGTTCAACTCGTCCGACTTCGCGCGACAGATCCGTGTGCCAGATCCGTGCGACAGAAACGGAAGCCTTTCCTACGCTTCCTGTCGACGCGGCTGCCCAGCAGCAGTGCCACCAAACACCGCACATCTACTCGGCCAAGATCGCAAGAGACTTGCAAGCGGTTTGCAAGGGGCTTGTTTCGGTCACGCGCGATCCTGTTCGATCGAAATAGACGCTTATTACGTCAGTCTCGGTCGATCTCCGTCGGTTCTCTACCATCCAGAGCTCCTCGGAGGGCGCACAATGCCGCAAAGCGGAGTGGGCTGTCGGAGGGGCCGACTACATTCGAGGAGAGGGTGGGCAACCGCCGGACCTGGACAGTTTTTAGGGGGTGAGGGGACCGCATGGCGAAGAGGGACACACCGCCCCGCTGGGACCGCAAGATGCAGCAGCGGCTCGCGCGCGGGGAGGCCGCCGCACTCGGTGAGCTGTACGACCGGTTCGCCTCGCTCGTGCACGGCCTCGCCCACCGTGTCCTGGCCGACGAACAGGCCGCCGACCGCATCACCCACGAGGTCTTCGCCCACGTCTGGCAGCACCCCGACGCGTACGACCCCAAACAGGGCCCCCTGCGTTCCTGGGTGGCCACCCTGACCCACAGCCTCGCGGTTAAGCGCCTGCGCCAGACGGAGACAGCAGCACTGACCAACCCAGAGGCAACAGCCACCACCGGCTCGACGAGTTCCCTGGAGGAACTGGAACGCCGGGTCCGCCGGGCCTCCGTCGCCGCCCGCGCGGACTACATCGTCACGTCCATGCCGGCCCCGCTGCGCGCCGCCCTGGAGCTGGCGTACTTCGACCGCCGCGACTACCGCCAGACCGCTGTCGACCTGGGCGTCACGGAGGCCGAGGCCCGCCGCCGCCTCCGCCTGGGCCTCCAACTCCTGTCCACGGCCCACGACACCGGCACACCGGGGGCACCCCCCGAATACGGGGGTGCGGTGTGAGCGGCGCGGGCCACGAGGACGGGGACTGGAAGGGGTACGAGGGGCAGGGCCCCCAAGGCCCCCAAGGCCCCGACAACGACAAGGAACGGGACGCGAGCGCCGGCCCGCCCCGCATACCGACACCACGCTCCTCGGTGGAGGACACGGGCCACCCCCTGCCTGCCGTCCCCTCAGGACCCCCAGGACCCCCCGTACCCCTGATCCTGGAACACGACGTACTGAGGTCGCTGCTGGGGGCGTGGGCGCTGGCGGCGTGCGCACCGGAGGAGACGCTGGCGGTGGAGGACCACCTCGGGGAGTGCGGAGCCTGCGCGGACGAGGCAAGGCGCCTGCGAGAGGCGGTCGAACTGCTCCAACGCCCCGAGCCCCTCGACCTGGACCCGACCCTGCGCACCCGAGTCCTGGAAGGCTGCCTGGACCGGCGCCCGCCACGCATCCCGGTCCCGGAGTGGGCGACTCCGTACGACGCGGAGACCGCCCGCCTGGACGCCCTGCTCCAGGACTTCGGCGACGCGGAGTGGCACGCGCCCGTACGCCTGCGCTGGTTCGAGGGCGACGAGCAGACGACGCGCCGGACGACGGTCGCCGGGGTCATCGCGCATCTGCTGAGCGTGGACGGCCTGGTGGCGGTGGCACTGGGCCTGGACGACCCGGTGACGGGCGACCAGAAGACCCCGATGCCCCCGACTCCGGCGGGCCGCACGGAGGCGTACTGGCGGGCGTCGTACTTCCCCCCGACCCGTTCGGTCCGGATGCCATGGCGGGCGCAGAGCCACGGAATCATCCGGACGGTCTCCTTCGCGGGCGGCGGCGCGGGCAAGCTGCCGGTGCCGTACGGCGACTTCGAACTGCCGCTGCACGACGCGATGCTGGACCGCGCCTTCGAGTGCTGGGTCCACGCGGGCGACATCGCGGAAGCGGTGGACTACCCCTACGACCCTCCGGCCCCCCGCTACCTCCACGGCATGATCGACCTGGCGGCCCGCATGCTCCCGGAGGCCCTGGCAGCCCGCCGCCAAGCAGGCCTGGCGACCCCGAGCCGAACGACCCGCCACCTGGTCCCGGCGGGCGAACCCGGCCGCAGCCTCCGCCTGGAGATCGAGGGCTCCGGCGGCGGCGAATGGCTCATCCCCCTGGACTCCCCGGCCGCCCTCCCCTCAGCCGCCCACGAGGTCGCCCATGTGGCCCTGGACGGCGTGGAGTTCTGCCAACTGGCAGCGGGCCACGTGTCCCCGGAGGAAGCGGCGGCGGGACAGAACGGCGACAGGGAGGCGATCAGGGATGTGCTGTTCGCGGCGGCTTCGCTGAGTCGGATGTAGGGGACGCCGTCGCCCTGGTCAGGTGTGGTGGTTGGTGGTCGCGTGAGGTGGCTCGACGACGCCGACTCCGTTGCGGGCTGTCTTCAGGTCTGGGTCAGCCGATCGTCCACTTCTGGTTCGCGCCGCCCGAGCAGGTCCAGATCTGCAGCCGGGTGCCGTTGGCGGAGTTGTTGCCGGTCACGTCCAGGCATTTGTCGGCCTGCGGATTGACGATGTCGTTCGCCGAGCTGACGGCCCACCGCTGGGCGGCGGAACCGTTGCAGTCGTAGAGCTGGGTCGTGGTGCCGTCCGCGGTGGCGCCGCCGGTCACGTCCAGGCACTTGCCGAGCGCGCGGATCGTGCCGTCGGATCCCACGGTCCACTGCTGGGCGGCGGAGCCGTTGCAGTCGTAGAGCTGTACGGGGGTTCCGTTGGCGGAGTTCGCCCCGGTGACGTCCGCGCACTTGCCGGCCAGGCCCTTGATCGCCACGCCGGTGGCCGTGTCGCCGGTGGTCACCGACACCGAGTCCACCACCAGCTGGGCCGGGAAGGCCGTGGAGCTGTTGGGGTCGCCGGACCAGTAGCCGCCGACCGCGAGGTTGAGGATCAGGAAGAACGGCTTGTTGAAGGCCCAGGTGTTCCCGCCCACGTCGGCGGGCGTGCGCGTCTGATAGACGACGCCGTCGACCGACCACTTGATCGAGTTGGGCGCCCAGTCGACGGCGAAGGTGTGGAAGGCGTCCGCGAAGGCCTGGCCGTTCGAGAGCGTGTAGCCGGCGCCTATGCCGGCCGAGCCGGAGTAGCCGGGACCGTGGAGGGTGCCGTGGATCGTGGAGGGCTCGAAGCCGACGTTCTCCATGACGTCGATCTCACCCGAGTTGGGCCAGCCGACCGAGCCGATGTCGGTGCCGAGCATCCAGAACGCGGGCCACATGCCTTGCCCACGCGGGACCTTCATCCGGGCCTCGACATGGCCGTACTGCGCGCTGAACTTCCCTGAGGTGTTCATCCGGGCCGAGGTGTACTGACAAGTCCCGTACCAGCACTGGTAGTTGGCAGGGTTCTCCTTCTTGGCCGTGATCACCAGGTGGCCCTGGCCGTCCAGGGCCGCGTTGTTGGTACCGGACGTGTAGTACTGGCGCTCATGGTTGTTGACGTTGTCGCCGGTCTCCAGCGACCACTTCGAGGAGTTGACGGCACTGCCGACGGCACCGTCGAAGGTGTCGGAGAACGTCACCGCGGCGGCGGAGACATCCGATGGGTCCGCTGGATCCGCCGGAGCCGCATGCGCGGCGCCGGTCGCGGCGGACGCGACCAACACGGCGGACAAGGCGGCGAACAGGCATCTGCGAAGCAGGCGTGGGGAAGCCACGTCGCGGTCCTTCCATACGGCGGCCGAGCACACAGGTGAGCCGACCGGGGTGGGGGGTGAAGGCGTCGCCTGTTGATTTAAGGAGTGGGACAAGGCCGAGTCAATGCTTTGGTACGGACCAATTGCTGCAACCGAAAACCTCGGACGACCGGATTCCGATCCCCCGTACAAAGGTGTTCAGGGCCCCACGCTCAAGAGGTCGCCCTGTTCGGGCTGTTCAGATTCTCGTGGTGGTCGCACAGGGCCACGACGGAGCGGGCGAGCCGCTTGACGCGCTCGAACTCACCGGCCAGGCCCGCCCGTTCGATCTAATCAGCCGCCACAGGTCGCGGTGGAAGGCGTGCCCGAAGTGCTGCACGGTCTCGTACCGCGGCAACGCCGGTTCACCGAGAAACCGGACCGCCGTATCGCGCATCGCCGTGGTCTGTTCGACGTCCAGGATTTCGACCGACCGCTTCACCGTCATACCGCCGGACCCCCGTGCCGAAGCGTGTGCGCCAACCGCAGGGCCACGTCAGCGCGTACACGCCCGAGTTCCACGAGGCCGAGGGCGGGTGAGGCCGCGTCGACACCGAGAGACGGGAGCACGATGCCGAGCTGGTCGAGCGCCGCTCTCAGGGACTCCACGGCTGTGAGGGGATCGATGTCTTGCGAGCAGCGGCGTGGCGCATGCGCCACGCACTATGGGGATCCGGGCCCAGCCACAACTGCCCCGCTCGTGCGGACTCGTCCTCCACCGACTGGTGACGACCCCGTTCCAGCGTGGCGATCACCTTCCTGTGATGACCGAACGACAACCAGCGGCTGAACGTCTGAACGTGCACTCGTCGGCCGTCGGCCAGATCGCTCAGCGACCAGTACCGGGGTCCTGATCAGGGATTCCGCGACCTAGGGGTGTACGGCGGCTGCCATCACCCGGGAGCGCAGGGGCTCGGTCGTCAGCATGTCCGCGAACTGCCACGAGTAGTTCGTGACCTCTTCTTCCTGCAGCTCGACCGCGTCTGCGGTGGTTCGGAACAGGTACCGGAAGTCGAAGTGCAGGTGCTCCGGTTCATCCTTGGCGTCGTTGGCCGGGATCATGTGCACGTCGACATGAAGGGGCATGTCGTCGGCCGATTCGACCTGATCGCGACTGATGCCGGTCTCCTCGGCCAACTCGCGTAGAGCAGCGTCACGCAGGCTCTCGTCGTCGGCCTCGATGTGACCGCCGGGCAGCAACCACTTGCGCAGCGCTCGGTGTTCGATGGTGAGAACACGGCCGTCGGGGCGGACCAGGGCGGCGCCAGCGGTAACGTGTCCGCGAAACTCCTTGCGCGATGCGACCGCGTCGCCCGCCTGCTCGACGACCTTGCACAGGGTCGAAAGGGCGTCTTCCTCGCCGGGGTGGTCGGCGAGGTAAGTATCGACGGTGTCGCGCACATGCTGCGCGGTGATCGGCATGAGGCTGGTTCTCCTAGCGGTTGAAGTAGTTGAGCCAGGTTCCGGCGATGGTCGCGCGGTCCTCGGCGTCGACCTCATGCATACCGGGTCCGAGGTCCCCGTGAGCGAGGTTTCGGATGCCCGCGAGTATCTCGGCCTGCACGAGGTAGAGAACGGGCCCACGCTGGCACCGTGCAGGAAGTTGACGGCGTTGCCACCGTTGAGCAGGTAGAAGTAGTGGCCGGTCGTCTGGTATCGGGTGATGTGCTCCCCGCTCGGGGTCCGCTGGTACACGTCGGGAAGGCCGGCGAGGTCGAGTTCGTCCTCGCTGCTCGTGACCGTGGCGACGTAGGCACCATTCCGCAGAGCCGAGAAGTCCTCGCCCCGTAAGGACACAGCCCCCGTCGCGCAGAGAATCAGACCCGCCCCGTGCAGGGCCGTGTCGCGGTCCCTGGTGACAGTGAAGCCCTGCGAGAGAGCCTGTGTGCGGCGGACGGGGTCGATGTCGTGCACGGTGACCTGTACACCCTTGGCGTGCAGCAGCCGGGCGATGCTCGACCCGAGTTTGCCGAACCCGATCACGAGGGCCGGTCGGCCGTGCAGGATGTCACCACGGCTCCGCATGAGTGCCTCGGTCGAGAACACCACCGACTGACCCACGAGGAAGTCTTCGGGGTCCTTCAGCGGGGACCGGGCGACGGAGACCACCGGGCACGGCAGTTTCTCGGCGCCGGCATACCTCTTGTGCCCGTTCTCCGTGTCTTCGACCACCCCCAGGACGCGGCCCGAGAACCGCTCACACAGGGCATCGAGCGTCGGTGCGAAGTACCCGCCGACGTCGAGGAGGACGACAGCCTCACCGCTGGCACGCGACTCGATGTAGTCGACCGCCGTGCCGGGGTCCTCGAACAGCTCGCGCGACAGGGTGTCGCACTGGGTCGCCCTTTCGATCTCACGGCGGGCGGCTGCGTTGACCGACTTGGGCTTGGGCAGGACGGCCCGGAGGCGGGTGCTGGTGCCCACGGCCCGCGCGAACGAGGGGCGCTCGGGCAGGAGATGCGTGATCAGGAAGGCCGACGGCCTCTCCGTCGGGGCGAAGGCAGCCGCGATGCGGGCGAAGTACGAATCGAGACGTGCACGCTCGAACTGTTCCATGGGCTCACTTCCCTTGGTTGGGCGGTAAGGCTCGGGACTCCGGTGACGGCCCCTCCTCACCGAGAGGTGGTAGCCAGGCAGGGACTGAGGTGTCATGGCACGGCATTGAAGTAGCTCGAAGAGGAACCCCCTAAACTCGCTGTCCTAGGACTGTGAACCGCCTGAGGCGACTATGCATCGCAGTCCCAGTAACTGTCAACAGTCCTAGGACTGCGCTTGACTGAGAGGTATCGAAAGGAGTCCTACATGGCATCGAAGTGGCGTGAGCTGGCAGACAGGCTTGCGGAACAGATCAGGAACGGCGAGATCGAACCCGGCAAGCCATTGCCGCAGATCAGAGAGCAGGTCGAGGCCGGGGAAGGCTCCAAGTCCACCGTCCATCAGGCGTACAAGGCGCTCGAGGCGGAAGGCCTCGTGACCTCAACGCGCGGGCACGGCACGATGGTCCGCCCACGCACCCGACTCAAGCGACTCGGCATCGCGCGGTACGACAAAGTGAAGTGGCGTGACGGCGACGAAGTCGCGTTCATCGCGGACCGCGTGGCATCGGGGCGCACCTACAGGCGCAACGAGCAGACGCAGTCCGTGAGCCGCGTCCAAGCGAGCAGCCTTGTGGCGGAGGGGCTCGGCGTACACGTCGGCGCCGACGTGTACGCGCGCGCCCGGCTCGTGAAGGAGGGAACGCAGCCCACGCACACTCTGACCAGCTACTACCGGCCGGAACACGTCGAGGGAACACGCATCGTCGACCCGACTCCGGGGCCCGCCGGCCCTGGCGGCGGATACCGCGTCCTGTACGACGCGGGATACGAGGTCGACCACATGAAGGAGGCACTGTTCGCCCGCATCCCGACCGCAGACGAGACGAAGCTCCTACAGCTCCCCGTCGGCGAACCCGTGGTCGAACTTCACCGGACCACGTACACGGCGGATGGCACGGTGGTTGAGTTCGCGGTCGGTATCCACGCAGCGTCACGCTTTGCGTGGGAGTACGAGTTCAAGGTGCCCGACTCCGCCAACGACAACGGCAGCGAAAAGGAAGGCTCGGCGTGATCTCCGTACGAGATTGGGAAGACACCCAACTCCTGTGGGACTACCAGCAGATGCACCACGAACCGCGCCCGTGCTCGGTGGGCATCGGTCTCGGTAGTCACGATTTGGGAGTCGCGGACACCACCGTCGACCTGTACCGGCGCGGCATGATGCCCCTGATCGTCTTCACCGGGGCGACCAGTCGGACCACCGAGGGGCGCATGCCGCGCGGTGAAGCCGAGCACTACCGGGATCGCGCTCTCGAACTGGGTGTGCCGGCGGGCGTGATCCTCGTTGAGCCCCACGCTCGCAACACGGGTCAGAACATCACGCTGTCGCGCGCCCTACTCGAAGAACGCGGAGCCGACGTGTCGTCCGTACTGCTCGTCAGCAAGCCGTATGAGGAGCGTCGGGTGTACGCCACCGCCCGTAAGCTCTGGCCGGAAACCGAGTTCGTCAGTGCGTCGACCGCCATGACGCTCCCTGACTATGTCGGCTCCATCCAGGACGCACGCCTTGTGATCGACATGCTGGTCGGTTCACTGCAACGGCTGCTGATCTACCCAGCCCAGGGGTTCATGATCACGCAAGATGTACCGACCAAGGTAATTCGCGCATATGAGCGACTGGCCTCCCGTGGCTTCACGAGCCGACTCGTCCCTGAAGCCGCAGGGAGCACCTCCTGAGCAGGACGATTACAAAGTCGTGATGGCCGAGGGTCGTTCTCCCCACTGCCCGGCAGACAAGCCGGCTACCGCACCACCCGGTGCCGGAGATAAACGACCTTCGAGTTGTAAGTGCGCGTCTCGACCAGTTCGAGGTCCACCCGGCGCTCGTTCCGGGGGAAGTACGGAATGCCGCCGCCGATCAGGACCGGGTAGACCATGGTCCGGTACTCGTCGATCAGGCCTGCCGCGGACGCCTCGGCGGCGAGGGTCGCCCCGCCGATCGCGATCTCGCCCTCCCCCGGCTCGGCCCGCAACCGCTCGATCTCCTCCGCGAGGCCGCCCGAGAGCAGGCGGGCGTTTCCCTGCACCTCCGACAGCGTGGTCGAGAACACCACCTTCGGGAGCGGGTTCCAGAGCCCGGCCCACTCAAGCTCTGCCTCGCCGAGCGAAGGATCCTGGTCGGCGTTCTCCCAGTACAGCATCGTCTCGTACAGCCGTCGTCCCATAATGTGGACGTCGACGTCTCGGATCTCGTCGATCCAGAAGCGGAAGACGTCCGGGGCGGGCACCGTCCAGTCGATGCCGCCATCCGGGTCGACGATGTAGCCGTCAAGGGAAACGCTCATCGAATAGGTCACGCTGCGCATCAGAAGTCCTCCTCGGTAACTGGTTCGACAGTACGGTCGATGGTCGTTGACACAACCTCACTGAGCCAGATGCAGGGCAGGCCGGTAGACCAGTTCCTGGATGTGGCCGTCGAGCGTCCGGCTCTCGATCAGTTCGAGGTCGAAGTCGGCCGCGCCCTGGAAGATCGGGTCCAGGCCGGTCCGACCGGTGATCACCGGGAACAGCGTCACCTGGACGCGGTCCACCAGGCCCGCGGCCATCAGCGCCCGGTTCATCGACAGGCTGCCGTGTGAGCGCAACGGCACCTCGGACTCCTCCTTGAGCCGGGCTACGACGTCCACGGCATCCCCGCTCACGACGGTCGCGTCCGGCCAGTCGAGGGGTTCTTGCAGCGTGGTCGACACCACCGTCGCGGGGAGGTTCACCATCCGGGTGACCCAGGGGTCACGTACCTCGGACTCCTCGGTGCTTGCCGCCAGCATCCCCACGAACGCCCGATACGTATTGGCCCCGAAGACCATCCGCTGCTCCCCGCCGTACAGGGCGAGACGGTGGTCGAGCAGCTCGGGGCCCTGCTTGCCCCAGTAGCCGGTCCAGTCGCCGCCGGCGGCGCCGAAGCCGTCGAGGCTGGAGAAGACGTCGAAGGTGTAGGTCGCGGTCATGATGTTCTCCTCAAGCGCGCATAGCGTGTCGGAGATACAGACTGGCGCCCACCGTGAAACTCATCGCCGACCGTCAGGCGAGTCTGATGCCTGCGGCAATCGGCAGGTGGTCGCTTCCCGTGGCCGGCAGGGTGCGTACGTCGGTGACCGTCGCCGCACGCGCCATTACGTGGTCGATCCGGGAGACGGGGAACACCTCGGGCCAGCTGAACGCAAACCTCCCTGTCGACGACTCCATCCGCGACGTGACCGGGTCCAGTCCTCGATCGTCCAGCGTGCCGTTGAAGTCGCCCAGCAGGATCACCTTCGCCGTCTTCTCCGCGGCGAGGGCCTTGCCCAGCAGTCCCGCGCTCTCGTCCCGGTAGTCGGACGCGAAGCCCGTCGGCCCTATGCGGACCGAGGGCAGATGAGCCACGTATACGGCGATCTCGCCCCACGGCGTGCGTGCGCCCGCCCGCAGTCCGCGGTCCCAGCCCTCCCCGATCCCCTTCGGCCTGATGTCCAGCAGTCGTACGTCCGTCAGCGGGTACTTCGACCAGAGGCCGACCGTGCCTTCGACCGCGTGGTGGGGGTAGGCGGGGGCCAGGGTCTTCTCGTAGAGCGGCAGCGCGGACGGTGTCAGCTCCTCCAGCGCGATCAGCTCCGGGCCGGCCTCCATCAGCGCTTTCGCCGTGGCCGCCGGATCGGGGTTCTCGTCGCTGACGTTGTGCTGGATCGCCGTGATGTCAGCCTCCTCACCCGCCCGAGGGAAGAGGAGCCCGCCGAAGAGGTACGTCCAGACGACCGCCGGGAGCAACAGGGCCACCAGCGCCGTGGTCGAGCGGCGCAGCAGGGCCAGGAGCAGGAGCACGGGAACGGCAAGGCCCAGCCAAGGCAGGAACGCCTCCAGCAGGCTGCCCAGGTTGCCGACGGTGTTGGGTACGGCCGCGTGGAACGTCAGCAGGGCAGCGGTCAGTACGGCCAGCGACGCGAGCACCCGTCCGCGTGTCCAGGGCGACCGGCCCTTGGCGTCCTTGCCCCACCGCAACCACCGCAACCACCGCAACCGCCGCAACCACTGCGACCACTGCGACCACTGCGAGCACTCCGATCGCCGCAACCGCCGTAACCACCGCACCGGTTTACGCGAACACCACCGTCCGCCGCCCGTTGAGCAGGATCCGCCGCTCCGCATGCCATTTCACCGCCCGGGCCAGTGCCTGGCACTCCACATCGCGGCCGATGGCCACCAACTGGTCGGGCGTGACGTCGTGGGCGACCCGCTCGACCTCCTGCTCGATGATCGGGCCCTCGTCCAGGTCGGCGGTGACGTAGTGCGCCGTCGCACCGATCAGCTTCACGCCCCGCGCGTGTGCCTGGTGGTACGGCTTCGCGCCCTTGAAGCTCGGGAGGAAGGAGTGGTGGATGTTGATGATCCGGCCGTTCAGGTGCTTGCACAGGTCGTCCGACAGGACCTGCATGTAGCGGGCCAGGACGACCAGCTCCACGTTCTCCGTGCGTACGAGGTCCAGCAGGCGCGCTTCCGCCTCCGCCTTCGTGTCCTTGGTCACCGGGATGTGGACGAAGGGGACGTCGTACGAGGCGACCAGTTCGGTGAAGTCCGTGTGGTTGGAGACGACCGCCGCGATGTCCACCGGCAGCGCGCCGATACGGGCGCGGAAGAGGAGGTCGTTCAGGCAGTGGCCGAACTTGCTGACCATCAGGACGACCCGCATACGGTCCTCGGCGCGGTGGATCTGCCACTCCATGTGGAAGGCGTCACCGATCGCCGCGAAGCTCGCCCGCAGCTTCTCCACCGACACCGGCGCCTCCGCCGAGAAGTGGACGCGCATGAAGAACAGTCCCGTGTCGTGGTCGCCGAACTGCTGGCTGTCCTCGATGTTGCAGCCGGTCATGAAGAGATAGCTCGACACGGCGTGCACGATGCCCTGCTTGTCGGGGCAGGAGAGGGTGAGGACGTACTGCTCTGCGGACTTCGTACCGGGCTTCTCGGCGGGGGCCGTCGCCTGGCTGGACTGCTCGTTCATGCCGGACAGGGTCCCATATCCGCCCCGACCGGCCGACTCCCGTCCGCCACGCGGAACGTACGACTACTCACGCCGAACGCGTCAGTATCCGCAGTACCTCCAGCGTGCGCGGCGGGGTGTCCGGTTCCTCGCCGTCGCTCGTCGCCAGGCGTACGTGGGCGTCCCGGGCCGCCTGGACCGCCTCCGGCCAGCCGGCGTGGTCGAGGTAGGCCGAGACGGGGGCGTCCGGGCCGACCTGGTGCATGATCCGCAGGACGCGGAGCACGGCGGTGTCGACGAGGGCGGCCTCCTGGGAGTCCCGGAAGATCGTGCCGACGTATTTCTCGGCGGACCAGCTGTCCAGCCAGGTGTCCTCGACCAGGCGGTACACGGCGTCGGTGACGTCCCCGTATCCGTCGACGCCGGCCAGCCAGACGTCTCGCTGGAACACCGGGTCGGAGAGCATGTGCAGCGCGGAGCGCACATTGCTGCGCCAGCGCCACCACGGCATGTCGTTGAGTGGCATGCCGCCCATGGTGGAGGAGCGACGGCCGCGACGGGAAGAGTCTTCCGAACCTTGCACGGTCACCGATCGTACGTTCCCTGTGAAAAAGAGAACAACAGCCCCCGTAATTCACCTCGGCGTCACCGGATATTGACCACGGGTCACACCTGGGTTGGCTGTGTGGCGGAATCGTGCATGTCTATGACCGGCAGGCGACGCCCCCGCAGCACCTTCCGTACCACCCTCCGTACCCCCTTCAGAATGAGCGCGCTGGCCGTGTGCGCGGCCCTGGCCGCCGGCTGCGGGGTCATCCCGGGCACCTCGGACGACTCCGGGAGCGGCGACATCACCGTCATGACCTGGGCGCCGGAGGGCACCAACGCGACCAACAAGCCCGGCATGCCGGCCATGGCGCAGGCGTACGCCCGCTGGATCAACTCCAAGGGCGGTCTGAACGGGCGCAAGCTCAAGGTCCTGACCTGCAACGACCACAACGACCGGGTGGCCGCCGCGAAGTGCGCCCGGCGGGCCGCCGACGAGGACGTCGTCGCGGTCGTCGGCTCCTACAGCCAGTTCGGCGACGACTTCCTGGGCCCGCTGGCCTCCGCCGGAATCCCGTACATAGGCGGCTACGGCGTCACCAACGACGAGTTCACCAACCCGATGTCCTACCCGGTCAACGGCGGCTCGCCCGCCCTCCTGGCCGGCCTCGGCAAGGAACTCGCCGCCGTCTGCGGTCCCGTCGCGCTGATACGCCCCGACACCATCGCCGGCGACCAGCTGCCGCAGCTCCTCGACTCCGGTCTGAAGGCCGGCGGGCACGCCCAGTCGCTGGACCAGCTGGCCGCCGAGGACGCCACCGAGTACGGGTCTCAGACGAAGCTCGCCCTCGAACGTACGACGGACACCGAGGACGAGAGTGAGGACGAGAAGGAGGGGTGTGTGGTGCCGGCGCTCGGGGACCGGACCAACACCTTCATGGACTCCTTCCGGCGCGACCGCGAGGACTACCCGGACGTGCGCACCGCCGCCGTGCTCGGCAGCGTCGACCAGACCGTGATCAACGCGAACGGCGGCAAGTCCGGCCCGTACGAGGACTCGTACATCACCGGCTGGTACCCGGTGGCCAGTGACGCCCGCTGGGACGACATGAAGAAGGTCATCAGCGAAGAGGCGTTCGACGACAACCGCATCGACCCTCAGGACGCGGGTGTGCAGACCACCTGGATCGCGTACACCGTCCTGAGGACGGTCGTCGAGTCACTGGACGGCGAGGTCTCCTCGACCACCGTCCGGCGGGCCCTCGACGACGGCCTCCAGGTCACCACCGGCGGCCTCACCCCGACGCTGCGCTGGCGCTTCGAGGACCTGCTGTCGGTGGTCGGCTTCCCGCGCCTGGTCAACGCGCAGGTGACCCTCCAGGTCGTCCGCGACGGCCGGCTCGTCGCCGCCCGCAAGGGCTTCATCAACACGACGAAGCTCCTGGAGAGCGCGGCGGACGGCTGACCAGCCCGCATCGCGGCCGCCGCCGCGCCCCCGGCAGGGCGGCTAGAGCTGGGTGGACTGGCGTTCCGTCAGGCCGTACGACTTCGCGATCGCGTTCCACAGCTCGGCCGCCTTGGCCTTCTGCGTGGTGGCGATCCCGCTCTGCCGGTTGCCGTTCTGGGTCTGGCCCGTCGTACGGGCCTGGCCCTTCTTGCAGCCGTTCTTGGCGGCCACCTGGTCGGCCCAGGCCGCGTAGTGGTTGTCGGCCGACTGGGACGCCTGCCACGCCTTGGTGAGGGCGGCGGTCAGCGCGGCGTGGTTCGGGAGCTTGTCGACGGGGAGCGCCGCGAGCCGGGTGACCAGCTCGCCGCGCTGCTGGGCCGCGTCGCGCAGGTCCGTGGCCGCCTGGCCGAGGTTGGTGCAGGACTTGACGTCCGCCACGGCCTTGATCACCGCGTCACGGCTGTTGTTGCTGGTGGCGAGCAGCTTGTCCAGCTCGACGGCCTGCGCCTGGGCCGGGTCGGCGGCCGGTGACCCGGACTCCTCCGGTGCGGCCGAGGTCGCCGCGACGGTCTTGTTGCCCGCGTCGTCGTCACTGTCCCCGCCCCCGCCCCCGCTGCTCAGCAGGGCACCGGCCCCGACGCCGAGCACGGCGATCCCGATCCCGAGGGCCGCGATGACGGGCACCCGCGAACGTCTGCCCCCACCTCGCCCATCGTGTCGGTCGTCCAGGTCGTGGGGCGCGTGGGGCGCGTGGGGCGCGGCATTCGGGAAGCCGTACGAGGGCTGCTGGGCGTAGGCCGGGGGGCCGGGCTGCTGGGGCTGGATGCGGGGCAACTGCTGGGTGGCGCCGGCCGGTTCGTCGGCTCCCTGGCCACCCGGGCCGCCACGGAAGAGGTTGTCGAAGGCGGAGGGCGGCTGACGGTCGTCGGGGGCGCCGTACGGCCCTCCGGGCACCGGCGGGATGTACTGCGTGGCCTCGGCGTCCGGATGGGCGGGGGCCGCCTGCGGCACCCGGCCCAGGAACGTGGTCGCCTCGGCGTTCGTCTCGGGCGGCAGCGCGCCGGGTCCCACGGGCGGCAGGAACTGCGTCGCCGCCTCGTTGACATGCGCGGGAGCGGGTGAGGGTGCGGGTGCGGGGGTGTGCGCCGCGACCGGCGGGAGGTACTGGGTGGCCTGGTCGACGACCGGGCCGGAGGTGCCGGGAACGGGCGGTATGTACTGCGTCGCGCCCTCGTCGACGGGCGGCAGCGGTGCACCGGGCGCGGCGGCGTACGGGACGGCCGCACCGCCCTCCGGGGGCAGCGGGGCGGACGGGGCGCCGCCGTACGGCCCGTACGGGTTAGCGTGCTGACCCTGGCCGTACGACTGCTGCTGGTGCTGCTGCTCCTGGTGCTGCGGCATGGGGGTGCCCCCGGCCGCGGGCGGCAGCGGCGCGGACCCGGCGCCCTGCGGGGCGTGCGGTACGGGGAGGGGGGCGCCCGGGGTCGGCTGGGCGCCGTAACCGGGCTGCTGGTGCCAATCCCCGGTCGCCCTCGGGTCGTTGTTCCACGCCGGTGCCGACGAGGCCTGCTGCTCGGGCTGTTGCTGCGGCTGCTGCGGCTGCTGCGCTTGCAGCTGAGGCTGGGGCTGGCTCTGGGGCTGGGGCTGGAACTGCCCCTGGGTGCCCCACTGTTGGTGCTGCTGGGCGTCGGGCGCCGCCGGCCAGCCCTCGGCCGCCGGAGACTGTCCCTGCCCCTGTGCCTGACCTTGCGCCTGGCCCTGCGCCTGGCCTTGGGCCTGGGGCTGCCCTTGGTACCGACCCTGAGGCTGACCCTGGTTCTGACCCTCGTACGGGCCCTGAGTCTGGCCCTGAGTCTGGCCCTGAGTCTGGCCCTCGTACAGGCCCTGGTTCTGGCCCTGAGATTGACCCTCGTACGGGCCCTGATGCCGACCCTGGCCTTGCCCCTGGGGCTGGTTCATGTCCGGGCCCCACGGCTGGCCCCAGGCCTGACCGCCGGTCGGGGTCGGCGGGGGCGGGGGCGGCGCCTGTGCGGGGACGGGCCGGGCGGCGCTTCCCCCCGTCATGCCCGGCAGCAGCGGTTCGCCGCCGTCGGAGGGCAGCACGATGCCTTCGCGCGCCACGCGCGGCGAGGGCTCCTCGCCCTGTCCACTCTGCGTCACCGGGACTCCAACTAATGGGGGACCTTCGGAATCGTCGGTTAACGCTACCGGGTCCCCGGAATCCCTTTCCACGCAGCACAGGACCAGACCACTGCCCCACCAGCAACTCAGCCTCCGGCTGTGTCTCCCATCACGCTCCCATCACGCTCCCGTCACGCCGCCGCACGCAGATCCATCCGTGCCCCGAACTCCCGGACCACCGGTTCGTCGCGGTACGGCTCCAGGCGCAGCTGCAGGTCCTCCAGATACTCGGCGCCCCGGTTGGAGCGCAGGGTGCCCAGGAGTTCCACCGCGCGCAGACCCGTGTGACAGGCCTCCTCGACCTCGCGCTGCTGGACCTGCGCCGAGGCCAGCAGCACCAGGCCGATGGCCCGGCGCCGCGCCCGCGTCTCGGGGTGGCCGTCCAGCGACTCCTGCGCGCACCGCGCCGCCGCCTCGGCCTGGCCGAGGTCCCGGTGGCAGTGCGCCAACTCGTCGGCCAGGTAGGCCGCGTCGAAGTGCGCGATCCACGCGGGGTCGTCCCCGGACTCCGGATCGGCCGCCTCCAGGGCGTTCACCGCGCGCCCGGACGCCAGTTGGGCCGACCGCGCGTCGCCCATCAACGCGTGCCCGCGGGCCTCCGCCGCGTAGAACATGGCCTCCGCGCGCGGGGTGACCCTCCCACGCGCCCCCTCCTGCGCCGCCCGCGCCAACTGCGCGATCTCCCGCGGGTTTCCGAGCTGCGCGGCGAGATGGCTCATGGACGCGGCGAGTACGTACCCTCCGTACCCTCTGTCCCCGGCCGCCTGGGCGAGGCGGAGCGCCTGAATGTAGTAGCGCTGGGCGAGCCCGGGCTGGCCGGTGTCGACGGCCATGTACCCGGCGAGTTCGGTCAACCGGGCGACGGCGGCGAAGAGATCACGCCCCACCGCCTCCCGGTACGAGCCCGCCAGCAGCCCGGAGACGACACTGTTGAGGTAGTGCACGACGACCGGACGCACATGCCCGCTGCCGTACTGGTGGTCGAGATCCGTGAGCGCCTGGGTCATCGCGCGCACCGCCGCCACGTCCGACGGGCCCACGCGCGGCCCCGCCTGGCGCGCCACCTGGGAGTCCGGGGACGAGATCAGCCAGTCACGGCTGGGTTCGACAAGCGCGGACGCGGCTACGGACGAACCGGAGAGGAAGTCCCGGCGGCCCACGTCACTGCGCCACAGCTCACACACCTGCTCGATGGCGCCGAGGACGGTCGGGGAGAACTGGAGCCCGACGCCCGAGGCGAGGTTCTTGCCGTTGGCCATGCCGATCTCGTCGATCGTGACCGTACGGCCCAGTTTGCGGCCGAGGGCCTCGGCGATGATCGCGGGCGCCCGGCCCCGCGGCTGCTGTCCGCGCAGCCAACGGGCCACGGACGTCTTGTCGTACCGCAGATCGTGGCCGTGCTCGGCGCCGCACATGTTGACCCGGCGGGCCAGCCCGGCGTTCGAGCAGCCCGCTTCCTGGATGAGCGCCTGCAACCGTTCGTTCGGCTGCCGCGCGACGAGAGGCCTTGCGGCCATGGCGTACCCCCTGTGGCTGCGGTGCCCTGCCCACGCACCGAGTTGACGTGTCTTCCGTGCCCGGATCCAGCGAATGAATCCGGCCTTGAAGATCAATGCCCCGCAGGCATGCCGAAAATGCGAAGCATGTGAGGATTGCCGGGGTAAAGGCGGATGCCCAGCCCCTCACCTGCCTACCCAGGCCCGCCGCGGATCCTCCCGCGCGCCCCCGTACATGCATCCATGCGCCCCAGATGCGGAATCGATGCTCCTCCCCCGCGCATGTGACATGCGTAACTCATGATTCCCACTAGAGTTGAGTTCATCGTGGAAGAGACCATCGCGGGCCCTGATGCTGCCCAAATCCCCAAGCAACGCGGCGAATCCCTCTTGGAAACCGCCGTCCGTTACGCCGAAGAGCGCCACTGGGACGTGTTTCCCGGTACGTGGCTGGAAGCAGTCGACGGGGTGCAGCGCTGCTCCTGCGGCGACGCCGCGTGCGCGCTGCCCGGCGCACACCCGACACGGCCCGACTGGATCACGCAGGCCACGGGCAGTGCGACTGTCGCGCGCCGGCTGTGGACCGAGCAGCCGACGGCGTCGATCCTGCTGCCGACCGGCCACACGTTCGACGCGATCGATGTGCCTGAGACTGCCGGGTTCCTCGCGCTGGCGCGCATGGAGCGGATGGAACTGACGCTGGGACCGGTGACGTTGACGCCGGATCGGCGGATGCGGTTCTTTGTGTTGCCGGGGGCTTCGGTGAAGGTGCCTGATCTGGTGCGCAAGTTGGGGTGGGCGCCGGCGTCTCTTGATCTGGTCGCGTTGGGGGAGGGGGCGTATGTGGCCGCTCCGCCTACTCGGTACGGGTCTCGGGGGGCTGTGCAGTGGGCCTGCCGGCCTACGCCTGCGAATCGGTGGCTGCCGGATGCGGAGGAGTTGATCTCGCCGCTTGCTTACGCTTGCGGGCGGGATCGGTAACTTCGCGGTTCGGGGTACCTGGTTGCGGTTGTGTGGCGACTACCGGCCGGTGGGGGCTGGTCGCGCAGTTCCCCGCGCCCCTAAAAACCTCCATCGCACCGTAAAAACCATATGGTGACCGCATGGTCGATGGTGCTGCCGTGCGCGTGCAGGGGCTCTGGAAGCGGTTTGGGCAGCAGGTTGCTGTTGCCGGGATTGATCTGGAGTTGCCTGCGGGGAAGTTCGTGGGGCTTGTCGGGCCCAACGGGGCCGGGAAGACCACGACTCTCTCCATGGTGACCGGGCTGCTGCGGCCCGATCAGGGCACCGTGGAGGTCGTGGGGCACGACGTGTGGCGGGACCCCGTCGAGGTGAAGGCGCGGATCGGGGTGCTACCCGAAGGGCTTCGGCTCTTCGAGCGGCTGTCCGGGCGTGAACTCCTCGCCTACTCGGGGCGGTTGCGCGGTCTGCCCGGTTCCGAGGTCGACAAGCGGGCCGCCCAGTTGCTCGACGTCCTCGACCTGGCCGGCGCGCAGCACAAGCTCGTCGTCGACTACTCGACCGGTATGCGCAAGAAGATCGGCCTCGCCGCCGCTCTCCTCCACAATCCCGAAGTCCTGTTCCTCGACGAGCCGTTCGAGGGCGTGGACCCCGTGTCGGCGCAGATCATCCGGGGTGTGCTGGAGCGTTACACGGCCTCCGGCGCCACCGTCGTCTTCTCCTCCCATGTGATGGAGCTGGTCGAGTCGCTGTGCGACTGGGTCGCGGTGATGGCGGCGGGGCGCATCCGGGCGCACGGGTCGCTGGCCGAGGTACGGGGCGACTCGCCCTCCCTCCAGCACGCGTTCCTAGAACTCGTCGGCGCGGGCGGGCGCGACCACGGGTCCCACCTCGACTGGCTGGGCGGCGGCGCCCGGTGAGTACGGCGGGGAGTACCGCGGGGAGTACGGCGGGGAGTACGGCGGAGTCCCTCACACCTGTCGTCGTACGGCTCAAGCTGTCGCTGCTGCGCAACGGGCTGCGGCAGTCGACCGGGCGGCGGGCCGCGTACATCTCCTCCGTCGTCGTCGTGCTGCTGCTCGCCGCGCTCCAGTTCCTCGGGCTGATCGCCCTGCGCGGCAACGCGTACGCCGCGTCCGTCACCGTCCTCCTGCTCTCGGTGATGGCGCTCGGCTGGGCCGTCATGCCGCTGTTCTTCCCCAGCGGCGACGAGACCCTCGACCCGACCCGGCTGGTGATGCTGCCGCTGCGCCCCCAGCCGCTGGTCCGAGCCCTGCTCGCCGCCTCGCTCGTCGGGATAGGGCCGCTGTTCACGCTGTCACTGCTCGTCGGCTCGGCGATCGCCGTGGCACGCGGCGGGGCTGCGTACGTCGTGTCGCTCGTCGCCGTCCCGCTCGCGCTGCTCGTCTGCGTGGCGCTCGCGCGGGCCGTCGCCGCCGCCAACATCCGGCTGCTCAGCAGCCGCAAGGGCCGCGATCTCGCCGTACTCAGCGGGCTGGTCATCGCGATCGGGGCGCAGGTCGTCAACTTCGGTGCACAGCAGCTCAATTCGGCCGGGTTCGGGCAACTCGACCCGGCCGCCGAGGTGTTGGCGTGGGTGCCACCCGCTTCGGCGATCGGGGCGGTGGACTCGGCGAGCGAAGGGTCGTACGGGATCGCGGTCGCCCAACTCGCGCTCAGTGTTGGTGCGTTGGTGGCGCTGCTAGGGGCCTGGTCGCGAACCCTCACCCGGCTGATGACCTCCCCCGACGGGTCCACTCTGCAGGCCGCCGAGCCGTCCGGTGCGCGGGAGCGGGGTTCCGGCGGGCTGGGGCGGCTGCTGCCGGGCGGGCGTACCGGGACCGTCATGGAGCGGAGTCTGCGGTACGCGTGGCGCGACCCCAAGACCAAGGCCGCGTGGGTGACTTCGCTGGCGATCGGGCTGATCGTGCCGGTGTTCAACGCCTTGCAGGGCACCGGGTCGATCTACTTCGCGTGCTTCGCGGCCGGGATGCTCGGCATCCAGATGTACAACCAGTTCGGCCAGGACACCTCCGCCTTCTGGATGGTCGCGATGACCATCTCGTCCACCCGGGACGCGTACGTCGAACTGCGCGGCCGGGCACTGGCGTTGCTGCTGATCAGCCTGCCGTACGCCACCCTCGTGGTCGTCCTCACCACCGCGCTGCTCGACGACTGGGCGACGCTGCCGGAGGCGCTCGGGCTGTCCCTCGCCCTGCTCGGGGCGATGCTGGCGGCCGGGGCCTGGTCGTCGGCCCGGTTCCCGTACTCCATCCCGCAGGAGGGGTACAAGAACGTCGCCCCCGGGCAGTCCGGGCTCGCCACGGTCTCCATCTTCGGCGGCATGGTCGGGGCCGCCCTGCTGTGCGCCCCCGTCATCGCCCTCACCATCTGGCTGAACGTCGACTCCGGCGGCGACCGCTGGACCTGGCTACTCCTCCCGGTCGGCGTCGGCTACGGCGCCCTGCTCACCCTCCTCGGCCTGCGCCTCGCCGCCCCACGCACGGCGGGACGGCTGCCGGAGATCCTGGCGGCGGTCAGCAGAGGCTGAACTTGCCTACGGCATAGGGGGTTTGGGCCGCCGATCGCGGGGAGGGAGGGAGTGAACGGAAGCGAGTAAGGGGGGAGCCTGCGCATGACCAAATGGTTCGGCAGATCCAAGTCCAGGGGCAACGACAAGGCCGGGGACGCGGCGGAGTCCGAGCACCTCGAACCTCTCGGTGTCTCCGACGACCTGCGACTGGCGTACGGCCGTACCGGCGACCCGAAGCTGCTGCGCGGCTCGATGCAGGCCGCCGAACTGGCCGTGGAGGTCTACCCGGTCGCCGACTTCCGCCACGCCGCCGCCCTCTCCTCACTGTGCATGCTGCACCGGCTGAGCTGGGAACGCGACCGTGACGCCCCCGATCTGATCAAGGCCATCGACTACGGCCGTCAGGCCGTCGACAAGTCCCCGCCCGGCGACCCGGAACTCTCCCGGCACAGGTCCTCCCTGGCCACCGCGCTCCAGGAGGCCTACGACAGGACGAAGGACGAGGAGTCCATCGACGAGGCGATCGCCCTGTACCGCGGCTGCCTGGACATCATGCCGGTGCGCGCCGCCGGGCAGAACGAGGAGCGGGTCGCGCAGGAGTCCAACCTCGCCAACGCCCTCCTCCGCAAAGGGCGCGTCCTCAACGACGGCGCCATCCTGAACGAGGCCGCCGGACACGCCCGCGCCGCACTGCGCGACACCCCGGACGACCATCCGATGCATCCGTTCCGCCTCGTCGATCTCGGCGGCGCGCTCCTCGGGCTCGTCCAGACCGGTCACCCGGAACACATGGCCGCGGCGGAGGACATGTACACGCGCGGACTGCGGGAGCTTCCGGAGCGCCACCCCGCACGCCCGGGCGTGGAACAGACGCTCACCGTCATCAAGGGCATGCGCAGACAGTTCGAGGTCTGACCGCGATGCCGGACGGGTCCGTCGCCGAACTGACGCTGCTCGTCGAAGACTTCGCCGGGCCGGACCACTGGCGGTGGGCGCTGGTGGCGCCGGACGACGAGATCCTCGCCCGGCACGAGGTCCGCCTGGACCCGACCGGCCCCCTGTACGAGGCCTTCCACTTGCCCGGGGCCGGAAAGACCGCGTGCGCACGGGAGTTGGTCGCGACGCACGCGCACGCCTTCGAGCGGACCGTCTGGTTCACGGCGCCCCAGGAACAGGACCACCACCAGTACGAGGAGGCAGTGCTCGCCTGCCTGCATCTCCTGGAGACGGCCGACGGGTCGGCGACGGAGTTCATGGCCGCCGTCTCCGCGTGGCTGGAGCGGGAGCGCGTACTGCTGGTCGATCAGCCTTCCAGGAGGCCCGCCGCTGGTGCGTGCTGGCGATGGCCCTGGTGGCAACGGGGGCGGTGGCGTTCCTGACAGTGACGGGCGGGGACGGCTGAGCCCGTCCCGACGGGCGGAGACGGCTGAGCCCGTCCCGACGGGCGGGGACGGCTGAGCCCGTCCCGACGGGCGGGGACGGCTGAGCCCGTCCCGACGGGCGGGGACGGCTGAGCCCGTCCCGACGGGCGGGGACGGCTGAGCCCGTCCCGACGGGCGGGGACGGCTGAGCCCGTTTGTGGGTGGCGCGAAGCGCCCCCACAAGGGGCGCGGGGAACTGCGCGACCGGCCCCCACCGGCCCGCGGACAAAGAACCGCCCGCCAAGCGGAGCGCTAGCGCGCCAGCACGCCGTCCAAGAACGGCTCGATCGCCGCGCGCCACGCATCCGGCTGGTCGTAGTGCACGATATGCCCCGCATCAGCCACCTCCGCATACTCCCCCCGAGGCAGCACCCGAACCATCTCCTGCGCCTCCGCCCGCCCCAACTCCCCATCCAGCCCCCGCACCACAAGCGCCGGGCACTGAACCTGCGTCAACTCCTCCCAGTGCGCGTCGAACACCCACGTCTCCCGGGACTTGAGCATCTGCTCCGGCTCGAAAACAGGACGCCAGCCGTCGGCGGACTCCTGCATCACCTCGGCGTAGAACTCCCCACGCGACGGAGTCGGCCGCTCCACCCAGGGATCGTCCTCGCCGAACCACTTGCGTACGTCGGCGAGGGTGGCGAACGGCACCGGCCAGGCCTTGAACCAGTTCTCCCACTCCCGCTGAGAGGCCCCGCCGAGCGCCGAGGCCCGCATGTCGCAGACGACCAGGGCCCGCACCAGGTCGGGACGTTTCGCCGCGAGCTGCCAAGCCGTCAGGGCGCCCATGGCGTGCCCGATGAGGACGACCGGGCCGAGGCCGAGCTGCTCGATCGCCGCCTCCGCGTCCTCGACGTACGCATCACGGGTGTAGATGTCACCGGGCGGATGGTCACTCTGGCCGTGGCCGCGCTGGTCCAGCGCGACGGCCCGATGCCGCTCACCCAGCCAGCGGGCGGCGGACGCCCAGTGCGAGGCACGGCCCATGAGCCCGTGCAGTAACAGCACACCGGGGGCTCGCTCGGGCTCTCCCACCCGGGCCTGGCCCCCTCCGGCCTCTCCCGTATCTCCGGCATCTCCGGTCTTGGGAGGGTCGGCGAACTCCCAGGCGGCAAGACGCACGCCACCTGCTCCGGTCACGTCGATACGCCGCGCCACAGTTCCTGGCACCCCCCTAGCTATCGAAGTTTCCTCTGCCTGGTTCCTCTACCGCCACAGATTATCGAATGACTATTCGAAAATGCGGTCTCCGGCCGCAACACCCCTCGTTCGAGTGACCACGCTCCAGGAATGATCCGCGTGGCCGCGGGGAGATCTTCTGCGGGAGGCGGACCGCTCGGGGAAAGCGGTCCGTAGGGGATGACCCTGGGAGCTCGGGGCTCCGGGTCAGCACAGGGGAGGACAGGCCCCGGCGCCACTTGGCGCCGGGGCCCTCTTCACGTCCGCGGCACATCCTCACGCTCCCCCTCCCCGGCCGGGCGGCACCGCTGCCGCGCCCGGCCAAGAGCCCTCAAGTCATATGCCTCTCGCGACAGCGTGGCACGCGAAGCGTCCGAGCGCTGCGATTCCGCACACTGAATCTTGGATTGACGCCCCGGAGCGGCACGGACCCCGGGACGCGGCAAGTTCCCCCTCGGCCACAGCAGTTTCGATCACAGAAGTCGATCGCGAAAGTTGCTCGCAGGAACGACGGCGCCCGGATCAGCGCTTCGCCACGAACACGTGCGAGGCCACCTCCGCCTCCAGCTCGGCCGCCTCGCCGCCGCTGCCGACCAGCACCCCACCGGCCGCCTCCGTCACGCTCACCACCGAACCGGGCTGCACACCCGCCCGGCGCAGCGTGTACATCAGCTGCGCGTCCGTCTGGATGGGCTCGCCGATCCGGCGTACGACGACCGTCTTGCCGTCGACACCCGGGTCGAGGTCGGCCAGCGAGACCATGCCCTCGTCCAGGAAGGGGTCCGCGCCGTCCTTCTCGCCCAGCTCCTCCAGGCCCGGGATCGGGTTGCCGTACGGCGACTCCGTGGGGTGGCGCAGCAGTTCGAGCACGCGGCGCTCCACGGCCTCGCTCATCACGTGCTCCCAGCGACACGCCTCCGCGTGGACCTGCTCCCACTCCAGGCCGATCACATCGACGAGCAGGCACTCCGCGAGGCGGTGCTTGCGCATGACACGGGTGGCGAGGCGGCGGCCCTCGTCGGTCAGCTCCAGATGCCGGTCGCTGGCGACCGCGACCAGACCGTCGCGCTCCATCCGGGCCACGGTCTGGCTGACCGTCGGGCCGCTCTGGTCCAGCCGCTCGGCGATCCGGGCGCGCATGGGGACCACACCTTCCTCCTCCAGCTCGAGGATGGTGCGGAGATACATCTCCGTCGTATCGATCAGTCCGGACATTCGTGCCCCTTGATGAGATGTGCCGGAGGCTCGACGGCTCCGGCGCGTGCGCTGGCCCTGGCTTCAATTCTGACGCATACCACTGACAACCGTGCCGTCGCGGTGAAACCACACGGTTACGGATACCCGTGGCCGGGTAGACAGTGCGTTTCACCGAGGGTACGGGGAGGACCGTGGTAGCGGTGATTGACAGGGAAGTGGTCCAGACCTCACCGTGATCGGCGGTACGGACCAATACGCCGATCCCCCGTCTCCTCAAGGAGTTTCCCCGATGAGCGACAGCAAGCCCGCCGGACAACTGGCCGGACAGTTCCTCGACGCCGCGATCGGCCTGCTGCGGCGGGTGCGCGACGAGGAGGCGGAGGCCGTGACGGCCGCCGGCACGCTCATCGCCGACACCGTGGCCGCCGGGGGCCGCCTGTTCGCCTTCGGCGCCGGGCACTCCTCGCTCGCCGCGCAGGACGTCGTCTACCGCGCGGGCGGCCTCGCCCTGATGAACCTGCTGGCCGTACCCGGCGTCGTCGGCGTCGACGTCATGCCGGCCACGCTGGGCTCCGCCCTGGAGCGCGTCGAGGGCCTGGCCACGACCGTCCTGGACACCTCACCGCTGCGCGAGGGCGACGTACTCGTGATCATCTCCCTCTCGGGCCGCAACACCCTCCCGGTGGAGATGGCGCTGCACGCGCGTTCCCTCGGCGTGCGGGTCATCGGCGTGACCTCGGTGGCGTACGCGACGGAGACGACGCCCCGCAACGCCTCGGGCACGTTCCTCAAGGACCACTGCGACGTCGTACTGGACTCGAAGATCGCCCCCGGCGACGCCGTACTCACCCTGGAGTCCGTCCCCGCGCCCTTCGCCCCTGCCTCGACGGTCGTCACGTCGGCGGTGCTCCAGTCGGTCATGGCGACGGCGGCGGGCATCCTGGCGGACCGGGGCATCGAGCCCCCGCTGCTGCGCTCCGGCAACGTGGACGGCGGCCACGACTGGAACGCCCGCATCCTGAAGCAGTACGGCGACCGGATCTTCTACGAGCGCTGAGCGCTCCGCGGGGTGGGCGGGGTCGGCGGGTCAGCGGTCGGTCGTCGGCTGACCCGCTGCCGGTCACCCGCTGCCGGTCACCGACTGTCGGCTACTTGCCGTCGGCTTGCTGTCAGCTACTTGCCGAGGCCGGCCAGGTCCAGGGCAGCCGCTATCCGTACGGCCACGTCCTCCGCGTACACGGCGTCCGTACGTTCGAACTGGGTCCGTCCGCCGCCGCGCAGGAACGTCACGACGCCCAGGGTGCGTCCCCGGCTGCGCAGCACCGCGCACAGCGCGTGGACCGTGTCCGGCGGCCAGCGGCGCTGTACGGCCCACGCGCGGGCCTGCTCGACGCCGTACGACCCGGCGCTCGCCCGCACCGATCCGGCCCGCTCCACGCACTGCACGGCGGGGTGCGCGTCGCCGTAGCGCACCGGCAGTCCGGCATGCCCGGCGAGGACGCTGGGCCCGGGCGCCCCGGAGGGCGTGGCGGCGGCACGGACCAGTCGTACGGGACCCTCGACGTCACCCGCCGAGCCGTCACCCGCCGAGCTGTCGCCTGCCGAGCCATCGCCCGCCATACCTCCGATGACGGCGATCCGGTCGATGAGGGCGTGGTCGGCGAAGCCGGCGAGGGCGAAGTCCAGGTGGACGGTCGCGGCCTCGGCGGGGTCCTCGCACTCGGCGGCGGCCCGCGCGGCGCGGTGCAGCTGGTTGGTACGGAACCGCAGCTGGGCCGCCTCCTGCTCGATCGTCTTGGCCTCGGTGATGTCCTGGAACAGCCACCCCACCCCGAGCGGAACCGGTTCTTCGGTGAGCGGCGAGGCCAGCCGCAGGAACCCGCTCCGCCAGCAGCGCCGCTTCTCGCCCTCGGGCGTCCGGACGGTCACCCACATCTCGGCGGGCGCGGGCGGCGCGCCCTCGGCGAGGACGTGCGTCAGCGCGCTCTCCAGCTCCTCGACCCCCTGCGCGAGCAGCTCGCCGAGAGGCCGCCCAAGGACGGCCGTACGCCCGATGCCGAGCGCGCGGGCGGCATGCGAGTTGACGACGGCGGGCCGCAGGTCGACATCGACGAGCACGACCCCCCAACTGGCATCCTCGAGAAGGGCCTCACTCAACGCGATCGACCGCTCAAGGTCTATCTGCGCGTGCACCTCGCTGAAGGCGCAGTACAGCCCGGCGGGCTTGCCGTCGGGCCCGCGCACGGCGGCGGACTGCGTCCGCACGAGCACGCGCCCCCCGTCTTTGGTCAGCAGCGCGAACTCATGCACCTGACGCCCAGGGGCGTGCATCGCGGACAGCAGCCGCCCCTCGATGTCCTCGGCGTCGGCGCTGCGCACGGCCCATCCGGCGAACCCGTGCCGCCCGACGGCCTCCTCCGCGGTCCAGCCGAGAATCCGCTCGGCCTCCCGGTTCCAGTGCGTGACGACGCCGTCGGCGTCAAAGGCGCACAGGGCGGCATCCATGCCGTCGAGAAGGGCCGCGAGCAGGTCGGACCCACCACCGTCGGAACCCACCGGGCCGTCCGAACCCACCGGGCTGTCCGGGCCGTCCCTCTCGGGCTCGTCCGGTCCCAGCTCGTCGGTGGTCCCACTACGCCGGGAAGCACTCACCTGGACCCCCTGCAGGCTGCGTCCGCACGTACTGCGCGACGGTTCGCTCACTCACCATCATTCAACTCGAACGTGACGCAGCACACATCGAGTTCCCCCAAGATTGATGGAAATCGTTGTACGGCGGAAATTCGCCGTAGTCCGGGAACAAGCCCCTCTTGCCCCTCCCGCCCCCGGACCAAACCGACCATCCGGAATGTCCGCGCCTTCAGGTTCCCGCGCCGGGGAGCCGGGGCAGCCGCAGATCGACCCAGAGGTCGCTCTCCCCGTCCACCACATACCGCTCGACCTCCACGAACCCGCGCTTGAGCGCGAAGGACAGCCCGTCGTGGTTGGCGGCGAGTACGACGGTCTCGATCACCCCGGCCCCGAGTTCCCGCGCGAGCGCGAGCCCTCTCACGTACATCTCCGTCCCGAACCCGCGCCGCCGAAAACCGGGCAGCACGCGCGCGATGACGGTGGCGACGGCCGGATCGCTGTCCCCGGCGGGCGGCCGAACGGTGGAACATCCGACGAGAGCGTCCCCGAGATACGCGACTGCCAGCCGGTTGCGCCGACTGCGCTCGCGTACGTCGTCGAGGGGCATGGCGGCGGGCGGGACGATCAGGTTGTGGACGTACTGCCAGTCGCGAAGGGCGACCGCGCTGGCGTCACCGCCACTCACGGAGACGATACGAAGATCAGACACGGCGCCAGAAAATCGCACACCGCGGGCACCCGTCAACGCTCCGCGTCCCGCGCGGTAGCGTGCCGATCATGGCGGACTGGGACATACGACCGGCGTCGGCATCGGACATCGAGCCGATAGCGGAACTGCGGGCAGTGGTGATGCGGCCGGATCTGGAACGACTCGGCCGGTACGACGACCACCGCGTCCGGCAGCGCTTCCGGGACGGATTCGACGCGGCCCACACCTGGGTGATCGAGGTGACCGACGAGTTCGCGGGCTGCGTGGCCCTGCGCCCGGCGGAGGACGCCCACTGGCTGGAGCACTTCTATCTGGCCCCACGCTTCCAGGGAACGGGCATCGGCTCGGGCGTCCTGAGTGAGCTGCTGGGGCGCTGCGACGGCGAGGGTGCCCTGGTCCGGTTGAACGTGCTCCAGGGGAGCCCGGCGCGACGGCTGTACGAGCGGCATGGGTTCGTGGTGGAGGGCGAGGATGCGGTAGACGTGTTCATGATGCGCGAGCGGACATGACGGGCGATGAGGACGGCTCGCGCGTGATCGGGCGCGAGGCGGCGGTGCGCATCGTCGAGGAGGAGCTGGAACGCGAGCGTCAGAAGTGGTCGGCGCTAGGCGTGGACCCGGTACGCGTGGTTGTGGCGCGTGTCGAGGAGCACGAGCTGGTGTGGCTCGTGTACTGCCAGTCCGAGGAGTTCGTACGCACCGGGAACCCGGGCTCCATGCTGATCGGCGACGGCCCGTACCTCGTGGACCGCGTCGACGGAGGGCTGCACACGATCGGGGTTCTCTCCGCGAAGGGCGGGGAATGGGAGGCTGAGTACCGCGTACGCATCCGAGGCCTGGCCGTCCGTACGGCCGTTGACGATCTGCACGACGAGATCCGCGAACTCGCCGCCGCACGCGGGCGCGTGCACGCGGTACGCGCCCTGCGGCGGAGGCTGCCGGTGCTGTCCCCGGCGCGGGCCCTCACGTACGTGACCGGATTGCTGGAGAGCAGCTCCGCACCGGCCGACCTTGTGGCCGTAGCCGTCGAGCAACTCGTCGTGCCCATCAACCCGGTGCTCGGCGTGAGGACGATCCGCCCGGGCAGGCCCATCAGTCGATGACCGCGGTGGCCTCGATCTCGACCAGGTGGTCGCGGATGTCGAGTGCTGCCACGCCGATCATCGTGACCGGAGGTACCGGGGTGACCCCCAACTTCTTGGCCGCCCGGGAGACGCCCTCCAGGAGCGTGGGCATCTTGTCGGGGTTCCAGTCGACGACGTAGAAGTTCAGCTTCGCCACGTCGTCGAAGGAGGCGCCGGCCACGGCAAGGGCGGTGCCGACATTGACGTAGCACTGCTCGACCTGCGCGGCGAGGTCGCCTTCGCCGACCGTGACGCCGTCGGCGTCCCAGGAGACCTGCCCGGAGACGAAGACCAGCTTTGATCCGGTCGCGACCGACACCTGCCGGTAGACGTCGATCTTGGGCAGTTCTTCGGGGTTAAGCAGGGTGATGGCCATATGACCAGTCCGCCTTCCATCGCTCTCTTGTGGTTACTCAGGAACCGTAGGAGAGTGAACGCTGACATGGAAGAACGCACTTTTCAGTGACTGGGGAACCAGATGGTGACCAAGCAGTTCAGCGGCTCACCCGAGGACGCGGACCTGCGGCGCGCGGACTCGCTGGCACGCGAGATCTTCTCCGACGTGGCCAACAAGTGGGCGCTGCTGATCATCGAGACCCTCGGTGAACGCACCCTCCGCTTCAGCGAGTTGCGGAACGAGGTCGAGGGCGTCAGCCACAAAATGCTCACGCAGAACCTGCGGATGCTGGAGCGCAACGGTTTGGCCGAGCGGAAGGTGTATCCCACGGTGCCGCCTCGGGTTGAGTACACGCTGACGGAGGCGGGGCAGGGGCTGCGGGCTACGGTCGATGGGATGTGCGAGTGGACGCATCAGTATCTGGGGCATATCGAGGGGGCTCGGCGGCGGTTCGACGTCTAAGCCTGTTGTGAAAGTGCTGTTCAGCGCGCCTCGGGAGCGTCCGAGGCCGTGGTCGTCCCGTCACAGATCTTGGCCTTCGGTCTCCCCGGCCGGGAACACCGGGTTCCCGTCCTCGCCCGTGAACGGCGGACAGGACGGAATGTGCTCCAACGCCCGCCAGACGGCATGGGCAGCAGCGAACTTCACATCACCTGGACCGGTGTCCGCCGAGGCTGTGACGATCTCGGTGATCTCTACCAGAAAGCTGCGCGCGCCGTCCGGCAATTCCCTCAGCGCGTACCAGGCGCCGACTCGTGCTTCCACCGCGGCACCCGCGTCCCCCGCGCCATCGACAACTGCCGAGCGACGCCAAGCGAATACGTCCGCGCAGACCACGACCCCGGCACTCGCCGCTGGAGTCAGGCGCACGCTGACCTCGGCGAATCGCGCCCAACGGTTCGTCTGACGCCGCAGCCGATGACTCCCGTCCATGGCGCAAGTCTCGCGCACCGCAAAGGCATCATCCACATCTGTTACAGCAGGCCTTAGCAGCAAGATCCGTACATGTTCGAAGAATCGAGCAATTTCGCATGAATTGGCGATTAAGGAGGTCTTCGATCCGCTACGTGACCTCGGCCAACTAGCTTGATCGACAAACGCTGAAAGGAGGTCACTCGCTCCCCGGCCAGGCCGGAGTCCGTCTCACGCAAAGGGCGGGCACAGAGTGACCAGCCCCAGTCATCGCGATCCGAAGGATCAGGGAGGTGCTCCGATGACTACGTTTTCCGCAGGCGAGAAGACCCGCCAGGCTGTGCTTCCTCAGCAGCCTGCTCTGGAATCCGTGAGAGCAGACACCCCTGGGAGCAGGGACGAAACGGCTCACGGACATCGCGCCACTGCGCGCGGCACCGGCGGAGAACATGGGCGAGGGGAGATCGACGGGAGCGGCACCAGCCCCCGTCGGCGTCACGCCGGGAACGCCGTCACGACGGCGCGAGCGGCAGAGAACGGGAGCGGTGACGCTCCCACGCACAACCAGACGTACGAAGGCGGAGTCGGCGCGAGCAGAGTCTTCATCCTCTCCAAGGACGGGCAGCCCCTTATGCCGTGTCACCCCGCCCGGGCCCGCGAGCTTCTGCACAAGAGGCGAGCCGTGGTTGTCCGACAGGCGCCCTTCACCATCCGGCTGAGGGACCGCACGCTCGCCGAGTCGGCAGTCGAAGGCGTGCAGTTGCGCATTGACCCCGGCTCCAAGGGCACAGGCATCGCGCTCACCGACGAGAAGAAGGAGCCTGACGAACGCGGCACCATCGTCGTCGTAAGACGCGGGCTGGTCTCGGTCGAACTCCAGCACCGTGGCGACCAGATCCACATGTGCATGCAGCAACGTGCCGGGTACCGGCACAGACGACGCTCGGCCAACTGCCGTTACCGAGCATCCCGCTCCAACAACCGGGCCCACCCTGCAGGATGGCTGCCGCCTTCCGTTCGTCACCGCGTCGACACTGTCCACTCCCTCGCGCAGCGCCTGTGCCGGTACGCGCCGGTCACCGAGATCCATGTGGAACGCGTCGCGTTCGACACCCACTCCATGAGCGCGGGCAGACCTCTGGCCGGGGCCGAGTACGAACAAGGAACGCTCGCTGGGACCGATGCCCGCTCCTACCTGCACACCAAGTGGAACAGCGCCTGCGCCTACTGCGACGCCACCGGCGTTCCGCTGAACATCGATCACCTCCGGCCCCGCAGCCGAGGGGGCTCAAGCCGTATCGCCAACCTCGTCATCGCCTGCGTCCCCTGCAACCAGACCAAGGGCAGCAAGTCCGACTCGCGAAGATCCTCCAGCAAGTCAGAACACCGCTCCACGACGCCGCCGCCATGAACGCGATCGGCCAACGACTCACAGAAGTTCTGAACACCTTGGGCAGGCCCATGCACACCTGGTCCGGTGCAGAGACCAAGGAGACTCGCAGCATCGCGGGGCTGGCCAAGACCCACACCCTGGATGCCCTGTGCATCGGCCCTCTCGACCACGAGAGCGGGCATGCGATCGTACGATTCCCCAGGCAGGTCCTCGCCACCAAGGCCACCGGGCGCGGCTCCTATGCCCGCACCACCCCGGACCGTTTCGGATTCCCCCGCCTCCGAAGATCCCGCGCCAAACAGCACTTCGGCTACGTGACCGGGGATCTCGTGCGGGCCACCGTGGCAAGTGGACAGGCACTTGGACGGGCCGCGTCTCTGTCCGCGCCATGGGACAACACAGCCTCACGACTCCGAGGGGTCGGTTCAGCGTCTCTCACCGATATCTACGGCTCCTACAACGGGGCGACGGGTACGGCTACGTCCTCCGGCCGGAGGCAGCGCTGCCAACTCCTCGAAAAACCGGTTGAGCGGTGGCCTGCTCCTACCTAGGCTGAGGCGCACACGAGGATAGGAGGTGATCGGGTACATGAGTGAAACCCGGACGCGTGAGGTGGCTGCGGGCTAGCGGCCTGCCACCACACCCTGTGCGGTGCCGGACCAGCGTGAGCTAGTGACACGCAGCCGGCCCAAACCAACGCAGTCACCCGACCCGCGAACTCGCCGGTACGTCCGGCCGGCCCTTCCTTCGGAGGGACCGAGTTCGCGGGTCGCCTGCTTTCCGGCCTCTGGAACCAGGGGCGACCCCTGGTGTGACGGAGGATGGTGCCCGTGCACGCTCTCTTCCAAGCCCCCGAACCCCGTCGCGTCTCGCCGGGCGAGTACCCCGTGTGGGACCAGGCTCTCGCCCTTCTCAACCGGGATCTGGCGGTGACGCTTCCCGAGCAGGAACCCCTGCAGCTACTGGCCCTGCCGCCCTACGACGCGGACGAGCCGGAGCACGTCTACGTCGCTCTGGCCAACGGGGAGTGGCACGGCAATTACCTGGATCCGGACTGGGCGGACGGCCCTGCCGCCGCGCTGTCGATCGTCGCCGATGCCGCTCAGGACACCGTCACCGAGCGGCTGTGGCAGGCGTGGCCCCTGTGTGCCGAGCACGGCCTGGGCATGCATGTGAGGGATGCGGATGGGCAGCTCTCCTGGTGGTGCGCTGGAGAACGGCTGCGTCGCGGCCCGGCCCATGTCCGAGCAGCCGTGGGTGCGCTCGACACCCTCGTCCGCCCGCGTCGCCCCAATCGCAAGCGCAAGCGGGCGAACCCCAAGAAGGACAAGCTTTAGATCAGGCGTGAGCCTTCAGAGTTCCCCTGGCCAGTTCGTACGCCGGAAGCATCGCCTCGTGTTCCTCGGTGTCCAGGCCTCCGAGGTGCACGACGACCGGGCCGTCCTCGGTTGTGACCGCGAGGGCTCGTTCCTTCTTCGGGGTCTCCACGAACTCGTCCGAGTAGACGTACTCCACCTCTGCGCCCGTGAGGCCGTTCGCCTTGAACTCGCTGTACTTCGCCTTGCTCGCGCCCTTCTCGGCGATCACGAAGGCCTCCAGGGCGGTGCGGGCGTCGTTGTTGCCCGGGGTGCCGGTCCAGACGCGGAGGTAGCCGATGTGGCCGGCCGGCTTGGCGTCCACCTCGCAGGCAAGGGAGACCAGGCCCTGGCTCAGGGGTGCGTCGACGGCTTCCGCGGTCCACTCCTCCGCGATGTCGAACGTGACGGGGAGTTCGCACGCCGAGTCGGCGGCTCCTAGGCTGCCGCCGCTCTTGGCGGTGGTTCCGTCCGCCGGTGTCGCCGAAGCCTTCGCTTTCGGCTTCGCGCCGTCGTCCGGTGTTTCCGAACAGCCCGCCAGTACGCCTATCAGCAGCGTCGCCTGAATCAGTCCGCGCCGCCTGTACCCCGCCCCGACCAGCATGTGCTGTGTCTCCCCTCACTTGAGCGGGACACGCTATCGGAGCGGGTGGCGGTGGGCTTCAGCGGGCGATGTCCCCGTACCCCTCGATCTCCCGAGGATCCCGCGTCCCCGGGCCGATGTAGCGGGCCGACGGACGTACGAGCCTGCCTGTGCGCTTCTGTTCCAGGATGTGGGCCGACCAGCCGGCTGTGCGGGCGCAGGTGAACATGGACGTGAACATGTGGGCCGGGACCTCGGCGAAGTCCAGGACGATCGCCGCCCAGAACTCGACGTTCGTCGCCAGGACGCGGTCCGGGCGGCGGGCGTGGAGTTCGGCGAGGGCTGCCTTCTCCAGGGCCTCCGCCACCTCGAAGCGTGGGGCACCCAGGTCGCGGGCCGTACGGCGGAGCACGCGCGCGCGTGGGTCCTCGGCGCGGTAGACGCGGTGGCCGAAGCCCATCAGGCGTTCGCCCTTGTCCAGGGCCTGCTTCACGTAGGCGTCCGCGTCGCCCGTGCGTTCGATCTCCTCGATCATGCCCAGGACTCGGGACGGGGCGCCTCCGTGCAGGGGGCCGCTCATCGCTCCTACGGCTCCCGAGAGGGCCGCCGCCACGTCCGCGCCCGTCGACGCGATCACCCTCGCGGTGAATGTCGATGCGTTCATGCCGTGCTCGGCCGCGCTCGTCCAGTACGCGTCCACCGCCGCCACGTGCTTCGGGTCCGGTTCGCCCCGCCAGCGGATCATGAAGCGCTCGACGACCGACTGCGCCTTGTCGATCTCGCGCTGCGGGACCATCGCGTGGCCCTGTCCGCGCGCCGACTGAGCGACGTACGACAGGGCCATTACGGCCGCCCTCGCCAGGTCGTCGCGGGCCGTCTGTTCGTCGATGTCCAGGAGGGGGCGCAGGCCCCAGACCGGGGCCAGCATCGCCAGCGCCGACTGCACGTCCACCCGGATGTCGCCCGAGTGGACCGGGATCGGGAACGGTTCCGCCGGGGGCAGGCCGGGGTTGAAGGCGCCGTCGACGAGCAGGCCCCAGACGTTGCCGAAGGAGACATGGCCGACCAGGTCCTCGATGTCGACGCCCCGGTACCGGAGTGCGCCGCCCTCCTTGTCCGGTTCGGCGATCTCCGTCTCGAACGCGACTACTCCCTCAAGTCCGGGTACGAAGTCGGACATCAGGCGGCTCCTCTTGATGTGTGCGACAGGGGTTCAGGTGCGCGTGCGACAGCTGCGTCAGATTTTGCGGCAGCTGTTCCGAACGATGTACGGCCGTGTGGCCAAGGTGCGCGATTGAAGGTGCGCGATTGTTTGCACGATATCCCCGAGTGCCACCTTTGGGGAGTCCCTGCGGCACTCAGTGCCATGTGTGGTCGCTCAATGCCGCTCAGTTATGTCGTCAATACGGCAGGATGACCATGTGACCGATCGCCATGACCCCCGGGACGCCGCCCCTCTCGATCCCGCCGCCATGCGCAAGCAGTACCGCGCCGACGGCCTCTCCGAGACCGAGCTGGCCGACGGGCCCATGGAGCAGTTCGCGCGCTGGTTCCGGCAGGCCGCCGCGGATGCCGGGCTCCTCGAACCCAACGCCATGGTCGTCTCCACTGCCGACTCCGACGGGCGGCCCTCCTCCCGTACCGTGCTGCTGAAGCAGTACGACGAGCAGGGCTTCGTCTTCTTCACCAACTACGGCTCCCGCAAGGGGAGCGACCTCGCCGCCAATCCGTACGTCTCGCTGCTCTTTTCCTGGCTGCCTCTTGCCCGCCAGGTCGTCGTGACCGGCGTCGCGCGTCGCACCGGGCGGGACGAGACCGCCGCCTACTTCCGTACCCGGCCACACGGCTCCCAGCTCGGTGCCTGGGCCAGCGAGCAGTCCTCGGTGATCCTCTCCCGGGACGAACTCGACTCCTCGTACGCGGAGTTGGCCGCCCGGTACCCGGAGGGCGAGCAGGTGCCCGTACCGCCGAACTGGGGCGGGTTCCGGGTGGCCCCGGAGACCGTGGAGTTCTGGCAGGGGCGCGAGAACCGGCTCCACGACCGGCTGCGGTACGTCGCCGAGGCCGACGGGGGCTGGCGCGTCGAGCGCCTCAGTCCCTGATCAGCGACAACGAATAAGGAAGGTCAGTCCAGGGACGCGTCCAGCAGCTTCGCCCACTGTGCCACCACCCGGTCCCGTCGCCCCCTGTCGTCCGTGAGCAGGTTCGCCAGGCCCAGGCCCCGGGACATGTCCAGCAGGCCCTGGACCGTCTCCCGTACGCCCGGACGGGACTCGTCCGCCCGCAGCAGGTCGACCGCGATGCGGTGTGTCTCGCGGCCCACCCGGGCCTCCAACTCCGTGACGCGCGGGCGTAGTTGCTCCTCGTTCGAGGCGGCCACCCAGAGGTGGAGGGCGGCGCGGAAGAGGGGGCCGGTGTAGAGGTCGACCAGGGCCGCGACCACCGCGCGGCGGTCGGCGGCGCCCTCGGGGAAGAGGGCGCGCAGGGCGGTGGAGCGTTCCTCGGCGACGTACTCGACGGCGGCCGTGAACAGGTCCTCGCGGGTACGGAAGTGGTGCTGGGCTGCGCCCCGGGAGACGCCGGCGCGTTCCGCTACGACCGAGACCGTGGAGCCCGTCCAGCCGTGTTCGGCGAGGCAGGACACGGCGGCTTCGAGGAGCCGCTGTCGGGTGGCGCGGCTGCGGTCCTGTTTGGGCTCACGTGCTGATTCGCGTGTCACAACTTCCATACCGGGTCCCGTCGTTCGAGGAAGGCGGTCATCCCCTCGCGGGCCTCGGCGGAGGCGAACAGCCGTGCCGACAGGGCGGTCAGCTCGGCGGTGTCCCGGTCGAAGATCTCCAGCACCTTAGCCGTGAGCAGCCGCTTGGTCTCCGCCAGGGCGCCCGGCGCCGACCGGCGCAGCCCGTCGAGGATCGGTTCCAGGGCCGCGTCGACGTCCTCGGCCGCCTCCGTGAGCAGGCCCGTACGAGCGGCCTCTACGGCGTCGAAGCGGTCGCCGGTGAGGTAGTGGCGGGCGGCCGCGCGGGGGTCGAGGCGGGGCAGGAGGGGCATGGAGATGACCGCGGGGGCCACTCCGATCCGTACCTCCGTGAAGGCGAAGGAGGCCGCCGGGCTGGCGATCGCCAGGTCGCACGTGCCCAGGAGGCCGAGGCCGCCCGCCCGTACGTGGCCGGTCACCCGGGCGATCACCGGTTTCGGCAGCTCCAGCAGCTGCCGGAGCAGGCCGACGAAGGCCGCCGGGTCGGGCGGCTGCTTCAGGTCCGCGCCCGCGCAGAACGTGCTCCCGGTGTGGGTGAGGACGACCGCGCGTACGGCCGGGTCCTTGCCGCAGTCCGTGAGTGCGTCCGCGAGGTCGCGTACGAGGTACGCGGACAGGGCGTTGCGGGTCGCGGGCGCGTCCAGGGTGAGGGTGGCGATGCCCCGCGCGCGCGTGTCGACGACCAGGGTCATGTCTTCTCCCTGAGTTGCCTGCGAAGGATCTTGCCCGAGGCCGCCCTCGGCACGCCGTCGATGAAGGTGACCTGGCGGACGCGTTTGTACGGGGCGACGCGCTCGGCGACGTACATCATCACCTCTCCTTCGGAGAGGTGAGTGGCGGACGGCTGGCGGACCACGTACGCGTGCGGGACCTCGTTGTTGTCGGCGTTGTAGACGCCGATAACGGCCGCGTCTGCGACGCCCGGGTGGGTGAGGAGGAGGGCTTCGAGTTCGGCGGGGGCCACCTGGAAGCCCTTGTACTTGATGAGTTCCTTGACGCGGTCCAGGACGAACAGCCAGCCGTCGGCGTCGACGCGGCCGACGTCGCCGGTGTGCAGCCAGCCGTCCTCGTCGATCATCGCGGCCGTCGCGTCGGGGTTGCCGAGGTAGCCCTTCATCACCTGGGGGCCGCGGATGACGATCTCGCCTGCCTCGTCGGCGTCGGCGTCGCGGTCGGGGTCGTCGAGGGACAGGATGCGTATCTCGGTGCTCGGGAGGAGCCTGCCGACCGTGCCGGGCGGGGCGGTGCTCATGTCGTCGAGGGGGACGATGTGGGTGCCCGGGGACAGTTCCGTCATGCCGTACGCCTGGCCGACGGGCGGCAGGCCGAGCCGGGTGGAGCAGGCGGCGGCGAGGGCCGCGTCGAGTGGGGCGGCGGAGCTGAGGACGTACTCCAGGGAGGAGAGGTCGTACTGCTCCACGGCCGGGTGCTTGGCTAGGGCCAGGACGATCGGCGGGGCCACGAAGAGGCCGGTGATGCGGTGTTTCTCGATGGCGGCGAGGAACGTGTCGAGGTCGAAGCGGGGCAGGACGACCACGGTGGCGCCGTGTCCCAGGGGCATGTTCATCAGGGCGGTCAGGCCGTATATGTGAAAGAACGGCAACACTGCCAGGATCCGGTCGCCGGGGCCGATGCGCACGGTGGACGCGAGCTGGGCGAGGTTGGTGGCGACGGACCGGTGGGTGAGCATCACGCCCTTGGGGATGCCGGTCGTCCCGGAGGAGTACGGGAGGACCGCCACATCCTCGGCCGGGTCGATGTCGATCTCCGGTTCGGGCGCGGTCGAGCCGAGCATGTCGATGACCGAGCGGTGTCCGGGCGGTGCGGTGTCGCAGACGAAGATCTCCCGTACGCCGCCCGCCCGTTCGGCCGCTTCCCGGGCTGTCTCCAGGAGCGGGGAGACGGTGACGATCCAGTTGGCGGCCGAGTCGCGCAGCTGCCTGGCGAACTCCTCGGCGGTGGCCAGCGGATGCACGGTCGTGACGGCGGCACCGGCGCGCGTGGCGGCGTAGAAGGCGGTCGGGAAGGCGATCGTGTTCGGGCTGTGCAGGGCGAGGACATCGCCCTTGCGGACGCCCGCCTCGGTGAGTCCGGCGGCTATCCGCCGGTGGAAACGGTCGAGTTGGTCGTACGTGAGGGTGGTGCCGTCGACGCCGTCGACGAGGGCGGGCGCTTCGCCGAACTCGGCGGCTCGGCCCAACACCGCTTCGTGGATGGGGAGTTCTACGGGGTCGACGTCTGCGTACTCGCTGCGGAACATGGTTGGTTCCTCCTCGCCTGTACGGCTGCACGGCTCTCAGTACGACTTGGGCAGGCCCAGGGTCTGATGTGAGACGTAGTTGAGAATCATCTCCCGGCTCACTGGAGCAATACGAGCCACGCGGGCGACAGTTATCAACGAGGCGAGCCCGAATTCCCGGGTGAGGCCGTTGCCGCCGAGGGTGTGCACGGCCTGGTCGACCGCTTTGACGCAGGCCTCTCCCGCCGCGTACTTGGCCATGTTGGCCGCCTCGCCCGCGCCGACGTCGTCACCGGCGTCGTAGAGGGCTGCCGCCTTCTGCATCATCAGGCGGGCCAGTTCGAGTTCGATGTGCGCCTGGGCGAGGGGGTGCGCGACGGCCTGGTGGGCGCCGATCGGTTCCTTCCAGACGGTGCGCTCCTTGGCGTACCGGACGGCCGCGTCGAGCGCGTACCGGCCGATGCCGATGGCGAACGCGGCGGTCATGATGCGTTCCGGGTTGAGGCCGGCGAAGAGCTGGAGGAGGCCGGCGTCCTCGTCCCCGACGAGCGCGTCGGCGGGCAGCCGTACGTCGTCGAGGGTCAACTCGAACTGCTTCTCCGGGGATTCGAGGTCCATGTCGATCTGGCGCCGGGTGAAGCCTTCGGCGTCGCGCGGGACGATGAAGAGGCAGGGCTTGAGTCGGCCGGTGCGGGAGTCTTCGGTGCGGCCGACTATGAGGACGGCGTCCGCGATGTCGACGCCCGAGATGAACACCTTGCGGCCGGTCAGGAGCCAGTCGCCGGTGTCCGGGTCGCGGCGGGCTGTGGTGGTGATGCGGTGGCTGTTGGAGCCGGCGTCGGGTTCGGTGATGCCGAAGGCCATCGTGCGGGTGCCGTCGGCGATTCCGGGGAGCCAGGTCTGCTTTTGGGGTTCTGTGCCGAAGCGGGCGATTACTGTGCCGCAGATGGCCGGGGAGACGACGAGCATGAGGAGGGGGCAGCCCGCGGCGCCCAACTCCTCCAGGACTATGGAGAGTTCGGCTATGCCGCCGCCTCCGCCGCCGTATGCCTCCGGCAGGTTGGCGCCCAGGTAGCCGAGTTTGGCTGCGTCTTGCCAGAGTTCGGTGGGGTGGCGGTTTTCTTTGGTGACTGTCGTCAGGTATTCGCGGCCGTAGTGGGTGCCCAGGGTGGCTACTGCGGTGCGTAGGGCTTTGTGTTCTTCGGATTCGATCGCGGTCATGAAGGGTCCTAAGGGGGAGGGGGTTCTGTTGTGTGGTGGGTGCGGGTGCGTTGTGGCTGGTCGCGCCCCGCGGCGGAGCCGCAGATCAGACACAGCCCCGCGCCCCTAGCGGGCGCGGCTTCGCCGGCGCCCGCTAGGAGACCACCGCTAGCAGCGTGCCGACCTCTACCTGTTGCCCTTCGACTACGTGAAGTGCTGTGAGCGTGCCCGTTGTTGGGGCTGTGATCTTGTGTTCCATCTTCATTGCCTCCAGCCAGAGGAGGGGGTCTCCGGCCTTTACCGGCGTCCCTGTGGTCAGGCCCTCCGCCACTCTCACCACCGTTCCTGGCATCGGGGCCAGTAGGGAGCCGGGGGCGTGTTGGGGGGTTGGGTCGGGGAAGCGGGGTAGGGGGGTGAGGGTTGTGATGTTGACGTCGATCTGGTCTGCGTACCTCGTGACCTCGAACTTCCTTCTTACGCCTGCCACTTCCAGGACGACCAGGCTCGCGTCGGCGTGGACTACCCGTACCCCCTCCGCCGTCAGGCCCTCTCGGGTGTGGTGGTAGGTCACCTCGTGTTCCTTGCCGTCCGGCGTCGCGTACCGCTTCCGCTGCGGTTGGGCGGGTACGTTGCGCCAGCCGCCGAAGCGGGAGCGGCCATGGGCGTCGGAGAGGGCTGCTGCCAAGGGGGCGTGGGGGTCCGGGGTCTGTTCGGTCAGGTGGGGCAAGTGTCGGTCGTAGAAGGCCGTGTTCATGGTGGCCGTCGTGAACTCGGTGTGGCGGAGGGAGCGGACCAGGAGGTCGCGGTTGGTGATCGGGCCATGGATCGTCGTCCGTTCCAGGGCGCCCGCCAGCTTGCGGATGGCCTCCGCGCGCGTGGGGGCGTGTACGACGGCCTTGGCGAGCATCGGGTCGTAGTGGACGGGGATCGTGTCGCCGTCGGCGTAGCCGGTGTCGAGGCGTACGCCTTCCGCCTGTACGGCCAGGCGGTGCAGGGTGCCGGTCTGCGGGGTCCAGTCCGCCGCCGGGTTCTCGGCATACAGGCGGGCCTCGATCGCGTGGCCGCGCGCGTGGGGAGGGTCGGCGGCGAGGGGGATGCCTTCCGCGACGCATATCTGGAGGGCCACGAGGTCGATGCCGAACACCGCCTCCGTGACCGGGTGTTCGACCTGGAGGCGGGTGTTCATCTCCAGGAAGTGGGCCTTGCCGGTCCCTTCCTCCACCAGGAACTCGACCGTGCCCGCGCCCGTGTAGTCGACGGCTCTGGCCGCTCGTACCGCCAACTCGTGGAGTTCGTGCGTGAGTTCCTGCGGGATGCCCGGTGCCGGGGACTCCTCGATGACCTTCTGGTGGCGGCGTTGGAGGGAGCAGTCGCGGGTGCCGAGCGCCCACACCGTGCCGTGGGTGTCGGCCAGGATCTGGACCTCGATGTGCCGGCCGCCTTCGACGTACGGCTCCACGAAGACCTCGCCGTCGCCGAAGGCGCTCTGGGCTTCGGCTCTGGCCGCCTCCAACTCCCTTGGGAGGTCCGCCAGTTCGCGTACCACGCGCATGCCTCGGCCACCGCCTCCCGCCGCCGCCTTCACCAGCACCGGCAGGTCGGTCTCCGTGACGTCCGTCAGCGGCTTCAGCCCCATCAGCTGCTTGGCGCGCGTCTTGGACGCCATAGCCTCGATCGCGGCCGGCGGCGGGCCGATCCAGACGAGCCCCGCGTCGAGTACGGCCTGTGCGAAGCCCGCGTTCTCGGACAGGAAGCCGTATCCGGGGTGCACGGCGTCCGCGCCCGCCGCCAGCGCCGCCTGCACGATCAGGTCGCCGCGCAGATACGTGTCCGCGGGGGCCGCACCCGGCAGCCGTACCGCCGCGTCGGCCACGCGCGCGTGGAGGGCGTTCTCGTCGGCGTCGGAGTGCACGGCGACCGTGCGGATGCCCAGCTCACGGCAGGTGCGGAAGACACGGCAGGCGATCTCGCCGCGGTTGGCCACGAGGACTGTCGAAATCACTGTTTGCCTCACATCCGGAAGACGCCGAAGCCACCGCGCGCACCCTCGAAGGGCGCCGTGTGGATGGCGGACAGGCACAGGCCTAGGACGGTGCGGGTGTCGCGCGGGTCGATGACGCCGTCGTCGTACAGCCGCCCGGAGAGGAACATGGGGAGCGACTCCGACTCGATCTGCTGTTCCACCATCGCGCGCAACTCGGCGTCCGCGTCCTCGTCGTACGGCTGGCCCTTCGCCGTCGCGGACTGCCGGGCCACGATCGAGAGCACGCCCGCCAGTTGCTGCGGGCCCATCACCGCCGACTTGGCGCTGGGCCAGGCGAAGAGGAAGCGGGGGTCGTAGGCACGCCCGCACATGCCGTAGTGGCCGGCGCCGTACGAGGCCCCCATGAGGACCGAAAGGTGGGGGACTCGGCTGTTGCTGACCGCGTTGATCATCATCGCGCCGTGCTTGATGATGCCGCCCTGCTCGTACTCCTTGCCGACCATGTAGCCGGTGGTGTTGTGGAGGAAGAGGAGCGGGATGTCGCACTGGTTGGCCAACTGGATGAACTGGGCCGCCTTTTGGGACTCCTCGCTGAAGAGGACGCCTTGCGCGTTGGCGAGGATGCCGACCGGGTAGCCGTGCAGCGCCGCCCAGCCGGTGACGAGGCTGGTCCCGTACAGGGGCTTGAACTCGTCGAAGTCGGAGGCGTCGACGATACGGGCGATGACCTCGCGGGGGTCGAAGGGGGTCCGGAGGTCCCCCGGGACGATCCCCAGCAGCTCGTCCGGGTCGTACTTCGGAGGCTCCGCCGGGGCCGGATCGGCGTACGCCTTGCGGTGGTTGAGGCGGGCCACGACGCGGCGGGCCTGGCGCAGGGCGTCGTGCTCGTCGAGGGCGAAGTAGTCCGCGAGGCCCGACACGCGCGCGTGCATCTCGGCGCCGCCGAGCGACTCGTCGTCGCTCTCCTCGCCGGTGGCCATCTTGACGAGGGGCGGCCCGCCGAGGAACACCTTGGCGCGCTCCTTGACCATGATCACGTGATCGGACATGCCGGGGATGTACGCGCCTCCGGCGGTGGAGTTGCCGAACACGACCGCGACCGTGGGGATTCCGGCGGCGGAGAGCCGCGTGAGGTCGCGGAAGACGGCCCCGCCGGGGATGAAGATCTCCTTCTGGGACGGGAGATCCGCGCCGCCGGATTCGACGAGGCTGATGCACGGCAGCCGGTTGGCGAGCGCGATGTCGTTGGCGCGCAGGGCCTTCTTCAGGCTCCAGGGGTTGCTGGCACCGCCGCGCACGGTCGGGTCGTTGGCCGTGATCAGGCACTCCACGCCCTCGACGACCCCGATACCGGTGACGAGGGAGGCACCGACCGCGTACTCGCTCCCCCAGGCCGCGAGGGGCGACAGCTCCAGGAAGGGGGTGTCGGGGTCGAGGAGCAGCTCGATGCGTTCGCGGGCGAGCAACTTGCCGCGCTTGCGGTGCCGTTCGACGTACTTGGGCCCGCCCCCGGCCACCGCCTTCGCGTGCTCGGCGTCCAGGTCGGCGAGCTTGGCGAGCATGGACTCGCGGTGCGAGGTGTGGTCGGAAGTGGCCAGGTCGAGCGCCGAGTTCAGGACCGTCACAGGAGGGCCTCCGGTATGTCTGTGTGCCGGGAGCGCAGCCATTCGCCGAGCGCCTTGGCCTGCGGATCGAAGCGGTGCTGCGCGGCGACGCCCTCACCGAGGATGCCCTCGACGGTGAAGTTGAGGGCGCGGAGGTGCGGGAGGGGGTGTCGTACGACGGTCAAGTCGGCTGTCTCCGGGAGCAGTTCGCGGAAGAGGGTGGTGGTGAGGGTGTGGGCGAGCCAGGCCCATGCTTCGTCCGTGCGGGCCCAGACACCGACGTTGGCGTTGCCGCCCTTGTCGCCGCTGCGGGCGCCGGCGAGCAGGCCGAGGGGGGCGCGGCGGGTCGGGCCGGGAGGCAGGGAGGTGGGCAGGAGCGGTTCCGGTAGTTCGCGTTCGCGCAGTACGAGGGTGTCCTGCGGCGGGGGTACGGGGATCCGGCGGCCGTCGGCCAGGACGGCCACGTGGTCGACCTCGTCCTGCGGGACATGAGCGGCCTCGAAGACGCCGTACGGGGAGCCCTTGCCGGGTGGGGTCAGGACATGGAAGCCGGGGTAGCTGGCGAGGGCGAGTTCCACGGCTGCGCCGCTCAACGCCCGTCCGACGGCGGCCTGTTCGGGGTCGCGTACGACGAGCCGGAGCAGGGCGCTGGCGGTCTCCTCGGTGGGGGCGTCGGGGTGGTCGGTGCGGGCGAGGGTCCAACTGACCTCGGTGGGGCGGGACTTGGCTGTGTCCAGGGCGGATTCCATCTGGTCGCAGACCAGCGCGGCCTTGTCCTCGATGTCGAGGCCGGTCAGGACGAACGAGACCTCGTTGCGGAAACCGCCGAGTCGGTTGAGGCCCAACTTGAGGGTGGGCGGGGGCGCTTCGCCGCGTACGCCGTGGATACGTACCCGGTCGGGGCCCTCCTGGACGAGCCGCACGGTGTCGAGGCGGGCGGTGACGTCGGGGCCGGCGTACCGGGCTCCCTGTGTCTCGTACAGGAGTTGGGCGGTCACCGTGCCGACGTCGACGAGGCCACCGGTGCCGGGGTGCTTGGTGATGACGGCGGTGCCGTCCTCGTGGATCTCGGCGAGGGGGAAGCCGGGGCGTCGGAGGTCTCCGGGAGCCTCGGTGAAGAACGCGTAGTTGCCGCCGGTGGCCTGGGTCCCGCACTCCAGCACATGCCCGGCGACGACGGCGCCCGCGAGCTGGTCGTGGTCCTGCGGCCCCCAGCCGAAGTGGGCGGCGGCAGGCCCGGTGACCAGCGCCGCGTCCGTCACGCGCCCGGTGACGACGACGTCGGCGCCCTGCCGCAGGCACTCGGCGATACCGAAGCCGCCGAGGTAGGCGTGGGCGGCGAGGCTGCCGGGGTGGGCGGCGGTGAGATCGTCGCCCTCGACGTGGGCGACGCGGACGGGGATGCCGAGCCGGCCGGCCAACTCCCGTACGCGACCGGCGAGTCCGGCCGGATTCAGTCCACCGGCGTTGCTGACGATCTTCACCCCGCGCTCGTGCGCCAGCCCGAGGCACTCCTCCAACTGCCGCAGGAACGTGCGGGCGTACCCGGCCGTCGGGTCCTTGAGGCGGTCGCGGCCGAGGATGAGCATGGTCAGCTCGGCGAGGTAGTCGCCGGTGAGGACGTCGAGTTCGCCGCCGGTGAGCATCTCGCGCATGGCGTCGAAACGGTCGCCGTAGAAGCCGGAGGCGTTGCCTATCCGGAGGGGGGCGGTCACCGCGTACTCCCCTTCGGTGCACGTCCGTTGCCCGGTGGGCCCGCGAAGGCCTGGGCGATGTCGAGCCACTGGTCGGCGTCGGCCCCTTCGGTGTGGAGGTCGAGGTCGGCGCGGTGGGCGCGTTGGGTGACGAGGAGGCAGAAGTCGAGGGCGGGGCCGGTGACTTGGCCGGCCGCCTGCTTCGGGTCCTCCGGGCCGTACGTCCACAACTCCCCTGCGGGTCCGACGAGTTCTACGCGGAACTCGTCGAACGGCGGGGTCAGCCTCTGCACGCCGAACGCGAAGTCGCGGGTGCGGACACCGAGTCGGACGATGTGCCGGAGGCGGGCGGTGGGGGCGATCCGGGGCACGTCCAGGGCGTCGGCCACGTCCAGGCCGTGGGCCCAGGTCTCCATCAGGCGGGCGGTCGCCATGGAGGCGGTGGACATCGGCGGCCCGTACCAGGGGAACCGCGCCCCGTCGGGTGCCGCACGCAGGGCGTCCGCGAGGGCCTCGCGCCCGGCCCGCCAGTCCGCGAGCAACTGCGCGGGCGGCTTCCGGGCCCCCTCCTCGGCGCCGTTGTCCACGAAGTCCCCGGGCGAGATCAGCGCCTTCTCCACCTCCTGGTTGAAGGCGGCCCGGTCGGTCAGGGCCAGCACGGAGGAGTGGTCGGTCCAGGCGAGGTGCGCGATCTGGTGGGCGACGGTCCAGCCGGGGGCAGGGCTGTCGAGGGCCCACTGCTCGCTGCCCAACTCGGCGACCAGCCGGTCGAGTTGGGCGCCCTCCTCGCACAGATCATCGATCACGGCCGACGGGTCGGACACGGGCGCTTCCTTTCGGGCACGACGGCGTGCCGGGCGTTGCGGCGTGGTGCGGCGTGGTGCGGTCCGCGCCCGCAGCATGGCAGCGACACCAGAAACAAGCAAGCGCGCTTGCATGAGAGTGGGGTGCTGCCGTGCGGGGCACAGCTATCGGGTACTGCCGCGTGGGGCACAGTGATCGCATGACCGCACCTGATCCTGAGTTCCTGCCCGGACTCGAGTTGTCACGGATCTTCTATACGGAGGCCGTGCGGCCGATTCTCGATCGGGAACACCCGGGGCTCGCGTACGCGGCCGCCCGGGTCGGTACCGGGTCCGAGGTCCTGGGTTTCGACAGCCCGAGGTCGGCGGATCACGAGTGGGGGCCACGGCTCGACCTCTTCCTCCCGGCGGACGCCGTCGCCGCTCACGGGGCCGGACTGCGCCGGCTCCTGAGCGAGCAGCTGCCCAAGCAGGTACGGGGCTGGCCGACGCACTTCCGGCCGGGCACTCCGGAAGACCCGGTGGGTGTCATGGAGTTGACCGACGGGCCGGTGAACCACCGGGTCTCCGTGAGTGATGTCGACGGCTGGCTCGGCTCTCAACTCGGCGTGGGCGTAGGCGTAGTAGGCGTAGGCGTAGGCACCGGGGCTTTGGGGCCGACAACCGCCGAGTGGCTCGCCCTGCCCCAGCAGAAGCTCGCCGAGGTGACCGGCGGTGCCGTCTTCCACGACGGGCCCGGAACCCTCACGGCCGCGCGGCGGCAACTGGCGTGGTACCCGGACGAGTTGTGGCGGTATCTGCTGGCCTGCCAGTGGCAACGGGTGTCCCAGGAGGAGGCGTTCGTCGGGCGCTGCGCGGAGGTCGGTGACGAACTCGGCTCGGCCGTGGTGGCCGGCCGGCTCGTGCGGGACCTGATGCGGCTGTGTCTGCTGCTGGGGCGGCGGTATGCGCCGTACGGGAAATGGCTGGGGAGTGCCTTCGGTCAACTGCCGGTGGCAGAACGGCTGTTGCCCGTGCTCCAAGGAGCGGTCACGGCGGCGGAGTACGCGTCCCGGGAGCGGCACCTGTGCGACGCGTACGAGATCGTGGGCGCGCTGCAGAACCGTACGGGCCTCGCGGAGCCGGTGGATCCGACGCGGCGGGCGTACCACAGCCGACCGTTCCAGGTGCTGCACGCGGAGCGGTTCGCCCAGGCGCTCGTACGGACGATCACCGATCCCGAGCTGCGGGCCCTGCCGCTGACCGGAAGCGTGGACCAGTGGGCGGACAACACCGACTTCCTTGTCCGGCACAGGGAAATTCCGGCACAGGGAAATTGAGGTGCGGCGCCGCTGACCCCCGCAGTACGGTCCGCCGGTGACTTCCTCAGACGCCGGAACCACCCAAGCCCGAGCCGAAGACGACCACGAAGACGACCACGAAGACGGCTACTTCGGCGAATCGGTGGCCGCGAAGTACGACGACCCCGCCGATGCCATGTTCGCCCCCGCCACCGTCGAGCCGACGGCCGATTTCCTGGCCGGACTGGCCGAGTCGACCGGGCCTGCCGGTGAAGGGCGGGCCCTCGAACTCGCGATCGGGACGGGACGCATCGCCGTGCCCTTGGCGCGGCGCGGAGTCGAGGTGCACGGGATCGACATGTCCCGGGCGATGGTGGCGCGGATGCGGGCCAAGCCGGGCGGGGACGCGATCGGGGTGACGTACGGGGACTTCTCGGCGACGCGGGCCGGGACGACCGACGGGGAGTTCTCCGTCGCGTACCTCGTCTACAACACGATCATGAACCTGACCTCGCAGGAGGCGCAGGTGGCGTGTTTCCGCAATGTCGCGGCGCAGTTGGCGCCCGGCGGGACCTTCGTCGTCGAGGTCAACGTGCCCAAGCTGCGGAATCTGCCGCCCGGGCAGAACGTCGTGCCGTACCACACGAGCCCGACGCGCTGGGCCTTCGACGTGTACGACGTCGCCACGCAGAACACCAGCTCGAACTACGTGGAGGTGGTGGACGGCCGGGGATCCTATCGGTCCATCCCCTTCCGGTACGTCTGGCCGTCCGAGCTGGACCTGATGGCCCAACTGGCCGGGATGCGGCTGCGCGAGCGGTGGGAGGGGTGGACGCGGGAGCCGTTCACGAGCGAGAGCACGAAGCACGTGTCGGTGTGGGAGAAGCCGGCCGCCACCGGCTGAGGTCCCGGGCCACCCGTTCAGTCGCCCGAGTAGCCGAAGATACCCAGGTGGGTCGGCTCGTCGCCGGTGTACAGGACGACGTACAGGCCCGTCCATCGCATACGGCACTCGTCGATCAGGGTCTCCTCGGAGCGCGTATGGCCGCCCATCGCCTCGTACGCCTCCGCGAGCCGCGCCTGGAACTGCTCGGGGGTCGGGCGGTCGGTGCCGAAGTGGTGGACCGTGCGGTCGGGTGCCAGGGGACGCAGGGTCCCGTAGTCCTTGGCTCTGCGTTTGGAAGGGGGCTTGGCCGTGTGGACGACGCGCTCGATGTCGAGGATCGAGTGGGTGCCCTCCTCCTCCATGAACTCCTCGTCCGCGTACAGGTCTTCGAGCGTCTCGTACGTGTCGTCGTTGCCGTACTCCTCCTGGAACACCTGCGCGTGCAGGTTCTCCAGCGCCCGTTCGACACTGCCGTCGAACGAAGTGACGTAGTCCCAGCCGCTCGCACCCATCGCGCGCCCCTCTCCTCCATGCCCTCCTTGTGAGGACGGCGTCAACCTAGAGGACGGCACTGACAACCGGCCCACGCCTCCAGGGCGAGGGCCGAGTTCATGGACGAGCAGGACAGGCGCAGGAGTTCGGGGAGTTCGCCCGGGGTGCAGTCGGGGAGCCATTCGTCCAGGGTGCAGCGCCAGGTGGCCACGAAGAACTCGATGACGAGCCGTAGTTCGAGGTGGTTCTGGCCGTCGAACCGGCGGGCGATCTCGGACTGGACCTCGGCGCAGTGGCGCAGCGCGTACCCGTCGAGTGCCGGTGAGTCGGCGACCAGCCGGAGTGTGAGCGGGAAGCGGCGGTACCAGTCCTCGTCCATGCGCTCCAGTGTGGTCAGCATGGCGCGGAGCAGGATGTCGACCAGCGGCCCGGACTTCTCTGTACCGCCGTCGTCCAGGACCTCCAGGTAGACGGCCCAGAGCTGCTTGGCAGCCGTGAACGCAACGTCCTCCTTGGAGCGGAAGTTGCGGAAGAAGGTCCGCCGGGACACCTCCACCTGATCGAGCAGCGCGTCCAACGGAGTGCTGTCGAATCCACGTTCGCCGAAGAGCGTGACGGCTGTGTCGGCCAGCGCCTGGCGCGTGCGCAGCTTCTTGCGTTCCCGCAGGGTGACGGGCTCTTCGGGGGCGTCAGGAGCGGTCGAGGTGGTCATCGACAGCCACCTCACCAAGTGTGCCGAGATCGAGCGTTTACTCCAATAGAGCAAACGCCACACTGTGGCACTTTGCTTCAGGCTCCCAGCGCCCAGGCAGTGGTCGAGGGGACGACGACCACGCTACGGCGGGCGAGGCGCCGTGGAATGCGAGGCACATCATGGTCAGTTACCCCCTTCATGACCCAACGCCCCGCACCCCGCACCCTGTCCGACGAGGCACTCTCCGACCTCCTCACCAAGCAGCAGTTCGGCACCCTGGCCACCAACAAACGCAGTGGTCATCCCCACCTGACGACCATGGTCTACAGCTGGGACCCCGACACCCGAACCGTCCGCTTCTCCACCACGGCGGACCGCGTCAAGGTCAAACACCTGCGACGCGACCCGCGTGCGGCGCTGCATGTGCCGGGCGGCGATGTGTGGTCGTTCGCTGTCGCGGAGGGCGAGGCGGAGGCGTCCGAGGTCACGACGGTCCCGGGCGACGCGATCGGGCGGGAACTGCTGGCGATGATCCCGGCGGCGGCCAAGCCGGAGGACGAGCAGGCGTTTCTGGAGGAGCAGGTGGCTGAGCGCAGACTGGTGATCCGCTTGCAGACTCACCGGCTGTACGGAACGGCACTGGACATCGAGGCGTAGGACGGCGCGACGCCCCCTCAGGCGTAGGCCTAAGCCTCCAACTCCAGCGGCTGCTTGGGAACTTGCGGCGGCAGAGCGTCCCCGTCAACAACCCCGACCGGGGCGTTCTTCCGCCCCACCTGCGTCCGTACGGCCCCCATGCTCGCCACGATGACGAGGGAGATGGCGAGGGACTCGGGGGCGGAGAGGGTCTGGTGCAGGATCAGGAAACCGGCGAGCGCGGCCACGGCGGGCTCCAGGCTCATCAGGACCGCGAAGGTGGAGGAAGGCAGGCGCCGCAGGGCGAGGAGTTCGAGGGTGTACGGCAACACGGACGACAGCACGCCCACGCCCGCACCCAGCGCCACGGTGGTCGGGTCGAGCAGCTTCCCGCCCGACTCGACGATGCCCAGGGGCAGAAACGCCACCGCGGCGACGACCATGGCGAGCGCGAGCCCGTCGGCCTGCGGGAACCGTCGTCCCGTACGGGAACTGAGGATGATGTACGCCGCCCACATGGCACCGGCGCCGAGGGCGAAGGCGACCCCTACGGGATCGAGGGTGTCGAAGCCGCCTCCGCCGAGCAGGAACACACCGGCGAGGGCAAGCCCGGCCCAGGCGAGATTGAGCGCACGCCGGGAGGCGACGACGGACAGCACCAGCGGCCCGAGCACCTCCAGGGTGACGGCGGGCCCGAGCGGAATCCGGCCGATGGCCTGGTAGAACAGCCCGTTCATGGCGGCCATGGTGAGCCCGAAGAGCAGGACCACTCCCCAGTCGCCGCGCGAGTACCCGCGTACCTTGGGCCGGCAGACCAGCATCATGATCAGGGCGGCGGCGACCAGCCGTAGCGTCACGATGCCAAAGGCCCCTGCCCGGGGCAGCAGGGTCACGGCGAGCGCCCCACCGAACTGCACGGATATCCCCCCGGACAACACGAGCCCGACGGCCCCGAGGGTCCCCCACCCCTTGCGCGCCCCTCGATGCCGCCCCCGAGAGCCCCCGGGGGCCGGCTCGACGAGAGCAGGCAGATTAGCGGAAGGCAGAGCCGAGCCGGACACAACCGGCCCGACCACGGCGGCCCACGAGGGCAGACGCTCAGCACTGGGCATCTTCACAGGGCCTTCCCAGGATTAACGCGCGATCTCCGTACAACGCGATGCACTTTACCGTCCAGAGTAATGGACCAGGAAGAGCATACGAACCTGCGTGCAACCGACGCGCCCCGGGCTGCGCTCGGGCGCCTCTGAGCCCGTCGACCCAGGGTTGCCGATCAGTGGGCGGACGGCTGCTCCGAGGGCGCGGCGGGCTGATGGGCGACGAACGAGCCCAGGCCGGGTTCGGTATAGGTCAGCCCCTCCCGGCGCAGCCCTTGGAGCACTTTCTGTGCCGTTGCGCCCGCGATGCCGAACTCTGCGGTGATCTGAATGACGGACGGAACACGGCTTCGCGGCGGATAGGTCCCGTCCTCGATGCGCTTACGAAGGACTTCGGCGACCTGGCGCCAGCGGGGGATATCGGGAGCGAACTGCATCACTACACCACCATGCGCATGCTGAGGACACTAGTGCGAGCCGTGATACACCTAGTACGCCTAGTACTCCATGGGTAAAGTGAGCGCGAAAGACCCCGGCAACGGATTCCGGCCGCCCCGGGGCATGGCCACCAGCATTTCCCGACAGGAGCTGATGACAGTGACCGACCTTATCGACCGCCTCATCACTTGGGTGGGCCTCCTGCTCACCCCACGCGGCACGCACCGCCCCACACCCCCGCCCACCCTCCTCACCCCCACCACTCCACCCCCAGCCCGAGCCACCCTCCCCACCCACCGCAGCCCCTACGGCCCGGACGCCAACGCCCCGCTCGACGGCACCGCCACCAGGTCCGTACGTCCGTACCTCACCGCTCATGAACAACGGCTGCGGCGACGGGAGTCGGCGATGGCCACCCTCGGGCTGGACATGCCCGGCCCGTACTGGATCCACGGGATGGAGGTCGCCTGATGGAGGTGGAACCCGAGTCGCCGTACGGGCCCCGCCTGTTGCCCTGGACCGGGCAGGAGGGCAAGCCCTGCTACCTGATCACCGACGAGCACGGCGGGCCCGTGTCCCGTCTGGCCGACGCGACGGAGTCCGTCCAGCTCGGTATGGGCGCCGAACTCCTCGCCCACGCCCGCGAGCTGCTCCCGGGCACCCCACGCGGCGAACTCCGCTTCCTCGCCGAGCGGTTGACGGAGGCTCTGCGCGACGCGCTTCGGGTGGCCGAGAGCCGGGGGCAGCGTTTGAACCGGCTGAACTGAACCGGGCGAGAGGTGAGGTGAAGGGAGGGAGCCGCGAGTGTCCGGGCCCCTCCCTTCACCTCACCTCACCTCACCTCCCGCTCAGGCTTCAGCCGCTTCGACGCGCAGCGCCGTTTCTCTCCCGTCACGCCGCCCGAACGCCTCCAGCGCCTCCGCGTCCGTCGCCCGGGCGTGTAGGAAGTGGTCGGCCCAGTCGGCGATCTCCGGGTACGCGCACTCCGCGACGAGGCGGGTGATCGCGGCCGGGATGTCGTACCGCGTCACGCGCAGGTCGGTGCCGGGGCCGAGCAGGCACCAGTGGGCGCCCGGGCGGCCGTACGGCATACCGATGCTGCCGGGGTTCACGACGAGGCGGCCGTGAGCCAGGCGGATGTACGGCATGTGGGTGTGGCCGCAGACCACCGTGCGGACCGTCTCGGGAACGTCTGCGAAGACCTCCGTCCAGCGGTCGAGGCGGGAGTCGACCAGGACGACCTCCTCGTCGTCGCGGGGAGTGGCATGGCAGAAGAGGACGTCGCCGAGTCCTCGGACGGGGAGCGTGAGGGACGTGGGCAGGGCTGCGAGGAACTCGACCTGTTCGTCCGTGAGCCGGTCGGCGGCGAACGGGGCGATCGGGTCCGGGATCGACATCCGCTTCCCTCGTCGGTACTCGACCAGCTCCCGGTCCGCGTTCCCGGCGATCCACAACACCCGGTCGCCCTGCCCTTGGAGAAGGGCGAGAACCTCGGCGGGTTGAGGCCCCGCTGTGATGTCCCCCGTGAGCACGATGCGCTCCGCGGCGGTCACCTCCGGCTCGGCGAGCACCGCTTCCAGGGCTGGGAGCACCCCGTGGATGTCGGAGAGGACAGCCACCCGCTTCAGTTCGGTGCTGCTCATGCTTCGTCCCCCTCCAGTCCCTCGGCCAGCACCTCCGCCAGATGCCGTCCCCGTACTCCCGCCAACTGCTGAAGCTGCGTCCGGCACGAGAAGCCGTCCGCCAGGATCACCGTGTCAGAGGTCGCCTCCCGCACCGCCGGCAGCAGTTGTTCCTCCGCGCAGGCCACCGACACCTCGAAGTGGCCTTTCTCGAAACCGAAGTTACCCGCCAACCCGCAGCAGCCGCCCGACAGTTCGCCTGTCAGGCCCGCGGCCTCGCGCAGGCGGCGGTCCGGCTCGTCGCCCAGGACCGCGTGCTGATGGCAGTGGGTCTGGCCCGTTGCCGGGCGGTTCACGCGCGGCGGGGTCCAGTCGGGGGCGTGGTGTTCCAAAGTCTCCGCGAAAGTGCGGACCGTGTCCGCGAGGCGTCGTGCTCGGGGGTCGTCCGGCAGCAGTTCCGGCAGGTCCGTGCGGAGGGCCGCCGCGCAGCTCGGTTCCAACACGACCACTGAGGTGCCCGTGTCCAGGACCGGTTCCATCACATCCAGCGTGCGGCGCAATACCTTGCGGGCCCGGTCCAGTTGGCCCGTCGAGACGTACGTCAGGCCGCAGCAGACCCGGGGCCCTCCAGTCGGCGGCAGGTTCACCCCCAGGCCCGCCGACTCCAGTACCCGTACCGCCGCACGCCCCACCGACGGCGTCAAGTGCTCCGTGAACGTGTCGGGCCAGAGGACGACGCCTCCCGGGCCCCGCTCGCCGTACCGCGCAGCCCCCTCCCTCCGCCACCACCTGCTGAACGGCTCCCCCGCCACCTCCGGAATCTCCCGCTCGGGCGCGATTCCCCCCAGCCGCTTCGCCAGTGCCGCCAACAACCCCACCCCAGCAAGGGAGTTGACCAGCCGCGCCGTGCGCGTACGCGCGACCGCCCCCAGCCAGACCGGCAGCCAGCCCATCGTGTAGTGCGCCGCCGGGCGCAGTCGGCCGGACCAGTGGTGGTGGAGGAACTCCGCCTTGTACGTGGCCATGTCGACCTCGACCGGGCAGTCCGAGCGGCAGCCCTTGCAGGAGAGGCACAGGTCCAGTGCGTCGCGGACCTCCTCCGACCGCCAGCCGTCCGTGATCACCTCGCCCGCGAGCATCTCGTGCAGCAGCCGCGCCCGCCCGCGCGTGGAGTGCGCCTCCTCGCCCGTCACCCGGAAGGACGGGCACATCACGTCCGAGCCGCCTGCGCTACCTGAACTCCCTGCCGGTGTACGGCACTTGGCTACCCCTACGCATCTGCTCACCGCCGCAGCGAAGTTCCCGCCGTCCGCCGGATAGCCGAAGGCCACGTCCACCGGCTTCCGGGGGAGGACCGCGAAGCGGAGGTTCTCGTCCAGGCGGGCCGGGCGGACCAGCATGCCGGGGTTCAGGAGGTCGTCCGGGTCCCAGAGGGCCTTCGTGCGCTCGAAGAGGGCGATCACCTCGGGGGCGTACATCTTCGGGAGGAGTTCCGCGCGGGCCTGGCCGTCGCCGTGTTCGCCCGAGAGGGAGCCTCCGTGTGCCACCACCAGGTCCGCCAGCTCCTCCGAGAAGTGGCGGAAGCGCGCCACCCCGCCGGGCGTCAGCAGGTCGAAGTCGATGCGTACGTGGATGCAGCCGTCGCCGAAGTGGCCGTACGGCGTGCCTCGGAGGTTGTGGGCCCGGAGGAGGCTCCTGAAGTCCCGTAGATACGCGCCCAGTCGGGGTGGTGGTACCGCGCAGTCCTCCCAGCCGGGCCAGGCCTCCGTGCCGTCCGGCATGCGTGTCGCCGTGCCGCTCGCGTCCTCGCGGATGCGCCACAGGGCGCGTTGGCCCGCCGGGTCGGACATCACCAGGGCGTCCGTGACGTCCGCCGCGCGCACGATCGCCTCCGCACGCGCGCGTGCCTCCGCCGGATCCGCGCCGCCCGTCTCCACGAACAGCCAGGCGCCGCCCCGGGGGAGGTCCGTGGCGGTGCGGACCAGGTCGGCGGCCATGCCCTCGACCGTCAGGGGGCCGTACGGCAGCAGGCCCGCCGCCGCTTCCGCCGCCGCGCTCTCGTCGGCGTACGCCAGCACGGCCAGCGCACGCGCGCGCGGGGCCTCCACCAGGCGTACGACCGCTTCCGTGACGATGCCCAGGGTGCCCTCCGAGCCGCAGAACGAGCGGGCGACGTCCGCGCCCTTCTCGGGGAGCAGCGCGTCCAGCGCGTACCCGGAGATGCGGCGCGGGAGGTCCGGGAAGCCCGTGCGCAAGCGGGCCAACTCGCCCTCCGCCAGCTGCCGCAGGCCCTCCGGGGCACCCGCCCAGTCCCGGCCCAGGCGGAGCCGGTCGCCCCGCGCGCGGATCACCGTCAGCTCGCGCACGCTGTCCGCGGTCGTGCCCCAGGCGACCGAGTGCGCGCCGCAGGAGTTGTTGCCGATCATGCCGCCGAGCGTGCAGCGGCCGTGGGTCGACGGGTCGGGGCCGAAACGCAGCCCGTGTGGGGCGGCGGCCTCCTGGAGGCGGTCGAGGACCAGGCCCGGCTGAACCACCGCCGTGTGTTCCTCGTGGTTGAGGGAGAGGAGTTGGTTCATGTGCCGGGTGAAGTCCAGCACCACCCCTGTTCCTGTCGCCTGGCCCGCGATCGACGTGCCCCCGCCGCGCGCCACGACCGGCACGCCGTGCGCCCGGCAGACGGCCAGCGCCGCCGCCACGTCGTCCGCGTCACGCGGGGCGACCACGCCCAGCGGGACGCGCCGGTAGTTCGACGCGTCCATGGTGACCAGCGCCCGGGACGTGGTGTCGAAACCGACCTCGCCCCGGACGGCCCCGCGCAGTTCCGCCTCCAGCGGCCGAAGATCCGTCATGCCCCCAGCATGCATCCCACCACTGACAGTGACCGTCCCGACGGCCAGGGAAACGTGCACAGTTTGTGGGAACCAAACCGGAACACCGCAAATTCGATCACTAACTCCCCTATAGTGACGGCGAGTTGAACACCATCAGTCACTCCTCGCTCACAAATCGATCACGCAGATCACACAGATTGCACAGATCACACAGGCACCCAGGAACGAACCGACCTAGGACCGCTTGATGACCGCGCCCCGACAGTCCGGCGAACGCCCCGCCTACCGCGCCCTCCTGCCCGCCCCGCTGCTCACCGCCGCACTCGCCGCGCTCGCGGTGGCCGGCGCGGTCGCCCGGGCGCCGGACGAGGTGCGCGTCCCGCTCGCCCTGGGCGGGGCCTGCGCGGCGCTGCTGCTGTGCGCGGCCGTCGCCGTGGCCGCCCGCGGCATCCACTCCACCCGGCTGCTGCGCGAACAGCTCGCGGGCGTCATCGACGACGCCGGCCGCCTGCTGCACGACCGGTCCCGCCTCACCGAGGAGCTGAACCACGTACGGGCCGGCCTCACCGCCGACCTGGAACGGGAACGCTCGCGCGTGTCCGCCGATCTCGCCCGCGAACGCGCCCGCCTCACCGAGGCCTCCACCCAGGAGCTCACCCGCCTCCAGCAGGAGAAGGCGTACGAGATCACCCTGCTCACCGAGGACAACGCCCGGCTGACCGAGGAGCTGCGCCGGGCCCACCAGGAGCGCGCGGCGATCCTCGCGGCCACCGCCAACGCGGCCGGCCGTATGCAGGCGCTGGCCACCGGCACCCTCGCCGACCTGCGCGCCATGGAGGACCGTCACTCGGACGACGACGTCGTCGCCGACCTCCTCCACCTCGACCACCGCACCGCCCAGGCGGGTCGGCTCGCCGACTCGATCGCCGTCCTCTCGGGCGCCCGCTCGGGCCGCCGCTGGGCCCGCCCGATCGTCATGGAGTCGATCCTGCGCGGCGCCATGGGCCGCATCAGCGGGTACCAGCGCGTGCGCGTGCACTCCGCCAGCTCCGCCGCCGTCGCCGGACACGCCGCCGAGGGTGTCATGCACGCGCTCGCCGAACTCCTCGACAACGCCGCGAACTTCTCGCCGCCGACCGCCGAGGTCCACGTGTACGTGGAGGAGGTCCCCTCCGGGGTCATCGTGTCCGTCGAGGACAGCGGCCTGGTCATGAGCGAGGTACAGCTGCGCCGCGCCGAACGGGCCGTCTCCGGCGAGACCGGGGAGCCCGGGGACCAAGCCGAACCGGGGACACGCGGGGACGGCGGGCAGCGCGGCAATGGCAACGGGCGGAAGGGCAGGAACGCCGACGCCATCGGCCTCGGCGGCCTCACCGGGACCCGCCTCGGCCTCTCCGTCGTCGGCCGACTGGCCCGCAAGTACGGCCTCAAGGTCTCCTTCCGCCCCTCGGCACGCGGCGGCACCGGCGTCCTGGTGCTCATCCCGCAGGACATCCTGGCCGGGGGCGCGGTGACCGCCGAGCCGCTGCCGATGCCGACACCGCCCACGCGCGCGGCACAGCCGGTACCGGAGACTCCCGCGGCCCCGGTGCCCACGCCCGGCGAACCCTGGGAGGCACGTTCCAAGGAGCAGGAGGAGGAGCGGCAGCAGCAGGAGGAACAGCGTCGCGTGTCGTACGCCGAAGAGGCCCACCCGGAATGGCCGTACCCGGAGACGTCGTACGCGGAGGGCTCCTACGCGGAGACGTCCTACGCGGAGGGGTCGTACACGGAGGGGTCGTACACGGAGGCGGCGTACGCGGACAGCCCCTCCACGCCGGAGCCGTACGTGGAGCAGCCGCGCGAGGACCAGTCGTACGGGACGGATCCGTCGTACGGGGCCGACGCCTCGTACGGGACCGACCCCTCGTACGGAGGCGACCAGCCGTACGGAGACGAGCCGTACGCGGACCAGTCCCGCGCGGACCAGTCGTACGCCGCCGCCCGCGCCGCCGTCAGTGACCTGGACCCGGACCCCGTACCCACCCACGAGTCCCCCGGCCATCACGCACCGGAGCACCCGGAGAGCACCACCTCGGAGGAACCCCCCGCCGTGCTGCCGAAGCGGCGCCGGGGCCGTACCCTCGCCGAGGCCGAGCGCGCCCGGGGAGCGGCACGGGCCGACGAGTCGAGGTGGTCCGTCCCGCTCGCGCCCGACCCCGATCCCGAGGACACGCGCGCGCGGGTGGCACGTTTCGGGAGTTTCCGGCAGGCCGTGCGAGGCGCCCTGCCGGACCAGGCGGCCCTCCAGGGCAGCACGAACCCGGAACAGACCCCCGAACCCACGTCGACTTCGACATCGACTTCAACATCGACTTCGACCTCGACATCCCCCTCCGCCACCACCCTCACGAACACACCCGCACCCCCGACGGAAGCCGCACCCTCACGTCCCATCTCCCCCAGCTCCCACCCGGAAGGCGACCTCACCTGATGACCGGCACCGGCACTGGCCTCGGCCCGACGACCGCCGACGAGAAGCTGTCCTGGCTCATCGAGGGCCTGCTGGAGCGCACCCCGGGTGCCCGGCACGCGCTCGTGCTGTCCCGGGACGGCCTGAAGCTGTGCCGTACGCCGGAGCTGTCCGTCGACCAGGCGGACCAGCTCGCCGCGATCGCCGCCGGGATCCAGTCGCTGTCGCACGGCGCGTCCGTGGAGTTCGGGGACGGCAGCGGAGGGGTGCGTACGGCGATGACGGAGTTCTACGGAGGGGTGCTGTTCATCGTCGAGGCGGGTCAGGGCGCGCACCTCGCCGTGGTCACCGCCGAGGACGCGGACGCCGGGCTCGTCGGCCACAACATGAGCGAACTCGTCGAGCAGCTCGGGGACCACCTGCGCGCCCAGCCCCGAACGAACCAGCCCGGAACGAACCAGCTCCGGACAGCTCAGCCCCGTACGGCATGAACCGAACAGCGGGACAGGGCAACCGCCCGGGGAGAGACGATTCTCCGGACCGCCTCTACACCCTCACCGGAGGGCGCAGCCGCTCCGCGTCCGACAGTCCGTTCGACCTGGTGACGCTGGTCGTCGCCGAGTGCGACCCGGCGCCCGGGATGCAGTCGGAGCACGCGGCGATCCTGCGGCTCACCGAGCGTCCCATGGCGGTGGTGGAGGTCGCCGCGATGCTGCGGCTGCCGGTGGGCATCACGCGGGTCCTGCTTGCCGACCTGCTCGCCATGGGCCGTGTCAGCGCCCGTCATCCGCTCCGGACAGCCGTCACCGACCTCGACATCCTTGAGCAGGTGCTCGTTGGACTCCGAAACCTCTGACTCCGCAACTTCTGGCTCCGCAACCCCTGGCTCCACGACCCCTGGCTCCACGACCCCTGGCTCCACGACCCCTGGCTCCACGACCGCTGACTCCGCACCCCCACCCCCACCCCCTGCTCCCGACGCACGTCCGCCCCTTCGCGCCTCCGCCGACAACGGGCTGAAGATCGTGGTCGTCGGGGGCTTCGGGGCCGGCAAGACGACGCTCGTCCGTTCGGTCAGCGAGATACGTCCGCTCAGTACCGAGGAGACGATGACGCGGGCCGGCGAGGCCCTCGACGACGTCAGCGCGGTGCGCGACAAGAACGCGACGACCGTCGCCTTCGACTTCGGGCGCATCACGCTCGACGCGCACAACGTGCTGTACCTGTTCGGCGCGCCGGGCCAGGAACGCTTCTGGTTCCTCTGGGACCGGCTGTTCGCGGGCGCGCTCGGCGCGGTCGTCCTCGTCGACACGCGCCGCCTCGACGACTCCTGGTACGCCATCGACCGCCTCGAACAGCACGGCACCCCCTTCGTCGTGGCCCGCAACGACTTCGGCGGCCCCGACTTCGCCCCGGGGGCCATCCGCGAGGCGCTCGACCTCGATCCCGACGTACCGCTGGTCAACTGCGATGCCCGCGCCCGGAGTTCGAGCAAGGGGGTACTGATCGCCCTCGTGGAACACGCGAAACACCGCTACCAGAACTCACGCCCGGGCCCGCGTTCGTACGATGGTCAAGTGCCCGTACGACCAGAGGAGTTGCCCCGGTGAGTGCCCATGTCCCGCTCGACGGCCCCCGGTTCAGGAACGAGCCCGGCCGGCTGTACCGGGAGATGCGGAGCGAGCACGGTCCGGTGACACCGGTGCTGCTCGACGGGGACGTACCGGCGTGGCTGGTGCTCGGCTATCGCGAGCTGCACCAAGTCACCGGCGATCCCGTGCTGTTCAGCCGGGACTCGGAGCTGTGGAACCAGTGGGAGAGGATCCCCGCGGACTGGCCGCACCTGCCGATGATCGACCGTGGCCAGCCGTCGATCCTCTACACGGTCGGTGAACGCCACCGTGAGCGGGCCGCGATGATCGGCAGCGCGCTGGAAGGAGCTGACCCGGTCGAACTGCGGGCGTACACCGAGCAGTTCGCGGACGAGCTGATCGACTCGATCTGTGCCCGGGGCGAGGCGGACCTCGTCAAGGAGTACGCGATGCGGTTGCCCGTACGGGTCATGGCGCGGCTGTTCGGCTTCACCGACGAGGAGGCGTCGGGGCTGGTCGGCGCGGCGAACGACATGGTCGACGGGCAGGAGGCCGGGTCGGCGGGCCAGCGTCATCTGGTCATGGCGATGGGCCAGTTGCTGGCGTCCCGCAGGATTCGCCCCGCCGATGATGTCGTCTCGCGTCTGCTCGCGAACCCGTACGGCTTCACGGACGAGGAGATCGCCCACGACCTGATGATCATGATCGTGGCGGGGAACGAGCCGACTGCGGGCTGGATGGGCAACTCGTTGCGGCTGATGCTCACGGATGAGCGGTTCGCGGCGTCTCTGTTCGGGGGGCGCAGCAGTGTCGCCGAGGCGATGAACGAGGTGTTGTGGGAGGACGCGCCCGTGCAGACCATGCCGGGTCGGTGGGCGTCCCGTGACACCCGCCTCGGCGGGCGGCACATCCGTACGGGCGATCTGCTTCTCCTCGGCCTCCAGGGCGCCAACTCCGATCCTCAGGTCCGTACGGACGGCTCGGCTCTCACCGGGGGCAACAACGCGCACTTCTCCTTCGGGCATGGGGAGCACCGGTGCCCGTTCCCGGCGCAGGAGGTCGCGGAGGTCATCGCCCGCACCGGCATCGAGGTCGTCCTGGACCGCCTTCCGGACATCGACCTGGCGGTCCCGGCGGAGACGCTGACGCGGCGGCCGTCGCCGTGGCTGCGGGGGCTGGCGGAGCTGCCGGTGCGGTTCACTCCTACGCTGGCGGTGGGGGTCGTGCCGACGTAGGTAGCTTTTCCTCGCCCCCGCCGCCCCTACCCGTCCCATCCCATCCCTGGGGGCTGCGCCCCCAGACCCCCGCTGTCGCGCTGAACGCGCTCGTCCTCAAACGCCGGACGGGCTGAGTGGGGGTGCGCGTCGGCGTTCGAGGACAACCGCGCTCAGCCCGCCCTTTTCCCCGCCACTTCTGCACCCACCCACCCGCCCCTGCCACTTCCGCAGCACAGGCGGTGCCTCTTCAGCACCGGCCGGGGCATTTCAGCCCGTCCGGCGTTTGAGGACGAGGCCGTTCAGGCCGAAAGGGGGGTCTGGGGGCGCAGCCCCCAGGGATGGGAACGGGTAAGGGCGGCGGGGGCGAATCCAAGTGGCGAGGCCAGGCAGGGGCTGGTGAACTGGATGCAGGGATCCCTCCACCTCTACACCCCGTACCCGGAAGCGTCGGCCCCCGGCCGATCCCGGCGGAGCCGACGGAGTGGTGGTCAATGGGATACGCACTCCACCAGCGCAAGGTCAAGATCGTCGCAGGCCCGGCGGAGGGAGGCCCCCTGCGGGAACTGTGGGCGCACAGCCGGCGCCCGTTCGTCGCCGTCTTCTGGCACCTCCGCAGCCGGTGGCTGATCCACCGAGGCGTCACGCACGCCAGACGGTGGTGGAATCCGCCGGGGACAACCGTGCTGGTCGCGGTGGTGGCCCTGTTGACCCTGGCGCTGCTCGCGTGGACGTTCGTCGCGGTGCTGGACCTCATCGGGAAGAAGTGGTTGGTAAATGACTTCGGACCGCAGGCGCTGTGCCAGGAGGAGGGCGGCAAGCCCAGCAACAACGCCGCCGCATGCGACGCGGTCACCGGCGTGGCAATGCCAGTACTACTCGTCGCCGCCTCAACCCTCCTGTTCCTGTCCTGGCGGCTGTGGCAGGTCCGCCGGTTCTGCACGTATCAGGCGAGGCACGAACCCAGCCGCCTGGTGCAGACGGCGGGCAGTCTGATGGATGAGGTGGTCGGACGCGACCAGCTCTGCAACGCCATCATGAAGAACCTGGGCGACAAGCACGTCCGACGGCCTCATGTCGTCGTCGGGGGCGTCGGTGTCGGCAAGACGGCGTTGCTGGTCCGGCTCGCCCAGAAACTCGCGGCCGTGGGGGCCGTACCCATCCCGATACGGCTGCGCGACGTCCAGGGTGAGACGCCGCTGGACTTCGACGAAATGGCGCTCGCGCGTTTCCGCGACATCGTGCGGTCGAAGGTACGGTCCGACGGCGAGATCGACCGGATCTGGAGATGGCTTCGGCAGCGGGCCGACCGGATCGTGGTCCTCGCGGACGGTCTGGAAGAGGCGTTCAGCGAGAACGGCATGAGCGGCCGCCGCGACAACCTGATCCGGGACGCGATACGCAGGGCCGGCCAGGAGGGCCTGCCGTTGGTCATCGCCTCGCGGCCGCACGAACCGCTGCGTGCGATGCAGGCGGCCGTCTCGGAACTGGAGCCGCTGAGCAACGAGGCGGCGTTGTGCTACATCGCCCGCAGCGGCAGCTGGCGCTCCGATCCGACCCTGCTCGACCGGATCGTGGAAGCCGCCAACATGGCGGAATCCCCGATTTACCTGAAGATCGCCAAGGATCTGCACAGCAAGGACCTGCTGGAACCGTTGTGGACCGGGGGCGGGAATCCGGACCTTCAGCTCCATGACAGCTGGCAGTTGCGGGCGGAACTCATGGAGACGTGGATCCACGCGCTGGTCGACGGGGACGTCCACCCCGAACTCCCCATCGACCACGACACGAGGCTGGCGGTCGTGGAGTACATCTCCGCGCTCGCGTGTATCGGCCTGGCCTCGGACAGCGCCGACGTCAAGCTCGGGGCACTCACATCGGACGTACCGTGGAACGAGCGCGCCGCGCGGAAACTGGACGACCGGCTGGCGGATCTGCGGTGGTCGCCGAAGGAGTACGCCCACCAGCCCGGCGCCCGTGAGCAGGGTGAGGCACACCCCTGCGAGGGAACACCGGGCGGCGCCGACTGGTGGATAGGCCCCAGGGTGGATGTCCGAATCGCCGCGACATGGGGCACCCGGATGGGTCTGGTCCACGAGGACGGTGACAAGGTCCGCTTTCAGCACAGCATCGTGCAGGCCTATCTCGGATCCCGCTTCCTGGACAGGATGTTCGAAAACGCGACGGCCGACAGCCCGCCGGAACACATCGTCGGCGCTCTGCGGCGGGGCGGACGGGAACTCCTCATCGCGCTCACGTTGTACTCCCGGTCGCAGAACGGAAAGTGCGTCTGCGGGGACTCCCCGGCGCACAAGCGGGCCTGCCCCGTGGACACGATGTGCGAGCTGTTGAAGAAGCAGGCCAAAAACCTGCTGACGGACGCGGAACGCGCGCTGAGGGTGGCCGGACAGCTCCCGGCGACCGGTAACGGCGAGCCCGACGAGCGTGGCGGTCCGCGGCTGAGGGCGCTGGAGATCTACGGCGCCGCCGTGGAGATCGACAGCGTCCGGACCGCCCCGAGACAGCACGAACTCATCTCGGAGATCTCGAAGGACTGGAACCGTCTCAGCCAGAACGAGGACCCCACCAGGCTCCGCGAGGCGAAGCTCGCCCTGGTGAAGCAGTGCGGAACGGCGGTACGCCGGGTGGCCGCCGCCCAGAGCCGCAACCCCGAGTACGAGCATCCGGCGTACCCGCCATACAGCGTCCTGTTCGGGATCGGCCGCAAGGAAACGGACCGCCGGGTGCGCGAGGCGCTCGTCAAGGAGATAGGAGCGGGTGGCGAACCGGCGTACCAGGCACTGTGCGACAGACTCTCCGCGGCTTGTACAGCGCTCGTGACCCAACGCGGGTGCAACGGCCAGGAGATGAAGCCTTCCTCCGAGGAGGCGGACAGGAACGACCGCGGGTCGCAGCGAGACCTGGACGAGGAGAGGGAACGGAAGGAACGCAGGTACGCCGAGGAGGAGGCCTTGGCGGAGAAGGGGAAGTGGGCCTGCAACACCATGCGCGCCTGGCTCCTCCCGCTGCTCGTCGACTCCTCCATGATGTCCCGCCACCTCGCCAGCCCTCGCGACGACCTGGAGAACTGGGTCCGGGTGGCGACCGCGGAGACTACCGGGGAGACGACCAAATCCAAGATCCGTCAGGACGGCCCCGGCGCCCCCATCAGCCTGGGAGTGGCGCTGGCCCTGGGATTCAAGTACGCCGCCAACCGACGGCCCGGCTCCCGGCCCAACCAGAAGGCCCGCGAGTTCCTCGTCAAACAGGCCCAGGAACTGCTGAACCAGAGCACGTTCTGGTACACGCGCCTGACGCTGCTGCACGCCCTGACCCTGTGGAGCCTGCCCGACGACGTCAACGCGGACCAGCCGATACGCGGCCACGGGGCGGACCCCGGGGCCCAGGTGAAGGAGTGGCTGTCGCTCGGCGACAAGAACCGGGCGGAGCACCCCCTGGTGGAGGCGGCCTCGAAGCTGGCGGTACGCGCTCTGCAGACCCGGCGGCCCGAACGGTTCCTGTGGATCGACGAGGCTGCCCTGGCCTCCTGCATCGGCACCGAGGTCGGGCTGCCCGGGGAGCAACGGGCCCACAACCTGTGGATCCCGCCGTCCACCGGGTGGAGCAGCCTGGACCCCACGGCACAGCAGCTGCTGGCGGACGTACTGCTGCTGATGGTGCTCGGCGAGCGCTCGCACCGACCGAAGGACCTGTTCCGCATCCTGGAGCGCTGTACCCGCGAGCCGGCCCAGATGCCGTCCTGCCTGCGCAAGGACCGCACCCGGCTGAACCCCGTCCGGGGGGCGGAACGCGCGGCGCAGCCCGGGTCCAGCTGCACGGACGAGTGCCGGATGAAGATGTGCCCCTACCCGGCCAAGGTGGAGAGCCTGCGGATGGAGTTCAGCGAGGTCTTCTGCCTGCACCAGCGCGACCTGCTGAAGAAGTGGCAGCCCTGGGCGTGGGCCTCCCTCCGCTTCCGCCGCGAGGCCCCCTGGCAGCGCAAGGTGCCCGTCGCCGGCATGCGCCGCTTCTGGGACCAGATGAGCGACCGGGCGCGGGACATCGACCCCGACGACACGGACAGCGCCCGTACGGATTGACCCGCCGCCTGTTCCAACGGGCCCCGCCCGGTCCGACGGCCCGCCGCCTCGTCCGACTGCCCCCGTCTCATCCGACTGCCCCCCGCCTCGTCCGACTGCCCCCCGTCTCATCCGACGGACGACGTTTCACCCACGTTTCGCGGAGCCGATAGGCTCGCGCCCGTGGCTGACATCCAGATCCCCGCTGACATCAAGCCCGCCGACGGACGCTTCGGCGCGGGCCCCTCCAAGGTGCGGACGGAGGCGCTGGACGCCCTCGCCGCGACCGGCAGTTCCCTCCTCGGTACCTCTCACCGCCAGGCCCCGGTCAAGAACCTGGTCGGCAAGGTGCGCGAGGGCATCCGGGACCTGCTCTCCCTCCCCGAGGGCTACGAGGTGATCCTCGGCAACGGCGGCTCGACCGCGTTCTGGGACGTCGCGACGCACGGCCTGATCGAGAACAAGTCGCAGCACCTCACCTTCGGTGAGTTCAGCTCGAAGTTCGCGAAGGCAGCCAAGCTCGCCCCCTGGCTCGCCGACCCGACCGTCATCTCCTCCGACCCGGGCACCCACCCGGACCCGGAGGCCGAGGCGGGCGTCGACGTCTACGCGTACACGCACAACGAGACGTCCACCGGTGTCGCCGCGCCGATCAAGCGCGTAGCGGGTGCCGACGCGGGCTCCCTCGTCCTCGTGGACGCCACGTCCGGCGCCGGCGGTCTGCCCGTCGACATCGCCGAGACCGACGTCTACTACTTCGCCCCGCAGAAGTCCTTCGCGGCGGACGGCGGCCTCTGGCTCGCCGCGTTCTCCCCGGCCGCGATCGAGCGCGCCGAGCGCATCCACGCGAGCGGACGCCACATCCCGGAGTTCTTCTCGCTCCCCACGGCGATCGACAACTCCCGCAAGAACCAGACGTACAACACCCCGGCCCTCGCCACCCTGTTCCTCCTCAACGAGCAGCTGGAGTGGATCAACGGCCAGGGCGGCCTGGACTGGGCGGTCCGCCGCACCGCCACTTCCGCCCGCACCCTGTACGGCTGGGCCGAGGACTCCAAGCACGCGACGCCGTTCGTCACCGACCCGGCCAAGCGCTCGCAGGTCATCGGCACGATCGACTTCACGGACGAGATCGACGCGGCCACCATCGCCAAGGTCCTGCGCGCCAACGGCATCGTCGACACGGAGCCCTACCGCAAGCTCGGCCGCAACCAGCTCCGCGTGGCGATGTTCCCGGCGGTCGACCCGGCGGACGTCGAGGCGCTGACGAAGTGCATCGACTACGTGATCGAGAAGCTCTGACCTTCTCTCGTACGACCTTGTACGACGATGGGGGCGCCCGGTGCTGGTCACCGGGCGCCCCCATCGTCGTAGCCGCGGGCCATGCGGCGCCGGAAGGACCGCTCATGTTCGCCGCGCCCTTCTTCCGCCATGTGCACCGTTATGTAGAGCCGCACCATGGCGCCTACGCCCTCAAGCCGTTCGGTGCGTGCTGCCACCCCCTCGTGGAACGAGGGGGTGGCCACAGACTCCCAGCACGACTCGGAGGCGAGGAGTGGCAAGCCTCGTCCGCTATTCGCTCGTTGGCGCTCCGAACACCTCCACCAGCGGTACCAACGTGCCCTTTCAGGGCTGAGCAGGAGCCCCACGTACGGGTCCGGCTGCCTGGGTGCTCGGTCGACGTCGAGCACCTGCGCCCTGCACCTGCCCCGCTGCGGCGGACGCGGACGCATGGTACAAACAACGCCCAGGACCAGGGCAACGCACACGACCGCACCCCCCGAACCGACAAGCAGTGTCACTGTTCGAGCCTCTTCTCAGCCCACACGGTTTTTCCGATGACTCCTGGGTTCACACCCCAGGCATCCGACAGGGCGTCGACCAGCACGAGACCCCTGCCGCCGGTGTCCTGGCCGGTCCCACACAGGTGCGGCTTCTTGTCGCTCTGGGTGTCCCGCACCTCGACGCGGATGACGTCGCCCGTCCTTTCGATGGCCATGCGGACCTGTCGACCAGATGTGCCGGGTACGCGCCCATGGGTCACGGCATTGGTCATCAACTCGCTGACCATGAGCACCATGTCGTCCACGAAGTCCTGAGCCTCGGGCAGGCCGCAGGAGGCGAGGAAGTTCCGACAGTCAGTGCGGGCACGTCCGACAGAGCGGTTGGTGGTGGGGTAGTTGCGTTGTGCGATCACTTCGGGCATGCGGGCATCCCCCTCTGAGGGCACGGCAGGACGGAGGGTGAGCGCTCGACCACGGAGCACTCGATTGCAATCCTGCATCCCTCCAGCGGGGGGTGCAACCCTGCAACCCATCCTCAACTCGTTCGGGTGGTTGCCGAGTTGCCTGCCGAACAGGCCTCCGGCACGCTGCTATCGCTGGTCGAACCAAGAAAGGAGGCGCCACGTGGCGACGCGCCGGATACTGCAGCCGACTGCACGCCAAGTGCGGCTCGGGTCCATCCTCCGAGGACTGCGCGAGGAGGGTGCTCACGGCAGCCAGGACTCAGTGGCAAGCGAACTCGGCTGGTCCGAGTCCAAGTTGTCTCGTATCGAGTCCGGACGTCTGGGTATCAGTCTCGAAGACCTGGACGTGCTTCTCGGCCGATACGGCGTCAAGGATCAGGGCCTGCGCACATACGTGGCCGACCTGCGCAGGCGGGGCAATGTCCGCGGCTGGGAAACCGACATCCGCTCAGTCGTGAGCGCCATGCATGCCGACTACATCGGTTACGAGTCAGACGCATCGGACACGTACAACGCCCAAACAACCCTGATTCCAGGACTGTTGCAGACGCATGACTATGCGGCGGCCGTGTTCAGTCAGCACGCTCCTGAAATGAGCGAAGAAGTTAAGAACGAGCGGCTCGCCATCCGGGACAGACGACGACAGGCATTCGATCGACCGAACCCTTTGGTCTTCTGGGGCGTCATCTCGGAGTCTGCATTCCGGCACGCCGTCGGCGGACCCGACGTGATGGCAGCTCAACTCGAACACCTGCTGACCCTGGCCAAGGAACACCCAGGCACGATCAACATTCACGTACTGCCGGAGTCGTCAGAATCTCACGCCGTCCTGTTCGGCCCGTTCGTCATCCTCTCATTTCCAGAGCAATGGGAGCCCGACGTTGTTTATCTGGAGGGACTGACCGGAACTCGGTTCCTGGAGGAGCCTGAAGAAGTCCGGGCTTACAGTAGACTTTTCAACCGGCTCATGATGTCGGAATCCCTCAGAGGGGCCGATTCATTGAAGCTCATAGAAAGTCACCTCAAAAATTACCGCAAAGGATAAGTCGGTATGTCGCATCGAATAATCCCGGACGCATCCGCGCTGGGTGTTGCGTGGCAGAAGTCATCCGCCTCCGGGGCCGATGGCGACTGCGTCGAGTTCGCCGCCTACGCGGATGCCATCGCCATCCGACACAGCAAGGCCCCCAGCGGCCCCGCCCTCCTCTTCACCCACTCCGAGATGGAAGCCATGCTCACGGGTGCCAAGGCCGGAGAGTTCGACCACTTCACGCAGGGCTAAACACTGACCCACAATCCAGCCAGTCTCCGATGAGCGTGACCGCGTCATCCACTATTGCGCGCGGGGCGCCAGAGGATACGACCGAGGTGCGGGCTATCGCGGCGAGTTGGGAGTCGGTGAGGGCGAAGACCGCGCAAGCTGTTTCGTACTCCTCCAGTAGGCCTGGGCCGAACAGCAGAGGGTCGTCGGCGTTGAGGGTGCACCGCACACCGGCCGGCAGCAGCCGCGGCAGGGGGTGGCCGGACAGGGACGCCACGACGCCGAGAGCGACGTTGGAGGTGGGGCAGACGTCGAGGACCACGCCTTCCGCAGTCAGGCGGGCGACGAGAGCCGGGTCCTCGACCGCCCGTACACCGTGGGCGATCCGCCGCGCGCCCAGCACGTCGAGTGCGGCCCTACGCCGACCGGACCGGCGAGTTCCCCTGCGTGCGGGGCCGAAATGAGCCCCGCATCATGGGCGACGGCAAACGCCTCGGCGAACGGTTCCGGCCCGTATCGGGCCTCGTCTCCGGACAGACCGAAGGAGACCACCCCCTTGTCCGCCCGCCGGACCGCGAGGCGGGGGGCCGCGACGGCCTCCGAAGGGTCCGCGTTGCGCCGGGCGTACACCAGGACGCCGAAGCCGACACCCAGCCGGGCAGCGGTACGGCGACCCTCGTCGATCACCGCGTCCAGCAGGTCGAGCACGGCGTCCGGATCGTCCTTGTAAGTCAGGGGGTTCACGTGTGGCTCGATCCATACCACTCCGTCTACGGCGGCATCCTCGACCACTTCGCGCACCAGCCTCAGAAGGTTCTCCCTCGGGCCCTCGCACACCAGCCGCGCAGCGACGCGATACAAGGACATGAAGTCCTCGAGCGACTTGAAGTCGCGTAAGCCGAACAGTTGTTGTCCGCCGTGCTCGCCCGACAGTTCCGCGAGCGTGGCGGGACGCATCGCGCCCTCCAGATGGAGATGCAGATGGGCTTTCGGCAGGAGGGCCAGGTTTCGCATGGGTTCATCACTCTGCATACGCAGATGGGGGCGCCCGGCGAACACCAGACGCCCCTTCCTCATGCCCTCGTCCCCTCAGTCCTCGTGACCGCCTGTGAACCGCCCCAGGTCCACGTCACCTGCCAGGACTTGAGCGCCACCGTCCCCGTATTGGTCACCTTGACCTCGGCGTTGAACCCTCCGCCCAAGTCGCTGCTGACCGTGTAGGAGGCGGCGCAGGCCGCTGTACTACCGCCGCCACCCCCTCCCCCGCCGTTCCCGGGAAACCCGGGCGTCTTCAGGCTCGCCAGATACCTGTCCTTCACCGTGTCCACGGTCACCCTGACACGTGCCGAGTAGGCGAGAGAGAAGGGGGAATTGAGTGAGGCGGAATGAGTGGGAGACGGCGGCGGGCTCGCGTGTGTGGGTCGAGTCGGACCAGCACGGAGAGTTCATCCGGTGCCAGGGATGCCGACGGCCGATCCTGATCACGGGTGCGGGCCCGGCGGGATTCGCCGCTCGGGATCACGCGAAAACCTGCCGTAGGTAGGGGCGGCGAAGCCTGGAACGGGCCTGGGCCGGCTCCCGGAGAGAGGCCGACTCAGGACCCCTGACGGCGGAAAGTCACAGGTCACGTGCGTGATGACCTCACGCGTGCACGGATATGGGCCACGACGAGACCGGCATTCGCGCGTGAGGTTGTCACGCTTGGGCGGGGTCCGGGGGTGCGCTGTAGCGCCCCTGGTAGCACCGGCCAGATGACTGCACTTGAATGTTTTTTGCGAGTAGATACGCGAGAGCGATTGATAATATTCACTACAGATAAGAATATGTCGCAAATTCCCACCCATTTGACGCAGGCGATCTCCGCGCTTCACACTCTGGGCAGGTTGTTTTCGGTCACGTCGACTGCCCTGTTGTAGCCGATCATGGCCTGTCGTCTCCGGTCCGGACCCGGCGGGAACGTCTCGTCGCGGAGCGCCCGACAGCCATCGCCGGTACCGGCGCCGTGAGCTCCAACAGAGCCACCGGCAAAGGCGATCAGGACCATGACTTGGGTGTTCCGTTTGCCTGATCGGCTACACCCATGGCGGGACACCATCGCTGTTTCTTAAAGAGAGGTAAATTTCACTGTGGCTCAAAACAGTTTGGGTGAAGGGTTCTGGGAGCGGCTGGCGGCCCGGGGGGTTGGTCGCCGCATGGTCCAGGTGGCCCAGCTTGTCCTCGCGTGCTGTTCTACGGCTCTGATCGCCTACTGGACGCAGAATTACCCCGAGGAGGTTCTTAATGTTATCGGGTACGTCGGTCCTTTGGCACTCCTGGGCTGCTTCGCCGGGATGTACGAGGACGGGAAGGCCAAAAGGGGTGAGAAGCAGAAATCACTAAGGGAACAGAGCGAAAATAAGCAGTTGAGGGGCTCGACGGAAGGCCGCGTCGGCTTCGTCCCGCAGCAGGCTGCGTATGCACAAAATGAGTATGCGTCGACTATGTATGCGCCAGGAAATGGGGCATCGACACAGGCCGGACATTGGGATTCGGAATAGCCAAACCCGGTAGCAAGGGTAGGCAGAATTCACCCTGGCAACACGCTTGTACGTGTTGCCAGGCACCCGCAGCTGGGTGACGTGAGGCCGGCGCCGGTGACCGCGGCCAGCAGATGGGCGGCCGGGATCTCGACATGCCGCGAGCCTCGGGCGCTCTTGCCGTCCACCGCGACGGTCTCGACCCCGGCCGGATCCGCGCCGAGCAGGTCGGCAAGCCCGCCGCGGCAGGCGGCGTTAAGCACCCGGCGAACGGTCGCCGTGCTCGGAGGGACGCGCACGTTAAAGACTGTCGCAGTGCGGGCGCCGAGCCAGGCAAGCGTGAAACATGTCGCTCGTTCCCTTCGGGGAGGCGCGGCCCCGGAACATGTGGGAGCGCTCCCACGGACCGCGCACCTCCAGGAAACTGACATACCATCACCACGTCAAGACGTACGGCACATACGACGCCACCGGCTCACCGGCTCACCGGCTCACCGGCTCACCGGCTCACCGACTGAGCCTCTTGAACCTCCGCACCGCCAACGGCAGGAACACCACCGTCAGGATCAGCGGCCACACCCCCGCCATCAGCAGCGCGTGCCGCTCCACCCACGAGTTCCCGGTCACCCCCGGCGCCCCGAACAGCTCGCGGGCGGCCGAGGCCGTGGACGAGATCGGGTTCCAGAGGGCGACCTGGCCCAGCCAGTCGGGCATCAGCTGGGGCGACACATAGATGCTGGAGACCATCGTCACCGGGAAGACCACCGCGAACAGCCCGCCCGCCTGTTCGGGGCTGGGCACGACCAGGCCGAGCCAGATCCCCACCCAGATCAGCGCGAACCGCAGCCACAGCAGCAGCCCGAAGGCCTGCACGAAGCCGAGTCCGCCGTCCGGCCGCCAGCCCATGCCGTACGCGGTGACCATCATGATCCCCAGCTCGGCGCAGGCCACGATCAGGTCCGTTCCCCCGCGCCCGGCGACCACCGCCGAAGGGGCCATCGGCATGGAGCGGAACCGGTCGATGACGCCCTTGCTGGAGTCGTAGACGACGACCGTCGCCGTGGTGACGAACCCGAGGGCCATCGTCATCACGAACATCCCGGGCATCAGGAACTTCTTGTAGTCCCCGCCGCCCGGTACCTGGATCGCGTTGCCGAAGACATAGCCGTACAGCAGCACGGACAGGATCGGGAAGCCCAACTGCCAGAGGATGCTGATGGGTTGACGCTTGTAGTGGGTGAGGCCTCGGCGTACGACGTTCCAGCAGTCGGCGAGCGTCCAGTACAGCCGGCCATGGCTCCGGCCCCCGCGACGGGCCCCGCGACGGCCACCGCCCGTACGGGGTGCCTCCACCGCGCTCACGCGGCCGTCTCCTCTGCACCCTCTACGTCCGCTGTCTCCTCCGTACGGCGGCCGGTGAGCCGCAGGAACACGTCGTCGAGGCTCGGTCGGCGCAGCCCGATGTCCTCCACCGGGACCCTCAAGTCCTGGAGCGTGCGGGCCACATGGGTGAGCGCGGCCACCCGGTCGGTCACCGGTGCGTGGACGCGCAGGCCGTCCAGATCGACCTCCGGTTCGCTGTCCGCGACCTGGGCAACTGCCCGTACCACCCAGGGAATTCGGTCCCGCTGCCCGACGACGACCTCGATACGGTCGCCGCCGACGCGCCGCTTCAGCCCGTCGGGGGTGTCGTCGGCGATCGCGCGCCCCTGGTCGATGACGGTGACGCGGGAGGCGAGCCGGTCGGCCTCCTCCAGGTACTGCGTGGTGAGCAGTACGGTCGTGCCGTCGGCCACCAACGCCCGTACGGCGTCCCAGACTTCACCCCGGCCGCGCGGGTCGAGCCCGGTGGTCGGCTCGTCGAGGAAGAGGACGGCGGGGGCGAGGATCATCGAGGCGGCGAGGTCGAGGCGGCGGCGCATGCCGCCGCTGTAGCCCTTGACGCCCTTGTCGGCGGCGGCCACCAGGCCGAAGCGTTCCAGGAGTTCGGCAGCGCGCGACCGTGCCCGCTTCCCGCCGAGGTGGAAGAGCCGGCCGAACATCTCCAGGTTCTGCCGGCCGGTGAGGATCTCGTCCAGCGCCGCGTACTGCCCGGTGAGCCCGATCCGGGAGCGGACCTCGCGCGGCTGCGTGGCCACGTCGAGTCCGGCCACCGTCGCCTGTCCGCCGTCCAGCCGGAGCAGCGTGGCCAGGATGCGTACGGCGGTGGTCTTGCCGGCGCCGTTGGGGCCGAGCAGTCCGTGCACCGTGCCCTGGCGGACGAGCAGGTCGAACCCGTCGAGGGCGCGTTTCTCGCCGTACCGCTTCTCCAGGCCCTCCGCCCGCACCACACAGTCGTCCATGACGCCCTCCCGGTCTTCCCGCGCCCACCCCTGCCCTCTCGAACTGGGTACACCGTACTCGTTTTCGCGTACGACGTACCCAGTTCGTGTGCGACCGATGCGCGCGGGGTTCTAAGCTCGGCGTATGACGAGCGGCAGCGGTGGTGACGGCGGCGGTACGGAGACCAGCGGCAGTGGTGACATCGCGCGCACCCTCGAACTGCTGTGGGCGACCGGACCCCGTCCCAGCCGTGGCCCCAAGCCGGGTCTGACCCTCGACGGGATCGTCGAGGCGGCCGTGCGCATCGCGGACACCGAGGGCGTGCAGGCGCTGTCGATGCGCCGCGTCGCCACCGAACTCGGCACCGGCGCCATGTCGTTGTACCGGTACGTCCCCGGCAAGGCCGAGCTGCTCGACCTGATGCTGGACCGCGTCCAGCGCCCGGCCCCGGAGGAGCTGGGCGACGGCGACTGGCGCGCCACCCTCGAAGCCATGGCGCGCTCCACCCTCGCCCACTACCGCCGCCACCCCTGGCTGCTCCAGGTCAACCAGTCCCGCCCGGTCCTCGGGCCCAGCTCACTCGACGGCCTGGAGAGCGTGCTCGCGCGCATCAAACCGATGGGGCTGACCGATCCCGAGCTGGTCTCGGCGGTGGTGATGGTCGACGGGTACGTCGTCGGGGCGGCCCGTGCCCAGGTCCACCAGCAGGAGGCCGAGCGCCGCACGGGCCTGACGGACCAGGAGTTCTGGCGGGCCCAACTCCCGGTCCTGGAAAGGGCCATGGCCTCCGGCCGCTACCCCGTCCTCGCCACCCTCTCCGAGGACACCTTCGCCCCCGGCTTCGACCACTTCGAGTTCGGTCTGCAGCGCATCCTGGACGGCCTGGAGGTCTGGGTCGAACGGCGCACGCGAGGGTGACAAACCGGGCGTCCGGTGCATGGATGGAGGTATGAGCACTCCGACTCCGACAGGCCCCAGCCCGAGCCCCAGCCCCAGTCCTCGGCTCACCCCTTTCGTCAAGCAGTGGGCCGTCCTGCTCACCAGCCACAAGAAGGACGGCAGCGGCGTCGGCACCCCGGTCAACATCGCCGTCGAAGGCGACCACGCCTACTTCCGTACGCCCGGCAGCGCCTGGAAGACCAAACGCCTGCGCAACAACCCGGAGGTGGAGATCGCCCCCTCCACCCTGCGCGGCGCCCCGACCGGCCCCGAGATCCACGCCCGCGCCCGGCTGCTCGACCACGACAGCCCGGAGGACCGGCACGCGGCGAAGCTGCTGCGCCGCAAATACCCGGTCACCCACGGCGTCCTGGTCCCCCTCGCCCACAAGGTGATGGGGACACCGACGCTCCACTACGAGCTGCGGGTACGGGAGATCGGGCAGGTACGCGAGGAGTGACGCGCCGAGGGCCCCCAGTGGCGGTGCCCGGGGGACCCTCAACCTCATTCATGGCTGTCCCGTCACGCCGACGCCAGTGCCTCCGTCGGCGGCAGCCGGGCCGCCCGGACCGCCGGGTAGAAGCCCGCGAGGCCGCCGATGACGAGCGTCGCGGCGATACCGCCGGCCATCGCCCACGCGGGTACGACGGCGGGCCAGCCCTGGTAGGAGGCGTAGCCGCCGGTGACACCGATGCCGAGCAGCAGCCCGCCGAGCCCGCCCAGCGCCGACAGCAGCAGCGACTCGCACAGGAACTGCGTACGGATCTGCCCCTTGGTCGCGCCCATGGAGCGACGCAGCCCGATCTCGGAGCGGCGCTCCAGGACCGAGATGACCATGGTGTTGGCGACACCGACCCCGCCGACCAGCAGGGCGACCGCGCCGAGCCCGAGCAGCAGCCCGGCGAGGGTCTCGTCGGTGGCCTCCTTGGCGGCGATCGCGTCGGAGGGCCGGGAGACCTGGACGGCGGACGGGTCCTCGGGGTTGGCGGTGGCGCCCAGCACGGACTGGACGTCGGCGACGGAGCCCTGCGCGGCCCTCGTGTACACGGTGGTCGCGTATCCGTCGAAGCCGAGCAGTTCCTCGGCGGCGGGCCAGCCGACCAGGGCCGCCGAGTCCATCGCGGGCACCAACTCGTTGGACGCCAGGAGTCCGACCACTGTGAACCACCTGCCGCCCAACCAGACTTGGACCTCCGCTCCCGTGTCGTGCACGCCGAGTTGCTCTGCGGCTGCCGATCCCAGCACCACCGCCGGATAGCGGGCGTTGGCCGCGTTCAGCCACCGTCCCTCGGCGACCTCGGCCCCGACGGTCGCGGGCAGTCCCGTACGGGCCGCGTAGACGCCGATGCCGCCGCTGCGCTCGATGGGCACATGGTCGTTGCGGTACACCTTGGCGTCGGTCAGCCCGACCGCCGAGACGGACTCGACGGGGCCGATCCGGCCGACCATGTCCTCGGCTGCGTCGGGGAGATGGGCCTCGCCCCCGCCGAAGGACTGCCCCGGCTGCACGGTCAGCAGGTTGGTGCCGAGCGCGTCGAGCTTCCGGTTCAGCTCCTCCTGGCTGGACGTCGAGATCCCGACCACGCCGATCATCGCCGCGATGCCGATGGCGATGCCGAGCGCGGAGAGGAACACCCGCATGGGGCGGGAGTGCAGCCCTGATCCGGCGACGCGGATCACGTCGACGGGGCGGAGGCGCGCGGGCCGGGGCGGGCGGACTGGAACAAGGGTGACGGTCATGCGCGTACCGCCTCCTCGGGGTGCCGGTCCGCGTCGTGTTCGATGTGGCCGTCCCTGACCCGCACCTCACGCGGCAGGGAAGCCGCGATGTCCCGGTCGTGGGTGATGACGACGACCGTCGTGCCGGCCCGGTTCAGATCGCGCAGCAGTTGCATGACGACCCCCCCGGAGCGGGAGTCGAGGGCGCCGGTCGGTTCGTCGGCCAGGAGCAGCGGCGGGTCTCCGGCGACCGCGCGGGCGATGGCGACGCGCTGCTTCTCACCGCCGGAGAGCTGGTGCGGCTCGTGGTCGAGACGATGCCCGAGGCCGACCCGGATCAGTGCCCGCCGGGCGAGCAGTCTGCGCTCGGAACGCGACCGGCCGCCGTACAGCAGCCCCTCGGCGACGCAGTCCAACGCCGGTACGCCGGGCGCCAGATGGAACTGCTGGAACACGAACCCGATGGTCCGGGCGCGCAGCGCGGACAGCTCGCGGTCGCTGAGCCGCGCCACCTCGTGACCGTCGATGCGCACGGTCCCGGAGGTCGGCCGGTCCAAAGTCCCCATGATGTTCAGGAGGGTTGACTTGCCGGAGCCCGACGGCCCCACGACGGCGAGGAGTTCACCCCGCTGGACCACCAGCCCGGCACCGCGCAGGGCGGCCACCTCGCCGTACGACTTCGTCACGCCCGCCAACTCGATTACCGGGTGCGTCACTTGGGCACCCCGACCTTCAGGCCCTCCGTGACCCCGGCACCCGAGATCTCGACCATGCCACCGGCGAACAGCCCGGTGTCCACGGCGAGATACTCGCTCCCGGTGGCGGTGACCTGCTCCACCGCGTACCCGCCCTCGCGCAGCGCGACCAGTGCCTCGACCGGCACGGCGAGGACGTTCTTCCGGGTCTCCGCCTCGAAGTCGACGTCGACGGGGGCGGCCTGGTAACGCCCCAGCTTCTGCTGGTCGTTGACGGTCAGCGTGACCGGCACGGTGGGTTCGGCGGCGGCCCCGGAGGACTGGCCGTCATCCGTCCCGGCGGCTGCGGTGACAGCCGTGCCGACCTCGGTGACCTCGGCCTCGACGGTACTGCCGTCGGGCAGTTTCACCGTCGCCTTCGTGTCGTCGCCGGACACCAAGTCCTCGTCCTTGACGTCGAGTTCGACGGTCACGGTCCGTACGGTGCCGGTCCAGGTGAGGACCGTACCGCCGCCCTGCCCGCCCAGGGTGCCCTGCACCTCGGCGACCCGCCGCGCGCCCGGCGCGACCACCGCGTCCCCGGCGCCGACCGTGCCGGTCTCCTCCTTCCCGAGGTCCTCCTGCCAGTCCCGTACGGCGTCGGCGGTGCCCTCCGTGTACGTGTCGTCCACGGTGAACCCGGTGTAACCGAGGGCGGCGAGGTTCTTCTCCAGCACCTCGACGTCCCGGCCCTCGGCGTCGACGTCGAGGGTGCGGTAGAGCGGGGTGGCCCCGTACAGCAGGGGCACCTCCTGCTCGTTCAGCCGGTACACGGGCTGCCCGCGCTTCACGGTGTCCCCGGCACTCGGCAGCCAGGTCAACACGCCCTGCCCGGCGGCCTGTACGGGGGTGGGGTCGCCGTAGCCGAGGGTGCCGTCCAGGGTGTCGGTGCGCGTGAGGTCGGTGCGCTGGACGGTCGCGGTCTTCACGGGCCCGGAGGCCGCGCCCGACTCCGTACCCTCCGTGTCGCTCCCGCCGAAGGCGCCGGTCGCGGCGGCCACGGCGACGGCGGTGACGCCGAGGGAGGCGAGGAGCGCGAGGGCGACCCGGAGGGGCCGGCGCCGGACGCCCGTTCGGGCGGCGCCCACCTCGCTCATCCCGTCGGGGGCCACAGTCACCGTGTTCTCGACGTCCTCGATCAGGTCGCTCACTGCGACTCCTCCCCGCCGCCGAAGCCGAGTTGGCCTCGGCACGCCTCCAGGGCGGTGTCGAAGTCGGGGTCGCCCGTGGGCACCGACTCCGGGGTGAAGCCGTCCGGTCCGGGGTCGTCCATGTCGACGCCGTTGTCGCGCATGCACTGCGCGAACTCCTTCTGCTGCTCGGTGTCCGGCGCCTGGGTCGCCTGGTCCTGGAGGGACTGCGGCGCCTTGTCCTGGCACGCCTGGAAGGCCTTCATCAGCGTGTCGCGGTCGGCGTCGGCGGTGGCGAGTGCCTGGAGGTTCAGCTCGCCGGTCACCGGATCGGGGTCCTCGACCTCCAGCCCCTCCCCACGCAGACAGTCCACGAACTCCTGCGCCTGCTCGACCTCGCTCTTGTCGGAGGCGGCGGCTGTCTCCCCACCCGAGCCCCCACTACCGCTACCGCTCCCGCTCTCGCTCCCGCTCTCACTCTCGGCCACCGAAGCGATATCGGGCCCGTCGTCCCCGCCCCCGCCGCAGCCGGCCAGCAGCCCGGCCGCGAGCAGTACGGCGGCGGTCGCGGCCGGTATCCGGCGCGTCAACCTCCTGCGCATCCTCGCCTCTTCTCGTCGCGTCACGGGGTGTTCCATGACGAGAAGAAGGCTGGCGGCGCAGCGTCAGGGGACCCTGCGCCGAACCTCAAAGCGAGCTGGTAATCCGCGCCGGAACCGTCGCGCCCACCCGCTCCAACGGCAGCAGCACCCGGAACACCGCACCCGCAGTCCCTCCCGCCGTCCCGCTCGCGGCGAGATCGACGCGCCCTCCGTGCGCCCCCGCGAGCGCCGCCACGATCGACAGCCCGAGCCCGCTCCCGGCGGTCTCCGCGCTGCCCCGCGCCCGTGCCCCGTCCACCCGGTAGAGCCGCTCGAAGACGTACGGGGCATGCTCGGCCGGCACCCCGTCCCCGCTGTCGGCCACCTCGACGAGCCCGACGGGCACCCCAGGCGGCAACGGCTCCCCGGCGGCGGCCGCGACGGGCCCAAGGTCGACGGGCCGTACGACATCGACCCGAACACTGATCCGCGCGTCCGGAGACGTATGCCGGTCGGCGTTGGACAGCAGGTTCCCGAGCACCTGCCGCAGCCGCAGCGCGTCCCCGGGCACCACCACGGGCCGCATCGCCCCCACCAGCCGTACGTCCCGTCCGGGCGAGCGGGCGTGCAGATCCCGTACGACATCGGCGGCCAGCTCCAGCAGGTCCACCGGCCGTCGCTCCAGCTCGCGCCGCTCGTCGAGCCGGGCGAGCAGCAGCAGGTCCTCGACCAGGACGCCCATCCGGGCCGCCTCGGCCTCGATCCTGCGCAGCGCGTCCGTACGGTCGCCGCCGCGCCGGCTGAGTTCGGCGAAGCCCCGGATGGAGGTGAGCGGGGTGCGCAGTTCGTGGGAGGCGTCGGCGAGGAAGCGGCGCAGGCGTCGTTCGGAGGCGGTGCGGGCGGCGATCTCGTGTTCCAGCCGGGCGAGCATGGCGTTCATGGCGCCGCCGAGCCGCCCGGGTTCGGTGTGCGGGTCGGTGCCCTCGACGCGGCGCCGGAAGTCCCCGGCGGCGATGGCGTCGGCGGTGGCCTCCATCCGGGTCAGGGGGCGCAGCCCGGCCCGTACGACGAGGGCGGCGACGCCCGCGAGCCCGGCGAGTACGACGACGGTGACCAACGCGTCGATGAGCAGCAGCCGTTCGGTGGTCTCCTCGACGTCGGCGAGCGAGACGGCGGTGACGACGAGCATCCCGCCGCCTCCGCCTCCGGCGTCAACTCCCGTCCCCTGTACGGCGACCCGCCAGTCGGCGCCGGACTCCCCCGGCACGGTGAACACGTCACCGGCACGGTCGGTGAGCGTGTCCCGGTCGGGCATCCGGGGCCCGGGCCCTTGAGGATCGCTGGGGATGCCGACAACCCCACCCCCGCCGCCCGCCACCTCACCCCCGTACACATACATCCGGAAGTCCCCGCCGAACCGCTCGGCGAGGAAGGCGACGATGGTCTCCTCGTCCTGGCCGCCCCGGCCGGTCTGGGCCAAGTCCAGCCGTTTGGCGACGAGTTGCTGGGCCATCGCCGTGTCGATGGGGCCGCCGCCGGTCACGTCGAGGTTCTTGTCGACCCGGTCGATGAGGTAGTTCTCCAGCAGCACCAGCCCGACGGCGTTGGCGGCGACCAGCGCGAGCAGAGCCAGTCCGGTCGCGGCGAAGGCGAGCCGCGCACGCAGGGACCAGTGCCTCAGCTGACGCAACTGACGCAACTGACGCAACTGACGCAAGTGCCTCAACCGGAGCCCTGGCCTGGTCACTTGGGCGCCCGGAACACGTACCCGACCCCGCGCAGGGTGTGGATGAGGGGCGCGGCCCCGGCCGAGTCGATCTTCTTGCGCAGGTAGTAGACGTAGCTCTCGACGATCCGGGTGTCGCCGCCGAAGTCGTACCCCCAGACCCGCTCCAGGATCTGGGTCTTGCTGACGACCCGCCCCGCGTTCTCCAGCAGATAGCAGAGCATACGGAACTCGGTTGCCGACAGCTCCAGTTCACGTCCGTCGCGCCGTACGGTGTGCGCGGCGGCGTCGAGTTCGACCCCGGCGCAGCGCAGTACGGGGTCGGGCGTGGGCTCGTCCCGCCGGGTGCGCCGGAGGATGGCCCGCACGCGCAGCACGACCTCTTCGAGGCTGAACGGCTTGGTGACGTAGTCGTCGCCGCCGACCGACAGCCCCTCGACGCGGTCCCGCACGGTGTCGCGGGCGGTGAGGAACAGTACGGGCACCTCCCGCCCGTCGTGCCGGAGCATACGGGCGACCTCGTAACCGTCCATGTCGGGCAGCATCACGTCGAGGACGACGAGGTCGGGGGGCGCCGAGAGCACGGCGTTGAGCGCCTCGACCCCGCCGGCGGCGACGGTCACGTCGAAGCCGACGAGGCGGAAGGTCTCGGACAGCAGATCGCGGATGTTCTGCTCGTCGTCGACGACGAGGAGCCGGGGTGAACTGGTCACCCCCCAGACCTACCGGGGCCACCTCAAAGGAACCTGAGAACTCCCTGTGGAAACCCTTGAACAACCTGTGCCGCGAACGCGAATCGGCTGCCGCCTACGCCGCAGGCTTCCGCCGAAGCCGCTTGATCCCGAAGTAGCCGAGGAAGAGCACGGCGACGGCGATGGCCCCGTTCTTGACGTTCCCGTCGGAGCCGCCGTCCCCGTCCGAAGCCGAACTCCCGCTCGCCGAGGGCGATTCGGGGTTGCCGGAAGCATCGTACGAAGGCGCGTCCTCGGCCTCGACCCCGCTCTCGGCGCCCTCGCTGCCGTACATGATCTTCGACCCGTCACGGCTGTACGTGACCGACTCCCCCTGCCCCTGCAGGGGCACGTCGAGCTGGCCCTCCCGCTTGAGCTTTCCGCCGTTCCAGGCGTAGGAGACACCGCCGAAGTAGCCGCGTACGGCCAACTGCTGTCCGTCGGGCGAGAAGGCGGCGTCGGTGGCCCACATGTCGACGGCGGCGACGGGCCGGAAGACGTTGGTGCCGGAGGAGGAGAGCTTGGCCGGGCCCGCGTACAGATGCCCGCCGTCCTCCTGCTTGTCGATGATGTAGACGCGCCCGGTCTTGGGATGCACGACGAGGGACTCGGCGTCGCGGGAGCCGTCCGAGTACTTCACGACGTACTGCGTGGCACGGATCGTCTGGTCCTTGAGGACCTTGGGCTCGGTGAGCTGATAAACCCACACATAATCCCAGGTCACGCCGTCGTTGTCGCCGATGTCGCCGACGTAGATCTGGTTGTTCGGGCCGATGGAGATGGCCTCGATGTCACGCGGGGTGCCGACGCCGGTCATGGTGATCGTGGCGACGGTCTGCCCGGTCGCGCTGTCGACCGCGTACAGATAGGCGCCGTCGTCACTGTCGTTGTGGGTCCAGTAGACGCCGGGGTGCAGCCGGGAGGCGGCCAGACCGCTGGACTCGGTGATCCGCGGGTCCTTGATGGTGAAGTCCTTGTCACCATCGGCAGCGGAGGCGGGTGCGGCGAGCACCCCGACGAGTAGGCCCCCGGCGAGGAGGGCGAGCGATCGGCGCATGCCCTCAAGCGTGCCATCCCGGCGTTCGATTCGAGGCCCATGACGCCTGCCCACGCCCGCCCACCCCTGCCCACTGACACCCAACTGACCACAAGCTGACGCAGACCTGACACCGGCCTGACACCGGGTGGCCGGGCTCACACACCACACCCGCCCCACAGCCCTCCCCCGATCCCGCATCATGAGCGGATGCTCAGGTTGATGCCCGTAGGCGACTCCATGACCATCGGCAGCGCCGGCGAACACACCTGGCGCTACCGGCTGTGGCAGCACCTGCGGGAGACCTACGGCGGCCCGTTCCGGATCGTCGGCCCGCGCGAGACGCTGTACGACAAGGCGACGGACACCTCCGACTCGTACGAGTACGCCGACCCGGAGTTCCCCCGCGCCCATCTGGCGGGCTGGGGCGAGGGCTGGCAGCACATGACCCCGCTGATCGCGGACGCGGTACGCGCCCACAAGCCGGACGTGCTCCTGGTCTCCCTGGGCTTGATCGACCTGGGCTTCTACACGGACGCGGAACAGACGGCGGAGAACGCCCGCCTCTTCGTGGCCGAGGCACGACGGTCCAACCCGCGCATCGCCATCGCCCTGCTCCCGGTGATCCCGAACGTCCGCGCGGAGACGGACCCGCCCTTCGCCGCCCAGGTCGTCCGCTTCAACGAACTCCTGGCGAAGACGGCGGCCGACCTGGACGAACCCCGCTCCCCCCTGCTCCTGACGTCGCCCCCGCCCTCGTACGACATCCACCAGGACACGTACGACGGCACGCATCCCAACGCGAGCGGCGAGCACAAGATCGCGGGGGCGTTCGCGGACTCGCTGTACGAGGCGTGGGATCTGGGGGAGCGGTACGGGGCAGGAGAGAACTGACCGGCCCCGGTCCATCCGTTAGTCCGTTAGTCCGTTAGTCCGTGCTCCCGGGCGGGGGCAGTTGGGTGCCGCCCTGGCAGCCGTCGTAGGACGCGTTCGGGCAGAAGGCGTCGAAGCCCATTCCGTATCGGGCGAAGGCTTCCCAGGCGGCGTGCCTGACCGCCTCGTACTCGTCGCTGGTCAGCCGGCCGCCCTCCATCCCCTTGAAGGCCCGCAGGATCGCGTCGCGCGCGCCGAGGAACGACGGGTTCTTCGGGGTGAGTTTCAGACCGTCGACGACCGCCTGCCAGGTCAGCCGGTAGCCCCGTTCCTTGCTGTCCAGCGCGGCGGTGACCCGGCGGGTCAGCTCCAGGAGCGCCGCACACCAGATCTCGCCGACGTCGTGCTCCTCCCGGTAACTGAGGTCGGCGTTGCCGGCACCCTCGACCTGGCCTCGCCTCTTGCCGATGTCCCCGAAGGTGCCCGGGTAGTCCGCGTCGTAGGGCCGCTGCCGGATGCCGCCAGGTTTGGCGACCACCCAGTCGCCGACGACGACGTGCTCCTTCTCGCGGCCGAAGTTGATGATCGTCAGGGCGAAGTAGTCGCTCCAGCCCTCGCCCATGGAGATCGACTGGTCCTCCGAGAGGCCGTTCGCGTCGAACAGGCCGCCCACAAGACGGTTCGTCACGCCGTGGACGTACTCGTGGATGACGACGTCGAAGGCGTTGGCCGTGTGCCGGCCGGTCCCCGTGACCAGCCCCATGTTCATCACGGCCGCGAGTCCGTCGGCCCTGGTGGCCATGTTGGCCGTGCCCGGCACCGCGCCCGGGTGCGCACGGGCGAGGACCGCGTCCGCTCCCTTCCCGTGGCCCGGTCTGTTCACGGACTGGAAGTTCCCGTTCTTCTCCGTGAAGCCGAGCATCATGAAGAAGTCGTGCGCGTAGTTGCAGAAGTAGAAGATGTTGGTGACGAGCTGCTCGGGCGTGTCCGCGTCGGCGTTGAACACCGCGTCGCCCGCCGCGTCGAGCGGAACCTTGAACGGCTGCAGGTTCCTGCCGTTCACGGCGCGCACGTTGTTGCCGTCGGTGGACAGCGTTCCGTTGTCGGCCACCGTCCACTCCAGGGGGAACCCGTCGGGCAGTTCGGGCCGCACCTCGGGCGTCACCTGGACGGGATAGGCGTCCAGCGACAGCGGGAAGGCGACGACCTCGCCGAAGGGGGTGTCGACCGGGTTCTCCCTGATGACCAGTCCGCCCACGACATGGCTGCTCGTGTCGTAGAAGTAGAGGAGTTCGGGCGCGTCCTTGTCCGCGGTCCGTTCGTCGGCCTCGACGAAGGCGTGGTACTGGACGGTGAAGTTCGGCCGGGTGAACGCGAAGAACCAGGTGAGGCGGATGTCACCGCCCATGTAGAGGTACACGAGCCGAGCGGGAATGGCCTCCTCGAAGGCTCCCCCGGCGAAGGTCATCGGCTGGTCGGCCTGCGACTGCGCCGACAGGCGTCCGAGACCGTAGGAGATGTCGAGGCGCGGGAGTTCGCTGTCCCCGAAGGGCCCCTGGAGGGTCACCGGCTCGGCGGCCTTCTCGGCGGCCACCCGCAGGGCCACCTCGGCCGGAACCGCGGGCCTCGCCGAGACACCCGTCGGCACACTCACCGTGTCGCCGACGACCCGGTCGACCGTGCCGTCCGGGTGCAGCCACACCTTCGGCTGCATCCCCCACACCTCGATACCGTTGTGCTTCTGCTGGAGGCTGACGACGCGCATGCCGTCGCTCGTCCTGGTCACCGTCGGATCGGCCTCGAACTCGACGGGCTCACCGGCCGCGAATCCGATCGCCTCCGAGACCGAGGCGACGTACTCCTTGGCCTTGGCGAGATACCCGGCGTCGCGGGTGTCCTCCGTGGGCTGCCCGCCGGCCTCGATGCTCGCGATGTCGGCGTCGGTGAAGCCCGGGGCGCCGTCCACGCGCAGTTCGGTCAGATGCCCGGTGAAGCGGTTCACCTTGCCGGGCTCGGCGGTGAGGGTGTGGTCGACCTCGGCCGCCACCCGGTCGGTCTCGTCGAGGAAGGAGGCGGCGCCGACGCTGCTGGCGAGGTGGTCGTAGCCGGTGTCCCTTCTGTCGATCGTCCTGGTCATGGCTTCCGCTCCTTGCCTTCGAGGACATGAATGGGGACGGGGGAGGTGGGGGTCGGGGTCAGAGACCCGCGAGCGTCAGGGCCGCCGTGGTCACCCCGCGCGCGATAGACGCCGCGTAGTCCGTGTTGTGGTCCCGGTCGTCGAGGGTGTCGCCCGGCTTGTGGTACTGCTGGGTGCCGGTGGCGGGCGCGGTGTCGTCGAAGAAGTTCTCGCACACGGCGACGGCGGCCCAGCCTCGTTCGTGGAAGCTCGCGTGGTCGCTGCGGCCGGCGGCCGGGTCGTCGGCCCCCGTGAGCCGCTGCGTCGTGAGGCCGGGCTCGACCTCCCCCATGGCCGTCGCGACGAGGTCGCCGAGCGTTTCCGAAGCGCCCACCGCGGGGCCGGGAACAGCGGAACCCGCGTGGATCTCGACCGGCCGCGCCCCGTTCGCCCCGCCGCTCCCGCCGCGCTGGAAGCCCGCGATCATGTCCATCTGGAGGACGCCCGCGATGCTGTCCCCCGCCGCTGCCGCCGCACGTGCGTAGACCTTGCTGCCGACGAGCCCCTGCTCCTCGGCGTTGAAGAGCACGAACCGCACGGTCCGCGTCGGCTTCCTGTCGCTCTTGACGATCGCGCTCAGGCATTCGGCCGCCGCCATGACCGCCGCCACACCGCTCCCGTCGTCGTCGGCGCCCGGCGCGGGGTCGATGGCCGGGTCGTACGGGCGCCGGCGACCGTTCTCGTCGACGTACTCGCCCTGGTCGGCCGTCGAATCGAGGTGTGCCGTGACGAGTACGGCGCCGTCCGACCCCTCGACGGGGAACTCGGCCTCGACATTGGAGAGCCGGTGGCCCCGCCAGGTGAACCGGTGGAGCCTGACCGCGAAGCCGAGGTCGTCGAGCCGTCGGGCGAGTACGTCGGCCACGACCGGGTTGTCGTCGCTCGCCGCGTCACGGCTGCGGACCTTCCACGGCCCGTCGTCGACCAGCGGGGCGGCGCCCGAGACACGGGCGACATGGGCGCGGATGACATCCGGGGTGACGGCCGCGCGTACCGAGGCGACCGTCGCGGCGGAGGGCGCACCGGCGAGTCCGGCGGCCGGCGCGAGTCCCCGGGCCCTCTGGACGAGCCCCTCGGCATCCGGCTCGCCCGGGCGGGACAACAGCGCCGGGTCGGGCAGCAGCCGCTCGGTGTGGCCGGGCTTCGCGCCCTCGATGTGCACCTGCTCGACGGGGACACCGGCCGCGGCGGCGACGTAGACACCGCCCGGGGCAGGCCCGAGCGACACGACCGTCCGCTCGTCCCGCAGGCCCCGCCCCGGCCCCCCGGCCCGCCCCGTCCCGGCGAGTTCGCTCGCCACGAAGTCGAACGCGGCCGAGGCCCGCAGGTCCGCCTCCACCCGCGCCCGCCCTTCGGCCGAGGTGTCCGCGAGGGGCGCGGCGGGCAGGACCGGGCGGTCGTCCCGTACGAGGAAGGCCGCCGTCTCCTCCACCTGGTCCTGGAGGCGGACCGTGAAACCGCCCTGTTCGAGCGCCTCCACGCCCCGCACGGTCGTCATGGCGAGGACGAGCCCGCCGTCGGCGACATGCACCGGAACGACCTCGGCGCCGCCCGCCACCGCCTCCAGATCGGCCAGGCTCCGTCCCTCCGGCAGCTCGATCCTCGCCCAGAAGACGGGCCGGCCCTCGACGGCCGCACGCGCGAAGACCGGATGGGCCGCCGCACGCAGACCGGCCTCGCGGGCGACCGCACGCTCATCCGCGTCCTCACCCACGAAGACACAGTCGTCGGCCGCGACACCCGCGCCCGCGCGTCGTCGAAGATCCCGCGCGCGGTCTTCGGACCCCAGTGGATGAGGCCGTCTTCGGTGAAGCGGCCCGCGAAGGCCTCGTCCAGCGCGGCCTTCGCACGGACCCGGGCGGCCGCTCCCTCACCCGGATTCGACACGATGCCCCTGCGCACCCCCGCGAGCGCGTCGAGCACCTCGAAGACACGGGGCCGCGGCCGCAGAGTCAATGAACCGTCAACTTCGAAGGCGGCGTCGGCGAGTGTCGCGCCGATGTCGAAGAACACCACGGGCGTCTCTGCTGGCATCTCTGCGGGCATCTCTGCGCCTCCGTTCCGCGCCTCCGTGAAGTGGACGGCCGCAGCGGGCCCGGCGCATGGGCGATACCTCCAGTCTCCGCGCCCCGGTACGTGATCGCATTCCGGAGCAGGAGGCGCACGAACCCCCCGAAGAGCCGCTCCGGTGCGCCGAGTTCGGCCCGCCCGCGCACGGACTGATGCGGCATCAGCACCGGGAGCCGACACCGGACGACGAGCGAATACCGGGAGGGCGGAGGAGAATGGGAGGTGATGCGTGAGGGCGGCGATCCGGGCCCGGCGCCCGGGCCGTCTCGCGCCCGCCAGCTCCTCCTTTCCCTCCTTTCCCCCCTTTCCCCCTTTCCCCCTTTCCCCTCTTGCTCCTGCTCCGTGACTCATGTCCTCCGTCGCGCGAACCCTCGGCCGACTGCTGACAGCGGTGCTGCTGAGCACCGCGGTCGCACTGGGCCCGACCGCGTTCTCGGGGCCGGCCGCGATGGCAGCGCCGTACCCGGACATCGAGATCAGCGAGACGGCGGGGCGGCCGGGGACGTACATCGACGTTCGGGGTTCCGGGTTCGACGACTGTTACCTGGGCGGCCTCAAGAACGCGGTGGGAGACACCACCAAACGGCGGCCGGGCACGGTCGAACTCTCCATGGGGAACGCCGCTCCCGCCACCACGGCCCCCGTCGACATCAAGACGGGCACCTTCCAGTCCAGCCTCACGGTCTCGGACGACGCCGCCCCGGCGGACTACACGGTGACAGCCGTATGCACCACCAAGACGGACATCCGCGCCGAGGAGACCTTCACCGTCGAACCCGAGGAGGAAGCCGCCCTCACCCTCGATCCCACCGAAGGCCGCCCGGAGGCGGAGTTCGTCGCGGACGGTTCCGCATTCAACTGCTCCAGTGTGGATGTGACATGGGACGACACCGAATCACTCGCCACCGCCGTCCCCGTGTCCGAAACGGGAACATTCACCGAGCGGCTCCAGGTCCCGGAGGGGTCGTCCGAAGGCACGTACACCGTGCAGGCCACCTGCACGGACAAGGCGTACGACAGTGACTCGGCCGAGTTCACGGTGACGGCCACGCAGACGAACGGGAACGGGACCACGAGCGGCGGTCAGACGGACGGCGGCCAGACCAGCGGGGGCCAGACCAACGGCGGAACCGACGGAGGCACCAGCGGCGGCACCGACGGGGGCACCACCGGCGGAACCAACGGTCAGGTCGGCGGCACCAGCGACGGCGGCGGTACGGTCGACGGGACCGGCTCCGTGGACAGCTCGACCCCCGTCGGACTGGTCGTCGGGCCCGCCCTCGGCGGCGTACTGCTCCTGGCCGCCGGAGGACTCGCCCTGGTGCGCCACCGCCAACGCGGCCCACGCTGGGTCCACGACCACGTCAGCACCGTACTGCGCCCCGGCACCGCGAGGTCCGACGTGCGTGAGCCGTACGACACGGGTCCGCCGACCCGCACCGTACGGCTCGAACCGCACCTCAACCCCGGCGACCAGAGCGTCGACGGCACCGACAGAGGCTGAGGCGACGCCATGACCACGACCCACGCACTGCAACCCCTGACCGTACGGGCCTTCCTGCTCGACTCGGAGGGGCGGCAGGACTCCGCCGACGCGCTCGTCGACCCGGTCCGCTCCCACGGGCTGGCCCGCACCCTCCTCAGCGGAGTGCCCTCCCTGACACCGGCGGCCGACCAGGCGGTCGAGCGCGAGCTGGCGACCGTCATCGACAGCTTCCTCGGCCTGGACCTGCTCGACCTGGCGTCCGGCGGCTGGCGCAAGCACGCGGAGCTGACGGCCGCCGCACGGCGTACCCGTGCCGCGCCGGGCAGCGAGGAGGTCGTCGCGCTGGCGACGCACAGCATCACCTCCAGCCACCGCCCGTTCGTGGACGTGTTCGTGGACGGCACCAGGATCGGCACGCTGGAGGTCGAACTCACGCTGCTCTACCAGGTCGCGGGGCTTGTCGCCGTCGTCCAGGACGCCTGTCTGGCCCGCGTACGGAGCGGGGAGTGCACGATCGACGGCACGCTCACCGTGCAGCGGATCGTGCTGGCCGAAAGACAGGGACGGCTGGACCTCCCCGGCACGATGCGACTGCGCGAGCCGATCCCCCTGCTCCGCAACGAGCCGCCACCACCGCCACCACCGCCACCGCCTCCACCACCTCCACCGCCGCCCTCTCCACCCAGGCCGACCCCACGGTGACCCACGTCACATCCATCCATGTCACGTCCGGGTGAGCCGTTCCGTCGTTCATGTGTAACGCCCGACAGAGGCAGCACAAAGACGGAGGAGCCCACCATGGAAGCCCGCTTGAACCTCTTCGCCAACCCGGTCGTGACCAAGGCCACGAAGCACCTCGTCGCGGCGGGCAAGGCGGCCACGGACTCGGCCCTGCCGCTCGCGACGCAGGAGCTGGTACGGCTCCGCGCCAGCCAGATCAACGGCTGCGGTTTCTGCACCGACATGCACACCAAGGAGGCCGCCGCGGCCGGCGAGACCGCGCAGCGCCTCCACCTGGTCGCGGCCTGGCGCGAGGCCAAGGTCTTCACCGACGCCGAGCGCGCCGCCCTGGAACTGACCGAGCAGGGCACCCGTATCGCGGACGCGGCCGGCGGGGTCACGGACGAGGCCTGGGCTAACGCCGCCAAGTACTACGACGAGGAGCAGCTCGCCGCCCTGGTCCTCACCATCACGCTCATCAACGCCTTCAACCGGATGAACGTCATCGTCCAGCAGCCGGCGGGCGACTACCAGCCCGGTATGTACGCCCAGCTCTGAGCCCAACTCCGGCCAGGACGAACCCTGTTGGGCGACGCCGGGACAGGCACACCGGCGTCGCCCGACCACCGTCAGAACATGGTGTTGTCGTTGGCCGAGGTGGCCGGAACGTCCTGGAGCACGTCCCAGTGCTCGACGATCTTCCCGCCCCGCACCCGGAACAAGTCGACGACGGCCTGCCCGCGCTCGCCGGGCGCGTTGACGTAGTGGCTGTGGATGGCGACCAGATCCCCTTCCGCCACAACTCGCTTACGGGACACGGCCAACTCCGGGAACGCCCGGAAGTACGCCCCGAGCCCCTCCCGCACACCGGCGACACCGTCAGCGATGCCGGGATTGTGCTGGTGGTACTCGGACCCCCAATACACGTTCAGCGCGGACAGGTCCTTGTCGACGATGAGCCGGTCGAACGCCTTGGTCACGAGCCGCTTGTTGTGGCCGGTGAGCCAGCGCGGCCCCGGCTGCGCGCTCCGCGGCCAACTGACCGTAGAGAACATGTCGTTGCCGTTGGCGCTGCTGTCCGGCACGTTCTGCCCGGTGTCCCAGTGCTCGGCGATCTTCCCGCCCTGGAACCGGAAGATGTCGAAGACGGCCGAGCCCCGACTCCCCGGCGTCAGCACGACGTTGGAGTGCACGAGGACGAGGTCGCCCTCGGAGATGACCCGCTTGACGTCGTACTTCGCCTCGGGGAACTGCTGGTGCACCCCGGTGGCCAGGCCCTTCAGCGTCTCGGCGCCATCGGCCGCGAGCGGGTTGTGCTGGATGTAGTCGGCCCGCACGAACCGGTCCACGACAGCGGTGTCCCCGCGCTCGAACACGCCCTTGAGGACCCGTACGACGACCCCCTTCTGGTAGTCGGGCCGGGAGCCGTCACCGACGGACGGCGAGGCGGCGGCGGGCACGGCGGCGGCACCCAGCAGCGCGGACGCGGCGAGCGCGGAGAGGAAGGTACGGCGTGCAGGCATACGCGAAATCCTTAGAATCTTGAAACTTAAAGCGAGTAACGCTGCACATACGTAAGCACTAACCACAAGTTAGCGTCAAGGTCCGATGTGACCACCCGGCCGACCCTTGCTTAGAGCGCACTCCACGACGTTGGCTGAGGAGTCATGAAGTACACGCAGCTCGGACGCACAGGACTCAAGGTCAGCAGGCTCGTGCTCGGGACCATGAACTTCGGCCCCCAGACCGACGAAGCCGACAGCCACGCGATCATGGACGCGGCCCTGGACACGGGGTTGAACTTCTTCGACACCGCCAACGTCTATGGCTGGGGCGAGAACAAGGGCCGTACGGAAGAGATCATCGGCAACTGGTTCGCCAAGGGCGACGACCGCCGCGACAAGGTGGTCCTCGCCACGAAGGTGTACGGGCCCATGACCGCGGACGGTTCCGACCCCTGGCCCAATCACAGCAAGCTCTCCGCGCTCAACATCCGCCGCGCGGTGGACGCGTCGCTGAAGCGCCTCCAGACCGACTACATCGACGTCTACCAGTTCCACCACATCGACCGCGCGACTCCCTTCGAGGAGATCTGGCAGGCGATCGACGTGCTCGTACAGCAGGGCAAGATCCTCTACGCCGGTTCGAGCAACTTCCCGGGGTACAAGATCGCCCAGGCCAACGAGACCGCCGCCCGGCGCGGCGGCACCATCGGCCTCGTCAGCGAGCAGTGCCTCTACAACCTCGCCGAGCGCCGCGCCGAGATGGAGGTCATCCCGGCCGCGCAGGAGTACGGGCTCGGGGTCATCCCCTGGTCGCCGCTGCACGGCGGACTGCTGGGCGGGGTCATCAAGAAGGAGGTCCAGGGCGGCCGACGCGCGAGCGGCCGCGCGGCGGACACCCTCGCCGACCCGACCTCACGCGCCCAGATCCAGGCGTACGAGGACCTGCTCGACAAACACGGCATCGAGCCCGGCGAGGCGGCTCTGGCCTGGCTGCTCACCCGCCCCGGAGTGACCGCCCCGATCGTCGGCCCGCGCACGGCCGAGCAACTGGAGTCGGCGGTACGGGCGTCCGAGCTGGAACTGAGCGACGAACTGCTGACCGCGCTGGACGAGATCTTCCCGGGCCCGGGCCCGTCCCCCGAGGCGTTCGCCTGGTAGCCGGGCGGCAGCCGTAGCGGGTGGGCGACAGCCGTAGCAGGAGAGCGGCGGCGTAGAAGGTGGGCGGCAGCCCTAGCAGGTGGGCGGCGGTCGCGATATAAGCCGAAGCCGGGCTCCAGCTCCGGCCTAGGCCATCACTTCCCGATCGCCGCCGCCACGGCAACCACCACGAACATCAGCACGAGCGCACCGGCCATCACCCGGTTCCGGATTTTCGGATTCACACGCCCGAGCCTAACGGGCCACCTCTCGACCCTGCCCGCCCGCCCCAGGCACCCGCCCAGCCCGCCCGGCGTCTGAGGACGAGCACGCCACCACCCTCCAGCCCGCCCGGCGCTTGAGGACAAGCCCGTTCAGCGCGACCTTCCCACCCACCCGGCCGCCACCACCCTCCAGCCCACCCGGCGTCTGAGGACAAGCCCGTTCAGCACGACATCCCACCCACCCGACGGCCGCCACCACCCTCCAGCCCGCCCGGCGCTTGAGGACAAGCCCGTTCAGCGCGACTTTCCCACCCACCCGCCTGCCACCACCCTCCAGCCCGTCCGGCGCTTGAGGACGAGGCCGTTCAGGCCGAAAGCAGGGGTCTGGGGGCGCAGCCCCCAGGGATGGGACGGGTAGGGGCGGCGGGGGCGAAAAACACCCCCCTACCCCCCACCCCGCAGGCCAGGCCCCAGCGACCACCGGCCGACCACCTCGTACCGCGGCTGCTCCCCCCGCACCCCCGACTTCGGCAGATTGCTGCGGACGAGCGCCAGGTCGCCCACCGTCCACGTGCGGCTCGTATACGCGTCCAGAGCCTCGACGTACGACCGCACCTCGAAGGCGTCGCGGCTGCGGGCCACGGTGAGATGGGGCTTGTAGTGCCGGTGCTCCCCCATCTCGACACCCGCCTTCCGACCCGCCGCCTCCGCCCGTTCCGCCAGCAGCCGCAGCACATCCAGCTCACCGGCGACCCCCACCCACAGCGCCCGCCCGTGCCCGAACTGCCCGCCCCCGCACACCGCCAGCGCGAACGGTTCCGTACGGCGCGCGGCCCGCTCCAGCCTCGCCGACAGCTCCGGTACGACGTCCTCGTCGACCTCGCCGTAGAAGGCGAGCGTGAAGTGCCAGCCGGGCACGCCGGTCCAGCGCAGCGCGTCCGCACCGGCCAGGCTCCTCAACCCGGCCACCTCGGCGGCGAGTTCACGGGTCACGTCCTCCGGGGGCAACACGGCGGCGAAGAGTCTCATGCGCGTCACCCTTCCAGGGAATGGATCATCCGGCGAGCCACCCGCACCATGGAACCGGACGGAAACTGGGGGGCGGAACGTCGGCATGCCATTTCTCGGAATCGTGCTGCTCCTGAGCGGTTCGGCCATGGCGACGGCGGCGGTCTTCGTGGTCGCGCGCCTCGTGCCGGTGGCCCGCCGCAAGGTCCACAACGACGTCCTCGGGTTCGTGTACGCGGAGATAGGCGTGATCTACGCCGTCGTCCTCGCGATGGTCGTCGTCGGCGTGTGGGAGACCCGGTCGCAGGCCCACGAGAACACGTACACGGAGACCAACGCGCTGCTCCAGCTCACCTGGTACAGCAGCTCGCTGCCCCAGCCCGACCGCACCCGCCTGGGCACCCTGGTCGAGCGGTACACCGGCACGGTGATCGACGACGAGTGGCCGCTGCTGGCCGAGCAGCGGGCCGACCCGGCGGCCTGGCGGCAGTTCACCGAGATCCGCTCCCTCGTGAACACGCAGGAGCCGGCGACGGGCGCGGACCAGGTCCGTTACGAGGGTGCCCTGGAGGCCGTCGCCCAGCTCGGCGACGCCCGCCGCGAGCGCGTCAACGAGGCCGCGACGGCCGGCGTACCCGCCCTGCTGTGGACGGCTCTGCTCCTGGGCGCCCTGGTCACCGTCGGGTTCGTCTACCTCTTCGGCGTGGAGAGCCTGCGCGCCCACGCGGGCGTGGTCTTCTCGCTGACGTTCATCGTGGGCGTGATGCTGCTGATCGTCTATGAGTTCAACTACCCGTTCAGCGGACCCCTCAAGGTGAACCCCACGGCGTTCCAACTGGCCCTGGAACGCATGAGGTCGATCACCTGACGGACACGGCCGAGGGGACCGCCTCCGGCAACTCCTGTTCCCCTTGTCCCTGTTGCTGTTCTTGCTCCCGCTTGATGAGGAGGACGCGCGGACGTCCGGAGTTCCAGACGACCGAGACCCGCAGACCGCCCACGCGGGTGAGAACCAGGCCGATCGTGAGGGCGGCGGTCGTCGCGACGATGCCGCCGAAGGCGAGGCCGACCCGGGGGCCGTAGGCGTCCGTGATCCAGCCGACTATCGGCGCGCCCAGTGGCGAGCCGCCCATGAAGACCATCATGAACAGGGCCATGACCCGGCCGCGCATGGCCGGGTCGGTGGCCATCTGGACCGAGGTGTTCGCCGTGACGTTGACCGTGAGCCCTGCGATCCCGATCGGGATCATCAGCAGCGCGAACAGCCACAGGGACGGAGCCGTCGCGGCCACGATCTCCAGTGCGCCGAAGGCCACGGCCGCCGCGACGAGGACGCGCAGCTTCGCCGTACCGCGCCGGGCGGCGAGCAGGGCGCCGGTGACGGAACCGACCGCCATGAGGGTGTTGAAGAGGCTGTACGCGCCGGCGCCCGCGTGGAAGACGTCGTCCGCGTACGCCGACAGGAAGACCGGGAAGTTGAAGCCGAAGGTGCCGATGAACCCGATGAGGACGATCGGCCAGATCAGCTCGGGCCGCCCGGCGACATAGTGCAGGCCCTCGCGCAGCTGCCCCTTGGCGCGCGGCGCCCGCTCCACGGCGTTCAGTTCGCGGGAGCGCATGAGCAGCAGCCCGACGATGGGGGCGACGAAGGAGAGCCCGTTGGCGAGGAAGGCCCAGCCCGTGCCGACGCCGGTGATCAGCAGACCGGCGACGGCGGGTCCGACGAGGCGGGCGGACTGGAAGTTCGCGGAGTTGAGGCTGACGGCGTTCTGGAGCTGGTCCGGCTTGACCATCTCGGAGACGAAGGACTGGCGGGCCGGGTTGTCGACGACCGTGGCGAGACCGACGGCGAAGGCGGCGAGGTAGACGTGCCAGACCTCGACGTCGCCGGAGAGGGTCAGCACGGCGAGCGCGAGGCCGGTGAGGGCCATCAGCGTCTGGGTGACGAGCAGCGTGGGGCGCTTGGGCAGCCGGTCGACGAGGACACCGCCGTACAGGCCGAAGAGCAGCATCGGCAGGAACTGGAGCGCGGTGGTGATGCCCACGGCGGTCGAGGAGCCGGTGAGGCTGAGGACCAGCCAGTCCTGGGCGATGCGCTGCATCCAGGTGCCGGTGTTGGAGACGACCTGGCCGAGGAAGAAGAGGCGGTAGTTCCGGACCTTCAGCGAGCTGAACATCTCGGACTTGCGGGTGCGTCCGGTGGGGGCAGGTGTGGGGGTGGGGGTGGAGGTGGGAGTGGGGGTGGGCGGGGAGTCGTGGGTGGCTGGTGCGGGGGCGGAATCTGCTCCGGGTCCCGAACTCAAACTGTTCGCCTCCTTGCGGGGTCCTGCGTGGGGTTCTGCTGGGGTCCTGCTTGCAGCCGCACGGGCTACAGATGCGCGGGCTACAGATGCGCGAGCTTCTCGAGGACGGGGGCGGCGGCGCGCAGTTTGGCCCACTCGTCCTCGTCGAGGTCTTCGACCAGGCCGGCCAGCCAGGCGTTGCGCCTGCGGCGGCTCTCTTCGAGCATCGCCTCGGCGGTCTCGGTCTGGGTGACGACCTTCTGCCGCCGGTCCTCGGGGTGCGGCTCCAGCCTGACCAGTCCCTTGCCCTCCAGCAACGCGACAATACGGGTCATCGAGGGCGGCTGCACATGCTCCTTGCGGGCAAGCTCACCCGGCGTGGCCGAGCCGCAGCGGGCGAGGGTGCCCAGCACCGACATCTCGGTGGGGCTCAGCGACTCGTCGACCCGCTGGTGCTTGAGTCGGCGCGACAGGCGCATCACGGCGGAGCGCAGGGAGTTCACGGCGGCAGCGTCGTCGCCATGGGTTAGGTCATGCATGTTCTTTAGCGTAACTCATTACTCTGACTAAAGACCACCCGCGACGCGCCGAAATGCCCGTGACAAGGGCCACGGAATCCCCACATCACCCATACGAGTGAGTCGAACGCAAAAAGCCCCCCGCCGCCCCGCACCCGCCCGCGACCCTCGTTCCATGGGGACCAGCGTGCTCAGCCTGCGGATAGACGGGGAGCTGCTCGACCGGCTCCGGGACCATGCGGCGAAAAGGGGAATGAGCGTCCAGGACTACGTGGTCGGGACTCTCGTCCGGGACGACTTCGACGAGCGGTTCCAGACCGCGGTCGAGGAGACGGAGAGGTTCTACGGGGTGCCGTGACGACAGGGTGCCCTGACGAGGGTCAGTGGAGGATCCACTGCTGGGCCTTGTTTCCGGCCTGGCAGGTGGTGACGGTGAGCTGCTTGTTCTTGCCGTGATCGGTCAGGCATCCGTCGCCCGACTTGAGATACCAGGCTTTGCCCGAACCGCCTTCCACTTCAGGGCTCGTCCACGCGGAGAGGGCGCCGCTGAAGGTGACACCGTTGGCGGTGCTCGCCAACCCGACACGGCTGTCGGAGTCCAGCGCCAGCGCTACAGAGCGCTCGGTGTCCAGTTCGTTGTAGATGAAGAACTCGGACTCCGAGTACGGGCCGAAGGGGGCCGTCTCCGTCGTCCACCTCTGACTCCTGCTGGAACCGGCCGGGACGACCGTGACACCGGTCCCTTCCGCCACGGAGTCGTCGTACAGGGCCATGACCAGCCCGTCCCCGACGTTCTCGGCCATTCCCGGTCGGTACGTGACCTTGGGCGGCGTCGGACTCGGCTTCTTCGTCGGCGTCGGCGTCGGTGCCGGATCCGGGGAGCCGGACTCGGCAGAGATCAGTGAGCCCGACCCCGCACCGCCCGCGGGTCCGGATTCCGAGACGCTCGGACTGGGGGACGGCGTCACCGAGGGGGTGGGAGACGGCGTACCGTCAGGCGTCGTACTCACCGCGTCCGGCGTCACCTCCGCGGCACCCTGGGAACTGGACGACCAGGACCAGGGCGTCAACGCCCCCACCAGACCGAGCGCCACCACCACGACCGCGGCCGCACAGACGGCCGGCTTGATCATCCGCTGCCGTCGGAACACCGCGCGCACCCGACCGGGCGCGGCCCCCGGCACGGTGATGTGCGCGGCCCAGTGCGTGCCGTGCTTGTCCTGCACCTTCACCGGCACGTACGCCTTCGGATCCAGCCCGTCCCAGCCCTGCTTCACCACGTCCTGGAACACGCGATCGCTGATGATCACCACCAGACCGCTGTCGGCCAGCTTTTCGCTCACGTCCTTGCACGGCCGGCTGCTGACCAGCCGCTCCGCCTCGATCGGCGGCGTGCCCGCGGCTCCCCCGCCCCCGTCCTTGGTGGCGCCGTACGTCACCGCGAGGCGCAGCCGCAGCTTCGGCACGTCTCCGCTACGGCGCTTGTTGGCCTTGTCCAGCGCGTCCGACAGGGCAGGGACGTATTGCTTGAGGTAGGGGACGGCGGTGAGCTTCTTCCAGCACACCGCCTCGCCGTCCCCGCGGCTCTGGATGCCCTTGGGCGGTCGGCTGATCCCCGACTCCTTGTCGGCCTCCGCCCGTATGCCGACCAACGCCTCCAGGATCTCGTGCTGTTGGGCACCGGACAACTTGCTGTAGTCGGGGAAGTCGTCGGTGGTCCAGAGGACGAACCTCAGACCGCCCTCACGCTGCTCGTTCAAGTTGCCGTCCTGTGTGCGGTCGCCGGGCCACTGCGGCCGTGCGCGATGGAAAGGGCTTCACGGAGAGGGGCCGTCAGCATAGGCAAGCGTTCGAAGCGCTTCGAGGTTCCGGACAATTGACCGTTTCCGATTGCGTTCGACGAGGCCGTCCCGTGCCAGATCCGCCATGGCCCGCTCCACGGTCTTCTCCGAGCAGCTGATCATCGTGCCCCACTCCACATGGGTCAGGTCCACCTGGATGACGGTGCTGCCGCGAAGAGGCGTGCCGAAGTCCTCCGCCATCGTGACGAGGGCTCGCGCGAGCCGTATCCGTGCCCTGGTCGAGGAGTTGTCGACGCGCCGCATGGTGGAGGTCCGGAACTTCGCCAGGACCATCCGTTCCAGCTTCAGCCGCACCTCGGGCCAGTCGACGAGGAACTGGTCGGTGCCCTGCCGACTGAGCCGTACGGCCCTGACCGGCTCCTGGCCGCACGCCGTGACGGTCGCGGTTCTCGGGCCGCCGTCCCGCGCGGCGATCTCACCGACCACGTCGCCCCCGGCACGCACCGCCAGCAGCGCCTCGCCGGTGCCTCCGATCCCGCCGGTCACCTTGACGAAGGAGGACATGAGCAGGAAGACGTCCGTGGTCCGCTCCCCCTCCACCATCAGCCTCTCGCCCTTGCCGAAGGCGACCGGTTCACCGGCCATGACGAGTGCTCGCAGCACCTCGGGGCGTAACTCCGCGAGGAAGCTGCCGACGCGCCATGACTCACCGGTGTCCCGTATGAGCTTCGTGGCCGCCGCCTCTGCCTCATCCATCCGCGCCCTCTGGGGTTCCAGTCTGACAAGTGCCGGTCAAAGGCCGAGCCTAGGACGGCAGGGGGCGGCCCGTCAGGGAATCCGCTCCGGTCCTGGCGGCGTGGTCGCACAGGGAACAGACCGCGCGAAGGGCCCTTCTCCTCTCGGAGAAGGGCCCTCGGCGCGCCTGCTCGGGCACCCCTTGGAGGCACCTCAGAGCGGCAGATCGATCAGGTCAGGTCAGGTCAGGTCAGGTCAGGTCAGGTCAGGTCAGGTCAGGTCAGGTCAGGTCAGGTCAGGATCACATCAGGTCAGTCCCAGGGCCGGCATCAGGTAGTAGAACCCGAAGACAGCGGCGACGACGTACATGGCCACCGGGACGTCACGCCCCCGCCCGGCCGCCAGTCGCAGCACGACGAAGGTGATGAAGCCCATCCCGATGCCGTTGGTGATCGAGTAGGTGAACGGCATCATCACCATCGTCACGAAGGCCGGAATGGCGATCGTGTGGTCGGCCCAGTCGATCTCCCTGACCGAGCCGGCCAGGATCAGGAAGCCGACGGCGAGCAGGGCAGGGGTGGCGGCCTGGGACGGAACCATGGTCGCCACGGGGGTCAGGAACAGCGCGACGGTGAAGAGCGCACCCGTGACGACGTTCGCGAACCCGGTCCGCGCCCCCTCACCGACACCGGCGGTGGACTCGACGAAGCAGGTGGTGGCGGACGAGGAACTCACGCCACCGGCGGCAACGGCGATACCGTCCACGAAGAGCACCTTGTTGATGCCAGGCATGTTGCCTTGCGCATCCGTCAGCCTGGCCTCGTCACTGACACCCATGATCGTGCCCATGGCGTCGAAGAAGCACGAGAGCAGCACGGTGAACACGAAGAGGGTGCCGGTCAGCACGCCGACCTTGTCGAACCCACCGAAGAGACTGACCTTGCCGATGAGCCCGAAGTCGGGGCTGGCGACCGGGTTGCCGGGCCACTTGGGGGTGGTGAGCCCCCAGGAGGGCACGGAAGCGACGGCATTGATGACGACGGCAAGCACGGTCATGGCGACGATGGAGATGAGGATCGCGCCGGGCACCTTGCGGGTGATGAGCGCGAGGGTGAGCAGAGCACCCAGCACGAAGACGAGAACCGGCCAGCCGTCGAGGTGACCGTCGGCGCCGAGCTGGAGCGGAACGGTGGTCTGGGCGGCATCGGGGATACGGGACACGAACCCGGAGTCGACGAGCCCGATCAGCATGATGAACAGTCCGATGCCGATGGAGATGCCCTTGCGCCTCGCGAGCGGCACGGCGTTCATGACGCGCTCACGCAAGCCGGTGGCGACGAGCAGCATCACAACAAAACCCGCGAGTACGACCATGCCCATGGCGTCCGGCCAGGACATACGGGGTGCGAGCTGGAGCGCGACGACGGTGTTGACCCCGAGCCCGGCCGCCAGCGCGATGGGCACGTTGCCGACGACGCCCATGAGGAGGGTGGTGAAGGCGGCGGTCACGGCGGTGGCGGTGACCAGCTGACCGTTGTCCAGCTGATGGCCGTACATGTCCTTGGCGCTGCCGAGGATGATCGGGTTCAGCACGATGATGTAGGCCATCGCGAAGAAGGTGGCGAACCCGCCGCGGACCTCCCGGGACAGGGTGCTGCCCCGCTCGGAGATCCTGAAATAGCGGTCGAGGGCGGCCGTGGCGGGGGCCGAGGTGGACATGCGCGCTCGTGTTTCTGTTGGAGTTTCATACGAAAGAAATGAGCCAGGCTCAAGTCGTTTCAGTATGAACATATGAGGCCGGATTGACGAATCGGGCCTCGTAAGCTGTGCGCATGGAGAAGTGGACACCGAAGCACGAGGCGCCGGAGCCCCTGGAGGGCCCCGTCGTCGCCACCATCACAGGCGGCACGATCCTCTGGTTCGTCCTCTTCCTGGCCCAGCTCCCCTTCTACGGCTGGTACGCCGACCACGACCACGAGTGGTGGGTCTGGACGTGTCTCGCGGGGGCGGGGTTGGGCTTGATCGGGATTTGGTACGTCCGAAAGCGGGACGCGGCGATCAGGAGGTCAACCTCCAGCCCGTCCGGCGTCTGAGGACGAGCGCGTTCAGCGCGAAGGGGGGTCTGGGGGCGCAGCCCCCAGGAACGGGATGGGACGGGTAGGGGCGGCGGGGGCGAAAACACCCCTACCCGCACCCCCTACACACCCCCGACTACAACCACCGCACCATTTCCCACCCCACCCCTCCTCCCCAGGTCGGATCTTTGCCGCACTCAGCGGGTGAAGCCCCAAATCCACCCGTACCGTCGAACACATGACGCACATCGACGCCGGCGCGGAACTCGATCCTGTGCACCCCGTACCCCTGCCCCTGTCCAGCGCGCCCCACGGCAGCACCCCCCGCGCCACCGGCCTCACCACCACCGAGGTAGCCGAGCGCGTCGCCCGCGGCGAGGTCAACGACGTCCCCGTACGCAGCAGCCGCAGCATCGCCGAGATCGTCCGCGCGAACGTCTTCACCAGGTTCAACGCGATCATCGGCGTCCTCTGGCTGATCATGATGTTCGTCGCCCCGTTCCAGGACACCCTGTTCGGCTACGTCATCCTCGCCAACACCGGCATCGGCATCATCCAGGAGTGGCGGGCGAAGAAGACCCTCGACTCCCTGGCCGTGATCGGCGAGGCCAAACCGACGGTCCGCCGCGACGGCGTGGCCTCGCAGGTCAGCAACTCCGAGATCGTCCTCGGGGACCTGATCGAGATCGGCCCCGGCGACAAGATCGTCGTGGACGGCGAGTGCGTGGAGGCCGACGGCCTGGAGATCGACGAGTCACTGCTCACCGGCGAGGCGGACCCCGTCGTGAAGCAGCCCGGCGACCAGGTCATGTCGGGCAGCTTCGTGGTAGCGGGCGGCGGCGCCTTTACCGCCACGAAGGTCGGACGCGAGGCCTACGCCGCCCAACTCGCCGAAGAGGCCTCCCGCTTCACCCTCGTCCACTCGGAACTCCGCACCGGCATCTCGACGATCCTCAAGTACGTGACCTGGATGATGGTTCCGGCCGCGATCGGCCTGGTCATCACCCAACTGGTCGTCAAGGACAACGACTTGAAGGACTCGATCGCCCGCACGGTCGGCGGAATCGTCCCGATGGTCCCGGAGGGCCTGGTCCTCCTGACCTCCGTCGCCTTCGCGATCGGTGTCATCCGGCTCGGCCGGAAGCAGTGCCTCGTACAGGAGCTGCCCGCCATCGAGGGCCTCGCCCGCGTCGACACGGTCTGCCTGGACAAGACGGGCACCCTGACCGAGGGCGGCATGGACGTGACCGAGCTGCGCTCCCTCAACGGCAGCGACGAGACATACGTACGCCGCGTCCTGGGCGCCCTCGGCGAATCGGACCCCCGCCCGAACGCCTCCCTCCAGGCGATCATCGACGCCTACCCGGACAGCGAGGACTGGCGCTGCACGGAATCGCTGCCGTTTTCCTCGGCGCGCAAGTACAGCGGGGCGTCCTTCAGCGAGGGCAACGGCGAGAGCAGCACCTGGCTCCTGGGCGCCCCGGACGTCCTCCTCTCCCCCGAGGACCCGGCCCTCGCCGAGACGGACCGCCTGAACCAGGCCGGCCTGCGCGTCCTCCTCCTCACCCGCACCACCCGCGACCTCGACCACCCGGAGGTGGCCACCAACACATCGCCCACGGCCCTGGTCGTCCTGGAGCAGCGGCTGCGCCCCGACGCCGCCGACACCCTCCGCTACTTCGCCGAGCAGGACGTCGACGCGAAGGTCATCTCGGGCGACAACGCGGTGTCGGTCGGCGCGGTGGCGAGCAAACTGGGCCTGACCGGCACGACGGTGGACGCCCGCCAACTCCCCACCGAGACACAGGAGATGGCGCAGGCGCTCGACGAGGGCACGGTCTTCGGCCGGGTCACCCCGCAGCAGAAGCGGGACATGGTGGGCGCGTTGCAGTCACGCGGGCACACGGTGGCGATGACGGGCGACGGCGTGAACGACGTACTGGCCCTGAAGGACGCCGACATCGGCGTGGCCATGGGATCGGGCTCGGAGGCGACACGGGCGGTGGCCCAGATCGTCCTGCTCAACAACAGCTTCGCGACGCTGCCTTCGGTGGTGGCCGAGGGCCGCAGGGTCATCGGCAACATCACGCGAGTAGCAACCCTGTTCCTGGTCAAGACGGTCTATTCAGTCCTCCTGGCCGTCCTGGTGGTCTGCTGGCAGGTCGAATACCCCTTCCTGCCCCGCCACTTGACGCTGCTCTCCACCCTGACGATCGGCGTCCCGGCGTTCTTCCTGGCCCTGGCCCCCAACAAGGAACGCGCGAAACCCCACTTCGTACGCCGGGTCATGCGCTACTCGATCCCGGGCGGCGTACTGGCAGGCACAGCAACCTTCGCCACATACCTGATTGCCCGTCACCACTACACGGGCGAGGGCGCGTTGGACGCGGAGACGAGCGCGGCGACCCTGACCCTGTTCCTGATCTCGATGTGGGTGCTGGCGATCATCGCCCGCCCCTACACCTGGTGGCGGATCGCCCTGGTCGCGTCGATGGGCGCGGGCTTCCTGCTGGTGCTGGTCGTGCCGCAGCTCCAGGAGTTCTTCGCGCTGAAACTGGTGGGGACGACGATGCCGTGGATCGCGGTGGGTATCGCGGCGGTGGCGGCGGCCACCCTGGAGATCCTGTGGAAATGGGTGGACCGCCGCTTCCCGGCGTAGTTCGTACGGGTGCGCCTACTTCACGTCGATGAAGTCGGCGGCGGCGCTGGCGCCCACGGTGGTCCTGGTCCCCGCGAAGACGTACTTGAAGAACCCGTCGGCGGTCGCCTTGACGGTGGTCTTCAGGTCGCCCTTGGTGGTCGTCTTGATGGTCTTGACGACTGTGTAGGTGCTGGTGCCGTTCTTACGGAACTGGAGCTGCACCGGCTGGGTCGCGTACCCGGTGTAGTTGGGCCCGTCCCAGTTGGCGCGGGTCAGCTTGCCGGTGACGGTGATGGTCTTGCCCTTCTTCACCGGCTCCGGGGTGGCGTTGACCGTCAGCTTGGAGACGCGCCGCACGGTCGTGGTGCCGAGGTCGCCCTGCTGGGCGATGCCGACCTTGGACGGGTCGAAGCTGTCGCTCTCGGGGTCCTGCCCGTTGAAGGCGATGGCGAGCCCGCCGGCCGTCCAGGTGGCCCCGGCGTCGGTGTTGGTCAGGTCGCCCTCGCCCGGGTAGATGTCGAGGTTGGCCTTGCAGTTGGCGGTCGTGGTCGACGTGGCCGTGCAGGTGCCGGCCTTCTCACCGAAGATCACGTTGTCCGGCGTCGCGAAGTCGCCCCGGTACAGGTACGGCCCGCTGTCGAAGTCGGCGGCCTTGATGTCGACCTCGGTGCCGTGGGTCAGCGTGTAGGTGACCGGGACGACGAGGTGTCCACCGGCACCGGCGTTGATCGACTTGGCGACCTTGAAGTTGGAGAAGCCGACGTTCAGCTTGTACGGCTCCTCGGCGGCGACCGGCGAGGTGATGAACGCGGACTTGCCGCCCGCCAGGATCTTCGCGGCGGCCGCGCGGTAGCCGGAGTCGGCACCGGAGGCGTGGACATCGGCCTGCGCGGCCGGCACGGCGAGGGCGGAGAGGGCCAGGGCGCCGGAGACGGCGGCCACGGTGGCACGTATACGCATGCGTGTTCCCCAAGTAGGAGAAGGTGATCGTGGAGCCTGTTGGCCCCCATGATCAGATTCCTTGCGGGGGTGGTTGGTTGCGCGGAGGTGACGTTATTTTGCGCACCCCTTGCACACACGCCCGCCGCCGGCCCCGAGAACACGAAGGGACCGACGGCGGAACAAGCACTGCGCGACGCCTACTTCACACCCACTGACTACTTCACATCGATGAAGTCGGTCGCGGAACCGAGGGCGGCGGTGGTCGCGGTGCCCGCGAAGACGTACCGGAAGTACCCGTCGACGTTCGCCTTGACGGTCGTCTTCAGGTCGCCCTTGGTGGTCGTCTTGATGGTCTTGAGGGTGGTGTAGGTGCTGGTCCCGTTCTTCCGGAACTGCAGCTTCACCGGCTGGCTGGCGTACCCGGTGTAGTTGCCGGCGTCCCAGTTGGCGCGGGTCAGCTTGCCGGTGACGGTGATGGTGTTGCCCTTCTTCACCGGCTCCGGGGTGGCGTTGACCGTCAGCCTGGAGTGGCGCAGGAGGTTGGGGCCGGCGAGGCCGTCCTTCTCGACGTACCCGATCTTCGTGATGTCGAAGTCGTCGCTGCTGAAGTCCTGGCCGTTGAGGGCGACGGCGTACCCGAACGCCTTCCACTTCCCGGCGGTCTCGTTGAACAGGTCTTCGCTCGGGCTGATCACGATGGACTGGGTGCAGTTGGCGACGGTCGTCGAGACGGCCTTGCAGCTGGCCCAGTCGTCGCCGAACAGCCCGAACTCGGAGTCGATGTACGTCGTGCCGTAGTACAGCTCGACGTCGGTGAAGAAGTCCTCGGCGGCGATGTCGACATCGGCGGCGTGGGTGAGCGTGTAGGTGATCGGCACGGTCAGCTTGCCGCTGATGCCCGCCACGATCGACCTGCCGTTGTTGACCTTGACGTTGGAGAAGGAGGCGTCCAGGACGTACGGCTCGGCGACAGCGGCGGCCGACGCACTGAACGCGGACTTGCCGGAGGCGGCCTGCCCGGCGGCCTCACGGACCTTGGCGACATCGGCCCGGGACACCGAACCGTCGGCCTGCGCGGCCGGCATGGCGAGGGCGGAGAGAGCCAGAGCGCCGGAGACGGCGGCAACGGTGGCACGTATACGCATGCGTGTTCCCCAGGTAGGAGAAGGGGGCCCGACGGTGGTCGTGCTCGCGGCTCGTCGTCACGCCTGGGCCCAAGTGATCGTCGAGTCTGTTGACTCGCCCGCTGAACAGGCCGGTGCCGCCCAGCCCGGGCGGCACCGGCCTTCGTTGCTCGTCCCTACTTCACGTCGATGACGTCACCGACGGCCGTGATCGGCGCGGTGGTCGTCGAGCCCGCGAAGGCGAAACGGTACGTACCGTCGACCGACGCCTTGACGGTCGTCTTCAGGGCGCCCGCGGCGCCCGTCTTGACCGTCTTGACGGTGGTGAAGGTGGTGGCGCCCGCCTTCTTGAACTGGAGCGCGACCGGGGCGCCGACGTAGCCCCCGTACTTGCTGGTGTTCCAGTTGGCGCGGGTCAGGGTGCCCTTGACCGTGATGGTCGCGCCCTTCCTGACCGGCTCCGGGGTGGCGTCGGTGTTGAGCTTGGAGTGGAACTTGATCTGGGTGGTGCCGAGGCCGCTCTGGATCTTGACGCCGTCTTCGTCGCCCGTGATGGCGATGGCGCCCACCTTCCACGTACGGGCGTCGGTGTTCCGGAGCGTGCCCTCGCTCCCGGGGTGCAGGTCGATGAAGCCCTTGCAGCTGGCGGTGGTCGACGAGGTGGCCGTGCAGGTGCCCGGCTCGTCGCCGATCAGGCGGACGTTGTCCACGGTGAGGGAGGCGCCGACGTAGAGGGCCGGACCGGTGAGGAGGTTGTCCGAGCCGATGTCGAGGCCGGCGGCGTGCTTGAACGTGTACGTCACCGGCACGGAGGTGGTCCCCGCGGCGCGGGCGACGATCGGCTTGCCGTTGTTGACCGTCACCTTGGTGAAGGTGACGTCGGGCGCCGCCGCGGCGGCGGCCTGCGCGGTCGGGACGGCAAAGGCGGAGAGAGCCAGGGCGCCGGTCACGGCGGCCACAGTGGCACGTATGCGCATGCGTTTCCCCAAGTGGAGAAAGGGGGTCCGGCGGTGGCCGTCCGTACGGAATCCATCCGTCACGGATCGTGGTCGCACCTGGACCCGAATGATCTTGGAGTCTGTTGACTCGCTCGCTCAGATTCGTGACGGATGGGAATGGTTGTACGGAAGTTGCGGATGTTTTGGAGATCGCGCAGATTTTACGTACGCATTACCTCAGCACCCCGCCGCCCCCGCACCTCAGTCGAACCAGCGGTCCCGCGCCAGCTCCGTCGTCCTCGACGGATCCTCCAGCAGCGCCGCCACCTCGAACCGGCGCGGCCACTGCCCGGCCGCCCAGGCGAGGCCCGCCGCGACGCCCTCCAAGGTCGAGGCGTGCAGCACCCCGTCCCGTGTCCGCCGCCAGTCCAGCTCCACGCCGTCGACGACCAGTTCCTCGTGCTCGACGTACGTCGCCGGGGTCGCCGGACCGAGCAGCACCCGTACCGACTCCGGTACGTCGTGCTCCGCGCCCTCCGAGGTCACCTCGCCGGTCACCGACTCGCTGAGCCGCCGTACCTGGAACAGTTCCGCCAGTTCGGCTGCCCGCGCCGGGCGTACGGGGAGCAGCGGGACCCCCGCCGTGAAGGGCAGCAGGTCGGGTGAGTCGACGACCACGGCGTCCGCCGCGTCCACCACCTCCACGTGCCCGTCGACCACGGCCCGCAAGTCGTCGGGCAGCGTGACCTGTTCGGGGTCAAGGTCGGCCAACGCCCCGTAGAGGGCGTGCAGTTGGACCCCGCTCACGTCCCGGTCCGGGTCGGCGAGGCGGTCGAGGAGTTCGGCCGCGCCGCCCGGCTCGTCGAGGAGCGCGGCCACCGACGTCCGTACACCCAGCGCCCGCAGCACCTGCTCGTCGTCGAACCCGGTCGCGTCGGCCTCCTCGTACAGGCCCCGGAGGAGCGGGTCGCCGCCCGCCGCGAGGAGACCGGCCGGCCTGCGCCCGTCCAGCACCGGGTTTCCGCGCAACCACCAAGCCGTGTACGGGCGTACGAGTTCATGCGTGCCGTCGGGCAGCAGGACCCGCACCGGCTGGACGATCGCGTCCCGCAGCGGCGGCTGGGCGAGGAGGGCGAGGGCCTGGGGCCAGCGGTCCTCGTCCACGAGGTCCAGGTCCCGTACGGCGACCAGTTCCGTGGCGACGGGCGGCACCGGCGAGTCCGGGAAGCGGTCGAGGATGTCCTCGCTCCACACGTCCACGGCGTCGAGCAGGCCGGGATCGTCGGGTTCGGCGAAGTCGCTGTCCCGGGGCTCCAGTTCGTCCGGGTCGAGGACGACGTCGGTGGCACGGACGAGGGCGAAGTTGGCGAGGACTCCGCAGGCGGCAAGGGGTTGCTCACCCCACCTGTCCGCCAACTCGCCGTCCACCGACGCCAGTTCACCCTCCCTGATCACCTCGGCGAACGGGCTGCCGGGGAGGACGAGTTCACCGGCGGGGGCCAGCTCGCCGTCCTCGTCGGGGAGGGCGAGGGCGCCGAGCCAGGGCTCGTCGCCGGGTTCGAGGCCCGCGTCCCGGACGAGGGCGAGGACCGTGTCGGCCAACTCCTCGGCGTCCGGGGCGTCTTCGTCGTCCCACGCCATGACGGCGTCCTCGTCGAGGGAGGCGGCGACGGCGGCCCGTACCTGGGGAGTGGTGAGGACGGCTCGCGGAGTGGCCGGAAGAGCGCCCAGCTTCTCCAACAGGGGATGCGCGGCGTCCGGGTGGGCGACCTTGAGGCCGAGCCGGGCGAGGGTCTCGGGAGCGGCGCCCCCTTGCCCCTCACCACCCGTGGGCAGCAGGACCTGCCGGGGGCCGATGGTCGTACGCCCGTCGGCGAGCGGCACCGGCAGCCCGGTCAGCCGGTCGGGGTCGACGCCGGCCAGGCTGTCGTACAGCCGGTGCCACCACTCGGGCGCCTTCTCCAGGCCCGCGAGCCGGTCGACGGCGTCGGTCAGGGGAACCCGGGCGACGCCCAACGTCCGCAGTTCCACCCGGCGTTCGAGCCCGGCGGGCAGCAGCGTGGGCAGCACCTCGGCGAGGACGCGGACCGTCTCGGCCCCGGCGCCCTCGACGACCTCCGCGTCGCGGGGACGGAGAGCGGAGGGGAGTTCGTCATCGTCGCCCGGGTCAAGTGCGGGCGGCAGGAAGGCGGTTCGCGGCAGCCGTTCCAGGATCGCGTGCCGCAACTGCCCGTCCAGCTCGCCCTTGCCGAGCGAGCCGGGCACGAGGGCGATGATGCCCTCGCCCACCGGGTGCCAGTCGGCGAGGAGTTCGGCGTACGCGTCGGCGGCACGCTGCACCAGGAAGTCGGTGAGCGGGCCGGGCGCGGCATGCCGGCGGGCGGTGTCCAGCGGCAGCGAGGCGATGAGCAACGCCGGTACGCCCAGCGGCTCGTCGCTCGGTGTGGGCGCGTGCACGACGGGGCTGGTCCGGGGCGGTACGGGAGTGCCGTCGGCGTCGACGGGCACGGCCCAGGTGACCGACCAGAAGGGACGCAGCCGCTCCTCGACCGGCCGCCCGGCCAACAGGGCGGATTCCAGGGGCCCGTGAGCGGAGACCGTACGCCAACGGCTCGTACCGTCCCGCGAATCCTCCACGAGGGTCAGCGCGTTGTCATCGGTGATTCGCCGCAGCGTACGAGGGACCTCGTCCCCCACCTCGATGACGACCTCTTCGAGACCGGGCAACGTCAGGAGCAGCGCGTCGTCGACGCCGCTCAGCAGCCGCTCCGCGAGGTCCTCGGCGGCGGCGTCGCGCAGGGGGAGGATGACGGCCGTGTCGTACGGGTCCGGGGCGGTGCCCTCGGCGGCGAACGGCAGCCGGAGCAGGGGCACATGGCCGTCGCGGCGGCGGATCTCGTCACCGAGCCCGGGGCTGTGCCGGGCGGTCTCGGCGGCCAGCTCGCGGGCCTCGGCGAGCGACCACCGCACACCCCCGTGCCGTCCGACGACGGCGGGCTCGTCGCTCACGGCGAGCACGGCGGCGAAGCCGACACCGAACCGCCCGACGGCGCCGGTCTCCTCGCCGTCCTGGGTGTCCCGCTTGGCGGAGGCCCGCAGCGTGGAGAGGGACTCGACACCGGTGGCGTCCAGCGGGGCACCGGTGTTGGCGGCGACGAGGACGCCGTCGCGGAGGGTGAGGCGGAGCCGCCCGGGTACGCCTGCCCTGGCCGCGGCATCTGCGGCGTTCTGGGCGAGCTCGACGACGAGCCGGTCCCGGTACCCGCCGAGGACGAGATCCTCCTCGGCGTTGGCGTCCTCACGGAACCGGGCGGGGCTGGTCGCCCAGGCGTCCAGAACACCCCGGCGCAGACGGGCCGTACCGAAAGGGTCCGCGCCCTCAGCTGCTGGCCGCACGAACTTGCTCACGTACGTTCACTCTCCTCATCGGCGTGAGCAAGAAGGTACCGCGCGCCGCAGGGCACGCCCGCCACCCGTCGGTGAGAGCTGGGGGAACAGAGAGAGGCGGCCTCCGGACCGGGAGGAGGTGGGCACGGTGAGCGGGGCAGGACCGAGCCTCACTCGGCCCACGGGCCGAGGGCGAATCCAGCACCGTCCCGTCGGACTGGGCGACCCGGCGACGGCCGCCGCCCTGCGGGCCATGCACGCGGACCCGGCCGCCCCGTGGAGCAACGACCGCCTGGCCGCGGAGGCGGGCGTCTCCCGGCCCACCCTGGCCCGCCGGTTCACCGCCCTGGTCGGCCGCCCGCCGATGACGTACCTCACCTGGTGGCGCGTGATCCGGGCCGCCACCCTGCTCCGCGACACCCGTCAGTATCGGGCGCAGACGGCGACTCCCGGCCACCACACAAATCCGGACACCCCTTACGATGCGCTGCGGATCACGCCCGAGGCGGCGCGGATCCATGAATCCGGTACCTGGTAGCAGGTACCTGTTGCTCAGGGGGGCTCTGTGTTCGTGCTGTCCATCCTGCTGCTCATAGCGGCAGTCGTGCTGTTTCTCGTCGGCCGTGGCCGGGACGCCGGCGGCTGGCGGATCGGGGCCGCGCTCAGCGTCGTCGGGGCCGTGCTGGCCGGTGTCTTCGCCTGCGTCCATGTCGTGAGCGCCTACGAGGTCGGGGTGCCGGTGACCTTCGGGAAGATCGGGAAGCCGCTGAACTCCGGCGTCCAGTTCAGGTCGCCGTTCACCGAGGTCACGTCCTTCTCCACGCGTCCCGTGGACCTCAACCTGTACGACAAGGACGTGGTCGAGGTCCGCTCCTCTCAGGGCGGGGTGCTCTACGCCGACGTCACGATCAAGTGGGCCGTCATCCCCGCCAAGGCGGTCGAGCTGTACCGGCTGGCGGGCAGTGAGGAGGCCGTCGAGGAGCGGCTGGTGCTGCCGGACAGCCGGGAGATCATCCGCAACGTCTTCGCGAAGCACACCAGCGAGGAGGGTTACGCCTCCGCCCGCGAGCAGATCGGCTCGGAGATCGCCGCACTCGTCAAGGAGCGGCTGGCTCCGCGCGGGATCGACGTCACCAACGTGAACCTGCGCAATGTGAAGCCGTCGGACAAGCTCCAGGACCAGATCGACAAGAAGATCCAGCAGGAGCAGGACACCGAGCGGGCCGTGGAGGCGGCGCGTACGGCCAAGGCGGAGGCGGAGCGCAAGCGGATCGAGGCGGAGGGTATTGCCCGGGCCAACGAGATCCTGGAGAAGTCTCTGAGCGACAAGGTGCTGTACAACCAGTGCCTGGAGGCTTACAAGGAGGCGGCTGCGGCTAATCCGGTGTATGCGGTGCCGTGTGGTACCGACTCGAATGGGACGCCGGTGATTGTGGACAGCAGTAAGAACTGATCGGTAGTTCGTTGGCTGCGGGCCGGTGGGGGTTTCTCGCGCAGTTCCCCGCGCCCCTAAAAGCACAAACCCCCACCGCACGCCCTACGAGTGGCCCAAGTCCGCCACAGCCTCGTCCGTATCCGTGCCCACCGAACCCGAATCCGCCGCAGGCCGCAGCGGGAACGGGTCCACGATCGTCTCGTCGATCACGTGCGGCGGCGGGACCGGAGGTTTCGGCATGACCGCCGCCTCCGAGTGGCCGCCGCAGCCGTACGCCAGGGAGACCACGCGGCCGTCCGCCGGGGCGAACTCGTTCGTGCAGACGCCGAACGCCTGGCCGAGGGAGCCGCCGATGGCCACCAGGAAGCCGCAGCTCACGCAGGTCGCCGGGGCGGCCTGGGCCATGGGGGTCTTGGGGCCGTAGGCGTCCTCCCAGCGGTCCGCGGCGCTGTGGAGGCCGTACCGGGACAGGACGCGCGCCCGGCGCATGCCCAGTTCCTCCGCCACCGCCGCGATCGAACCGCGGGCCGGCACCACCGTGAAGGCGGACGGTGGGCCCGCCGTGATGTCCGCGTCCTCGGCGTCCGCCAGGTCCGCGGCCAGCTCCACGGAGGCCGCGGCCGTCGCCGAACCGGCCGCCGAGACCGCCGAGTTGGGCAGGGGCTCGTCCTCGCCCGAGTAACCCGGCTCCAGCCGCAGATCCTCCGCGTCCGTCGGGAGCAGGTCGCCGGGGCCCATGTCGCCGGGGCGCAGGCGCTCGCTCCACGGCACCCATTCCGGTGCCTGAAGGGCGTCCGGGCCGGGGAGGAGGACCACCTCGTCCAGGGTGACCAGCTTGGCCCGGGACGCCCGGGCGACCGTCACCGCCCAGCGCCAGCCCCGGTAGCCGAACTCCTTGCACTCGAAGAAGTGCGTCACGACGCGGTCGCCCTCGGACACCAGGCCCGAGTGCTCGCCCACCACGCCTGGTGCCGCCGCCTCCTCCGCCGCGGAACGGGCGAGGTCGACGGCCTCGGCGCACAGGCGGTCGGGGGTGCGGCTTCGCGTTGTCGCTGCGCTCACAGGTATCGCTTCTCTCCTACGCCGTCTCACGAGTGCGCCCGTCCCGACGGGGTGCGAACGGTTGCGAACGGAGCGGACCAGAGGGCCGCGTCGACGTCCGCGCCCGATCGCGCTCGGGCGCACCTACGTCATCCATTCTGCGGGATGGCCGAGAGGCGCGCGGCCGAGAACAACCGCCACTGCGCGCTACGCACGCTACCTTCTCCAGCGCCCGGGGCCCACACCGACGGGACGGTTCACGACGACCGACATCCAACTGTGGCAACTCCGGCCCCTCTCAGACACCGCTCCGACGCGCCTCTCACGCCACTCTTCCCAGCCCTCGATGGCCGGAAAACACCCCCGCGGAACCTGTCTCTCCCTCTCCTCCCCCACCTCACTCGGCCCCATACGCGCGGTAACCGCACTAGGTCCGCGCTTCTCGGGGCACTATTGCGGGGTGGCAAGCGAGAGGTCGCCCCACGGCGCCACCGGGGTCGGTGGGGTCCAGGGGAGCAACCGGCGTGGCGCACGGGACCGGGTGAACGGATCCGTGCGCGCGGTCGGGCGTGCCCTGCATTTCCCCGTCACCGGCACCGCCCGGGGAATTCGTAAAGCCACGCACGCGCACGGGGCCGGTGAGTCCGGGCTCGGCAAGCTCATCGAACTGCACGCGGTGAACGGCGCCGGCGACATGATGATCACCGTCGCCCTCGCCTCCACCGTCTTCTTCTCCGTCCCCACCGACGAGGCACGCGGGCGCGTCGCCATCTATCTCGGCATCACCATGGCGCCCTTCACCCTCCTCGCCCCCGTGATCGGCCCCCTCCTCGACCGCCTCCCGCACGGCCGCCGCGCCGCGATGGCCGGCGCGATGCTCGCCCGCGCCCTCCTGGCCCTGCTCCTGGCCGGCGCGGTCGCGACGGGCAGCCTCGAGCTGTACCCGGCCGCACTGGGCGTCCTGGTCGCGTCAAAGGCGTACGGAGTCGTCCGCAGCGCGGTGGTCCCCCGCCTCCTCCCACCCAGCTTCTCCCTCGTGAAGGCCAATTCGCGGGTCACGCTGAGCGGCCTGCTCGCCACCGGTGTGGCCGCACCCATCGGCGCCGGACTCCAGGCCCTCGGTCCACGCTGGCCGCTCTACGGCGCCTTCGTGATCTTCATCGCGGGTACGTTCCTGTCCTTCACGCTCCCGGCCAAGGTGGACTCCGCCAAGGGCGAGGACACCGCCCTGCTGGCGGCGGACCCGGATCATCTGCACGGGCCGCACCTGCACCCCGTGAAGCGGCCGGGGCTGCGCACGGTCGGTACGGCCGTCACCCACGCCCTCGGCGCCAACGCCGCCCTGCGCTGCCTCTCGGGCTTCCTGACCTTCTTCCTCGCCTTCCTGCTCCGCGAGCACCCGCTGACCGGCGAGAGCGCCGCGTGGTCGCTGGGCATGGTCGCTGTCGCGGCGGGCGTCGGCAACGCGCTCGGTACGGCGGTCGGGGCGGCCGTGAAACAGCGCGCGCCCGAGCTGATCGTCGTGACCGTCGTCGCCGTGGTCCTCTGCGCGACGATCATCACCGCGATCTTCTTCGGCGCCGCCCTTGTGGCCTGCCTCGCGGCGGTCGCCGGGTTCTGCCAGGCCCTGGCCAAGCTGTCTCTGGACGCGCTGATCCAGCGGGACGTCCCCGAACTGGTCCGCTCCTCCGCGTTCGCCCGCTCGGAGACGCTGCTCCAGATGGCCTGGGTGCTCGGCGGCGCGATCGGTATCGCACTGCCCCTGGTCGGCACCCTGGGTCTCGGGGTGGCCGCCGCGATCGTCGCCACGGGCTGGCTGACCACGGCCAAGGGCCTGATCGGCTCGGCCCGCCAGGGAGGCCACGCCCGCCCCCGCGTCGCCTGACGCCGCCCACCGGGGCCCGGCACGCCGTACCCACGTGACAACCGCGCCCCGGGTGCCCGATAGCCTTCGGCCATGACCTCGTTGCGTTCCGCTTCCACTGCGCGCCGTCGCCGCGCTGTTGCCGCCGTCGCCGCCGTTGGTGCCGGACTGCTCGTCCTGTCCGCCTGCGACAAGCCGACGCCGATCTCCACGATCACCGTCGGCCGTTCCTCGGTGAACTCGGAGGCCTCCTGCTACGACGACGGCAAGGAGCTGAAGACCGCCGACGTGGCCGCGTGCCTCAAGGACACGGACATCAAGAGCATCAAGGTGGACCCGGACGAGACCGTGCGCTTCGGTGTCGACCCGGAGATCGCCGACAAGGGCTGGACGATCCTGATGAACGGTCAGCCGCTGACCGACTCCAGCACCAAGACGTACCGCACGATCCCCGGCAGCGTCTTCTTCAACGCCCAGTACGGCGCCCAGGGAAACTCGACGCTCGTCTCCGTCAAGGAGGGCGAGAACGAGGTCAACGGCCTCTGGTCGTTCCGCCTGAAGAAGGACTCCTGACCACGTCGGGCGTACGAGGGGTACGAGTCCTGATCGCCACCGCGGTCCCCGCCGAACGGGACGCGGTGGCACAGGCGTTCGCAGATCCGGTGGGGATCGACATCATCGCCGTGGGAGTGGGCCCGGCGGCCGCCGCCGCGTCCACCGCCACCGCGCTCACCACGGCCGCCCTCCGCGGCACCCCGTACGGCCTGGTCGTCTCGGCGGGCATCGCCGGCGGTTTCCAGCCGGAGGCGCCGGTCGGCTCGCTGGTCGTCGCCGACGAGATCACCGTCGCGGACCTGGGCGCCGAGACCCCGGAGGGCTTCGTTCCGGTCACCGGTCTCGGCTTCGGCACCGTCACCCACCGTCCGCCGGAATCACTCGTACGGGATCTCACGGCCGTGACAGGCGCCCGCACCGGCACCGTCCTGACCGTCTCCACCGTCACCGGCAGCGCCGAACGCGCCGCCGAACTACGCACCCGGCACCCCGGCGCCCTGGCCGAGGCGATGGAGGGCTTCGGCGTGGCCGAGGCCGCCGCGGCGCACGACGTACCGGTACTGGAGATCAGGGCGGTGTCGAACCCCGTGGGCCCCCGAGACCGGGCGGCCTGGCGCATCGGCGAGGCACTGAAGGCCCTGACGGAGGCCTTCGGGAAGCTCGGACCGGTACTGGAGAGTTGGAACCCACATGAGCACCCAAGTGACCCCGGAAACTGAACGTCGACTGCGGATCGCGTACTCGCCCTGCCCGAACGACACCTTCGTCTTCGACGCCTGGGCCCATGGCCGGGTGCCGGGCGCGCCCGCGCTCGACGTGACCTTCGCGGACATCGACATCACCAACGGCATGGCCGAGCGCGGCGAGTTCGACGTGCTGAAGGTGTCGTACGCCGTGCTGCCGTACGTCCTCGACGAGTACGCGCTGCTGCCCTGCGGGGGCGCGCTGGGCCGGGGCTGCGGCCCACTGGTGCTCACGCGGGAGGCGGGGGCGGACCTGACCGGCCGTACGGTCGCCGTCCCGAGCGAGCGGTCGACGGCGTACCTGCTGTTCCGCCTGTGGGCGGCGGACACGATCCCCGGCGGAGTCGGACGGGTGGTCGTGATGCCGTTCCACGAGATCATGCCCGCCGTGCGGGACGGGAAGGTCGACGCCGGGCTGGTCATCCACGAGGCGCGCTTCACGTACCAGAACTACGGCCTGCACAAGCTCGCGGACATGGGCGAACACTGGGAGTCGACGACCGGCCTGCCGATCCCGCTCGGCGCGATCATCGCCAAGCGCTCGCTGGGGACGGAGACCCTGGAACTCCTGGCCCAGTCCGCCCGGACGTCCGTACGAGCCGCCTGGGACGACCCGGAGGCCTCCAGGGCCTACGTCCTGGAGCACGCCCAGGAAATGGACCCGAAGGTCGCCGACCAGCACATCGGCCTGTACGTCAACGAGTTCACCGCCGACCTCGGCGAGGACGGCTATGCGGCGGTCAGGGGGCTGTTGACCCGCGCGGCGGCCGAGGGACTGGTGCCGCCCCTCGGCCCGAACGCACTCGATTTCCCCTAGAACTCTGCGAATCTCCAGAGTCTCTCCAAAGCCGCCTTACACATCCAACTGGTCGGCGACCGCCCGCAGCAGGCCGGCGATCTTCGCGCCGGAGGCCTTGTCAGGGTAACGGCCCCTTTCCAGCATCGGGGTGATGTTCTCCAGGACGGTCGTCAAGTCCTGGACGATGGACGCCAGTTCGTCGGGCTTCTTGCGCTGGGCCGCCGCGACCGACGGGGTCGGATCCAGGATCACGACCGAAAGTGCCTGGTCACCGCGTTGCCCGGCGACAACTCCGAACTCGACGCGCTGGCCCGGCTTGAGGGAATCGACTCCGGCGGGCAGGACCGAGGAATGGACGAAGACGTCACCGCCGTCGTCGCGGGAGAGAAAGCCGAAGCCCTTCTCACTGTTGAACCACTTGACCTTGCCGGTGGGCACGTCTGTTCCTCGTCCTCGTACTCGTCGGAAAACTGCTTCGGGCTGCTGGAGGAAAACGAGCGCTGATAGCACTTGGGCGGGTCGCTGGACCCGCCGGTACCAAGGCTAATGGGCTGCAGGCAGGTGACAAGACGTCGCTGCGTTGTTCCTTCGGGCAGGGAACTACCCTGGTCGAGTGCGTGACAAAACCCAAACGAATTCCGCCGCGGCCGGAGATCGGCTGATCCGTGTCGGTGCCATCGTGTTCTTCGTCGGTACGGTGGCCACTTTGGTCACCGTGGCCCCATTCCTCCTCGGTACGACGCCATTCCCGACGTACATGTTCGGTTTGAGCATGCTGATGGGCGTCGGCTTCCTCGTCGCGGCCGCGGGCGTCCTCCAGTCGGTGGCCGAGGGCAGGCGTCAGGCGCGCGCGTCCACACCGCTGTAGGCGGCCAGCCAGGCCGGGAAGTGGGTGAGGTCGTCGAGGACGACGTCCGCGCCCGCCTCGCGCAGCTCAGCGGCGTCGCAGGGCCCGGTGGGCACGGCCACGGACAGGGCACCGGCGGTGCGTGCGCCGCGTACGTCCCCCACGTGGTCGCCGACGTACACGCTCGCGCCGTGCTCGCGCAGCGCCACCGCCTTCTGCTCGGCCCAGAGGTTCCCGATGACCGCGTCGGGCTCGATCCCGAGGTGCGCGAGGTGCAGCTTGGCGTTCGGTTCGTACTTGGCGGTGACGACGATCGCGCGCCCACCTGACTCCCGTACGGCCGCTATCGCCTCACGGGCGCCGGTCATCGCGGGGGTCGCGGTGATGGCGATGGCCGGATACATCTCCCGGTAGAGGTCGCTCATCTCCGCGATGCGATCGGCCGGAAACCAGTGCACGAGTTCGTCCGCGAGCGGCGGTCCGAGGCGCGTAATGGCCAGATCGGCGTCGACGAACGTGCCCGTCCGCTCGGCGAGCGCCAGATAGCAGGCGTGGATGCCGGGCCGGGAGTCGATGAGGGTCATGTCGAGGTCGAACCCGACGGTGAGCGGGCCGGGGCGTGTGGATGTCATATGCACCATTGTGCGGGAGGCGCAGACAGCGGTCTTCAGCGTGGGCGCTGGGAACGCCAGACCAGGAAGAGCGCGGAGGCGACGGCGGCCCCCCGGACGACCCAGGGCCAGGTCTCGGTGAGGGCCTCGTTCATGTGCCCCTCGACGATGGGATCGCCCCAGCGGCCCTGCGTACGCCCCCACAGCCACCCGGCACCGGCGGCGACCGCCGCGCCCGGGAGGTAGACGACCGCCCACTTGGTCTCGGCCTGGGAGAGCCGGCGCGAGGCGTAGGCGATGGCCCACCCGACGAGCAGGGCGTAGAGGTTGCCGAGGACCGCTCCCGCGACAAGGAGGCCGGCGGCGAGGAGGAGCAGGGGGTTGGTCCAGCGGCCGGCGGGGACGGGGAGGCGCAGCCGGAGACGCCGCCGGGGAGCGCCCTTCTCGGCCTCGTCGGACTCGGCCGCCTGCTCGACTGGCTCGTCGGCGGGCTTGGCCTGCGGCTTGTCCAGTCTCGGTCGCGCCGGCCTGAGCAGGTCGGGGATCTCGACCCCGCCGACGAACCCGGCCGGAAGGCTGTCGGTGTCCGTGAGCGAGCCCCTGCCACTGCCGGTCAACCACCAGTCCGTGTCGCCGGGTACGTCGGTGCCGGTGAGCTGGGGCGGGGCGAGGTCTCCTTCGGAGGGAAAGGGAGCGAACACGTCGGTCTCGGTCCCCGTCCCCGCCCCCGTCTCCGCGGGGCGCGGGCGCGGTACGAGGCGGCCGAGCCCCTTGCCCTTGCGCTGGGGCTCGTCGCGATCGCGTTGTACGGGGACGGAGGCGCGCGGTGCTTCGGGGGCGCCGCCGCCGATGCCGGCGACGACCTCGTCGGGGGTGCCGATGCGGTCGAGGATGCGGCGTACGGAGGCGGGGCTGTCGACCGGGGCCTTGGCGCGGCGGCGGTCGATCTCGTCCCGCAGCCCCGAGACGAGGCGCATACGGTCGCCGGACGGCAACTGGCGCTGCTGGGCCAGGTCTCCGACCTTGCTCAGATACTCGTAGACGACCTGATCGCTCTCGATACCCACGAAGTCAGACGTTACCGGCCGGACCGCCTTTCCTCGCCCCCGCCGCCCCTACCCGTCCCATCCCTGGGGGCTGCGCCCCCAGACCCCCGCTACGGCTGGGTATTCAGCCCCTCCGGCGTTTGAGGAGCGGGGGTTCGGGGGCGGAGCCCCCGAGGATGGGTATGGGTAGGGGCGGCGGGGGCGAACCCCACACGGCGCGCACCCCCGCCCACCCGCACCACCCGCTACCGTGGGCGGGATGAGCACCGAGGAGACACCGGCGCCGCGTTCACTCGCGGAAGCGCTTCGCGCGCGGGACGACGCGTCCCTGGCCGCGCTGCTGCGCAGCCGTCCCGACCTCATCACCCCCGTCCCGACCGACCTCACCCAGCTGGCCACCCGCGCGGGCACGCGTGCGTCGGTCGTACGCGCCCTGGAGCGCCTGGACAGGTTCACCCTCCAGACGGCACAGGCACTGGCCGTCGCCCCGGACCCGGCGGCGTACGACGACCTGCTGGCCCTGCTCGCGGGCGACGCCGGTGATCCGGCCGTGGCCACCGCCCTCCCCCGTGCCCTGACCGTGCTGCGCGAGCAGGCCCTGGTGTGGGGCGGGACGGACCGCCTCCGCCTCGTCCGTACGGCCCGTGAGCTGCTGGCGCCCTCGCCGCAGCATCCGTCCCCGACAGGGCTCGGCCCGACGGTCGCGGAGGCGACGGCGGGCATGTCGCCGGGGCGGATCCAGGAGATCGTGACGACGGCGGGGCTCACGTCGACGCACGACTCGGTGAGCGCGGTGGCCTCGCTGACCGCCCTGTTCACGGACCGCAAGCGGATGGCCGCGCTGCTCGACTCCACCTCCCCGGACTCGGTCGACGTCCTGCGGCGGCTGGTCTGGGGGCCGCCGTACGGCCAGGTCACCGCCGAACCGGCCGCGCATCTGCGCCTGTTGCTGGATCGGGGGCTGCTGCTGCCCACGGCGCCCGGCACCGTCGTACTGCCACGCGAAGTGGCCCTGCATCTGCGCGAGGGCCGGGCGCACCGTACGACCGAGCCGTTGCCGCCGGGTGTCGAGCCGGCCGCGACCCATCGTCCACAGGTTGTGGACAACGCGGCGGCCGGGCAGGCGTACACCGCGCTCACGACCGTCGAGGAGCTGCTGAAGGAGTGGGACGAGGGCGGGCCCGCGGTGCTGCGGGCCGGTGGGCTCAGCGTCCGTGATCTCAAGCGGACGGCCGTCGCCCTCGACCTCTCCGAGCCGGTGGCCGCCTTCTGGGTCGAACTCGCCTACGCGGCGGGCCTGTTGGCGTCCGACGGCGAGGCCGACGAGCGGTACGCGGCGACCCCGGCGTACGACGAGTGGCTGGAGCTGCCCGCCGCCACGCGCTGGGCGCGGCTCGCGGAGGCCTGGCTGACGGCGACCCGGACGGCCGGGGTGATCGGCGGCCGGGACACCAAGGACCGGACGCTGTCCGCGCTCGGGCCGGGCCTGGACCGGTCGGCGGCGCCGGAGGTACGGCACCGGGTGCTGACCCTCCTGGCGGCCCTCCCGGAGGGCACCTCGCCGACCGTCGAGTCGGTGCTGGCCCGCCTGCACTGGGAGCGTCCGACGCGCGGCCCGCAGCAGGACCGGTCCCTGGGGGGAGACGGCGACGAGGATCTGCGCACCCGGCTCGCCCGCTGGACCCTGTCCGAGGCCGAGTCGCTGGGCGTCACGGGCCGGGGCGCGCTCTCCGCACAGGGCCGGGCTCTCCTGGGCCTCCCGTCGGCTCCGTCGAAGGCGCCCGAGCCAGTAGCTGCCGGCCCCGGCGACAAACTCCCGGTCCACCATCACCGGCATCCCGCCCCGGAACCCCTCACCGCCCCCGAGCAGGCCACCGCCTCCGCGACGGCCGCCCGTCTCCTCACCCCCCTCCTCCCCGAGCCGCTCGACCACGTCCTGCTCCAGGCCGACCTGACGGCGGTGGCCCCGGGCCCGCTCGAGCGCCCGCTGGCCGAGATGCTCGACGTGCTCGCGGACGTCGAGTCGAAGGGCGGCGCGACGGTCTACCGCTTCACCCCGGGCTCCGTACGCCGTGCCCTGGACGCCGGCCGCTCCGCCTCCGACCTGCACGACTTCCTGACCGCCCACTCCCGTACGCCGGTCCCGCAGCCCCTCGCCTACCTCATCGACGACGTGGCCCGCAGACACGGGCATCTGCGGATCGGCGCGGCCTCGGCGTACGTGCGCTGCGACGACGACTCGGTGCTCAGCGAGATCCTGGCCGACAAGCGGTCCGCGAATCTGCGGCTGCGGCGCCTGGCGCCGACGGTGCTGGCGGCCCAGACCGACCCGGCGACGCTCCTCGACGGTCTGCGCGGCATGGGGTTCGCGCCGGCCGCCGAGTCCGCCGAGGGCGACGTCCTGATCACCCGCGCCCACGCCCATCGCACCCCGCCGCGCACGGCCCCGGACCCGGTGCCGGACGGCCCGCCGGCGCCCGACGGCACGCTGCTCTCGGCGGCGATCCGCGCGATCAGGGCGGGTGACCTGGCCTCGACGACCCCGCGCAAGCCGACGGAGACCCCGGCCGCGAACGGCGACCTCCCGCGCACCAGCTCCGCCGAGACCCTGGCCACCATGCAGGCCGCCGTGATGACCGGCGAGGCGGTGTGGATCGGGTACGTCAACGCGGAGGGCTCCGCCAGTCAACGCGTCATCGCGCCGATCCGCGTGGAGGGCGGCTTCGTGACGGCGTACGACCACACCGCGGACGAGGTACGGACGTACCCGTTGCACCGGGTCACGGGCGTGGCGGAGCTGGCGGACGACCAGCCGTAACCGCCGCCGTCACTCGTACGGGTGGCGCCCCGAATCCATGCGCGCCACGCCGGAGACTTCCCACGCACGAGGGAGCTTCGGGCCCGTTCGGCATCCCTGAACGGACTGCTGGGCAGCCACGGAACGTCCTGATCAAGTGGTGCATCAAGTGCCAAGTGGTGCATCAAGCGCAGTGAAAGGAAGTCCCGTCCCATGCGTTCTGCCCGTCGTGTCGCCACCCTCCTGGCCGCCACCGCCCTGCTCCTCGGCGCCTTCACCACCCAGGCCGCGGCCATCGGCATCGACATCGCCGGCCTGGTCATCGAGACGCCGCAGATCTGACGCGGGCGGGCCGGGCCCGGCGCCCCGGGCCCGGCCCGCCCCCCTCCCCCCTTTTTTTGCTGTGCCTCTGCCGGAAAGGCCTCCGAAGTCCCCATGCGTGCCAAACCCCCTGCCCGCACCCGTTCCGTCGTCGTCCTGACCGCCGCCGCCGTGCTGCTCTCCGCGGCGGCCCTCGTCGCCGTACTCGCACCCGAGCCCTCGGCGGCCACGTCCGCGCTGCCGCTGCCGCTGCCCGGGGTCGAGTCCCTGGTCACCGAGGGCGTCACCATCGAAGGACCACTGGTCAACAACCTCAACCTGCCACTCCTGAAGTAGCCGGTCAGCAGGTTGCCACCTGGGCCCCGGAGGGCAGGCCGAAGTGGGCTCGGGCGGCGGTCTCCAGGGCGGTGGACGAGAGGGTGGCGTCGGCGTCGGACTCGGCGAAGAAGCTGAAGTGGTCCTCCGTCCAGTCCGCGTAGCCCGCGCCGTCCGGCGGCTCCTCCCGCGACACGACGCGGTAGCCGCCGGGGGCGTCGTCGTCCCGCTCCAGCCGCACGACCTGCGGGTAGCTGGAGCCGCCGCACTCCACGAGAGCGCCCGCGCGGGTTCCGTACGCCATACACAGGGTGTTGACACCGGCCCGTACGAATCCGTCGCCGTCCGCACGGAGTTCGAGCGGCTCCGCCCGGCAGAACCACCGCACCCTGCTCCCGGGCACGGTCTCCTCGTAACCGCTGCCCCGGGAGTCGGCCACGAGCCGGGTCTCGATCACGGGCCGTACCTCGCCCCACAGGCGGGCATCGACCCCCGTCGGCCACAGCACCCACGCCCCGGTGGCCACCAGTACCACCACGGCCCCGACACCGGATGCCCAGAAGCGTATGGACGTCACCGCCGACTCCTTCCCGCCCGTGCGCACCGCGCGGGTCCGCCCGTTCAGACGATCGGAAGGTGCCCAAGGTTGCCGGGAACTTCCCTTGAACGGGCGAGGGCGCGGCGCATCTCCTCGGTGAAGCGGCGGCCGGGGGGCAGGAGTTCGCCGCTGCCGAGGAGCGTGTCGACGGCGGTGTCGGTGTGGCCGTACCAGGTGGTGTGCTCCTGCTCGGCCCGGGGGTCGGGCCGGGCGGCGATCCGTTCGGTGTGCCAGAAGTCGCAGACGCCGAGGTGGGCGTAGGTCCCCTGGAGGAGCGCGTCGAGCGGACGCGGGTCGGGGCGCCAGGGTGCGTCGTAGCGGGCCGAGGAGGGCGGGCCGTACAGCGGGACCAGGTCGAGCAGGGCGCCGAGCTGGACGTGCAGGAACTCGTGGACCAGGGTCAGCGCGAGGAGCACCGGGTCGCCGGGCGGGGAGAGGGCGACGGCGCCGTAGGCCCGGCGGGCGGCCGAACTGACCGACGTACCGCCGGGAGCGGGGTGCAGCGGCACCAGGGTGGTCAGACAGGCGGCGACGGCCCGGGCGTGCCAGGGATGACGACGGACCAGGACCTGCCAGGCTCCGTCCAGCAGCCCCTGCCAGTGGCGGACCTCGTCGGGGGTCTGCGGGGCGGCGAGGGGGTAGCCGTGGACGTCGCGGAAGGGGCCGCGGTCGGCCAGCCGGACGCTCAGTACGACGCCGTCGCACTCGGCGGACAGCACATGCGGTCCGGACAGCGCGGCAGGTCCGCCCCGGACCAGTTCGCCGAACCAGCCAAGATCGGGCCGCGCACCCTGGGCGGACTCGGCCAGCGCACGGGCCAGCCCCTCGTCCAGGTAGGGGTGGAGCATCGTCCGCCGCCAACGGTCCGGGTCGACGCGGTGCATCTCGGACAACCGCCGGTACGGCTCCTCGAAGCCGACGTCGGACGGCAGCGCCCGGCGCACGGCCACCGCCAGCAACATGCGCTTGCCCAACTGGCCCCGGCGCAGCACCGCGACGCCGGCGGCACCGCCCCGGGCTCGGGCGATGGCGTCGATCAGGTCGGGGTCGAGGTCGTGGGGGCGCAGGGCGAGGGAGCCGTGCCGGGGCCTGGGGACGAAGCCGGAGGCGGGGGCAGGGGCGCAGCCGGTCCCGGAAGCAGTGGCAGAGGCGGGGCCGGAACCGAGAGAGGTTGCGGAGCCGGAAGCAGAGGGGGCGTCAAGGGGTGGGCCGGAAGGTCGGAGGGGGGCTGGGTCGGACACGGGGCTTGCTCCTCGCGGGTCGAGGCCGGCGGAGGGGCCGCCGCCATCCAGGAACCGGCCCTGCCGGATTCACCCTCGAAATACCCTTACCCCCACACCGACCCGACAAGGGGCGGAACGTCCCTGCTGAGGCGCCCTGCGATGTGGTCGACCAGGACGGCCAGGTCGGGGCAGTAGACGGATGGGACCGCGAAGGGGGTCGGTACCGCCCCGGGGTGATAGCGGTGGGCGTACAGGCCGCCGCCGCAGACCTCCGCTCGGGGGCAGGCCGCGCAGACCGGGGCGAGGCCGGCCCTGCCGCGCTGGCGGGCCCGGAATGCCTCGTGGCGGGCCGCGTCCGCGAAGGTGTGGGCGAAGACGTCCAGGCCGGTGGCCGGGGCGCCCGGGTAGGTGACCTTGAGGGAGTCGGCCTGTTCGATCGTGCCGTCGGTTTCCACCACCACCAGGTCGACCGGGGCGAGTCCGACCGACTCGCTGCGGGCTGTGCCGCCCAGCAGCAGGACCGAGATCTCCTCGAAGAGCCGGATGCCGGTCCGTCGGCTCGGGGCTCCGTACCAGTGGTCGAACACCGTGCAGAGCCAGCGGGCGTACGGCACCGGCTCCTCGGGGTCCACGCCGGGCGGAGCCGAGGGCGGGGTGGTGCGGCCGGGCAGACCGGGTGGCGGGGTGTGCCAGGTGGCGTGCGGCAGGAGCAGGTCCAGGCGGGGCGGGGCGAACTCCAGCAGGGCCTCGTACGTCTCCACCGGGTCGGCCGTCAGGTCGATGACGCACAGTACGCCCGCGTACAGGCCGCGATACGGGTCGTCGGCGAGCAACCGCAGCGCCGTTGCGACGCCCGCATGGCTGCCGCGGCCGTCCGGGCGGCGGCGGTGCTGGTCATGGTTGGCCGGGGTGCCGTCGAGACTGACGCCGATCCGTACGCCGTACCGGGCCAGGACCGGTAACAGCGCCGGGTCCTGGGCAAGCCGCAGGCCGTTGGTCTGGAGTGTGAGCCTCAGGGCCGCCACCCCGTCGAGGGCGTCGACGAGCACGCGCAGCGTCGCCTCCAGCCGCGCCGCGCCCACCAGTAGCGGCTCGCCGCCGTGCAGCACGACGTGGACCTCGGTCAGGTCGTGGGTGCGGGCGTGTTCGGCGATGAGGGCGGCGGTACGGCGGACCGTCGCCAGGTCCATGCTCATGGGACGGTCGCGCCAGCTCTGGTCGGCCGACTCATAGACGTAACAGTAGTCGCACGCCAGGTTGCAATGGCTGTGGATCTTCAGCAGGAACTGCCGGAAGGGAACCATGGGCCAGCCTCTGGATCAGGCCTGTGCCTGGGCCGCACGCGCCGACGGCCGGGGCGCCACGGGCACAGGGGTGATGGATGGCAGCAACTGACAGCTTGTCAGCTGCCGGGTGGACCGGGGAAAGGCTCGCGGACGAGTTCCGCCGCGGTCCTCCCTCGTCGTCGTCTCACGTCGTCGGCGGCTCGATGTCGGAGTCCAGCCGTATGCCCTCCGTAATCGCCTGGGTTGTCGGGTGGTCCGGCCCCAGAGCGCGTCTGGCCCGCTCCAGGGCGTCGTTGTGCAGGTCGTCCGCCTCCGTCGTGCGGTTCAGGGCGCGCAGGCTGAGCGACAGGTTGGAGGTGCTGGCGATGACGTCGTAGTGGTCGGGCCCGAGGACCGGCAGGAGTCCCTTCCGTACGGCGGTCTCCAGGACGGCGGCCTGCTGGGTCCGGCCCGCCGTCACCAGATCGTTGGCGTGGTTGAGCGCGCAGCAGCAGGTGAACAGGTGCGACTCTCCGAGGACTCTGCGCAGCTGTTCCATGGTGCTGCCCGAGAGCGCGAGTGCCTCCTCCACACGGCCCAGCCGCCTCAGGTACACCGCCATGTTGCTGGCGCAGACCAGGGTGACCGGGTGTTCCCCGCCCAGGTAGTCCTGGTAGCGGCCGAGGGCCCGCTCGGCCAGCTCCAGCGCCTGGCCGATCTCCCCGAGCGCGGCGAAGTCGCTGGCCAGGTTGCAGACGGCAGCGAGGGTGTCGTAGTGGTCGGCGCCATGGGCCAGGAGGAGGCGGTCGTGGATGTCCTGGTCGATGTCGTGGGCCTCGCCGTAGCGGCCGTCCCGGCGCAGGGCGACGGCCAGGTTCCTGCGGGCCCGCAGGGTGTCGCTGTGGCTGTCGCCCAGGACCTGCTGGTAGAGGCGGGTGGTCGTCTCCAACAGGCGCAGCGCCTCCGCCAGTTCACCGGCCTCGCGCAGGTCACGGGCGTAGTTGTTGGCGAGGTTCAGGGTGCGCGGCTTCATGCTGCCCTGGTTCTGCCGCTGCCGTTCGTAGGCCGAGCGGTGCAGGTCGAGGGCGGCTCGGCGGTCGCCCGCCAGATACTCGGACATGCCGAGGTTGTTGAGGTACATCAGGGTCCGCTGGTGGTCCTCGCCGAACTCGCGGAGCGCCACCTCGCAGGTCTGCCGGTCCAGTTCACGGGCCTCCTGGTAGCGGCCGAGGGCGCGCAGGTCGGCGGCGACGTTGCCGGCCGCGGCGAGGGTGGCGGGGTACTCGGCACCCTTGGCCTCGGTGAACCTCCGCAGGACGTCGGAGTCGAGTTCGTACGCCTCAGTGAGCCTGCCCTGGGAGCGCAGTACGTTGCCCAGCTGGGTGCGGAGCATCAGGGTGTGCGGGTCGTCGGGGCCGCCGCCCGGGAAGCCCGGCCGCCCCCAGCGTTCCAGGGTGCGTACGGCGAGGTCGTGGGCCGTGCCGTAGAGACTGCGCTTCCACAGGTAGCGCACCGAGTCGATGATCAGTCTGCGGACCTCGGGGTTGGGGTCGGCCGCCGCGCGCGACGGCTCCAGGTGCGGCAGGAGTTCGTCGTACTCGTCCCAGTCGGTGGTGGACTCCGGGTTGCCGGGGTTGGCGTCCGTCAGTGCCCTGTGCACCACCCCGCGCAGCTCCGTCCAGCGCTGTTCGCCGACGCCGTCCCGGATGACCGCCTGGACGAGCCGGTGCACGGTCAGGGTCTCGCTGCCCTGGTCGCTGCGGGCCAGCCCGAACCTGCTGAGGGCGCGCAGCAGCTGGGCGACGGCCAGTTCGTCGCGGGAGTCGTCGTCCATGGTGAGGGCGCGGGTGACGGCACGGCTGTAGAGCAGCCGCATGGGGATCGGGGCGGGGCCGAAGAAGGAGCAGATCTCCAGCATCTCGGCGGCAGCCCGGTTACGCTCGCGCAGTTCGGCCACCGCCAGCTTCCAGGTCATGGCCGCGGAGGTGGGGTACTCCCTGGGCGGCAGCGAAGTGTCGTCGAGGATGTCGGTGGGCCGGTCGCGCAGCCGGGCGAGGTACATCTCGACGGGCATGCTGCTCTGGCTGAGCCAGACCGCCGCCTGGCCCACCGCGAGCGGCAGGTCGCCGAGTTCGTGGGCGACCTGTTCGGCGTCCTCGGCGGCGAGCTGCGGGCTGAACGTGTGCAGCAGTTCGACGCTCTCCGCCCGGGTGAAGACCTCGACCTCGACCCCGCCCGCGCGGTTGACCCAGGACCGGTCCCGGGAGGTGACGAGCACATGCCCGCCGGGCGGCCCCTCGGGGATCAGGCCGTCCAGCTCGGTGGGGCTGCCCGCATTGTCGTACACCAGGAGCCAGCGCTTGTACGGACGTCCTTCCCCGAGCGCGCGCAGCACGGCCTGGGCGGTGCCGCGCACGTTCTCGCCCGACTCCAGGCCGAGGTGAGGAGCGAGGTCGGCGAGGGCGGAGCGGATGTAGCCGGGCTGGGCGGCGTCGATCCACCAGACCACGTCGTAGGCGGACTTGTAGCGGTGGGCGTACTCCAGGGCGGTCTGGGTCTTGCCCATGCCACTGATCCCGTACAGCACCTGTCTGGGCACCGGGGCCGTGGGCCCGGCGGTGAAGTGGTCACGCAGCCGCTCCAGGAGCGGGCCGCGCCCGGTGAAGAAGACGTTGCGGGAGGGCAGGCGGTGGGTCGACCGGAACGACCCGGGGAAGCTGGGCAGGGACGTACCGGCCGCGGGGGCCGGACCGTCCTGGAAACGGCGGCCCGGGGGCAGCCCGAGAACGGCGACGAGCTGGTCGAAGGCCTCGGCGGCCCCATAGCGGCTGAGGTCGGGGGCCATGCTGTCGAGATACGGCTCGGCGGCGCCCGGGGCGAGTTCCTGGACTGGGACGGCGATCAGGCCGGGGCCCCCGGCGGTCTCGTGCCCGGACAGCTGTAAGCGGATCGCGGCGGCCCGGGGCTGGGCCGCGTACTCGGAGGACAGCATGGCCAGCACCCGGCCCTGGCCGTTCAGGGTGCCGGCCACCTCGGGCAGCACGCCGCTGGCCGGGCCGACCGTGTTGTGCAGCGAGACCTGGTAGCCGATCAGCTCCAGGGCATCCGCCGCCCACTCGGCCCACAGCCGGCCCGGCGGCGCGTAGCTGACGTAGATCCGGGTGAGCAGGGTGCGGGGGACGCGCAGATAGGCGGTGCGCAGTTCGGACCGCCGGTCGGCGGGCAGCGGGGCGAGCCGGCGCACCTGCCCCTCGGAGATCCATTCGGTGAGCCGCTCGAACGCGGTGAGCAGCGAGCGCTCCTGGAGGGGCCGGTCGGCGACCGTGGCGGGGATCTCCTCGTAGGCGTAGAACGCCTTGTACGGGATCTCGATCTCGCCCCAGTAGCGGGCGTGTTCCTCCTCCCTCAGCCAGCGCTGCAGGAAGGGGCCGAACTCGCTGCGGCTGAAGTCCCGGCCGGCCTCCAGCCGTTCGGTCTCGGCCTCCTCGACCCGCATGGGGACGGGCAGCACCCTGATGGGGCGGGGCTCGGAGCGCTGTACGGCGGCTGCCGCGTCGACCCCGCCCCGGATGCTCTGGACGCTCATGGTGAAGCAGTCGACGAGGACGTCGGGCAGCAGGATCGTGCAGATGCCGGAGATGTCGCTGACGCCGGTCCGACTGTCGATCAGCACGTAGTCATATCGGGAGATCATCTCCTCGCGCAGGGTCTGGAGGAAGTGCCCGCCACCGTGCTGGTCGTAGAAGGTGTGCCAGTTGAAGCTGGTGACGGCGGCGGAGTAGGCGGCCGACTGGCGTCCGGCGGGCAGGAAGTCCAGCCGGCCGCCGGGGGGCAGCTCCAGCAGGAGCCCGATGGTGTACGGCGTCAGGTCCGCCGCGGCCCGCAGCCAGTCATCGGCCCCGGCGGTGGCCGTGGCGGAGGCTGCCGGGCGGGACTGCTCCGGACCGCCACTGGCGGCCGTGGAGCGGACCGCGGGCTCCTGGGGACTCAGCACCGTACGTACGTATGCCTGCATCATGTTGATCAGACCGTTGGAGGAACGCAGCTCGGGGTCGACCAGCAGCGGGTGCAGATAGCGGTGCAGGCCGGGGGCTTCCAGGTCCCAGTCGACCAGCAGGACCCGGTGGCCGGCGCTGGCGAGGATCCAGCCGACGTTGGCCAGCGCCATGGTGCGCCCGGTGCCGCCCTTGTACGAGTAGAACGTGACGATCTTGCCCGGTCCGGCGGGCCCAATGGTCATCGTCATGTGTCCTCAGCAGCGGGCCGCGGGCGGCCCGTCGGACACCTCGGGGCCGTCGGGTTTGTGCCGGCCGAAGTCCCCGGGCGGCTCCTGCGGAGCCGAGGGCGCCGGGCCCGGGATGGTGAGACAGTTCAGCGGGGGCGGGGGCGGGCCCGCCGGGAGCCGGTAGGGGGTGGTGCTCTCCATCTCCATCAGCCGATTCTGCGCCACCGTCAGCATCACGGCGAGCCGGTCGTCGAACTCCTCGGCGTCCACGCGCACCCGGAACAACTGGTCGTGCGGGTCGTTGCGCCGACGCCAGTTGCGCCACAACACTCGACTCAGGTCCTGCCAGATCACCTCGCCGACGGACTCCTCGTCGGCGTCGTGGCAGGGCACCAGGACGCCGGTGGCCGGGCGGTACTGGCCGTCGTACTCGGCGAGCACGTCCCGGTAGGCCTCGGAGCGCACCGCCCACGGGTCGACCAGCAGGATGCTCGTCTGGTTGTTCACCATCGTCTCGTCGAGGCGCCCGCTCAGACCGGCGTCGACGACCTCGATGTTGCTGGTGTAGCCCTCCGCCACGATCACCTTCTGCGCCCGGTGGGCGACCGTGGGGTACTTGGGCGGGTGGTACGGCGTCCACTCGCGCGGGGAGCGCCCGTAGTACTCCGGCCGCTGCCGCCCCTCCGGCAGCGGGTCGGCGACCCCGGCGGCCAGGAAGACCTGGACATGCCCGGTGCCGGGTTCCGCGGGCCGCTGCTGCTCGGCAACCGGGAACAACCCGCGCACCTCACTCAGATCGAGGCCGGGCGTGAGCGGCAGCCGGAAGCGGTCCGCGGCCACCCGCACCCGGGCGGCGACCTTCTCGACGACCGCCCGATACACCGGGCCCGTCGGATCGGTGCGCAGGATGTGCATCAGCCCGTGGGTGGCGTACTCCTGCCCCATCCCGGCCTCGTTGTACTGATAACGGGCGATCCCGTCGGGCAGCTCGCCCTCCATGGAAGCCCACAGCACTGGAACCAGAGCCGGCACATCGATCTCGGTCTCCTGGCGGTACTTGTCCAGCCGCTCCCGGAACGCCGTCCACTCCTTGCCGCAGTACTCGCTGCTCAGATAGGAGGGGGAGTACAGCGCGACGAACGCACGGCAGTGCCCGACGGCCCCGCCGAGCACTCGCGCCCAGTCCGCGCCGAGGCCGAGCCGCTCGACGTCCCGGAACGGCGGCTGTGCGGACGGGTCGGCGCCGATGCGGCGCAGCTCCAGTGCGAGATCGTCGTAGAACCGCTTCACGAACTCGTCGCGATCATCCTTCCGCGCATAGCTGAGGAAGAAGTACGGCTCCTGAACCAAAGCGCCCCCCGATACCTCCCGGGCCGACCTGACGGCATGCCGCCTGCACCCCGGTGCACGTCCGGGTCAGGGGCATACCCAGAGCGGTACCGGCTCAAGCTGCCCGACCCAATCTCGAGTGTCAGCCCGATGTCAGATCGAGGAGTCGAAGGCGGCGTACGGCACCCCGACCGGATTGACCGCCTCGTCGACCACGCGTCGCAGCATCGCGCCGAGCACGGTGTCGGGCAGCTTCTCGACCAATTCGTCCAGCGCCTCCATGCTCAGCTCCGTGACATCGAGCAGACATGAGTCGATCCGGGCGGCGCTGGCGTCCATCGGCATCCTTTGCACATACGCGTGCGCTGTCGAGGTCGGTGGCACGCGAAACCTGACGCAGCGTATCGGGACTGTGACGCCTGATCCAGAAAGACACCCCACTCCGTTCCCTGCACCCGCACAGCCTTTCGCGCTTTCGTATCCGCCAGCCCCGGGGTCACCCCCGCGATGGGGCACACTGGACGTTTGACCGTACGGAAGGGAAGTGTACGTACGTGAATGGTCCACTCATCGTCCAGTCGGACAAGACCCTGCTCCTGGAGGTCGACCACGAGCAGGCCGGCGACTGCCGTCGGGCCATCGCGCCGTTCGCCGAGCTGGAGCGGGCGCCCGAGCACATCCACACCTACCGGGTCACCCCGCTGGGCCTGTGGAACGCGCGGGCGGCGGGGCACGACGCCGAGCAGGTCGTCGACGCGCTCGTGCAGTACAGCCGCTATCCCGTGCCGCACGCGCTGCTCGTCGACATCGCGGAGACGATGGACCGCTACGGCCGTCTCACCCTCTCCAAGCACCCGGCGCACGGCCTGGTCCTCACGAGCACCGACCGTCCGGTCCTGGAGGAGATCCTCCGCTCGAAGCGGATCACCCCGCTCGTGGGCGCCCGCCTGGACCCGGACACCGTGGCCGTGCACCCCTCCGAGCGCGGGCAGATCAAGCAGGTGCTGCTCAAGCTGGGCTGGCCGGCCGAGGACCTCGCCGGGTACGTCGACGGCGAGGCGCACCCGATCGAGCTGGCCGAGAAGGGCTGGGCGCTGCGCCCGTACCAGCAGCAGGCCGTGGAGAACTTCTGGCACGGCGGCAGCGGAGTGGTGGTCCTCCCCTGCGGAGCGGGAAAGACGCTGGTAGGAGCCGGTGCGATGGCCGAGGCCAAGGCCACGACCCTGATCCTCGTCACGAACACGGTCTCGGCGCGGCAGTGGAAGCACGAGCTGGTGAAGCGGACGTCGCTGACCGAGGAGGAGATCGGCGAGTACAGCGGCACGAAGAAAGAAATCCGCCCGGTCACGATCGCGACGTACCAGGTACTGACGACCCGACGGAAGGGCGTCTACCCGCACCTGGAGCTGTTCGACTCCCGCGACTGGGGCCTGATCGTGTACGACGAGGTGCATTTGCTGCCGGCCCCGGTCTTCAAGTTCACGGCGGACCTGCAGGCGAGGCGGAGGCTGGGCCTGACGGCGACCCTGGTCAGGGAGGACGGCAGGGAGTCGGACGTGTTCTCCCTCATCGGCCCGAAGCGTTTCGACGCGCCGTGGAAGGAGATCGAGGCGCAGGGCTACATCGCACCGGCGGACTGCGTAGAGGTGAGAGTGAACCTGAACGAGTCGGAGCGACTCGCGTACGCCACGGCCGAGACGGAGGAGAAGTACCGCTTCTGTGCGACCACCGCGACCAAGCGCAAGGTCACGGAGGCGATCGTGCGGCGCTTCGCCGGGCAGCAGATCCTCGTCATCGGCCAGTACATCGACCAACTGGACGAACTGGGCGAGCACTTGAACGCCCCCGTCATCAAGGGCGAGACCCCGAACTCACAGCGCGAGAAGCTCTTCGAGGCGTTCCGGCAGGGCGAGATCAGCGTGCTGGTGGTGTCGAAGGTCGCGAACTTCTCGATCGACCTGCCGGAGGCGACGGTCGCCATCCAGGTCTCGGGCACGTTCGGTTCACGCCAGGAGGAAGCCCAGCGCCTGGGCCGGGTACTGCGGCCGAAGGCCGACGGCCACAAGGCGCACTTCTACTCGGTGGTCGCCCGGGACACCATCGACCAGGACTTCGCGGCCCACCGCCAGCGGTTCCTGGCGGAGCAGGGGTACGCGTACCGGATCGTGGACGCGGACGAGTTGTTGGCTTCGGACGAGAGCTGACGAGAGCTGACGGGGGCTGACGGGGGGAGCTGTTCGGGAGGCTGATGGTGGCGCCGCGCCGCTCACCTGCGGCGCACGCCCGCTTCCTCCCCGTATTCGCCGAGGAGTACGACGCTCAGGGCGGCGCCGGTGAAGACCTTGACGGCGCGGAGGGCGTCGCCGAGGCGGTGGCTGCGTCCGCCCTTCACGGCGGTGGCGCCGGGGCGGCTGGAGGACACGGACGCGGGGGTGAAGGCTGCTGCGCTCATGTATCCATGGTTGCCGCCGGGGTCCGCGATGCCATCGGTCTGCGGGGCGAACCTCCGTCGTCTCGCCGTACGACTCCGGGTGGACGTCTCCTCTGTAAGAAGGTGGAGCCTGCCCCCTAGGGGACTACGGATGACGTAGCCGGGGGCGAGCGTGCTGGGGCGTCGAAATTGATTGGCCTCCGCCTCCTCGCCTCCCCTAAAATCTCCGCTCTTGCCCGCCTCCCGCTCACGGAGTGCCGCCGCCCGGACGGAAACCGGGTGGCTTCGATGTCACACCCCAGCAGCAGAAGCAGATGTGCAGCAGGTATCCGGAGGCACCCCCCTTGTCCAGCCCCATCCCCATGTCCGACGACCCACTCGGCCGCGAACGCTCCCACCTCGCCGCCTCCCGAAGCGCCCTCCGGGCCATGCGTGAGGACGCGGAGGCCCTCGACATCAAGGACGTCACCGCGAACTGGGTCAACGCGGAGGTCCTCTCCCGCCAGATCGGGGAACGGATCAAGGCCCTCGCCGACCTGAGCCACACTCCCCTGTTCTTCGGCCGCCTCGACTACCTGCACGCCCCCGGCGCCGAGCAGGCCGAGGGCGCGGAGGGGGAACAGTTCTACATCGGGCGTCGGCACGTCCACGACGCCGACGGCGACCCCATGGTCATCGACTGGCGTGCCCCGGTGTCCCAGCCGTTCTACCGGGCGTCCAAGAACGCCCCGATGGACATCGGACTGCGCCGTCGCTTCGGATACACCGGCGGCGACCTCACGGCCTACGAGGACGAGCACCTCTCCGACCCCGCCGAGGCGGCGGCCACCAGCAAGCTGCTCCAGCAGGAGATCGAGCGCCCGCGTGTGGGCCCGATGCGCGACATCGTGGCGACCATCCAGCCCGAACAGGACGAGATCGTACGCAGCGGGCTGAGCGGCTCGGTGTGCGTGCAGGGGGGTCCGGGTACGGGAAAGACGGCCGTCGGTCTGCACCGAGTCGCATACCTGTTGTACGCCCATCGCGAGCGACTGGCCCGCACCGGCACCCTGGTCATCGGCCCGAACAGCTCCTTCCTCCACTACATCGAGCAAGTGCTGCCCGCCCTGGGCGAGTTGGAGGTCAAGCAGGCGACGGTCGACGACCTGGTGGCCCACGTGGAGGTACGCGGCACGGACGACGCGACGGCGGCCGTCATCAAGGGCGACGCGAGGATGGCGGAGGTGCTCCGCAGGGCGGTGTACTCCCACGTGACGCTACCGACGGAACCCGTGGTCGTGGTACGAGGATCACGCCGCTGGCGAGTCCCGGCGTACGAACTGGAGAACATCGTCCAGGAGTTGCTGGACCGGGACATCCGCTACGGCGCCGCCCGCGAGGCCCTGCCACAGCGCATCGCGCACGCGGTGCTGGTGCAGATGGAACGTTCGGGCGAGGCACCCGACGACCGCGTCCAGGACGCCGTGGCCCGCAACCCGGCGGTGAAGGCGGCGGTGAAGACGCTCTGGCCGCCGGTCGACCCCGCGAAACTGGTCCTGCGCCTTCTGACGGACGCCGATTTCCTCGCCGTGCACGCGGCCGGGATCCTCGACGAGGACGAGCAGAAAGAGATCCTCTGGGCGAAGCCCGTACGGTCGGTGAAGTCGGCCAAGTGGTCAGCCGCGGACGCCGTGTTGATCGACGAGACGACCGACCTGGTCCAGCGCACGCACTCGCTCGGGCATGTCGTCCTGGACGAGGCGCAGGACCTCTCGCCGATGCAGTACCGGGCGGTGGGCCGCCGCTGCACGACGGGCTCGGCGACGGTCCTGGGCGACCTGGCGCAGGGCACCACCCCCTGGGCGACGCGCAGTTGGGAGGAGGCACTCGGTCATCTGGGCAAGGGTGACGCGGTGGTGGAGGAGTTGACGGCGGGCTTCCGCGTCCCGACAGACGTGATCACGTACGCCTCCCGCCTGCTCCCGCACATCGCGCCGGGTCTGACGCCGGTGGCGTCGGTGCGGGAGAACCCGGGGTTCTTCGAGGTACGGGAGATCAGCGGGACGACTGAAGTCGTGGGCGCCTGTGAGGAGTTGCTGCGCAACGAGGGCTCGACGGGCCTGATCGCGGCGGACGCGCGGATCCCGGTGCTGGCGGAGGCGTTGGGGTCGGCGGGCATCGGCTACTTGTCTCCGGGTGAGGAGACGACGGTCGAGACCCGACTGACCCTGGTGCCGGCGTCGTTGGCGAAGGGCCTGGAGTACGACTACGTGGTCCTGGACGAGCCCCGGGCGGTGGTGGACGGCGAGCCCGACGAACGCACGGGCCTGCGGCGGCTGTACGTGGGGCTGACGCGTGCGGTGTCGGGGTTGATCGTGACGCATGCGGCGCCGTTGCCGGGGGAGCTGGCCTGAGGGTGGCGCGGGGAGGTTTCTCGCCCCCGCCGCCCCTACCCATTCCCATCCCTCGGGGGCTCCGCCCCCGAACCCCCGCTCCTCAAACGCCGGAGGGGCTAGGTTTTTCAGCCCGTCCGGCGTTTGAGGACAAGGCCCGTTCAGGGCCGGAGCGGGCGTCTGGGGGCGCAGCCCCCAGGGATGGGACGGGTAGGGGCGGCGGGGGCGAAGAAAAGCCAGCCCTCAGCCCGCGTCCAACGCCCCCCGCCACCCCTCCACCGCCCCCACAGACACCGGCCTCCCCCACCCCTCCGGCCGAGCCGCCCCACCGATGTGAAACGCGTCCACCCCAGCAGCACGCAACCCCGGCACATGGTCGAGCCGCAACCCCCCACCCACAAGAAGCCGCTGCTCATACCCAGGTTCCCCACACCTCGCCGCCTCGGCGAGCAACGTGGCAAGCCCGTCGTCGACGCCGACGGGCGAGCCGGCGGTGAGGTAGGTGTCGAGCCCGGGCAGACCGTCGAGCTGCTTGCGCACCGCGTCCCGGTCGACGGCATGGTCGAGCGCCCGGTGAAACGTCCACGGGCACCCGTCGAGCACGCCGACAACCCGCTCGACGGCACCGAGATCGACCCCGCCCTCGGCGTCGAGAAACCCGAGCACGAACTGATCGGCCCCGGCCCCCCGCAGCTCCCGGGCCACCCGCACCACCCCGTCCACATCCCCGGCGGCAAAGCCGTCCGCCAGCCGCAGCATCACCCGCAGCGGAATGTCGACGGCGGCCCGGATCCCGGCGAAGGCCTCGACCGTCGGGGTGAGCCCGTCGGCCGCCATGTCGGTGACCAGCTCCAGCCGGTCCGCACCTCCGGCCTGGGCGGCGACGGCGTCCTCGACATCGAGGGCGATCACCTCCAGGACTGCACGCTGGCCCATCGGACCCCTTCCCTCGGTTGCCCTTGGAGCACTACAGGTCTAGTCCAATCCAAGAGTACGCCCGCACCCCCGTCCCCGGACACCCGCCCCCTCACTCACCCCCCGAACATGTTCAGCTCCCCCGCCTCCACCCCCACCAGTTCGAACTCCCCCGCCCCTACTCCTCCCGACACCGGCCGCCCCGCATACAGCCGTACAAGCGAAGCCGCACCCCCGATGAACCGCCCCGGCGTCCGCACCCCCGACACATCCCCCAACCGCAACGGCTCGTCCAGCTCATCGACATCGGCATGCAGCGGCACCAGCCCACGCTCCCGGCTCAGCCGCGCGAGCAGCGGCAGCGCGTACGCCAGCCCGGGCCCCTCGTACGCCCCCGGCTCGCCAAGGGCCTCCCGTACGTCACCGGCGTGCACCCACTCCCCCAGCGCGGCCCCGTCCAGCCTCCCGTCGGCCCTGGCGATCACCGCCCCGGCCTCGCCCATCACCCGCTCCAGCTCGTCCACGACCCGCGCGTTCGTCCAGTCGCCCCGCTCGGCGATGTCCCGGGCGTTGGACTCGGGCGAGAAGGCCCCCTTCTCCAGCCGCCCCTCCACCACCCTCAGCAGCACGGCAGAACAGTGCGCGAGCACATCCCGTACGGTCCACTCCGGACACCCGGCGGTCACGATCCCGAAGTCGGCCTCGGACCGGGCCCGCAGCAGCGGTATCAGCGCGTCGCGCTCGACGATCAGGAGCCGCCCGGGCAGCTCGGGGTCACGTACGTCACGTACATCGGCAGAAGACGTCATGCCTCCCACGCTAGGGGCGGAAGCGACTGACCGGGAGAATGCCCCCATGCCCGACCAAGCCGATCCAGACACCCTCGGCGCCCTCGACGCCCTCCGCACCCGCTGGACCCACACCCTGAAATCAGCCCGGGCCACGACCTCGCCGGAGCCCCCCGACCCCACCCCCTACGCCGACAACCTCCTCACCCGCTACCAGGAACCCCACCGCCGCTACCACACCCTCGCCCACCTCACCGCGGTCCTGGACCACATCGACGTACTGGAGCGGGCCGAAGCCGGGTACGCCCCCGATCCCGCCCTGGTCCGCCTCGCCGCCTGGTTCCACGACGCCGTGTACGCCCCCGACCGCTCCGAGAACGAGGAGCGCTCCGCCCGTCTCGCCGAGCGCGCGCTCCCCGAGGCCGGTGTCTCGGCGGCGGACACGGCCGAGGTGGCCCGCCTGGTCCGCCTGACCGTCACCCACGCCCCGGCGCCCGACGATCACAACGGCCAGGTCCTGTGCGACGCGGACCTCGCGATCCTGGCCGCGCCCCAGGAGACGTACGCCACGTACACGGCCGCCGTCCGCGAGGAGTACGGCTTCGTCCCGGACGACGCCTTCCGGGAGGGCCGGGCAGCGGTACTGCGCCAACTCCTCGCCCTGCCAAGGCTGTTCCGGACGCCGTACGGAGCGCAGGTGTGGGAGGAGGCTGCGCGGGCCAATGTCGCGGCGGAGCTGGGGCGGCTCGAAGCGGAGCCGGGCCCCCTTTAACGGGCCTTTTAATCCGTGTCCGTCCGGACACCCGACCACCTATCCTCACCGCATGCTGAGCATGGGTGCGGACGAACTGGACGAGGCCGTCGCGAGCGTGGTGGCGCTGCTGCGGCCGGCGGTGGACCGGGACTGGACGGGCGTCGACGCCGCTGGGCTGGAGTGGAGTTGCCGGCAGACCGCCGAGCACATCGTCGCCGACTTCGTCGCGTACGCCACCCGGCTGGCGGGTCGGACAGAGCACGGCTACCTCCCCCTCAGGATCAGCCTCACGAGCGAGGACGGCCTGCACACCGCCGACAACACGGACATCCTCGACGTCATCGCCGCGACCGGCGCCCTGCTCGGCGCCGCCATCCGCACCGCACCCCGTGACACGCGGGCCTTCCACCCGCTCCCCTTCCGCAGCGCGAACCGCGAGGGCTTCGCCGCGATGGGCATCGCCGAGGTACTGCTGCACACCCACGACATCGCCGAGGGCCTCGGGCTGCCGTACGAACCGCCCGCGCACCTGGCCGAGTTCGTCCTCACCCGGATCTTCCCGGACGTCCGGCCGGGCCCCGACCACTGGCGGAACCTGCTCTGGGCGACCGGCCGCGCCGACCTCCCCGGCCGCGCCCGGCTCACCGAGTGGCACTGGACGAACAACCACGTCCTCGACACCGAGCGCCTCCGCCTGGAGGGCGTCACCCCGGCCGCCGCCACCGACCTGAGCGCGGGCGGCACCGGCGGCTTCGACTGGATCGAGGGCGGCCCCTTCGACGGCACCCGCGAGGCCGCCGGGATGGTGGTCAAGTCGTACGAAGCGGGCGTACACCGCCCGGAGTTCGGCCTGTACGTCCTCGTACGCCGCGAGGACGACCGCGCGGTCGGCGGCATCGGCTTCCACGGCGTCCCCGACGAGGACGGCAAGGCCGAGGTCGGCTACGACCTCGCGGAAGCGGCCCGCGGCAACGGCTACGCCTCGGAGGCGCTGAGCGTTCTGGCGAAGTGGGCGCTGGCCCGGGACGACGTACGGTCCCTGTTCGCGACCATCGAGCCGAGCAACACCCCGTCCCAGGCGGTGATCGCCCGCGCCGGATTCGTGAAGGTGAGCGAGGACGAGGAGCAGTTCGCGTATGAACTCCGGGGCTGAATCGAGCGCTGCACCGCCCTGACAGCACCATCCGCCCAACTTCCTCGTACGGGAACCCTGCTATCACCGACCGCAAATGCCCCTGTTGGAACTAAAGTTGGCTCTCCAACCATTCACTGGTTCCGCCAGGAGGAGACAAGTCCTGGCAGGGCTGAGGGGGCAGGGGACGGCATGAGTGAGTACGCCATGGACCAGACGGCCGGGGAGGCCGAGGGCACGGCAGCAGGCGCGGAAGATTTGGCGGTCCAGCCGTCGGTCGACGGGCAGTCCCTGTCCTTCTGGGTAACGGCGACCGAGGAGGACATCGCGCTGGCCTCCCAAGGCGGCGACACCATGGGTCTGTTCAGCCGTGACGGTGACGCCGTGCTGCGCACGGTGCCCCTGGGCCCCCTCCGCAAGAACCTCGCCGACACCGTCGACGCCCTGCAGCGGATCTTCCAGGAGGTCTCCGAACGCGGCGGTGCGCTCCCGCTCGCCGAGGCACAACTCTCGTTCCAGGTGACCGCGACCGGCGGCATCCAGCTCGTCGGCACCGGGCAGATGCAAGGCACCCGGGGTCTCACGCTGACGTTCAAGCGTCCCTCCTGACCTGCGCGCCGCACATGCCACAGCACAAGGCGCTGCTCATAGGGGCCAGTGACTACGACGATCCGAGCATCGGGCCCTTGCCCTTCGTCCGCGACGACCTCCAGCGGCTGCACGACGTCCTGATCGGCCGCGGCTTCGCACAGGCCTACATCCTGGAGAGCAGACGCGGCATCATCACGCAGAACATCGTGCGCGGGGCGGTCGGCCGGTTTCTGCGCGACGCCGGTCGCGGCGACACCCTGCTCATCCTTCTGAGCGGACATGGAGTCCACTTCGAGGGCAAGGACTATCTGGTCCCGGAGGACGCCACGTCCGATGCGCGTCCGTTCACCGACAGCTGCATCGAGATCGGCTGGCACAAGGAGGTCGAGCAGTCCCCCGCGGAGCGCGTCGTTTTCCTGATCGACGCCTGCCGAGAAGGGATGGTGCTGGACAGCAAGTCCATCCCCGGAACCCGGCGCTGGAAGCCCCCTGAGATCATCGGTGCACTGCGCCGCAAGGTCGCGTACGTGCACGCGTGCGCGAAACCCCAGGTCGCCCTGTTCGTGAGGGAAACAGACACACTGCGCGCCGGATTCGACGTCGGGACCCAGCCGGGCGAATCGTTCAGCGTCTTCTCGCGCGCCGTGTCCGATGTCATCGCCGGTGATCCGCACGCTCTGAGGCTGCGAGAGTTCGCCCAGCATGTGCAGCAGCAGGTCAACGACTTCCACAAGGCCTACGGCAAGCCGAACTCCCCGCAGCAGATCATGGTGACTTGTGAAGCGGACGCAGACGGTGGAGACTTCGCGCTGCTGCCGGGCATCGGCCGGCGGACCGAGACACACCCCTGGGTACGCGGGGCTGACAAGCACTCGGTGTGGCTCCGCACTCGGGAGGGGCCCGCGAAGGAAACCCTCCAGCAGATCTGCGGCATGCTGGCCGGCCGGCTGGCCGAGGCGTACGAGACGGCGGCCCGGGCGCTGGGCGAAGACCCGTGGCACGATGCCGAACTCGGCCGGCGCGCGCACGAGCGGCTGGCGTTCCTCACGGGCCGCCTGGCGGACAAGGTACGGCTGTCTCCGACCGAGGCCGCGCTCGCCTTCCTGTTCCCCCTGGTCGCCCAGACTTTCTGGACCCAGGAGGCGGCCCAGCGCATCGGCGTCCTCGCCCCAGGCACGGCGGGGGCGGGGCCCGACCAGGCCCGTTTCCACAAGTTCGCCCAGGGCTTTCCCCGGCTGAAGCGGCGCCTGCTCTCGCTGGAGCAGAAGAAGGCCGCCGACGATCCGGCCGAGCAGGCGAAGGCCGTCAAATCGGCGGAGTACATCCAGTGGTGGCTCTTCCACCGCTGGCTGATTCAGCAGCCGGAGCTGTACACGGCGGAGCGGCTCAAGGCGCTCCTCGGCGACGTGACCTCGGGTGGAGAACATCCGCAGTGGGTCGGCGACGCCCTCTCCGGTGAGCGTCTGATGCGGCTCCTCAAAGCACACCGGACCGCCCCGTTCACCATACGGCGGACCACGACAGCCCCTGTGCCCCACGGTCAGGACGCGTACGAGGAGGACTGCGAGCCCATCGCCGCCGCCACTGGTGACGACCACGAGGTGCGCACACCCCTGGTAACAGCCCTGGTCAAGGCGACGCACGCCATGACCGTGGATCCGGTGGACCTGCCCGAGATCGTCGTGGAACACATCGGCGTCCACGACAGCGTCGACCCGGAAGCACTGCGAGCGACGGTACGCCGGTCCGACTGGCGTGTCTCCGGCCTCGGACGCTCCCTCAACGCCGTGTGCACCCACCCGGCGGTCCAGGTTGCGCTGCGCGAGCACGCAACCCGGGTGGACTTGCTGCTGCGCGACATCAATCGTGGCGACAACCCTGTCCTCGCCCCTCTCGGTACGCTCCCGCCCTACGCGGACGGCAGCCGCGTACGCCTCGACGGCAACACTCCCGACCAGCTCTCCGACGGCATCCGCTTCCAGCTGGCCGAGGACCGTGTCCAGGAACTCCTCATGGGCGAGGAGTTGTACGGCGACAGCGAACTGGCCGTCCGCGAGCTGTACCAGAACGCGTTGGACGCCGTCCGCTACCGGGACCGCCGCACCGAGTACCTGCGGCGCACGGGCCAACCGGTGAAGCCGTGGGAGGGCGGCCGAATCGAGTTCACCCAGGGAGTCCGCTCCGACAACCGCGCGTACCTCCAATGTGTCGACAACGGCATCGGTATGGGCATCACAGAGCTCAGCACCGTCTTCTCCCAGGGGGCACGCGCTTCGTCGACCTCCCCGAGTACATCGAGGAGCAGGCGGCCTGGGCGGAACTGCCCGAACCGAAACTGGAACTCCATCCCAATTCGCGGTTCGGCATCGGGGTGCTCAGCTATTTCATGCTCGCGGACGAAATCGTCGTCGAGACCTGCCGTCTGGGGCGGGACGGGCGGCCCGGCCGGCTGTTGCGGGTGACGATCGCGGGGCCGGGCAACTTCTTCCGGGTGCAGGACCTGGGGCCGGGGGACGCCGCCGGGACGACGATTCAACTGTTGCTCGGTACGGAGCACAGGTCGGTGTCCTGCGTGGACGCGCTGGACAAGGTGCTGTGGGTGGCGCCGTACCGGACCTCGGCCAAGCACGGGGCGCGGCACCGCGAGTGGCCACCGGGAGAGCTCTCTTTCGAGAGTCTCGACCTGCGCAACCCCTACCAGTTCGCGCGCAAGGGCCGCACGCTCTGCGTCCCGTCGGGGGACGCCAATGTGTGGTGGGTCGAGGGCGGCGGAGTCATCCTGGCAGACGGTCTGTACGCGGAGAGCGACGACGGCATCCGGGGCGCCGTCGTCAATCTGCATGGTGAGCACGCGCCGGAGCTGACGGTGGACCGCACCAAGCTGCGCTCCTTCGACAAGGATCACGTAATGGCGCGGCTGACCGCCGTCGTCCCGAGTCTCATTCGCCCCGAGCTCGGGCTGCCCGACGCCGTCTGGCTACAGGGCGCGCAGCACTGGTCCGTGGCCTTCGCGGATTGCGTGGCTGAACACGCGCGCCACACCAACCTTCCCTGGCAACTCACGGCCGAGGTGTCGGCTCCGTTCGGCCAGATAGGTTTCTTTCCGCCCGATGTCGACCTGTTGCCGCTGGTCACCGGCCACTACACGGAGGCCGAGCAGTCACGAGCCGCTTCGTTCTTCGTCACCATGCCGCTGCCTGTACTCCGTTGGCGGCTGCATGCGTTGTACGGCGCCGGGCTGGGCGGCCCCGTCTCGCTGCCGGACGTCGACACGCTCTGCGCCCGTCCCTCGGATCTCGTCCTCCTGTCCACCGAATCCCCACAGCACTTCAGCTGGAGCTTCGGGCTCGGACACTGGCTCAAAGGTCCTCTGGCGACCAAGTACTTCAGCTCGTCCGTCCCGTCCGAGCCACTCGCCAACAGCGGTCTGCTGAGCCTTGCCGCGTTGTATCCCTGGCGGAACCCCACGTTGCCGGTCCCGACAGCGGACGTCTTCCAGCTGAGCGAGGAGGCCGAGCGCCCACCGGCCGAGGTGATGGAGCGGCTTACCGATTTGGGGTACGACACTGACCCCCTGCTGGGCTGCGCGGCGGCGCAGTGTTCCGACCTGCCGCTGCTGCGGCCACTGGGTGATCCGGAGAGCTGGCTGGCTCCCGGCGCGACACTCTCAGCCGCTCAGGTCTGCGTCAGCGCGGCCCAGGCTGCGTGTCCCACGCCTCGGGCCGCGCAGCGACTGGGGGAACTGGGGTTCACGGTCCCCGCGGAATACCCGGTCTGGGAACAGTGGACCGAGGAGGAGCTGAGCGTCGTCAAGAGCCTGTGGACTTCGTACGCGGAGCAGCCCTCGCCCGAAGCCGGGGCACACGTCTGCGCGGCGCAGCTGACGGCTGTGACGTACTCGACGGGCCTCGCCGTGCGGTTCGTCAGGGAGTTGCTCGGACAGCTGGGCTTCGTTCTGTCCGCGGAGGCATCGGCCCTGCCCGAACTGACCGACGACGACCGGGGCCTGCTCACCCAGTCCCCTCGGCCACAGGTGGACAGGGAAGTACCACTCCACCATGTGGCCGCCGCCTCCCGCCGCCTCAACCGTCCCGCCCGCGCTCTCGCGGAGAGACTGCGCGAGCTCGGGTACTCGGTCGCCGAAACACCGGACAACGAACATCTGCCCTCCCGCGAGGAGATCACCTTCCTCAGCGCGAATGCCGAGGTCCCCGACCCGCGCCGACCGGTTCCTCTGAGGCGTGTCGTGGAGCTGGCGACCCACGCGGGCATCTCCCTGGCAGAGGCGGTCTCCCGGCTCAGCACCCTGGGGTACGGATTCACCTTCGAGCCCGCAGCCGTCGCCCGTTTCAGGAAACAGGACGCCGGTGCGCTTACCTTCGTGCCTTACCAAAGTCCCGAAGACTTCGGCCCGGTCACCCCCGCCGCCCTCCACGCCATCGCACACCACATCGGCCAGGGGGACCACACCGCCGATGTCGCCGTCTCACTGACCGAGTTGGGTTTCGACGTCGTACAGCCCTCAGAGGAATGGATGAGGGAACGGGACCTGGAAGATCTCCTGCTGTACGCGCTGCAAAGCCCGGAAGCACGAATCGGCGGAAGCCCTCTTCCCGACGACCCGCCGATCTCGCTGGTCACCCTGGCAGTGGTAGCCATGCGGACGTCCAAGTCCCTCCGTGAAGCAGCCTTGAGAGCCACGGAACTCGGCATCCGCCACGAGGCCGAGACCTGGTTCACTCCCGCTCCGACGGAGCCGGACGACCATTCGGCCGCCGCAACCCCGCCCCAATCAGCAGCCGCACCACCTCGCGGCGGCTGACCTTCACCGCCCCGGCCGCTACCACATCCCCGTACCGATGGGACGAAATGCCGTAACCCTGTCACGGCTGTTCGGCATGCCCCACGGCCAGACGGAAGGGGAGGCAGCGGCCCGCCGCAACATCACGTCCGAGCTGGAACTGCTGACGTCGCGGGCCGGGCCGGAGTAGCGTCATAGGACCGCCCTCCGCAGGAAGGATCACATTCCGTGAGTGAGCAGCCCGTCCAGCCGCAGGCTCCCGTCGAGCCACCCCCCATGCGAACCCTCGGCGAGGTGCGGGCCGCCCTCGGCGCCGGGCTGGGCTTCCCAGGCGACCTCGCACGTCTTGAGGCCGAACTGACCGCGACCCTGAACCGCGTCGAGTTCACGGACCTGCACGAGGTGTCGGAGCTGATCGCGGCCTACCGGGGGCACGTGCTGACCCGCTGTGACCCCGACTTCGAGGCGTCCCTCGCCGAGGGAGTGGAGCTGGCCCGATCGCTCAAGCAGGAAGGACACCGTTGACCGAGTTCGGGGCCATTGTGGAGATCACGCACACGGCCCGCAAACGGCTGGACCTGCTCGGCCACGCCGCCACAGTTGCCGTCGAAGAACTACGCACGGAACTGGAGCGAACGCAGCACCTCGGGCGCCGCGTCCGGATCCTGGACCATGGCGCGGAAGTCTGGGTGACACGGATCGAAGCCCGCGCCGACTGTCCTGCCCTGTCTGTGACCTACGTTCATGTGCCCCAGCCCGAACCCCCGACGGGCGCCATCGTCTCCGTCGTACCGGACGACGCCCGGAGCGAAGATGCCTGACCCCTCTGTCGGCGACAACCCCATACGCATCCACACTCGCCGGCTCACCCTGGAGGTGTCACCCCCGCCGCGGCCGCCGACCTGAGCGCGGGTGGCACCGGCGGCTTCGGCAACGGCTACGCCTCGGAGGCGCTGAGCGTTCTGGCGAAGTGGGCGCTGGCCCGGGACGACGTACGGTCCCTGTTCGCGACCATCGAGCCGAGCAACATCCCGTCCCAGGCGGTGATCGCCCGCGCCGGATTCGTGCGCGTCAGCGAGGAACTCGACGAAGAGGGGCTCCAGGCCTACGAGTTGCGCGGCTGACGCCCCGGACTGTCGGTCCGGCCGGCCCCCTTCCGCCTGCGCAACCCCGCCCCGTGCAGCAGCCGTACGACCTCGCGGCTGCTGACCTCCACCGCCCCGGCCGCCACCACATCCCCGTACCGATGCGACGGAATGTCATAGTGATCGCGCTCGAAGGCCCGCCGAGGCACCCCCAACTCATCGGCGAACGCGTGCAGTTCGTCGTACGAGACGTCGCTCACGAGGTGGGACCAGAGGCGGCCGTGCCCCGGCCAGACCGGCGGGTCTATGTAGACGGTCACGACGAGGCGAACCCATCGTCGGCCCCGCCCGCAGACCCCAGCGAGCCCAGCGCCGCCACCCGCACCCCCGCCTTGTGGCACACCCAGTGCGGGTCGGGGCCCAACTCGGGCTCCACCTCCAGGGCGTGCGGATCGCCTGCGCCGCAGACCGGGCACAGGGGCCAGCGGCCGTAGCTCTCCAGGAGGGCGTCCTGGACGTCCTGGGCGACCAGCCCCGCCACGTACCCGGAACCCTCCGGCCACTGCTCGACCCACCAGCGGCGCTGTACGACCGACTCCTCGACCATCGAGACCACGTCCGCCTCGGCGACCTCGCCCGCGACCAGGTCGGCGAGCACGAGGGCGCGGGCCGAGTGCAGCGCCTGCTCCAAGGGGGTGATGGGGGTCATGCACCCATTGTGCGCACTCTTGACCGTACGCCCGAATGGAAAATATCTTTCATCATGTGACCCAAGACGTGAAGGAAATTTTCGGATCAGCGGCCGCCGTACCCGGTGGGCTCGGTGTCACCCCACCCGCGCCCGCCGCCCTCGCCGCCAAGGTGCGGACGCTGGCGCCCTCGATGACCCGCTCGATGCAGCGCGTCGCCGAGGCGGTCGCCGCCGATCCGGCCGGCTGCGCGGCCCTCACGGTCACCGGCCTCGCCGAACTCACCGGCACCAGCGAGGCGACGGTCGTCCGTACCGCCCGGCTGCTCGGCTACCCCGGGTATCGCGACCTGCGCCTCGCGCTCGCGGGCCTCGCCGCCCAGCAGCAGTCAGGGCGCTCCCCCGCCGTCACCGCCGACATCGCCGTCGACGACCCGCTCGCCGACGTGGTGGCGAAACTGGCGTACGACGAGCAGCAGACCCTCGCCGACACCGCCGCCGGGCTCGATGTCGTCCAGCTGTCGGCCGCCGTCAGCGCGCTCGCCGCCGCCCGTCGCATCGACATCTACGGCGTCGGCGCCTCCGGCCTGGTCGCCCAGGACCTCACCCAGAAACTGCTGCGCATAGGGCTGATAGCGCACGCCCACAGCGACCCGCACCTCGCCGTCACCAACGCCGTGCAGCTGCGCGCGAAGGACGTCGCCATCGCGATCACGCACTCGGGGTCCACGGGTGATGTGATCGAGCCACTCAGGGTTGCGTTCGAGCGAGGGGCCAGCACCGTCGCGATCACCGGACGCCCCGACGGGCCGGTGACCCAGTACGCCGACCACATCCTCACCACCTCCACGGCCCGCGAGAGCGAGCTGCGCCCGGCGGCCATGTCGTCCCGGACCAGCCAACTCCTCGTCGTGGACTGCCTGTTCATAGGTGTGGCGCAGAAGACGTACGAGACCGCCGCGCCCGCCCTCTCGGCCTCCTACGAGGCCCTGGCCCACCGCCACACCCCCCGCAGCAGCAACAGCAACACGACATCTCGCCGATAGCACCGAAGGCCGTTGGACCGAAAGACCGTTGAACCGTTAGACCGTTGAACTGTTAGACCGTTGGACCGTTAGATCGGAAAGAGCTGCACGCAATGACCTCAACCGCTGACGCCTCCTCCAACCATCGCGCCCTGAAAGAGGAGTTGGAGTCGCTGACGACCGAGGCGTTCCGCCCGGAGCTCGCCGAGATCGACCAGTTGCCCACCCTCGACATCGCCCGGCTGATGAACGCCGAGGACACCACCGTCCCGGCCGCCGTCGCCGAACGGATCCCGGAGATCGCCGCCGCGATCGACGCCGTGGCGGCCCGTATGGCACGCGGCGGCCGACTGGTCTACGCGGGCGCGGGGACCCCGGGCCGGCTCGGTGTGCTGGACGCGTCCGAGTGCCCGCCCACCTTCAACACCGACCCCGCGCAGGTCACGGGCGTGATCGCGGGCGGCCCCGAGGCCATGGTCACCTCGGTCGAGGGTGCCGAGGACTCCAAGGAGCTGGCCGCCGGTGACCTCGACGCGCTCGGCGTCACCGCCCTGGACACGGTGGTCGGCGTCTCGGCGTCGGGCCGTACGCCGTACGCGATCGGTGCCGTCGAACACGCCCGCGCGCAGGGCGCGTTGACGATCGGGCTGTCCTGCAACGCGCACAGCGCGCTCGCGGCCGCCGCCGACCACGGCATCGAGATCGTCGTAGGACCCGAGTTGCTCACCGGGTCCACCCGCCTCAAGGCGGGCACGGCACAGAAACTCGTCCTCAACATGCTGTCGACGATCACGATGATCCGGCTCGGCAAGACGTACGGGAATCTGATGGTCGACGTACGGGCGTCGAACGAGAAGCTCCGGGCCCGTTCGCGGCGGATCGTCGCCCTGGCGACCGGGGCGGGCGACGAGGAGATCGAGGCGGCCCTCGCGGCGACGGACGGGGAGACGAAGAACGCGATCCTCGTCGTCCTGGGCGGCGTGGACGGCCCGACGGCGGCCCGGCTCCTCGCGGAGAACGACGGCCACCTGCGCGCGGCCCTGGCAGCGGCACCCCACTGAGGCACTACTGAGGCACTACTGCCGTACTGAGGGGCTCGGCCGTCGGGCAGGATGGGCGCCATGACCGAGATCCACACCCCCCGCCTCCTCCTCCGCCGCTGGACCGACGACGACCTCGTGCCCCTGTCGGAGATCCACGCGGACTCCCAGGTGATGCGCTGGATCGACGACGGCTCGGTGCGCGACCTGGAGTACACGGCCGAGGTGATCGAGCGGTGGGAGGAGGAGTGGGACGAGGAGGGCTTCGGGATCTTCGCCGTCGAACTGCTCGCCTCGGGCGAACTGGCGGGCGCGGTCGGCCTGTCCGTGCCCGAGTTCCTGCCGGAGGTCGCGTCCGACGTGGCGATCAGCTGGCTGCTCGGCTCGCAGTTCTGGGGTCAGGGGTACGCCTCCGAGGCCGCCCACGCGACCCTGGAGTTCGCCCTCCAGGACCGGGGTCTCGACCGGGTGATCAGCATCAGCAGGGCGGGCGACGACGCCTCCGAGAACGTCATCCGCAAGCTGGGCCTGACCGAGGAACGGCAGACGACCCACCCCGTGTACGGCCATCAGCTGATCGTCCACGCGATCGACCTGACGGAGTTCGAGGCGTAGGCCCGCCTCCGTCGGCACAGCCGTACTCGCCCGCGTTGTCAGTGGCGTGTGCGACGGTGGAGACCACTGAGCACTCAGCACACCGCACGCACACGTACGCCTGCCCGCCGAAGGGACGACCACCGTGAACCACGCCCAGCTGACCGCCCTCGGGCGAGCCCTGCGCGTCCTCGGCGAGCACGGGGACGCGCTCGGCTCCGACACCCCCGACGCGAAACTGCAGGAGGTCAAGGCCGACCTGAAGCGGGCCCTGGCGATCCTGGAGGACACGGTGTCCGGGTCGGCGCCCACGACCCGCTGCGGCGAGCATCCGAACGGCCCGATCGACGAGAGCGCGGTCGACCTGTGCCTGCTCTGCGAGACGCGCCGCCGAAGCGCCCGCCGCAGCGAACAGAACGGCGACTACGGGCAGCACCGTCCCACGAACCCGGAATCGGCGACCCCCGAGCGCACGATGTCCCGCTACGGCGTCCGCGCAGACCGCCCCCAGCCCCAGCAGCGCTGGCTCCCCGAGGTCTGGACCGGCCAGGTCTGGCAGCTCTGCGGCACCCCGCGCCGCGACCGCCTGGAGGCCGAGCGCTACCTCTCCGCCGAGCGCCGGGGCGCCCGCCCAGGCATCGCCTACCGCCTGGTCCACGAGTTCACCGACTACGAGGTACTGCGGATCTGGGGTACGCCGGTGAAGGTGGACATCGAGCCGATGGGCAACCTGTGAGCACGTTCAGCACGTTCCGTATCGGCGGAGACCAAGAGGCCAGGGCACTTGAGGTCGGCAGGCTCGGCTTCGGCGCCATGCACCTGCCCGCCGAACCGGCCGCCGCCCGCGCGAACGCCGTCGCGGTGGCCCGGCGGGCGGTCGAACTGGGCGTCACCCTCATCGACACTGCCCACCTCTACGGCGGCGGAGCCAACGAGGAACTCCTCGCCGAGGCCCTGCACCCCTACCCCGACGACCTGCTGATCACCACGAAGGTCGGCTTCACCCGCTCCCAGTCGTCCGGCGAGTGGCGCAACGACGGCCGCCCGGACAGCCTCCGTACGCAGGTCGACGAGGCCCTGCGCCGACTGCGCGTCGAACGCCTCGAACTCCTCCAGCTGCACCGTCTGGACCCGGAGGTCCCGCTCCCCGAACAGCTGGGCGCGCTGCGGGAGTTGCGGGCGGCGGGCAAGGTCGCCCGCATAGGCCTCTCGGAGGTGACGGTCGCGGAACTGGCCGACGCCCGCGAGATCGTCGACATCGCGAGCGTCCAGAACCGGTACAACCTGCTCGACCGCGAGCACGAGCCCGTGCTCAGGGCCTGCGAGGCGGCGGGGATCGCGTTCCTGCCGTGGCGTCCGGTGGCTCGGGGCTCGACGGGCGAACAGGCGACGATCACCGCCATCGCCCACGAACTCGACGCGACCCCCACCCAGATCGCCCTGGCCTGGCTCCTCCACCACTCCCCGGCGATCCTCCCGATCCCTGGCACGGCAAGGATCGCCCACCTGGAGGAGAACGTGGCGGCGGGCCGGGTCGAGCTGACTCCGACACACATGGAGCAGCTGGACGGCCTCGCGGAGAACCCCGAGCCCTGACACCAGAGCCCGGTGGTCTCCCGCGCGGTCCGAGGTCAGGCCCCGTCGAGTTCTTCGCGTACGGAGACTCCGCCTCGGCCCCGGCGTAGCCGAACGAGCGGAGGAAGTACTGCGGGAACACGAGGAGCGCCGCGAGCGCGGCGGCGACGGTCGCGGCGGAGAACGCGACCGTACGGCCCGCGGTGTGCACCGTCCGGCGTACCGCGTCGTCCACGCTCGCCTTCGTCGCGAGCTGCTCACGGAACCGGCTGATCATCAGCAGGGCGTAGTCGATGCCCAGGCCGAGGCCCAGTGCCGTGGTGAGGTTGGTCGCCGAGACGGAGACGTCGGTGATACTCCTGAGGAGCGAGAGCTGGGCGAACGAGCCCAGGATGGCGATGTACGTTCCGGTGTAGGCGTCGACGACGGCGCGGACGTTCTCCTGCTGCTCGGTCTGGCGGACATCGAGCCGATGAGCAACCTGTAGCCCTCTTCGGCAACCTCACTGACCAGAGGAGCCCCGCTCACGGCACGGACCCACGCTCCACCACCCACTCGACGGGCTGCCCGGTGATCTCGGCGATGTGCTCGAAGTCGCCGTCATAGTGCAGCACCGTCACGCCGTGCCGCTCAGCCGTGGCGGCCATCAGCAGGTCCGGGATGGACGCCTCGCGGTGCATACCCTTCTCCGCCAGAAGCCCTTGGACCTCGATGACCCGAGCGCCGATCTCGTCGGTGAGTGGCAGCCACTCGAAACCCTTGCGGACCGACCGCCCCGCCGCGTGCTCTTCCCCGTTACGCGCGCTGAACAGGATCTCCAGGTCGACAACAGCACACGTCGCGAGAAGTCCCCGCTGCACAAGAGGCATCAGCGCAGCCCTGACCGACGGATTTCCGGCACGCACCCACACACTCTTGTCGACGAGAAACCGCTCTACCGCCACGCCTTCGCCATCACTTCCGGATCACCGAGGTCACTGAAGACCCCGCCTTCCAACATGTCCATGAACCGCTGCCGCTTCGCCGCCGCCACGAACTCCGCCAGGGCGCCGTTCACCGTGGCTCGCTTGGTCGTGGTGCCCAGTATTTCCGCGGCCTCGGCAATGAGTGCATCATCAAGGTCGATCATGGTACGTGACATGGCATCCTCCAGACACATTCATACCTCTTGCCAGTATGCATGGATTCCCCCAGTAGTGGTGTCCGAACCACTACTGGGGGACGGCCTCCGGCGTGCGTGGTCCGGGGTCAGACCCCGGTCGAGTTCTTCGCGTACGGAGACTCCGCCTCGGCCCCCGGCGCAGCTACGGAGGCCGCCGCAGGTCCCCCCTCGCTGAGGCCGAACCGCCCATGCACTGTCCGCAGGAAACCGGGCGCGTACCAGGCCGAGCGCCCCAGCAGTCGCATCGCCGCAGGGACAAGAACCCCCCGTACAGCCACAGCGTCGATGAGAATCGCCAGCCCACTCCCCAGACCGAACATCTGCATGAAGCTGATCTTCGACGTGCCGAAGGCGAAGAAGCTCACGGCGAGGAGGCAGGCCGCCGCGGTGACGATACGGCCGGTGTGCCCGAGGCCGTTGGCCACGGCGGACTCGTTGTCCTCGCCCAGGTCGTGGAGTTCCTTGATCCGGCTGGTCACGAACACCTCGTAGTCCATCGACAGACCGAAGGCGATGCAGAACATCAGCACGGTCATCGACACCTCCATCGGCTGCGCCGAGAAGCCGAGCAGCGAGGAGAAGTGCCCGTCCTGGAAGATCCAGGTCATGACGCCGAGGGTCGCGCCCAGGCTGACCACGTTGAGGAGCAGCGCCCGCAGAGGCTGGACCACGCTCCCCGTGAACAGGAAGAGCAGGACGAAGGTGGTGAGCGCGACCAGGGCCACGGCGATCGGGAGCCGGCCGCTGATGGAGTCCTTGGAATCGACCAGTACGGCGTCGACACCGCCCACGAGGGGGTCTGATCCGGCGGGCGGCTCGACGGACCGTGCCTCACGGACCAGGTCCTGCGCCTCGTCCGACCGAGGGACCAGGTCGCTCACGACAGTGATCCGCTGCGCCCCGGGCCGCCCGAGGGCGGAGTTGGGAGAATCGGCGGACCGCTGGCCGTCCACGTAGGTACCGGCACTCGCGTCGACCCGCACCACACCACCCAACCCGGACAGTTCAGCCGCGTACACGCTCAACGGAGCCTGCGCGACCGGCCCGTCGATGACGACATGAAGGGCCGACTCGTCGTTGCCGTTGAAGTTCTCGCGCAGGGCCACGGAGACCTGGCGGCTCTCGGCGCCCGCAGGCAGGACGCGTTCGTCCGGGGTGCCGAAGGTGATCCCCAGCAGCGGGCTCGCCGCGACCAGCAGGACCGCGAGCACGGGCAGCGCGGTGAGCGCGGGCCGCCGCATGACGGTACGGGCCAGCCGTCCCCACATGGAAGTACGGGACGTACGAGCGGTCGCGCGCCCCTGCTTCAACCACGGCAACGGCAGCCGCCCGCTGTTGACCCGGTGCCCCAGGACCACGAACAGCGCCGGCATCACGAACAGGGTGCTGACGGCCGCGACGGCGACGACGCCGACCCCGGCGTAGCCGAACGAGCGGAGGAAGTACTGCGGGAACACCAGGAGCGCGGCGAGGGCAGCGGCCACGGTCGCGGCGGAGAACGCGACCGTACGGCCCGCGGTGTGCACCGTCCGACGTACGGCGTCGTCCACACTCGCCCCCGTCGCGAGCTGCTCCCGGAACCGGCTGATCATCAGCAGGGCGTAGTCGATGCCCAGGCCGAGGCCCAGCGCGGTGGTGAGGTTGGTCGCCGAGACGGAGACGTCGGTGACGCTCCCGAGGAGCGAGAGCTGGGCGAACGAGCCCAGGATGGCGATGACCGCGATGACGAGCGGCAGCAGGGCCGCGACCACACTGCCGAAGACGAACAGGAGCAGTACGAGGGTCAGCGGCACGGCGATGGCCTCGGCGAGGACGAGATCGTCGACGACCTGCTTCGACATGTCACCGCCGACAGCGGCGCCGCCCCCGGCCCGGACAGTGAGCGCGTCCCCGTCCCCGTACGTTCCGGTGTAGGCGTCGATGAGGGCGCGGGCGTTCTCCTGCTGCTGGGTCTCGTCGCCCTTCACATGGGCGAGCACGATGGCCTCGCGGCCGTCCCGGGAGCGGAGATCCGCGATGCCGGTGTCCGTATCCCAGTACGAGACGACGTTCGCGAGGCTCTTCTCCGCTCGCAGGTCGGCCACCAGCTCCTGGCCGCTCCGGGCGGCGGCCGAGGCATCGACACGCCCGTCCGAGGCCCGGACCAGCAGAACCAGGTTCGTCTCGCCGCCGAACTTCTCGTCAATGACCTTCGCGGCCCGGGTCGACTGGGAGGCCGGGTCGTCGAAGCCGCCACCGAGCAGTTTACCGAACGCGCCGGCGCCCAGGACACCCATGAGGGCCGTGGCCACGACGGCGACGACGAGGACCAGCCGGGACCGGCGGATCGCCAGCTCGGCTATGCGGTCGAACATGACCGTTCTCCTTTGACAGGAAGGGAGTTGAGAGCGAGGGAAGGGAGTTGACTGGCGCGCCACGAACGAAGTTAGCGGGAGGCAAAAAGATTTGGCAGTGTTAGATTTTCTTCATGCCCGCACACAATCCCGCACACAACCCACCGGCTCCTCCCTCCCTGCGGGAGCGACGCCGGGCCGCCGCAGCCCGGGAGATCCTGGACGCCGCCGAGGTCCACCTCACCGAGCACGGCCCGCACGCGCTCTCCCTGCGCGCGGTCGCCCGGAGCCTGGGCATGACCGTGCAGGCGCTCTACCACTACTTCCCGAGCCGGGACGCCCTGGTCACGGCGCTGATCACCAAGGCGTACGACGACCTGGCCGACGCCGTACAGACCGCCGTCGACACCGGAGGGACCGAGCCGGACGGCTCACCGCTACCGGGCACGGTGGTCGCGGCCGAGGGCTACCGCCGCTGGGCCCTCGACAACCCCGAGCGGTTCCAGCTCCTCTACGGAACGCCGTTGCGGTACTACGAAGCCCCCCAGGACGGCCCGACCACCCAGGCGGTCCGCCGGATGGCCGCGACCTTCCAGCGCGAACTGTTCGGCGGATTCACCACGGAACAGCTCGCCGCGGCGGACGTCCCCCCGCTCTCACCGGCGCTCCGCGCGCACCTGGCACAGATGCCGCCGGACAGCACGGAAACAGCCATCCCACCAGCCGCGACCGCCCTCTTCCTCAGCGCGTGGGGACACCTGCACGGCCTGGTCATCCTCCAGGTGTTCGGCCACACCGACTTCCTCGGCGACCACGAGGCCGAGATCTTCCGCATGGCGATGCGGAACATGCTCCAGGAGACGCACGCCAGGATCCCCGTACTCAAACCTTGATCCACACGACCGGGTGAACCACGGCCCTCATCCGAGGAAAGTGCCGGACCACCGCGCGTTGATCATCAATGCTGCCGGTGTCCGATTCCGCACTTTCCGCAGGAGACCGTCCGTGAAGGCCATGAACGTCCGCCGCGTCCTGACCACCACCCTCGCCGCCATCACCCCCATGACCAGCGCCCTCCTCCTCGCCGTCGCCGCACCGGCGGCCACCGCCGCCGCGAACCCCTGCGGGTTCTACGAGACGGGCAGCGACGCGTACTACAACCACTGCACGGGCGACGGCTCCCGGATCATCATCGAGGTGGAGGTCTTCGGCCCGAACTACGAGAAGTGCGTGGGCCCCGGCGACACCTGGCTCGGCAGCAGCAGCAAGATCGACGGCGCCCACTACGTCGGCCGCCTCTGCTGACCCCGAAGTGACTCGGGCGGCCCGGCCTCGACCGGGCTGCCCGCCTCAGGGCAACCGCCCCTCCCGATTCACCCGCCGCACCCGCGCCCGCAGCACATCCCCAGGCGCCGCCTCCTCCAACGCCTCCGGCGGACAGTCCCACTCGCGCCCACCGCCCACGGGCCGCAACTGCACATACCCGCCCTCGCGCCCCATGACCTCGCCGATGCGCCCGTCGCGCACATCAAGGGCGTACGACACGTCACTCACGTCTCGTCGTCCCCCGCGGCCACGCCCTCCAGCACGGCGGCCAGCCGCGTCGCCGTACGGACGTTGCAGCGCCCGAGGAGCACCAGCGCGAAGGGCTCATCGCTCGCACCGCTCACGGGGTCGACGCCCAGCGACGGCAGGGCGACGCCGACGCCTTTCAACGCCGCCCGCAATCGCACCACGATGTCCTCGGTCGACAGCAGCTCCATCGCGCCCGTTCCTCTCCACTCTGAGTGTTCGCGTTCTCCACACAGCGTGGCGGTCGGGTGTCTAACCTGGCCAGAGCCGGAATCCCAACAACCACATGTGTGAGAGAGGGAGTTGCCATGGCAGGACCGAAGGACCTCGACCCGGCCTCCTCACCTCGGGCCTTCCTGGGCGCCGAGTTGCGCCACGCCCGAGAGGCGGCGGGGCTGAGCCAGGAGCAACTGGGTTCACCGCTCTTTGTCAGCGGTTCGTTCATCGGCCAACTGGAGGCCGGTACACGCCGGATGATGCACGAGTACGCCGTCCAGTTCGACAAAATGCTGGACACCAAGGACTTCTTCGAGCGCAACTGCGCCGCTCTCGCCAAGTCGAAGTACCCCGAGAACTTCACGGAGGCAGCGGAAGCGGAGGCGATCGCGACGACGATCAGGCACTACCTCCCGCTACTGATCCCCGGCCTGCTGCAAACGCCGGAATACGCGGCAGCGCTGTTCCGCACTTACCGGCCGCTGGCCCCGGAGTCCGAGATCGAGGAACTGGTGGCGCTCCGCATGGAACGCACCCACGTCCTCGACGATCCAACAACCCCCTTGTTTTGGGGGATCCTGGACGAAGCAGCGCTCCGCCGGGCGGTCGGCGGAGCGGCAACGATGGCGAAGGCTCTTCGCCATGTGGCGGACATGGCACGCCGTCACCGGATCATCGTGCAGGTGCTGCCGTTCAGCGCCGGAGCACATGCCGGGATGGGTGGCTCCCTGAAGCTCATGGAGTTCGCGGACGCGCCCCCGCTCTGCTTCATCGAGGGGATGGACACGGGGAAGCTGATGGACGACCCAGCCAAGATCGCCCGTCACAGCCTCACGTTCAGCCTCCTCCAGGCGGCGGCACTTTCGCCTCAGGATTCACTGGCCCTCATCGAGGCCGTGGCGCAGGATTACGAGAATGAAGAACAGCCATGAGTACGACCTGAGTTCGGCCACCTGGTACAAGTCGACGTACAGCGCGGGCGACGGCGCCGACTGCCTCGAAGTCGCCGCCGACCACCCCGCCATCGTCCCCATCCGGGACTCCAAGAACCCCCAGGGCCCGAAGCTCACGCTCCGGACGGAAGCGTGGACAGCCTTCGTCGAGAATCTCAAGCACGCCTGACCTCCCGCCGCCCCGAAGCTCAAACGGCGAGCCCCGAGCCCTCTTTCTGAGGAATGGGAGGCGGGCCTCAACCCGCCCTCCCACCCCGCGTGTTGACTTGACGCGTTCGGCTTGCCACGCAGAGTCACGAGGGGTTAGCGTTCCGGGACAGCAAACAAAAACGACCCCCGCCAGGTGCAGCGAACACCTGACAGAGGTCTGACCGTCGAGATCCATGGCTTAAAGGAAATCCCGTGGCTGAAGCCAAGTTTAGTGCTGCCGCCCTGCCCGCGCACGCGACCCCGCCCCACCCGATGGCCAATCCGGGTTACGGCAAACGCGACGCCCCCGACCAACGCCCCCGCACGAACCACGACTTCGCGCATCTCCCACCCCGCGAGGCAGCGGTGGCCGCGTACATCGACCGGTTGCCGAGCGGGGCCGACGTCAGCGTAAAGACGCTGGCCAAGCACCTCCCGTACGGCCAATGCGCCCTCCGCACAACCCTCAACAACCTCCAAAAGGCAGGCCACCTGCGCCGGGGCCGCGAACACCTGACCGGCACGGGAAGCCAACTCTGGATCACCCGAACGTGGTTCACGCGCACGGCACGAGACGACGACTGGTGGGCGACGTTCACGCGGGGAGACGTACCGAAGGAGTCCCCGGAGGGACAGGGCCGCCCGACCCGCTCCCGCGCGTTCATCCTGCTCGTCGCCCTCACCCGTAGCACTCCCACCCTGTCCCTCTCCGAGGCGGACTGCACGTCGCTGGCCCCGCTGGTCGCGGAGTGGTTCGAGCGAGGCGCGAACGAGGAATCCGTACGACACGCCCTGACCGCCGGCCTGCCGACCCCGGTCCACCACCCGGCCGCCCTGATCCGCAGACGCCTCACCACCAAGATGCCCCCGCAACCCACCGCCGCACGGCCGCCGCTGCGGATGCTGGAGTGCGCGAAGTGCGGGGTGCCGGGGCGGGCGGAGGCCCTGCCAGGCGGCATCTGCGGCACCTGCCGGGGCGAGACCCCGCCCCGTCCCTCCTCGCCCCTGCCCGCCTCCGCGATCCACTCCCGCGCGGCCGGTATCCGCGCAGAGATGTCCCGACGCCGCGAAGAGAGCCGTACATGACCAGAACGCACCCGCGCGTTCCGCAGATGCCGCTCGACGACTTCGAGGACCTGGCCCGCGGGGCGCCTGAAACCGTCTGGCTGGAGTTCGTCCGGGGCAGGGCGGCGGTGAAGCCGCCGCCGGACGGCGATCACAGCGAGATCCTGGTGTCGCTGCTGAGGCAGTTCGTGGCGGAGGACAGGGCATGGAACCTGTTTCCGTACGCCGGCCTGCGTACGGAAACCTCACTGGCGGGCCGATACCTGCCCGACGCCTCGCTCGTACGGAGGGACCATCGTCTGGGGCGGAGCCACTGGGCGAGCCCGGAACACCATCACCATCCTCAGCGAGCCCAAGGACGGTCGCTACCAACTCGCCGCCTCGTGCCCTTGGGGGACGACCGTCCAGCTCCCCTCCCCGGTGGACGTCGCGTTGAACACCGAAAGCCTCAAGAGGTACATGGCGCGGAGCACCACGCCATGACCGAGATTCCCGGCCGACCCGAAAGGCAACACGTATGACCGCTCCAACGGTCCGGAGGCATACAGCCGGGGCACCATGGTGGGAAGGAGGCGAGTCCACCATGACCTTTGGCACCAGGCGCCCGCAGATGTCCCGAGAGGACTTCGAAGAGCTGGCCGGTAAGGCCCCCGAAAACGTACAGCTCGAATTCCTCGATGGACGGCTGTACGTCAAGGGCGATCACATCGAGGTCGAGGACTTCGAGGAGCTGGCCCGTAGGGCTCCCGAGGGCGTGAAGCTCGAACTCATCGACGGAAAGCTAGAGGTCAAGCCGTTGCCGGACAACCGCCACAGGGCCATTGTGGTGTGGCTCATTCGGCTGTTCATGCAACTGCGCCCCGAACTCGCCATGTACCACGAACAGGACCTCAAGATCGGCGCCTACCGCAAAGGGAACGCCACGGCGGACGCCGCGTTGGCGCCGTTGGATCACTTCATCGCCGAGGACAAGAACTGGGCCTCGCCGGAGGGTGTCCTCATGGTCGTGGAAGTCACCTCCCACGACCGCGACACCGACCGACGAGACCGCATCGACAAGGTGCGCGGCTACGCGGAGGCAGGCATCCCGGTCTATCTGCTGATCGACCGCGACAACGACACCCTGGTCGTGTACAGCGAGCCGAAGAACGGGACCTACCAGCAGCACCCTTCGTACCCGTACGGAGCCGTGGTCGAACTCCCCGCCCCCGTGAACGTCACCCTCAACACCGAGAAACTCAAGGACTACGCCGACTGAGCCGCCGGAGGCCACCCCACGGACAGCGTGGCCCCCGGCATCGGCCCCGGCCCTCACCCGCCCGCGATGGACGTCTGCCTCTCCTGCATCGGGTTCTCGTCCGCGTACCGCACCAGGTCGAGGAAGCGGGGGTCGCTGACCGTCGCCACCAGTTTCTCCATGGTGACCGGGGCGGAGGTGGTGGCGTCCTCGTCCGGGTTGACCGTGAGTGAGACGTCACTGTCCCCGTAGGAGAAGGTGACCAGGGTGGCCGTGGTCTCCGGCAAGTCGGAGATCATGCGGTACGCGGTTGCCTTGATGCCACCGGGCAGCGTGGCCTGCTCGCAGCTTCCGCCCTTGAGGGCACCGGGGTCGGACGGGCAGCTCTTCGGGCCGGAGTCCTCTCCGGACGGCCGTACGGAGAAGATGACCGGGAACACCTTCCCGTCCTCGGTCTCGCCCTGGTAGCGCCGCACCTCCAGGTCCACCGGCCTGATCAGGCCGACCGCGTCCGGCAGCAGCTTGTCCAGGAGGACGGCCGCCCGCTGCTGGAACTCCTCCCGCCGTTCCCGTTCGGCGACCGGCAGATCGGCCATGGACGATTCCTCGTCGCTCGTGGGTTCGATGTGGACCGGCGTGCGGTACGGCGTCGGCTCTGGCTCGGGCTCGGGTGTGGCGCTCGCGGCAGGGCGGACCGTCGTACGACCGCCGCCCCCGACCGGCAGCGTCACGGAGCCGAGCACCACCGCCCCGACCACGCAGACGATCCCGGCGACGATCGCGAGCCGGGCACGCGCTTTGCGGCGCCTGCCCTGGGCGACCGCGCCGGGCACCAGGTCGTGGAACGGCAGCTCCGCCACCGTACGTTCCATCGCGTCCCTGACCAGCAGGGCGCTCGGGCGGTCCTCTTCAGGCATGTCGTTTCCCATGACGGTTCCTCAGCTCCCTGCGGTGTAGATGTGGGCCTCGCCCAGCTGGGCGCGCAGCTTCCCCAGGGAGCGTGAGCACTGGCTCTTGACCGTGGACTCGCTGCACTTCATGAGCTCGGCGACGGACTCGACGCTCTGGTCCTCCCAGTACCGCAGCACGACCATGGCCCGGGCCTTGGGCGGCAGCCCGGCCAGCGCCGACAGCAGGGTCACCCGCAGATCGGTGTGGTCGGGCACGGGACGGGAGCCGGACCTGCGGTGCTCCAGCAGGTCCCGCAGCCGGCGCCGCCGCTCGGCCAGGAAGGTACGGGTCAGCACGGTCGTGGCATAGGCCTCGATGTTGTCGGCGGCACCCGCCCGCCGCCAGTTCTGGAACATCTTGGCGAGCGTGGTCTGCGTCAGGTCCCCGGCCGTGTCCATGTCCCCGCACAGCAGGTACGCGATCCGGAACAACCGTCTCTGACTCGCCCGGGCGAAGGCTTCGAAGCTCTCGGGCGCCTGGGATCTCTCCGGCGCCTCGGAGCCCCGGCCGTTCTCCGGCATCTGTTCTCCCTTCCGGGCCCCGGCAAGGGGCCCTGTCCGCTGTCACCCCCCTTCAGAGCACTGCGGGCCGCCAAAGGTTGACAGCCAATTTCCGCCGACGGGACGCCGCGAACAAATCGCGTTGCGTGGGAGTTCGCGGGCGCCCTGGCGTTGATTGCCTCATGGGCAGGGAGACCCCGCCTCTGCCTGCGGCTGTGAGTCAGCGGATCGGAGATGCCGACGCCATGACGTCCCACCTTCACGCGCTCTGTTTCGACGCGAACGACCCACTGGGTCTCGCCCGCTTCTGGGCCGGTTTCCTGGACTGGGAGCTGGTCGCCGACGACCCGTACGACGGCGTCGTGCTCCTGCCGAGGGTGATCGGCAGGCGGAGGTCGCCCGTCTCGTCTCCCTCGGGGCGACGCGGATCGACATCGGCCAGGGCGAGGTCGACTGGGTGGTGATGGCCGATCCGGACGGCCATGAGTTCTGCGTACGGGCCTCTCGCTAGCCGCGACCGCTACGGCCTGGGCGACGCGGGCGAGTCGGCACCCCGCCCCTTCGAGTAACCCGACACCTCCCCGATCCACGTCACAAAGTCCCCCGGATCCTGATCCGCCCCATGCCCCGCGTCCCAGTAGTACGACGTGTCGACGTCGTCCCCCAGCTGCTCCAGCTGCTCCAGCCGTGCGTGCAGGTTGCCCGCGACCGTGTGGGACGTGTCCGTGTCGTTCGTGCCGAGGCGGATCCACCAGTGCTTGGAGCGCTTGGCGTTGGCCTTGTCGGCGAGGTGGTGCATCGGGTTCATCAGGGCGAGCTTCTCCGGGATGTCCGCGTCGAGGCGGGCGCTGTCGCCGTTCTCGTGGCGGAGGCTCCAGAGGGTGAAGTGGCGGGCCCGGGTGGTTCCCGTACCGAAGAGGTTGTTCTCGGGGCTGGCCATGTCGAAGGTGTCGAAGGAGGGCACGTTCTTCTTCCGCGCGCCCACGTGGGCGCGGAAGTCCGCCCAGGTGAAGCGGGCCTTGCCCCCGGACCAGGTGATGAACGGGTTCGCGGCCAGGTAGGCCGCGCGGGCCTCGGCCGACAGGGCCGTCAGGTACTTCGTCGCCGACGGTTCCATGAACGTCTTCAGCAGGTACTCGTCGAGATTGCGGGCGGTGAGTCTGCCGTACCCCTCCGCCCGCAGGCCGAGCGACGCCACATGCTCGCCGTACGCCGTCCTCAGCTCGGCCGACAGCGTCTGGTCCACCTGTGCGCCGCTGCTGGCCAGCGGGTTCGCCCCCCAGCACCACTCGTACGCCATGTCCGCGTGTTCGAGGTCCGTGATCGGACACCACGCGCCGGTCCCGAAGATCGCGTCGCTCGCGTCGGCCGCCCCGATCGCCTCCAGGTACGGCTCGTACAGCGGGCTGTCCCCGGACGCGCCCAGCAGTGACGACAACGCCCCGCCCGCGCTGACACCCGACGAGAAGATCCGGTTCACGTTCCCGGGCACCCGGCCCTTGTTGAAGCGGTAGACCACCTCGTGGGCGGTACTGGTGGTGTCGGTGACGGTCACCGTCTGCTCGGTGTGGGCGGCCGGGTCGAAGACGAGGGATGCGGTCGCGTCCGCCACGAGCCCCATCGCGGGTACGGCGGGCATCGCAACAGCCGCAGCCGTGAGTCCCATCACCACTGACCTGCGCTTCATCGCTGTCTCCTGTCTTCGCGGCTCGTTCGGACGCCGCACAGTTCAACAACAGTTCCTTAAGACCGTCTGTGTCTCCAGTGACAGCGGAGGCGGGTGGCCGACAAGCGGCCAGCAAAGCGAACCAATCGCCCGCAAAATTGTCAGCAATTTTGGCGGAAATCTTACGGACGACTGGTTCACCCTCTGGTCGGACCGGACCCAGCCCTTGTCGGACCGGATCTAGCTCAGCGACCCCAGCGCCGCCGCGTCGTACGCCTTCAGCTCACCGGTCCTGCCCTCCAGCACCTTCGCCGCCCACTCCGGGTCCTGAAGCAGCGCGCGTCCGACCGCGACCAGGTCGAACTCCTCGTTCTCCAGGCGGTCCAGGAGGTCGTCGATGCTCTTGAGCGGCGCGCCCTCGCCCGCGAAGCCCCGCATGAAGTCGCCGTCGAGGCCGACCGAGCCGACGGTGACGGTCGGCCTGCCGGTGAGCTTCTTCGTCCAGCCGGCCAGGTTGAGGTCGGAGCCGTCGAACTCCGGGAGCCAGTAACGGCGCGTGGAGGCGTGGAAGGCGTCGACGCCGGCCGCGGCGAGCGGGGTCAGGATCGACTCCAGCTCCTCGGGGGTCCCGGCGATGCGGGCGTCGTAGATGGGGCCCTTCCACTGGGAGTACCGGAAGATGATGGGGAACGACGCGGACACCGCCTCCCTCACGGCGGCCACGATCTCCGCCGCGAACTTCGTACGGGCGACCACGTCACCCCCGTACGCGTCCGTGCGGCGGTTGGTGCCGGCCCACAGGAACTGGTCGATCAGGTAGCCGTGGGCGCCATGCAGTTCGACCCCGTCGAAGCCGATGCGCTCGGCGGCCACCGCGGCCTCGACGAACGCGTCGATGACGTCGTCCAGGTCGTCCTGCGTCATCGCCCTGCCGCCGGTACCGGCGGTGCCGTCCAGCCGCAGCCCGGACGGGCCGACGGGCGGGGCGTCGGCGTACGGGGGCTGCCCGGCCTCCCTGACCATGCCGATGTGCCACAGCTGCGGCACGATATTCCCGCCCGCCGCGTGCACGGCCTCGGCGACCTTCGCCCACCCCGCGAGCTGCTCCTCGCCGTGGAAACGGGGGATGCTGTCGCTCTGCCCGGCGGAGTCGTGCCCGACGTACGTGCCCTCGGTGACGATCAGGCCGACGCCCGCCGCGGCCCGACGCGAGTAGTACGAGGCCACGTTCTCCCCGGGGACTCCACCGGGCGAGAACTGGCGCGTCATCGGCGCCATCACGATCCGGTTCGGCACGGTGAGCCCGTTCACGGTGAGGGGCCGGGAGAGGATCTGGGCCGCGCGGGAGGTCTGGGTGGAGGTGGGGGCTGTCACGTGGGGGCTCCTTGGGGAGGGGGCAGGAGACAAGCGGAGGTGCGGTTGACGCACAGGGCTGGGCCTATGTGCATGCATGTGCATCAACTACGGCTGAGCGTCCGCTCATTCCGGCATCCGGGCACGACTCGCTGTGATCCGGGCCACTGCGCGGGTGCGGCCCTGGTCAGTCCGCCGACTGCTCCCACACCTCCACGGCTGTCGCCGCGGTGCCCGCCGGGGCCGACGTGGCCGTGACGTAGAGGAGCACGATGCGCTTCTCGTCGGTAAGGAGGCAGAGGCTGTCGTCTGCGGCCACCGGTACGCGGTCCGGGGTCGGCCTGGTCGCCCGGAGCAGGTCGACACAATCCTCCGGCGAGGAGACCGTCGAGCCGGGCACCGCTTTCGCCAATACCTGGGCTCGCCCGACCACTACGTACACCTGGCCTTCGGCCACGCCCGCCGCCGCGTCGTCGGCGCTGCCCGGCCGGGGCGGGGCCCGGTCGAAGTCGAGCGGGGACTCGTCCAGCGTCACGTCACCCGAGAAGAAGGGCACCCAGGTCACGGGTACCGGGTCCGAAGAGGGAGGCGGAGGCGGCCCGTTGCTGGGCTGTCCGGTCGTGTCCGTGGTGCCACCGTCCGACGCGGTTTCGCTCGCCCCAGGGCGCTCGGTCCCCGCCACGGTCGGCTCAGCCGTCGGCCCGCTTCCCCCGTCCCCGCTTCCCCCGTCCCCGCCGCCCATCGTCGGCCGCACCGGCGAAGCGGTCACGGCCGGGCCGCCCCCCGGGTCCGGCGGGGAGCCCGCAGTCATGCCCCCGCCTGGGCCCTGCACAGTAAGGAAGAAGAAGACCAGCCCCGCCAGCCCCACTCCCCCACCCACGAACGCCGTATGAACCCCCCGCCCCTTGAGCGGCGCCCGCTCCGGCAGCGACGTCTCGGGCGCGGGCTCAGGAGGCGGCCCCGGTTGGCCAGGACCCCCGGGTCCCCCTCCGTACCGACTGCCGCGTCTTCCGCCAGTTCCCCCGAACAGCACCCGTCAATGGTCCCGCAAACGCCCGAGGGCGGCACCCCCCTTGAAGAGAGGTACCGCCCTCGAACTCGTACGCGATGAACTGCCGATCCCCTGAAGGATCAGAAGTCCATGTCACCGCCCGGCATGCCGCCGCCCGCCGGGGCCGCGGCCTTCTCCGGCTTGTCGGCGATGACGGCCTCGGTGGTGAGGAAGAGCGCGGCGATGGACGCCGCGTTCTGCAGCGCGGAGCGCGTCACCTTCGCCGGGTCGATGATGCCCTCGGCGATCATGTCGACGTACTCACCGGTCGCGGCGTTGAGGCCGTGGCCGACGGGAAGGTTGCGCACCTTCTCGACGATGACGCCGCCCTCGAGGCCACCGTTGACGGCGATCTGCTTGAGCGGGGCCTCCAGGGCGAGCCGCACGGCGTTCGCGCCGGTCGCCTCGTCACCCGTCAGCTCCAGCTTCTCGAAGACCGAGGAAGCCTGCAGCAGGGCCACGCCACCACCGGCGACGATGCCCTCCTCGACGGCCGCCTTCGCGTTGCGAACGGCGTCCTCGATGCGGTGCTTGCGCTCCTTGAGCTCGACCTCGGTCGCGGCACCGGCCTTGATGACGGCCACGCCGCCCGCGAGCTTCGCCAGGCGCTCCTGGAGCTTCTCGCGGTCGTAGTCCGAGTCGCTGTTCTCGATCTCGGCGCGGATCTGGTTGACCCGGCCGGCGACCTGGTCGGCGGAGCCGCCGCCGTCGACGATCGTCGTCTCGTCCTTGGTGATGACGACCTTGCGCGCCCGGCCCAGGAGGTCCAGGGAGGTGTTCTCGAGCTTGAGACCGACCTCCTCGGAGATGACCTCGCCACCCGTGAGGATCGCGATGTCGTTCAGCATCGCCTTGCGGCGGTCGCCGAAGCCCGGGGCCTTGACCGCGACGGACTTGAAGGTCCCGCGAATCTTGTTGACGACCAGGGTCGAGAGGGCCTCGCCCTCCACGTCCTCGGCGATGATCAGCAGCGGCTTGCCCGACTGCATGACCTTCTCCAGGAGCGGGAGCAGGTCCTTGACCGAGGAGATCTTGGAGTTGGCGATGAGGATGTAGGGGTCCTCGAGCGACGCCTCCATGCGCTCCATGTCGGTCGCGAAGTACGCCGAGATGTAGCCCTTGTCGAAGCGCATACCCTCGGTGAGTTCCAGCTCCAGACCGAAGGTCTGGGACTCCTCGACGGTGATGACGCCTTCCTTGCCGACCTTGTCCATCGCCTCGGCGATGAGCTCGCCGATCTGCGTGTCGGCGGCGGAGATGGAGGCGGTCGAAGCGATCTGCTCCTTGGTCTCGACCTCCTTGGCCTGGTCGAGCAGCGCACCGGAGACGGCCTCGACGGCCTTCTCGATGCCGCGCTTCAGGGCCATCGGGTTCGCACCCGCGGCCACGTTGCGCAGACCTTCCTTGACCAGCGCCTGGGCCAGGACGGTCGCGGTCGTCGTGCCGTCGCCGGCTACGTCGTCCGTCTTCTTCGCGACTTCCTTGACCAGCTCGGCGCCGATCTTCTCGTACGGGTCCTCAAGCTCGATCTCCTTGGCGATGGAAACACCATCGTTGGTGATCGTGGGGGCGCCCCACTTCTTCTCGAGGACGACGTTGCGGCCCTTGGGGCCAAGGGTGACCTTGACGGCGTCGGCGAGCTGGTTCATCCCGCGCTCGAGACCGCGCCGTGCCTCCTCGTCGAACGCGATGATCTTGGCCATGTGAAGTGGTCCTCCCGGACTGGGGTGGATTGCTCCGGACCGCGTTGGCGCCCGCGACGGACGGCCAGCCTGCCCCGATGGTTCCTTGCACCACCTGGCCTGCGGGCCTCACCGACCCGGTCCTTCGTTATCACTCTCACCTTCAGAGTGCTAACGCCAATGATTAGCACTCGCCCCTGTCGAGTGCAAGCGGCTCTCGAAGATCCGCAGGTGAACAGGGGGACGCCTACGGGCCGGTAGGCCACTGACAGGCACGCCGACAGGCACGCCGACAGGCATGCGGACACGCCGAAGGGCCCGCACCCCGTGAGGTCCCACGAGGTACGAGCCCTTCGAATCCTTCAATGAAGGAAGAAGAACGTCGCTGCGGTGCGCCGGCGCGTGCTTCAGCTGGTCGCCAGACGGACCATGTCCGCCTGCGGCCCCTTCTGGCCCTGCGAGATCTCGAAATCGACCCGCTGACCTTCCTCGAGGGTGCGGTAGCCGTCCATCTGAATCGCGCTGTAGTGGACGAAAACATCCGCACCACCGTCGACCGCGATGAAGCCGTACCCCTTCTCCGCGTTGAACCACTTGACGGTGCCCTGAGCCATGCCTAACTCCCCTATTACTGGCCCTTGCACAGATCCACACTTCGCGGATCCGGGTCAGACCTCACCCCCCAACCGGTGGGGGTGTGCGCCGGAACGCGTCGACCGCGGCCGAATGTATCTGTCCAACTGCCCTCTGCAACAGGTCAATCGGACGAGAAATCCGGGCAGACCAGGTCATGGAATATGCGGAGAATTCACGCGAATTCAGGGCAAGTCGGGCCCCACAAAGGGAGCAAAAAACGCAAAAGGCCTGCACACTTTGGCTACTTCTCAATGGGTGCGCGGCAGGAATTCATACTCGTGCGGCAGTCGAAGTGGTGCGGCTTCCCCAACTGTACCCCGCTCAACCATACAGAATTGCCCCCTCCGCTTCTCTCACGGAGGGGGCAATTCGATGAACTCTCGGTAATCGAAGTTACCGACGGTTACTACTGGTGGGTACCGAACCCTTGATCAGCCGCCCGCGACAGCGGGAATGATCGACACACCCGCACCGTCCGGCGTCGCCGTCTCCAGCCCCTGCTCGAACCGGACGTCGTCGTCATTGACGTACACATTGACGAACCGCCGCAGCTTGCCCTGATCATCGAGCACCCGGGCAGCGATCCCCGTGTGGTTCTTCTCCAGATCAGCGATGACCTCGGCAAGGGTCCCGCCCTCGGCGGCCACCTCGGCCTGCCCACCGGTGTAGGTACGCAGGATGGTGGGGATGCGGACTTTGACGCTCACGATGGAACCTCCGGTCAGGTGGAGCGCCCCCGAAGGGGCGCGGGGAACTGCGCGACCAGCCCCCACCGGCGACGCAGACGAACAACTACCTCTTAAGAAGCGAGCCCTGCATCCCGGAACGACTCAAGACTGGGCCGAATCGTCGCAGTCAGCCCGGTATCGGCCACAGCGTCCAACGTCTTGAGCCCATCACCAGTGTTGAGCACAACGGTCGTGAGCGTCGGATCCAGCAACCCGTTCTCGATCAGCTTCTTGGCGACCCCCACCGTCACCCCACCGGCGGTCTCCGCAAAGATCCCCTCGGTCCGCGCAAGCAACCGAATCGCGTCAACGACCTGCTCGTCATTGACGTCCTCGACAGCCCCACCCGTCCGCCGCGCGATATCCAGCACGTACGGCCCGTCCGCAGGGTTCCCGATCGCAAGCGACTTCGCGATCGTGTTCGGCTTCTGCGGCCGTACGACGTCCTGCCCGGCCTTGTAGGCCACGGACACCGGCGAGCACCCCTCCGCCTGCGCACCGAAGATCTTGTACGGCTTGTCCTCGACGAGCCCGAGCTTGATCAGCTCCTGGAGCCCCTTGTCGATCTTCGTGAGCTGCGACCCGGAGGCGATGGGCACGACGAGCTGGTCCGGCAGCCGCCAGCCGAGCTGCTCGCAGATCTCGTACGCCAGGGTCTTGCTGCCCTCCGCGTAGTACGGCCGCAGGTTGACGTTGACGAAGCCCCAGCCCTCGCCGGCCGGGTCGCCGATCAGCTCGGAGCAGAAACGGTTCACGTCGTCGTAGTTGCCCTCGATGCCGACCAGCTCACCGCCGTACACCGCGGCCATGACGACCTTGCCCTGCTCCAGGTCGTGCGGGATGAACACGCAGGAGCGGAAGCCGGCGCGGGCGGCGGCGGCGCCGACGGCACCGGCCAGGTTGCCCGTGGAGGAGCAGGAGAGGGTGGTGAAGCCGAAGACGCGGGCGGCCTCGATGGCCTGGGCGACGACCCGGTCCTTGAAGGAGTGCGTCGGGTTGCCGGAGTCGTCCTTCACGAACAGCTTGCCGGCGTCGACGCCCAGCTCGCGGGCCAGGTTGTCGGCCTGGACGAGCTTGGTCCAGCCGGGGTTGATGTTGGGCTTGGTGGCCACGTCCGCGGGGACGGGCAGCAGCGGCGCGTAGCGCCAGATGTTCGCGGGTCCCGCTTCGATGCGCTTGCGGAGTTCCTCGGTGTCGTACGAGGAGAAGTCGTAGGCGATCTCCAGCGGGCCGAAACACTCCTCGCAGGCGAACACCGGACCGAGCGGGACACGGTGGCCGCATTCGCGGCAGGAGAGCGCGGCGGCGGGACCGAGGTCTACGGAGTTGTTGCTGGTCGTCGTGGTGCTCTCGACAGTTTGCGCAGCCATGGAGGCGAGGCCCTTTCTCCTCATCTTCCTCATGGCGCATCTCGCCATGAGACGGATTTGGCACCTTCCCGAGCCGGCAGCCCCGCGCATGACATGCGACAAGACCGGCTGGAGGGTTGCCGGGGCTTCAACGGGCCGTATCCCTCTGCCCCTCTGGATGAGCGGTATGAAGTTGTGAGGTTGTGAACACCGACGACCTCGGACATGCGATGGTCATCCGCGTTGTTCAAGACTGTAACCGAAGGCTTGGATGGTGGAGGGAGCCGTCCGAACCGCGAGATGAAGATCACGCGCTTCCCCGAATGAGAACGCAAGGGAGAGCCGCACGTGCTGGAGAACGTCGAGCGCTGGCTGAGCACGCGCTCCTGGTCCGTCAAGGACCGCCCGCTCAAGAAGCTGATCGCCGCGAAGCGTTCCTCGAACGCCACGGTGAGTGTCGTCCTGCCCGCGCTCAACGAAGAGGCGACGGTCGGTGAGATCGTCGCCGTCATTCGCCGCGACCTGATGCTGAAGGTCCCCCTCGTCGACGAGATCGTCGTCATCGACTCGGGCTCGACCGACCGCACCTCCGAGGTGGCCGCCGCGGCGGGCGCCCGGGTCGTCCACCGCGACGACATCCTGCCGCGTATCCCGGCCGTGCCGGGCAAGGGCGAGGTCCTGTGGCGCTCGCTCCTGGTCACCAGCGGGGACATCGTCTGCTTCATCGACGCCGACCTGAAGGAGTTCTCGTCGGACTTCGTCTCCGGGATCGTGGGCCCGCTGCTCACCGACCCCGGCGTGGACCTCGTCAAGGCGATGTACGACCGCCCGCTCGGCCAGGCGGCCGGCCAGGGCGGCCGTGTGACCGAGCTCATGGCCCGCCCCCTCCTGAACATGCACTGGCCGCAGCTGGCCGGTTTCGTCCAGCCGCTCGGCGGTGAGTACGCGGCCCGCCGCTCGCTCCTCGAACAGCTCCCGTTCCCCGTCGGCTACGGCGTGGAGCTGGGCATGCTGATCGACGCCCTGCACCTGGTCGGCCTCGACGCGCTGGCCCAGGTCGACGTGGGCGTGCGCAAGCACCGCCACCAGGACGGCCAGGCCCTGGGCCGGATGTCCGCCGCGATCTACCGCACGGCCCAGCTCCGCCTGGCCCGCGGCCATCTGATCCGCCCCTCCCTCACCCAGTTCGAACGCGGGGAGGACGGTTTCGAGCCACGCACGTACTCGGTGGACACGGAGGAACGCCCGCCGATGGCGGACATCGCGGAGTACGCGCGAAGGAAGGCCGCGTAGCCCAGTGCGGGCCCCGTGGGGGCTTGTATACGGCTGAGGCGTACGTGTGTACGTTTGAGTGTTTCCGGCCCGGGCTAGGTTGAGGCGTATGGCTTCAACGCAGGGTGCACAGGATGTGCAGGACAGTCCGGGCCACAGTCCGGGCGACTACCGGGTGCTGGTCGCGTCCAACCGCGGCCCGGTCACGTACGAGGTCCGCGAGGACGGCTCGCTGCACGCCAGGCGCGGCGGCGGCGGGCTGGTCTCCGGGCTCTCGGCGATCGGCCCGGACGCGGGCGCCCTGTGGGTCTGCTCGGCCCTCGGCGACGGCGACCGCGAGGCGGTACGGCGCGGCGAGGGCGAGCCGGGCGTACGGATGCTCGCGGTCCCGGCCGACGTCCACGCGGACGCGTACAACGGCATCGCCAACTCGGTGCTCTGGTTCGTGAACCACATGCTGTACCAGACCCCGCTGGAGCCGGTCTTCGACGCGGAGTTCCGGCGCCAGTGGGCGTCGTACGAGGCCTACAACCGCGCGTTCGCGGAGGCGCTGGCGAAGGAGGCGGCCGAGGGCGCGTCGGTGGTGGTCCAGGACTACCACCTGTGCCTGGTCCCCGGCATGCTGCGCGCCCTCCGCCCGGACCTCCGCATCGGCCACTTCTCCCACACGCCGTGGGCACCGGCGGACTACTTCCGGATGCTGCCGTACGACATCTCCGCACAGCTCCTGCGCGGCATGCTCGGCGCGGACCGCCTGGGCTTCCTCACCCAACGCTGGGCCGACGCGTTCACGGCCTGCTGTACGGACCTGCTAGGCGGCCTGGGCGACACCCGTATCGGGGTGCACGGCCTGGGCGCGGACGCGGACTTCCTGCGCCGACGCGCGCACGAGCCGGACGTGGCGGACCGGATGGCGGCCCTGCGCGCGGAAATCGGCGGAACCGACCGAAAGACCATCGTCCGAGTCGACCGCACCGAGCTGTCGAAGAACATCGTGCGGGGCCTGCTGGCGTACCGGCAGCTGCTGGAGAACCGCCCGGAGTGGCGAGAACGGGTCGTCCACGTGGCGTTCGCGTACCCCTCCCGCCAGGACCTGGCGGTCTACCGCGACTACACGGCGGAGGTTCAGCGAGTGGCGGACGACATCAACTCGTCGTACGGCACCCCGACCTGGACCCCGGTCGTCCTCCACGTGAAGGACGACTTCGCCCGCTCCCTGGCGGCCTACCGCCTGGCCGACGTGGCCCTGGTCAACCCCATCCGCGACGGCATGAACCTGGTCGCCAAGGAGATCCCGGTGGTCTCCGACGAGGGGTGCGCGCTGGTGCTGTCGCGGGAGGCGGGGGCGTACGAGGAGCTGGGCGAGGACGCGATCGTGGTGAACCCGTACGACGTGATGGAGACGGCGCGGGCGCTGGAGGAGGCGCTGAACATGGGGCCGGGGGAACGGGCGGAACGCACGAAACGCCTGGCAGCGGCGGCGACGGCACTGCCACCGGCGCAGTGGTTCCTGGACCAGCTGACCGCACTGAACGACTGACGACTAGCGACTGACGACGGCCTGCCCAAGGACGTGAAGCAGGTGTACGACGCCGGCGGGCCCGTCGACGACGAGGTCGGCGCGTTCCGCGATCTCCGTGACCTCCTCGGTGCCGTTGCCGCTGCAGACCAGCAGCCCCGGGATGCCGTTCTGGCGGAGCTTCTCCACCGCCGCGAACGCCGGGAGGTCGCCGAGGTCGTCGCCGGCGTAGAGGACCGAGGTGGCGCCGGTCTCGCGGACGTACTCCTGGAGGGCGACGCCCTTGTCCATGCCGGGTGGGCGCAGTTCCAGTACGAGGCGGCCGGGTTCGACGATGAGGCCGTGGCGGGTGGCGAGGTCGGCGAGGGGTTCGCGCAGGGCGTCAAAGGCGGCCTGCGGGTCCGCTGCACGCCGGGTGTGGACGGCGACGGCCCGCCCCTTCTCTTCGACCCAGGTGCCCTGCGAGGCGCCGTGGCGGTCGAGGAATCCGGGGAGTTCGGCGCGGACGGCGGCGACGCCGGGGTGGGGGGCGGGGGCGGTGACCGTGCCGGTGGCGGCGTCCCAGCGTTCGGTGCCGTAGTGGCCGAGGACGGTGAGGTGTTCGAGGCCGGGGGCGCCCGCGAAGCCGCCGAGCCGGACGGCGACGGCGGCGGGGCGGCCGGTGAGGACGGCGACGGAGGCGATGTGGGGGGCGAGGGTGGAGAGGGCGTCGAGTGTCCGGGGGTGGGCGCGGGCCTGCTCGGGGTCGGCGACGATGGGAGCGAGGGTTCCGTCGAAGTCGAGGACGACGACGGCGCCGCGGGGCTGCGACAGGACGGCATCGAGCCCGTCCCGCCCGGCCTGCGTCACGGGCGTAGGCAGCGAGTCCATGTCCCGACCCTATCTTCCTCGCCCCCGCCGCCCCTACCCGTCCCATCCTCGGGGGCTCCGCCCCCGAACCCCCTTGTCCTCAAACGCCGGACAGGCTGACAAACCAGCCCGTCCGGCGTTTGAGGACGAGGCCGTTCAGGCCGACAGCGGGGGTCTGGGGGCGCAGCCCCCAGGGGATGGGAACGGGTAGGGGCGGCGGGGGCGAAACCAACCCGGCACCCCCTACCGCTCACCCCGCCTCCCCTCCCGCACCCTCCGCAACCGATTCACCGTCACCGGATCACACGCCAACGCCCGCTCATCGTCCAGCAGCGCGTTCAGCAGCTGGTAGTAGCGCACAGGCGCCAACCCCAGCTCCTCCCGTATCGCCCGCTCCTTCGCCCCCGGCCCCGAGAACCCCCGCCGCTCCAACGCGAGAATGTCCTGCTCGCGTTGCCCAAGCCGGCCCAGCCGCTCCCCGTCGTTCATACAAGGAACCGTAGCCCCCACCACTGACACCCGGAGTCACTCCACCGTCGCCGCCCGCTGTATCGCCCCCAGCACCTCCCCCGGCTCCCCCTCCCCCACCACAGCCCCACCGACCGTCTTCTGGATGTTCCGGCTCGTGGCCGCCCACGACGGCTTGCCGACCGGGTACAGCTGGGCGGTGCCGAGCGCGTCCAGGCCGTCCCACAGGTCCTCGTACGTCTTGTTCGCCCGCATCGACGTGGACGCCGACGACGTCACCGGCAGCAACTGGTACGTGCCCGCGAGATCCACCACGTTCTTGTCCTCGTACAGGAAGTTGAGATACTCACCGATCTCCTCGACATGGCCGCCGTCCTTGAACGCGGCGATCCAGTCCGACGTACCGACCGTCGCCGTCATCACGCCCGCCGTGCGCCCCGGCATCGGGACGGCCTCGTACGCCACGGGGTCGACGGACCGCGCGATGTCCCGTACGAGCGCGCCGGGCGCGCTGACCATGCCCGCCTCGCCGTCCACGAAGGCCTCGAGCGCGGCCTTGCGGTTGAGGAGGTCGGGTGGGATCGGGCCGGTCAGGCCCTCGCCCACGAGGCGGTCGCGCAGCCAGGTGAGGGTGGAGATGTTCCGGGCGGAGGCGATGTCGTACTCGCCGGTGTCACCCGTGTATCCGCCGCCTCCGCCGAGCAGCCATTGGAGAGTTTCCGCCTGCGCCTCCTCGGGGCCGAGGGGGAGCGCGTACGGGTATTTCACTCCCCGCTCGTCCAGGATCTGCGCCGCGTCCCTCAACTCCGCCCAGGTGGTGGGGGGTTCGAGGTCGGCCTCGGCGAAGAGGGTCTTGTTGACGTAGAGGAGGCGGGTCGAGGCGAGGAAGGGCAGGCCGTACTGGGTGCGGTCCGTGGTGCCCGCGTCGACGAGGTTGGGCAGGAAGTTGCCCTGGACGCGGATGGAGAGCAGGTCGTCGGCCGGATAGAGGAGGCCGTCGGCGGCGTAGTCCGCGTAGTTGCCGATCTGGGCGATGTCGGGCGGGTCGCCGGCCGCGACCATCTTGGCGACCTGCGTCTCGGCCTCGCCGGGCTCGTACACCTTGACGTCGATCCGGATGCCGGGGTTGGCGGCCTCGAAGGCGGTGTCGACCCGGTTCCAGTACGACTCCGAGTTCTTGACGACGCCGTCGCCGTAGTTCGTGGCGACCACGGTGAGGGTGACCCCGCCGGATCCCTCACCGCTCGCGCCGCAGCCGCCCAGCACCAGGACGGACCCCATGCTCAGAACCGTCACGGCGGCGAAGACCGGCCAACGACTCCCGCCCCACACTTCTCGCACGGCAGACCCCTCCCCGGGGAGGCACACGCGTCACGCTCTGTGGACGCGCGTAGAGCCTCCCGCACCATGGGGTCGAGTCCAATGCCCCGGGCGTTTCGGCCGTGCAACATTTCCGGCCGCCCAGCCCTTCGTGCACCGCCCTATTCGGCGGAATCGGCCTCGTTCTGCGCCGAGTTGGCCTCCGCCTGAAGCGTCGTCAGGACCGCTTCCGGGCTGCCGTTCGCCGCGAACGCCGTACCGATCCGCTTCTTGATGTCCGCGCTGACCTGCGCCCAGGACGTCTTGCCGACCGGGTAGAGCTGCGCGGTCGGGAGTTCCTCCAGGAAGGGGGCGAGGTCCTTGTCCTGGGCGGCGGCGGACATCGCCGTGGAGGCCGAGGTGGTGACCGGCAGCAGGTCGTACTTGCGCGAGAAGGCGAGCACGTTCTTCTCGTCGTAGACGAAGTCGAGGAACTTGCCGACCTCGTTTCGGTGGCCGTTCTGCTTGAACGCCATCATCCAGTCGGCGACGCCCATCGCGGCCCGCGTCGACCGCTCCTCCCCCGGCATCGGCACCATGCCGACGTCCACGCCCTGCGCCACCGCCGTCTTCATCAGCGAGGGATGGCCGTTGAGCATGCCGACCTCACCGCGCGCGAACGCGGCGAAGGCGTCGGCCCGGTTGAGCTTGCCGGGGGCGACGGGACCGGTGAGGCCCTTGTCGACGAGTTCGTCCTTGAGCCAGGTGAACGTCTTGATGTTCTGCGGGGAGTCGATGCCGTACGTCCCGACGGCGCTGGTGTAGCCGTCGCCGCCGCTGAGCAGCCACTGGAGGGTCTCGGCCTGCGCCTCCTCGGGGCCGAGAGGCAGCGCGTACGGGTATTTCACGCCCGTCTCCTTCAGCGCGGCGGCGTCGGCGGCCAGCTCGCTCCAGGTGGTGGGCGGGGTGAGACCGGCCTCGGTGAAGAGCTTCTTGTTGTAGAAGAGCAGGCGGGTGGAGGCGGCGAAGGGCATGCCGTACTGGGTGCGCTTGACCTTGCCGGCGTCGGCCAGCTGGGCGACGAAGTCGGCCTGCGTCGGGATGGAGAGCAGCTCGTCGGCCTGGTACAGGTCGCCCTCGGCCGCGTAGTCGGCGTACGCGCCGATCTGCGCCAGGTCGGGCGCGTCACCGGCGGCGACCATCTCCTTGACCTTGCGGTCGACGTCGTTCCAGGAGTAGACGCTGACGTCGACCTTCACCTCCGGGTTGGCGTCCTCGTACGCCGCGACCAGGTCGTCCCAGTACTTCTGGGAGCTGTTGGCGTCGGAGTCGCCGTAGTCGGCGGCGACCAGCTTCAGGGTGACCTCACCCGAGCCGGTGGCTCCGCAGCCCCCGAGGGCCGCCGTCATCCCGAGTGCGGACACCGCCGCGATCATGCCTGTCCTGTGCCGCTGCACTGCTTCAACCCCAAACCCCGACCGAACGTTCACACATGTGTTCATTGGTACGTTCAATTTATTTGTCCGAGCCATCAGGTCTACACCACGTGAGTGGACTAGACCTCTTGCGGGTCGACGGGCCACACTGTCCCCGTGAGACATGTCATCGCCCTCGATGTGGGCGGCACCGCGATGAAAGCCGCCCTGATCGGGCCGGACGGCGCCCTGCTGCACCAGGCGCGCCGTGCGACCGGACGCGAGCACGGCCCCGACGCCGTGGTCGAGACGATCCTCGGCTTCGCCGCCGACCTGCGCGCCCACGGCATCGCCCACCTCGGCGAGAGCGCCGTGGCCGCCGGGGTCTCCGTCCCCGGCATCGTCGACGCCGACCGGGGCCTCGCCGTCTACGCGGCGAACCTCGGCTGGCGCGACGTACCCCTGCGCGCCCTGCTCACCGAACGGCTCGGCCTGCCGGTCGCCCTGGGCCACGACGTCCGCACGGGCGGCTTGGCGGAGGGCCGGATCGGGGCCGGCCAGGGAGCCGACCGCTTCCTCTTCGTCCCCCTCGGCACCGGCATCGCGGGCGCGATCGGCATCGACGGCCGTGTGGAGGCGGGCGCACACGGCTTCGCGGGCGAGATCGGCCACATCGTCGTACGCCCCGGCGGCACCCCCTGCCCATGCGGCCAGCGAGGCTGCCTGGAACGGTACGCATCGGCGTCGGCGGTGAGCGAGGCCTGGGCGACGGCCTCGCAGACCCCCGGCGCGGACGCGGCGGACTGCGCAAGAGCGGTGGACGCAGGCGACCCACGCGCCCACGAAGTCTGGCATGCGGCAATCGACGCCCTGGCCGACGGCCTGGTCACCGCCCTCACCCTCCTGGACCCCCGCACCCTGATCATCGGCGGCGGCCTGGCAGAGGCGGGCGACACCCTGTTCACCCCGCTACGCACCGCCGTACAACAGCGAATCACCTTCCAAAAGCTCCCAACCATCGTCCCCGCAGCCCTCGGAGACACCGCAGGCTGCCTCGGCGCGGGCCTGCTGGCCTGGGATCTCCTGACCGTCACCGACCTCACGGAGGCAACGCCCTGATGGCAACCCACCTAGGGGCGCGGGGAACTGCGCGACCAGCCCCCACCGCCCCGCACCACGCACACAACCTGGTACTCAAGGGCGCCAAGCTGGTACTCCCCACAGGAATCACCGACGGCGCCCAACTGGCCATCGAGGGCACGCGAATCGCCGAGCACCCACACCAAAACGCCCACGAGATCGACGTACGAGGCCACTGGCTGATCCCCGGTTTCGTGGACCTGCACAACCACGGCGGCGGCGGAGCCTCCTTCACCTCCGGCACAGCGGAAGACGTACTCAAGGGCATCCACACCCACCGAACCCACGGCACCACCACCCTCGTAGCCAGCACGGTCACCGGCGACATGGACACCCTCACCGCCCAGGCCGGCCTCCTCTCCGAACTGGCCGAACAGGGCGACATCGCCGGCGTCCACTTCGAGGGCCCCTTCATCTCCCCGTGCCGCAAGGGCGCCCACTCCGAGGAGCTGCTGCGCGACCCGGACCCGGCGGAGGTCCGCAAGCTGATCGACGCGGCGCGCGGCCACGCCCGCATGGTCACCCTCGCCACCGAACTCCCCGGCGGCCTCGACTCCGTACGGCTGCTCGCCGAGCACGGCGTCATCGCGGCGATCGGCCACACGGACGCGACGTACGAACAGACGGTGGAGGCCATCGACGCGGGCGCGACGGTGGCGACACACCTCTTCAACGCGATGCCGGCGCTGGGCCACCGCGCCCCGGGCCCGATCGCCGCGCTACTGGAAGACGAACGGATCACAGTAGAACTCATCAACGACGGAACCCACCTCCACCCCGCCTCCCTCCAACTCGCCTTCCACAGCGCGGGAGCGGACCGCGTGGCGTTCATCACGGACGCGATGGACGCGGCCGGCTTCGGCGACGGCCGTTACCTCCTCGGCCCGCTGGAGGTCGAGGTCAGCGAGGGCGTGGCACGGCTGGTCGAGGGCGGCTCGATCGCGGGCTCGACCCTCACCCTGGACCGCGCGTTCCGCCGAGCGGTCACCGTCGACCACATCCCCGTCGTGGACGCGGTCGCCGCCCTCTCCGCCAACCCGGCCCGCCTGCTGGGTATGTACGACCGGGTGGGCTCCCTGGAACCGGGCAAGGACGCGGACCTGGTACTGCTCGACGCGGACTTCGCGCTCAAGGGCGTGATGCGCAAGGGGAGTTGGGTATTGAAGCCTCAACTGCCGTAACCGGCCTGCGCCGAGGGAGGGAGGCAGCCCCGGTGATCCTCACGGTCACGCTGAACACCGCGCTGGACATCACGTACCGCGTACGGGAGTTGCGCCCGTACGCCTCCCATCGGGTCACCTCGGTGACCGAACGCCCGGGCGGCAAGGGCCTGAACGTGGCCCGGGTCCTGGCCGCCCTCGGCCACGAGGTGACGGTCACCGGCTTCGCGGGCGGCCCGGCCGGACGGGCGGTACAGGACCAACTCACCGCCACACCAGGTGTGTTGGACGCCCTGGTCCCGGTGGCGGGCTCAACTCGCCGCACGATAGCGGTGGTCGAGGAGACGGCCGCGAACCTGACACCGGAAGCGACCCAACTCAACGAACCGGGCCCGCAGGTCACCCCGGCAGAGTGGTCCGCCTTCCAGGACGTGTACGAGGGGCTGCTGCCGTCGGTCTCGGTGGTGGCCCTCTGCGGAAGCCTGCCGCCGGGGGTGCCGGGGGCGCGTACGCCCACCTCATCCGCACCGCACGGGCAGCCGGCGTACCCGTGCTGCTCGACACCAGCGGGGAGCCGCTCAGGCGCGGGGTCGCGGCCCGCCCCGACCTGGTCAAGCCGAACGCCGCCGAACTCACCGAACTCACCGGCTCCCACGAGCCGTCACAGGCCACCCGGGACGTCCGCAGACGCGGCGCACGGGCGGTGGTGGCCTCACTGGGCCCGGACGGCCTGCTCGCGGTGACCCCGGAGGGCCGCTGGCGAGCGACCCCGCCAACCTGCGTCAGGGGCAACCCGACAGGCGCGGGCGACTCGGCGGTCGCGGGCCTGCTGTCGGGCCTGATCGACCAACTCCCCTGGCCCGAACGCCTGACCAGAGCAACAGCCCTGTCAACGGCAACGGTCATGTCCCCAACGGCAGGCGAGTTCGACAGACCAACGTACGAGCAGCTACTGAGCCGAGTAACGGTGACAACTGAAGCAACGGCCGCGTAGACGCGCCCCTTCAGGGGCGCGGGGAACTGCGCGACAAACCCCCACCGGCCCGCGGACGAAACCCCGAACCCCAGCAGCCCCTACTCAGCAGCAGCCAGATACAGCTGATCCAGATTCACATCACACTGATCCCCCTGCTCACAGGAGATCTTGATCGTGTTCGTGCCCTTGTTCAGCTGGACGGACGCCCACGTGTTCGTCCACCCCTTCGCATAGTCCCCCTCGGCGGCCTTCGCGAAGTTGCTCAGGTTCAGCGGCCGAGACTGCGCCGTCCCATTGACCGTCAGCGTCGCGGAGGCGTCCTTACCGGGCACGCCGTAGTTGACGTACAGCCGGTACTCCCCCTCCTTCGCGATCCCGCTCACGTTCCACGTGACCGACGCGCCCACGTTGTTGAAGTTGCCCACATAGACACCGCCGGCGGCCTGCGCACCCTCGACGTCCGACACCGCGCTGGCGCCACCGCCGAGCAGCAGCGCCTTCGCGTCGATGGTCGGCAGCTCCGCGTCGGCGGACGCCGAGGCGCTGGCCGACGGGGACGGCGACGCGCTCTGCCCGGTCGACGCGGACGCGCTGGCGTCGCCGCCCGCGCCCTCGTTGTCGCCGTCGCCGCCCATCATGGCCACGCCGATCCCGATGACGACCGCGGCGACCACCGCGATCGCGCCGATCAGCAGCCCCTTGGTGTTGGGCCCGCCGCCCCGCCCGCCTCTGCCGTTGCCACCGCTGTACGCGTGCTGCTGCTGGGGACCCGTGGGGCCGCCGCCGAAGGCCTCGGGGGCCTGGTAGTGGGCGTTCGGGCTGCTGCCGTACGCCCCCTGCTGCGGGACCGCCTGGCCGTACTGCGCGGTCGGGGCGGTCTGGCCGTACGCCGGCTGCGGGCCCTGGCCGGGACCCTGTCCCGGGCCCGCCGACGGGCTGTACTGACGCTCGCCGACCGGCCGCACCCGGCCGACCGAGTTCGGGTAGCCGTAACCGCCGGACGGCGGCTGTGCTCCGTTGGCCTGACCGTCTTCGTACAGGTAGCCGAACGGATCGTCGTCCTCGGGCGTGCTCGCGCCGCTGTTGCCGGGCGTCATCCCTTGGTACTCCTCAACAGGTGCGGGGTGGGACTACTGCGGGGGTGTTGCGGGGTTCTGTGAAACATGCAATGCGAATAGCGAGCCTACCCGCTCCCACTGCCCCAAACGGGTGACTCTGCCCGCACGGGGTCACCGGCAGGCCACCGACCTGGTGATCATCCAGCCCGGCGGTGCTGTTTGGGACGAGATCGTTTCTCGACGTACATCCGTTCGTCGGCGGACTTCAGGACCTCGTCCGCCGTCATCCCGCACTGGGCCCACCCGATGCCGAAGCTCCCGCCGACCCGCATCGCGCGGCCGTCGACCCGGATGGGCTGGATGATCTCGTTGCGCAGGCGTACGGCCAGGTCCTGGGCGTCGGCCCGGCCGAGGCCGTCGGCGAGTACGACGAACTCGTCGCCGCCGAGCCGGGCCACCGTGTCGCCGTCTCGCACGGCGCGGCCGAGCCGCCGGGCCACCTCGATCAGTACCGCGTCGCCGGCGTTGTGCCCGAAGCGGTCGTTGATCGACTTGAAGCCGTCGAGGTCGCAGAAGAGAACCGCGAGCCCCTTCGTGCCGTCGTCCTTCTCACCCTCGGGGGCGACCGTGTGGACGTGGTGGTCGTAGGCGCCGTACCCCTCGGAGGCGCCGCGGAGGGCGAAGGCGTGGCCGTTCGCGTCGTACGTCTGGAGCGTGCCGTCGGCCGCCACGGGCGTCGCCGTCGCCGTGTACTGGTCGTTGCGGCCGTACGGGTCGGGCTGGGTGTTGCCGTAGGCCGCGTCGACCGACTCGACCAGCCCTGGCTCCGCCGACTGCGGGCGCTGGCAGAGGCGGGCGCTGAGCCGGGAGCGCAGTTCGGCGGAGTTCGGCAGGCCGGTCAGGGAGTCGTGGGAGGCGCGGTGGGCGAGCTGCAGCTCGCGGCGCTTGCGCTCCTCTATGTCCTCGACGTGGGTGAGCAGGAAGCGCGGGCCGTCGGCGGCGTCCGCGACGACCGAGTTGCGCAGCGACACCCACAGATAGGAGCCGTCACGGCGACAGAGCCGGAGTTCGGCGCGCCCGCCCTCGGCGGAGGTGCGGAGCAGGGTGCCGATGTCCTCGGGGTGCACGAGGTCGGAGAAGGCGTAGCGGCGCATCGCGGAGGCGGGGCGGCCCAGGAGGCGGCACAGGGCGTCGTTGGTGCGGAGTATTCGCCCGTGCTGGTCGCCGCCCATCTCGGCTATGGCCATGCCGGAGGGGGCGTACTCGAAGGCCTGCCGGAAACTCTCCTCGCTGGCCCGCAGCGCCTGCTGCTCGCGTTCGAGTCTGACCAGTGCCCGCTGCATATTCGCGCGTAGACGTGCGTTGCTGATCGCGATCGCGGCCTGAAAGGCGTACATCTGGAGCGCTTCCTTGCCCCAAGCGCCCGGCCGGCGGCCGTTGCGGGGCCGGTCCACGGACAGGACGCCGATCAGTTCGCCGCAGCTGCTGCCGCCGGGCACGCTGGGCGTGAACATCGGGGCGAAGAGCCGGTCCGAGGGGTGCCACTCGTCCTCGAAACGCGGGGCGGGGCCGTCGGTGTACCACTGCGGGACGTCGTCGTCGTCGAGGACCCAGCCCTCGGTGTGCGGTATGAAGACCAGATCGCCCCAGACCTCGCCCATCGCGAGCCGGCGCTCCCAGGAGTCGCGGGAGCCGACCCGGCCGGTGATGAGGGCCTCGGCGGCGGAGTTCCCGGCGAAGGCGGCGACGACGAGATCGCCGTCGGGGCGGACGAGATTGACGCACGCCAGCTCGTAACCGAGGCCGTTCACGACCCCGTCGGCGACGGTCTGGAGTGTGTCCGCCAGACTGCGCGCGGTGTTCATGTCCGCCATGACCTGGTGCAGCTGCCGCAAGGTCGCGAGACGGACGTACGGCTCCTGGTCGGTCTCCATTCGCCCTCCCTCCGCCTATCCCACCATCCCCGCCACTGAATCACAGCGCGCTGCCCACTCGGTACACAGGGTCAACAAAAAGGGGCACCTGTGACTCAAGTCACAGCGAAAGATGAGCAATTGAGTGGAGTTTCTGGGTTCCCCCTGTGCGTTTACTGAACGCAAACTTTGTATCTGTGCGGATACTACGAGCGAGGATACGGGGGAGAAGAGGTCGGCGTGGCCGTTCCCGATCTTTACCGCCCGTTGGGAATCGGCAAGGACCTTGATCGGGATCTCGGTCGGGATCTCGGTCGGGAGTCCTAGGTCCGGGTTCGGGCGCTGGTCCGATGTGGTGGGACAGGAACGCCGCATACGTTTTCCAGTGTGCTGACTCCCCCTGCCGTACCTGCCGTACCCGCCTCGCCCGCCCCCCATGCCACCCCTGCCCCTCCGGGCGGGCATCCTGGGGGCGTGAGCAACGACGACTTCCGCGCCGCCATGTCCCGCCTGGCCTCGGGCGTGGTCCTGGTGACCGCACGGGAGGCGTCCCTCGACGCCGACGACCCCCAGGCGCCGGTCGGCGAGGACGTCGGCATGACGGCGACCGCCTTCCTGTCGGTCTCCCTGGACCCGCCCCTGGTCATGGTCAGCGTGCGCGAGGGCTCCCGGATGGACGACCTGCTCGCCGAACAGCCCCTGTGGGCGGTCTCCGTCCTCGCCGAGAGCCAGCGGCACATCGCGGGCCGCTTCGCCATGAAGGGCCGCATCAGCGACCGCCTCCTCTTCGAGGACATCCCGTACGTCCGGGGCGGCGCGTCCGGCGCTCCCCTGGTGGGCGGCGCCCTGGCGAACCTGGAGTGCCGCACGGAGCAGCGGATCCCGGCGGGCGACCACACCCTGATCATCGGCCGCGTCCTGACGGCGACGACACCGAGCGCGGACGGCGGCCCGCTGGCGTACTTCCGGGGCCGCTACCGCCAGCTGGGCTGACGGGAAACTCGCTGGTCACGTAGGTACCGGGCTGCTTAGGTTGCCCGTATGACGACGAACGACGCGCTGCGGCTGGAGCGGATCAGCTCCGACAACTTCGACGCGGCCGTCGCCGTACGGGTCCGCCCGGACCAGGAACACGCGGTCTCGCCGGTCATGAAGTCCCTGGCGGAGGCGTACGTCCATCCGCGCACCGCCTGGCCCCGGCTGATCCTCGACGGGGAGCGGCCCGTCGGTTTCCTCATGGCCTTCTTCGACATCGCCTGGGACGGCACGGGCGCCGACCTGCGCTCCGGCCTCTGGCGCCTGAACATCGCGGCCGCCGAACAGGGCAAGGGCTACGGCCGCTTCGCCGTCGAGTCCGTCGCAGCCGAGATCCGCCGCCGAGGCGGCACCGACCTATACGTCACCTGGCACCCCGGCCCGACCGGCCCCGAGCCCTTCTATCTGGCGCTGGGCTTCACCCCGACCGGGGAGACGAGCGGGGGCCAGACGGTAGGGGTACTGAAACTGACGTAGACGAGGGCTTGGGGTTGGGGTTGGGGCTAGGGTCGGGGTCGGCCATCACCATCACCATCACCATCGGTGTGATTCGCATCCCACGGCGAGAAATTCATTCCCGGGGCCGTTCCACGGTTCTTTCTCCCGGCCGTTCGGAAATTCACGATCATTCATCCGGCGCCACCGATCCGGTGATCGCGGCGACCGGTTACCGACCAACTCCGGTCCCGCTAACCCCAGTCACGTCCGGTACGGCCCCGCTTCACATCCGCGCGCGCTTTCTTCTGCCGCAAACGGCGTTCATTGATTCCGCGCGGGATACGGGTGGGGGTGCGCGGCTTCGGCGGCGGCGCGGTGGCCTCGGCGAGCAGGGCGGCCAGGCGTACGGCCGCCGCCTCACGGTTGCGCCACTGCGAGCGGTGCTCGGAGGAGCGGACGGTGACGACTCCGTCGACGAGCCGTCCGGCGAGACGCTCCAGGGCGCGCCGCTTCCACACCTCGGGCAGCGACTCGGTGTTCGCGAGGTCGAGGCTCAGCTCGACCTTGGAGTCACTGGTGTTGACGTGCTGCCCGCCCGGCCCGCCGGACCGCGAGAAACGCCACATCAGCTCGGCCTCGGGGAGCGAGACGGAGCCACGGATGAGGTAGGGACCGGACATGCCCACCATGGTCGCGCGGCTGTCCGGTCCACGTCACCCCGTTTTCGCCGGGCGGGCCGTCAAAACAGGTAAAGAAAGTAAAGCCGCGCGGAACCTTCGGTACCCCCGTCGGCGTTCAAGGAGGTGACGGTAGCTTCGTCACCGCACGCACGTACGTCAAAAAACGAGGGAAGGACTCCCAACAATGGCTGTAAGCCTGTCCAAGGGTGGCAACGTCTCGCTCACCAAGGAGGCTCCGGGCCTGACCGCCGTCACCGTGGGCCTCGGCTGGGACGTCCGCACCACCACCGGCACGGACTTCGACCTCGACGCCTCGGCGATCGCGGTCAACCTGGAAGGCAAGGTCTACTCGGACGGCCACTTCGTCTTCTTCAACAACAAGCAGACCCCGGACAGCACGATCGTCCACACCGGCGACAACCGCACGGGCGAGGGCGCGGGCGACGACGAGGCGATCAAGGTCAACCTCGCCGGCCTCCCGGCCGACATCGACAAGATCGTCTTCCCGGTCTCGATCTACGACGCCGAGAACCGCTCGCAGAACTTCGGCCAGGTCCGCAACGCCTACATCCGCATCCTGAACGAGGCCGGCGGCGCGGAGATCGCCCGCTACGACCTCTCGGAGGACGCGGCGACGGAGACGGCGATGGTCTTCGGCGAGCTGTACCGCAACGGCGCGGAGTGGAAGTTCCGCGCGGTCGGCCAGGGCTACGCCTCGGGCCTGGTGGGCATCGCCCAGGACTTCGGCGTCAACGTCTGAGCCGTGGTCTGAGTCGTAACGGCGGCTGAAAAGCCCCTGGCCGAGCGCGATTGGCGTCTGGGCCGGGGGCTTTCGCGGTTCAAGGTTCCCGGACGGGAATCCCGCCGTGCCATGACACCATCACCTCCGTGCTCGATATCGGCTACGCCCTCTCCAACCGCTTCCCGGACCCCCCGCAGACCGACTACCGCCGCGCGGACGTCCACACACTCCGCCACGATCTGTTCTGCGGTGACGTCTACCTCGCGGACACCAAGGCGGACCGGGAGTTGTCCACAGCCTGGGGATGGGTGCCGGTGCTCGACTTCGCGTGGGCGCTGTGCGACATCGTGGAACAGCTGGACCAGGACCCCGCGGGCTCCCGCGCCTCCCGCCCCCAGTACGCGGAACTGGACTTCACCGAGTCCACCGACCGCATGCTGTTCCAGCGCCGCTTCGGGTGGGTGGACATCGAGTCCGACTGGATGCCGGCGGAGGAGCCTCCGCTCACCTTCTCCCACGCCGAACTCCGCAAGGAGGCAAGGGATTTCCTCCACGACATCGTGGCGGACCTGACGGACCTCCACGACGCCCTCGGCGAGAACCCGGCCATCTGGACACTGCAGGCCCGCTTCCCGAGGGTGCGCTGACCGATTCTGGAGGTTTCTCGCCCCCGCCGCCCCTACCCGTCCCATCCTTCTGGGGGCTGCGCCCCCAGACCCCCGCTACGGCCCTGAACGGGCCTTGTCCTCAAGCGCCGGACGGGCTGACAAACCAGCCCATCCGGCGCTTGAGGACGAGCGCGTTCAGCGCGACTTTCCCACCCACCCGGCCGCCACCACCCTCCAGCCCGTCCGGCGTTTGAGGACGAGGCCGTTCAGGCCGAAAGGGGGGTCTGGGGGCGCAGCCCCCAGAAGGATGGGACGGGTAGGGGCGGCGGGGGCGAAAACAACTACCCAACCCCCTCCACCCGCACCCCCAACTCCGCCGCAAACACCCCCGCCAGATCAAGCAACTGCACAGGACTGATCACCGCCCCCGCCAACCGATCCACCCCCCGCGCGAACCCCAACTCCACAGCCCCCCGCAAATCCACATCCCTCAGCGTCGCCGCACTGAAGTCCGCCCCCTTCACCACACAGCCCACAAACTCCACCCGCTCCAGCACCGCACCCCCGAAGTCCGGCTCCACCAACACGCACCCCTCGAAGACGACGTCCTTCAACTTCGCCTTGCGCAGGTTCAGATAGTCGATCTTCCCGCCCCGCACGACCACCCGCTCCAGCACAGCCCCATGCAACTGCACCCCACCCAACCGCGCATCGACCAGCTCCACATCACGCAGAGTCGACTCGGCAAGGTTCGTGCCGACACCCCGTATGCCCGTGAGGACGGAGTCGAGCAGCCGGGCATGGTGCAGCCGGGTCTCGTCCAGCGCGCACCCCGTCAGCGCACAGTCCATGAACCGGGCACCCCCACCGTTCTGCCCCGCGAAGTCGACGTCCCGGAACTCCAGCCCGTCATAGTCCCCGTCCGGCGCCAACTCCCCACCCCCGAACGGCTCCAGCACCGGCAACCGCACCTCGGCCCGCCGAGCAGCCTTCACCCCGGCCCCGGGACCACCCGCTCCACCCACCACACGCCTAGCCATGCCCCCATACTGCACCCCACCACCGACAATCCACCTGACCTGCGAAAACACACCCCGAACCACGCCTCATGTCACATTCCGGCCCCCTCAACCAGTCGTACCGACGGAACCCAGAAAGGCACCCACCAGAAGGAGCCCCCGGACATGGCCCGCACCCACACCCACACCCGCCCCCACACCCCCCTCACCGTCATAGGCGGCGGCCTCGCCGGCCTCACCGCCGCCATCGCCGCCGCGGAGGCAGGCGCCAAGGTCACGGTGTACGAGGCCCACCACACCCTCGGCGGCCGAGGCCGCACCGCCGAGGGGCCGTACCGCACGAACGACGGCCCGCACGCCCTCTACAACGGCGGCCCGCACTGGACCTGGCTCACCCGCCGCGACCTCATCGGCCCCCTCGCCCCACTCCCGCCCCTCGAAGCCGCCCGATTCCACTTCCGTCACCAGGGCACCCTGCGCCGCACCCCGCCCCTCGCGATGCTCAAGCTGCTCCGCCGCAGCGCCCACCAGGCGCCTGTGGACGTCGACTTCATGACCTGGGCCACCGAGCAGGCGGGCGAGAAGGGCGCCCAGGCCGCCGCGCACTACTCCGCCGTCACCCTCTTCCACCACGCCCCGGGGGCCCTGTCCGCCGCCTTCGTCCAGGAACGGCTGCGCCGAGCCGCGACCCTCCCGCCCGAGGCCAACCACCCGCGCGGCGGCTGGGCCACGGTGATCGACCGCATGGCCGCCCGCGCCTGGAACCTGGGCGTACGGATGGAGACCCTGTCCCACGTCGACACGCTCCCCACGGACACCCCGGTCATCGTCGCCACCTCCCTGGCCGCCGCCCGCAGCCTCCTCCACGACGACACCCTCACCTGGACCGGCGCCCGTACCGTCCTCCTCGACCTCGCCGTACGGACCCGGCGCGGCGACCCCTACGTCGTCTCCGACCTGGACGCCCCCGGCCGACTGGAACGCTTCACCGCACAGGACCACACCCTCGCCCCGCCCGGCGAGCAGCTCCTCCAGGGCCAGTTCCCGATCGCCCCGGGCGCCTCCCGCGCCGAGGGCATCGCCCGTGCCGAGGAACTGCTCGACCTGGCCTTCGACGGCTGGCGCGACCGCGTCACCTGGCGCCGCGAGGCCACCTCGAACGGCCGCACCGGCGCGGTCGACCTGCCCGGCACGAGCTGGCGCGACCGCCCCGCGATCGAACGCGGCGACGGCGTCTACCTCGCCGGCGACCAGGTGGCTGCCCCGGGCGTCCTCGCGGAGGTCTCGTTCAACAGCGCGCTGACGGCCGTATCACTGGCACTGGGAACCCGACGACACCACGGCCGCCCCAAAAAACCTCGCGGCCCCCGCAGCCCCCTCAGCCCTCTCGACCCTCTCGACCCTCTTGACCTGAAGCAAGCTTGAGGTTGAAGAGTGGGGACTCCTGCGACACCACAACGAGAGCCACACCCACACGCACCCTGGGGGACCCCATGCACGCCATCCGCCTGCACACCTTCGGCCCCGCCGAAAACCTCACCTACGAACAGGTGGACGACCCGACCCCCGGCCCCGGCCAGGTCCGTATCGCCGTCGCCGCAGCCGGCGTACACCTCCTGGACACCGCCCTCCGCGAGGGCATGCAAGGCCCGGCACCGGAGCCGACCCCCCTGCCGACCATCCCCGGCCGCGAGGTCGCCGGCACCGTCGACGCCCTCGGCGAAGGCACCCCGGAGCTGTGGCGCGGCAAGCGCGTCGTCGCCCACCTCGGCTTCCAGCCCGGCGGCTACGCCGAACTCGCCGTCACCGACATGGAACGCCTGCACGAGATCCCGGCCGGCCTCGACTTCGCCCAGGCCGTCGCGATGATCGGCACCGGGCGTACGGCGATGGGGATCCTGCAGTTCACCGACCTCGGCCCCGACTCCGTGGCCGTCGTGCCGGCCGCCGCCGGTGGCATCGGCACCCTGCTCGTGCAGTACGCCCGGCACACAGGCGCCACCGTGATCGGCCTTGCGGGCGGCCCCGCGAAGACGGCCCTCGTCGAGGCGAACGGCGCCGACCTCGCCGTCGACTACACGGACCCCGCGTGGCCGGAGAAGGTCCGCGCGTATCTCGGCGGACGGCCCGCCACCGTCGTCTTCGACGGGGTCGGCGGCGAGATCGCCCGCGAGGCGACGTCCCTCCTCTCCCCCACCGGACAGCACCTGGTCTTCGGCTGGTCGGGCGAGGGCCTCCACGACGGCACCCCCTACCTCGTCGAGGGCGTCTCCGAACAGGTCCTCGGCCCGGCGATGCTGAGCAGGGCCGGCGGCCCCGACCCCCTACGCACCCTCGAACTCCGCGCCCTCACCGAAGCAGCCACCGGCCACCTGACCCCGTCCGTACACCGCTTCCCCCTCGCGGAGGCGGCCACCGCCCACCGAGCCCTCGAAAACCGCGGCACGACGGGCAAGGTGGTGCTTGAGCCGTGACTCACGGTGGGGGGAGCCACCCCGGCCGAGAAGCGCCCCAATAGGAGCGCGAGGAACTGCGCGACCAGCCACGACGGCGCCGCACCAACCCAGCACCCAGCAACCGCCCCCGCAGGGGACTCAGTGCCGCCCAGCCACCCGATCCGCCACCCGCGCCAGCCTCGAAGACCGCTCCCCACCCCCGGCAGACTCCCTCCGATCCGCGGCACGATAGGTCGCGTACATCCCCCGCACCCCCACCCACCGCAACGGCTCCGGCTCCCACTTCCGCACCCGGTGCCCCACCCACGGCAGACCGGTCAGCCCGGTACGCCCCGCCTGCCCCGAGTCCAGCCGCACCAGATCCCGCAGCGTCCGCGCCGCGAGATTGGCGGTGGCGACGCCCGAACCGACGTAACCCCCCGCCCACCCGAGCCCGGTCGACCGGTCCAGCGTCACCGAGGCACACCAGTCGCGCGGCACCCCCAGCACTCCCGACCAGGCATGCGCGACCCGCACATCACGCAGCACGGGAAAGAGCCGCACGAGAATCCCCCGCAACGCCTCGACCGTCGCCACCTGCGTACGCCCGTCGTTGTCCGTCCGCGACCCGAACCGGTACGGCACCCCGCGCCCGCCCAACGCGATCCGCCCGTCCTCCGTCCGCTGCGCGTACATGTACGCGTGCGCCATGTCGCCCAGCGCCTCCCGCCCCGCCCAGCCGATCTCGTCCCACTGGGCGTCCGTCAACGGCTCGGTCGCGATCATCGACGAGTTCATCGGCAGCCAGGTCCGCCGCTGCCCCTTGAGCGAGGCCGTGAACCCCTCCGTACAGCGCAGCACATAGGGCGCACGAACCGTCCCGTACGGCGTGACCGCATGCTTCGCCCTGATCTCCGTAACAGGCGTCCGTTCGCAGACGACAACACCCAACCCCTCAACAGCCGCCGCGAGCCCTTTGACCAGCTTCACCGGATGCACCCGCGCCCCGTGCGGCGTCCACGACGACCCGAGAGCACCGGCCACCCGCACCCGCTCGGCGGTCGCCTCGGCGCCGTACAACTCACGGTCGCCCTCCCCGTACGACACCTCCACGTCATGGAAGTCCCTCAACCGAGCCAACTGAGCGGACGTGTAAGCGACTTCCAGCACACCCCCCTGATGAATGCCGGCGTCGAACCCCTCCTCCCCCACGACCCGCACCACTTCCCCAACGGTGTCGTTCATGGCCCGCTGCAGCCGTACGGCGGCCTCATGACCGTGCACGCGCGCGTACCGGTCCCTCCCCGCGACCCCGTTGTACAGCCAGCCCCCGTTGCGCCCGGAAGCCCCGTACCCACAGAACTCCTTCTCCAGAACGACGATCCGAAGAAAAGGCGCGGCCTTCTTGAGGTAGTAGGCCGTCCACAACCCGGTATAGCCACCCCCGACGATGACGACGTCAGCCGCCGCATCCCCATCAAGAGGCGCACGAAGAACAGGCAGCCCGTCCTCCGCGTACCAAAAGGAAACCCGCCCATTGACGATCCCGCTGCTCATAGCGCCGGACGCTAACGCCTCAAAGCCCCCACTGTCTCCTCCGGATTCCACACCTCCCCACCCCGCCCACGCGTCAACGGCCAACAGCAGAACCCGACAAGGGCCGCAGTGAAGTGCCCGAGATCGGTGAAGGTACGAGAGAAGACAAGCGGCACTACACACACACCAAGAACGCCGGCCACATACCCATACCGCCAAGGCCGAGCGATCCGATACGCCAGCACGGCGACCACCCCCGCCAGCGCGTAACTCACCCCGAAATCCATCGTGTCCGCCGCCGAGGCCGGCGCCGAACCGTCCCGGATCGCCCGCCACACCGCACCCTGACTGATCAGCGTCGCCAGCACATGCGAGGCCACGCACACCACCAGCCACCGCACAGTCCCGAGCCACCGCTCGACCGACGCGTGAAACACCGAATACAGCACGACGTACGGCGTCCACCACCCGTCGATCCACATCGCACTGGAGATCAGCACCCGCACCGGACGGTCCGACAGCTCATTGATGTTGGTCGACCGCTGCCGCAGGAACTCCTCCTGGAACTCCGCCGACATGTGATGCACGGCCACAGTCGTGAAGAACAGCACGAGCAGCCACACATACGTGCCCGGAGCACTACGGACGTAAGCCCACACCCCGCGCGGGCGGACCGGAAATCGCATGCCCCAATTTACGCACGCACATAAAGTCGCCAGGTGACCCCCACCCCCACCCCCATCCACATCCCCGCCGAACTGGCCGCCACACAGCTCAAGTACAACGGGGAGGCGGGCCGCGCCTTCATCACCGAACTCCCCACCCGCACGGCCGACTTCCTGGACCGCTGGAACCTACGCGTGGACGGCCCCTCAATGCACGGCGTAACAGCCCTGGTCCTCCCGGTCGTCACCACCGACAACACCCCGGCCGCCCTCAAACTCCAACTCCTGGACGAGGAGAGCGAAGGCGAGGCACCGGCCCTCCACCACTGGAACGGCAACCACGCGGTACGCCTCCTGAACCACGACCCCACCACGGGCACGATGCTCCTGGAACGCCTGGACCACACCCGAATGCTGTCCACGGTCCCGGACGCCCACGAGGCCACCCTGGTCATCGCGACCCTGCTGTCCCACCTCACATCGGTCCCGGCCCCACCGGGCATCCGCCGCCTGGGCGACATCGCGGAACGCATGCTGGCCCGAACACCACAGGCACTCCCCCAGATCCCGGACCGGACATCCCGGAACCTGATCGCGGACTGCGCGGCAGCCCTACGCGAAGTGGCCACGCTCCCCGGCGACCGCCTCCTCCACTGGGACCTCCACTTCGAGAACGTCCTGGCCGCCACCCGAGCCCCCTGGCTGGCCATCGACCCAAAACCCCTAACAGGAGACCCCGGCTTCGACCTCTACCCAGCCCTCAACAACCGCTTCGACGCCAACGACATCCTCTGGCGCTTCGACGCCATGACGGCGGTACTGAGCCTCGACCGGGAACGGGCACGCGCGTGGACGCTGGCCCGGGTCCTCCAGAACGCCCTGTGGAACATCGAGGACGGGGATCCGGTGGAGGAGACGGGGCTGGAGATCGGGCGGCGGCTGCGGAATTCGTAGTACTGGAGCCCCCCGTCGGATTCGAACCGACGACCTACGCATTACAAGTCCCTGCATGATCATTCCAAATGGTGTTAGGTCATGCCCTCATATCCCATTTCCCTCGGCCGGAAACCTAGCCTCGAATGCGTCCGACATCTAACACCCAGGATATTCGATCAAGGTTAACTACGCCGGGCCGCCAACAACATGGTGTAACTCACATATCGTCAGCGTCCAGCTTGACCTTGTACCAAGCGAGTTCGTGGTGTGGTTCGTCGGCGAACCAGGCCCATGTCCCGGTAGCAAGATCCTTGAGTCGCTTTCGAGCTGGCGCCGAATTTCGTGACTCGAAGGCCGTCAAGAAGGAACACGCGCGCCTTAATATTCTGTTGCGCAGCCCATTCGAGTAGCGCCTTCCGGCGCTGGTTCATCACGACACCACCTGTCGCCACAGCCTCAATAATCCAGAATCGGACCGGATTATCGCCAATGTCTGCGATTATCACATCAGACAGAACATTCTTGACATCAATTTTGATTGAGGGAACTCCACGAGTCGCCGAGGGGGGATCTACTGGCATCTCAGCTGGTGGGTTGCCTGCAAGGCATCCTCAACGTCCAGCCAACGACCGGCGAGGCCGACGGCAGAAGCTCGGGCCTTCCACCAGGCGAATGGCAGCCAGTACTGCCGCAGCTGTGGGCGTCAACTCACTGGCGCCACTGTCTGCCACCTCGTTGCGGGAACCCCGCGATCCGAGAGGCCGTACAGTTGAGATGTTCTCCACCGCTTCCGACATTGCCGCAGCGACAAGCAGGTCCGACATTCAGCGGCGCTCCTTCAGGCATGGACTCGGCACAACACTATCCACAGGCCCTCTGACGTCATGCGGCCAGTAGAAGGTGGTGTTAGCGCCAACCGTCAAGCGAGACCTGAGGGCCGTCCGTCAGGTAGTCGCGGAGAGCACTGGCGGTAGTGTCTACGAAGTTTTCGGGAATGGTGTCAGCGTCAACCCAGCAGACCTGAGCGTGCTTGTGGGGTTCACGGTTTTCGGGTTCGCCGGTCCATTCGTGGGCAGCGAAGACGACGGTGAGGAAGCCGTTGGGGGCTTCGACGCCCCAGGCGCCGTGAATGATGTGAGCAACCTTCAGGGACCCCGGTTTCACCGTCAGGCCGGTCTCCTCGTACAGCTCCCGCACCGCAGTCTCGGTGACAGGCTCGCCGGGTTCGCTCTTGCCAACGGGAAGATCCCACATGCCCTGGGCGAACTTGGCGTTCTTGCTGCGCTGGAGGAGAACGACGCGGTTGGTGGCCTGATCGTGGACGATGACGGCGGCGACCAGCAGGGTCATGGATTCGAGGGCGGGCGGTAGGGCTTTGGGCTGGTCGTCGGTTGTCCGCTGAGCCACGGCTGGTGTCCCTTCATCGGCCGGTTGGTTGTCAGCCTAAGCCAGCGCTTCCCGTGCGCGGCGGGCGAGTTCGGAGGCTCCCCGCACCTTGCGGCGCTGGTAGACGGCGACCGTTGATCGGAGCGAGGTGATGGCCTTGCGGGTGCGGTCGGAGGTCATGCCCTCCATGAGGGTCAGGGCCTGGGACCAAGCAGCGACAGCCTCGTCAGCGCGGGCCTGAGCGGCAAGGCTGTCGCCGAGATCGGCATACGTCAGGGCGTGCACGCGCTTGTACTTCTCGCGATCCCAGCGGATCAGGGCATCGCGGTGCTGTTGCTCGGTGCCGACGTGATCGGCGAGGTCGGTGAGCGTGCGCGCGGTGTGGCTGGCCACGGTGCCGGCGGCAGGGCCGCTGACGCGGGAGTAGCTGGGCTGGGGGTCGTCGTCGCGTAGGAGGGCGTTCTCGGCTGCGAGCAGGGCGCGGGCCGCTGCGGGCTTCTCGCCGGTGGCAGCGTAGGCGCGGGCATGGGTGATGTGGAGGAGGGCTTCGGTCTGGCCGTCGACGTGGCCCAGGCCCCGCCGTAGGGCGCCTTCGACGAGGTCGACGCAGTGGTGGGGCTGTTTGAGGCTGAGGGCCTGGTGGGCGAGGGCGCGCATCATCCAGGCGGCGTGGCCGTGCGGGTCGGCTTCGCAGGCGAGTTGGTAGCCGACCTGGTAGTAGCGCTGGGCGGCGCCTTCGTGGCCGAGGTCGTGGTGCTTCCAGCCTGCCAGGTAGGCGAGTTCGGCCACGGCGCCGAAGGCTCCACGGCGTAAGGCTTCGTTCGGGAAGCGGCCTCTAAGCATGGGGGCGGCGGTGTCGGCGAGGTATGCGGTGACCGTGGTCAGTCCGTGCCCTCCGCCGAGGCGTTCGTCTGCCGCGCTGAACGCCGCAGTGATCTGCCGTACGACGTCCACGTCGTCCGTTCCGACCGCGGACGTGCCGGTGCGGGCGCGGAGCATGCGGGCGGTGGCCTCGTGGTCGTGGGCAAGCGGCATGGCGACGCCGGCCGTGGTGAAGGCGGCCACCGCGAGGAAGCGGCGACGCTCAACATCGGCCCGGCCGAGGTCAGTTGCAGCTACGACGGGATCCCCTTCGGCTGACTCCTCAGCGTCCGGCGCGCGTAGGCCGATCTCGGTCTGGGTGATGATGCGGCCCGTGCGGCGGGAAAGTGCTTCGGCAAGGTACTGGCCGGTCCGGCCGGTGGGCTGGCGGGTGCCGTTGGCCCAGTGGGAGACGGCCGACTTGTTGGTCTGGAGGATCTCGCCGTTCTCGGCCGCGATACGCCGGACGTCCTTTGCCAGGGCTTCGTACGTGCAGCCGGTTGCCTCGATGGTGCCGCGCAGGCGGGAGTTGGAGGCCTTCTGTGCTGCCACGCTCGCCTCCCATCCGGGGCTGTAAACCGCGTATACCGCTTCGACTGCCTCTCACCGTACCCACTGTGCGTGACGGAGTGTTCACTAATCATCAGCCGCCCGGCCCCCGGTCCGACACCGTGACCAGGCTCCCCCCTTCGGCCGGGCGGCCCCTGAAGTTCCGTACGCCTACACCGGGTTCGGGCATTCCTGTGCCCGATCCCGGCCGATCAGAGACGGAGACACGGTGACCACCATCCACACCGCGGCCATCACGGCCGTACTGCCCGAGGCGTTCGACGAGCGCTGGAGCCGCCTGCCCGGCATCCAGGTCGACGGCCGGCGCATCACCATCGACCCGGCCCAGTACTTCTTCCGCTTCGAGTCCAACACCTGGCTCGTCGCCGACTGGGAGCTGGTCAGGTCCCAGCTCCTGGACGTGGAGGAGACCACCGAGAGCGCGGTCGAGCAACTCGCGCTGGAGTTCATCAAGACCCACACCAAGTCCACCTCGGACGCCGCCCGCGTCCTCGCCACCGCCTACGAGGTATACGCCTACCTCTTCCGCGACGAGCACCTCGTCGGCCTCGGCCTGCCGCAGATCACCGCCGACCACCTGCGGATGCTGCGCCAGGCGGCCACGCTGATGGCGCTCAACAAGGTGGAACTGGACGGGCGTATCTCCAACGTCGGCCCGTGCTGGTTCTTCCCCGCCGCCACCTCCGTCGTCTTCGACCTGGCCGACGAGACGGGCGGCATGCTCGACGAGGTCTACCACGGCGGCTGGTTCAACGAACACCCCCGCATCGAGTCCATCAAGGCCCACGCCGCCCTCGGCGGACGGCTCGTGCACGGCTGCCAGTCCGTACCCGACCAGACCGGTGGGGTCGTGGCGCCCTACGGTGCCTCGATGGCCGTCTTCCGCGACGACCTCGCCGCATTCAAGGCCGGATGGATCGAGCAGGTCTACGCCCACCGCGTGAGCCCTGCCGCGTAGCACCACCGTCTCGGCTCCGGGGCGGGCCGGCACCTCTCACCCGCCCCGGACGCCTTCAACAGCACTGGAGCCCTTGATGGAAACGAGCCTCAACACCGATCTTCTGGACAACCTGCTGACCATCGCCGGCCGGTCCAACGCAGTGCGTGAGGAGGTGCGGGTGTGGTCCATGTCCGGCGTCGAGCGCCTGACCTTCACCGACGGCACCACCGCCATCTTCAAGTACGCCAAGAGGCCCTTCGACAGCGAGGATCAGGCTCTCCGGCTGGCCCAAACCCTCGGTGTCCCGGTACCTGCCGTTCGCGCCTCCGCAGTCGTGGACGGCTGGCTCGGGATGCTGCTGGAGGACCTCGGCCCTGCCGCCCGCGAGGCCGACGACCTCGATGGCGCCACCGCGGCCGTCGTCCTGCACCGCACCCGCATCGCCGCCGCACTGCCGGTCCTCGATCGGGAAGCGCTGCGCCGGCTTCCCAGCCGGGCGCTGGAGCATCTCGGCCGACTCCGCAATGCCGAGCGGTGGCAGAACGCGGACGACATCGAGGACGCCCTCGACCGCATCGCCCAGGCAGCTGAAGCACGCTCGACCGGTACGACGACGGCTCCCTTCGGCTGGGTGCACTCCGAGTTCCACCCCACCAGCCTCCACATCGGCCAACACGGCTGGCGGCTACTGGACTTCGCCCGCGCCTTCACCGGCCCCGGCCTGCTAGACCCCGCCAGCTGGCACGGCACCCTCGACACCCCCGACCCCGTACGCCTGCGCGTCTTCCTGGACACCTACGTCACCGAAGGCGGCACCCCCGACGCCCTCGCCGAACGCGGCGGCCTCCCCGCCGAGAAGTGGGCGCTGGGCTGGCACCGCATGTGGGCCGTCGAGTGGTTCATGGAACAGTCCATCCGCTGGATCAACGACCCGGCCACCGACCCCGCCTACATCAAGGCCGTACGCCGCCACCTCACCGACGTACTCCACCTCCTGGAGATCTGACGTGCCCGCCCAGGCCTCCCCCTGGTACGTCCACGCCCTCCAGCGCACCACGGCCAGCCCCGCCGAGGCACTGACCGTACCCGGACGGATGGAATGGACCACCCGGCCGGGCAGCGGCCCCGGCGCCGAGATCCTCGCCCCGGACCTGCACCGCAAGCAACTACTGGAACTCGGCTGCGGCCCCGGCCACAACGCCGCCCACCTCGCCACCCGCTACGGCGCCCAGGTCACCGGCGTCGACCTCGTCGGCCTCCAGGTCCGCCGAGCCCGCTCGCACTACGGCCGACTGAACAACCTCACCTTCGCGGCCGGCCACGCCCTGCACTACCTGCAGGCCTCCGACGAACACTTCGACGCCATCTACTCCGTCTTCGGAGCCATCGGCCTCGTAGCCCCCGAACTCCTGCTCCCAGCCGTCGCCCAGCACCTCAAGCCCGACGGCACCCTCGCCTTCTCCGTCCCCCACCCCCAACGCGGCGGCAGACCCCCCTCAACCAGCGGCCGTCCAAGCCGGGACCACGTCACCCTCCCCGACGGAGCCCGACTCCCCATCGCCCGCTGGGACTTCGACGCCAACCTCTGGGAGAAACACCTCGCCCAAGCAGGCCTCCGGCTCACCTCGACCCGGGAGTTCCACGACGCACACCAGGGGCGCCGGCCCACCACCCTGCTGATCACCGCGCGCAAACCCTGACCTCCACCCGGCTACCTCGGGAGACTCGATGCGCCCGCCCTACCTGCTCCTCGACATCGACGGCGTCCTCATCCCCTTCCCCGACACGGAAGGCAGCAGCCCAGCGACTCACACCCGGCACACCGTCGTGCCCGCTGACCGGAGCGCCGACAACCCGGTCAGCATCTGGCTCAACCCCGCACACGGCCCCCTGCTCATGCACGTGATCCGGACCGGCCTGGTCACTCCCCTCTGGTGCACCAGCTGGCGCCACGACGCCACCAAGCTGATCGGCCCCCTCCTCGGCCTCCCGGACCTACCGCACGTCGACCTCCCACGCCCGCAGATCACCACCAGCCACCCCAACGGCTACCTCTGGAAACGCGACCACGTCGACACCTGGCTCGGCGACACACCCGCCATCTGGATCGACGACGACTTCACCAACCTCGACCACGAATGGGCCGCAGAACGCACCGCACGCGGCCACGCGACCGCCCTTGTTCAGCCCGATCCCCACATCGGCCTCCTGGCCGAGCACCTGGTCGAAGTTCTGGGGCGGGCCGCTCTGTTGCCCTTCACACCAGCTGCTGCCTTCGACGGTTCAAGCGAAGCAAAAGCTACATAGCGCAGAAAAGCGGATCTTCTGCCACCTACCGGTGAAGGTAGTGCTCCTGGTCGGTGGGCGTCGTCGCCCCTGCGCGCTGGGGTTAGGACTCTGCTGCGTGGCAGATTTCGCCGCGTGACGCGTCATGCCCTGAAAGGCAGAAAAGGCCAGGTCACGGGATATGTGACCTGGCCTTCAACAGAGCCCCCTGTCGGATTCGAACCGACGACCTGATCATTACAAGTGATCTGCTCTGGCCATCTGAGCTAAGGAGGCACCGCGCACCACAAAGCCGCACGCGAAAGCGGCTCCACTGTACACAGAGCGCGATCCCCCGAGCCACGGAGTTCGCAGCTCGCCTCGGCCTCGAAAACCAAACGTAACCATCCGCGCACCCGTTCGTTGATCGCTCTGACGTGCTGTTCCGAAGATCGGATCGTCAGGGAGGGGATCATGGTGGAGCCGGGGGAGTCGGCGTGCAAGCCGAGGCCGGAAGCAGTGAAGGGCGAAGAGGGCAAGCGCATCAAGCGCGAGGCCCTCGGGATCGGCGACCGCCGCAAGCACCACAAGCGCGCGGCGACTCCACTGAAGGCACACGTCAAAGAACCGGACACGCAGCACCGCTTGTACCGCTTCCGCTTCTCTCCGACCGCCGAGCAGGCGGAGCAGCTGGCGAAGACGTTCGGTGCCTGTCGGTGGGTCTACAACGAGGGGCTGGCGTTGCGGGCCGGGGCCTGGGAGCGGCACCGGGTGAATGTGGGCTTCGCGGAGTCGTGCCGGGCGTTGACGGGGTGGAAGCGGGCCGAACAGACGGCGTGGCTGGGGGAGGTGTCGTCGACGGTGCTTCAGCAGTCGTTGCGGCATCTCGATCAGGCTTATGGCCGGTTCTTCAAGGGCTCCGGGAAGTATCCGCGCCGGAAGAAGAAGGGGCGTTCACGGGATTCGGCGACCTACGTCCGGACCGGTTTCAAGTGGGTGGAGGATCCGGAGCGGCCAGGCACAGGGCTCATCACGCTGGCGAAGCAGTCAGGGCCGTTGGATGTTCGGTGGTCGCGGGCGCTGCCCGTGGGGGTCGTGCCGGTGCGTTTGTCGGTGACGCGGGACCGGGCCGGGCGCTACTTCGTGTCGACGCTCGTGGAGGAACGAATTGCGCCTCTGCCCGCCGCCTTCGTGCCGGGGTCGCGGGCGCCGAAGGCTGTGGGGCTGGATCTGGGGCTGGCGTCGCTCGTCACCCTGGATGACGGGACGAAGGTCGATCATCCGCGGCTGTTGAGGCGGTACGCGGAGAAGTTGGCCCGGTTGCAGCGGGAGCTGCACCAGAAGGTGAGAGGTTCGGCCAACCGCGACAAGGTGAGGCGGAGGATCGCGCGGCTCTACGCGCTCATCAGTGACGTACGCAGGGATCTGTTGGACCAGTTCACGACCCGCCTGGTGCGCGAGAACCAAGTGCTCGTGGTGGAGGATCTGGCCGTTGCGAATCTGATGCGTCCGGCGCGTGGCAAGGGTCGTCGGCGGAAGGCGAAGCTGAACGAGGCGATCCTCGATGCCGGATGGGGTGAGTTGGTGCGGCAGCTGCGGTACAAGTGCGAGTGGTACGGCCGGACGCTGGTGATCGTCGACCGTTTCTTCCCCTCGACGCGGCGTTGTTCCGCCTGTCACAGCAAGGGGCCGAAGTTGGATGTCTCGGTCCGGGAGTGGACGTGTGCCGAGTGCGGAGTCGTCCATGACCGGGATGTGAACGCCGCCGTGAACCTTCGGGACGAGGGGCTACGGCTGTATTGGCTGGTGGCGGCCGGGCTGCCGCCCTCGAAGAAGGTTCCGGCTGTGATCAGGGCGTCGGAGCTGGAGGATGACTGCTCGCTGGCCGCTTAGGGACGGCTGGGTGGTACGGACCGACGGGCCGTCGGCCGGAACGCCTGTGGAGCGCGTGTAAGACCGTTCGGGCGCAGTTCATGAGAGCTGTGTGCGTCGGCGGTGCGTGATGAAGCAGGAAGCCTTCAGGCGAGGTCAAAAGTGCGGTGCTCTGACTTCTCGTGAGTTTCCGCCTCGAAAATTTCCGCGAAGTTCACACTCCCCCAACTACTGACAGAACCCGAATCCCCAGGTACCGTCCAGTTTCAGTCCGCGTATGTGGACTACACCACCTTCCTACAACGGATCGTCCGGCACGTTCCTGCCGGTAGAAGGGGGCCCATCACCATGGCCACTGTTTCGTTCAACAAGGCGACCCGCATCTACCCGGGTGGCGACAAGCCCGCCGTCGACCAGCTTGAGCTCGATGTCGCGGATGGCGAGTTCCTCGTCCTCGTCGGTCCCTCCGGTTGCGGAAAGTCCACCTCCCTGCGGATGCTCGCGGGTCTTGAGGACGTGAACGCCGGTTCGATCCACATCGGTGACCGCGACGTCACGCACCTGCCGCCCAAGGACCGGGACATCGCGATGGTGTTCCAGAACTACGCGCTGTACCCGCACATGACCGTCGCCGACAACATGGGCTTCGCGCTCAAGATCGCCGGCGTGAACAAGGCCGAGATCCGCCAGAAGGTCGAGGACGCGGCGAAGATCCTCGACCTCACCGACTACCTGGCCCGCAAGCCGAAGGCGCTCTCCGGTGGTCAGCGTCAGCGTGTCGCCATGGGTCGTGCCATCGTGCGTGAGCCCCAGGTCTTCCTCATGGACGAGCCGCTGTCGAACCTCGACGCCAAGCTCCGTGTCTCGACCCGTACGCAGATCGCCTCGCTGCAGCGCCGTCTCGGCATCACCACCGTGTACGTCACCCACGACCAGGTCGAGGCCATGACCATGGGCGACCGGGTCGCCGTACTGAAGGACGGTCTGCTCCAGCAGGTCGACTCGCCGCGCAACATGTACGACCGCCCCAAGAACCTCTTCGTGGCCGGCTTCATCGGCTCCCCCGCCATGAACCTGATCGAGGTCCCGATCACCGACGGCGGTGTGAAGTTCGGCAACTCGGTCGTCCCGGTCAACCGCGAGGCCCTCAAGGCCGCCGCCGACAAGGGTGACACCACTGTCACGGTCGGCGTCCGTCCCGAGCACTTCGACGTCGTCGAGCACAACGGTGCCGCCGCCGACGCCCTGACCAAGGCCACCGAGGACGCTCCGGCCGGTCTCGCCGTCTCCGTGAACGTCGTCGAGGAGCTGGGCGCCGACGGTTACGTGTACGGCAGCGCCAAGGTCGGCGACGACCTCAAGGACCTGGTCGTCCGCGTCAGCGGCCGTGCCGTCCCGGACAAGGGCGCCACGCTGCACGTCGTCCCGCGTCCGGGCGAGATCCACGTGTTCTCGACCTCCACGGGCGAGCGCCTCACCGACTGAGACCCGACCTGATCGGCGAAGGGCCCCGCGGCTTGCCGCGGGGCCCTTTCCCATACCCATGAACCGTGCGCCCGATACCCCGGCACACCGGTCATTTCGAATCACGTGCGTCAACGCCATACCCAGTGAACGGCACCAATTCATCCCCCAAATTGGTGACTAAATGTCGCCAAATCAGCACCGAGCGCTACCCTCACTCGCGTGAAGCACTCCACTAACCAACTGACGCGAAGTGGCCGTGGCCCCGCCCGCCGGATCGGCCGTAGCCTCGCCCTTGTCCTGCCCGTCGTCCTGGTGCTGTCCGGGACCCTCGCGGTCACCCGAGTCAACTGGTCGGGGAATCCCTCGGACTCGGTGCTCACGGCGTCCTCCGAGGACCTGGCCGCCCGAGCCGCCGCTGCCCCCGCCCCCCAGGACGTCCTGCGCGACCAACTGCTCCTGGAACTCCAGGACAAGGACCCCGGCACCGCCCTCACCCACCTCCAGCAGGCGGTGAACGGCCAACCGTCCCTGGCGAAGCACTGCACGTCGATCGCCCGCGCCCTCGGCCGCGCCGCGGTCCGCGTGTACGGCCCGTCGCGAGCGCAGTCGTACTCCCGCCCGGTCTGCGACACGTCCTTCGCGACAGGGGTGGCAGCGGCCCACAGCTAGCAGCGTCACAGGCCCCTGTGGGCAGCCCCGTAGGGGCGTTGCCCACAGGGGCGCGGGGAACTGCGCGCCCAGCCCCCACCGGACCCGCAGCCCCCGCGGAGCGCACCGTAAAGTTCATGGCATGACCGCTCCCCAAGCCACGACACGCCCCACTCAAGCCGTGGTCCTGGCAGGAGGCCAGGGCTCCAGGCTCCGTCCGTACACCGACGACCGCCCCAAGCCGATGGTCGAGATCCCCGGCACGGGAACGCCGATCATCGGCCACCAGCTCGTCTGGCTGGCCGAGGAGGGCGTGACGGACGTCGTCGTCAGCTGCGGTCATCTCGCCGAGGTCCTCCAGAAGTGGCTGGAGACGACCGACCTGCCGCTGAACGTCACGACGGTCGTCGAGACGGAACCCCTCGGCCGTGGCGGCGGCCTCAAGTACGCCGCCGCGCACCTCCCCGCCCCGGACCGGCCCTGGTACGCCACCAACGGCGACATCTGGACCCGCTTCTCGCTGCGCGACATGGCCGACTTCCACGCCGAGCGGGACGCCGTCGCGACCCTCGCGCTGGCCCGTCCGCGGCTGCCGTGGGGCGCCGTCCAGACGGACGGCTTCGGTCAGATCACGGACTTCATAGAGTCCCCTCCGTCGACCTTCGAGATCAACGCGGGCGTGTACGTCTTCTCCCCCGAGTTCGCCGCCCTGCTCCCGGAGCGCGGCGACCACGAGCGCACCACGTTCCCCCACCTGGCCCGCGAACGCCGCCTGGCCGGCTTCCCGATCCCGCACGGCGCCTACTGGCGCGCCATCGACACCGCGAAGGACCTCACGGAGGCCGCGAAGGAGTTGGCTGCGCTGGGCCGTTGAGCCGACGGTTCACCAACGGCCTTTGCGCATACATCAATTACGTACGTCAATGGGGTCCCGCGCTGTGACAGCGCGGGACCCCATTCGCTCAACTACCGCTGCTAGCCCAGAAGGCCACCCACCAGCCCCGGCTGCCCCGTCGAGGAGCCCCCGGTGCTGCCGTCGCCGCTTCCGCCGGTGCTGCCGCCCGTGGAGCCGCCGCTGGTGCCGCCCGGCGTGCCCGTGGAGCCGCCCGACGAGGACGGTCCGGCGCTGGTGCTGGGCGCCTCCTGGACCGGGGTGGTCTGCTGCGGCGGGGCCTGGCCGCCGCCGTCGCTGCCCTGGGTCTGGCTGGGCCGGCTTCCGGTGACGCTGCCGCTCTCGCGGGCCTCCTCGGGGGTGGTCGCGGCGTCGCCTGTCGTGGGAGTCGCCGAAGTCGCGTCCTGCGTCGGCGACTTGGTGGCCGCCGAGGGGCTCTTCGAGGCCTGCCGTTCGCCGGACTCCTCGGGGAGCGGGGAGCCGGGGAGTTCGTTGCGCGGGGCCTCGCCGGGGCCGGGGACGACCACGCGGTCGGCGTCGCGGACGGCGCCGCCGAGGAGCGAGCCGATGAGGAGCGTGAGCCCGACGACGACGGCGGTGACGAGGGCGCCGCGCCGCAGGACGTAACTGCGCAGCTCCCAGATGTCCGTACGGGGTCCGAGGCGTCGCCAGGCGCTGCCCGCGAGGCGGCCGTCGATGGAGTAGACGGGGGCGCCGGCGATGATCAGTGGCGACCAGGCGGCCAGGTAGATGATGTCGGGGGCGTCGTAGACGGGGACGCTCTTCCAGCTGACGGTGACGAGCAGTGCGGCGGAGAGCAGGGCGCCGCCGACCGCGGCGACCCGCTGCCACAGGCCCAGGACCGTGAGGACGCCCACGATGACCTGGAGGAAGGCGATGACGAGGCCGGAGCCGACGGGGTGCTGGAGCGCGAACTGCCGTAGCGGCTCGGCGACTTCCCAGGGGTGCAGGGTGTTGAGCCACTTCATCATGGAGCCGCGTTTGCCGCCGTCGAAGTAGACGGGGTCGCAGAGCTTGCCCATGCCGGCGTAGATGGAGATGAAGCCGAGGAAGATGCGCAGCGGGAGCAGGACGACGCCGAGGTTCATCCGGCGGCCGGGGTAATAGGCGTGCCGGACCGGGTCGCCCGCGTGACGCTTGGCGCCGGTGCGCCGTTCGTAGCCGTCCTCGTCGAACTCGGCGTCCCCATAGCCGGATTGGCCGTACCCGGAGTCGTCGTACCCGGGCTCCTCGTACGCGCTGCCGACGGTGCGCATGTTGGGGAGGAGGCGGCCGGAGTCGGGGCCGTGGGTGCGCTGGCTGCCGACGATGGGCGTCTCGACGGTCTGGTCGAGGGTGCTGCCGGCGTAGTCGAGGTCGTCGTCGCCGATGCGGGGGATGACCTGCGTCGCTCCGGCGTCGGCGGTCGGCGGCTGTTCGCCGTGGCGCACGCTGGAGCCCCGTACGGCCTGGAGCAGCCGGTGCGCGCCGGTGTCGTCGGGTGCGGACTTCCCGCTCCAGACGACCGCGCGGCGGCGGCCGGGCGTGGCGCCGCCGGCGCCGACGACGGGGATGCGAGCCGTGTCCTCGGAGGCGCTGAGGTGCCGGGCGACGCGGGACGACGGTGCGGCCCGCCGCGTCGAGGCCCCCAACTGCACGCGGAAGCTCGCATGGTTGACGATGACCTGCGCCGGATCGCTCGGCACTTTCACCATGCTCAGCGCGGGAGCGTCGTCGTATCCCGACGGTGTTCTGGTGTCCACACTCATCTAACCGAGTGACGTGTGGTTAGGACACTGCTTTGACTTGGCGGATGTGTCCGGACCGCGTCAAGGTCACGTCACCCGCCCGGATCCGCCCGTACGGGTGACGTCGCGCACGCGTGTTCAGGCGCGTCGGCGGGCCGCCTCGTAGAGCACGATCCCGGCCGCGACACCGGCGTTGAGGGACTCGGTGCCGCCGGGCATCGGGATGCGGACGAGGTGGTCGCAGGTCTCCCCGACCAGCCGGGACAGTCCCTTGCCCTCGCTGCCGACGACGATGACGACGGGCCCGCCGAGCGCGGGCAGCTCGCCGACCTCGGCGTCCCCGTCGGCGGCCAGCCCGACCACCACGATGCCCGCCTTCTGGTACGCCTCCAGGGTGCGCGTCAGATTGGTGGCGCGGGCGACGGGCGTACGGGCGGCGGCGCCGGCGGAGGTCTTCCAGGCGCCGGCGGTCATGCCGGCGGCGCGCCGCTCGGGCACGACGACGCCGTGGCCGCCGAAGGCGGAGACGGAGCGGACGACGGCGCCGAGGTTGCGCGGGTCGGTGACACCGTCGAGGACGACGATGAGCGGGTCGACGCCGTTGTCGTAGGCGGCGTTGGCGAGGTCCTCGGGGTGGGCGTACTCGTACGGCGGGACCTGGAGGACGAGCCCCTGGTGGTTGAGCCCGTTGGTCATGCGGTCCAGCTCGGGACGCGGAGCCTCCATGAGATGGATGCCGCCGCGCTCACCGGCCAGCTGGAGCGCTTCCCGCACCCGCTCGTCGTTGTCGATGAACTGCTGGACGTACAGCATCGAGGCCGGCACGCCCTCGCGGAGCGCCTCGACGACCGAGTTGCGCCCGACGACGAGTTCGGAGGAGGCCTTCCCGCCGCGTCCCTTGGGTGCGGGCCGCCGCTGGATCTGCTTGGCCTTCGCACCGGCAATACGGTTCTTCTTGTGCCCCTTGCGCATCTCGGCGGGCGGCGTCGGCCCCTTGCCTTCGAGCCCCCGGCGCCGCTGGCCGCCACTGCCGACCTGCGCGCCCTTCTTGCCGGACATGCGGCGGTTGTTAGCGGCCATGACCTACCTGTCTGTGTGAAGGCGTGCGTGTGTACGTCTATGAGTGTGCCGCCCGGGGGCCCGGGCGGCACAATCGATCAAGGAGATGTACGTGTTTGTGGGGAATTTGCGGGGAAATGCTCAGCGCGGGCCCAGGCTCCAGCGCGGCCCCTGCGGGCCGTCCTCGATGACGAGCCCCGACTGGTTGAGCTGGTCGCGGATGGCGTCGGCGGTGCCCCAGTCCTTGCGTCCACGGGCCGCCTCGCGCTGATCGAGGACCAGTCGTACGAGGCTGTCGACGACCCCGTGCAGATCCTCGCCGCGGTCCGCGCCGTCCCCGGCCCAGTGCGGGTCGAGGGGGTCGAGGCCGAGGACGCCGAGCATGGCGCGCACCTCGGCGAGGCGGGCCACGGCGGCTTCCTTGTCGTCGGCGGCGAGGGCGGAGTTGCCCTGCCGGACGGTGGTGTGCACGACGGCGAGGGCCTGCGGCACGCCCAGGTCGTCGTCCATGGCCTCGGCGAAGGCGGGCGGCACCTCGGCGGCGGGCTCGACGACACCCCCGGCCTTCTCGACGACACGCTGCACGAAGCCCTCGATCCGGGCGAACGCCGACTCGGCCTCGCGCAGGGCTTCTTCGCTGTACTCGATCATCGAGCGGTAGTGCGGGGTGCCGAGGTAGTAGCGCAGGACGATGGGCCGCCAGGTCTTGACCATCTCGCTGACGAGGACGGAGTTGCCGAGGGACTTCGACATCTTCTCGCCGCTCATGGTGACCCAGGCGTTGTGCACCCAGTACGCGGCGAAGTCGTCGCCGAAGGCCTTGGCCTGGGCGATCTCGTTCTCGTGGTGGGGGAAGATCAGGTCGAGGCCGCCGCCGTGGATGTCGAAGGCGGTACCCAGGTACTTGTGGGCCATGGCGGAGCACTCGAGATGCCAGCCGGGCCGTCCCCGCCCCCAGGGTGTCTCCCAGCTCGGCTCACCAGGCTTTACGGCCTTCCACATGGCGAAGTCACGGAGGTCGCGCTTGCCGGTCTCGCCGTCCCCCGAGGGCTGGAGCAGGTTGTCGAGTTCCTGGTTGGACAGCTGCAGGTAGCCGGGGAAGGAGCGCACGTCGAAGTAGACGTTGCCGTCGGCCTCGTACGCGTGTCCGCGTTCGATGAGGCCGCGCATCATCTCGACCATCTCGGTCACGTGCCCGGTGGCACGCGGTTCGTAGGTCGGGGGGAGGCAGCCGAGCGCGCTGTACCCGTCGTTGAAGGCGCGCTCGTTCTCGAAGCCGATGGACCACCAGGGGCGGCCCTGTTCGTCGGCCTTCCTGATGATCTTGTCGTCGATGTCGGTGACGTTGCGGATGAAGGTGACGTCGTATCCGCGGTACGTGAACCAGCGGCGCAGGATGTCGAAGTTGAGGCCAGAGCGGATATGCCCGATGTGGGGGGCGGCCTGCACGGTGGCGCCACAGAGGTAGATCGAGACACAACCCGGCGCGAGCGGGGCGAAGTCACGGATCTGCCGGGCGCTGGTGTCGTACAGGCGAATGGTCACGAGACAAGGGTAGTGGCCCACACGGAGTGCCCGGCGACCCTTACCCACAAGGCCACGTATTCGTGACATTCGCCCCCGCCGCCCCTACCCGTCCCATCCCTCGGGGGCTCCGCCCCCGAACCCCCGTATCGCGCTGAACGCGCTCGTCCTCAATCGCCGGACGGGCTGAGATGCGCGGGCCGGTGCTGAAGTGCGGCGGGGGCGGGTGGGCGGGGAAAGGGTGGGCTGAGCGGCGGTCGTCCTCGAACGCCGCCCGCACCCCCACCCAGCCCGTCCGGCGTTTGAGGACGAGGCCGTTCAGGCCGAAAGGGGGGTCTGGGGGCGCAGCCCCCAGGGATGGGACGGGTAGGGGCGGCGGGGGCGAGGACACTGGACCTCAGCCCAGTCGGGCCACCAGGGCCGTCGCCACCGCCATCAGGCCCTCGCCGCGGCCCGGGAAGCCGAGGCCGTCCGTCGTCGCGCCGGAGACCGAGACCGGCGCCCCCACCGCCTCCGACAACACCTTCTGCGCCTCCTCGCGCCGCTTCCCGATCTTCGGCCGCGGCCCCACCACCTGCACCGCGACATTGCCGATCGTGAACCCCGCCGCCCGTACGATCCGCGCCGCCTCCGTCAGCAGCGTGACCCCGGACGCCCCGGACCACTCCGGCCGCCCGGTGCCGAAGTGCTGGCCCAGGTCACCAAGCCCCGCCGCCGAGAACAGCGCGTTGCACGCCGCGTGGGCGACGACGTCCGCGTCGGAGTGGCCCGCGAGGCCCGCCCCCTCGCCCTCCCACTTCAGGCCGGCGCACCACAGCTCCCGGCCCTCCTCGAAAGCGTGAATGTCGGTACCGATGCCGACCTGGGGCAGCACCGGGAACTGGCTCTCAGAAGCCATCGTTGAGCCTCCTCCGGGCCAGTACCGCTTCCGCCAGCACCAGATCCAGCGGCCGCGTCACCTTGAACGCCTCCTCGTGCCCGGGCACGACCACCACCCGCAGGCCCAGCTGTTCGACCATGCTCGCGTCGTCGGTGACGTTCTCGGTCACCGTCTCGTGGGCCCGGACCAGGGTGTCGCGCGCGAAGCCCTGCGGTGTCTGGACCGCCCGCAGTCGCGCCCGCTCCGGCGTCGCCAGCACCGGCTCCGGTTCGCCGGGCGTCGTGGCGGGCTCGACCTCCTTGACGGTGTCCGCGAGCGGCAGCGCGGGGACGACGGCCTGCGCGCCCTCCCGTACCGCCTCGATCACCGCGTCCACGGTGTCCACCGGGACGAGCGGGCGGGCGGCGTCGTGGACGAGGACGATGTCGATGCCGGGCGGGAGGGCGTCCAGGCCGAGCTTCACCGACTCCTGCCTGGACTCGCCGCCGGGGACGACCAGGAAGTCGGTGCGGTCTGGGAGCGCGTGAGCGTCGAGGAGGGTCTTCACCTCGGCGGCGCCGTCCGGCGGGGCCACGACGACGACCAGGGAGACGGCACGGGACGCGGCCATCGCGCGCACCGCGTGGATGAGCATGGGCGTGCCGTTCAGCGCGCGAAGCGCCTTGGGGGCGCCCGGACCGAGGCGTACGCCCCGGCCGGCGGCCGGAATGACGGCGGCCGTACGTGCCCCGGGCGGTGTGGGGCGCGATTCGTCAGACATCGGTTCCTGTCAGGTTTGTGTGCCGAGCCCTCGTGGGTATGGCCTGGAGGAGTGCCGGGCGCGAGCCTCGATCGGACCCTTCCGTGACATCCGGTCGAGCGGTCTCCGGGCCCGGCACCAATATCAGTACGTCGGTACTACTGACGGCTTCAGTGGGTGCTCTTCAGTTCAAAGTTCAATGGGTGCTGGAGAATTTACTTCCGGGCACGAACATGCCGCAGCGCCCGGCGACATTGGATACGTCATCGGGCACCGCGGCATTTTCAGTGTGCTGCCTGAACCCAGTGGGCTTTTCAGGGCCTGAGTTCAGTCAGGGTCAGGACGCGAGCACCTCGTCGAGCAGTGCTTCGGCCTTGTCCTCGTTCGTGTTCTCCGCGAGCGCGAGCTCACTCACCAGGATCTGGCGAGCCTTGGCGAGCATGCGCTTCTCACCGGCGGACAGTCCGCGCTCCCGCTCACGACGCCACAGGTCACGTACGACTTCCGCGACCTTGATGACATCACCGGAGGCGAGCTTCTCCAGATTTGCCTTGTAGCGACGTGACCAGTTCGTGGGCTCCTCGGCATACGGAGCGCGCAGCACCTCGAAGACCCGGTCCAGCCCGTCCTGACCGACCACGTCACGTACGCCGACGAACTCCGCATTGTCCGCTGGCACACGTACAGTCAGGTCACCCTGGGCGACCTTCAGCACCAAGTAGGTCTTGTCCACGCCTTTGATCTGGCGAGTTTCGATGGCCTCGATCAGCGCGGCCCCGTGATGGGGATAGACCACGGTGTCGCCAACCTTGAACGTCATGTGACAGGTACCCCTTCCGTGGCTATCCAGGGTAACACGGAAACGGCCGCTTCTGAATGGCGTTTTCGCAGGTCAGGGCATATCTCGGGGCTTGACAACAGCGACAGGAACGTGCTTCGGAAGGGCCCCGGAGGCGAACGGGAGGGGGGTATTCGCAGGTCGGAGCGGCTCTCCGAACGAAGTGAAACCCGGGCGTTACACACACCTGGAGACCCCGCCGGACGACCAAACATCCACTTATGTCCGCTTCCAAGTGTGCGACTTACGCTACTCCGTTCGGTGAGCGGAGTCGGCTGTACGACGAATCCGGAATTGATCACCGCTTGGTGATCTACGGGTGATCAATTTCCGAACCCTTCATTCCTTCACGGTAAATGTGAATGTCGAAGTGGCTCTTGCGGACAGCCCCGCACTCCCACGCCACCACCCCCGTCCGTCGTTAGAGGCGGGTCGGGTGCGGTGGCGTGGGAACGGCTCGGTAACCTAAGGCCGCTGACAGACACTTAGGGTGGCTTTACAAGGAGCTGCCCGCGCGTTCCAAGGAGTTGCCGCCGCCGTGAGCAGCAGCCTTCGACGCGGCGCCCTCGCCGCATCCGCCCTCGCGTTCTCGGTCGCCACGCTCGCCGGGTGCGCAGCCGGAAACAACGCCCAGACGCTGGAGATCAAGCCGGACAACGCGGCCACCTCCGTCGGTGACATCAAGCTGCAGAACGTCGTCATCATCACCCAGCCGGAGCTGGAGTCGACCGGCCCGGCCGCCGTCTCCGCGACGGTGTTCAACAGCGGTACGACCGCCCAGACGCTGGAGTCGATCACCGTCCCCGGCACCGGCAAGACCGCCGAGTTGACGGCCGCGAAGGGCGGGAGCCTGAGCATCCCGGCCGGCGGTTCGCTCGTCATCGGCGGCGCGAACAACGCGTCGGCCGTGCTGCCGAGCAGCCGTGAGGCGGTCAAGGACGGCAACGCGCAGAAGATCACCTTCGCCTTCAGCGAGACCGGTGACGTGAGCCTGCGCGCGTTCGTCGTCCCGGCGGAGAGCTTCTTCTCCTCGTGGGGCCCGACCGAGGTTCCGACGGCCCCGGCGGAGACCGGTGCCTCACCGTCCACCTCCGCGGAGCCGGAGACGTCCGGGTCCCCGACCCCGACCGGGGCCGCCGAGACGGCTGCGGCGGGGGCGACCCCGAGCACCTCGGCCTCGGAGACGGACACGGCCGCCGCCGATCACTGAGCCGTCGTACACGCCGAAGGGCGGGACCTCCTCGGGGAGGTCCCGCCCTTCGGCGTACCGGCGAGCTGCTGTACGGGGCGGTTTACGGCTCAAACTTGTAGCCGAGGCCACGAACCGTGACCAGGTAGCGCGGCGCGCCCGGGTCCGGTTCGATCTTGGCGCGGAGGCGCTTGACGTGGACGTCGAGGGTCTTGGTGTCGCCGACGTAGTCGGCGCCCCAGACCCGGTCGATGAGCTGCATGCGGGTCAGTACGCGGCCCGCGTTGCGCAGGAGCATTTCGAGCAGGTCGAACTCCTTGAGGGGGAGGTCGACCTTGGCGCCGGAGACGGTGACCACGTGGCGGTCCACGTCCATGCGGACCGGGCCGGCCTCCAGCGCGGCCGGGGTGACCTCCTCGGGCTCGCCGCGGCGGCGCAGGACGGCCCGGATGCGGGCGACCAGTTCGCGGGAGGAGAAGGGCTTGGTGACATAGTCGTCGGCTCCTATTTCCAGGCCGACGACCTTGTCGATCTCGCTGTCCTTGGCGGTGACCATGATCACCGGGACGTTGGACTTGCCCCGCAGCTGGCGGCAGACCTCGGTGCCGGGCAGGCCGGGCAGCATCAGGTCGAGCAGGACGAGGTCGGCGCCGTTGCGCTCGAACTCGTCGAGTCCGTCGGGCCCGGTGGCCGCGATGGCGACCTCGAAGCCCTCTTTGCGGAGCATGTAGGAAAGGGCGTCGGAGAAGGATTCCTCGTCCTCGACGACGAGCACTCGGGTCACGGAAGGACCTCCGGGGCGTGAAGCGGATCGTAAGGGGATGTGCCGGTGGTCCGGTCGGCCTCTTCGCCGGGGTCGGACGGTCCGTCCCCGGCTTCGGGGTCGGAGTCTGGGAGTGACTCGGGGTGCGAGCCATGGTCGTACAGATGCGCCCGGTTCGCACGGGCGCGGCGGGCGGCGCCCGCCTCCGGGAGCCGCAGGGTGAACGTGGAGCCCTGGCCTTCGGAGCTCCACACGGTGACCTCTCCGCCGTGCGAGGCGGCCACGTGTTTGACGATCGCCAGGCCGAGGCCCGTACCGCCGGTGGCGCGGGAGCGGGCCGGGTCGACGCGGTAGAAGCGCTCGAAGATGCGCTCCTTGTCCTTGTCGGAGATGCCGATGCCCTGGTCGGTGACGGCGACCTCGATCAGGTCGCCGCCCGTGGCGCTCACCCGGCGGGCCGCTATGCCGACGCGGGTGGCGGAGGGCGAGTAGTTGACGGCGTTCTCGACGAGGTTGCCGAGGGCTGCGGCGAGCTGGCCGCGGTTGCCCCAGACGCGCAGGTCGGCGGTGCCGCCGGCGGCCATGGTGATCTGTTTGGTGCCGGCCTGGTGGCGGCAGCGGTCGACGGCCTCGGCGACGAGTTCGTCGACGCGGACCGGTTCGGCGTCCTCCAGCGGGTCGTCGTTCTGCACCCGGGAGAGGTCGATGAGTTCCTGGACGAGGCTGGTGAGGCGGGTCGCCTCGATCTGCATGCGGCCGGCGAAGCGCTCGACGGCCTCCGGGTCGTCCGAGGCGCCCATGACGGCCTCGGAGAGGAGGGAGAGCGCGCCGGTGGGGGTCTTCAGCTCGTGGCTGACGTTCGCGACGAAGTCGCGGCGTACGGCCTCGATGCGGCGGGCCTCGGTGAGGTCCTCGACCAGGAGGAGGACGAGGCGGGAGCCCAGCGGGGCGACGCGGGCGGAGACCGCGAGGGCCTCGCCGCGGCCGGTGCCGCGCCGGGGGAGGTCCAGCTCGACCTGGCGTATCTCGCCGTCGCGGCGGGTGTCCCGGGCCATCTGGAGCATCGGCTCGACCGACAGTTTTCCGCCGCGGACCAGCCCGAGGGCGTACGCCGCCGAGCTTGCCTTGACGACCGCGTCCGCTTCGTCGAGTACGACGGCGGAGGAGCGGAGCACGGACAGCACCGTGTCCACACCGGGCGGCAGCACGGGGTCCGTGTGCAGCGAGGTGCGGGTGGGGCGCTTCTGGTCGCGCTCGCTCCAGCGGAACGCCAGCATGGCGATGACGCCGGTGAGCACACCGGCGATCGCTGCAGCTGCGGCGACCGCCGCGTTCACGTCCATGCCTCCAGGTTAGGCATGGGGTACGACATGGCCACAGCCATCAGTGTGCGACCTCGAACACTCGTCGCCCAGAGTTCACCTTGGAGCCAGTATTGGTTCATTTGTCGGGGCGGAAAAGGACGCGTCCGGGCCCGAACGTGGGAGCGTGGGGGTCACGGGGCCTGGTGCTGCCCCCGAATGGACGTCAAGAGAGGGACACCTGATGCGTGACGCGTACCACGAAGAACTTGACTCGATCGGCGACAGTCTGGTCGAGATGGCCCGTCTCGTCGGGTCGGCGATCGGGCGCGCGACGACGGCGATCCTCGACGCCGACCTGAAGCTGGCCGAAAGTGTCATCGAGGCCGACAACAAGGTCGACGAGCTGCAGCACGACCTGGAGGGCCGCGCCATAGCGCTGCTGGCCCGCCAGCAGCCGGTCGCCACCGACCTGCGGATCGTCGTCACGTCGCTGCGGATGAGCGCCGACCTGGAGCGCTCGGGCGACCTCGCCCAGCATGTCGCCAAGCTGGCCCGGCTGCGCTTCCCGGAGCGTGCGGTCCCGCGCGACCTGCACGCCACGATCCTGGAGATGGGCCAGCTCGCCCAGCGTCTGATGGCGAAGGCGGCCGAGGTCATCATCACCAAGGACGTCGATCTGGCGCTGCAGCTGGAGACGGACGACGACGAGATGGACCGTCTGCACCGCACGCTCTTCCAGCACCTGATCGACGACCGCTGGAAGCACGGCATCGAGACGGCGGTCGACGTGACGCTGCTCGGCCGGTACTACGAGCGCTACGCGGACCACGCGGTGTCGGTCGCCAAGCGTGTGGTGTTCCTGGTGACGGGCGAGCACGCGGACGAGCTGCAGCCGGACGTGCAGCCGCCCACGGGTGTCGAGGGGGCCTGAACCTCCGTACACCTGTGCGCCGTTGATGCGCCCGACGGAACGGGCATGCAATGGGGAGAAGGCACCAGATCTCCAGGATCCAGCGGATCCGGATCTCCAGGACCACCCTCCAGGAGGGCCCCATGGCCGAGACCCCCAGCACGCCCGACCCGACGCAGGAGCGCGAGACGCAGCATCCCGCCGAGATCAAGCATCTGCCCCTGTTCGGCGCCTGCGGCTGCGGCTCCGGCTGCGGATGCGGATGCCAGTCGGGCGCTCCTTGTCAGTGCGGTTGACGCTCGGCGTCGGCAACAGAGACCCCGCTCTCTCCCCAATGTGGAGAGAGCGGGGTTCTTTTGTGCGCGGTGGTGCCGTTCGCCCTGTTCCGGACCGGGGGGCGGCGGCCACGGTCGTCGCCGAACGGGCATACACTTCACACCAGTTGACGCTCTGGCTCCGTATATGCACAACAGGCACCCTGCTGCCATCTCGTTAACCAGTGCTTCTTGACGTTACGTGCTGTCCCGGCGTTGGCTTCCGTATCTGTATCTGGGTTCGTCATGCTTCCCCGCCTGGAAGGCACCTCCGTGAACGCTCGTACCCCCCGTCGGATCGCCGCACGCCGTACCGCGATCGCGGTGACGGCCGCCGCCTCGGCCCTCTCGCTCGCCGCGTGCGGCGTCATCGACAGCGCCAGTGGAAGCAGCGGCTCCGCGGCGCCCAAGAAGGGCGACGACATCACCGTGGGGCTCCTCATGCCGGACAGGAAGACGACGCGCTTCGAGAAGTTCGACTCCCCGCTCATCAAGAAGCAGGTCACCGCCCTCACCAATGGCAAGGGCAAGGTCGTCGCCGCCAACGCCGAGGGCAACGAGAACAAGCAGAGTCAGCAGCTCGAACAGATGGTCGCCGACAAGGTCGACGTGATCATCGTGACCGCGGTGGACTCCAAGGCCATCGCGTCGGCCATCCAGAAGGCCAAGGACGCGAACATACCCGTCGTCGCGTACGACAGGCTCGCGGAGGGCCCGATCGACGCGTACGTCTCGCACGACAACGAACTCGTCGGCGAGGTGCAGGGCCGCTCGCTCATGGAGGCGCTCGGTGCCAAGGCGGCGACCAGCAAGGTCGTCATGATCAACGGGTCGCTCGCGGACCCTAACGCGGCGCTGTTCAAGGACGGCGCGATGACCGAGCTCCAGGGCAAGGTCCAGATCGCGGGGTCGTACGACACCAAGGACTGGGAGCCCGAGGTCGCCAAGGCCAACATGGAGACCGCGATCAAGGCCGTCGGGCTGAGCAACATCGACGCGGTCTACTCGGCGAACGACGGCATGGCCGGCGCCGTCATCGACGCGCTGAAGGAGGCGGGCGCCTCCGAGATCCCGCCGGTGACCGGGCAGGACGCGGACCTGACGGCCGTGCAGCGGATCGTCTCGGGCGAGCAGTACATGAGCGTCTACAAGTCGTTCATCCTGGAGGCGAACAACGCCGCGTCCGTGGCGGTGGCCAAGGTCCAGGGCCGCTCGATCGAGTTCGACGCGCTGACCCGCGACAGCGTCGACAGCCCGACGCAGGAGCAGATCCCGTCGATGCTGGTCCCGGTGGTGGCCCTCACGGAGGACAACATCAAGGACACGGTGATCCAGGACGGCATCTACACCGTCCAGGACATCTGCACCCCGGCCTACGAGGCGGCCTGCGAGGAGATCGGCCTCAAGTAGCGAGCGGGGCCGCGCACGGGGTCGCCAGGGTGGGCGTACGGGCAGAGGATGGAAGGCAGGCGGCATCCCGTACGCCAGAAGATCTCAGATCGCAGATCGGATAAGGGATAGGAGGTGCGACGTCATGCCCCGGTTCATGGACGTCCACCACGGTATGAAGGGCATCACGGCCGACCAGCTGCGTGAGGCCCACAACGCCGACCTCGCCATAGAGAAGGACGAGGCGGTCCACTTCGAGAAGGCCTGGGCGGACCCCGCCTCCGGCACGGTCTACTGCCTCTCGGAGGCCCCCTCCGCGGAAGCGGTCCAGCGTATCCACGAGCGCGCCGGTCACCTCGCCGACGAGATCCATCCGGTCCCGCTGACGGTGTGAACACGTCCGCCGCCCCGCCGACGCACCGCAGGGTGCCTGGGTGCCCGTACAGGCGCACCATGGAAGGAGGGGGACGGAGATGAAGGAGGTGCGAGCCCATGACCCAGTTCATGGACGTCCACCACGGGGCGAAGGGCATCACGGCCGAACAGCTGCAGCAGGGCCACGACGCCGCCGTCGCCATCCAGAAGGAAGAGGGCGTGCGCTTCGAGCGGGCCTGGGCGGACCCGGAGGCGGGAGTCGTCTACTGCCTCACCGAGGCCTCCTCGGCCGACGCGGTCCAACGTGCCCACATACACGCGGGCAGTGACGCGCCCGATGAGATCCACGCGGTCCCGCTGAGCGTCTGACCCCCTCGCCCACGACGGCCCCCTGCCCGGCGGTATCGCGGGGGCAGGGGGCCGTCGTCTCGCCGGTCCGGGCTTACTTCACATCGACGTAGTCGGTCCAGCCGGCCGCGGGCAGGGTGAGGCTCGTGCCCGCGAAGGTGTAGCGGTACGCGCCGTCCGCCGTCGCCTTCACGGTGGTCTTGGCCCAGCCGTTGCGGTCGGTCTTGATCTTCTTCAGGGTGACGAAGGCGCCGCTCGTGCCCTTGCGGTACTGGAGCAGCACCTGGTGCCCGATGAGGGGCACGTTCGTGTTCTTCTCCCAGCTGGCGACGGTCATCTGGGCCTTGACCGTGAGGTTCTTGCCCTTCGTCACCGGCTCCGGGGTGGCGTCGGTCTGGGTCATGTAGGTCGTGCGCTTGATGCGGGCGAAGGAGGTGAGGTCGTAGAGGCCGTCCCCGCGGGTGACGTTTCCGTCACCGTCCACAGCCGTGAAGCTCAAGTACCAGAGACCGGCGAGGGCGTTGCTGCGGAGGTTGACCTTCGGGTCGGCGGTCAGGAGGGCCTCGCACCAGGAGGTGATCTCGTTGATCTCGTGGCAGGTGGCGGACGCGGTGATGACCGCGTCGGGCTTCTCCGGGTCGTCTCCGCGCCGCAGCTCGACCGACACGCTCTTGATGCCGGACGGGTCGGTGACCGTCGCGGAGATCGGGATCAGTCTCCTCTTCGCGGCCTCGACGCCGACGGTGTAGTTCTGCCAGTCGTGGTTGACGTCGATGTTCGAGAACTTCGAGGCCGAGTCGTCCGGCTCGGCCCCGGCCGCCGGAACGGCGAGAGCGGTGACGGCCAGAGCGGCGCTGAGGGCAGCGGCGGCAGCTGTGGCGACGGTGGCGCGTATGCGCATGGCGTGGTTTCCCCTGTTAGGTGAATCGGTGGTGCCTTCAACTCCGTGAGACTGACGGGGCGGGTGGGGGGTTGTGCAGTCTTGCGGACCTACCGGGCCCGGGCCACGAAAATGCCCCCGATCCGCGCCGTGTGCGCAGGTCGGGGGCACGATCGTGCGACCTACTTTTTCTTGCCCTGGTTCTTGACCGCCTCGATCGCCGCCGCGGCCGCGTCCGGGTCGAGGTAGGTGCCGCCCGGCTTCACCGGCTTGAAGTCGGCGTCCAGTTCGTATGCGAGCGGGATGCCCGTCGGGATGTTCAGGCCGGAGATCGCCTCGTCGGAGATGCCGTCGAGGTGCTTGACCAGGCCGCGGAGGCTGTTGCCGTGGGCCGCGACCAGGACCGTACGGCCCGCAAGGAGGTCCGGGACGATGCCGTCGTACCAGTACGGGAGCATGCGGACGACGACGTCCTTCAGGCACTCCGTGCGCGGGCGCAGCTCCGGCGGGATCGTCGCGTAGCGCGGGTCGTCGGACTGGGAGAACTCCGTGCCGTCCTCGAGGGGCGGCGGCGGGGTGTCGTACGAGCGGCGCCAGAGCATGAACTGCTCCTCGCCGAACTCGGCGAGCGTCTGGGCCTTGTCCTTGCCCTGGAGGGCGCCGTAGTGGCGCTCGTTCAGGCGCCAGCTGCGGTGGACGGGGATCCAGTGGCGGTCCGCGGACTCCAGGGCCAGCTGGGCCGTGCGGATCGCGCGCCTCTGGAGGGAGGTGTGGAGCACGTCGGGGAGCAGGCCGGCGTCCTTGAGCAGCTCACCGCCGCGGACCGCCTCCTTCTCGCCCTTGTCGGTGAGGTTGACGTCCACCCAGCCGGTGAACAGGTTCTTCGCGTTCCATTCGCTCTCGCCGTGGCGGAGGAGGATCAGCTTGTACGGTGCGTCGGCCATGCCCAGAGCGTAATAGAACGTCCCGATCGCTTGCTCGGCCGCCCGGCAACCGGACAGTTGACGGGATCTGTTAATTGAGTGGCTCCTCCAGGAGGCCCCCTCGTAAGTTGTCATCACCATCTGTGCTGCTTACGTCCGTGGGGGATCCCTGTGTCACTCGCCGCCCTGAAGCGCGCCGCCCGCGAGTCCGTCTCCGGGTTGCCCCGCGAGTTCTGGTGGCTGTGGACCAGCACCCTCGTCAACCGGCTCGGGGCCTTCGTCGCCACGTTCATGGCGATCTATCTGACCCTCGACGGCGGGTACTCCGCCTCGTACGCCGGTCTCGTCGTCGCCCTCCACGGACTCGGCGGGGTGGTCTCGTCGATCGGCGGCGGCGTCATGACCGACCGGCTCGGGCGACGCCCCACGCTCCTCATCGCCCAGTCGTCCACCGCCTTCTCCGTCGCCCTGCTCGGCTTCGTGCACGACCCCGTCGCCATCGCGGCCGTGGCGTTCCTGGTGGGCATGGCGAGCAACGCCTCGCGGCCGGCTGTGCAGGCGATGATGGCCGACATCGTGCGACCGGAGGACCGAGTCCGCGCCTTCTCCCTCAACTACTGGGCCATCAACCTCGGCTTCGCCGTCTCCTCCGCCGGGGCCGGCTTCATCATCGAGGTCAGTTACGTCGCCGGGTTCCTCGTCGAGGCCGGTATGACGCTGGCCTGCGCGATCATCATCTTCCTCAAGGTGCCCGAGTCACGGCCGCCGCGAGGCACGAAGACCGAGCAGGCGGAGGAGGCCTCCGTGGGCCTCGGGACCGTACTGCGCGACGGGCGCTTCATGAGCGTCGTCGGGCTGGCGTTCCTCATCGCGCTCATCTTCCAGCAGGGCCTGGTCGGGCTGCCGATCGCGATGGGCGAGGCCGGGTTCACCCCGGCGGACTTCGGGATGGTCGTCGCCGTCAACGGCGTACTGGTGGTCGTGCTGCAGATCCCCGTCACCCGGTTCATCGAACACCGGGACGCCCGCCGGCTGCTGCTGGCCTCGTCCCTGCTCGCCGGGTACGGGTTCGGGCTCACCGCGTTCGCCGGGTCGGTCGGCGTCTTCATCCTCACCGTGTGCGTCTGGACGCTGGCCGAGATCGTCAACGCGCCCACCCAGACCGGGCTGGTCGTCCGCCTGTCCCCGCTGCACGGGCGCGGTCGCTACCAGGGCATGTACACGATGGCCTGGTCGGTCGCCGGCCTCGTCGCCCCGCTGATGTCCGGCTTCATCATCGACCACCTCGGCGCGGAGTGGCTGTGGGGGCTGTGCGCGGTCGTGGGGACGGTGGCGGGGGTGGGGTATTGGGGGCTGATGGGGCGGGTTCCGGCGGAGGACGAGGACACCACGCCGGCTCACCCGGCGGAGGCTCCGGCGTCCGGGGCTGCGGCCGAACAGGCAGTCTGACCTGACCGTCCCGCAGCCAACTACAGGGCCGTCAGCGAGAGAACGCGAGTTCGCGAGTGTTCAGAGGCGTGTGCCCACGGCGAGGGTGTCGACCCCTGACAGGTTGATCATGGCGCGCAGGAGGATCGCGAGGCGTCGCTCGTCGAGGTCCATCACGCGTGTGAGGCTGGTCTGGTGTGGCCACGCGAGGGACAGGACGAGGTCGGCGAAGGCCCGCTCCGACTCGTCCAGCCCCAGGCCGTAGAGGTAGCAGGCGAGGTTCTGCCAGGAGAACTCGATGCCGTCGTCGGTCTGCCGGGCGAGCGCCGTGCGGAAGGTGGGGCGGGCGAGGATCTGCTCCTCGTCCACCAGGGCCCGTACGGCGGCCTGCTCGCGGGGCGTGACGGCGGCTTTCAGGAGCTGTTTTTCGAACGGCGGGGCCTCGGTGTCGTCGTCGGGCGGTGTTGTCGCGGTCATCGGTTTGCCTCCGTGGGGAGTTGAGCACCGTCCAGGCTGAGAGCCGCGCCGAGCAGCACGGGATCAGTCAGTCGGCCCGAGCCGTCCGGGCGTTCGATCCACCAGCGGCCGTTCACCGAGTGGAGGACGGGAGGGCACGTGAGGACCCAGCCGGGCGGGCGGACGGTGAGTCGGCGTATGCCGTCCAGTTCGTCGGTGAGGTCTGGCGGGAGGAGCCACCACGCGACGCCACGGTGTACGTCCGCGAGGGCGGGACCGATCCGGCCCCCGCCGATCCTTGCGAGGGCTTCGAGCGAGCGGGGGATCGGTACCTCGGCGACGTGCCAGTGCGGGCCGGTCGGGAACTCGGCGAGTTCCCCGACGTCCCACGTGCGTTGCACATCAGCTGGGTGCGCGGCGCAGTTCAGGAGCCAGTCCTGGCCTGCCTGCGACATGCGTTGGGCGGACTGTGTGGCCATGTCGAGGACCGTAGGGAGTCCAGTTGCGCGCCCGCGCGACGATTGCGCGCGATTGCGAACCCTCTACAGGTGTTGAGGTGGATTGCTCATGCAAGGTCCAGAGCGGCCCGCGCACGGCCGATGAGCCGGTGCGCCTGAGCCCCGTAGACAGCGCCCTCGTCAAGGCGGTCCCACACGCGTCCGTACAGGGCGACGTCCTCGGCGGATTCGAGGGTGAACTCCGTGTTGATCGTCTCGACGATCACGCGTTCCTCGTCGAAGATCCAAAACCCGTGCTTCGGCGTGAGCTTCAGCTGCACGCCGAACGGCACGATGCCGAGTGTCACGGTACTCATGCCGATCAGGCCGACGAGCCGGTCAAGCTGTCCGGCCATCACGTCATAGGGGCATACGAGGGCGTGGAGGGCGCCCTCCCAGATCAGGACACGGAAGGCTCTATGTGCCTCGTACAGCACCTCCTGGCGCTTCATGCGCGCCCGGACGGCATCGTCTGTGTCGCGCGGCGACTGCATCAACTCGGCGTTGTGGAGGAGCAGATGGCGTGCGTAGTCCGGGGTCTGGAACAGCCCCGGAACGACGGTGGCCTCATACCCGCGCACGGTGGCCGTACGGCGGTATTCGGCGATGTACCGCTCTTGTACGCCACGGTGCCCGGTAGTGAGCTGTCGGCGCCACGACCGAGCCTGTGACTCCAGCCCTCGCAACCGGCTCTTGAGGTCCGCGGCCTCGGCTGGGGCGTTTGCCGCTTCGGTCCAGGCGTCCAAGTCCTTGGTCGTCGCTGTCTGCTTCCCGTTCTCCAGCCGCGACACTTTCGACCGCTGCCAGCCGAGGCGCTCGGCGAAGTCCTTTCCGTTCAGGCCGGCCTCGGTGCGCAGCTCGCGCAGGCGCGCACCGAGGGCCTCACGTGCGGTCTGGAAATCCGTACTCACTTGGCAGACGGTACCCGCGCCTGGAACTGGCTGGTAGGCACAGCGAAGTGGAGAGCAGCGTCCCGGGCCTGGCAGGCGCGTACGACGCTCTCGGCGTCTTCGAGGACCTGTACGCCGAGCGTCACGCCCTCGTTGTCGATGACGAATCTCACGAGGGTGCGGGAGTCGAACAGCCAGAAGTCGAAGTCCGGCAGGCCGATCCGTACGGCGTCCGCCCGATAGAGATTGCGGATGTCCTCGCCTGCGGCCACGTTGCCGAGGCCGCTGGCGAGGAGGAACCGCTGGCCTTCGGTCGGCGGGTCGTCGACGAGGCGAACCCGCCCGTAGCGCTTCCCGGCCTCGGTCTGCTCACGCACGTTTACGTGCCAGGGGGAGGCCGGGTCGTAGTCGAAGGTCTCCCCTCGCTGGAAGCGTGCCCAATTGGTGCTGACGCGGTCTGTCGCGTAGCCGCGCTGGGTCTCCAGTCGCCAAGCGGTGTGCTCGAAGTCCTTGAAGAGGTGGGTGATCTCGTCGAACGGGACCAGGTCCGGCACGCGGTCTACTCCTTCGTCTGCTCGGTGGAGTTGGGCTGCTCAGCGCGGGGAGCGAAGCGGAGCAGCAGCTCGCGGGGCACGCGTACGAACGTCTCCGAGTCCTTCACGTCCCGCAACTGGGCAAGGTGCTCGGGGTCGGTCTCCCGCTCGCCCTGGACAAGGATCTCGCCGGTCTCGACGACCTCGTAGAGGGTGGGGCAGTTGCCGTGTTCCGATGTGGTGCCGATGAACCTGAGCGTCATGTCGCCCTCCATCTGCGCTGGTTGAAGGTCCAGCATGCTGCGGATGGCGCGGGCGCGGTGAAGGATTGCCCGAGATTGCGCCCACGGCGTGTCAGGAGATCCGTTGCATGCAACGGCGCCCGGGCCCTCGGACCATGCGGCGCGGGCCGCACCACGTCCACCTCAGCAGTCGAACCGAAGGAACATGGAGACCATGAAGCACGAGTACGAGGCCAAGTTCCTCGACATCGACGTCGACGCCCTCCAGGCCAAGCTCACCGGCCTCGGCGCCACGCAGACCTTCCCCCGCACCCTCCTCACCCGGAGGATCTTCGAGAACGACGCCCTCGACGCCGGCCAGTGGATCCGGCTGCGCGACGAGGGCACCCGCTCCACGCTGACGCTCAAGCACGTCACCGACGCCACGCGCATCGACGGCACCACCGAGATCGAGACCGAGGTCAGCGACCTGCACGCCATGGCCGACATTCTGCGCGGCCTCGGCCTGCGAGAGGTCCGCTACCAGGAGAACTACCGCGAAGAATGGCAACTGGGCAACGTCGCCTTCGACTTCGACACCTGGCCGGACCTGCCCACCTTCGTCGAGATCGAAGGCCCCGACGAAGCATCGGTCCGTCAGGCGGCCGCCCTGCTCGACCTCGACTACACCACTGCGCGCTTCGGCAGCGTCGACGAGATCTACAAGAGCGAAGCCGGCCGCGACATCCTGGCCGAACCCACTCTTCTCTTCGCCGACGCCGCAGCCGACGCCGACGCCGACGCCGACGCCGACGCCGACAAGAACCAAGTCGACGCCCGCGCCTAGTCCTCCCCCTTGGGGCCGTCCGTGACGAAAGACCCCTGCCCCACTTCCAGCCGTAGCCACCCCTCCGTACGCAGTGCCACCACGGCTTTCTGCGTCGTCGCCTGAGCTACGCCGTACTCAGCGGCCAGCGCCACCGTGCCGGGGAAGCGCTCACCGGACGCCCACTCGCCGGCGCGCAACCGGCGACGCAGATCGTCGGCGATCTGGGGCCAGAGGTTCCGGGAACGATCAAGCTCAGCCATAGGGCCAGCGTGCGCGGTATCGCGTTGATCTGCTACCGCGATACCGCGTAAGCGCGTAAACTCACGAAAAGGAAGGCCCCCGCGCCGCTGTCACGGCCGGGGGCATGGCCCACCAACTGACAGGAGTTGATGAACATGGCCGAGCGTAGCGCGACCTCGCTGCACTGGCTTCTGGTGACCCTGTTCCTCTGGGGACTCACCCGTCTACTGCCCGCCACCGGCACCCGCCGGAAGACACCGACGGCGACTCGAACCGCCGTCACCAGCAGAAACGCAAAAGACCACGCGCCCCCGGCCGCACAAGTACCGGCCCAGCGCAGGTCGCCGTACAGCACCGACCGAGGAGCCCTCGACGGTTCCGCGTCCCGCCTGTCACGGCCGTACCTGCCCGCCCTCACGGGGTGCTGGGCTCCAGAGGAGGCCGCCAAGTCACCTCGTACAGCCCGTGTACGGCCCTGCTGGACGGCCCGGGAACGTGCCCTGCGATGGAAGCGACGGCGCGTCCTCGTGCTGGCGGCTCACTTCCGGCTCGACCTCGACCGACGCGACATCTACGCCGTCCCGGCCGGGAGTGGCGTCCGATGACCGGCGCGAGGAGCACCAGCATGAGCGCGGCCGTACGACAGTCAGAGTTGCCCATGCTGCGCGCGTACCGCCTGTGGTTGGAGCACACGCGTAAATGCGCCGAGTGCAAGAACGTCCGCAAGGCACAGGACTGCTGCGCGAGCGGACGGGACCTGTGGGCGACCTACCGCCACGTCTACGCCGAAGGGTCCCGATGACCACTCCGCCGAAGACGAACACGGACCGGTGCGGGACAGCCCGCGCCTCCCTGCTCCAACACGCCCCCATCCTCAGCGAGCTGGGCGCGTGCGTCCTCCCCCGCGCCGACGTGGACGCCGAAAGCGCCGTACCGGTCCCCCGGTGCTCTCTCGGCCAGCATCCCCGTTCCCGGGACTCAGAGCCACGTGACAGCGGTGTTCCCCGGCATCTCGGGCGCCTCGACAAGAGCACCCCTTTCGGAGTCACACTTCAGTATGATCTCGGTATGACTACCAAAGAGCGAGTCACCGTGACCTTGAGCCCCGACGTGCTGGCCACTGCCCGGGAGGCCGCGGACGGCAACCTCTCCGCCCGTGTGGAACGGGCACTGCTCATGCAGCAGCTCATGGACGACGCCCAGAAGCTGGCCGCTTGGCAGCGGGAGACCGGCGAGGAGCGCGCGGAGGTCCTCGAAGCCGCCGCGCTCGACACCTTTGGCGGCGGGCAGTGAACATCGCACGTGGCGAGGTCTGGCGGGTCCGCATCGGGTCGTTCGAACGGGCAGTGGTCGTCGTCGAGTCGGACCCGGCTCTGTTCACCTTTCCCCGTACGGCCGTCGTTCTCATGATCGACGAAACCGGACAAGCCCCCGACAGTGTCGTCACCGTCCCGCTCACAGACCCCGTCAAGGGCGTAGCCGTGGCGGTGGACATCGCGTCCCTGCGGATCTCCACCGTCGTCTCCGGCGAGTTTCTCGGGGTTGTCGCGGGGCCGGACATGCAGCGGGTGGACCGTGCGTTGCGGGTCGCCCTCGACCTGACCTGAGCCGGGACCCTGAGCCCCGTCTCCCTCGGAAGGCGGGGCCTTTCTGCCGCCCGGCGTGGGCCGAAGGTCGCTCAGGCCCGCTCCTCCGCCTCGACTCCCGAGCGGATCACACCGCGGCTCACGGATGCATCCGCGCCCCCTTCACCACCTTGTCCACCGCGTTCTTAGGCCCGTACACCGCGAGCCCCACCAGATCCAGCTCCCCCGTCCGCACGGCCCGTACCGCCGCCCGGTTGTCGCGGTCGTTGCCGGTGGTGAAGAGGTCGCCGGTGAACACCGCGCGCGGGAGGGAACGGGACAGCACGCGCGCGTGGGCGGCGGTCAGGGTCTCCTTCGTCGCCTCGAAGACCAGGACCGGCTGGCGGAACATCGGGAGGTAGCGCACTCCCTCTCCGTCCTCGTACGGCTCGCCGATCACCTCGGGGACCGTCGTCCCCAGGCCGCTGACCAGGAACGCCGTCACGTTCAGACGCTGCCAGGGCTCCAGGTCCTCCCGCAGCAGGACGGCGATCTTCGTGTCGAAGCGGATCGGAGCGGGGGTGGGGGCGGTGCCCGTCGGGGTCTCAGTGCTCATGCTTCGAGACTGCCGAGCCTCGTACGCACCCGTCTTGTACGTTCTTTGCATGGCCACCCGGCAGGAAGTCTCCGCCTGGCGCCCGGCCGTGACGGGCGTCGTCGAGGTCTTCCACGCCCACTTCACCGAGTACGCGTACCCGATGCACGTACACGACACCTGGACGCTGCTCATCGTCGACGACGGCGCCGTACGGTACGACCTCGACCGGCATGAGCGCGGTACCCCGCACGACACCGTGACCCTGTTGCCGCCGCATGTGCCGCACAACGGGTCGGCCGCCACGCCGGACGGGTTCCGCAAGCGGGTGCTGTACCTCGACTCCACGCACCTCGGCGACGAGTTCATCGGGGCCGCCGTCGACCAGCCCGACCTGCGTGATCCCCTGCTGCGGCTGCGCGTCGGGCAACTGCACGGGGCGCTCGTGCGGGCCGGGGAGGAGTTCGAGGCCGCCAGTCGGCTGGCGCTCGTCGGTGAACGGCTGCGGGCTCGGTTGCGGGAGACCGGCGTATCTCGTGCGCCACGCGCCGATCCGCCGCTCGCCCTCCGGCTGCGCGAGCTGCTCGACGAGCGGCTCGTCGACGGGATCGCGCTCGACGAGGCCGCGCGGCTCGTGCATGCCCATCCCGCGCATCTCGTACGGGCGTTCAGCACCGCTTTCGGGATGCCGCCGCATCAGTATCTGACCGCGCGGCGGGTCGAGCGCGCCCGGCGGCTGCTGCTCGAAGGGCAGGCTCCCGGCGAGGTCGCCGCCGCCACCGGGTTCTACGACCAGGCCCATCTCACGCGGCACTTCAAGAAGTTGGTGGGTGTGCCGCCCGGGCGGTATCGGCTCAGCGGCGGAGTCAGTCCGTAGGACCGGGGCGCTGGGTCAGGTGGGCGAAGGCGTCCAGGTTGCGGGTCGACTCGCCCCGGGACACCCGCCAGGCGTACTCCTTGCGGATCGCCGACGCGAAACCCAGCTCCAGCAGGGTGTTGAAGCCGCCGTCGGCCGCCTCCAGGACCGAGCCGAGCAGCCGGTCGATCTCGTCCGGGGTGATCGCCGAGAGAGGGAGCTTGGAGGTGACGTAGACGTCGCCCAGGCGGTCCACCGCGTAACTCACGCCGTACAGCTTGAGGTTGCGTTCCAGGAGCCAGCGGTGGACGCCCGGCTCGTTCTCGTCGGGGTGGCGGATCACGAACGCGTTGAGAGACAGGGAGTGCTTGCCTACCAGCAGTGACACCGTCGTCGACAGCTTGCGGGTGCCCGGGAGTTTGACCACGTAGTTGCCGGTCGCCGGGCTCTCCCACTCCAGGTCCGCCTCGGTGAGGACCTGTTCGATGATCGACGCCGCATCAGCCATGCAGCGAGCGTACGCGACGCCTGTGGGCCTGCATCGCGGCCGTGTAGACGTCCGCCGTGGCCGCCGCCGAGGCGTCCCAGCCGAAACGTTTCGCGTGCCGGGCAGCCGTCTCGCCCATCCGGGCCGACAGGGTCTCGTCGTCGGCGAAATCGCGCAGCACGCGCGCGTAGGCGGCGGGATCGTGGCCCTGGACCAGGAATCCCGTACGTCCTTCCGCCACCGCCACCGGGAGGCCGCCCACCGCTGCCGCCAGGACCGGTGTGCCCGCCGCCTGCGCCTCTATCGCCACCAGGCCGAACGATTCGTTGTAGGACGGCATGACCAGGACGGACGCCGCCCGGAACCAGTCCGCGAGCTGCTCCTGGCCGACCGGCGGGCGGAAGCGCACTACGTCCGCGATGCCCAGGCGGGCGGCGAGTTTCTGCAGGCCCTCCGGCTTGGCCAGGCCGCTGCCGCTCGGGCCGCCGACTACGGGGACGACGATCCGGGAGCGCAGCTCGGGGCGCTCGTCCAGGAGGACGGCGACCGCGCGGAGCAGCACGTCGGGGGCCTTCAGGGGCTGTATGCGGCCCGCGAAGAGGGGGATCAGGGCGTCCTGCGGGAGGCCGAGACGGGCGCGGGCGGCGGCGCGGCCGTCGGCCGGGGAGAAGCGTTCTAGGTTGACGCCCGGGTGGACGACGGCGACGTTGCGCGGGTCGGCGTCGTAGTGGCGGACGAGTTCGTCGGCCTCTTCGGCGGTGTTGGCGACGAGCCGGTCGGCGGCGGCCACGACCTGCATCTCGCCGATGACGCGGGCGGCGGGCTCGGGGTTGTCGCCGTCGGCCAGGGCGGCGTTCTTGACCTTGGCCATGGTGTGCATGGCGTGCACCAGGGGGGTGCCCCAGCGCTGCGCGGCGAGCCAGCCGACGTGGCCGGAGAGCCAGTAGTGCGAGTGAACCAGGTCGTAGTAGCCGGGGCGGTTGCCGGCCCAGGCCTGCATGACGCCGTGGGTGAAGGCGCACAGCTGGGCCGGGAGGTCCTCCTTGGCGAGGCCCTCGTAGGGGCCCGCGTCGACGTGCCGGACGAGGACGCCGGGGGCCAGCTCGACGGCCGGGGGGAGGGTGCCCGTGGTGGCCCGGGTGAAGATCTCGACCTCGATGTTGATCGCGGCGAGGCGCTGCGCCAGCTCGACGATGTAGACGTTCATCCCGCCGGCGTCACCGGTGCCGGGCTGGTGGAGGGGGGAGGTGTGCACGGAGAGCATGGCTACGCGACGGGGCCTGCGTCGGCGGCCCAGCCTGCCCATGTACTGGCTCACGTGGCGTTCCTCCTCCAGCCTCGTTCCTGCCGTCCTCTGTGGATCCCTCTTCGCGGATCGCTCTTCGCGGAGGTCCGACAGGGGTCCGAAGGGTCAACGCCAGGAGAGCGCAACCCATTTCCTCTTTGCCCAATCATTACCTTTTACCGCTCAACCGTTCGACACCAAGCCGCCCCTTACCCTCATACGCATGGCTGCCCGCGCATCGACGACCCGACCCGTGGGATCAGTCACGCGCGGGACGACCAACCCCAACCGCCTGCGCCGGATGGACCGCTGGATCGCGGCCACGCACGGCGCCGCGCTCCGCCGCACCCCCTCCCCCGTCGCGGTCGACCTCGGGTACGGCGCCGCGCCCTGGACGGCCGTCGAGCTGCTGGCGCGGCTGCGTACCGTGGCGCCACGCGCGCGCGTGGTGGGCGTCGAGATCGAACCGGCGCGGGTCGCGGCGGCGAAACCGTACGAGCGCGAGGGGCTCGTCTTCCGGCACGGCGGCTTCGAGATCCCGGTCCCGGAACGGCCGGCGCTGATCCGCGCGGCGAACGTGCTGCGGCAGTACGAGGAGGGCGAGGTCGCCGGGGTGTGGGCGCGGCTGTGCGCGCGGCTCGCGCCGGCCACCGACGTTCCCGGGGGCGGGCTGCTCGTCGAGGGCACGTGCGACGAGATCGGGCGGCGGCACGTGTGGGTCGCCCTCGGGCCGGAAGGGCCGCGCACGGTCACCTTCGCGGCCCGGCTCGGCTCCCTGGACCGCCCCTCCGACCTCGCCGAGCGCCTCCCGAAGGCCCTCATCCACCGCAACGTCCCCGGCGAACCGGTGCACGCCTTCCTGCGCGACTTCGACCGCGCGTGGGCAGCGGCGGCGCCCTACGCCTCGTACGGGGCACGCCAGCGGTGGATCCGGGCGGTGCGCGACCTGACGGGCGACTGGCCCGTGGTGGACGGGCCGGCGCGGTGGCGGCAGGGGGAAGTGACCGTGGGGTGGGGGGCGTTGGCGCCGCTTTAGATGTCTTTTGGCGTATTTGATTACTTCCTTGGCGCCCCAAATTGCTCACGAATCACGGGCAACGATCTCCGTACCTCGTTCGTCACACATGCGGGGGACAAGGGAAGGGCAGGCACCTCGCAGGAGGCCTGTTTCTTTTCGCGGTGACATGCCACCATCCCCCAGGCGTCCGTAAGTTACTGACGGTTAATCAGGTGGGCGAGAGGTTCGGGGGTACGGGGAATGGGAGCCGGCAAGCGGATTTGGGGCGCGGCAGCCGTGGGACTGGTCTGCGCGGTCACCGTCCTCGGCGGAGCGGGCACCGCGTTCGCGGCTCCGGCACCGACCCCGTCGCCCACGACGACCCCGACGGCCCCGACGGCCCCGAGCGTGACGCTGCCGCCGAACAAGGACCTGGAAGCCGTACACAAGCGGCTGGAGAAGCTCTACCACGACGCCGCGGTCGCCACGGACGCGTACAACGCGGCGGAGGAGGAGACCGAGCGCCAGTCCACCGAGATCGTCGAACTGGCCCGGGAGATCGTCAAGGGGCAGGAGCGGCTGGCCGAGTTGAAGGACCGCGCGGGTGCCGCCGCCCGCGCCCAGTACCGCTCCGGAGGCCTGCCGCCGGAGGCGCGGCTGTGGCTCAGCGACGATCCGCAGGCCTGGCTGGAGGGCGTCAGCCGGGTCCGGCAGGGCCAGAAGGCGACCACGGGCCTGATCGCCGAAATGACCCGCACCCAGCAGGACTTGGAGCAGTACGCGCAGGACGCCTCGGCCCAGTGGACGAAGCTGGAGGCCAGCCGGAAGGCCAAGGCCGCCGCACAGAAGACGATCAAGGAGCAGATCGCGGCGGCCGAGAAGCTGGAGTCCGAGCTGGAGAAGGAGGAGAAGGAACGCCTCGCGGAGCTGGAGCGCGAGGCCGCCTACAAGGCGCAGACATCCTGGCTCGACTCCGGCATCCTCGACGAGATCAGCGGCAAGGCGACCGCGCAGGGCGAGAAGGCCGTGGAGTTCGCGACGGCCCAGATAGGCAAACCGTACGAGTGGGGCGCCGAGGGCCCGGGCACGTTCGACTGCTCGGGCCTGACCCAGTCGGCCTGGGCGTCGGCCGGGGTCGGCATCCCGCGCACCTCGCAGCAGCAGTGGGCGCAGCTTCCCCACATCGACGTCGAGGACATGCGCCCCGGCGACCTGATCATCTACTTCGACGACGCGAGCCACATCGCGATGTACGTGGGCGACGGCGCGATGGTGCACGCCCCGCGGCCGGGGCGGACGGTGACGATCGCGGGGGCGGGGTCGATGCCGATACTCGGGGTGGTCCGGCCCAACTGAGCCCGCGAATCGTCACGTACGGCACTTTCCCGCCGTATGTCACATTCCGTACGGCACATTCCGCACCGTGCGTGACCCGCCCCACGTGACCCACCGCACCCATCGGCCTCTCCCAACCCTCCCGCGGACGTGACATTCGTCATCCCCGGAGGGGCCACCCGGTGCCCAAGTGCGTTACGGAACACGGCATATGACACCGGTGCCACCTCGCCGGCGCTCCGCCCCGCCATTCCGTTCCTGCCCCGTCAACCGCTATGGTCCCGGTCGGTGGATCGAGACCCCTCGCCCATCGTGCCCTCGGGGGGAGGGAAGGAACCCACGACGATGCCCGTACCCGTACCGCGGCAGAGAGCGATCCCGGCCGTCGAGAACGGTCAGGCGCAGGCTCCGGCCGTGCCCGGAGGGACGCCCTCCGCAGGCGCTCCCGGTGGCCCCGGTGGCACCGGTGGCCCCGGCGGCCCCGGCGGCCCCGGCGGCCCTTCCGGCGAAGTGGCTCCGCCTAAGCCGACGACACCCGGCCCGGACGCCGCCAACGCCACCGGGATCACCACCGGGATCACCGCCGGGACCGCCACCGGCACGCAGCTGACCCTGCTGCTGATCCAGGACGACCCGGGCGGCTCGCCCGTCGTGCCCGAGCTGCTCGACGCCACGGGCAAGCCGATCCGCATCCGTACGGCCCGCAACCTCACCGAGGCCGAGCGGCTGCTCACCGACGACGTCCACTGCATCCTGCTGGACCTCGCGCTGCCCGCGCCCCCGTCACCCCCGATCACCGACGACGGCAGCGACGACGAGCTGGCGGTGCTCAAGCACGTCCTGCGGCTCGCGCCCCGGCACGCCGTCCTCGCGCTCACCGCCTCCGGCGACGCCGAACGCGGTGCGGAGGCCGTGCGCGTCGGCGCCCAGGACTATCTCTTCCGCGACGAGCTGGACGGCCGGCTGCTGAGCCGCGCGATCCGCTACGCGGTGGAGAGGAAACGTTCCGACAAGGCCGAACGCCGGCTCACCGAGTCCCGGCTGCGGGCCCAGGAAAACGCCCGCCTAGAACGCGGCCTCCTGCCCACCCCGCTCCTCGACGGCTCCTCACTGCGCTTCGCCGCCCGCTACCGCCCCGGCCGCTCCCGCGCGCTGCTCGGCGGCGACTTCTACGACACGGTCCGTACGCCCGACGGCACGGTCCACGCGATGATCGGCGACGTGTGCGGGCACGGCCCGGACGAGGCGGCGCTCGGTGTGGAGCTGCGGATCGCGTGGCGCGCGCTGACGTTGGCGGGCCTGTGCGGCGACGCGCTGCTGGGCACGCTCCAGCAGGTCCTGGAGCACGAGCGCGAGAACGACGAGATCTTCGCGACGCTCTGTACGGTCGACATCGCGCCGGACGGCCGCAGCGCGGGCCTGTGCCTGGCCGGCCACCCGGCCCCGCTGCTGGTACGCCCGGCGCCCGTGCCTTCGGGGTCTTCGGGGTCTTCGGGGTCTTCGGGGCCTTCGGAATCCGCTGTGGCGGAACTGCTGCCGTTCGACAACAACGGCCCGGCGCTGGGCTTGCTTCCGGGGGCGCGCTGGCCCCGTACGCAGGTGCAGTTGGGGGCCGAGTGGACGCTGATGCTCTACACGGACGGCCTGATAGAGGGCCATGTCGGCGAGGGCCGGGAACGGCTCGGCCAGGACGGCATGGTGGCGATGATCCGCCGCCAGCTGGCCCAGGGCCTGCGCGGCGAGAAGCTGCTGCGGGCGGCCGTGAGAGAGGTGCGCAGGCTGAACGGCGGGGAGCTGACGGACGACCTGGCGGTACTGCTGCTGGACCGAGTGGCGTAGGCCTCGGGCTCGTAGGCCTCAGGCTCGTAGGCCTCAGGCTCGTAGGCCTCAGGCTCGTAGGCCTCAGGCTCGTAGCCCTCAGGCTTCAGCGGCCGCCGTTGTAGGGGCCGTACGGGCCGTCACTGCTGGAGCCGCCGCCCCTGCGGCTGCGGCCACCGCCCGGGAGACCGCGCAGGGCCGGTCGTACGTCGACCATGTACACGATCGTCGCGACCAGGCCGATGATCGGCAGGAACGACAGGATGTTGAAGATCAGGTTCACCACGAAGGCGAGCGCGAGGATGATCAGCCAGAACGGCTTGGTCTTCTTGTCCGCCGCCCGGTAGGCATCCTCGCGGCGCACGGCGGCGTCGATCAGCGCGAAGCCACTGAAAATGATCAGGGCCACGCTCAACAGCCACATGAACCCTGCGAACCCCTGCATCAGCACAACGTCCACCACCAAGTTCGTCAGTTCGTATCTGCGGTCACCGTACCCGTATCCGCAAACCCGCTACCCGAAGAACGGGCCGGGCACGCATGGAGTGCCCGACCCGTCCCCGTACACGCGGTTTCACCCGCTCGGCTCTGCCTACTTGGCGGGCGGAGTCGTCTTCTTGGCGGCCGGCTTGCGGGCCGGGGCCTTCTTGGCTGCGGTCTTCTTCGCCGGGGCGGGCGCGGCCTTGGCCTCGACGGGGGCGGGCGTCGTCTCCGCGGTCGCCGTCTTGACCTCGGCCGACTCGGCCTTCGGCTCGGACTTCGGCTCGACGGCGACGGCCAGTTCCTCGATCTCCTCGGCGGCCTCGCCGCGCCACGTCTTCACGGCCTGCTCGCCGTGCTCGGCGACCTTCTCGTACGTCTCGCGCGCCTTCACGGCGTACTCGGCGGCGACGCCGACACCGCGCAGGGCGAGGTCCGAGGCGCTCTCGCCGAGCTTCTTCAGGTCGGCGTCGATGGTCGAGCCGAGCTTCTTCAGGTCGCCGTCCAGCGTGCCGATGAACTCGCCGACCTTGGACTGGATGGTCTCCTGCGCTTCCTTGGCACGGAGGGCGGCCTTCTCCTGCGCCTCCTTGGCACGGGCGGCGGCCTTCTCCTGGACCGCCTTCGGGTCGGTGCCGCGTACGGCCTCGATCCGGGCCGGCGCCTCGGTGCGCAGCTGCTCGACCAGCCCGGGGACCTTCTTGGCCTGCTGAAGGGCGAGGTCGGCGGTGCCGGCGGCGAAGTAGAACGGGGTGGGGTCGCTGAGGGTCTTACGCAGGTCGTCGGTGATGGCCATGGTGATGGTCCTCCCGGGTTGCTTCGGGCTGAGGGTTTTGGGTTGCGGCGAACGTCGGGCCGGTCTCACGTGCGTCAACTGCGTCCGCGTCAAACGCATCTGCGTCGACTTCATCTGCATCAACTGCATCAACTGGCCGTCTGTTGCGGGTCGGCGTCGCTGCCGGTGCCTATGTGTTCGTCTGGATCCGCTGTGTCCGCTGCGTCTACTGCATCCGCGTCGGCGTCCGGAACGTCCGGCACAGGGACGTCCATCGAGGCCGGCGCGCTGTCCGGATCGGCGATCTCGAACCCGTTCTCCTTGCGGAAGGACTCGTAGATCTGCAGCAGCACCTGCTTCTGCCGTTCGTTGAGGGTGGGATCGGCGAGGATGACGGCACGCGTCTCCACATCGACCCGGTCACGCTCGGCGTCGAGGATGCCGGCCCGGACGTACAGCGTCTCGGCGGAGATCCGCAGCGCCTTGGCGACCTGCTGCAACACCTCCGCGCTCGGCTTGCGCAGCCCGCGCTCGATCTGGCTCAGATACGGATTGGACACCCCGGCGGCATCGGCGAGCTGCCTGAGCGACAGCTGCGCGGTGCGCCGCTGTTCACGCAGATACTCACCAAGATTGCCGACGTTGAGCGATGCCATGCGTCCAGCTTGCCGCACCGTTGCTAACTATTGCAAGCAGGCGCTTGCAAAAGTGCGCTACGCCACTGTGGCTGGGCGCTTGTGCCTTCCAGCTGTCCTTGACCTGTCTCTGTGTAGCTGAGGCAGTCCCGGTCGTCGTGAGGCATCTGGTTGCACGTCTCGCTCAATCTCGGGCATCTGGTGCGGTGTCTCGGTCAACCTGAGGCAGCGGCCTCCTCCGCTCTCTACGGTCGTTGGAGCTGTTCAGCGCACCGAGTTGGGGGTGGCTGGTGGAGGCGGAGGACTTCTGGCTGGAGTACGTCGATGCTGGGGGTGAACTGTGTGGTGGGCCGCTTGAGGTGATGTGCCGGTCCGGTTCGAGTCGGCTGGGCAGGTGCGTGCTTTCCCGTCGTACCGGGGGCAGCGCAATTTTTCGGGTTGGTACTGGGCTGCGACCACCGCGGATTTGGTGGGTTACGAGTCGTGGGTGGAGCTGAGCCACCTGATGCGGCTGGATGCTGAGCCGGAGGTGTGCGGGCTGGTCTCGCAGCCGTTTCGGTTGTCGTGGCGGTGTGACGGCCGGAGCCGGCGGGTCAGTCACACGCCGGATTACTTCGTGCGCCGCCGGGACGGCAGGGTCGTGGTGCTGGATGTGCGTCCGGATGAGCTGGTCGAGCCGGAGGACGCGGTGAAGTTCGCGGCCACGGCGGTGGCCTGCGCTCGGGTCGGCTGGGATTACGAGCGGGTCGGGGTGCTCGGCCCGGTGCTGGCGGCGAATCTGCGCTGGCTGTCGGGTTACCGGCATCTGAGGGTGCGGAGTGAGCCGGTGGCGGATCGTCTGCGAGGAGTGTTTGTCGAGCATCAGGGCCTGCTCGCGGGGGCCCGGACGGTCGGAGATCCGATCGCCGTACTGCCGGTGCTCTTTCATCTGCTGTGGTGCCGGGAGCGAACGAGACACTCGACTCCTACCGTCGGCGCCTCGCTGCCGCGAACCAGACCGAGTTCCGCACCATGCGCAATCCCTCACGCTGGCTGCACTGCCCGCTCAACGAGCTCGAACGACTGGAACTCATCAGCGGCCAGCCCCGCACCACCCTGCTCTGGGCACTACCGGAATTGCGGCGCCACGCTCCCGACATCGTCCCGCCACCCGAGATCTTCATCGTCAACCACCGGCCCGCCTGCGACCTCTGTGCCTGGCGCTCCGGCAGTAACGGCCTGCCCATCCAGGTCTACATCCGAGGGTTCCACGACAACGTCTGCATCCGTCACCGACGCTGGCTGAGCTACGGACACGTGAACGAATCCCAGCAGCTTGACCTGTCACAGGCTCCCGAAATCGTGCAGGCTCAGCTTTTTCTGGACCAGCTCGAACGCCGACACGGTGCCTCCGTTTTCCCTGACTGCTACCGCCTGTGTGAACGTTTCTGGAGGGAAGTGGACAACCGGGCTCTGGTGCGCGCAGGCAGAGATGCCGTGGTCCAGCACATCCCCCAGCTGAACGTCAACGGCCTCCCGGATCGCTTCGCCGTCGCCCGAAGTCCACGAGTCCGGCGAGCTGCCAACTACCCCCAGGTGGCCAGATTCACCAACCTGATCATCTCAATGGCACTACGGCCCGAACTGGAGCGCCGGATCTCACACATCACCGGCGAAACCCAGACCGAGTTCACACAGGTTTTTCCCCTGGACCGCCACCCTCGCGGCATCACGATGCCGTGGTTACGCCAAGGACTCGGCGTCCTGGTGGAGGCAGTCGCCAAATGCCTCACCCCGACCGAGCCAGACGAATCTGAACCGTCTCGCTCAATCTGGCGCATGGCGCGTCAGAGCTTCATGCGTGTGGGGGACCACCCGGACGCCGCCGTCACTTGATCTCAATCCGCCGAAGCGAGGGCACCAACAGCGGCACCAGCATCGCCACCGCTGCAACCCCGCCGCCGGTGACGGCGATCGTCGCAGTCCCGAACACCGCGGCGAGGATCGGCGTGGACAACTGACCGATGGGAATGGGCACGAAGGACCAGAACTCGTCTTGGGCGCCGACCCGGGAGAGCAGCCGCTCCGGAACGTGGGTGTTATTGACGGTCTCCCACACGACGGTGAAGAACTCCGAGGCCATCCCTGCCACAAACGCCGCCGCAGCCAGCCAGAGCGTGTTCGCGCCAGCTCCGAGCAGGATCAGCGGGACGGCGCCCATCGTCATCGAGGACAGCGCGGGCACCATCGGGCGCCGCACCGTCAGCCTCACCATCACCACACTGGCCAGCAGAGCTCCAACACCGCGGGCGCTCAGCACAAGTCCCCAGCCCGCAGCACCGATCGTGGCGTTCGCGATCACCGGGCCCAGGATCTGCCAGACCCCCATATTGAGGGCGTTGAAGACGCCAAAGGCCGAGGTCACCGTCCAAATCCACGGAGTGGAACTGAAGTAACCCCAGCCTTCGCGCAGTTCGGCAAGCATCGTCGTGCCGCCCTCGGTACGCCGTGGCGGTTCAGGCAGCGACATACGCGCGAAGAATGCGGCCGCGAGAAGGAAGGAGGCGGCGTCCGCTGCGATCGCCCAGCCGCCACCCACGGAAGCGGTCAACAGGCCGGCCACGGTCGGACCAAGGATACGAGTGGCGTTCCTGACAGACGCCAGCAGGGAACTGGCCTGCTGGATGCCGCGTCCCATCGCCAGATTCGAGACGATGCCGCGCAATGCGGGCTTGGTCAGTCCCTGAAAGGCGCCGTTGAGGGCAGCGAGCGGCAGCAGGAACGCCGGATGCTGGTGGGCCAGCAGGAGGAACGCGACGCCGACCTGTGTGAGGCCGGCGCCCAGACTGGTGAGACACAGCACGGTGTCGCGTCGGTAACGGTCGGCGATACCACCGCCGAGGAGAAGCATCGCGACCATCGGGACCAAGGCCGCAGTGGTGACCGCGGACAACCAGACCGCACTGTTGGTGACCTCCAGGACGCCGAAGGCCAGAGCGACAGGCGACATGGCGCTGCCAGCCAAGGAGATCGACTGACCCGCCAGAAACCGGCGAAAAGCCAAGGAGCGGAGGGGCTGCTCGGACGCGAGGCCGGTACTGGACATCGTTAATGCGCCGATTTCAGGGACTTGAGGATCTCGATCTTCTGGCACATCTGATGCAGGCACAAGGGGCAACCGTGCCAGCAGACGCAGGACGCCTCAAGTGGTTTAGTCGGTGTCGGCGTACTTGAGAAAGTGCTCAACGACGTACAGGCAAACGTGCTCAGTTGGAGATTGCCGACGACATCCCCGTCTGCTGCGACGACGACACGGACGCGGTGAAGCTCGGCAACGGCGGCATCGCGTACACGTGCAGCAGATGCCGCACCGTCCTGGAGCGCGACAATCTGGCCTCGTCTCCGACCTCCGGGAGAGAACCGCCGTCTGAGCTACCTGTAGGCGAGTAGGTCCCGGCCGATATTCCCGGCGGGAGCCCTCACCCTGTCCATAGACTCCTGCTTCGATGAAGAGACGCGTGCAGTTCACCGAGCAGGTTGTGCGGTTCCGTGACTACACGCCAGCCGCGGACCGGGAGAAGTTCCTGCGTCTCGTTGCCAGGATCGCAGCCGAGCCCGAAGGCGCCGACAGCCACCTTGTCTACACGAGCGACGCTGTGACGCGCGAGGCCTGGGAAGACCGCGTAATGGTCCATTACGTCGTGACGAGCTTCTTCGTGGTCGTCATCGAGGCTGACATCTACGACGCGTCGCGTGGCTTCAACGAGGTGTAGTCGGGCACGAGGGAGCCCTGTCACCGGTCAGGGCCTTCGTCGTGGGCGCGGGTACTGCGCGGTCGATCCACCGGCCCAGCACATCACCAGTTGGGCACGTTCATCCGTACGTGGCTGGGCAAGTTCACGTGTACGCCAACAGTCGGCGCCACATTCCCGTGGCTGCATGCCGGACCCGTCACCTTGGCGGAACAAGCAGCCAATGCCTCACCTCAAGCGAGACAGACGGCTCCGAATCGTCTCGCTGAACCTGAGGTATCACAGGTCAAGCCCTCACCCTGCCCCACCTTGAGCGGGACCGGACATGTCCTGTCGCTGCTGTCCGTTCTCAGTAGATTTGGCGAGTCCCAGTGGTTCTGGCGAACGACCTGGTGGAGTCCCGACAAACAAAGCTGGCCGACTGGTGTCCTGTCGCGCTGAAGCTGTCGGATTCCCACTCGTTCTTGTCCCGTCTCGCTGAGCTTGGATGAGTCTCACTGTTCTGAGTGAGGCGGCCTCGAATCTCATTTCCAGTGGCGGTTGTCGAGGGTGCGGTCACTCACTGGGGTGACTCGCGTCCCGTTCCATGTGGCTTGTCTCACGGCATCAGTGATGGTCGAGCCACGGGTGGGGGGCGCCGCAGGCATGCGGCAGGTCCCGGAGTGGCATCTGCTCTACAGCGGACCTGTGGTTATCCCCAGGAGGAAAACTGAAGGTGGCAGGCTGCCCGGGACCTGCCGCCCATCGGCAGCCTTGGTCCATGCCTGTATTTCACAGATCACATCGATTGCATCGGTTACTGCTGCTCCTGCTGGCGCTGACGCTCGGGGTCGGCACGCTGACGGTCGCCGCCCGGCCGGCGCACGCGAACGCGATGACCACCACCGATCCGGTGCGCGAACTGGCGCGCGTCGCGGAGCCGCTGCGTTCCACGGATGCCGGCGCCCCCGGCAGCGATCTGCGCCCGCTCGGCCGCATGATCGGCTCGGCGAAGATCGTCGGCCTGGGTGAGGCCACGCACAGCTCCCGGCAGTTCTTCACGATGAAGCACCGCGTCTTCCGGTACCTCGTCGAGGAGCAAGGCTTCACCACCTTCGCGCTGGAGGCGCCCTGGTCCACCGGCCTGGTCCTCAACGAGTACGTGTTGTACGGGAAGGGCGACCCGGAGAAGCTCATGCGGGATGAGTTCCAGAGCTCGTACCGGATATGGAACACCCGCGAGTATCTCGATCTGCTGAGGTGGATGCGCGCCCACAACGTTCGCCACCCCGACCACCCCGTGCAGTTCATGGGTGAGGACAACGGCTACGCGGGACCTGAGCTCTTCGACGCGGTCACGGACTATGTGTCCGCGCACCACCCGGAGCTGCTGCCGGAGTTCCGCCGCCTTTACCGCGAGCTCCGGCCGACGGGGAGCGTGGAGGAGACCGTCAACGAGAACATGGCCAAGCCCATCGCCGAGCGCGAGCGGACGGCCGTGGATGTGCGGCGCGCCTACGAGCTGCTTCAGGCGCAGGGGCCGGACGAGGACCGGCAGGCGTACGAGTGGATCCTCCAGCACGCCAGGGCCATCTCCCAGACCGGCATCTTCTACGCGTACTACGACTTCTCCGACCCTGAGAAGATCGCTCAGGCCATGCTCTACCGCGACCAGATCATGGCGGAGAACACTGTGTGGTGGCAGCGGCACAGCGGCCACCGGATGCTGTTGTCGGCCCACAACGGCCATGTCTCCTACGAGTCCGACAACCCTGAGCAGTATCCGAAGACCCAGGGGGAGTTCATACGCCAGATGGTCGGGGCCGAGTACATGAACATCGGCTACACCTTCGGGCAGGGCTCGTTCAACGCGATGGATCTGACGGATCCGGAGGAGCCCTACCGTCGCTTCTCCGTGAAGCCGCTGGGCGCGGGCAGCAACGAGGAGGTGCTGGAGCGAGTCTCGCGCCGGGACTACTACGTCGATCTGCGGGCCATGCCCGAGCCGGCGCGAGACTGGCTGATGGCTAAGCGGCTGACCCGCTCCATCGGGAACGCCTGGCCGGAGGACCCCTACCAAACCTCGCTCGGGCGCCAGTTCGACGTGCTGATACACCTCCATCGCGTCACGGCCGCGGATCTCCTGTCAACGACCCGGGACTGAAAGTCCCGGGCTTGCACAACCGATCGGCTGTGATCGTTCGCCGGTGCTGAGTCCGCCAAGTCTCCCAACGGCGACAGCTCAGTAGGGTCGGGGACTGGCAACGGAGCGTCAGACACCGCACCAGTCCCCGACCCTACTGAGCACCCGGACTCAGACCCATACGCATCGGCTGCAACCGCAGCTGAGTTGTCAGGTCCAGCAGCAGGTTCTGACGCGGAAACGGCCACCTTCGGTGAGTGCGTTGTGGCAAACCGGATCTTGTTCGGGCGGCAGCGGGTGACCATCTGGACGGAGGTTCGGGTGCGGTCGCGGGCATGAGAGAACGGGCCCCTTGGTAGTGACGCGGTTACGACACCAGCACGACCAAGGAAGCCCGTTGCCTGATCAGTTGAGCACTGTCTCTGCGTATGCGTCCACCGCGGTCACCCCTGGGTGTGACTGCTACGTGCACCGGTTCGGTTCGCTCACTCCGGGACGGCGGGCAGGCTGCTATCCGAGTGACATGACGGATGCGGAGTGGGCCGAGGTCCGCGCCGCGATGCCGGTGCCGGCCTGGCTCCTCAAGCGGGGCGGGCGTCCGGAGGCGTACTGCCACCGGACAATGCTCGACGCGGTGCGCTACCTGGTCGACAACGGCGTGAAGTGGACGGCTCTGCCGGTCGATTTCCCTTGCTGGCGGGCGGTCTACGACTTCTTCCGCCGCTGGCGGGCCTACGGCTATGTGCGTGAGCTGTACGAACGCCTGCGACGTTCGGCGAGAGAACGCGCAGGCCGCAACGCCGAGCCCAGCGCGGGGATCATCGACAGTCAGTCGGTGGACGCCTCCGAGACCGTCGGCGAGGACAGCCGCGGATACGACGGCGGCAAGTCACGTGACGGGCGCAAGCGTCACATCCTGACCGACACCGACGGTCTGCTCCTGGAGGTGACCGTGACCACGGCCGATGTGCACGACTCCAAGGCCGCCCCCGCACTGCTGGAGACGTTCATGCAGCAGCCGGGACGGCTGCTGAAACTGGTGTGGGTCGACAGCGCCTACCAGGGTCCGGCGCTGGCGAAGGCGTTCGCCCGTCACGGAGTGCGGACCGAGGTCGTGCGCCGCTGTGACGGACAACGCGGATTTGTCGTACTGGCCCGCAGGTGGGTCGTGGAGCGAACGCTGAGCTGGCTCGCCCGCTCACGCCGCCTCAACCGCGACCACGAACGCCGCCCCGACCACCACGCCCAGATGGTGTGGTGGGCCGCCGTGATCAGACTGTCCCGGCGCCTGGCCGCAGACGCTCCGCGCTGGCCGGAGAAACGCCCCGCCCGACTGCTCCGGGCGCGGGCATGAACCGTCCGTCCTGCGCCCGCACCAGCCAGCCCCGCTTCTCCAGCACATAGGCACGGTGCCGGATTTTCTCCACCTCGTTCTTGATCTCCGCTTCCCGGCCCACCGCCCGCGTCAGCTCCACTCCGTTCACCGGCCCCGAAGCGGCCACCACCGCGGCGAACACCTCCCGATACAGGCCGCCGAGCACATCCTCACCCATACCCGACCGCCACACCGGCGGCCTCTCGCCATACCCCGCGCCCAAGCCGCCCGACCCCACGGCGGCAGCCATCTCACCACCAGACGGCACCGGAACCGGCGTATTCACCGGGCTCTGCCCGGCCAGCACCGACACAAGCTCCTCACGCCCCACCCGGGCCCGCTCAACGCGCTCCCGCGCGGCATCCACCTCCGCCTGAGCCTGCTCCAGAACCTCCGTCCAGGACTCCAGATCCTGCCTCGCCCGCGCCTCACGCTCTTCCATCAACCCCAGCACCGACGGCATCGCACCCTCCTCGATCCACAACAAGCCGTCCGCTGCCTGCCCCTACACCGTCGCCGTCATGCCCCACACACGAAGAAGCCCCTGCTCATCGAACAGGGACTCCCTTTGCCACAACGCACTGAGAACTCTGGAAGCAGGCAGTCCACCGTCCTGACACAGACCAGCTCAGGACACATCGGCCCCGCCATGATCGAAGAGACTTACGCTCGGCGCCAGTGACACGGCCTCCACGATGCCCCGCCAACCCCGCCGCGAATCCCACTCCAACCTGTCACTCCGCAGGTCAATGGCCCCATCTCCGCAAGATCTAATGAGACGGGACAGTTCTCGTTCGTATTGCCGGATTCCCTTTCGTGGCGCCCTGAGCGGCTGTCCGCTCTCACTCCAGTGGCTGGTCAGGGCTCCCGTGGATCAAAATCCAAGCGTATGAGCTGGGGACTCACGGTGTCCCGCTCCAACTGACGGGACTCTGGTCAGAGGCGTCGCTCTCCGCCGCTTCTACTGGGAACGGACAGCTGCGATGTGTAGGCAGTCCCGCTCTTCTGTAGGCATGTGCGGCTCTGTCCCAGTCATGTGTAGGGAAGTTCTGGAGTGTTCCGGTGTACGTCAGCGCGGCCAGGGTCCGCGAGCGGGGATCTTTGGGGCGTCTCTGGTCGGTCGCGTTTGAGTCGGTACGGCCCGAGCGCCGGTTCCCGGCTTTCCGAGGTCAGGGCAACTGGTGCGGCTGGTACTGGTTGGCGACCTGCGGCGGGCATGTGGGATATGAGTCGTGGCTGGAGCGCGACCATCTGATGCTGCTCGACTTCGATCCGCTGGCGACGGGCACGGCCTCGCAGCCGTTCCGGCTGTCGTGGACCCGGCCGGACGGGAAGCGGGTGCGGCATACGCCGGACTTCTTCGTCCGCCGCGCCGACGGCACGGGCCTGGTGGTGGACGTGCGTCCGGACGAGCGGATCGAGCCGGATGACGCGGCGGAGTTCGCCGTGACGGCGGCGGCCTGCCGGTCGGTGGGCTGGGACTTCACGCGGGTGGGGACGCCGGAGGCAGTGCTGATGGCGAACGTGCGGTGACTGGCCGGCTATCGGCATCCGCGGGTGCGCCGCCCGGAGGTCGCCGCCCGCCTAGGTCGTTTCTGATGGCTCTTGCTTGGCTGGGTGGATGAGCTTTGGGGCTGGGCAGGTGCGGTTTGCGGTGCGGCGACATGAGTTGACCGATGCTCAGTGGCACAGGATCGAGCTGTTACTGCCCGCTGGTGGCAAGCCCGGTGGGCAGTGGGCCGATCACCGTGAAGTGATCAGCGGGGTGCTGTTCCGGGCCTGGACCGGGGTGCCGTGGCCGGACCTGCCCGAGGGGTATGGCCCCTGGCAGACCGTCTACGAGCGGCATCGCCGCTGGTCTGCCGACGGCACCTGGAAAACCATTCTGGAGGGGCTGCAGATCGAGGCGGATGCCGGCGACCCGGACGCCCAGCTCGCCCGGCGGATCGGGCGTGAGGAGTTTGCGGTGAACATCGACTCCACCTCCTGCCGGGCGCATCAGCACGCCGCCGGGGCGCAGCACAGGCCTCCGGCAGACTTCCCGGAAAATGGAGGCGGGGCACGTGAGGAGACCAATGGACGCGAGGCGTTGGGGCGCTCGCGGGGCGGGCTGACCTCCAAGGTCCGTCTCCTGTCTGACGACCGGGCCCGCCCGCTGACCTGGCAGACCTCACCCGGCCGGCGCGGCGACAGCCCCATGTTCGTTCCCGTGCTGGAGGCTTTGCGGGGCGGGCGGCGTGGCCCGGGCCGGCCGCGCACCCGTCCGGACCGTGTCCGCGGCGACAAGGCCTGCTCCAGCCGTGACAACCGTGCCTGCCTTCGCCGGCGCGGGATCAAGGCGACCATCGCCGAGCCGGATGACCAGCGGGTCCACCGCACACGGCGCGGGCGCACGGGCGGCAGGCCACCGGCCTTCGACAAGGCCCAGTACCGTCGCCGCAGCGCGGTCGGGCGGTGCGTGAACCAGTGGAAGCAGTTCCGCGCGGTCGCCAGCCGGTACGACAAACGCGACCACGTCTTCAACGCCACCCTGACAGTCGCGGCGATCGTCATCCGGCTCCGCGACACCATCCAAGAGCCATCAGAAACGGCCTAGGCGGAGGCGGAGGCCACGAAGAACGGAATGGCGACGAGGAAGCGGCCGGCCTCGGCGCGTCGGCGCTGTTCGGCGAGCCACTCGTCCGCCTGGTCACGTCCGACGGCACCGCTGGCGCAGGCCGGCTCGGCGAGCCTCGCGACCAGAGACAGCATCGTGGGGTCGGTGAACACGCTGGTGTGCACCTCGACCGTGACATCGTCGAAGCCGCCGGCCAGGAGCAGGCTGCGGTACTGGCGGCCGGCGCGGGGCGTGCCCAGGAGGTCGGCGCGGGCGTGCACGATCGTGCGAGTGAGCGCCGCGTCACCAGAGTCGATCATGATGGCGTCCCAGTCCTGACCGACCAGGACGATCCTGCCGCCCGGGCAGAGGACCCGCCGTGCCTCCGCCACCGCGCGCTCCGGATCCTGAAGTACGTGGAAGACCTTGTCGGCACGGTAGCCACGCACGCTTCCGCCGGCGAACGGCAGATCCTCCGCCCCCGCCTCCCGGAATTCGGCCTGCGACCACCGCTCCCTGGCCGCGGCCAGCATCCACGGGTCGGGGTCCACGCCCACCGCGTGAACGCCGCGTTCGGCCAGCTCGGCGACGGCTCGTCCGGCGCCGCAGCCGACGTCCACGACGGTCGAGCCCGAGACGAGAGACAGCAGTTCGTAGGAGCGGGCCCGCAGCCGAGTGGCGCTCGGCATCTGGTCCGCAGCGTCGAGGACGGCCAGCAGGGCTTCGGTGTCGCGGTGCTTTTCCACCGCTTCCTGATCCTTGGACATGGACGTCATGCTGCGACTTAATGTCGGCATGAAGTCAAGCGAAGACGGCGGCGCCGACACGTTGAGCATCGGCGCCCTCGCGTCGCGGTTCGGCCTGGCCACGCACGTGCTGCGGCATTGGGAGGCGATGGGCCTGCTACACCCCGGACGGGACGCCGGCGGGCGTCGCCGCTACGGTGCGGACGACCTCACCCGCGTCGCGACGATCCTCGTCCTGAAGGAGGCCGGCCTTGGCCTGAACACCATCAGGAGCCTGTCCGCAACCGCCGACCGCGCCACCCGGCACGAGATCCTGCGTCCCGCGGCCGACGAGCTTCGGTCGAGAATCGCGGCAGCCCAGGCCTCATTGGAGCTCATCGAGGGCGGCCTGAACTGCAAGCACGAGGACGTCACCCAGTGCCCGAACTACCAGCGGCTCATCGCCGAGCGGGTCTGCCCCCGAAGTCCGGCCGGAGAGCCAGTGATCGACGCCGTGGCACCAACCCCATAAGACGGCACACCTTGGAGGCGGCTGCCTACAGTTGAGCGGAACACCCATCGCCAGCCTGTCCCAATCAACCGTAGGCACCGCAGGTCACAGGCTCGCCCTGCCCACAGTTATCTGGGACAGGACGGCTCCGGCCGGCAGAGGCGGCGTTGTCAGTGGGCCCTGCCAGGGTGTGTGTCGTGGACGAACTGGTGGAGCGTGTCGACGATCGAGATCGTGTGCTGGGGGTGGTGGTCAGCCGCCGGCAGGCCGTCCGGGAGGGGTGGCTGCACCGGGTCGCCGTGACGGTGTGCCGTGATGAGCGTGGGCGGATCCTCGTTCACCGGCGGTCGGAGCAGTTGTCGCGCTTTCCCGGGCTCTACGAGGTCGTGGTCGGTGGCGCCGTGGGTGTAGGTGAGTCCTATGAACGGGCCGCCGCGCGGGAGCTGGCCGAAGAGCTGGGCATCCGTGTGCAGCCGCGCCTGCTGTTCACGTTCCTCAACCGCAGCGGGTTGAGCCCTCACTGGCTCGGCGTGCACGAAGCCGTGGTGCCGGACGCCGTGACCGCCGATCCCGATGAGGTCGCCTGGCATGGCCGGCTGACCGAGCCGGAGCTGCGGTCGGCCCTGCTGGAGTGGCCCTTCACCCCTGACAGCCACGAAGCCTTCAGCCGGTATCTCGCGTTCCGGACCGCACGGTCCTGACCTTGCCCGCCTCGCGGGCCGGGACGCCTGCTTGACGCCTGCTTGTGGCCAACGGCGCCTTGTCCAAGCGGCTGTTCGTGATGGGGCCACGCCGAGATCCACCCGGAGGAGCAGCCCGGTGACGCTCGGCCCCTGCCGACTGGGCTCGTCGCTCGGCAACTACCAGCCAGGCTCGTCCTGTTCTGCCTGGCCTACGATGACGCGGTGAAGTTCGTGATGGTGCCAGGGGGTTGGCAAGGCGGGTGGGTGTTCGACTCGGTGGCCGCCGAGTTGCGCCGGGACGGGCATCACGTCGAGGCGGTGACCCTGTCGGGGCTGGAGTTGGACGGCCCGGTCGATGTCGATGTGGACCGTCCGCCGAACCTTGACACCCACATCGACCAGGTGGCCGAGATCGTCGACCGTGGCGACGGATCCCCGCTCGCGCTGTGCGGGCACAGTTACGGCGGAATGGTGATCGCCGGTGTCGCGGATCGGCTCGGCGACCGTCTCGATCAGCTCGTCTTCATCGACGCCTATGTCCCGGACGACGGGGATTCGTGCTGGTCTCTGACCAGCGACAGCTTCCGGGAGTCGTTCATCGCGGGCGCCCGCGCCGACGGTCGATGGGTCGCGGTGCCTGAGGGGCTCGACCCTCGTGCGCGACCGCATCCCATGCCGAGCTTCGTCCAGTCGATCAGGCTGGGAGGCAACCCTGGCCCCGCCTTCGGCCGAACGTTCATCAGTGGGGGCGCGTGGGCAGGCAGCCCGTTCGTGACCCTGACCGAACGGCTGCGCGACGACTCGGGCTGGCGGGTTCACGAGATTCCCGTCGGGCACAACATCGCCCGCCGCGACCCGTACAGCCTCGCGGCCGTTCTCGGCGCACTGCCACCCGGCTGACAGCCCTGGCCGGCCCGGCCGGCCGGCCGACCAGAGCACTCGAGTGTCCCGTTTCAGCTCAGCCGGTGGCGAGGAGTTCGAGCGTGTCGATCACGCGGTTCGAGAAGCCCCACTCGTTGTCGTACCAGGCGACCACCTTGACGTGGCGGCCCTCGACGCGGGTGAGGGCCGAGTCGAAGATCGACGAGGCGGGGTTGCCCACGATGTCCGACGACACCAGCGGGTCCTCCGAGTATTCGAGGACGCCTGCCAACGGGCCCTCCGCTGCCGTGCGGTAGGCCGTCAGTACGTCGTCGCGGGTCACGTCGCGGGCGACGGTCGTGTTGAGCTCGACGATCGAGCCCACCGGCACCGGTACGCGGATCGAGTCGCCCGACAGCTTGCCGTCGAGGTTCGGCAGCACCAGGCCGATCGCCTTGGCGGCGCCGGTCGTGGTCGGCACGATGTTGACGCCGGCGGCCCGGGCGCGACGGGCGTCGCGGTGCGGACCGTCCTGGAGGTTCTGCTCCTGCGTGTAGGCGTGCACCGTCGTCATGAAGCCGTGCTCGATACCGGCGAGGTCGTCGAGGACCTTGGCCAGCGGCGCGAGCGCGTTGGTCGTGCAGGAGGCGTTCGAGACGATCGTGTGCACGGCCGGGTCGTACGAGTCGGAGTTGACCCCGAACGCGAGCGTGACGTCGGCGCCGTCCGAGGGCGCGCTGACGAGCACCTTGCGCGCGCCCGCGTCGAGGTGGGCGCGGGCGGCCTTGGCCGAGGTGAAGCGGCCGGTGGCCTCCAGGACGATGTCGACGCCGAGTTCGGCCCACGGCAGCTGCGCCGGTTCGCGCTCGGCCAGCACCTTGATCCGGCGGCCGTCGACGACGAGGGTGTCCCCGTCGACGGTCACCGGGCGCCCGAGCCGGCCGGCCGTGCTGTCGAAGGCGAGCAGCCGGGCGAGGGTGGTGGGCTCGGTGAGGTCGTTGACGGCGACGATCTCCAGGGCGCTGTCGCGCTCCAGCAGGGCGCGCAGCACATTGCGTCCGATGCGGCCGAATCCGTTGATGGCGATGCGAGTCATGAGTGGTGTCCCTTTCCGTCCAGACCCTTCGCCCCCCAGGCTCGCGCGCGGTCGGCGCCGCTGACAGTGGCGGGATCGCCATGGTTCGAAAGGATCCCGCCATGCCCGCCTTGCCGTACCTGGGTAGGTCACTCGCCTCGGGTGAACGTGCGCCGGTACTCGCTCGGCGTCGTGCCGAGGATGCGCTGGAAGTGCAGACGCAGGTTCGCGCCGGTGCCGAGCCCGATGTCGGCGGCGATCTGTTCCACGCCGCGCTCCGAGCGCTCCAGCAGTTCGCGGGCCAGGTCGATCCGGGCCCGCATCACCCACTGCATCGGCGTGTAGCCGGTCTCCTCGACGAAGCGCCGCGAGAACGTACGCGGCGAGACCCCCGCCTGCCGCGCCAGTATGGCGAGGGTGAGGGGCTCGCCGAGCCGGTGCAGCGCCCACTCGCGGGTGTCGGCGAACCGCTCGCCGAGCGGCTCGGGGACGCTGCGGGGTACGTACTGGGCCTGGCCGCCGCTGCGGTAGGGGGCCGCGACCAGGCGCCGGGCCGCGTGGTTGGACGCGGCGACGCCGAGGTCGCCGCGCAGGATGTGCAGGCACAGGTCGATGCCGGAGGCGGCACCGGCCGAGGTGAGCACGCTGCCCTCGTCGACGAACAGCACGTTCTCGTCGACCTGGACGAGCGGGTGCCTGGCCATCAGGGCCCGCGTGTAGTGCCAGTGCGTCGTGGCGCGCCTGCCGTCGAGCAGGCCCGTGGCCGCGAGCGCGAAGGCGCCCGTCGAGATGGCGGCGAGCCGCGCACCGCGCGCGTGGGCGGCGATCAGCGCGTCGACGACGGCCTGCGGCGGATCGTCGCGGTCCGGGAACCGGTAGCCGGGGACGAAGACGATGTCGGCCCACGCGAGCGCGTCAAGCCCGTCGGCGACGTAGTACGCGAGACCGTCGCCGCCGGTCACCGGCCCGGGCGCCGCCCCGCACACCCGCACCTCGTACGGCATGCTCGCGCGGGTCGAGAAGACCTGCGCAGGAATCCCGACATCGAGCGGCTTCGCACCTTCGAGCACGAGGACTGCGACGCGATGCAGGCGGGGTGCGGGCACAAGGGAGAGGTTACGTGGGGACCCGTGCCCCGGGTGGGGGCGTGCGGCCCTGACGGGGCCATGAGCCCCCGGCGGGGGCGTGCGGCTCTAGCGGGGCCATGAGCCCCCGGTGGGGTCATGCGACCTGGCGGGGTGACGAGCACCTGGTGGAGTCGTGCGGCCCTGGCGAAATCATGAACCCCCGGCGGAATCACGCGACCTGACGAAGTCACGAGCACCTCGTGGAGTCATGCAGCCCCGGCGAAATCACGAACCCCCGACGGAATCACGCGACCTGACGGGATCACGAGCCCCCGGTGGGCTCATGCAGCCCCGGCGGGCTCATGCAGCCCCGGCGGGCTCATGCAGCCCCGGTGGGCTCATGCGGCTGGTGATCCGGTGTCAGCCGGCCGGGGCAGGGACATCCGTCGCGCCGAACCACTTCGCCAGCGCGCCGACCAGCTCCCCCTGGTCCGCACCGGCCCACGCCACGTACCCGTCCGGCCGCAACAGCACTGCGGGCACGGCCAGTTCGGCGAGTCCTTCACTGTCGTCGTCGACGACGTGGTCGACCCGGTCCGTCCAGCCCGCCGTCGAGAGGCCGCCCGTCCGGTCCAGGAGGAGGCCTCGGCCGGTGCGTGTCCGCTCGTACAGGCGTCCCTGCTTCAGGGGTACGTCGCGCAGGCGGCGGCCGAGGAGTTCGTGGCCCTCGCCGAGGTCGTAGTGGACGCCGATCGCGGTGATCTTCTCGATCAGGTAGCGGTTGACGTCCTCGAAGTCCATCAGTTCCGACAGGAGTCGGCGCACCGAGCGCGGCCCCGGCTCGGCGGACAGGAGCAGCATCTGTGCGCGGGTGTTGTCCAGGACGTCGGCGGCCACCGGGTGCCGTTCGGCGTGGTAGCTGTCCAGCAGGTCCGCTGGTGCCCATCCGCGTACCTCGGCGGCCAGTTTCCAGCCGAGGTTGAACGCGTCCTGGATGCCGAGGTTGAGGCCCTGCCCGCCGACCGGCGGGTGGATGTGCGCCGCGTCGCCGGCCAGCAGGACCCGGCCTACGCGGTAGCGCTCGGCCTGGCGGGTGGCGTCGCTGAAGCGCGAGAGCCAGCGCGGGGAGTGCACGCCGAAGTCGGTACCGGCGTACGCCCGCAGCTGTCGCCTGACCTCGTCGAGGGTCGGCGGCACCGTGCGGTCCTCGGCCACCCCCTCCGCCGGTACGACGACTCGGTACGCCCCGTCCCCGAGGGGCCCGAGGCCGAAGCCCCGGTGTGTCTCGCGGACCTCGGCCACCACGCTGGCCACCGTCTCCTGCGGTACGTCGACCTGCATCTCGCCGATCAGCGTCTCGACCCGGGCGGACTCGCCGGGAAAGCCGACGCCGAGCAGCTTGCGCACGGTGCTGCGGCCGCCGTCGCAGCCGACGAGGTAGCGGGAGCGCAGGCGCGTCCCGTCGGCCAGTTCCGCCGTGACCCCGGTCCCGTCGGTCGCGTCCTCACTCTGGCTCAGCCCGACCAGCTCGCAGCCGCGCCGGATCTCGGCGCCGAGTTCGACGGCGTGCTCCTCCAGGAGGCGGTCGGTGAGGGTCTGCGGGATGCCGAGTACGTAGGCATGCGCGGTGTCGAGGTCGGGGGCGGGCTTGGTGATGCCGGCGAAGAAACCGGCGCCGACCGGGTACCGCTTGCCGTGTTCGAGGAACCGTTCGAGGAGTCCGCGCTGGTCCATCACTTCGATGCTGCGTACGTGCAGACCGAGCGAGCGGACGACCGGGGTCGGTTCCGTGTCCCGCTCCAGCACGACCACGTGCACACCGTGCAGCCGCAGTTCGGCGGCCAGCATCAGGCCGGTGGGCCCGCCACCGACCACGATCACGTCAATCATCCGAACCCCCATGTTCCCCGTGTCCCCGCCCAACGGGCCGACGAGCCGATGCGCCGACCGCTCGTACGCCCGCAGTTTCTCCGGTGCCAGGATCCAGTACAGCCCGTCGATCCCGTCCGGTCCGACGGTGGCGCTCATCAGGGCGACGGCCGTCCCGTCCTGGGCGATCAGCAGGGCGGGGCCGCCGTTGGCCTCGACGATGCCGTAGTCGGCACCGGGGAAGAACTTCTTGGCGAAGGCGGTGATCATGGCCACGCGTCTGGCGCCCAGGACCTCAAGGCGGGCCACACCGCGCATGCCGTTGCCGTCCGCGTACGCGACGACATCGGCGGACAGGACGTTCTCCAGCGCGGCGACGTCACCGTCCCGGGCCGCCGCGACGAAGGCTTCGAGCAGCCGCCGGTGCTCCGCCGTGTCGACGGGGGCACGGCGCTCGGCGGCCAGCCGTTTGCGGGCCCGGCTGACGATCTGCCGGGTGTTGGCCTGGCCGAGCTGGAGCATGCCCGCGATCTCGTCGTACGGGTAGTCGAACGCCTCCCGCAGGACGTAAGCCGCCCGCTCTACGGGATTCAGCTTCTCCAGGACCAGCAGTACGGCCAGTTCCAGCGCCTCGCCGCGCTCCGCGCCGACCTGGGGATCCACCCGGGTGTCCACGAACTCGGGCAGCCACGGCCCGACGTACGCCTCACGGCGGACCCGTGCCGACTGGGCCACGTTGATCGCCAGCCGGGTGGTCGTCTTCGCCAGGAAGGCGCCGGGATCCAGCACCGCGCCCCGGTCGGCGCCCTGCCAGCGCACCCACGCGTCCTGCACCACGTCCTCGGCCTCGGACACGCTCCCCAGGACGCGGTAGGCGATCCCGAACAGCCTCGGCCGCAGCCCCTGGAACACGTCCGCCGCCGCCTCCAGCCCGGCGTCCAGCTCCTTGAGCGGCCGTTCGTCGTCCATGGTGCCGATGTCTCCGTCTTCGCAGGTCAGCTGCCGTGCCGTGGCCGCAGCCGGTCGGGTTCCGGGGCGAGTACGCCCCGCCCCCTCGATCCTCGCAGACCATGACGCAGACCATGACGCAGACCAGGACCGGACCCCGTACCCCGGTGGTACGGTCGCCGCATGGACCCGCAGGAACTCGCCAACCTCGCGCATCTGCGTCGGGCACGGGATCTGATCGACCGGGAGTACGCGCGTCCGCTGGACGTGCCGACGATGGCCAAACACGCGCTGATGTCGCCGGCGCACTTCTCGCGGCGGTTCCGGGCCGCCTATGGCGAGACGCCGTACAGCTATCTCATGACCCGGCGGATCGAGCGGGCGATGACGCTGCTGCGCGGCGGGATGAGTGTGACCGACGCGTGCATGACCGTCGGCTGTACCTCGCTGGGTTCGTTCAGCTCGCGGTTCACCGAGATCGTGGGGGAGACGCCGAGCGCGTATCGCGGCCGGGCGCACGACGCGGTGACGGCGATGCCCGCGTGCGTGGCCAAGGTATTCACGCGGCCGAGCAGGAACCCCGTACCGGGCCCGGACGCTCCCGTACCGGGCCCGGACGCTCCCGAAGCGGTGGCCGAAAACATGCCGAGCAGGATTCGAGAAGCGGGCCGTACGGCCGCCGCCTAGCGTGGTCGGCATGGACATCGCACTGCAGTACTGCCACATCACGGTCAACGACCCCGACGAGTCGCTCGCCTTCTACCGCGACGCGCTCGGCTTCGAGGTCCGCAACGACGTCGCCTCCGGCGGGTTCCGCTGGGTCACCCTGGGCAGCCCCGCGCAGCCCGACCTCGAACTCGTCCTCTCCGAGCCGCACGCGGGCCGCTCCCCGGCCGACGGCGACGCCCTCCAGGAACTGCTCACCAAGGGCGTCATGCCCATGTTCGTCTTCCGCACCGACGACCTCGACGCCATGTTCGAGAAGGTACGGGCTTCCGGCGCCGAGGTGCTCCAGGAGCCCATGGACCAGCAGTGGGGCCCGCGCGACTGCGCGTTCCGGGACCCGTCGGGCAATCTCGTACGGATCTCGCAGAAGCCGAAGAACTAACGGCACCTGTAGGAGACCGTAAGCCTGTAAGAAAACCGGACGAGACGGAGACCCGATGAGCAGGCCCCCGAAGTCGGCCCAGCAGCCGGCCCCGAAGTCGGCCCCGAAGTCGGCCGCCGAGCCGCACAGCGCCGACAGTCACGACCTCATCCGTGTGTTCGGTGCGCGCGAGAACAACCTCAAGGACGTCAGCATCGAGCTGCCCAAGCGTCGGCTGACGGTGTTCACCGGTGTCTCCGGTTCCGGCAAGAGTTCCCTGGTGTTCGACACGATCGCCGCCGAGTCGCAGCGGCTGATCAACGAGACGTACAGCGCGTTCCTGCAAGGCTTCATGCCCACGCTGGCGCGGCCGGAGGTCGACGTACTCGAAGGCCTGACGACCGCGATCATCGTCGACCAGCAGCGGCTGGGCTCCGACCCGCGCTCCACGGTCGGCACGGCCACCGACGCCAACGCGATGCTGCGCATCCTCTTCAGCAGGCTCGGACAGCCGCACATCGGCCCGCCGAGCGCGTACTCCTTCAACACGGCGTCGGTACGGGCAAGCGGCGGAATCACAGTCGACCGCGGCGCGGCCAAAACAAAAACAGTGAAGGCGACCTTCAACCGCACCGGCGGGATGTGTACGCGCTGCGAGGGCCGGGGCGCGGTCTCCGACATCGACCTCACCGAGCTGTACGACGACTCCAAGTCGATCGCCGAGGGCGCGTTCACGATCCCGGGGTGGAAGTCGGACAACGTCTGGACCGTCGGGATCTACGCCGAGTCCGGCTTCCTCGACCCGAACAAGCCGATCCGCCGGTTCACGAAGAAGGAGATGCAGGACTTCCTCTACCGCGAGCCGACGAAGGTCAAGGTCAACGGCGTCAACCTCACCTACGAGGGCCTGATCCCGAAGATCCAGAAGTCGTTCCTGTCCAAGGACAAGGAGGCGATGCAGCCGCACATCCGGGCTTTCGTGGAGCGGGCGGTCACCTTCACGACCTGCCCCGAGTGCGAGGGCACGCGGCTGAGCGAGGGCGCCAGATCGTCGAAGATCAAGAAAATCAGCATCGGCGACGCGTGCGCGATGGAGATCCGGGACCTGGCGGAATGGGTACGCGGTCTGGACGACCCCTCGGTGGCCCCACTCCTGACCGCCCTCCAGCACACGCTGGACTCGTTCGTGGAGATCGGCCTCGGCTATCTCGCGCTGGACCGCGCCTCGGGCACCCTCTCGGGCGGCGAGGCACAGCGCGTCAAGATGATCCGCCATCTCGGCTCCTCCCTCACCGACATCACGTACGTCTTCGACGAACCGACGATCGGCCTGCACCCGCACGACATCCAGCGCATGAACGACCTGCTGCTGCGGCTGCGCGACAAGGGCAACACCGTGCTGGTGGTCGAGCACAAGCCCGAGGTGATCGCGATCGCCGACCACGTCGTCGACCTCGGCCCCGGGGCCGGTACGGCGGGCGGCACGGTCTGCTTCGAGGGCACGGTGGAGGGCCTGCGGACGGGCGGCACGGTAACGGGCCGCCACTTCGACGACAGGTCAGCCCTGAAGGAGTCGGTCCGGAAACCCACCGGCACGCTCCCGATCCGAAACGCGACGAAGCACAACTTGCAGGGCGTGGACGTGGACATCCCGCTGGGGGTGCTGTGTGTGGTGACGGGCGTGGCGGGGTCGGGCAAGAGCTCACTGATCCACGGCTCGCTGGTGGACACGAAGGGCGCGGTCGCCGACGGGGTGGTGTCGGTCGACCAGACCCCGATCCGCGGCTCCCGGCGCAGCAACCCGGCGACGTACACGGGACTCCTGGACCCGATCCGTACGGCGTTCGCCAAGGCCAACGGGGTCAAGCCGGCCCTGTTCAGCGCGAATTCGGAGGGCGCCTGCCCGACCTGCAACGGCGCCGGTGTCATCTACACGGACCTGGCGATGATGGCGGGGGTGGCGACGACCTGCGAGGACTGCGAGGGCAAGCGGTTCCAGTCAGCGGTGCTGGAATACCGCCTGGGCGGCCGGGACATCAGCGAGGTACTGGCAATGTCGGTGACGGAGGCGGAGGAGTTCTTCGGCGCGGGCGACGCGCGTACGCCGGCCGCGCACCGCGTCCTGGACCGCCTGGCCGACGTAGGCCTCGGGTACCTCAGCCTCGGCCAGCCCCTCACCACCCTCTCCGGCGGCGAACGCCAGCGCCTCAAACTGGCCACGCACATGGGCGACAAGGGTGGCGTGTACGTCCTCGACGAGCCGACGACCGGCCTCCACCTCGCCGACGTCGAACACCTGCTGGGCCTCCTCGACCGCCTCGTGGACGCGGGCAAGTCGGTCATCGTGGTCGAACACCACCAGGCGGTCATGGCCCACGCCGACTGGATCATCGACCTCGGCCCCGGCGCAGGCCACGACGGCGGCCAAATCGTCTTCGAGGGCACCCCGGCAGACCTGGTGACGGCACGCTCGACACTGACGGGGGAGCACTTGGCGGGGTACGTGGGCGGCTGAGCGGCCTGGTGTGGGCGGGGGGGGGTGGGTCGCGCAGCCCGGCGCTGTACGGGTGCCGCTGCGCCCACCCGTGCCGCCCCTAGCGGCACGCATGCCCGCAGCTAGGCGGGTTCGACGGGCACCGCCAGGGCGGGCACCGCCCGTCCGCAGCTGGGCGGGTTGGACGGGCGCGAAGCGCCCTCCAAGGGGCGCGGGGAACTGCGCGCTCAACCCCCACCGCCTCGCAGCCGAACGCATTGGGACGGACGGGCCTTTAGGGGCGCGAGGAACCGCGCGACCAGCCCCCACCGGGCCCGCAGCCAAACGAATCAGGACAGGCGGGCCTTTAGGGGCGCGGGGAACTGCGCGACCAGCCCCCACCGCCTCGCAGCCGAACGCATCGGGACGGACGGGTCTTTTAGGGGCGCGGGGAACTGCGCGATCAACCCCCACCGACCCGCAGCCAAACGCATTGGAGCAGGCGGCTGCGCCAGTCAGTTCGAGGCCGGCGTCGGAGCCGTCGACGTACGCACCGCGACCCCGTCCGCCCGGACAGAGAACGCCGTGTCACCCGCCACAGCCACAATCACGTCCTTCACCAGCAACACACTAGGAAACTTGTCCTCCGCCGAAGTCCCCGCGTCATCCAGCTTGTCCGTACTCCACCGCACCCCACCCGTCCCACGATCCAGCGCAAGCAGCCGACCGTACCGATTGGCGAAGTACAACTCGTCGTACGTCGCCGACCGCACCGGCGCCGACAGGTTCTCCACCTGCGTGCCCGCCTGCCACAGCCGAGCCCCGTCGCTCACCCCGTTCGCGGTGACGGTCCCGTCGGGCCGTACGCAGTACACCACCCCGTCAACGAGGGTGACCGTCCCGCGCGGGGCCCCCGCCAGCGGGATCTCGACGACCGCACCGCTGGTCGGGTCCACCCGCAGCAGAGCCTTGTACGCCTCGTCCCGCCCGTCGTTCGACTCCCACTCCGCCTGCCGCGGCAGCGCGAACAACGGCTGCCCACCGACCACGCCGAGCGGCAGCGCGTTCAGGGGCAGTTCGGCGAGTTCACGCGCCGTACCGTCGGCCGGGTCGAGGCGCAGGAGGGCGTTCGAGCCCTGGGTGGGATCGTCCGCGTCGACGCACGTGCCGTAGGGCACACCGTCCAGGACCAGCACGTCGCACGCGGTGCCGGCCGACGACGTCGCCGGTGTCCGCCACATGTCCTTGCCCGTCCTGGCGTCGACGGCGACGAACTCCCTCGCCCCGTCCGGCATCGCCAGGACGCCGCCGTCGAACAGGGCGGCGCTACGGCCCGCGTCGATCTCCCGCGTCCAGACCGGTTTCCCGGTCTTCGCGTCGAGGGCGAACAGCCGCTGGGTCGACTGTACGTCGGTCACGTTCGGCTGGTCGGCCCCGTACACGATCCCGTCCCGGACGCCGAGGGGCCGCTCGGCGGACTGGGGGCTGCTGCCGAACCGCCAGTCGACGTGGCCCGAGGCGGCGTCGATCCGGGCGACCGTGAAGCCGGTCCCCGAGCAGTACACAGCGGATCCACCGGACACACAGCCGGAATCCACGCTGTCCGCGTTGAAGATCAGGGACTCGTCCTTGACGGGTCGGAAGAGGCTCGCCTGCCAGGGCTGCCAGCCGGTGGGAAGCGCCGGGGTGGGGGAGGCGAGGGCGTCGGCCGCGGGCGGGTCGTCCGTGGTCCTCGAACTCGACACCAGGTGGTACACCGACGCACACACCACGGTGACGGCCAGGGCCGCCCCGACGACGACAAGGCGGCGCACCCGTCGCCCGCGACCGCCGCCCCCGGTCGCGGTCGTCGCACCACCGGACCGCCGGGAGGCCCTCCGGTGCCCTGGACCGGCCGGCGGACCGACCACACCCGGCGGGCTGACCACACCCGGAGCAGCGACCGTGCCCGGAGTAGCGGCACCCGCGTCCGGCAGCGCCCTGAACAGCCCATACAGCTCGGCGAGTTCGGGCCTGGCGCCAGGATCCTTGTCCAGACAGCGCTCGGCGATGCTCCGCAGGGGCTCGCGTACGCCGTCCAGGGCGGGCGCCTCGTGCATCACCTGATAGCCCGTCATGTACGGGCTCTCGCCGTCGAAAGGACGATTGCCGGTGGCCGCGTACACGAGCAGCGAGCCCAGCGAGAACACGTCCGAGGCGGCGGTGACGTCCCGGGGCGCCGCGAACTGCTCCGGGGACATGAAGGGCGGGGTACCGATCAGCCGGCCGGTCACGGTGAGCGTCTGGCTGTCGACGGCGCGCGAGATCCCGAAGTCGATGACGCGCGGCCCGTCCTCGGCCATCAGGACGTTGCTCGGCTTGAGATCCCGGTGCACGACACCCGCCCGGTGGATGTCCCGCAGCGCCTCGACGAGCCCGAGGGCGAGAGTACGCAACTCCCGCCCGGCCAACGGCCCTTCCTTGCTGACGATGTCGGCCAACGTGCGCCCGGGCACGTACAGCGTCGCCATCCAGGGCACTTCGGCGTCCGGATCGGCGTCCACCACGGAGGCGGTGAAGGCCCCGCTGACCCGCCGCGCCGCCGCGACCTCCTGCCGGAACCGGGTACGGAACTCCTCGTCCTGCGCGTACTGCGCGTGCACGACCTTGACCGCGACTTGCCGCCCCGAGGCCGAACTCCCCAGGTAGACGATCCCCATACCGCCACTGCCGAGCCGCTCGCCCAGCACATAACCGCCGACGGACGCCCCGACGGCCCCAGATTCCCCGGCGCTCAGCGGCATCGCCGCCCACCTTCCCAAAACCCCTGTGCCGCACAGCTGTTCAGGAGCCACAGAGTAGTACGCGTGCCACAACCACTTCGATGACGAAGGAGTAAGCACCCGGAGCCGAAGCCGGAACTGAAGCCGAATCCGGACCCTGAATCAACGCAGCCACTCCTCCACGACCCCGAAGTCCGCGTCCCGCAGCCCATGCCGGGGGTCGACCCGATGCAACAGGGCCCGCCCCGGATGGTGCGCCGCCACCCAACTCCGATCGCCCCCACCGATCTCGTCATCGAGCCAGACGAAGTCCCGCCCGGCCGCCCACTCGACAAGGGGGCGAGTCTTCCAATGCACGCCAGGCACTCCGGGCGGAGCATCGGAGCCCGGATCCGGCCAGTCCACCACCGGAAGATCCGGCAGCCCCAGCCACGGCGCGACACACTCGTTCGCCTCGTCCATCCAGGTCGTGGCCCACACCAACTCACAACCCAGCGCGGCGAGTCGAGGCCCGAGTGCGGGGTCGATCCTGGACAGCAGAGGGTTCGCCTCGGACGCCGGGAGCCGCGGTCGCCGGGCAGGCCTGTACGTCGGATAGCCGTCCGGATACTGCTCCGGCGTCCCGCCGAACGGAATCAGCGGTCCGTCGACATCCAGGAAGAGGAGAGGGGGCGGGGCCGGAGAAAAGGAGGGGCTCGTCATCGCCCCCCTTGATACCGTAATCCCCATGACTGCCGGGTCGGCCTCGTGCCGTGAGCGAGTTGGGTGCCCGGCCTCTGAGTGAGGTCGGGGTGGGCCAGGGGCCCGCCGGTTTCTCTTTTCCCCCTTTCCACGGGCTTCCCCCTTTTCCACGGGGAGTCCGTGTGACCGACAGAGAAACCACTCGCACAGAAAGCAGAGCATGCCCAACGACTTCAACCAGCCCGTCATCGACGAGTTCCGGGCCAACCGCGGCCAGGTAGGCGGCTACTTCGAAGGCGCCCGTCTCCTTCTCCTCACCACCACCGGCGCCCGTACCGGAACCCCCCACACCACACCCCTCGGCTACCTCCCCGACGGCGGCGAGCGAGTCCTCGTCATCGCCTCGGCCGCGGGCTCCTCCAGGCATCCCGACTGGTACCGCAACATCCTCGCCCACCCCCAAGTCACCGTCGAGTCAGGCGTGTTCACGTACGAGGCCCGTGCCGTCGTGCTCGACCGCGAGGAGCGCGACCGGATCTTCGCGCGTGCCGTCGAGGCCGAGCCGGGGTGGGCCACCTACCAGGAGAAGACCGACCGGATCATTCCCGTGGTCGCCCTGTACGAGATCGCGCAGGACGGGCCGCCCCGTATCAACGCGTCCGGCATGGGCGAGGCCATCAAGGTCGTCCACGACGCCTTCCGGCGTGAACTCGCCCTGATACGCAAGGAGATGAGCGAAGCGACCAGCAACACCGCGCCCCTCGGCGCCCAGTTGCGCGCCAACTGCCTCACCTTCTGCGCGGGGCTGCACAATCACCACACCGGCGAGGACATCGGCCTGTTCCCCTTCCTCGCCGACCGTCACCCCCGGCCCCCGCCCTGGAACGCCTGCGCACCGAGCACGAGCGGATCGCCGCCCTCGTCGAGCAACTGCGCGGGGCTCTCTCCGGCGAGGGCGAGGGCGAGGACACCGACCCCGCCTCCGTCCGGGCGGAGGTCGAGCGTCTCACCCTCGAACTCGAAGCCCATCTCACCTACGAGGAAGAGCAGTTGATCCCGTTGCTCTGAAGTTCTGAAGTTCTGAAGCAGCGGCAGTGGGGCGCCTCCCGCGAAGGCGCCCCACCCCTCTCCTGCACCTTCACCTTCAGAACGGCAACGGCCGCCCATGCACGACCTCCAGCCGTGACACCGCCCGCGTCAGCACCACGTACAGCCGATGCAGCCCCCGCCCGCTCGCCCCCTCCCCCTCCACGATCGCGGCGGGCTCCATGACGACCACGTGGTCCCACTCCAGCCCCTTCACCGCCTTCGCCGACATCACCGCGACCCGGCCCCCGTCCAACACCCCCGACGCGCCCAACACCTCCCGTACGGCGGCCACTTCGCCCTCCGCCGCCACGACCCCCACCGACCCCTCCCCCTCCAGCGCCCGCCCCACCGCGGCCACCACCTCCCCGGCGACATCCGCGACATCCGTGGCCTCCACCACCCTCAACTCCCCGTCCCCGCGCAGCGATCGAGCCGGCGGCACCGCCACCTCCAGCCTCTCCAGCAGCCGGTTGGCGAAGTCGACCACCGTCCTCGGCACCCGGAACCCGGTCGTCAGCGGGATCACCGTCGCGTCCGGCTTGCCCAGGTGGCCCAGCAAGGGCTCCCAGGCCCGTGCCGCCCACGGAGTGGTGCCCTGGGCCAGGTCGCCCAGGACGGTCAGCGAGCCGTAGGGCGCCCGGCGCGCGATCACCCGGCACTCCATCGGGGAGAGGTCCTGCGCCTCGTCGATCACGACATGGCCGTACCCCTCGGGATGCTCGATCAGACCGGCGACCTCGTCGAGGAGGACCAGATCGGCGGCCGACCAGCGCGCCGACTTCCACGACCTCGGCGGACGCGCCCACCGCACCGCCCGCTGCTCCTCCGCCCCCAGCAGCCCCTCGGCGGCCCGCGCCAACGCCCGCTCGTCGCTGAGGAGTTCGGCCAGCACCTCCTCCGGACGCACCCTCGGCCACACCGCCTCCACGTACGCCCCGACCGGCCGCGCCCGCTCGATCCGCCGTACCCAGCCGTTCGACTGGGCCCCGGCCCGCCGCTCCGCCTCCCGCTGGATACGGGCCACCACCCGCGTCCGTACCCGCTCGCGCCCCACGCCGTACGGCGGTTCCTCGGCCCGTACGCCCGCCACGATCCGCGCCAGCTCGGCCGCAGGGATCCGCCACCGGTACGAATCGTCCGGCACCTCAAGGGAGTTCGGATATCCCTCGGTGACCACGCGTGCGTACAGCGCCCGGCGCAGCACCTCCGCCATCCGCGCGTCGTGCTTCACGGCGGCGGCCCGCTCGTCGTCCTCCGCCCGCACCGGACGGCCCGGGCCCGCGATCTCGTCCGTGACCGTGGACTGCCGTACGCCCGTCTCGCCGAGGGCGGGCAGCACCTCCGAGATGTACGAGAGGAACGTGCGGTTGGGTCCGAGGATCAACAGGCCGCCGCGCTGGACGCGTTGGGGGTGGGTGTAGAGAAGGTACGCGGCCCGGTGCAGCCCGACAGCCGTCTTGCCGGTGCCGGGCGCACCCTGCACACAGACGGAGACGCCGAGCCCGGCCCGTACGAGATCGTCCTGCTCGGGCTGGATCGTCGCGGCGATGTCCCGCATGGGCCCGACCCGGGGCCGAGCGATCTCCCGCGCGACCAGCCCGCCCACTCCACCCTCGCCACCCACGCCACCCACGCCACCCACGCCACCCACGCCACCCACGCCACCCACGCCACCCACAGGCTGCTCTTCCCCTTCCACTAGGTGCTCGTCCTCCAGGCCGGTCAGGTCCGCGGAGTCCCCCGTACTGCCGGGCGCCCAGCCGAACCGGCGCCGCACGGCCACGCCCTGTGGATCGCGGGCGCTCGCCTGGTAGAAGGCGCGGGAGACGGGAGCCCGCCAGTCCACGACGAGGGGCGGGCGGGTCGGATGCTCGGAGATCCGCAGCCGCCCGATGTGATAGCGCGCGCCACGGTGATCACCCCCGTCATCCCCCTCGCCGAAGTCCAACCGGCCGAAGAACAACGGCCCTTCGGGCAGTTCGCCCAGTTCCTTCGCCTTGCTGCGCAGCTGGTACCCGAGCACTTCCGCGTCCGCCCCGGAGGCGGAGACGTCCTCGCCGGTGACGACATGCTCCTGTGCGCCGGCGATCATCGCGGCGAGGGCGGCACGGCAGACGTCGTGATGGGCACGTTCGCGGTGCAGGGCGTCGCGGAGCGGGGAGTCGGGTGGCGTCATTCCAGCAAGCCTACCGAAATAACGTAACCGAGTTAAATATTTTACCCAGTCTTGTCAGTCGCGTTCCCCACGCCACCCGAGCCCACACCCACCGCCCGAAGCCACGGCAGCCCCGCGTCCAGCTGCCCGAACGCCGCCTCGGCCGCCTCGACCGCGTCGCCGCGCACGGCCTCCACCGCCTCCCCCGCGGCTATCCGCCGCCAGTTCTCCTGCGCGAGGATCCGCTGTACGGCGATGATCTGCCCGGCCGCGAGCCGGGCCGCCAGGGTGCCGCCCAGGGCGCAGGCGAGCGCGGCCTCCGACCGCTGCTGGTACTCGTACGCCCGGGCGACCAGCGACGGCGTGCCGTAGAGCAGACCGTGGAAGGCGAGCACCCCGGGGGCGTCGTTGAGGCCGGTGACCGGGTCCTCGCGGCTCAGCCCGTCGAGGAACCGCCGGCGCAGCGCGTCGACCGGCGACGTACCCGCGCCCGCCCCCGCACAGGCCGCCCGGACCACCCGCGCCGCCTCGTCCTCGTGATCCGCGAAGCGGTGCACGACGAGGTCTTCCTTGGCCGGGAAGTACCGGAACAGCGTCGGTTTCGAGATCCCGGCCGCGGCGGCGATCTCCGCGACGGAGACCGCGTCGAACCCCTTCTCGAGGAAGAGCCCGATCGCGATGTCGGACACGTTCTGGTACGTCTGCCGCTTCTTGCGCTCACGCAGCCCGATCTCTGCCATGGAAGGGAGAGTACGCACCACCGCGCCGACGCCCGGAAACGTGCAGGATGCACGGGGTCCGGGCACGCCCACGAACCCTCACTGGATGGGCAACGCCCGGCGCAGATAAGGGTTCGCCGTCCGCCCCGGCGCCAGGCCCAGCTTGGTCAGGGCGGCGGCCAGGGTCCGTTTGACCGACGCCACCGCCCGGTCGACATTGGGTGCCTCCAGATCGGTGCGGGTCACCAGCCGGTCCAGGTCGACGTACGCGGAACGGACTGTCTCCAGCCGCTCGTACGTCGGCCGGTCGCGCTGCCAGTCCCGGGTGTGGTCCACCGACAGGGTCCCCTCCCAGCGGCGCAGCATGTGGTCCTGCACGACCCGGTCGGCCCGGGTGAGGTGGTGGTGGCGGACCAGGTCGTACAGCGGATCGCCGACCATCGCCAGCTCCCAGTCGATGAGGGACAGAGCGAACCTTTCCTCGTTCAGGCGTACGAGGTTCCAGGCGTGCAGGTCGCCGTGCAGCAGGGTCGGGGTGCGCGGGCCGGTCCGGTAGCGGGACAGGATCCGGCCGAGGCGCTCCGGGCCGGGCAGCCCGTACTCCTCGGCGAGCCGGCGCGACTTGTCGGGCAGCGACTCGACCATGCGTACGAGACGGTCCGTCAGCAGCTCGTAGAAGCCGTCGTCGGTCGCCGTCGGGTCGAGACCGCGGTAGTCGACGCGGGTGAGTTCGCAGAGCTGGTCGACCAGGTCGTCGGCCTCGTGCGGCCTGAGGCCGTCCACCGGGTGCTCCGGCGGTGCGCTGCCGTCGCCCTGACCGACGTACGTGTGCACGGCGAAGGGGCCCGCCGGGTCGCCGTCGTCGCCCAGGGCCAGCAGCCCCGGCACCGCCACGCCGACCTTCGCGCGCTCGATCTGCCGGAGCACCAAGTGCTCGGTCAGCACGCCCTGTTCACGCCGGGGGCAGCGGCCCTCGGCACGGCGGCGGATGACGACCGGGGTGCACCGGCCGGGCACCCGCACCACCGAGTTCACATACGCCGTACCCCTGTGCACGGCGCGGTCGGGCACCGAGCGCTCCGCGAGCAGCGCGTCGGCGACATGGGCGTCGGTGAAGTCGTCCAGGTCGGGGTGGCCGCGCTCCGGCCGCCAGCCGACGGACTCCGTCGCGCGACCGCCGCCGACCGGCGTGCCGCACCTGAAGCGCGTCCACCGGTCCAGCACGTCCGCGATCTCCGCCGGGTCCGGCACGTCCCGCATGGCGAGCGGGCCGGCGGCCACCGTCAGCGCCCGGTGCACCCGGTGCACAGCGTCCGCGAGGTGCTGCCGGTCGGGCGACCTCTCCAGCTCGTGCGCCGCGCGGATCACGTCCGGGTAGACGGACTGGGCGTGTTCGAAGTCGAGGTAGTGGCACAGGTCCTCGTGCAGCCCGCGCACCGACTGCGGACTGGTCCGCGCCATCGCCTCCGCCCAGCGGGCGATCACCTGCTTCTCCTGGTACGCGGGGTAGCGCGTCCGCACCAGATGGACGGCGAGATCGTGCAACGGGTCGCCGTACGTGGCGAGTTCCCAGTCGACGACACGCACCGGCGAGTCACAGACGAACGGAATGATCACGTTGCCGCGGTGCAGATCGCCGTGCAGGAGGCTGTACGGCCGGGAGGTCATCGCGGGCAGCCGGGCGGCCAGCGTCGTCAGACCGTCGTCGGGGATGCCCAGCATCCGGAACAGCGGGCCGTGGACAGGCAGATTGGCCTGCCGGATGTCCCGGTCGGCGAGGCCGGCGAGATGCCGCAGGAAGCCCCGGCTGTCGCCGCTCTCGGGCCAGTTGGCGGGCAGCCGGGGCAGGGCGTCCAGGGGCACCAGCGGCAGAAGTGCCAGTACGCCGGTCATCGCCGCGATCAACTTGCCGTTGACGGGGGTGCCGTCACGGTGGAACGCGGACAGCTCCGCGCCCAACGCGAAGGTGTACAGCTCGGACTCGCCCCAGTCCTCCATCAGACACATCGGCGCGCCCGGCACGACGTCCTTGATGGCGACGAGAATCGCGGCCTCCTCGAACGGCCAGGTCTTGACCGTCACGCTCGGCACGTCGCGTCTGGGTATCCGGACCATGACCTCCGTCCCCTCATTGAGGGAAACGAGCCGGGCCATCTCCGGGGTAAGAAGATGAACGAAATTCAGGTTGTGTTGCCCGTTGTAAAGCTTTCCATCGCGGCGGGCCAGTTCCACGAACTGCCGGTACACGGTGGGCTGCCGGGCGGGATGTGCACCCAATGGAGATCCTGTTGTGCTCAGCGCTCCGAACCAGGGGCCACTGACGATAGAGCACTTCTGTGGCCCATGGTGCAGGAGTCACTCAAACGAGCTTACGAGAAGGGGATTTCCCTTTTCCGCCCGTCCCGTTCCCGGTGCCAGCGCACAAGCGCTTTCCCGACATGCCGAATAGTCGGTACGCCCGAGAGCCCCAAGGGCTCCTCCGCGCCCACAAGGGCCTTGTGCACCTTCGAGGCCTCGCGATAGAGAAGCGCCCAGTTGAACCTCGTACCGGAGACCAGGATCTGTGTGGCACGAATGGAATCGGTGAATACGGACTGCGCCCGCTTGAAGTCCATGATTTTCGGGAGGTCCGCTTCCCAGTTCTTCGCGCTACCCGGCCTGATCTTCTCGGCGAGTGAACTCCAGCGCTCGGCGAGGGAGTTCCGCTGAGCTTCCGGATATCGCATCAGATAGAGATGCGTGGCCAGGTCATAGAGCGGATCGCCGAACATCGCCAGTTCCCAGTCGATCGTCCAGAGCCGGTTCTCCCGGTCCAGGATGAGGTTCTCCCGGTGCAGATCGGCATGGAGCAGACAAAAGGGACGTTCGGTCAAGTCCAAAACGTTCTTTCTGAGTTTCTTGAAGGAGTCGGCTTCGATACCCAACGCGTCGAAGAGGGACTTGAAGTCCTCGAGATTCTCCCGGTAGACGCGCTCCTCGGCGAAGGTGATGAGCCGTTCCAGGAACTCCGAGCTGTTGGGGTCGGTGGCCCGGTCCTCGGGCACGCACACACGGGGCGTTCTCAGGGTGTCCGCCGAGATGGCGAGCATCTGCGCGAAGAGCGCGAGGATCTGGTCGACGACCTCGCCGGGGACCTCCCGGCCCGAGCGGTGGCGCGCGGCCAGCGTCCGGCCCTCGATGAACCGCTGCAACCGCATGTCCCCGGCCTCGATCAGCTCGGGAATGCCGTCGACGCGCCTCTGGAGGTCACCCAGCAGCTGCTCCTCCGAGACGAAGCAACGCCGGTCGAACCAGAGCAGGTTGGCGCGCGGCTCACGGACCTTGCCGCGCATCCGGCTGCCGTCCGGGGCGGCCCCGGGGAGCGGGATCACATGCGTCACGTGGTGGTAGCCCTGGAACGTCTCCTGGACGGCGTTCACGGGGGTCACATCGACGGCTCGCTCCGGAGCCGGAGACACTCGTTCGGCTGACATCGCCCGCTCTCTTGCCTGAGGACACATGAGGATCCGTGAGGACCCGCCTCGCCCCCCGGAACCCGTGGGGCCCTTTCCCGGCACCCCTCGTGACCCGCACCGACGGTCCCGCACCGATGAAACCCACAGGGCCCACATCCATGGTGGAGGAGTGATGCACGGTACTCCTCCACCCCTCCGTGAATGAGCATGTTGCCAGAAGCCGATCCCCCGCCCGCATCGGTGTCCCCGCACCGGGCGATTGAGCGCCAGGTGCGCGCCCGACGTACATTCCGACGAACGAGGAGACTCATGAGTGGCGCCCCCGGTGACCCCCGCGCCCAGGACCCGCACCGCCTGCGCGCCCTGTTGCGCGACACACACACGGTGTTGATCGACTTCGACGGCCCCCTCTGCGACCTGTTCGGCGGCGCCTCCACCGGGCACATCGCCGACGAGGTCAAGGCCCGGGCGGAACAGGCGTGGCCCGGCACCGGGTTGGACGAGGACGTCCGGGACTGCGCCGACTCGCACGGCATCCTCCGCCGGCTCGCCGCCATGGCGGACCGGCACGCGCCCGCCCTCGACGGACCGCTCGACTGGGCGGACGAGATCGTCGAGAGGCACGAATACGCCGCGGTGCGTTCGGCGGTGCGTCTCGCCCGGGAGACGGCCGGCGCGAGCGACCTCGTCGAAGCGCTGCACGCCCGCGGAAAACCCCTGGCGATCGTGAGCAACAATGCGGAGGGTCCCGTACGGGAATACCTCCAACGGGTCGGTCTGCTACGGCGGTTCGAGGCGATCTGCGGACGCGATCCGCACGATCCCCGGCTGATGAAACCCCATCCGGATTCGATCCGGCGGGCATTACGCATGCTCGGCGACCCGAAGCCGGAGCAAGTCCTGCTCATCGGCGACCAGTTGACGGATCTGACGGCGGCCGTCGCGGCGGGCGTACGTTTCCTGGGATTCACCCCGTACGGCGACCGGGCGCGCGAAATGCTGGGCCAGGGAGCGGATTTCGTGGTCGCCACGCACGCACCGGTCGTCGAAGCGGTCACGGAATCACCCCCGGGCGGTCAGTCCTTCGCGAGGAGTGTCCAGACCGAGTCGAACCAGGACTGCATACTCGCCACGAACACCGACCCCTGGGATTCCGGACCACCGGAATCCGATCCGCCGGAATCCGACGACCCGGATTCCGGGGACTCCCCGCCCCGCACATAGTGCATGAGGGTGGCGCCGATCCCGACGACGTCGATCGCGGCAAGGGGTTTCGTCTCGTCCTCCAGCACGATGGGGCGCTCGACCACCTCGTACATTCCGAACAGCGCGTCCGTGCCGTTGAGCAGATAGAGCTTGAACGCCGGGACGATCGGCACCCGCCGGATCGCCACCTCGACGTTCTCCACCAGCCCTTCCGCCCGCAGCATGCCCAGCACATGGCGCAGCGAGGTCTCGTGCCGGCTGGTGATGGCCCGGAGCCGGTCCACGGGGCGGGTGTCGGCCGCGTCGCCCTTGGCCCGCGGATACGGCAGCGGCAGATCGTCGGTGGGCAGCAGCATGCGCAGGGCGATGCTCCGCGGGGCGGCGATCTCCCCGGTCCTGATCCGTTCCGCCTGGAGCCAGATGTGCCCCTGCAGGGACTCGGACGTCAACGTGAAGACGTCCAGGGTGACTTCGGGCTTCGTGAACGCCTCACGGATGTGCGGGGCCAGGGTCGTACGCCCGGGACGCGCGAGCCGTACCGCGCCGCCCGACTGGGTGCTGGCCGTACGCGGCGCGGGCTCCGGTACGGCGATCACCCGGGAGCCGCTGCCCTGCCGGGACTCGATCAGGTTCCGGTCGGTGAGCACGCGCAGCACCCGCTGGACGGTGTCCCGGGACACCCCGAACTCCTGGGCGAGTTCACGCTGGGGAGGCAGCAGGGAGCCCAGTGGATAGAGCGCGGGCGTCCCCTCGTCGCCGGACATACGGAGGATCAGTTCGGCCAGGATCCGCTCGAACTCCCTGCCGCCGCCCTCGGTGCCACGCTGGTTGTCCTGTTGCTCACCCACAAATCGACCGTACCTCTTCCGGACCGCGGCCACACCAATTTGCGTCAACCAACCAACCACTTGAGCAGGGTAGTTAAGGGATCTCCCTCCCCGGGAAGACCAGTCTCGAAGGGCAACCAGTCCAATTGGACGGCAAGTTGAGTGATTGACTGCTGTGGAAGGTGCGGGTGGGGGACATGCTTCTTCTTCAAGTGCTGTACGCGTTATGCCAGTTCGCGTTGAGCATGCTGGCGCAGCTACGGCTCGGGCTCTTCGGCCTGATCCTGCTGAGCACGATCTTCGTCGGAATCAGGTCGCGTCACAACGGCCTGGCCGTGGGCGCGGCCGTGGTGTTCGCGCTGCTGATGACTCAGGCCTGACCGGCCCGCGCCTGCCTGTGGACCGCCCGTAGCACCGGCGCCAACGAGGCCACCATCGTTTCCGCACCCGCTGCCCTGAGCGCCTTCTCCTTCTCCTCGTTACGCGCGTAGCCCAGGAAGGGCACCCCGGCCTCGCGTGCGGCGAAGTAGTCCGAGGGGGTGTCGCCGATCATCAGGGCCGCGGACGGGGCCGCGCCCATCGCGTTCAGGGCGCGGTTGAGGCAGTGCGGGTCCGGCTTGAGGAGATGGAGGTCCTGGGTGCGGCCGTAGACGTGCGGGGTGAAGCAGCTGGTCAGATTGCGCACGTCGAGGTAAGTGCGCACCACTCTCGGGGAGTTGTTGGTGGTGATCGCGAGTCTGGATCCGACGGCCTTCCAGGTCTGTATCAGGATGTCGGCGTACGGCGTGGGCATCGACCTGGGTACCGCCCGGAGTTCCTCCTGGGTGAGGCGTTCCTCCAGCTCCGCCACCAGGTCGCTGCCGGAGTGTCTGAGGTCGACGGCGCGCAACACCTGGTGCGGATCAAGGGATTCGAGTTCCCGGTCCGTCAACAGGCCGTGCAGCCCCCGGCCTTCGAGCCAGTCGACCAGCCGGATCGCCACCCGCTCGGCCGAATAGCCCGCGAACAGCCGGCAGATCGGCCCGTCGAAGTCCCAGAGGACCACTCGCGCGGGTGCGATCACTTGCCGCAGGCTCTCCACCAGGTCGTTATCGATCTCGTTCACGGTCTCTGCGGCTGCCGGTTCGGTCTGTGTCGTATCAGAGGTCACTAGGAGAGTGTCAGGTCCGAAGTGATGGTTTCCCAGAGGGCGTCGAACCACTTCTGGGATTGCTCGACGAACGCCGTGTCCCGTTCACCTGCCCCCTTGCCGAACGAGAAGAGCAGCGACTCGGTGCCGAGGGCGTCGTACATGTCGAGCGTGACCCCGCTCTCCACGGCCTCCTCGCGGCGGGCGATCATGTAGTACGCGATGAGCGCCTCGGTCTCGTTGAGCAGATACAGCTTCACCGGCGGGGTGAACGGCAGCGCCCTGAACGTCACCCGTACGTCGATGCCGTGCGAGGAGCGCAGGGCCAGCAGGTTGTGCCGCAGGACGTGCCCCTGGGCGTTGCGCTGGGCGAGCCAGCGCTGGTGGACTGGGGCCTCGGCGGCGTCGCCGGTGTCGTCGACGGGGACCGGGAAGGCCAGGGTGATGTCCCGGGACGGCAGCAGGATGCGTACGTCGATCGACTGGGGGCGCAGGCGGCCCTCGTGGATCAGCCGGACCGGTTCGCCGACGGCCAGCATCAGGGTCTCCGCGGTGAGACAGGCCGCGTCGATCCGGACGTGCGGCGCCGAGAACGCCTCCGTCAGCCGCGGCGCCAGCCCCACCATCGTCGGCTGGGGCCCTTCCCGGGGCAGGGTCATCGCGGCGACCCGCGGCGGGCTGCCCTTGCTGACGTTGGTGAGCAGCTGCTCGGAGTGCAGGACGCGCAGCGCCTCCCGTACGGCACCCCGCTCGACCCCGAACTCCTCGGCCAGCTCGGCCTGAGTGGGCAGCCTGTCGCCCGGCCGCAGGCCGCCACTGCGGATGCGGTCACGCAGGGCGTCGGCGATCTCCTGGGGCGACTGCCGGGGCGACTGTCTTCTGCTGCCGTTCACTGCCACGTTCTCCTGGGTCACGACCAAAACGCTACAACTTCGATCCATCTATGGGGAGTTGTTTGAAAGTTGTTTATGACTAGGGGCCAAGTGGGGACAACATACTCAGAGTTGGTTGCCAACTCGACCAAGTTGGCGGAAGTTTTGCCTCCTTCCTGCCATCCCCGCGACACCGCACCGAAGGAGGAACCACCATGCCCGCCATCGCCCTCCTCGCCGCCGTCTTCATCAGCGGCTTCCAGCAGTTCGTCAGCTGGCAGTACGGCACTTCCGGTGTCGTCGGTCTGCTCCTGCTCACCATAGGCATCAAGGCCCGGAACGCGACCATCAGCTCAATCGGGGCGGTGGTCCTCGCCCTGCTGGTCACCGGCCCCGCCCTGTGACCGTCACCGACCGCTGCGGGAGACCTCAGTCCGTGAGCGTCAGCTCCGAACTGATCGTCTCCCACAGCGCGTTGAACCACAGGTGCGACTGCTCCACGAACGTCGTGTCCCGGAGTCCGGCACCCTGCTCGAACGCGAACAGCATCGACCGGACGCCCTCGGCGTCGTACATCTCCACCTGCTCGTGGTCGATCTCCGCCGCACGCCTCTTCAGCGTGTAGTACGCGAAGAGCGCCTCCGACTCGTTCAGCAGGTACAGCTTCACCGGTGGCGTGAACGGGAGGGCCCGGAAGGAGACGCGCACGTCGATACCGTGCGTGGCGCGCAGGGCCAGCAGATTGTGCCGGAGCACCTGCCCCTGGGCGTTGCGCTGGGCCAGCCAGCGGCGCTGCAGCAGGCTGGTGGCCTCGGACCCGGCCGGGGAGCCGTCAGCCAGGGCCACGGGCGCCGGCCACGCGAGGTCGATGTCCCGGCTCGGCAGCAGCACCCGGACGTCGATCCTGGCCGGATTCAGTCGTCCGGTGTGGATCTGCCGCAGCGGCTCACCGATGGCGAGGGTGAGTGAGACGGCCGTCAGACACAGGGCGTCGATGGCGACGTGCGGCACCGCGAAGGCGGCCTCGATACGGGGTGCGAGGGCGACGGTGGTGGGCAGCGGCGGGGCGGCGGGGCCGGTCAGCGCGGGTCCGGGATCGGGCGCGACCGTCGCCGGACTCCCCTTGCTGACGTTGGTCAGCAGCCGCTCGGCGTGCAGGATGCGCAACGCCTCGCGTACGGCACCCCGCTCGACGCCGAACTCCTCGGCCAGCCTGGCCTGGGTGGGCATGCGCTGGCCGGGCCGCAGCTCACCGGTCCTGATCCGGGTGCGCAGGGCGTCGGCCACCTCGCGGTGTGACCTCTGAGGCTCCACAACCAAACACTACAACTTCTCGCCATCTTTGGGCAGTTCCAGTGAAGGTGGTTATGAGACGCCTCCAAGTGGAGATAAGTACAGTGAAGTTGGCTGCCAATGAATACCAATGACCACCAACTTCAGCAACATGGTCAAACCTTCAGCAGGTTGGCTGCCGAACTCTTCTCCGGAGGGGAGCCTGGAGCTCGGCAGCCACCCACGAGTTGGGGAAGAGAGGTCGGATCAGAAGATGTCCGGGCACCAAGGGCGCCTGGACGTACGCAGCAGGGCGTCGGCCACTCGGGCGGCGCCCGCTCGTTCTTCCCGCACCCGCCCCAACGCGGCAAGCCGCACGGCCGACTCGTCACCGAGCCACAGCGCGGCCAACTCCCGCACATCGAGGGTGAGTTCGGCGGCGTCGCGACTACCCGGGGTACAGGACCCGACCCCCTCGCCGGACACGTCCAGCCGGTACCGCCCACCGGCGAACCCGCCCGCGTCGACGACGTCGAGGACAAGTCCGCGGCTGCCTGCCCCTTCGTGGCTGTCGTAGGGACGAGCCTCCAGAGCCCGTACGACATCCAGGATCCGCACCCACAGCCAGTCCGCGTGCGCGGTGAGCCTGGCGGCGCGCGGGTCCGGCAGGAAGAAGGGGAGCAGATCGTCCGGGGCCCGCCAGCCGGTCTTGACCTTGGTGATCCAGTCGATCGAGCAGAGGTACTGCCACAGGGCGCGCTCGGCGGCCGGGGTCGCGGCGATCAGCCAGTTCACATCGGCGGTGTCCTGCGGCTGCTTGGCCTCCCACTTGTCGTCGGCCTCGTAGGAGACAAGCCCGTCGACCTCCCCGTCCGCCGAACGGTAGACGGCGTAGAAGGGCTCGTCCCAGGACCCCCCGAACCGCACCACGCCCGTGTTGACCTGCCACCAGCGCTCGTCACGGCTGACGGCGCCCGGCTGCTGCCGCACGAGCCGCGCGTGCAGTTCGGGTCCCAGTTTCCGTACGTCCTCCCCGTCCACGAGGTCGATACGGCCGCCGTCCGTCGGGCCCGCCCAGCGGGGGTCGAGGCCGGTGCGCGGTACGTCGATGGTCCACTCGGAGGTCCAGGCGGCGGGGCCGAAGCCGTACCGTCCGTAGATCGGGTACTCGGCGGCGATCAGGGTCGCGACGACGTCCCCGCGGTCCTTCGCGGCGGCGAGGTCCTGGGTCATCATGCGGGTGAGGATGCCTCGGCGGCGGTGGGTGGGGGAGACGGAGACGTTGGAGATGGCGTCGGCGGGGACGGTAGCGCCGCCGCCGACACTCAATTCCTGCGGAAACGAACGGAAGGTAGCGACACATCGCCCGCCATCAAACGCACCGAGCGTCCGCCCCGGCAGAAACCCGCCGTGCCGCGCCTCCAGCTCCACATCACTGACCTCGGGCGACCGAAGAAACCCGGTGCTCAGGGCCCGGGTCCACTCCCGGAGCCCGTCTTCGCTGACGGGGCGTATGTCGATGGCGTCACGGGGGGTCATGGGGCCAGGCTAGGGGGAGGGCGCGGGGGTGTCGCGCGGATTTTTTCGCCCCCGCCGCCCCTACCCGTCCCATCCTCGGGGGCGCTGCCCCCGAACCCCCGCTCCTCAAACGCCGGAGGGGCTGAGATACCCAGGCATATCCAGCCCGTCCGGCGTTTGAGGACGAGGCCGTTCAGGCCGACAGCGGGGGTCTGGGGGCGCAGCCCCCAGGAACGGGATGGGACGGGTAGGGGCGGCGGGGGCGAAAAAATCCTTGCCGCACCCTCAGATCAGCAGGTCCTCCACCTGTGCCTCACCCTCCCGGTACCGCCGCGCGATCTCCCCGCTGCAGTCGTCCGCCGTCCGCTGCAACCCCTGCCGCCGCCGCGAAACCTGCTGCTCGTACCCCACCAACCTCCCCATCGCCGCCGTAAGCTCCGGATCCGTACGCGCGTCCAGATCCGACAGCTCGACCTCGGCGAGCATCTCCGCCGCCAGCCGCCCGTACTCCTCACTGTGCGGCGTCCCGAGCGTCACATGCCGCGCGGACGACCGCTGCCGCGCCGGCGCGTCCGTGAGGATCTCCGACAGCCGCTCGACGACCGACCCCTCCCCCACCGCGACCACGGACGTGGGCCCGCGCCGCGCCAGCTCCGCGCGCAGGATGTCGATACGCCCCTGCAGCAGCCGCCGTACGTAACTGAGGTCGGCCTCGTCCCGCTGGGCGTCCCGGCGCAGGGCGCGCAGTTCGGTCAGCCGCAGCACGGTGAGGTCGTGCGTGGGCGGCTCGGTGGCCAGCAACGAACCGATCGAAGTCGCCGGAGCGACGGCGGCGGCCGTATGAGGCCGCCCGGTACTCGGTGTGCTCATGTGCCTCTACCGTCCCCTCGACAGGCGAATGGGAGCATCGTGCCACCCCAAGTGGCCGCTATGTGACCGAGTGCCCCCGAACGGCCCCAGATAGGGGCTTAAGGATCAAAAAGAATCCCCCGACAGACCTGCGACAGGCCCACGACGACCGCGCGGCACGACCACGGCATGATGGGCGCATGCGTGCAGTGGTGCAGAGGGTGGACGGCGCGAGTGTCGTCGTGGACGGGGAAGTGACCGGCGAGATCACGGGCGAGGGCCTGTGCGTCCTCGTCGGGGTCACACACGAGGACACGAAGGAGAAGGCGGCCCAACTGGCCCGCAAACTCTGGTCGGTCCGCATGCTCGCGGACGAGAAGTCGTGCTCCGACATCGACGCCCCGCTGCTCGTCATCAGCCAGTTCACCCTGTACGGCGACGCCCGCAAGGGCCGCCGCCCGACCTGGAACGCGGCAGCCCCCGGCGACGTCGCCGAGCCCCTGGTCGACGAGGTGGTCGCCCAACTCCGTTCCCTGGGCGCGACGGTGGCGACGGGCCGCTTCGGCGCACAGATGCGGGTGAGCCTGACGAACGACGGCCCGTTCACGGTACTGATCGAAATGTAGGAGCAGTCGTACGGCTGCTACGGCTCGACCACGACCTCCTGCGCCGCCGCAGTCGTATCCGCGACCAGCCGCGCATCCACCGCCACGTTCCGCTTCACCAGCGCGAGCGCGACCGGCCCCAGCTCGTGATGCCGTACGGACGTAGTGATGAACCCGATCTTGCGGCCATCCGGCCCGTCGTCCGCGAGCCTCAACTCCGTGCCGGCGGGCGGCAGATGGACCTCGCTGCCGTCCAGGTGCAGGAAGACGAGCCGGCGCGGCGGCTTGCCCAGGTTCTGGACGCGGGCGACCGTCTCCTGCCCCCGGTAGCAGCCCTTCTGCAGATGCACCGCCGTGCCGATCCAGCCCAGCTCGTGCGGGATGGTGCGGTGGTCGGTCTCGAAGCCGAGCCGCGGCCGGTGCTGCTCGACCCGCAGCGCCTCGTACGCCAGCAGCCCCGCCGCAGGCCCGGCCTTCTCGGCGAACGACTCCAGCTCGGCACGCGGCAGGAAGAGATCACGCCCGTACGGGGTCTCCCGTACGACGACACCGCCGGGGACCTCGGCGATGGCCCCCGCGGGAAGGTGAACCACTGCGAACTCGCCCGTCCGGTCGGCGACTTCGACGCGGTAGAAGAACTTCATCGACTCCAGGTAGGCGATCAGCGCCTCCTGGGTGTCCGGCTCCACATGGGCCCAGGTGGTCGTGCCGTCGTCGACGAGATACAGAGCGTGCTCGATGTGACCGTGCGCCGACAGCACCAGCGCCTCGGTGGCCTCGCCCACGGGCAGGTCGCTGACGTGCTGGGTGAGCAGCAGATGCAGCCAGCTCAGCCGGTCGTCACCGGTGACGGTGATCACGCCGCGGTGGGAGAGGTCGACGAATCCGGTGCCCTCGGCGAGGGCACGCTGTTCGCGGAACAGTTCGCCGTAGTGGCCGGCGACGCCTTCGTCCACACCCTCGGCGGGGACGGCGCCGGGCAGGGACAGCAGAGGGCTCTTCATACGCACAAGCCTACGACGATGCCTACGACTCGGTAGTTGAACCCTTGGCAACCGTGGAAGCCTTGCGCGAGCAGTCCTCGCACCGCCCGAAGATCGCGAAGTGCTTCATGTCGGTCTCGAACCCGAAGGTCTCGCGCAGCTTGGCCGTGAAGTCCGCGGCGACGGTGACATCCGTCTCGATCACGTTGTCGCAGTCGCGGCAGACGAGGTGGATGTGGTGGTGCCGGTCGGCGAGGTGATAGGTCGGCGCCCCGTGCCCGAGGTGGGCATGGCTGACCAGCCCCAGCTCCTCCAGCAGCTCCAGGGTCCGGTAGACCGTGGAGATGTTGACCCCCGACGCCGTCTTCCGCACTTCCACGAGGATGTCGTCGGGGCTCGCGTGCTCAAGGGTGTCCACGGCTTCGAGCACAAGCTGCCGCTGAGGGGTCAGCCGGTAACCGCGCTGCCTGAGGTCGCTCTTCCAATCGGTGCTCACCACACCACAGAGTCTAGGTCTACGTCAGCCACCCAGGCAGTCGCCTCGGGTTTGCAGCTCGGGTCGTCGATGGCGTCGGCGAGCCCCGGCCGCGTCCAGCCTCACACGACGAGTGTGAGAGCAGGGGCCACTGACCTGGCCCCGCAGACCCACACCCACCAGCCGCGTGCGGCGATGTTGTGGGACGCATTCAGATCCGCGTGCTCAACAAAGCCGCAGAACCTGCAGACGAACACGGCCTGTGACGGCCGGTTCCGCCTGTCGATGTGGTGGCACCGGGAGCATTCTCGGCTGCTGTAGGCCGGATCGACATATACGACAGGCACCCCGGCTCGCTTGGCTTTATAGGCGATGAAATTGCCGAGCTGGTGGAAGGCCCAGGAGTGCAGCGCAATACGTTGGGGCTTCTTGAGCCGTACCCGCTCGCGGATGCCGCCCAGGTTTTCCAGAGCGATCCCACGACCAGTGCGTTGAGCCTCTGCCACGATGCGCTTGCTGATCTTGTGATTGATGTCGCGGGCCCGGCGCGCTTCCCTGCCCGCATACTTCTTCGCCCGTCGCTTGGCGGACTTGGTTCCCTTCCGCTGCAGCTTGCCGCGCGCTTTCCGACTCTGTTCACGGCAGCGGTTCAGCCACCGTCCACTGTGCCGCCGCCCGGTGGAAGTCGTAGCGATGTTCACGTACCACTGCCCGTTCCGGCGCAGCAGGTCGGACTCGCCATGTCGGTAGCGGGCCAGCAACTCCACCTGCTCCGGATGCCCCGTAAAAGCGATGCCCTTCAGCCGCCCCCGCACGGTCCAGATCGACACCGTCGTAGCGCTTACCTGCCAGGACAGACAGCGGTCATCGAACGGCTGGGCCACATCCGCGCGGAACGTGATCGGTCTTGAGGTAGCCCGCACGTACCGGTTCGAGCCCGGTTCCCCCAGATTTCCCGCGCGTACCTGTGCCTTCAGCGCGGCGTACGCGTCGGCAACCTTCCGCAACACGTGCAGCGCAGGCTGCGCCGACAGCCCCCGCACCCGTCGTCGGCAGGAGCTTGACCTGCACGACCAACTTCACGATCCAGAACGCTAGGTGGTGGTCCGCACCACGTCCTGGCAAACCTCATCCTTCACCCGAACAGGTGACCATTGACGTGCCTCACTTGAAGAAAGCGATCCCGTCGTCCGGCATGTCGTCCGGCAGGGCCTTCGCCCAGCGTTCGATGTCCTCGGGGGTGACGACCTTCTTCAGCTGGGCCGACATGTACGGGCGCAGCTCGACGTCCGGGGTCTGCTTCTCGCCGACCCACATCAGGTCGCTGTTCACGTAGCCGTACAGGCGCTTGCCGCCGCTGTACGGACCCGAGGCCGCCGTCCGTGCCACCGCGTCGGTCACGATGTCGATCTGCGGCTTCTTGGCGGCCAGCTCGCCGTACCAGACCTCGACGACACCGTCCTGGCGGACCATGACGACCTCGACCTTGCGGTCGGCGTCGATGCGCCAGTAGCCCGACTCGGACTCCAGGGGCCTGACCTTGTTGCCGTCGGCGTCCAGCACCCACGAGTGGGAGTGGTACTCCAGGAAGTCACGTCCGTCGTGCGTGAAGGTGACCTCCTGCCCGAAGTTGCACTTCTCGGCACCGGGGAAGTCGTGCACACCCGCTCCCGCCCACTTCCCGAGCAGGAAGACGAGGGGCACAAGGTCCTTGTGGAGGTCGGACGGGATCTCGATCATGAGCGGCGGTTCCTGCGATTCGTGGTGACGGGGGTCAGACGGGGGTCAGCGCTGACCCTGGTACAGCTTCTTCACCGTCAGACCGGCGAAGGCGAGAACGCCGACGGCGACCAGAACCAGCAGGGCTTCGAAGAATGCCTCAAGCACGGGGTGCTCCTCGGACGATCGATCGGTTGTGGGCACAAGAGCCGGGCCCAAGCTTACGCGGCCGGGACCCGGCTCTCTCGGCCAGGTGGTTCGGTACTACGGATGTGGTCAGCCGAGCAGCTGGCTCTGCAAGGTCACCGTCTGCTGGAAGGGCACGGCCAGGGCCTCGCCCTTCCTGGACTGCACGATCAGCGCGAGGGTGTCCCCGGCCGAGAGGTACGCGTGCCGGACGTGCTCGACGCCGTACGGTTTCGCCTCGACGTACAGCGAACGCGTGATGTCGCCGAGCAGTGACGCGGACGAGAAGTCCTCGTCCGGCTCGGACTCCTCGCCGCCGCGGATCGTGTACGCGGGGCCGTCGTAGTAGGCCAGGTTCGCGTACAGCTCGTCGGCGACGGCCGCGGTGTCGAACCGGAGCAGGTAGATACGGGTGTGCGTGCCGTCCGGCGTCCGCCAGCCGCGCCCGGCTATGTGCCGCAGGCCGTTGTCGGTGAGCACCTGGCTGAACTCGTCGCGCTCCACCGCCTCGGAGTACTCCGCCAGGAAGTCCTCCTTCGGCAGCCAGCCGTCCTCGCCGGCCAGCCCCTCGTCGGCCTCGCCACCCTTGGGCGCGGGCAGCACCAGTGCGCGCAGGTCGGCGTAGTGGGTGCCGGCCGTGTTCGCGTCGGCGAAGGGCGCGGGGCTGCCGGACGGCAGCGGCGGCCGGACGAGCAACGGGTACTCCCACCGCCCGTCCGATTCGGTCGCCAGTCCTGGTACGTCGGTCCGCTCCATCCGGGTGATGCCGTACGCGGCGGACGCGCCCACCACCGCGAAGACGGCCACGGCGGCGGTCCAGCGGAGGGCGGTGCGCAGGACACGGCGGTCCTTCTTGACCGACGGCACGGGCTCCGCCGGGGGCACGGGCTCCGCCGGGTCCGCCGGGGGCGGTACGAGTGGTGGCGCTTGCGGTGCTTCAGGCAGGGCAGGCGGCGGCGCGTCCTCCTGCTCCGGCTCGGTCCGCTGCCCCTCGGTCCGCTGCTCGGTCATACCGCCTCCCCCGGCTCCGTGATGCGGTCGAGCTGCTCGCGCAGCAGCACCGCGACTTCCTTGGTGTTCAGTGGCTCGACCGCGTACGCCGTGGCGCTGACCAGCACGTCGCCGACGTACGCGGAGCAGTACATCGCGTCGAGCTCCGTCTCGTCGCTCTTGGGCGGCAGGAAGCACTCGGCGTTCTTGTGGCCCTCGATCCTCGGGCCCTTGCGGAAGATGTCCAGGGCGTCCATGAACTCGCTCTGGAACCGGGACACGTCCCGGACGGTCGCCTTGTTCGCCATCTGCGCCAGCACGATGCTCACGGTGAAGGCATCCTCCGAGTAGGTGGAGGGCTCGGTGCCCCAGGCGAGGTAGCTGCGCATCGCCATGCCCTTGACGGGCTGCTTGTCGATCTCCCTCTCCAGCCGCCTGCGCTGGGTGCGGGGCAGGTCGCGCAGCGACTCCTTGCGCAGGGCGGTGGCCTGAGCCCCGCTGAGCAGGGAGTCGGAGCCGAACTCCGCGATGTCCGGGCCGCGCTCCCAGGTGTCGGTCTTGTACGGCACGAGCATGCCGGCGAGCCCGGACGCGGCCGTCTCCTGCGTCTCGTCCGCCGTGGTCTTCGGGAACTTCCAGACGGGGGCACCCGCGTCCCGGTCGGCGCCGTTCACGGTCACGACGGTGTAGCCGGCGCCCGCGACGACAGCGCCGGCGAGGAGGACGGAGGTGGCGATGGCGGCGATACGGCCGCGGCGCACCGGCTTCTTCGGGGATGCGGGGTCCGGGGCGGGCGTTACGTCCTGGGGCTCGGAGGTCTCCGAGATCTCAGGAGTCTCCGGGACTTCAGGGCTCTTCTGGGCGTCAGGGCTCTCCTGGGCGTCAGGGCTCTCCTGGACGTCAGGAGTTTCCGCGTTCTCGCTCACAGCCGCTCCATCTGCCGCTTGGCCAGGTCCATGATCTCCGCCTTGGAGATCGGCTTGGTGTCGTAGACCCAGACCTCCATGGCGATGTCACCGCGCCAGGCGTGGGCCTCGGCGCTGTACATCGGCTCATAACCGGCCTCGATCTCGGGCTTGGTGGTGACGTACGCCATGCCCTCGCCCGTGCCGGGGACGGGCCAGCTGCGGGTACCTTCCACGTTCCAGCCGTCGGCGGATTCCGCGGCGGCGAGGTACTCCTCCTGGCGGTACTGGACGAGCCGGATCTCGACGCTGTGCGCGCTGCCCACCTGCCAGGTGGTGTTGGCCGCGCGCCGGAACTCGTCCGCGACGAGGTCGCCGAAGAAGCTCTTCGAGTCCTCGACCTGGTCCGCGTAATCGGCGATGTCCAGCCAGCCGTCCTCGCCCGACGGGAACTCCGAGTCCTTCGCCCCCTTCGGCCGCTTCAGCAGCAGCTTCCGCAGGTCCCCGTCGGTCTTCACCCTGCGGTCCTGCGCGGCCGACAGCGGCTCGGGCCCCTCGCCCTTGGCCTGCGCGAGCACCGGCTGCGAGAGCGAGGGCAGCTTGGTGGGCTCGCGATCGGCCTGTACGAGATAACCGGCGCAGGTTCCAGCGACAAGTCCCAGCACTGCGGCACCGGCGATCAGCAGCGTCGTGCGCCCGCGCCGACGCACCCGCGGCGGCGCGGGCGGCTCCTGCGGGGTTTCCGCGGCCTCCGGCACAGCCGGTTCCTCCACGCCCTCGACGACCTCCAGGGTCTTCGGCGCTTCGGGTACTTCCGAGACTTCCAAGACGTCCCCCATGCAACGTGACGCACGGATTCCCTATCCGCGCGCACAAGAGACTCATGGTGAACGCCCAGAGTTGTAAGGGAGCAGATCACGATTCGGACTAGGCGACCGCGCCGAAGACGAGGGCAACGGCGGTCGCGGTCGGCGCCCGGCACGCGCCGCCCTGAGGTGAACAACGGGTCCGCACCACGGCCTACCATGCGGCCATGGCGAAGAAGCTCGTGATCAAGGTGACAGCGGGGGCCGACGCCCCCGAGCGCTGCTCTCAGGCGTTCACGGTGGCGGCGGTGGCCGTGGCCAGCGGGGTCGAGGTGTCGCTGTGGCTGACCGGCGAGTCGGCGTGGTTCGCGCTGCCGGGCCGGGCCGCCGAGTTCGAGCTGCCGCACGCGGCGCCGCTGCCCGACCTGATCGACTCGGTCCTCGCGGCAGGCCGCCTCACCCTGTGCACGCAGTGCGCGGCCCGCCGGGACATCACGGAGAAGGACGTCATCGAGGGCGTACGGATCGCGGGGGCGCAGGTCTTCGTCCAGGAGGCGATGGCGGACGGTACGCAGGCCCTCGTCTACTAGAGCGAGTCGTCCCTGACAGCCCCGACGAACGCCGCCCAGGCGCCGGCGGGCAGGACGAGGGCGCCTCGACCGGGGTCCTTACTGTCCCGGACGGGGACGACGGCGGGGAGGTTGGGGGCGACTTCGACGCACTCGCCGCCGCTCGTGTTGCTGTAGCTGCTCTTGCGCCACGTCACGCCGGTCACGTCGATGGCTCGCACGGTACTTCCTCCAACAGCCGCAGGATGAACTCCCGCGACCCGGCCGGTGAGAGCGCCAGGTCACGCAACGCATCGTACCTACGTTGCAACAGTTCAACTGAGGCGTTTTCTTCGGTCAGTTCGCCGCGCAGGTCGTTCTCGGTGTAGGCGACCGTACGGCCGTCCAGCAGCCGCAGGAACATCACGGCGGTGTTCATCAAGCCGTGCAGGCCAACACTGAACGGCAGTACCTGGAGGACGATGTTCGTGCGGTCCGCAGCTTCCGCCAGGAACTCCAACTGCTCACGCCACGCCGCCAGATCACGCAGGGGCGTGCGCAGCACCGCCTCGGAGAGGATGGCGCGGAACGGGGGCGCGTCGTCCCCCTCCAGCAGCTTCCGTCGCCCTGCGCGCGCCTCGACCTGCTGATCCAGCTCCTGACTCTTGATCCAGCCCACCGCGAGCGCTTCCCGCACATACCCGTCCGTCTGAAGCAGACCCGGCGGCGCACTCACCGCGTAATGCCACAAGCTCACCGCCTCGGCCTCCAGCATCATGTAGCGCCGATACTGCTCCTTGAACTGCGTCGGATCCCCCACCGCCAGTTCCCACAAGGTGAGTACGAGCCCACCCGTCCCGTAATGCTGATCCAGCGCCTGAGCCACCTCGGGGCTCCCCAGCGTCGCCCCGCTCTCCAGCTTGCCGAAGAGGGACGCGTCCCAGCCCAACACCTCCGCCAGCTGCCGCAGGCTCTCCCCACGCTCGGCCCGGAGTAAGCGCAGCTCCTCCGCGAACCGTCGCCTGGGCTCCTGGCTCCGCCCGGTGATCACCCTTCTCGACGGCATCGGACTCCTCCTGTGGAATTTATGGAACTTGCGCCTCCAGGCGCCGAACAACCCCCGGTCAGCGGCGTTTTGGCCGCGCGGACGAGTCATGCTCACCCTGAACCCGAATACGCAGAGTAGTACAAACACCGCATTCCGTATAGAAGTTGGATGAAAGGAACGGCACCCATGACCCCCGAGCCGACGACATCCGCGACATCCTTCGAGCCCGGCACCCTTGTCCACGACCCGGCCACGGACAGAGTGGGCGAGTACCGCGACACCGTCGGCCCGTACGCGCTGCTGCGCCCCGTCGGCGGCGGCCGTGAGTGGCAGGCCGACCCCGCGTCGCTGCGGGCGGCCACGCCCGAGCAGCGCCTGAGCGCCGGCGTACGGGCCGCCAACGAGCGTGCCGCACGCGACACTTGGGGCCACGTGGACCTGGGCCGACCACCCCTGCCGGTGTCCGGCTGCGAGACGTGCGCCGAACTGGCCGGGCAGCGGCAGACCGCGCGGGCGGAGTCGGACGCCAGCGCGGTGACCGACGCCGACGTCCTGATGCGCAGGCACCAGCGGGCGGAGCACGGAGCGTGACGCGGCGGATCTTCCGGTATGTGGCGTACGCGCTCGTGCAGGACCTCAGCGCGTACCCGGAGTACGCCGCGCGCTGCGTCTCGGGGGAGGAGAAGGACTGCGGGGCGGAGTCCGGCACATGGCCCGGGCCGGGGGAGGTCGAGGAGTGGCAGCGCAGGCACACTCAGGAGACCCGGCACACGCGCTATCGCCGCGTCTTCGCGGACTACGCGGTCATGGAGCCGACCGAGGGGCCCGACAGCCCGCCCCCGGGGACAGAGGTTCACCCGGTTGAGTTGATCCCCGGTGAACCCACGACTCCCCCCACGTCCCGTCACTACGGTGAGGCATCTACCTCGTAACCGAACGTGACCAGGGGGACCTCATGCCCATGTCGAAGCTCCGCCGTGCCCTGGCGTGGTTCGTCGACTTCGCACTGGTGGTGGCAGGGGCCTCCGCCCTCGCCGTGCTCACCTTCCACCGCGTGTCCGCGCTCGTCGCCGACGTACCCGCCCTGGCGGCGCGCAGCGGCCTCGAACTGCTCACCTCGCGCGGCGACTTCATCAAGGCCTCGGCGGAACTCGGTCTCGCGCTGTGGAACAAGTCGGTCCTGTACGTGGAACAGGCCTTCGGCCTGCTGATCCTCGGCACGTTCCTCTACCAGTGGGCCGCACTGGCGTTCACGGGCAGCACCATCGGCAAGGCCCTGCTCGGCCTGAAGGTCGCTCCGGTCGTCCCGTCCGCCCCGCGCCGTGCGGTGCTGCGCGCTGCGGTCACCACCACGGCGGACGTCGCCGTCTACGCGCTGGCCTGCGTCCTGCTGTTCGAGGGCCAGTTCGTGCTCTCGACGCTGGTCTGGGCGACGGCCGTCCTCGTCTTCGCCGGCAACGCCCTGCCGGTCCTCTCCCCCAGCCGCCGCTCCCTGGCCGACCGGCTGGCGGGCACGGCCGTCACGGGGATCGAGCTCGGCCGCGGCGACCGGGGCTGATCAGGGCATGGCCTGCGCCCACAGGCAGAAGGGATGACCGGAAGGGTCCAGCAGGACTCGTACGTCCTCCTGGGGCTGGTACTCGTGGAGGCGGGCGCCCTCCGACACCGCCCTCGCCGTCTCCCCCTCCAGGTCGTCGACCTCGATGTCCAGGTGGAGCATCATCTGCTGGTCGCCGGGGTTGCGGGTGGGCCACACGGGTGGGACGTACGCACGTTCGGTCTCGAAGGCCAGCGAGACGCCCTGCTCGCCGGGCGGTGGGCCGATGAGGACCCAGTCGGGTTCGTCGGCCCGCACGACGTACCCGAGCAGACGCACATAGAAATCGGCCAGCTCGTGCGCGTCATGCGCGTCGAGCACCACAGTGGAGATCCTCGCAGGCGACATGCCCGCCTTCTTACTGGTGCCGCTTCTTGCCGTCCAGCTCGTCCCACCACTCGTCGGACTTGGGGTCGCCGGACGGGTCGTCCCACCAACGGTCGTCCGGGCCGCGGCGGTTGGCGGTCATCGCCGCCAGGGGCGGGATCACCATCGCCACCAGACACATGCCCACCGCCACCGGCATCGACCACAGGCGTACGACGGACCAGGCCAGGACGAAGAGTCCGATGCACGTTCCCATCATGGCGAAGTAGACGTGCCGCCGTCGCGCGTACATACGTCCAGGGTAGGCCCGTACGCGGCGAAGGGCCGCACCCCGGAACCACGGGATGCGGCCCTTCGGACACCGGGTGTCAGACGGCGATCGCGACCTCGGCGAGGCCGCCCGTCTGGGCGACGACCGTGCGGTCCGCCGTGCCGCCGGGGACGAGGGCCCGGACGGTCCACGTGCCCTCGGCCGCGTAGAAGCGGAACTGTCCGGTCGCCGAGGTCGGGACCTCGGCGGTGAACTCGCCGGTCGAGTCCAGCAGGCGGACGTATCCGACCACCGGCTCGCCGTCGCGGGTCACCTGACCCTGGATCGTGGTCTCACCGGGCTTGATCGTCGAGGCGTCCGGGCCGCCGGCCTTCGCTCCACACATGTCTTACTCCAAGAGGGGTCTGACCGGACGGCAGGGAAGGCCGGTCGGGGTGTACGGGGGTTCGCTTACTTGTTGGCGCCGAGCTCGATCGGGACGCCGACCAGGCTGCCGTACTCGGTCCAGGAGCCGTCGTAGTTCTTGACGTTCTCCACGCCGAGCAGCTCGTGCAGGACGAACCAGGTGAGCGCGGAACGCTCACCGATGCGGCAGTAGGCGATGGTGTCCTTCGCCAGGTCCACCTGCTCCTCGGCGTAGAGCTCCTTCAGCTCGTCGTCCGACTTGAAGGTGCCGTCGTCGTTGGCGTTCTTCGACCACGGGATGTTGCGGGCGGACGGGACGTGGCCCGGGCGCTGCGACTGCTCCTGCGGGAGGTGGGCAGGCGCGAGCAGCTTGCCGCTGAACTCGTCGGGCGAGCGTACGTCGACCAGGTTCTGCGAGCCGATGGCCGCCACCACGTCGTCGCGGAAGGCGCGGATGGACTTGTCCTGCGGCTTGGCCTTGTAGTCGGTGGCGGGACGCGAGGGAACCTCTTCCACCAGCTCGCGGGCGTCCAGCTCCCACTTCTTGCGGCCGCCGTCGAGCAGCTTCACGCTGTCGTGGCCGTACAGCTTGAAGTACCAGTAGGCGTACGAGGCGAACCAGTTGTTGTTGCCGCCGTAGAGGACGACCAGGGTGTCGTTGCCGATGCCCTTCGCCGAGAGGAGCTTCTCGAAGCCCTCCTGGTCGATGAAGTCACGGCGGACCGGGTCCTGGAGGTCCTTGGTCCAGTCGATCCGGATGGCGCCTCGGATGTGGTTCTTCTCGTAGGCGGACGTGTCCTCGTCCACCTCGACGATGGCGATGTCGGCGTTGTCGAGGTTGGCCTCGACCCAGTCGGCGTCGACCAGTACATCGCTGCGGCTCATGCTTTTTCTCCTCCGGGGCAGGTGCGGGGGCAGGTGTGGCAGGGGGTGCGACTGGCGCACAGGGCCCTTGGGTGAGGGCGCCGGGGATACGGAAGGGGGTGGGCCGCTGAGGCCGCGCGCTTCCGCTCAGAAAGGGCGACAGAGCATGGCGGCGACGCGGCACAGGTCTACTGCCCGCCGCTTCGTGAGGTCCGCCTGTCGCTGCATAGCGTCGATCGTAGGGACGGATTGCCGGGGATGTCACCGGCATGTCGCATGGTGAGATGCGATCGTCCACAATGTGGGATGCGAGGGGGGAGAGGTGCCCTCGCCGCAGGGGTACGGGCCGGGGCAGCGGGCGTGCGCCCGTCGTCCCATCTGCTGTACGGACAGTCCCGTCTCGCCAGTTGGACGCTCCCGCCCCGGGCGGCAGTTGTCGGCCTGACGCGTCCTACCCCGCCAGGCTGACGTTCGAACCCTTCACCGAGATGTCCACACCGGTCTTCCCCGCCTCGACCGAGTCCAGCTCGATGCCGCCGGGCAGGCCCTCGATCTTCTGCTCGAAGTCGGCGATCGACTGGACCTCGGCGTCGGCGAGCTGGACGTCGTCGTCCAGGCTGGGGATCGAGTCGGCGCTCACCCGGACGGTGTTCCCGTCGACGACGGTGACGCTGCTGAGCAGGTACACGGGCTGCTTCAGGGTGCTCACCTCGACGGCGACCTTGATCTTGCCGTTGCCGCCGTCGGAGAGGCCGACGACCTTCGCGGTGATGCCCAGCGGCAACTGGGCCTCCTGCGCGTTGGCGGCCTTGAGGAGCTGGTCGTAGGAGATGGTCGCGCTGCCGGTGGCGGTGGCCGCGGTGGCGGAGCTGTAGTCGCCGGTGAACTCGACGCCGCGCATCTGGGCGTTCAGGTCGTCGATGCGGATGCTCTGGCCGGAGACTCCGGTGTCGGCCTCGTAGTCCTTGATGCCGACCTCGACGTCGTCGAGTTCGCCGCCGGCGACCTGGGTGAGGAAGGGGAAGCCCTTGATCGACACGTCCGGGGTGGTGGCCAGCCCCTCGCTGGCCTTGAGGCGGTCCGCGACCTCGTCCTCCGCGAAGCCGACGGCGACGCGGTCGGCGATCACGAAGAGGCCGCCGAGGACGACGGCCACGATGAGGAGTATTCGGAATGCACGCATGTGCGCGACGGTACCCGGGGGGCGCCTCCACCGGGCAACTTTCCTCGCCCCCGCCGCCCCTACCCGTCCCATCCCTGGGGGCTGCGCCCCCAAACCCCCGCTGTCGGCCTGAACGGCCTCGTCCTCAAACGCCGGACAGGCTGGGAGGTGGTGGCAGGCGGGTGGGTGGGAAAGTCGCGCTGAACGCGCTCGTCCTCAAACGCCGGACGGGCTGGATGGTGCCAGCCGGGGCTTGATCTTTTAGCCCGTCCGGCGTTTGAGGACAAGGCCCGTTCAGGGCCGGAGCGGGGGTCTGGGGGCGGCAGCCCCCAGAAGGATGGGACGGGTAGGGGCGGCGGGGGCGAGGAAAATCCCTCAGGCCAACGCCCGCCCCACCAAATACACCGCCGGAGCAGCCGCCGCCAACGGCAGCGCCACCCCTGCCGTGAAGTGCACGAACCGCGACGGGTAGTCGTAGCTGGCCACCCGGTGTCCGACGAGCGCGCAGACCCCCGCCGCCACCCCGAGGAACGCACCCTCGCTCCCCAGCCCCGTCATCCCCCCGACCGCCACCCCGGCCCCCGCAGCCGCCAGCAGGGCAACCACCACCGAGACGGCCGTCGGCAACGGCAGCGCCCGGGCCAGCACGGCCACCGCGACCGCGGCCGCCCCGACGCTCACCGCGTCCGGGTCCGCCGCGAGGTGACCGGCCGCGATGATCGTCAGCGCCGCCGAGGCGACCGTCGCCATCAGGCCGGACATCCGGGTGTCCGGATCCGCGTGGGACCGGAGCTGGAGGACCAGGGTCAGCAGGACCCAGACAGCGAGCGTGCCGAGGATCGCCGCAGGACCGTTCTCGCGCCCCGCCGCCAGCAGGGCCACGTCCGCCGTGAGCCCGCCCGCGAAGGCGAGGGCGATGCCCTGCCGGGCCGGCCACATGCCGTTCAGCCGGAACCAGCCGGCCGCGGTGACCGCCTGGAGGACGACGAGCGGCACGACCAGCGCGTACGACCCGATGGCCGCCGTACCGGACAGGAACAGCCCCAGCACCGCCGTGAGGGCGGCGGGCTGCATCCCGGGCTCGATGATCGGCGAACGCCCTTCGAGGCGCGCCCGCTGCGCGTCGGTGATCCGGGCGTTGCCCGCGACCGTGGCGGGCCCGTACCCGGTGTCCCCGGTGTCCCCGGCAGCGCTCTGCGGCGGCAGGTACGGAGTCTCCGGCACCTCCGGCACCTCCGCCAGAGCCGTCACCGGGGCCTGCATCTGGGTCTCCCAGGTCTGACCCTGCCACTGCTGCGTGTACTGCTGCGCCTGCGCCTCGTCGTACGCCTGCTGCTGCCCGGGCCAGGCCTGCGCCTGAGGCTGCTGCTGTTGCTGCTGATACGGGTCGTAACCCTGGTTCTGGCTCTGGTTCTGGCTCTGGTACGCGTCGCCGTACTGGCCCTCGTACTGGCCCTCGTACTGGCCCTCGTACTGCTGCCCATACGGCTGCTGCTGGTCGCTCATAGCCCTGCGCTCACCCTCCTGCGAACGGCGGGAGCACCTCGACCGTGCCGCCCTCGGCCAGCCGTACCGTCTCATGTTCGCGGGTGCCCACGGGGTCACCGTCGATGAGGAACGAGCATCGGCGCAGGACGCGGACGAGTTCGCCGGGGTGTCGCTCGCGGACCTCGTCGAGCGCCTCGGCGAGGGTGGCCGCGTCGTACGGCTCCTCGGCGACCCCGGCCGCGGCCTTCGCGGCGGCCCAGTAGCGCACCGTGACCTTTGGCATCTCTGCTTCCTCAATCAATCGGCTGTGACATCACTCAGGCTAGCCCGCCTGTGCGACAGCCCAGTCCCCGATGCGCCGCAACAGCTCGTCGTCCGCCGCGTGCTCCGCGTGACCCATCCCCGGCTCCAGCCACAGTTCGCCCGCGTCCCCCGCCGCCTCCGCGAGCATCCGCGGGTGGTCCACCGGGAAGTAGCCGTCGCGGTCGCCGTGGACGATGAGGAGCGGGGTCGGCGCGATCCGGGGCACCGCCTCCACCGGGGAGAGGGGTACGGGGTTCCAGTCGCGGTGGTGGATGCGCGTACGGAGGCCGTAGCGGCCCAGCAGGCGGCCCTCGGGGCGGGTCACCAGCCAGTGCACGCGGCGCATGGGGGCCGTACCCCGGTAGTACCAACGGGCCGGCGCACTCACCGAAACCACGGCGTCCGACACCGCATCCGTGCGCCCCTCGTGCTTCGGCCCGTACAGCGCCGCGTGCCGGAGCACGACCGAGCCGCCCATCGAGAAGCCGACCGTGGCGACCCGGGTGTGCCCTAGTTCACGTGCCCATCTGACGGCGGCGGCGAGGTCGAGGACCTCGCGGTCGCCGACCGTCGAACGTCCGCCCGAGGCGCCGTGGCCCCGGAAGGAGAACGTCACCACGGCGCCGTACTGCGCGAACGCCTCCGCCACCCGTCGAACGTGCGGGCGGTCCACATCCCCTGTGAAACCGTGCGCGACGACGAACGCCAGATGATCGGAAGATGGCGTCGAAGCGTCGTATACAACGCCTCCCGGCTCGTATACGGCATCGATCGTCACCCCGTCGTCAGTGCTCAGAAACCTTCGCAGAGGGGTGCGATCAGCCGTCTCAGAGTTCGGGACGGTGAAAGATCGCGTCACATGACCTGCCGGACCAGTGCTCATGTGGGCTATTCTGCTGGGCAGAGGACTCGGGCAGCGTAGCCCCCGAGTCCTTTTGTGCTTTCGAACGCGTTGTATACGAAGCGGAAAACTCAAGGTGACCGCGGGTTGTACGAGGCTTCGGGATCGTGCATGCAGTGCCGCAGTGCCGCAAACGTCCTCGCAGGGACCGAGGAGGAACCAGACGTATGAGTTCTCTGCTGCTCCTGACCAATGCCCTTCAGCCGTCGACCGAGGTGCTTCCGGCCCTCGGCCTGCTGCTGCACAACGTGCGCGTCGCTCCGGCCGAGGGACCCGCTCTCGTCGACACCCCCGGTGCCGACGTCATCCTGATCGACGGCCGGCGTGATCTGCCCCAGGTGCGCAGCCTGTGTCAGCTCCTCCGCTCCACCGGACCCGGCTGTCCGCTGATCCTCGTCGTCACCGAGGGCGGCCTCGCGGCCGTCACCGCCGACTGGGGCATCGACGACGTACTGCTCGACACGGCCGGTCCGGCCGAGGTCGAGGCGCGACTGCGGCTGGCCATGGGCCGCCAGCAGATCGTCAACGACGACTCCCCCATGGAGATCCGCAACGGCGACCTCTCGGTCGACGAGGCGACGTACAGCGCGAAACTGAAGGGCCGGGTCCTCGACCTCACCTTCAAGGAGTTCGAGCTGCTGAAGTACCTCGCCCAGCACCCGGGCCGCGTCTTCACACGCGCGCAGCTCCTCCAGGAGGTCTGGGGCTACGACTACTTCGGCGGCACCCGCACGGTCGACGTGCACGTACGACGGCTGCGCGCGAAGCTCGGACCCGAGCACGAGTCGCTGATCGGGACCGTCCGGAACGTCGGTTATCGATTCGTTACGCCGGAGAAGGGCGACCGCGCGAGCGACGAGGCGAAGGCCAAGGCGGCCCTCGCGAAGTCGGAGGATGCGGGCACCACGGGCGATTCGGCCGCCCTGGACGCCGTGGAGGAGTCCGCCGAGGTCACCGCCGAGGCCTGACCGCCGGTACACGCGTGACGGCGCACGGCATGGTCCGCGCTCCGGGCGGGTAGTAACGAAGTCCTTACGCCCTGCCCAGAGCGGGTCCATCCGCGTAGACTCCGCGCGTGGCCAAGGTAACCAGGGATGACGTAGCGCGACTGGCAGGGACGTCGACTGCCGTCGTCAGCTATGTCATCAACAACGGACCCCGGCCGGTTGCCCCGGCCACGCGCGAGCGTGTCCTCGCCGCGATCAAGGAACTGGGGTACCGGCCCGACCGAGTCGCCCAGGCGATGGCATCGCGGCGCACGGACCTCATAGGCCTGATCGTGCCGGACGCGCGCCAGCCCTTCTTCGGGGAGATGGCGCACGCGGTCGAACAGGCCGCGTCCGAGCGCGGAAAGATGGTGCTGGTCGGCAACTCCGACTACGTCGCCGAGCGCGAGGTCCACTATCTGCGGGCCTTCCTCGGGATGCGGGTCTCCGGGCTGATCCTGGTCAGCCACGCCATGAGCGACAACGCGGCGGCGGAGATCGACGCCTGGGACGCCCGGGTCGTCCTGCTGCACGAACGCCCCGAGGCGATAGACGACGTCGCCGTCGTCACGGACGACATCGGCGGCGCCCACCTCGCCGTCCGCCACCTGCTGGAGCACGGCTACGAGTACGTCGCCTGTATCGGCGGCACCGCCGAGACCCCCGCGGTCGGCGACCCGGTCTCCGACCACGTCCAGGGCTGGCGACGCGCGATGGACGAGGCCGGCGTCTCCACGGAGGGCCGCCTCTACCAGGTCCTCTACAACCGGTACGACGCCTACAAGGCCGCCCTGGAGATCCTCGCCGACCCGGCCACCCGCCCCCCGGCCATCTTCTGCTCCACCGACGACCAGGCGATCGGCCTGCTGCGCGCGGCCCGCGAGCTGCGGATCGACGTACCCGGCGAGCTGGCGGTGGCCGGCTTCGACGACATCAAGGAAGCGGCCCTCGCGGACCCGCCCCTCACCACCGTCGCCTCCGACCGCCCGGCCATGGCCCGCGCGGCCGTGGACCTGGTCCTCGACGACGGCGTACGGGTGGCCGGTTCCCGCCGGGAGCGGCTGAAACAGTTCCCTTCGCGGTTGGTCGTACGTCGTTCCTGCGGCTGCGAATAGCCGCCCCGGACGGGGGTTTCCGCAGGTCCGCAGGCGGTCGGCGCGGGTCTTTATTTCGGGCATACGAGGTTCTGCCGTGCTTCTCAGGGAGCACTCAGTCAGCTCTCATGCGGGGGCGACAAGCTCTGTTCCATGACCGAGAGCTTCCGCCGCAGCGGCGAGTACGAGACCCCCCAGGGCCACGAGCCGCAGTCCGCGTACCCCCAGCAGCCCGTTGCCTCCTCTCCCGTGAACCCCGAGTGGCCGCCCCCGCCGGCGTACGAGCCGCCGACGGTCCAGCAGCCCGCGTACCAGGAACCGGCGCAGGTCCAGCAGGCCCCGTACGAGCAGCCCGCAGCCACCGCCACCCTGCTCGCGGAGGCCCCGGCCGCCGCCCCCGAGGGTGAGGCCTCCCCCTCCCGCAAGAAGCGCGCGAAGGGCCCCTTCGCCCTCCTCGCGGCTGTGGCGATCGTCGCCGCGGCCATCGGTGGCGGCACGGCGTACGGCATCCAGGAGCTGACCAACTCGGACTCCGCCGTGACCTCCAGCAGCACCAGCACCAACGTGGTGCCGTCGAGCGCGAAGGGCACGGTCTCCGGGGTCGCCGCGGCGGTCAGCCCGAGCATCGTCGAGATCAACGCGACCTCGAACGCGGGTTCGTCGACCGGCTCAGGCGTGATCATCACGTCCGACGGCGAGATCATCACCAACAACCACGTCATCTCCGGCGCCTCGTCCATCAAGGTGTCGACGAGCGACGGCAAGACCTACACCGCGCAGGTCGTCGGCACCGACAGCAAGAAGGACCTGGCCCTCATCAAGCTGGAGGACGCCTCCGGTCTGAAGACGGCGACCCTCGGCGACTCCGCCGGCGTCCAGGTCGGCGACGAGGTCGTGGCGATCGGCTCCCCCGAGGGCCTGACCGGCACGGTCACCAGCGGCATCGTGTCCGCCCTCAACCGTGACGTCACCGTCGCGACCGAGGAGAGCCAGAGCCAGGATCAGCAGCAACAGCAGGGCGGCGGCAGCGGCGGCGACTGGCCGTTCGAGTTCGGTGGCCAGGAGTTCAACGGCGACACCGGCTCGTCCACGACGACGTACAAGGCCATCCAGACGGACGCGTCCCTCAACCCGGGCAACTCCGGCGGCGCGCTCATCGACATGAACGGCAACATCATCGGCATCAACTCCGCGATGTACTCGGCGAGTTCGTCCTCGTCGGACGCGGGCAGCGCGGGTCTGGGCTTCGCCATCCCGATCAACACGGTCAAGTCCGACCTGGCGACGCTGCGCTCCGGCTCGACCACCTGAAGCCTTGATAAAGAGATAAGAGACAGGGGTACGTCATGATCAAGCAGGTTTCGCACAAGCTGACCGCCGGTACGGCCACCACCGGCCCGGCCGCCCTGGACCTCGCCCTCGGCGTGGCCTTCGCCCTGCACCCGCCGACGGCTGCGGTCCGGGCCCCGGAGGTGGCGACGGTCACGCGTACGGCAGCGGCCCGCAGGGCGACGACGCGCAGCCGCCGCCCCGCACTCAGCTGATCCTTGCCACAGCTGATCCTTTCCGCTGCCTTTCCTTTCCGCAGCAGACCGGAAACGTGCGAGGCTGAAGGCGCCCGCCATGTCCCACCGCACCCGAGGAATCCACGACCATGAGCCCCGCCGAAGGCGACCGTGACACCCAGCGCATCCTGATCGTCGACGACGAGCCGGCCGTGCGAGAAGCACTCCAGCGCAGCCTCGCCTTCGAGGGGTACGACACGGAGGTCGCGGTCGACGGCGCGGACGCCCTGGAGAAGGCGACCGCGTACCAGCCCGACCTGGTCGTCCTGGACATCCAGATGCCGAGGATGGACGGCCTGACGGCGGCCCGCAGGATGCGCGGCGCGGGCACGACCACGCCCATCCTGATGCTGACGGCCCGTGACACGGTCGGCGACCGGGTGACCGGCCTGGACGCGGGGGCGGACGACTACCTGGTCAAGCCCTTCGAGCTGGACGAGTTGTTCGCCCGGGTACGGGCGTTGCTCCGCCGCAGCTCCTACGCAGCCGCGGCCGTGGCGGGCAGCATCCCGGAGGACGAGGCCCTGACCTTCGCCGACCTGCGTATGGACCTCGCGACGCGCGAGGTGACGCGCGGCGGCCGGGCGGTGGAACTGACCCGCACGGAGTTCACCCTCCTGGAGATGTTCCTGGCCCACCCGCGCCAGGTCCTCACCCGCGAACAGATCCTGAAGGCGGTCTGGGGCTTCGACTTCGAGCCCTCCTCCAACTCCCTCGACGTGTACGTCATGTACCTCCGCCGCAAGACGGAGGCGGGCGGCGAGCCGCGCCTCGTCCACACGGTGCGGGGCGTGGGGTATGTGCTGCGGCAGGGCGGCGCGGAATGAAGCTGGGCATGAAACAGGTGGCGGTAGGCCGCCGGTTCCGCTCCTTGCCCATCCGTACCCGGCTGTCGCTGCTGGTCGCGGCGGCGGTGGCGTTCGCGGTGGCGGCGGTGTCGGTGACGTGCTGGTTCATCGTGCAGGGGAAGCTGTACGACGAGGTCGACAACGATCTGCAGAAGGCGACGGCTCGGCCCCAGCAGTACACCGAGGTGGTGGAGGCGCTCAGCAACTGCACCCAGACGCCGATCGAGACCAGCAACGACTTCCGCGCCCGGGACACCTACTACCTGCAGCTGGTGAAGACCGACGGAACGGCCTGCGTCTCGCTGACCTCCGAAGGCATGATCAAGGTCACCGACAGCGACAAGACCGTCGTCAAGAACGCGGCCAGTGGCAGCGGGATCTTCCGCAACGGAACCGACGACGACGGCAACGCCGTACGCGTGCTGACGACCCCTCTGATCATCTCGCAGGGTCCCGGCACTCAGCCGCAGATCTACGAAGGCGCCGTCCTGTCGGTCGCCGTCCCGCTCAAGAGCACCCAGTCGACGCTCAACGAACTGGCGCTGCTGCTCCTCCTCGTCTCCGGCATCGGAGTCGTGGGCGCCGGAGCCGCAGGCCTCGCGGTGGCCCGAGCGGCACTCCGCCCCGTCGACAAACTCACCGAAGCCGTCGAACACGTGGCCCGCACCGAGGACTTGACGGTCCGCATCCCGGTGAACGAGGAGAGCGAGGACGAGGTCGCCCGCCTCTCTCACTCCTTCAACTCGATGACGTCGGCGCTGGCCAACTCCCGGGAACTGCAACAGCAGTTGATCGCGGACGCAGGCCACGAACTACGCACGCCGCTCACGTCGTTGCGCACGAACATCGAACTCCTCACCCGCAGCGAGGAGACAGGCCGCCCCATCCCGGAGGCGGACCGCAAGGCCCTGCTCGCCTCGGTGAAGGCCCAGATGACCGAACTGGCCGCCCTGATCGGCGACTTGCAGGAACTGTCCCGCTCGGAGGGCCAACGGGGCGAACGCGTCCAGGTGGTAGCCCTGGAGGACACGGTGGAGTCGGCCCTGCGCCGAGCCCGCCTGCGCGGCCCGGAACTGACGATCACGGCGGACATCCAGCCCTGGTTCGTCCGCGCGGAACCCTCGGCCCTGGAACGGGCGGTGGTCAACATCCTCGACAACGCGGTGAAGTTCAGCCCGGAGGGCGGCACGATCGAGGTCCAGCTCGCGTCCGGTGTACTCACGGTCCGCGACCACGGCCCCGGCATCCCGGCCGACGAGATCCCCCACGTCTTCGACCGCTTCTGGCGCTCACCTTCAGCGCGTGCCCTGCCGGGTTCGGGGCTGGGGCTGTCGATCGTGGCGCGTACGGTGCAGCAGGCTGGCGGTGAGGTCACGTTGGCTCGGGCGGTGGGGGGTGGGACGGTGGCTACGGTGCGGTTGCCGGGGGCGGCTACTCCGCCGCCGGAGACGGTGTAGGGAACTCGATCGGGTCGGCTTCCTGCCAGAAGATCTCTTCGACCACGATCTGCGGATCTTCGGTTCGGCGGACGAAGCTGTACTTCAGCCAGCCGTGACCGTCGTCGAAAAAGCAGGTGTGGCGCCCCTTCGGATCAGTCGACCGGCCCGGCATGACCCTCATGCCCTCGGGAAGCCCGGCACCAGCATCGATGCCGCGGAAATACGGGTCTTTCGCCGTGACCAGTTCAGCGCGCACGGCGAGGACGATCTCCCGAACATCGTCGGGCAGGCCCTCGAAGGTGGCGAGGGCATCGATCCGCCAGTCCGCCTGCCAAGGCGGCCCCATGAACCCATCAGTCACTCGCCAGGCTCCAGTTCTCGGACCCGGTAGTGGATCTTGGCAGCTTCTTCCAGGAGTGCCTTGGCCTCGACGATGTCGGTGCACTCGTACGCGGCTCGGTGTTCGAGATCGCGCACGTACGCATCCAACTTGGGGTCACGGGCGAGGGCGTACTCACCCCACCAAAGGGCAATGAAAGCCGGCACCGGGCCGGTGTTGTACGCGTCGGCGATCGCCCACTTCCAGTGGGCGTCGAAGTCAGGGAGAAGCTCGGGAGCGTGCTGCGCAATGGCCGCGCGCAGCGCCTTCGGGGTCCGCTCGGGCATGGGAGGGACAACCGACTCGGGTTCCGCAGCGTGAGCAGCCATGACCGATGTCCTCCTTCGACGCGTCGTGTCTACGACCATAGCCGCGCTCACCGTCCCCACACGTACGGGTTCGCCGACACGTTCGGCACGTAGGCGGTGGCAGTGCTCTCTGTCATGACGTCACAGCGACCGGACCGCTCCCCTTGCCGTCCCGGTTTCCCGCCCCGTTCACCCGACGGTGTTCACACCCGCTGCCCCCTTGACGCCTCCCATGAACGCGGACCAGGACAACGTCAGTCGTTGGCATCCGGGCGGTCACAGGCAGCGCATTCGCTCCAGTGCTTCGCGGAGATCGCCGACCCAGCGGCCGTAGGCGGGGATCTGCTGAAGCTCGGTCAAGGACACGCGCTGTCCAAGGCGGTCGAAGTCGTACTCGGGACGGTGCCGTGGGCCGAACACCTGCCCAAGGGCCTTCTTCGGATCGGCGACCTTCTCGACCTCGCGCGGTGACCCGATCAAGTCCCGTAGCGCCGTTGCCGGGCCGTCGGGCAACGCGGCCGGGTCGGCGAGCATCCAGGCTTCCGTCTCCCGGACGGGGACGATCCCGATGACGCGTTCCGCGGACTGAGGGGCGCTCAGCCCGGCACGTAAGGCCTCGACCTTGCCTCGCTCATTGTGGTCGTGATGGACGATCACGATGTCCATGTGCTCCAGGAGCAGTTCGACCTCTTGGACTACGCGTTCACGGGGCGCGACGGTGAAACAGCTGCCGGGAGTCGTACCTACGAAGTCGAACCCGACCTCGGACTCCGACTCCAGCGCCTCCACCTGACGGTCGATGAGGGGTACGTAGAACCACTGGTCGCTCAGCCCCTCGGTGAGCAGCGCGATGCTCAAGTACCTACGCGCCATGGGCGTACCCCACGGGGTCGAGGTACTGGCGTACCTCGATGGGCGTCACGTAGGTGCCCCGCTCACCGCCTTCGGCGACCTTCCGTGCCCGGGTCAGGCGGGCAGGGGATTTGCCTTCGCCGAGGCGGGTGACGGTGTCGAGGAAGACGACGTCGTGGGGGGCGTCGTCGAGGAGGGAGGCGAGGACGACTGGGGAGTGTGAGGTCACGAGGATCTGACGGAGTCGTTCGCGAACACCGCTCCGACGAACTTCGTTCTCCTTCGCGGGCTCGTAGGAACCGAGATCGGTGGCGTGTCCCCTCAACCGTTCCAACAGCCTCGGTACACGGCTCGGATACAGGCCGTTCTCGGGTTCCTCAAACATCAACACACCAGGGTGGTCCGGGTCATGTGCCGCCGCCAGCAGTGCGAGCATGCGGAGAGTTCCGCCAGAGACGACACGCGGCGCCATTCTCGGCTCGTGCTTGTACTGGACCCAGATATCCCATTGAGCCCGGTCATGGTCCCGGACCACGTCGATCTCCCGGACATCCGGAAGGAGAGCGGACACATCTGCTTCGAAGGCCCATTTCCGCTCCGGATCGCCTTCCCACAATCGCCCCAGCACGGCCCCTAGGTTCCGTCCGTCCTCGGCCAGGCGATCGGAGTCGTACGCATCGGCGGGCTGCCGCATGGCCTCGGGAACGGGGTCGAGGATCCACCAGTTGGAAGCAGAATGTCCCAGTCCACTGGTTGCGAGCATTACGAAATGGTTGTCCGTCTCCGATCGAGGTCCTGTCCAGGACTGGAGGATGGCGGCATTGCTGTCGATCTGCTCGGCCGTCTTCGGTGACACCTCAAGGCGGTGGCTGTCGACTGCCTCGAATGACAGATCGACGGTCAGCGGTTCCGGAGCCTCGCGATAGCCGATGCTCACGTCGACACGCATGTGCACGGCTCCGATCTGGTAAGCCTGCACCAAGACCGTCGCGCCAATCCGGATCTCGTCGACCAGCTCACCGTCCGGCCCCCGCCGAAACAGCTCCCGGGGCCCGCCCCGCCTGGCATACCGGACCAGTGTCTGACTGCTGGGCTCCCTCACCAGCTGCCCGAGCAACGCGACCGCTTCCAGCAGGTTGGACTTGCCCGAACCGTTCGCGCCCAGCAGGACCAGGAACGGCGGCAGGTCGAGCGAGAAGTCGTCGAACGTCTTGAAGCCGTCGATCTCGATCCGGGTGATCACCGCTGCTCCTCACGCACCGCAGGTACACGAAACGGATGCAGCGCCACACTAACCGTCCGACCTGGACCGGGGCGCGCTACTCGCCCCTGACGGCCCCGACGAACACCTGCCACGACGCCGACCCGAAGAGCAGCGGGCGGCTGGTCGGGGTCTTGCTGTCCCGGACCGGAACCAGGCCCGCGTAGCCGTCGGCGACCTCGACGCAGTCGTTGTCTCCCCCTTCGCTGTAGCTCGACTTGCGCCACACAGCCGTGCCGAGGTCAGGGGTGTGCGTCATGATCTGTGCTCCTCCAGTAGGTCCCTGATGAACATGAGCGAGGCCGACGGGGACAACGCCATGTCGCGGAGCCGATCGTAGGACAGTCGGCGCCGCAGGACATCGTCCGGATCCTCGGTCAATTCACGGCATCCGTTGCCCTCCATGTAGGCAGCGGCAGTTCCGTCCTTCTGCCAGAGCACTGTCAGCGATCCACTCATGTGATGGTGAACTCCCGCCGAGAAGGGCAGCACTTGGAGTGTCACGTTGGACCACTGAGCCACTTCCTCAAGGTGAAGCAGTTGTTCACTCCACGTCTTGGCGCTGGCAGCCGGACGCCGAAACGCGACCTCGTCGATGATGGCGCGGACGTCGGACAGCGGCTTCTGCCGCAGGAGGTACTGCCTACCAAGGCGCGCCGCGACCAGCTCCTCGATCAACTCGTCGCTGTCCTCCGTTGTCTGGCCACCGGACAACACCTCACGGGCGAAGTCCTCGGTCTGGAACAGGCCGGGCACCGCAACGGCGAACTTCCACATCGCCCGAGCCGTCCCCTCCAGCCCCATGAACGCCTTGTACTGGTCCTTGAACGCGTCCAGCCGAGCCACCCGCCAGTGGCTCACCAGCAGGTCACCGGACTCGTAGTACGTGTCCAGGTCCTCCATGACCGTCACCTTGGACAACCGCTCGCCCGACTCCAGCCGGGAGAGGTAACTCTTGTCGTACCCGGTCTCCTCGGACAGTTGGCCCAGCGACTTGTCCGCCTGGCCCCGCAGGTACTTGAGCGTCCGCCCGAGCACTGCCCGCCCCGACTCCTGCTTCCCGTCGACCAGTTCGCCCACGTCACTCCTGCCCCTTGCCGGGCGCCCCGGACAACGCCCACCCTCTTCCGCAGCGTACGCCGAAGCAGTGACGATCGGAACACGAACGGTAATCACCGCTCGTCACACATGCCCCCCACCGAAGGACCCCGCCCATGCGTCTCCTCCCCTGGACCACCCCCGAAGGCAACCCCTGTTACCTCAGCACCGACAGCGATCTCAGCCGGCTCTCTCTCCTCGCCGATGACATCGAGGAAGCCCAACTGGACTCCGGGGAGCAGGTCTTGATGGGGGCGCGGGCCTTGCTCGAGGACCCCAAGGCGGGGGAGCGGGCCGTGCGGTTCGGGCTCACGCGGGCTGTCGAGGCGTTGGCCGATGTCCTGCGGATCGCGGTCAGCCGGGGTGGGCGGATCCCCGCGGAGTGGTGATACCCGGTACCCGGCACCCCGTGCCGGGATCCTCGGTCGCGGAGCCGAGCAGAGGTTCCGCTCCGCGACCGAGATTTTCCCCCGTTGCGAGATCAACAATGCCTGGGTGGCTTGCCCTTGTCGTTCGCAGGCGGTGCACACTTTCTTGGCCCTGCGTCTACTCCCCTCAGGGCAGCGTCTGTTGTCTGTGTTCCCTCGGTGACATCCCGTAGGCGGCCCTGAACGCCCGCGTGAAGTCCGACGGACGCTGGTAGCCCCAGCGGGCCGCGATCACATGGATCGGCGTGCCGCGCAGTGAGGCCTCCGCCAAGTCCTTGTGCGCGTTCTCCAGGCGTCGGCGCCGGATCCACGCCGCCACCGTCTCGCCGCCCGCCTGTTGCTGGAAGATGCGGTGGAGGTAGCTGAGGGAGATGTTGTGGGCGGCCGCTATCACCGGCGGGGTCAGTTCCGGGTCGTGGAGGTTCTGCCGGATGAATCCCATGACGTGTTTCACCGTTGCCCGGCCCCGCGTCTCCGGCGACAACTCACCCTCCGCCTCCAGCAGTTGCGCGAACCATGCCGACAGCAGGTCGAGGACCACCGTGCCCAGGCGCGGCGCGTCGGACTGCTGGAGCGTGTCGGCCTGCCGGTCCAGGCCGACGACGAAGTCCGCGAGCAGCGCACCGACCCCCTCCCGCCCCGGCAGGTTCCGGCCCAGCAACTCCCGTACCCGGTGCGGCGGCAGCGGCAGCAGCGCCTTGGGGAAGTCCACGGCCATCCCCGTGACGACACCGCCCTGACGGTCGTCCGCCGATCTCACGTCGTACGGCTGTGAGCTGTCGGCCAGGTGCAGGTCACGTGACGTGTACCTGCTTTCGCGCCCGGCGTGGTCGAGTGCCAGGCCGCCGTCGATCAGCAGCGTCAGGTGGTACAGCTCGGGGTCGGACTGGCGTACCAGTTTCGGAGTCCGTCGGTAGCGCGTCGGCTTGAACGACATCTGGCTCACGACCACCGGCCCCAGCTCCAACAGCCGCTGCTCCGCCCAGAATTCGGCGGCGTGGTCGCTGACGAGTGCGCTGGAGCGCGTCCGGCCGACCAGTTCCTGCCAGTAGTCGAACCTGTCCCCCGCAGGTACGTCATCCGTACGGAACACCGTCCCGATCATTCCGCTTCCCTCCGTCCGATCTCCGTCCCCGGTCTCCGGTCCATTGCTCCGCCCCCGGTCTCCGGTCTCCGGTCTCCGCTCCAGATCTTCCCCGCCGCAATACGGCAACCTTTCCGCCCCCGGCTGCGACAGCCAAGTGACATGGCTCTCCCGCCAGTTAACCCCCCACTTGATCGGAAGCCGCCGTGAGCGAGACCCGCAGCAAGCCGCCCCACAGTCGCAGCCGTCACCGCCGGCGCAGATCCGCCCTGGTCGTCGGCGTACCGCTGGCCCTGGCCTCCGCCGGAGCCATGGCCTACGACGGCGTCTTCGGTGTGTTCGGTGCGGACGCGCAGCCGAAGGCCTCCGCCGCGAGCGGCGAACGCCCGCAGCTGACCGACGCCCAGGCCACCGGCCAGGAGGTCGGCCAGGAGGTCGGCGACTGGCTCGGCGACTGGACGCCGACGGCCGGCTGACCGTCGTACACCCCCTCAAGACCGGCCGGGGAGCGGGGCACCGACGCCCAAGGGAGCGCACGTCGGTGCCGCGCTCCCCGGCCTCACCACCACACCACGCACGCCGCACCTCCCCAGCCCCTCCACACCCCTTTCCCAGGCCCACCACAGCCCGTAGCACCACGTTGTACGGATGGTTGCGCGGAAGATCCTGTTGGCCGATGACGACGCGGCCGTACGTGAAGGGCTCGACCGGGTGCTCCGGTTCGAGGGGTACGAGACCGTCCTCGCCGGGGACGGCCGCACGGCCCTCGCCTATGTGTCCGCACCGGACACCGCGCCCGACCTCGTGCTCATGGACGTCACCATGCCGGGCCTCGACGGGCTCGCCGCGACCCGGCGGCTGCGGGCCTCCGGATGCACCGTCCCGATCCTGATGATCACCGGACGGAACGCCGTCGGGGACCGGATCGTCGCCCTCGACAACGGCGCCGACGACTACCTGATGAAGCCCTTCGCCATCGAGGAACTCCTTGCGCGGGTACGGGCGTTACTGCGCCGCAGCCCACAACGCGTCCCCCCGCCCTCACCGCTCGCGGGCCTCACCTTCGAGGACGTCCACCTGGACCCACGGACCCGTACCGTCACCCGCGCCGACCGCCGACTCGACCTCACCAAAACCGAGTTCGCCCTCCTCGAATACCTGCTGCGGCGGCCCGGCCTGGTCCTGGACCGCGCCCAGATCCTCAAGGACGTCTGGGGCTTCGACTTCGAGCCCACGTCCAACACCCTTGACGTGTACGTCATGTACCTGCGCCGCAAACTGGAGAGCCGGGGCGAACCCCGGCTCATCCACACGGTACGAGGGCTGGGCTACACCCTCAGGGCCAACGTCAACGTCTCCTCCGGGCGGTAGGGCGTCCGGCCCAGTGGCGAGGCCAGCCTCGCGTACACCCCGCCCCGCGCCATCAGTTCGTCGTGCGTGCCCGTCTCCGCGAGGCGGCCCCCGTCGACGACCAGGATGCGGTCCGCGTCCGGGGCGAGGCTCAGATCGTGGGTGATCATGATGGTCGTACGGCCCGTCATCAGCCGGCGCAGCGCCGGGACTATCCGGCGGGCGGCGATCGAGTCCAGCCCGGCCGTCGGTTCGTCGAGGACCAGTACGGGCGCGGCGCGCAGCATCGCCCTCGCGATCGCGATCCGCTGCAACTGCCCGCCGGAGAGCGTGGCCGTGCCGGGGGCGATCCGCGTGCCGTATCCCTCCGGGAGCGCGGCGACGAAGTCGTGGGCGTCGGCCGCCCGCGCCGCCGCCTCGATCTCCGCGTCGCTCGCGCCGGGCCGCCCGCACTCGATGTTCTCGCGGATCGAGCCGTGCAGGATCAGCGTCTCCTGCGGCAGCAGGGCCACGTTCTCGCGCAGGAAGGCGAGGGGTACGTCGGTCAGCGGGACGCCGTCCAGGCAGATCACGCCGGCCGAGGGGTCGTAGAAGCGGGTGAGGAGTTTCGACAGGGTCGATTTTCCGGCGCCGCTCGCTCCGGTGATCAGGACCAGTTCGCCGGGGGCGGCCGTGAAGGTCACGTCGCGCAACGACTCGCGGTCCGTGCCGGGGTAGGTGAAGGACGCCCCGTGGACGCTGACCCAGCCCCGTACCGGCCACTCCGAAACCGGCTTCGCCGGGTCGCTCACCGCCGGTTCGGCGTCGAGCAGCTCGCCGAGGCGTTCCGCGCCCGCGGTCGCCGCCGTCAGGGTCAGGCCCAGCTGGCCGAGGCTGCGGATCGGCGGGTAGAGGTAGCCGACGAAGGCGGCGAAGGCGAGCAGCGCTCCCAGTGACATCCGGCCGGCCGAGATCTCCCAGACGCCGAGCCCGATCACCGTGAGGACGCAGAGCGTCTCGACGACCTCGACGAACTGTTCGTACATCTCGCTCAGCCGCGCCCCGCGCACACTCGCCCGCATCCAGGCGCGGGCCTCGCGGTCGAGGCGCTTCTCCTCGTCGCGGCGGCGGTTGTAGGCCTGGGTGAGGACGATGTTGCCGAGGGACTCCTCCACCACCGAGGTGATCGCGCCGTCGGCGACCCGCTCGTCCTGGCTGGCCGTCCTGATGCGGCCGGCGAAACGGCGGGCGGCGAGGAGGAAGAGAGGGGCCAGGAAGAAGGTGACGAGGGCGAGGTCCCAGCGCAGCCAGAGGGCGGCGGCGGAGTAGAAGACGGCCGAGAAGGCGGCGGAGACGGTGCCGACGACACCCGACACGACCATCTGTTCGATGGCCTCGACGTCACCGGTGAGGCGTTCCACCAGGTCGCCCTGGCGGTGCTTCTGGAAGAAGTCGGGCGGCAGATCCTGGACGTGCCGGAAGACGCCCGCCCTCAGCCGCAGTACGAATCTCTCGGCGGTCCAGGTGGCGAGCGAGTTGCCGGCGTAGCCGACGAGCGCGCCGAGCACGGCGACGGCCAGCCAGGCGCCGGCCGGGCCCCAGAAGGCGGAGAGGGAACCGGCCTCGAGGGCGTTGTCCGTCAGCTCCGCGAACAGCAGGATCGCGGCGGTCTCGGCCAGCGCGGACACCACCACGCACGCGACGATCGCCACCAGCCACTTCCGGTCGCCGCGCGTCAGCGGCCAGAACCGGCGGAAGGCCTCGCGGACTTCCCTCATGGTCACAACTCCCTTCCGTACTCCGGACATGGCTGAGGCGGGGCCACCGGGACGAGCGCACTCGCCCTCCGGTGACCCCGCCTCACAGCGGGCCTCAGCCCTGGTGCCCGACCGGACGGCGCTGGACCTTCTTCGGCGCGGCCTTCTTCAGGACCTTCTTCTTCGGCGCGGCGGGCTTGGCGGCCTTCTTGACGGGGGCGATCTTGTGGAAGCTCATAGGAATTCCCTCCCGGGTTATGAAACAGCTGTTGGTGGTTTGGTTTTCTCTGTGCTCTGCGTCAGTCCTTATGGGCGACCGGGCGACGCTTCGGAGCGGCCTTCTTCGGAGCCGCCTTCTTGGGGGCGGGGACGACCTTGCGGGCCTTCTTGACCGGGGCGATCTTCTTGAAGCTCATGTTGTTCTCCCTTGTTTCCGGTGTCGTTCGCTTTCGACATGGAAAACATTACGGGACCCGAGAAGCGAAAAAAGCCAATTCCGCTTAGACCTCGGTTAATTGCAGCTGAGACCGATTTTCAGGACATCCAGGGAACCGATCGGCAATTCACACAGGTCTTATTACGGGCATTACAAAGGGCCCAAGGCGACAAGCCTTGGGCCCTTTGAAATGTAACCATCAAACGCTACTGCACGATCGTGATCCGGTTCGCCGCCGGCGGCGCGATCGGTGTCGTGGCCGTGGAGTTGGCGGTCAGGTAGTCCGCCAGCGCCGCCAGATCGTCCGTGCCGACCAGGTCGTTCGTGCCCTGGCCCAGCGTCGTGAAGCCGTCGCCGCCGCCCGCGAGGAAGCTGTTCGTCGCGACACGGTAGGTGGCGGCCGGGTCGATCGCCGCACCGTTCAGCTTGACCGAGTCGGTGACGACGCGTTCCGCGCCCGTCTTCGTCAGGTCAAGCGTGTAGGTGAGCCCCGAGGACACCTGGAGCACCTTCGGCGAGGCCGCGTTGGTGCCGCTCACCTGCTCCTGGAGTACGGAGATCAGCTGCGCGCCGGTGAAGTCCTGGAGGTTGACCGTGTTGGAGAACGGCTGGACCGTGAAGCCCTCGGCGTAGGTGACCACACCGTCGCCCTCGGAGCCCTTGGCCGCGTAGGTCAGGCCCGCGCGGATACCGCCCGGGTTCATCAGCGCGAGGTCGGTCTCCGGGTCCAGCTCCTTGCCGTACGCCAGTTGCGCGTCGGCGATGAGGTCGCCCATCGGGGACTCGGTGCCGACGTTGGTGATGTCGCCCGAGATGAAGCCGATCGCGCGGTTGCCGATGGGCGCCGCCAGGGTGTTCCACTTGGCGATCAGCTCGGTCATGTCCGCGGCCTTGGCGACGGTCCGGGTGACCACGTGGTTCGCGGAGGAGACGGCCGTACGGGCGATGTCACCCGTCCAGCGGTCGTACGTCAGCGTGGTGTCCGTGTAGAGGCGGCCGAAGGCGGCGGCCGAGGTGACCGTGCGGGGCTTGCCCGACGGGTCGTCGATCGTGCAGGCGTACGCGGAGTGCGTGTGGCCGGTGACCAGCGCGTCGACCTTCGGGGTGATGTTCTTCGCGATGTCGACGATCGGGCCGGAGATGCCGGAGCCGCCGCCCGCCGCGTCGCAGTCGAAGTTGTAGGCCGAGGAAGCCGGCAGGCCGCCCTCGTGGATCAGGGCCACGACCGACTTGACGCCCTGGCGCTCCAGCTCCTTGGCGTACTTGTTGATCGTCTCGACCTCGTCCTTGAACTTGAGGCCCTTCACGCCCTCGGCGGAGACGACACCCGGGGTGTCCTCCAGGGTCACGCCGATGAAGCCGATCTTGACGCCGTTCTTCTTCCACACCCAGTAGGGCTTGAGGATCGGCTTGTTGGTCTTCTCGTTGAGCACGTTGGCCGCGAGGTAGGGGAAGTCCGCCCCCGAGAACTTCTCGCCCTCGACGTAGCAGCCGTCGACCGGGTGGCAGCCGCCGTTCTGCATACGGGCCAGTTCCGTGGCTCCCTCGTCGAACTCGTGGTTGCCGACCGAGGTGACGTCCAGCTCCAGGCCGTTGAGCGCCTCGATGGTGGGCTCGTCGTGGAAGAGGCCCGAGATCAGCGGGGAGGCACCGACCATGTCGCCGCCGGCCGCCGTGATGGAGTACGGGTTCTCCTTGCGCGCCTCGCGCAGATGCGTGGCGAGGTACTCGACACCGCCCGCGTCGATCGTCTTCGTCGTGCCGTCGGCCTGGAGTTCGGTGACCCGGCCGGAGGAGCCGGACGGCGGCTCCAGGTTGCCGTGCAGGTCGTTGAAGGACAGCAGCTGCACGTCCTGGTAGCGGCTCGGCTTGCTGTGGCCGCCGGGCTTGGACGTCGTCTCGCCGGCGCTGGCCGGGAGCGCGACGGCGAGCGCGCCGACCGTGGCGATACCGGCGGCGGTGGCGAGCAGCGCGCGCGTACGGCGTCTGCGGCGGTGGTCCGGCTGGGGTGTGGCTGGCATGTGCGCCCCTGAGGTTCGCGAGGTCCGGAAGAGGAAGGGACGCCCTCCTGAGACGCGCGAAGACGCGCGGAGTCGTAAGAGGACGTAAGAAGTACGTGAGAACTCAGTCCCATCCCGGCGCAGCCTAGGGTCAACGCGCGTAGCGCGACAGGGGTTCAGGGTTACGGAACGGTTGCCTCACCGGGAGATTCGCCATGAATCGGGCAGGCCTTACCCTCGTAGCCATGACCAGCGACGACACCGCGCCCTCCGGCCCCCCCGCCTTGTCTCGTTCCATCGACACCCTGGCCGCCCTCGATCCCGGGCAGGCCGACGCCGTTCTCGCGCTGCTCACGGACGCCGCCCGGATCGACGGCCAGCAGGCGGTGTCCGAGCAGGGGCGGCTGCAGCTGCGCGGGGGCGCCCGCGAAGGCGTCTCGCACTTCCTGCTCTCCGCCGGCGGCCAACTCGTCGGCTACGCACAGCTGGAGGACACCGACCCGGTCGAGGCCCCGGCCGCCGAACTGGTCGTCCACCCGGCCCACCGCGGCCACGGCCACGGCCGCGCCCTCGGCTCGGCCCTGCTGGCCGCCTCCGGCAAGCGGCTGCGCGTCTGGGCGCACGGCGGCCACTCCGCCGCCCGGCATCTCGCGCAGGTCCTCGGCCTCACCCTGTTCCGTGAACTGCGCCAGCTGCGGCGCCCGTTGACCGACCTGGACCTGCCCGAGCCGAAGCTCCCGGCGGACGTGAGGGTACGGACGTTCGTCCCCGGCGAGGACGACGCGGCCTGGCTCGCGGTGAACGCCGCCGCCTTCGCCCACCACCCCGAACAGGGCTCGCTGACCCAGCGCGACCTCGACGACCGCAAGGCGGAGGCCTGGTTCGACCCGGAGGGCTTCTTCCTCGCCTTCCGCGAGGGCGAACTCATCGGCTTCCACTGGACGAAGGAGCACGCGGCGGAGGGCCTCGGCGAGGTGTACGTCATCGGCCTGCGCCCGGGGGCCCAGGGCGGCGGCCTCGGCCGGGCGCTGACGACGATCGGGCTGCGCCACCTGGCGGGGAAGGGCCTGCCCACGGCGATGCTGTACGTCGACGCGGACAACACGGCGGCGGTGAAGCTGTACGAGCGGCTGGGCTTCGCGACCCACGAGACGGACCTCATGTACCGCACCGAGTCCTGAACGTAACCCCGCACCGGGGGCGGTGATCTTGACACCGCCCCTCTCTTGGACCACCCTTTCACTACTCAATTAGTGAAAGGGTGGTTGTACGCGTGGTCGAGTACCGCATCGACAGGCGCACCGGCGTCGCCACCTACCTCCAGATCGTCCAGCAGACCAAACAGGCCATGCGCCTGGGCCTGTTGGAGCCCGGCGACAAGCTGCCCACGGCCCGTGAGGTCGTGGAGGCCACCGCCATCAACCCGAACACCGTCCTGAAGGCCTACCGCGAGCTGGAGCGCGAAGGCCTGGTCGAGGCCCGCCGGGGCCTCGGCACGTTCGTCCGGAAGTCGCTGGGGGCGGCCCCGGCGGACTCCCCGTTCGGCGCCGAACTCGACGACTGGGCCAACCGGGCCCGTGCTGCCGGGCTCGAACGGGACGACGTGGCGGCGCTGTTCAACTCCGTACTCGACACGCATTTCAAGCAGGACCAGGGATAAGGGGGACCAGGGATGAGCGACACCGCCATGGAGGCGGCCGGACTGGGCAAGCGGTTCGGCCGGCGGAAGGGCTGGGCGCTGCGCGAGTGCGCGTTCCGGCTGCCGGCCGGGCGCGTCTGCGCGGTCGTCGGGCCCAACGGCGCCGGCAAGTCGACGCTGCTGGCCCACGCGGCCGGTCTGCTCAGGCCCACCGAGGGCACACTCACCGTCCTCGGCACCAGCCCGGGAGCGGCCCGCGAACGCATGGCGTACGTCGCCCAGGACAAGCCCCTGCACCCTCAGCTCACCGTCGAGGACACCCTCCGCTACGGCCAGGAGCTGAACCCCCGGCGCTGGGACAAGGCCGTCGCCGAGCGGATCGTGGCGGACGGCGCCCTCGATCCCGACGCCAGGATCCGCACCCTCTCCGGCGGTCAGCGCACCCGGGTCGCGCTCGCCCTCGCCCTCGGCAAGCGCCCCGAACTGCTGCTCCTGGACGAGCCGATGGCCGACCTCGACCCGCTCGCCCGGCACGAGCTGATGGGCACGCTGATGGCCGACGCCGCCGACAACGGCACCACGGTTGTCATGTCCTCGCACGTCGTCTCCGAGCTGGAGGGCTCCTGCGACCACCTCCTCCTCATCGGCGCCGGCCGGGTCCGCCTCGCCGGCGAGCTGGACGACCTGATCGCCGCCCACACCCTGGTCAGCGGCCCGGCCGCCGACCTCGGCGGACACACGGTCATCGAGTCCCGTACGACGGGCCGCCAGACCACCGCCCTCATACGCCCCGGGGGCCGCCTCGCCGGGACCTGGCAGAGCGCCACCCCCACCCTGGAGGAACTGGTCCTGGCCCACCTCCGCTCCCCCGAGGCCCCGTCGCTGCAGCTCAGCGCCGAAGACCCGACCGAGTCGGCGGAGGCCACCGTATGACCACCCTGACCGCCGCCGAGGCCCCGGCACAGAAGCTCAGCACAGAAGACGCGGACACCTCGGCCGCCCTCACGGCCGCCGAGACCCCGGCGCGGACGCCCGGCGCGGACACCTCGGCCGCCTCCGTGGAGGCCGCCGTATGACCACCCTCGCCTCCGCCGAGACCCCGGCGCAGAAGCCCGGCACGGACACCTCGGCCGCCTCCGTGGAGGCCGCCGTATGACCGCCCTCGCCTCCGCCGAGACCCCGGCGCGGAAGCGGTCCCGCAGCCCGTACAAGCCCCACGGCCTCACCTGGGCCCTCCTGCGCGTCCACCGCTCCGCCCTCTGGTTCTGGCTGCTGTACGTCGCCGTGACCGCCGGCGTGATCCTGTGGGCGTACGGGCCGGGCGCGACCGCCGCCATGGACGAACTGGCGGCCTCGGGCTGCCGTGACGGCGGCGGGCCCGACCTCGGCTGCGACATGCTCGGACTCGCCGGGAACCGCTGGGACTCGGGCGTCGTCCTCGGCAGCCTCCTCGTCTTCTTCGCCCCGTTCCTGATCGCGGCCTGGGCGGGCGGCTCGCTCATCGGCCGCGAACTGGAGGACCGCACGGCCCAGCTGGCCTGGACGCAGTCCGTGTCCCCGGTCCGCTGGCTGGCCGCCAAGCTCGCCCTGCCCGCCGTACTGATCACCGCGGGCATGCTCCTGCTCACCGTCCTGCACCGTCTGATGTGGGCGACCACCGGCGAACTGCGCCAGGGCACCTACAACTGGTACGACAGCCAGGTCTTCGAGCCCAACGGCACCCTCGCCATCGCCCACGCCCTGCTGGGCCTGGCTCTCGGCGTCCTCGCGGGCCTGGTCGCGCGCCGCTCGCTGCCCGCGCTCGGCGTCGGGATCGTCGGCATGGGAATCGTCGTACAGCAGCTCCAGTCCCTGCGTCCGCACCTGTGGCCGGCCGAGACCCAGGAGAGCAAGGGCGAGTACCCGGACCACGTCGGCATGACGGTCGAGGAGGGCTCCTACACCTCCACCGGGGCCCGCCTCCCCTACCTGGAGTGCGGCGACCGCGCCAAGTGCCTCGCCGACAACGACGTCGTCGGCATGTACCGCGACTACCACCCGGCCTCCCACTTCTGGCCCCTCCAGCTCATGGAGACCGGCATCCTCCTCGCCCTCGCGACGGTGGCTGCGCTGATCTCCTTCGCCCTCATCAGACGCCGCACGGGAGCCGCCGTATGACCGTCACCGTCACCGGCCCCGCGGCGCGGCGCACCCGGCGCCCGCACGGTCTGCCCTGGGCGATGCTGCGCCTGCACCGCTCCGCGCTCTGGTTCTGGCTGCTGCTGGTCGCCCTGGCCGCCGGGATCCTGCTGTGGATGTACTGGTGGGGTGCCGACGCGGTCGCCGCCGAGTACGCGCGGTCGGGTTGCGACGAAGAGGGCACGGCCGAAGCCTGCTTCTACAGCGGCCCCGCCTACAGCCGCTTCAGCGTCGGCCAGTCCCTCAGCGGCGCCCTGATCGGGCTCGTACCCCTCTTCACCGCCCTCTGGGCGGGCGCCGCGCTCATCGGCCGCGAACTGGAGAACGGCACCGCTCAGCTCGCCTGGACCCAGTCCGTCTCCCCGGCCCGCTGGCTCGCCGCCAAGCTGGCGGTCCCGGCCGCCCTGCTCACCGCGGGCACCATCCTCCTCACCCTCCTGCACCGCCTGGTGTGGAACGCGCACACCGGTCTGCACGCGTTGGGCTCCTGGGAGTGGCACGAGAACCGCGTCTACGTCGCGAACGGCACCCTCGCCACCGCGTACGCCCTCCTCGGCCTGGCCGTCGGCGCCCTGACGGGCCTGCTCGTACGACGGTCGCTGGCCGCCCTCGGCAGCACCTTCCTCGCCTTCCTGACCCTCCAGTACGTGATCACGTCACAGCGTCCGCGCCTGTGGCCGGCCAGGACCGTCACCAGCACCGAGGACTACCCGGACGACATCGGCATGCTCGTCGAGCAGGGCCGCATGACCTCCACCGGGCAGCGGGTCGACGTCATCGACTGCTACGCGCAGTGCGTGAACCACTACCGCGACTACCACCCCTCGTCCCACTTCTGGCCCCTCCAGCTCATGGAGACCGGCATCGTCCTCGCCCTCGTCGCCGCCGCGACGGCCGCCGCCTTCTGGCTGCTGCGCCGCCGCACGGCCTGAGGGCGCCCGGGACCTGTCCGCGTATGCCCCTTCCACCGGGGAGAAGGGGCATACGCGCACCCCGCCGGTGCGGGTGATCACCCCTGCGAGCCGCCCCCCGATATCCCGCACGTCATGTCCTCGTAACCAGTGATTCAGCCAGGCTTGCGACGCTCACCCAATGACGCCCGCCGTGCCTGAGCATTCACCGCCCGCAGAGGGCACCCACGGGACCGGAGCGGCCCAGCCGGTACCGGCCGCGCTCCCGCCCGCGCGTTCCGACGCGCCCGTCCCGGCCCAGGCACGGAACAATGGGGGCATGAGCCAGCCAAACGCCCAGTCGCAGGTACAGCACGCGCAGCCGTCCGTCGGTTCCCTGACCTCCCACCGCCCGCACACGGTGTCGGCCGTGGTCTCCGACCTGGAGCCGGACATCGACGCCGACCTCGACGAGTACGAGGAGGCGCCCTACGACGGCGAGCTGCTGCCGCAGGGCCGCTTCCTCGACCGGGAGCGCAGCTGGCTCGCGTTCAACGAGCGGGTGCTCGAACTGGCCGAGGATCCCCATACGCCCCTCCTCGAACGGGCTAATTTTCTCGCGATCTTCGCGAGCAACCTGGACGAGTTCTTCATGGTCCGGGTGGCCGGCCTCAAGCGCCGCATAGCCACCGGCGTCGCCACCCGCTCCGCCTCCGGCCTCCAGCCCCGCGAGGTCCTGGAGATGATCTGGGCCCGCTCCCGCGAGCTGATGGCCCGGCACGCCGCCTGCTACCAGGAGGACGTCGCCCCGGCGCTCGCCGAGGAGGGCGTGCACCTGGTCCGCTGGGCCGAGCTGACGGAGAAGGAGCAGGCCCGCCTGTTCACCCTCTTCCGCCACCAGATCTTCCCGGTCCTCACCCCGCTGGCCGTCGACCCCGCGCACCCCTTCCCGTACATCTCGGGTCTCTCCCTGAACCTCGCGGTCGTCGTACGGAACCCGGTGAGCGGACACCGCCACTTCGCGCGCGTCAAGGTGCCGCCGCTGCTGTCCCGCTTCCTGGAGGCCTCGCCGAGCCGGTACGTGCCCATCGAGGACGTCATCGGCGCGCACCTCGAAGAGCTGTTCCCCGGCATGGAGGTCCTGGAGCACCACGCCTTCCGCCTCACCCGCAACGAGGACCTGGAGGTCGAGGAGGACGACGCCGAGAACCTCCTCCAGGCCCTGGAGAAGGAACTGATGCGGCGCCGCTTCGGCCCGCCGGTGCGCCTGGAGGTCGAGGAGTCCATCGACCGGTATGTACTCGACCTGCTGGTACGGGAGTTGAAGATCACGGAGGCGGAGGTGTACCCGCTGCCGGGTCCCCTCGACCTCACCGGCCTCTTCGGCATCTCCTCCCTCGACCGGCCCGAGCTGAAGTACCCCAAGTTCATCGCCGGCACCCACCGCGACCTGGCCGAGGTCGAGTCGTCGTCCGCGCCCGACATCTTCGCCGCCCTGCGCGAACGGGACGTCCTGCTCCACCACCCGTACGACAGCTTCTCCACCTCCGTCCAGGCGTTCCTGGAGCAGGCGGCCGGCGACGACGACGTCCTCGCCATCAAGCAGACCCTGTACCGGACCTCGGGCGACTCCCCGATCGTCGACGCCCTGATCGAGGCCGCCGAGGCGGGCAAGCAGGTCCTCGTCCTCGTCGAGATCAAGGCCCGCTTCGACGAGCAGGCCAACATCAAGTGGGCGCGCAAGCTGGAGGAGTCCGGCTGCCACGTCGTCTACGGCCTCGTCGGCCTGAAGACCCACTGCAAGCTGTCCCTGGTGGTCCGTCAGGAGGGCGACACACTGCGCCGCTACTCCCACGTCGGCACCGGCAACTACCACCCCAAGACGGCCCGCCTGTACGAGGACCTGGGCCTCCTGACGGCGGACCAGCAGGTCGGCGCGGACCTCTCGGACCTGTTCAACCGCCTGTCCGGCTACTCCCGCCGAGAGACGTACCGACGACTCCTCGTCGCCCCCAAGTCCCTTCGCGACGGCCTGATCGCGCGGATCAACAAGGAGGTCCAGCACCATCGTGCCGGGCGTCCCGCGTATGTCCGCATCAAGGTCAACTCGATGGTGGACGAGGCGATCATCGACGCGCTGTACCGCGCCTCCCAGGCGGGCGTCCCGTGCGACATCTGGGTCCGCGGCATCTGCGCCGTACGGCCGGGGGTCCCGGGCCTCTCCGAGAACATACGGGTCCGTTCCGTCCTCGGCCGCTTCCTCGAACACTCACGGATCTTCTCCTTCGGCAACGGCGGCGAGCCCGAAGTGTGGTTCGGCAGCGCCGACATGATGCACCGCAACCTCGACCGCCGCATCGAGGCACTCGTCAGGGTCACGGACCCGGCCCACCGGGCCTCGCTCGGCCGGATGCTCGAAACCGGTATGTCCGACACCACACAGTCCTGGCACCTGGGCCCGGACGGCGAGTGGACCCGGCACGCGACGGACCCCGAGGGCCACCCCCTGCGGAACGTCCAGGAGATGCTCATAGACGCCCGGAGGCGCAGGCGTGGCACAGCAACACCTTGAACCGACCGACCCCACGACGGCCGGACCCGTGACCGCCGACGCCCTGGCGGACTACCTGAGGGCGCAGGCGACGGAGTTCCTCCGCGCCCTGCGCCTGCACAGGGAGACAGGCACGGCCTCCTCCGCCCCCTCGGCGGAGGAACCCGTGGACGCGGCCCGCGCGCTGCGCCACGCGGCCCGCCGCATCACGGGCACCCTCCACACCTTCCGCCCCCTCCTCGACCCCACCTGGTCGGAGACGATGCACCCCGAACTGGCGTGGCTGTCAGGCACGTTGGCGAGGGAGCACGCATACGCGGCCCGCTTGGAACGCCTGCTGCTGGCACTGCAGCGCCTGTCGGGGGCGGTGCCACTCCCGGCCCAGGCAGGCGTAGCTGTGGGCAGTCGTTCCGCCAGGGCGGAACGGGTGGGCACAGCGGAACCCGGCACCGCCGGCCCCCCGACCCACCCCGCAACCCCGGACCGCAGCAACCTGACAGTTGGCGCCGCAAAAGCAGGCGCCCTACTAGAACGCCAGCTAACCCTCGCCCGCACCCGAGCCCACTCGGCAGCCCTACAAGCCCTGGGCTCAAGCCGCTTCCACGCGGTAGCGGACAACGTCGCGGTACTGGCCAGCGAGGTCCCCCTCACCCCCGCCGCGACAACAACCCCCACCGATCTACGCCCCCTCGCCGCCGCAGCGGACGAACGCCTCTGCGACGCGGTCAACGCCCTCCCCCTCCTCACCGCCGGCCACCCCTACAACGCCGAGGCCCTCGTCCACGGCCTCTCCCCCGACCCGGCCCCCCACCCCCAGGACGCCCCCTGGCACCACGTACGCCTCCTCCTGCGCCTGCGCCGCTACGCCCACGAGGTCCTGGACGGCGACGAGGCCCGCGTGGACGTACGCATGCTGACGGCCGGCACGGCACTCAACCGCCACCGCGACGCCTCCGAGGCCGCCGCGGCGGCAGCAGCCGCGGCCCGCACCCCCCGCATCGCCCCGGCGACGGCGTACGCCCTCGGCGTGCTCCACGCCGACCAGCGCCACGAGGTCGAGGCGGCCCGGTTCGCGTTCCAGCAGTCCTGGGAGAAGAAGGCGATGAGCACGAGGTGACGTCCGCCGACGAACGCCCCGTATTCGCGGCGGGCTGCGTCCTGTGGCGCCGCTCGCCGGTGGACGGCGGCCTGGAGATCTGCCTCGTACACAGACCAAAATATGACGATTGGTCGCACCCGAAAGGCCGCCTGAAGCACGACGAGGAGACCCTCGCCGCCGCCCTGCGCGAGGTCGAGGAGGAGACGGGCTACGAGGCCGCCCCCGGCGCCCCCCTCACGACCACCCACTACGAGGTCAACGGCCGCCCCAAGCAGGTGAGTTACTGGGAGGCGGAGGCCGTCTCCGGCGCCTTCGCCCCGAACGACGAGGTGGACCTCATCCTCTGGCTCCCCCCGGCGGCGGCCCGCGAACGCCTGACCCAGCCCCGCGACAAGGACCTGATCGACGAGCTGCTGGCCGTCCGGCGGAGTACTGGTTAGAGCCTGTCTCCCCGGTGGCCCCTGCCGTCCGTCCGGGCCAGACTGCGGGCCCGGCGGGCCGGTCCACGCCAGCCGCAGCTGCATCTCGCGAAACAGAAAGGCCCGTGTTCCACCATGGAAACGGAGTGTTCTTCGGGGAACTGGGACGATTCGCTTCGATCCTGCTGCGCCACACCGACCACGGTACCCACAGCCGGGTAAAGGGCTGGTATCCGCGTGACAACCTCCCCCACCCCTCGTTAAGCGGAACGACAGGGGCCGTGGACCGACGGCCCGGCTTGGGGGTGGGCGGCGATGGACCGGCGGCGGCACTGGCGAGCGAACGGGGCGGTCGTGACGGCCGCCGTGACAACGGGTCTCCTGCTCTGCGCCACCGGCTGCACGGGCAACGGCGAGGCCGCCACCGGGGACGCGCGCCCCGCCACCGACGCGGTCCGCGTCCTGCACGGCGCCGCCGCGACCCTGGTCGACGCGGGCACCTCCCGGACCAGCACCTCCATGGAGATGGCCACCGGCGGCACCCGCGTCACCATCCGGGGCGAGGGCGTCTACGACTACGGCAAGCAGCTCGGCCGCCTCAAGGTGCTCCTCCCCCAGGACCCGGCGGGCGCCAGCCCGCACCGCCCGATCACCGAACTCCTCGCCCCGGGCGCCCTGTTCATGAAGAACCGGGGCGCGGGCGTCCCCGCCGACAAGTGGGTACGGGTGGACACGGCGACCCTGTCCGACGGCAACCTGGTGACAGGCGGCGCCACGGACCCGTTCGCCGCCGCCGAGGTCCTGCGCGGGACGCGCGAGGCGACCTACGTCGGCCGGACCAGGGTCGGCGGCACCGAGGTACGGCACTACAAGGGCACGGCCGACCTGGCCAAGGCCGCGAAGAGCGCCTCGCCGGGCAACAGGGGCCCGCTGGGAGCGGCGGCGAAAGGGTTCGCCACCGCCGAGGTCCCCTTCGAGGCCTACCTCGACGACGAGGGCCGTATCCGCAAGCTCCTGCACCGGTTCAGCTTCGTCAACGGGCAGCACAAGGGCACGGTCGCGGTCGCCTCGACGACGCTGCTGTACGACTTCGGGGCCCCCGTGCGCGTACGGCTGCCGCGGCCCGCGGACATCTACGCGGGCCGGATCGCCGAGCAGTGAGACTGTCGTAGCGCCGTAGTGGGACTGCCGTCCGGAAATGGGGGAAGGTGAGCCGGGCGAGCAACCCGGCCCGCCCGCGCCGCGTCCGCCGTAGCGCAAGGACTAGCCCGTCCGTGCCATGCGCGGTGTGTAGACCACTCCCTACTCTAGGAAGCGGTGACGGCAGAGAAGAGGTGATGCACGTGGCTCCGGTCGGCGGTACGGCAGTTCAGGACCACGTGGCCCTCGCCGAGATCGAGCTGTGCGGAGAGCTGATCATCGCGGCCTCGGCGGCCGAGGAGGAGCGGCTCAGTCTGGAGAGCATCGACGAGGTGCTGAAGGTGGCGGAGGAGCGCGAGGGACGCAAGGTCACGTCGCCTGGCTGAAAAGCGACGAGCGCCACAGGCGTGGACGCCCGGTGGCTCAGGTGCTCAGGTACTCAGGTACGCAGCAGACGACCGATCGCCTTGGTCGCCTCCTCCACCTTCGCGTCGATCTCCGTACCGCCCTTGAGGGCCGCGTCGGCGACACAGTGGCGCAGGTGCTCCTCCAGGAGCTGGAGGGCGAAGGACTGCAGGGCCTTGGTGGAGGCGGAGACCTGGGTGAGTATGTCGATGCAGTAGACGTCCTCGTCGACCATCCGCTGGAGCCCGCGGATCTGCCCCTCGATCCGGCGCAGCCGCTTCAGGTGCTCGTCCTTCTGCTTGTGGTACCCGTGCACGACGTCGTGCGTCTCCGCGCCGGCCTCGGTGGTCGTCATCGCGTGGTCCTCCCGTTGAACAAGCACCGTCGAACAAACATGAGACGCAAAAGCGCCCATATACCCCTGCCGGGTATATGGTAACCAACTTTGCTGGGTATAGGGCCCTTGCCCGTGCCGATCAGGCGGCCCGGACGTCGTTTCACTGAGGTGTAGACCACTGTGCAGCCCACGCTGTCCGATGGGCGACACTGGGGGACGACTCGTTAGCCGTGGCCGGATGTTGCGCCTAGCATCAGCCTGACCGAACCCGAAGGACTCCGAGGACCCCAAGTGCGATTTCGTCTGACCCCCAGGGAGACGAGCTTCTACGACATGTTCGCCGCTTCCGCGGACAACATCGTCACGGGCTCGCGACTCCTCATGGAACTGCTCGGGGCGGACGCCTCCGGCCGGGCCGAGATCGCAGAGCGTATGCGGGCCGCGGAACACGCCGGTGACGACGCCACACACGCGATCTTCCATCAGTTGAACTCCTCGTTCATCACGCCCTTCGACCGCGAGGACATCTACGCGCTCGCATCGTCCCTCGACGACATCATGGACTTCATGGAGGAGGCCGTCGACCTGGTCGTCCTCTACAACGTGGAGGAACTGCCCAAGGGCGTCGAGCAGCAGATCGAGGTCCTGGCGCGGGCGGCGGAGCTGACGGCGGAGGCCATGCCGAACCTCCGCACGATGGAGAACCTCACGGAGTACTGGATCGAGGTCAACCGCCTGGAGAACCAGGCCGACCAGATCCACAGAAAGCTTCTTGCACACCTGTTCAACGGCAAGTACGACGCGATCGAGGTGCTGAAGCTCAAGCAGATCGTGGATGTGCTGGAGGAGGCGGCAGACGCCTTCGAGCACGTGGCGAACACGGTGGAGACCATCGCGGTCAAGGAGTCCTGACCCTTACATGGACACCTTCGCTCTGATCGTGACCATCGGGGTAGCACTCGGATTCACGTACACAAACGGCTTCCACGACTCGGCGAACGCGATCGCCACCTCCGTGTCCACCCGTGCCCTCACGCCCCGGGCGGCACTGGCGATGGCCGCGGTGATGAACCTGGCCGGGGCGTTCCTGGGCAGCGGGGTCGCGAAAACGGTCAGCGAGGGCCTGATCGAGACACCCGAGGGCTCCTCGGGCATGGCGATCCTCTTCGCCGCCCTGGTAGGCGCGATCACCTGGAACCTGATCACGTGGTACTTCGGCCTCCCGTCCTCCTCCTCCCACGCCCTCTTCGGCGGCATGGTGGGAGCGGCCCTGGCGGGCGGCACGAAGGTCTACTGGTCCGGAGTCCTGGACAAGGTAGTCATCCCGATGTTCGTCTCCCCGCTGGTGGGCCTGGTAGCCGGCTACCTCGTAATGACGGCAATCATGTGGATCTTCCGCCGAGCAAACCCGTCAAAGGCGAAACGAGGCTTCCGCATCGCCCAAACCGTCTCGGCGGCGGGCATGGCCCTGGGCCACGGCCTCCAGGACGCCCAGAAGACGATGGGCATCGTGGTGATGGCCCTGGTCATCGCGGACGTCGAGGACTACGGCGACCCGATCCCGGTCTGGGTCAAGATCGCCTGCGCGGTGACCCTGTCCCTGGGCACGTACGCGGGCGGCTGGCGCATCATGCGCACCCTCGGCCGCAAGATCATCGAACTGGACCCACCCCAGGGCTTCGCAGCGGAGACAACAGGCGCGTCGATCATGTTCGTCACGGCGTACCTCTTCAAGGCCCCGGTCTCCACGACCCACGTGATCACCTCGGCGATCATGGGCGTAGGCGCGACGAAGCGCGTGAACGCGGTCCGCTGGGGCGTCGCCAAGAACATCGTCCTGGGCTGGTTCATCACGATGCCGGCAGCGGGCGTGGTGGCTGCGGCGGGCTACGGGGTCGTGTGGTTGGCGTTTCTGTAGCCGGACCTGGGGGCTGCGCCCCCAGACCCCCCTACGGCCCTGAACGGGCCTTGTCCTCAAACGCCGGACGGGCTGGAGATGCGGGCCAGCACTGAAAGGCCAAGCCCCAGCCGACGTTCGAGGACAACCCCGCCCACCCCCACCGCACTTCAGCACGGGCAGGGGCATTCCAGCCCGTCCGGCGTCTGAGGACAAGCGCGTTCAGCGCGACCTTCCCACCCACCCGCCCCCGCCCTCCCCAGCAACGGCCGGCACCACTCAGCCCGTCCGGCGCTTGAGGACGGAGGGCCCCCAGCCCGTCCGGCGCTTGAGGACGAGGCCGTTCAGCGCAACCTTCCCACCCACCCGACGGCCGCCACCCCCCAGCCCGTCCGGCGCTTAAGGACGGAAGGCCACCCCCCAGCCCGTCCGGCGCTTGAGGACAGAGGGCCACCCTCCAGCCCGTCCGGCGTTTGAGGACGAGGCCGTTCAGGCCGACAGCGGGGGTCTGGGGGCGCAGCCCCCAGGAACGGGATGGGACGGGTAGGGGCGGCGGGGGCGAGGAAAAAACACGAACGGGCCCGCCCCCGGAGGAATGCTCCAGGAGCGGGCCCTATTCGACCTCGCGGTGGCACCGCCATGCAGCACCGCGAGGGGTCTTGAAGCGAGCCGGCGAGCCGGCGGAACCGGCAAAGGCCTGCTGAACCGGCAAAGGCCTGCTCAGCCGAAGCGGCCCGAGATGTAGTCCTCGGTCGCCTGCACCGACGGGTTGGAGAAGATCCGCTCCGTGTCGTCGATCTCGATCAGCTTCCCGGGCTGCCCGACCGCCGCGAGGTTGAAGAACGCCGTCTTGTCCGACACCCGCGCCGCCTGCTGCATGTTGTGCGTCACGATGACGATCGTGAACCGTTCCTTCAGCTCACCGATCAGGTCCTCGATCGCGAGCGTGGAGATCGGGTCGAGGGCCGAGCACGGCTCGTCCATCAACAGCACCTTCGGTTCCACCGCGATCGCCCGAGCGATGCACAGCCGCTGCTGCTGACCGCCCGAAAGACCCGAACCGGGCTTGTTCAGCCGGTCCTTGACCTCGTTCCAGAGGTTCGCGCCCTTCAGCGACTTCTCCACGACATCGCTCAGCTCGGACTTCTTGTACGAGCCGTTCAGCCGCAGCCCCGCCGCCACGTTGTCGTACACCGACATCGTCGGGAAGGGGTTCGGACGCTGGAAGACCATGCCGACCTCACGCCGTACCGACACCGGGTCGACCCCGGCGCCGTACAGGTTCTCGTCGTCGAGCATGACCTTGCCGTCGACCCGCCCGCCGGGCGTGACCTCGTGCATGCGGTTCAGGGTGCGCAGGAAGGTGGACTTGCCGCAGCCGGAGGGGCCGATGAAGGCCGTCACCGAGCGCGGCTCGACCGTCATCGAGATGTCCTCGATCGCGCGGAAGGAGCCGTAGTAGGCGCTGAGGCCGCTTACGTCGATTCGCTTGGCCATGGGATATCACTGCTTCTTTCGAGGGGTCAGCCGGCATCCGGGCCGGCTACAGGTCGCTGTCGTATGGCCGCGTCAGCGACCTGTCTTCGGTGCCTTCCAGCGGGCGATACCGCGTGCGCCGAGGTTGAGGATCATCACGAAGGCGATCAGCGTCAGCGACGCCGCCCAGGCCCGGTCGTACGAAGCGTCCGTGCCACCGCTGTACTGCTGGTAGATGTACAGCGGAAGCGAGGCCTGCGCACCCTCGAAGGGGTTGTTGTTGATGAACGGGTTGCCGAACACCAGCAGCAGCACCGGCGCCGTCTCACCGGCGATACGGGCCACCGCCAGCATGATGCCGGTGGTGATACCGCCGATGGCGGTCGGCAGGACCACCTTCAGGATCGTGCGCCACTTCGGGATGCCGAGCGCCAGGGACGCCTCACGCAGCTCGTTCGGTACGAGCTTCAGCATCTCCTCGGTCGAACGGACGACCACCGGCATCATCAGGATGGCCAGGGCCAGCGAACCGGCGAAGCCGAACGGCTGCATCTCGAACTGCAGCATGATGCTGAGGATGAAGAGGCCCGCGACGATCGACGGGATGCCCGTCATGACGTCCACGAAGAACGTGACGGCCTTGGCCAGCTTGCCGCGCCCGTACTCCACCAGGTAGATCGCGGTGAGGACGCCGATCGGCGCGCCCATCAGCGTGGCCAGACCGACCTGCTCCAGGCTGCCGATGATGGCGTGGTAGATGCCACCGCCCGTCTCGGCGTCGGCGACCACGCCCATCGAGTGGGTCAGGAAGTAGACGTCGAGGACCTTCACACCGCGGGCGACGGTCGTCCAGACCAGGGAGACCAGCGGCACGACGGCGAGCAGGAAGGCGACCCAGACCAGCGAGGTCGCGATGCGGTCCTTGGCCTGACGCTTGCCCTCGACACTCGAGGCGATGACGTACGTACCGACGACGAAGAGGATCGCGGCGATCAGGCCCCACTGGATGTTGCTGTCCAGGCCTGCGGCGAAGCTGATGCCGATCCCGAGCGCGATGGACCCGGCCGCGAGGGCCCAGGAGAACCACTTGGGGAGCCGGGCGCCCTGGAGGGAGCCGGTGGGCTTGTCGGCTACGACGGTGCTCATGCGTTGGCCCCCGAGTACTCGGCGCGGCGGGCGATGATCGCGCGGGCGGCGCCGTTGACCAGCAAGGTGATGACGAACAGGACCAGACCGGAGGCGATCAGCGCGTCACGGCCGAACTCCGACGCCTCACCGAACTTGGCGGCGATGTTCTGGGCGAAGGTGCCGCCGCCCGGTTCGAGCAGGCTGGCCTGGATGATGAAGCTCGGGGAGAGGACGGTGGCGACGGCCATCGTCTCGCCCAGTGCGCGACCGAGGCCGAGCATCGACGCGGAGATCACACCGGAGCGGCCGAAGGGCAGCACCGCCATGCGGATGACCTCCCAGCGGGTGGCGCCGAGGGCCAGTGCGGCCTCCTCGTTCATCCGCGGGGTCTGCCGGAACACCTCTCGGCTGACGTTGGTGATGACCGGCAGGATCATGATGGCGAGCAGAATGCCCACGGTCATCATCGAGCGCGGCGCGCCCTCTTCCCAGGAGAAGATCCCGGTCCAGCGGAAGTAGTCGTTCAGCCAGCCGAAGAGGCCGTTCATGTTCGGTACGAGGATCAGGGCGCCCCACAGGCCGTACACGATGGACGGCACGGCGGCGAGCAGGTCGATCACGTACGAGATGGGACCGCTCAGCCTGCGCGGGGCGTAGTGCGTGAGGAACAGCGCGATCGCGACGGCGACCGGGACCGCGATGACCATGGCGATGATCGAGGAGACCACCGTGCCGAAGGCCAGGACGGCGATACCGAAGACCGGCGGGTTGAGGTTGGCGTTCCACTCGAAGGTGGTGAGGAAGTTGCCCTCGTCCTTGCTGATCGCGAGGGTCGCGCGATAGGTGAGGAAGATGGCGATCGCGGCCATGATCGTCAGCAGCAGGATGCCCGAGCCACGGGAGAGACCGAGGAAGATCCGGTCACCGGGTCGGGTGGCGCCACGGGCGGCGCGCTTCTGCTCGACCGGGGTCGGCAGGGGGGCAGGGGGCGGGGTGTCTGAGTTCTTGGTGGTTATGTCCATCGGGTTCTCCGGTCTGCGGGGCCGCACCCGGGGATGCGGCTCCTGGCGGCGGTGCACCGGACGGTGCGGTCGGGACCGGCTCGGCGGCAGGTCCCGACCGCACACTCAGGTCAGGCCAGGCTCTCGACGGTGGTACGAACCTTGGCGATGATGTCGGCCGGGATCGGGGCGTAGTCGATACCGCTCAGGATTCCCTGGCCCTCTTCGCTGGTGATGTAGCGGAGGAAGGCCTTGGTGGCGGGCAGGGTGGCTGCCTTGTTGCCCTTGTCGCAGACGATCTCGTACGTGACCAGGGTGATCGGGTACGCGCCGTCCGCCGTGGTCTTGTAGTCGAGCTTCAGCGAGTAGTCGTTGCCGGTGCCGACGACCTCGGCGGCCGCGATGGCCTTGGTGGCACCGTCGGAGGTCGCCTTGACCGGGGTGCTGGCGCCCGTGTCGATGGCCACCGTGGACAGGTCCTTGGCGTACGACTGCTCCATGTAACCGATCGCGCCCTCGGTCTGCTTGACCCCCGCCGCGATGCCGGACGAACCGGAGGCCGCCTGGCCGCCCTCGGCCTGCCAGGCCTTGCCACCCTCGTACTTCCAGTTCTCGGGCGTGGTGGCGATCAGGTACTTGGTGAGGTTGTCCGTGGTACCGGACTCCTCGGAGCGGTGGAAGGGCTGGATCTTGGTGCTGGGCAGCGTCGCGTCCGGGTTCAGCGCCTTGATGGCGGCGTCGTCCCAGGTCTTGATCTTGCTGTCGAAGATCTTGGCGAGGGTGGGCGCGTCCAGGACCAGGTTGTCGACACCCGGGAGGTTGTAGGCGAGCGCGATGGCGCCGCCGACGGCCGGGAGGTCGATGGCGGTGCCGCCGGTGCAGACCGACTTGGAGGCGGTGACCTCGTCGGGCTTCAGCGCGGAGTCGGAGCCGGCGAAGGCGACCGTGCCCTGCGTGAACGCGGTGACACCGGCGCCGGAGCCGCTGCCCTTGTAGTTGATCTGGACACCGGAGCAGGCGGCCGTGAAGGCCTTGACCCAGGCGTCGATCGCGTTCTTCTGCGCGGAGGAGCCGTCGGCGAGCAGCTGACCCTTGGCGTCGTCACACTTGATGGTGCTGTTGGCGTTGGCCGTGGCGCTGCCAGTGCTGTCCGTACCGCCGCCGGTGTCGTCGGAGCCGCACGCCGTGAGGGCCAGGGCGCCGGAGACGGCGAGAGCACCGAGGGTGAGGGCCCGCCGGTTCATGCGCTGAAGCTTCACTTTCGGGTGTTCCTTCCAGGAGCCGCCGTCCTGAAATTCCGGCGGCGTGCGAGGTAACGAAGAATGAGTGGCGCACAGGCGTCCACAGAGGCACACCCAGCACCGGGTAGGGCCGAAATTAGGCAGATCAGGTGAAGCCACCTACGGGCGCAGGTAAACGGAGGGTGAACCCCTGCGGTCGGTGCGGTGAGGTCACGGAATGCTCACGGGGAGAACACGTGTGGGTCCCGACGGGAGGAACGTCCCCGACGGGCCGACTCATGCGATAGAAGCCCCGGAAGCCGGACGGAAACCTACCGGAACCCATCCTTCCACTTCCTCCCGTGAACGCGTCCGCTGATGGAACCCACGATCCATGGAACCCGTCTCGTTCGACGGGAGCCAACGCGGGCTCAAACGGAGGAACCGAAAACCCGAGGAGCACCATGCAGCGGCGTACGTTCATGGGAGGCGGCGTGGCCGCCCTGGCGGCGATGACGACGTCGTGCACGGGCGCGAAGGGCGACACGGGCGCGAAGGCGGACACGGGAGGCGCGACCCGCACGACGACAACGCCTCTCACCTCCACGAGCGCCTCGGCCCCCGCCAACTGGACGGCCCTCGGCCGCGACCTCGACGGCCCGCTCGTCCGCCCCGGTGACGCCTCCTGGGCGGCGGCCCGGCAGCTCTACAACACCCGCTTCGACGGACTGAAACCAGCCGCGGTGGCGTACGTCTCCCACGCGGACGACATCCGTACGGCACTCTCGTACGCCCGCGCCCACTCGGTCCCCGTGGCGATCCGCAACGGCGGCCACTCGTACGCGGGTTGGTCCTCGGGCAACGGCCGCCTGATCATCGACGTATCAGAACTGAACCGTGTCCGCGCGTCCGGCGGCACAGCGGTGGTGGGCGCGGGCTCGAAACTGATCGACGTCTACCGCGCCCTGACGGCGAAGGGCGTCACGATCCCGGCGGGCTCGTGCCCGACGGTCGGGGTCTCGGGCCTGACGCTGGGCGGCGGCCACGGGGTGGTGTCGAGGGCGTACGGCCTGACCTGCGACAGCCTGACCCAGGCGACGCTGATCACGGCGGACGGCCGCGAACTGACGGCGAACGCCACGACGAACAAGGACCTCTTCTGGGCCCTGCGAGGCGCGGGCAACGGCAACTTCGGCGTGGTCACGGAACTCCACTTCCGCACGCACCCCGCACCCCAAGCCGTGTCGGCGTACATGTCCTGGCCCTGGCGCAGGGCGGCGGCGGTGATGAGGGCCTGGCAGGAGTGGGGCCCGACCCAGCCGGACGAGATCTGGTCGTCCCTGCACGTGGCCAACACGGCCGGCGGCACCCCGACGATCTCGATCACGGCGTTCTCGCTGGGCGGCTACACGGACCTGCAGAACGCGGTGGACCGCCTGGCGGACAGAATCGGTTCTCCGGCCGCGAGCGTCTCCCTGAAGCGCCGCTCGTACGAGGAGTCGATGGAGGTGTACGCGGGCTGCTCGTCCTTCGCGACGAACGCGCAGTGCCACCTCCCGGGCTCAACTCCGGGTCGCTCCCCGCAGGGCGCCCTCGGCCGGGAGACATACGCGGCCCGCTCGGACTTCTACGACCGCTCCCTCTCGACGACGGGCATCCAGACCCTCCTCGCCGAGATGACCTCGGTGCGGGGCGGCTCGGGCAGCATCGCGTTCACGGCACTGGGCGGCGCGGTGAACCGGGTCTCCCCGACGGCGACGGCATTCGTCCACCGCCGCTCCAGGATGCTGGCCCAGTACATCGTGTCCTGGCGCGCGGGCACGACAGGCAGCACGGCCCAGTCCTGGCTGACGAAGGCCCACCGGTCGATGTCCCCGTACGCCTCGGGCGCCGCCTACCAGAACTACACGGACCCCACCCTGAAGAACTGGCGCAAGGCGTACTACGGGGACGCGGCGACCCGCCTGACAAGGCTGAAGCACCAGTACGACCCGGACCGCGTGTTCACGTATCCGCAGGCGCTGTAGGGACCCTGCCGGACATGCATACCAGGGCAGGCGTCCGGCTGCTACGAGGTCGACCCGAAGTCCTGGGTCCAGTAATAACCCGGCTGCGCCAGGCCGATGCCGATCTCCTTGAAGCCGCAGTTGAGGATGTTGGCCTTGTGACCGGCGCTGTTCATCCAGCCGTCCATGACGCTCTCGGGAGACGTGTAACCGGCGGCGACGTTCTCGCCCGCCGACCTGAACGCGTACCCGACCCGGGAGAGCCGGTCGCTCATGGACGAACCGTCGGAGCCGGTGTGCGACATGTTCTGGTGATCGGCCATGTCCTGGCTGTGGTCCTGAGCGGCCTTGGTGAGTTTGGCGTTCTCGGTCAGCGGCGCACAACCCGCCTCCGCACGTTCGGCGTTGACCAGAACCAGCACACGATCCGTGGGACCGGACTCCGCACTGGCGGAGGCGGTGGGAGTACTGCTGGTGCTCGTGGCCTCCGGAGTGCTCGACGGGGAGCTGGACTCGAGCGTGCCCGCGGTGGGCGTGGCGGTCGGGCTGCCGGCCGCCGAGGGCGACGCGCTCGGGGAGGCGCCGACGGGAGAGGCGCTCGGGGTGCCGGACGGAGTGGCGGAGGCAGGGCCGGCCGAGACGGAGGCCGACGCGGAGGCAGACGCGACAGGCGACCGTGAGGGCTTCGGACGGGCCACCGGATCCGACGTGCCCCATCCCCACCAGGAGACGAGGCTCCAGCCACCCACCCCGTCGCCGCTCGCCTGGGCGGCCGAAGGAATGCCCACGGCTCCGACTGCCACCACGACAGCTACGGCACCGGCTATTTTCCGGCGCTTCGTTATCGGGCGTTTCGATTCCCGGCGTTTCGATTTCAGGCGGTGCTTGGTCATACCTGGCCTCATTCACTGGTCGCGAGCCCGGTCATTATGGGGATCGCCGAGCACACCGGGCAACGAACACCCGCGCCGCCGCCCCCAGAACACAAGGCTGTGCGAATCCGGCCGTCTTCACACTCCCTTGCACACCCGCACACACTTGTGACCAGGCCGAAGACGCTCCCCCACAGCCACGCCCGCCGGCCTGAAGGATCAGCGGAATTACCCCACCTGCGACAACAAGCGCCCGATTGGCCGTCAAAAGAACATAATTACGACCTTCGGCAATCAGCCGATCAACGCCATCACACACAATTCCGGCGTGACGCACATCACTTCAATTCGAGGTGTACGGAATTACACCGCTCTCATGAGCTCCGAATCACCGGCCTCACGGCGGCAACCTGACAGCGACGGGCGGCAACTGAAGGAGGGGAAGTCCGTCACAACGATTGACCCCGGCCTCACGCGGCTCTACGTTACCCACGCCTCCCCAGTTTGAATCGATTCAACCATTCCGTGCAAGTCGCGAGTGAGGAGTCGTAATGATCAGCAGGAGGAACATTCTCGTGGCCGCGACGGCCACGGTCGCAGCGGCAACCATGGACGCCGTACCCGCGACGGCCGCACCGGCGGCGCCCGGCACTACGACCGCACCGACGTCCGGACAGGCTCACGTTCGCGTCACCGCGCCCACCGTGGAATACATCCGCCACCCCCTCGGCCTCGACACCCAACACCCCCGACTGAGCTGGCCGTTGACTTCCAAGAAGACCGGCGTACGGCAGAGCGCGTACCAGATCCGGGTGGCTACAAGCCCCCGGCTCCTCTCCCACCCCGACGCCTGGGACAGCGGAAAGGTCACGTCCGCCGAGTCCGCCCTCGTCCCCTACGCGGGCCCCGCACTCACACCACGAACGCGCTACCACTGGTCCGTACGCGTATGGGACACCGACGGACGGGTCTCCGGCTGGAGCGCGCCCTCCTGGTGGGAGACCGGGCTCATGGACACCGGCCAGTGGACCGCCGACTGGATCTCCGCACCGGCGGACCTCACGGACGCGCCGTCCTTCGAGGGCGGTTCCTGGATCTGGTTCCCCGAGGGCGACCCGACCAACAGCGTCCCGGCGGCGACCCGTTGGTTCCGCGGTACGACCCAACTCCCCGACGGGATCACGTCGGCGACCCTCGCCATCACAGCCGACAACGTGTACGCCGTCTCCGTGAACGGCGTCGAGGTGGCCCACACGGACCTCGACACGGACCACGAGGACTGGCGCCGCCCGGCCGTGATCAACGTACTGGACCGAGTCCAGGCCGGTGACAACGTTATCGCCGTCTCCGCCACCAACGCGACCGTGGGCCCGGCCGGGCTCGTCGCGGTCCTGGTCGTCCGTACCGCCTCCGGCGAGCGGAAGGTGTTCACCGACGGCTCGTGGAAGACCACGGACCAGCAACCCCCGGACAACTGGCGCGAGTTCGGCTTCGACGACGGCGGCTGGCCGACGGCCAGGGTGGCTGCCGCGTGGGGCGGCGGCCCATGGGGAAGGGTCGTCCCGGTCTCGTACGCCGTCACCCAACTGCGGCACGAATTCCACCTCCCGCGCCGAAAGGTGGCACGCGCGCGCCTGTACGCCACGGCACTCGGCCTGTACGAGGCCCACCTCAACGGCAGCAGAGTGGGCACCGACGAACTCGCCCCCGGCTGGACGGACTACCGCACCCGCGTCCAGTACCAGACGTACGACGTCACCAAGCTCCTCCGCCCCGGCGCCAACGCCATCGGGGCCTACCTGGCACCCGGCTGGTACGCGGGCAACGTAGGCATGTTCGGCCCAGGCCAGTACGGTCAACACCCCTCCCTCCTCGCGCAATTGGAGGTGAAGTACGCGGACGGCACGACGGAGCGCATCACATCGGACACTGCCTGGCGAGCCGCCACCAGCCCGATCATCGCCGCCGACCTCCTGAACGGCGAGACATACGACGCCCGCAAGGAGACCCCCGGCTGGACCTCGCCCGGCTTCGACGACGGGAGTTGGCCAGGCGTACGCGATGCAGGGAACGTCGGCCCAGACCTGATCGTCGCGCAGCTGGACGGCCCGGTACGCGTGGAACAGGAACTGACGCCACAACAGATCACCCAACCCAGGCCCGGCGTCCACGTGTTCGACCTGGGCCAGAACATGGTCGGCTCGGTACGCCTGCGTGTGTCGGGCGACGCGGGGACGACGGTCCGCCTCAGACACGCCGAGGTGCTGAACCCCGACGGCACGATTTACACGGCGAACCTACGAAGCGCGGCGGCGACGGACACGTACACCCTGAAAGGGCAGGGACAGGAGGAGAGTTACGAACCCCGCTTCACCTTCCACGGATTCCGCTACGTGGAGGTGACCGGTTTCCCGGGCACGCCCACCACCAGGACGGTCACCGGCCGGGTCATGCACACCTCGGCCCCCCTCACCCTCGACTTCGAGACCGACGTACCGATGCTCAACCAGCTGCACCACAACATCACTTGGGGCCAGCGCGGCAACTTTCTCTCCGTCCCGACGGACACACCCGCGCGCGACGAGCGCCTGGGCTGGACGGGAGACATCAACGTCTTCGCACCCACGGCCGCGTACACGATGGAGTCGGCCCGTTTCCTGTCCAAGTGGCTCGTCGACCTCCGTGACTCCCGGACCCCGGAGGGCGCGTTCACGGACGTGGCACCGGTGGTCGGCACCCTGGGCGACGGCACGGCAGGCTGGGGCGACGCGGGCGTCACGGTCCCGTGGGCCCTCTACCAGGCATACGGCGACCGCCAGATCCTGACGGACGCCTGGCCATCGGTCCAAGCGTGGCTGACGTACCTGGAGCGGAACAGCGACCGTCTACTACGCCCGGCACAGGGATACGGCGACTGGCTGAACGTCGAAGACGAAACCCCCAAGGACGTCATCGCGACCGCGTACTTCGCGCACAGCGCCGACCTGGCGGCCCGCATAGCAAGGGAGTTGGGCGAGGACGCCACCCCGTACAGCGACCTCTTCGCACGCATACGCACGGCCTTCCAGAACGCCTACGTCACGTCCGACGCCCGCATCAAGGGCGACACACAGACGGCGTACGTCCTGGCACTGTCGATGGACCTACTGCCGGACTCGCTGCAGAAGGCGGCAGCAGACCGACTGGTCGCCCTGCTCAAGGCAAAGGACTGGCACCTGTCGACGGGCTTCCTGGGCACTCCCCGCCTCCTCCCCGTCCTCACGAACACGGGCCACACGGACATCGCCTACCGCCTGCTGGAGCAACGCTCCTTCCCCAGCTGGGGCTACCAGATCGACCGGGGCGCGACCACGATGTGGGAACGCTGGGACTCCATCCGCCCCGACGGCAGCTTCCAGACCCCGGACATGAACTCCTTCAACCACTACGCGTACGGCTCGGTGGGCGAATGGATGTACACGAACATCGCCGGCATCGCACCGGGCCGCCCGGGTTACCGCGAAATCATCGTCCGCCCCCGCCCCGGCGGAACGGTAACCACCGCCCGAGCCACGTTCACGTCGCCCTACGGCCCCGTCTCCACCCACTGGCGCCAGCGGCCCGACAGCTTCACCCTGACATGCACGGTGCCGCCCAACACGACAGCCGAGGTTTGGATCCCCACATTCCCACGCCAGGAGGAAGGCCACACGATCTACCGGGTCGGCTCGGGCACCCACCGCTTCACCTCCTGATCAGACGGGTACGCGCACTGTTTTTCAGCCCGTCCGGCGTTTGAGGACGAGCGCGTTCAGCGCGACTTCCCACCCACCCACCCGCCTGCCCCCACCCTCCAGCCCGTCCGGCGTCTGAGGACAAGCCCGTTCAGCGCGACTTCCCACCCACCCGCCTGCCCCCACCCTCCAGCCCGTCCGGCGTTTGAGGACGAGGCCGTTCAGGCCGAAAGGGGGGTCTGGGGGCGCAGCCCCCAGGGATGGGACGGGTAGGGGCGGCGGGGGCGAGAAACCCGGCGGCTACGCCGCCAAATCCCGCTCCCCCGCCTCAGCCCGAGCCCCCGGAACCACAGCCCCCCGCCCCGCACCCGCACCCGAACCAGCCGCCCCCCGAGCCCGAATCAACACCCCACCCCACCCAGACCCCTCAACAGCCCGAGTAACCGGAGTAAGCAAAGCCATAGCCACCGGCGACAGCAACAACGCAACCGCGGTCCCCAGCGCGAACCCACCCACCACATCCGTCGGGTAATGCACCCCCATGTACACCCGACAGAACCCCTCCACCAACGCGATCCCTATCCCCACCAGCCCGAACCGCCGGTTCGCCACGAACAGCCCGACCCCCATGGCCATGGCGATCGTCGCGTGATCGCTCACGAACGAGTAGTCGGTCTTCCCGGAGACCAGAACCTCAAGCCCCTGATGGTCCAGAAAAGGACGGGGCCGCTCCACGAACCCCCGTATGGGGATGTTCACGAGCACGGCGATCGCCGCGGCAAGCGGCGCCCAGATCAACGCGGCGACAGACCCAGCCGCGTCATCCCCACCCCGCCGCCGCACACCCCACCAGCACCACACCACCAGCACCACCATCGCGGCCAGCAGCCCGTACTCCCCCACGACCTCGACACCCCGGTCGAACCACCGAGGCGCGTCCTTGGCCAGGCCATTGATGTCATAGAGCAGGTCGACGTCGGGGTTCGACCCGGATTCGGCGAGTCCAGCCATGGTGCTGCGGCCCCTTCGTCGTCATCTCCAGAGCGCACTGGTTCGTGCGCCGTTCCTGCTCACCCCGTGACATAGGAACCCCCGCCCCGCCGCCACCGCCTGACACGTGACATGACACGAACAAGCAGGAGCGACCGCCGACAGCGAATCCACTACTGGACCAGGAACGCACGGTCTCCGTTAATACGTTCCACTCTCCACCGAATGATCACGCAGACGTTATCGAAGAGAGATGGATACGCGCAGCTCAGGGGATGGTTTCACGCTGCGCTCACACCGCGGTGGGCAACGCTTTCGCGCCATCTTCGGTCACCCGGGTCGCCCCGAAGTAATCGGGGGTGTCGATCGGATCGAACCGAATGACCGCACCGGTCCGCGGGGCGTCAATCATGTAACCGCCACCCACATAAATCCCGACATGCCGGATGGCCCGCGAGTTGGTGAGGTCGTCGGAGAAGAACACGAGGTCGCCAGGCAGCAGCTCGTCCCGCGAGGGATGCGGCCCGGCGTTGTACTGATCATTGGCGACCCGCGGCAGCTGGACGCCCACACTCTCGTACGCGGCCTGCGTGAGCCCGGAGCAGTCGAAGCGTCCGCCCTGCTCAGCGGTACCGGTGCCGCCCCAGAGATAGGGCGTGCCGAGCTTCCCCTGGGCGTAGGTGATCGCGGCGGCGGCCTGCTCGGAGGGGTCGACGCGCCCCACAGGAGCCGCAAAGCTGGCCTGCAGCGTGGTGATGGTCTTCACATAGTTCTGGGTCTCGGCATACGGCGGCACACCCCCGTATTTGATGACGGCGTACGCCCCCGCGTTGTAAGCGGCGAGCATGTTGTGCGTCGGGTCTCCGGGCGCGTCCTTCACGTACGAGGCGAGCTCGCAGTCGTACGAGGCGGCCGACGGAATCGCGTCATTCGGATCCCACACATCCCGGTCGCCGTCACCGTCGCCGTCGATTCCGTGCGTGGCCCAGGTGCTGGGGATGAATTGCGCTATCCCTTCCGCCTTTGCCGGACTCTTCGCATTCGGATTGAATCCGCTCTCCTGGTACAGCTGTGCGGCGAGGAGCGCGGGATTGATGGCGGGGCACAGATTGCCCCACTTCTGTACGAGTGCCGAATACGCGGCCGGCACGGCCCCCTTGGCGAGCGCGACGCTCCCGCTCCCGACCCCACCTGCGACGTTCCCGGCGACGAGGTAGACGCCCACGACGAGCAGCATCACGAAGCTGAGGGCGCCCCCGACGGCGACACTCGCCACGATCCATGCCTTACGCACCGTCAACCGCCCCTCACCGCCCGGGATTACGCCCACGTCAGTGTAGAGGCGCTACCCACTCCTGTGGGTGATCATGACGAATCGCGCCGCCGATCACGAGGAGCCACCGAACCGGGCGGCCTCCCGATAGAGAGCGGCAGCCGCATCCCCCAGCACGGCGCTGTAGGACACATCATCGGTCGAGCCCCCCTGCTCGAACCCCCCAAGCACCCCCACCACCTCCCCCTCCCGGTCCACCCAGGGACTCCCACTGGTCCCGTCGGTGAAGTCGGGACACTCGATGCGCTGCTGCGTACGACTGTGCACGGTGGGCCGGTTGGTACAGCTGACGGCCGCATCGAGCACGTTCGGATACCCGCTGACGACGACATCACTGCCCCCGGTAGCCCGCCCGAAGACAAAAACATTCGCCCCCACCACGTCCTCCAGCTCCCGCCCACCCATGGAGGCATTCGCGGCGACAACGGCAAAGGCGAAGTCACTGTCCTCGTCGGCCCGATCGCTCCAGGCCCCCGGCACAAAGGTCTTGACCACCCGCCACACCCCGTACGGCGCCCGCCCGTCCCGATACCCGGGCACGAAGACGACGTCGGTGTCCCCGCCCCCACTCAGACAGTGCGCGGCGGTAAGAATCAGATCCCGCCCCCCACTACGCACCACAGAAGCCGTACAGAAGTGCCCACCCTCCAGATCCCCGTTGAACAGGGCCCCCACCCGAGCACTACGCGGCGGAACCGCACGGGCCACGGCGGCCACACCGGGAGAACCAGAGGCGGCGCTCCCGGGAGCCGCACCGGAGACAGAGGTGACGGCAAGCAGCGCACCAACGGAAAGCAGCGCGTACCGCCGGTTGCCAGGAGTCCGAGTGATCCGCTTCATCAGGGGCAACTCTGACGCGCGAAATCAAGAACGGGTACGGCTCCTCGCTGAGAATCTCGCGTGAAGCCGTAAGCAGAACGGACTCCCCGAACTTCCCCGGCAGCACATCACGGTAGGCACCGTTGTCCGGATGGGTATGCAGAGCCCAGGTGCCCTTCCTGGGATCGATGACAAAGAGAACAGGCACACGGGCTACGGCGTACCAGTCGGCCTTGTCCCTGATGTCCCGGGACTTCTCGGACTGGGAGATGACCTCAACGACCAGGGCGGCGTCCGCGACGTCGGCCAACCAGTCGTCCGGCGTCGCGTAGTCGTCCGAATCCTCGGGCAGGGCGATCGCGGACACCTCGTACACGTCCAGTCCGTCAGGCAGACCGCCGCCTCGATCTGCCGGCGCAACTGCTTGACCACACCCGCGTGTTTTCCACGCGGAGTAAGGGACACCGGGCGACACGGACATGGCTCGCCGCCTCCGTCCCTCTGCACCATACCGCCCCCTCCATCACACTCCGCTCACCTGCAATCACCCTAGGCCACCCCACTGACACTCGGCCCAAAGCAACTTCCCACCCTTCGAGGCCCCCAACTCCCGCAGCACGGCAACACCCAACGAGTCCGCACAGGCCCGTACAAGCTGGAGCCCCCGACCGCATTCGGCGTCCGCCATGGGTACGGAGACGGTGGCACCGTCGGCGGTGAACCCGGGCGGTACCCGGGGGTCGGCGTCCCAGACGGCAACCCGGAACCGATCCGGCTCGCCCAGGTGAACGATGCGCAGGGCGTACGGCCCCTTGGTGTGCACGTGGGCGTTGGTGAGCAGCTCGGACGCGACGAGTTCGGCGGCGGGAATGGCGTCGCCGAGCCCACGGGCGCCCAGAACGGTCCGCAGGGTCGCGCGACCGATACCCGGTGAGCGCGGATCACGCGGGAGTTGAAGGGTGTAACTCCAGGGCGGGGATACGGTGGCCATCGGAAGTCTCCGATCACTGAGGGGAGTTGGACGGTTGCCCAGTGGCTTCGTCGCTCCGTCGAGCGGTGTGCTTCTGGGTGAGGGCGCCTGAGACCAAGGTAGCGAGTTTCGGATATATTCTTCACCCAAATCAGGGGATACTAAAGGCAATCACCCGTGTGGGTGACAGCAGCACTCAGGAGAGACGGGAATGCCCGTGAGGAACAGCCCGACGGGACGTCAACTCCGGCTTGGCGCCGAGCTGCGCAAACTGCGCGAGCGCGCAGGCCTGACGTCAACGCAGGCCGCCCAACTGCTCGGCATGAAGCAGGCCCAGGTCAGCAACATGGAGACCGCCCGGCTGGGCGTGAGCGCCGAACGCGTACGCTCGCTGGCCGACCACTACGCCTGCCCCGACAAGGCCCTCGTCGAGGCGATCGCCGCAATGACCGGCGAGCGGAAACACGGCTGGTGGGAAGCGCACCGCGAGACGCTCTCCCCCTCGCTCCTGGACCTGGCCGAACTGGAGCACCACGCCCGGTCGTTGCGCGACTCGACCACAGCTCGCATCCCCGGTCTGCTCCAGACGCGCGAGTACGCACTGGAGATCTTCCGTCAGGCGGTCACGGAACTCGCGCCGCCCGACATCGAGCACCGCCTGTCGTTCCGCATCAAGCGCCAGGCGATCCTCTTCCGCGAGGACGAACCGACACCGTACGAGGCGATCATCCACGAGGCCGCCCTACGTATGAGGGTCGGCGGCTCGACAATCGCCCGACAGCAGCTGCAGCACCTGCTCGACATGAGCGACCGGGACCACATCACCCTGCGCGCCATCACCTTCGACGCCGGCGCCTACCCGGGGTCCGGCCAGTCGATCCACTACGCGCACGGCCCGGTACCGGAGCTGGACACCGTCTATCTCGACCAGGCGCACGGCCTCGCCTTCGTGGACGCCGACGCGGAGTTGCGCAGATACCGCACGCTGTTCGACCGTATCGAAGCTGTGGCACTCGCCCCGGAGAAGACCCGGGACCTCATCCACAGCGTGATACGAGACCTGTGAAGGGACGGATCCCCATGACTCCGCACTGGCAGAAGTCGTCGTACTGCTCCGAGGGCGCCTCCTGCATACACATCGCCACCACCCCCACACCCCCCACAATCCACCTCACCGAATCCGCCGACCCCACCAAAGCCATACTCACCACCACCCCCGCCGCCTTCCACACCCTCCTCACCACCCTCAAGGCCGACACACCCCCGCCGAAGGCAACCACCCCCGCAATCGAGGTAACCCTCGGCGAAACCCCCGACGCCCCCGTCCACCTCCGCTCGACCGCCACCCCCGACATCGTCGTCACCACCGACCACGACAAGTGGAACGCCTTCGTCCTCGGCGTACGAGCGGGCGAGTTCGACCACTTCGTCTAGAGCCCCTCGGACCCGTCCAGCTCCTCCCACACCCGAGCCCAGGTACGACTGTCCAGACTGTCGAGCGGACCAATACGGGAGAGCTCGACGCCGTCCCGCCCGAAAGCCACGACGACGGGCCGAGACCCGCGACCGACCTGGGGCCCCTTCCAGGCAGCGACGACCCTGCGCTGCCCCGAAGCCTCGAACCGGCGGTCGCCGACGAGGATGTGGCCGACATCCCGCCCGAGGTAGACCAGAACGCAGCCGATCCATGGCGCCGTCTCGATGGAGCGCGGCGGGTCAAGACGCCGGGCAAGGCTGAGCGTGCCCCCGCCGCCGCGTATCTCGATCACGTCGACATCAGCGTCGGCAGGACCGTCCACGGAACCACTGCTGCCCCCCGGATACCGCCACTGCCCGCCGTACCACTCCAGGAACTCGATGTGTTCCCGCGCCACAGACTCCCGCGCCCCCGGCCGCCACACCATCCACACCGCCCCCACCCCGGCACCGGAGTCGACATCCGCCGACACCACCGTCAGCACCCGCCTCGGCATCCACCAGGGCTGCGCCTCACCCCCACCCAGCACCCGCCGCACCACCCCCGGCAACAAACGCACCACAACCCCCGCCTGAACCCCCGTCAAACCCCAAACCACCACACACCCCCCACCCGGAACCCTGTGAACACCCCCACCCACCCCCATCCACAACCTGTGAACCACCTGTGCCCACAGTCAAGCCACCCCCACCCCCCACCCATCACCCCGTAAGTGATCAGTAACCCCCAACCCGCCTTCAGTCACGCGGAAGTCAGGATTCCGAAACCCATCTTGTTGTCACGTACCCAACAAGCCAATGTCATCGGCGGGCCGCCAACCCGCCGCCGGGGAAACCGCACCGGCGCCAAGCACCACGCATACCCCCACCCGCACCGCCCCTGACCACCCCCTCACCAGGAGGCTGTACGTTGCGTACGACACCCCCCAACAGCCAGTCCACACAAGGCAGATACGGCAGACACGGCAGCTGGCGCCGCATAGGCACCGCCGCAGTCGCCACCGCCGCCCTCGCCCTCGCCGGACTCGGCACAGCGGCCCACGCGAATGCGGCACCCGCCCCCCAGAAGGTCACCGCCAAAACGATCGCCGCCCAGGTCGCCAAGGCCCACGTCAGCTACACCACCCAATGTGACGCGACCCCCGCCAAGGGCTTCGCCTCCTGCAACGCCCTCCGCGTCACCGGCGGCACCACCGCCTTCCAGGAGGAGCAGGCCGCGAAAAAGGGTCTGACGACCCCCGCGACCATCAAGCCCAACGCCGCCTCCGCCACCCCCACCGGCTACGGCCCCAGCGACCTCCAGGACGCCTACGGCCTGACCTCCGCCGCCTCCTCCAACGGCTCCGGCGAGACCATCGCGATCGTCGACGCGTACGACGACCCGAACGCCGAGTCCGACCTCGCCGAGTACCGCTCGTACTACGGCCTCTCGGACTGCACCACCGACAACGGCTGCTTCACCAAGGTCAGCCAGACCGGCTCGACGACATCCCTCCCCACCGCCGACAGCGGCTGGGCCGGTGAGATCTCCCTCGACCTCGACATGGCCAGCGCGATCTGCCCGAACTGCAACATCCTGCTGGTCGAGGCCAAGTCCTCCTCGATGGCCAACCTCGGTACGGCCGTGAACCGCGCGGTCACCCTCGGCGCGAAGTACGTCTCCAACAGCTACGGCGGCTCGGAGTCCTCCTCCGACACCAGCTACGACAGCTCGTACTTCAACCACCCCGGCGTCGCCATCACGGTCAGCGCGGGCGACGAGGGCTACGGCGCCGAGTACCCGGCGGCCTCCCGGTACGTCACCTCCGTCGGCGGCACCAAGCTGTCCACCTCCTCCAACAGCCGCGGCTGGACCGAGAGCGTGTGGAAGACCAGCAGCACCGAGGGCACCGGCTCCGGCTGCTCCTCGTACGACGCGAAGCCGTCCTGGCAGACCGACGCGACCTGCGCCAAGCGCATGATCTCCGACGTCTCCGCCGTGGCCGACCCCGCGACCGGCGTCTCGGTCTACGACACCTACGGCGACGGCACCGGCTGGGTCACCTACGGCGGCACCAGCGCCTCCTCGCCGATCATCGCGGGTGTCTACGCCCTCGCCGGCACCCCCGGCAGCAGCGACTACCCGGCCTCGTACCCCTACGCGGCCGCCGGCACCTCGGCCCTCAACGACGTGACCTCGGGCAACAACGGCACCTGCACCACGAGCTACTACTGCACCGCCACCTCCGGCTACGACGGCCCGACCGGCTGGGGCACCCCGGAGGGTCTGGACGCCTTCACCGGCTGACCTGAACGATCAGATCCAGGGGGAACGGGCCGCGGCTACCAGCCGCGGCCCGTCGCCATGTCCGAGGTCCGCGATAGCCTGGCCTACACCTGGAGACGGACCGTCAGAAACGGTCCGTGACCGCCCTGATGACCACCCTGGTGGCCAGGGGTGGACAACGACGGAACCACACCACAGGTTTCGCTCACACTTCATTGCCCGGCGTAACCAGCCGTGATACACAGAGTGACGATAAAGGTATTCGTACGAAACCCGCCAATCAATGACTCCAAGTCGACATACGACAGCGTCATTGTCGGCGAGAATGGGCCTGACCTCTGCGCTGCGGCAGGGGGCGCGCGGAACTACCCGACAGGGGCGGTGACTTAGGTGACTTACAAGTGGCTTGCGGCCGAAAAGGGCGACATCAACACCATCATCGGCGGGATCGCTCCGGACTGGGGTCCCTTCGGCAGCCTGGGCACCGAAGCGAAGACGATGGTCCAGGTCGTGATGGCCGTGGCCATCCTGATGTGCCTCGGCATCGCGATCTGGGGTGCGGCGAAACAGCGCATCGGCGCGACAGCCCTGCGCGACACCTTCAGCGCGGAACAGGGCAAGGGCCTCATCATCGCGGGCCTGACGGGCGTGTTCATCATCGGCTCGCTCGGCACCCTCTTCACCATCGTGTACGGCATGGCCGTGTAGCCGGCGCCACCCGCGCGCGGCGCATCTCCAGTCGGACCGCCGGGCGAACCCGGTTCTCCTCTCCCACCACCCACCCACCCGTCGTGCCCACCGACTGAGGTTGCGTCTCCCTGATGTCGAGTCACCACACCGCGCCCGCACGGGAACCAGCACGGCTACCGTCGTACTGTCACGTGTTCGTGTTCCCGTACACGTGGATTCGACACACGGTCGAGGGGACGGGTGCCGCATGAGTCTCGGTGACGGGCAGAGCCAGAGCAACGGCGATTCCGCACGCCCCGACGACGGCGGGTACGGCGGCTCCGGCCAGACCCGGACCCGCTACCACGACCAGGGAAACGGCGGCCTCTACGGCGGCGCGCGCCGCACCAAGTCGTCGCGGGGCATGGTGACGGCGGTCGGCGTGGTCGTCCTGCTGATCGCGGCGATCGCCTTCGCGAACCGTGGAGGAGACGATTCCTCTACCACCGGAACCAGCTCCACCAGCGGCAGCGGCTCCGGCAGCGCGAACCAGCCCGATACGGCGGCCACCGCGGCCTCCGGCGAGCAGCCGGTCACGAAGAAGGCGGCGGGCATCCCGTCCGGGTTCGCGCACGACCGGCAGGGCGTCCAGTCCGCGGCGGCCAACTACGCGGTGTCCCTGGGCTCGACCGGCATGTTCCGCAAGGACAGCCGCGACAAGATCGTCGACGCCCTCTTCACCACCGAGGCCGCCGCCAAACTCAAGGCATCCCTGGACAAGGCCTACTCCGCGAGCCTCCTCGCCAGACTCGGCCTCGACGCGAACGGCAACGCCCCCGAGGGCAGCACGTTCGTCTCGCGCGTGACCCCGGTCGGCACGAAGACCGTGGCGTACGGCGACACCACCGCCACGGTCGAGGTCTGGTACGTCGGCCTGAGCGGCATCGCCGGGGAGACCTCCACCAGCCCGGTCACCTCGTCCTGGAACACCTGGACCTACGACATGCGTTGGTCGGGCGACGACTGGAAGGTCGTCTCCTACACGGAGAAGGACGGCCCCACCCCGGTCCCGGGCGACGACAGGGCCGCCGCCTCCGACGAGATCAGCAAGGCCATCGACGAGTACGGAGGGTTCACCTATGCCCGGTAACACGCCAGGTAGGCCCTACCTCGTGCTCAAGCTCGCCGGCGCGCTGACAGCCGTACAGGCGGCGGCCGTACTCCTGGCGTCCCAGGCGTACGCGGCCCCGACACCGTCCCCCTCGCCGTCGGCCTCGTCCACGGCCGGCAACCCTGACTGCGCGCTGCTCCCCGACGCGGCCAAGGAGGTCTGCGAAGGCCAGCAGGGCTCCGGCTCGGGATCGGTCACGAACCCCGCCTCCACCCTCGACCCGCTGTCCTCCCTCGCCAAGGGGTGTGCCGACGCCGCCTCCTGGACGGTCGACAAGCTCAGCGAGGCCGTGAAGGACACCGCCAACGTCGACTTCACCAACACCAAGTTCCTCCAGCAGTACGCGGTCGTGTTCGCCGCGTCCACCGTCCTGACCCTGGTGCTGTGGCTGCTCGCGGTCGCCAAGCGGGCCATGCGAGGCGTCCCCCTCACCACGGCCATCTCCGAGGCGATCGGCTTCCTCTGGCTGACCGTCCTGGCCTCCGCGTTCACGCCCCTCATCCTCTACACCGTCGTCTCGGCGACCGACGGCGTCACCGAGGTCCTCGCGAGCGCGACCGGCGACCAGACCGACACGTTCTTCGGCACCTTCTCGGGTGCGCTGGCCAAGGGCGAGGACATCGGCGGCGGCCCGATCATGCTGATCGTGGTCTCCATGGTGTCGATCCTCGCGGCCGGCGTCCTCTGGCTGGAACTGGTCATCCGGGCCGCCCTGCTGTACGTCGGCGCCCTGCTCGGCACGGTCGTGTACGCGGGCCTGGTCGACAAGAACCTGTGGGGGCACGTCCGCCGCTGGGCCGGCATCATGATCGCGGTCATCCTGGTCAAACCGGTGATCGCCATCGTGCTCGGCCTCGCGGGCGCGCTGGCCACGGACGACAACGGCCCGGACGCCTTCTCGGCCGTCGTCTCCGGGCTCTCCATCATCCTCCTCGCCATCTTCGCGAGCGCGATGATCTACCGCTTCGTCCCGGGCTTCGGCGACGAGATTGCCAACTCCCGCAACAACCGCATCATGCAGGGCGCCGAGAGCAAGGCCGCCGCTGTCATCAGCTCCCCGGCGACCCTCGTCGCCCAGGGCATCAAGACCCACAGCAGCCGGGCGGACAACAACGGGGGCGGTGGAGGCGGCGGCCAGTCGTCCACCCCGCGCCCGGCCAACCCCGCGTCCGGCGGCGTGGCCGCGCACAGCTCACGGCCCTCGGGCGGCGGCGGATCTGTCCCCTCCGCCGCACCCCCGCCGCGCAGCGGCCCCGCCGGCACCAGCAACCGATCCAACCGCCCTGGAGGTGACGGGCGTTGACGACCGAGTCCCATGTGTCCCACGTGGTCTCGCCCCGCCGTACGTACCTGATCGGCCGCGCCCGGCCGAACGCGATCGTCGGCCGCAACCGCGAGTCCGGAGAGATCGCGCTCATCATCGTGGGCGCCTTCCTCGGCATGGTGTGCGGCCTGGTCGTCCCCGTGCTGGCCCTGCGCATCGTGCTGCTGACCGGCTTCCCGATGCTGGCACTCGCGGTGGTGTACGTCCCGTACAAGCGCCGCACGTTCTACAAGTGGTTCGAGATCAACCGCAGTTACAAGCGATCGCTCCGCCAGGGCACCGCGTACCGCAGCTCCGTCATGGAGGCCGGCACCCAGATCGACGGCCGCGAGGTCGAGATCGGCCCGCCCCCGGGCATCGGCCGCATCAACTGGCTCGCGGCCCCGTTCGGCCCGGACGAGATCGCCGTACTCCTGCACGCGGACCGCCGTACGGTGACGGCGGCGATCGAGATCGAGGGCCCGGGCGTCGGCCTGCGCGACAGCGAGGACCAGGAGGCCCTGGTAGACCGCTTCGGCACCCTCCTGAAGCACGTGGCGAACGGCGACGGCTTCGTCACCCGCCTCCAGATGCTCGCCCGCACCCTCCCCGCCGACCCGGACGCCCACGCCAAGGACGTGTCCGTACGCGGCGACGAGAAGTCACCGCCGTGGCTGCAGCACTCGTACGAGCAGCTCCAGTCGATGGTGTCGACGAGCAGCGAACAGCACCGCGCGTATCTGGTCGCCTGTATGCACTTCAACCGCGAACTGGCCGCCGAGGCCCACGCGATGGCCCGCGCGGCCCGCCCCCACGGCGGCAAGAAGGTCGACCGCGACGCGGGCCTGGCGGTCGTCATGGCCCGCGAGCTGACGGACATCTGCTCCCGCCTCCAGGAGGCGGACATCCGCGTCCGCCAGCCCCTGGGCCAGGGCAGGCTGGCCTCCCTCATCCACTCCATGTACGACCCGGACCACCCGATCGACCACATCCAGGCGATGACGAAACGGAACGCCTGGCCGGCCGAACTGGACGCCATGGAAGCGACGTACCTCCAGGCGAAGACCCGCGAGTCGTCGACGCGCGCCCCCTGGTGCCACTCCACGGCCTGGGTGAAGGAATGGCCGATGACCCCGGTGGGCGTCAACTTCCTGGCCCCGCTCCTCGTCCACACCCCGGACGTCATCCGCACGGTGGCGGTCACGATGGACCTGGAACCCACCGAGGTGGCCATCGAGCGCATGCTGACGGAAAAGACGAACGACGACGCGGAAGCGAGCCGAGCGGCCAAGATGAACCGCACGGTCGACCCCCGCGACGTGGCCTCCCACAACCGCATCGACCAGCGCGGCGAGGACCTCGCGAGCGGCGCGGCCGGCGTCAACCTGGTCGGCTACATCACCGTCTCCTCCCGATCGCCCGAGGCCCTGGCGCGCGACAAGCGCACGATAAGGGCGTCGGCGGGCAAGTCGTATCTGAAGCTGGAGTGGTGCGACCGAGAGCACCACCGCGCGTTCGTCAACACACTCCCGTTCGCCACCGGAATCCGAAGGTAGGGCTGATGCGCTGATGCGGGACCCGCTGACCGCCCTCACCGACACCTTCACGTCCTTCCTCTTCGGCAAGATCGAGACGACCCGCCTGCCCGTCCGCACCTCCACGGGCCAGGCCCAGGCCGTCTACCTCCCCACCGCCGCCCCCGGCCTCGGTGACTCCGGCGTCATCATCGGCCGCGAGGTGTACTCCGGAAAGGGGTACATCTACGACCCCTTCCAGCTGTACGGCCAGCAACTCCCCGCCCCGCACTGGCTGGTGCTCGGCGAGTCCGGCAACGGCAAGTCGGCGCTGGAGAAGACGTACGTCCTACGTCAACTCCGCTTCCGGGACCGCCAGGTGGTCGTCCTGGACGCGCAGGGCGAGGACGGCGTCGGCGAATGGAACCTCATCGCGGAGGAGTTGGGGATAACCCCCATCCGCCTGGACCCGATGGCCGCCCTGGACATGGGTATCCGCCTGAACCCGCTGGACCCCGCGATCACGACAACGGGCCAGCTGGCCCTGCTCCGCACGATCATCGAAGTGGCGATGGGCCACGGCCTGGACGAACGCTCCGGCTTCGCCCTGAAGGTCGCGCACGCCTACGTCAACGAGACGATCGTCGAGCGCCAGCCAGTACTGATGGACATCGTCGAGCAACTCCGCCACCCCGAGCCGGAGTCGGCGGAGGCGATGAACGTCGCCATAGACGACGTACGCGCCTGGGGCCTCGACGTGGCCCTGGTCCTGGACCGCCTGGTCGACGGTGACCTGCGAGGCATGTTCGACGGCCCGACGACGGTCGGCATCGACCTGGACGCCCCCCTGATCGTCTTCGACCTGTCCCACATCGACCGCAACTCGATCGCGATGCCGATCCTGATGGCGATCATCGGTGTCTGGCTGGAGCACACCTGGATCCGCCCCGACCGGAAGAAGCGCATCTTCCTGGTCGAGGAGGCCTGGCACATCATCAGCAGCCCCTTCGTGGCCCAACTCTTCCAGCGCTTGCTGAAGTTCGGCCGCCGCCTCGGCCTGTCCTTCGTGGCGGTCGTGCACCACTTGAGCGACGTGGTGGACGGAGCGGCGGCGAAGGAGGCAGCGGCAATCTTGAAGATGGCCTCGACACGAACGATCTACGCCCAGAAGGCCGACGAGGCGAGGGCGACGGGCAGAGTGATCGGCCTACCGCGCTGGGCGGTGGAGATCATCCCGACCCTCACCCCAGGCATCGCCGTCTGGGACGTCAACGGCAACGTCCAGGTCGTCAAACACCTGGTCACGGAGACGGAACGCGCCCTCGTCTTCACCGACCGGGCCATGACGGAGTCGTCCCGCGACCGCGACCTCCAGCTGACCGACGACGCCCTGAGAGCCGCGGAGTTGGAGGCGGAGGAACGCGCGGCAGCCTTCGTCGAACAGCACCTCAGCGACCTGGACGACTCCTCCGAGTCCACGGTGGCGTGAGAACGATGAGACCGGACGAACGCCAGAAGGGCGGACAGGCCGAACGCGGCGTCTCCGACGGCCTGTTGGTCGGCCTGATCGCCTTCCTCCTCGGCCTGACGGTACTGGTGTGGACGGCAACAGGCGTCGCGGGCTTCCTCTCCCACGCCACCTGGCCCCAGGGCGTCACCTTCACCCGCACCCCGGCGGCACTGCGCCACCTGATCACGGACCCACGCGACGTCCCGGGCGCCTGGCCGGAGACCCCGGCGGACCAGCTCTCGGGATGGGGCCTGTTCTGGGGCCTGTTCATCGGCCAGCTGATGGTCCTGTTCGTCCTCACGATCTTCGTACTGGGCACACTGGCCCGCTGGAAGGCGGTACGGGCGGCGAGAAAGGTTCCAGTACAACGTACGGAGCCGCCGGTCGAGTTGGAGAAGACGGTGGAGAAGGAGGCGGAGCCAGAGAAGGCGGCAGAGAAGGCGGCAGAGAAGGCCCCGAAAGAAACTCCGCCGACCGAGACACCCCCAACGCCTGTCGTGGCAACGGACGTTGAACCGGTGGGCGTACGGGAAACCATCTTCTACGGCGCCCAGGACACCCGCACCGCCCCCGCGACCCAAGCCATCCAGGACGCGGAGGGCCCCGCCCTCGTCCTCACCTCCAACCCCACCCTCTGGCAGGAGACGAAGGACGCCCGAGCCAAACTCGGCCCGACCCTCCTCTACGACCCCACCCACCTCTGCGACACCCCGGCCCGCCTCCACTGGCCCCCCACGACCGGCTGCGAGGACAGATCCACCGCGGCCGCAAGAGCGACCGCCCTCCTCACCCCGGTCCGCCCCACGGCGAAGATCGACCAGACAACCGCAGAGACCGCGGAAACACTCCTCCGCAGCTACCTGCACGCCGCCGCCATAGACGCCCGCACGATCCGCCACGTACACCGCTGGGCGCAGGGCACCAACGTCCAGGAAGCCGTACGCATCCTCCGCACCAACCCCAAGGCAGCCCCCGGCGCCGCCGGCGAACTCGAAGCCGCCCTCACCGCGCACCCCGAACGCCGGGACATCGCGCAGGAGTTGACGAGCCGAGCCCTCGCCGCGCTCTCCACGGTGAACATCCGCGAGGCGTGCACGGCGAACCGAAGTGACGCCCTCACGCTGGATTCCTTCATCGCCGAAGGGGGCACGCTTTATGTGGTCGGTGAACCGATCGAGGACCCCAGGACGAACCCGGGCGCGATGCCCCTCCTGACGGCACTGGCCGCAAGCGTGGTCGAGCGCGGCCGGCGCATGGCCGAACGGTCATCCTCCGGTCGCCTCGACCCACCACTGACACTCGTCCTGGACGACGTCGCGGCGGTCGCTCCCCTGCCCCAGCTCCCGGAGCTGCTCACCACCGGAGCGGACCGGGGCATGCCGACCCTGGCCCTGCTCCGGTCAAGAGAACAACTCCGAGCAAGATGGCCCCACCACGACCTACGGGTGTAGCTCGCGCTCCAGCACGAACTCGAGCTCGGAGTCGTCAGAGCCGCTCAGGGGCACGGTGACGCCACTGGGTACGAATCCCATGCGCCGATAGAACCGCTGTGCCCGCGCGTTGTCCTGATGGACGATCAACCGCACCCGCTCGACGCCCGCGGCCTCCCAGGCCCACTCCAGGGCCGCGTCGAAGAGCACATCGGTCAGCCCGCACCCCCGGTGCTCGGGCAGCATGAACACCCCGACGATGTGCCCCTGCTTCTCCTCGACGAGGAGCCCGGCCCAGTCCACAGCCCCGGGCTCCTCGACAAGCACCACAAGTCCCCCGACCCACTCCCCGTCGGGTCCCTCGGCGATGATCTGCTGAGCGCCGGTCTGCCCCTCGGCCCCGCGCTGAACCCGCTCCTGCCAGAAGGAGTCGGGCCGGCCCACGGCCTCCTCGTACGTCTCCAGGAAGGCGAGATGCGCGACGGGATCCTGCAAGGCAGCCAGCCGAAGCTCTTTGGCGGCACGCCACTCATCTGCCCGCACGGAGCGAATCACAAAGCTGCTCATGGGGATCACGGTAGTGCCCCGACGGCACCCCGGAAAAGCAGAAAAGCCCCGTACCGGTATCCCCGGTACGGGGCTTTTCGCAATATTTGTTCGGCGGTGTCCTACTCTCCCACAGGGTCCCCCCTGCAGTACCATCGGCGCTGTAAGGCTTAGCTTCCGGGTTCGGAATGTAACCGGGCGTTTCCCTCACGCTATGACCACCGAAACACGGTGAAACAAACACTTCAACCGCACCACTGCCGTGACCATGGCAATGGGGTTGTTCGTGGTTTCAGAACCAACACAGTGGACGCGAGCAACTGAGGACAAGCCCTCGGCCTATTAGTACCAGTCACCTCCACCCGTTACCGGGCTTCCAGATCTGGCCTATCAACCCAGTCGTCTACTGGGAGCCTTAACCCCTCAAAGGGGGTGGGAACACTCATCTCGAAGCAGGCTTCCCGCTTAGATGCTTTCAGCGGTTATCCCTCCCGAACGTAGCCAACCAGCCATGCCCTTGGCAGAACAACTGGCACACCAGAGGTTCGTCCGTCCCGGTCCTCTCGTACTAGGGACAGCCCTTCACAATGTTCCTGCGCGCGCAGCGGATAGGGACCGAACTGTCTCACGACGTTCTAAACCCAGCTCGCGTACCGCTTTAATGGGCGAACAGCCCAACCCTTGGGACCGACTCCAGCCCCAGGATGCGACGAGCCGACATCGAGGTGCCAAACCATCCCGTCGATATGGACTCTTGGGGAAGATCAGCCTGTTATCCCCGGGGTACCTTTTATCCGTTGAGCGACGGCGCTTCCACAAGCCACCGCCGGATCACTAGTCCCGACTTTCGTCCCTGCTCGACCCGTCGGTCTCACAGTCAAGCTCCCTTGTGCACTTACACTCAACACCTGATTGCCAACCAGGCTGAGGGAACCTTTGGGCGCCTCCGTTACTCTTTAGGAGGCAACCGCCCCAGTTAAACTACCCATCAGACACTGTCCCTGATCCGGATCACGGACCCAGGTTAGACATCCAGCACGACCAGACTGGTATTTCAACGACGACTCCACAGACACTGGCGTGCCCACTTCACAGTCTCCCAGCTATCCTACACAAGCCGAACCGAACACCAATATCAAACTATAGTAAAGGTCCCGGGGTCTTTCCGTCCTGCTGCGCGAAACGAGCATCTTTACTCGTAGTGCAATTTCACCGGGCCTATGGTTGAGACAGTCGAGAAGTCGTTACGCCATTCGTGCAGGTCGGAACTTACCCGACAAGGAATTTCGCTACCTTAGGATGGTTATAGTTACCACCGCCGTTTACTGGCGCTTAAGTTCTCAGCCTCGCCCAACCGAAGTTGGACTAACCGGTCCCCTTAACGTTCCAGCACCGGGCAGGCGTCAGTCCGTATACATCGCCTTACGGCTTCGCACGGACCTGTGTTTTTAGTAAACAGTCGCTTCTCGCTGGTCTCTGCGGCCACCCCCAGCTCATGAAGTAAATTCAATCACCGGTGATGGCCCCCCTTCTCCCGAAGTTACGGGGGCATTTTGCCGAGTTCCTTAACCATAGTTCACCCGAACGCCTCGGTATTCTCTACCTGACCACCTGAGTCGGTTTAGGGTACGGGCCGCCATGAAACTCGCTAGAGGCTTTTCTCGACAGCATAGGATCATCCACTTCACCACAATCGGCTCGGCATCAGGTCTCAGACTATGTGAACGGCGGATTTGCCTACCGTTCGTCCTACACCCTTACCCCGGGACAACCACCGCCCGGGATGGACTACCTTCCTGCGTCACCCCATCACTCACCTACTACCACCTTGGGTCAGCGGCTCCACCACTTTCCATTCCCCGAAGGGTCCGGAACGGCTTCACGGCTTTAGCATTAATGGGCTCGATGTTTGACGCTTCACAGCGGGTACCGGAATATCAACCGGTTATCCATCGACTACGCCTGTCGGCCTCGCCTTAGGTCCCGACTTACCCTGGGCAGATCAGCTTGACCCAGGAACCCTTAGTCAATCGGCGCACACGTTTCCCACGTGTGTATCGCTACTCATGCCTGCATTCTCACTCGTAAACCGTCCACGACTGGCTTCCACCGCCGCTTCACCCGGCATACGACGCTCCCCTACCCATCACAACACCCGTTGGGGCTTCTGCTGCAATGACACGACTTCGGCGGTACGCTTGAGCCCCGCTACATTGTCGGCGCGGAATCACTAGACCAGTGAGCTATTACGCACTCTTTCAAGGGTGGCTGCTTCTAAGCCAACCTCCTGGTTGTCTCTGCGACTCCACATCCTTTCCCACTTAGCGTACGCTTAGGGGCCTTAGTCGATGCTCTGGGCTGTTTCCCTCTCGACCATGGAGCTTATCCCCCACAGTCTCACTGCCGCGCTCTCACTTACCGGCATTCGGAGTTTGGCTAAGGTCAGTAACCCGGTAGGGCCCATCGCCTATCCAGTGCTCTACCTCCGGCAAGAAACACACGACGCTGCACCTAAATGCATTTCGGGGAGAACCAGCTATCACGGAGTTTGATTGGCCTTTCACCCCTAACCACAGGTCATCCCCCAGGTTTTCAACCCTGGTGGGTTCGGTCCTCCACGAAGTCTTACCTCCGCTTCAACCTGCCCATGGCTAGATCACTCCGCTTCGGGTCTTGAGCGCGCTACTAAAACGCCCTATTCGGACTCGCTTTCGCTACGGCTTCCCCACACGGGTTAACCTCGCAACACACCGCAAACTCGCAGGCTCATTCTTCAAAAGGCACGCAGTCACGACGCACTGAGTAAACTCAATGCGCGACGCTCCCACGGCTTGTAGGCACACGGTTTCAGGTACTATTTCACTCCGCTCCCGCGGTACTTTTCACCATTCCCTCACGGTACTATCCGCTATCGGTCACCAGGGAATATTTAGGCTTAACGGGTGGTCCCGCCAGATTCACACGGGATTTCTCGGGCCCCGTGCTACTTGGGTGTCTCTCAAACGAGCCGTTGACGTTTCGACTACGGGGGTCTTACCCTCTACGCCGGACCTTTCGCATGTCCTTCGCCTACATCAACGGTTTCTGACTCGTCCTGTCGCCGGCAGACGACAGAAGAGAGATCCCACAACCCCGCACACGCAACCCCTGCCGGGTCTCACACGTATACGGTTTGGCCTCATCCGGTTTCGCTCGCCACTACTCCCGGAATCACGGTTGTTTTCTCTTCCTGCGGGTACTGAGATGTTTCACTTCCCCGCGTTCCCTCCACACACCCTATGTGTTCAGATGTGGGTGACAGCCCATGACGACTGCCGGGTTTCCCCATTCGGAAACCCCCGGATCAAAGCCTGGTTGACGACTCCCCGGGGACTATCGTGGCCTCCCACGTCCTTCATCGGTTCCTGGTGCCAAGGCATCCACCGTGCGCCCTTAAAAACTTGGCCACAGATGCTCGCGTCCACTGTGCAGTTCTCAAACAACGACCAACCACCCACCACCCCACCCTTACGGGCGAGTTCACTGGGGTCGGCACTGAAGGCAGCCATACCGGCCGTACCCTCAGACACCCAACAGCGTGCCCGGCCCACTCGCCGCTTCCCTCATTCGTTCCACGCCCCGAAGGACAGTACTGGAAGGAGAAGACGATCAAGTGTGCCGAATAATCAACGTTCCACCCATGAGCAACCACCGCCGGACGTGTGCCGACGTAATGGCCCTGGACCACCAAGCGTGCTTGGCGGCCTAGATGCTCCTTAGAAAGGAGGTGATCCAGCCGCACCTTCCGGTACGGCTACCTTGTTACGACTTCGTCCCAATCGCCAGTCCCACCTTCGACAGCTCCCTCCCCGTAAGGGGTTGGGCCACCGGCTTCGGGTGTTACCGACTTTCGTGACGTGACGGGCGGTGTGTACAAGGCCCGGGAACGTATTCACCGCAGCAATGCTGATCTGCGATTACTAGCAACTCCGACTTCATGGGGTCGAGTTGCAGACCCCAATCCGAACTGAGACCGGCTTTTTGAGATTCGCTCCGCCTCACGGCATCGCAGCTCATTGTACCGGCCATTGTAGCACGTGTGCAGCCCAAGACATAAGGGGCATGATGACTTGACGTCGTCCCCACCTTCCTCCGAGTTGACCCCGGCAGTCTCCTGTGAGTCCCCACCACCCCCGAAGGAGCGTGCTGGCAACACAGAACAAGGGTTGCGCTCGTTGCGGGACTTAACCCAACATCTCACGACACGAGCTGACGACAGCCATGCACCACCTGTACACCGACCACAAGGGGGCGACCATCTCTGGCCGTTTCCGGTGTATGTCAAGCCTTGGTAAGGTTCTTCGCGTTGCGTCGAATTAAGCCACATGCTCCGCTGCTTGTGCGGGCCCCCGTCAATTCCTTTGAGTTTTAGCCTTGCGGCCGTACTCCCCAGGCGGGGAACTTAATGCGTTAGCTGCGGCACCGACGACGTGGAATGTCGCCAACACCTAGTTCCCACCGTTTACGGCGTGGACTACCAGGGTATCTAATCCTGTTCGCTCCCCACGCTTTCGCTCCTCAGCGTCAGTAATGGCCCAGAGATCCGCCTTCGCCACCGGTGTTCCTCCTGATATCTGCGCATTTCACCGCTACACCAGGAATTCCGATCTCCCCTACCACACTCTAGTCTGCCCGTATCGAATGCAGACCCGGGGTTAAGCCCCGGGCTTTCACATCCGACGCGACAGACCGCCTACGAGCTCTTTACGCCCAATAATTCCGGACAACGCTTGCGCCCTACGTATTACCGCGGCTGCTGGCACGTAGTTAGCCGGCGCTTCTTCTGCAGGTACCGTCACTTGCGCTTCTTCCCTGCTGAAAGAGGTTTACAACCCGAAGGCCGTCATCCCTCACGCGGCGTCGCTGCATCAGGCTTGCGCCCATTGTGCAATATTCCCCACTGCTGCCTCCCGTAGGAGTCTGGGCCGTGTCTCAGTCCCAGTGTGGCCGGTCGCCCTCTCAGGCCGGCTACCCGTCGTCGCCTTGGTGAGCCACTACCTCACCAACAAGCTGATAGGCCGCGGGCTCATCCTGCACCGCCGGAGCTTTCAACCCCCACCCATGCGAGCAGAAGTATCATCCGGTATTAGACCCCGTTTCCAGGGCTTGTCCCAGAGTGCAGGGCAGATTGCCCACGTGTTACTCACCCGTTCGCCACTAATCCCCACCGAAGTGGTTCATCGTTCGACTTGCATGTGTTAAGCACGCCGCCAGCGTTCGTCCTGAGCCAGGATCAAACTCTCCGTGAATGTTTACCGGATATCCGGTGCACACACACGAGAGCGGAACAGTCAGGCGGAATAAGCCCGACCATTCACAGCGTCCTCGCTGTGTTTACTGCTTCAAAGGAACCTCGACCATCACGAATGTGATGGACGGGGTATCAACATATCTGGCGTTGATTTTTGGCACGCTGTTGAGTTCTCAAGGAACGGACGCTTCCTTCGTACTCACCCTCTCGGGCTTTCCTCCGGGCAGTTTCCCTTCGGTCCTGCTATTTCTTTCTGGTCTTGCGTTTCCGACTCTATCAGACCGTTTCCGGATCCGATTTCCTCGGTGCTTTCCAGGTTTCCGCTTTCGCGTTTCCCTTTCCGGCGAGTCCGACTCTATCAGATCCTTTCGGGCCTGATTCCCAGTCAGCGGGGCTTGTCTTCCCGGCCGTTGGGCCGTTCCGACGTCTCAAACCCTAGCGGATCCTCTCGGCGATTCCCAATCGGGCCGTCGAGCTGATCGAACTCCATCACGCCCCATTCGAAATGAATTCGGGCACGCCGAAATCATCCCGGCTGGGAGATCATGCTGATGGTTTGGGTTGCCGCTGTTGCGGCGGAGGTGCTGCCGCAGAACCGTTACGGCCCCGTGGCAACCCGAAGAACTTTACGGATCGGGGAGGGGGATGTCAAGCGCCCCCATGTCATCCCCTGCCCACCCCTGTCAAGATCTTTAGTCGAGGTCGCTGAGTCGTCCGCCGGCGTCCGGCTGGGCGTGCTCCACGCGACGCAGGAGGCGGGTCAGGACGTCGCCGAGCCTCGTGCGTTCGTCCTGGGTGAGGTCCTGGAGGAGGTCCTCCTCGAAGACCGTGGCCATGCGCATCGCCTCCAGCCACTTCTCGCGGCCCTCGTCCGTCAGCTCCACGATCACGCGGACCCGGTTGGACTCGTCGCGCTCCCTGGTGACGAGCCCCTCCGTCACCATCCGGTCGATCCGGTGGGTCATCGCGGCCGGCGTCAGGCCCAGCCGCTTCGCCAGGTCGCTCGGGCCCATGCGGTAGGGAGCGCCAGCCAGCACCAGCGCCTTGAGGACCTCCCACTCGGCGTTGCTGATGCCGAGGGTGGCGGTCTGGCGGCCGTACGCCACGTTCATACGCCGGTTCAGCCGGCCCAGGGCCGAGACGATCTTCTCGACCTGGGGGTCCAGGTCCCCGAACTCGCGCTGATAGGCGGCGATCTGCTCATCGAGCGTTGGCTCGCCGACGGCGGGGGTGTCACCCATGGGAGCAGTGTCCCATCTGCGCGCTTGGTGTTGAAGTCCTTCCAGGTGTACTGTTCAATTCTTAACTTTAGCTTCGAAGTCTTCACTCCTAACTCCTTCGGCAGGCGTACGACTTCAGGATCAAGGCAGGTGAAAGTGACCAGGGCGATGGGCGCAGCGATGCGCCGGATCCATGTGGGCAACGCACTCAGCGCGTTCGGGCTCGGCTTCACCGTCCCCTATCTGTACGTCTATGTGGCGCAGGTGCGGGGACTGGGAGCCATGACGGCGGGTCTCGTACTCGCCGTCTTTGCCGTGGCCGCGCTGGTCGTGCTGCCGTTCGCCGGGCGGACCATCGTCCGGCGCGGCCCGCTGCCGGTGCTGCTCGTCGCCCTGGTCACCGCTGCCGTCGGCGCGCTGAGCCTCGGGCTCGCCGCGAACGCGACCGCCGTACTCCTCGCCGCGGTGGCGCTGGGGGCCGGGCAGGCCATGATGCAGCCGGCGCTCGCGACGATGATCGTGGACTTCTCGTCGGCGGAGACGCGGTCTCGGGCCTTCGCGACCCAGTTCTTTCTGCAGAACCTCGGGCTCGGCGTCGGTGGGCTCATCGGCGGGCATCTCGTGGACACGACGCGGGCCGGGTCGTTCACCCTGCTGTTCTCGATCGAGGCGGCGATGTTCCTGCTGCTCGCCGTGATCATGGCGACGGTACGGATGCCTCGTTCGGCGCGGATCGGCGGTGCGCCGACTCAGGCCAAGGGCAGCTGGAAGCAGTTGCTCGGGAACCGGGCCATGGTGCAGCTGTGTGTGCTGGGGTTTGTTCTTTTCTTCGCCTGTTATGGGCAGTTCGAGTCAGGGCTGAGTGCGTACGGGGTCGAGGCGGCCGGGATCTCGACGTCCACGCTCGGGTCGGCGCTGGCGGCGAACACGGCGGTCATCGTGGTCGCGCAGTTCGCGGTACTCAAGTTTGTCGAGCGGCAGAAGCGGTCCCGGGTGATCGCGGCCGTCGGGATTCTCTGGGCCGTCGCGTGGGGTGTGGCCGGGTATGCGGGGCTCGGGCACGGCAGCCAGGCCATGGCGACCGCCGCGTTCGTGTCGACGTACGCGCTGTTCGGGCTCGGGGAGGCGATGCTGTCGCCGACCGTCGCCCCGCTGGTGGCCGATCTGGCTCCGGCCGGGCTTGCCGGGCAGTACAACTCGGCGTTCGCCCTGGTGAAGCAGCTCGCGCTGGCCGTCGGTCCGGCGGTGGGCGGGCCGCTCGGGGCCTCGCTGCACGCGCCGTACATCGTGATGTTCCTGCTGTTCTCGCTGGGGATCAGCGTCCTCGCCGTACGGCTGGGGCGGCTGCTGACCCCCGTACAGAATCAGCCCTCTCTGGCGCGGCGGAGTCGGGTGGTCGCGCAGGGTGGGGCTCCGGTGGGGGCCGGTGTGCCTACTACGTAGTAGTAGGCACTGGCGGGCCTCCTCTGGTTCAGCGGGTTGTTGTGATCAGGGTTGATGTGAAAGGGAGCGTTGCCGAGCCGTCGGGGGCCGTGTGGGCCGTCAGGGTTCTGCGGATCGTTTCCGCTGCCTCGGCGAAGGCTGCCGCGCCGCCCGTGTCCTCGATCGACTGGCCCCAGGGGACGGCAGCCAGGTGGCCCGCGGCGAAGTCCGCGAGGTCGGGGAAGGCGATCGTGACGGTGACCTCGCGGGTCGTGATGTCGTGGAAGCCGGCGGTGGTCAGGGCTGCGGTGACGCGTTCCGCCGGGCAGGAGAGGGACGTGGCGAAACGTGCCTCCGCCTCCTTGGTGCCGTGTTCGGTGACCGCCTTGAGCTGGGCCGCGAAGTACGGGGAACGGTCCGCGGGCGGGGTCCAGGCCGTGGCCGTGAATCGGCCGCCCGGGCGGGTGACGCGGGCCGCTTCGGTGAGTGCGGCCTCCAGGTCGGGGAAGAACTGGATGCCCTGTTGGCAGAGGACCGCGTCGAACGAGTCGTCCGGGTACGGGAGTTTGTCGGCCGGTGCCAGGGTGAACTCGATGTCCGGGTACATCCGGGGCGCGTGGCGGGCGGCGGTCCTGAGCATGCCCTCCAGGAGGTCGGCGGCGGCCACATGGCCCGTGGGGCCGACCTGGGCGGCGGCCGCGCGGGCGACAAAACCCGTGCCGCAGGCCAGGTCGAGGACCTGGGCGCCCGGGAAGAGGTCCGCGGCCTCGACGACCGCGGTGACGAAGGGCGCCATCAGAGGGGCGCTGTAGCGCTCGTAGTGCTCCGTGGCGTCGTGTGTGGCGTTGTCTTTGAGGGGGAAACCTTTGGGATCTGCCATGCAGGAGCTACTAGCAGGTGGTCGTGGGTTCGCCTAGAAGGCTGCTGAAAATGTTGCGGGTTCTGGACCCGGCCCGGCAGGGCCGGGTCCAGTCTTGTGGGCATGCAGGGGGAATGGGCCGGGGAGATGGCCGGGCCGGATGTGTGGGAGACCTGCCGGGAGTTGATCCCGGCCGGGAGCGTGTTCGCGTTCCTGGCCGAGTACCGGGAGGCACTGTTCCCACCGTCGATGTTCGCCGACATGTATCCCTCGTCCAACGGCCGGCCGAGTCTGCCGCCGCAGGTCCTGGCCGCGACCGTGGTGCTGCAGAGCCTGCAGGGGCTGTCGGACTTCGAGACGGTCCAGGAACTGCGGTGTGACCTGCGGTGGAAGGCGGCCTGCGGGCTGGGCCTGTACGACATGGCATTCGATCCGTCGCTGCTGACGTACTTCCGGCGCCGTCTGCGTTACTCGGCCGATCCGATGCGGATCTTCACCAAGGTCAAGGACGTCGTGGCCGCGACCGGCGTCCTGAAGGGCAGGCAGCGGCGGGCGCTGGATTCCACCGTCCTCGATGACGCGGTGGCCACCCAGGACACCGTCACCCAGATCATCTCCGCCGTCCGCCGGGTGATCCGCGAGGTCCCCGGAGCCCAGGAGGTGGCCGCGGAGCACTGCCGCGCGCACGACTACACCGACCCGGGCAAACCGAAGATCGCCTGGAACGACGAGCAGGCGCGCGCCGCGCTGGTCGATGCTCTGGTCACCGACGCCCTCAACCTGCTCGGGCACCTGCCCGAGCGGGAGTTGGGCGAGAAGGCCGCGAACGCGGTGGGCCTGCTGGCCCTGGTCGCCGGGCAGGACGTCGAACCGGCCCAGGACTCCGACGGACGTGACGGGCGCTGGCGCATCGCCCAGCGCACCATGCCCGGCCGGACGGTGTCCACCGTCGATCCGGACGCCCGGCACATCCACAAAAACCGCACCCGCCACCAGGACGGCTTCAAAGGACACGTCTCCTTCGAACCGGAGAGCGGGCTGTTCACCGCCGTCGCCCTCACCGGCGGCCATGGTCCCGGCAGCCACGAAGCGGCCGTTGCCTGTGATCTGCTGGACGGGGAGGACGGCGCATTAACCGTGCTTGGCGACTCCGCCTACGGGACCGGCGACCTGCGCGAACAGTTGCAGGCCACGGGCCACACCCTCGTGATCAAGCCACCGCCGCTGCGGCAGGTGATCCCCGGCGGCTTCACCATCGACGACTTCCGCATCGACCCAGCAGCCGGCACCGCAACCTGCCCGGCCGGACGCACCGCCAACCTCGGCCAGGCCAAAGCGGACGGCGCCCGCACCGCCCAGTTCAAGCGCCTCTGCGCCGACTGCCCCCTACGCGGGCGCTGCACCACCTCCAAGACCGGACGCACCCTCAGCATCCATCCCCAGCACGAACTGCTGACCGCCGCCCGCCGAGAGGCGGCCGACCCGGTCTGGCAGGCCGAATACCGCAGATGGCGGCCCCCGGTCGAACGCGCCATCGCCTGGCTCGTCGCCAACGGCAACCGCCGCGCCCCGCACCGCGGCATCATCGCCAACAACATCTGGCTCCACCACCGCGCCGCCGCCCTCAACCTCCGCCGCCTGATCAACCTCGGACTCACCCGAACCGGCACCACCTGGCACCTCAACCCCGCCACCGCATAGCGAAAAGAGCCGCCCGGCCTCCGGCCGGACAGCCCCACAACAAGATTTTCAGCAGCCTTCTAGATGAGTCATTCCGATGTGATCAGTGGTCGTAGGCGATCAGGGATCGCAGGACCGGCTGGGCGGTCTTGTGGTTGTGCCAGATCGCGGCGGCCATCGCGAGGATGCGCTGGGCGACGCGGACGGCGACGCCCTCGAAGGTCCGGCCGCCGTGCTGTTCCAGATCGAGCTGGCCTTTGAGGGTGCCGTTGACCGACTCGATCAGCTGCCGCACCGACTTCAGCAGGGACTCGCCCCTGCGCTTCTTCTCGCGGCGGAAAGAAGGCCGCAGCAACTGCGCGCCCCGGAAGGCCAGATCGGCCTCGAACTCCCTGGAGGCGAAGCCCTTGTCCGCGATGACCAGCAGGCCCGGCCGGTCCGTTGCCAGGTGCGGTTCGCGGTCCAGCATCGCCGACAGCACCTCCCGCTCGTCCAGTTTCGGGTTCGCCAGTGCCCACAGGACAGGCATCCCGGCCGGAGTGCACACCAGGAACAGGCGCAGGCCCCAGAAGAACCGGGAGTGCGAGGCGCAGTACCCGTATCCGGCCCAGCCCGCCAGGTCCGACCGCTTCACCGTCGGACGCGAACGGCCGCACTCCACCGGCGTCGAGTCCACGATCCAGTGGTTGTCGAACCAGAAGTCCGTATCCACGGCAAGCAGCCGTATTACCTTCTTGACCAGCGGCAACGCTGCCCGCAGCCGCTTGTTCCAGCCCGGCTGCCTGGGCACGTACGGGAACATCTGGCCCAGGCGGGAGTCCACGAACCGCAGCCACCGCGACTCCGAGGTGAAGCCCAGCAGCGCCTGCGCGACAGCCAGGCAGACAAGCTCGGAATCCGTCAGCCGCGGCGGCCGGCCAAGCCACCGGGAACCCCCGATCTCGTCATCGATCTTCACGTACAGTGCGGTCAGCAGGGCGTCCAGGTTGTTCGTCACACAACGATCTTGGACGCCCCGTCTGCGTTCCCGGACGCACCGTCAACATTCGGAATGACTCGTCTAGGGGACGCGCGGGCCCTCCCTACGGCCTACTTGCTCCCCGGCAGCACGAACTCGCACCACACCGCCTTCCCGCCACCCGGTGTCCGGCGTGAGCCCCAGCTCGTGGCGATCGTCGCGACGATGGCGATGCCCCGGCCCGATTCGTCGCCGGGTTCCGCCGTGCGGCGCAGGGGGAGGTGGTCGTCGCCGTCCGTGACCTCGACGATGAGGCGGCGGTCGGTGCGGCGCAGGCGCAGGCGCATCGGGGGTGTGCCGTGCTGGAGGGAGTTCGCGACCAGTTCGCTGGCCGCCAGGACGCCCACGTCGTGCAACTCCGTCGGGAAGCGCCAGCTCGTCAGGACGCCGGAGGCGAACGCACGCGCGCGTGGGGCCGCTTCGATGCCGCCGAGGAGTTCCAGGGCCGCGTTGCGGAACAGGTCACTGTCGGGGCCGGTGCGGGCCGGGTGCTGGAGGACCAGGACGGCCACGTCGTCGTCGTGGTCCGCGGTGACGCCCGCCGAGCGGACCAGGCGGTCGCAGACGACCTGGGGGCTGCCCGTCGCGCCCGACAGGGCACGCTCCAGGGCGGCGATGCCCTCGTCCAGGTCCTCGTTACGGCGTTCCACCAGGCCGTCGGTGTAGAGCACCGCCGTGGAGCCGGGGGTGAGTGGGATCGAGCCCGAGGCGTGCATCCAGCCGCCGGTGCCCAGGGGCGGGCCCGTGGGCTCGTCGGCGCGCTGGACGGCGCCGCTCTCGTCGCGGACCAGGATCGGGAGGTGGCCCGCGGAGGCGTACACCAGCTTGCCCTCGTTCGGGTCGTGGACGGCGTACGCGCAGGTGGCGATCTGGTTGGCGTCGATCTCCGTGGCGAGGCCGTCGAGGAGCTGGAGGACCTCGTGCGGGGGGAGGTCCAGGCGGGCGTACGCGCGGACCGCCGTACGGAGCTGGCCCATGATCGCTGCCGCGCGGACGCCTCGGCCCATGACGTCGCCGATGACGAGGGCGGTGCGGCCGCCGCCGAGGGTGATGACGTCGTACCAGTCGCCGCCCACCGCTGCCTCCGTGCCGCCGGGCTGGTAGACGGCGGCGACGCGGAGGTCGTCCGGTTCCTCCAGTTCCTGGGGGAGGAGGGAGCGCTGGAGGGTCACCGCGGTCTGGCGTTGGCTGCGTTCGCTGGCGCGCAGGCGTTCGGCGGCCTCGGCGTGGTCGGTGACGTCGGCGGCGAAGATGAGGACGCCGCCACTCCCTTCGGGAGTGGCCGTCACGTCGACCGGGGTGCACGTGATCGTGTACGAGCGCCCGCTGTGGGCCTTGCGGGACTTGACCGTGCGGGGCTTGGAGCTGCGCAGGACCTGGTCCAGGAGGGGCAGCAGGCCCAGTTCGTCGAGTTCGGGGGCCGCCTCGCGCGCGGGGGCGCCCTCGGGGCGTACGCCGAAGGCCGCCACGTAGGCGTCGTTGACGTACGCGACGCGGTGGTCGGGGCCGTGGACCAGGGCCACCAGGGCCGGGATGCGGTCGAGGACCTCGCGCGTGGGCAGGTCGTCGACGGCGGGGAGGCAGGGCGCCTCGTCGGTGAGCTGCTCGGCGCGGGCGGCGGGGACGGAGCCGGAGCCCTCGCCGAGCCGGTCCGGCAGCCGGTCCGGAGTGATCGTGTGATCGGTCCGCGCTGCGGCGCGGCGCTGCGTTCCGGGAAGGCGGGCGCTCCAGCGCGTGAAGTTCACGAATCCTTGCCTCGGGTTCGTCGGCACAGGCCGGCAGCGGGTCGGCCGGAGGTACGGGGGGCGTCCCCCGGGAGATACAGCACTTACGGAAAGCCTCGTGGAGAGAAGGAGGGTGGAGAAGGGGCGAGACGGGATGTGCGGCGAGGTGTGGAGCCAGTCTGGCAGTGGGGCCGACCCGGGCCGACATCCTTCAGACGCCGGCCGGGTCCGTGGAGTTCCTGGATCCGGTCAGGACGACCCCTTCGGGTCCTGGTTCGGGTTCTGGTTCGGGTTCTGAGAAGACTTCCCACCGGCCGCGAGTTCGAACTCCGCGCGGGGATGTTCGAGCGAACCGAGGGAGACGATCTCCCTCTTGAAGAGCCCCGACAGGGTCCATTCGGCGAGTACCCGGGCCTTGCGGTTGAAGGTGGGGACCCTGCTCAGGTGGTAGACGCGGTGCATGAACCAGGCAGGGTAGCCCTTCAGCTTGCGCCCGTAGACGTGTGCCACGCCCTTGTGGAGTCCCAGGGAGGCTACTGAACCGACGTACTTGTGGGAGTACGTTTCGAGCGGTTCGCCCCGCAGGGAGTGGGCGATGTTGTCGCCGAGGACCTTGGCCTGGCGCACCGCGTGCTGGGCGTTGGGGGCCGTCTCCTTGCCGGGTTCCGTGGCGGTGACGTCGGGGACGGCGGCCGCGTCTCCCGCGGCCCACGCGTGCGTGGTGCCCTCGATGCTCAGCTCGGCGGTGCACTTCAGGCGTCCGCGCTCGTTCAGGGGGAGGTCGGTGGCGGCGAGGAGCGGGTGGGGTTTGACGCCGGCTGTCCACACGACCGTACGGGTGGGGAAGCGGGCGCCGTCGCTGAGGACGGCGGTCCGGTCCGCGCAGGAGTCGAGGCGGGTCTCCAGGCGTACGTCGATGTTGCGGCGGCGCAGCTGGGTGACGGTGTACTTGCCCATCTCCTCGCCGACCTCGGGCAGGATGCGGCCCGATGCCTCGACGAGGATCCACTTCATGTCCTCGGGCTGGACGTTGTGGTAGTAGCGGGCGGCGTAGCGGGCCATGTCCTCCAGCTCGCCGAGCGCCTCGACGCCGGCGTAGCCACCGCCGACGAAGACGAAGGTCAGGGCCGCGTCGCGGATCGCGAGGTCGCGGGTGGAGGAGGCGATGTCCATCTGTTCGATGACGTGGTTGCGCAGGCCGATGGCCTCCTCGACCGTCTTGAAGCCGATGGCGTGTTCGGCGAGGCCGGGGATCGGCAGGGTGCGGGAGACCGAGCCGGGCGCGAGGACGAGTTCGTCGTACGTCAATTGCTCGGCGCCCGTTCCCTCTTCCGTGGTGGCGAGGGTGGTCACGGTCGCGGTGCGTTTGGCGTGGTCGATCGCGGTGACCTCGCCGACGACGATCCGGCACCGGTCGAGCACCCGGCGCAGCGGTACGACGACATGGCGCGGTGAGATGGAGCCCGCGGCCGCCTCCGGGAGGAACGGCTGATAGGTCATGTACGGGTCTGGCGTGACGACGGTGATGTCGACCTGGCCCCGTTTCAGCTCCTGCTGGAGCTTCCGCTGGAGGCGCAGGGCCGTGTACATCCCGACGTAGCCGCCGCCGACAACGAGAATGCGCGCACGTTCCTTCACCATCCCATGACGCACCCAGCGCTGGCGTTTGTCCACAGGCCCGACAATTTGTGTGACCGGCGGGCAGTCGATCGCAACCTTGCCCGAATCGCCGGCGTGCGGGGCAGGACCGCAGGTCAGCGAGTGTGAGCCGGGTGGCAGGAAGGGGCGCAACCGGGACGTATCCGACCCGTACTCCGATCGGGCGCCACCCCGTGCGGAACGTGCCCCTTCTGAATTGACCCTCGCTCAACTATGTTCGTAGGTCGACGGGGTGTAGGGGGATGCGCTCTTTCGGGCCCGTTCTGCGACGGGCGGGCCCGTGGTTCAGTGCTTGTTCCGCACGCTCCGGCTGCCAATGGCGGGGAGTCTCCGGGGGGAGACGTCATTACCGGGGGAACAATATGCACATTCAGGATTCTCGTTGGACGACCGCGTCCGCCATCGCACCAGGCGGACCGATCAGCGCGGCGGCGGGCAACGGACGCGGTGAGGGATCGCGTTCGGCGCCGCTGCGCGTGGACGCACAGCGCAATCTGGAGCACGTGCTGCGCGCGGCACGTGAGGTCTTCGGCGAGCTGGGATACGGCGCGCCGATGGAGGACGTGGCGCGGCGCGCGCGCGTGGGTGTCGGCACGGTGTACCGGCGGTTCCCGAGCAAGGACGTCCTGGTCCGGCGGATAGCCGAGGAGGAGACCTCTCGGCTGACCGACCAGGCCCGTGCGGCGCTCGGGCAGGAGGACGAGCCGTGGTCGGCGCTGTCGCGCTTCCTGCGGACGTCGGTGGCCTCCGGCGCCGGGCGGCTGCTGCCGCCGCAGATACTGCGGGTGGGCGTCGCGGACGACGACGGATCCGGCTCCGGCTCCGGTGACATCGGCTTCGACGAGGCTCGGGTGCCGCAGCAGCGGTCCCAGCACATGGGTTCCGGTTCCGGGGAGCTGCGGCTGGTGTCCGAGGACGCCGCGGCTGCCGCTCTGGCGGACGACGCGGGTGCGACGGCGCTGCTCGACGTGGTGGGCCGGCTCGTGGAGCGGGCGCGCGAGGCGGGCGAGCTGCGGCCGGACGTGTCGGTGTCGGACGTACTGCTGGTGATCGCGACGGCCGCGCCCTCGCTGCCGGACGCCGCGCAGCAGGCGGCGGCCTCTTCGCGGCTGCTGGACATCCTGCTGGAGGGGTTGCGGTCGCGGCCCCTGTGACGTCCAGGCATGTGTCGGCCGAGCGGCTCCCGTTCGGGTGAACGCTAGTACCTCATTGCGGGAAGTCCCCACGGACGAGTGGTTGGTCCGTCCCAGGGGGTCCTGAACAAAAGCCAATATGGCACTCTGGCCCGGTGTTCGGGACTCGATGCACAGGCAGCTGTGCAGGCGGCGGGGGCTTTCCGCGATGAGCGTTGACGGGCGGGACGAGTCATTCGGTGACGGTGACCCGGAGACCGGCGGCGAGCTGACCTCGCACCAGGTGCCGAGCCAGGGCGGACCCGCCTCCGGGTACCCGGAGTACCTGGACGACCCGACGGAGAACAGCGTCCCCGCGCAGCGCGAGGGCAGCGTGCTGCCGCCCCGCGCGGACAGTGTGCTGCCGCCGCCCATCGAACTGCCGCCGTCCGACACCGACCTGATCGGGCGGATGCGCTCGGGCGACGACACGGCGTACGAGGAGCTGTACCGGCGTCACGCCGACGCCGTACGCCGGTACGCGCGCACCTGCTGCCGCGACGGCCACACCGCCGACGACCTCACCGCCGAGGTCTTCGCCCGCATGCTCCAGGCGGTGCGCGGCGGCTCGGGGCCCGAGTACGCCGTACGCGCCTATCTGCTCACCAGCGTCCGCCGGGTCGCCGCGAACTGGACGACGTCGGCGAAGCGCGAGCAACTGGTCGACGACTTCGCGGTGTTCGCGGCGCAGGCCTCGCGCGGCTCCGAGCTGTCCACGATGTCCGACAACACTGCGTCCATTGGCTCCTTCGGAGCGGGGCTGGACCTGGGCGCGGACGTCCGCGCGATGCACGAGGCCGAGCAGTCCATGGCCATGCAGGCGTTCCGGTCGCTGCCCGAGCGGTGGCAGGCCGTGCTGTGGCACACCGAGGTCGAGGACGAGTCGCCGAGCGAGGTCGCCACCCTCTTCGGGCTGGACGCCAACGGCACGCGCGTGCTCGCCAGCCGGGCCCGCGAAGGGCTCAAGCAGGCCTACCTCCAGGCCCATGTCAGCGCCACCCTCGCCACCGACGAGGAGTGCTCCCGCTACGCCGACCGGCTCGGCGCCTACGCGCGCGGGGGCCTGCGCACCCGTGCCGAACGGGGGCTGCGCAAGCACCTGGAGGAGTGCGCCAAGTGCCGGCTGGCCGCGGGCCAGATCAAGGAGGTCGCGAGCGGCATCCCCGCCGTCGTACCGATCGCGGTCATCGGCTGGTTCGGCGCCGCCGGGTACGCCAAGGTGGCCGCGCTGGTCGCCGGGGGCGCCGGAGCGGGTGCGGTGGGCGTCGGCGGCGCGGCGGCCGCGGCGAGCGGTTCGTCGTCCGGCGGGACCGGTGGTGGCGCGGCGGCCTCGGAAGGGCTGGGCGCGCCGGTGAAGGCGGGGATCGTGGCGGGGGTCGTCGCCGTGGGGATCGCGGCGGTGGTGTTCGCGCTGGCCGGCGACGAGGTTCCCAAGAAGTCGGTCGCCCAGCCGTCCTCGTCCCCGTCCGTGCCGGCGGTCCCGCCGGAGGCGCCGACACCGACACCGAGCCCGAGTCCTACCCCCACGACGCCCGATCCCGCGCCCCCGGCCCTGGTACCGGCCGCGGCGCCCAAGCCCACCCCGACCCCCACACCGACTCCGTCCCCGACGCCCACTCCGAGTCCCACACCCACACCCACACAGACTCCGACGCCCAGCCCGACACCGACTCCCACGCCCACTCCCACCCCGACGCCGCCCGCTCCCCCGCCACCGCCCGCCCCGGCGGACTACCAGTGGAACGAGCTGGAGTACGGCGTCTTCGGGGACGGCACCAAGCCCGAGATGCGGCTCGGCGAGAGCAGTTGGGTGTGGCAGCGGTGGGGGGTGTCGATCGCGGACAAGCAGTACGAGCACGGGGTGACCGTCCACGGGGAGTCCTCGGTCACCATCGATCTCAACCGCGACTGTGCCTCGTACGACGCCCTGGTCGGTGTCGACGACATGACGCTGGGCCTCGGCCAGGTCCGCTTCTCGGTCTTCGCCGACGGGGAGCGGATGTGGCGGTCCGAGCTGATCCAGGGCGGCCAGAAGGCCGTGCCCGTCCATGTCGACCTCACCGGGCGCAAGACGATCCGCCTGGTCGTGGAGCCCCACTCGGCGCTCGACTCGGTGGCGCTCGCGGACTGGGCGGAGTCCAAGTTCATGTGCCGGTGACGGCGGTGGCGGGCGCTCAGGTGGCCGGGGTGTCCAGCTGGGCGAGTTCGTGGAGGACGTCGTCCACGGTGAGTGCCGATCCGGTCGTACGTTCGGACTCGTACCGTTCCGCTCCCAAGGTGGTGCGGGCCCTGCTCTGCGTCTCCTCCGCCCGTGCGCGCTCCGGCATCGGGCGCGGGCGGCCGCACCGCCAGCTGTCGGAGGCGGCGAGCAGGCGGACCGCGCGCGGCAGGTCGTCGAGGCGGGCCAGCAGTCCCGCCATGGCGTCCACGATCGCCGCCGTGACCACCTCGGCGCAGCCCCGCGCCACGGCCTCGCGCAGAGTGGCGGTCAGTTTCGCCACTCCCCGCTCCGGACCGTGCTCCTCGGCCATGACGAGGGCGTCCATCGCGTTCAGCCCCGCCATGAACTGCGGCGGGGGCGTGCCCCGGGCGATCTCCGCGCGGGACCGCTCGCACATCGCCCGCGCGCCGGCGACATCCTGGTCGTCCAGCGCCAGCTGCGCCCGCAGCAGCAGGACGAACGCCCGGGAGTCCGCCACCCCGGAACGGTCGGCCGCCGCACTCGCCTCGTCCAGCGCGGCCAGCGCCCTGACGCGGTCGCCCTCGCGGTAGGCGATCTCGGCGAGGCGCGCGATCAGAAAAGGTGCCTCGGCGTGGGCGCCCACCTCGCGGGCGAGCCGCAGTGCCTCCTCGTACTCCCCCTCGGCCTCCTCGAAGACGCCACGCGCCATGGCGGCCTCGCCGGCCGCGCTGCACACCTGGGCCCGCAGCCAGCGGTCGCCGACACGGCGGCTGAGCACGCGCAGCTCCGCGAGGTCGTCGTCCACGCCCCGGCCCAGCAGGCCGCCGGGCGAGTCGACGACCATGTGCGTACGGAACATCAGGCTCGCGGCGACCTCCCAGTCGCCGCCGTGCGTACGGCAGTTGGCGATCACCGTGTCCAGGGCGGCGGCTACGTCCGGGAGCCTGGGGCGGGGTGTGCCGGTGCCGTCGGGGGGCGGGGAGCCGGGTCCGTCGGCGTCGGCGAGGATCGTGAGCGGCCAGGCGAGGCCCGGGAGCCGGGCCGCTTCCGGGCCGCCACCCTCGAAGTGGGCGCGGACCTCGGCGACGCGCTGGTGCCAGTGCTCGCCTCGGGGTGTGGCGATGGGGTCCGCGTCGATGGCCAGGAAGATGTAGTACATGCGGACGTTCATCCGGAGGCTCACACGGGGGTTCACGCGGGGGTTCGTGTGTCGGGGCTGGGGGTCTGCCGCCGTCTCCGGTTCCGTCTCCGGTTCCGTCTCCGGGGGAGTCTCCAGGTTCACTATCCGCGTCAGCCATTCCATGGCCTCCCGGCGGAAGTTGCGCAGCCACCAGAACCAGCCCATCGCGAGGGCCAGGGCGGCGGCCTCCTCCTCGTCGCCGTCCCTGATCGAGCGGTCGAGGGCCGCCCGGATGTTGTCCAGCTCCGTCTCCAGGCGGGCGATCCATGGAAGTTGTTCGGTGGAGCGGAGCAGTGGTTCGGCCTCCTCCACCAGCGCGCGCACCCACGCGCGGTGCCGTCGCTCGACGGCGGCACGCTGCTCGGGGGCCTCGGCGGCGCGCTCGGTGGCGTACTCGTGGATGGTCTCCAGGAGGCGGTAGCGCATGCCGGGTGGCTCGGTGCCGGGCGCGTCGCCTTCATGGGGTTCGCGTGCATCGGGTCCGTGCGGGGTCGCGACTATCAGGGACTTGTCCACGAGGGCGCCCATGAGGTCGGCCGCCTGGCCGCCGCACACCGCCTCAGCGGCGGTGAGGTCCCAGCCGCCCGCGAAGACGGAGACCTCGCGCAGGACCGTACGCTCCCGCTCGTCGAGCAGGTCCCAGGACCAGTCGACGACCGCGCGCAGGGTCTGCTGGCGGGGCAGTACCGTGCGGCTTCCGGAGGTGAGGAGGCGGAAGCGGTCGTCCAGGCGGTCGGCGATCTGACGAGGGGTGAGCAGGCGCAGCCGGGCGGCGGCCAGCTCGATGGCCAGGGGCAGTCCGTCGAGCCGGCGGCAGATCTCCGCCACCGCCTCGGTGTCGCGGAGGGCGGTGTCCGCGTCGGGGCGTACGGCGGCGGCGCGCTCCTCGAAGAGGCGGCGGGCCGGGTCGGGAAGCAGGGGCTCGACCGGGCGCACCGACTCGCCGGGGACGCCCAGGGGTTCACGGCTGGTGGCGAGGATCGTGAGCCCGGGGCAGTGGGTGAGCAGGGTTTCGGCGAGTTCGGCCGCCGCGTCGATGACGTGTTCGCAGTTGTCAAGGATCAGGAGTTGGCTGCGCGGGGCGCAGTACTCGATGAGCAGGGCGAGCGGGTCGTCCTGCGGGGTCGTCAGCTCGGTGGTCATGAGCACGGTCTCGCGCAGACCGAGCGCGCTGACCACCGCGCCTGGCACCGCCTCCGGCCGGTCGAGCGGGGCCAGCTCGACGAGCCACGCCTGGGGGAGGCCGGCGGCGGCCTCCTCGGCGAGACGGGTCTTTCCGGAACCGCCCGGTCCGATGAGGGTGACGAGACGGGTCCTGTGCACATCCGAACGGATGGCCTCGATCTCGGGTTCCCGGCCGACGAAAGATGTCAGACGGGGGCGGATGTTGCTGTGGGGGTGTTGGGTGGGGGCGGGGGCGGCCCTCTGGGGTGGTTGGGGTGGTTGGGTCAGCAACTCCTTGTGCAGGGTCCGTAGTTCCGGGCCCGGGTCCGTGCCCAGGCCGTCCGCCAGGGTTCGGCGGGCCGTCTCGTACGCGGCGAGGGCGTCCGCGCTGCGGCCCGTGTCGCGCAGGGCGCGGATGAGGAGGGCGTGCAGGGGTTCGTCGTACGGGTGGGCCTGCGTCAGTTCCTGCAGCTCCGGTACGGCGTCGGCTGCTCGGCCGAGTCTCAGGTTCGCCTCCACGCGCGCGTGTGTCGCCTCGCGGCGCAGGGCCTCCGGGCGGGTTGCCGCGGTGCGGTCGGGGAGGTCGGCCAGGGCTGGGCCGCGCCACAGGGCGAGGGCCTCGGAGAGGGTGCGCGCGGCGGTCGTGGGGTCGGCGTGGTCCAGGGCCGCCTTGCCCTGCCGTACGAGGTGTTCGAAGACGTGGAGGTCGATGTCGTCTCGGGTCGCTGCGAGGCGGTAGCCGCCGGGGTCCGAGGTGATGGTGTCTTTGCCGAGGGTGCGGCGTAGGCGGCCGATGAGGGCCTGGAGGGCGGCGGGGGCGTCCTTGGGCGGGGTGTCCGCCCAGACCTCGTCTATCAGGGTTTCGGGGGTGGTGGTGTGGTTGGGGCGGAGGGCGAGGGCGGTGAGGAGGGCTCGTACTCGGGGGCCGCCTATGGGTATGGCGGTGCCGTGGTCGTCCTGGGCCTGGGTGACACCCAGGATTCTGTACCGCACGGGCCTATTCTCGCCCCCGCCGCCCTTACCCGTTCCCATCCCTGGGGGGCTGCGCCCCCAGACCCCCCTGTCGCGCTGAACGCGCTCGTCCTCAAACGCCGGACGGGCTGAAAGATCAAGCCCCGGCCGGCATGATCCAGCCCCTCCGGCGTTTAGGGGCTCACCCCCTGTGGGCTCCCGCGCCCGCTCCCAACGCCCCCCTTTGGGGGGTGATTCCCGCTGGTACGGCTCGTTGGCGGGCCGGGGTGCCGGTCCAGCAGGTGCCTCGGCGGGAGAGGAGGCGGCGTAGCCAGACCTCCAGGGAGACCAGGTCAGCGAGGCCGTCCAGGGGGAGGGGCTCGCCCTCTGCGGCGGCGCGCAGGGCCTTGCGGACCACCCTTGCCTCCACCAGGCCCGCCTCCGCCAGCAGAGGTGTGTCGAACAGGGTCATCAGATGGTCCACTGATACTCGTAGGCCCGTTCGCGACGCCGCTGCCGTCGAGGCGTGCGACGGTGCGCCCCAGCCGGGGGGTAGGTCCGCCACGCCGGCGCCTTCCAGGACCGTACGGAGGATGGATGCTCTGGCGCCTGGCTGGACCCGTAGGGCCTCCGGGAGGGCTCGGCAGGCCCTCACCACCTGGTTGTCCAGGAACGGCGTGTGCAGGCGCTGGAAGCGGATCTCCGCCGCCTGTTCCAGGACCCGTACGTCCGCCGCCTGGCGGGCCAGTGCCGCCCGCGCGCGGAAGTCTCCCGGGCGTTGGCCGGGGCCGACGCCGGCGCCCGCCCGGTCCGTCGCCCAGTTCAGGCGAACCGATACTTCAGCCAGCGCCTCACCGGTCAGCCAGCGCGCGGCAGGACCCGGTCTGGCCCAGGTAAGGGCTGCCAGTGAGGCCCCGACCGCGCCCCCGGGCTCCTCGAAACGGCGCTGCATCAGACGGTCGGCGAGGTTCTCTATCCCCGCCTTGTAGGGCGTACGGGCGAGCTTGCGGGCGGCGCCGTACACGCGCGCGGGGACCATCACCGAGCCGTCGGCCTTCGCGAGCGCCGCCACCGGGCGGACCAGGTGGCGTCGTTTGCGGTCCATGAGGAGGTCGGCGAGGCGGGCGGGGTGGGCGTCCAGGACCTGGCGGGCGCCGTAGCCCGTGAAGTGGTCCGCGCTGCCTGACGCCAATCTCGCCCTGTGCCTGGCCGCCGTCACCAGGCTCGGGCCCGGCTCGTCCGTCAGAGGGCCCTCCAGGTCGGCGTACGGCAGGACGTCCTCCTCGCCTGTCACCACTACGTGGTGCAGGCGCGGGTTCGCCGCCAGCGTCCCCGCCCGCTCCAGCTCCGCCTCGCGCCCGCCCACCGCCAGGTCGTTGAAGGTCACCGCCAGCAGCCGCTCCCCCGCGCCCGTGCCGTGTCCGAGGACCGTCCCCGGCATGCCCGGGAGGCCCGCCGCGAGGAGGGCCAGAGTTCCTGAGGCCGGGCCGCCGGAGAGGTCAGCCCCTATCCCCGGTACGGGCATTCCGCGCGCGGCACGCCGTTCCGCCGGGCCCATTCCGGGCACCGGACCGGGGTCCATGTTGGCGTCGGGCACATGGCGAGGGGCGGACAGCCGGGCGCGTACCGCCTCGACCAGCGCGTCCCGTACCCCGTCCACCGCGCTGTCGGGGTCCACGGAGGCCGCCGCGACCGCGAGGGAGGCCACCGGCTCGTACCCGGCGATCTCACGCGCCCCGGCGCGCAGGATCAGCGCATGCCCCGGCGGAATGCGCCGCACGCCGTCGTAAGGCGTCGAGTCGTGCAACGCGGCCGGTACGTCGGGGGCCGCGAGAAGCGCGGCGAGGTGACCGAAGTCGAGGTTGGCCTCGATGAGGTCGGCGAGAGGGAGGGCCGCCGTCGCGTAGGCCGTGCCGCCCGCCCAGGGGGTGTAGAACACCGGGCGCGCGCCCGCCAGGTCGCCGCAGACCATGAGCCGGCGGCCCACCTGGACGATGGCCGTGTAGCTGCCCGGCCAGGCCGTCAGATGGCGAAGTGCCCCTCCGCGGGCGGCGAACAGGGCGACCCGCAGCTGCTCGTCGGTGGCGCCGCAGGTGCCGAGCACCGCTATGCGCGTCTGTTCGTCGGCCCGCACGACGCGGACCTCGTCGGGGCGCCAGTCGCCGACCGCCCAGAGCGGATCGGGGTCTCCCCACAGGAGTTGAGAGCCGACCGGGTGGACCGTCTCACCGTCGTAGCCGGTCGCGCCCGCCGCGTATCCGGCCCCGACTCCGGTGCCGTTCCCGACTCCGTCGGCCGCGTAGCCCGCAGGCCCGGTCGCGTATTTGGCGGCCACAGCTGCGGTGCTGCTCCATCCCACCAACCACCGCATCGACGCCTCCACAGGCTGTGGACAACCAGTGCACCGTACGAACTCGGCACCATGCTGCCATGAAGGAAGCGCCTGGGAGGGACGGCAGAGCCGCTCGCGCTCCCCGAAGTGCGCCCCTGCGAACTCCTGTGCACCCCCTGGAACATGCCCGCGCGGCCACGAACGCACGCGTGGTTCAAGGGACTTCAAGGTTTGGATCAAGGAATTCCGATGAGGGGGCGATGAGGGGATCGGGAGGCTTCGGCGCGGGGATATTGGTACAGGGACATCGGCAATCGCCGGACCCCGACGGGAAGTTCACAACCCGTCGACACCCGCCGACACCCGTCGCCCAGGGAGTTCGCCCCCGACACCGCGACCTGAATGCGCCCCCGTTACGCTCCCCCAAGACGCCCCACGCGCCCTCAATTTCCATGGTGGGAGGGGTAATCGCCCTGGGAGGACGGGGTCTGTTTTCGGCCAAGTTGGCGAAGCCGGGACAGGTTCGCACACGCTCCGTACAGGCTCTGCGGAGCGCAGAGCACACGCACAGTCCGGGAGGCGGATGTCGCCTCCCGGACCGGTCCGCCGCCCGCGGGGATGTAGGCGGCGGTGTCCCCCAGCCCACTGGATCCAGTACAGCGGGCCGACCCACGCAGGATCCATGGAAGCGCTCCCGCCGTGGCCGGAGAAGAGCGCACGCACGGGCGCACGGCCACACAGCGGGGGCACGTCGCAACGGTGCGTACATCCCCAGAACTTCCGTACGGACCACAATCCCGCCATCCGGAACAATGCCTCTTAACGCTTGGGATGCGGCGAACTACGCTGGGTTTACGAATGCCGCGTGGTTATGCCAGCGCGGCAGCCGTCTGTGTCGAGGGGTGGCGCATGTCCAGGGAGCAACGCGGGCCGAACGACAAACTCGGCGCCGTTCTCGCCCTCGCGGGAATCAGCAACGCAGGACTCGCGCGTCGCGTCAACGACCTTGGCGCTCAACGCGGGTTGACTCTTCGCTACGACAAGACGTCGGTGGCGCGCTGGGTGTCGAAGGGCATGGTGCCGCAGGGCGCCGCGCCGCACCTCATCGCGGCCGCCATCGGCCAGAAGCTCGGCCGTCCGGTGCCGCTCCACGAGATCGGCCTGGCGGACGCGGATCCCGCACCCGAGGTGGGCCTCGCCTTCCCCCGGGACGTCGGACAGGCGGTCCGCTCCGCCACCGACCTCTACCGTCTCGACCTCGCCGGCCGCCGCGCCGGCTCCGGCGGCATCTGGCAGTCGCTCGCCGGATCGTTCGCAGTGAGCGCATACGCAACGCCTGCCTCACGGTGGCTGATAACCCCGGCCGACAGTTCGGTGGCACGCGACGCAAGCCCCTCCGAGGGCTCCGGGGCACCGCTGAAAGTCGGCCACAGCGATGTGCAGAAACTGCGGGAGGCCGCGGAGGACGCCCGGCGCTGGGACTCCAAGTACGGGGGCGGCGACTGGCGTTCGTCCATGGTGCCCGAGTGCCTGCGGGTGGAGGCGGCGCCTCTGCTGCTGGGCTCGTACTCGGACGAGGTGGGACGCGCCCTGTTCGGGGCGTCCGCCGAACTCACGCGCCTCGCCGGGTGGATGGCCTTCGACACGGGTCAACAGGAGGCCGCCCAGCGGTACTACATCCAGGCGCTGCGGCTGGCGCGGGCCGCGGCGGACGTACCCCTTGGGGGCTATGTCCTGGCTTCCATGTCTCTCCAGGCGACCTACCGGGGCTTCGGCGACGAGGGCGTCGACCTCGCCCAGGCCGCCCTGGAGCGCAACAGGGGCCTCGCGACGGCCCGCACGATGAGTTTCTTCCGGCTGGTCGAGGCACGGGCCCACGCGCGCGCGAGTGACGCCCACGCGGCCGGCGCGGCGCTGCGCTCCGCGGAGGGGTGGCTGGAGCGGGCCCGCGACGGCGACAACGACCCGTCCTGGCTCGGCTTCTACTCGTACGACCGTTTCGCCGCCGACGCCGCCGAGTGCTACCGCGATCTGAAGGCACCGCGTCAGGTCCGCCGTTTCACGGAGCAGGCACTGTCGAAGCCGACGGAGGAGTTCGTGCGCTCGCACGGGTTGCGGCTCGTCGTCTCGGCGGTCGCCGAGCTCGAGTCGGGCAATCTCGATGCGGCGTGCGAGCAGGGGGTGCGGGCGGTGGAGGTTGCGGGGCGCATTTCCTCGGCGCGCACCACCGAGTACGTGAAGGATCTTCTGCATCGGTTGGAGCCGTATGGGGATGAACCCCGGGTGGTGGAGTTGCGGGAGCGGGCTCGACCGTTGCTGATGACTCCGGCGTAGATCTAGTAGATGTAAGAGATGTAAGAGATTCCTTCCCGTCTGCCTGGTTTCGGTGATCTTGGGGCTGCGGGTTGTGTGTGGCTTGTCGCGCAGTTCCCCGCGCCCCTTAGGCCCGTCATTGTTCCCGGTGTTTGAAGTGGCTGTCAGTGGTGCAGTGCACTATCGGGGTGGGAGGTGGTGCCGGTGGTGGCGTACGACTGTGATGTGCTCGTGGTCGGTGGGGGGATCGTCGGGCTGTCGACGGCGTATGCGATCACGCGTGCCGCGCCGGGTACGCGGGTGACGGTGCTGGAGAAGGAGTCGGGGCCGGCCAGGCACCAGACGGGGCGCAACAGCGGCGTGATCCACAGCGGGATCTACTACCGGCCGGGGTCGCTCAAGGCGCGGTACGCGGTGCGGGGCGCCGCCGAGATGGTCAAGTTCTGCGCGGAGTACGGCATCCCGCACGCCGTCACCGGCAAGCTGATCGTCGCCACGGAGCGGGACGAACTGCCCCGGCTGCACGCCCTCGTCCAGCGCGGCCGGGAGAACGGCATTCCGGTACGGGAACTGGGGCCTGCCCAGATCGGGGAGTACGAGCCGGAGGTGCGGGGCCTCGCCGGCATACACGTGGGGACGACGGGGATCTGCGACTACGTGGCGGTCGCCCGGCAGCTGGCCGAGTCCTCGGGGGCGGAGATCCGGTACGGCGCCCGGGTCGTCCGCGTCGACCGGCGGCCGGACCTCGGGGTGGCCGTGCGGACGGCGGGGCCCTGGGGCGGCGAGGTCGTGCGGGGGCGGGTGCTCGTCAACTGCGCCGGGCTGTACTGCGACGAGGTGGCTCGGCTGACCGGTGACGATCCCGGGATGCGGATCGTGCCGTTCAGGGGCGAGTACTTCACGCTGGCGCGGCCCGAGCTGGTGCGGGGGCTGGTGTATCCGGTGCCGGATCCGGCGTTCCCGTTCCTCGGGGTGCATCTGACGCGGGGGATCGACGGGGGCGTCCACATCGGGCCCAATGCCGTGCCGGCGCTGGCGCGGGAGGGGTACGGGTGGGGGACCGTGCGGGTGCGGGAGCTGGGGGCGACGGTGGCGTGGCCCGGGACGTGGCGGATCGCTGCGCGGCACTGGCGGTACGGGGGTGGAGAGCTGCGGCGGTCGGTGTCGAAGAGGGCGTTCGCGCGGGCGGTGCGGAGGTTGTTGCCGGTGGTGTCGGAGGGGGATCTGGTGCCTGCGGCGGCGGGGGTTCGGGCGCAGGCGGTGCTGCGGGACGGGACGCTGGTGGATGACTTTCTGATTCGGGAGGGTGCTCGGGCGGTGCATGTGCTGAACGCGCCGTCGCCTGCGGCTACGGCTTCGCTGCCGATCGGGCGGGAGGTGGCTCGGCGGGCGTTGGCTGTGCTGGGCGGGTGAGACGGGACTTTTCTTCGCCCCCGCCGCCCCTACCCGTCCCATCCTCGGGGGCGCTGCCCCCGAACCCCCTTTGTCCTCAAACGCCGGACGGGCTGACAAACCAGCCCGTCCGGCGTTTGAGGACGACCCCAGGGGATGGGAATGGGTAGGGGCGGCGGGGGCGAGTAAATTGGGGCCACTGTGTCTGACTCTTCTCGCCCCAAGGGCACCCCCAGGTTTCCCGGTGGGCCGCAGGCCGATCCCGCCGGGTCGCATTTCGAGCGGCGGATCAGAAGCTTCCAGCCCCGGCGCAGCCGCGTCACCGCCGGGCAGGGTGACGCCCTGCGGCGGCTGTGGCCCAAGTGGGGCCTCGACATCGACGGCCACGCCCTCCAGCTCGGCGAGCTGTTCGGGAACGACCTGCCCGTCGTACTCGAGATCGGGTTCGGGATGGGCGAGGCCACCGCGCAGATGGCCGCCGCCGACCCCGGCACCAACATCCTCGCCGTCGACGTGCACACCCCGGGCCAGGGCAACCTGCTCAACCTCGCCGACCAGCAGGGCCTGACCAACATCCGCGTCGCCAACGGGGACGCCATCATCCTGCTCCGCGAGATGCTCGCCCCCGACTCCCTCGATGGCCTGCGCGTCTACTTCCCCGACCCCTGGCCCAAGAAGCGCCACCACAAACGGCGGCTGATTCAGGCCGAGTTCCTCGATCTCGTCGCCCGCAGACTGCGGCCCGGCGCGCTCGTGCACTGCGCCACCGACTGGGAGCCGTACGCCGAGCAGATGCTCGAAGTGCTCGACGCGCACCCGGAGTTCGAGAACACCCTGCCCGGGGGCGGTTACGCGCCACGTCCGGAGTTCCGGCCACTGACCCGTTTCGAGGGCCAGGGACTGGAGAAGGGACATGTCGTGAACGACCTGCTGTTCCGCCGCGTAGAGCAGGCGTAGAGCAGGCGTAGAGCACGAGCTACAGCAACTCGTAGAACCACGAGCCTCAGCGCTCGTGACGCACCGGCCGTTAGGGTCAATGCCGTGGCCACCTTTCCCCCGTACCCGACGCACCCCAGCGGCCCCACCGAAGGCCCCGCCGGCGGGGCGCTGCGGCACGCGCATTGGTGGCAGCGATGGGGGTCCCCCCGGGGCCGAGCGCAGCCGAGGGCTTGGGGGAAGGTGCGGTACGGCGCGCTGAGCAGCCTGCTCGCGCTCTCCGGGCTCGTCATCCTCGCCCTTGTCCGCGAACAGACCGGCACCGAGGGGTTCCTGGTCGGGCTCGGGCTCGCCGTGTTCCCCGTGCCGTTGCTCGTGGCCGCGTTCCGGTGGCTGGACCGGGTCGAGCCGGGGCCCTGGCGGAACCTGGTCTTCTCGTTCGCCTGGGGCGCCTGCGCGGCGGCCCTGATAGCGATCGTCGCCAACAGCTTCGCGACCAGATGGATAGCGACCGCCACCGCCGACCCGTCCAGTGCGGACACCCTCGGCGCGACCGTCATAGCGCCCATCGTCGAGGAGTCGGCCAAGGCAGCCGCCGTACTGCTCATCTTTCTCTTCCGGCGGCGTGACTTCACCGGGATCGTCGACGGGGTCGTCATCGCCGGGGTCACCGCGACCGGCTTCGCCTTCACCGAGAACATCCTCTATCTCGGCACCGCCTTCGGCACCGACCAGCTGACCGGGGACAGCGGTATCGCCTCGGTCACCGCGGCGACCTTCTTCGTACGCATCGTCATGTCGCCGTTCGCGCACCCCCTGTTCACGGTCCTCACCGGCATCGGTTTCGGGATCTCCGCGCTGTCGGGCGAGCGCCAGCACGTCCGCCGGGTGCTGCTGCCGCTGTCCGGGCTGCTGCTCGCGATGAGCATGCACGCCCTCTGGAACGGCTCGTCGTCCTTAGGGGAGTACGGGTTCTTCGCGGTGTACGCCGCGTTCATGGTGCCCGCGTTCGGGCTGCTGACCTGGCTGGTCATCTGGACCCGGCAGCGCGAACTGCGTACCGTGCGCGCCGAGTTGCCGGCGTACGCGCAGGCCGGCTGGCTGGCCCCGGCCGAGCCGTACGCCCTCGGCTCGATGCGCGCCCGCCGCCTCGCCCGCGAGTACGCCCGCCGCCATCTGGGCCGGCCCGCGGCGCGTGCGGTGGCGCAGTACGAGGCGTACGCCACCTCGCTGGCGTTCCTGCGCCACCGGGGGCGCCTCGGCCGGGCGCGCGCCGACTTCGTCGTCCGGGAACAGGAGTTGCTGGGCGCGCTGTGGGAGCGCAGGGCGGTGGCCCGCCCGGCCCTGGACCACGCGGCCCGCACGATCGCCCCGGCGCCGGTACTGGTGGCCCCGCCGGTCATCTGGCCGACGTACGGGCAACAGCCGTACGCCCAGCAGCCGTACACGCATCAGCCGTACGGCCAGCAGGGGTACGGACCGACGACCCCGTACCCGGCGACGTACAACCCGTACCGCTCCTAGCCCCTGCCGTCCGAATCACACCCGGGCCGCGGGGCGGGGCGACACCGACGCCGTCCCCTCCGTGCGGCCGGCCGCAGGCACCACACCCCCGACCGACGGACGAGGGGCCGTCGCGGCTGGAGCGACAGACCACGCTCCGCCGCAGAGCGGGGCCCCGACCCTCTCCCCTACCGTGCACCCAGCCGCCGAATACACAGCACCCCAAGCCGCCCCACCCCACCGCGCACCCAGCCGCACGCACCAGCCGAGTAGGAGTCGGCGGTGTCGAGGAAGTTGCCGCCGAGGGCGAGCGGGAAGACCTCCAGGTCCGATGATCCGAGCTTGCGAAGAGCCGTAGCAGTCATGCTCAACGTCAACGCCCGCCCCGGACGCACTGATTCCGGCCGTTCACGAAAGTTGTGTGAACGGCCGGAGCCAGGGAACACGCGTGTTACGGGATTACGGGTTGAGGCCCATGCTCCGCAGCCACGCCATCGGGTCGATCCCCGCGGTGTCGGAGCTGCTGGTGTGGACCTCCATGTGGAGGTGGGCCCCGGTGACGTTGCCGGTGGCGCCGACGCGGCCGATCACGTCACCCGTGTTGACCTTCTGGCCGACGCTGACGTTGATCGAGGACTGGTGGGCGTACCAGATCTCGGTGCCGTCCTCGAGGGTGAGGATCGTGCGGTAGCCGTACGAGCCGCTCCAGCCCGCCTCGGTGATCGTGCCGGTGTGGACCGCCTTGATCGGGGTACCGGTGGGAGCGGCGAAGTCGAGGCCGGTGTGGTAGCCGGAGGACCACAGCGAGCCGGCCTGGCCGAACGTCGAGGTGATCGTGTACGAGGAGGTGGGCAGCGTGTACTGCTTGGCAAGCTCGGCGAGCCGTGCTGCCTCCAGCTTCGCCGCGGCTTCCTCGGCGGCCTTCTTCTTCGCGGCGGCGGCCTTCGCGGCGGCCTCGCGCTTCACCTTGGCGGCCTCGGCGGCGGCCTTCTTCGCGGCGGCGTCCTGGGCGGCCTGCTGGATCTTGGCCTCGGCCTGGTCCTTCTGCTGCTCGGCCTGGAGGATGATGCGGGCGCGCAGGGCCTCACCCGCGTCGCTGGTGCCCTGCTCGGTCTCCTCGGAGGTGACCCCGACGCTGCTGAGCGCGTTGGGGGAGCCCTGGGGCTCGGCGTCCGCCTCGTCTTCGCCCGCGAAGGGCGAGCCGACGGAGGCCAGGTCGGGCATGGAGATGGAGACCGGCGGCTTGCCGGTCTGCGCGGTGGCCATACCGGCCCCGCCGACAGCGGCTATGACGCCGACGCCGAGAACGGTGGAGCTGCGGGCGAGTCCTCCGCCGCCGCGCTGCTTGCCGACGCGGTGCCGACCGCGAACCGGACGAGTGGTGTCCGCGCTGGGATTCCACTCCTCCCAGGGGCCCTCGTCGGTGCGACGGCTGCCGAAGCCGAAGGTCGGGATCTTCCCGTCCTCGGTCTCGCTGCCACGCTGACTCGGTACGAACGGGGCCTCTGGGGCGGCCGGGTTTGACGCCACGTGGGCGTGCTCCTTTCCTTCCTTCTCGCCTACCGGGTTAGCTGACGGGTTCGGAGCAGGAAGGTCTCCTACGCGCGTATACCTGCCGTGTCGCCACGGCGGCGGACGAGCGATTCACCCCAAGTTGGTGGTTCCCCGGTTCCCTCGCGGGATTCGGCGCGTGCGCGCGGAGCCGACTCTTGTGACGGCTGGGACGACCGCGCTGCGTTATCGAACGTTAATAGACCAGGGCCCCGTATTCCAAGCCGTTCCCCTTGATCGTTAACGCTTTTCCCGAGGACGTTCCGGGTCACCACCGGCGAAAATCGGGCGAGTTGGCCGTGTTCTAAGTGACTGCTGAGTTTTGACTGTGTGTCAGACGTTATGCGGAGCGGGACCGTTCACTCACCCTTGGTGACAACCGATGAGAACTCGAGAAGCTTGAGCACCTCAAGAGCTGATGGGACGGCGTACGGCGAGCAGCGCCATGTCGTCCGTCGTGCCGCCGCCCGAGTGCCGGCGCACCTCGTCGGCGAGCGCGGCGAGGAGAGCGGCCGGGGCGTGGAAGACCCGGCCCGCGAGCCGGTCGGCCGGGTCGAAGAAGACGCCGTGTCCGTCACGGGCCTCGGACAGCCCGTCGGTGTGCAGGAGCAGGATCGCGCCGCCCGGAAAGGGCGTCGTCTCGGCACGGTCGGGCCCGCCGCCGAGGTCGCCCATACCGAGCGGCAGCGCGGGTTCGGCCGGGGCGAGGACGCGCAGGGTGCCGTCGGTGTCGAGGAGCAGGGGCGGGGGGTGGCCGCGGTTGACGATGCGTACGATCCCGTCGCCGTGCGGGAGTTCGGCGAGTACGGCGGTGGCGAAGCCCTCACTGGCCTCCAGACCGCCGCGCCGGGCGCCCTCACGGGCGAGGGCCCGCTCCAGCCGCTGGGCGACCGCCTCCAGGGTCGCCTCCTGCTCGGCGGCCTCCCGGAACGCCCCGATGACGACGGCGACGGCCGCCACGGCCCCCATCCCCTTGCCCCGCACGTCCCCGAGGACGAGCCGCAGGCCGTACGGGGTGTCCTGCACGGCATACAGGTCGCCGCCGATGAAGGCACCCGCCTGGGCGGCCTCGTACCGGGCGGCGATCTCGAAACCGCCGATGCGCGCGGCCGGTTCGGGCAGTACGGCGCGTTGCGCGGCCTCGGCGATCTCGTGGGCCGTGGCAAGGCGGCGGTCGCCCCGGCGTACGACCCGGTTGATGACGACGGCCAGGACGGCGACCGTGGCCACGGTGATCGTCTCGGTGATCGTGTCGGCGTCCAGGGAGAACCCGAAGCGGAGGTGGACCAGGTACTCGGCGAGGAGCGCGGCGGCGCCGGTGACGGTCGTGGTGCGCAGCGAGGAGAGCGGGGCCGCGATGAGGGGGGCGGCCGTGAAGAAGGGGACCGCGGTGAAGGCGCGCGGGGTGGCGTAGTCGTAGACGATCCCGGCGACGATCAGGAGCGCGGGCAGGACGCGGACGAGGGTCCGCACCCGGGAGACCACCACCGCCTCGTCCGGCGATCCCGGCTCTCCCGACCGCGCCACTCGTCTCGTCTCCCGCTTCCCGCCGATCGCCCGTCCCGTCGGTCCAGGTTTTCGGGAGCGGCCGGGGAGAGCGAGTGGGGTGGACCGACCGGGCTAAGAAGAAGAGTGGGGGCGGACGAAGGAAGAAAGAGGATGGCCCCGGAAACGACTCAGGGCCGGAAACCAATTTCTTGGTTTCCGGCCCTGAGCCTTCAGTAGCGGGGACAGGATTTGAACCTGCGACCTCTGGGTTATGAGCCCAGCGAGCTACCGAGCTGCTCCACCCCGCGCCGCTGAACACAACTATACGCCATCTGCGGGACCCTCATCACCACGTTTGATCACCACGTTTGATCCCACGTTTGATCACCACGCTTGTTCGTCAGTCGGGCAGGTGGGCGTTGGGGGCCTTGGCTCGCTCCTCGTACTCGGGGAGGACGACGACCTCGACGCCCTCGCCCGCGAGCAGGGCGTTTCCGTCGGCCGCGACCACGAAGGTGTCCGGCTCGCGCCAGGCGGTCACCACCCGGCGGACGCCCGCGTCGAGGATCAGCCGGGCACAGGGGGCGGGGCGGGAGGCGCGGCGGGCGCAGGGTTCGAGGCTGCTGTAGACGGTGGCCGTGGGGAGCCGGGGGTCGGCCGGGTCGAGCTTGGCGAGGGCGGCCTCCTCGGCGTGCACGACGGGGTCGCCGCCTTCCCGGGAGTGCCCGCGCGCCAGCTCCGTACCGTCGGCGGCCACGATCACCGCGCCGACGCTGAACGCCGTGCGCGAGGGCGGACACAGCTCGGCCAGCTCGCACGCCAGTGCCAGCCAGTGCCGGTCGGCGGCGACGGGGAGCGGGCCGGCGCCGGGGGCGGTGGGCTCGTACCGCATGAGGACGACGTCCTCGATCCGCCGCGTCCCCATGAGCCGGAGCCGGCCGCCCTGGTAGGCGCCGGGGCCGAAGAGGCGGGGGGCGTCGGGGTCGCCGACGAAGAGGGGCGCGAGGACGAGCTGGAGTTCGTCGGCGAGGCCCTGCTGGAGGAGCTGGGTGTGGACGGTGCCGCCGCCCTCGACCATGAGGCGCCGCACACCTCGCACGTCGTGCAGGTGTTCGAGCAGGGCCCGCCAGTCGAGGGGTCCCGGCCCCAGGGAGACGACGTCCACACTGACGGGGAGGCCCGCTCCCCCGGCCCGCTCGGCACCCTTCTCCGTCGTATAGACGACCTTCCCGCCGCCCGTGTGCCAGAAGTTGGCGGCCGGGTCCAGCTCCCCCGAGCCGCTGACGGTCACCTTGAGCGGATACTCCGGCTTCCCGGCCGCCACCCGCGCGGCCCGCCGCTCGGGCGAGTTGACCAGCAGGCGGGGGTTGTCGGCGCGGATGGTGCCGGCGCCGATGAGGATCGCGTCGCTGGACGCCCGTACCTCGTCGACCCGGTCGAAGTCGGCGGGGCTGGAGAGCAGCAGCCGATCGGGGCCGGTGTCGTCCAGGTGGCCGTCGAGGGAGACGGCGGCGGACAACAGGACGTAGGGGAGGGGCATGGGGCGCACTTTCTTCGAGTAGTGCTTCGAGCGGTTCTTCGGGAACTTCTTCTGGAACTTCTTCCAGTACTTCTTCCAGTACTTCTTCCCGTACTTCTTCCAGTACCGGTTGGTTCAAGTTTTAAACAAACCTACACTGGTCACATGACGACCCGCTGGCTCACCCCCGAGGAGCAGCGCGCGTGGCGCGCGTACGTCGGGGCCTCCCTGCTCCTGGAGGACACGCTCGACCGGCAGCTCCAGCAGGACGCCGGGATGCCGCACCTCTATTACACGATCCTGGCCTACCTCTCCGAGGCGCCCGAGCGACGGCTGCGGATGACCGATCTCGCCGAGAAGCTGAAGATCACGCGCAGCCGGCTGACGTATGCGGTGGCACGGCTGGAGAAGGACGGCCATGTACGGCGTGAGGCCTGCGAGTGGGACAAGCGGGGAACCGTCGCCGCGCTGACCGACGAGGGCATGGCGGTGCTGGAGCGCACCGCCCCGGGCCATGTCGCCACGGTCCGCGCGTCCCTCTTCGACCATCTGACCCCCGAGCAGGTGGGCCAGCTGGAGGAGATCTGCGCGGGCGTGGAGCGGGCGCTGCAGGGGGACGGGGTGGAGTCGGCCCCCTGGCTTCGCCGGTCGTCTCCGTCGTGCGGCTCGGGCGAGTGAGCCGCTCCAGAAACCCATTGCTTTAACTTTGAAACATGAGGTAGGGTCACCGTTCTAGTGAGGATCTGCTTCAAAACTGAAGCAGATGTGAGCACCCCGCACCCGCCCCGGAGACCCGCATGCCCGACTTCCCCGCCGCCACCCAGCGCTCCCGCGTCCGGGTGCCGCTGCGCTTCCACGACGGCTACAGCGTCGACACCGAACTGGTCACCTTCCACGGCCTGGCCGACGGCCTGGAGCACGTGGCGATGGTCCTCGGCGAACCGGCGCCCGGCACCACCCCGCTGGTCCGGCTGCACTCCGAGTGCCTCACGGGCGACGTCTTCGGCTCGGCCCGCTGCGACTGCGGCCCGCAGCTGCGCGAGGCGGTCGAGCGCATAGCCGAGCACGGCGGCGTGCTGCTCTACCTCCGCCAGGAGGGCCGGGGCATCGGCCTCTACAACAAGCTCGACGCGTACGCCCTCCAGGACGAGGGCCTCGACACCTACGCAGCGAACGCCGCGCTGGGCCTCCCCGAGGACGCCCGCGACTACACGGCGGCGGCCCAGATGCTCCAGGCCCTGGACATCACGTCGCTGGACCTCCTCTCCAACAACCCGGACAAGGCGAACCAGCTCCGCACCCTGGGCATGGACGTCCAAGACCGCGTCCCCACAGGCGTGTTCACCACTCCGGCGAACGTCCGCTACCTCCGCGCGAAGGTCCTGCAGACCCAACACACGCTGCCGCTGGGCGAGTTGGGCGGGATCGCCGAGCTGAGCGTGGGCTGACAGCCGCTGGCGACGGGTATGACTGCCGCTCGGGTATGACTGCCGCTCAGCCGGATATCCGTACGGAATGCCACGGATGCTGAAGCAGCACGGACACGGCGGACACGGCGGGCACGACGGGACACCCGAGGCCGGGCCGGACACAGTCGCAGCCCCGCCGCCCAGGCCCTCCTGGTGGACGGTACTGAAGGGCACCGCGAAGGAGTTCGGCAAGGACGAACTGGCCGACCGGGCCGCGGCGTTGACCTACTACGGCATCCTGGCCCTGTTCCCGGCGCTGATGCTGCTGGTCTCCGTGCTCGGGCTCATGGGCCGGTCGGCGTCGCAACGCGTGCTGGACAACATCCAGAGCCTGGCCCCGGGTTCGGCCAGGGAGGTCCTGCACGACGCGGTGTCGCAGATGGAGGGCACCACGGGAATCGGCTCGGTCATGGCGGCCTTGAGCCTGTTCGTCGCGGTGTGGTCGGCCTCGGGCTATGTCGCCGCGTTCATCAGGAGCGCCGACACGATCTACGACGTCCCGAAGGGCCGTCCGGTGTGGAAGGTGCTGCCGGTCCGCGTCGGCGTGACGCTGGCCCTGATGGTCCTGGCCGTGGTCAGCGCGGTGACCGTCGTGTTCACCGGCGACCTGGCCCAACAGGTCGGCACCGCACTGGGGTTCGGCGACACGGCGCTCGCGGTGTGGTCGATCGCGAAGTGGCCGGGGCTCGCGGTGGTGGTCACGGTCATGATCGCGATCCTGTACTGGGCGGCCCCTCACCCGAAGGGCCGCGGCTTCCGCTGGATCACACCGGGCAGCTTCCTGGCGCTGGCGATCTGGATGGCCGCCTCCGGAGGCTTCGCGGTGTACCTGGCGAACTTCGCCTCGTACAACAGGACTTACGGCACCTTCGCCGGCGTGATCATCTTCCTGATCTGGCTCTGGATCACCAATCTGGCGATCCTGCTGGGCCTGGAGTGCGACGCGGAACTGACCCGCCAACGCGGCGGGGTGAGGCGGGGATACGGGGGTACTCGCACACCCGATCCGCTGAACGCACCGGTGTCCTGACGGCCGTCACCGCGCCGATGGCGGCGCTCGGCGCTCGGCGCTCGGCAGGAGCGGTTCGGCCAGGCACTCCCCCGACGGCGTCCGAGCGAACCATGGACATGGACATGGACAGCGTCAGGGCGGATGCGACCGCGACCAAGGAGAGGGCACAGCGATGACCGAGGACAAGTCACAGCCGGACGACGGGACGGCGACGCCTTCCCCGGAGGAACTGCGCATACGGGTGGAGGCGACCCCCGAGAACCTCGGCGACACCGCCGAGGCACCCGAGGAGAAGGCCCGGGCCCAGGAGGAGAAGCCGGCGACCGTCAGGCAACAGGCCGCCGAGAAGACCACCCAGGTCACGACCCAACTCCGGGACAAGGCCACACAGGCGGCCCACGCAGTGCAGGACAGGACCCCCGAGCCGGTACGCGCCAAGGCGGCGACAGCGACCGAGCAGGTCCGCGAGAAGGCGGCAGCAGCCACCGAACAGGTCCGCGACAAGGCCGCGCACGTCGCCGAACTGGCCCGGGAGAAGGCCCCGGAACCGGTACGCGAGAAGGCGGACCAGGGGATGCGGGCGGCCCGCGCAAACCGCGCCCAGCTGATCGCCGCCGGCGCGGCCGTGGCGCTGCTGATCATCCGGCGGTTGAGGAAGCACCGCTGAAGATCGGCCGGGTGGCCAGGTGGCCAGGTAGCCAGGTAGCTAGCTGTTCAGGTGCCGTAGACCGTGGACCGGTGCCCGACGTGAACGACCCACACAACAAGTTCCCCGTTGTCGATCGTGTAGATGACGCGGTAGTCGCCGACGCGCAGTCGGCGTCTCTCCGGCTGGGAGACGAGCGCCGTGGTGCTGAAGCCGAGCGGATCTGTCTCCAGCTCCGTCAGCTTGGCGAGGATGCGGAGCGCCGCGTCACGGGGGATCTTGCGGAGCTCGGCCTGGGCCTCGGGCCGGAAAACAGTGCGGTACTCACTCACGCCATGCTCATTCGCCCTGTGCTCATTGTGCTCATTCACCGCGCGCCAGCGTCTCCCGCATGACGTCCTCGATCGGGACACCGGCGACCCGATTCGCCATGCGCTCGTCGATGATCCGGTTGATCTCGCGCTCTTCCCACTCCTGGTACCTGCGCAGAACCTCGATCGACACGACGGCGGCCACTTCCTTGCCCCGCCGGGTGATGACCGTCGGCATGTCGTCCCGATCGGCCCGCTCGACCACCTCGGCCAGGTGAGCACGGACAGCGCGGATGGACTCTATGGGCATCTGCGTCATAGAGGCGAGAGTACCAAGTGTCCCATGTGTACACAATGGCGCTGCCTTGCGGCCTGCTTTGCCCCTGCCAACGACCACTCATCCGCCGTAACGCACCTCGGCCCCACAACCAATGGTTCAAAAGTCCTGGCCAAAGCTTGCCGGGTGGTTCCGGACGGTTCTTCGGCGTCCGGAACCACCTGGTCAGGGCGGGTTCCACTCCGTACTCAGTCCACGCCGCGATGACCCCTGCTACATCATCCACTCACGCATTGCTCACGCACGGCGGGCCGCCGAGCAGCAGCTTTTCGGTCTACACGAGAACGACACAGCCTCGCCGCTCCAGTTCGGTCAGCAGTGACGGCGAGGGCTCGCAGGCGTTCCAGCGCACTTCCAGCTTCTCCAGCGCGGGCATGTCGACGACCCAGTCCGGCAGCCACGTGAGGCGGTTGCTTCGCACGTCGAACTGGCGCAGTCGGGGCAGGCCAATCCCTTCTTCGGTCCACTCAGTGCCCGTAGGGAGGCTCGAAGCAGCCTGTCTCCAGGTACGGGCCGTTGGTCTGCACGCCGTAGTTGGACTTCTGCACGAACGCGGTGACGCAGGCGTCGGGGTGGACGCGCAGGCCGACCATGGCCCCCTCGGGGGTGTAGTACTCGTTGTTCTTGAAACGCCGGAACATCTCCTGGACGGTCAGCGCGTCGTCCCCCTCCTCGTACCCGAGCTCGAGCAGCGCCGCGCGCACGGTCGCGGGGTCCCACTTCCCCTGCTCCCACAGCCGCTTGAGCACCGGCTCGATACGGGCAGCATCCCGCTCGGCATCCCGCTCGTGGGCGGGGGACATCTCGCCCGTTCGCCGGTAGGCGTTGTTCTCGTTGTAGTGCGGAGCCCCGTCACCGGCCCCCGGCTCCACGTACGGAGAGGCTCCCGGGGCACTGGGCGAGGCGCTGGAGCCGGCCCCGGCCGCAGAGTCCGAGGCCCTCTGCTGACCGCAGGCTCCGAGCGTCAGAACGAGGACCGCACCGACAAGTACCGTGCGCTGGACGGACGTTGAAGTGGGCATGGAGCAACTCTGCCATCCAGGCGGACGGCGGCGGCTGAGTACGCGTACTCAATCCGACAGGTCACGGCGTCTGCGGACCCTCCGGAATCCACTGCCCGGCATCCAGGTCACCGTCCCGGACAAAAGCTTCGCCGTCGGCCGGTATCCGCCCCACAGCAGGAGCAGAAGATCTTCAGCGCGCCCCGCGAGCGTGTGACCACCGGCAGGCGACAACGAGCTCGGGACTCAAGATCAGCTACATCACGAAGGCCACCGAGCCTGCTGGGCGCGCGAATGATCGAGGCTAGGGGTGCCGACGTACCTCTCGGCACCCAGCAGGGCCCGGCACGGAGCCAGGAAGGCCACCGTGAACAGTACGGCCCTGTCGGCGACGACACGGTCACCTTCGACGTGACGGCGTCCACCGACACCCCGGGACGGACGACATGGCCGGCATCGGCCGAAGTTCGTCGACGTCGTCAATGTCTCCCCGGACTTCCAGGTGACCATCGCGACCCGAACCTGCTCCTACGTGGAACGGATCATGCCCAACGCGTAGCTGCTGCCCGCCCCTTCGCCCCGCGCCGCCCGGTTGGGGCTTTTCTCATGGCTAGAGGCCACTGGCCTGTTATCCCGGCGCCACCCGGATGGCACGGCGGCCGGGGTCGGACGCGCAGGCGGCCATCCGGCCGACGCAGTCCATCGTGCCCTCGCTGGCCACGCCATGGGCGTCGAAGCGCGCCTTCGAGCACTGACGCAGTCGCACTTCGGGCTCGACTACGAGGGCGGCCTCGCCCAGTTCATCGACCCTAGGCCCGCACCGACGAGAACCGGCACGTCGGCGGGACGAACTCCGTGCCTATCGAGACCGACAAGCAGGTCGAGCAGGCTCTTCGCTTCCACCTATTACTCGTGAGCAGAGAAGAATAGGAGTATCTTTTGGTACCAGAGAGGGTGTGAGCATGAGGATCACAGAGGAAGCCCGTAGTCGGACAACTCGGACGACAGCACCGTTGAAAGTCGATGCGGCCATAGACGAGCTGATCGCCGACGGCGCCCACTTTCTGGGGATGACGAAGAAGGACCTGGTCGCGGAGGCCGTCCGGACCTACTTGGAGATCCGCCGTGAGGAGGTTCGGGCCAGCATGCTGGAGAAGATGCGCAAGCTTGACGGATCCGTGGAATCGAGCGTCTCACTGCTCACCGGACTTTCACCGGAACGGATCAAGGAACTCGGCGGAGTAGGCGAGGACGCCTGATCCGTGCAGCCCGCTCGCCCCACCCTCCGCGCACTCCGCGAGGACCTGAAACTACCGCTTCCGTCAGCCCGGGAACCGCTGGATGAGCTGGATCATCCGATCCTGGCCAAGGCCAGGGAACACTTCGCCGACGACGAGGCCGGACATGAGCGAATCCGCTCGGTCGATGATGAGGTGCACTTCAAAGTCAAGGTCCGACGCTGGCGCGGAGCGGTCTGGACCGACGAGGATCTGCCCTGGCTCATCGCTGCCGGGCAACGCGAGGACGGGTCACCAGACGACTTCTACTCAGCCATGGAGACGACCGCGAGGGCTGCACGAGCCCGCTACAACGCCGATAACCGCCAGCCCCTGAGCACCACAACGTACGTCGGGCATCTCCTCCCTGACCAGAACGACCGTGACCGCTACCAACTCGAAGCCGGTGCCCGGCTTGTCCGCCATCTCGCTGCGGCTGTTCGGGAGCTGGCTCGTGGATCACTGCAGGACGGGCATGAACACGCCGCCGACTTTCCCACCTTCCGCCTCGGCATCGTCGTACGCGCCGACGACGGCCATGAGACCTATGCCGCGGTGCGCATCACCGGCTCCGTCCCCGACGATCTCATCGCTGTCATCCTGCGCCATGTCCCCGGCTGCGATCCCACCATCTGGTACCCCGAGTACGCCCTCCCCAGCCGCCCCCTCCTTCCCGCCGAGCAAGCCTGGTCGACCCTCATGGATCCGAAGGCCGCGGCTGAACTCCTGAACGAGGAATGAGTTGGGCCCCCACCCCACGCCCCCCGCCCCCCGCCCCCCGCCCCCCGCCCCGAGTAATTGTCAATACCTGTGGATCACGTCAGCGCCCTCCAAGCCGAAGTTCTCGGAGACTTCGTGAGCGAGCAGAGGGGCATCGGTGACTCCCTCCTTTTCCTTCGCACAGACGGCTAGGGCCGCGAAGAGCGCGTCCTTCTCCGTCATGCCAGCTGGCCAGTCAAGGTCACGTACCGCCGCCAGGTAGGCACTCTGCTCGGCGGAATATGTGTGCCCGGCTTCCGACGAGATGGGACCGGGATATGCCGGCTCATCCTCCAGCAAGCACCCCGATAGGGCGGCGATGAAGGAAACGGCGATCAGCGATGGGGAGGCGAGGCGCACGGGCGGTCCTCCAGGCGGGGCAGGCTCATGCCTACAGCGTGGTAGATGTGAGATGCCTGTGAAGTCCGCGGGGTTGCACAGGGGGACCGCTTTCGGGCATCCAGAGGTACTCGCGAGATGAGTACCCTCAGTCGTCGGGCTGCTCGATGCCGATCTCGTAGGCGATCTCCCAGCGCACGTCGGCGACGACGATGTCCGCGGTCTCGACCGGCCTGCCGTCGACGTCGTAGTAGGTGCGCTCGATCTCCGTGACCAGGTCGCCGACGCTAATGCCCAACAGGTTGGCCTGCTCCTGGCTCGCCCTCGCGGGGCGCGGCACCTCCACGGACGTCTCGATGACGACACCGATGGACCGCATCCGCTCGACGACACCGGCGCCCGCGTGCGGCCCCATCTCCGGCAGCACGATCGGCGTGCCGTCCGTGACGGCCATCGGCTCCCAGGATTCGGAGAGTTGTACGGGCAGGCCGTCCGCGAGGAACTCGTAGTGCGTCACCACGCACAGGTCGCCGGGCTGGATCGCCAGGCGTTCCGCGATGTGTTCGGGCGCCGGGGTGCGGGCGGTGGTTCGGGACTCCCAGGTGCCGGCGCGGCCCTGCTCCTTCATGTCCGCACGGAACGGAGATCCGCCGCGGCGTTCGCGATGGCGGGAGCGGACCATGCGCAGGCGTTCGCGCGGTCGGCGCACGTAGGTGCCTGATCCGGCGCGGCCTTCGAGGAGGCCTTCGATGATGAGGCGTTCCATGGCGCGCTGGGCGACGCTCTGCCCGACGCCGTACTCCTCGGCGAACCGGGCCCGGGACGGCAGCTTGTCACCCACTGCCCATTCGCCCGCTTGGATGCGGGCGCGCAGGGCGTCGGCGACCTGCAAGTAGGGAGTGTCTCGTGGCATTTGGGCCGCTCCGGGGGTCGAGCTTCGACATTGACAAAGCTAACCCATCAGGTCGAAGCTGAATACTCAGCATCACGAGGCGTGATCAAACGCTTACCAGGGGAGAGCTGTGCGCACTTCGAAAGCGCAGGCTGCCGCACTCGCCGGCATGCTCACCGCGGCCACCGGCAACGAGCCGCGGACCGAGTACACCGACACCGGCGCACTGCGCATCGAAGCGGACCTCCCCGACGAACTCACCCCCACCACACGCACGGCGATCCTCACCGCCCTCGCGATAGCCGACCGGTACGGACACGCCCGCACGGACACGACCGACACCATCTGGGCCGAGCTTGACGGAGAGGCACGACAGTGAGCCAGAACCCACAGACCACCGACACCCCCGCGCAGCCCACCGCCTACGGCTGGTGCGCGTGGCACGACGGGCACGCACGGGGCGTCCGACTGATCCAGGTGCACGAGCAGGGCTCCGGTCCCGGCGTCGGCGCGTTCGCCTGCCACTCCTGCCGCGTCGCCTACGACCTGGTCCCGTTCGCCGACCGGCCGGTGACCGACGCGAGCTGACCGTGCATCCCGACTTCGCCGACGCCACCCAGATGCTGCCCGTACCCCACGCGGGCTGCCTGTCCCGCAAGAGGGTCGAGGGCAAGGTGTGCGTGTGGTGCCGCCAGACCCTCGACGACCACATCGACCTCGAGCCGCGACTGAGCGTCGTCGCCGGGCAGCTGGAGCGCTGGTGGCCGCGCGCCTGCCGCCCCTGCGCCGGCCGCAAGGCGGCTCACACCTACCAGGCACACATCCGTGCATGCGCGAGCTGCACCCACCGCGACTACTGCCTCGACAGTCACGCCCTCCACGGGCTCGCTCTGGAGTGCGGATAGCACCGCCGGACTCCCACCCGCCCCGCCCGCAGGCAAGGATTTCGGGCCAGCAGCGGGCCAGATAATGATCTCCAAGCGCCAAAAAACGACCGAGCCCCCACGTCGAAATGCCTCTGACGTGGGGGCTCTTGGGTAGACCCTGTGGGACTCGAACCCACAACCAATGGATTAAAAGTCCTGGCCAAAGCTTGCTGGGTGGTTCCGGACGCTGACTCGGTGTCCGGAACGACCAGGTCAGGGCAGGTGCTGCTCCGCGCTCAGTCCACGCCGTGATGGTCTCTGCCACATCATCCGCTCACGCATCGCTCACGCACGGCGGGCCGCTGAGCAGCAGCTTTTCGGTCTACAAGAGAACGACACAGCCTCGCCGCTCCAGCTGGTTCAGCAGCGACGGCGAGGGCTCGCAGGGGTTCCAGCGCGGGTCCAGCTTCTCCAGCGCGGGCATTTCGACGACCCAGTCCGGCAGCCGCGTGAGGCGGTTGCTTCGCACGTCGAGCTGGCGCAGTCGGGGCAGGCCCGGAGCGATCTCGTGGGATGACGATGTCCCCAGTGCATTCGAACCCCTTGAAGTATCCCCGTGGGCCAGCGCTGAAGATGTGCCCTCTGCCCTTGATGGTCTTCGAGACGGGTGAGAGACCCGACCGTCGCCCTTTACCGGTACTGGCTGGCCTACTCTGGGCGCTCAGGAGGTTACGGGGGTGAGGGATGCGCTGCTCAGGGAACTGGCCGACAGAGTCAGGGACTTCGGTAATGGCGGGGCGCCGGATGTCGTACTCGACGGAGCGGGGGTCAAGGCCGCCGCAGAACTGATGGCGGTCGCGGGCGAAGCCCTGGACGAGCGGGGGGCGGTGGACACCGACATCCTGCACACGGTCGCCGCGTACCACTGGGCACGGTCTCTCGCCCACGATGACGTTGCGCTGTCGACCGCCGACCACAAGACGGCGATGCATGTCTTCGGCCTGCTGTATCTGGTCGATCACCGGCGCGTGCCCCGCGAGTTGTGGTCCGAACTCACCGAGGAGACCGGCCACGACCCGTGGCAGGACCCTGTGGACCACGCAAGTGACCTCGTATTGGATGCCGAGGAAGGCGGCGATCCGTCCGCACTCGACGAGGCGATGGCCCTGCTCCACGGCTCCCCTGCTGGTCCCTACCGCGACACCACCTTGGGCCTCGCCTTCCGCCACCGGGCGGCGGTCGCCGATCGTCCGCTCGCCGACCGGCTGGCCGACGCCGACTCCGCCGTCGAACTGCTCGCCAGCGTGGCCGCGCTCCCCGAAGAGTCGCCCGCCCGGCGGGCCCGACGCCGGGTGACCCTCGCGGGCGCGCACATCCAGAGATTCGGGCTCTCCGCCGCCCATGCCGACCTCACTGCGGCGGAGTCCGCCGCGCGTACGGCGTTCACCGAGGCCGCGGAAGACTCCGCCGGGCAAGCGGACGCGGCGGCAAGCATCGGCGTGTCCCTCGGCCGTCGTGCCGAGGAGAAGCCCCTTCCGGAAGCCGTCGCCCTGCTGCGGGAAGCCGTCTCCTGGCTGCGCCTGGCGGTCGATCTCGAGACGGCCCCGGGACGGGAGTCGGACCACCGCACGAACCTCCGCAAGGCAATGCGGCTTCTCCTCGACCGTACGATTGTGGGCCCTGAGGAGGAGCGGGAAGGTGAGGTGGCAAGAGCCGCCCCGCCGCTCGCGTCAGACAGCGCGCGCCAAGCCCGGGCCCTCGCCGAGCTGGGCTCGAAGATCGTCGCGCGGATCATTCCGGAGGCCGAAGCGGTCCACCGTGCCGTGGACCCCGCCTTCGCGATCTCGCGGGAGGCCGTCGACGCGGTGGTGGCCGGTGCCATGGGCCTCGTCGGCTCCGGTGCGCCTCAGGACGCGGTGCCCGCGCTCACCCTCGCTCTGGAGGCCGCCTCCGCGCGGTGGGGAACGGTGCCCGAGAGCCCTTGGTGGAGGGCTGCCGACGCCTATGTCGAGGCCGCGCGTCTGAGCCTGGTCGGACGTCCCGACGGGATGCTGTTCCGCCGCGCCCACGACGCCGTGCGGGCCCAGATCGCAGTACTGCACGAACGCGACGAGACCGACGAGCTCGCCGAGACCCTCTTCGCCGCCGGACTGCTGCACCTCAGCCCGTATTCCGGAGAAATGCCGGGGATGGCCTTCGACAGCGCGCTCAACGTCTGGCGGGACCGTCAGGACCGTTATCGGTCCCTCTACCCGGACGACCCCGCCCACGCCGCGGGACCGGACATGCCGTCCCCCGCGGAAGCGGCTGCGGCCGCAGTCAAGTACCTCCGAGATGCCGCGGATCTGTCGTCGGGGCATGCGCTCGGGCGAGTCCTCAAGTCCCTGGCCGAGGCATTGTCCTTCCTCGCCGGGATACGGGAGGAGTCGTACGACCGGGAGATCCTGCTAACCGTCCGGAAGGCGTTCGACGTCCTGGACCCACGGCGCGATCCACTGGGCCGTCTGTACACACTCCGCATCCTGCACCTGTTCGGCGAAGTGGCCCTCCCGGACGCACTGCCCGGCCTACTCCCCGTCCCCCTCTCGGTCGTCCGAGCGCGACAGGGAGAGCACGAAGCCTCATGTGTCTTCGCCGAGGCACTCACCCTCGCCGACGAGGCCCACCGGCTCGACCTGCAGGCCCAACTGCTCGACGCGGCCGACCGCGAACTGCCGGATCTCTCGCTGGACTCCCACCGCCGACTGCGTTGGGCGCGCGAGGTGCACTGCCTCGCCGACGACCGGCTGGCTTGTTTCCCGGAGTCGGCGCCGGTGGACGCGGTCGCCGCCGAGGTACGGTCCCGCGCAGTAGCCGAGGGATGGTCCGCCGCCGAACTTGCTGCGACATTCATTCATCTCGCGGCCCATGCCGATCCGGCTGAGACAGGTGACGCCGCCCGCGATCTCATTGAAGAAGCACGACGGTTGGAGCCGGAACTCTTCCTGCGGCACGCCGACGCGCTGCACTACCTCGACGCCGTACTCGCTCACGACCTGGGCGTGCGTGCCGAGAGGGAACAGCAACCGGAAGCCGCCGCCCGTGATTTCGCATCCGCCGCCTTCCACTTCGGCCTGTGCGGTCAGATCGATCTCGCCCTCGCCTCCCTCGATGCCGGGCTGGAGTGTGCCCACGCCTGCGACGGAAGGTCAGCTGACCGAGCTGCCCACGCGCTGATCCCGGCGTCCGTGTTCCTACGTCACGGGACGGACGAGACGGTGGACTGGAAACTGCGGGACCTCTACCAATCGCTGACCTTCAAACTGACCGGCACCACGGTCAACTTCTCCGTGATGTCCGCAGTGCACCAAGCCGCGAAAGGCATGGACTTCACCATCACCGCAGGGCACCCGGGCCCGCTGGAGTTCACGACCGCTCTGGAGCGGATCCTCGACCGCGCACAACTCAGCGAGGCGGCGCTGCCCGGCCCGCTCCCCGACTTCGAACTGCCCGGCGGGACCGAGACAGCCATGCTGTTCTACCTGGGTTCCGGAGAGGCTGAACCGGACAGCGATGCCGAGGCTGAAGTGCGCAACCTACAGCGTGCTGCCGATCGCAGAATCAGTCGGGAACTGCGTACGTCCCGGCAGCCCGCACACCTCCCACTACTGAACGTCGACGAAATCCAAGCCCTGCTGCCCGATGAGACGGTGCTGCTCTCGCTCTTCCTCAGCCAGGTGCACCACCAGGGCTCGGCCAACCCCGTCATGGCCCTGCAAGGGCTGGCGGTGACCCGCGAGGGACTCTCCTGCCGCACGACGGTGTTCCCGGACATCGAGGGCGGGCTGTACCGGGTGTTCAAGGCCGGCCACACCCTCAACGTGTCGCACGCAGCCCCACAGATCGCGGAACTGCGCCGTGAGATCACCGCCGACCCACTGCACCGCCAAGTGACCCGCACCGCCCAGCGGGTCCTCGCCCACGACTCCCGCACCTACCTGGCCGGGTTCACCGATGCCCTGCCCTCCTGGCTCACCGAGGGCAAGACCCATCTGTGCATTTGGCCGAACGGCCCGCTCCACTACCTCCCCTTCCACTTGCTCTCTACCGACGGCCGCCCGGTGGCCGACGACTGGACTGTCACGCAGGTGGCCAGCCTGTCCTTCCTCAGCCGCCCGGCCCGACCCACCCCGCCCTCACTACGTCAGGAATTGGCCGCCTTCGCGTTCGACAGCGGCGGCACGGACTCCTTGGAAGCCCACACTGCACGGATCGCCGCCTCGATGGGCGAGGCCGATCCGGTTCTAGGGACGGCCGCCACGCCCCGCCGTTTCCTCGAAGCACTCCCTGGAGCCCGCTACGTCCACGTGGCGGCCCACGGGTCGCACAACGAGTGGGCACCCTGGCACCAGTGCCTGTATTTGGCACCGGATCCGGACAACGACGACGACGGCCGAGTCTTCGCCCACGACATCCTCAGAACCGACCTGCGCGGCGTCGAACTCGTCACCATGAGCGCCTGCGAGTCGGCCCTTGGCCGCTTCGACATCAACGACAACCTGCACGGCCTGCCTGCCGCCTTCCTCTCGGCCGGTGCCGCCGCCATCGTCGGCTGCCTCTGGCCGGTCGCCCCCGACGTGGCCACCAGATTCTTCGGCACGCTCTACGAACAACTCGCCGCCAATCCGGACCGGCGCACCGCCTTCCGTACCGCCCAGTCCGCGACCCGCGCTCGCCACCCCGCCTACCGGGACTGGGGCGCCTTCTCCTTCATCGGCGACTGGCGCACCACCACCGATCCCTCCCACGGAGCCACCGAATGACCCCTCTCGACGAGCCGACTGAAGCGGCAGCCCCGACCTACGACATCGACCTCGTGCCGACCCTCCTCCTGGGAACGCCCACCCCCCAGCCCCCTCTGAGAGGGCGGATCTCGCTGGGCACCCCGGTCGTACGTCCCCTCACCGCCGCGCAGGCCGCCGAGGGCGACGGGGACTGGCAGGATTTCCTGGAGTCGCAGGCTGGCCAGTACGACTACTTTCTCCTCAGCTTGGTCTGCTCGTTCCGCCCTGCTCCCGACGGAGCTCCCTTCGTGGATGCGGGCATTGGTATCCGGCTTGAGGCTCCCGACGAGCCGACCGATCGGCAGCCGATCGCATGGTCCATCTCGCCGAAGAAGCGAGCCGTCCCTGTGACGCCCTCCACCCAGCTGAAGTTGACCGCCAAGCTCATGCTCGTCGAGGCCGGTTGGGAGTACACACCAGAACAGGGCAGTCGTGAGGAGTTGTTCGTCGTCGGCATGGGCGAACGCGACAGCGACCCGGAGTGGCGGTTCAGCGCCACCGCCAACACACCCCTGGTCGGCGACGAGTCACTCACCCTCATCATCAGGGTCCCCGCCGGTGTGCCGGCACGGGCCCACATCACCTTGGCTGCGACCGTCAAACAGCGCCGTCTTGGCCTGATCCCATACCGGGCCGTACTACCCCCTGGTCTGCGAACCATCGACTTCGGGTGATCGCAGCAGAGGAGGTCGGTACAAGAAAGCAGCGTCTGACTATGAGGCAGCGGGCACCGACACGAAGGAGCGCGTCCTGCACCCGGATCGGGAGAACACCCACGTAGTAGTCAAGGCCCATCGCATCCCTATAGAGACGGGGGCGTTCGTCTCCGATCTCTCGATCTATTCCTTATAGCTGCGCGCTTCCGTCGATGCTCCCACCAAGCTACCCACCACATGTAGCGATATTTGGATTCCTTTGGCAGCAGTAGCCGCGCCAAGGCCAGCGGGAGAAAGAAGAGAAATGCCCACCAGGGCATCCCTCCGGGGATATTTTGAGGGATCTCAATCATGATTCGGCGGCTCTCCACTCGGGAAGGTTGATCGACTCGGTCACCCGGTTTAGATCAACGTCGAATCTTGAGTACTGATCCGCCCAGGGACACCTCGTATCCGCGTCGTCCTGTAAAGAGCTCCGCACCGCGCACCCCGACCTCAGGGTCAGTTAGTGCAAGCGCAACGTCCTGCGCGTAGGGATATCCCGTCCATTGCGCCTCCCAATCATCACCCTCCCCCCAGAGTCGCCGCTGGGGGTCGTCGTATCCCTCAACCTCCGTATGGCCCATACGCTGCAGTGGGTCCCAGTACCAGTTACCAGTGGCCCAGCGCCGGCCTGGGTCAGCCATGGACATCCTCACGACAACGCCCGCCAGCAGGGTTTGCGCGTCAGCGGCCATGACGGGAAGTGCCTCATAGAGGCGCTTCTCCTCCGGCAGCAATGGGGTGTCGAGCGACAGCATTTGAAGATCGGTGGCGGCCAACCGTCCAACCACTTTACCGTTTGGATCGTCAGTGACTACCAGCTCCCCACCTGTCGGAACATGCTCCAAAACATAGCCGCAACCGAACACTCCGCCTCTAAGACGCATACCTGGAACCCGCAGGTATGCGTCGCTGTCCGGGACAAGATATTTCGCAACATTCATCGGCGCATTCGCGATAAACACCAAACGGTTCCAACGCGACGAAACCTTGATTGTGTACCACGTCAGAGTGCTGATCATCCATCGCTTCGGAGGCGCACCCTCGTCACCTCGATTGAACAGGCCAAGGGCAAGTACTGCATTCAACTGACGCTGTTGTGGTGCGAAAGAATCCAAACCGTGCGAACGATCGTTGGGGATTCCCGCAAGCGCCGCTTTATACAACTCACCCGAGTACTTCATGCGGGAGCGCGCGGCCTGCTTTTTCGCTGAATTCGACATGCAAAAGCCTCACTCGCCCCCGGTAGCGTTTGAGTCGCACGCCAAAATAGATGCTTCCTGCACCGCTTCTACAGAGTGAGTGCACTAACACCCGTGAGACGGCGATTGCAGTACCGGGCCCGCACGCCGGAGCTCCTGAGCCTCTGCGCCCAGTCGACAAGGTCGATGGCGGGCAGGTTACCTCAGCCGGAGCCCTCCCGTGCAACTCCCCTTCCGTTACAACGAGATGAGGTCGACCGTGACGGTCAGTTACGCGTCTCGCGTGGCATCTACTCAAGCCGTCGGCCTGGAGCGGCAAACTGACCACGACCGCACAGCGGACCAACCGCGCCTCGACGTCACCGCTGAGAACGCGCTGTCGCTGGGCCCGAGAGCCAGACCACAGCTGGCGGCTCCGCTAAATCAGTTCAGCTTCCAGGTCTGCGATACGCCCACAGCCTCCCTGAACAGCCTCTATCGTCCGTCATGTGACTGATGCGACCTCGGCAAGCAAGGCCGATATTCCGGAGAGCGTCCTTGTAGAACTGGCCAGTGCTTTTGAGGTCGGTGAGATCCGAGAGCGCCGGTACCTTGCCGACGGGCTGATGAACGCGAACTGGAAGGTGGACACTCCGGCCGGGGCGTTCGCACTGAAGCGGGTGACCGATGCGTCGCTCGATCGGTTGGGGCGCAACCTCGGAGTGCTCGCTTCGCTGGCTGCTGACGGGCTGCCCGTCACTCCCCCCGTGGCTACTGCTCCCGGTTCTCTGGTGGCCGAGGTCGGTGGCGGGGCCTGGTGCCTGTTTCCGTGGGTGGTCGGCGCCCACGTCCGCGGTGTTGACCTCACGCTGGGCCAGGCTGCCGATCTGGGTGTTCACCTGGGCCGCCTGCACGAAGGGCTCGGCCGAGCCTGCGCGCAGGGGCTGCTGCCCGTGGTGCCCGAGGAGGTGACCGCCGACGTTTCGAGTCCGGAACGGGCGGTTGAGAAGTCGGAGCGGCTGTCCGGAGCGGTGCGGGAGAAAGGCACCAGTAGTGCCTTCGATGTCGCGGTCACGGCTGCCCTGGAACAGCGGCGTGAGCTGATCGGTAAGCATGCAGACCGCCGGCCGAAGGGCACGGTCCCTGCCGGCAGGCACGGGTGGACGCACGGCGATGTCCAGTACCGGAATCTGCTGTGGGAGGGCAGGGAGTTGGTCGCTGTTCTCGACTGGGATCGGGTCGGTGTCCGTCCTTACGCGGAGGAGGTCGTGCGGACGGCCCAGGTGCAGTTCGGGGTGGGTGGGGTGTTCGACCTCGAACGGGTGTCGATGTTCGTCCGTGGTTACCGGTCCGTGGTGCCTCTGGAGGCGGAGGCCCTGGCGGACGGTGTACGTCGGCTGTGGTGGAAGCGGATGACGGACTACTGGCAGTTGGAGTTTCGCTACGATCGCGGTGATCACTCCTTCGAGGAGCTGTTCATCGCGGACGAGGCGCTGCTGCACTGGTGGACCGACCGGCTCGGTCAGGTCGAGGACGCCTTCACCGAGGGGTAGATCCCCAAGGTCCCGAGGGGCAGATTCCCAGGGCTTCGAGGTCGGGCAGGCGTGGCTGCACGAACTGGGCCGCGTGCTGCCGAGCCGCCTCTCCGAGAACCTCGTGGCGGGCGGTGCGGATGGCACTCACCCAGTCATGCGTTCCGGCACTGCGCGGCATGACGATCCCGCCGGCTCCGACAGCCTCCGGAATGCCGCCCCGGTCGGAACCGATGGTCGGTGTCCCGTGCAGGGCGGCCTCGACGATCACGCGTGGGAACGCGTCCTCCGCCGTGGACGGCACCAGCAGAAGGCGGTGTGTGCGGTAGAGCGGGTCCATGTCGTAGACCCGTGGGACGTAGGTGACGTTGGGGTACTCAACGAAGTGGTCGGCGGTGTTCCACCACCCTTCGATCAGGGTGAAGTGTTGCTCGGGCATGTCGCGGATGAGCTGGTGGAGCAGGCCGGAGCCCTTCGCGGGAATCGGGTTGACCATCAGTACGGACGTGCTTCGTGGGGCCGGTGGGGCGTGCCGGAGGGGTGTGAAGGGCGGGTAGACAACGCTGAGGCGGGTGCCGCCGAGCTCCAGGGCTCGCCGACGGACGAACTCCGAGACGGCCAGTCCGTACTGTGGGCGGCCGGCCAGGACTCCGAGGCCCGTCTTCGATACCGAGTGCAGGATGCCGGCGACGAGCGTAGTCGGCCTGGCCAGTTCGGCGATGCCGTCGGCGCCCTCCTGCGAGGTGATCACGATGTCGGGCCGGGCCTGAGCGAGCAGGTTGTGCAGGGTGGACGCGATCCGGTCCTGCGGTGCGGCGATGCAGTCCACACCGTTCCACTGGTAGCGCAGGACGCTCCGTGTCTCCTCGTACAGGGAGCCGTGGGAGTCGAGGAAGGCGCGGATCTGGGGCAGCTGTGTGGTCTGGTCCCAGGGTGCCTGGTGGGAGCCGAGGTAGATGGTCTGAGGTTCCCCCGCTGTGCGGGAGTGGCTGACTAGCAGGTCAGGGCGGGTTGACGTGGTTTCAGGTTCACTGGTTCGGCCGTTGCCTGGTCGGCGTAGTGCTTCTCCTCGAACTCGACGGGGCTGAGGTAGCCGAGACGCTTCTGGATGCGGCGGGGGTTGTAGAAGCCGTCGATGTACTCGAAGAGCGCGAGGTTCGCCTCGGCCCTGGTCGCGAAGACGCGGCCGCGGATGCACTCGGTCTTGACCAGCATCCACAGGTTCTCGGCCAGGGCATTGTCGAAGGAGTCGCCGACCGAGCCCATGGACGCCTGGATCCCTGCTCTGACCAGGCGTGTTGTGAGCTTGATGGATGTGTATTGCGTGCCGTGGTCGGCATGGTGGACGAGTTTGCCGGGGGCGACCTCTCGGCTGGCCAGCGCGTACTCGAGCGAGGTGAGGACCAGGTCGGCGTCCGCGTGGGCGGAGGTCTCCCAGGCCACGACTCTGCGGGAGAAGGCATCGCGGATCGCCGACAGCCACAGTGGCCCCTCCAGGGTGGGGATCATGGTCAGGTCGGTGACCCACAGCCGGTTCGGTGCGGGTGCCGTGAAGTCGCGTTGCACCAGGTCAGGGGCGAGATCGGCGTCCGGGTCGCGGCGGGTGAAGCCCTTGCTCCTGCGGGGGCTGATCCCGGCCAGGCCGGCCTGGCGCATGAGCCGCTCGACCCGCTTGCGGCCGACGTGGACGCCCTCGCGCTTCAGGACGGCATGGATCCTGGGCGATCCGTAGATCCCGCCGGAATCCTGGTGGATCTGCCGGATCTGCCCGGTCAGCTCGGTGTCCTGGCGGATTCGCTCGCAGGGGTCCTTCTCGGCCTGGCGCCAGCGGTAGTAGGTGGAGGAGGGGATGTGCAGTTCCCGCAGTACGGGCTCGACCCCCAGGTGCGGGTGCTCGTCGAGGAGCGCTCTCACCTGGGCCGGGTCGGGTCGAGCTGCGCGGCGAAAAAAGCCGAGGCCGTCCGCAGGACCTCATTGGCACGGCGCAGGTCCCGCACCTCGCGCCGCAGCTGGGCGAGCTCGTTCTTCTCTTCGGTGGTGAGCAGGTCATCCCGCTCGCCGGTATCGGCCTCGGCCTGCCGGATCCAGTTCCGCAGGGCTTCGTGATGCACGCCGAGTTCCTCGGCCATGCGGCGGATCACGGGCTTCGGCTCGGCAGTCCGGTACATCCGCACCGCACGCTCACGCAACTCCAGGGGGTACTTCCTCGGGGCAGGCATCGTCTGGGCTCCTCTCATGAGACCCATCTGACCTGCTGTCACCTTTCCTCGCATCTCGGGGGAACCTCAGTCCGCCAGCCGGATCTGGCCAGCTCCTCGGCGAGGAGCTGCTGGGTGACCTCTGCCCCGCCGATGAGGAGCGGGGGCGGTGTGCGCCGCCAGGCGAAGAGGACGGTGGGCATCCGTCAATCACCGCTTCCATGACGTGATGAGGGCTTCCACCCTGTGTGCGACCTCCGGCGGGGTGGCGTCGGCGGAGAGCACGGTCACCTCGCGGGAGACCAGTTGGTGGGTCTCGGAGACGAAGTAGTCGCGGGTCTGGTCGAGGAACCCGGGCTCGTGGAGGAAGTAATCGGGTTCCGTCGCCGTGTGCCCGGCGGCCTTGCGGCGCAGGCTCAGTAATTCGGCAGGCACGTCGAGGTAGAGGGTGTGATCGGGGCGGAGGAACGGAAGCTGTTGGAGCCGGTCGCGCAGCTGGTGGTGGACGTCGAAGCCGAAGAGGGCGTCGAGGGCGTGGGCATGGGCGAGCAGGGTGTCCACGGAACGGTCGAGGAGCACCACGGGCTTGGCGCCGGCCAGCGCTCGGCGGACGCGGAGGCCCTCGATGGACATGAACGTCTCGAACGCGGCGAGTTGTGCGGCTGCGGACGCCGTACGGACCGGAGGAATGTCTTGGCGGTGGCCGATGTGGTCGACGTAGCAGTCCGAGACGAATACACGGTCCTCGATGCCCTGTTGGCGCAGGTGAGCGATGGCGGTGGACTTTCCGGCGTAGGAGGGCCCTTCGAGGGCGATGACCTTCACAGGGACTCCGTCCGGTAGAAGCGCTCGGCGTAGGTCCCGGTGCCGGCCAGGAGATCAGCGGCAGTGGTCCACGCATGACGGAACGGTCGGTACGCCTTCCGCGCCGGGTGCATCTGCGAGCCGTGCATGCGGAGAACCGTGACCTTGTCGAGGATGACGTCGGTGACGTCGACCAGTGACGGGCTGAGAGCCGGTCGGTCTGATCGCATACGGAAGAGGTTCTGGTCGCAGCCGCTGAGCGCGTACGTGGACCAGAAAGCGAGATCCTCCCAGAACCACCGGCATCCGAGACGGACCGCGGCTTCGTGCACGAGCAGGTGGTCGGGGTGGCGCGTGACGGCGGCGGGGGCCAGGAGTTCGGTGCCGGGGTGCTGGGCGATGATCTCGCGGAGTTCATCCGTGATGCGCTCCAGCCGGCGCTTGTCATAGGGCTGGTAGGGCGGGTCGGCGTCCTTGTGGTCGAGGAGCGTCCTGGTGGCGGAGAACGGGGTGAGTGCGGCGGCGCCTTCCTGGTCGCGCAGGGCGGATACCGCCGCCTCGGTGGAGTAGGCGCCTTCCAGCGCCGGGTGGATGCTGCGCGACCGGGTGAACACCGTGACCACGGTGAGCGGGCGGGGGTGGGTCAGAAAGGTTCCGGAGGCCGACAGGGCGAAGTCGTCGTGGTGCGGTTCGATGACGAGGACGGGCCGGCCCTCCGGGCGACGCGCCTCGATGTAGTACGAACGTCGGCTGTGGGGTGCCTTCAGCTCGATGACTTGGTCGTCGTCCGCACGGTGCCGTTCGGCAAGTTGGTCGGTCCACTGCTGGTGTGCGCGGACGAGGTCGTCGGGGAACGTGTAAATACCCTCGGCGTCCGGTACGGGCAGATCCACTGGCGTGGCGGCCTGGTGGCTCATCGGACGGTGCTCTCGTACCAGTGGCGCCACATGCGCGGGGAGTTCAGCCGCAGGCGGGCGGTGACGGGGTTCTGCCACCACAGCATGCGCAGGCTGGACCACTGGTCATAGCGGCGTGTGGACGGCCGTACGCGCAGTTCTTCCAGAATCTCGACCGGGGCGGCGGTGGCACCGCCTGGGCGGTCAGCCGGGCGAAGAAGTCGACGTCCTCGCTCATGTACAGGTCGTCGCGGTAGCCGCCGATCGCCTTGAACGCCGTGGCGGTGGAGAACTGGGCGACGCCCTGCGCCCCTCCGTGGGCGGTGCGGTAGTGGTCCCAGTACGCGCACAGCAGGCGGGCGCCCAAGCGTTCGGGGGTGTACAGCGGCGGGATGGCGCCGCCGACGGCCCCCGAGTCCATCGCGGCTGCCGCAGCGGTGATCGCCTCCGTGGGCAGGGCGACGTCGGCGTCGGTGAAGAAGAGCAGCTCCCCATGGGCGGCAGCAGCGCCGCTGTTGCGGACCCGGCCGATGTTGCGCACGGTCTCGCTGATCACACGGACTCCGAAGGACGCGGCCATGTCGGCGGTCGCATCGGTGGAGGCGTTGTCGACCACAACCACTTCGCCCTGCTCCCCGCTTGTGTCCTGCCACCGTGCGAGGGAGGCCAGGACCGTGGGGAGGTAGCGGGGTAGGTAGGCCGCTTCGTTGTGGGCGGGGATGACGACCGTAAGTCCGGGGTGGGTCATCGGAGGGTTCCCTTCTTCGGTACGGGTCGGAAGAGGTGGGGCGTCTGGCGACCGAGGTCGGCCAGGCGGCTCGACCACAGGGCGTGGTCCGTGCCGGGGGCGGCGTGCACCAGAGAGCTGACCGTGTGGATGACGGCCCAGGCCGCGAGGCGGGTGTCGTTCCAGGCGAGGGAGTAGGCCCCGGTGAGCGCGCTTCGGTCCCAGGGCGAGTGGGCGGCCGTCATGACGACGGCGTGGGCGAGATCCGATTCCCGGCGTCCGGGGGCAGCATCGGTGAAGTCGACCAGGTGGGGGGTGCGTGCCGGCCCTGAGAGAACGACGTTGTCGAAGTGAAGGTCGCCGTGGCACCACACGGTCGGCGCAAAGTCCGGGACGTCAGCGAGGACAGCGAGGGCGGGGGCGATCTCACCGAGCAGGTCGGGCGGGCAGTGGCGGGTCAGTGCCGCAACGGTGTCGAAGAACGGTCGTCGGGGGATCGACGGTGCGACCGTTGCTCGGTGAAGCCGGGCGAGAAGACCGCCGAGATCCCTCAGCGCCCGGGCGCGCGGGATGTGGCCGGCCTGTACGGCCGCGCCGAGGGTGAGCGTTCCCAGGTCCGACATGATGAGCGCCGTCGCCCCCTCGTCGGACATGGTGCCGCGGCCGAGGACTTCGGGAACGGGTACCGCTGTCGCGGCGGCCCTGATCGCCCTCGCCTCGGTGAACGCGTTGCGGCGGGCCGTCGGCGCGTACAGCTTCACGACCACGTTCCGGCCGTCGTGCAGAGCGGTGCGGTAGACGGCGATGCGGGAGCCGGCCTTCAGTCGGTCCGCGGATCGGGCGGGCGTCCCGAGGAGAGTGACGCAGGCCCGGGAGACCATCGGCGGTGGCCTGGTCATCGCATCCCCGCCGGCTCGGGATGGGCCGCGCCCAGCGCGCGGACGTGCCGCATCGTGTACCGCAGGAGATCCCGGTACTCGCGAACGTCCTCCGTCGGGGGACATGCCGCCTGCCACGGCTTCTCAGGGCCGACGAAATGGACCACCACGGCGTTCGGATCGGAACGTAGAGGCCGGGCGACGACGCGGCGGACCCAGTTTCCGCGTTCGAGGTACCGGCCGACCTCGAACCGGTTGAACTTCGGGTCGGCCTCGCGCACTCTCCCGTGGTGCAGAAGCCACAGGTTCAGCGCGTCCTGGTCGTTGTGCAGGATATGCCTGCGCTGCTGGGACAGGACGCCTTGGACGCCCGCCCGGATACCCGAAAGCTCGGAGGTACGGGTCCACAGCAGGCCGGCGTTGTAGTAGGGGCGGCCTTTGAGGTGAGGCCATCGCTCCGCCGCGCCGGGAAGCGCGGGGGATGCGCCGACCACCGGGTTGAACTCGTCGCGCACCGCGCCGACTTCCCCCGGGAGGAGGTCGTGGAGGGGAACGGTCAGATCTCCGCGCACGAGCGTGTCGGCGTCCACGTAGACCAGGTAGGGGCGGCGGACGAACGCGGGCGTGAACTCGAACCGCAGGTACGTCGTGAGGGAGATGTACGAGGCGTCGGCCATCCGCGAGGCGCGCAGCGGTGAGCGACGGGCGATGTCGACGGCTCCGAAGCCGACGCGCTTGGCAAAGTCGGCGAGCAGCACCATGTGCGCGGGAGCAAGGTCGAGGGTGAGAATGCGCAGAGCCGCGCTTCGACGTGCGCTGTGGGTGAGGCTGTCCGCCAGAGCAGCGATCGTCACGAGACCGGGCGAGAGGTAGTTCTGGTCGATGCACAGGCCGAACGCGTACATGTGGGTGCCTCCTTCCAGGCAGTGACGGAGCCGTAGGCAGTGACGTGCATCGGGTGGTGGCTGGCGGGTGCCGTCGTCACCTGGCCGCCGAGCTGGTTGACGAGCCGGCTGCTGAAGCGCACCCGAACGCTCCGTTCAACGCGCCCTGCGCGGACGCTGCGGCGGCCCCTCACCAGGCGTCCTCTCCGCTGCTGAAGCGGGAAGCGCGGGTTTCCACGACGGTGAGCGAGTCGGGCTCGGCGGTCTCCCACTGAGCTGTCGTGGGACCCCACCGAGGTCGCAGGACCCAGGTCCCGCTGGACCCGCTGCGTCTGATGTCGGTCACGATCGCCTGCTGGCCCGCAGCGTCCTGGACGACGTCGCCGACTTCAGCCCGTGCCCGGCTCACCACGACGCCTCAGGGGCGAGGTGCCCGTACGGAAACCATCCAGCCGCTCCTTCGAGGAGGGCTCGGCGGCGAACCTGCTGGCCGGGAGCGCGGCGCGGTGGCCCGGGCGTCGCTTCCGCAAGGAACCCACCTCGGTCGCGGATCAGGACACCCAGCGCGGCGAACTGCGCTGCGTCGAGAACTACATGGGAGGCGCCTACGACGACGATGCCACGGATCAGACCGGACGACAGAGCGCCTGTCATGGCCGCCCAACCGGGCCGGGTGTCCAAGGGCACGGTCGGGTCGGTGTCGAACCACGCGCCGGCCACGTGCCAATGCCGGGCGTCGGCGTATTGGCGCGTACGGCGCTCGGCCTCGCGTACGAGAGCCGCTGTCGCGGCACAGGAGTAGACGGCGACCGGGACGTGTCCGAGGCCGCCGGGGAGGGAGTTCGGCATGTCCCCAGCGTGCTGCCGGAGGTGTGTGCGGGACAGGCACGTTCCGTGGCTGTGGAAGAGGTTCGCAGAGTCAGTACTGCCATGCCGCGTGCGGGTTCCGGCAGTTGGTGGTGAGGTGTGGCGTCATGGAGCGTGGCAGCTACCGCACAGGCTCGTCGTCCAGCTGCCACGAGTCGTGGCAGTCAGCGGACGCCCAGGGGCACTCTTGCGGCGTGGGCCAGTCCGCGCAGGCGATTGACCGGGAGACCGGCGAGGCGGGAGATGATCACTCCGGGCAGCATCTGATGCTGCACCCACCCGGGGGCCATGGCACAGACCGCTTCGAGGGTGTCTGCGGCCCGTTCCCACCGCTGGCATTCCACATGGGTCAGGGCGACGTCGAGGCCGTAGCGGGCTCGCGTGGCCAAGGGAACGGTGTCGTCCAGCCTGACCGTGTCCATCAGCCGCAAGGCTCCTGGGATGTCGCCGAGGGCGACGGCGATACTCATGGCCTGCGTGGCGGCGTACAGCGGCCCGTAGGGCTGGGCATGTTCTCCACGAGCGTGCTCGGTACCGAGGCGGGCGCCGACGGCATGGGCCTGGGAGAGGTACTCGCGGGCCGTCTCCGGAGAGGAACCGCCACGGGAAGCGGCCACGGCCGCATTGGTGACGAGCTGCCCGTACACCGAGAGCCGATCCGGGTCGTGCTCCGACATCTTCGGCTCGATCCGGTCAGCCTGGGCAGCGGCCAGCGAGAAGCCCTGCGCCGTCCGCCCATCGCGAAGGTTGACCCACGACGTGGTGGCGGCTAGATGCGCGTCGCGCAGATCGTCACCTGCCTGTACGGCGATCTGGCGGCCGTAGGTGAGCGCCGCGTAGGCAAGATCTCGTGATCCCCAGACGTTCGCGGCCATCCCGGCAGTCTGGAAGGTGTCGGCCAGAACGCCGGCCGCAGCTGCCCTCTCGTGCGCGTTCGAGGCGTCGTACCGCGCGCGGGCCTCGGGTAACAGAGCGCCGAGCAAGGCCCCCAACTCTGTGTATCGCCCCTGCCAGTAGGCCGCGTCGGCGTGCTGGACAACGGCCCGGAGTTCGTCGACCGTTCCCGGCTCCGCGTCGGAGGAGAAGCCGATGGCGGCGTCATGTGTCGCGGCGGACAGGGTGCGCAGAGCCGCCCGTTCGTCACGGTCCATCGAGCGACGGGGCTCCTGCTGCCCGAAGAGGACGGCGATGTCGGTACCGAGGGCGGAAGCGATGGACAGCAGGGAGGGGAGTGAAGCCGTGCCGCCGCGCTCCAGCTTTCGAACAACGCCGACGGAGACCTCAGCGATCTCGGCCAACTGCTCCTGCGTCATGCCGTTGCGGAGCGCTTTGAGTCTTTCGGCGGTGGTGTACTCCGACCATTGCATGACAGCCACTTCCTCCTCCGCTCCGCCAGGAGTGGACCGTACCGACTTCTGGCGCGCGGCCGACACCCCGCGTCCGCGCCGGGTCCGGCCCGGCGGCTGAAATCAGCCCTGCACGGGTACCTCGGCGGTCACGCCGAGCAGGCTCTCCAACTCGGATACCGCCTTGTCCTCGTTCGTTGCGAGGACGGTGGTGATCCCGAGAGCTTCAGCGGGAGGAAGATTCACCGGGTGGTCGTCGACGAACACGCACGCTGTCCCAGGAAGGCCGAGACGGTCCAGGGTCAGTTGGTAGATCGCCGGGTCCGGTTTCGCCATGCCGATCACTTCGGAGATGACGTGTACATCGAAAAGGTCCCAGATACCGACGTGCTCGTACGGGTTGAAGGGATCCAGGCCGAAGCTGTTCGACAAGAGGGCGAGCCGGTAACCCGCCTCCTTGGCCGCACGGGCGAGTGCGGCCATGCGCTGGGCCGCGGGCACCTTTGACCAGACGCGGCCCATCAGGTTCGTCGGGTCGATGTGCGTGCCGAGCAGAGCGGCCGTCTGGGCGTTCCACTCGACCTGGCCGAGCTGCCCGATTTCCAGTGCCGCGTACAAGCGCCGCCCGTCGGCAGTGTCGTTGAGGGTGGCGCGCCACGCCTCCGCGTGGAGTCCCTCGGATTCGGCCCACAGGCGGTGGGTCGGCCGAGGATCGGCGGTCAGCACTCCGGCGAAGTCCAGGATGAGCCCGCGCAGGGCTTCGGGCTCGTCGGTACCGGCAGGCATCGGCATGGCTGCGAACGTCCTCTCCATCGACCTCATGGAAACGCTACCCCGTGCGAGGGCACCGCGAGATCCCTGAGCATCCGAGCCGAGGGGCCAACGGCGCTGGCAAATTCGGGCAGTTGATCACAGCAGAGCAGCAGTCGAACTGGGACGTGTGGTCACTGCCACTCCAAAGGGACTCGGCTCCGCCGACACCGTGGCGATCGAGGCGCAGACCGGCTCTCCGATCCGTTTTGTTGTGGACCGGTCACTCTCGGAACGGCGCCTTTCCGCCGCCGGGCCTCGCGCGAAGGTGTTCGTTCTCCTTCTCCAGTTCCTTGACCCGTCGCTCGAGCTCGGCTCGGGTTGGCTTCTTCGGAGGCGGTGGTGCCGGTGCCGATGTGGGCTCGGGTGGCTCTGCGAGCAGTCCAATGGGTTCGTATGCCACGACCGTCGACCGCTCTTCCCCGCACTCAGGCATCGCTTGCTGTATGCGCCGGCGTCGATGGGGTTGGTGTACGTGTAATGCGCCGCTGTCTCGATGATGTGGCCGCAGTAGAGCCGGACCCGCCACCGCATGATCTCGTGGTCCTGTTTCTTGAAGGATTCCATCAGTTTGGCGACCTCCGCGAACGCCTGCCGACGTCGCTCCGCCATCGCTGGGTCTGCCCGACATTTGGCGTTGTCCTCATCAACCTGCTGCCGAACCCACCGACTGCTCTCCTCACTCTCCTTCTGCCGACGGTGATCATGGCGAGTGAGCGGGTAGTTCTCCAGAGGAACGCCGCTGCTTCGGTATTCGACGTCGCGCATGATGGGCAGCGTAGGGAAGTTGTGCCAAGGGGCCATACAGAACGACGCTCGCGGGCAATCATCGTGCGGTTCTGAGCCGAAGTGACGGAAGAAGCCCATGCGTGATCGCCGGAAGGCGTTTACGTCACGCCTTCGAGAAGCCGGGTCTGGTCTCCTCACGACTGTCGTCGGTTGATTGGCTTTGCGGGCAGCGGAATCGTGGCGGTCCGTGCCACGTGCGGCCCGACGCCAGTCATGGGCGGGTTCATGGTGGTGCGTCGGCGGGCCGCCTCGGCTCGGCGGTTGGGGGCGGGGTTGCGGCCGGTGTGCTGGATGCGTGTGATCAGGACGCGAGCGGGTTGGCAGACCGGGTCGGCGAGGATTCGCTCGGCGTGGTCGGGGACGGCTGCTCGCACGTCGCGGACCAGAACGCGGCGGGCTTCCTCCGTGGGTGGGCGGTTTGTGAGTTCGGCGAGTGTCGGGGCGAGGGCGCGGTCGGCGGCTGTCTGGAGGTCGTGGACGGCCTGGTGGCGGCGTCGGCCTGGTGGGCGTGGTTCTTCGCTTCGTGCCAGCGCCCGGCGACGATGGCGGCCCAGACGAAGGCTGCGATCAGGGCTGCGAACGCGCTGTCATCGGGGCCTGTGGCAGTGTGACCCATTCGGCCCGCTACGGCGCATGGTCTCGTTCGGGAAGTGCGGACCATAATCGGGCGACGTTGCAGCGATCTGTGGCGCCTGGACGTCAGGGGACGGCAGGAGCCGTGAATGCGGTGAGGAGCGCCCGGGCGCGGCTTCGGAAAGCTTCGTCCTCGCGGATGATGCGGTCTACTACTCCCGAGCGGATGACCCGGGCGTCGCCGTCGGCGAGGGTGGTCAGCCGACACAGGTGGTCGGCGGTCAGAGCTCGGACACCGAGGGCTTCCAGGGCGTCGCAGGCCCCCGAAGGATCGGCTTCCTGTTCGGCTGAGCGCAGGACGGCTGCGGCGAGTGTGGTGCGGTCAAGTGAGGCGGGTTCCGCCACGCTGGTGAGGGCCAGCACCGCGGCCGGTGTCTGGGTCGGGTGGTCGAGAAGGGCTTCCAGGCGAGAGGTGAGCGGCCGCCCCGCCGCCCCGAGGAGTGCCGTCGTTCGGGCGGCCCGTATGAGGGGCCACTGGGACCAGGAGTTGTGTGCGGCGCGGGCGAAGACCGAGTCCAGGGCAGCGACCGCTGTGGCGGCGTCCCCCGTGATGCGCCACAGCGCTTCGGCGAGGGCTACGTCCGCGTCCAGCGCGGGCGTGGTGGTGTCGCCGTCCGGGCCGCTGAGCGCCTCGCGCAGGGCGGACGCCAGGGCTGCCGCCCGGGGGCCGAGCGTGCCGGCCGTCGCCGCGGCTTCCGTGAGCCGACGGCCACCGTGGCGAAACTCCCGATCGAGGCAGTCCGCCAGGAGCGTGTGCTCGCCGACGAGTTCGTACAGGGCCTTCGCCGCGGAGAGTGAGCCGTTTTCCGCCTCGGTCCGCAACGACGTGACCGCCTGGGCACGTTCGCCGGGAGTTCCGTCGGAGGCGATGGCGACGATGGCCCGGGCTGCCTGGGCCGGGAAGTGGGGGAGCACCATGTGTAGTTCGGCCAGCGCCGCCCCTGCCCGGGGGCCCCAACCTGCCAGAAGGCCCGTCAGCTGCCCTGGTTCGTTGCCGCTCAGGGCCTCGCGCTGGGAGAGGCGGTGCCTGAGCGCGTCGAGGAGCTCACCGTCGTACGGGAAGGCGCTGTCCGTCGGCCTCCGGAACCCGGCAGCCGCATCGAGCGCCCGCGGGCGTCGCCCGAGCCCGGCAGACAGCAGCGGTGCGGCCTGAGCGGGCGCGACCAGCACGAGCGCGGCCAGCGCCCGGTCCGCATGGTCGTCGTCCTGCTCCGGGTTCCGGCCGGCGAGCGGAACCAGGACGTCTGTGGCCGATGCGGCGGCGGTGCCCAGACGGCCCAGGAGGGATGACACGGCGACCACGGCGTTCTCGTCGACAGCCGCCGCGCGCAGACCTGCCAGCAGCCGCCGCGGTGCGCTGCGGGAGAGCATGCAGGCACGGTCGGCCGCCCACAGAGCCTCAGCCCGCACATCGGCCCGGCCATCGCGCAGGGCGGCGTCGAGGAGCGCGAACGCCGCCTCCCTGTCAGCGTCCCGGCCTCGTCTCAGCAGCTTCTCCACTACGGCTGCCAGAGGTTCGTTGCGTTCGAAAGCGAGGTCGGACCCAAGTGCGTCGGCGGGAAGAAGGGACAGCATGGTCGTGTGGTGGGACTCGGTCCAGGACCCATCCGCGTCGAGGCAGGCGAAGACGGCAGCCATGCGTAGCTCGGCAGGCTGGGACGGGTCCAGGACAGTGGCGGCTCCCGCCGCGCCGGCCGACGGGTCGAGCCGGGAAATCCCTGCCAACACCTCCGCGCGCACCGAGGGCTCCGGCTCCTCGTTCCAACGCGTACGGAGGGCGGGAAGCACGCGTGCGGTCGCGCGGGTGTGGGACACTGCCCAGGCTGCGGTCCGGCGGGTTTCCCGCTCGGTGGCAGCCAACAGAGGCAGGATCAGCGGGAGTTGCTCAACCACGGCCGCCCGGACCGTGCCGGGTACCACGCCGTGCTCGTCATCGCTCTCGGCCATTCCCCCGAGCAGCATCAGCACATCTGCCGTCCGGTGGCCGACCGCGGCGATCCTGGCCAGAAACGGAACCGCCTCCGCGCTGGCGGCGTAGACGGTCCCCTGGTGCAGCACGCATCCGTACAACTCCGACAACGCTTCGTCCCCCGCACCCTGGTCGGTGCCGGCCAGGGCCCTCAGGAGATCGGGGAGATCTTCCGCGCTGCCGTAGGCGTGGGAGAAGGAAGACCAGGGATGGTCGTCCAGGCCGTCGAGCGGGTGTACGAGTTCCATGCCGGGAATCGTGCCATCCAGGTCCGACATCGGGTCCAGCCGGTCACTTCAAGCGCTCAACATCGAATTTCAGCAGGTTTGACGCGGGCAGGACCGACGCCTTAGACCCACCTGTCTGTTGCCACTGCCCTTCCGTAGGGGCTCAGTCGTAGCCGACCCGCAGACCACTGGCACATCCGCTCACGCATCCCTCACGCAGTGGCTTGAAAACCAAGCAGCGCCCGACCCGACCGAAGTCGAATCAGGCGCTGCACAGCAGGTCAGAGGCCATATCCCCCACCCACTACCCGTAGACCCTGTGGGACTCGAACCCACAACCAATGGATTAAAAGTCCACTGCTCTGCCAATTGAGCTAAGGGTCCCAGCGATGTTGCACCCCCGAGCATAGCCGGACCCGGCCAGGACTCCGATCGGGTATCGGGGACACGGCCGGGTCGCTCCACCACAGGGTGGCGGCCCATGCGGAGAAATGGGTGCCCTCGCTACAGATCGACCGGTTCGGCCGCCCCCTTGCGAGCCGCCTCCCGCGCCCGGGTCCGCTCATGTTCCGGATTCAGGAACCACTCCCGCGCCGAGGCCACCCACCACACCGCCGCGAAGCCCAGCACCGCCAGGACGGCGATCGGGGCGTAGTTGAAGGTCTCCCAGGTCACCGGTGCGACCTGGGGCAGCATGAACAGCACGGTGATCACGGCCACCCACGCCACCGACACCACGCCGATCACGCGCGACCAACGGCCCAGATGCCACGGCCCCCGCTCGAACGCCTCGCCCTTGCGCAGCCGCAGCAGCGTCGGGATGACGTAGGCGATGTAGAGACCGATCACGGCGATCGACGTCACGGCCGCGTACGCCGTCACGTTGATCAGGTAGGGGAGTCCGAGGACCAGTGCGCCGAACGCCGCCAGCCAGACCGCCGCGACGGGGGTACGGGTGCGGGGGCTGACCGTGTGCCATATGTGCGAGTAGGGAAGGGCGCCGTCGCGGGAGAAGGCGTAGATCATGCGGGAGTTCGCCGTGACCGACGCCATGCCGCAGAACAGCTGCGCCCCGATCACCACCAGCAGGAACAGCTTGCCGGCGGTCGCGCCGAGCGCGTCGAGGAGGATCTGGGCGGGCGGTACGCCGGTCGGGGACGCGAGCGTGTCGTCGTACGACTGGATGGCGAAGGTGAAGCCCAACAACAGCACGAAGCCCGCTATCCACGACGTCCAGATCGAGCGGACGATGCCTTTCGGGCCCGCCGTGGAGGCGTCGTGGGTCTCCTCGGTCATGTGTGCGGAGGCGTCGTAGCCGGTGAAGGTGTACTGGGCCATCAGGAGGCCCAGGGCTACCACGTACACACCGCTCCCCCAGCCCGTGTTGTTCACGAACTCGGTGAAGACGAAGGATGCGGACTGGTGTTCGTCCGGTACGAAGGTCAGGGCGCCGACGATGACGATCACGCCCACCACGTGCCACCACACACTGACGCTGTTCAGTAGACCCACGATGCGGACGCCGAAGGTGTTGAGGAGGCCGTGCAGGACGAGGATGCCGGCGAAGAGCAGGATCGTGCTGCCCGGTGTGACCTCGAAGTCGAATTGCAGGTTCAGGTAGGCGCCCAGGAAGGACGCCGCCCCGAAGTCGATGCCGGCGGTAACCGCGACCTGCCCGAGCACGTTGAACCAGCCCGTGAACCAGGCCCAGGCGGCAGCCGTGCGGGGCGGGGCGAGCCGGTGGGCCCAGAAGTAGAGGCCCGCGGAGGTCGGATAGGCCGAACAGATCTCGGCCATCGCCAGACCCACGAAGAGGGTCATGAGCCCTACTGCGACCCAGCCCCACGTGATCACGGCCGGGCCGCCCGTGTTCATGCCGAAGAGGTAGAGGGTCAGGCAGCCCGACAGGACCGAGATGATCGTGAAGGAGACCGCGTAGTTGGAGAACGCCGACATACGGCGGGCGAGGACCTGGGTGTAACCGAGCTGGGCAAGCCGTTCCTCGTCCGACAGCCCAGTCGTTATGGCGTCATCTGTCATGCCCCCAGCAATTCCCTTGCCGGGGGTATGACATGCGCCACAGGCCGACCGAAAATCGTCCGCCCGTGGCCAGAACAGGCCTCCAGACCTCCAGGCTTCCAGACCTCTAGTACAGGCCCTTGTATCCCTGCCAGCCGCTCCCGATCTTCACCCGCGGCCCGAACGTCCCGTTCCCGAGGCCCGGGTTGCGGAACAGGTTCCCCGCCGTGTCGCGCACGACCAGGTCGCTCCGACCGTCGCCGGTGATGTCACCGACGCCGACGATCGCGTTGTAGCCGGCGCCCCAGTTGGAGAGGACCTTGGCCCGGGCGGTGAAGGTGCCCTTCCCGGTGCCGTAGTAGCGGTACAGGGTGTTGGCCTTGTCCTGGGCCAACAGGTCGCCGATACCGTCGCCGTTCAGGTCGCCGGCGCCGACAACCTTCTTGTACGTCTTCCAGTTGGCGTACAGCTTCACGCGTGCGGAGAGCTTGCCCGCGCTCGTGCCCTGGTAGAGGTACACGGTGCCGGTGGCGGAGTTACGGGCGATCAGGTCGGGCCGGCCGTCCTTCGTCACGTCGCCGGGCGAGGTCAGCACGTCGTACTGGTTCCAGCCACTGGTCCCGAGCGTGATGTACCGCGCCGACGGCGTGAGCGCGGTGTGGCAGGCCGGCTTGTACAGGCGCAGGGCCCCGCTGCTCAGCCGTACGAGGACGTCGTTGCAGCGGTCCCAGTTCAGGTCACCGAAGGGCACCGCCGTGATCCCGGCCGGCCAGCCGCTTCCGCCGACCTTGCCGGAGAACGTGCCCTTGCCCGTGCCCGGATGGAACGCCAGCGTGCCCGACGGGGTGAGGGAGAGCAGGTCGCCGGTGGCGTCCGGGGACTGCCAGCCGGGGCCGCCCACGTAGTCGTGGCGCACCGCGCTGCCGCGCGACAGCCCCACGGTGCCCCGCACCTCCGCCGGCGCTCCGACGCCGTCCGCCGGAGTGACGCTCAGCGTCCAGTCGTACGAGCCGTTCGGGTGGAACCCGGAGCCCCCGTAATTCCCCAGCAGGCCGCCCCAACCCACCGTCAGCTCACCGCGCGCGGCGCCGCCGTCGACGGTGTCGACGACCTTCCCCGTGGCCCGGTTCCGTACCGTCAGCCGCCAGGACCCGGACGGCTTCGACAGCAGCACGGTGACCAGTGGATCCGGCGTCACGCCGTACCCCCGCACCTTGGCGAACGGGAAACGCACGGCAGGCGCCAGCAGGCGCAGCGGCTGCTGCGGCACTCCGGACGGTACGAGGTGCACGCGCTCCTCTCCGTCCACGTATGCGGCGTTGGCCCCGGACTCGTCCACGGTCCAGCGCACGTCCCGCTGCGAGACCCCGGTGTCGGGCAGCTCGCCGATGATCCGGCTCGCGGGCGTGCCGTCGGCGACCGTGGTGAGGGTCAGCTTCCCGGCCTGCCGGTCGTGTGTGACGACGTATCCGTCCCCGAGCTTGGCCTCGCCGACGGGCACGGGCACGGACGTCCGCGCGGTGCGGTCGTAAACGCCCGCCCTGCCGTCGCAGGTCCAGTACAACCAGCGGCCGAGCGCCTGGAGTTCGGTGGGGGCGCAGCCGGCGTCGGTGGTGAGGGTCTCGGTGGTCTTCTTCGCGGTCAGGTCGTACGCCGTGACGCTGCCCGGGGTCGCGCCGGTCGACCACAGGACGTCGCCGGAGAGGGCGGCGGGGCCAGGGGTGCGGGTGACGGCCGGAGCGCCGTCGTCACCGATCCGGTAGACGTCCTGCCGAGTGGGCGCTGTGTAGAGCAGGTACCGGCCCGAGACATCGGTGATCTGTCCGCCCTGGGGCAGCCCGGTGCGCTCCCAGAGGCCGTTCGCACCCGGTCTGTCGACCCTGATCCGGTCGGTGGTCTCGTCGTGTGCGAGCCAGGCGATACGGCCGTCGGCCATCCCCTGGACCTGGGCGCAGGCGACGTCGGTGGCGGCACAGGTGGCGATGGGGACATGACCGCCGAACCCGGTGCGCTCGCCGAACTCGGGGGTGCCGGACGGGGAGACCGTCCTCACCATGGCGGCGCGTATGACGGTGTTGTACCGCTCCAGAACGACGAGCCGCCCCTGCTCCAGGGACAGTCCCTGGATCTGCATCGGCGGATTGGGCAGGGCCTTGACCAGCGTGACGACGGGCGGGCCGCCGTCCGCGTCCGGGGTGATGCGCTGGATGCCCCGGGCGCCGGTGCCGGTACCGATCTTCACAGCGGTGCCGCCGGGGCCTGCTGCGGTCGCGTTCCCCGACGACCGCAGCAGGGTCACCTGTTCGCCGCCCGAAATGGGCTGCGCGGTCGTCGAGTAGGCCCCGTTGATCAGCCAGTCGCCGACGACGGCCAGGGAGAAAGTGGCGTTCGACCCGTCGCTGACGCCCTGGAGCCTGACCTCGGCGGGCGCCGCCGACAGGTCGCGGGGGAACACCAGGACCGTGGCCTTGTCGGTGGCGGAGACGACGACCCTGCCACCGCCCAGGTTCACCTTGTAGTACTCAACGGGGAGCGGGCCGCTCCAGCCCCGCACCTCACCGGTCGCGCGGTCCACGGCGGCCAGGCCCGTCTGCCCGTCCACGGACGCACGGAAGTACAGCGTCTCGGCATCGGCGCCGGCCGCCGCCCCGAGGAGTAGGCCGGTCGGACCGCCCGCGACCGTCACGTTCCCAGTGGTCCCGTCCGGCCCCGGCGTCAGCAGATGCATGACTCGGGTGGCCGTGCCGTCCTCGCCGGTCACCATCTCGTAGGCGATCGTCAGGTTGTCGTAGGACGTGAGGTTGGCGAGGCCGGCCGGGATCTGAAGGCTGCGGCTGGTGCCGTCGGTCGCGTCCCAGAAGTCGACCCGTCCGTCGGCGTGCCTGTACGCCAGGACATCCGTGCCGGTCGTCAACGGCACCGTCCCCGCGGGCGCCGTCGGAACACTCACCGACTCGCCGTCCGCGTAACGCGTCCACAGCAGGCCGGTCGCACCCTCCAGGGTGTGGAACACGCCCTGTGCCCCGGCGGCGTCGTGGCCATTGTGGGTCGACGACGCCCGGAACGTCGCTTCCAGGCCGTAGCTCCTGAACGCCGTCGGCACCACCGTCTCCTGCGCCGACTGCGGCTCGTCCGCCACCGCCGAATCCGACGGCAGCAAGGGGCTCAACCCGGCCCCGAGAACAACGGACGCGGCGACGGCGACACCCGCACGTCTCCCCGTACGCCCCATACGCCCCATACGACCACGCGCCGAAATACCGCGCACGAAACCACGGCCCTTCACGGAACCCCCCGGCCCCTCGACCCTCGACAGCCCTCGACCTGTGCACCAGGTGGGCTTGAGATGTGCATGCCCTGAGCAGAGCAACGGGAGCCTATCAGTGGGCACTTGTGAGGTCGGAGGGATTTTCGGAACGACGAAGGGCCCGTACGACCGGAGTCGTACGGGCCCTTCACCAATCAGTCAGCGATCACTCAGTGACCGGCCGACGACCGGGTGATGATCAGCCGTTGCGCTTCCAGCGCGGCTTCTCGTCGCGGCGGCCGAAGGAGGAACCGGTGCCGGTGCCCGAGCCGGAGCCCGAACCCGTGCCACGGTGGTCGTCGCGGCGGCCGTACGGGCGGTCGTGGCCGCCGGAGCGGAAGCCGCCGCCGGTGGGGCGGTCGCCCTGGCGGTCGCGGTTGAAGGGGCGGTCGCTGCCACGGTGACCGGTGGCCGGGCGGTCGTCGCGGCGGAAGCCACCACGGTCACCACTGGCCGGACGGTCGTTGTCGCGGCGGAAACCGCCACCGGCGGGACGCTCGTCACGGCGGTCGAACGAACGGCCGCCACGGTCGCCGTCACGGTCACGGTTGAAGCCACCCGACGGACGGTCGTCGCGGCGGAAGCCACCCGAGGGGCGGTCGTCGCGGCGGAAACCGCCACGGTCACCGCCGGTGGGACGGTCGTTGTCGCGGCGGAAGCCACCGCCCGCGGGACGCTCGTCACGGCGGTCGAACGAACGGCCGCCACGGTCGCCGTCACGGTCACGGTTGAAGCCACCCGACGGGCGGTCGTCGCGGCGGAAGCCACCACGGTCGCCGCCACCGTCACGACGGTCGTCGCGGCGGAAGCCGCCCGAGGAACGCTCGTCACGGCGCTCGAAGGAACGGCCACCACGGTCGTTGTCACGGTTGTCGCGGTTGAAGCCACCCGACGGACGCTCGCGACGCTCGTAGTTGCCCCGCTCGTCACGCTGCTGACGCGGCTCCTCGCGCACCGGAGCCTCCGCAGCGGCGGCGGCCTCGACAGCGGCGGCCTCGGCCACAGCCGCGACCGCGGCGACAGCCGCCTCCGGGTCCTCGCCCCGCTCGCGGGCCGCACGCGCCGTCAGGCGGTCGGCCTCCTCGCGGAGTTCGGAGGCGCGCCGCGTGGCACGCTCCAGCTCCTTGGTGAGCTGCGAGACCTCACGCTCGGCCTGCTGGGCGGCGTTGCCCGCGGACTCCGCCTGGACCTCGGTCATCGAACGGGCACCGGTGATCTCGGCCACGTCCGGCTCGAAGGCCGCGCCGCCCTGGATGATGTGACGCCCGGCGTCGACGCCCGCGTCCTCCATGAGGCGGAAGATCTGGCGCCGCTGGTGCGGGAGGGAGAGGGATACGACCGTGCCCGTGCGGCCGGCACGCGCCGTGCGGCCCGCGCGGTGCAGGTAGTCCTTGTGGTCGCCGGCCGGGTCCACGTTCAGGACCAGGTCGATGCCGTCGACGTGGATACCGCGAGCGGCGACGTCGGTGGCGACGAGGACGTTGACGTAACCGTCCTTGAAGTCGGCCAGGGTCCGGGTGCGGGCGCCCTGGGTCATACCGCCGTGCAGGGCGTCGGCCTTGACGCCCGACTCGATGAGCTGCTCGGCGACACGGTCGGCGCCGAGCTGCGTGCGGACGAAGATGATCGTGCGGCCCTTGCGGGAGGCGATCGCGGCCGTGACCGGCGCCTTGTCCTTGGGCTTCACGATGAGGATGTGGTGGGACATCGTCGTGACGTTGCCCTGCGCGCTGTCGACCTCGTGCGTGACCGGGTTGGTCAGGTAGCGCTTGACCAGCGTGGAGATCTCGTTCTCCATCGTGGCCGAGAACAGCATGCGCTGGCCGCCGCCGGGGATCTGGTCGAGCAGCTCGGTGACCTCGGGCAGGAAGCCCAGGTCGGACATCTGGTCGGCCTCGTCGAGGACTGCGACCTCGACGTTCTGCAGGGAGCAGGCGCCGCGGTTGATGATGTCGCGGAGGCGACCCGGCGTGGCGACGAGGATGTCGACGCCGCGCTCCAGGGCGTAGATCTGGTTGCCCATCGACGTACCGCCGCAGACGACCTTCATCTTCAGGCCGACGACGTCGCCGTAGGGCTGGAGCGCGTCCGCAACCTGCATCGCGAGTTCACGGGTCGGCGTGAGGATGATCGCGCGGGGCTTCTTCTTCTCGGTCTGGCCGCCGGCGAGACGCGCCAGCACGGGCAGACCGAACGAGAGGGTCTTGCCGGAGCCGGTACGGCCCCGACCGAGGATGTCCTTGCCGGCCAGGGCGTCCGGGATGGTCGCCGCCTGGATCGGGAAGGGGCTGGTCACACCGTTCTGCGCGAGCTTGCGCACGACGTTCTCGGGGAGACCGAGGTCACTGAAGGTGACCTGCGGCTCGCCGGCCTCGGCGTCGGTGACGTCGGCGGTGGTGTCGGTGTCGGTCGTCTCGACGGCGTCGAGGTCGATGACCTCGTCGTTCTCGGGCACGACGATGTGATCAGTACTGGAAATGGACATGCGAATGCGAAACCTTCCGGAGTCTCGTCGGCACGCGCCCGTCAACTCCGTGATTTCGCAATTCGACCGCCTCAATGCGGTCAGCCACGGCAAGGGAGAGTACGCGCCACACGCGGCGCGTCTATTCAAGGCGCCAGGCAATGGGATCAAACGATCTACCACCATACGCACCCACCACCCCCTTAGGCAAACTGGGTACCGTCCTCGCAGGTCAGCGCCCTCCCGGACCTTCCTGTCTAGACAGGTGAGCCGGCCTCCGGTGCAGGCTCCCGAGTCAGCAGTTGCGGCTGGGCCTGTTGTGGTGGTTCGTGCGCCGAGGACGACGGTTCCGCGACCGGGGAGGACGGCGGGGGCGGCGGCGGTGTGGGCGATTCCACAGGCGGCTCCGGTTCCGGCTCGGCGGTCTTCGTCGGCGTCGGCTGCGCCTTCGTCGGCGTGGGCTCCCCGGGGACGACGGGCCCGGCGCTGCCACCGCCCGGCTTGGCGGGCGCCGACGCCGGCACGCTGTGCCCGGCGGAGGGCGAGGCACCGGGAGAGACGGGCGCCCCACTGGCCCCCTTCGAGTCCCCCTTGCCCTTCCCGTGCCCGCGCTTGCCGCCGCCGTCGGACCCGCCGGCCCACCCGGAACCACCACCACCGGTCACCGCAGCGCCCCCGTCGGGCGCCTCGCCGCCCTTCTGCCCCGCGGAGTGGGAGGGCTTGACCCGGCCGCCGTCGTCGTCACCCACGCTCATACAGCCGGCTGCGGCTGCGACGGCCACGACGGTGGCGGCCAGTCGGACAGGTACATGCAAGGGGCGCACGGGCAGCCACCTCCGGTGGAGAGTCGAGGAGTCAACGTGCTCAACTCCCGTCGCCCACAAGAAGACACGCGCCCCACAAGAGCCTCTGCACGCCCCGGCCCGTCACGGCCGCCGGGCGAACACGGCATCCCGGCACCCCGGCATCAGCCGACGCCCCGCCCGGCCGCGATGAGCAGCCGAGCAACGCCCCCTGGAACGGGCCGCATCCAACGCCCCGGCCCACCGACCGTGCCCCCGGAGGTGAACCCTCCACCCCTGCCACCCGACGAACGTGACGCCCGGGCACCAGACACCGACCGGCCGCGATGATCAGGATGACCAGGCGGCCAGCGCCAACCCGGACCGGCTACAGCTGACGTCCCCGGGCAAATGAGGCGGGCGGTGCTGGCCGAGCAGCGGGGCGCCCGGCCCACCGACCTCCCCGGCCTCAGCCCCTCAGCCCCTCAGCCGTACCCCAGAGCATGCAGCCGCTCGTCGTCGATCCCGAAGTGGTGGGCGATCTCGTGCACGACGGTCACCTCGGTCTCCGCGACCACGTCGTCCCGGGTCTCGCACATCCGCAGGGTCGGCCCCCGGTAGATCGTGATCCGGTCGGGCAGCACCCCCGCGTACCACTCCCCTCGATCGGTCAACGGCGTCCCCTCGTAGAGCCCGAGCAGCTCGGGATCGTCCGTCGGCGGCTCGTCCTCGACGAACACCGCGACGTTGTCCATCAGCCGCGTCAGCTCAGGCGGAATGCGGTCCAGCGCCTGGGCGACCAGTTCCTCGAACTCCTCGCGCGTCATCTCCAGCACACGCCCATTGTCCGGTATTAGTCGGCCGTACGGGGGCTACGGACCGGGCCGTACGAGAGTCACCGCCCCGGCCGTACGGACGACACCGCCCCGCATAGCCGCGCCGCCCCTTGGGCATACGGGACCAATGGCACGCGTACCCGCCAACACCCCGCACCCCCGAAGCACCCGCCCCACCAACCCCCGCTCCCTCACCCGCCCCTTGACCGCCCTCACCGGCCGCTACCGCGCCCGCCGCGCGCATCCGGCCGCCGAGCTGGTCCATCAGCCGCACCCCTGGACCCGCGTGCTGGGCCTGGTCGCGGTGGTCCTTCTGGGTGCCTGGCTGGGGCTGCTGATCGTCGGCAACGTACGCGCGCCGGTCGGCCCGATGAACACGACGATGACCCTTCGTCCCTCCCTCACCGGTGGCACGAAGATCAACGTCTCCCCGCTGGGGGCCCTCGAACTGAGCAGCCACACCGCGCCCGTCCGCCTCGACGTCAACGTCGACCAGCTGGACCCGGTCCGCGCCCAGGCCCTCGTCGACCACCCCGAACGCCTGTCCGGCCTTCAGGACGAGGTGGCCCAGGACGTCGGCCACGGCACCCTCGACCTGGCCGTACGCTCCTGCGTGGCCGTCGTCTCCGGAGCCACCGCCCTCGGCCTCGTGGTCTACCGCCGCCCCCGCCGGGCCCTGGCGGCCGGCGGCCTCGCCCTCACCCTCCTGATGGCGTCGGGAGCGACGGCGTACGCGACCTGGAACCCCAAATCGGTCCTCGAACCGAAGTTCTCCGGGCTCCTCTCCTCCGCCCCCTCCCTGGTCGGCAACGCGCGCAGCATCGTCACCGAATTCGACATCTACCAGAAGGAGTTGGCGCGCCTGGTGACGAACATGACGAAGCTGTACGACGTCACCTCCACGCTCCCGACCTACCAGCCGGACCCCGCCACGATCCGGGTCCTGCATGTCTCGGACATCCATCTCAACCCGGCGAGCTGGAAGATCATCGCGTCGCTGGTGGAGCAGTACAAGATCAACGTCATCGTCGACACCGGCGACACCATGGACCACGGCACGGCGGCCGAGAACGGCTTCCTGGACCCGATCAAGGACCTCGGGGCCCCGTACGTCTGGGTCCGGGGCAACCACGACTCGCAGCTCACCCAGCGCTATCTGCAGCGCATGAAGAACGTGCAGGTCCTGGACGAGGGCCGCTCGGTCACCGTCGGAGGGCTGCGCTTCGCGGGCATCGGCGACCCGGCGTTCACCCCGGACCGCTCGGCGGGCGAGGAGGACGGCGGCCAGGACCAGGAGGTGGCGGGCGACCGGCTGGCCTCGGCCATCCGCGACCAGCGGACCCTGGGCACACCGGTCGACATCGCGATGGTCCACGAGCCGGACGCGGCCCGGCGGACCGACGGCGTGGTCCCGCTCGTCCTGGCCGGACACCTCCACCACGCGGAGATGGAGGTCATGCAGAAGGGCACGAGGCTGCGTATCGAGGGCTCGACGGGCGGCAGCGGGCTGCGCGCGCTGGAGAAGCGGAACCCGGACCAGATCGAGACGTCCGTCCTCTACTTCGACCGCGACACGCGTCGCCTCCAGGCCTGGGACGAGATCAAACTGGGCGGCCTCGGACTGACGACGGCGGAGGTGAGCCGCCATCTCCCGAAGGAGAACCAGCCGGGCGCGACACCGGTCCCCTCGCCCTCGCCGTCCTCCTCACCCGCGTCCACCCCACCCCCGTAAACCGTTTTGGCGAACCTCCCCGCCATCACCTATGCTTCTCGCGGCCCCGCCCTCATCGTCTAGCGGCCTAGGACGCCGCCCTTTCAAGGCGGTAGCACGGGTTCGAATCCCGTTGGGGGCACTGTAAGTACGGTTGGCGGCATCCCGAGTTCGTGGGGTGGCCGCCATTTCGTGCTTCTGGGGGACTTCCCAGGACTGTCAGGGCAGGACTGTCAGGCGGACGGCTCGTCGGGTACGGGGTGCTCTGGGCGCCCGCTGCCGGAGTGCGGGGCGCCGCGCTTGCCCGTACCGGCCTCGTCCGTGTCGGGGACCTCCGGGTCGGGCCGCTCGTTCGCCGCCGGGTCCTCGTCGGCCGGCTCCCAGGGGTCGGGGTCGCCGTCGGCGCCGGCCTGCTGATCGGGCAGATCCCTAGGGACAGGCTTAGGCCGCGCCTTGTCCCCATCCTCCCCCGGGGTTTCCGTGCGGTAGTCGCTCACAGCGCTGTCCCTTCGTCGCAAGGCCTGATCAGGCCGGGTCGGGGACGCGGGTACCCAGGGGGACCAGCTCAACGCGTCACGCGTCGTCCTCGGAGCTTCGCGCGTGCGGGGCCGTCGACTGCAGCTCGCGCTGTCCCTCGGCGCGTCCGGCGTCGTGCCGGGCGAGCAGGGACAGCAGCCGTGCCACGGTCAGCCCCTCGTCGGCGGGGTGCCGCAGGATCGTCCCGTCCTCGATGCGGTACGCGTTGGAGCGCCCCTGACGGGTGTGGGTGAGATAACCGGCCGACTCCAGATCCGAGACGATCTTCTGCACGGCCCGCTCCGTGAGCCTGCAACGTGCGGCCATGTCGCGGATGCGGATGGTGGGATCCTCCGCGATCGCGGCCAGCACGCGGGAGTGGTTGGTGAGGAACGTCCAGCCGGTGTGGGATTCGGGTACTCCAGGCATGCCGCCAGGATAGGCCGATCGATTCACGTATTCAAAAGGCTGAACTTCATTTCATGTTTCTCTTGACGTATGAGACCCTCCGGACCGAACCTGAACGGGAGCAGGCACGGACCGATGCCTACGGAGTGGCCGCAATGTCAGAACGTGCAGTTACTACGCAGCTCACAGGGCCGGACGAAGTGCCCCTGGCACCACCCGTCCGTCCCCCGGGCGATGGCGGGACGCCGCCGCTGAAGCTCGAGACACACCCCTCGGACCACGGAACGCTCGTCGTGGTGTCCGGAGCGATCGACCTCGTCACGGAACAGGCACTGCACAACGGCCTGCGCCAGGCCCTCGCCCACTCCGACCGCGGCATCGGCCTCGATCTGACGGGCGTCGACTTCTGCGACTGCTCCGGCCTGAACGTCCTGCTGCGCCTCCGGAGGCACGCCCTCGACGAGAGCAAGATCATCACCATACGGGCGGCCGGCACGGCGGTCCTCCGGCTGCTGTCGCTCACCGGCACGCTGCCGCTGTTCACCGCCACCGGCGAGACCGAGGAAGCCGGGGCGGAAGCCGGGGCGGAAGCCGGGGCGGAGCCCGTCTCGCTCGGCGAGGCGGACCTGGACCAGGATCTGCGTATCGAAGTGGTTCAGCTCCGGCGGGCCATGCAGACGCGACCGGTCATCGACCTGGCCCGTGGCGTCCTGATGGCGTCCTTCGGTCTGAGCGCCGACGACGCCTGGCAGGTGCTGGTCTCGGTCTCCCAGAACACCAACACCAAGCTGCACGAGGTGGCCGACAGTCTGGTCGGCGCCGTCACGGGCGACGACCTCCCCGAGTCGTTCCAGGACCAGATCGCCGAGACGGTCACCAGGCTCCGGGCTGCGCCGGAAGACCGGTGACCGTGTCGTCCTCGTCACTCTTCACTCTTCACTCTTCGTCAGCCCTCTTAGTCCTCGCCCCGGATGATGTGGCTCTCCTGGTCGGGACTCTCCGACTCACGCTCGCCGGCACGCTGGGAGTGCCGGGCGCCGGGCAGCACGACCGGTTCGTTGTCCCCGGTCGTCGGCCGGGTGTCCGTACTGGTGCCGGGTTCCATGAGGGAGGCACCTCCTAAGTTCTCGGATGGGCCTTCCGAGTACCTGGCACGCCTCGCGCAAACGGACCGCGCGGCGATCCCAGCGGATTCGGCAGAGTCATTGGGGCAGCGGACTCAGCCGCGGTCCCGCCTCGCCGAGCGCGTGTCCCTCTCGACCTGCTCCTGGGCCTTGCCCCTGATCTTCTTGGCCTCGCCGCGAGCCTGCTCGAGCTTGCCTTCCAGCTCCTGCTCGCGGTCGCCGGTGGCCTTGCCGGTCATTTCCTTGGCCTTGCCCTTGACCTTGTCGGTCCGACCCTTGTCGACCATGACTCCTCCTGGGGATGAGGGTGGGGGCGGACGGGACGGTGAACGTCCTGATGCCCGTCGACTTCATCGCCGGGTGCCCCACCCCTGCTCCGGCCAAACGCGGCAGCGCGCGAGGCTCCGGGACACCCGGCAATCCGGACGGCATGCCCTTCCACCTGCGCTGTCGCACGGTTATCGCGTGGGCGGAGCACGGCCCGTGGTCTGATACGCTTTTCCAGCGACTTCAGCCCGTCAGCCAGCCGGGAAACCCGTTGGGAGCACACGACACGGTGTGCGAGACTTACGTCGCACACAACAGCAAGGTCCTGTGGAGCAGTTTGGAGTGCTCGCCACCCTGTCAAGGTGGAGGCCGCGGGTTCAAATCCCGTCAGGACCGCCGAGGTTACATGTTTCACGTGAAACCTCGTGGCTGGGTAGCTCAGTTGGTACGAGCGATCGCCTGAAAAGCGATAGGTCGCCGGTTCGACCCCGGCCCCAGCCACAAGCCGAAGGCCCCGTCCGTTACGGACGGGGCCTTTGTCGTGTCCACGGTTGGCAGGGGGTTGTGGGCGGCGCTAGGTTCTGGCCGGTCGGGATCGTGCGGTGAGTGGCGGGCGGAGCGGGGACGATGGGGCAGGGCGGGGCAAGGGTCAAGCAGGATCATGACGCGCTGGAGAGGAGCCGGGCGCTGTATGGGCTGCTGGCTGTGATCATCAGCAACGTCGCGATAGCCGGGGTCGCGATCGCCGGTGTGTGGCGTCTGCACGGGGACTCGGCGGTGGTCGTCGGCATCCTGACTGCGGCGTTCACGGCTGTCAGCACGATGACGACCGCGTATCTGAGCATCAAGGCGGTGTCCAACACCGCGAAGACGATTGCGTTGGGGGATACGGGGCGGCGGGGTACGGAGACGGTGGAGACGGTTACTGGGTCGTCCGGGGTGTGAGCGGGGCGGGTCGGGCCTGGTTTTTTCGCCCCCGCCGCCCCTACCCGTCCCATCCTTCTGGGGGCTCCGCCCCCAGACCCCCCTTTCGGCCTGAACGGCCTCGTCCTCAAACGCCGGACGGGCTGGAGGGTGGTGGCAGGCGGGTGGGTGGGAAAGTCGCGCTGAACGCGCTCGTCCTGAAACGCCGGATGGGCTGGATGGTGCCGGCCGGCGCTTGCGTATTCAGCCCGTCCGGCGTTTGAGGACAAGGCCCGTTCAGGGCCGGGGTGGGGGTTCGGGGGCGGCAGCCCCCGAGGATGGGGACGGGTAGGGGCGGCGGGGGCGAGGCAAAAGGGTTCGCCAGGAATTTGGCCGAGGTGAGATCCTGGATCGCGTATGTCTACGCATCCCGCCTCCGCCCCCGGCCCCGCCGCTTCCGCCCTCGGCGATCTCGCCCCCCGCCTGACCGAGCTGTCCCTGCGCGACGCGCACCGGCTCGGGCGCAGGCTCGAAGGTGCGCGCAAGATCCGTAAGCCGGAAGCCCGTGCCGCCGTCGTCGCCGAGATCGAGGCGGAGGTCGCCAAGGGCGAGTTGCGCATGGCCGAGCGGCGCAGCCGTGTGCCCTCCGTCAGCTATCCCGAGCAACTCCCCGTCAGCCAGAAGAAGGACGTCATCGCGGACGCCATCCGCGATCACCAGGTCGTCATCGTGGCCGGTGAGACCGGGTCCGGCAAGACCACCCAGATTCCGAAGATCTGCGTCGAGCTGGGGCGTGGCGTGCGCGGCATGATCGGGCACACCCAGCCCCGTCGTATCGCCGCCCGTACCGTCGCCGAGCGCGTCGCCGACGAGCTGGACACGCCTCTCGGTGAAGCCGTTGGCTGGAAAGTGCGGTTCACCGACCAGGTGAACCCGGACGCCACCTTCATCAAGCTGATGACCGACGGCATCCTGCTCGCCGAGATCCAGACCGACCGCGAGCTGCGCGCCTACGACACGATCATCATCGACGAGGCCCACGAGCGGTCCCTCAACATCGACTTCCTGCTCGGGTATCTCGCCCAGCTGCTGCCCAAGCGGCCGGACCTCAAAGTCGTCATCACCTCCGCCACCATCGATCCCGAGCGTTTCTCCCGGCATTTCGGGGATGCGCCCATCGTCGAGGTCTCCGGGCGTACCTATCCCGTCGAGGTCCGTTACCGGCCTCTTCTCGAAGAGGACTCCGACGACTCCGACCGTGATCAGATCACCGCGATCTGCGACGCCGTCGAGGAGCTTCAGGGCGAGGGCAAGGGCGACATCCTCGTCTTCCTCTCCGGCGAGCGCGAGATCCGCGACACCGCCGACGCGCTCACGAAAAAGAACTACCGGTTCACCGAAGTCCTGCCGCTCTACGCTCGGCTCTCCCACGCCGAGCAGCACCGCGTCTTCCAGCAACACACCGGGCGCAGGATCGTTCTGGCGACCAACGTCGCCGAGACCTCGCTCACCGTCCCCGGCATCAAGTACGTCATCGACCCCGGCTTCGCCCGTATCTCCCGCTACAGCCACCGCACCAAGGTCCAGCGACTGCCCATCGAGGCGATCTCCCAGGCCAGCGCCAACCAGCGCAAGGGCCGCTGCGGACGGACCAGCGACGGCATCTGTATCCGGCTGTACTCCGAGGACGACTTCCTCGCCCGCCCGGAGTTCACGGACGCCGAGATCCTCCGTACGAATCTCGCCTCCGTCATTCTCCAGATGACCGCGGCCGGTCTCGGCGAGATCGAGAAGTTCCCCTTCATCGACCCGCCGGACCACCGCAACATCCGCGACGGCGTCCAACTGCTCCAGGAGCTGAACGCCCTCGACCCGGCCCAGAAGGACCCGAGGAAACGCCTCACGGACACCGGGCGCAAGCTCGCCCAACTGCCCGTCGACCCTCGCCTCGCCCGGATGGTCCTGGAGGCCGACAAGAACGGCTGTGTGCGCGAGGTCATGGTGATCGCCGCCGCGCTCTCCATCCAGGACCCGCGCGAACGCCCCGCCGAGAAACAGACGCAGGCCGACCAGCAGCACGCCCGCTTCCGCGACGAGACGTCCGACTTCCTCGCGTTCCTCAATCTCTGGCGGTACGTCCGTGAGCAGCAGGCGGAACGCGGCTCGTCCTCGTTCCGGCGGATGTGCAAGCAGGAGTACCTGAACTTCCTGCGCATCCGCGAGTGGCAGGACATCTACAGCCAACTCCGTACCGTGGCCCGCCAGATGGGCATCCACCTCAACGAGGACGACGCCCCCGAGCAGAGCGTCCACGTCTCCCTCCTGGCCGGCCTCCTCTCCCACATCGGGATGAAGGACACGACAGCGACGACGAAGGCCACCGGAGCTTCCTCCGCGACCGGCGACAGTCCCCGCGCCACCGCCTCCGGCAAGAACGAGTACGTCGGTGCCCGCAACGCCAAGTTCGCGATCTTCCCCGGATCCGCCCTGTTCAAGAAGCCCCCGCGCTTCGTGATGTCGGCGGAGCTCGTGGAGACCTCGCGGCTGTGGGCCCGCGTCAACGCGCGCATCGAACCCGAGTGGGTCGAGCCCCTCGCCGAGCACCTCCTCAAGCGCACCTACAGCGAGCCGCACTGGGAGAAGGACCAGGCGGCGGTGATGGCGTACGAGAAGGTGACGCTGTACGGCGTACCGATCGTCGCCCAGCGGAAAGTGAACTACGGGCGCATTGACGCCGAAGTCTCCCGCGAGCTGTTCATCCGGAACGCGCTGGTCGAGGGCGACTGGCGGACCCACCACAAGTTCTTCGCCGACAACCGCCGGCTCCTCACCGAGGTCGAGGAGTTGGAGCACCGGGCGCGGCGCCGGGACATCCTGGTCGACGACGAGACGCTGTACGACTTCTACGACCAGCGGGTTCCCGAACACGTGGTCTCCGGGGCCCACTTCGACTCCTGGTGGAAGCACAAGCGGCACGAGGAGCCCGAACTCCTCGACTTCGAGCGGGCGATGCTCATCAACGAGCGTGCCGGTGACGTCAGCAAGGACGACTATCCGGACACCTGGCTCCAGGGCCCGCTCAAGTTCCGGGTGACGTATCAATTCGAGCCAGGTGCGGACGCCGACGGTGTGACCGTCCACATCCCGCTCCAGGTGCTGAACCAGGTCACGGACGAGGGCTTCGACTGGCAGATCCCGGGCCTGCGGGAGGAGTTGGTGACGGAGCTGATCCGCTCCCTCCCCAAGCCGATCCGGCGCCACTACGTCCCGGCGCCCAACTTCGCCAAGCGCTTCCTGGACACCGCGACGCCCCTCCAGGAGCCGCTGACCACCACCATGGCCCGCGAGTTGAGGCTCATGGTCGGAGTCCCGTTCTCCGCCGACGACTTCGACCAGGACCGGGTCCCCGACCATCTCCGCATCACCTTCCGGATCGTCGACGAACGGCGCCGCAAGCTGGCCGAGGACAAGGACCTGGAGGTACTGCGCTTCCAGCTCAAGCCGAAGGCCCGCCAGGCCATCTCCCAGGCCGCCGCTGCCACCGCGGAGCGCGCCGGCGGCGAGTCCCTCGAACGCACAGGCCTGACCGACTGGTCGATCGGGACCCTCACCCCCCTCTTCGAGACGCGCCGGGCCGGCCAGCCCGTGAAGGCGTACCCGGCGCTGGTCGACAACGGCGACACCGTCTCCGTACGCCTCTTCGACACCGAGGCGGAGCAGCAGCAGGCGATGTGGAAGGGCACCCGGCGGCTCATTCTGCGCAACATCCCGGTCAACCCTGCGAAGTTCGCTTCCGAGAAGTTGACGAATGTTCAGAAGCTCGCGCTGTCGGCCAATCCGCACGGTTCGATCCAGGCCCTCTTCGACGACTGCGCGATGGCCGCGGCCGACAAGCTGATCGCCGATTTCGGGGGCCCGGCATGGGACGAGGAGTCCCACCGGAAGCTGTACGACAAGGTCCGCGCGGAGATCGTCGACACGACCGTCCGCGCGGTCAGCCAGGTGCAGCAGGTGCTGGCCGCCTGGCAGGCCTGTGAGCGCCGTCTGAAGGGCGTACGGAGCGCTGTGCTGCTCCCGAACCTGACGGACGTACGCAAGCAGCTGGACGCCCTCGTACGGCCCGGCTTCGTGACGGCGGCCGGTCTGCGCCGGCTGCCCGACCTGATGCGCTACCTCGTCGCCGTGGACCGGCGCCTGCAGCAGATGCCCACCAACGTCCAGCGGGACACCACCCGCATGGAGAAGGTGCACGAGATGCAGGACGAGTACGCGTGGCTCCTCGAACAGCTGCCGCAGGGGCGCCCGGTGCCCTCCGCCGTGCTGGACATCCGCTGGATGATCGAGGAGCTCCGCGTCAGCTACTTCGCCCACGCGCTGGGCACGGCGTACCCGGTGTCGGACAAGCGGATCGTGAAGGCGATCGACGCCCAGGCGCCGTAACGCCCCCGGCACGTTGGGTGAGTTCGACCCTGGGCTCACCCTCCTGTACAGTCTCTTTTCGCAGCACAGCGCAGCAACAAGTGCCGCGAAACCTGGTCCTGTGGAGCAGTTTGGAGTGCTCGCCACCCTGTCAAGGTGGAGGCCGCGGGTTCAAATCCCGTCAGGACCGCAGTGAAGTACGAGGAGGCCCGAGTCTCACGACTCGGGCCTCCTCGCGTTGTCGCCTTATTGACGGCGCCGCCCTCCCCAGGTACCCAGAGAGCAGGGCCTTCGTTGCCCTGTCCCCCTTCTGGAGGTGGCGTATGGCGGCGTCCACGCGGCGGCATGAGACGCGTGCTCTGCTTCGGGCACATCTGTCGGCCGCCAGCGGGTACCGCCATCTCACGCGGCACTGTCCGATCTGCCACCGGTTACTGAGGCTCGCCCTGGAGCACTCGGACACGGAGACGAACACCGAGGCGGACGAGGCACCCGGTGCCAACAGCACGTCCCACTAGCACTCTTGCCGCTTCGTCAACAAGATGCAGGGCATGTGACGGGTGTCACCGCATGAGTTTTCAAAAGGTGGGTTCTTACCCACCACCTACAACCGGTCAATTTAATATGTGCAATTGCACCAGCCTCCTCAGACTCCAACAAGCCCGCTCACAGGACCACGTGCCACCACGTGCCACCACCCACGATGGGCACAAAAAAGATCGCGCTGGACTCGGCGGAGTCCAGCGCGATCTCTACGACGCACGCTTGAAGCCATGGAACTGACGGAACTGCCTTGAGCGTCAGGCCTGTTGGGGCAGACCCACGTCGTTGAAGCTGTTGGTGCTGTTGCTACTGCTGTTCTTGCTGGTGTTGCCGCCGGACGGCTCGGCCGATAGTTGGGGGACCTGCCGAAACGTCCGACTATTCAGTTGGTCAGGCCTCGCTGCGCTGCTGCGGAATGCCCGCAAGCAGAGCGCGAACCTCGGCCTCGCGGTAACGGCGGTGTCCGCCGAGCGTGCGAATGGATGTGAGCTTGCCGGCCTTCGCCCACCGCGTGACCGTCTTGGGGTCGACGCGGAACATGGTGGCGACCTCAGCCGGGGTCAGCAGCGGCTCGGCATCAGGGGTGCGAGCGGTCATGAGCGGCCTCCTCGGGAGAACCGAACCTTCTCGGTTCATTCCTCTAAATTCTGCACCTTGACCCGCGTTGCCCGAAATGGCGGACGCGGGTCGAGTCGGTTATAGGACGAACGGCTTGTCCTCGGCACTACAACTACACCATCTGTCCAACCGCGTAGGCCAAACCGATGGAATTGCCCTCCCAGGTGCCCATCGGCGACGGAAGCCAATGGACCATGTCATAGCGGACAGTCACGCCAGTGTGACGATCAGTCACACTGGCGATCAGGAGTCACGAGACCCCCCATAGCGTGCAATGCTGAGATTCCACCCAAAGATGGGCAGATAGAGCCTCCCCCGGACTCCTTGTCCTATTTTGGCACGAGGAGGGGCAAGGGACGCAAGCCACCTGTACGTGCGGTCCGTCACGCTTGACACAAACGCCCGGATCGGGACCTACGTCCCACGGCAGCCCCAAGAGCGTCCCACAAAAATGGAACTCACGTTCCAGGGAGTCCTTTTTTGACGAACTGTCAGTTCTGAACGGGATCGACGGTCAGTTCGCCGACCGCCGGTCCCGCACCGCCCGCCACCGGTCCACGAGCCGCCCGTACGCCTCCCCGGCCGCCTCGCCGTCCCCGTCGCGCAGCGCCTCGATGCCCTCGGCCACGTCCGCCGCCGAGTGGTCGCCGGCCAGCTCACCGGCCGGGAGTACGTGCACGAGCCCGCCGTAGTCCAGCTCGACCAGCGACCGCGGATGGAACTCCTCCAGCCACCGCCCGACGTCCAGCAGCTCGTCGATCAGCGGCCCCTCGTCGAGGGTGTCCCGCAGGGTCCGCAGACCCCGCGCCACGCGCCGCCGCGCCTGGACCATCGGCGTCCGGTAGCGCAGTACGGGCGGCGCCGCGCCCTCGTCGGCCCCCGAACCCTTGTCGTACTCGCGCTCCTCGTCGGAGACCAGCACGAACCAGTCCAGCGGCACCTCCCAGGTCGCCGTGCGGATCCATGGGCGGGCGTCCGGGTTGCGGGTCAGCCAGCGCTCGTAGTCCTGGGTGGCCTGATGGCGTACGAGAGGCGGCAGAACGGCGTCCAGGACCGGCGCGGGCAGTTCCCCGGCCAGCTCGCCCAGCGCCTGCCAGCCGCGCAGCCTGGTGCGCCAGGGGCAGACGCAGACCACCCCGTCGACCTCGGTCACGAACGCGTCGGCGCTCTCGTGCACCGGCACCGCGACCGGCGGGGTGGGCAGCAGGTCGGCCAGGGAACGGCGCAGTTCGTCCTGGTACGAGGGCCGGTCGGGCCGCCGGGCGTAGCGCGCCCAGTGGCCGCGCTCCGGCTCCGGAAAGGCCGCCAGCGGCTCGTAGACGCGCAAGTAGGACGCGTACGGAACGATCACCGAGGACACCTTGGGCACGCCTGCTCCCTCCCCCCTGGACAGCCAGGAAAACCCAGATAAACAGCAGAACCAGCACACAGCAGCACGGGAAAATTATGCAAACCGTCGTACGGTCTCACGTCACCCGTGGGTGATCCTTGGCACTGCGGGGACGGTTGGCGTACGGAGGCCGGGGAGGGGCTTTACTCTCATGCCCACGGAGGCCCGCCACCCGTACGGGCTCCAGCCCCAACCGCCGCTACTTACCCTGGAGTCACCACAGTGACCGACGTAACCGGCGCGCCTGCTGATGTACTGCACACCCTGTTCCACTCGGACCAGGGGGGTCATGAGCAAGTCGTGCTCTGCCAGGACCGGCCCTCCGGCCTCAAGGCCGTCATCGCCATCCACTCCACCGCCCTGGGCCCCGCGCTCGGCGGTACCCGCTTCTACCCGTACGCGACCGAGGCGGAGGCCGTCGCCGACGCGCTGAACCTCGCGCGCGGGATGTCGTACAAGAACGCCATGGCCGGCCTCGACCACGGCGGCGGCAAAGCCGTGATCATCGGCGATCCGGACACCATCAAGAGCGAGGAACTGCTTCTCGCGTACGGGCGGTTCGTGGCCTCGCTCGGCGGGCGGTACGTCACCGCGTGTGACGTCGGTACGTATGTGGCCGACATGGACGTGGTCGCGCGCGAGTGCCGCTGGACGACCGGGCGGTCCCCGGAGAACGGCGGTGCGGGTGATTCGTCCGTGCTGACCGCCTTCGGCGTGTATCAGGGGATGCGGGCCTCCGCCCAGCATCTGTGGGGCGATCCGTCGCTGCGCGGGCGCCTCATTGGTGTCGCGGGGGTCGGCAAGGTCGGGCACCACCTGGTGCGGCATCTGCGCGAGGAAGGCGCCGAGGTCGTGATCACGGACGTACGGGAGGACGCCGTACGTCGGATTCTGGCCACGCACGCGGACGGCGGGGTCACGGCCGTCGCCGACACCGCCGCGCTGATCCGGACCGAGGGGCTGGACATCTACGCGCCCTGCGCGCTGGGCGGGGCGTTGAGCGACGACACGGTCCCGGTGCTGACCGCCAGGATCGTGTGCGGCGCCGCCAACAACCAGCTCGCGCACCCGGGCGTCGAGAAGGACCTCGCGGACCGCGGGATCCTCTACGCGCCCGACTACGTCGTGAACGCCGGTGGCGTGATCCAGGTGGCCGACGAACTGCACGGGTTCGACTTCGAGCGGTGCAAGGCGAAGGCGGCCCGGATCTACGACACCACGCTGGCCATATTCGCACGTGCGAAGACGGACGGGATTCCGCCGGCCGCGGCGGCCGACCGGATCGCCGAGCAGCGGATGGCGGAGGCCCGGCGGAACCGGTAGGTCCGCGGAGCGCGGAGGTACCTGCCGACGGGGTGTTGGAGAGAACTCTCACTCCCGTCGGCGGGTCGGCCGCGAAGAAGTGGTTAAAATCGCGGTTGACCAGCGGGGACAGGGCACCTCGCGGGTGCTGGGCATCGGCACGTGCTGCGGGCGACGTACCGTATGGGCGTGGGCTCAGGTACCGTGGAAGCCCTACGGACCGGTCTCTCTGCGGAGAGCCCGTTCCAGAACATGAACGCGTGTCAAGACTCTGGGGCCACCGAGCCCCGTATCCGAGGGGGTCGAGCCATGGGGCGCGGCCGGGCAAAGGCCAAGCAGACGAAGGTCGCCCGCCAGCTGAAGTACAGCAGCGGCGGGACTGACCTCTCGCGTCTGGCCAATGAGCTGGGCGCTTCGACTTCGAGCCAGCCGCCGAATGGCGAGCCGTTCGAGGACGACGACGAGGAAGAAGACGACCCGTACGCTCAGTACGCGGATCTGTACAACGACGACGATGAGGATGAGGACGACCAGTCCTCAGGCCCCTCGTCGCAACAACGTCGCGGTGCTTGACGTTTTACGTCTGCCTGCGGCGCGCTGAACATGTCGACACAGATCCTGTACCTGTAGGCATCAGCTGCACCTCTCCCGGTCCGGGCGATCCAAGCGCCGGACCGGGTTTTGTGCGTTGCCGCTCCGCTTGGGTTGGGCGGGGGCGCCTATTGGGTCGGGGGCTGGTGTTGTCGGGCGAGTGCGCGTGCGTTGTGGTTGCTCGCGCAGTTCCCCGCGCCCCTAGGGTCGGCGGCTGCGCCGCCTGGCCCTCCCCTAGTTGGTCGCGTAGTCGGCTACCAGTTCTGCGCCCGTCTTGTGGTCGCCTCGGTCGGTGATTTCGCCTGCCACCCAGGCCTCCACGCCCCTGTCCGCCAGGGTTGTCAGGGCTGCGTCTGCTGAGTCCTCGGGGACGATGGCGATCATGCCTACGCCCATGTTCAGGGTCTTTTCGAGTTCCAGGCGTTCTACCGCGCCTGTCTTGCCTACCAGGTCGAAGATCGGGGCCGGGGTCCAGGTGGAGCGGTCGACGATCGCGTGGAGGGTGTCCGGGATCACACGGGCCAGGTTGGCGGCCAGGCCGCCGCCGGTGATGTGGGAGTAGGCGTGGACGTCCGTGGTGCGGGTGAGGGCCAGGCAGTCCAGGGAGTAGATCTTGGTGGGGACCAGGAGCTCCTCGCCGAGGGTGTGGCCGAGGTCGTCGATGTGCGCGTCCAGGGACAGGCCCGCCTGGTTCAGGAGGACATGCCGGACGAGTGAGTACCCGTTCGAGTGAAGCCCCGAGGCCGCCATGGCGATGACCGCGTCACCCGTACGGATACGATCCGCGCCGAGCAGGCGGTCGGCCTCCACGACGCCCGTACCGGCGCCGGCGACGTCGAAGTCGTCCGGACCGAGCAGGCCCGGGTGTTCGGCCGTCTCGCCGCCGACCAGAGCGCATCCGGCCAGTACGCAGCCCTCGGCGATGCCCTTGACGATCGCGGCGACGCGCTCGGGGTGCACCTTGCCGACGCAGATGTAGTCGGTCATGAACAGCGGCTCGGCGCCGCACACCACGATGTCGTCCATCACCATGGCGACCAGGTCGTGGCCGATGGTGTCGTACACGCCGAGCTGGCGGGCGATGTCGACCTTCGTGCCGACGCCGTCGGTCGCGGAGGCGAGCAGCGGGCGCTCGTAGCGCTTGAGGGCGGAGGCGTCGAAGAGGCCGGCGAAGCCGCCGAGGCCGCCGAGGACCTCGGGGCGCTGCGTCTTCTTCACCCACTCCTTCATCAGCTCGACGGCGCGGTCGCCCGCCTCGATGTCGACGCCGGCGGCTGCGTAGCTGGCACCAGCGGTCCCAGGGGTCTCAGGCATGACTTGTGAGAACTTTCGTGTCGTACTGCTCGTAGTGCAGGTTTATGGCTGCTTACGGGCTTACGGGCGACGGATCGCGTCGGCCGCGGCCGTGGCGGCGGGCCCTGCGGCCAGCTCGGTCTCCAGGAGCTGCTTGCCGAGCAGTTCGGGGTCCGGGAGGTCCATCGGGTACTCGCCGTCGAAGCAGGCGCGGCACAGGTTCGGCTTGGCGATGGTGGTCGCCTCGATCATGCCGTCGAGGGAGATGTACGAGAGGGAGTCGGCGCCGAGCGAGGTGCCGATCTCGTCGATGGTCATGCCGTTGGCGATCAGCTCGGCGCGAGTGGCGAAGTCGATGCCGAAGAAGCAGGGCCACTTGACTGGCGGGGACGAGATCCGGATGTGGACCTCGGCCGCCCCGGCCTCGCGGAGCATACGAACCAGCGCGCGCTGGGTGTTGCCGCGCACGATCGAGTCGTCGACGACGACCAGGCGCTTGCCCTTGATGACTTCCTTCAGCGGGTTCAGCTTCAGCCGGATACCGAGCTGGCGGATCGTCTGGGAGGGCTGGATGAACGTACGTCCGACATAGGCGTTCTTGACGAGGCCGGCGCCGAAGGGGATTCCGGAGGCCTCCGCGTAGCCGATGGCGGCCGGGGTGCCGGATTCCGGGGTCGCTATCACCAGGTCGGCCTCGACAGGGGCTTCCTTGGCGAGTTTCCGACCCATCTCCACGCGGGAGAGGTACACGTTCCGGCCGGCGATGTCGGTGTCCGGGCGGGCGAGATAGACGTACTCGAAGACACAGCCCTTGGGCTTCGCTTCCGCGAATCGGGAGGTTCGCAGGCCGTTCTCGTCGATGGCGACGAACTCGCCCGGCTCGATCTCGCGCACATAGGCGGCGCCGCAGATGTCGAGGGCGGCGGACTCGGAGGCGACGACCCAGCCGCGCTCGAGCCGGCCGAGGACCAGCGGGCGGATGCCCTGCGGGTCGCGGGCGGCGTAGAGCGTGTTCTCGTCCATGAAGACGAGCGAGAAGGCGCCCTTGACCAGCGGGAGTATCCGCGCGGAGGCCTCTTCGATGGTGAGGGGCTTGCCGTCGTCGTCGTTCTGGGCGGCCAGGAGGGCCGTCAGCAGATCGGTGTCGTTGGTCGCCGCGACGCGCGGGGTGCGGCCGTCGTGCTGCTTGGGCAGGTCGGCGACCATCTCGGCGAGCTGCGCCGTGTTGACGAGGTTGCCGTTGTGGCCGAGGGCGATGGAGCCGTGGCCGGTCGCGCGGAAGGTGGGCTGGGCGTTCTCCCAGGTGGAGGCGCCGGTGGTCGAGTAGCGGGCGTGACCGACCGCGATATGCCCCTGGAGGGCGCCGAGAGAGGTCTCGTCGAAGACCTGGGAGACGAGGCCCATGTCCTTGAAGACAAGGATCTTGGAGCCGTTACTGACCGCGATTCCCGCGGATTCCTGGCCTCGATGCTGTAGGGCGTAGAGCCCGAAGTAAGTGAGCTTGGCGACCTCTTCGCCGGGGGCCCAGACCCCGAAGACGCCGCAAGCGTCCTGGGGGCCCTTCTCGCCGGGGAGCAGATCATGACTGAGTCGACCGTCACCACGTGGCACGCCACCGAGTGTAGGCGAGATCGACCACTGGTCCGAATTAGGGAATGCGACTGTGACACAGGGGTGCTGCGCGGCCGTGGACTGCGGTAGGGGCTCAATCGGCGGCCGTCGCGCTGACCGTGGCGCCGTCTGCGCTGGTCAGCGTCATGCTCCGGTGATCGATCTTGTACGTCGCCTTGCCGTCGAAGAGACCCAGCAGTGTCTTCTCGGCCTCCATGAGTGAGCCGTCGCACATCCTTCGGGTGGTCGACGGGCTGCCGAAAGTGATAGTGCCGTCGCTTACCGTCGCATCAGCAGAAACGTTGTTGCACCCAGCCTTGCCGCTGACGGTCCCCTTCTTCTGGTCGAGGACGAGGTAGGCGTCGGCGCCGGAGGGGAGGGGGGAGACGGCCGCGCTGTCGCTGTTCCCGTCACTGGTGGCACCGAGTGTCGTGATCGTCCACTTGGTGCCGTAGAGGGCGGCTGCCTTCTCCTCGGTGAGGTGGATGGTGTCGCCGGTCTTGGTGGTGAGGGTGAGCTGCTGGGCGTCCTTGGCGGTTTCGGTGCCCTTGGCGGTGAGGGTGCCGTCCTTGAGGGCCTTGGTGAGGGTGTTCTCGAAGCCCATCGACTCGCAGGCCATGTCGGTCGACAGGAACTGTCCGAGGGCGATCTCGTCGCCGTCGACGGTGGCCTTGGCGCCGAAGCCGTTGCAGCCGAGGTTGCCGCTGACCTCGCCGTTCTTGGCGATCTTCAGCCAGGCGCTGGCCGGTGCGTCGCTCTTCTTCCCGTCGACGGTGAGGTCGTCGACGGTCCAGTGGACGCCGGTGACGTCCGCGGTCCCGGACCCCGTCCCGACGGTCTGGCTGCCGCCGCTGTCCTTCTCGCTGCCACAGGCCGCGGCGAGGGGCAGCACGGTGAGGGTCAGGAGGCCGAGGCTGAGGCTCGTCAGTCGCTGCGTTTTCATGCCGGTGGGACGGAAGGGGCGGGTGGGCGGTTCCCGTCCGGCCGCTTTTTGGCGGGGGGTGCGGATTCTCCGTACGAAGGGTGCGGATTCTCCGTACGAGGGCTGCGGACTCCCCGTACGAAGGATGCGGACTCCCCGTACGAAGGATGCGGACTCCCCGTACGAAGGATGCGGACTCCCCGTACGAAGGATGCGGATTCTCCGTACGGCGGCTGGCGTCAGGACATGAGGGGGAGCAGGTCTCCGAGGTCGGCGCGTTCGCCGCTCGCGCTGGCCTGGGCCTTGTCGAGGGCGTCGGTCCAGGTGACCCGGCCGGTGGCCAGGCGGATCCAGGTCAGCGGGTCGGTCTCGACGACGTTGGGCGGGGTGCCACGGGTGTGCCTCGGGCCCTCGACGCACTGCACCACGGCGTACGGCGGGATCCGGACCTCCGTGGAGCCGCCGGGGGCCTTGGCGGCGAGGGTGTCGGCGAGGAGACGGGTACAGGTGGCGAGGGCCTGACGGTCGTACGGGATGTCGAGGCCCGGGACCGCGTCGTTCAGGTCGTCGGTGTGGACGATCAGTTCGACGGTGCGGGTTACCAGGTAGTCGGCGAGGGTCATGGCGCCGGTGCGGGTGGCGAGCCGGCGAGTGCCGGGGGCCGTGGCCAGGCGTTGGGTGAGGCGATGTTCGGTGAGGGAGTAGAGGGCGTTGAGGGAATCGCGGTCGGGGTGGCCGGCAGCCAGCTCGTGGGTGCCCCCGGCGATGTCGGCGGCGCGGGCAGCGGTGGCGAACGGCCAGTCGAGAAGGGCGAGTTCGGCTTTCGCCGGCTCGTCCCGGTCAAGGTTGCGGCTGACGGTCTCCACGGCCATGGTGACGTGCGCGACCAGGTCACGGACGGTCCAGTCCCCGAGGCGGGTGGGGAGGGTGAGTTGGTCGGGGGTGAGGGTGCGGACGGCGGTGCGGATGTTGGCGTACTGGGTGAGGACTGCGGTGCGGGTCTTGGCGGGGTCGTACGTTCGGGTGCGGGGCTTCGCCTTTTTGGCCGGGGGCATGCGGGGGTCAACTCCGGAGGTGGTCTAGCAGCGCGGCGAAGGCTTGTGGGGGGAGGAGGAGGGTGGGGCCTTGGGGGTGCTTGGAGTCGCGGACGCCTATGCGGGGGTGGGGGTGAGGTGGGCGACTTCTACGCAGGTGCCGCCTGTTTCGTCACTGTAGGACGACTTGAACCAGGTTCCATTCATCGATCTGTTCCCTTCATGTAAGCGGTCAGAGCAGCAAACGCAGTCAGGGGCAGCATCAGCACGGGTCCGGATGGGACTTTGGAATCACGGACGGCGACATGAGCTGAGGCGAGGGGCGCTATCTCGACGCAGCTGCCACCCGCGTCGCTGCTGTACGAGGACTTGAACCAGGCTGCTTCCAGGGCAGGTTCACGGGCATCTCGGCGGGTGCTCATCTCGGTTCCATCTCTCGTGCTAGTTGCTCCAGAAACCCAGGGGTCTCCCTTGGCGCGGACGCCCCGGCTGCCATGGCCTCGAACCTGCGGGCATACCGCCAGAGTTCCGTGTCCTTGCCCGTCAAGCTCACGGTGTCCAGGGTGTCGATACTGACCACACGGGGCAGCGGCGGATCGAACTCCATGAGGATGAAGTTGTCCGCGGACCGGTAGACAGGCTGGGACATCGGCAGGATCTGCACGGTCACGTGATCCAACCCGACAAGTTCCGCAAGGTGCGCGTACTGCTCACGCATGACCTCCGAGCTGCCGTAGACGCGCCGCACCGCCGCCTCTTCGAGGACCGCGTGTACTTCGACGGGACGGTCGCTGCGCAGGATGGCCTCCTTGCGCCGCATGCGAATCTCAACGTTCCGCTCGACGAACTCGGTTGTCCGCTCATCGATGGGCTTGGCGATCTCGAACTGGGCCCGCGCATACGCTTCGGTCTGGAAGAGCCCGAACATCCTGTCCGGCTGGTAGGCACGCAAGATCTTGGCATCCCCCTCCAGCCCCACGCTCATACCGAACCCCGAAGGCATGAGGCTCCGGTACGGCGACCACCAGCCCCGGTGCAGCGAACTCTTGTGGACCTCCAACAGGAAATCCACGTCATCCGGATCTGTCACCCCGTACCGGTCGAGGAGTTCCTTGAGGTCCTGGACCTTGGGGAGGCCCGTCAGACCGTTCTCGACGCGGTACAGCTTCGACTCCGTGAAGCCGAGCCCCTTCACGGCCTGCGCCAACGTCATGCCGTTGCCTTCACCGTCATCCCGAAGGGCGTTCTGGCGCAGCCTCCGCAGCTCCTGACCGAGTTGCATCCGTCGGATCGTCGGCCCCGTCTTCGTTGCCACCGTGCCCGCCCCTTCTGCGGTCATGCCCGCCAACACTACGACTATGCCTGTCACTTGACGCCTTGTGCCCATCAAGTCACGGCCTGTGAACTAAGTGTGGCAGCCCTTGCCCTCCTTGCGCAGCCACATACCAACTTTCTGGCATTTGCCAGTTCTCGTGGAATTTCTACGTTCGATTGCCTAGCTACTGGAACGGCGGAACCGTTGTCCCCATGACCACCCCTGAGCCTCACCGCCGAAACCGTGCCCTCACCGACGTCCCCTTCATCCTGGGTGACCGAGTCCAGGGCACCGCCTTCGTCCCGCCCTTCCTCCGTGAGCGTGAGGCGCCCGAGCCCGTCGAGGGCGTCGTCGTGCAGGTCGGGTCCGGTTACCCGGAGGCCGATGGCGCGGACGACCTCGTCTGGGTACGGCTCGCCGACTCCACCGAGCGCCAGTGCCACGTGAACGATGTCGTCGTCAGCGTCGAGAACGAGCCACTCTGTGACGTGTGCAAGGTCGGCCGCGCCCCGTTCCTGCGCTATGGGACCCTCGAAAACACCGGCCGTATGTGTTCCGCGTGCCTCCGCAGGACCCACATCTGCGCCCTCTGCCAACAGCCCGGCAACGCCCCGCTGGTCGCCCTGGGCACGGCTGACCAGGGCACCGGGCCTGGTCGGACCACGTACGCGTGCGCGGCCTGCGCCGCATCAACCAGCCATTCTTCGCCGGGCCCCGACGGCAATCGCGTTGCTGGCGGCGACGTAGATCCGAAACCATGAGGCATGCGATCGGATGGCTGGTACCTCACCGAAGACGTGCACGAGTTCTCTGCCCTCGCCGGGGATTTCCTGCGCTCAAGGCCCGCTCTGCATACCACCGCACTGACGACCATCGAGCAGGTGCGTACGGACGGGCCGGGCGCGAGCACCGCCCAGGACCCCGTCTTCGGCCGGCTGGAGCAGGACGGCGAGGTCACCGCCGCCTTCCTCCGGCTCACCCCGCAGAAGCGCCTGAGCGTCACCTCCCTCACCCCCGAGCAGGCCGACGGTCTCGCCGCCCATCTGGTCGGCTTCGGTCACCGGCTTCCGGGCGTCAGCGGGGACATCGACACCGCGACCGTCTTCGCCGAGGCCTGGCAGCGGCACACGGGCGCGACGCCGACGTTCAGTACCCGGATCCACCTGTACCGCCTCGGCACGCTCACCCCGCCGGAGCCGGTGCCGGCGGGGCGGGGCCGACTCGTGGGCGAGGCGGACCATGAGCACCTGATGCAGTGGTGCCGTGAGGCCGCGGAGTTCTTCGGGGAAGACATCACCATCAACGCCGACACCTGGGCCGGCACCCGCTTCGGCGAGAAGACCTACACCTACTGGGAGACACCGGACGGCACACCCGTCTCCATGGCGGGCGTGAACCCCCTGGTCGGCGGCCAGGTCCGGGTGGACCCCGTCTACACCCCGGCCCACCTCCGCGGTCGCGGTTACGCGGCTGCCGTGACGGTCGAGGTGACCCGGGCGGCGCTGGAGGCGGGCGCGACGGACATCGTGCTGTACACGGACCCGAACAACCCCACGAGCAACGCCCTCTACAAGCGAATCGGCTACCGCCTGCTCACGGACTGGGGCGCGTACGACTTCGCGTATGCCGATACCGAACTGCAGTAGGCGCAACAGGTGCGTCGTCACTGGGACTTCATGACATGCCCCAGCGCGACCAGGCCGACGCCGACGGCGAGCAGTGACAGTGACTCGGCGTTCCAGCTGACCACCATCAGCAGGGCGCCCGCTCCCCAGAGCCTGGGCTGCCTCACGTGCCGCTGGAGCCAGTTGCCCGGCATTCGGCCGAGAAGCAGGGCGTGCACCCCGAGGACGACCCAGGCAAAGGCGAGCGCGAGCAGCAGCAAGGCCAGCGCGCCGAGCGAGAACATCCCGTAACCCATAACCCCCCTGACCAGCTAGCGAGAAGGTCCCGCCCGAACCCGGACGGGACCTCAACCTCGTACAGCCAAAGGCGACTACGCCAGCAGCGCCGGAATCGTCCCCTCGTGCGCCTCGCGCAGTTCGGCCAGCGTGAGCGTGAACTCGCCCTGCAGCTCGATGGAGTCGCCGTCGACGACACCGATCCGCGTCACCGGCAGCCCCCGCGCCCCGCACATGTCGTTGAAGCGGAGTTCCTCCGAGCGGGGAACCGCGACCACCGCACGGCCCGCCGACTCCGAGAACAGGAGGGTGAAGGCGTCGAGCCCGTCCGGTACGACCAGACGCGCGCCCTTCTCGCCGAGCAGCGCCGACTCCACGACCGCCTGGATCAGACCGCCGTCCGACAGGTCGTGGGCCGAGTCGATCATGCCGTCGCGGGACGCGGAGATCAGGATCTCGGCGAGGAGGCGTTCACGCTCCAGGTCGACCTTCGGGGGCAGGCCACCCAGGTGGTCGTGCACGACCTGCGACCACGCCGAGCCGCCGAACTCCTCGCGCGTGTCCCCGAGGAGGTACAGCAGCTGCCCCTCCTCCTGGAACGCGACCGGAGTGCGTCGTGCCACGTCGTCGATCACGCCCAGGACCGCGACCACCGGGGTCGGGTGGATGGCGACCTCGCCCGTCTGGTTGTAGAGGGAGACGTTGCCGCCCGTCACCGGCGTGCCCAACTGCTGGCAGGCGTCCGCGAGTCCACGTACCGCCTCCGCGAACTGCCACATCACCGCCGGGTCTTCGGGCGAACCGAAGTTCAGGCAGTCGGAGACGGCGAGGGGCTTCGCGCCTGTCGTCGCCACATTTCGGTACGCCTCCGACAGCGCCAACTGGGCGCCCGCGTACGGGTCCAGCTTGGCGTAGCGGCCGTTGCCGTCCGTCGCGATGGCGACACCGAGGCCGGTCGACTCGTCGACGCGGATCATCCCGGAGTCCTCGGGCTGCGCCAACACCGTGTTGCCCTGCACGAAGTGGTCGTACTGGGAGGTGATCCAGGACTTCGACGCCTGGTTGGGGGACGACACCAACTGGACGACCTGTGCCTTCAGCTCATCCGAACTCGTCGGCCGCGCAAGCTTGTTGGCGTCGTCCGCCTGGAGGGCGTCCTGCCAGTCCGGGCGGGCGTACGGGCGCTCGTACACCGGGCCGTCGTGCGCGACCGTACGCGGGTCGACGTCGACGATCTTGCCGCCGTGCCAGAAGATTTCGAGCCGGTCGCCGTCGGTGACCTCACCGATCACCGTGGCGATCACGTCCCACTTGTCGCAGATCTCCAGGAACCGGTCGACTTTCTCCGGCTCCACGACCGCGCACATGCGTTCCTGCGACTCGCTCATGAGGATTTCCTCAGGAGAGAGCGTCGAGTCGCGGAGGGGTACGTCGTCCAGGGTCACGCGCATGCCGCCGGAGCCGTTGGACGCCAGCTCGGACGTGGCGCAGGAGAGGCCCGCCGCGCCCAGGTCCTGGATGCCGACTACCAGCTTCTCTTTGAAGGCCTCCAGGGTGCACTCGATGAGCAGCTTCTCCTGGAAGGGGTCGCCGACCTGCACGGCGGGGCGCTTGCTCGGCTTGGCGTCGTCGAAGGTCTCGCTCGCCAGGATCGACGCGCCGCCGATGCCGTCACCGCCCGTACGAGCCCCGTACAGGATGACCTTGTTGCCCGCGCCCGACGCCTTCGCCAGGTGGATGTCCTCGTGCCGCATGACACCGATCGCACCGGCGTTGACCAGCGGGTTCCCCTGGTAGCAGGCGTCGAAGACGACCTCGCCGCCGATGTTCGGGAGGCCCAGGCAGTTGCCGTAGCCGCCGATGCCCGCCACCACGCCCGGGAGCACGCGCTTGGTGTCCGGGTGGTCGGCCGCACCGAAGCGCAGGGGGTCCACCACAGCTACCGGCCTGGCACCCATCGCGATGATGTCGCGCACGATGCCGCCGACGCCCGTGGCCGCGCCCTGGTAGGGCTCCACGTACGACGGGTGGTTGTGCGACTCGACCTTGAAGGTGACCGCGTAGCCCTGGCCGACGTCGACCACGCCCGCGTTCTCGCCGATGCCGACGAGCAGCGCGTCGCTCTGCGGAGCCTTCTCGCCGAACTGGCGCAGGTGCACCTTCGACGACTTGTAGGAGCAGTGCTCGGACCACATGACCGAGTACATGGCGAGTTCGGCGCCGGTCGGGCGGCGGCCGAGGATCTCCACCACCCGCTCGTACTCGTCCTTCTTCAGGCCGAGTTCGGCCCAGGGCAGCTCGACGTCGGGGGTCTCGGCCGCGTGCTCGACCGTGTCCAGAGGCGTCCGGCTCATGCGTTGACCAGCTTCTTGAGGATCGAGGTGAAGAAGGGGAGGCCGTCCGTGCGGCCGCTGCCGATCAGCGGCTCGACCGCGTGCTCCGGGTGCGGCATGAGGCCTACGACGTTCCCGGCGGCGTTCGTGATGCCGGCGATGTCGCGGAGCGAGCCGTTGGGGTTGAAGTCGAGGTACCGGAAGACCACCCGGCCCTCCGCCTCCAGCTCGTCGAGCGTGTACTCGTCGGCGACGTACCGGCCGTCCATGTTCTTCAGCGGGATGTGGATCTCCTGGCCGGCGTCGTAGTCGACGGTCCAGGCCGTGTCCGCGTTCTCCACCCGCAGCTTCTGGTCGCGGCAGATGAAGTGCAGGTGGTTGTTGCCGAGCATCGCGCCCGGGAGGAGATGCGCCTCGGTGAGGATCTGGAAGCCGTTGCAGATGCCGAGGACCGGCATGCCCGACTTCGCCTGCTCGATGACCGACTCCATCACCGGGGAGAAACGGGAGATGGCACCCGCGCGCAGATAGTCGCCGTACGAGAATCCGCCCGGCAGAACCACCGCGTCGACCTGCTTGAGATCCTTGTCCTTGTGCCAGAGAGCCACCGGCTCCGCACCCGCGAGCCGGATCGCGCGCTGAGTGTCCCGGTCGTCCAGCGAACCCGGAAAGGTGACGACTCCAATACGAGCAGTCACTTCTCTTCCCCCACCATCTCCTCCACCTTCACGGTGAAGTCCTCGATCACGGTGTTGGCGAGGAAGGATTCCGCAAGATCATGGATGCGGGCGAGCGCGGCGTCGTCCACCGGTCCGTCAACTTCCAGTTCGAATCGCTTTCCCTGACGTACGTCGGAGACACCGTCGAAACCGAGACGCGGCAGTGCACGCTGCACCGCCTGGCCCTGGGGGTCGAGGATCTCCGGCTTGAGCATGACGTCGACTACGACGCGTGCCACTGGCACTCCCGGTGTGTGGTGCTGAGCAGGTCGCTTCAGACTACCCGTACAAAATTTCTACGCGGGTAGATTCGTAGGAATCTACGGGAACCGACGAGAACGGCATCACGATCCGGTATCGGACCGGCGCCAACACGAAAAGTTCTGGGAAAGATCCGGGTTCGCATCCAGGATGTCTATTGCGCGGGAGACACACGGACAGATTTAGTCGGGCTTCCCATTGCAATGCCGGGCACTGTACAAAGGAAAAGGCATTAGCCGATACTTTGCCCAATAACAGTCGGACAGCCGACATCTCCCGACGTCTTCGCACGTCGTAGCAGAGGTGTCGCACGAAGGGACCGATATTCGTGGCTCAGCGTGTCGTGGTCACACTCTCCGACGACATCGACGGCTCGGAAGCGGCGGAAACGATCGCCTTCGGACTTGACGGCAAGTCGTACGAGATCGACCTGAATCAAACCAATGCCAAGAAACTGCGTAAGGCCCTGGAGCCGTACGTGGAGGCCGGCCGCAAGCGGTCGCGCTCCGGCAAGGCGTACAAGCAGACGGAGGTCGCCCCCGACCCGGCGGCGGTGCGGGCCTGGGCCCTCGCCAACAAGTTCGACGTGCCGGCCCGCGGGCGCATCCCGAAGAAGGTGTACGAGGCCTTCACGGCTGCTCAGTAGTACCCCCAGCAGTACCCCTGCGGAGCCTCAGGAGCCCCTCGGCGCAACCGACTTGCGTTGCCCCCCTGCTGATCAGCTAGAGTCTGGAGCACGCCGAGGGGCAAGGCCGAAAGGCCCGGCTCACGGAGGCTTGCGGGTGTAGTTCAGTAGTAGAACATCCCCCTTCCAGGGGGAAGGCGCAGTGTGCAATTCCTGTCACCCGCTCTGCATCGCCGGTCCGACCACACTTGTGGATCAGGTAGGCTGGTGCTCGCGCCAGTCGGTGAAAGCCGACTGGAGGCAATGCGGACGTAGCTCAGTTGGTAGAGCGCAACCTTGCCAAGGTTGAGGTCGCCAGTTCGAACCTGGTCGTCCGCTCAGCAGTCGAAGGCCCTAGTCCAATGGACCGGGGCCTTCGTCGTGTTCCCAGACACCACTTCCATCGGCTCCAGCTCCAGCTCCATCGACGTCTGACATTTGTCATGCGCGCTGATGACACCGCGCACTGCCCTCCCCTCCTTCCGGCCCGGATGCTGAAGGCATGGAAACCAACGAACGCGAACACGTGATTGAGGTCACTGACCTGCGGCGTGTGTACGGGGGCGGGTTCGAGGCGGTGCGCGGGGTGTCCTTCTCCGTGGGCCGCGGGGAGATCTTCGCCCTGCTCGGCACGAACGGCGCGGGCAAGACATCGACGGTCGAGCTGCTGGAGGGGCTCGCGCCACCGGCCGGGGGGCGGGTGCGGGTGCTCGGCCATGATCCGTACGCCGAGCGGGCCGCCGTACGGCCGCGCACCGGCGTGATGCTCCAGGAGGGCGGCTTTCCGTCCGACCTGACCGTCGGCGAGACCGCGCGGATGTGGGCAGGGTGTACGAGCGGCGCGCGGCCCGAGGCGGAGGCGCTCGCGCTCGTCGGACTGGAGCGGCGGACCGGCGTACGCGTGAAGCAGTTGTCCGGGGGTGAACGGCGGCGGCTCGACCTCGCGCTCGCCCTCCTCGGCGACCCCGAGGTGCTGTTCCTCGACGAACCGACGACCGGCCTCGACGCCGAAGGGCGCCGCGACACCTGGGAGTTGGTACGGGAACTGCGCGCCAGCGGTACGACCGTACTGCTCACCACGCACTACCTGGAGGAGGCCGAGGATCTCGCCGACCGGCTCGCCATCCTCCACGAGGGGCGCATCGCCGCCGCCGGTACGCCCGCCGAGGTGACCGCCTCGCAGCCGTCCCGGATCTCCTTCGAGCTGCCCACCGGGTACTTCGTGGGGGACCTGCCGCCGCTCGACTCGTTCGGCGTGAGCGGGTACGAGGAGGAGGGGCGCGTCGTGCGACTGCGCACCCATCAACTCCAGCGCGCGGCAACGCGGTTGCTGATGTGGGCCGAGGGGGCCGGGGTCGAGCTGCGGGGGCTGGACGTGCGGTCGGCCTCGCTGGAGGAGGCGTTCCTGCGGATCGCGCGGGAGGCGTCCGCGGGCGTGAAGAGTACGGGTTCCGTCGTGGCTGAGGAGCGTGTCGCGTGAGCGCGGTTGTCGATCGCGTCGGTACGGACGGGAGTACGACCACTCCCGCCGGGCGGATGCGGGCCCTGGCCCGGGCCGAGGCGGCGCTGTTCCTGCGGAACAAGGGGACGCTCGTCGCGGCCCTGTTCGTGCCGCTGGTGCTGCCGTTCAGTGCGTGGTCCGCCGCCGACGGGATGGACCTGAAGGAGGCCGGGCTCAGTACGGGGACGGTCATTCTGCCCGCCTCGGTCGGCTTCTCGCTGCTGTTCGCCGTGTACGCGGCCCTCGTCGGCGTCTACACCGCCCGGCGCGAGGAACTCGTACTCAAGCGGCTGCGCACCGGTGAGCTGCGCGACGTCGAGATACTCACCGGATCGGCGCTCCCGGCGGTCGCGACAGGCTTCGTACAGAGTGTGCTGCTGGCCGTCGGCTGTGCCGTCCTGCTCGACCTCGACGCGCCACCGGCGCCCCAACTCGCCTTCATCGGGCTGCTGTTGGGCCTGGTGCTGTGTACGGCGCTGGCCGCGCTCACCGCGAGCCTCAGCCGGACCACCGAGAGCGCGCAGGTCACCTCGCTGCCGCTGATGCTCGTCTCGTTCCTCGGCTCCGGGATCACCGTCCCGCTGGAGGTGCTGCCCGACCGGCTGGCCTCCTTCTGCGAACTCCTGCCGCTGACGCCCGTGATCACCCTCGTACGCGGCGCCTGGACCGGTGACCTGTCGGCGTACGAGGCCCTGGGCGCCGTCGTGACCGGCCTGGCCTGGACCGTGCTGTCGGTGTTTGCTGTACGACGGTGGTTCCGCTGGGAACCTCGGCACTGACGGGACGGGGAGCACAGGACATGCGCAGGCCCGGGAGCTGGTGGCGGCGCAAGAGCGCGCCGGCGAAGGTGGAGACGTACACCCGCTGGACGTTCCACATGATCGCCTTCGTCGAGGTCACCGCGATCGGGCTGCCCGTGCTGGGGCTGCTGGACGGGTGGCCCGCGCTCTGGCTGTCGCTGGTGGTGTGCGTGCACGCCGTGCTGTGTGCGGTGACCGCCTCCCGGGCACTGGACTGGATCTGCGGGACCCGGGAGCAGCCCGTACGGCTGCTGGCCGTGCTCGGCGCCGTCACCGCGCTGATCGGCGTCGGCGCCCTCTTCCTGGGCAGGCACGGGACGGGCGGCGACGACCTGGAGACCGGCGCGGCCTCGCTGTTCATCGGGGTGGTGTGCTTCGGCGCGGGCAGCATCGCCCTCGGGATACGCGGCCGGACGCGGATGCTGGCGATAGTCACCGGCCTGGCCGTGGGCTCGGTCGCCATGTCCCTCCTGGTGGGTTTCCCGGCGAACGAAGCCGTCTTCACGGGCGTCGTGGTGCTGCTCACCGCCGGGTTCATCACGTTCACCAGCGCCCTCTCCGTCTGGCTGCTCAAGGTCGTGTACGAACTCGACGAGGCCCGCGAGACCCGGACCCGGCTCGCCGTCGCCGAGGAACGGCTGCGGTTCGGACGCGATCTGCACGACGTGATGGGCCGCAACCTCGCGGTGATCGCCCTCAAGAGCGAACTGGCGGTGCAACTCGCCCGACGCGAACGGCCCGAGGCCGTCGACCAGATGATCGAGGTGCAGCGCATCGCCCGCGAGTCGCAGCGGGAGGTACGGGATGTCGTACGGGGGTATCGGGAGGCTGATCTGGGGGCTGAACTCTTGGGCGCGCAGGGTGTGTTGACTGCCGCGGGGATCTCCTGCGAGGTGACTGGGGAGGCGGCGGTCGGGCTGCCGGGGGAGGTGCAGTCGGCGCTCGGGTGGGTGGTCCGGGAGGCGACCACCAATGTGCTGCGGCACGGGGATGCGGGCTGGTGCGGGGTTCGGGTGCGGGTGGGGGACGGGTGTGTGGTGCTGACCGTGGAGAACGACGGGGTCGCGGGCGGGGGCGCGTCCGAGGTGGGGGCCGGGTCCGGGCTTGTCGGGCTGCGGGAGCGGTTGGCCGCTGTGGATGGGCGGCTGGAGGCGGGGGTTGTGGGCACGGGTGCTGGTGAGGGGTGGTTTCGGGTGGTCGCCACTGTGCCGCTGCCTGCGTCGCTGCCTGCGGATTCGGGTTCGGGAGCTGGGTCCGGCTCCGGTGCCGGGTTCGTTGTGAGTGAGGTCACCTCATGAGTGGTGTGCGGCTGCTGCTCGCCGACGACGAGCACCTCATCCGGGGTGCGCTGGCCGCGCTGCTCGCTCTGGAGGACGATCTCGTGGTCGTCGCCGAGGCCGCCACCGGGCCCGAGGCGCTGGCCATGGCCCGGGCGCACCGGCCCGACGTGGCCGTGCTCGATCTTGAGATGCCGGGCGCGGACGGTGTGAAGGTCGCCACAACGCTGCGGGCCGAACTGCCGGAGTGCCGGGTGCTGATCGTGACCAGTCACGGCCGACCGGGGCATCTCAAGCGGGCGCTGGCTGCCGGTGTGCGGGGGTTTGTCCCCAAGACGGTCAGCGCGCAGCGGCTCGCCGAGATCATCCGTACCGTGCACGCCGGAAACCGTTACGTCGACCCCGAGTTGGCCGCCGACGCGATCTCCGCCGGGGACTCCCCGCTGACCGCGCGCGAGGCCGAGGTGCTCGAACTCGCCGCCGACGGGGCTCCGGTCGCGGAGATCGCGGAACGGGCCGCGCTGTCTCAGGGGACCGTACGGAACTATCTGTCGTCGGCCGTTTCCAAACTCGGGGCCGAGAACCGGCATGCCGCGGTGCGGCTCGCCCGGCGTCGGGGTTGGGTATAGTTGGTCTCGCGCCACGGCACGTACGGCAGGTTCGTACGACAGTGTGCGGGACGCGATGCGGACGTAGCTCAGTTGGTAGAGCGCAACCTTGCCAAGGTTGAGGTCGCCAGTTCGAACCTGGTCGTCCGCTCAGCAGTCGAAGGCCCCGGTCCAGTGGACCGGGGCCTTCGTCGTGCTCCGGGCGGGCTCAGCTCCAGCTGAGTCCCGTCAGGCGTTCGTACGCCTCGATGTACTTCGCGCGGGTCGCGTCCGTGACGAGCTGCGGGAGCGGCGGCGGGGGCTGCTCGCTGGCGCGGACCCAGCCGGATGCGGCGGACGTGAGCCAGTCCCGTACGAACTGCTTGTCGAACGACGGCTGTGCGTGGCCGGGCTCCCACTGGTCGGCCGGCCAGAAGCGGGACGAGTCCGGGGTGAGGACCTCGTCGGCCAGGATCAGGGTCTCCCCGGCCGCCGTGCTCTCGTACCCGAACTCGAACTTCGTGTCGGCCAGGATGATGCCCCGGTCGCGGGCGATGTCGCGGGCGCGGGAGTAGACGGCGAGGGTCGCCTGGCGGAGCTCGGCGGCGGGCTCGGCGCCGACCTGGCGGGCGACCTCCTCGTACGACACGTTCTCGTCGTGCTCGCCGACCGCGGCCTTGGTGGCCGGGGTGAAGATCGGGGCGGGGAGTTCCGAGCCGTCGGTGAGCCCCTCGGGGAGGGCCAGGCCGCAGACCGTACGGGTCGCGTTGTACTCGGTGAGGCCGGAGCCGGTGAGGTAGCCGCGGGCCACGCACTCCACCGGCATCATGCGCAGGGACTTGCAGATCAGGGTGCGGCCCGCCCAGTCGGCGGGGGCGCCCGGCGGGAGTTCGGTGCTCAGGACGTGGTTGGGGGCCAGGTCGGCGAGCTGGTCGAACCACCAGAGCGAGAGCTGGGTGAGGACGCGGCCCTTGTCGGGGATCTCCGTCTGCAGCACCCAGTCGAAGGCGGAGATACGGTCGCTGGCGACCATCACGAGGTCGCCCGCCTCGTTCTGGTACAGGTCGCGCACCTTGCCGGTGTGCAGATGCACCAGGCCCGGAACCTGGAGGGGCTCGGGCTTTTCTACGAATCCGGACACGGTTCCTCCCCGTGGTGATGTCCAAGTGGGTCGATTCTCCCGTATGCGGAGACTCGATCGACGCCAGGGGTTGGGCGGCCGGGTTTCAGTCTCGTTTGCAGATGCGGTCCAGGAGGTTCGCGGTGGCCCGTTGGACACGGGCGTCCACGTGGCCGGGGCGGTCCAGGGAGGGGGACCACGCGAACGTTCCGGACGCGAAGACCAGGGCGCCCGAGGGGGCCCGATAGAGGGAGGTCTCCTGGTGACGGAGGGCTCCTTCGCTGTCCGCGTACGGGGAGTGGGCGAGGAGGATGCGGTCCTCGTGCTCGGGGAGCTGGGTGCGCGGGAAGTAGCGGTCGGCCTCGCCGGCCACCATCCCGTCGATCTCGTCGCCGTCGTGGGCGCCGGTCGCCTCCCACATCCAGTGGTCGGCGTTGCGCACGACCATGGGGGTGGGCTCGGGGACCCGGCCCGCGTACTGGATACCGATCAGCTGCTGCTCGGGCCGGTCGATCTCGCGCCAGAGGGCGGGCTTCCCGGGCCCGCGACGCTTGCGGCAGGTGAGGAGGCGGTCGGCGACACCGGACGGGGACGGGCCCAGCTCGACCTGCCAGTACATGGTGTTGGCGGAGAGGAAGACGAGGGACGTGCCGTTCTCCCGGGCGAGTTCGGTGGTGCGGCGCATCGCCGAGGACCAGTACTCGTCGTGGCCAGGGAAGACCAGGCCCCGGTAGCGGGTGGGGTCCACGCGGCCGGCGTGCAGGTCGCGGGCGTCGGCGTAGGCGAGGTCGTAGCCGTAGCGCTCGGCGAAGCGGATGAAGTCGTAGGCGTGGCCCACGTGGAGGGGGAGGCCGGCGCCGGCGTACGGGCGGTCGAAGGAGACCGTCGTCGCGGCGTCGGCCTCGCCGAGGAGCCGGCCTTCGTCGTCCCAGGCGTGGTAGAGGCTCGCACCGGTGCGGCCGTCCTCCGGGTAGAGGTTGTACGCCTGCCAGGTGATGTCGGGCAGGAGGAGCAGCAGGTCCGCCGGGTGGTTGTCGCGGACGGTGAAGGGGATGTGGGAGCGGTAGCCGTCGGCGGTCGTGAGGACGGCGACGTACGCCCCGATGTTCCAGTACGACGGGATCTGGAGCCGCCAGGAGAGCCACCAGTGGTGGCAGGAGACCGTGCGGTCGGCGGTGAGGGGTGGGGGCTGAACGATGCCGGAGAGGCGGGGGCTGGTGGTGATCTTGGCTGCGCCGTCGCCGCCGTAGTGGCCGATGCGGTAGATGTCCACGGCGAACTCTTGCGGCGGGTCGACGGTGATGTGGAAGTCGATGGCTTCGCCGGGGGCGGCGGGGCCGGTGGAGGCGAAGCCCTTGATCTGCCGGTGTACGTCGTCGGCGGCTCGGGGGCCGCCGGTGGGGCGGGGGGCGGTGCGGGGGGTACGGGAGGTACGGGGGTTGGGGATTCTGGCGGTGGCTGTGCCGTATGGGGTGGGGGCGGGGTCTAAGGGGTCCACGTACCAAGGGACTACGTGGCCCGTGTCGTCGAAGTAGGTCTCGCTGCCTCGGAGCCAGGGGACGGGGCCCAGGCCGAAGGGGTCCGTGACGGCGTGCGCGAGTGCTCCCGACTCCCAGCGGCGGATCGGCTGCGACCCCATGACTGCTCCCCTCCCTGGCTCCCCCGTCAGCTGTGTGCGTGCGGTGTTGCGTTTCGCGGTGTTGCGTCTCGTGGTCTTGCGTTTCGCGGTCTTGCGCTTCGCGGTCTTGCGCTTCGCGGGCTGGTGTCCCGCTGTCTTATGTCCCGAGCGATTGCCATGTGCGCTATCGGTCCCAGCACATCACATTACGCACGCAGTCCGTCACCGTTCGTCGCTAATTGACCAGAAGCGGAAGGGAGTCCTCCGACCTGTTTCTTCGCCCCCGCCGCCCCTACCCGTTCCCATCCCTGGGGGCTGCGCCCCCAGACCCCCCTTTTCGGCCTGAACGGCCTCGTCCTCAAACGCCGGACGGGCTAGATGTGGTGCCGGCCGGTGCTTGATCTTTCAGCCCAGGCCCAGGCATTTCAGCCCGTCCGGCGTTTGAGGACGAGCGCGTTCAGCGCGATACGGGGGTTCGGGGGCAGCGCCCCCGAGGATGGGACGGGTAGGGGCGGCGGGGGCGAAAGAACCCTCTGGTCACACCAGGCGTACCGGCTTCTCCGGGCGTACTCCTGTTGTGCGGAGCCATGCCTCCAGGGGGGCCGGGTCGCCTTTTTCTATCAGGGTCAGGACCCTTGGGCCCAGGTCCGCCGCTCGTTCGCCGTTGAGGAGGAGCGACGGGCCGTCCAGCCAGTCCAGGCCCGGTGTCGCCCCCGCCGTGTCCATCGCCGCGCAGCACACCATCGCGGTGACGTGATCGGCGAGCAGCTCGCGCCCCGTGCGCGGCGGCTGCAGAGGGAAGAGTGGCAGCCCGCCGTCGTCCCAGACGGACGTCTCCGGGCCCTGGCCGGCCAGGCCTGCCGGCGCCGCCGCCTCCTCGCGGGCGACCTCCGCACTGATCCCGGCGGCAAGAGCCTCGCTGCGTTCGCTTCCCACCCGTTCCTCGTCGCCGTCACCGTACTCGTACTCGTACTCCTCCTCGTCCGCCGTCTCCCTCGCGGACGGTTGAGGCGTCTGCGGCGTCGCCAAGTGGTTCATCACGCGGGAGAGGGTCGGGGCGTCGGGGTCCCGGCGTGTGGGTGTCGCCGTGCGGTGGACGCCCAACGTGTCCAGGACCCGGTGCAGGCGTGCCGCGTCCGTACGCCACTTGCGGTCGACCACCTCCTCCGGGTACTCCTGCCAGTCCACCGGCGCCCAGTCAGGACCGGGCTCGGCCGGACCCCCGTGGAAGAGGCGGGCGGCGAGGAGCGAGGCCGCCTCGTCGATCGCGCCGGGCTCTTCGAGCAGGTCGCAGGCCGGGCGCTCGCCCAGCCGGGACGTGAAGCCCTCGGCCAGCCGGTCGCGGCGCGACAGTTCCGTGAGCGCCGCGACGACGCCCGCGTCCAGCCGGGCCGGCCAGCGGCCCATCCGCCAGGCGGGGAGCGCGACCCGGGTCAGCAGCCGGTCCCAGCCCGCGTACGCCAGCCCGACCTGTTCCTGTGCGACGATCCGCAGCCCGTAATCCACAGCCTGTGCACGCTCGGCGGCGGCCACCGCGACCCCGCGCTCCATCTCGGCCGCGTGCACCCGACAGCCGCGCAGCAGCAGCCTCGCGACCCAGCCGACGCCCGCGAGCGCCGTACGGGACACGGGTCCGCGCTGCGGCGCAGCCGCCACGGCCACCGCCGCGTCCAGGCCCCGTACGAAGCGCCGCGCCGCCGCGATGTCCGGGTGGGCAGAAGGGCCCGTACCCGCGACGACCGGGGCGAGGACCGCGCGCAGTTCGCCGACGCGCATCCACCACAGGAACGGCGAGCCGATCACGAGGACGGGCGCCGCCGTCGCCGCCGCACGCCGGTGCTGCCCCTGGAGGGCGGGACGCAGGCCTCGTACGCCCGATATCTCGTCCCGGTCCTCCGCCGGGGGCGGGGTGTGGGCGCGGTGGGTGCGGTCCTCCAGCCAGCTGTCGCAGTCCGGGGTGAGCGCTATCGCGGAGGGTGCGGGGACGCCCAGGCGGTCGGCCAGGTCGCGCACCAGGTGGTAGAGGTCCGGGGCCGATTCCTCGGCTATCGGGACCGTGGGGCTCATGGCCGGGCGGGCGCGGGCGACGACCAGGGCGATGACGGCTGCCGCGAGGAGTACGACGATCGCGGCGCCGCTCGTGATCCAGCGGGCGAGGTGCCAGCCGCCGCCCACGAGGTGGCCGGTGGAGACACCGGCCCACAGCACGACGGCGACGGCCGCGGGCAGCAGGGCGACGGCCAGGGCCCTGCTGCGGATGCGCAGCACGGCCAGAGCCCGGGAACGCGCGACCTGCGCGCCCGCCTCCACACCCATACCGGTCACGACCGGATGCCACCCCCTGCCTTCTCACCGTTTCCGCACACGCTGACGTTGCTCACTCCCCCACTGTGGCACCCACCACTGACATCGCAATGCCGGTGGGCCAAGTGCCGGAACGCTTGCGCCGCACCATAGTTGGGGGCCCGGTCCTCGTCAGCCGGATGGGGGATCGGTCACTCGATGGAATGGCTTTGGGGAGAGGTGGGTGACGCACGGCGACGACGGAGTGGCAGGGAAGCGGCAGCTGGGAGGCCCTTGAACGACTCTCGGGCCCCGCATCCTTAGACGGATTCGGGGCCCGAGGGGTTCATCGGTGACTGTACGGTTACTCGCCCGCCGCCGCCTTCGCCGCGATGTCCGTGCGGTGCTGGGAGCCGTCCAGGTGGATGCGGCCGAGGGCCGTGTACGCGCGGTCGCGGGCCTGGTTCAGGTTCTTGCCGGTCGCCGTCACGGAGAGCACCCGGCCGCCCGCGCTCACGACCGCGTCGCCGTCGCGCTTCGTGCCCGCGTGCAGGACGTACGCGTGCGGGGCGTCCTCGGCGGCCACGTCGGCGAGGCCGGTGATCGGGTCGCCGGTGCGCGGGGTGCCGGGGTAGTTGTGCGAGGCGATGACCACGGTGACCGCCGCGTCGTCGCTCCAGCGCAGGGGCTCCAGGTCGGCGAGGGTGCCGTTGGCGGCGGCGAGGAGGATGCCCGCCAGCGGGGTCTTCAGGCGGGCCAGGACCACCTGGGTCTCCGGGTCGCCGAAGCGGGCGTTGAACTCGATCACGCGGACGCCGCGCGAGGTGATCGCGAGGCCGGCGTAGAGGAGGCCGGAGAAGGGGGTACCGCGGCGGCGCAGTTCGTCGACCGTCGGCTGCAGGACCGTCTGGAGGACTTCCTCGACCAGCTTCGGGTCGGCCCAGGGGAGCGGCGAGTAGGCGCCCATGCCGCCCGTGTTCGGGCCCTCGTCGCCGTCCAGCGCGCGCTTGAAGTCCTGGGCGGGCTGGAGCGGGAGGACCGTCTCGCCGTCGGTGATGGCGAAGAGGGAGACCTCGGGGCCGTCGAGGAACTCCTCGATGACGACGCGGTCGCAGGAGTTCGCGTGGGCGGCGGCGGCTGCGAGGTCGTCGGTGACGACCACGCCCTTGCCGGCGGCGAGTCCGTCGTCCTTCACGACGTACGGGGCACCGAAGGCGTCGAGGGCTTCATCCACCTCGTCGGGAGTCGTACAGACGTATGAGCGTGCCGTGGGGACGCCGGCTCCCGCCATGACGTCCTTCGCGAAGGCCTTGGAGCCCTCCAGCTGCGCGGCCTCCCCGGAGGGGCCGAAGACCGGGATGCCCGCGCCTCGTACGGCGTCGGCGACCCCGGCGACGAGCGGCGCCTCCGGTCCTACGACGACCAGGTCGGCGCCGAGCTCCACGGCCAGCGCGGCCACGGCCGTGCCATCGAGGGGGTCGACCTGACGCAGCTCGGCGACCTCGGCGATGCCGGCGTTGCCGGGGGCGCAGTAGAGCGCGGTGACGTCGGGGTCGAGGGACAGGGAGCGGCACAGGGCGTGTTCGCGGGCGCCATTACCGATGAGGAGGACGTTCACGCGGGTCAGTTTAGTGGTCCGGGGTGGGATGGTTCCCGGCGCTGGTGCGGGCGTCGCTGGGGGCTGCCGCCCCCAGGCCCCCGCTGTCGGCCTGAACGGCCTCGTCCTCAAACGCCGGACGGGCTGGGTAGTCAGCCGTCCGGCGTTTGAGGACGAGCGCGTTCAGCGCGATACGGGGGTTCGGGGGCGGAGCCCCCGAGGATGGGACGGGTAGGGGCGGCGGGGGCGAGAAACCCCGCCCAGCACACCCACCCGCCTACTCGTTCGAGAACTCCTCCAGCACCGTCGCCCCCAACTCCCGCACGATCATCTCGTGCCCGGAAAGCGCGGACTCGTCGAGGTCGGGATCGTCGTCCTCGGGGACATCGTCCTCCGGGGCGATCGGCGGGGGTTCCGGAGCCGAGGCCCGCGGTGCCGGTGCCGGTGCCGGCGCGGAGGCCTGGGGCCGGGGTGCCGGGGCCTGCGTGGACGCCGGAGACGGGGGCGCGGGCTGCTGCTGCTGGGGGGCGGCGGACGTCGACGCGGCGCCGCCGTAACCACCTCCACCGCCGCCTCCCCCGCCGTAGCCACCTCCGCCGTAACCGCCGGGCGCACCCCCTCCGCCGTAACCACCGGTCGCCGGAGCGACCTGACCACCACCCCCACCGCCGCCACCCGTCGGGTCGACGACCGCCTCGATCCGCCACTGGACGTTGAACTGTTCCAACAGCGCCTGCTTCAGCACTTCCTCGCTGCCGCTGCTGGAGAAGTTGTCCCGCGCGCCCGCGTTCATGAAGCCCAGCTGGAGTGTGGTGCCGTCGAAGCCGCTGACCTGGGCGTTCTGGCTGAGCAGGATCCAGGTGAACCGGCGGCGGTTCTTCACCGACTCCAGGATGTTCGGCCAGAGCATGCGGGGGTCAAGGCCGCCGGGCACGGGGGCGCCGGTCGGCGCGGCGGGCGTCTGAGCCTGGGGGGGCTGGGACTGGGGCTGGGCGTAGGCCGGTGTCGATGGCGGCGCGGCTGCGGCGGGCGCCGGGGGCTGTCCGGTGCCCGCGGGCGTGGCTGTGGGCCAGCCACCGGGGCGCCGCCCACTGCCCGCGCTCGTCGCGGTGGGCCAGGCACCGGGAGCGGCTGGAGCCGGGGCGGGTGCAGCCGGGGCCGGGGCCTGGGGATGGGACTGGGGCTGGGGCTGAGGGGGCGGAGCAGGCGCGGCGACCGTGTCCGCCGTACCGGACACGCCACCGCCACCGGGCACACCCGGCACACCCGGCACACCAGGTGCACCCGATCCGGCAGGAGGCATGACCGGCGCGCCCACAGCACCACCGCCAGTGCCACCAGCGCCGCCGGGCACCGCCCCCTCGTACGCGGCGGGCACGCCGTGCGCGCCCGGTCCCGGCACGTACCCCATGGGGATGCCTGCCCCGCCCGTGCCAGCGGCCGGACCGCCGGAGAAGTTGATGCCCCGCTCCAGCTTGTCGAGGCGGGCCATGACCGAGCGTTCGTCGCCGTACGCGGCCGGCAGCAGCACGCGCGCGCAGATCAGTTCCAGCTGGAGTCGGGGCGAGGTCGCGCCGCGCATCTCCGTGAGGCCGTCGTTGACGAGGTCGGCGGCGCGGCTGAGTTCGGCGGCGCCGAAGACGCCGGCCTGGGCCTGCATACGCTCGACCACGTCCACGGGGGCGTCGATGAGCCCCTTCTCCGCCGCGTCGGGCACGGCGGCGAGGATCACCAGGTCGCGCAGGCGTTCGAGCAGGTCGGCGACGAAGCGGCGGGGGTCGTTGCCGCCCTCGATGATGCGGTCGACGACCTCGAAGGCCGCCGCGCCGTCCCCGGAGGCGAACGCCTCGACCACGGAGTCGAGCAGCGAGCCGTCCGTGTAGCCGAGCAGGGAGGTGGCCATGGCGTAGGTCACGCCCTCGGCACCGGCGCCGGCCAGCAGCTGGTCCATGACGGACATGGAGTCTCGTACGGACCCCGCTCCGGAGCGGACGACCAGGGGGAGTACGCCGTCGGCGACCGGGATGTTCTCCTGGCCGCAGACCTCGCCGAGGTAGTCGCGGAGCGTGCCCGGCGGGACCAGCCGGAAGGGGTAGTGGTGGGTCCGGGAACGGATCGTCCCGATGACCTTCTCGGGTTCCGTGGTCGCGAAGATGAACTTGAGGTGCTCCGGCGGCTCCTCGACGACCTTGAGCAGCGCGTTGAAACCGGCCGACGTGACCATGTGGGCCTCGTCGATGATGTAGATCTTGTAGCGGCTGCTCGCAGGGCCGAAGAATGCCTTTTCTCGCAGGTCACGGGCGTCGTCCACACCACCGTGCGACGCGGCGTCGATCTCGATGACGTCGATCGACCCCGGGCCGTTGCGCGCCAGGTCCTGGCAGGACTGGCACTCGCCGCAGGGCGTGGGCGTGGGCCCCTGCGCGCAGTTCAGGCAGCGCGCCAGGATGCGCGCGCTGGTCGTCTTGCCACAGCCGCGCGGCCCGCTGAACAGGTACGCGTGATTGACCCGGTTGTTCCGCAGCGCCTGCTGCAGCGGGTCGGTTACATGCTCCTGCCCGATGACCTCGGCGAACGACTCCGGGCGATAGCGGCGGTACAGCGCAAGGGACGACACGCATACGACGATATCGGCCCCCACTGACAGTCGGCCCCGCCCGTCCCCTCACCGACCTCGGCACCAACCAGGCCGAACAGGCGGCCGAGCGGGTTGCCAGGCTGGTCGCGGCCGGCGTACACATCGACGAAGTGCACATGTCCGCGCTCCAGCGCGCCCGCGAGACCGCCTGGATGATCATCGACCGCCTCCCCGAACCACCGGCCCGGATCACGACCGAGGCGGCGCTCGTGGAACGCGACTTCGCAGCTACAGCGGGGGCGCAACAAGAGCCTGGTGAAGGTGAAGAAGAAGTCGCTCGGTTTCGCCGGGTACACCGAGGCGTTCCACTCCCCCGACCGGTACACCGCCCGGCGGCGAGAGCTGGACCTGTTTATCACCCAGAACACACCGAACGTGTTCCTGCGGCACCGGTCAAACAGAAGACCCCCCACGCACCCGCCAGAGCCAACCTACCCTTGCTGCCTTCCGGCCCTGGGGGAGTTCAGTCAGATAGCGCCGCGTGAGGGGCTGAGGCCCAGCGTACCTGATCGCAGGGGGCCCGAACGAGTTCGCAAGCACCCCCTCAGGTCATGTAATGTTCCCGGCGGAGGATTCGCCTAGTGGCCTAGGGCGCACGCTTGGAAAGCGTGTTGGGGGCAACCCCTCACGAGTTCGAATCTCGTATCCTCCGCCAGTGCCTCACCGGGCACGATGTCGAAGGGCCCCACCGTTCGCGGTGGGGCCCTTCGTCGTTGTCCGTCTCACTTTCCGTCTCAGTTCGTCCTGATCGCGTCGACCACGACATCCGGGACGCCGAGGATCAGGAGGACGGTCGCGGCGGTGTGGCGGGCGTCATGCAGACGGACGTCCCGTACTCGCGCTACTCCCGCGTCCTTCAGGAGCCGCTTCCAGATGTGGAAGTCGGTGTTCGGGCTCAGAGGGCCGCCGGTCGGGGAGGCGAAGATGGATCCCTTGGCCTCCCAGTCGGTGCCGGCCTCGATCCGCTCCTTCCCCTGCTGCTCCTGGTGCTGACGGAGAAGCTTGATCAGCGGATCGGGCAGACCGATCGTGCGGCGCCCAGCACGGGACTCGGTGGACTTGTGCTCGCGGCGGGTCTGCTGCTTCTGAGGGCGATAGCCGGCCTTCCGGCCGCACGGGTTGTCTCCACATCCGTGGGCGTACCTGGGCCGGAGCCAGTTCTGAGGAGGACGGCACCGGCCGGCGAGCCGTCGATGAGGAGGGTGACGCGGCCCTCGTCCTCAGAACAGCACCGGCCCTCCGAGCCATTGCGCGGCCAGGAGTGCGGTGCGGACGTTGTAGTCGTCCTCAAGGCTCTCTGCCGCTTCCGGCAGCAGCGCGGTCGCGTGCTGTACCCGGTACTGGATCGAGTTGCGGTGCAGGTTCATCACCTCCGCCGTGGCCGCGTAACTGCGGTGGTGCGTGAGGAAAGCCTGCAGCGTCTCGCGCAACATGGCGTTGCGGGTGTTGGATTGCGCCAGGTCTCCCAGCGTCACCGTCACGAATTCGCGGACGGCTTCCAGGTCACCGGCCATCAGGGCGATGGGGGCCACGTCGTCGTACGGCACCCACCGCGGTCCCACGGGCCGGTGGATCGCGTGGTCTTTGTCCCCGGGCCGGCCGAGCCGGGCAGCGACGATCTCCTTGACCCGGCCGGCCTGGCGTGCCGAGGTGCGGAAGCCGGCCAGGTCGGCCCCCGGCCGCCCGATGGCCGCGTGCAGGAAGACCCCGTCCGGAGGCGCGAGGGCTTGGAGTCCGTCGTCGGCCCTGGCGGGCAGTGCGAACCACAACCGTGATTCCAGCTCGTCGGTCGGTACGACGAGGCAGGCGCGGGCCCGTAGCACCGACACCGCGCGTGCACGGACCTCCTCCACGGCAGAGACCAGGTCGAAGGAGCTCATCTGCCCGACCGGCCACAGCGTGCAGGCGACATGGACCGCGTCCAGCGGATAGCGCAGCGCCCGCTCGGCGGCGGCCCGGTCGACCGGGCCGCCGCCGAGGAGTTCGTTGACCCACTGCTGGCGGACACCGCTCTGGCTGGCCACCCACCGTTCGCGTTCGAGCTCGTAGGTGCGGCCGACCTGTTCGCAGACCAGGTCGATGAACTGCGCGGACCGGCGGACCAGCGCGACGACCAGCGAGAGCCGGTCCTCGGCGGGCAGGTCGTCGAGGACCGTGAAGGCCGTATCGAGAAACGTGGAGTGGCCGATGCGGTAGGCCCTGATGAGCGCCGAGAGGGGCACGTCGCGCTGCGCCAGCATCCTGGCGTAGGCGAGGGCCGCGGTCGGGGCTTCGAGATGCTGCGCGTCGATTCCCTGCTGGAGGAAGTTCATCGCGGCCACGATGTTCTCGGTGATACTCGCCTCAAGAAGGGAGCGCGAGGCGGCGTCGTGGTCGAGTGCGCTGATCTGGGCGCGTGTCACCCGCACGAGGCTCGCGATGAGGCGCTCGCGTTCTTCCAAGAGACGGCCCGCCGCACGGGCGACCAGGACCTGCTCCGTCGGCATGACACGCATCCTACGGCGCGATCCCTCTGTCATGTTTATGCGTGGAGCACAAACAGCTCTCCCCGTCTTGTGGTGCGCGTCCGTGGCCGCTGTCGTATGCCGGGACCTACCTTCACCTGGATACGTCCCCCCTTGACCACTTTCGAGGTGCACGCTTCCATGAACCTGAGCCGCCTGCCCGCTGTGCGCCGCGAACAAGATCCGGACGCGCCGGCCGTCACCGACGACGTGTCCGGTCAGCTCTCGAACGCCGCTTTCGACGACCTGATCGAGGGATACGCCCGCCACTTCGCCGACCGGGGTGTCGGCCGTGGAGACGTCGTCGCGGTCAGACTCGCCAACAGGGCGGAACTCGTGGTGGTGATGTTCGCCGCCTGGCGCCTGGGAGCGGCGATCACACCGGTCAATCCGGCGCTGACCGGTGTGGAGACGAGCTACCAGCTCGTGGACTCCCGCGCGAAGATCGTCGTCGTCGAGGCGCGGTCGGCCGAGCTGCCAGGGACCGTCACCGCTCTCACGCTTCAGGAACTGGCCGGACCGGCTCCTGACGCCGGGCTGCCGGTGCTGCCCGCGGACCCCGGGTCCGGACTGGACGACCTGGCCCTGGTCATCTACACCAGCGGCACCACCGGGCGCCCCAAGGGCGTCGAACTCCTGCACCGCAACATCGACGCGATGACCGCGGCGATGGTCGACGGGATGAAGCTGACCGAGGCGGATCACAGCCTCCTCGTCCTGCCGCTGTTCCACGTCAACGGCATCGTGATCAGCATCCTGTCGCCGCTGCGGGCCGGCGGACAGGCCACGATCGTGGGACGCTTCAGCGCCAAGGAGTTCTTCGCCGCGGTGGAGAAAGCCCGGCCCACCTTCTTCTCCGGCGTCCCGGCGATCTACGCGATGCTGGCGAATCTGCCGCCCGAGGTGCGGCCGGACACCTCTTCGCTCCGCTTCGTCGTATGCGGCGCGGCGCCCATGCCTCCCCAGCTCATCGGCCTGGTGGAGCGGCGTTTCGGGGTCCGGCTCATTGAGGGCTACGGCCTGTCCGAGGCGACCTGCGCCTCTACCACCAACCCGCTCGACGGCGTCCGCAAGCCCGGCACGGTCGGGCTGCCGCTGGCGGACCAGACGGTGGCGATCATGGATGAGGACGGCCGCCTGGTCACCGACGGCAGCGCCGGCGAGGTGGTCGTCTCCGGCCCGACCGTGATGCGCGGCTACCTCAACCGGCCCGAGGAGACCGCCAGGACCATCCGGGACGGCTGGCTGCACACCGGTGATGTGGGCCGGCTCGACGAGGACGGCTACCTGGTCCTCGTCGACCGCGTGAAGGACATGATCATCCGAGGTGGGGAGAACATCTACCCCAAGGAGATCGAGACCGTCCTGCACGACCACCCCGCCGTTCTTGAGGCGGCCGTCGTGGGCCGCTCCGACCAGGTGATGGGCGAGGTCCCGGTCGCCTTCGTCTCCCTGCGCGACGGCGCGGAGCTGTCCCCGGCCGAGATCCCCGAGTTCCTCGGCTCCCGCCTTGCCGCCTACAAGATCCCGGCCGACGTCGTTGTCGTGCCCGAGGTCCCCAAGAACTCCGTCGGCAAGATCGACAAGCCCGCGCTGCGCCGCCGGCTGCTCGCATCCGTCCGCTGAGCCGCGCCACCCCGAGAACAACGAGGTTCCCATGGGATTCATGAAACCCCAGCTGCCCCCGGTCGACGCCGGCACCTTCGGTGCCCTCCCGCGCGGTGAGCGCCTGCGGACGCTCACCCGGCACTGGGTCGAGCACGGCTTCGGCAGCCCGTACGCGGTGTATCTCTTCTACGTCGTGAAGTGCCTGTTCTACGTCGGCGGGGCGGCCTTCGTCATCGCGCTGACCCCGGGCATCGGATCGCTCACCGACTTCTCCTCCTGGTGGTCCGAGCCGATCGTCTACCAGAAGCTCATCGTCTTCACGCTCCTGTACGAAGTGATCGGACTGGGATGCGGTTCCGGCCCGCTGACGTCCCGCTTCAGCCCGCCGATCGGCGCCGTCCTGTACTGGCTCCGGCCGGGAACCATCCGCCTCCCGCCCTGGCCCGAGCGGGTGCCGCTGACCCGGGGCGATCGCCGTAGCGGCGTCGATGTCCTCCTCTACGCCGCCGTGCTCGCCTCCGGCGGGTGGCTGCTCAGCAGGCCCGGCACCGGCGGCACGATCCCCGGCGTAAGTGACATCGGCCTGCTCAGCCCGTTCGCCGTCGTCCCGCTCCTCGTCTTCCTGGGAGTGCTGGGACTGCGTGACAAGACCATCTTCCTGGCGGCCCGCGGCGAGCAGTACTGGCTGTCGCTGCTGTTGTTCTTCTTCCCCTACACCGACATGTTCATCGGCTTCACGTTCGTCATGCTGGCCCTGTGGTGGGGAGCCGCGACCTCGAAGCTCAACCACCACTTCCCCTTCGTGGTGGCGACGATGATGAGCAACGCGCCGCTGATTCCCTCCGGCCTCAAGCGGATCTTCTACCGCGACCACCCCCGTGACCTGCGCCCCTCACGCCTGTCGTTCCTGCTGGCCCACGTCGGCACCGCCACGGAGTACGCCGTCCCGCTCTACCTGGTCTTTCTCGGCGAAGGCGGCTTCTGGACCTGGGCGGCCCTCGTCTTCATGGCCGTCTTCCACCTCCACATCTTCTCGACGGTGCCCATGGGCGTGCCGCTGGAGTGGAACATCTTCTTCGTCTTCTCGCTGTTCCACCTCTTCGGTGCCCACGGTGACGTGTCGGTCCGGGATCTGCAGTCGCCCTGGTTGCTCGTGGTGATCCTGCCGAGCCTGCTGCTCGTGCCTGTCCTCGGCAACGTGCGTCCCGACCTGGTGTCGTTCCTGCCGGCCATGCGCTACTACGCGGGGAACTGGGCCACGAGCGTCTGGCTGTTCACCGGTGATGCCCTGGAGCGTCTGGAGGCCGGTCTCACCACGGCGTGCCGGCTTCCGACCCATCAGCTGGAAAGCCTCTACGACGCGGACACCGCCATGATCATGGGCCAGAAGGTGCAGAGCTGGAGGTCGATGCACTCGCACGGCCGCGCGCACAACGGCCTGATCGACCGCGTCACCGACGGCCAGGACGACGTCGTCGTGATGGACGGCGAACTCGTCGCCGGCTTCGCGATCGGCTGGAACTTCGGCGAGGGCCACCTCCACGACGACCAGCTGCTGCGCGCCGTACAGGCCCGGTGCGGCTTCGCACCCGGCGAGCTCCGGGTGATCTGCCTGGAGGGCCAGCCGATCCACCGCCAGACCCAGGACTACGAGGTGCACGACGCCGCCCTCGGCCTGCTGGAGCGCGGCCGCGTCACAGTCCAGGACATGCTCGCCCGCCAGCCCTGGCCCACCGACGGCCCTGACTACCCCGTCTACGACGTGCGGTCCTTCGGCCCGCTGCGGCCGGGGCCCGGCGCGGGCACGCCGCCCCTGGACACGGTGTCATGACGTCGGCTGTCGTTGTCGGTGGCGGCCCGAACGGGCTCGCCGCCGCCGCCCTGCTCGCCAAGGCCGGGCTCCAGGTCACCCTTCTGGAGGCCGCGGACGAGGTCGGTGGCGGCACCCGCAGCTACGAGGCGCTGCTGCCCGGGCTGCTGCACGACCACTGCTCCGCCGTCCACCCGATGGCGGTCGCCTCCCCGGCGCTTCGGTCACTGGAACTCGAGCGGTACGGGCTGCGGTGGCGGCTGCCGGAGGTCGACTGCGCGCATCCGCTGGACGACGGCTCGGCCGGGGTGCTTCTTCGCTCCGTCGAGGACACCGCCCGCATGCTCGGAGCCGACGGGAACCGCTACCGGGCACTCATGGGAGCTCCGGTGCGTGACTGGGACGCACTCGCGCAGGACGTGATGGGGCCGCTACTCAAGGTCCCGGCGCATCCGCTGCTGCTCGCCCGGTTCGGTCTTCCGACCGTGCTGCCCGCCACGCTCCTCGCCCGCCTGTTCCGGACCCCGCAGGCCCGGGCGCTGTGGGCCGGCATCGCGGCGCACGCCTTCCGCCCGCTCTCCCGCCCGCTCGGTTCGGCGGTCGGTCTCGGCATCCTCACCGCCGGCCACAGCGCCGGGTGGGCCGTCGCCGAAGGCGGCTCGCAAGCCATCGCCCGCAGCATGGAAAAGGTGCTGACCGAGCACGGCGGCGAGGTCCGCACCGGTGTCCGCGTCACCCACGCCTCCCAGCTCCCACCCGCAGACGTGACACTGCTCGACCTCGACCCCGGCCAGGTCGCCCGCATCTACGGCGACCGGCTCCCCACCCGAACGCGGGCCGCCTACCAGCGGTTCCGCCGAGGTCCCGGCGCCTTCAAGCTCGACCTGGCCGTCGAGGAAGGGGTGCCGTGGAGGAACCCGCACGCGCGCCGCGCCGGCACCGTGCACCTCGGCGGCCCCATCGCCGAGATCGCGCGGGCGGAGAAGGACGTGACGGCCGGGCGGATGCCCGAGCGCCCCTTCGTTCTCGTCGGCCAGCAATACCTGGCAGACCCCTCACGGTCGGTCGCGGACGTGCACCCGGTCTGGGCCTATGCCCACGTCCCGCACGGCTACGACGGCGACGCCACCGAAGCGATCCTCGGCCAGTTGGAGAGATTCGCCCCCGGCGCCCGCGAACGGATCGTGGGCCTGCGCACCACACGGCCCGCCGACTTCGCCACCGCCAACCCCAACTTCGCCGGCGGTGACATCCTCACCGGCGCCGAGACGATCCCCCGCCTCATCCTCGGCGCCCGCCCTGCCCTCAACCCCTACTCCACCGGCCTCGCAGGTGTCTTCCTCTGCTCGGCCGCCACCCCACCAGGCCCCGGAGCACACGGAATGTGCGGCGCCGGCGCCGCAACATCCGCACTGCGCCACCTGGGTATCCGAGGTAGTGCTTGCACTGGATGATCACCGTGCGGCCGTCAGGGACGCGTCCGGTCACGTCGGACCCGTTGCCCCCAGCCCCTCCGACGCGACGGACGTCGGTGCAGCCGTCGCGTCGGCACAGCGCGGTGACCGGCTCCTCGATTCGGTGCCGGACATCCTGTCCACCTCGGCGAGGGTCCGGTGGCCGGCCAGAAGATCGTGATCACCACCAACAGCAGCCCGCCCCAACGCGGCGGCGGGGTAGGCCGTCTCCTGGCCAGTGGCTTTCGTCGAGCGGGTAGCCAGATCTTCCACTGCCGTCGGCTCGTCTCGTCGGGCTGGGCCCGCGGCGGGGAGGTGCCCCGGACACCATCTTCGTACGGCATCCGTGGATCATGGAATTGCGCCATCCTTGACCTTGGCCCCGAAGCGGCTTCGGCCCGCCTGTACGTTCCCTGTCTGTCGAGGTGCACCTCATGAAGTCCCGATCGACTCTTGCGACTTGGCTGAGCGAACTCGACGGTTCCCGCCTGGCACGCGTACTCGCCATGCGGAAGGACGCAGCCTCCTCTCCGGAACCACGCTCGGTGGGGGAACTGGCGGACCGTCTCCAACGTCCGGGGTCCGTGGCACTCGTCCTGCCGCAACTCACGCTGCCGTGCTTGCAGGCCGCCGAGGCGCTGGCCGCCCTGGGAGCAGGAGCGACCCGGGACAGCCTCGCGGAGCTGCTCGGCTCGACATCCCCTGCGGCGGTACACGCGCTGGACGCGACCCTGGAGGCGCTGTCGGATCGGGCGCTCGTGTGGCAGGACGGCAACGAGGCACTCCGCATGCCTACGCCCTTGCGGGAGGCGTGGAGCACGCCCCTGGGACTTGACGCTCCGCTGGAAGAGCTGCTGGCCGGCACCACCTCGGAGGAACTGCGCGGCATGCTGGCGGTCCTGGGTATCAAGCCACCCGGCACCAAGCAGCAGCGACTCGCGGCTCTGGTGGAGCATCACAGTGACGCGAAACGGGTCGCCGCGTTGGTGGCTGGGGCACCGGCGGCCACACGGAAGTTGCTTGAGCAGAGCGCCAGGTCCACGCCGCGTCAGTCACTGTTCGTCGTGTTCGGGGCTCCTGGCCCGGACCTCCGACCAGGCGCCCGATGGGCACTCGACCGCGGGCTTCTGCTCCAGGACCGTCACCGGTACGGGCCCGTCCGGATGCCGGCCGAGGTGGCCTTGGCTCTGCGGGGCCCCGATTGGCACGCTCCGTTCGAACCTCTGCCGCCCGTCCCACAGTTGGTGCCCATCACCTCCTCGGAGGTGGAGCGGGAGGCCGCGGTGGCAGCCACCGCGTTCGCGGCCCATGCCGCCTCCGTCCTTTCGGCGTGCGCGACCGCTCCGCCGACCCGGCTGAAGTCGGGCGGGATCGGCGCGCGTGAACTGGCCCGGCTCGGCAAGGCCGCCCAAGCGGACGACGCCGTCGTACGCATCGCCCTGGAGACCGCGTACGCCGCCGGACTGCTGGCCCGCGACGGCGATCGCGTACCTCCCACCGAGGCGTACGACGCCTGGGCCGAGCAGGAGCCCGCAGAACAACTCGCCGTACTGCTCCGGGCATGGCGGGACCTGCCGCTCACCCCCACCCGGGCGCGCGACGAAGACAACAAGGCGCTTCCCGCGCTCGCCGGTGCGCCTGACTGCGGCGGCTGTCTGCAGGCCCGCCACGGGCTGCTCACAGCGGCAGCGGGGCTCCCGGCAGGACAGGGGGTGAAGCTCGCTTCGGAGCTGGGGCCGCTCGTGGCCTGGCACCGTCCGCTCGCCGACGACGCCTCCCCCGAGGACACGGCACCGTTCAGCACCGTGATCCGCGAAGGCGAACTGCTGGGCGTGCTGGCACGGGGTGCGCTGTCCCCGCTCGGTGCCCACCTGGCGGCCCACGCCGACGAAGAGCTCGACATCACGGCCCGGCGGCTGCTGCCCCCCGCGACCACGACCGCCCGGATCGGCGCCGACCTCACCGCCGTCGTCACCGGCACCCCGTCCGCGCGACTCGCGGCGCTGCTGGATTCGACGGCCGACCGGGAGACCAGTGGCACGGCGTCGGTATGGCGCTTCAGCGCCGGCAGTATCCGCCGGGCCCTGGACGCCGGCCGCACCCCGGACGACATCACAGCCGACCTGGCAGGTAGCTCCGCCACGGCCCTGCCACAGCCGCTGACCTATCTCATCGCCGACACCGCGCGAGGTCACGGACGGGTGCGCATCGCCCCTGCGGCCTGTGTCATCCACGGCGACGAACCCGCGCTCCTGGCCGAACTCGCCGCCCACCGCGCACTGTCCAAGCTCGCCCTGCGGCAGCTCGCCCCGACGGTCCTGGTCAGCGGCAGCCCACCCGCGACGGCTCTCGCCGCGCTCCGTGCCGCGGGCTACGCCCCGGTCGCCGAGACCGCCGGGGGAACGGTACGCGTCGAAAAGCGCCTGCCGCAGAGGGCCGCCGCTGCCGTCCCGCCCCCGCGAAGGAACGTCGGGCGGCGCGGCCCCCGGACCACCGCAACCCGCGCCGCGGACATGCCCACCGACGCCGGCATGGACGTCCTGGCCGACCGGCTGCTCAAGGCCCCGCCGACGGCACCGGAACCCGACCCGTTCGGCAGCGGGGTGCCTTTCGCGACGGACACCGAGGAGATCGTCTCCGGATACGCGAAGCACCTGTCGTACAGCGACGTCCGCCAGGTCGCCCATGCCATCGACACCGGTGCGGCCATCACGGTCGAGTACATCGCCACCTCGGGCAACCGGACCGTACGCACCCTCAGCGACCTGGAACTCGACCCGCCCTACCTCGACGCCTGGTGCCACCTGCGCGAAGCGGAACGTGTCTTCACTCTCTCCCGCATCCATGGCGTGATGCCCGCGTAGGACTCGGCGGCCAGGCCGGGTGCCCGGATGCCCGGATGCCCGGGTGCCCGGGTGTGCCACCTCGCGGGGCACCTCGTGAGATATAATCAATCCCACATTTGATATCAGGGAGGCACTCGTGAGTCGGACGGTTATCGACCTGGACGACGACCTGGTCGCGGATGTCGCGAAAGCCCTCGGGACGAGCACCAAGAAGGAGACGGTCAACACCGCTCTTCGCGAGGTGCTGGAGAGCAGGCGTCGCGCCCTGGCTCTCGCCCGGCTGCGGGCCGCGGCCGGGGACGGCGCATTCGATCTGGAGCTGTTCGAGAACAAGGGGAACTACCGCCGGTGAACGCGGCCCAGTTCCTGATCGACACCAGCGCGCTCGCTCGGTTCATGCGCGAGGACGCGGAGCAGTACGGCTGGGACCAGGCGGCAGCCGCCGGGCTCATCGCCACCTGCCCGATCACCGAGCTTGAGTTCTTCTACAGCGCCCGGTCGGCCGCCGACAGGGCGTGCGGCATCGAGGACATGCGACTGATCTTCGGTTGGGTTCCCGTCGACGACCGCGCCTACGACCGCGCCTGGCAGGTCCAGGAAGCTCTCACCAAACAGGGAAAGCATCGCAGTGCGGGTGCGGTGGATCTCGTCGTCGCCGCGACGGCCGAGCTGCAAGGGCTCACCCTCCTGCACCGCGACCACGACTTCGTCCGCATCGCGGCAGTGACCGGCCAGGCTCTCCAGTGGTACGGCCCGGAGAGCGGCAAATAGGCGGGCGATGGTTGCAGTTCTGGTTGCATTCACCTCCGTACAGCACCGTTCAGTAGCCCCACTCGCCACAGCCGCACCGCAGGTCAGAACTCGAATCTCGTATCCTCCGCCAGTGCCTCACCGGGCACTACGAAGTGGCCCTGATCTGCGGAAACGTGGATCAGGGCCAGCAGACATGGCATGTAGCGTTCAGCCGCCTGATGCGAGAGAAGGGGTACGTCGCAGCCATTTTGGCGTGAGCGCCGCCATCGCCGGTGCCCTTGGCGAGATGTCCTACGAGCCGTTCCACCGGCCACTGACCATCCTCGGCATCACCTGATCAGCGCTGATCCAAGATCAAGAATCTTGGCACAGCCCTGCGCGACACCGCGGACGGGTCGACGTACCTTTGAAGTGTTGGTTGAGGGCCGGGGTGCTCTGGGCCCGGGACGGGACGGGAGTGTCCCGATGGGTGAGAACGATGTCATGCGTGCGGGCGGAGACGACGGACATCAGAGCACGGCGCCGGATGAGGCCGCTGTGCTGGTGGTCGACGCGCGGGGCACCATCACCGCGTGGAGCAGCAAGGCCCGTCGCCTTCTCGGCCGCGATGACGATGACGTCATCGGGAGGCCGGCCGCCCGGCTGCTCGCGGCGGAGCTGCCCGAGACCGCCAGGGCCGGTTTCGCCGAGCGAAGAGCCTGGAGCGCGCCGCTGGCGCTCCGGCAGGCGGACGGGCATGTCGTCCGTGTGACCGCTCAGGCTCTGCCGCTACTCGGCGTGGCCCGACAGCTCGAGTGGTACGTCACCGTGACCGTGACCGTCCCCGGATCGCAGCCTTCCCCGGGCGAGGGGCCAGCGCCTTCCCCCGATGACGACGGGGATCCCAGGACGGCGCTGGTCCGCATATGGGGTCTTGATCAGCTTCCGATCCCGGTGGCACTGTTCGACAACCGGGCCCTGCTCGTCGCCGTCAACGAGGCCATGGAACAACTGACAGGCCGAACGGAGCAGCAACTGTTCGGTCTGCCCGCCGGTGAGGTGGAGCACGGCCGGGTGCTGCCCGGGCTGGAAGAGCTACGCGGTATCACCGATCGGGTGCTCATGACCGGGGAGTCGGTCACGCGTGACTGGTACCTGAGCTTTCCCGGCGACCTCCGCGAGCACGCGTGGACCGGGGTGTACTCCCCGCTGAAGGACCGAACGGGCCGGATGCACGGCTTCTCCGCGGTTGTCCTCGACACCACCGAGCAGTATCAGGCACGTCGGCGGCTGGAGCTGGTGAACGAGGCGAGCGTGCATATCGGGACCGCGCTGGATGTGGCCCGCACCGCCGAGGAACTGGCGGAGACGGCCGTCGGCGGGTTCGCCGATTTCGTCACCGTCGACCTGCTCGACGCCGTGTTGTCCGGTGAGGATCCGGATTTCGGCGTGGCCGCGGAGTCCCAGTTCTTCCGCCGGGTCGCCCAGCGGTCAGTACTGGAGGGATGTCCCGAGTCGGTGGTCCCGGTGGGCAAGAGGCACATGTACGACGAGCAGTCACCACCGGGCCGGGCTCTGGCCCTCGGCCAGGCTGTGTCGCACCCGGTCGATGAGAAAACCCTGCGATGGTGGGCGGTCGGCAGCCCTGAGCGTGAACGCAGCATGCGCGCCTACGGGATCCACTCGACGATCGTGGTGCCGCTGCGAGCTCGCGGCACCACGCTGGGTGTCGCGGTCCTCGCCAGGCACCGTACTGCGTTTCCCTACGACGCCAGCGATCTGCTGCTGGCGGAGGAACTGGCCGCACGAGCTGCGGTGTGCGTTGACAACGCCCGCCGATACGCCCATGAACGAAGCATCGCACTGGCCCTTCGGCGCAGCCTGCTTCCCCGGGCAGCGCCCCGGCAAACAGCCGTGGAGATCGCCTCCCGCTATCTGCCTGCCGTACCGGGTACGGGGGTGGGCGGGGACTGGTTCGATGTGATCCCGTTGTCCGGGGCACGGGTGGCACTGGTGGTGGGCGACGTGGTCGGCCACGGCATCCAAGCCTCCGCGACGATGGGGCAGCTGCGGATGGCGGTACGGACCCTGGCCGATGTCGACCTCCCACCGGACGAGTTGCTCACCCAGCTCGACGACATCGTCCTGCGGCTGGACCGTGACGAGCAGCAGAGCGGCGGAGTCCCGGACAGGGACAGCGCCGGCGAGATGAGCGCAAGCTGTCTGTACGTGGTTTATGACCCGGTGTCCGGCCGCTGCTCGATGGCCCGGGCCGGACATCCTTTCCCTGCCATGGTCGCCCCCGACGGCACCGTCGACTTCCTCGACCTGCCCGCCGGGCCTCCACTGGGGCTGGGCGGCATCCCCTTCGAAACCGCTGAGTTCGATGTTCCCGAGGGGAGCGTACTCGCCCTGTACACCGACGGCCTTATCCATTCGGCCGAGCGCGACATCGACGTGGGACTCGACCTTCTCCGGGCAACCCTGGCCCGCCCGTCACTCACACTGGAGGAGCGCTGCGACGCTGTCTTGCGGACTCTGCTCCACGACCGGCCCTCCGACGACGTTGCGCTTCTTCTGGCCCGCACGCACATCCTGGATGACGCCCACCACGCCTCCTGGAGCTTGCCCGCCGACCCCGCCGTGGTCTCCGAGGCGCGAAAATACGCCGCAGACCAGCTCGCCGCGTGGGGACTGGATGAAGTGGCGTTCACGACCGAGCTGGTGGTCAGCGAACTGGTCACCAACGCCATCCGCTACGGCGCCGACCCCATCCAAATGCGCCTGATACGGGAAGACGGCTGCCTGACCTGTGAAGTCTCCGACGGCAGCAGTACCGCCCCGCATCTTCGTCGTGCCCGTGCCTTCGACGAAGGCGGCCGCGGCCTGATGCTGGTCGCCCAGTTCACCGACCGCTGGGGCGCCCGCCACACCCCTGAGGGAAAGATCATCTGGGCGGAACAAGATCTCAACGACCAGGAATGATCCGGCGTGCACTCGCGGGCGGCGCCGGGGCCATCGCTCTCGCGTTCGGGCTGTTGGGCGCGGGCGCGGGGCCGGTGTCCGCGGCCGAGAGCGACTGCCCCGTCGGGACCGTGTGCATCTACCCGCAGGGTCAGAGCGCGGACACCAGCAGTCCGACGAACGTCTACTACGCCCGCGGAGTCCACAAGCTCTACAACCAGGAGGGATACCACTGGGTCTACAACAACCAGACCGACGGCTGGACCGTGAAGCTGTGCACGGGCAGCAACGGCACGGGGTGCGGGACCGCCCTCCAGCCGGACTACCTCCGGTGGGCTAACCTCACGCCGATCAACTCGATCCTCATCGAGCCGTAGTACACGCCTCGTAGTACACGGAGCACGAACGCCTCACCGTGAGGGGCCGGGATTCCGGCCCCTCACGAGATCGGACGGTTACGGTTTATGGAAACTTCGCGCAGACGTGTTCTCCTCGCCGCTGCCACCGCGGGGGCCTCCGGGGCCGTGGCGATCGCCGCCGCCGGTGGTGCCTCGGCGGCTGCCACGACGCCCACTGACTGGATCGACGTAACCGCCGCGCCCTACGGGGCGACCGGCGACGGCAGTACCGATGACGCGGCCGCCATCAACTCGGCACTGGCCGCGTGTCCGAGTGGCGGGGTGGTCTATCTGCCCGCGGGGACGTACTCGGTCGGGCAGCCCTTGGAGGTGCCGTCCGGGGTGACCCTTCAGGGGACCCACGGGAACCATCTCCAGCCGAGTCTGTCCTCGATCCAGCCTCGTGTGGACTTCTCTACGGAGGGGGAGGGTGTCCATCCCACTCCTGACGACCCCGGGCTGAATCCCGCCGTCATCCGGTTCCTGGACGAACAGACCTGGGACCACAACGTCCTGCCGGACGGCCACAGTTCCGAGCAGCGGGTCTTCGGCGTCAGCATCGACGGGTCCCAGCTTCCGGGGGGCCGGATGTTCAACGGCGACCTCGGGCCGAACGCCGGGAGCAACACGGTGGACGGGATCCAGGCGTACGGGCTCGTGCACAGCGTGGTGCTCCAGGACGTCTCGATCACGGGCGTCGGGGGCCGTGGCATCGCCGCCCCGCGCCACACCTCGTCGACGATCAGCCCCAACGGTGCCTACAGCTGGCGGGGGACCCGGATCGTCGCCAGTCAGTGCGGTGGGCACGGGTTCAGTCTGTCCATGACGGACTGCACCTGGATCGACCTGGAGGCGATCGGCTGCAAGGGGAGTGGGTTCTACGTCGCCAACGCCAGCAACTCGCAGTTCATCGGCTGCCGGGCCGAGTTCAACAAGGCCCACGGTCTGCAGGTGACCGGCACCTGGAGCAGCGGCACGGGCGCCGGCGGCTGCAGTTTCGCCAACTTCAGTACCGACCGCAACAACTTCAACGGTGTGTACGTGGACGCGCAGGGCACCAGCCCGGTCCTCTTCACCGGGCTCATGCTCCGCCGCGACGGCGGCAACACCCTCGCGGGCGGCGGGGGCTTCGCGGGCCTGAAGGTCCAGGGCGCGACCGTCCCGGTGGTCGTCACCGGCGTGACCGTCTTCCCGGGCGTCGAGGACACCGGGGGCGGCGTCAACTCCCCGCAGTACGGCATCGCCGCCACGAGCGCCGCCTTCGTCTCGGTCACCGGCGGCTACGTCCAGGCCGCGCAGGCCCCGGTGCGGGACGGCGGATCCAACACGGTCTTCCACGTCGATCCCGCGATCGGCCGGATGTACGGGACCACTTCCGCCCCTCAGGCAGCGCCCAGCACTCCATGAGGGCGGTCCGTCCGAACGAGGACTCCGGCGGGCTCAGGGGAGCAGCGTGATCGCCCTCGCCTCGCCCAGTGCCCCCTCCGTCGGGATCGTGCGCACCCGCGTCGCGCGGTCGCCGATCAGGCGGGACAGGGCGGCCGGGCCCGGCTGCAGGCGGCCGTGGTCGAAGAGGAGCAGGGTGACCCGGGTTTTCGGGGGTGGGGGCGTACGGGCGTACTGGGCGTATGTGACCGCGTCGCAGCCCGAGTACCAGCCCGCCTCCGGTTCGTAGCCGGTGACCAGGAGGCAGGGGGAGTTCGAGGTCAGGTCTTCGGCGACCGGGACCGTCGAGCGGGCCAGGTTGGTCGGGCCCGGCATCGCTCCGTGGGCCACGACCTGGGTCGTACCGGCGGTGGTCAGGGCCGCCAGGGCCGCTACAGCGGTCAGCGCGCCCTTTCTCCAGGGTCCTGTCCGCTCCGCCACGGCCTCCACGCCCAGGATCGTGAGCAGGATGACCGAGAGGTAGACGAAGCGCGGTTCGCCGTCCGTCGCGAGACCCAGGACGACGAGGATCAGGACCGCCGTCGAGGCCAGGAAGACCCGGCGGGCGCTGCGCGCGGAGTCCCCTCGCGTACGCAGCGCGCTTGCCGCCAGGAGCAGGCCCGCCGTCATCACCACCGCTCCCAGGTCTCCGGCCAGGCGGTACGGGAAGATCGCCAGGTAGTAGACGAGGCCGTCGCCGACGTAGACGCGGTTGGCCTGGGTGCCCGCCCACAGGATCAGGCCGAACGGTGATCCTGTGACCTGTGTGGCGTGGACGAAGTGGGGCAGCAGGCCGAGGGCGAGGACGGCCAGCGCGGCTGCCAGGCGGCGGCCCTGTGCAAGCCAGGCGCGCGGGCCGTACGCGAACAGCGCGGCCAGCGCGATCGCCAGGAGGTTGCCCGTGCTGCCGTAGCGGAGGTAGAAGGCGGCCACCGCCACGGCCGCCGCGAGGGGCAGGGCGCGGGAGCGGCGTACCTCCTGGGCGCGGGTCAGGAGGAAGACGACGATCAGCAACAGGCCTGTGGCGCCTATGTCGTTGAGGAACTGCGGTACCCGGCGCAGGAATCCGAGGCCCGAGAGCAGGAGGAGGGTCACGACCACCGCTCGGCGGGGTGTCGTCCAGCGGGCCGCGGTCAGGTAGGTCGCCGTCAGGGTGAAGAGGGTGAGCAGGAGCGCCGTCGTACGCAGGCTGCCCACGTCGTTGTGGAGAGCGAGGGCGAGGCGGCCGAGGGCCGGGAGTCCGGGCGGACGGTACTCGCCCCAGCCCGCGTCGGGGGTGCCGTCGGTCCAGGCGCGGGCCTTGTTGGCGTACACCGCCTCCTCGTGGCCGAGGTACGGCTCGTGCTGCTGGAGGACCGCCCAGGCCGCGGTCGCCAGTGCCAGGACGGTCGCCAGGTATACCGGGGGTGGTATGCGGTGCAGTGCGCGTATCGCCCGTGCGGTGGGGCGAGGGAGGTCCGCGTGGGCCCACAGTGGGCGTGCCAGCCACCAGGCGGGGGCCGCTGCCAGCAGGAAGGGCCAGGGCTGCCAGCCGGGGAGCAGGGCGCCCAGGCCCGCGACCAGCAGTAACTGCTGGGCGACGGCGGCCAGGGTCAGCGCGACGGCCGTGGCCAGGGACGCGCGCGCGGTGGTGGTTCCAATTGACATCAGGTTGACATCCCTGCCGTACCTCCAGCATGCTTCCATTAATGAATTAATACAAGCATGGATGGTGACGTGGTCGAGTACCGGATCGACCGTGGCAGCGGTGTCCCGGCCTATGTGCAGATCGTCGAGCAGACCGAACGGGCGCTGCGGATGGGCACATTGAAGGTCGGGGACAAGTTGCCCACGGCCAGGGAGGTGGTGGCGGCGACCGCCATCAACCCCAACACCGTGCTCCGCGCCTATCGCGACATGGAGCAGGCCGGCCTGGTCGAACTGCGGCGCGGGCTGGGGACGTTCGTGACGCGGTCGCTCGCCCGGCCCGGTGCGGAGGACGATTCGCCGCTCCGTGCCGACCTGGCCGAGTGGACCTCACGGGCGCGGGCCGCTGGGCTCGAACGCGCCGACGTCCTGGCCATGGTCACCGCCGCCCTGGACGCCCATGACAGGCAGAAGATCGAGGAGGACGTATGACCAGGGGCACCGGGGGCGACTCTCCCGCCGCGCTGCGTGCCACGGGGCTCGGGTTCCGGTATCGGGCGCGGGGTGAATGGGCCCTGCGGGACTGCGAGTTCACCGTTCCCGGCGGGCGGATCACCGCCCTCGTCGGGCGCAACGGCGCCGGGAAGAGCACCCTGTTGCAGCTGGCCGGTGGGCTGTTGCGGGCCGGGGACGGGGAGATACGGGTGCTGGACGCCGTACCGGGTACGCCCGAGGCGCGGGCCAAGGTCGCGCTGCTCACCCAGGAGAAGGCGCTCTACCCGCGTTTCACCGTGGCGGACACCCTGCGGATGGGCGAGAAGCTGAACGTCGAGTGGGACATGGGCGCCGCCGAGCGGACCGTCCAGGAGGGCGGCATCCCGCTCACCGTCCGCGTCGGTGAACTGTCCCCCGGGCAGCGGACCCGGGTCGCCCTTGCCCTCGCGCTCGGCAAACGGCCCCAACTGCTGCTGCTCGACGAGCCGATGGCCGACCTCGACCCCGTGGCGCGCGGCGAGATCATGGCGGCGCTGATGACCGAGGCCGCCGAGTACGGCACCAGCATCGTGCTCGCGTCGCACGTCCTGCCCGAGCTGGAGCAGACCTGCGACTGGGTGCTGCTGCTGCGGGGCGGCCGGGTCGAGCTGAGCGAGGACGCGAACGCGCTGCGCGAGAGCCATGTCCTGATCACCGGGCACGCCGACCAGGCCGACACCCTGGCCGCCGACGGGCACACCGTCGTACAACTCTGGGTCACAGGGCGGCAGATGACCGCGCTGATCCGGCGGCGCGGTCCGCTGAGCGGCGACTGGCATGTGGAGCGGCCCAAGTTGGAGGACATCCTGGTCGGGCGGCTCCGGGCGAACGACGACGACACTTCGCGCTCCGAGGCGGCTGCGGCATGAACAACTCCCTCCGGAGCAACCTTCCTTGGGGCAACTCCCTTCGAAGCAGCTCCCTTTGGAACGGCTCCCTCTGGCTCGCCTGGCGTCAGCAGCGCGTGCTCGTCGGTGTCGGTGCGGTCGTCCTGGTCGTCGTCGGTGCGGTTGCCGCGTACTCCCGTGCGGGCATCCTGGGCGACCTGCGCAGCGGGCTGTTCGACCACTGCGACCCCGGGCCGCTGTCCTGCGCGGGCTCCGGTACCGGGCTGCCCCTGCTGCTGGACATCGAGCCGCTGCGCTACCTCGGCGTGCTGAACCTCGCGCTGCCCATCCTGATCGGCGTCTTCTGGGGTGCCCCGTTGCTGGGCCGCGACCGGGAACTGGGCACGCATCGCACGGTTCTCGTCCAGGGGGTGAGCCGTGGCCAGTGGTTCACCTCGCGGTTCGCCCTCGCCGCGGTGAGCACGGTGGTGCTCTCCGGGCTGCTCGCGGGAGTGTTCGCGTGGTGGTGGCGACCGGCCGCCGACCACAGCTACGGCCTCTTCTGGTACGAGAACACGGCACTCGGCGGCTCGGGCCCGCGCGTCGTCGCCGCCGCCCTGTTCGGCCTGGCGGCCGGGACCCTGCTGGGGCTGCTGGCCCGCCGTGTCCTGGCGGCGATGAGCCTGACCCTCCTGGTGACCGGAGGGATGACGCTTCTGCTGGAGTGGGCGCACCGGACCCGTCTGCTGGTCCCGCCGCGCACCTACATCAGCGCCGGAAGTGCCCCCAAGGAGTCCATGGCCGACAAGTGGTCGGTCGGCCACTACGGCCTGATCACCGCCTCCGGGCGCCGCGACGACGTCCTGACCTGCCCCTACCCGTCCGGCGCCGAGCTGAGACGGTGCATGGCCGAGGGCGGGTACGTCTCCCGCTTCTACGAGGCGAATCCCGCCGGCGACTACTGGGCCTTCCAGTGGACCGACACCGCCGTCCTCGGCGGCCTCGCGCTCCTGCTCACGGCGGCCACGGCGCTGCTGCTGCGCCGACGCGTCTGACCGCGTCGGCGGCCCTGCCACCAGGCCATGGCGGCCCTGCCACCAGGCCATATCCCGGGGCTACCACCCCACCCCCCGGTTGTCATCCCCACACCCCGGGCCGACCCTTGTACGAAGGCCCTCGGTACGAAGCTCCTTGTACGACGGAGGTCGCATCACCATGCCCGCCGACACCAAGTCGCCGAAGAAGATCCGCAGCAACCGTGCCGCCCTCACCCACAAGGTCGGCTACGCCCTGCGCAACCCCGGCCGGGTCGCCCCGTACCTGCGCCGCGCGGGCCGGGACGCCTGGCTGCGGATGAAGCACCCCGACCACGTCGGCTACTACCGGGCCGTGATGGCCGCCGACACGGCCCGCAGTCCGGAGGCCGCGGTCGGCAGCCGGACCCATGACCGCTGGCTGGCACTCGGGCAGATGCAGTTCGACTACCTCGTCGAGCACGGGCTGCGCCCCGAGCACCGCATGCTCGACATCGGCTGCGGCAACCTGCGCGGCGGCTGGCGCTTCATCGAGCACCTCGACACCGGGCACTACTACGGCATCGACATCTCGCCCGACATCCTGGTCGCCGCCAAGAAGACGCTCACGGAGCGCGGCCTCCAGGACAAGCTGCCGCACCTCACCATCACCGGCGACCTCACCCTGGACTTCCTGCCCAGCGACCACTTCGACGTCGTCCACGCGCACAGCGTCTTCTCGCACTCACCGCCGGAGGTCATCGAGGAGTGCCTGAGCCATGTCGGCCGGATACTGACCGACACCGGCTTCTTCGACTTCACCTTCGACCGCACCGAGGGCACCGAACACCAGGTCCTGCGCGAGGACTTCTACTACCGCACGGAGACCCTCCTGGCCCTGGCCCGCCGCCACGGCCTGGAGGCCCGCTTCATGCAGGACTGGGAGGAACGCCCGCACGGGCAGTCGAAGATACGGGTCAGCCGGGCGCCGCTGGCTCCTCCGGCAGGTTCGTGAACGTCGTCATCCACGCATAAAGGGGAGTGAACCGGCCGATTACGGCCGCACGCAGGGCGCCGGGCTCCTCCGGCCGGTGACGATGGGTCGGCACGCGACACCTTCGACCGGACAGGTGAGGGCTCATGGGCAAGCAGGTCAGGTGCGGGTCGACGAACACCACGACCGGCAAGCGGTGCCGGAATCCGGCGATGATCGGCTACTCCCGCTGCCAACTGCACCGGGGCGAATGGACCCCGGTGCAGCAGCGGAAGACGAAGAAGAAACGCTGATCCTCGGCTCGGCCGTCGCGCGGTCTCCACCGGCTCCGCCCACTGCACCCGGGCTGCACCCGGCCGCACCGCGAACCCCACGGTTCCCACCGGCAACTTCTCCTCAGGCCAGCCTCGCCGTGAACCCCGGCAGATCCGGCGTCGTCCGGATCCCCTGGGAGTCGCGGCGGGACAGGTCGGCGTACTCGTGGATGTCCTGGTCGTCATTCGACGCGCTGACCGGCGCCGGCCTGCGCGGCCGCGCCTGCACCTGGACCGCCAGCAGCTACCTCTTCCTCGCCGAGGCCCACGAGTCGCGGCTCGGTAAGTCCGCCGAGGCCTGAGGAGCAGGCCCCCGTTGTCCAGAACCCGGCGTCGGGGAGCGCCGGCGCCGTCGGTCCCGTACCGGCCAGAGCAGGACGTACGACGTGGAGACGACGACGAAGCCCAGGCGGACCAGGCCGCGGGCCGCGTCGTCGGGGACGGCGAAGACGCTGCCGTACAGGGTGAGCAGGGCGATCCAGCTCCACCAGGGGACCAGGCGGCGCTGTCCGATCACGTCCCAGAGCAAGGTGCCCAGCAGGACCGAGGCCGTGTAGTACGTGTAGACGCTGGGGTCCAGGACTATGCGGGCGTTGGCGCCGAGCAGGACGACCGCCGGCCAGCGTCCGCGCCACACCGCGACGCAGCCCAAGGCCAGACCGGCGGCCGCCTGGGTGGGGCGGACCCAGGGCGGGGTCACCGGGTCGCCGACGCCGAGGCGGCGCAGGGCGGACGCGGGCTGGTTGGGGATGACGAACTCGGCGGCGGCGAACGAGTGCGGGGCGCCGAGGAAGAACGGCAGCCAGACGACCGCGATCAGGGCAGCGCAGCAGAGGCTGGCGCGGGGCCACTTCGCCTTCGGCAGGGCCAGGAGGAGGGGGAGGAAGGCTATCGCTGTCGGTTTCGCGTCCACGGCGAGGGCTAGGAGGATGCCCGTCGCGGTCGCGTCTCCGCGGGTGAGGGACCGTACGGCCAAGGCCGTGAAGAAGAGGGCAAGGACGTCGTCCAGGTGGCCGAAGCGGACCGCTACCTCTATCCACATCGGGATGAACGCCAAGCCCGCGATCAGGACTCGCTGGCGCAGGCGCTGGTGGTTGGTGCCGGTGCCCAGGAAGTACTGGGCGGCGCTGCGTCCGGCCACCACCAGGATGACCAGGCCGAGGAACGACATCACGGCGGCTGCCAGGAACTGGCCCACGTGCTCGGGGAAGGGGTTCAGTAGGCCCGCCGCGAGGAAGCTGACGGGGCCCATCTGGAGTTCGGGGTGGTGGGCGTAGAGGTTCAGGCCGCCGTCGGGGCTGCCGGGGCGCTCGTAGATCAGCTCGCCGCCGGTGCGGAGGTAGTGCCAGGAGAAGCCGCCGTGCGGCTCGACCAGGACGAACCACAGGATCGTCCAGGCGGTGAGCAGCACGAGGTGCCCACGCTGGCCCATGACCCGCACCTGACTCCTTGCCCCCTCGTCCCGCTCGGCGCCTCCTGTACATCAACCCCCTTCTATAGAGGGGCGAACGGCGACAAGGGTTCGCTCCGGAGCACAACCTCCGCCCCGGGTCCGCTGTCTAACGGGTAATCAGAAACCACACCACGACACCCGCGAAGGGGCTGCTCCCGCATGCCTGCGAACAGGACTAACAGAACGAACAGCACGAGCAGAAGGATCGCCACCGCCACTACCACCGCTCTCACCCTCACCCTCGCCCTGGGCGCCGCCGCGCTCACGGCCCCGGCCGCCCAGGCGGCCACCCCGAGCGCCGGATCGCTGCGCCACACCGGCGGTGAGCTCTGGTACAAGGCCACCACGGGCCAGTCGAACCGGCTGACGGTCTCGGTGAAGATCGAGGTACGCGACAACGACTTCGACGCCTACTACATCCTCACCTTCCGCGACCGCGCGCCCATCACCATCGACCAGAGCGCGGCGGACGAGGACGAGTGCGTGTACCTCTCGGAGACCGACCGCACGGTCGCCCGCTGCGCGGTCCACATCCCGGTGGGCTCCGACGACTCCGACATCTACGACGTCGACCTGGGCGACGGCAACGACACAGCGACGATCCACGCCAACAGCACCGCGTACTCCGCGATCTACGGCGGCAAGGGCAACGACGTTCTGACAGGCACCGGTTGGGACGTGCTCTACGGCCAGGACGGCAACGACCGCCTCGTCGGCGGAGGCGGAGTCTGGGGCCTCGGAGCACTCGGCGGCGCCGGTAACGACATCCTCACCGGGTGCTCGAACGCGTGCTACGGCGGCGCCGGCAACGACTCACTCACCGGCGAGGACAACGAGGACGGGGACCGGAACATCCTGAACGGCGGGGACGGCAACGACGTCGCGTACGGAAGGTCGGGCGACGACCTCATCTACGGCGGCAGGGGCAACGACCGCCTGTACGGCGAAAAGGGCAACGACAGGATCTTCGGCAACAGCGGCAACGACGTCATACACGGCGGCCCGGGCAAGGACACCCTCTCGGGCGGCCCCGGCAAGGACAGGGTCTACCAGAACTAGCCGGTCTTTGGTCTCTGGTCTTTGCTCTTTCAGGGGCGCGGGGAACTGCGCGACCAGCCCCCACCGGGCCGCGGCAAACACACGACCCGTCCAGGTCAGTTCAGATCCCCGAGCCCTCTCAACTCCGGAAAGTCATCAAACTCCCCAGGGTTCAAGAACATCAACTCCAGCGCGTCATCCGAAACCTCCCCCTTCCGGCCCTCCACCGGCGGCTGCAACGCCTGCTCCGTCCAGATGCACTTCCCGTTGGGCGTGTAACGCGTCCCCCACCGCTGCGACAGCGCGGTGATCAACTGCAGCCCCCGACCCCCCTCGTCCGTCTCCGTCGCCCGACGGATACGCGGCATCGTCAGACTGCCGTCGAACACCTCACAGATCAGCTCCGCACCATGCAGCAACCGGAGTTGGAGCGGCCCCTTGGCATGCCGTACGACGTTGCCGACCAGCTCGCTCGCCAGCAGTTCCGTGGTGGCCGTGAGGTCGTCCAGGCCCCAGACGGAGAGCTGTTCGCGGACATGGCGACGGGCCTGTCCGGCCGCCCTCGGGTCCTCCGGGAGCGGCCAGGAGGCGACCCGGTCGCCGGTCAGGGCGTGCAGCCGGGCGATGAGCAGGGCCGCGTCGTCCGCGCTCGGGTGCTCGGCGGGGAGCAGTCCCGCCGTGAGTGTGTCGCAGAGCTGTCCGAGGTCGTCCTGCTCGCCCGCCTCGTACGCACCTCTTAACAGCCGGGCCAGTTGACCCATGCCCTCGTCGATCTCCCGCTTCGACGACTCGACCAGACCGTCCGTGTACAGCACCAGCAGGCTGCCCTCGGGGACCTTCAACTCGACGGTCTCAAAAGGGGGTTCGGCGGCGCCGAGGGGCGGGTCGGCGGTGAGGTCGGGGAAGTAGACCGTGCCGTCGGGGTGGACGATCGCGGGCGGGGGATGTCCGGCGCGGGCGATGGAGCAGGTCTGGGTGATGGAGTCGTAGAGGGCGTACAGACAGGTGACGTACGACTCCTCGCCCATGTTGCCGACGATGTCGTTGAGATGGCTCATGATCTCGTCGGGGGGCAGTTCGAGGTCGGCGAGGGTGTGTACGGCGGTGCGCAGCCGGCCCATGGTGGCCGCCTGGGGCAGACCGTGGCCCATGACGTCGCCGACGACGAACGCGACCTGGCCGCCGGAGAGCGGGATGACGTCGTACCAGTCGCCGCCGACGTCCATGCCCTGGGCGGCGGGGAGGTAGCGGGCGGCGGACGTACAGGCGGGCAGGTCGGGCAACTCGCTCGGCAGCAGGGCGCGTTGGAGTTCGCGGGAGCGGCTGCGCTCGTCGTCGTAGAGGCGGGCCCGCGCGAGGGCCTGGGCGACGAGGGCGCTGATCGTGGTGAGGAGGGTGCGTTCCTCCTCGGTGAAACCACGCGGGCGGTCGAAGCTGACCGAGCAGACGCCGAAGGTGTTGCCGGACGCGGTCAGCGGCAGGAACGCCCAGGCCTGCTTGCCGCTGCGCCCGGGCAGGTCGGCCAGCGCGGGATAGCAGGCGGCGAAGTCCGCCGAGGTCGAGTAGAACGCGGGGGTCCCGGTGCTGATCACGTCCCAGCTGGGCCAGCCGGGTGTCACCGGGGCGTCGCTGACGATGTCGAGGAAGTCGTCCTCGTAGCCGATGGCTCCGACGGTGCGCAGCCGGCCGTCCTCGATGGTCTGGACGATGAGTCCGGAGGCGGCGAACGGCGGCAGTACGCGCCGGGCGACCGCGTCGACGACGTCCCGCGCTGTGGTCGCCTTGGCGAGGGCGGCGGTCAACTCCGCTATCCGGGCGGCGCGTTCGGACGCAGCACGCTCGTCGGCCTGCCGTTCCTCCGCGAGCCGCCGCTTCTCGGTGACGTCCTGGAGGTAGAGGGTGCGGCCGTCGGGGCCCGGGACCAGTCGCAGGTGGTAGCGGCGGCCGGTGCCGGGCACGCGTATGTCGAAGCCGACCGGCTTGTCCTCGGCGGCGGCCTTGCGGCAGCGGCGCTCCAGGCCGGGCAGCTCGCGCGCGGTGGGCAGGTCCCAGAGGATGCGCCCGAACAGCTCGTCCTCGGAGAGGCCGAGGGTGCGTTCGGCCTCCAGGTTGGCGAAGGTGATCCGCCAGGTGTCGTCGACCGCGAGGAACCCGTCGCTCATGTGCCGCAGGGCGCGGCTGAGCGCGTCCCGGGCGGTCCGCGACTCGTTGCTGTCCCAGCCCATGCCGATCATCCGCAGGGGCTCGCCGTTCTCGTCGTACGTGGCCCGGCCGCGCGCCTGGTGCCAGCCGTACGTCCCGTCCAGGCCCCGTACGCGGTACTCGGCCTCGAACACCGAGTGGCCGCGGATCGCCTGGTCGACGAGAGCGAGGGTCGGCCCCAGATCATCGGGGTGGACACAGCGCATCCAGTTCTCGACGCGGGCGGTGTACTCCTCGGGCCGGGTGCCGTACAGCTCCATCGCGGCTTCGTCCCAGATGAGTTCGCCGTTGGTGATGTGCCAGTCCCAGGAGCCGACCCGGACCTCCTTGAGGGCCTGACGCAGCCGGTCGCCGCTCAGCTCGGAGTGGACGGGGCCGGCCGGCGGGGGCGCCTGGACCATGCGTTCCTCGGTCCAGGCGACGACGGCCCGCAGGAACTGCCACTGGGCGGGCGTCGGTTCACCCCGGTCGCCGGTGATGACCGTAAGGGCGCCGATGCTGCGGTCACCGCGGATGACGGGCACGGCGGCGAGTCCGCTGCCGGGTATGGGCGCGCTCGACGGGCTGATCGGGACCGTGGGGTCGGTGCGCTCGGCCGCCACCCCCGGGATCCACACCCCGTGCCCCTCCCGGTACTCCTCCTGCAGGGCGCGGGCGGGGGCCAGCGGGCCCTCCTGGTCGATGATCTCCCAGGGGCCGGTGAGGGCCGTGGGCAGCCCGGTGGCCGACACCAGGCGCAGGGCCGACATGGGACCTCGGAGGTGAATCGTTCCCCCGAGCGCGCCCAGCTCGGCCACGGCGTGCTGGAGAGCCAGCCGGAAGACCTCGCTCTCCGCGACCCCGGGATCCACCGAGCTGAGCAGTGCCAGCCGTGCGTTCATGCTCGAAGTTTTACCGTTTCCATCCCACCTGATGCGCGACTTTGCAGGAATCTCACCGACACCTGCGGCCACCTTCACCAGCCCTGGAGGCAGACCCTACGGGAGCCGCGTGGACACCAACAACCGTACGCTCAGGGCAAGTTGTGTGACATATCACCGTCATAGCGACGATGTAGCGTCCCATTGACGGACAGTTGAGATTTGAACGTAACTGACTGTCAAGAACTTCAATTTGTCCACGGAAGGTCCGTAGAAGGTCCGTAGAAGGTCCGTAGAAGGTCCGTGGAACGTCTGAGGAGTGGCATGGACATCGGTGTTTTCATCCCCATCGGCAACAACGGCTGGCTGATCTCGAAGAGTTCACCCCAGTACATGCCGAGCTTCGAGCTGAACAAGGCGATCGTGCAGAAGGCGGAGGCGCACGGCCTGGACTTCGCCCTGTCGATGATCAAACTGAAGGGCTTCGGCGGCGAGACCGAGTTCTGGGATCACAACCTGGAGTCGTTCACGCTGATGGCGGGCCTGGCGGCGGTGACGGACCGCATCAAGCTCTACGCCTCGACCCCGATCCTGGCCCTGCCGCCCGCGATCGTCGCGCGCATGGCGGTCACGGTCGACTCGATCGCCCCCGGCCGCTTCGGCATCAACATCGTGACCGGCTGGGCCCCCGGCGAGTACGCGCAGATGGGCCTGTGGCCCGGCGACGACCACTTCGGCAACCGCTACGCGCGAGCCGTCGAGTACGTCACCGTCATGAAGGACCTGTGGCGCGACGGCGTCACCAACTTCAAGGGCGACTTCTACGAGATGGACGACTGCGTCCTCTCCCCGCGCCCGGCGAACGGCCACATCGACATCGTCGCGGCCGGCCAGAGCGGCACCGGCATGAAGTTCGCCGCGGAGCACGCGGAGTACAACTTCATCCTGGGCAGCGGCGTGAACACCCCGACGGCCCTGTCGGGCAGCACGGCGACGCTGGTGGAGGAGGCGGAACGAACGGGCAGGGACGTGGGAGCCCTGTCGCTGTTCATGATCATCTCGGCGGAGACGGACGAGGAAGCCCAGGCCAAGTGGCAGGACTACCACGACAACGCGGACCGCGCGGCGCTGGCGTACATGGCCGGCGAGACGGACGCGGACACGACGTCCACGGGAACGTCGACAGCCCGGACGATCGCCCTGCCCGAGGGCGCGGTCAACTTCAACATGGGCACGCTGGTCGGCTCGTACGAGAGCGTGGCGAGGATGCTCGACGAGGTGGCCGGGGTGTCGGGCACTAAGGGCATCATGCTGGTCTTCGACGACTTCCTGGAGGGCCTGGAGAACTTCGGCACCCGCATCCAGCCGCTGATGAAGTGCCGGGCGGGGAGGGGGAGTTCGGCATGAGTACAACGGGTCCTCGGGAGAAGGAGCCTCGGGAGGCGGGTCCTCAGGGGGCGGAGTCCCAGGAGGCGGAGTCCCAGGAGGCGGACTACGAACGGGCGGGACTGGCAGGCCAGTTGACGCCGGGCACCTCCCCCGCCCTCCTCCTCGTGGACCCGGCCCGGGCGTACGTCGATCCGGCCTGCCCCCTCTACGCGGGGGCGGGCGCGGAGGCCGCGGCGAAGGCGATGCGAGAGCTGCTGTCCATAGCCCGCCGGGCCGGAATCCCGGTGATCGTGACGCGAGTCGTACTCCGCCCCGACGGCAGCGACGGAGGAGTCTTCTACCGCAAGGTGCCGAGCCTGCGGGCGTTCGTGGAGGGAAGCGAGTTCGGCGAGTTCATAGAGGGCCTGGAACCGGCGGAGTCAGAGTTGACGGTGACGAAGCAGTACCCGAGCGCCTTCTTCGGCACGGCCCTCTCCACGTACCTCACCTCCCACGGCATCGACACCCTCCTCATCGCGGGCCTGACGACCAGCGGCTGCGTACGGGCGACGGCGCTCGACGCCATGCAGCACGGGTTCGTTCCGGTGGTGGTGGAGGAGGCGGTGGGGGACCGGGATACGAAGGTGCACGCAGCAAACCTGTTCGACATCCGGCACAAGATCGGTGAGGTTTGGGGGATGGGGCGGGTGGAGGGGTATCTGGCCCGGAAGGGGATCTAGCGCGGGAGAGGACGAGTCGTGGGCGGGGTCGGGCGGCGGAGTTCGGTGTTCCTCACCTCGGGACAGCGGACCAGTACGACGGTGCTGCTCGCGGAGGCGGCGGCCGGGCGGGGGATGGCGGTGCGGTCGCTCGCTGATGCGGGGGCCCTGACGGCGTCGGCCGAAGCGGCGGTGCACTGGTGCGGGGGCCCGCTCGCCGCCGACATCGCCGACGCCCTCGCCCTCGGACTGCTGGAACCGCCGGACGACTGGCTGGCGGAGCTGCCGGAGGAGTTCACGGGACGGCGCGTGGAGCTGACGACGCTCGCGGAGGCGTGGCAGGCCCGGCACCCGGTGTTCGCGAAACCGCCGAGCGACAAGTCGTTCCCGGCCGCGGTGTACGCGGACGGCGCGCGGCACCCCCGTACGGGCGAGGGAGTCTCCCCGGACACGGCGGTACTGGTGTCGGACATCGTGACGTTCGCGGTCGAGTACCGCCTGTTCGTGCTCGACGGGCGGGTGGCGGCCGGCAGCCGGTACGCGGTGTACGGGCGCCTCGATCCCGATGTCGTCCTGCAGGCAGCGGGGCCCTCGGGGGCGGGTCACTCCGGGGGACGAGAGGTTCCTGAGAGCGGCGCCAGGGGTGTTCGGTTGAGGGGCGAGGCGTTCATGAGGTCGTGTCGAGGCGAACCCAGCAACCGTGGCTCGGGTTCCGCCTGATTGGCACACCGACCGCAGACACTCCGGCAGACCTCCGGGGCGAGCGTGTGCTCAGGCGGACCCGGCGCTCCTCCAAGTCTCATAGGGCGTGGTGCAGCCAGCGCTGGAGGGTGTTGTTGACGTCTGCCGGCAGGGCGCTCAGCTGGTCGATGACGGCACGATCTTCGGGCATCGGGGGGATGCCGGCGACGGTGAGTGCCGCGTGCAGGGCGAGGCGTTGGTGGTCGTGCGGGGTGAGGGGGTAGTCGAGGCGGTGGGCAGGGTTGGGCGGCGGCAGGAAGTAGTCGATGTCGTCGCAGGGCTGGACGGCAGTCGGCCAGGCATCGTCACTTGGGTGTGCGGCGTACGGGTCGACGACGGCACACGAACCGAGGCTCTCGTTGCTCCAGGAGGTCACGGGGGTCAAGGGGGTCAAGGGGGTCATCTCTGTCTCCTCACCGGCGAATTGCGGATCACAGGTCCAGAGCGCTGCAAGGGCCGCTTCGGTTGCGGTCGCGGCCGTACGTCACGCTGATGGCGCCATCGACTGCTGATCACCTGGTGTGACGAGGGCCCTTGAGGATCGGGCGGCCCGTTCAGCAGTACGGGTGACCTTGCGAGTTCGGGCGTGGCGGCGCGGGGAGGCTATGCGGTGGCTCCCGCCAGGCCTGCGCCGCGCCCTCCGACTCACAGCCGAAGGTGTACACCCATGTCCCAGACCGCGCCCTCATCGTCAGCAGACCACTGCCCGCCTCCGCAGAGCCCCGTCGACATCCGCCCGCAGGACACCGACTGCTCGGCCCTGCCGCCGCTGCGGCTCCACCATCCGACGAGGCTGGACATGGAACTGCACCACGAGGGTCCGGATCCGCACTGTCGCGGCTGTACCCGGGACAACGAGGGCGCCGTGAAGGCTGTTCCGGCGCGCGGAGAGAAGTGTCTGCTCAGTGTGGGTGAGGACACCTACCGGCTGGTCGACGTGCACTGGCACACGCCGTCCGAGCACACCGTCGGTGGGGTGGCCTTCCCCCTGGAGCAGCACATGAAGTACAAGCGCGAGGTCGCGAAAGGGAAGTTCGCGTACACGGTCATCGCCGTCTTCGTACATCCCGGGCAGGCCAACGACTCCCTGGACCAGCTGCTGTCCTCGGCCCGGCAAGCCGAAGGCCCCGAGAGCTCCTGGACGGTACCCGACGTACAACTCGACACCCTCCTGCCGACCTGCACCGAGTCCTACCGCTACCTCGGTTCCACCACAGTCTGTCCCTACACCCCGGGCGTGCGCTGGAACGTCCTGACCCACCCCGTACAGGCGTCCGCCGCCGCCCTGGAGCACTACCGCGAGGTCTTCCCCAAAGGCAACGCCCTGGACACGCAGCCGCTCGGTGACCGACGGATCGTCAGTGACCGCCATCGGTGGTGGTAGTGGCGGCGGGCATGGAAGGCAGGGAGGGCAGGGAGTCGAGCCAGTCCGTCAGGAGGGCGTTGGTCTCCGCCGGGCGTTCCTGCTGGAGCCAGTGGCCGCAGCCTTCGAGAATGCGGGAGCCGGTGAGGGCGGGGAGGGTGACCGGGTAGGCCTTGATCGCGTCGGCCAGCCAGGTGGTGGAGGCGTCCAGGGAGCCACCGATGAACAGTGACGGCTGGGTGACGGGGGCGCCGGTGTGGCCGCCGTTCGTCAGGTCCTCCCAGTCGCGGTCCATGTTGCGGTAGCGGGCCAGCGCGCCCGTCATGCCTGTGCGCTCGAACTCCCCGGCGTAGACGTCGAGTTCGTGGTCGGTGAGCCAGGACGGGCGGCGGTCGCGGGGAAAGCGTTCGCGCAGGGTGCCGCCTCCTGTTCCACCTCCCATTCCGCCGCGCGTCACGAAGTGCGGGTCCGGGGCGCCGGGTTCGGGCATGGTGTCGGCGGAGAGGGCGGCGTAGAAGCCCGCCAGCCAGCCGCGTACGTCGGATTCGATCTCGGCCTCGGCGCGGCCGGGTTCCTGGAAGTAGGAGACGTAGAACTCCTCGTCCTCGCCGCCGATGTGCACGAAGACCTCGCTGGGGCGGGGTCCGCCGGGCGGGGTGTACGGCACGCTCAGCAGGGCGACCGCGCGGAACACGTCCGGGCGGACCAGGGCGGAGGTCGCGGCGATCGTCGCGCCCCAGTCGTGGCCGACCAGCACGGCGGAACATTCCCCGAGGGCGTGCACGACAGCGACGTTGTCCTCGACCAGGTCGAGCATCCGGTACGCGCTCGTCGCCTCGGGGCGCGAGGAACGGCCGTAGCCGCGGACGTCGATGGCGACTGCACGGTATCCGGCGGCGGCCAGCGCCGGGAGCTGGTGCCGCCAGGAGTACCAGAACTCCGGGAACCCGTGCAGCAACAGGACCAGGGGTCCGCTGCCCTGTTCGACCAGGTGGATCCGGCCGGCGGGGGAGGGGACGAGGCGGTGGGTGAGGGGGTGCGGGTGGGGCGGCACGGGGCCTCCGTACATCGGCGATGAGCAACCGTTGGCGGTTACTGGCAATCGTGCGGTGGGGGTCCGGCGTACGCGAGATCTGTTGCCGGTTCGGCAAACCGGCTCCCGAGGCCCTTCACTCCTCAGGGTGAACATCGCCAACTTTGCCGCTGCCAGGCCGTGTTGAACTCCTACGCTCACAGCGGGACTCACTTCTGCATGTGCCATAGGCAATGTCCATCTGCAGGGCGAGCCCGAGGACATCGCCGACCCGATCATCGAATTCACCGCACAAGGCCTGGGCGACCGCTCGGCAAGGCAGTACTGGAGGAAACTGGTGGCCGTGGACCTCTCCTTCTACAAGTCCTACATCGCGGAAGAAATCCGCGACGAAGGCCGAGCGCAGGGCCGCGACGAAGGTCGCAGCGAGGGCCGTGACGAAGGCATCGCCCAAGGTCAGGCCAGCGCCATACTGCTCGTCCTGGAGCAACGCGGCATCCGCGTGCCCGACGAGGCCCGCGAGCGGATCACCAGCTGCGGCGACCTCGGCCTCCTGCGCACCTGGCTCACCCGTGCCCTCACCGTCGCGTCCGCGGCGGAGCTCTTCGAAGCCGAGTAGCTCTCGGCGTGCACGATGCCAGGCGCGCGCTCAGCCGATCGCCTTCATGGCCAGCCAGGTGACGAGCACGGCGATCACGACCACCGCCGATGCGATGGCGGCGAGCCGGACGACCCGCTGCCTCGCCGGCCTCCGGGCGACTTTGAGTCCACCGCCGGTCTCCGGGCGTTCGGGGAACGCGAAGTACACCCAATCCGGGTCCCCTTCGACCGTGACGCGGGCGACCGGCAGAAAGCGGAGGGTCGCCTGGCGTGCCACTTCCCGCTCCGCCAGGGCCAGTTGGGGTTCGACCTGAGTACGGAGGGTGTCCGGCAGGTCGGCCGGGAGCTTGTCGGTGGCGCTGGTCAGGACCTCCCGGCGCCAGTCTGCCCGCCGGGCCGGCCACCAGAGGTGGGCCGGGGTCGGAACCCGTTCCTGGTCCGACTTCACGGGGTGGGTGATCACCGCCTCGATGAAGGTGGTGAAGAACCCTGTTCCCGCGCATGGCTTGTGCTGGACGCGTTTCGAGCCCCCGCACGCGTCGCAGGGGCGGTGTCCCTTCCCGTCGCAGACCCGGCAGGTCATCGTCTGCCGGCCGAAGCACTTGGGGCAGGCCACGTCGTGCTCGCCGCAGCGCCTGCACCAGTCGGTTCTCGTCTGACTCCGAGCGCTCACCGGCGGCTTCCTGCTGCCCCTGTTGCGGGTGCCGCCGCACGACCAGCACGAGTCAACGCCACCGCCGCAGCCTGCGCACTTCACCCTCTTCGGGCAGTCCTGCGTACCGCTCCCTCCGCACGCGTCACAGTCCCGCTTGCCGGCGGCGCAGTCCGGACACGGCTCCTCGGCGACCGAGCCCGCGAGTACCAGTTTCACCGGCGGCGACGGGGCAAAGCCGGCAGGCACGTCGACGGGATGGGTGGCAAGGTCGATGTAGGTCGGTCGCTTGGAGATCTGCTTCAGCTTCTTTCCCGGCACCCGCCTCTCCAGTCCGCCACGCCGCTCTTCGAACCGGCGGTCGATACGGAAGTCGAGCAACGGACGCCTGGTCAGCCCCGCCGTGCCGGGAACGATGAGACGCACCCCACGACCCCGCCCGGACAGGTAACGCTCAACAGCCTGGAGCATCTCTTCGTCGGACGGTTCGGACAGTGCCGTAGCCAACCCAGCTCCCCTGGTCGACGATCCAGGGGAGCAGAGTACGAGCCACCTGATACCTCATCAAGAGGGCGTACATGGTCCTATTGACGCCCGCGAGGCTCCCGTACGACCGCCACTCCGCCCGCCGGAACCCGCACCGACGAACCACCCACCACCCGTTCCCCGGTGAGCAGTTCGGTCGCGCCCTCCGCCACCTCGACCTCGGCGCCGCCGCCCGCATGGTCGATCAGGAAGAGGAAGTCGGCATCCGGTCCCCGCCGCACCACCGCCTCCACGCCCACCGGAGTCACCCGCCCCGCCGCGACCCCCGCCTCGGCGCACATACGCCCGAGCAGCGCCCCCAGCGTCGACGCGTCCGGCCGGGTCGCCACGTACCAACCCACGCCCGCGCCAACCGAGTTGCGCGTCACCGCCGGGACACCGGCCAGCGGACCGTCCTCGTACGACAGCACCGCCTCCGCCCCCGCCCCCTCCAGCCGCAACCGCTCCGACCACAGCGAACCGGTACGGCCCTCCCCCAGCCCCACCGACTCACCCGGCAGCAACGGGAACAGCTCGTCCGCGCGCACCCCCAACACCTCTCGGAACGCTCCCGGGTAACCACCCAGCCGCACATGGCAGTTGGCGTCCACGGCCCCGCTGTGGAACCCGACTGCCAGCGTGCCGCCACCCTCCGCGAAGGCGGTGAGGTTGGCCGCGCCGGACTCGTCCACCAGGTACAGGCTGGGCGCGAGCACCAGCCGGTATCCCTCCAACTCGTCCCCCGGGCGTACGAAGTCCACCGCCACGCCCGCCCGCCACAGCGGCTCGTACCAGTCCCGTACGAGGTCCTGGAAGCGGAGTTCGCCGTTCGGCTGGGAGGGGAGTTCCAGGGCCCAACGGGCGTCCCAGTCCCAGACGATGGCCACCGAGGCCGTGCCCGTGCTGCCACGCACCTCGGCCAACGCCCTTAGATCCGCGCCCAGTTCGACCACGTCACGCCAGATCTGGCTGTCCGTGCCGGCGTGTGGAAGCATCGCCGAGTGCCACTGTTCCGCGCCCGCCTTCGCGGCCCGCCACTGGAAGTACGCGATGCCGTCGGCGCCGTGGGCGACATGGGCGAGGGCGTTGCGGCGCAACTCCCCCGCCGTCTTGGCCCTGTTGACCGGCTGCCAGTTCACCGCGCCCGTGGAGTGCTCCATCAGCAGCCAGGGGCCACCTGCCAGCGAGCGCATCAAGTCGCCGCTCAGCGCTATGTCGATCTCCGACTCCGGGTCCGTCGAGCGGAGGTAGTGGTCGTTCGACACCACGTCCAGCTCGGGGGCCCAGCGCCAGTAGTCCAGCGCGTCGAAGTTGTACATCACCATGAAGTTGGTGGTCGCCGGAGTCTCCGGCGCCGCCGCCCTCAGCACGTCCCGCTCCGCCTTGTACAGCGACAGCAGCTCGTCGCTGCAGAAGCGGCGCCAGTCCAGCTGGTGCGTCGGATTCGGGACCGCACCCGTCGCGCGTGGCGGGATCACCTCGGCCCAGTCGTAGTACCACTGGCTCCAGAAGGTCGTCCCCCAGGCCTCGTTGAGCGCGTCCAGGTCCTCGTACTTGTCCCGCAGCCAGCGGCGGAACGACTCCGCGCTCTCGTCGCAGTAGCAGGCGGGGTTGTGGCAGCCGTACTCGTTGTGGACGTGCCACATCGCGACCGCCGGGTGGTCGGCGTAGCGCTTCGCCAGCGCGTCCGCGATCCGCAGGGCCGCTTCCCGGTAGGCAGGGCTCGAAGGGCAGAACGTCTGGCGGCTGCCGTACGACAGTCGGCCGCCGTCCTTGTCGACCGGCAGCGCCTCCGGGTGGGCCTTGAAGAACCAGGCCGGAGGAGCCGCCGTCGGAGTCGCCAGGTCGGCCGCGATGCCGTTCTCCTGGAGCAGGTCCAGGAGTCGGTCCATCCGGCCGAAGTCGTAGACGCCCTCGGCCGGTTCGAGCAGCGCCCAGGAGAAGATGCCGACGCTGACCATGGTGACCCCGGCCTCGCGCATCAGCCGCATGTCCTCGGCCCAGACCTCCTCGGGCCACTGCTCGGGGTTGTAGTCACCCCCGTACGCGATACCGGGGAGGGCGAGTTCGCGCTTCATCGGTCAACTCCAGTCAGGAGGCGGCGCGTTGTCTCCACGCCCCACTCGTCCAGGGACAACAGGCGGTCGCTCGACGCCATCAGGCCGCCGGTCGCCTCGACGTGCGCCGCCCAGCGCTCCCGGGTCTCCACGGCCGGGCGGGCCATCAGACAGTCGGGGTCGTTGACCCAGAGCCGGCCGTGCTGCCACTGGCGTCCTACGCCGGTGAACTCGGCGGCGTCCTGGCCGGGTTGGGAGTAGTCGCCGGCCTCGGGACGGCGGTGCGGGGCGGTGTCCGCGCTGACCCGCATCGCGTCGAACAGGCCGAGGGAGGGGAGGATCGGGGCACCGCAGCCCAGGAGGTATGCGTCCGCGCCTATCGCCTCCCGGATCAGGGCAACTCCCGCGCGGTACGCGGCCAACGCTCCCTCTTCGCCGCCGTCCTCACCACCGTGCCGTACGCCCTCCAGCGCGCCCGCGTACAGGAAGTCGACCTTGAAGTAGTCGTAGCCCTCGGCGCGCAGGGTCGTGAACACCTCGGTCAGATACGCCGCAGCGGCCGGGTGGGTCGTGTCCAGCACGTACAGGTCGTGCCCCCAGTTGCGGCCCGCGTGCAGCGGCGCGCCCGCCGCGTCCCGTACCAGCCAGTCCGGGTGATCGGCGGCCAACTCACTGCTCGGGTCGACCAGGAAGGGGGCCGTCCAGATGCCCGCCCGGCGGCCACCCGCGCGGATGCGGTCGGCTATGCCGGCCCGGGAGCGGAAGCGGCCCGAGAGCGTGAGCCAGTCGCCGAGGGCCTTCTGGTAGCCGTCGTCTATCTGGACGACGTCGATGGGCAGGTCGAGGACGTCCATCGCGCGCAGGTTCTCGTGGATGTCGTCCTCGGTGACCCCGGTGAAGTACTCGTACCAGGAGCACCAGACCGTCGGTGCCGGGCGGGGTGCCGGGAGCCCGCGTCCCTCGGCCCAACTCGCCAGTGCCGCCTGGATGTCACCCTCACCCGTCACCGATGTCACCGGGCCGTTCGCGCTCACCTCCGCCCGGCCGCCCTCCTTGAACTCCAGGCGTATGGAGGGGACTTGGCGCGTCGGGTCCGGTGCCGCCCACAGGCGTACCGGGGATCCGTCGCCCGGGTCCAGGGCGAGCAGGCCCTCGCCCTGGAAGACGCCTTCGGGGACGGGGTGTCCGGGGCGGTAGCAGACCGTCGCCCAGTTGTCGTTCGTCGGGCGGTACGGCTTGTCGCCCGGGGCGTAGGCGCCGCTGGGGCTCCAGGACTGCCAGCCCTCCTCGTGGACGCGGGCGCGACGGACGTCCACGGGCACGGAGGCAACGGGTATGAAGGGGAGGGACACGTGTCGTTCTCTTTCGACTAGCCGGGCAACCTACATGGCGTCAGCCCTTGTTGGCGCCCAAGGTAAGACCACTGACGAACTGCCGCTGCAGCGCGAAGTAAACGATCAGTGTCGGGATCGCTGTCAGCAACGCACCCGCCGCCACCAGGTTGGGGTCCGTGAAGTACTGCCCGGAGAGGTTGTTGAGCGCCGAGGTGATCGGCATGTTCTCGCCGGTCGAGATGAGCACGATGGCCCAGAAGAAGTCGTTGTAGATCCAGATGGAGAGCAGGGTCGCCAGGGCGGCCATCGCGGGGCGGCACAGCGGCAGCACGATCTGCCAGTACATCCGCCACACCGACGCGCCGTCGACCAGCGCGGCCTCGGTCAGCTCGTGCGGGAGCATCCGCATGTAGTTGGCCAGCACGAACGCGCAGAAGCCCGACTGGAACGCGATGTGGATGAGGACGAGGCCCAGCGCGGAGTCGTACAGCTTGCCGGAGTCGGTGATGCCCGGCAGGTCCACCAGCAGGTAGAGGCGGTACAGCGGGGTGATGATGACCTGCTGCGGGAGCAGGTTGCCCGCCGTGAAGACCAGGAGCAGGAACAGGTTGACGCGGAAGTCGAAGCGGCTGACGTAGAAGGCGACCATCGACGACAGGAACAGCGTCAGCAGCACCGCCGGCACGGCGATGATCAGCGTGTTGACGAAGTAGTGCGTCATGTCCGACTGCGTGAACGCGTTCGTGAAGTTCGAGAAGCTCAGCTTGTCGGGCCAGGAGACATAGCCCTTGTCGCTGGTCTCGGAGTACGGGCGCAGCGCCGCGTACATCGCCCACAGCAGCGGCGCGAGCCAGGCCAGCGACATGACGACGAGGAAGACGTGCAGGAGCACGCGGCCGGGGCGGACCGGGGCGCGCCCCTTCACGGCCAGGGTGGAGGCGCTCATGCTCGCCGCTCCTTCCGGAAGGTGCTGACCAGGTACGGAATGATCACGACGAGCGAGATCAGCAGCAGCACGACGGCGATCGCGGACCCGTAACCGATCCGGCTGGACTCGCCGATGATGTTGTTCGTGACCAGGATCGACAGCAACTCGGTGCCCTCGGCACCGCCGTTGAAGACGTACACGAGGTCGAACGCGCGCAGCGACTCGATGATCGTGACGACCAGGACGATCGTGTTGGTGGGACGCAGGGTCGGGAAGATGACGTTCTTGAACGTCTGCCACTCGTTGGCGCCGTCGAGCGAGGACGCCTCGCGCAGCGACGGGTCGACGCCCTTCAGACCGGCCAGGTACAGGATCATCATGTAGCCGGTGTGCCGCCAGGCGGCGGCGACGAGGATGGCCCAGAGGTTGAGGTCCGGGTCGCCGATCCAGTCGATGTAGTGGCCGGGCTTGTTGGCGCCGATCAGGCTGTTGATCAGGCCCGTGTCCGGGTTGTAGACCAGCTGCCAGACGAAGCCGATGACCGCCATGGAGACCACGACCGGCAGGAAGAACGCCGTCTGGTAGACCCGGCTGAACCGGATGTTCTTGTCCAGCTGCACGGCCAGGAACAGACCGAGCGGGGTCGGGATCAGGATCAGTGCGACGAACCAGATCACGTTGTGCTGGACGGCCGGCCAGAACTGCGGGTTGCTGTCGAACAGTTCACGGAAGTTCTGCAGCCCGACCCACTCGATGGAGCCGAAGCCGATGCCGTCCCAGGTGGTGAAGGCCAGCGCGACCGAGGCGAAGGCCGTCACCCACACGAGGGCGATGTGCAGGAACGTCGGCACCCCGGCCATGAAGCCGAGGGCGACCCTGTCCTTGCGGGTGAGGAGCCGCTTGTGCCCCTGGGGCGGCTTGAGTCGCTGCGGGGACGAGGGGGTGACGGTACCGCCCGGGGGCGGCGCGTCGGCCGCCCCCGGGATCACGGGATTCGAATCGAAGGTGCTCATGAGGAGGCGAAGATCGTCTTCTTCTGGCGCTCGATGGACGAGAGCAGGCTGTCGATGCCCTTGGGATCGCGGATGAACTTCTGCAGCGCGGGCTGCATCACCGTGGAGGTGAAGTCCGGCCGGCTGTCGCGGTCCATGAACTGGGTGAGGCTCTTCGCGCCGCTGATCATCTCGTACGCCTTCTTCTGGAGGGCGCTGTACGAGGAGGTGTCGGCGGTGGTGGAGGCGGCGACGACGTTCGGGTCGGACTTGAGGTAGATCTGCTCGGCCTCCGGAGTGCCCAGGTACTCCAGGAGCTGGACCGAACCGGCCTTGTTCTTCGGCGACTTGCTGAGCATGAAGCCGTCGGTGGGCGCCTCGACCGTGTCCTGCCCGAAGGAGGGGTCGATCTCCGGGAAGGCGAAGAAGTCGAGGTCCTCACGATCGGTCGCGTTCGTGAACTGCTGGCCCACGAAGGTGCCCAGCAGATACATGCCGGCCTTCTTCGAGACGAGCGTCTGGGCCGCGTCCTGCCAGGTTCGGCCCGTCGAGCCCTCCTGGTGATAGGGGAGAATTTCGGCCCAGTTGTCGAACGTGGCGCGAACCTTCGCGTCGGTCCAGGATGCCTTTCCGGCCATCAGCTCGGTGTGGAAGTCGTACCCGTTGGTACGGAAGTTGATCTGGTCGAAGGTGCCGAGCGCGGGCCAGGCGTCCTTGTCGCCGAAGGCGATCGGGACCAGGCCGTCCGCCTTCATCTGCTTGCACAGCGCGATGAACTGCGCCCAGGTGGTGGGCACTTCGTAGCCGTGCTCCTTGAAGACGCTCTTCCGGTAGAACATCGCCCAGGGGTACGTGTACAGCGGCACGAAGTAGTACTTGCCGTCCGCGCCCTTGCTGAGCTGCTTCATCGCGTCGGGGAAGTTGCTCCCGATCTTCGTCCACACGTCGTCGATCGGGCTGGCCAGGCCCTTGCCCGCGAAGAACTGCATGCGGTAACCGGCGAACCAGGTGAACACGTCGTCCGGGGTGCCCTGGAGGTAGGAGTTGATCTGCTCCTGGAACGTGTTGTGGTCCTTCGTGTTCACGTCGACCTTGATGCCGGTCTTCTTCGTGAACGCCGCGTAGATCTCGGCGAAGGCCTTCTTCGGCACGGCGTCCGACGAGTTCGAGCCGAGGGTGACGGTCTTCGTGTCGGAACCCGAGTCGCTGTCGCCGCCACAGGCGCTCAGCAGCGGGACGGCAGCGCCGAGCGCCGCCGCGCCGCCGATCCCGCGCAGCAGGGTGCGGCGGCTGGGACCGGGGACGGACAGACCGGAGGGGGTGTGGTGCATGACGGCTCCTGAGGACAGACTCCCCTAAACGGGGAGCAAGGTCACGACTACGCTGGGTCCATGCTGATCTAAAACGACCAGAAATCAACTTGACCAAACATCGTGGCGGCAATAAGAGCCCCATGTCCTGTCATGCGTCAAGAGCTGACGCCCTCCGTTCCTGAAACGTGATGGACATCAAAACGAGAAGGTTTGCTAACAGATAGACGGCAAACAGCTCACGCACATCTCTCCGCTCACTCCCTCGGCCGATCGGTCGAGCAGCGCATCTCGCCGGTCACGAACAGTGACCTTTCGGCGAGGTGGGCGGGCCGGTCCGGAAGGGACATTGGTGGTGATCACCCCAGGCGATCACCTCACCCGTCAGCCGGAGCCGGCAGGAGCCCACCCATGCCCAGCACGACCACCGCCACGGCACCCGCCACGACCACCGCCACGGCACCCGTCCCGGCGGCCCCAGCGGCCGGAAAAACCCTCGCCGCGCCCCGGTCCGCTGGGACGTCGTCCACCTCCTGGCCTGCGCCGCCTTCGCCCTCGGCCTGGCGCTGGTCACATCCCTGACCCCGCACCGCGTGTGGGGCGTCTGCGCGGCCCTCGGCTACGGCACGGCGGCGATCCTGGCGGCCCGTGCCCCGCGCCCCTGGACGGGCCGGGCGCTGCGCACGGCCACCGTCGGCGCGGTACTGCTCCCCCTGGCCCTGCTGATCGTGCTCGGCGGGGCCCAGTCCGAGGTCGGGGTCGTCGAGCACTCGGGCGCCCTGCTCCTGCACACGGGCAGCCCGTACCCGCCCCACCCGACCACCCTGGACGACTACAACCCGTACCTGCCCGGCATGGCCCTCTTCGGCCTCCCCCACGCCCCTCCTGGGCGACGCCCCTGGCCCCGCTCACGGACGCCCGCCTGTGGTTCTGCGCGGCCTTCGTGGCCTGCATCTACGCGACGACCAGATCCCGTACGGGGCGGACGGCCGGCGCGGCCCGTACGGCGCTGCTGGTCTCCTTCCCGGCAGTGGCCCTGCCCCTGGGGCCTGTCCGGCGGATCAGTACGGGTGCTCTCCTCCGACCTGATCCGCCGGACAGGCCCTGGCCGTCGGCGGGGTCGACCTGCCGGTGATCGGGCTGATGTGCCTGGGGCTGGCGCTGGCGGGCCAGGCCGATTCCGGACCCGGACCCGGACCCGGTGCCGGTGCCGGACCCGGTGCCGGTGCCGGTGCCGGGGTCGGGGCCGGGGTCGCGGCCGGGGTCGCGGTCGGGGCCGGGGTCGCGGCCGGGGTCGCGGTCGGGGCCGGGGTCGCGGCCGGGGTCGCGGTCGGGGCCGGGGTCGCGGCCGGGGTCGCGGTCGGGGCCGGGGTCGCGGCCGGGGTCGCGGCCGGGCTGGCGATAGGCGCCGCGGCATCCCTGAAGTGGGCCGCCTGGCCCCTCCTCCCCGTCGCCCTGATCCTGATCGCCGTCACGGCGGGCCGCAGCACGGCCGTACGGGCTACGGCGACCGCCCTCCTGACAGCGGCGGCGGCTGTCATACCGGTCGCGCCGGCCGGCCCCCACGCCTTCGTCGAGCACGTGGTGCTGTTCCCGCTGGGCAAGGGCAGCGTCCAGTCCCCGGCGACGAGCCCGCTGCCCGGGCATCTGCTCGCGGAGTACGTGCCCGGCGGCTTCGTCCTCGCGGTCGCGCTGCTGGTCGCGAGCGCCGTCGCGGTGGCCGCGTCACTCGTGGTCCGGCCGCCGCACACGGTCCGGGCGGCGGCGGACCGCCTGGCCGTCGGCCTGGGCCTGGCGATGTGCCTGATACCGGCCACCCGCTTCGGCTACCTGGTCTATCCGATCGTCCTGGCGGTGTGGTTCCGGGGCGGCGCCTACGATGAGCGGCGCGAGAGCCGGGGCGAACTGGGGGACATCGGACGTGATCGAGCAGCGTGGGCCACGAACGGGCGTACACGGCACGACAGTTGAAGGGGCTCCTGTCGTCGGTGCGGCCCGGCGCGTCTTCCGGGGCGGGCTGCTCGACGGCCGCTCCGCCTTCGTCCCGGGGCTGACCATCTGGACGTACGACACGGCGACCGACCTGCGGCGCAGGTTCGTCGACCAGCCGGACGAGTCCTCAGACACCTTCCTCGTGAAGCTCGAACGGCAACTGGCCGGCGCTCCTCACGCGACGATCGTCCTCGCCGCGGAACTCCTCTACGTCAACCTCGTACCGCTGAAGCCGGAACAGATAGGCGTGCCGAGGAAACGGGAGATCCTGAACGAGGTGCTCTCCTGGGCCCATCGGGACATCGCCATCCCGGCCGAACTCGGCGCCCCGCTCAACGGGTTCATCAACGGTGGCCAGGCCTTCCTCAACTACCGCTGGGCGCAGTTCCAGTTCCTGGTGCTGCTGGTGGAGGAGCTGACGGCACTCCCTCCCCACGCGAGGCGCGAACTACTCGAAGACCCCTGGCTCTTCCGCGACACATGCCGCGCCGTCCTCACCTCCATGGGCCACAACAAGGCCCGCGCCCAGGTCCACGTCCTCCAGGCACTCCTGTTCCCCGAGACCTTCCTCCCCATCGCCAGTACCCAGAGCAAGCGGCGCATCCTGACCGGCTACCGCGACCGCCTCCCGGACCCCACCGGCGACGACGACCGCGACCTCCTCGTCCTGCGCGGCCTGTTGCAGGAGGAGTCGGCGGAACCGGTGAACTTCTTCGCCGATCCCTGGCTGGACCACTGGCGCCCCGGGGCGACCCAGGTCGGCCAACAGGGCTGGCTGGTAAGGGGGTTCAATGTCGACGGGCAGAACCACATCCCGGACTGGCTGGCGCACGGATACTGCTCGACCTCGTTCATGGAACTGCCGGAGATCCCCGCCGGCTCACCCAAGTACGCGATCCAGCAAGCCGTTTCCCGTGCCATGCCGGAGGCCTCCGCACAGGCCCGGGGCCAGACTACGAGCCAACTCCACCTGTTCCTCTCGCAGATGAAGCAGGGGGACGTCGTCGTCACCGTCACCCCCGACGACGTGCACGTCGGCACGGTCGAGGGCCCGGCCCGGTACGACCTCTCCGACGGCCCCGACCGGGCCCGCCGCCGCTCGGTCAAGTGGGCCACCGTCACCCGCCCCCTGCACCGCGCCGACCTTCCCGAGCAGGTGCAGAGCCAGCTCCAACGCCCGCCCACCGTCTACGACATCAGCACGGTCGCCGCCGAACTCGCCGAGGCCGCCGACCTGACCGACGCCGTCGAGGAGGAGCTGCTCAAGGTCGACGCGACCCGCCCGATCGAGCTGCCGCCGGTCGGCGAGGACCTCGCGGGCGAACTGCTCATGCCCGTCGGCTGGTTGCGGGACACCGCACGCCAACTGGAGCGGATGCAGCAGATCATCCTGTACGGCCCGCCCGGCACCGGGAAGACCTTCCTGGCCCGGCGCCTCGCCCAGCACGTGGCCGGGCCGGACCGGACGAGGCTGGTGCAGTTCCACCCCTCCTACACCTACGAGGACTTCTTCGAGGGGTTCCGCCCGGTCAGGAGCGACGGCGGCACGGTGGTCTTCGAGGTGGTGCCGGGCCCGTTCAAGCTGCTGGTGGACCGGGCCCGGCAGGACCCGGCCAACCCGTACGTCCTGGTCATCGACGAGATCAACCGGGCCCACCTCGCCAAGGTCTTCGGCGAGCTGTACTTCCTGCTGGAGTACCGGGAGGAGCCGATCATCACCCAGTACTCGCCCGAGCAGCAGTTCGACCTGCCCAAGAACGTCTACATCATCGGCACGATGAACACCGCCGACCGTTCCATCGCCCTGGTGGACGCGGCCATGCGCCGCCGGTTCGCCTTCCGCAGGCTCTCCCCGGACCGCCCGCCCGTCGCCGGTCTGCTGCGCCGCTGGCTGGACCGCCACAGCCTGCCCGAGCGCCCGGCCGACCTCCTCGACGCCCTCAACTCCCGCCTGGGCGACCCGGATCGGGCGATCGGACCGTCGTACCTGATGAACCGCCAGGCAGCCGACCCCGACGGCCTGGAGCTGATCTGGAGCACCCAGATCCTGCCCCTCCTGGAGGACCAGCTGTACGGCACGGGCGTCGACGTCGAGGAGGAGTACGGGCTCGACGCCCTCGACGCCGCCCTGCCCACCTTGCCCACCCCACCCTCCGCGTCGGAGTGACCCGGTGGCCGTCACGACCGACCACATCTCCCTCACCGAGACCGGCCGGGGTGTCCTGGTCGCCCTGCGCCCCGCCCAGGTCGCCACCCTCGCCCATCGCACGGACCTCGTCCGGCTCACCCCGGCACCCGGCCCCGGCGGACGCTGGCGTGTCTCCGGCCGGCAGCGAGTCGGCCTGATCCGGCTCGGACGCGGCGACGGCACCGTCGAACTCCGTATCCGCCCCAAACTCCCCGTCTCCCAGCTGCTGTTCCTCCTCACCCACGCCCCGGGCACCCCCTGGCAGGACCAGCCGGTCACCGCGTCGGCGTCCGACGACGCCCTGCTCCCCGCCCTGGCCGACGCCTACGCCCGCGCCGCCCGCCGCGCCCTCGACCCCGGCGTCCTGCACGGCTACCGCGTCACCGACGACGAACTCCCCGTCGTACGCGGCCGGATCCGCACCGCCGACCAGTTGCGCCGGACGGGACTGCCGCTCCCCGTGGCCGTCCGCTACGACGACTTCACGGCCGACATCGCGGAGAACCGCGTCCTGCTGGCCGCGCTGCACCGCCTGGAACGCCTCCCCGGAGTCACGCAGACGGCCCGCCGCACCCTGCGCCACCTGGCCGGACGCCTCCCCGAGGTCACGCCCCTGCGCCCCGGCACCCCGCTCCCCACCTGGACGCCGACCCGCCTCAACTCCCGTTACGCGCCCGCCCTGCGCCTGGCGGAGCTGATCCTCACCGACCGCGGCATCTCCCCGCACGAAGGCCCCACCCCCGTGACGACCGACGGCTTCGTCCTCGACCTGGCCCGGGTCTTCGAGCGGTTCCTCACGGACACCCTGACTGCCGCCCTGGTCCCGCACCGGATACGGGTCCGACCTCAGGACCGGCGCCACCACTTGGACGTGAGCTCCCGCGTCCGGATCCGCCCCGACCTGGTCCTCTACCGCGCCGGACGCCCCCTGACCGTCGTGGACGCCAAGTACATCGACCTCGGCGCCGCACCGCCGCCCCACGACCACATGTACCAACTGCTCAGCTACTGCACGGCGTTGGCCCTCCCGCACGGCCACCTCGTGTACGCGGCCCAGCGGGGCGACGCCCCCGTCCCCCACCCGATCCGCAACGTCGGCATCACCGTCACCACCCACGCGGTCGACCTGGCCCGGCCACCGGCCGAGATCCTCACGTCGGTCACCGCCCTCGCCGACCTCCTCGCCCAGGTCAGGGACTGATCTTCACCTTCCGGGACACGCTCACCTGGTCGACGTCCGAGGTCCGGATCGTCACCTTCATGGTCCAGGTTCCGGCGATCGGCAGCTGAAGGGTGTTGGTGCCCCAGTAGCCGCCCAGGTCGGTGACCTCGGCGTTGAGCGGGCCGATGTCCTTGCTGGGGAGGGAGAAGGAGATCCGGAGTTCGGGGACGATCGCGAAACCGTCGTCGGGCCCGAACACCACGGCCTGCACGCTGTTCTCCCCGACCCGGGCCGGTTCGAGGGTGACCTGCACCTTGCCGTGTCCGCCCGGCGTACCGACGTCGAAGGGGATCGTCGTCGTGGACGCGTTGATCACCCCGGGCGCGGGCGCGTCCTGGGCGGCCTCCGCAGCCTCGGCGGCGGCCCGCCCCGGCAGGGTGGCCGTGAGAATCGTCGTGATCACCAACACCGCGATCCCGACAGCCACTTCGGCCAGCACGGAACGCCGGAGCCGACGACGGTAGGGGTCGGAGGGGGCGGAGGGGCTCTCCGCGCTTACGCCATCGGTTGCGTCGTTGCCGCCTCCGTCGCCGCCGGACGAAGTCACCCGAGCACCGACCGTCTCAGGCACCCGTTCCACGACCTTCGCCTCGGCGACCTCGGCGACCTCCGCCGCCTCCGTCGCCACCGGCACCAGCAACTGCCCTGTCCAGCGGCGCGAGAACCCGGCCGCCACCAGCAGGAACACCACCGCGCACAGCTTGGCGATCAGGATGCGCCCGTACGACGTGTCGGTGAACGCGTCCCAGGAGCCGAGGCCGCGCCAGGACTGGTAGACGCCGGTGACGGTCAGGACGGTCACGGAGACGAAGGCCAGCTTGGAGAAGCGGGCGACGGTGGACGTGGGGAGCGGCTCCGCCGCCTGGAGGCTGGTGAGCAGGGCCGCGAGGCCGCCCAACCAGGCTGCCATGGCGAGCAGATGCAGCACCGAGGACGTCATCGCGACCGGCACCTGGATACCGGCCGACGCGTGTTCGGCGGCGGCCCAGGTCAGCGTGAGCCCGACGGCGAGCACGCCACCGGCGGCGAGGAGGACCGGCTTGCCACTGTCCCCGTCACGCTCCCCGTCACGCTGCCGCCGACGTACAACCACCGTCAGCAGTACCGCCGTTGCCGCCAGCAGAACGATCCGGGCGAGGAGTGCCAGGCCCGGCCTGCTGCTCGCGGTGCGTTCCAGGGTCGACAGGTCGAAGGCGGTGGCCGGGGCGGTGCCCGCCTCGTACGGGCCGCGCAGCAGGAGCAGGGCGACGCTGGACACGAGGAGGGTCCACCAGCCCGTCAGGACCAGCTTGCGCAGAGGGTCCGTGCCGGCCGGCCGGCAGAACAGAACGAACACGACCGTGCCGACGAGCAGTGCCAGAGCCGCGTACGCCAGATAGCGGACGATGTCGTAGAGGGCGCTGGTGGCCGCGTTCTCGACGGGACCGGTGTCGATCGTGGCCGAGGTCGCGGAGGGTTCACCGATGGAGAAGGTGAAGGCGCCCGAGATGGGGTGACTGTCCGCCGAGACGACCCGCCAGGCCACGGTGAACGTGCCCTCGCCGAGACCCTCGGGCAGGCTCACGCGCACCGCGTCGGAACTCCCCTTCACATGCTCGGCCTCGCCGGTGCTGACGCGCCGGCTGTCAGGGTCGAAGACACGGAAGGAGTCGTCGAGCAGACCGACGGCCTCGGTGAAGGTCAGGGTGACCTGTCGGGGCGCGGACTCGAGGACGCTTCCGTCACGGGGGTCGCTGTCTCGGAGAGCGGCGTGCGCGGACGCGGTACCCGCCCCGCCGACGAGGACGAACAGGACCAGCATGGTGCCCAGCAGCACCACCCTTTGAAGTCCCCGGGCGCCCCGGATCCCCCGGCTTCCGCCTCTGTTGAACCCGTTGAACCCGTTGAACCCGTCGATCCCTGGATGTTCGCCTCCTGCGGCTCGTCGGTCATCGCGCCCTTCGTTCCGTAGTCGGCCCACGTACCTTCTCCGTCTCCGGGACAATCCGGCTCTCGTATACGTACGGACGATCCTGACGCCCCGCTCACCGGGCCGACACGGGATTCACCGTGGCCTTCACCACGTGGGACGCGCGGACATCCCTCCGTCCACGACCAGGTCGTGCCCGCTGACCCAGGACGCCAGCCGCGACGCGAGGAACACACACGCGTCACCGACGTCCTCAGCCCGCCCCAACCTCCCTACGGGCACCGCCTGTTGCCAGCGCCGCACCCCCTCCGGCCAGTCGTCCGCCAGCCCTTCCCGGTCGACGAGCCCGGGCGAGACGCTGTTGACGCGGATCCCGTACGGCCCGTACTCGAGCGCCGCCGACCGGGCGTGCATCACCACGGCCGCCTTGGAAGCGCAGTAATGCGCATGCCCGGCCGCCGGATGCGCTGCCTCGATGGACGCGATGTGCGTAACACTCCCGCCACCGCTCCCCCCACCGTCGTTCCCGCGCATGATGTCCGCCGCGGCCTGCGTACAGGCGAAGACACTCAGAACGTTCGTGTCGACGACCGCCCGCCAGTCCGCGACCGTCATCCCGGCCAGCTCCTGTACCGGCTGCACACCCGCGTTGTTGACCAGCGCGTCCAGCCGCCCGTCACCCCACTCGGCGGCCTCCCGCACGACCCGCCGGCACTCGTCCTCGTCGCCGAGATCCCCCCGCAGTACGACGGCCCGCCCGCCCGACGCCCCGATCCGCGCGACCACGTCCCGCGCACCCTCGTCCGACGTCCGGCAGTGCACGGCGACGGCGGCCCCCTCCGCCGCGAACCGCAACGCGATCCCGCGCCCGATCCCGCCACCGCCCCCGGTGACAAGGGCGACCTGGCCTGCCAGAAGGTTCATGTCTCTCATGGCCGACACAGTGCCCGGACACGAGCCGCCTCGGCCGGATAACGCGCGGCCAGCTCGCCCGCGTCGCCGTGCTCGTACCCCTCGAACGTGAACCCGGGCGCCATCGTGCACCCGAAGAAGGTCCACGCCCCGCCCTCGACGACCCGAGCGCCCATCCAGGTGCCGCCGGGCACAGTCACCTGGATCTCCTGCCCGCGCAGGACACCGGGCCCGAGCACCACCACCCGTGAAGTCCCGTCCGCCGCCAGAAGCAGCATCTCCAGCGGATCGCCGAGGTAGAAGTGCCAGACCTCGTCCGACGGCAGCCGGTGCAGCGCGGAGAAGTCGTCGGGCGCGGAGGTCAGCAGCGCGACGATCGCCGAGCCCTCCGGCCGCCCGTCGGCCCGCTCGGGCCCCGCCCAGGTACGCCGGAACAGCCCGCCCTCACGCGGGATCGGCTCCAGGCCGTAGTGGGCGATCAGGTCGTCGGGGTTCACCGGGTTCTCTGGAGTCACCGGGTTCTCTGCAGTCACCCGGGAAAAGCTACCTCCCAGGGAAGAAACGCCAGTTGGGCGCGCTTCTCCGGCAGATACACGTCCGGCAGGTCGATCTCGGGCAGCACGACAACCGGCCCGGCGACAAACCCCTGTCGCAGGAAGCGGGCGACGGCCTTCTCGTTCCGCACATCGGGGTCGACCACGATCCGCCGCCGCCCGAGCCCGACCAGCACGTACTCCGCCAGCACCCCCATCAACGCGGCCGACCACCCGGCCCGCCGGCCCTCCGCCCCGGCGGGCGCGAGCAGCAGATGGATGCCGATGTCGCCGGGCTCGACGGTGTAGCACTCGCTCACCCGGTCGGCCTCGGGCTCATAGGTCTGGAGCAGCCCGACCGCCGTACCGTCCTTCACCAGCAGATAGGCGTGATGGGTGTCGAGGGTGTCCAAGTGACCGTAGATCTCGGCGACTTGCTCCTCACTCAGCCCGCTCATCCCCCAGAATCCGGCCCGCGGCTCACTCACCCAGCCGTGCACGACCCCGGCATCGGCGAGGGGGTCAAGCCGCACCACGCGCACGGTGCCGAACCCGTCGACCACCTGCTCATGAACGGCCACGCGATCCCCGTACGAAGAAACCGGCGGGTACTCCCGCGTGAGCCGCGCCCAGTCGGTGACGACCGGGACGAGGTCCCCCCTTGCCCACAGGGGCAGTTGATCGCGGTGATGGTCGGAGCCCGGAACCCCGGAGGCCCCGAAGGGCACGACCCACAGACTGTCCTCACGCCGGGCCAGATCCCAGACGTACCTCGCGGCGGGCCCACGCGCGCTGAGATCGGTGAGCCCGGGAACGGCGGAGGTGCAGAGCACGCAGTCGTGGTCGCCGGAGAGCCCCGGTTCGTCGTACGAGGTGCTGCCGAGCGCCCGCCAGGGCACCAGCCGGTGCCGCTCGCCCCAGGTCACGGAGCCGGATCCCGGGTCGACGACCACCTCGGCGACGGCTTCTCTCACCAGGGCGGCGCGATCGATCCCGTACAACTCCCGTGCGCTCAGGAGCCCTTCGAGCGCGAAGCCGATCCGGGGAAGCAGGGCGAGCCAGGGAAGGAAGACCTCGGGGTACGCGGGCGGGACGGCCAGTGCGGCGAAGGCGGGGTGGGCGGCGAGGCGGCGTACGACGGCGGAGCGCAGGGCCGCGTAGGTCGCCGCCTCCATGCTGTCGGCGTCCATCCGACGGTCCCAGCGCAGGAGTTGGCCGCGAAGAGCCTCCTCGTGCGGGGTCAGGCCGTCCAGTCCGGCAAGAAGATCGAGGAGAGGCGCGGCTGAGGCGAGGTGCGTGTCCAGGTGGAGGACGGGCAGATCGCCCGCCGACCACTGGTCCTTCTCCTCCAACAGAGCGCGGATACGGTCCGCCCGGTGCGGCGGCGCGAACTCGACGCCGAGGGGAGTCGCGGGGCCGCGCTGGTTGGCCATGACGGCGAGACCGTCGTCGACGGTGCCGTACGGCGTCTCGTGCCGACCGTGCCACTCGTTCCCGGGCTCCCAGGCCCGCACGAGCCGGGTCCGGTTGGCCTCGGCGCGTACGGGGACGTGCCCGGCGACCCGGTGCAGCAGCCCGCCCTCGGTGTCGGCGGCCTGGACGACGTTGACGGGCTCCGCCCAGAGATCGAGGGCACGGTCGATGTCGGCGACGCGACGGGAGCGGAGGAGAGGGAGGAGAGCGGAGAAGCCGAGGTCGCCGGTGACGCGGGGCGGATAGCGCAGACTAATCGTTTCTGCATCATCATCTTCGGGCCTACCGATCACGACCGGCCCCCGCCCGGTCTCGATCACCTCCACCTCGACGGACTCCCCACCCGCGACCTCCACGACCTCTACCCGCACATCGACGGCCCGCCACTCCCCATCCGGATCAAGGGCCTCAACTCCCTCCCCCACACGGCGAATTCGCTCCACATACAGATCCTGATAGTCGGCCATGGCGTTGGTGATGGCCCAGGCGACCGTGCCCGTGTGCCCGAAGTGGGCGATGCCGGGGACGCCCGGGACGGCCAGCCCGACGACGTCGAACTCCGGGCAGGACAGGCGGACTTGCTGATAGCCCCCGGGATCCTCGATGTACCGGTGCGGATCGCCCGCGAGCAACGGCAGCCCGGTGACCGACCGTTCACCGCTGACCAGCCAGCCGTTGCTGCCGGAGGTGCCGGGACCGTCGATGGCGAACAGGCCGATGGCGTCGGCGCCGAGGTGCCGCACGACCTGCTCCCGCCAGAGCTTGGCCGGAAACCCGGAGAACAGGATGTGCGTGGCGAGCCAGATACCGAGCGGGGTCCAGGGCTCCCAGCGGCCGGGGGCGAGTCCGGTCGCGGCGAACTCGGGCGCGGCGGCGCCCCCTTCCCCCAACCCCTCATTCACGCCATCCGCGTACGCCCGTACCCAGGCGGCGGTTTCGGGGTCCCGGCTCTCCAGGGCGGCGTAGCAGCGTCTCGCGGTGTCGTCGAGGCGGGCGCGTCTGGCGAACACGTCCCAGCCGACGGCCTCGGCGCCGAGGAACGCGGCCGAGGTGCCCTGCGCACGGTGGCGCTCGACCTCCAGCTGCCAGGCTCGATCGAGGGCGGTGACGCGGCCCTGGCCACGGGCGAGTTCATATGCGTCGCCCGCACGCAGGTGCGGGATCCCCCAGGCGTCGCGGTAGATCTCGGTGGCCATATTCGTATCCTCACTGGCGTCTGAAATTGCACTTTAGGTTAGGTTTACCTAAGTAAGTTGTGGTGGAATCGTACGCGAGGGGTGAAAAAGGCATGGCGCAGGGGCAGGGGCAGCGAAACCGGCAGGAGCCGGGCACGTGCGCGCGCCCCGAACGGTCTTGGGCGCCGCAAGCCCAGAAGTCGGCCATCACACGATCGAGCTGATTCGGCCGCTACTGGTGACCGTCCTAATTGCCGCGCGGCCGGGCGCCCATGGTCCGATCGGGGCATGATCGGACCATGGACGTCACTCTCCACCTCGCCCAGGACCCCGAGGCCGACGCGCTCCTCGGCCGCAGCCCGCTCGCCGCGCTGACCGGCATGCTGCTGGATCAGCAAGTGCCGATGGAGTGGGCGTTCAAAGGGCCGGCGACAATCGCCCAGCGCCTCGGCGCCGACGACCTCGACGCGCACGAGATCGCCGCGTACGACCCCGAGGCCTTCGCCGCGCTCCTCTCCGACAAGCCGGCCGTGCACCGCTACCCCGGCTCGATGGCCAAGCGCATCCAGCAGCTCTGCCAGTACCTCGTCGAGCACTACGACGGTGACGCCGAGGGCGTCTGGCGGGACGCGGCGACCGGGCCGGAGCTGCTGGGGCGCCTCACCGACCTGCCCGGCTTCGGCAAGCAGAAGGCCCAGATCTTCCTGGCCCTCCTCGGCAAGCAGCTCGGCGTGCAGCCCAAGGGCTGGCGCGAGGCGGCCGGCGCCTACGGCGAACCGAAGTCCTTCCGCTCCGTCGCCGACATCACCGGCCCCGAGTCCCTGACCAAGGTGCGCGCCCACAAACAGGAGATGAAGGCGGCGGCCAAGGCGGCGAAAGCCGCCGGCAAGTAGGCCGAGCGGGCGGTTCTCCCCGCCGGTGTGATGAACGACGTACTCCGCACGGGACACAAACCCCGTGAGCACCGTCGTATCGCAAGCCCGTCGGCGTGCCTGGCTGCGGGCGTTCGTCCTGCTGCTCGCCCTGTCCATGCCGGGCGGGCACGCGGGCGCGCAGACGATGCCCGCCTCCATGGCGGCGGCCGAGAGCGGCTCGGCGGTCTTCGAGTACGACGTCCTGGACACCGTGCTGCGGCCGGTGACGCGGGGCACCGGCCGTTGTGTCGTACCGCTGCGGCCCGTACCCGTCCCGATCGCGGGTCCCACCGCCCGGCCCCTGCCGATCCACACGCCGCCCGCCGCCCCTTCCCCGCGTGCCCCGCGCTCGGTGGTCCTGCGCTGCTGACAGGCCCGGCCCCCCGGTCCATCAGTCAGTCACTCCGTACGACACACGGGACAGGAACACCGTCATGGCGATCGACCCCTACGCGGTCCTGCGCGCCCTGCTGCGCGCCGAGGCCGTACGCAACGCACCGAAACCACAGGTCAAGGAGGCCAAGCCGGAGCAGCCCGCGAAGGAGCCGGGCCGCTGACCGGGCGGCGGGGGCGGGACCCTGGTGGCTACCGCCTCCGCCGTGCCGTACCGAAGAGGGAGCGGGTGATCTCCCGCCCGATCTGGGTGCCCACGGAACGCGCGAGCGACTTGAACATGCCGCTGCCCACCACCTGTTGGACGACGGAGGGGTCCTCCTTGGGTGCCTTGGCCTGCTTGGGCGCGGCCCGCATCTCATCGGGGCCCTTCGCTCCTGCCCGTGCGGTCAGTTTCTCGTACGCCGACTCTCTGTCCACAGCCTGTGCGTAACGTGCGTACAGCTGCGAGGACCTGACCGCCTCGTCGAGAACGGTGGCCTCGACCGGGCCCATCAGGGACTCGGGGGCGCGCAGCCGGGTCGCGGCGACGGGTGTCGGGGCCCCCTTCTCGCTGAGCACCGTGACCACCGCCTCGCCCGTGCCGAGGCCGGTGAGCAGTTCCTCCAGGTCGTACGGCGAGTTCGGGAACGTCTTCACCGTGGCCTTGAGGGCCTTCTGGTCGTCCGGGGTGAAGGCGCGCAGCGCGTGCTGGACGCGGTTGCCGAGCTGGGCGAGGACGTCGGAGGGGACGTCTCGCGGCGTCTGCGTCACGAAGAAGATGCCCACCCCCTTCGAGCGAATGAGCCGGACGGTCTGTGTGATCGCGTCCAGGAATGCCTTCGACGCGTCGTTGAAGAGCAGATGCGCCTCGTCGAAGAAGAAGACGAGCTTCGGCTTGTCGGCGTCGCCGACCTCCGGGAGGTCGTGGAAGAGGTCGGCCAGCAGCCACATCAGGAACGTCGAGAACAGCTGCGGCCGGTCCTGTACGGCGGGCAGTTCGAGGAGCGAGACCATGCCCCGGCCGTCCGGCGCCATGCGCAGCAGCTCGGCCGTGTCGAACTCCGGCTCGCCGAAGAAGTCCGCCATGCCCTGCGCCTCGAAGGCGGTGAGGGAACGGAGGATGACCCCGGCCGTGGCCGTCGACAGGCCGCCGATGTTCTTCAGCTCGGCCTTGCCCTCGTCCGAGGTGAGGAAGGCGACGACCGCTCTCAGGTCCTTGAGGTCGAGCAGCTCAAGGCCCTTCTGGTCGGCGTAGTGGAAGATCAGGCCGAGCGACTGCTCCTGGGTCTGGTTGAGCTGGAGGACCTTGGAGAGCAGTACCGGGCCGAAGCTGGTGATGGTGGCGCGGACCGGGATGCCGTGGCCGATGCCGCCGAGGGCGTAGAACTCGGCGGGGAATCCGGTCGCCGTCCACCGCTGGTGCACCTCGGCGGAACGGGACCGGACCCTGTCGTTCATCTCCCCCGGCGCCGCGATCCCGGAGACGTCACCCTTCACATCGGCCAGGAAAACGGGCACACCTTGGGCGCTGAGCTGTTCCGCGATCAGCTGGAGCGTCTTGGTCTTGCCGGTTCCGGTGGCCCCCGCGACCAGACCGTGCCGGTTGAGCATCGGGAGGGGGATGCGGATCTGGGCGTCCGGGAGGCAGGTCCCGTCCCAGATCAGGGCGCCCAGATCGAGTGCCGGGCCGGTGAAGGTGTATCCGGAAGCAATCTCCAGGGCCTGCTGGGGGAGTGCGGGAGCGCTCCCCGGCGCGCGGGGTGGTGATCCGGGCGCGTTTGCCGGTGGCAAAGACTCCGCGGTGGTCCCTGCGGTGGCCGATGGCGCGGTCTCGCGGTCGCTCATGTCAGACCCCTGTTCCGGTTTGCCCCGCTTTACGGCATCTTTTCCAGCGTCGCACTCCGTCTCCATGGCTGCGCCCGGAACGTCTGGACCGGTAGGCTTTCCGTGTGATCTTCAAGCGCATCGGAAACGGCCGGCCGTACCCCGACCACGGCCGGGAAAGCACCCGGCAGTGGGCGGACGTCGCGCCGCGCCCGGTCCGCCTCGATCAGCTCGTGACGACCAAGGGCCAGCTCGACCTGGAAACCCTGCTCGCCGAGGACTCCACGTTCTACGGCGACCTCTTCGCGCATGTCGTGAAGTGGCAGGGCGACCTGTATCTGGAAGACGGTCTGCACCGCGCGGTCCGGGCGGCCCTCCAGCAACGCCAGGTGCTGCACGCACGCGTGCTGGAACTGGACTGACGGCCGTTCCCACCTTCTTTCACAGGCCTTATTGGCCCTTTCGGGTACTACCCGGGCCAGGTCAATGATCATTTAGTAGGCATCACCGCCAGGGCGCACTACGCTGCGCCCATGAGCATGCTGACTCCCCCCGGAATGGGCGGCCAGTACCGCATCACGGGCGACAAGTACCCGCGGATGCGCCGACCCCGGGGACGCCGCAGACTCGTGCTCGGACTCGTGGCCTCCGTCGCCGCCCTCGGCCTGATCGGCTGGGGCACCTTGCAGCTCATCGACGTCTTCACGGGCGGCGGCAGCAAGGCCACGGCGGCGGGCCCCAAGTCGGACTGCGCCTCCAAGGCGAGCCCCTCGCCCTCGGCGACGACGGCCGCCAAAGCGCTGCCCAAGCCCGGCCAGATCACCGTCAACGTCCTGAACGCCACGCCCCGCAGCGGCCTCGCCAAGCAGGCCGCGGACGAGCTACGGAAGCGCGGCTTCCGCATCGGCGACATCGGCAACGCGACCAAGGCCTACGACAAGAAGATCGCCGGCGCCGGAATGGTGCTCGGCGCGAAGTCGGCCGCCCAGGCCGCGCTGCCTGTGCTGGGCACGCAGCTTGCCGGGGCACAGGTGAAGACCGACGCGCGGGCGTCGGCCACCGAGGTTGACCTGCTTATCGGTACGAAGTTCACGGCGCTGACCAATAAGCAGGAGGCTGACCAGGCGCTGGCCGCGCTGGCCAACCCGTCGCCGACGCCGTCCAGCTCCCCGAAGGATTGCTGAACGATTCGGCGATGTGCGCGTCGTTCGGCTGCCGCGCCGTCGTGGCTGGTCGCGCAGTTCCCCGCGCGCCCCTAAAGGCGACCGCCTACTCTGCTGCGCCGTAGAGGCGGTCTCCCGCGTCTCCCAGGCCCGGGACGATGTAGCCGTGCTCGTTGAGGCGCTCGTCGACCGAGGCCGTCACGACCGTCACCGGGGTGCCTGCCAGCTCGCGTTCCATGATCTCGACGCCCTCCGGGGCGGCCAGCAGGACCACGGCCGTCACGTCGTCGGCGCCGCGCTTGATCAGCTCCTGGATCGCCGCGACCAGGGTGCCGCCGGTGGCGAGCATCGGGTCGAGGACGTACACCTGGCGGCCCGAGAGGTCCTCCGGCATCCGGGTCGCGTACGTGGACGCCTGGAGCGTCTCCTCGTCGCGCACCATGCCCATGAAGCCCACCTCGGCGGTCGGCAGCAGCCGGACCATGCCGTCCAGCATGCCGAGACCGGCCCGCAGGATCGGCACGACCAGCGGGCGCGGGTGGGACAGCTTGACGCCCGTGGTCGAGGCGACCGGCGTCGTGATGTCGACCTGTTCGGTCCGCACGTCGCGCGTGGCCTCGTAGGCGAGGAGGGTGACCAGCTCGTCGGCGAGACGGCGGAAGGTCGCGGAGTCGGTGCGCTGGTCGCGCAGCGTGGTGAGCTTGTGAGCGACCAGAGGGTGGTCGACGACGTGAAGACGCATGGCCCTAACAGTAGCCGTGGTCCTGTGCGGGGGCTCAGCTCCCCGATCACCCTTCCGCTGGCATCAAACCGCCCGACGGAGGGAAAGTGGGAGGGATGGACCAGGGGGGACGGACTGGGGGTGTCTGCCTGTGCCTGACCGTGAACCGAACCGGGAACCCGCCCGGGAAGACCGGGAACAGAAATCGTCGGAGACCGAGGCCGAGCGGCGTCGGCGCCGGGCCGTCTTCCTGCGCGAGCTGACCGAGGCGCGCGAGTTGCGCGACCGTGTCCAGCCCCGCCGCGCCAAGACCGCCCGCCTCCGCCACGCCATGCGCATGCGTACATTCCGCTGGTAGCACGCGCGTTGAGGGGGTGGCCGTGCGGGGGCGGCCAGGGAAGCCGGTTACGATCCGCTGGTGGCGGCAACGAGAGCGCTGGTGAAGGGCTCGGCCGACAAGCGATCAAAAGAGCCGGACACAGGGTGCCGAAGACGTCCCCTGAACGCTCCGTTTCTGCCACGATTCCGAGTGGGTGGGGCTCGGCGCACAGCACTCCCCACCCAAAGCCTCCGCCGGGGGGACCCCCAACCGGCACGCCTAGGACCAGTGGGAGAGTCACGGTGTACTTCGCCGCACTGCTCGCGCGCACCGAAGACGGGTGGGAAGCGAGCGACACAGAACTCGATGATGTGGAAACGCTGTCGGACCTGGCCGAACTGGCCCGTGAAGCCTCCCCCGAGGACGACACGGTGCTGGTGCTGATCGAGCAGGAGGACGCCTGGTTCGGCGTCGTCCGCGTCGACGGCGAGGACGACCCCCGGATCTACGTCTCGGACGCCGCCGCCGCTGCCCGTAGCTCGTACGGCGAGATCCTGCTCACGGCCGAGCTGCTCGGCCGCGATCCGGACGACCTCGATACAGATCTGGACGCCCTCGACCTCGACGGCACCGAGGACGGTGAGTCGGACAGCGATCCGGACGCCGACTCCGACGATGACGACGAGGCCGGCACCTCCGCCGAGGCGGTGCCGCACGGCCCCGTCGGCGACACCGAGATCCTGGACGACCTCGGCGTCGGCGAGAAGGAACTGCGCGCCCTGGACGCCGACGACGCGCTGAGCGCGATCGCCGACGCCCTCGGAGCGTCGGAGGTCCTGGAGACGGTGCGCTGAACGAACAGGGCCTGACCGTCGAGGGGGCGCCCGACCCCGTACGTGATCCATGGCGGGCCGCGATGCGGCTCGCCATGGCCGAGGCCGGGCGGGCTGTCCTCGGCGGTGACGTCCCCGTCGGTGCCGTCGTCCTGGCCGCCGACGGTACGACCGTCCTCGCGACCGGGCACAACGAGCGCGAGGCGACGGGCGATCCGACCGCGCACGCCGAGGTTCTCGCGATCCGGCGGGCCGCGGCCGACCTCGGGGAGTGGCGGCTGTCCGGCTGCACGCTCGTCGTGACGCTTGAGCCCTGCACGATGTGCGCGGGCGCCCTCGTGCAGTCCCGGGTCGACCGGGTCGTCTACGGCGCCCGCGACGAGAAGGCGGGCGCGGCCGGCTCCCTCTGGGACGTCGTCCGCGACCGCCGCCTCAACCACCGCCCCGAGGTGATCGGCGGCGTCCTCGCGGACGACTGCGCACACCTCCTGACCAAGTTCTTCCGGAACTAAAAACGGATTTCGGAGCACACCGCACCGTGCTGTAAGGTCTGTCTCGGTAGCGTGTCCGAGCGGCCGAAGGAGCTCGCCTCGAAAGCGAGTGTGGCGCAAGTCACCGAGGGTTCAAATCCCTCCGCTACCGCTGGAGAAGGGCCTCGCCGGACGGCGGGGCCCTTCGTGCGACATCAGTCGGGTGTGGTCTGGTCTGGTCTGAGGGGAGGCCGCGGTGGCGGTGAATTCGAAGAAGATCGCCGTCTATGTGCTCGTGGTCTTCGTGCTGTACGTGATCATCACGGACCCGCAGAAAGCGGCCGAATACGTCGAGATAGCGTTCGAGGGAGTCTCGAACGCGGCCAGTGCCATAGGGGACTTCATGACCTGGATCGCCGACGGCGCCAAGTAGAGGAGTACATGTGATCCGCCATCTGGTCCTCTTCAAACTCAACGAGGGCGTCCAGCGCGACGAACCGCGGGTCGTGGCGGGTGCCGACGCCTTCCGCGCCCTGTCCGGGCAGATCGACGAACTCCGCTTCTGGGAGTGCGCCTGGAACATCACCGACCGCCCCATCGCCTACGACTTCGCGATCAACTCGGCGGTCGACGACACGGACGCGCTCAAGCGGTACGTGGAGCACCCGGCCCATCAGGCGGCCGCGGCACAGTGGCGCGAGTTCGCCACGTGGGTGATCGCCGACTACGAGTTCTAGGCCGAGCACGCAACTGGCCCCGCACCGGAACGGTGTGGGGCCTTTTCATGCCTTATGCCACCAAACCTCACTCAACACGGCGTTATGGGGTGCTTGCACACAGTGCACATGTCTTGTGATGCTATGACCGCTTTTGACGGATGAGTTGACCGATGAAGAGTTGACCGATGAAGAGGTGGCGTTGACCGTGTCGGCCAGTACTGCGCCACCCCAGGAAGCCGCACCACAGCAGACCGCGCCGCAGGAGGCCACTCCCCTGGAGGCCGCTCCCCAGGAGCCCGCCCCACCGCGGAGCCGCGGCGCGGACACCCGGGCGCTCACCCAGGTGCTCTTCGGCCAGCTCAAGGTGCTGGACCCGGGCACGCCGGAGCACAACCGCGTGCGAGGGGCGCTCATCGAGGCGAACCTCCCGCTCGTGCGCTACGCGGCCGCCCGCTTCCGCTCCCGCAACGAGCCGATGGAGGACGTCGTCCAGGTCGGCACCATCGGGCTGATCAACGCCATCGACCGGTTCGACCCGGACCGGGGTGTGCAGTTTCCGACGTTCGCGATGCCGACGGTCATCGGCGAGATCAAGCGGTACTTCCGGGACAACGTCCGCACGGTCCACGTACCGCGCCGGCTGCACGAGTTGTGGGTGCAGGTCAACGGCGCGACCGAGGATCTGACGACCGCGTTCGGGCGTACCCCGACGACCGCCGAGATCGCCGAGCGGCTGCGGATCAGCGAGGACGACGTGCTCTCCTGCATCGAGGCGGGCCGTTCGTACCACGCGACCTCACTGGAGGCGGCCCAGGAGGGCGACGGCCTGCCCGGTCTGGTCGACCGGCTCGGCTACGAGGACCCGGCACTGGACGGCGTGGAGCACCGCGATCTCGTCCGCCATCTCCTGGTCCAGCTCCCCGAGCGCGAGCAGCGGATCCTTTTGCTGCGTTACTACAGCAACCTCACCCAGTCGCAGATCAGCGCGGAACTGGGCGTCTCCCAGATGCACGTGTCCCGGCTGCTGGCCCGCAGCTTCGCGCGACTGCGTTCGGCGAACCGCATCGAGGCGTAGTCGCGGGAGTGGCCGCGGGCGTCGCCGCAGGAGTCACACGAGTCACCACGGGGGCGGTCCAGGGGCGGTCCGGGGATAACCGGACACAGAATCGAGACGTCACCTGGGAGAGCGAATCGCCCAGTGGCGTACTTCCTCCCATTTCTGGGGTGAAAAACCGTCAGACCCCCTCTTTACAGGGCTGATTCGTGTCTTACATGTCGACATGTCACTACAGCGTGTTGCCGACATGTGACATTCTGCCGGAAGAGCGTTTGCCGTGGCTTCGGCTCCGGTATTCAGGTGAAGGCTGCGTTCCTCAGACGGGAGCGTCCGCCGCGACCGTCCGCGACCCAAAGGGGGTGGCATGTCCGCAGACCAGGGCAGCTCGAAGGTGCTCACGCTCACGAAGAGCGAGTCGGCGCCCGCCGAGCTTCACGACGTCCCGGCCCTCGTAGTGGAGGTCGAGGCAGAGGCAGCCCCGGCCGTCCCGGCCCTCCCGCCGGCTCCGCCGGCCACGGGAGCCATCGACACCCGCACCCTGTCCCGTTCCCTGTTCCTGCGGCTCGCCGCCCTCGACGAGAACAGCCCCGAGCGTGCGTACGTCCGGGACACCCTCATCGAGCTGAACCTCCCCCTCGTGCGGTACGCGGCGGCCCGCTTCCGCTCCCGCAACGAGCCGATGGAGGACATCGTCCAGGTCGGCACGATCGGCCTGATCAAGGCGATCGACCGCTTCGACTGCGAACGCGGCGTCGAGTTCCCGACGTTCGCGATGCCGACGGTCGTGGGCGAGATCAAGCGGTTCTTCCGCGACACCTCGTGGTCGGTGCGCGTCCCGCGCCGCCTCCAGGAACTGCGCCTGGCCCTCACGAAGGCCAGCGACGAACTCGCCCAGAAGCTGGACCGCTCGCCGACGGTCACCGAACTCGCCGCGGTCCTGGGCGTGTCCGAGGAGGACGTCGTCGACGGCCTCGCGGTCGGCAACGCGTACACGGCCTCGTCCCTGGACTCCCCGGCCCCGGAGGACGACGGCGGCGAGGGCTCCCTGGCGGACCGCCTCGGCTACGAGGACACGGCGCTGGAGGGCGTGGAGTACCGCGAGTCCCTCAAGCCGCTGCTGGCCAAACTCCCGCCGCGCGAGCGCCGGATCATCATGCTGCGCTTCTTCGCCAACATGACCCAGTCGCAGATCGGCGAGGAGGTCGGCATCTCCCAGATGCACGTGTCCCGCCTGCTGACCCGGACCCTGTCCCAGCTGCGCGAGGGCCTGATCTCGGACTGAGGCTCCGATGAGGCCCCACTGAGGGGCCTCCTGAGGGTTCACTTCTGACGGAGCATCAGCGACGATGTCGCGATGCTTCGCCCGACCCGTACGACGCATGACCGCCGGGGCACCATCGCCCTGACCACCTCGGCGGCCATCGCGACCTGCACCCTGGCAGGGCTGTTGGTGGCGTGCGGGGGCGGTGACGGACAGGGCGAGGGGTACGCCGCGGTCGAGCACCCGGCGAGCGGCGGTACGGCGGTCGCTCCCACCGGGGAGGTGACGTTCGTACCGTTGGAGGGACGGGAGCGGGAATCCGCGCCGGCCAAGTCCCCCTCGGCGCAGGAGAGTCGGCCGCACCCATCGGCAACAGGCCCAACAGGCCCCGGATCGCCGACTCCTGGAGAAGCGAGCAGCAACTCCACCGGTACGAGCACGAGTTCCCCGTCGGCCATGCCCGCGCCCTCCGAACCGGCGCAGACACCAACACCACTCCCGGTACCAACACCGGAATCGCCGCCGCCCGTCGGTCCCGCCCGTCTGACCACGAGCGCGCCCGTACTCACGCCCACGGACAAACGCTGGTGCGAGAAGGTGACGCTCACCTTCCACAACACCGGTGGCACGCCGGTCCGTTCGGGCACGGTCACCTTCGGCACGCACATCATCGACCTGCTCGGCATCGACTGGGCGACGATCGAGTCGAGGGTGGCGCTGCCTGTGCCGATCGGGGCGGGGGAGACGAGGGAACAGTCCTGGACCGTGTGCGTCGACGCGTGGCGGGTGCCTTGGGGGATGCGGGTGGAGACGCGGGTGGTCGGGGTGGAGTGGGCGTAGGGGGCGACACTGGCCAGCTCGCGCATGCAACTGTCGTGCGTCGCCCTGCCTGGCGCCGGAATTGCAACTGAGCCTGACGTCTGGCAAAGGGACGGGTGATGTCAGAGGCGTCCGGTTGGATGAGCCCGTGACTGTCTATGACGTAGCCCGCCGGCTTCCTGCCATCGCCGACCTGCGGGACCTGTGCCGCTCGCTTGCGATGCTCGATGCGCAACGGGTCGGGAGACGAGTACTCCATCGTGTTCTCGGCGGCCGGAGCCTACGTACGGGGCTTCGGCCACGAATCGCCGATGAGCCCGTATGGCCACGACGGCGAACCTTGGCCAGGAGTGATCGACGATGTCCCGGGGGTCTGTCAAGCCCTTCGCCGAGGAAGCAGCGTTCACCGACGAGGACGGCGTGCCAGCCGTGGCGGAACTTGTGTCGTCGTTGAACGTAAGGGTCACCCAGGCGGACCTGGCCCCGGACATCTCCAAAATCGGCTATCCGCAGGCCCGCTGAGAGTGAAGGGTCTGACCGGCATCGATGCTCGGCGGGCTGAGTCCAGGACGCCTACGGGGTCACTGCTTCAGGCCTGGGGAGAGGCGGCCAGGGGGAGCTGCTCACCGAAACTGTCGACTGCATAGGGTCGCTTCCATGACGAGGACCACACCGCCGCGCCCGCTCGACATCGAGGCGCTCTTCCCCGAGCTGGCCGCGTACCGGGGCACGACGACACGGCTGCACCCGCGGCCGGGAAGTCCGGACGTCTCGGCCAGTTCCGTCGGCGGACCGATGCTGTGGCCGACGGACGAGCCGTGGCCGCTGTGCAGCGAGGTACACGGCCGAGGGCACGGCCGACGCCGTGCGGACATCCACCGGGAACGAGAGGTCCTGGCCGCAGCGTGGGCTCGCGGACCGTCTCAGGGACTCACGGACGAGGAACGGCAGCTCGTTGATGAGCTGCGCCGCAAGCACCGGATTCCGGGTGCCTCCGAGACCGACCCACTGCCGCTGATCGGCCTCGCACAGCTGTTCCGGAGGGACATCCCCGACCTGCCGGCCGGGCCGGGCGGCTGCGACCTGCTCCAGGTGTTCTGGTGCCCTTTCGACGCGCACGGCGCGGGCCGGCACGGCATGCTGCTTCACCTGGTCTGGCGCCGTTCTGCCGACGTCGGCGAGGTACTTGCCTCGCCGCCGCAGCCACAGGTCCTCGGCTACGACGGGTACGTCCCCGAGCCCTGTGTGCTGTACCCGGAGCAGGTGGTCACCTACCCCTTCGCCAGTCTCCTTCCGGAGGAACTGTGCGCCAGGCTCGACACCTGGGAGGAGTCGCTGGAGAAAGAGGCCGAGCAGTCGGAGGACGAAGAAGGTGCCGAGTCGGTCGGCTACCAGTACGACCTGTCCATCCCACCAGGCTGGCGTGTCGGCGGGTACGCGTCCTGGCATGCCACCGACCCGTACCCGATGGACTGCTGGACCTGCGCGACTCCGATGGAACTCCTGCTGACCATTGACAGCTCCGAGTGGGACGGCGGCAGCGGCAGCTGGAAACCGGTTGAAGACCGCGATCTCGATCCACATCCGTACGCCATCCCGACCGAGGTCGTCGTGGGCCGCGCAGGCGAGTTCAACCTCTTCGCCTGCCCCAACGATCCCGGACACTCCCACCGCTGGAGCCTTCAGTAGGTCATGGTCCACAGGTGCTGTCGCTTCTCGTGACGGTCACCTTGCCGGAGGCTCAACAGTGTCGGTCAGTCACCCCCGCACCATGAATCGAGCAGCTTATTCGCAGCTCCTCCAGTCAGGAGAGCGAGGTGAACTCGTACTCCAGCTCGTACAGATGCCCCGCCTTGACCATCACAGTCACCTCGACCGGGCGTTCGTCGGCGCTGTGGACGACGCGCAGGGTGCGCAGGACAGGCAGGTTTCCGGGTAGGCGTAGGGCCGTGGCCTGTTCCTGGGTGGGGACCCGTGCGGAGACTCGGTCGATGCTGCGGTGCGGTGGGTGGCCGAGTTCGGCGAGCAGGGTCGGCGTACCGCCGCGGATTTTGCGGGGTTCGGCGAGTGCGGTGCCTCGGGCCAGGTCGGTGGGGTAGTAGGAGGCGACGAGTTCAACGGGTTCGTCGTCGATGGTGAGGAGTTGGCGGCGCAGGACGGCCGTCGCGCCAGGTGCGAGTTCGAGGGCAGCCGCGACATCGGCCGGTGGAACCTTCTCCGTCACCTCCAGGAGGGTGCTGTGCGCCCGGGAACCGTGCTTCGCGATCTCGGTGAGCCACGGATACTGTTGCCCGGCCTCGGCCCTTGTCATGGAGGCGGCTGCCGGGCGCAGCGTGCGCTGGCGGTGTTCGCGTACGGTCACGGCCGCCCCGGCCCTGCCGACGACCAACTGTTCGTCCTTGAGCAGTTGCAGGGCTTTCTGCACCGTCGCGCTCGACGCGTCGAACCTGTCCTTGAGCTGCGTCGTGGACGGGAGTTTGGCGCCGGGCGCCAGTTCCCCGCTCATGATCTCGTCGCGCAGGTCCGCAGCGATCCGCTCGTGCAGGGAGCGCCGGTCGTCGGCGCCGGTCTCGGTACGGGGCACGGCTATCCGATCCGCAGTTCGTAGCGCAGGCGTTGGCGGTCGGCGGGCATCGTCATCAGGTCGGCCTGGAGGGGGCGGTCCTCGGCGTCCAGGGTGAGCCGGGTCAGCCGTAGGACGGGTTCGTCCGGGCCGACGCGCAGCGCCTGTTGTTCCGCCGCGCTCGGCAGTCCGGCCGTCACGTCCTCACGTACCCGTACGCCCACGTACCCGAGTCGCGCGAGCAAGGTGACGGCTCCACCCGGGATCTTGGCGACGCCGGCGAGCCCGGTGCCTCCGGCGATGTGCACGGGGTAGTACGTGTCCGTCAACTCACAGGGCTCGCCGTCGAGTTCGATCACCCGACGCCGTACGACCACTGCCTCGCCCTCGGCGACACCGAGCAGGCCGGAGACCTCGTCCGAGGCCGGAACCTCCCCCGCGTGGACGATGCGCTGGGTTCCCCTGCGCCCTTTCGCAGCGGCTTCCTCGCTCCAGGCGTCGCCCTGCCCGTTCGCCCGTGGCGCCAGATACGGCATCGAGGTGCTCACCCAGTCGCTTCCACTACCCACGACGTACTCCCCTCGTCGGCGGCCTTCTCGTGCAGCTGCTCCTTCGTACCGTAAGCGACTCGCACAAGACAGCTACCACAGGCCCATCTTGGCACTATTCGCGAATAGCAGTGAGGTTCACGGGGCCGTGCAAGCCTCTCGCCCAAGGCGGTGGTTCTCTGTGCCCTCTTCGCAGCAACGACGATCCTCTGAACTCCGGTCACACACCGCACCGCCCGCACCCCGGTTACTGCCATGGTCGAACACAGAAGGGAATCCGTGCTTCCTGTCCAGCGACGGAACCGGCTACCTGTGGCGCGTCGCGGACGACATCGAGGCGGTACAGCTCGGTATGGCGGGAGAACTCCTCGACCGTGCCGCCGATCTGCTCGACGACGACAGGGTCACCGCAGACCAACTCCGGTTCACGCTGGCCCGGATGAGCGAGTCCCTGCGGGACGTGAAACGCGTCGCGGACAGCCGGGGCGCCCGGTTGCCCGAGGCTGGCGCCACCGAACTCGACCTCGACCCGGACGATGCGATCGGCGCATACGACAGCCCGGAGGAGCGATGACCGGCCGGGGCCACACCTCGCGTCAGCTACAGCCGCCCTGCGAGGTGGCCACACTCCACGCCGAGCACGCGGACCTGCACGGGCAGTGCTCCGGAACGGTCGAACACCGTCTGCCCTGGCAGTCCCCCACCGGGCCGCCCCTGTTCAGCGACCGTTGGGACTGCTCGTGCCACCGAGCCGACAGACCAGCCGGCCGATCGCGTACCGCCCCCGTCCTGGCGGACTGAAGGAACCGACCGACCCGCAGACACGACAAAGCGCGGGACGTCGCTGTCCCGCGCGGGCAAGTCGCCCCGCCCTTCCTTACTTCAGCGCCAGCCAAGCCACCGCCGCGACGACCGCCACGGCGACGACCACGCCGACGATCAGGCCGATGCGGGGGCCCGCCGGGGCCGGGGCCTGGCGGCTGCCGCCCTGGGGGGTCTCGTCGACGAACGCTCGGAACATCTGGGTGCTGCCCGCGGGGTCGTAGTTGCCCTCGGGGCCCTGGGTGTTGGCCATGGTGGGAGACCCTAGCGAACCTGGCGGGGCTCACCCAAGTGGGGCCCCCCTCACCGCTCCCACCTGCGCGTTTACGTTCGCCAATACTTGCCTTTGCCAAGTTTTTAGTCCATCTTCCCCCCTTTTCATTTGCCTGTAGCAACCAATCGTTCTTATGGTTGCCCCAAGCAACAAATAAAGAGGCAGACTTCAGGGGGTGTGATGGCCGAGCAGGCGCAGTACGAGGAGTTGGTGCGTCAGTTCAGTGCCTTCGGGGCCGTGAAGCGGGAGTTGGGGCGGATCATGCCGCCCGAGTGTCCCGGCGGCTCCGCCGCCGTGCTGACGCTGCTCGACCGGCACGGGGACATGCGGATGAGCCGGCTCGCCGAGCTGCTCGCCGTCGACATGTCGGTCACCAGCCGCCATGTCGCCCACGTCGCCGGACGCGGCTGGATCGAACGGCTCCCCGACCCCGCCGACAAGCGCTCCCGCATTCTGCGGCTGACCCCTTCGGGGCACGCGCAGATCGGCGAGCTGTCGCGGCGGACCACCGAACTGCTCGCCCACCGGCTCGCCGACTGGAGCGACGAGGAGATCGGACAGCTCGTCCGGCTCATGGCGCGGCTCCGGGACAGCTTCGGCGCCCACGCCCACTCCCACGCCCACCAGACGACGCAGCACACGTAGATGACGTACACGCAGAAGACGTACACGCGCGGAAACAGACAAGGAAGCTCAATGGCAACGACCACACCGGCCGGTGTGCGGGCTCACGCCAAGCACGGGGGAGGCTCCCACGGCTCCGCCGACGGCCCGCCGATGTCGCACCGGCAGATCATGGAAGCGCTGACCGGGCTGCTGCTCGGCATGTTCGTCGCGATCCTGTCGTCGACGATCGTCTCCAACGCCCTGCCCGACATCATCAAGGACCTCGGCGGCGGCCAGAACGCCTACACCTGGGTCGTGACCGCGTCGCTGCTCGCGATGACCGCGTCCACCCCGCTGTGGGGCAAGCTCGCCGACCTCTTCTCCAAGAAACTGCTGATCCAGCTCGCGCTCGTCATCTTCGTGCTCGGGTCGGCCGCAGCCGGTCTCTCCCAGAACGCCGCCATGCTCATCGGCTTCCGTGCCGTGCAGGGCATCGGCATGGGCGGTCTGTCCGCCCTCGCGCAGATCATCCTCGCCGCGATGATCTCCCCGCGTGAGCGCGGACGCTACAACGGCTACCTCGGCGCCACGTTCGCGACCGCGATGGTCGGCGGCCCGCTGATCGGCGGTGTCATCACCGACACCAGCTGGCTCGGCTGGCGCTGGTGCTTCTACGTCGGCGTCCCCTTCGCCGTCATAGCCCTCATCGTGCTCCAGCGGACCCTGCACCTGCCCGTCGTCAAGCGTCAGGCCAAGGTCGACTGGTTCGGCGCCTTCTTCATCACCTCGGCCGTCTGCCTGCTGCTGGTCTGGGTGACCTTCGCCGGCGACAAGTACGACTGGGTGTCCTGGCAGACGTACGCGATGGTCGGTGGCACGGTCGCGCTGCTCGGGATCTTCGTCCTCGTCGAGTCGAAGGCCAGCGAGCCGATCATCCCGCTGCGTCTCTTCCGCAACCGCACGATCACCCTCGCCTCGCTCGCCTCGCTCTTCGTCGGCATCGCGATGTTCGCGGGCACCATCTTCTTCAGCCAGTACTTCCAGCTGGCCCGCGACAAGTCGCCGACCATGTCCGGCGTCATGACGATCCCGATGATCGCCGGCCTGTTCGTCGCCTCGACCATCTCCGGCCAGGTCATCACCCGTACCGGACGCTGGAAGGCCTGGCTGCTCGCGGGTGGTGTGCTGGTCACGGCCGGACTGGGCCTGCTGGGCACCCTGCGCTACGACACCCCCTACTGGCACGTCGCCATCTACATGGCCCTGCTCGGGCTCGGCGTCGGCATGATGATGCAGAACCTGGTGCTGTGCACGCAGAACCAGGTCGACCCCTCCGACCTGGGCGTCGCCAGCTCCGTCGTCACCTTCTTCCGCTCCCTCGGCGGCGCGATCGGCGTCTCGGCGCTCGGCGCGGTCCTCAGTCACCGGATCGCCGACCACCTCAAGGACGGTCTGGCCACCCTCGACCCGAAGTACGCCTCGGCGCTCTCCGGTTCCACCTCCAACACGATCCCCGACCTCGACGGCCTGCCCGCGCCGCTGCGCACGGTCATCGAGGGCGCGTACGGCCACGGCATCGGCGACGTCTTCCTCTACGCCGCCCCGGCCGCCCTCCTCGCGCTCGTCTTCTCCGTCTTCATCAAGGAGGTCCCGTTGCGGACGAAGGGCGCGTTGGCGCAGGCGGCGGAGGAGAACGGTTCGGTTCCCACTCCGGTTGCGGAGACCGCTGCGGCGATGGAGAAGGTGCCCGCCGCCGTCGCCACGGTTGCCGACGACTCACCCGCCTCGGGCGGGATTCCGGTACGCGGTCACGTGCGCGGTGCCGAGAGCGCGCCCGTTCCACAGGCCGCCGTCACGCTGATCTCCCTCTCCGGACGTCAGCTGGGCCGCGCGGTCGCACAGGGCGACGGCGGCTACGCGCTGGACGCGCCGGGCACGGGCTCGTACGTCCTGATCGCCTCGGCGGACGGGTTCCAGCCGCAGGCCTCGACCATCGTCGTGAACGGCGAGCCGGTCTCGTACGACATCCTGCTCAGCGGCACGAGCGGGCTCAGCGGGCTGGTGCGGGCCACCGAGTCCGGGTCGCCCGTCAAGGACGCGATGGTCGTCGTGACCGATGTGCGCGGGGACGTGCTGGCCACCGGGACCACCGGTGAGCAGGGCGAGTTCACGTTCGCCGAGCTGGTGCCGGGTGTCGTGACGATCGCCGTGAACGCCACCGGGTACCGGCCGCGGGCGCTGCCCGTCGAGGTCGGCGGCGCCGGGGTCACCCGGGTCGAGGTGGAACTCGCCTCCGGGGCGCACGTCCAGGGTGTCGTACGGGCGCCGCACGGGCCGCTCGGGGACGCGCGGGTCACGCTCGTCGACGCGGCGGGCAACGTGGTCGGCACGTCGACGACCGGAGCGGACGGGGCGTACGCCTTCACCGATCTGGACAGCGGCGAGTACACGGTCATCGCGACCGGCTACCCGCCGGCGGCCACCGCCCTGACCGTCACCGGCAACGGAACCGACGGCCACGACATCGAACTCGCCCACCCGGGCGGGGAGTAGCGCGACATGGGCCTCAACGCACGGGTTCTGACGCGCGACGGGTGGGCCGTCTCGCACGCCGTCGTCACCGTGACCGACATGACCGGGCAGCAGGTGCTGCGGGCCGGGGCCGACGCGGACGGGGTCGTGCGCGACGCGACCCCGCTCGCGCCCGGCGCGTACACCGTGATCGTGACGGCCGTCGGGTACGCGCCCACCGCGTCCAGCGCGATCGTGACGGCGAGCGGGCGGACCGAGGTCGGGACGGTCACCCTGGCCCGCCTCGGCGGCGGCGCCGAACTGCCGCCGCCGGGGCCGTGGACCGTCGACCCGGCCCACTCGTCCGTCGGGGCGGTCGCCCAGCACCTGGGCATCTCCAGCGTGCACGGACGGTTCACCGAGTTCACGGCGACGATCGAGATCGTGCCCGACGAGGTGGCCAAGTCCCGGGTGGAGGCGGTCATTTCGGCCGCCTCGATCGACACGGGGAACGCGATGCGGGACGATCACCTGCGGTCCGCCGACTTCCTGGACGTGGAACGCCACCCGGAGATCACGTTCCACTCGACGGGGCTCACCCCGGCCGCCGGGACCGACCGCTGGACCGTCCACGGCGAGCTGAGCATGCGCGGTGTCGTACGGCCCGTCGACCTCGACCTCGCCTACCTCGGCACCGGCGCCGACCCATGGGGCGGCACGCGAGCCGCCTTCCGGGCGACGACCAAGCTGCGGCGCGAGGACTTCGCCATGAACTACAACCAGGTGGTACGGGCGGGGATCGCGGCGATCGGGACGACGTTGCGGGTGGAGATCGACGTTCAGGCGGTGCAGGGGGACGCGCTGCCGACGGCGTGACTGACTGAGACCCGGGCTACAGGAGGCGGAGCAGGCGGGGCGGAACGAAGAGGTGCCGGGCTCGGTGTTCCTCGGCGTTCATCACGGCGGCGGGCATCCAGTCGGGCCGTCCGTCCGCCTTCACCAGGGCCTCCTGGCGTTCGGCGCAGGTCGCGCAGGCGGGATCCCACGGGGGCAGCAACTCGGCGTGCGCGTCGGCGAGATGACGGCCGAGCCTGATCTGCGTCCCCAGGACGCTGTCGGTGAAGTCCCAGTCGACGGAGGAGTCCTCGGCCGTCAACCCGGCCACTTCGGCCTGGACGTGGCGCATCTCCTCGTAGAGCCGGACGCAGTCGGCGCAGTCCCACATCCAGTCGGGGAGTAGGGGCCACTGGTCCGCGCTGCCGTCGTTCTCACCGTTGTCCATACTGTGCTCCCCGCCCCCAGGCTTGCGTTGTCCGTTGTCCGTTGTCCGTCCGCTCGGATCCTTCTCCAGAACCGGCCGGTCCCACTCACCCTCCCACCTCGAACCACAGCAACTTCCCGGCACCGCGGTCCAACAGGCCGTCCCCCAGGGGCCAGAGGAGGGGATACGCGGGTAACTGTCCCAGAGTCCGACGCGGAGACGTCCGTCAGCTCTACGGCGTCGAGGATTTCGGGCCTGCCGTGGCTGTCCAGCACGGACCGTACGGTCATACATGCGACCCGTGCCGCGCGCGGGTCGTGGGTGCGCGCCCTGCGTACCTCAACTCCTTGGGCTGCGAGGCCGGCGACGACCCGTAGCCACGGCCGGCACTCCGGGTCGCTCTCGTCGTGAACCTGTGCTCGGACGCGTTCGAGGCCGTCTGGGCACTGGCTGTGCCACATGCGGATTACGAACTCGCCTGATCTCAGCTTCGATGTCGACGCGGGCACACGTGGGCAGCGACGGGATGTGGACGACTGCGTCGAGACAGCCACGGCCCCCGCCGCCCTGTCGACCCCCCGGTAGCCGGCCCGCTCCAGGTCACCCCGAGGCCAGCTGCTCCGCTATCTCCGCGATCCAACCGGAGGTCTTCGCCGGGTCGTTGAGGGTCTCGGCCCAGGCGTCCGGCTCCAGCTTGTGCTTGGCGGGGCCGGATTTGAGGGCGATGAGCAGGGACCTGGCGGACTCCCGCATCTCGGCCGTGGTGTTCCCGGAGATGGCGGGACCCGCCGCCAGGGCGTAGATCTCGCGCGCCATTGCCTGACGTTCGCCCTTCGACACCTTCTTCCAGAACTTCATCGCGTGCTGCAGCGACTCCTTGCGGGAGGCGGCCTCCGCCGGGGTCTCGCCCTGCGGCGCCCAGCGCTCGGGGTGGTGGACCTCTTCGTAGCGCTTCGTGGCGGCGCGGAGCGCCTTGTACATGGTGACGCCGAGGACGAGACCGGCCCCGGCCCCGGCGAGGCCCCATCCGACCGGGTTGCTCGCCAGCCCGACTGTTCCCGCCGCGACCGCCGTCACGACCCCGGCCGCGGCCTTGACGGACTCGCCCCCGCCGCCGGCCGCCTCCTTGCCGATCTTGGTGAGCTGCTTCTTCTTCGCGTACTCCTGCACCTTGCTCAGCTGTTCCACGTCGTTCTCGGCGTGCTGGAGGTTCTCGGCGGCGTCACGGGCCTCATCCATCGCCTCCAAGGCGGCGTCGATGCCCTCGGAAAGGAGCTCCAGCCGTCCCGGGCCCTCATGCTCCCAGTAGGCGTCCAGCGCGACGTAAGCCTCCGCTGCGGCCCAGTTGGCCTGCATGCGCGACTCGTTCAGCCGTGCCAGTGACTCCGCCTGGACGAGGCGGGGATCTCCCAGGTTTTTGATCTGCTTGTACTTGCCGGCTGCTCCCCCGATGCGGAAGGCGGACCGCGTGGCCTTGATCACGCCGATGGAAGCGCTGGCGATACCGCTCGCCTCGGATGACACCGCGGCGTCCGCCGCCTTCTGGACCTTGGTCACCTCCTTGGCGATGGCGGCGCTGTAGCTTCCCGAAGCGGCGGCGCCGACGACCGTGTCAGCGCCCTTGGTCTTGGCTTTCTTCTTCGCCTTGTGGTGGTCGGCCCCGGTCTCGTGCTTCTGGGCGTCCTTCATGTTCTTGTACGCGTCCATGCCGTTGACCACGGTGCCGGCGGCCTCCGTGAGGAGGTTGCCCGACGCTGCGGAGGTCCCCGAGGCGGCGGCGGAGTGCTTGAGGCCCTCGTTGGCCGCGACGGCGGCCTGCTGGGTGAGAGCCGCGTTGGTGGGGGTCTGGAAGCCCTTGATGAAGGTGTCGATGGGTTCGAGATTCTTCTTGAACCTGTCGAGGAGCGCGGCGATCCGGTCGCGATAGTCCTTCTTCTTCGCTCCGGGGGACGCGTCGCCGTTCGCCGCCGCATCCCCTCTCTCGGTGTCCCGGACGCGCTGCACCACCGCGGTCGTGGCCCGGTTGCCGGCGCGGGACTGCATCTCCAGGAGGGCGCGCTCCAGCGGGCGTGCGGACGTACTCCCGGTCCGGCTCCCTCCCTCACGGTGCCGGGCCGACGTCAGGACGGCTGCGGACTGCCGTGTCGAGGTGCGGTGGATCGGCGTACTCATCGATGTACCTCTCCTGTGCCGGACCGGGCGAGGCGAGGGTAGCCAGACCTGGCCAACAGGAGGGGTACGGCGGAGAAATTCCCCACGGACGCTGTGGGGCGCGTGTGGTGGATGCCGCCCGGTATGCACTCGCTCAGCAAGTAGGACGTGCCCCCGCAACACCTCGTCGCGGTCTTTGGCCTGCTGTATCCATGGGCAGGCGGGCCACCACGGTCATCTTCCGGTATCCACCCGTGCCGGGTCTGGTTCCTTCGCTGCCCGTGAAGGCGTGCGGCGGTCCCTGCACCGAGGGGTGCGTGACGCCGGCCCGGATCGGTGAGGACACGTGGGCCCTCGGTGACAGCAAACGGCCTGACGCGCAGCCGCTGCGGTTCACCACCGCGGAGTTGGACGCGGCCCCGCATCCCGAGCCGCCCCCGGCCAGGAGCAGGCCGGAACTGGTCCAGCGCCACCGGGAAGTGTCGGCGGAGTTCCCCACCGTCGATCTGCCGCCGCTGGAAACCGCGTACTGGCTGATCAAACCGCCTTCACTGGTGCGCGGCACCTGGGACGAGGCGAAGGAAGCGGCGTCCTGGCTCGGAGGGGCACTGGCTGAGCACGCGCACCGGTTCGCCCGCGCGTACGACCGGTACGCCACCCGGCTGGCCACGCTGGTCGACTCGGCGGCCGAGCGCCTGGAGTCCGGCAGAGATGTGTCGTACGGCTTCCACCTCGAACATCCCTCGTACCTTTCCCTGGCGGTGGTGACCTGTTCGCCGAACCACTCGAAGCCCGGGCTGGCCTGTCCGGCCAGCCCTGCATCCCCTCTGCGCCTAGGCTGGCCGTATGGCACCGAACATCGCTACGAACACCTCTGTGTCCCTGGACGAGCTGCTCGACTTCGTGCGGCCCCGCCACCGGGCGATCCTCCTCACCCGGCGTGCGGACGGGTCCCCGCAGGCCTCGCCGCTGACCTGCGGGGTCGACGACTCGGGGCGGGTCGTCGTGTCGACGTACCCCGAGCGCGCCAAGACGCGCAACGCCAAGCGGGACGAGCACGTCAGCCTGCTCGTCCTGAGCGACGACTGGAACGGGCCGTGGGTCCAGATCGACGGGACGGCGGAGGTCATCGACTCTCCGGAGGCTGTCGAGCCGCTTGTGGAGTACTACCGGAACATCGCGGGGGAGCATCCGGACTGGGACGAGTATCGCGCCGCGATGGTGAAGCAGGGTAAATCGATTATTCGGGTTACTCCGGTGAAGTGGGGGCCCGTTGCCACGGGTGGGTTCCCGGCGCGGCTTGCTCCGCAGGAGTAGGGGGCGCCTATTGGGGTGGGGGTTCTGTTCGGATTCGGCTGCGGCGTCGTCGTGGTTGATCGCGCAGTTCCTCGCGCCCCTTACGGGGTCTCCTTCAAGTTGGTTTTCACCATCGCCTCGATCCCTGCCACCAGCAGCTCCAGGGCGAAGTCGAAGTCCCGTTCTCGCATCTCCTCCACCGTGCCGCCGCCCCGCGCCGCCATCATGTCCGCCGACTCCTGGATGAACTCGGCGGTCTCCGGGGCGGCACCGACAGCGCTCATGGCGTGCCGGAAATAGGCGTCCTGGGTCATGCCGGCGTCCACGCAGCGGGCGATGAAGTGGCCCTCGACCGTGCCGAAGCCGTACACGAACTGGAAGACGGCGGCGATGGCGCCCGTCAGCCCTCGCGGGGGCAGGCCGGTGCGGCGGAGCACGCGCTGGACGACACGCGAGAAGGCCTGCGAGTGCGGGCCGATGTTGAGGTAGGTACCGGCCAGCGGCGACACCCAGGGGTGGCGGACCAGCAGGGAGCGGTACTCGCCGGCCAGCACGCGCAACTGGTCGCGCCAGTCCTCGCCCTCAGCCTCCGGGTCGGGCAGGCGCAGTTCGGCGGAGGCCGCGTCGAGGGCGAGTTCGAGCAGGTCGTCCTTGGTGTCGACGTACCAGTACACGGACATCGCCGTCACGTTCAGCTCGGCGGCGAGACGGCGCATGGAGAACTTCGCCAGCCCCTCCGCGTCCAGCAGACGGACGGTCACCTCGGTGATCCGGTCGCGGTCCAGCCCCGAGGGCTGCCCACCCCGGCCACTGTTACTCCGACGCGTCTTCCCTTCGAGCCACACACTGGTCCGCGCAGGCCGTTCAACTGCCTTCGCCATGGCGCGCCTTCCGATACGTACGTTCACTTGCAAAGATGCTAGGCCGCAGCCGACCTTAAGGGGCGCGGGGAACTGCGCGACCAGCCACGACGAACCCGCACCCGCAATCGAACAGAACCCCCGAGCTATTAGGCGACCACACCCACCTCGGACTCTGCCCGTTCCGCCCTGCGCAACAACACCGCCGCAACAACCCCACCCAGCAACACAGCCACCGCCCCCACCAACTGACTGGTCTCCAGCCCAGAAGCAAACGCCTCCGTAATCCGAACCCTCTCCGCCGCCGACCCCGCCTCCGCCAACGCCCCCGGCAGGGAAACCGCCGCCACCGAAACCAGCGCCGCGAACCGCGAGTTCAGCACCGCGCCCAGCACCGCGACCCCCAGCCCCTGCCCGAACTCCGCCACCGTGCCGTTGATCCCCGCCCCGACGCCCGCCTTCTCCGGCGGGATCGAGCTCATGATCGCGTGTGCCATCGCCGGGCTCGCCACCGCGGCGCCCGTTCCGATCAGCAGCAGGCCCAGCAACGTACCCGCGTAACCGCCGGAGGCAACCGTCGCGATGGAGACCAGGCCCGCCGCCATCGCCGTCATGCCCAGCCCGATGGCGAGCGGGGTGCCGAGCCTGGCCGACCATTTCGCCGCCACGCCGGTGAAGTTGAGGGCGACGATCGCGAGGGCGAGCGGCGCCGTGCGCAGCCCGGCCTCCAGAGGGCCGTACCCGAGCACGAACTGCATGTGCTGGGTGAGGAGGAAGAGGGAGCCGCCCATCCCGAAGGTGATGAGCACCGCGCCCGCGACCGCGCCCGTGAACCGGCGGTTCCGGAAGAAGTGCATGTCGAGCATGGGGTACGGGATCCGGCTCTCCCAGTACGCGAAGGCGCCCAGGACGACGATCGCGACCGTCGCCGGAGCCAGTACGCGGCCGGACGTCCAGCCGTGCTCGGGGCCGGAGATGATCGCGAAGACCAGCGAGGACATGCCGATCGTCGAGAGCACCGCACCTATCAGGTCAGGGCGGTCGCCTGTCGGGTTCTTCGACTCGGGGACCAGCGCCACGACCGCCACCAAACCCAGCGCCGCCACCGGGATGTTGATCAGGAAGATCGCGCCCCACCAGAAGTGGTTCAGCATGAAGCCGCCGATGAGCGGGCCCGTGGCGAAGCCGAGGGAGTTGACCGCGGCCCAGATGCCGATGGCCTTCGGCTGTTCCTCGGGCGTGAAGATCTGCATCGCCACGGCGAGGGTGGTCGTCATCAGCAGTGCGCCGCCGACGCCCATCCCGGCGCGCGCCGCGATCAACTGGCCGGTGCTGTCGGCAAGGCCGGCGACCAGTGAGCCCACGCCGAACAGGACCAGGCCCGCGACCAGCATCCTCTTGCGGCCGTAGCGGTCGGCCGCGCTGCCGGCGGTGAGCAGCAGGCCCGACTGGACCAGCGAGTACGCGTTGATCATCCACTGGATGTCGGAGGTGGAGGCGCCCAGCTCCCGGGTGAGGGAGGGGATCGCGACGTTCAGGACGGTGTTGTCGAGCAGCACGGTGAGCTGCGCGAGACAGATGACACCGAGGATCAGCCAGCGCTGGGGGTGGCCCTGAGCCTGGTCCGGGAGGGTGCCCTGGGGGGACGTAGACATGCTGTACACCGTAGAACAGTTCCTGTACGGCGTACAACAAAAACAAAGTGGTGGCCCGGAGCGAGATCGCTCCGGGCCACCACCAGGGAAAAACGGTCAGCTGCTGGTCGTCGGCTGCGTCAGGTCGTAGAAGGTGGCCGAACCCACCGTCACTTCCTTGAAGTTGCTCTCGACCCACGAGCTGATCTGCGACGACGTGCTCGTCGTGCTGCTGCTGCCGCCCGTGCCGCCGCCGGAGCCGCTGGAGATGAAGTAGTGGATCTTGCCGTCCTCCACGTACTTCTTGAACTCGGCCAGCGTCGGGGACGGGTCGGTGCCGTTGAAGCCGCCGATCGCCATCACCGGGTCACCGGTGGCCAGCTGGTAGCTCGCCGCGTTCTGCGCGCCGATGGCCGCCGCCGCCCAGGTGTATTGACTGGCGTTCTTCTCCAGCAGGGCCTTGGCCTCGCTGGTGACGCTGGCGCCGTTGAGCAGACCGCCCACGCCACCGCCGCCGCCCATGCCGCCACCCTCGCCGGTCGTACCGCCGGGCATGCCGCCCTGCTGGTTGCCCTGGCTCTGGGTGTTGCCGTTGCCCTGGCTCTGGCCGTTGCCGCCGCCGGGGAAGCCGCCGCCGTTGCTGTTGCCGTTGCCGCCGGTCGGGGGCTGGCCCATGCCGCCACCGCCCTGCTGGTTGCCCTGGGTGTTGCCGTTGCCGTTCTGCTGGCCGCCCATGCCGCCACCGCCGCCACCGCCGCCAGGACCGCCGCCCATACCGCCACCACGACCGCCCGACACGGACGGACCGGCCGTGACGATCGAGCCGGTGTGGCCCTCGTTGAGGGTGGTGAGGGAGTACGCCGTCGGTCCTGCCAGCGCCGTGACGAAGCTCAACCCGACGACCGCGAGGGCCAGTTGACGCCCGAGCTTGTTGATGAAGATCAGGCCCAGCGCGGCCACCAGACCGCCCACCAGCACGAGCCACTTCAGCCAGGGCAGGTAGTCGGAGGAGCGGTTGAGGAGAACGTAACCCCAGACCGCGGTCGCCGTCATGGCACCCGCGAGCGTCAGCGACGCCCACATCTTGTCCCGTTCCCGCCAGAGCAGGGCCGCGCCGATACCGATCAGCGGCGCGATGTACGGGGCGAGGGCGACCGTGTAGTACTCGTGGAAGATGCCCTGCATGAAGCTGAAGACCACCATGGTGATCAGCAGCGAGCCGCCCCACAGGAGGAGCGCGGCGCGGACGCCGTCCGTGCGCGTGGCCTTGCGGCCGGCCCAGATGCCCGCGACGAGCAGGATCAGCGCGGCCGGGATCAGCCAGGAGATCTGGCCGCCGATGCTGGAGCTGAACATCCGGTCCCAGCCGGTCTCGCCCCACTGGCCGCTGCTGCCACCACCGCCACCGCCGCCGACGCTGCCGGTCTCCTCGCCGTTGATACGGCCAAGTCCGTTGTAGCCGAAGGTCAGTTCAAGGAACGAGTTGTTCTGCGAGCCGCCGATGTAGGGGCGCGAGGACGCCGGCCACAGTTCGACGATCGCGACCCACCAACCGCCCGCGACGACCATCGCGAGACCGGCGGCCAGCACCTGTCCGATACGCCTGCGCACACTGGTCGGCGCGAAGATCACATAGACCAGGGCGAGGACCGGCAGGATCAGGAAGGCCTGGAGCGTCTTGACCAGGAAGGCGAAACCGATCGCCGTACCCGCCCAGAGCAGCCACTTCGTCTCGGCCTTCTCCATGGCGCGCTGGGTCGCGTAGACCGCGGCGGCCATGAGGAGCGCGAGGAGCGCGTCCGGGTTGTTGAAGCGGAACATCAGCGCGGCGACGGGCGTCAGCGCGAAGACCGCCATCGTGAGGAAACCGGCCGTGGCGCTGAACCGGCGCCGCACGGACGCGTACAGCACACCCGCCGTGGCGACGGCCATCAGGACCTGCGGGAACAGGATCGCGAAGGAGTTGAGGCCGAAGACCTTGACCGACAGCGACATCGGCCAGAGGGAGGCCGGGGGCTTGTCGACGGTGATGGCGTTGGCCGAGTCGAGGGAGCCGAAGAAGAAGGCCTTCCAGGACTGGCTGCCGGCCTGAACCGCCGCCGAGTAGAAGGAGTTGGCGTATCCGGAAGCGGTCAGGTTCCAGCAGTACAGCGCGCCGATCACCAGCAGCGTGGCGAGGAACGCGGGCCGTACCCACCGGTTGTCCTCGGGCCGCCCGCGCCACAGTCTGTGCACGAAGGGCTGCTTGGGCTCACCGGAGGAGGGAGCCGGCACTGCGGTGTCCGTAACAACCGTCTGCTGTACGGCTGTTGAGTCCGGTGAGTCCGGCGGCGGATAGGTGGTCTGATCGAAGTGAGCGGTGGTCATCGCGAGTTCCTCGGATCCTGGCTGTCGTGCGGGCGCACCGGCCGGAGCCGCGTGGTCGGGTCCCCCCAGATGCTCTCCGCGACATCACCGGCGCGGAACTGGTCAGTGGGGTAAGGGGAGTTGCCGTACGAGGCGTGGTCGTACGAGCCATTGCCGTACTGCGAGTTGTTGTACGAAGTGTTGGTGTACTGGCCCGTGTTGTAGGCCTGGTACGTGGGCGAACTCGGTGTGTGCGAGGCCACGACGGTCGAGGCCGCCGGCTCGTCGCGCTGGTCCGGGAACACCCAGGCCCTGAAGAGCAGGAACCGCAGCACCGTCGCCGCGAGGTTGGCGGCGATGAGCACCGCCAGTTCCGTGGAGTGACCGGGGTCGCTGGTCGCCGCGTTGAGGGCGGCGAGCGAGCCGCTGGTCAGGGCGAGTCCGATGCCGAAGACGACCAGGCCCTGCGCCTGGTGGCGGACGGCACCGCCCTTGCCGCGCACCCCGAAGGTCAGCCGCCGGTTGGCCGCGGTGTTCGCGACGGCGGAGACCAGCAGCGCGAGCGCGTTGGCGATCTGCGAGTCGGCGAAACCCCGGAAGGCGCTGTAGAGCAGCAGGTAGAAGAGGGTCGACATCCCGCCGACCACACAGAACCCGACGAGCTGGCGGGCCAGCCCCTTGGGTACGTCCTTGATGTCGCGGTCGCGCGGGTCGTCGCCGAAGGGCCGGGCGAGCCGGTCCAGCGGAAGCGAACCGGAGGCCAGGGCCTTGCCCACCCGCACCACCCCCTTCAGGTCGTCGGTCGCCGTCTTGACGATGTGGACGGTCGAGTTCGGGTCGTCGACCCAGTCGACCGGCACCTCGTGGATGCGCAGTCCGGCGCGCTCGGCGAGCACCAGCATCTCGGTGTCGAAGAACCAGCCGGTGTCCTCGATGAGCGGCAGCAGGATCTGGGCGACATCACGCCGGATGGCCTTGAATCCGCACTGCGCGTCGGAGAAGCGGGCCTGCAGCGAGCCGCGCAGGATCAGGTTGTACGTCCGGCTGATGAACTCCCGCTTGGCACCGCGCACGACGCGCGAGGAGCGGGCGAGCCGGGAGCCGATCGCGAGGTCCGAGTGACCGGAGATCAGCGGTGCCACCAGCGGCAGCAGGGCGTTGAGGTCGGTGGAAAGGTCGACGTCCATGTAGGCGAGGATCGGCGCGTCGGACGCGGACCACACTGTCCGCAGGGCGCGTCCGCGCCCCTTCTGCTCCAGCCGGAAGGACCTGACCTCCGGAATCTCCGCCTCCAGCCGCGCGGCCACCTGAGGGGTGGTGTCCGTCGACGCGTTGTCCGCCACCGTGATGCGGAACGCGTACGGGAACGTGCGCTTGAGGTGCTCGTGCAGTCTGAGCACGCATGGCTGGAGGTCCTTCTCCTCGTTGTAGACGGGGATCACTACGTCCAGGACAGGCGTACCGGCGTCTCCGGCCGGGAGGTGCTCCCGCGCCGGCAGAGTGCCGGGAGAAGAGTCGGTTCGCATAGGACCGACTTTCGTCAGGCCCCCTGTTCCACCCATGTGGTGGCACTGTGCTGTACCTGTGAGTCCGATTGCCAGCTTGTTTCGGGGGCAAGAGCTGGCAAATGCACCGTAAAGATGGTCTGTCCGGGCACACTGTCGACGGTCACGGCACCGCCGTGCGCGGTCGCGACGGCCTGCACGATGGCCAGCCCGAGGCCGGTCGAACCGGTGGTCCGGGAGCGCGCGGTGTCGCCTCGCGCGAACCTCTCGAACACATGCGGCAGCAGATCGGCGGGGATGCCCTGTCCGTCGTCCTGCACGTCCACGCACAGCCACGGCCCGCGCCGCTGCACGCGCGCGGTGACGGTCGTCCCGGGCGGTGTGTGCGTACGGGCGTTCGCCAGCAGGTTCACCAGGACCTGCTGGAGCCGGGCCGCGTCCGCCGACACCAGTGCGGGTTCGTCGGGCAGGTCGAGCCGCCAGTTGTGGTCGCGCCCTGCGGCACGCGCGTCGCTGATGGTGTCCACGACGAGGGGTACGAGGTCGGTCTGGTCGAACTGGAGCGGGCGGCCAGCGTCCAGGCGGGCGAGGAGCAGGAGGTCCTCGACGAGGAGGGTCATCCGCCCGGCCTCGGACTCGATCCGCCCGAGGGCGTGCCGGGTGTCGGGACCGGTCTCCTCACGTCCACGTCTGGTCAGCTCGGCGTATCCGCGGATCGAGGCCAGCGGCGTACGCAGCTCATGGCTGGCGTCCGCGACGAACTGGCGTACGCGCATCTCGCTCTGCTGGCGTGAGTGCAGGGCTCCGTGCACATGGTCGAGCATGCGGTTGAGGGCGGCGCCGACCTGGCCGACCTCGGTGTGCGGGTCGGTCTCGGACTCGGCGACCCGCTCGTTGAGGGTCACCTCGCCGGTGTGCAGGGGGAGTTCGGAGACGCGGGTGGCGGTCGAGGCGACCTTGCGGAGGGGGCGGAGGGCCACTCCGACGAGTACGGAGCCCGCGATACCGGCGGCCACGAGGCCCGCCGCGGTGACGCTGACCTCGACGAGGATCAGGGTGCTGATGGTCTGGGTGACGGAGTCGGTGGGCAGGGCGACGTAGAAGTTGCCGCGGCTGCCGGTGACGTACGTGACGCGGTACTCGCCGAGGTCGCCCAGGGTGACGGTGTGCAGGCCACCGCTTCGGGAGACGGCGGCCAGCTCGGACCGCTGCGCCGCGCTCAGCGCGACGGCCTCCATCTCGCTGCTGTCGGCCGAGGTCGAGCTCGACGCCGGCATCTCGGCGACGTACGCCTCGGTGACACCGCCGTTCGCGTCGACGGCCGCGGCGACGGTGTACTCCTGCGTCCCGCCCTTCTGCATGAACTCCGTGAGCCGTTCCTTGACGGTCTGGTTCGCGGCGCCCGTGGAGGTGGTGGCGTTGCCGGTGGAGGGCGCGGTGGAGGACGAGCCGTTGCCGCCCGGCTGCTGGCCGGGAGCCTCGGGGTTGCCGAGGTCACCGACCGGTCCCGTCCCGGCCGGCGGCCCGCCGGCCCGCTTGGCGGCCTCTTCGACCTGGGTGTCGAGCTGCGTGTAGAGGTGCTTCTCCAGCGCGATGGTCGTCACCGTACCCATCACGGCGCACACCACGGCGATCAGCGTGACCGCCGAGACCACCAGCCGCGTGCGCAACGTCCGCGGCTTGTTCTGCCGCTTCACCTTCCGCTGCCTGTGCGACTTCCTCTGACTGCTCACCGTGCTGCCCTCCTGCCGGGCTCGACTACGTCTTCCGGAGCGGCACCACCATTGACGCGCCCTACATTCTGACCGCGCGCCGTCCCGTACGCCGGGGATTCGACCGACCCGCGACTATGAGAGCGAACACATGCCCGCCCCACGCCGAGTACGGATCAGCCGGCGGGCTTGATCAGATACCCGGCACCGCGCCGGGTGTGGATCATCGGCTCGCGCCCGGCGTCTATCTTCCGTCGCAGGTAGGAGATGTACAGCTCGACGACGTTGGCCTGGCCGCCGAAGTCGTACGACCACACGCGGTCGAGGATCTGGGCCTTGCTGAGCACGCGCCGCGGGTTGCGCATCAGGAAGCGGAGCAGTTCGAACTCGGTCGCGGTGAGGTGGATGCCCTCTCCGGCACGGGACACCTCGTGGCTGTCCTCGTCGAGGGTGAGGTCACCGACGACCAGTACGGAGTCGGAGCGGCGGTCGGCGGCACCGGAGCGCCGGATCAGCCCGCGCAGCCGCGCTACCACCTCTTCGAGGCTGAAGGGCTTGGTGACGTAGTCGTCGCCGCCCGCGGTGAGGCCCGCGATCCGGTCCTCGACGGCGTCCTTCGCCGTCAGGAACAGCACGGGTACGTCGGGCAGCTCGCGCCGCAGCCGGCCGAGGACTGTGAGGCCGTCCATGTCGGGCAGCATCATGTCGAGTACGACGGCGTCGGGCCGGAACTCGCGCGCGGTCTGCACCGCACCCGTTCCGTCACCCGCGCTGCGGATCTGCCAGCCTTCGTAGCGGAGGGCCATGGACAGCAGCTCGGTGATCGACAGCTCGTCGTCCACCACAAGCACTCGGACGGGGCTCCCGTCCGGCCTCAGCAGTTCGGTGCGCCCCTGGGGCGAGGTCGTGGTCATAGCGGACACCTTGTCGGTGTCCTCTGAGAGCAAGCTTTCTGGAACCTGTGATTTTCCTGAGAAACTCACAGGCACCTCTCAGGGAACCTCTGGGAATCCGCCGCCCAAATGTCGCTTACGGCCCCGCCCGGCCAACCGCGACGGCCTCGACAATACCCGCCCTGACCTGCTCTTTCCCCGGCCACACAGACCACCGCCCCCATTGACGACAAGCCCCCGAGCCCACCAGAGGGCATCCTGTGCGTCTCCTGGGCGAACCTGATCCGACGTTGCGCATCCCACTTCCGTACGCCCGATTCGTCCCCTCCGACCTCCCCTTCTCACCTCATCCTCATACCGATGTCAGACCTTCCTCAGCTCGGTCCCCCCTTGAATCGGGCTCAGAACAACCCGTCCTGCACCCCAGCCGCCTCCCCCGCCCCCTTCGTCCCCTTGAACTCCCGTACAGGCACGGTGAGTCCGCCGCTCGCGACCGGCACCAGCTCCCACCCCGTCATCAGCCTCGTGTCCAGCACCACCACGCCCCGCCCGTCCTCAGCCGCGTCCCCGAGGTCGAGGTGCAGATCGGGCCCGGCCGCCGCCACCAGCTCGCCCCCGACGACACCCCCGGCCGCCAGCTCGCTCACCGCACCCACGGCCGGCGCCAACCCGGTCAGCCCGAACACCCCGACGTGGTCGACGACTTGGCAGGGCGCCCGCTCCAGGGACTCGGGCCAGGCCCCCAGCGCCACCGCACGGGCGTGCAGTTCCTCGACCTCGGCGGCCCGCTCCGCCACCGTCTCCGGCAGCGCGGCCCGCACCGCCCGCTTGTCGGCGTACGGAATCCGGTCCGGGACCCCCAGCGCGGCGCGCAGCAGCTCCTCCGTACGCCGGGCGGCCATCAACGGGCCGGACCCCAGCCAGCTGAAGGCGACCGCCCCCTGCTCAAGCAGCCGCGCCGAGCCCCGCTCCAGCGCCGTGATGCCGACCTTGGTCATGCCGGGCCCGAACCACGCCAGATATACGTGATAGGGGCGTGGATCGTCCGCGATCGTGTCGGCGGCGACCGAGTGCGCCCGGTCCAGCCGCGCGCACTCCTCGCACCGCGCCCCCGTACTCCGCCCCGACACCACCGCCCGTATCGGACAGGCGTTGCCCCGCGCTCCCACACATGTCCGTACGCCCCCTTCCGTGACCCCGAAGGCCACCCTCTTTCCCCACGTCAGCGCACTGTCGCGCCCACCGCCCCACCGCAGCACGGGACCGTCCGCCGACCATCGCAGCCCCGTGCATCTCCACGCCTGTGCCATCCCTTGCGAGAGTACGGGCTGCCACTGACAACGCCCCCTCGGCCAGCAAAAAGACCAGGTCAGACGGCCAGAGGCTCAGGGAGCCAGAGATTCAGGGATTCAGACGCGTTCCGGAACAGCCTCGGCTCCGGCGGTGACGGCCGTACCGCCCACCCGTCGCCCCCGCCCCGCCAGCCGGCACCCCACGCACCCCGGATGCCCGTCCCGCGCCGAGCGGTCCCGCTCCCGCATCCGCCACTCGCCCACCGACCGCACGCCCGGCGCCTTCCCCCACCCGGCGAGATGCAGCGCCCAGGTGACCAGCACGGCGACCACGCGTACCGCGATCCCGCCCGTCACCGCGAGGGCGTCCTGACGCGCAGGGCCCCCGACCCGTCCCGCCCGCCCGCCCGTCGCCTGCCCAGCTGCTCACGGCGATGGACCACACGATCGCGACGCATCTGCTCAGCCAGCAGGAGATGGCCCGGCGTCTCGGCCTGAACGTCACCGACCTCACCTGCTTCGCCTTCGTCCTGGAAGCGGGCGAGGACCTGCTCACCGCCGGTGACCTGGCCGAACGCGCACACGTCACCACGGGCGCGGTCACCGGCATCCTCAACCGCCTGGAACGCGCGGGCTACCTCACCCGCCTCGCCGGCCTCATCGCCGACTCCCCCCGCCGAAGTCGCCGTACTGGCCGACTGGTTCACGCGCCAGGGCGAACTGGCCCGCGCGTACATGGACGAGATCCGCGAGACGGACACATAGAAGGACGAACTGGACAGAAGGACGTATTGGAGGGACGGCTCACTCACTCCGCACCGGCAGCACGACCGCCGAAGCACGCCCACCTCCGTGATGAACCTCCTGGTCGGCGGCGAGCAGAACCGTGGCCGTGCCGTGCGGCTCGCCGGTCCCCGTGTTGCGCGCGAACCTCGGGAACGCCCCGCTGGACACCTGCACCCGGATGCGGTGTCCGCGCCGGAAGCGGTAGGCGGTGGGCCACAACGAGACGCGGACGAGGCGGAGTTCATCGGCGCCGGTGACACTGACCAGCCCGTCGCACACGTTGTACGACCGGCCGCGCGCGTCGACATCGCACACCCGAACGAACACATCGGCGTGCGCCAGGCTGGACCTGAACCAGATCTCCGCCCCGACCTCCCCGACGACCTCGACGTCCTCCTCCAACTCGGGTGTCGTGTACGTCAGTACATCGGCCCGCGCCTCCAACTCCCCGTTGGCGACCCGCCCGGCGCCCCGGCCCATCCGGACGCCGCCGACGGCGGGGGTGGGGTCGGCGGGGTCGTACCGATAGATGTCGTGCGCCGCCCGCTCACCCGGTTCGCCGCCGAGCACACCACCGGCTCCCAGGTGGAACCGCCGGGGCGCGTACCCGACCGGCGGCCAGGCACCGAAGTCCCGCCACTCACCGGCCTTTTCCCCTGCGCCGCCCATCACGAACAGCCGTACGGGTCCCCGCTCCGGAGGCGTCTCCCCGCGCGCGTGGGCGAGCCCGAACTCGACCGCCTCGCGGATCGGCGTGCCGTGCGGGGACAGATGGCCCCACGGCCCGACGGTGAGCCGGGCCGACCGCCCCGCCTCCTGCAGCGCCCGGAAGTCCCGCAACTGGCCCGGCAGAAAGATGTCGTACCAGCCCCCGATCGAACTGACCGGCACACTCACGCCCGTCACCCGATGCCGATGGTCGAGCTGGTCGTCCCAGTCGTCGGCGTCAGGACCATGACCGTTGGTGTCATGGGCGAAGATGCTCTGGAGGTAGTCGGAGCGGTGGCCGAGGGCTGCCAGGTCGGCGCCGCTCAGCGGAAGCGTGGCCAGGGCACGACGGTTGCGGGAGGCCTGGGCGATCTGGCGCAGCACGGCGAAGGGACGTTCCTGCCCGGCGACCATCACGCCCCACTCGAACGGCGTCTCCAGCGAGAACCCGTCCGTCCGCAGGAACTCCAGGGTCAGCGCCGACTCGGTCACCATCGGGATCATCGCCTTGACCTCGGGCGGCAGCGAATCGGCCACGGCCCACTGGGCGAACCCCATGTAACTGGCGCCGACCAGCACCACGGACCCCGCGCACCAGGGCTGCTTGACCACCCACTCCAGCGTCGAGAGCCCGTCCGCCCGCTCGTTCCGGAACGGCTCGAAGACCCCGCCCGAGCCGAAGGTCCCGCGTGCGCTCTGCACGACCACCTGGAACCCGCGTTCGGCCAACAGCCGTACGGAACCGCCCCCTTGGACCCCGCGCCGCCCGTACGGCGTCCGGATCAGCGCGACGGGCAGCCCGTCGTCCTCACGCCCCCGGGCCACCCATCGGTCCGCCAGCAGCTCGATGTCGTCGGCCATCGGGACGCGCAGATCCCGCTGGACGACGAGATCCCGGGTGAGGGGAGGTTCGAGCCCCAGCAGCCGCTGGAGAAGATGACTACGCAGGTTCATGGACGGCAGCCCCAGTCTCGGTCATGGGCCAACGGTGACACAGGAAGAGGGCGAAAACGGAGCAGAAGAAGGAGATGAAGGAGAAGGGAACGCCAGAAGGGAACGCCAGAAGGAAACCGCCATGAGAACGAGAAGCTGCGAGAAGGGATCAACTCCCCGTCGGCTTCCGCCACACCAACGTGTACCGCCAGAAGAGCCGCCGCCGCACCCGGCACCCGGGCAGCACCCGCCGCGCCTCCCGCACCACCTCGCCGAACCCCGTCTCCGCGACCCGCGTCCGCGCGGTCATGGCCACCGGCCGCGCCGCCCGCCGCCCCCGGTTCCTCACCCACGCCATGACGAGGTTCGCCAACACGGCGACAGCCCCCAGCAGATGATCGACGGGACTCTCGGCCCGCGCCAGCCCGACGACGACCAGCGTCCCGCCGGGCGCCAGTCGCCGCCGGAAGAGGGCGAGCGCGTCGGCGTACGGAAGGTGGTGGACGACGGCGACGCAGGTGATGACGTCGTACGGACCCTCCGGAAGCCCGGTCATCGCGTCCACGGCGGCGAAGGTGACCGGGGCGGCCGGCAAGGTGAGTTCGCGGGCCCGGTCGACGATCGCGGCGTCCGAGTCGACGCCGAGCACCGACGACGTACTCCGCGCGGCCAGCAGCCGCACCAGGTCGCCGCTGCCGCAGCCGACGTCCAGGGCGCGGCCGTACCGCCGGGGCAACTGCCGCAGGATCCACGGGTGGTAGTGGGCGTTGTGGTCCCATGGCCGGGCGGCGTGGAACCGCTCCAGTGCGCGCAGGACGGACGGCGGCAAGATCGGCACGCCGTCATCCTGCCGCGGACCGGCGATCCGGACAACGGCGCAGGGCCCCACCGCGAACGACGGAGCCCTGCGCCTGGATACCTGTATGGGATGGATCAACTGCCCTGCGGAGCCCACCCGTCCGTGCCGGTCAGGTAGGCGGAGACCGTGTAGGTGCCCTCGGTCTCGGCGGTCAGCTGGGGCCGGTCGGCGTTGGTCCCGCTGTTGTCGGCGCCCGCGCCGGTGTTCCCGTACTCGTTGAAGCGGGCGGCGGCCCAGGTCTGGCTGTCGCTCCAGTTCTTGTACGGGGCGCTGCCGACCTGCGCGGGCAGCGAGGTGTTCCGGATGACCTGCTGCCCGCTCGCGCTCCAGGGCCGGCCGAGGCTGAACTTGGCGGCGGTGTTGACCCCGTCGGTCACGATCTGGCTGTTGGCGATCAGGAACCCGTACGCCACCGCGGAGTTGGTCTGCGGCGCGGAGAGGATCGGGGTGCTGGTCCGGGAGGTCAGCGCCTTGATGACGGAGTTGTCGATCACCGTCGTACCGTGACCGCAGATGAAGTCGACGTCACCCTCGATGTAGGAGTCGGTGAAGTACTGCCGGCTCAGGGCGCCGCCGTAGCTGAGCTGCTTGGTGTAGAGGGTGTCCTGGTTGGCGAGCAGCCGGACGTTGTCGTAGACCTGCCGGTCGCCCTGGGCGAGCAGCGCGACGGCCTGGCCCTTGTAGGCGGTCATGAGGTCGGGGTTGGCGGCCTCGTCGAAGTCGTTGGAGATCGTCAGGTTCTCGAAGCGCGTGTTGCTGCTCTGGTTGGCGAAGGTGGCGCTGCCGTCGGTGCCGTACGCGGAACCGGTGCTCGGGTTGGTGAGGCCCGCCGCGTTGTTGTAGACGATCGTCGTGTCGGACGCGTCGCCGCTCGTACCGATGAGCTGCACGTACGGCTTGTTCTTCAGCGTGACCGTCTCCCGGTAGGTGCCGGGCCGGACCGCGATGACGAACGGGTTGGCCGCCGTACCGCCGGAGGTAGTCGCCGCGACGGCCGCCGAGACGGTGGTGTGGTTCCCGGTGCCGTCGGCCGCGACCACCACGTCGGTACCGACGGGCAGTTCGGAGCCGCTGACCTCGCCGGAGACCCCGGAGACCTGCCCGGCGGCGTCCACGGCGACGACCGCGTAGTGGTACGTCGTCCCGAAGTCCGCCGAGGTGTCGCTGTACGAGGTCGAGGTGACGCCCGTGGCGACCAGGTTGTCCTCGGTCGCGGTGACCCCCGCGGAGGTCGACCGGTAGACCCGGTAACCGGCCAGGTCGCCGTCGGCGGGCGCGGTCCAGGCCAGGTCGATCCGCCCGGCGGCGCCGGTCGCGGTGAGCCCGGTCGGGACGCCCGGAGCCTCGTCCACGACGGGCACCGGAACGGTCGCGGTGGCCGAGACCGAGTCGCCGGAGAGGTTGCCGGAGGTGTCCATGGCGACGACCCAGTAGGTGTACGCGCTGCCCTGGACGGCCGTGGAGTCGGTGTACGAGGTGCCGCTGAGGGGAGCCTGACCGCTGATCACCCGGGTGTCGCCGTCGGGCGCCCGCCGGTACACCTGGTACCCGGCGACATCGCTGTCCGTCGCGGCGGTCCACGCGAGGTCGATCCCGGTGGCGGTGGCCGCGGCCGTCAGGCCGGTCGGCGCGTCCGGGACGACGAAGTCCTCGGCGGCCAGCGTGCCCGTCGGGTCCCAGTTGTCCGTGCCCCGCAGGAAACGCGCGGCCGTGTTCTTCCGGGCCTCGATGTCGCTCAGCTGCGGCCGGTCGGCGTTCGTCCCGCTGTTGTCGGCGCCGACGCCGGTGTTCTGGTACTCCGCATAACGCGCGGTCTTCCAACTGTGGCTGGCGTCCCAGTCCTTCCACGCCGAGGTGGGAGTCCTCGGGATGGAGGTGTCGCGGACGATCACCTGGGGCTGGTAGTCGCTGGAGTACTGCGGCCAGGGACGGCCCAGGTAGTACGAGGTGACACCGGCGTCGAGCGTGATGTCGCTGTCGGTGATCAGGAAGCCGTGGTTCGAACTCGCCTTGGTGCTGGCGGCGGTGATCGAGCCGCCGTTCTTGCCCCGGCTGCTGGTGTAGTGGATCTCGTCGTTCTGGAAGACGGCGGTACCGGCGCCGTAGAGCCAGTCGGTGTCGCCCTCCAGGTAGCTGTTGCGGATCAGCACCCGGCTGTCGGGCTCGCGGATGTAGACGGTGTCCTGGTTGCCCAGCAGCCGCACGTTGTCGTAGACCTGCCGGTCACCGGTGGTCCGCAGCGCGACGGCCTGGTTGTTGCTGCTGGTCGCGTCCTCGACGTACTCGTTGGCGATGGTGAGGTTCTTGACCGTCAGATCGGAGGCGTCGGCGTAGACGGTCGCCGACGACTCCATCGTGACTGCGGTGCTGCCGTCGCTCACACCTCGCGCCTGAGTGATGACGGTGTCGGCCGCATCGCCCGTCCCGCCCACGATGACGAGATGCGTCTTGCCTTCGGCGACGACCACGGACCCGGTGTACGTCCCCGGCTTGACCAGGATGGTCACATCCGCCGTCGCCCCCGAGGGAGCCGCGTTGAGCGCCGCCTGGATGGTGGAGTACCCACCCTTTCCGACGACGAGATCGGCGGCGAAGTACAGGGTCGTGGCCCCGGCCGACCCGCTGCTCACGGACTCGTTGCCGGCGGCGTCGTACGCCGTGACCGCGTAGTAGTAGGTCACCGCGTCGGCGTCGAAGTCCGTGTCGGTGTACGAGGTGGTGGTCTGCCCGGCGGCGACGAGGTTCGCGCCGGTGAGCGCCACGTCCGGGCTGGTGGACCGGTAGATCCGGTACCTGAGGCCCGCCTCGGTGACCGGCGCGGTCCAGCTCAGCTTGATCTCACGGTCCCCGCCGACGGCGGTGAGACCGCTGGGCGCGTCCGGGGCGGTGGTGTCGGGCGGGGTGAGCGCGGTACCGGAGACGGTCGCGGCGACCGAGCGGTTCCCGGCGGCATCGAGGGCGTACACCTTGTAGTGGGTCGCGGAGTCATAGGGCGCCGAGATGTCCAGGTACCAGCCCTCGTCGGTCGACACGCGCTTCTGGTACGTCCCGTCGGCGAAGTCCGACGACCACACCTCGTAGGCCACCGTGTCGGGGTAGTCGCCGGCGGTCCAGGTCAGCTCGACGCTGCCGAGCATGCCGGTCGCGGTGAGGTTGGCGGGGGCGGCGGGCGCGGTGGTGTCGGGCCGGGTACCGGAGACGTAGGCGCTGCGGGCGCCCTCGTTCCCGGCGGCGTCGAGCGCGGCGACGGCGTAGTAGTAGGTGGCCTTCTCGGCGGCGGAGGCGTCGTTGTAACTGGCCGCCGTGGTGTCGGCGAGCTTGGTGACACCGGCGCCGGTGGCCGAGGTGGCGCGGTACACGCGGTACTTGACGGTGTCGGCGGTGGGCTTGCCCCAGGCGACGGTGTTGCCGGTGCCGCTCCCGGTCACGGTGACGTTCGTGGGCGCGGTGGGTGCGGTGACGTCCTTGGACGTCACATTGACAACGGACGAACCGCCCGACACGTTCCCCGACTTGTCGACGGCGACGAGACGGTAGTAGTAACGGGCGCCAGTGGCGGCGGGCTTGTCGTTGTACGAGGTGGCGGTGACGAGCTTGCTGCCACTGATGAGGTTGGCGGGAACGACCGGCACGTTCGAACTGGTGGACCGGTAGACCCGGTACCCGGCGAGATCGGCCTCGGGGCTCTTGGTCCAGGTCAGCTTGGCGGTCGGATACGCGTACGAGGCTTTCACGCCCACCGGAGCGTTGGGCTTGACCTTGTCCTTGGCGGCGGGCGTCACCTTGACCGAGACGTTGGCGGAACCCCGGCCTGCGAAGTAGTCGACGCGCAGGGTGTGGCGCCCCTTGGAGAAGGTGTGCGCGACGGTCTTCGTCTGGGTCCGCGTGACGTCCTTCCAGGTGTCGAGGATCTTCTTGCCGTCGACGTATATCCGTACGCCGTCCTGGCTGGCGGCGGTCACGCTGAACGGCCCGCCGCCGCCGAAGTCCCGTACCTGGGTCCAGCGAACGGAGAAGTTGTCCTTGGCGAGCCCGGAGACGGCGGGACGCCCGGCCCCCCAGTTCTCGCTGATGGCGGCATCACAGACGGTCTTCTTCGCCGCACCGGCCAACCGGGCATTGGCGAAGAACTGCTCGGTCCACGTACCGGTGGCACAGGAGACGGCCGCCTGCGCGGTGACGGCCGGAATCACGACGAGTCCACCGACGGTGACCGCGGTGGCGAGAGAGACGGCGATGGCCTGAACTCGCTTGCGGGACACGGGTGCGGCGCGGTCTGGCAACTGCGGCAACTGCATGGAGGGCTCTCGACCCTTTCTGGATTACCCGGTCGCGGCGCGTCCCGTGGGGGAGGCCGAGCGCGCTACCTGGGAGAACGTAAGTGGGCGGGAACGCACATACGAAGAAGCGCAGACACGTTCGACCGCTTCAGGGATCTTCACACCCTCCCGCCCCAAAGTTCACATCTCAACCATCAGGTGTTATAGAAGTGATACATCGCCAGTACCGGTACTTGAGCGGCCAGTTCGGTGGATGTCGCCCAACGGAATCCTTGATGGCGCATTCGAGTGGTCCGTACGCCTCGATCGCCTGCCGAGGGACTGAGCCGCCAGGACGGACTCGTAACGTCGACGGAAAGGAGCGGAAAAGAACCGTGCGGACAAGGTACGGCAGGAGTTCCGTCGCGCCGCCGCGACCGGCCCCTCGCCGCATTCTCAACTGCCGGGCATTCTCAACTGCCGGCCGAATTCCGGGATTCCATAAGCCCCGATCGACATCGAGCCAAACAGGGAGCATTAGATGACGTCGACCGCCACCCCGAGATTCTCCGTCTTCACCCCGAGCCATCGGGCCCGTTTTCTCGATGACTGCCTGGCGACCCTCCAAGCACAGACCTGTACGGACTGGGAGTGGATCGTCCTGCTCAACAACGGCACCCGGTGGCGACCCGAACGCCCCGACGAGAGGGTCCGGGTGGAGATCGCGGACGACGTCGTCGGCGTCGGAGCGGCCAAGCGCAGGGCGTGCGAACTGGCGCGCGGCGAGATCCTCGTGGAACTCGACCACGACGACCTGCTGGCGAAGGCGTGCCTGGCGGAGCTCGGCAAGGCGTTCGACTCACACCCCGAGGTCGTCTTCGTCTACAGCAACACCGCGCAGATCACCGAGGACGGCAAGCGGGACGACAGCCGCTTCAACGAGGAACACGGCTGGCACTACGAGGAGGTGCGCGTCGACGGCCGCAAACTGCTTCAGGTCAGGTCGATGGCCCCGACCCCGCACAACGTCTCCTACATCTGGTACGCGCCCAACCACGTGCGGGCGTTCCGCAAGGAGGCCTACGTGAAGGCGGGAGGCTACGACGCCGCCCGTACGGTCCTGGACGACCAGGACCTGATGTGCCGCCTGTTCCACCTCGGCGACTTCCATCACATCCCGCGCTGTCTGTACCTCCAGCGGATGCATCCCGCGAACACGCAGAGCGACCCGGAGATCAACGCGCACATCCAGCGCGAGACGGTCGCCCTGTACGACAAGTACATCGAGGCCAACGCCCTTGCCTGGACGTACCGGAGGGGACTGATCGCGCTGGACCTCGGCGCGGCCCGTCGCAAGCCGCCCGGATACGTGGGCGTGGACAAGCATCCGGGCGAAGGTGTCGACATCGTCGCGACCCTGCCTGGCACCCTGGACCTGGCCGACGACTCCGTCGGCCTGGTGCGGGCCGTGAACTTCCTCGAGCACGTGCCCGCGAAGGTGCCGCTGATCAACGAGCTGTACCGGCTGCTGGCACCAGGTGGCATGCTCCTCACCACGACACCCAGCTCCGACGGCCGCGGCGCGTACCAGGACCCGAGTCACGTGGCGTACTACAACGAGAACTCGTTCTGGTACTACACCGACGACCAGTACCGCGCCGTCGTCCCCGAGATCGAGGCCCGGTTCCAGAGTTCGCGGCTGGCCACCTACTTCCCGTCGGAGTGGCACTCCGAGAAGAACATCTCGTACGTGGTCGCCAACCTCATCGCGATGAAGGAGGGCGCCGCACGGTGCGGCGGACCACTGCTGGTGTAGCCCCGAACACCCGGGCGTACTCATGCGGATGGTGCCCACGAGGCCGAAGCCTCAAGGGCACCCTCCACGAGTTACGGCGTCAGATCAGCGCAGATCACGTAGGCGGTGATGTTGTTCGCGTTGTTGGCCGTAGTGGTGGCCTGCCACCCTGTGGGAGGCGTGGTGGCGGTACCACCGGTCGGAAAGTTCTCCCTGAGGTTGCCGTTCGAGAGCGTGACTCCGCCGCCGGTGGCGACATCGCCGGTAGCGCAGGAGACGGACACCGTTCGCGTACCGGTGGCGGTTACGACGTACGAGCTACCGCCCGTGCCCGGCGCGCCTTGGGCTCCCTGTGCGCCCTGTGCACCTTGCGCGCCTTGGGGCCCCTGCGGCCCCGGCCTGCCGGGCCTGCCGTGCTTGCCCGGCTTCCCCGGCTTGCCCTGCTTGCCCTCAGGGCCACGGGGTCCCTGCGGGCCACGCGGGCCGTGGGGGCGGTCCTTCCGGTCAGCGACGGACTTCGTGGCGCTGTCCGGATGCACCGTCGCCCGGCCCTCGGCGCCGGCCCTGCGGATCGCGTCGGCGATGGCCGCCGAGCGCACGTCGTTCGCGCCCGGCCGGGTCACAGAGCTGTCGGCACCAGGCCTCTGCATCGCGTCGGCGACGGCTGCCGTGCTCGGCACCACACCAAGGGCCACGGCGACCGCCCCCGCCGACACCAAGGTGGCGGACTTCAGACGCGAGACTCGGATCGTTCTTCGGTTCACGAGAATCTTCCTTACGGTTGGGAGGGATCCGGAAACAAGCACGCTCTGAGCACGCCTAGTTCCTCTGTCACCTCACCTCGGCCACAGACGACGCCATTCTTCATTCTTTATAAAGAACCACTAATAACCGACTCACCTAATAGCAAAGGATCACCCGAGCGGCGCCAAGACTGGACCTGCAATCCGTGAGGGAAAGGAGGAAGTCGCGCAGTCGCTCGCCGTGGAACGGGACGCGGCGCTGCTCGTCGGACAGGATCCGTCCCGCCACGTCCGAAGTGAGCGGGTCGGGGGTGCCGTCACGCAGGGCGCGGTCCTCAAAAGCCAGAGGCCCCGTGGAGTGATCCACGGGGCCTCTGGCTTGCTGTGCACTCGGCAGGATTCGAACCTGCAACCTTCTGATCCGTAGTCAGATGCTCTATCCGTTAAGCTACGAGTGCTTGTGTGTTCTGTTGTGTTCGCTCTTCCTTGCGGGCTTTTCGGCCCGGTCGGCGTTGCGGGAACAACATTACATGACTGGCGGCGTGAGGTGAAATCCATTGGCCGCACCCTGCCTGACCTGCGGAAACAGCCCGGAACGGCCCGGGAACCGCCGAAGCCCCGGTCGGTCGCGACCAGGGCTTCGGGATCAGGTGCGGAGGCGGAGGGATTTGAACCCTCGATGGGATGTAAGTCCCAAACCGCATTAGCAGTGCGGCGCCATAGACCGGACTAGGCGACGCCTCCAGCACAACCTCCCGCGCGAGCGCGAGTGGTGCGTGCAGATGATGACACAGACGAGCGCGGTGTCACCAATCGCCTCCCACGGTACTAGGCAGGCCGGGCGCAGGGCAAAGCCGTTGTGCGTGCCGCACCCGCTGCCCAGCGGCGTACCGACTACGGCCCGCGCAACGTCCTCCGGCGTCACGCGTTAGTCAGGTCATGTTCAAGGTCATCCCGCTCCACCGCGTCCTCTTCGCCACCACCGCCGGCATCTCCCTCGCCGCCGCCTCCTTCTCCGCCTCGCCCACCGCCGCACACGCCGACGCCGTACCCCAGACCCGCCCGCTCTCCCCCTTCGCACCCCACGTCCCCACGGCGGCGCGTGCCGCCGACCACCTCACCGTCACCGTCCGCGGCACCGGCGGACGCGATGACGGGCGGTTCGAGCTGGAGTGTCATCCCGGGAGCGGGAGTCACCCCGACGTCGAGGGGGCCTGCGGGTCGCTCGACCGGGGAGCGAGGTGGGGGAAGGACCCGTTCGCCCCCGTACCCCCCGACAGCATCTGCACGATGATGTACGGGGGGCCGGCGACCGCCCATGTGACCGGGACCTGGGCCGGGCGTCCCGTCGACGCCACGTTCGACCGCAGCAACGGATGCCAGACCGCCCGCTGGGACCGGCTCGTACCGCTGCTCCCCGATCTTCGATAGGGCGTTCGGCAGACCGCCCGGGGTTCGGCGGAGTCCACCGCACGTCCTCACACCACAGTCACAGGCGTCCCGTACCGCATTAGTGGTGTGAAGTGCACCGTCACCGGGTCTCTGTCACTTCGTCGTGCGACCTCCCTCTCATCCGGCGTCGCGAGCGCAACCACTGCCCTTAGACTCCCTCGCGTGACACGTTGCGGGCCGGTTGGCAAGATGGCGCCCGCGGTCGGCAAGGTGCGGTAACAGGGAGGAAGCGTCTCGTGAGCAGCAGGCCATCCCGAGGCGCTGCTCGCCTCGCAGCCATACTCGACGCGCTGCCCGATGCGTTGGTACTGGTCAACGCCAATGGGACCGTCGTCAACGCCAATACGATCGCCCTCGCGGCCTTCGAGGCACCGGGCACCGCTCTCGTCGGGCGCGGGCTGCTCGATCTGCTGCCGCAGTTCGACTCGCGGCTGATCCCCGGCACCATGCGACGCCCCGATTCCATGGACCCGCACGGCCAGACCAAGCCGACCCGGATGATCGCCCGGCGGACGGACGGGAGCGAGTTCCCCGTCGAGGTCACCAGTGCGAATCTTGAGAACGGCCAGCAGGCGTACGACAGCTACGGCTACGCCAATGACGAGCTGCTCATGCTCGTCGTACGCGATCTGTCCGGCACCGTCGACACCGAGGCCGAACTCGCGCGTTCGCAACGTCAGACCGAGATGATCCTGCGCGCGGCGGCGGAGGGCGTTGTCGGGACCGACACCGAGGGGCGAGTCGTCCTCGTCAATCCGGCCGCCGCTCAGATACTCGGTTACCGGGCCAGCGACCTCGGCGGGCGCGAGCTGCACACCCTGATCCTGCACTCGCGCGCCGACGGCGAGCCCTTCCCGTACGGCGAGTCGCCGCTCGCCGACACCCTGCGGTCCGGGCGCAAGCACCGGGTGCGCGGACAGGTGCTGTGGTCCAAGAGCGGGGACAAGGTCGCCGTCGACCTCACGACCGCGCCCGTCCGGGACGGCGACCAGCTCGTCGGCGCCGTGATGACCTTCACCGACCGGCGTCCGTACGACTCCCTCGCCGAGGAGAAGGACGCCGCCGACAAGCTGCACGCGGAGGAACTGGAGCGGGTCGCCGAGGAGCACGCCTCCGAACTCACCGCCCTGCGCCAGCAGCACGTCACCGAGATCGAGCAGCTGCGCGAGGAGCACGAGGAGGAACTCGCCGCAGGCGAGGACCGGTACGCGGCACTCGCGGAGCGCGAGAAGGACCGGTACGAGGCGCTGGCCGGCCGCCAGGAGCAGCTGCTCGTGCTGCTCGGGCGTTCGCTGCGCGGGCCCCTCGACGAGCTGCGCCGCGAACTGGCCGCCCTCGCCGCCGACGACGCCGGTCAGCTGTGGCCCGAGGCCAACCAGGTGCTGCACCATCTGTCGGCCGGTTACTCGCGCATCACGACATTGGTCGACAACGTCCTCTCCTACCAGCGCCTCGACACGGGCACCGACTCCGTCACCCGTACGAAGGTGATGCTCGACGCGGTCGTCGCCGCCGGTGTCGACGGTGCCGTCGAACTGATCGGTCCGGGGCGCGTCCAGTTCGCCGTGCACGCGCCGCCCATCGAGGCCGAGGTCGACCCGCAGCGCCTCGCCACGGCCCTCGCGCATCTCGTCGCGGACGTCGCCGGCGTCGACGCGACCGGCAACTCGCCCGCCTCGGCGGGGGGTTACATGGACAACACCGTTGTTGTCGCTGCCGCGCAGCGCGGTGAGGTCGTACGGATCGAGGTGCGCGGGCCGTACGCCGGGGGAGACCCGGTGCACGAGCCGATCGTGCGCGGGATCGTGCGCGCCCACGGCGGAGTGCTCCAGACGCACGAGGTGCCGGGTATGAGCGGCAGCGCGTACGTCCTCGAAGTGCCCCTCGGGGGTGGGGCGGGCGCGGTGGTGGCCGAGGTCGCGGACCCGGCCGTCGGCGCCGAACTCGCCGTGCACGGGCAGGCCGAGGGCGACAACGGCAACACCAGCAGTGGTGTCAGCGGGCGGCGGCGGGCCCGGCGGTCCTCCGTGGACGCCTTCCTTGAGGGTGACGGCCCGGAGAGCGCGCCCGAAGGCGAGGCCGACGCCGAGTCTGGTGACTCAGGTGTCTCCGGTGACTCAGGTGTCTCCGGGAACGAGGTGGTCGCGCCCACCGGGCGGCGCCGGAGGCGTGCGGCCGAGGAGGCCGCCGTCGCGTCCTCGGCCGCACGCCAGGCCCCGCCCTCGGGCGACGGGGACGGCGGTACCGGGCGTCGGCGTGGCCGGCCCAGCCCTGTCGAGGGCGCGGGCGTGAGTGAGCAGGACAGCGTCTCCGAAGGCGCCGTCGGGGCCGTCGTCATGGCGGGCGAGCACGGCGCGGGCACCGCTGCCGTGGGCACCGGCCTGGGCGGGACGGTACCGCCGCAGGGCGTACCGGGCGCTCCGGCTCGGCGGGCCGGGGGCGAGCAGCACGCGTTGCCGCCCGCCCTGCCCGCCGCTCCTGCGCAGGGCGCCGACGAGAGTGCGGGCGGGCAGCCCACCGGGCGTCGGCGCCGGGCCCTGGCGGCGGCCGCCGAGCGCGGTGCCGCCCAGGAGGCGGGCCCCCGTCCGGTGTTCGCCCTGCCCCCGGCCGAGGCCGACCGGACGGACCAGGCCGCGCCCGAGGCGCCCGCCGGGCCGGTCGGCGACCGCTTCGACGACGGTGGCCGTCATGACGGGCTCACCCACGACCCCGACGACGACCACACCCCGCCCCAGCCGCACCCGACGTCCACCCCGACCGGCCGCCGCCGGGCCCGACCGACCCCGGACCAGCCGGGGGCGGTACCGCCGGGCGGGATTCCCGGGCAGGGGACGCCCGTACCGGCTCCCGGGCGGGCGGCTCCCGTACCGGCAACGGCCGCCCAGGCCGCCGCCGTCGGCCCGGAGCAGGGCGGCGTACCGGGCCAGGGGCAGTCCATGCCCGGCCAGCCGCCCTTCCCTGGACAGCAGATGCCCGGGCAGCCCGTGCCGGGGCAGCCCGTGCCGGGGCAGCCCGTCCCCGCCGCACAGGTCGCACAGGTCGCGCAGGCCATGTCAGGACAGGCGGTGCCCGCACAGGGGCTTCCCGCGCAAGGACTCCCCGCGCAGGCGCTCCCCGGCCAGCCTGCCCTCGGCCAGCAGCCGGTCGCACAAGCCGCCCCGGGCCAGCCCCTCCCCAACCAACCCCTTCCCGGTCAGCCCGTCCCCGCACAGGGCGTCCAGGGCCAGCAGGTTCCCCAACAGGCCCCGCAGCAGGCCGCGCAGGCCGTTGCCCAGCAGGTCCCGGCGCAGGGTACGGCGCCCCAGCCCGCCCTCGCCCAGGGGCAGGCCCCCGGTCAGGCGATCCCGGCCCAGGCCGCCGCGCCCGCCAGCCAGCCGCAGCCCCAGCCCTGGCCCTCGGCCGACGACGAAACCCCGGACGCCGGCACCGCCGTACCGCCGAACACGGCCGCCGCTCCTGCTCCCGCCCCTCAGGCGGCAGCCGCCCCGCTCCCTCCGGAGCGTGCCGTGCAGCCCCGGCCGCCCGGGCAGGCGCTGCCCGCCGAGGCCGCCGCCGCGCCGGTCGACCCGAACTCGACGCAGGGGCGGGCGTTCAGTGTGCGGACGCTCGGGCAGGGGGTCGCGTTCAGTCGGGCGGCGGCGCAGATGCAGACGTCCGGCCAGCCTCAGCCCGCCACGCCCCCGCACGGCACCAACGGCTCGAACGGCTCCGGTCGCCGCCGCAAGCTCGGTACCCGCCCCGAGCCCGCCGCCGGCCAGCCGGAGACGACGGCCAGGCAGCACCCGCAGAGCAACCAGGCCACCCCCGCCACACCTCCGGCCGCTCAGGCCGCCCCCGCCGCACCGGCTCCGGCCCAGCCCTCCCTGGCCGGCCAGGCGTCCCTGCCGGGTCAGCCGTCCCTCGCCGGGCAAGTACCGGCCGCCCAGGCGCCGTCGCCCACACAGCCCTCGCTCGCCGGGCAGACACAGCTCGCCCCGGGCAATCCACGGCTGCCCGGGTTCACCGACGGGGCCGGGCGCTCGTACGCCATAGGGGCACCGGACGAGAACGCCGCCGAGGGGCCCGAGCCGCTCGACGGGCCCGGCGGAGCAGTCGAGGTCTCCGACCAGCCGCAGCCCCGCCCGATGGACGACGAGCTGCCGCCGGAGCCGCTGGACAACCCGCGCCGGCTGCTGGTGTGGCCCGCGCCTGACGTCACCACGCAGCAGGCGCTCAGCGACCGTGGGTACCGGCCCGTCATCGTGCACTCGCGCGAGGAGGTCAACGCGCAGATCGCGGCCTTCCCGGCGGCACTGTTCGTCGATCCGCTGACCGGGCCGATCACCCGGACCGCCCTCCAGTCGCTGCGCCAGGCCGCCGTCGCAGCCGAGGTTCCGGTGCTGGTCACGGCGGGACTCGGGCAGGCGACGCGCGAGGCGGCGTACGGCGCCGACCCGGCCGTACTCCTGAAGGCGCTCGCCCCGCGTGACAGTGAGCAGCATCCGCCTCGGGTGCTGCTGATCGAGGAGCACGCGGAGATCGCGCTGGCGCTGACGGCGACGCTGGAGCGGCGCGGGATGCAGGTCGCGCGGGCCGCGAGCGACGCGGACGCGGTCACGCTGGCCTCGCAGCTGCGGCCGAACCTGGTGGTCATGGACCTGCTTCAGGTACGGCGGCGCAGGTCCGGGATCGTGGACTGGCTGCGCGCGAACGGGCAGTTGAACCGCACCCCGCTGGTCGTCTACACGGCCGCCGTCGACCAGGCCGACCTGCCGAGGCTCGCCTCGGGCGAGACGGTGCTGTTCCTCGCCGAACGGTCCACCAGCACCGAGGTGCAGGGCCGGATCGTCGATCTGCTCGCCCGTATCGGCACCAACTAGCACATACCACTCATGGACTTGGGGCGATGTTTCACGTGAAACATCGCCCCAAGTCGACCCAAGTCGGTCGTCAGAGCTTGGTGACGTCCAACTCACCCTGCGCGTACTGCTTGCGCAGGACCTTCTTGTCGAACTTGCCGACGCTCGTCTTCGGGACCGACTCGATGATCGTCCAGCGCTCCGGGAGCTGCCACTTGGCGATCTTGCCCTCGTCGGCGAGGAAGGCGCGCAGGGACTCGAAGTCGGCGTTGGAGCCCTCCGACAGGACGACCGTGGCCAGCGGGCGTTCGCCCCACTTGTCGTCGGGGACGGCCACGACGGCCGCCTCCATGACGTCCGGGTGGGCCATGAGGGCGTTCTCCAGGTCGACGGACGAGATCCACTCGCCGCCGGACTTGATGACGTCCTTGGCGCGGTCGGTGAGCGTCAGGAAGCCGTCGGGGCTGATGGTGCCCACGTCACCCGTCTTGAGCCAGCCGTCCTCGCTGAACTTGTCGGCGGGACGCAGAGGTTCGGCGGAGCCGTTGTAGTACGAGCCCGCGATCCACGGGCCGCGCACCTCCAGCTCACCGGCCGATTCACCGTCCCAGGGGAGCCGTTCGCCGCCGGGGCCGGAGAGCCGGGCCTCGACGCTCGCCGGGAAACGGCCCTGCGTGAGGCGGTAGGCGAACTCCGCGTCCGTGCCCACCGCGTGGGCCGGCGGCCGGGCGATCGTGCCGAGCGGGGAGGTCTCCGTCATGCCCCAGGCGTGACAGACGCGCATGCCCAGCTTGTCGAAGGCGGCCATGAGGGCGGGCGGGCAGGCGGAGCCGCCGATGGTGACCTGGGTGAGGGACGAGACGTCCCGGGGGTTCGCGGTCAGCTCCCCGAGCAGGCCCTGCCAGATGGTGGGGACGGCGGCGGCGTGCGTCGGCCGTACCTTCTCGATCATCTCGGCGAGCGGGGCGGGCTGCAGGAACCGGTCCGGCATCAGCATGTTGACGCCGGTCATGAAGGTCGCGTGGGGCAGACCCCAGGCGTTTACGTGAAATTGGGGCACTACCACCAGGGACGTGTCCTGGTCGGTCAGACCCATGGACTGGGCCATGTTGACCTGGAGGGAGTGCAGATAGATGGAGCGGTGCGAGAACACCACGCCCTTGGGGTCGCCCGTCGTCCCGGAGGTGTAACACATGGCGGCGCCCGTGCGTTCGTCCAGCTCGGGCCAGTCGTAGCTGGTCGGCTTGCCGGCGATGAGGTCCTCGTACTCGTGCACCTGGGCGTGCGATCCGGCGAGGGCGGAACGGTCGCCGGGGCCGGAGATCACGACGTGCTCGACCGTCTTGAGGTGCGGGAGCAGCGGGGCGAGCAGCGGCAGCAGCGAGCCGTTGGCGATGACCACCTTGTCGGCGGCGTGGTTGACGATCCAGGCCAACTGCTCGGGGGGCAGGCGCAGGTTGAGGGTGTGCAGGACCGCGCCCATGGAGGGGATCGCGAAGTAGGCCTCGACGTGCTCGGGGTTGTTCCACATCAGGGTGGCGACACGCTCGTCGCCGGTGATTCCGAGGTCGTCGCGCAGGGCGTGTGCGAGCTGTGCCGACCGGGCCCCGATCTCGGCGTAGGAACGGCGCTGCGGTTCCGCCTCGCCCGTCCAGGTGATGACCTGTGACTCGCCGTGGATCGTCGACCCATGGGTCAGGATCCTAGAGATCAGCAGCGGTACGTCCTGCATGGTGCTCAGCACGGCGTCCTCCCGGGGCTTCATTGCCTACTCGGTGGTAAAGGTTGTGCTGATTCTGCGCACATACCGAGCGGTACGTCACTAGGGGAGAGTGATCGATCAGATCACGTCGTGCCTCGGGAACTGTCGAGGGAACTATCGGGGCTCACAAGAGGTTCCCGTGAGGGAACCAACAGGCAGGGAAACTGCAGCGACTATCGGGCGAGCACCAGCTCAGGGTCCTCGCGCAGCTTGCCCAGCGCCCGCGAGACGGCCGACTTGACCGTGCCCACCGACACCCCGAGCACCTCGGCCGTCTGGACCTCGCTCAGGTCCTCGTAGTACCGCAGCACCACCATCGCCCGCTGCCGAGCCGGCAGCTTCATGATCGCGCGCCACATCGCGTCGTGCAGCACCTGGTGCTCCGCCGGATCGCCGACCGGCGTCCCCTCGGGCTCCGGCAGCTCGTCGCAGACGAACTCGTCGACCTTGCGCTTGCGCCACTGCGACGTCCGCGTGTTGAGGAGCGCGCGGCGGACATAGCCGTCGAGCGCACGGTGGTCCTCGATCCGCTCCCACGCGACGTAGGTCTTGGTGAGCGCGGTCTGCAGGAGGTCCTCCGCGTCGCTCGGGTTCGCGGTGAGCGACCGGGCGGTGCGCAACAGCACCGGGCGGCGGGCTTTCACGTACGACGAGAACGACGGGTACGAGGTGTACGACGATGTGTACGACGCGAACGCCAGGGTCTGCGTCGCGAGCGTAGCCGCGTTCGAAGCGCTGGTGCAGACGGGTGTGGTCATGGCTCTACGCTAGGTTCGCCCCCTACTCGGGCGGATCGGCCGCAGGTCCCGAAGCCGCGTCCGCCTCAGGTTGTAGGAGGGGGGCTGCCTCCACCTCCTGAAGGTGGAGGCAGGGTACGGGCCTATGAGGGTCCGACCCTGAGGTGTCGTACGGCGGTAGTACGGAGGCTGCTCCTCCGGTAGTAGTGACAGCCGCGGGCGGGACAGTCGCCCGGACGGGCACGCTCATCCGGCGGCCTCCAGGACCAACCCCGATGTCGGCACCCCCGTACCCGCCGTGACCAGCGCTCTCTCAGCGCCCGGCACTTGGTTGACAGAGGTCCCGCGCAGCTGCCGTACCGCCTCCGCGATGCCGTTCATGCCGTGCAGGTACGCCTCCCCGAGCTGTCCCCCATGCGTGTTCAGGGGCAGCCCCTCGGCCGCGACGAAATCGGCCGCCTCGCCCGGACCGCAGAAGCCGAACTCCTCCAGCTGCATCAGCACGAACGGAGTGAAGTGGTCGTAGATGATGCCGACGTCGATGTCGCCCGGGCCCATCCCGGCCGTCCGCCACAACTGCCGAGCCACCACGCCCATCTCGGGGAGCCCGGTGAGGTCGTCGCGATAGAAGCTGGTCATCTGCTCCTGAGCGCGCCCGGCGCCCTGGGCAGCGGCAGCGACAACAACCGACGGGTGCCGCAGATCGCGCGCCCGTTCGACGGAGGTGACGACGACCGCCTGGCCGCCGTCCGTCTCCTGGCAGCAGTCCAGCAGCCGCAGCGGCTCGGCGATCCAGCGCGAGGCCGCGTGGTCGGCGAGGGTGATGGGCCGACCGTGGAACCAGGCGGCCGGATTGGTCGCCGCGTACTTCCGGCCACTCACGGCGACCTGCCCGAAGACATCCGCCGACAGCCCGTACGCGTACAGGTACCGCTGCGCCGCCATCGCCACCCAGGAGGCGGGCGTGAGCAGCCCGAACGGCAGCGACCAGCCGAGCGCCACGCCCTCGGCCGACGGCTCCCGCCGCTGCACCCCCGACCCGAACCGCCGCCCCGACCGCTCGTTGAAGGCGCGGTAGCAGACGACGACCTCGGCCACCCCGGCCGCCACGGCCAGCGCGGCCTGCTGCACGGTCGCGCAGGCGGCGCCTCCGCCGTAGTGGACGCGGGAGAAGAAGGACAGCTCCCCGATCCCGGCGGCCTGCGCGACGGTGATCTCCGGACTGGTGTCCATCGTGAACGTGACCATGCCGTCCACGTCGGCGGGCGTCAGCCCAGCGTCGTCGAGAGCGGCCCGCACCGCCTCCACGGCCAGCCGCAGCTCGCTGCGCCCCGAGTCCTTGGAGAACTCGGTGGCCCCGATGCCGACGACGGCCGTACGTCCGCCGAGGTCGTCGCGCGCGTGCAGGCTCACGGGGTGCCTCCAGCAGGGGGTACGGAGACGGTCACCGTCCCGGAGACGTGCCGACCGATGGCGTTGGCCCCGAGCACGCGTACGACGGCGATCTCACCGTCGTACGGGTCCTCGACGACCTCCTCGATCCGGCCGGTCAACACCATGGTGTCGCCGGGGTGGTTGGGGGCGCCGAGGCAGATGGCGACCTTGCGCAGAACGGCGGCGGGCCCGAAGCAGTCGGTGATGTACCGCCCCACCAGCCCGTTCGTGGTGAGGATGTTCATGAAGATGTCCGGGGACCCCTTCGCCCGCGCCAACTCGGCGTCGTGGTGCACGTCCTGGAAGTCCCGGGACGCGATGGCCCCGGCGACGATCAGCGTGCGCGTGATCTCGATCTCCAACGGCGGCAGCTCGTCCCCGGCCTTCATCCGCCCACCTCGCCGGGAAGATCGCCCCGGAACACCGGAAGCTCCGGCTGCCCGTCCTCGTACCGCACGAACTCCAGCCGCACCGGCATCCCGATCCGCACCTTGTCGTACGGCATCCCGATCACGTTGCTGATGATCCGCACCCCCTCCGCCAGCTCGATCAGCCCGACGGCATAGGGCGGGTCGAAGGCAGGAAAGGGCGGGTGATGCATGACGACGTACGAGAAGACGGTCCCGTCGCCGCACGCCTCGACGGTGTCCCAGTCACCGCTGCCGCAGGCGTTGCAGCCCGGCAGCCAGGGGAACCGGAGGGCACGGCACGTCACGCACCGCTGGATGAGGAGTTGCCGGCGGCCGACACCGTCCCAGAACCCGGCGTTGTCGCGGTTGACGACGGGCCGGGGGCGGGTGGCCGGGGTTGCGCGCCCCGCAGGCGTCTCAGGGGCGCGCGAGGCGCCTGGGGCACGGGAGGGGGCGTACTTGAGGATCCGGAACCGATGGGTGCCCACCGGCTCACCGTCCACTCGTACATCCATCCGGGTCGTGACGAAGTACCCGGTGCCGACCTTGGTGGCCTTGGGTCCCGAGACGGACTCGACGACCGAATCGAACGCGACCCGGTCCCCCGGGCGCAGGGGCCGCAGATACTCCTGCTCGCAGTCGGTGGCGACGACGGAGGTGCAGCCCGCGTCGTCGAGCAGGGCGAGCAGCTCCTCGTACGCCTCCGAGCGGCTCGCATGCCCGGACAGGCCGCCCATGGTCCACACCTGGAGCATGGTGGCCGGCGCGACGGCGTCCGGCCCGACATACGCCGAACTGCTGTCGCCCAGCGCCTCACACCAGTGCCGGATCATCGGCTCGTTGACGGGATCCTTGCCGACACCACCGACGACGGCGGGCCGCCCTTCGAACGCGGCGAGCTGCGCGGCGAGTTGGGGACTGGACGAGTGGCTAGGTGGCTGACTCACGGTTTCTGACTGTCCGTCAGATGCGAAAGGGTGTCAAGGGACGGACCCTGCACCCGGCATGGAAAACGTCTGCGCGGCGGCACGAAGTTCGTGCCGCCGCGCAGACGTATTACCACCCCATGAAGCGCTCCCCACAAGGGAGTTCAGGACCGTCGGGGACCCACACCCCCGCCGGCCCGAAGGCCTACCAGAGGTTGGTGAAGTTGACGACGGCGTTGGACTGGTCGATGGCCGTGAACCCGGAGCCGTTCACCTGCGCGGTGTTGTTCTGGTTCGAGGCGCCGGAGCCGACCGCCTGCTGCTGCGAGGTGGACGAGTTGCCGTTGTTGTCGCCGCCCACGCCGCTGCCGATGATGCTGGCGACGGCCGAGTTCGATCCGTCGTCCGCGAAGGCGCCGTTGTCCGCCGTCGCGACGCCGCTGAAGAGCGCGGCGGCGAGGGGCAGAGCCGAGACGGCGGCGATGACGCGGGCGGTACGGATGCTTGCCATGTCTGTTCCTCCAGAACATGTACGCCCCGGCTCCTGTGCCGGACCGTACGAAGTACGTGTGATGCGTGAACTTCCACTACTTCCAAGGCAGTTGGCCACCCGCCCCGGTGTTGTCTCGCCGCTGTGCACTGCGTCGCGAGATCAGGATTGCCCACCGAATCCCCGGCGAACCACCCCGGAACCGTTTATTCCCCCTGAAGCGTGATGACAAGTCGATAAACCCTCCTCGCATCACCAAAGTCGCAGGTCAGCCCATTAGCTCTGATTCACGCCAGGCGGCAGCGGTGACACCCAAGGGACACAAGGGACGAAGCGTTCCCGCACATTTCCAGCCATTCGCCTGATCCGACCCCTGCGGGCCCACACGCCCTTCCCTTTTTCGAACAGGTGTACGAACATGGGGGCATGGCCACCACAGACCGGCAGGCCACGACGCTGGCCCTCGCCCACGCCCTGTCAGCCGCCGAACGCGGCCTGGCCGTCATCCCGCTGTCCCGGACAAAACTCCCGGCCCTGCGCTCCCCCCACCGGGACGACCCGATCCCACCCCCCTGCCACGGCGAGTGCGGCGCTATGGGTCACGGCGTGTACGACGCCACGACCGACCCCTCCCGCATCCGTGAACTCTTCGCCGCCGCCCCCTGGGCCACCGGCTACGGCATCGCCTGCGGCCTGCCCCCGCACCACCTCATCGGCATCGACCTCGACACCAAGTCGGGCACGGACTCCTCGGCCGCCCTGCGCGAACTGGCCCTGCGCCACCTGTTCACGATCCCCGAGACAGTGGTCGTCCTGACCCCGTCCGGCGGCCGCCACCTGTGGCTGACCGGCCCCCCGGACGCGGTGATCCCCAACTCGGCGAGCAGACTGGCCCCCGGCATCGACATCAGAGGAGCCGGCGGCTACCTGGTGGGCCCCGGCTCCCGAACCGAACACGGCGTCTACGGCACGGCCCCCGGCACGTCCCACCTGACCCCGGCCCCTTGCCCTCCCTCTCTCCTCCGCCTCCTTCTGCCCCCACCGCGCACGCACCGCTCGACATCCCCCGCCCCACCCGAACACGGCCAGGGCCTGGTCCAGTTCGTCCTGGCGGCCCACGAGGGCCAACGCAACACCCGCCTGTTCTGGGCGGCTTGCCGGGCGTACGAGAACGGGCTGGGGGATGTTCTGTTGGGGCCGCTGGTGGAGGCAGCCGTCCAGACGGGGCTCACGGAGCGGGAGGCTCGGGCGACTGTGGCTTCGGCGGGGCGGATGACGGGGTGGCGGGGGTGAAACCCGGGCCACCTGCGGGGCCGAACACACAGGAGGGGCGTCCCCGGTACCGGGGACGCCCCTCCTGATCAGCTCACACGCTGAACGGCTGCTACTGCGGAAGCGGTGAGATTCGAACTCACGGTGACATCGCTGCCACGATGGTTTTCAAGACCATTCCCTTAGGCCGCTCGGGCACGCTTCCCCGCGCCGGGCCTGATCAGCTCGGCGCGGGACAAGAGTAACGGGTCACCACGCGCGCGTGGTCGTCAGCTGTCGCCCTCGCGGGAGCCCAGGGTCAGTTCGACCGTCTTTGACTTGCCGTCCCGTTCGTACGTGATCTGGACCTTGTCGCCGGGCTGGTGGGTCCAGATCTCGCCGATCAGGGTCGGGCCGCTGTCGATCACGTGGTCGTCGAGCTTGGTGATGACGTCGCCGGGCTGCAGGCCCGCCGCGGCCGCCGGGCCGCCCGACTCCACCGGGTTGGGGGTGTCGTCGGTCTTCTGGCTGATCTGCGCGCCGCCCGTGCCCTCGGTCAGGGCGACCGAGGCACCGATCTTCGCGTAGACCGGCTTGCCGGTCTTGATCAGCTGCTGGGCGACGTACTTGGCCTGGTTGATCGGGATGGCGAAGCCCAGGCCGATCGAGCCGGACTGGCCGGTGCTCAGGCCGCCGCTGCTGGAGGACTGGATCGCCGAGTTGATGCCGATGACGTTGCCCGAGGCGTCCAGGAGTGGGCCGCCGGAGTTGCCGGGGTTGATCGACGCGTCAGTCTGCAGGGCGCTCATGTACGAGGCCTTGCTGCTGGCGCTGCCGTCGCTGGAGGCCACCGGGCGGTTCTTGGCGCTGATGATGCCCGTGGTCACCGTGTTGGACAGGCCGAAGGGCGCGCCGATCGCGATCGTCGAGTCGCCGACGGCCACCTTGTCGGAGTCGCCGAGGGTGAGCGGCTGAAGGTCGGAGGGGGCGTTCTTGAGCTTGATGACCGCCACGTCGTAACCCTGGGCGTGGCCGACGACCTCGGCGTCGTACTTCTTGCCGTCGGGGAAGGTGGCCGTCACCTTGCCGCCGTCGACCGCGTCCGCGACGACGTGGTTGTTGGTGACGATGTGCCCCTGGGTGTCGAAGACGAAGCCCGTGCCGGTGCCGCCCTCGCCGCTGGAGCTCTCGGCCTCGATGGTGACCGTGCTCGGCAGCGCCTTGGCGGCCACGCCCGCGACCGTGCCGGCGTCGCGCTTGAGGTCGCCGCCGGTCTGCTGCGCGGCGGAGACCGTCGTCGACGTGGTGGAGTCGTCGTTGTCCTTGGCCAGCGTGTAGCCGATGCCGCCGCCCGCGCCGCCCGCGACCAGCGCGGCCACCAGCACCGCGGCGATCAGCCCGCCGCGCCCGGACTTGGGCTTCGGCGGCTGCTGGTCGTACGTGGCACCCCAGGGGGCACCCGGGTCGCCGCCACTGCCGCTTCCGCCGTCCATGTACGACGGCACCGTCGGCGGCGGGGGAGGCGGCGGCCAGGCGGCTGCCTCGGGGCCCAGACCGGCGCCCTGGGGTGCGTCCGGCGCGCCCGCCGACGCGTACGCCGGTACCTGGTCCGCGTGCGCCGGCTCCGGGGCGCTCGGGGGCACCGGCGGAAGCTGGGTTGTCGGGGCCTCGGGCGCGGTGGCCTGCGGGGAGGCAGCAGGAGATTCCACCGGCACGGGAGGTGCGGACGGGGCCGGGGGTACCGCAGTGCCCTCGTTCTCGGTGCTCACAGCTCTTTCTCCTCGATCCACGGCTGTCCTTCTCGGTCGCACTCGGTCACGCCCGATCCACTCGATCCACCCGATCCATACGTGCGGGTGCCCGTTTCACACGGGTACGCGGTCGGTACGTGATTCAGCTGTGCGTGTCCTTTTGTATGCCGTCAGCTTTTCCCACGGGGCGTCAGGGCACCATAAGCGGTGCCTGTGGGTCCGGGGCCACTCTTTATATCTGACAAATCACACCGGCGTGAGCTTCTGTTGGGCGGACTGGGTGCCCAGCACGTCACACCCGCCCTTCGACGGTGACACCATGACGCGGTGACCCACGCACGACAGCACCCGATCCAGGTCGTCGCCCACCGCGGAGCCTCCGAAGAGGCACCCGAGCACACACTGGCCGCCTACAAGAAGGCCATCGAGGCCGGCGCCGACGCCCTGGAGTGCGATGTACGGCTGACCGCGGACGGCCATCTCGTCTGTGTCCACGACCGTCGCGTCAACCGTACGTCCAATGGCCGCGGCGCGGTCTCCGCGCTGGAACTCGCCGACCTCGCCGCCCTGGACTTCGGTTCCTGGAGGAACCGCGACGAGGCCCCCGACTGGGAGCACCGCCCGGAGGACCGCGAGGACACCTCCGTACTCACCCTGGAGCGGCTGCTCTCGCTCGTCGCGGACGCCGGGCGGCGGGTGGAGCTGGCCATCGAGACCAAGCACCCCACGCGCTGGGCGGGCCAGGTCGAGGAGCGGCTGCTGTTCCTGCTCAAACGGTTCGGTCTGGACAGCCCGGAGTCGCCGGCCGATTCACAGGTACGGGTCATGAGTTTCTCGGCGCGCTCGCTGCACCGCGTCCGGGCCGCGTCGCCGACGCTGCCGACGGTCTATCTGAACCAGTTCCTCTCGCCCCGGCTGCGCGACGGACGGCTGCCGGCCGGTGTCCGGATCGCGGGCCCCTCGATCCGGATCGTGCGCGGTCACCCGGCGTACGTGGAGCGGCTGAAACGCGCCGGTCACCAGGTGCACGTCTGGACCGTGAACGAGCCCGAGGACGTCAGCCTCTGTGTCGATCTCGGCATCGACGCCATCATCACCAACCGCCCGGGCGCGGTTCTGCGGCAACTGGGCCGCTGACCAGGAGCGCTCCCACGACTCCTGAACCTCTCCGGCCGCGCGCCGGCTCTTACCCAACTCCGACCCCGGTTCCTGCCAGAGGTCTTGACCTGTGGTCCCGAGTGAGGAAACCTCCACCTTTGGCCATACCGTCGAAATCCGGCCACTCGGTTACAGGGAGTGCACCGGCGCGTTCGATCCGTATTCGATCATTGCGAGTGCGTCACCGAAGGCGGAAGGGGCGGTTTCCGGTACAGGCCAAAGGGGCATTCACACCGTGGCGTGGGGCAAAGGAGGTCTCGGGGGTGGCGTTGGTGGTGGCACAGGAGGTGCCCACGTCGTCGAGCATGGCCGTTCCCCATGGCCCTGCGGGCGTGGGGACAGCAAGACACCGGATGCGTGATCAGTTGCGTACGGGCGGTGTGGCGGAATCGGTCATCGACGACGCTGTGTTGATCCTGTCCGAACTCTTGAGCAATGCGTGCAAACACGGTCGGCCACTGGGCGAGGCCCTGGCCGGGGACGGCGACGTCCGGGCCGCGTGGCGGGTGGATTCCGGCGGCAGACTCATCGTCGAGGTGACGGACGGCGGCGGCCCGACCCGCCCGGTTCCGGCGACTCCTTCGGTCACGGCGCACGGCGGTCGCGGGCTGAACATCATCACGGCGCTGGCCGACGACTGGGGTGTCCGGGACGACACGCGGGGCGAGGTCACGGTGTGGGTCGTCGTCAACGACGACGTCCACGACCCGGACGCGGGCCATCGGCGTACGGACTTCGCCACCCGCATCACGGCCCGCTCGATGTCCGCGATACCCGACCTGGACTTCGCGGACGCGTTCGACGACATGGACTGACCGGGTCTGGCACATCCCCTTGCACAACCTGGCGGATCCGCTGACAGAACCTGGCAGATCCGGTGACGGCCGTTGTCCACAGGGTCCCGTCGGCCGTCGTACGAGCGGCTAGGCTCGCGCCAGTACGAGACGAGCCGTAACCGGGAGACACCCACGATGGCCAAGAAGCGACCCCAGACGAAGGCCTCGCGGCCCCAGCTGTCCGACCAGGAGATCCCGGTTGTCGGCGCCCGCGAGCCCTGCCCCTGCAACAGCGGCCGGCGCTACAAGGCCTGCCACGGCCGGGCCGCCGCGCACGCGGTGACCGAGCTGGTGCACCGGCCCTTCGAGGGCCTGCCCGGCGAGGGCGACTGGGTTGCCCTGCGCGAGCTGGTCCCCGCCGCGACGGTCGAGCTGACCCTGAAGTCCGGCCTGCCCGAGGGCGTTCCCTCGGTCACGCTCGCCACGGTCCTGCCGATGGCCTGGCCCGCCCTGCGCCGCGACGACGGCTCGGTCCTGCTCGGCCTGCAGAACGACACGTCGTCCGGCGACATCAGCCGCGACCTCGCCGACACCCTCCAGCGCGCGCTCACCGCCGCGCCCGGTACGCCCGTACAGGGCCGCCGGGCCCCGGCCGACGGTCCGCGGCTGCAGGATCTGCTCGACCCCGAAGGCGCGTTCGAGCCAGTTGTGCACACGGGCTTCGAGTTCTGGGTGCCGGACGCCGAGAACGCGACGGCGGACGTCACCGCCTCCCTGGAGCGGGCCAACGACGCCGCGATCCCGACCGTGAAGCTGACGGGCGTCGACGCCGCGTACTGGTGCGAGACCCCCGACAAGAACCACCTGCGCTGGGTGATGCCGCACGGCGAGGAGCAACTGCTCGACGCCCTCGCGCGGCTGCACGCGGCCGGGCAGTCCAGCCTGGGCGAGGGCACCCGCCTCGTGGGCTCCTTCCGCGCGCACGGCCTCACCGTCCCGGTCTGGGACCTGCCGACCGGCGTCACCGCGGAGGACATCGAGAAGCCGGCCGCCGAGTTCGCCGACCGCCTTGCCACCGCGCTGGCCTCGGACGCCCCGCTCACCCCGGAGGAGCGCCGCGCGCGCGGCGGTCTGACCAACCGACAGGTGACGCTCAGCTGACGCACAGCCGGATTCACAGACTCCGGTTGAGGTGACTCCTGTCACAACTCCCGCCAAGAACAGGAGAATCGGTGTCCGAATAGCCGAGATCGAATTTGCGAACAGCCGATCTCTTGTTAGCGTTGTAGTAGCCCGGTTGCTGGTGCATCCCCCGTCGCCAGCAACCGGGTCTTTCTGTGCCCGTTCTCTGTACGGAACTCGGGCGTCCGTCAACTCCCGTTCGGCGCCCCGGAGTTGCTCCCCGCGCGCAGCAGCAGCGGCCCCGCACTCCCCGCGTCCGACGCGAACTCCGCAACGGCTGTGTACGCCCCCGGCTCGCCCTGCGTGCGCTCCCTGGGCGTCTCGCACACCCCCGGCTCGTCCTCCGCGCCCACCGCACACCGCACCTGCACGGTGCGGGCAGCGGGCCCCATGAGGCTCAGTACGGACGTCAGTTCATGGCCGGTCGCGTTGCGGTAGTAGGTACGCGCCCAGGTCTCCTCCCCCTGCGACAGCACACAGGTCTGCGCCTCGATGCCGTCGGGGGAGGTGAGTTCGGGACCGCAGCGGGCGGCCGTGGCGAGCCCCAGGCCCAGCAGGGGGGAACCCGTGGGATCGGCGGCGTCCCGCGCCTTGGCGTCACCGGGGTCGTCCTGCGGACCCGCCTCGGGCATCAGGGAGAGCAGGGCGTCGCGGTCCGCGTCGCCCACGGGCCCCGCGGAGGCCACGGCCAGCGGAAGCGCGACCGTGAGCGCCACGACGCCCGAGAGCGCGAGCAGACGGAGGTTCATGAGGCTGAAGATAACGACAGGGAACGGGCGCGCGGTTGCCCGCGCGCCCGACACCCTTACAACTCGGGGGCGCTCACACCCGTACGAGTGAGAGCCTCGACCACGGCGTCCACCACGGCCTCGACATCGGGTACCCAGGGCGAGGCCGAGCCGGGCAGCGGTGCGCGCTCCCAGCGGACCTGGCCCAGGCCGGTCTCGGACGGGGGCAGCGCGATGTAGCCGCCCTCGCTGTGGAAACGGAGGGAACCGGGCACGAAGTCCTTCGCGTACAGCAGTTCGCCCAGCTGTTCCATCGTGTACGGCTTCACGAGCAGCGACCAGCGGGTGGGCGCCGCGACGACCGGACCCAGGCGCATGCCCATGCGGTCCAGGGCATGGAGCGCGCGAGCCGCGGCCGGGGCCGGCAGGCTCACCGCGCACGGGGCCGTGCCGCCGGTGGCGAGGATGACGGGAGCCGTCGGCCGGTTCGTCCACCACCAGCGCACCATGCGCTCGTCGGTGGTGGCCGCGAGCAGGCCGGGGTCGAACGGGTGAGCACCGGGAACCGTGCACTCCGGATCGGGGCAGCCGCAGCGCGCGCGCCCCTGTGGGTCCGGTGCCACGCCCGGGAGTACGGGCCACTGCCATTCGGTCGCGAACGTCAGAGCCGCGCCGAGTACTTCAGGCTTCCCGCCGTCACGCCGGGACAGGAGCCTGCGTCGCCTTCCGAGCCTTCCGAGGATCTCGCGCATGAGCGCTCGTTCCTTTCCGTTGCACGCCTGGCAACACCGTGGGCCACATCACACCATGTGTCGATCACTTCACTGTGCGTACCTTTTGGCGCATCACGCCCCAGGGAGAGGCAAGGGGAATCCCCTTGTGCGCCGAGCGCCGATCGTTGGCTACGTCCGCGTCCATACTGCGTTCAGCAAAAGCATGGGCATGGCGCGGGGTGGCGGAGTCTGGCGTTTTGCCGTCCCGCGTATTTCTCTCCGCCTCCACCAAGGGAGGATGGGGCACGGCCGTCGGTGGTTAAGACGCCCGGGTCCGTCGCCAGGTTCCGGGCGGTTCCACAACCACCCCTGGCCTTCTCCGAGTACGTACCCACCAAGACCGCTGTGACGCTCCGTCGAACCAGGCCAGTCGACCGCAATAACCCGCTACCCGAGTCAGTTTTCAGCCAACTTTGCTTTTTCGCAAGGGGACCCGGGAAACCCATGGACACCAGGAATCCCGGCAGGACAATGCTGGACATCCCCTCACGAGTGCGTGTACATGTGGAGACACTGCTAGCGGCGCAGAATCACATGGGGGTTTGCGATGCTAATGAGCAATACGCGCCGGTCGGAAGGCCGGACGCCATGAACGCCCCTCACCTCCCGAAAGTGGCTGGAATCGATTCAACGGTTCCCTCGCCCGCACACACTGTCGCGCCCGCGCCCGTAGCCCCGGAGACCCCTGCGGACACACCCGCGCTGACCTGCCAGAACGGCCCCGGAATCCTCCTCCAGGACCGCCTCGCCGGATGGGTGTCGGACCTCACAACCCTGCATGAACTCACCGAGCGGCTGGCGCGCACGGCAGCACTCGCCGACGCACTCCAGGAAGTGCTGCGCGCCGGAGCCGCCCTCGTGGGCGCCCGGCGCGGTCTCGTCGTCCTGGAACCCGGTGACGGACTCGGCCCCGACACCACCATCGGCCTGGGTCTTGCCCGCGCCGACCTCGGGCACATCGAGACGATCCCGCGCGGCGCGATGCCGTACGGACAGCTCCTCGACACGGCCGCCGGGCTGCCCGGCGGCGAGAGCGAAATCACACACCCCGACCTCCTCGCCGAGGACGGTCTCGACCCCCGCCACCGCGAGGTGGCCGCCCGTCTCGGCTACGCGGCGAGCTACGCGCTCCCCCTGTCCACCGAGTCCGCGGGCCGCCTCGGCGCGGCCGTCTGGCTGTACGACGAACCCGCGGAGCCGGTCGAACGCCAGCGCCATCTCGTCGGCCTGTACGCACGGTACGCGACCGAGCACCTGGCGCGACTGGTCGAGGTGGAGCGCACGCGCGCGTGCGTGACGACGATCTCCGAGGAACTGCTGCCCGCCCGGCTGCCCCGCATGGCCGGCGTCCAGCTCGCCGCCCGGCACCGCACCGGCCCGCGCGGCGGCGGCGACTGGTACGACGCGCTGCCGCTCCCGGACGCGGCCCTCGGTCTGGCCGTGGGCGCGGTGACCGGCTCGGGGCCCAGCGCGATCGCCGCGATGGGGCGGCTGCGGGCCTCCCTGCGCGCGTACGCCGTGATGGAGGGCGAGGACCCGGTTGCGGTCCTCTCCGACCTCGAACTGCTCCTGCGGCTCACCGAGCCCGCCCGTTGCGCCACCGCCCTGTTCGCGTACTGCGAGCCCGCACTGCGCAAGATCACGCTGGCCGGTGCCGGGCACTGTCCGCCGCTGGTGATCGGCGAGCGGCGCACGGAGTTCGTGGAGACCACCGTGTCGGCGCCGCTCGGGATGCTCGCCTGCTGGGAGGCACCCAGCGTGGAGTTCCGGACGGAGCCCGGCGAGACGGTGCTGCTCTACACCGACGGGCTGCTGCACCGTACGGGCGAACCCGTGGACCGGGCCTTCTCGCGGCTGCACGCGGCGGCGGCGAGCGTCCCCAAGGGGCTGCGCGACGATCCGGGATCGGTCGCCGACCACGTCCTGCGGAGCATGCTGCCGGACGAGGTGGACGCGTCGGACGGGCAGGAGGACGTCGTACTGCTGGCGGCACGGTTCGAGTGAGCGGCCGGTCGCTTCTCGTACCTCTGGGCCCTGTCCCGTACGACCGTACGATGGACGGGGTCCAGTGCCGTATCTAGGAGGATGACCGTGGCCGACGAACTCGTTCCGGAGACCCCGGAAAGTGAGTCTGAGGAGCCCATCAAGCAGCGGAAGAACGGCCTGTACCCGGGCGTCTCCGACGAGCTGGCCGAGAACATGAAGTCCGGCTGGGCCGACACCGAGCTGACGGGCCTCACGCCCATTGCGCAGGCCGCCGAGACCGCCGCGCGCCGCGCCGCACTCTCCGCGCGTTTCCCGGGCGAGCGTCTGGTGATCCCCGCAGGCAATCTGAAGACGCGTTCGAACGACACGGAGTACCCGTTCCGGGCGTCGGTCGAGTACGCGTATCTGACCGGCAATCAGACGGAGGACGGCGTCCTCGTCCTGGAGCCGGTCGACGGCGGTCACAAGGCGACGATCTATCTGCTGCCGCGTTCCGACCGCGAGAACGGCGAGTTCTGGCTCTCGGGGCAGGGCGAGCTGTGGGTCGGCCGTCGGCACTCACTCACCGAAGCCGAACAGGTGTACGGCATTCCGGCCTCGGACGTGCGCGAGCTGGCGGACGCGCTGCGCGAGGCGACAGGCCCGGTGCGAGTCGTACGCGGCTTCGACGCCGGTATCGAGGCCGCGCTGACCGACAAGGTCACCGCCGAGCGCGACGAGGAGCTGCGGGTCTTCCTGTCCGAGGCGCGGCTCGTCAAGGACGCGTTCGAGATCGGTGAGCTGCAGAAGGCCGTCGACTCGACCGTGCGTGGGTTCGAGGACGTGGTCCGCGTTCTGGACAAGGCCGAGGCCACCAGCGAGCGGTATATCGAGGGCACCTTCTTCCTGCGCGCGCGGGTCGAGGGCAACGACGTCGGCTACGGCTCCATCTGCGCGGCCGGGCCGCACGCCTGCACGCTGCACTGGGTGCGCAACGACGGGGCCGTGCGCTCCGGTGAGCTGCTGCTGCTGGACGCGGGCGTCGAGACGCACACGTACTACACGGCCGATGTCACGCGGACGCTGCCGGTCAACGGCACGTACACCGAGATCCAGAAGAAGATCTATGACGCGGTGTACGACGCGCAGGAGGCCGGGATTGCCGCGGTGAAGCCGGGGGGCAAGTACCGGGACTTCCACGATGCGGCTCAGCGGGTGCTGGCCGAGCGGATCGTGGAGTGGGGGCTTGTCGAGGGCCCTGTGGAGCGGGTGCTGGAGTTGGGGTTGCAGCGGAGGTGGACGCTGCACGGCACTGGGCACATGCTCGGGATGGACGTTCACGACTGTGCGGCGGCGCGGGTCGAGTCGTATGTGGACGGGGTTCTTGAGCCGGGGATGGTGTTGACCGTTGAGCCTGGGTTGTATTTCCAGGCTGATGATCTGACTGTGCCTGTGGAGTATCGGGGGATCGGGGTGCGGATTGAGGACGACATCCTGGTGACGGAGTCCGGGAATCGGAATCTGTCGGATGGGCTGCCTCGGCGTTCTGATGATGTTGAGGCTTGGATGGCTCGGCTCAAGGGTTGAGTTTTGACTGCGCGTCAGCTGTGGCTGGTCGCGCAGTTCCCCGCGCCCCTACGGGGTTACCGGGAGGGAGTCCAGGAAGAGAACGCCTGCGAACAGGCCTGCGCTGCCTCTTGGGCTCCATCCTCGTGTGTGGAGGTCGGTGTCGAAGGCAGTCAAGGCCTTGGCGCCTGCCTCCGTCGACGTGCCGCCCGCTTCCAGGATTTCGCGGGCGCCTGCCTGGACGTGGCGTAGGCCGTGGGGGCCTGCTGTGTACAGGAGTTCGGTGTCCTGGAGGGTCGACATGACCGTCAGGAGGGCGTCCAGGCGGGCCTCCGGCTCCGTCGCGCCGTTCGAGCGGGCGGTGGCGAGGGCGTCCAACGCCCGGCGTACGTGCGGGAATCCGGCCCTCGCCTCGCCTCGGGCGCCGGCCGCGCCGTACTTCGCCGACACCGAGGAACCCCGGGAGGGTCTGCGCGGGGCGCGCTTGTCGGGGTGGGAGGCGATCCGCTTGGCCGCCGCGGCGACATCGCGTGCCTTGGCCCTGGGGTCCATGGCCGCCGCCGCGACCAGCAGGCCGAGCGCCCACAGGGCGCCCCGGTGCCCGCCGCCCGCCAGCGCCACCGAGTGCTCGGTGGACCGGCCGATCGCGCCCAGCTCCGTACGGAGCGCGGGTGTCGGTTCGCCGGTACGGCGGGCCGCGGCGGCCATGGCCGTGAGGCCGGGTGCGAGCGCCTTGGCCGACCAGCGCAGGGCAAGTTGGTCCTTGCGCGTCACGCGGGCGTCAAGATCGCGCGGGTCGGGCAGGCCCGGCTTGGGAGCCAGGGCCAGCTGCCCGGTCAGCGCGTCCACGGCGGCCAGCGCCAGCGCCTCGTCCTCACGGCTGCTCATGGCCGTACCTTACGAGGAGGCCGTGGCGGACGGTGAGGCACTTTCGGTCGGGGCGTCGCTGGGCGGCGTACCCGTCGGAGCGTCGCCGCTCGGGGGCTCGCCGCCACCGCCGCCGCTGCCCGCGCCGGTGTTCTCGGCGTCCGGGTCGATGCCCAGGGTGATAAAGCCCTTGTAGCCCTTGGAGACGTCCGCCTTGTGGACCGGCTTCAGGGTGAGCAGACCGCTGGAGGTGCCGCCGCCGTCGTACACCATGTCGTTGTCGAGGGTGGTGTAGCTGCCGGTGTGCTGGGAGTAGGGCTCCAGGGCGAAGATCGCCTCGGCCGCGTCGTCGGGGAAGAAGAACTGGCCGGTGTAGTTGACCTTGCCGCCCTCGTAGGTGCCGTCCTCCTTCGCGCCGCCGGTGTGCACCTTGACGTGGATGTGGCAGGTGCGCGGGGTGTACCAGCCGGGGAAGATCGTCTCGAACTTGACGACCCCGTTGGCGTTGGCGACCTGGTAGCCGCGCAGATAGGTGTTGTCGTTGGCGGTGGAGCCGTCCTCGCTCTCGGCGGGGGCCGAGCCGCCGGGGTTGGCGGTGGTGTAGCCGGAGTAGTAGCCCCAGGCGTCGCAGTGCCAGATCTCCACGGCCGCGCCGGCCACCGGGGCGCAGGACTCGGTGGTGTCCTGGACGGTGATGCGCAGCGTCAGCGGGACGCCGGATTTGCCTTCGGTGATGTCTTTTCTGACCAGGGCGTTGTCGAGGTAGTACGGCCCCTCCGTCACGCTGGACATGAGGACGCAGGTGCCGGTGCTCTCGCTCGCCGTGGCGGACGCGGTGGCGTCGGCCGTCGTCGTGGTCGTCGTCTCGTCCGCGAAGGCCGACTGGTAGCCCGCGACCGCGAGCCCGCCTGCGGCGACCGTGCCTCCGGTCACCGCGAGAGCGCGGCGCCGGCTGATCGTTGAGTCCTTGTGATTTCCCGTCATGAACAGGAAATTAGGGACGGTGCCCGTCAAGATCGTGGGCGCGAGCTGAGAGCTGCCTGTGAAGCGTGAGAAACCTGAAGTGACCGGGTGTCACACCGCCATCAGCGGTGCGTCCTTCCGCCACTTGAGGATCTTGTCGAAGCTGACCACCGCACCGCCCCGGCCCGGCTTGTTGCCGATGGTGACGTGGTCGGCGAGTTCCTCGATCAGCGACAGGCCCCGGCCGTGCTCCGCGTCGTACGGGACGGCGGCGACGGGTACCGGGCGGCGCGGGGCCTCCGTGACCGCCGGGCCGACCGTGCTCGCCGTGTTCACCGGGCTCGCCGGGAAGCCGGGTCCCGAGTCGGCGACCTCGATACGGCACTTCTCGCCGTCGAGGTACGCGGTGACGCGATAGGCCCCGCGGGAGTCGCCGTGCGCGGTGTCACCGGCGTGCTCGACGGCGTTCGCACAGGCCTCGCTCAACGCGAGGGAGAGGTCGTAGGAGATGTCGGGGTCGACGCCCGCCGTCTCCATCGTGCCCAGCAGCAGGCGTCTGGCGAGCGGAACGCTCGCAGCCTCGCGCCGCAGATGGAGTGACCACCAGATGCTCATGCTCCAGCCTCCAGGCCGCGGCTCGACATACCAGTACGTATTGCCGCGAGTGCCGGTGTGTAAGCACGCAGTTGACGTGATGCCGCCCATACGGGGGATGCACTGCGGGCTCCAATCGGTGTATGTGGGGCTTCGATTCGCAGAAGTCGTCTTCCGCTTGTACCCGCTTGTACGGGGTGTTACCCGGCCGTACGCCACCTTGTGGACCTGCCTTATGGGCACCGTGGGGCCAGTGCGATGATGAGCCCGCCATGACTGCCCGCCGCCGGCGCACAGCGCCCTCCGGAAGCGCACTCCGGATGCTGAGGGCCGCGGTGTTCGCCGCGGTCTGTGTCGTGCTGGCCGGTGCCGGGCACACCCTCGCCTCCTGCGCCTCCGTCCCACTGTGGACCCTGGGCGCCGGTTTCCTCGGGGTCCTGGCGTGCGCGGCACCGCTCGCCGGACGGACCCGCTCGCTGCCGGGCATCGTCGCCCTGCTGGCCGTCGGGCAAACGGTCCTGCACACCCTCTTCGGGCTCGGGCAGCACACCGCCACGTCGGCGGCCGCCTCGGCTTCCACGGCCGCTGCCACGGACACGGCCCTGATCGCCCGGGCCGCCCGGCTGCTGTGCGGTGCGCCGCTCGCGGCGATCAGCCCGGCCCAGGCCCAGCGGATCCTCTCCGACGCGCGGATCAGCACGACCACCGGTACGGGGACGGGCGGTACCGGGATGGGCGCCGGCTCCGACATGGGGTCCATGAGCCACTCCGCGGACTCCCTCGCCTCCTCCGCCGGGTCCCTCACCTCCGTACTGCCGTCGCTGCCCATGCTGCTCGGCCATCTGCTCGCGGCCGTCGCCACCGGCTGGGTGCTGCGGCACGGAGATCTGGCGCTGCTGCGGCTGATGCGGCTGTCGGCGCACGGCGTGGCCGAGGGGGCGCTCGTACGTTCCCTGCGCGGGGCGCTCGCGCTGGCGCGCGCACTCCGTGCGGGCCTTCCGGGTACGCCCGGTGCGGCGCCGCGGGTCCCGCGCGCGTGCACCCTCGTACCCCTGAGGCCGCCCGCGACCGCGCTCCAGCACTCGGTGATCCGGCGCGGTCCGCCGGCCGCCGCTCTCGTGCTCGCCGCCTGACACGACGCGACCGCTCCCCGTCGGGTCCCCAGGGTCTTCGGATCCGAGGGTCCGGGGGTTCGAGGAGGCCGCCGTCGTGCGGCACGCGCGCGTGTGCACCGTTCCGCACGCGCGTCCCTCTTCCTCCGCGAACCCACTCCGAGGCCTCCCGGATCTCCCCGGGCCCTCGGACCTCACCGAAGTGGAGCGCCTTCCGACATGAAGGTTTCCCGTATCGCCGCCGCCAGTGCCCTCGCCGGCGCCACCGTCCTCGTCCTCTCCGGCCCTGCCTTCGCGCACGTCAGCGTGTCCGCCGAGGGCACCGCCGCCAAGGGCGGCTACGCGACCGTCAACTTCAAGGTGCCGAACGAGCGCGACAACGCCTCGACCACCAAGCTCGAGGTCAGCTTCCCGACCGACCACCCGCTCGCCTCGGTGATGCCGGAGCCGGTCCCCGGCTGGACCGCCAAGGTCACCACGTCCAAGCTGTCCACCCCCGTCGAGCTGCACGGCGAGAAGATCTCCGAGGCCGTCTCCAAGGTCACCTGGACCGCCTCGGGCAAGGGCATCGAGCCCGGCTTCTTCCAGAAGTTCCCGCTCTCCATCGGCCAGCTGCCCGAGGACACCGACGAACTCGTCTTCAAGGCGCTCCAGACGTACTCCAACAAGGAGGTCGTCCGCTGGATCGAGGTCCAGGAGGACGGCGCCGAGGAGCCCGACAACCCCGCTCCTGTGCTGGCCCTGTCCGCCGCCACCGAGAGCCACCACGGCGGCTCCTCGTCCACGGAGGAGACCGAGGCGGCGGCCTCCGCGGAGCCCGCCGCGAACACCACGACCACCGCCGCCGAGCCCACCGACAGCAGCGACACCACCGCGCGCGTGATGGCCGTCGTGGGCATCGTCGTCGGTGTCGCGGGCGTGGCGTTCGGCGTGCTGGCCGGCCGTCGCCGCACCACCGTCTGACACCCGCTCACCCTCCGGTGCGCGCCGGGGGCGTGCGGTTGTCCCGCACGCCCCCACCCGCCCTATCTGTCGGCGCACCGAACCTCCCACGAACCACACCTCCGGGACCTCTCCTTATGCGCAAGAAGCTGTTCGCCGCCTCCGCCCTGCTGGTCGCGGCCACCCTGACCCTCTCCGCCTGCGGCAGCGGCGACGACTCCAACCAGTCCGTCGCCGACGTCTCCGTCGAGTCCGGCTCGGACAAGGCGGCCACCATCCTCGACCAGCCGTTCGAGAAGCCCGACCTCGTCCTCACCGACACTCAGGGCAAGTCGTACGACTTCCGCGCGGAGACCAAGGGCCGGCCCACCCTCGTCTACTTCGGCTACACCAACTGCCCCGACGTCTGCCCGCTGACGATGAGCAACATCGCCGTCGCCAAGAAGCAGCTGTCCAAGGCCGACCAGGACAAGCTCCGCATCGTCTTCGTCACCACCGACCCGAAGCGGGACACCCCGGCCGCGCTCGGCAAGTGGCTCAAGGGCATCGACCCCCAGGTGGTCGGTCTGACCGGCGACTTCGCCACCATCCAGGCGGGCGCCCGCACCCTCGGCATCTCCATCGAGCCGACGTCGAAGGACAAGAACGGCAAGACGATCTCGATGCACGGCACCCAGGTCATCGCGTTCTCCCCGAAGACCGACGGCGGCTATGTCCTGTACGGCGAGGACGCCACCGTCGACGACTACACCAAGGACCTCCCGAAGATCATCAAGGGGCAGAACCCGTGAGGCGCCTCCCCCTGGTGACGGCCGCGGTCCTCGCCGGGGCGCTCGCCCTCACCGCGTGCGGGAGTTCGGACTCCGGGTCCGACGACGGCGCCGGACTGTCCGTAGGCTCCGCCTACATGCCCCAGCCCGTCTCGGACACCATGGCCGCCGGATTCCTCGTCATCACCAACAAGGGCGCCGCCGGTGACGTACTCACCCGCGTCACCAGCGAGGTCGCCGGCGAGGTCACCGTGCACAGGACCGTCGGGCAGACCATGGAGGAGGCCAAGAGCCTCGACATCCCGGCCCACGGCGAACTCGTCCTCCAGAGCGGCGGCGACCATCTGATGTTCGAGCAGCTCAAGCGCAAGCCGCTGGAGGGCGAGAAGGTCGCCGTCCAGCTGCACTTTGCCAAAACCTCGCCGATCACCGTCGAGATGCCGGTGAAGTCCGCGACGTACAACCCGAAGACCGGACACTGAGACCGAGGGAGGGATCACCGTGACACAGACCATCGCCCCCCGCGTACGGCCCCTGGTGCTGCTGTTCCTCGCGATCGCGGGCGCGCTGCTCGCCGGGCTGGCCGGCGCCGCGCCTGCCTCCGCACACGCCGCGCTGACCGGCAGCTCACCGTCGCAGGGAATCGTGGTCGACAAGGCCCCGGACCAGGTGACGCTGACCTTCTCCGAGAAGGTCGCGCTGTCCGACGGCTCGATCCGCGTGCTCGATCCCAAGGGCAAGCGCGTCGACACCGGCAAGGCGGCCGAGATCAGCGGCACGACGTACGGCGTCCCGCTCCACTCCGGGCTGCCCGACGGCACGTTCACCGTCGCCTACCAGGTCGTCTCGGCGGACAGCCACCCCGTCGCCGGCGCCTACACCTTCTCCATCGGCGCCCCCTCCGTCACCTCCGTCAAGGTCTCCGACGAGTCGGCGGGCAGCGGAGTCGTCGGCGTCCTCTACGGCCTCGGCCGGTACGTCTCGTACGCGGGCTTCATCGTCATGGTCGGCGGCGCCGCCTTCGTCCTCGCCTGCTGGCAGCGCGGCGCCGGCGTACGGGCGCTCCAGCGGCTCGTCGCCGCCGGGTGGCTCGCGATGACCGCGGCCACGCTCGCGCTGCTGCTGATGCGCGGCTCGTACACCGGCTCCGGCAAGGTCGGCGACATCTTCGACCTGGGCCTCCTCGGCGACGTCCTCCAGACCAAGACGGGCGCCGCGCTCGTCTCCCGGCTGCTGCTGCTCGCGGCCGGCGCGCTCTTCATCGCGGTCCTCTTCGGGGCGTACGCCCGGCCCGAGGAGGAGGACTCCGACGAGGACGCGGAGGACGAGGACGCGGCGTACGACGCCACCGCGAAGCGGGATCTCACCTTCGGGCTCGCCATCGGCGGCGGTGTCGTGGCGATCGGCCTCGCCGCCACCTGGGCGCTCGCCGAACACGCCTCGACCGGCATCCAGGCCGGCATCGCGATGCCCGTCGACGTGGTCCACCTGGTGGCCGTCGCCCTCTGGCTCGGCGGGCTCTCCGCACTCCTGGTCGCCCTGTTCCGGGCACCCGCCGACGCCCCGATCGAGGGCTCGGCCGTACGCCGCTTCTCCCGCCTCGCCTTCGGCAGCGTGATCGCGCTGGTCGCGACCGGCATCTACCAGTCCTGGCGCCAGGTCGGCTCCTGGTCGGCGCTCACCGGCACCTCGTACGGCCAGCTGCTGCTCGTCAAGATCGGCCTGGTGATCGTCCTCGTCGGCATCGCCTACATCTCGCGCCGCTGGACCGCCCAACTGCCGGAGACCGCCGACGCCGTGACGGCGGAGCGTACGGAGGACGAGACCGCCGACGCCGAGAAGGAACCGGTCGCCGCCGGAGCCGTCAAGGGCGGGGACGCCAAGCGCGCCGCCCAGCTCGCCCGGCAGCAGGCCGCCGTCGACACCGCGCGCGTGAAGCGGCTGCGCGACGCCGACCCCCTGCGCACCGGGCTGCGCCGCTCGGTGCTCGCCGAGGCGGGCATCGCCGTCGTCCTGCTCGCCGTCACCACCGTGCTGACGTCCACCGAACCGGGCCGTACGGAGGAGGAGGCCAAGTCCGCCGCAGCGGCGTCCTCGTCGTCGTCCTCTTCGTCGGACTCCTCGGTCGGGACCGGCGCGCTGACCCTCGACATGACCTTCGACACCGGCGGCCAGGACGGCAAGGGCCTCGTCCGGCTCGACATCAACCCCGCCCGCGTCGGCGGCAACGTCATGCACGTGTACGTGGAGCGGCCCAACGGCCGGGCGTTCGACGTGCCCGAGGTCAAGGTCGCCTTCACCCTCACCGCCCAGGACATCGGGCCGCTGCCCGTGAACCCGGACCGCGTCGCCACCGGCCACTGGACGGCGAACGAGGTCCAGATCCCCATGGCCGGCACCTGGAAGATCGCCGTGACGGTGCGGACCTCCGACATCGACCAAGTGACCGTCACCAAGAACGCGCAGATCGGCTGACCCGCACCATGTCTGACCAGTCCACCAAGGAAAACGACCAGGAAAGCGTTCCCGGAAGCACCGACGAGAACCGGGAGCCCGGTATCTCGCGCCGGCGACTGCTCGGTACCGCCGGTGCCACCGGGCTCGTGCTCGGGGCGGCTGGCGGGGCCACTGGCTATACCGTCGGCTCCGGATCCGATTCCGCCGGCTCCTCCGGCCAGTCACTCCCGCTCACTTCGGTGGGCACGGACAGGGCGATGTTTCACGTGAAACATCAGCCGGGCATCACCGACGGCCTCCAGGCACGCGGCCATCTCGTCGCCTTCGACCTGGTGGCGGGCGCGGGCCGCACCGAGGCCACCGCACTGCTGCGCCGCTGGTCCGACACCGCCCAACGGCTCATGGCGGGCGAGGCCGCCGCGCACGACGACACGGATGTCGCCCGCGACGCCGGCCCGTCGTTCCTGACGGTCACCTTCGGCTTCGGGTACGGCTTCTTCGCCCGCACCGGCCTGGAGAAGCAGCGCCCGGTCGCGCTCGACCCGCTGCCCGAGTTCTCCTCCGACCACCTCGACAAGGCCCGCAGCAACGGCGACCTGTGGGTGCAGATCGGCGCCAACGACGCCCTGGTCGCCTTCCACGCCCTGCGCGCGATCCAGAAGGACGCGGGCAGCGCGGCCCGCGTCCGCTGGCAGATGAACGGCTTCAACCGGTCGCCGGGCGCCACCGCGCAGCCCATGACCGCCCGCAACCTGATGGGCCAGATCGACGGCACCCGCAACCCCAAGCCGTCCGAGGCCGACTTCGACAAGCGCATCTTCGTCCCCGCCACCGGCGAACCGTCCTGGATGGCCAACGGCTCCTATGCCGTCGTACGCCGGATCCGCATGCTGCTCGACGACTGGGAGCAGCTGTCCGTCAAGGAGCAGGAGGACGTCGTCGGGCGGAAGAAGTCGAACGGGGCGCCGCTCAGCGGCGGTACCGAGACGACCGCGATGGACCTGGAGAAGGTCGACGCCCAGGGCAATCTCGTCGTCCCCATCAACGCCCACGCCCGGATCACCCGCCCCGACGAGAACGGGGGCGCGGCCATGCTGCGGCGCCCGTGGTCCTTCCACGACGGGATCGGCGCGGACGGTACGCCCGACGCGGGGCTCCTCTTCGTCTGCTGGCAGGCCGACCCGCTGCGCGGCTTCGTCACCGTCCAGCGCAAGCTCGACCGTGGCGACGCGCTCTCCAAGTACATCCGGCACGAGTCGAGCGCACTGTTCGCGGTGCCGGGCGGGGCGAGCGAGGGGGAGTATGTGGGGCAGCGGCTGCTGGAGGGGTGACAGGGAAGGGAAGCGTGCGTCGGTTTCTGCAAGGGCCATTAGGGTGAGGTCATGCCAGCCAGCTACGCGTATCTCGGCCCCGAGGGCACCTTCACCGAGGTTGCCCTGCGCACACTTCCCGAGGCGGCCACCCGGGAGCTGATCCCGATGGTGTCCGTGCCGGCCACGCTCGACGCGGTGCGCAGCGGCGAGGTCGAGGCCGCGTTCGTGCCCATCGAGAACTCCGTCGAGGGCGGTATCACCACCACGCTCGACGAGCTGGTCGCGGGCTCCCCGCTGATGATCTACCGCGAGGTGCTGCTGTCGATCACCTTCGCACTGCTGGTCAGGCCGGGCACCAAGCTGTCGGAGATCAAGACGGTCACCGCCCATCCGGCGGCGCAGTCGCAGATCCGCAACTGGATGAAGGTCAACCTCCCGGACGTCGTCTGGGAGTCGTCCGCCTCGAACGCGGACGGTGCCCGGCTGGTGCAGGAGGGCCGGTACGACGCCGCCTTCGCGGGCGAGTTCGCCGCCGCCCGGTACGGTCTGGAGGCCCTGGAGACCGGCATCCACGACGCGGAGAACGCGCAGACCCGGTTCGTCCTGGTCGGCAGGCCCGCCCGGCCCGCGGCGCCGACGGGCGCGGACAAGACGTCCGTCGTCATCTGGCAGCGCGACGACCATCCCGGTGGACTGCGCGATCTGCTGGACGAGTTCGCCGTACGGGGCGTCAACCTGATGCTGCTCCAGTCCCGGCCGACCGGGCAGGGCATCGGCAACTACTGCTTCGCGATTGACGCCGAGGGCCATATTTCCGACCGGAAGGTCGCCGAGGCCCTGATGGGGCTCCGGCGGATCTGTCTCAAGGTGCGGTACCTGGGTTCGTACCCGCGTGCGGACATCGGCGTGGAGGACGTCCGTGCTCCGCTGCCGGGGACGTCCGACGAGGAGTTCGTGACGGCCTCCGACTGGGTGGCCCGTTGCCAGGACGGCCGCTTCTAACCGGCCCTCCCGGTGCTGGGGCCAGTCCTACCAGCCGATTTCCGTTATCCACAGAAGTTATCCACAGGCCAGCTTCTCGACCTGGGGACAAGTCGACAACAGAGTGCCAGTCTGTCGACAAATCGGCCTACAGGCCGTCGACTCGTCCACAGCCCGGCATGCCACCCTTCGTCCACTCGTTTCCCTAGCGTAACTCCCCGGGGTTACGCATTTCCACCCGAAAGTGGGCGTGAGGGTGGTTTGCTTCGGGAATTGGTCATCTGGTGGACACCTTCGGAAACGATCACTTCCGTCATCCACAGATCTTTCGCACAGCCTGTGGATAACTTTTCGGGGGTGTGGATTACCGTGCCCCACCACACCCCAAGTTCCGTTCTCCACAAGGGTTTCGAGTCAACCGGCGGGACCTTCCCGAACCCTTCCGGGGTCAGTCCCCATTCCTCTTGACGTGATCGACATTTCGGGCAAATGGCAATACAAGGGGTGTATGGAAATACCGAGTCGTGAGCGCCAACCCGGCACCGGTAGCCTTGGACCGTGATTGACCTTCGCCTGCTTCGTGAGGACCCCGACCGTGTGCGCGCTTCGCAGCGCGCCCGTGGAGAGGACGTCGCGCTCGTCGACGCTCTCCTGTCCGCCGACGAGCGGCGCAGGGCGTCCGGCGTCCGCTTCGACGAGCTGCGTTCCGAGCAGAAGGCGCTCGGCAAGCTGATCCCCAGGGCCTCCGGCGACGAGAAGGCCGAGCTGCTGGCGAAGGCCGGACAGCTCGCCGCCGGCGTCAAGGCGGCCGACGCCGAGCAGCACGAGGCCGACGAGGAGACCAAGCAGCTCCTCGTCCAGCTCGGCAACCTCGTCCACCCGGACGTCCCGGTCGGCGGCGAGGAGGACTTCGTCGTCCTGGAGACGCACGGCACGATCCGCGACTTCGGCGCCGAGGGCTTCGAGCCCAAGGACCACCTGGAGCTGGGCGAGGCGCTGGGCGCCATCGACGTCGAGCGCGGCGCCAAGGTGTCCGGCTCGCGCTTCTACTACCTGACCGGTGTCGGCGCCCTCCTGGAGCTGGCCCTGGTCAACGCGGCGATCGCCCAGGCCACCGAGGCCGGCTTCGTCCCGATGCTGACCCCGGCGCTGGTCCGCCCGCGCGCGATGGAGGGCACCGGCTTCCTCGGCCAGGCCGCGGAGAACGTGTACCACCTGGAGAAGGACGACTACTACCTGGTCGGCACCTCCGAGGTCCCCCTCGCCGCGTACCACATGGACGAGATCCTCGACGCCGACAAGCTCCCGCTGCGCTACGCCGGCTTCTCGCCGTGCTTCCGCCGCGAGGCCGGTACGTACGGCAAGGACACGCGAGGCATCTTCCGCGTGCACCAGTTCGACAAGGTCGAGATGTTCTCGTACGTCGACCCGGCGGACGCGGAGAACGAGCACCGGCGTCTCCTCGACTGGGAGAAGCAGTGGCTGACCGGCCTCGAACTGCCCTTCCAGGTCATCGACGTGGCCTCGGGCGACCTGGGCGCGTCCGCCTCGCGCAAGTTCGACTGCGAGGCGTGGATCCCGACCCAGGGCAAGTACCGCGAGCTGACCTCGGCCTCCAACTGCGACGGCTTCCAGGCCCGGCGCCTGTCCGTGCGGATGCGTGACGGCAAGAAGGTCCAGCCGCTCGCGACGCTCAACGGCACGCTGTGCGCCGTACCGCGCACGATCGTGGCGATCCTGGAGAACCACCAGCTGGCCGACGGCTCGGTGCGGGTGCCCGAGGTGCTGCGGCCGTATCTGGGTGGTCGGGAGCTGCTGGAGCCGGTCGCCAAGTGACCTCCGCCGCCGAGTCGTTCCCCTATCTGCTCGTCGCGACCGACCTCGACGGAACGCTCCTGCGCTCCGACGACTCGGTCTCGGCGCGCACCCGTGAGGCACTCGCCGCGGCCACCGCGCGGGGCGCCGCGCACATCGTCGTCACCGGCCGCGGGGTGCGCTGGACGCGGCACATCCTCGACGAACTGGGCTACGAGGGACTCGCGGTCTGCGGCCAGGGTTCACAGGTGTACGACGCCGGGGCGCACCGGCTGCTGACATCGATCACCCTGGACCGGCAGCTGGCCTCGCTCGCGCTGGCGAAGATCGAGGCGGAGACCGGGCCGTTGTTCCTGGCGGCGAGCAGGGCGGGCCTCGACGGCGACGTGCTGGTCGGGGCGGGCTACTCGGGCGTGGGCGCGCTGCCCTTCGTTCCGCTCACGGACCCGTCGGAGCTGTGGGCCGAGCCGCTGAGCAAGATCTACATCCAGCATCCGACCCTGTCCGCCGACCAGTTGACCGAGGTCGCGACCCGGACGGCGGGCGGTTTCGTCACGGTGACCATGGCGGGCGAGGGGATAGTCGAACTCCTCCCCCTGGGCCTGTCCAAGGCGAAGGGGCTGTCCCTGGCGGCCCGTCGGCTCGGTCTGAAGTCCGCGGACACGATCGCCTTCGGTGACATGCCCAACGACATCCCGATGTTCGCCTGGGCGGCACACGGGGTGGCGATGGCGAACGCCCATGCCCAGCTGCGGGCGGTGGCGGACGAGGTGACGTCGTCGAACGACGAGGACGGCATCGCGGTGGTGCTGGAGCGGTTGCTGGCGTAGGGCCTGTCCAGGAGGGGGCTGGGGAGGGCGGCCCGCGCGATCGACTCGCGCGCTCGAAGTGGCCGCCCCGGGCAGCTCCCCAGCTGAGCGGCCCCCCGGAGTCAGTGACTGCTCCGGAGCCCGCCGCGGGCTGCCCTGAAGGAAGCCGCGCGGTCGGCCGTGCATCGGCGTCGCGCGGCTCCGCTCCCAGTACCCGACACCAGCACACCGGACACATCCGGCGTACTGGACAGAACTACTGTGCCCGTACGCCGAGTCGGACGCCACCGAATAAAACTGGTGAGCTACTTGCGGCGCCACCTGCGGCGCCGGGACTTGCTGAAGAACCAGCCGGCCGGGGGTTCGTCCGACCGCCAGGGCTGGGGTTCGGGCGCCTCTTTCCGCCACCGGGCGGCCAGCATCCGGGCGCGGGCGGACGGTTCGGCGGTGTCGGCGGAGCGTATGAAGTCCTCGTCGAGAACCAGCGCGTCCCAGTCGTCCCCGGACCCACCCCGTGCTGTCTTCCCTGCCATCCCCGTCCTCCTCGCCCCGCGTCCCCGTTTGTCCAGTGTGCCCGGACACGCGTGAAGTCTCTGTCAAGACCGACGCGTGCCCGGGGCCGTCCTACTCGTCGCCGGTCGGCGTCAGGGTGCGCAGCTTCTGGCCGGCGTACCAGGTGGCGAGGACGGTGACCACGATCAGCAGGACCGTCGCCGTGGTCAGGCCGACGTCCGAGGTGACCAGGTCGCCGTCCGTGACCTTGTGGCCGACGGCCAGCGCCCACTGCTGGACGCTCAGTGTGCGTGCCCCGGGCACCAGGGAGCCGAACAGGGCCTCCCAGACGAGGGCGTAGACGAGCCCGAAGACCACCGCGTGCCGGGAGACCGTGCCGAGCAGCAGGAAGAGCGCGGCGTAGGCGATGGAGGCGACGAGCGCGGCGACCGTGTAGGCGACGGCGACCTGCTGGCCGTTGCCGTTGAGGATGAGGCCGGCGATGAACGTCGGCACCGCCGAGAACGCCATGGTGACGCCGATGGCGACGATCAGCTTGGTGTAGATGATCGTGGGCCGCTTGAGCGGCTTGGAGAGGAGGTAGACGACGGAGCCGTCGTCGATCTCCGGGCCGATCGCGCCGGTGCCCGCGATGACGCCGATGATCGGCACCATGGTGGCGAGCGCGAGCCCGCCCAGGACGTCCGCCGCGGTCTGGTCGTCGGCGCCGACGAGACCGCGTACGGCGACGGCGATGATGATCAGCAGCAGGGGCAGCGCGCCGAGGATGAGGGCCCGGCGGCGGCCGAGCAGGGCCCGGTAGGTGAGCCGGGCGACTGTGGGGTCGTACATGAGTCGGCCTCCTACGCGGCGACGAGATACGAGAACACGGATTCGAGGGACTCGTCGGACGGCGAGACCGTGAGCAGCCGGATGCCGTGGTCCCGGGCGACGCGGGGCAGCAGGGCGGTGAAGCGGCCGAAGTCGACGGCCTGGATGCGCAGGGCGCCCTCCGCGAGGTCCACCTCGATGCCGGAGGTCGACGGGTCGGCGATCAGCGCGGCGGCGAGGGCGCGGTCGTCGCTGGAGCGTACGAGGTAGCGGTGCGGGCGGTCGGTCATCAGGCGGCGGATGCGGCGGAAGTCGCCGCTGGCCGCGTGCCGTCCGGCGACGACGACCTCGATGTGGGCCGCCAGTTGCTCGACCTCTTCGAGGATGTGCGAGGAGAACAGGACCGTACGGCCCTCGGCGCCCATGCGGCGCAGCAGGTCCATGAGCTGCATGCGCTGGCGCGGGTCCATGCCGTTGAAGGGCTCGTCGAGCAGGAGGAGCGACGGGTCGTGGACGAGCGCGCTGGCCATCTTCACGCGCTGGCGCATGCCCTTGGAGTACGTCGAGATCTTGCGGTCCTGCGCGTACTCCATCTCGACCGTGGCGAGCGCCCTTTGGGCCGCCTTGGCGCCGAGACCGTGCAGTTCGGCGTTGGCGACGACGAACTCGCGGCCGGTGAGGAAGTCGTACATCGCCTCGCGCTCGGGGACGATGCCGATGTGCTTGTAGATCTGCTCGTTGCGCCACACGGGCTGTCCGTCGAGGGTGACGGTGCCAGTGGAGGGGGCCAGGAAGCCGCCCATCATGTTGATGAGGGTGGACTTTCCGGCGCCGTTGGGGCCGAGGAGGCCGGTGACGCCGGGGCCGATCGTCATGGTGATGTCGTTGACCGCCACCACGTTGCCGAACCAGCGCGAGACGTGGTCGATGTTGAGCGTGGTCACAGTCCGACCTTTCGATAGCGGCGCATCAGAAGGCCGTAGCAGCCGGCGATCAGGCCCAGGACGGCGAGGAGGAAGATCACACCTTCGCCGGTGCTGGGGCCTACCCCTCCGGGGTAGGCGGACGTCGCGCCCAGGAAAGCCGTCTGCACGCCGTCGATGAGCGTGATGGGCGAGAAGAGGCCGATCCAGGGCACGGCACCGCTGCTGCCCTGTGCGTCGGCGATGGCCTGGAGCGTGGACACCGCCCCGTAGGAGATGGTCAGTACGGCGATGACGGCCGCGATGCCGAAGCCTCGGCGCGGGGTGACGGCCGAGATGACGAGGCCGATTCCGGCGAAGAGCAGCGAGAGCAGTGCCACGGAGACGAGCCCCTGGAGGAATCCCTTGGTCTGGTCGGTGAAGTCGAGCTTGGCCAGCAGGGCGCCCACGTAGAGCACGACCAGCGGCACCGCGGTGATGAGGAACAGGGCCGAGGCCAGCGCCGCGAACTTCGCGCGGACGTAGTCGGAGGTCTCGATCGGGCGCGAGAAGTACAGCGGCACGGTCTTGAAGCGCAGGTCCCGGGAGACGGCCTGGGGTGCCTGCGAGGCGACGTACAGGCCGATGACCGCCTGCATGACGATCGCGTAGTTCGTGTACTCGACGGGCAGTTCCTTGGCCGTGGTGGCGACCGTGACCGCCACCATGATGGCCGCCGGGGCGCACATCACGGCGAAGAGCACCATGGGCAGCACCTTGGACTTGACCGAGCGGCCGAGGCCGTAGGCGCCGCGCAGGGACTGCGAGTAGAGGGAGCGGCGGGCGTAGGCGCGGCCCAGGCGCTGGCCGTCGTACGAGCGGTAGCCGATGTTGTGGATGCGGGACTGGGCGCCCGCCTGTGCCGGGGTCTGTGCCTGGGTCTGCTCAACCGCCATGGCCGACCGCCTCCTTGCCCAGGTTCTGCGGTACGTTCCCGCTTTGTTCGTCTTGTTCGTCGCTGTCGGTGAAGACCTCGGAGATGTGGTGCCTGCGCTGTTCCATGCGCACCAGGCCGAGGCCGAGGTCGGCGACGATGTCCCGGACGAGGTCGTAGGTGTCCTCGCCCTGGGCGGTGAGCAGCAGGATGTGTCCGGCGCCGGGCAGGCCACTGCCGTCATGGGTGTCCACCCCGCGCGCGTGGAGCGCCTCGCGCACCGCGCGGGTGCCGTCCGGGTGGTCGTCGGTGTCGGTCACCTCGATGGCGAGGACGGCCGTGTTCTGGGTGAAGTCGGTGGTGGAGCTGGAGCGCAGGAGTTTGCCGCCGTCGACGACCACCACGTGGTCGCAGGTCCGCTCCAGCTCGCCGAGGAGGTGGGAGGTGACCAGGACCGAGATGCCGAAGTCGGTGTGGATCCGGCGGATCAGACCGAGCATCTCGTCGCGGCCGACCGGGTCGAGGCCGTTGGTCGGCTCGTCCAGGAAGACCAGTTGCGGGTCGTGGACGAGGGCCTGGGCGAGCTTCACACGCTGCTTCATACCGGTCGAGTAGCCGCCGATGGGGCGGTAGCGCTCCTCGTACAGACCGACATGGCGCAGGGTGTCCGCGGTGCGCTCCCGGGCGGCGGCCGGCGGGAGCCCGGACATGCGTGCCATGTGGACGACGAACTCGGTGGCCGAGACGTCGGGCGGCAGGCAGTCGTGCTCGGGCATGTAGCCGACGCGCTCACGGATGGCGCCGCCTTCGGTGGCGACGTCGAGGCCGAGCACTTTGGCCCGGCCCTCCGTGGCGGGAGACAGACCCAGCAGGATCTTGATCAGGGTGGACTTGCCGGCGCCATTGGCGCCGACGAGTCCGGTCACACCGGGTCCGATGTCCATGGAGAGCCGGTCGAGCGCGGTCACCCGGGGGAACCGCTTGCTCAGGCTTTCGGTCGCGATCACAGTCACGTCGTCGACGGTAGTGGCGTACACCACACCGGTCGTCAACCCGTAGAGCTGTCTCGGCATCCATCTCTGGTCGTACGGGCCCGTAGGGGTCCCCCTGAGGTCGAACAACCGGCCCCTGAGTTTCCACATCACCGGGGAGGTCGTCGGGTTGTCGGCTCGGGCTATCCACAGACAGGTGTTCGACTGTTGACGCGGGCTCTAACAAGTGTCAGATTCGCGAGGTCAGGTTACGGGCGGGTAGCGCGGTCGATGGGGACGGTGGCGGCGGGCGATGGCGACGGCGGAAACAGACGAACTCGCCGCGGAACTGGCCGGGTTCAGGCGGGTGCAGCGGCTGGCGTACGAGTGCGCGGAGGCCGTCGCGGCACGCCTGGAACCGGGGATCACCGAGCGCGAGGCGGCCCGGATGCAGCGGGAGTGGCTGCGCGAGCGGGGTGTGCGGGACTGGTTCCATCTGCCCTTCGCCTGGTTCGGGGACCGCACGGCGTTCGTGAACTTCCGTATCCCGCTGCAGTTCTTCCCGACCGGCCGCCGACTGGAGCCAGGGATGCCGTTCATCCTGGACATGGCCCCGGTGCACAAGGGTTTCGCTGCGGACATCGGCTACTCCGGTTCGCTCGGCGTCAACCCGGTGCAGGACCGGCTGATGGCCGACCTGGAGGCACACCGCGAGCTGATCCTGCGCGAGGTGCGCGAGCGGCGCCCGCTGCGCGAGATCTACGAGGACGTGGACCGCCTCATGGTCCGCCAGGGTTACGCCAACCGGCATCGCGCGTATCCCTTCGGGGTGATCGCGCACAAGGTCGACCGGGTGCGGGAACGGCCCTGGTCACCCCGGCTCTTCGGGTTCGGCACGCAGTCCCTGAAGGGGCTGGCGGGCGACGCGCTGCGCGGCCACCGTGAGGGCTGGTCGCCCCTGTGGTCGCCGTACCGCTTCTCGGATCATCCGCCGCAGCCGGGTCTGTGGGCGGTCGAGCCGCATCTCGGATTCCGGGGTACGGGCGCGAAGTTCGAGGAGATTCTGGTCGTCACGGACTCCGCGGACCCGCGGGAGAGCGCGTTCTGGCTGGACGACGATCTGCCGCATGTGCGGCGCTGGGCGGAGGCGAAGTGACGGTCGTGACCCTTGAGGACGCGCGTGAGCGCCGGACGGAGGACGAGTGACTCTCGACGGGGTGCGTGAGCGCCGAGTGCGGACGGGCGGGATCGAGCTGTGCGTCGCCGAGTTGGGCGACCCGGGGGACCCGACGGTGATCCTCGTGCACGGCTATCCGGACACCAAGGAGGTGTGGTCCGAGGTCGCCGCGCGCCTCGCCGACCGCTTCCATGTCGTGCTGTACGACGTGCGGGGCCACGGCGGTTCGACGGCGCCGCGTCCGCTGCGCGGCGGCTTCACCCTCGAGAAACTGACCGACGACTTCCTGGCGGTCGCGGACGCGGTGAGCCCGGACCGGCCGGTGCATCTGGTGGGGCACGACTGGGGTTCGGTGCAGTCCTGGGAGTTCGTCACCGTCGCGCGCACCGAGGGCCGGATCGCGTCCTTCACGTCGATGTCCGGGCCGTCCCTGGACCACCTGGGCCACTGGACGAAGGGGCGCCTGAAGCGGCCCACCCCGCGCGCGGTCGCCCAACTCCTGAGCCAGGGCGGCAAGTCCTGGTACGTGTACGCGCTGCACACGCCCGTACTGCCCGAACTCGCCTGGCGCGGCCCCCTCGGCAAGCGCTGGCCGAAGATGCTGGCCCGCGTCGAGAAGGTCCCGTCGGACGGCTACCCGACGGCCTCCCTGCCCTCGGACGCGGCCAACGGCGCCTGGCTGTACCGGGACAACGTACGGTCCCGGCTGAGCAGGCCGCGCACGGACGCGTACGCACACGCGCCCGTGCAGCTCATCACGCCCCTGGGCGACGCGTTCCTCTCCGAGCGGCTGTACGACGGGCTGGAGCGGTGGGCTCCCCGGCTGGTGCGCCGCACGCTCGACGCCAAGCACTGGATCCCGCGTACTCGGCCCGACCAAGTGGCCGCCTGGATCGGGGAGTTCGTGACCGCCAACGAGGGCGGACGGCTCCCGGAGACGGCGACGGGCAAGTACGCCCAGCGTTTCGGCGGGCAGCTGGTGCTGGTCACCGGGGCGGGCAGCGGCATCGGGCGGGCCACGGCGTTCGCGTTCGCCGAGTCGGGGGCGCGTGTGGTCGCCGTCGACCGCGATGCCGAAAGCGCGGCCCGCACGGCCGAGTTGGCCCGTCTGATCGGGGCCCCGGAGGCCTGGGCGGAGGTCGTCGACGTCACGGACGAGCAGGCGATGGAGAAGCTCGCCGAGAAGGTCGCCACCGAGTACGGCGTCGTGGACGTGCTGGTGAACAACGCGGGGATCGGGCTCTCCGGGTCCTTCTTCGACACGACCCCGGAGGACTGGAAGAAGGTCCTGGACGTCAACCTGTGGGGTGTGATCCACGGTTGCCGGCTCTTCGGGAAGCAGATGGCCGAGCGCGGGCAGGGCGGCCACATCGTGAACATCGCGTCGGCCGCCGCGTACCAGCCCTCCAAGGCGCTGCCCGCGTACAGCACGTCGAAGGCCGCGGTGCTGATGCTCAGCGAGTGTCTGCGCGCGGAGCTGGCGGGCCAGGGCATCGGTGTCTCGGCGATCTGCCCCGGCTTCGTCAACACGAACATCACGACGACCGCGCGCTTCACGGGAGTCGACGCCGAGGAACAGGCCCGCCGGCAGAAGCGGACGGCACGGCTGTACGGGCTGCGCAACTACCCGCCGGAGAAGGTCGCTTCGGCGATCCTGCGCGCGGTGGTCCGCAACGAGGCGGTCGCCCCGGTGACACCGGAGGCCCGGGGCGCGCATCTCATGTCCCGTTTCCTGCCGGGGGCGTTGAGGGCGGTGGCCCGGGTGGACCCGCCACTGTGACGGCCTGCCCGTTGTCCACAGTTTCTCCAATCCCCCTGTGGATAACTGCACTTGGCTGTGGATCAAACCTCCGGACCAAAATCAAATGCGTGATCACGGTCTCACCGGCACCCTTGCAGGATGAACGAAAACAGGACGACCAAGAACGAGATGGATGAAAGACGCACCGTGAAGGTGTCGAAGTACCTGTCCAAGCATCTGCGGCACCAGCCGGAGCGGATCGGGCTCACGCTCGACGAGGCCGGCTGGGTCGAGATCGACAAGCTGATCGCCGCGTGCGCCGCCCACAACTTCCGGTTCACGCGGGCCGAACTGGACCATGTGGTCGCCGCCAACGACAAGAAGCGCTTCGCGGTCGACGGCACCCGGATCCGCGCCAGCCAGGGCCACAGCGTCGAGGTCAACCTCGGCCTGCCCCCGGCGACCCCGCCCCCGTACCTCTACCACGGCACGGTGGACCGCTTCCTGGACGCGATCCGCACCGAGGGCCTGCGACCCATGAACCGCCACGCCGTGCACCTCTCACCCGACCGCGAGACCGCGACCCGGGTAGGCGCCCGCCGAGGCCGGCCCGTCGTGCTCTCGGTCGACTCGGCCGCCATGCACCGCGACGGCCACACCTTCCACGTCAGCGCGAACGGCGTATGGCTCACGGAGGCCGTGCCGCCGCGCTATCTGCGCTTTCCCGGCCCGCGCTGACCCCGTACGGCACAAGCACCGGCATGATCGAGGCATGGACCACCTGCCCACCACCGAGGCCGCCGTCACCGCCCTGCGCGCCCTCGCCGCCGAGTACGCCCGTGAGATCGAGGTCAGCCACGACATCGGCGCCGACCAGACCTCCCGCCGCACGGCCGCGGGTATCGGCGTCACCACGGACCCGGACGGCTCGCTCCCGCACGAGGCCTTCGCCGAGTTCGGCGGAGTCCCCCGGGTGACCGTCCGCCTCTTCCCCGACGACGACGCGATGATCACGGTCGAGGGCGTCGAGTGCCCCGACATCCCGCGCGACGACGTCCGCGCCTTCCTCCGCTCGGTCTACGACGGCCTGGCGTTCGTCACGGCCCGCCGCTTCCTGCCCGCCCACCACCTGGTGGTACCGCTGCCCGGCGACCGCACCTACAAGGAGTACATCCCGCTGCTCGGCCTCAGCCCGTGGCTCAGCGCTCGCGTCCGGTGACCGCCCGGGGGCGCTCGGCGACTGTTTCACGTGAAACATGAACGGCGCCTAGGCTCTGATCCATGAGTACGAGTCTGCGTCTGAGCACTGTGATCCTGCCCTACCGCCGCTGGCACGAGGGTGGCCGTTCGGCCTGGCAGCGTGCGGAGCAGCTCGGTTTCCACACCGCGTTCACGTACGACCATCTGTCCTGGCGCACCTTCCGGGACGGCCCGTGGTTCGGTGCCGTGCCCACGCTCACGGCCGCCGCCGCTGTCACCGACCGGGTGCGGCTGGGCACCCTGGTAACCTCGCCGAACTTCCGGCACCCGGTGACGCTGGCCAAGGACCTGATCTCCCTCGACGACGTGGCGAACGGCCGGATCACCCTCGGTGTCGGCGCGGGCGGCACCAGCTTCGACGCGACCGCGCTGGGCCAGGACCCGTGGACACCCCGGGAGCGTGCCGACCGGTTCGGTGAGTTCGTCGCGCTGCTCGACAAGCTGCTGACCGAGGACGGCAAGGACGGCGTCTCGTACCAGGGCGACTACTACTCGGCGCACGAGGTGCGCAACATCCCGGGCTGTGTGCAGCGCCCCCGGCTGCCCTTCGCGGTGGCCGCGACCGGGCCGCGCGGGCTGGACCTCGCGGCGCGGCACGGGCAGGCGTGGGTGACCACCGGCGACCCGCGGCTGTTCGAGAGCGGCACGCCCGAGCAGTCGGTCCAGGCGCTGCGCGGCCAGGCCGAGCGGCTGGCCGACGCGTGTGCCGCGATCGGCCGGGACGTGAACGGGCTCGACAGGATCCTGCTCACCGGGTTCACCCCGGACCGGGGCCGCCCGCTGGAGTCCGTGGACGCGTTCGTCGACTTCGCGGGCCGGCACCAGGAGCTGGGTTTCACCGAGATCGTGATCCACTGGCCCATCCCCGACTCCGACTTCGCGGCCGATCAGCAGGTCTTCGAGCGCATCGCCACGGAGGCGCTGGCGCAGCTGGGCTGACCCGGCGCCAGTCCGGGCCCACTCACCTGTGCGGGCTCCCGCACGGCCGTGCGCCCATACGCGAGAATGGCCGGGTGACCTCAGCGACCCGAGAGCCCGAGAGCCCCGCCGCCACCGTCCCGATCCGGCTGATCGCCACCGACCTCGACGGCACTCTGCTGCGCGACGACAAGTCGGTCTCCCCGCGCACGGTCGCCGCTCTGGCCGCCGCCGAGGCAGCGGGCGTCGAGGTCTTCTTCGTCACGGGCCGCCCGGCCCGCTGGATGGACGTCGTCAGCGAGCACGTCCACGGCCACGGTCTGGCGATCTGCGGCAACGGCGCCGCCGTGGTCGACCTGCACGGCGGCCCCGGCGCCCACCGCTTCGTGAAGGTGCGGGAGCTGGCCAGGGACAACGCGCTGGACGCCGTACGCCTGCTGCGCGATGCCGCGCCGGGGACCGTGTACGCCGTGGAGCAGACGTACGGCTTTCACCAGGAACCGGAGTATCCGAAGCTGCACATGGAGCTGCCGGACAATCGGGCGCCCGCCGAGAAGCTGCTGGCCCCGGGCGGGCCGAGCGACGGTGAGCCCGTGCTGAAGATCCTCGCCTACCACCGCACGATCGACCCCGACGCCTTCCTCACCACCGCCCGGCTGGCGATCGGCGACCGGGCCACCGTCACCCGGTCCAGCCCCAGCGCCCTGCTGGAGATCAGCGGCCCCGGTGTCTCCAAGGCGAGCACACTGGCCCTGTCCTGCGCGGAGCGGGGCATCTCGGCCGAGGAGGTCGTCGCCTTCGGGGACATGCCGAACGACGTCGAGATGCTCACCTGGGCGGGCCGCTCGTACGCGATGGGCAACGCGCACCCCGACGTCCTCGCGGCGGCTTCCGGGCATACGGCGCCGAACAACGAGGACGGGGTCGCCATCGTGATCGAGCGGCTGCTCGCGGAACGCGGCTGAGGGACGGCTGTACGGGCGCCGGTAAGGGGCGTCTGTCATAGGGCGCATGCCCCTTACCGGCGCCCCGCCCACCTCCTACAACTGCACCCCGCGCGCCGAGAGCCACGCCGCCGGGTCCACCCCCGACCCCAGTTCCGGGGTGACGCGTACCTCGAAGTGCAGGTGCGGGCCGGTCGAGTTGCCGGTCGTGCCGGTCTGGCCGATCCACTGGCCCGGGGTCACTCGCTGGCCCTGGTCGACGGTGACGGCGGCGAGGTGCGCGTACTGCGTGTAGTAGCCGCCGGGGTGCTCGATCACGATCTCGATGCCGAAGGCGCCCCCGCACGACACCGACACCACCGTGCCCGCGCCGACCGCCCGCACCGGAGTGCCGATCGGTACCGCGAAGTCCTGCCCGGTGTGCCCGTTGGCCCAGCGGTCGCCGCCGCTGCCGAAACTCGCGGACAGCTCGTACGTCTCCACGGGCGTGACGTACTCCGGCATGGTCCCGGGGTCCGGCTGGTCGAGCCGGACGGCGCCCCGGCAGGAGCCCGCCGCGACCGAGGCGTCGGCGCGGCCCTGCAGCGTCCAGCGTGCCTCTTCGAGCTTGTCCTCGATGATCCGCTTCAGCTTGGCGATCTCGCCGTTGCGCCGCTCCAGTTTCTGCCAGTGGGCCGCCGCCTTCGCCTCGTCGGCGGCGAGCCGGGCCTCCGCGCGCCGGCTCTTGTCGATCGCGTTGTTGACGGCGAGATCGGCCTGCCACACGGCCCGCTGACCGCGCATCAGCTCCTCGGGGCTGTCCGCGAGCAGCATCTGCGCGGTGAGCGGCAGACCGCCGCCGCTGCGGTACTGGCCGCGTGCGATCCGGCCCAGGTCCTCGTGCAGGACGGCGATGTCACGCCGTTCACGGACGAGGAGTTCCTCGAACCGCCTGGCTTTTGCTCCCTCCGCCTCGGCCTCGCGCCGTCCGGCCTCGTACTGCTGCGTCACCACGGCGGCATCCGCGTACAGCCGGGTCACCTCGGCGCTGAGACCCGAGTCGGTGGCGGAGTCGGGGTCGGTGCCTTCGCCCGAGGCGTCCGTGGGCCGGGCGGCCAGGACCACGAACGCGCACAGAAGAACCGGAACGAGCAGTGGATGACGGCGACGTGAGCCCATGTCAGCGATCGTGTACCGCAAACCGGGCGGGGTGCCTGTTCAAGTCGTACGCCTGGGGGACCCGTTGCCACGAACGGCTCAGCAACGAGGTCCGCGGCAGCCTCAGTACGGCGCCTGCCACACGACCGTCGTACCGCCGCCGTCCGGACCAGTGCCCGGGCCGTGCCGACTGTCGCCGCCCAGCGACTCGGCACGCCGTCGCAGGTTCCTGAGGCCGCTGCGCCGACCGCCCTCGGGGATGCCGACCCCGTCGTCGGCGACGGTCAGCCGTACGCCGGGCCGGCCGTCTGGCAGGGTGACGTTCGCGTCGACCACGACGTCGATCCGGGACGCCCCGGCATGGCGGAAGGCGTTGGACAGCCCTTCGCGCAGGGCGGCGACGAGGTTCTTGCCGGTCAGCTCGCCGACGGCGGTGTCGACCGGTCCTGCCACCCGGAGCGAGGGCTTGAAGCCGAGCGCCACGGACGCCATGTGGATCTCCCGCTCCACCCGCGTGGACAGCTCGGACGGGACCTCGCCGGGATCGTCCTGGAGGGCGAAGATCGCGGTGCGGATCTCCCGGATGGTGACGTCGAGTTCGTCGACTGCCCTGCCGACGCCGTCCCGTACGCCGGGCGCGACTGATCCGCGCTGGGCGCTCTCCAGCATCATCCCGGTGGCGAACAGCCGCTGGATGACAAGATCGTGCAGGTCACGGGCGATCCGGTCGCGGTCCTCGTACACCGCGAGCCGTTCCCGGTCGCGCTGTGCCTCGGCCATCATCAGCGCGAGCGCGGCCTGCGCGGCGAACTGGACGGCGAGGGCACGCTCCGTCTCCGTGAACGCGCGCTCTCCCCGCGCGCGGGGCATGGCGAGGCTGCCGACGACCCGGCCGTCGCTCTGCAGGGGCAGCAGCATGGTGGGTCCGTAGTCGCGGGTGAGGCCGGTGTCGAGGGCCAGCCGGGGGTCGGTGGCCGCGTCCTCGACGAACACCGGCTCGCCGTCGAGGAGTTCGGCGACGACCTCGCTCTCCGGCGGGACGATCACGCCGAGCGCGTCAAGGGGGCCTTCCGCGTCCACGGCGACGATCTCCAGGCCACCCTCGGCGGCGGGCAGCAGCACGATCCCGGCGGCGGCCCCGGAGAGCCGGCGGGCCTGTTCGGCGACGATCCGCAGGGAGTCGTCGATGTCGCCGCCCGAGAGCAACGCGGTCGTCACGGCCACGGACCCGTCGATCCAGCGCTCGCGCTGCCGGGCGGCCTCGTACAGACGGGCGTTGCCGATGGCGATGCCCGCCTCGGTGGCCAGCACACGGATCAGGGCCAGGTCGTGCTCGGTGAACGGCCCCCCGCCGCGCTTGTCGCCCAGGTACAGGTTGCCGAAGACCTCGCCGTGCACCCGGATCGGCTCGACCCACCGGGCGGTCTCCTCGTCGACGCCGCGATGAACGAAGTCGGCGAAGCCGTCGCCGTCCTCGGCGAGGACCTCGATGTCCGCTCGTTCGGCGGCCACCAGGGCGATCGCCGTCGCGCAGATCCGCTCCAGCGTGGCATGCGGCCCGAGCCCGCTCCCGACGGCCCGCATCGCCTCCAGCAACTGCGGCACGCACGGCTCGGGACGAAGCGGTGGGTCGGCCATCCCCCGAGCCTAATTAGTACCTTTTGTCGCCGAAAGTCGAACAGTGCGCGGCTAGCTTCCCGCCGCCACCAGCGCCAACCGCTCGGACTCCGCCTCCCGCTCCGCCATCGCCCGCAGCGGCCCGTCGACGGCGACCAGCTCCGCGTACGTCCCCCGCTGCGCGACCCGCCCGCCGTCCAGCACGATCACCTCGTCCACGGCGTCGAGACCGGCCAGCCGGTGGGTGATGAGCAGCGTCGTACGGTCCTTGGTCGCGTCCAGCAGATCGGCGGTGAGGGCGTCGGCGGTCGGCAGGTCGAGGTGTTCGGCGGGCTCGTCGAGGACCAGCACCGGGAAGTCCGCGAGCAGCGCCCGGGCGAGCGCCAGCCGCTGCCGCTGCCCGCCGGACAGCCGTGCCCCGTGCTCCCCGACCAGTGTGTCGAGCCCGTCGGGCAGCGACTCGGCCCAGTCCAGCAGCCGTGCCCGCGCGAGGGCGTCCCGCAGGTCGTCCTCGGTGGCGTCCTTCTTCGCGAGCAGCAGGTTCTCCCGCACGGAGCTGTCGAAGAGGTGCGCGTCCTGGGCGCACAGCCCGACCAGCCGCCGTACGTCGTCGCCGTCCAGCGCGTACGCGTCCACACCGCCCAGCGTGTAGGAGCCGGCGTCCGCGTCCAGGAACCGCAGGAGCACCTGCGCGAGGGTCGTCTTGCCGGACCCGGACGGGCCGACCACGGCGATCCGGCGCCCTTCGTCGAGGGTGAGGTCGAGGCGGGCGAGCGCGTCCCGGTCCTGCCCGGCATGGCGGGCGGCCAGCTCCTTGACGACGACCGGGAACGGCGACAGCGGCGCGGGCCTCGGCTGCTCGGGTTCGCGTACGGGCTCGGGCGCGTCCAGCACCTCGTACACGCGCTCCGCGCTCCTGCGCACCCGCTGGCGGTACCGCACGGCGAGCGGCAGCCCGAGGACGGCCTCGAAGGCGGCCAGGGGAGTGAGGACGACGACGGCCATCACGACACCGCCGAGCCGCCCGTCGGCGACCGCCTGGGCGCCCACGAGGGCGGTGGCCGCGACGGTCAGTCCGGACAGCAGCGCGATGAGTCCGTCGCCCAGTGCGGTGGCGGTGGCGGCGCGCGAGGCGATGCGGGTGAGCGCGGAGTCGGCCCGCCGGACTTCCTCGGTACGTGCGTTCAGGGCGCCCGCGACCGTCGACTCGGCGGTTCCGGTGAGCAGGTCGGCCACGTGGGTGGCGAGTGCGCCGCGGGCCGGGGCGAGTCGGCGTTCCGCGCGCCGGGCCACGGCACTGGTCACGAGGGGGACGCCGACACCGGCCGCGAGCAGCCCGGCGGCAAGCACGGCCCCTGCCTCGGGCAGCAGCCAGGCCGTGAACCCGACGGAGGCGGCGGAGACGACGAGGGCGGCCCCGGCGGGCAGCAGCCAGCGCAGCCAGTAATCCTGGAGGGCGTCCACGTCGGCGACGAGCCGCGACAGCAGGTCGCCGCGCCGGGTCGTCCGCAGTCCGGCGGGCGCCAGCCGCTCCAGCCGCCGGTAGACGGCGACCCGTGTGTCGGCCAGCATCCGCAGCACGGCGTCGTGCGACACCAGCCGCTCGGCGTACCGGAAGACGGCCCGCCCGATCCCGAAGGCCCGCGTGGCCGTCACGGCGACCATCAGATACAGCACGGGCGGCTGCTGCGAGGCCCGCGAGATGAGCCACCCGGAGGTCGCCATGAGCCCGACGGCACTGCCGAGCGCCAGACTCCCGAGCAGCAGCGCGAGCCCGAGCCGCCCGCGCCAGGCCCCTGACATGGCCCGCACCCGCGCGAGTGCCCCAAGTCGCCCTGCGGGAGCGGCGGGTACGAGTTCCTCCTCGCCGAGCGCAGGCAGCTGCGGACCACCAGCGAGGAGCCCATCGCCGCCCGAGAGACCGCCGGTCGGCTCAGCACCAGGCAGGTGAGAGGAGGCGACAGCCTCCTCCAGCCGCACCACCCGGTCCGCCACCCCCAGCAGCGCCGGCCGATGGACAACCAGCAGCACCGTCCGCCCGACGGCGAGCCGTCGTACGGCGGCCACGACCTCGGCCTCGGTCTCCCCGTCCAGCGCGGCCGTCGGCTCGTCGAGCAGCAGCACAGGCCGGTCCGCGAGGAACGCCCGGGCCAGCGCGAGCCGTTGCCGCTGTCCGGCGGAGAGCCCGGCGCCGTCCTCACCGAGCGCGGTGTGGACGCCCTCGGGCAGCGCGTCCACGAACTCCAGCGCACCGGCGTCGGCCAGTGCCCCCCGTACAGCAATGTCGTCGGCGTCGGGACGGGCCAGCCGTACGTTCTCGGCGATCGACCCGGGGAACAGGTGCGGGCGCTGCGGCACCCAGGCCACCCGCGAACGCCACTGCTCCAGGTCGAGGCCGGCGAGGTCGGCTTCCCCGACGCACACCCGCCCTTCCGCCGGCCGTACGAACCCGAGCAGGGCGTGCAGCAGCGTCGACTTGCCCGCGCCGCTCGGCCCGACGAGCGCGACCGTCTCCCCGGCCTCCACGGCGAAGGACACGTCGGCCACCGCGTCGACCGACCGCCCGGGATACCGGACGGTGACGCCCTCGAAGGCGACCCCGCCCTCCGGAACCGCGCCGGTCCCGGATTCCGGCACCGGTGTCTCCAGTACGGCGAAGATCTCCTCGGCCGCGGCCAGCCCCTCCGCCGCCGCGTGGAACTGGGCGCCCACCTGCCTCAGCGGCAGATACGCTTCGGGCGCGAGGATGAGAATGACGAGCCCGATGTACAGGTCCATCTCGCCGTGCACGAGCCGCATACCGATGGTCACCGCGACCAGCGCCACGGACAGGGTCGCCAGCAGTTCCAGCGCGAAGGACGAGATGAAGGCGATCCGCAGGGTCCGCATCGTCGCCTGCCGGTACTCACCGGTGATCCGCCGGATCGACTCGGCCTGCGCCTTGGCCCGGCCGAACACCTTCAGCGTCGGCAGCCCGGCCACGACATCAAGGAAATGGCCCGACAGCCGGGACAGCAGCCGCCACTGACGGTCCATGTGGGACTGCGTGGCCCAGCCGATCAGCACCATGAAGACCGGGATGAGCGGCAGGGTACCGACGATGATCGCCGCCGACACCCAGTCCTCGGTGACAATCCGCGCCAGCACGGCCACGGGCACCACGACCGCGAGCCCCAACTGCGGCAGATAGCGCGAGAAGTAGTCGTCGAGCGCGTCGACTCCCCGCGTCGCGAGGGCGACCAGCGACCCCGTCCGCTGCCCGCTCAGCCACCCGGGACCCAGCGCGACGGACCGCTCCAGCAACCGCCCGCGCAACTCCGACTTCACCGCGGCGCTCGTCCGGTGCGCGGCCAACTCGGTAAGCCAGGAGACCACCGCCCGGGCACCGGCGACGGCCACCAACAGCAGCAGAGGCGTACGGAGTTCGGTGACCGACAGTCCGTCCTGGAAGGCTCCGACCACCACCTCGGCGATGAGCATGGCCTGCGCGATGACCAGCCCGGCGCCGACGGCACCCAGGCCGACGACCGCGAGCAGGAAACGGCGGGTGGCACCGGCGTAGCGGAGGAGCCGCGGATCGATTGGTTTCACGTGAAACATGCCCTTCGGTCCAGGGTGGTGGTTTCGCGATGTTTCACGTGAAACATCGCGAAACCACCACCCGCAGACAGAGATAACGCAGACGAAGTCGGCTCAGTGCGCGGCTTCGGCGATGTGGTGCGTGCCGATCCGCTTGCGGAACACCCAGTACGTCCAGCCCTGGTAGAGCAGGACCAGCGGGGTGGCGATCCCCGCACACCACGTCATGATCTTCAGCGTGTACGGGCTCGACGAGGCGTTGGTGACCGTGAGGTTCCAGTCCGGGTTGAGCGAGGACGGCATGACGTTCGGGAAGAGCGTCAGGAACAGCATCGCGACGGCTGCCACGATGGTGACCCCGGAGAACGCGAACGCCCAGCCCTCACGCCCCTTCTGCGCCGCCCCCAGCGCGGCGACGAGCGCGAGCACGGCCACGGTCATCGCGGCCAGGGAGCCACCGTCGCCCTTGTCGGCCTGGGTCCAGGTCAGGAAGGCGAGCGCGACGACGGCGGCCACGAGTCCGACGCGAACCGCCAGCTTCCGTGCCCGTTCCCGGATGTCCCCGACGGTCTTGAGACCGACGAACACCGTGCCGTGGAAGGTGAACAGCGACAGGGTGACCAGGCCGCCGAGCAGGGCGTACGGGTTGAGCAGATCGGCGAGATTCCCGGCGTAGTTGAAGTCCGCGTCGATCTTCACCCCGCGCACGATGTTGGCGAAGGCCACGCCCCACATGAACGCGGGCAGCAGCGAGGTCCAGAAGATCACTGTCTCCCAGTTGCGCTGCCAGTTCTCCTCGGGCCGCTTCACGCGGTACTCGAAAGCGACGCCCCGCAGGATCAGGCAGACCAGGATGAGGAGCAACGGCAGATAGAAGCCGGAGAAGAGGGTGGCGTACCACTCGGGGAAGGCGGCGAAGGTCGCGCCGCCCGCCGAGAGCAGCCACACCTCGTTGCCGTCCCAGACGGGCCCGATGGTGTTGATGAGGACCCGCTTCTCGGCCCGGTCGCGGGCGAGCAGCTTGGTGAGGACACCGACCCCGAAGTCGAAGCCCTCCAGGAAGAAGTAGCCGATCCACAGGACGGCGATGAGGACGAACCAGACGTCGTGAAGTTCCATGGCGATTCCAGCTCCCTGGGCCTAGTAGGAGAAGGCCATCGGCTTGTCGGCGTCCTGTGGGTCGCCGCCGATCTTCGTGGGCGGGTTGAGGTCGGCCTCGGTCAGTTCGGGCGGTCCGGCCTTGACGTACTTCACGAGGAGCTTGACCTCGATGACGGCGAGAATCGCGTAGAGCGAGGTGAAGACGATCATCGAGGTGAGGATCTCGCCTTGCGAGACCCCGGGGGAGACCGCGTCCCGGGTCTGGAAGATGCCGTACACGACCCAGGGCTGACGGCCCATCTCGGTGAAGATCCAGCCCCACGAGCTGGCGATCAGCGGGAAGCCCAGGGTGAGGATGGCAATGCGCCAGTACCACTTGGTGAGCGTCGGGCCGAGGACCTTGCCGGGGAGCAGCGAGAGGTTCGGCACCTCGTCGTCGCCGACCCGCAGATGCTGCGGCAGCATGAACTTCTTGCGGGTCAGCCAGAGTCCGGCCAGCCCGATCGCGAAGGACGTCATGCCGAAGCCGATCATCCAGCGGAAGCCCCAGTAGGCGACCGGGATGTTGGGCCGGTAGTCGCCGGGCCCGAACTTCTCCTGCTCGGCCTTGTTGACGTCGTTGATGCCGGGGACGTACGAGCTGAAGTCGTCGTTGGCGAGGAAGGACAGCAGGCCCGGGATCTCGATGGCTACCTTGTTGTGACCCTTGTCCACGTCCCCGTAGGCGAAGACGGAGAAGGGCGCGGGCGCCTCGCCGTCCCACAGGGCCTCGGCGGCGGCCATCTTCATCGGCTGCTGCTTGAACATGACCTTGCCGAGGGTGTCGCCGCTGATCGCGGTGAGCAGACCGCCGATGACGACGGTGATCAGGCCGAGCCGCAGCGAGGTCTTCATCACGTCGATGTGCTTCTTGCGCGTCAGATGGAAGGCGGCGATGCCGACCATGAAGGCGCCACCCGTGAGGAAGGCCGCGGAGAGGGTGTGGAAGACCTGGGTCAGCGCGGTGTTCTGGGTGAGGACCAGCCAGAAGTCGGTGAGTTCGGCGCGCCCCTTCTGCTCGTTGATCCGGTAGCCGACGGGGTGCTGCATCCAGGAGTTGGCCGCGAGGATGAAGTACGCCGACAGGATCGTGCCGATCGAGACCATCCAGATGCAGGCCAGATGGATCTTCTTCGGCAGCTTGTCCCAGCCGAAGATCCACAGTCCGATGAAGGTGGACTCGAAGAAGAAGGCGATCAGCGCCTCGAAGGCGAGCGGGGCACCGAAGACATCGCCGACGAAGCGCGAGTAGTCGGACCAGTTCATGCCGAACTGAAACTCCTGCACGATGCCGGTGACGACACCCATCGCGATGTTGATCAGGAAGAGCTTGCCCCAGAACTTGGTGGCCTTGAGGTACTTCTCCTTCTCCGTGCGCACCCAGGCGGTCTGCAGGCCGGCGGTGAGCGCGGCCAGGGAGATCGTCAGCGGGACGAACAGGAAGTGGTAGACGGTGGTGATGCCGAACTGCCATCGCGCCAGGGTCTCCGGCGCCAGAGCCAGGTCCACGGTGCCGCTCCTTACCTACGCTTGTGAAAGCGTTCACATTCACAAGCAATTATGCAGCACCGTTTCCTCAGCGGATGAAGGGGGGTCCCCGCCCGCTCGGCAGCGACCCCCTCACCAGCTCTGACCAGCTGAAACGACATCTGAATGTGCCCTAGATCTCCTTGCGGAAGCCCTCCGCCACCTTCAGGAAGATGTCGTTCGCCTCGGTCTCACCGACCGTGACCCGAACCCCCTCGCCCGGGAACGGCCGCACGACCACCCCGGCCCGCTCGCACACCGCCGCGAAGTCCACCGTGTGCTCCCCCAGCCGCAGCCACACGAAGTTCGCCTGGGTGTCGGGCACCGTCCAGCCCTGGCCGCGCAGCCCGTCGACCACCCGGGTGCGCTCGGACACCAGCGAACCGACCCGGCCGAGCAGCGCGTCCTCGGCCCGCAGCGAGGCCACCGCAGCGTCCTGCGCGAGCTGGCTCACCCCGAACGGCACCGCCGTCTTGCGCAGCGCCGCCGCCACCGGCTCGTGCGCGATCGCGAACCCGACCCGGAGCCCGGCGAGGCCGTACGCCTTGGAGAAGGTCCGCAGCACACAGACGTTCGGCCGGTCGCGGTAGAGCACGACCCCGTCCGGCACCTCCCCCCCTTCACCTTCGGCGGCTCGCACGAACTCCTTGTAGGCCTCGTCCAGTACGACCAGCACATCACTGGGCACCCGGTCCAGGAACCGCTCCAGCTCGGTCCGCCGTACGGCCGTTCCCGTCGGGTTGTTGGGGTTGCAGACGAAGATCAGCCGGGTCCGGTCGGTGATCGCGTCCGCCATCGCGTCGAGGTCGTGCACGTCCCCGGGCGTCAACGGAACCTTGACCGACGTGGCGCCGCTGATCTGCGTGATGATCGGATAGGCCTCGAAGGACCGCCAGGCGTAGATCACCTCGTCGCCGGGCCCACTGGTCGACTGGACCAGCTGCTGCGCGACGCCGACCGAACCGGTGCCGGTGGCGATGTGGGAGACCGGCACGGCGAAACGTTCGGCCAGCTCGTTCATGAGCCCCGTACAGGCCATGTCCGGGTAGCGGTTGAAGGCGCCGGCCGCCGCCGTCACGGTCTCCAGCACGCCGGGCAGCGGCGGGTACGGGTTCTCGTTCGAGGACAGTTTGTAGGCCACCGGGCCGTCGGCCGCGGCCGGCCTGCCCGGCTTGTAGGTGGGGATACCCTCCAGCTCGGCACGCAGCTTGGGGCTCGTCTCGCTCACCACAGTCCTCCTCGTGACCACCAGCTACCAATACTCCTCACCCTATGAGGATTCGGCGCCGCTGCGTACGGGCCGGTCGTGTCCGGAACGCAACCCCACCTGTCACACAGGCATCAGGGGTACCACCGTACAAAGTTGTACGAATTAGGGGGCGCATCACACCTTCCGGCACACGCCGGTGGCTCACGCCGTGGCGCGCATCCCTCGTAGAGGTGAGTTGAGACCTCTTCGAAACATCGGTCACTTGGCAGGCCTATGCGCGCGGACAAGTCACGTAGGGCAGTAATATCGTTCAACTGACTTTCTTTCTAAGGCAGTTGATGAGCTTTGACCATGCAGAAACGTGCCTGTCAACGGCTGCATATGCGTCCGCACTACCCCACCGCATGAGCCCTACTATCGGCTCGCCATGACAGCAGCAGGGAAGCACCAGGTGAGCCGCGCGGAGACAACCCGACGAGGCAATCGGCCGGGACGGGCAGGCATCAGAGACGTGGCCGCCGCCGCCGGGGTCTCGATCACGACCGTCTCCGACGCCCTCAACGGAAAGGGCCGGCTCCCGGACGCCACCCGACGCCATGTCCGTGAGGTCGCGGACCGGCTGGGCTATCGCCCGTCGGCCGCGGCCCGAACCCTCCGTACCGGCAAGTCAGGACTGATCGGCCTGACCGTGACGACGTACGGGGATGAACCTTTCACCTTCACCGAGTTCGCGTACTTCGCGGAGATGGCCAGAGCCGCCACCTCGGCCGCGCTCGCCCGGGGCTACGCCCTGGTCATCCTCCCCGCGACCTCGCGCCACGACGTGTGGTCGAACGTCGCCCTGGACGGCACGGTCGTCATCGACCCGTCCGACCACGACCCGGTGGTCAGCGAACTCGTCCGGCAGGGCCTGCCGGTCGTCTCCGACGGCCGCCCGGCCGGCACGCTCCCGGTCACCGCGTGGGTCGACAACGACCACGAGGCTGCCGTCCTGGGCATCCTCGACCACCTGGCCGCCGCCGGCGCCCGCCGCATCGGCCTCCTGACGGGGACCTCCACCGACACCTACACCCACCTCTCCACCACGGCGTACCTGCACTGGTGCGAGCGAGTCGGCCAGGACCCGGTGTACGAGTCCTACCCGGCGCACGACCCGTGCGCGGGAGCCGTGGCCGCCGACCGGCTGCTGGCCCGTCCGGACCGTCCGGACGCCGTCTACGGCCTCTTCGACCCGAACGGCACCGACCTGCTCGCCGCGGCCCGCCGCTACGGCCTGCGCGTCCCGGACGACCTGCTGCTGGTCTGCTGCAGCGAGTCCACGGTGTACGCCAACACCGAGCCGCCGATCACCACGCTCTCCCTGAAGCCGCGCCGGATCGGCACGGCGGTGGTCCAGCTCCTGATCGACGCCATCGAGAACGTCGATTCGGACCTGCCGGTCGAGCAGGTGATACCGACGGAACTGATCGTGCGGACGTCCTCGCAGCGCCGTCCGCCGCGTACGACGGTCAGTCCGCCGCGGTCGCCCGAGGAAGGCTGATCCGGGCGCGGTGACGAGGGGCGGGGAACGTGGGCTTGTCCGGGGCGGGCTCCCGGGGAGCGGGGCCGTACGAGGGGTCGGCCCCGTAGGGGAATCGGGAGCCCGGCCCCGTTCAGGAACGCGGACACCGGCCTCGGGACAGTTCACGGGCGCCGGTGTCATGATCGTACGAAGCGTCGGTGTCCAAGGGGTGGAGCAAAGTACGAAGCAGGGGAGTCCAAGGCGGTCCCGTACGGGAAAGCCCCTCCGAATCGGGGCGAAAGCCGCGGTGAACTGGGCTCCTTCGCCGATTCACCACCCCTGGGTCATCACATGGCGCGATCCGCATTCCTATGATGGGCCCACGACACCGCGGGCCGCTGCGACCAGGCAGTCCGATGCGGTGCAGATGCGGCGCGATGGTGGAGGGGTCGATGACTCAGGGGGCCGGTCAGGGACCCGAGGTGACGCGGACGGCGACGTTGCGCGACTTCCGGGTGCCCGCGTACGTCCATGAGACCGGTCCGTACGCCGACGGCACGGCCCCCGGCGACATCCCAGCCGGGACGGCCGACACCGAGGTCCAGGAGACCGCGGAGGGCGTGCAGACCCTGGCGGATCTGGACGAGTATCCCGACGGGTACACGCCGACCCAGCGCGACCTGCCCGTCATCAACCGCGGTGACACGCTTCAGGTGACCGTCGACCCCGCCGACCTGGCCGCCGACGGCCCGGGACCCCTGTTCGTCGTCGGGGACGTCCACGGCTACCTCGACGAACTGGTGGGCGCACTCCAGGAGCAGGGCCTGATCGACAGCGAGTGCAACTGGTCCGCGGGCACCGCCCGGCTCTGGTTCCTCGGCGACTTCACCGACCGCGGCCCGGACGGCATCGGCGTCATCGACCTGGTGATGCGGCTGTCCGCCGAGGCGGCCGCGGCCGGCGGCTACTGCAAGGCCCTCATGGGCAACCACGAGCTGCTGCTCCTCGGCGCCAAGCGGTTCGGTGACACCCCCGTCAACTCGGGCGCGGGCACGGCCACCTTCCAGGCGGCCTGGCTGCTCAACGGCGGCCAGAAGACCGACATGGACCGGCTGCAGGACCACCATCTCCAGTGGATGGCCCGCCTCGACGCGATCGAGGAGGTCGACGGCCATCTGCTCGTGCACTCGGACACCACCGCCTACCTCGACTACGGTGACTCGATCGAGGCGGTCAACGACACCGTCCGCGAGACGATCACGCGCAACGACGCGGACGAGGTGTGGGATCTGTTCCGCAAGTTCACCAAGCGCTTCTCCTTCCGCGACGAGGGCGGTGCCGAGGCCGTACGCTCCCTTCTCGATACGTACGGCGGCACCCGCATCGTTCACGGCCACAGCCCCATCCCCTATCTGGTGGGCGAAGTCGGCACCGAGGACGACGGTGAGGACAGTTCCGGTCCGAACATCGAACATCCGCATGTCTACGCCGACGGACTCGCCATCGCGATGGACGGCGGCGTGACCATGGCCGGAAAACTGCTGGTCCAGGAACTTCCGCTGGATCTCTGACGGATATCCGGGCGTTCCTGGGGCAGGCGTCCCCCGGCGGTGAACCGCATCGGGCGGGGGACAGTCACACGGCAATTTCTTCAAACCCCCTGTCACCGCGCGCCGTCGCCGCTCTACCATCGGCTTATCCGTAGCAGGCTCCCCTCCGTTTCTGCCCGACGGCTCGTCAGCATGCCGAGCCCCAAGCCCTACGGAGCATCGGGGGATGCACATGAACAGCGTTCCGCAGCACCTGCTGAACGAGGACCGCCAGGAATACGAGCGGATCCTCGATGAGGCGCTGCGCTCCGCCCCACACCGCCCGGAACTGGCCGCCGTCGGTCAGCGGCTGAACCCCGAACAACTGCGCACCATGGCACTGAACGCCACGGCGCTCATCACGGTCGCCGCGGCGGCCGAATACCAGCACTACGTGAAGGTCCGCGACGAACTGCGCCACCCGGCGCCGTCCAACCCGTCCGTCCGCGGCACCGGCTCCACCGAGCCGGGCCCGAGCGCCATGGGGTTCGCCACCGGCATGGGCGAGGTCACCGCCGAGACCGCCGGGGCGGGCGCCGTCGCCGTCGTCGCGGTCCTGGCTCCCGTCCTCGCGGGCACGGCCGCGGCGATCTTCCTGCTCGTGGGCTACATCCTCAAGATGCTCGACCCCGAGCCGGCGTTCGCCCAGACCATGCTCACCACCGGATGGGTGTTCGGTGCGGTGACCGCGGCAGCGATACTCGTCGCGGCGGTCGGCCTGCTGCTCACCGCCCTGCGCAACAGCCCGGACCAGGAGGAGGCCGGGGCGTACGGCGAACTGACCGGGGAGGTGGCCCAGGCCAGGGAAGCCTGGCGCGAGGCCCTGCTGGAGCGCGGCATCCTGCCGTTCCTCCGCGAGGCCCTCGCCGACCCCGGTACGGCGGCCATGAACCGCAAACCGGCCCCGGAACCCACCACCGGCCGAATGCCGAACCTCGGCTACAACCGGCCCGGCTTCAGCAGCCCCGAGGGCGGCCCCACGACGAGCCACCGCCCCCGCTTCTCTAGCCCGGACTTCACCAGCCCGGACTTCGGAGGCCCGGACCACCCGCCGGAGTGACCGACCGGTGGTCCGCACGCAGGACTCAGGTGGAGCGGGCGGCAGCGAAGCCGCCTGACCACCTGGGCTTCCGCACAGCCCCCTTGCCGGTGTCAGTCCGCGATCGGCAGATAGACCCGGTTGCCCGCGGCCGCGAACTCCTTCGACTTCTGCGCCATGCCCTGCTCGATCTCCACCGGTGTACTGCCGTGTTCTCGGCGGATGTCGTGCGAGATCTTCATGCTGCAGAACTTCGGCCCGCACATCGAGCAGAAGTGGGCCGTCTTGGCGGGCTCGGCCGGGAGGGTCTCGTCGTGGAACTCGCGTGCCGTGTCCGGGTCCAGGGCCAGGTTGAACTGGTCCTCCCACCGGAACTCGAAGCGGGCGTCGGAGAGCGCGTCATCCCATTCCTGTGCACCTGGGTGCCCCTTGGCGAGGTCGGCTGCGTGGGCGGCGATCTTGTAGGTGATGACGCCGGTCTTGACGTCGTCACGATTGGGCAGGCCCAAGTGCTCCTTGGGCGTGACATAGCAGAGCATGGCCGTGCCCCACCAGGCGATCATCGCGGCACCGATGCCGGAAGTGATGTGGTCGTACGCAGGCGCGACGTCTGTCGTCAGCGGGCCGAGCGTATAGAACGGAGCTTCATCACAGATCTCCTGCTGTAGGTCGATGTTCTCCTTGATCTTGTGCATCGGGACGTGTCCCGGGCCTTCGATCATCGTCTGTACATGGAAACGCTTCGCGATCGTGTTGAGTTCCCCGAGTGTCCGCAACTCCGCGAATTGTGCCTGGTCGTTGGCGTCCGCGATCGAGCCGGGCCGCAGGCCGTCGCCGAGCGAGTACGTGACGTCGTACGCGGCGAGGATCTCGCACAGTTCTTCGAAGTTCGCGTACAGGAACGACTCCTTGTGGTGCGCCAGGCACCACGCCGCCATGATCGAACCGCCGCGCGAGACGATGCCCGTCTTACGGTTCGCGGTGAGCGGTACGTACGCCAGGCGGACGCCCGCGTGCACCGTCATGTAGTCGACGCCCTGCTCGGCCTGTTCGACGACCGTGTCCTTGTAGATCTCCCAGGTCAGTTCCTCGGCCCTGCCGTCCACCTTCTCCAGCGCCTGGTAGAGCGGCACCGTGCCGATCGGAACGGGGGAGTTGCGCAGCACCCATTCACGGGTGGTGTGGATGTTGCGGCCGGTCGACAGGTCCATGACCGTGTCGGCGCCCCAGCGCGTCGCCCAGGTCATCTTCTCGACCTCCTCCTCGATGGAGGAGGTGACCGCGGAGTTGCCGATGTTGGCGTTGACCTTCACCAGGAACCGCTTGCCGATGATCATCGGCTCGATCTCCGGGTGGTTGACGTTGGCGGGCAGTACGGCACGCCCGGCGGCGATCTCCTCGCGGACCACCTCGGGGTCGACGTGCTCCCGCACGGCCACGAACTCCATCTCGGGCGTGATCTCCCCTCGGCGGGCGTACGCGAGTTGCGTCACCGCCTGTCCGGTCCGGCTCCGGCGCGGCTGCCGGGGCCTTCCCGGGAACACCGCGTCAAGGTTCCTGAGCCCACCGCGCGGCGAGGTGTGCTTGATCCCGTCGTCCTCCGGACGGACAGGACGGCCCGCGTACTCCTCGGTGTCACCACGAGCGATGATCCAGTTGTCGCGCAGCGGCGCCAGCCCCCTGCGAACGTCGGTGTCGACCAGCGGGTCGGTGTACGGGCCCGAGGTGTCGTACAGCGTGACCGACTTCCCATTGGTGAGGTGCACCTGACGGACCGGCACCCGCAGGTCGGGGCGCGAGCCGCCGACATACCCCTTGTGCCAGCCGATGGACTTCCCGGCCTCCTGGGACTGTTCGCCCTGGGTGGGCTGTTCGTCCTGGCTGGAGGCAGGCGTGCGTACGTCCTTGATGGTCATGAGACCTACTCCCTACGCCGGCATTACCCGGTAACAGGTTCAGCGGTCGACGCAGCGGCTTCCGTCTGCCGATGTTTCATGTGAAACATCACTCGTTCCACATGTTCCACGTGAAACATCGCAAAGACGGAGGTCAGCGCCCTCTCAGCCCGGTGCTCCGAGCTCCCGCGTGTGCAAAGGTGCCTCCACGCTAGCGTCAATTTGGGCGAGGTGAACAGAGGGCCCCTGTCGTTCTTGCGATGATCGGGCGGTGACCACGACGCAAGGACCCCCGTACCCGCCCTCCGAGCCACCGCGCGGAAGCGGTGCCGGGCGCGCCTCCGGGCCGGGCAGCGGAAATGGCGACAACACCGGTCCGCAGCGCAGATTCCGGCTGGGCGACGGCCCCGGTGGACCCGGTGGTGCGCCCGGAACCAGAGCAGGAACGGGCAGCGACGCCGGCGGAGCGACCGGACCGAGTGGCGGTCCCGGACACGGGCCCGGTCAGCGGATCGATCGCGGCTACGCGCCCGGATCGGGAGCGGGCCAAGGCCGCCGAACGGGCCCGGGCGGCCAAGGCCCAGGCCCCGGGTACGGAGCCGAGGGGCCCGAGACCGGTCAGTTCAGCCCCCTTCCCATGTCCGGTGGCGGGCGAGGTCCTGCCCCCGGGGCAGGCGGCGGGCACGATCACGACTCCGGCCCGGGACACGGCGCCGGCCATGGGCACGGGCATGGTCCCGGTGACGGTCACGATGGCGGGCCTGGCGGCAACTCCGGCGGTGGCCATAGCCCTGGAGAAGGTGGCGGGCACGGCGCCGGACCGGGTGGCGAGCACGGGGGCGGGCACAGACCCGGGTCCGACGACTCCCACGGACCCGACGACAAGCACGGTTCCTCGCACGGCCACAGTCACAGCCATGGCCCGGCCGCCCCTGTCTCCATCCATCTACGGAAGATCATCGGCGCGATCCTGATCCCCTTCGCCGCGGCGGTCGTGGTCGGGCTCGCGGTGCTGTGGCCCGGAGGCGCCCCCGCGCACGAGCGCACCGGCGTCGGCTTCGACCGGCAGACCCAGGAGGCGACGGTCACCAAGGTCGTCGCGGTGGACTGCAAGTCCGTCAACGCCTCGGGGGACACCCCGACCGGCGACACGTCCACCGCCGAGGGCTCCTCCGCCCAGCAGCAGGCGACCGGCGACTGCAAGAGGGCGACGATCCGGGTCGACACCGGTGACGACAAGGGCCGTACGTTCACGGAGATCGTCCAGCCGGACCAGTCACGGCAGTTGCACCAGGGCGAGAAGGTCGTGGTCGCCTACGAGCCCTCCGCACCGAAGGACCTGCAGTACTCGGTCACCGACGTGAACCGCAGGCTCCCCATGGCCCTGCTGGCCGGCATCTTCGCGCTCGCCGTCGTGGTCGTCGGCCGTATGCGCGGTGTGATGGCGCTGGTCGCACTGGCCGTCAGCTTCATGGTGCTGACCTTCTTCATCCTGCCGGCGATTCTCCAGGGCTCGAATCCGCTGGTCGTGGCGGTCATCGGCGCCAGCGCCATCATGCTGATCGCGCTCTACATGTGCCACGGCCTCTCGGCCCGTACGTCCGTGGCGGTGCTCGGCACCCTGATCTCGCTGGTGCTGATCGGCGTCCTCGGCTCGGGGTTCATCGACTGGGCCGCGCTCACCGGCAACACGGACGACAACACGGGCCTGATCCATGGCCTGTATCCGTCCATCGACATGAGCGGCCTGCTGCTCGCGGGCGTCATCATCGGTTCGCTCGGTGTCCTCGACGATGTGACGGTGACGCAGACATCGGCGGTCTGGGAGCTCCACGCGGCCAATCCGACGATGGGGTGGCGCGGGCTGTATCGCGCAGGCATCCGCATCGGCCGCGACCACATCGCGTCCGTCGTCAACACCCTCGTCCTCGCCTACGCGGGCGCCGCGTTGCCGCTGCTGCTGCTCTTCTCGATCGCGCAGAGCAGCGTCGGGACGGTCGCCAACAGCGAACTCGTCGCGGAGGAGATCGTACGGACCCTGGTGGGCTCGATCGGCCTGGTGGCGTCCGTGCCGGTGACCACGCTCCTGGCGGCCCTGATGGTCTCGGCCGACCGCCCGGGCACGGCGTCTCCGGCTGCGGGAGCGGCAACGGGGGCCGGGCCCGGAACTCCTGCGGCGGCAGGGGCGGGAGCGGGAGCAGAGGCGGCGGCCCAGTCGGCCCCGGCCCGCGCCGGGAAGGGCCGTCGCCGCAAGCACTGACGGAGGCCGGGCACGCTTCTCCTCCCGGCGAGGAGGAGAAGCGTTACGTCACCGCCGGGGGCTCCGTTGCCGATCCGCTCAGCCGGCGCTCTGTTCCTCCGCCAGGATGCGGACCAGCGCCTCGTCGAGGTGGGCGTCGAAGTCGGCGAGGGAACGCTCCTGCCCCAACGGCACAAGCTTGTCCGTACGGTCGAGGAACGCCACCAGCGGCGCCGCACCGGAGCGGAACAGCGCCTGGTCGCCGCCGACCTGAAGCCGGATCAGCACCTCGCCCAGGACATCCGCGTCGGCGGGCGAGATCCGCACATCTCCGTCCCCACACGGCCGCCCCACGCCGTCGATCAGCAGCTCGCGCCCGAAGGCCCAGGTCACAGGGGCGTCGCCAGGCAAATGGAAGGTCAGCCGGACGGCATAGGGATCACAGGTCTCGTAGCGCAGCTCCACCGGAATGCGGAAGGAGAGCTCCTCCGAGACAAGAAAGCTCATCATGACTTCTGCCTGCACCGACTCGCGCATCGCCTACCCCGTCACTTGCCGTGAACTGGCCTGGAATCATCGCTCTGATACTGCTCGCATCTTGCTGAAAGTACACGGTGAATCACAAGGAGTGAGTTTTCAGATGCTGATAGAGATCGCAAGCGACCCGAGCAGTCTTCCGACCTCTGTTTGCAACTGCTGTGCCGCGATTAGCAGTCGATCAGCCTGGCTGGAAGGTAGAGAAATGGCCAAAGTTGCGGCCGTGGATCCGATGGTGATCGGAATCGCCGCGCAGACCGTCCCCAGCGCGTACTCCTGCCGCTCCACGACCACTTCCATCCGCCGCATCCGGTCGAGGCGGCGGAGCAGCGCGTGGCTGTCACGCACCGTGTAGGGGGTGACCGCCTGCACGGGGTGACGTTCGAGATGGTCGCGGCGGTCCTGCTCGTCCAACTGCGAGAGCAGGCACTGCCCGACGGCGTGTGCGTGCCCGGTTTCACGGAAGTCCGCCCACTCCTCGACCGCCGGGTTGGCGGGGGTGTCGGAGACGCACATGACGTCGACCTCGCCGTCGCGGTACACCGCGTAGTACACGGGCACGCCGATCGCGTCCCGCCAGTGCGCGAGTGCGTCCACCACCGTGCTGCGCCGCTTTTGCTGCGCACCGCTGCTGCCCAACTGCTCGGCCGCCTCGCCGAGGAAGAACAGCCCTTTCTCGCGCCGCAGATAGCCTTCGAAGACGAGCGTCCGCAGCAGGTGGTAGGCGGTCGGGAGGGCGAGACCGGTCTCGCGGGCCAGCTGCTTGGCGGGAGCGCCGTGTTCATGTGCGGCGACGGACTCCAGTAGTCGCATCGCCCGCTGCACGGAGCCGATCAGGGTCGCCGTGGGGTGCGGTTCGGCGGGCGGCACGAGCACGGGGACAGGTGCCGGTACGAGCGCGGGCACGGGTGCGGGCGCGGGTCTCTCGGTGGGCCGGACGCGCGTCCCCGGGGAGGGCGCGGCCCGCTGCTCGGGCCGGCGCTGTACGGGTGGAGCCTGTGGTGCCGCGGGTGCGGTGTCGACCATGACGAGGGTCACTCTCGAAGGCGAGGGGGCTGCCCGTGCGGAGAGACACGGAAGGAGGGGATGCGCCGTCCGCGGGGGCCGTCCCCGCGTCGAATTCCGGACTCTAACCGCCTGTCACCGCGCGCAGACGGCCCGTACGGGAAACTTCCCCCGCCCGAGGGAACCGGCGAATCCTGTTACCGACGCCCGCGCCGCCCCGCTCCCGTACGCCCATCACCCCTCGGCGGTCACCAGTCGCTGCGCGACGACGAACTCGACATGAACTTCCGTACGACGTAGATGAGTCCACCGACCAGGGCGACGAAGACCAGCGCCTTGAAGAGCAGGCCGATGACGAAGCCGACGACGGTCGCTATGAGACCGCCGAACACGACGAGGGCGATGACCGGCACCGCGACCCACTTCACCCACCACGGCATTCCCGCGAAGATCTCTCGCATCGCCCTTTTCCTTACTTCTCCGCCCGTCGCATCCGCCGGGGCCTGTGCCCTTCGCTCGTGCCGGGACATTCGATGTTCCGCCTTCGATGCTAGGGGCGGAGGGGGCCGGGCGGGGGCCTCGCATCCCTTGTCCTCCCCTGATCGAACCCCTAGGGAACCCTGAGGCTGCGGGTCACCTCTCGGGCGGAGAGAAGATCACCATGACCCGCAGGTCCTCGCTGATGTGGTGGAACTTGTGGGCCACCCCGGCCGGCACGTACACGACGCTGCCACGCGCCACCTGGGTCGTCTCCATGCCGACCGTGATCGCGGCGCGCCCGCTCACCACGAAGTACACCTCGTCCTGACTGTGGGGCTGCTGCGGGTCGTGCTCGCCCGCGTCCAGTGCGTACAGGCCGACCGACATGTTCCGTTCGTGCAGGAACTGCAGGTAGGCGCCGTCGTTGGCGGCACGTTCCGCCTCCAGTTCATCCAACCGGAATGCCTTCATCGCCCTCGCCCACGCTCGTAACCGATCTCGTCTGCCACGATCAGACACATGAAGAATTTCGTAGTCAAGACGATCGCCAACGCGGGTGCTCTCGGCGTGGCCGTGTGGGTGCTGGACAAGATCACCCTGACCGGTGACAACACGGGCAAGAAGATCGGCACACTGCTTGTCGTCGCGCTCCTGTTCGGCCTGGTGAACTTCCTGGTCAAGCCGATCCTGCAGGTGCTCACCTTCCCGCTGTTCATCCTCACGCTCGGCCTGATCACCCTGGTGGTCAACGCCCTGATGCTGCTGCTCACTTCATGGCTGGCCGACAAGTTCGATCTGAGCTTCCATGTGGATGGCTTCTGGACGGCCGTCCTGGGCGGCCTGATCATCTCGATCGTCTCCTGGGCGCTGCACATCGTCCTGCCCGACGAGGACTGAGGACGCCCGATGACCTACCGCGTCTGCTTCGTCTGCACCGGCAACATATGCCGCTCCCCGATGGCAGAGTCCGTCTTCCGCGCGCGCGTGGAGGAGGCCGGGCTGGCATACCTGATCGAGGCCGACAGCGCCGGTACCGGCGGCTGGCACGAGGGCGACGGCGCGGACCCGCGCACGGTCTCCGTGCTGGCGGCGGCCGGCTACGAAGGCGACCACGCGGCCCGTCAGTTCCAGGCCGCGTGGTTCGCCCGCCTCGACCTCGTCATCGCCCTCGACGCGGGCCACCTGAAGGCGCTGCGCCGCCTCGCACCCACCCCTGAGGACGCGGCGAAGGTACGCCTGCTGCGCTCCTACGATCCGGCGGCGGGCGCCGATCTCGACGTCCCGGACCCGTACTACGGGGGTATGGACGGTTTCGAGGAGTGCCTTGAGATGGTGGAGGCGGCGAGTGCTGGCCTGCTCACCGCGGTACAGGCGCAAGTGGAGGGACGGGCGGCATGAACGATCCTGCTGCGGACGAGGATTCGGGCGTACGCGCGAACCCGGGTACGGGTGACGGCACGCGCGCGGTGCGGGCGGGGCTGCCCGAGCCGGTCAAGTACGAACCGGCCCTCCCCGGTCCGGTGTTCGCGGCCCACTACCACCTGCCGGGTGCCCCCACCGGCCCCTACACCTACGGTCGCGACGAGAACCCGACCTGGACGCTGCTGGAGCGCGCCATCGGCGAGCTGGAGGCTCCGGGGCAGGAGGGCGTCGAGACGCTCGTCTTCGCCTCCGGCATGGCCGCCGTGTCGTCGGTGCTCTTCTCCCAGCTGCGCACCGGGGACACCGTCGTCCTGCCCGACGACGGCTACCAGGCACTGCCCCTGGTGCGAGCCCAACTGGAGGCGTACGGCATCGAGGTGCGCACCGCCGCAACGGGCGGCGACGCTCAGCTCGACGTTCTCGACGGCGCGCGCCTGCTGTGGATCGAGACCCCGTCGAACCCCGGACTCGACGTGTGCGACGTACGACGGCTCGCCGAGGCGGCACACGCGCATGGCTGTCTCGTGGCCGTCGACAACACCCTGGCGACACCGCTCGGCCAGCGCCCGCTGGAACTCGGTGCCGACTTCTCCGTGGCCAGCGGAACCAAGCAGCTCACCGGGCACGGCGACGTGCTCCTCGGCTACGTCACCGGGGCGGACGCCTCCGCGATGGCCGCCGTACGGCGGTGGCGCAAGATCGTCGGGGCGATTCCCGGGCCCATGGAGGCCTGGCTCGCGCACCGGTCGATCGCCACGCTCCCCTTGCGCGTCGACCGGCAGGACGCCACGGCGCTGGTCCTCGCCGAGGCCCTGCGCGAGCGGCCCGAGGTGACCGGGCTGCGCTATCCGGGGCTTCCGGAGGACCCCTCGTACAAGATCGCTTCGCGGCAGATGCGGCGCTATGGGTGTGTGGTTTCCTTCGTGCTGCCCACGCGCGCGCGTGCCGACCGTTTTCTCGGCGCGCTGCGGCTCGTGGACGACGCGACGAGCTTCGGCGGGGTACGGTCCACGGCCGAGCGGCGCGGCCGGTGGGGCGGGGACGCCGTGCCCGAGGGCTTCGTCCGCTTCTCGGTCGGCGCCGAGGACCCGGAGGACCTGGTGGCGGATGTGCTGCGTGCGCTGGAGGAGTCGGCGGACCGACCACTCGGCACGGGGTGAAGAGGCGTTCCGCTCCGCCCGACGGCGGTCCGAGCCTCCCCCCTCGTGGCTCGGACCGCCGCGGTTCCGCGCGCGAAGAACCGCGCAAGCAAGGCTAGTTGACTCTGTGTCAGTGTCCAATCACTGTAGCGACAGAGACCTATCGACTTATTTATAGTTGGGCGCGGCCGGGGGCCGGGACGTGGGCAGAGAAGGGGAGGGCGCGGCATGGACCTGGCCTTGCTGCGCACCTTCGTGACCGTCCACCGCGCCGGCTCCTTCACCCGTGCCGCCGCTCTGCTGGGCCTCTCGCAGCCTGCCGTCACCTCGCAGATCCGCACCCTGGAGCGACAGCTGGGGCGCCCTCTGTTCCTCCGTCAGGCCCGTGGAGTGACCCCCACGACCATCGGCGACGAACTCGCGCACAAGGCTGCCCCGCACCTCGACGCGCTCGTGGAGATCACCGAGACCGGGCTCGACGAGGACTCCTCCGTACGCACACTGCATCTGGCCGGGCCGCCGGAGTTCACCGCGGAGCGCGCGCTTCCCGCCCTCACGGAACTGACCGGGGACGACGGCCAGGGCTTCGCGCTGCGGGTCTCGTTCGGCAATGCCGAGGAAACCCTGGAGGGGCTATCCGCCGGGCATCACGATCTGGCCATCAGTACGGCCCGTCCGCGCGGCTCCCTGCTCACAGCGACTGCGCTCTGCGACGAGGAGCACATCCTGGTCGCAGCGCCGCGCTGGGCCTGCCACTTCGGCCCCGGGAAGCTGCGCCGCAAGGGGGCCTCCGTCCTGGAGAACCTCCCTGTGGTGGAGGTCCACGAGTCGCTGCCCTTCATCTCCCGCTACTGGGCCTCCGTCTTCGACTCCCGCCCGGCGGCCTCGGGCACCGTCATCGTGCCCGACCTGCGCGCGGTGCTCACGTGCGCCGCCGCGGGCGCGGGGCTCGCGGTACTGCCCCGCTATCTGTGCGCGCCCGCGCTGGAGCGCGGCGAGGTGGTCGCTCTGCTCGATCCGGCGGTGCCCCCACTGCGGACGTACTTCCTGGTGGTCCGCACCGGCACACTGGCGATGCCCCATATCGCGCGGGCGCACGAGTGGCTCCAGCGCGCGGCCGCCGACTGGAGCTGAGCCCTCATGAATCCCGGTGATCCTTCTGCGGACCTCTGCGATGTTTCACGTGAAACAGGCATTTCGTTCGTGAGAGTCCAGCACCTTTGCGCAGCCGAGAACGCTCCATGGGGAACCGACATGTTTCACGTGGAACCAGCCGGGCCACATTCCTCCCATGACCGTCCGACCCGTGGTCAAGCGCACCGCACGCGCCATCCTGCTCGATGGCAATGACCTGATCCTCATCAAACGGACCAAGCCGGGGGTCGATCCCTACTGGCTCACTCCGGGCGGCGGGGTCGAACCGGACGACACGACCGTCGTCGACGCCCTGCACCGTGAAGTGCACGAAGAGCTGGGCGCCAAGATCACCGACGTGGTGCCCTGCTTCGTGGACACCGTCGAGCACATCGGCGCGGACGGCGGCGCCACGGGCGTGAAGGTGCAGCACTTCTTCGTCTGCCGGCTGGAGTCCATGAACCCCTCGCTGCGCCACGGCCCCGAAGTCGACGAGCCCTGCGGCGAGTACGAGATCGTCCGTATCCCCTTCACCCGGGTCGGCATCGCCTCCGTCCACCTCGTGCCGCTGTCGCTGCGCCACTATCTGGACGGGAACATCGAGGGCGTACGAGCGATGCACGCGCCCGATCTGGGCTGACAGCACGCACGCGGGTCAGTTCCCGGTGACGACCAGTTCCTCCACCGAGTCGTGGCGGATCCGGTCCGCGGGGAAACCGGCGCGACGCAGGGCCTCCACACCGCTGCGGATCATCCCGGGCGGGCCCGACAGATAGGCGTCGTACTCGTACCAGGGCCCGTACTCCCTTACGGCGTCGGGGAGCTGGAGATGCGCCTGCGCGTCGATGACCGCGCGCACGGCGAGCCACGGGTGGTTCTGCTGGAGGCGCAGCATGGTGTCGATGTCGTACAGGTCGACATCCGTACGGGCGCCGTAGAACACCTCGACCCGCCGCCGGTCACCGTGTTCGGCGACGTCCTCGACCAGTGCCTTGATGGGAGCGATGCCGGTACCCCCGCCCAGACAGAGCAGGCCGCTGTTGGTGGTGTGGTCGACGGTCATCGTGCCGGCGGGCGGGCCGAGCCGGACGATGTCGCCGGGCCGGGCCCGGTGCACCAGCGCGTTGGAGACCCAGCCCGCGGGCACCGCCTTCACGTGGAAGGACAGCAGACCGTCGGAGCGGGGCGCCGAGGCGAAGGAGTAGTGCCGCCAGATGCGGGGCCACCAGGGCGTCTCCAGGCTCGTGTACTGCCCGGCGAGGAACGGGTACGGCTGGTCGGGCCGGACGGTGAGAACAGCTATGTCCGGGGTCCGGAGGTCGTGCGAGACCACCTCCCCGTACCACCAGGCAGGAGCGCGCAGTTCGTCGACGGCCGCCGCGTCGATCATCACCTGCGACATCGTCGTGTAGGCCCGTACCCAGGCCGCCTCGGTCTCCGGGTTCCAGATCTCGGCTGCGTACCGGCTCAACGAGCCTATGAGGCACTCACCGACCGCCGGGTAGTGCTCGGGCCGGGTGCCGTACTTGCGGTGGCCCCGGCCGAGGTTCTGCAGATACGCGACGAGGACCTCGGTGTTGTCGATGTGCTTGGCGGCGGTGAGCAGCGCCTTGAGCAGCCGGTCCCGCTGGGTGTCCATCGCGGCCGGGAACAGCGAGCGCAGTTCGGGATGACGGACGAAGAGGAGCGCGTAGAAGTACGAGGTGGTCTTGTCGGCGACAGGACCGACCACGGCCATGGTCCGCCGGATAAGCACCGCGTCCGAGGACGCCTCCCGGCGGGGCTCGGAAGTGGTGGCCACGGGGACCGGCTCCAGACGGGGACGGGCGGGGGCCGCGGGGGGAGCGGGCTCGGGTGCGGGAGCCGGCGTATCGGAGGCCGGGGGTACTGATGCTGGGGGTACTGATGCCTGGGGCCGTGGGGCGAAGGGCGGGGGCTTCGGGGCTTCGGTGGCCGGGGGCACGGGAGCGAAGGGCGCGGGAAGCGGTGCCGCGGGGGCGAGGGGCAGGGGAGGCAGGGGCGCGGGAGTCAGAGGGCCCGCCGAGGGCTCGGGGGTCGACGGCGCGGGTATTCGTTCCTGCTCCGGCACGGGCTCGGTCACGGCTGGACGGGCGCTGTCGTCCGGTGCGGGGCTCGGGGAGCCGCCTGTACCGGGCCTGCCCACGGGACGCAGCGCGGCCAGCCGACTGCCTTCCGGCGCCTCCTGCTCGCCGCCCGGGGGCGCCTCCGGCTGCTTGCGCGGCTTGAACCAGCCGCCCCCGCCGCTGCCGCCGGAAGTGCCGTTGTCGGCGGACGTGGTGGTCGGAGCGTCCATGGTCTGCCTCGCCTCGAACATCTTTCGGTCGGTCTGCGCACTTCCTCGGTCGGAATGTGCCCGCGTTCCCCCGCTGACGGCTTGCTTTTCCCCGTTCGGCCTCTGTCCAACGCGGCCATATTCAACCCGGATTACCGTCCCGTACAGACAAGTAAGGCCAGAGTGTGACAATCGCCGCAGTGCTCTCACCGCAGCGTCCCACCATGGACGAACGCCTCCACCGTGTAACCGGAAATGCGAGTCTTCGATCTCTCCGTCCCGTTAGGCTGCATTGCCCTGCTCCTGCCGCATGTGCGGGATACGCGCCCCGACGCGGACATGAACCGGAGTCGACCATACCGGGCGTCGCCGCGCGCACAAGTCCCGCCCTTCTTCACCACGAAAGAGCAAGGGGCGAACCATGAATTCCCTCAATTACCGGGCGCCGCACATCAATTCATAGGCATCCCACAAATCCCGCCCCGCGTACGTGTGCGTCGCGAGGCCCGCCAGATGACGGTCCGCGTTCACCGCGACAGAGACCGGCACCGCCCCGAAGAGTTCCGCGTCGGAGAGCGAATCGCCGTACGCGACACAGTCGGCCCGGGTCAGACCGAACCGCTCGCAGAGCCGTGCGCCGCGTGCGCGCCCCGTCAGCCGTTCGACGAAGAACGAGGGCGACAGAGAGACGACCGCGCAGTACTCCCCTCGGTCCCTGATCTCGGCCCAGGTCTCCCTGATCCGCAGGAGCCACGGCGCTCCCACGAAGGCCGCGTCGACACGCGCCTCGGTCAGCTCCGCCCACAGGAGACGTACACGGCGGGCGTACTCCGCGGGCTCGACGCGTCGCATCGCGAAGTCCCGCTCCAACTCGGCTATTTCGCGGTCCAGCCCCAGTTGCCGGGATATCTCTACGGGGGCGGCCGAGCCATGCAGCAGCGTTCCGTCGAGGTCGAAGAGATGCAGTCGCGTCATGTGTGCCGAGGCTAGAGCCTGTCGCCCGATGACCGATGCTCAGCGTTTCACGTGAAACATCTGTCCACGCGCTGTACGGACCGGCACGACATGGCCAAAAGAACGTGCGTCCGACCGCAAACAGGTGGACGTGAGGGGCGCCGGTCGGACAGCCTGACCTGCGTGCCGACTCCTTCCCCCGCTGATCTGCCCATCCGTCGTCTGACGCACCGCGATCTCACCGCCTGCGCCGACCTGTCCGAGAATCGGGGCTGGCCCCGCGAAGAGCACAAGTGGGGCCTCCTCCTCACAGCCGGGAAGGGCTACGGCATCGACGACCCCGGCGGCGGGCTGGTCGCCGCATGTGTCGTCACCGAGTACGGGCCGTACGGAAACCCCGACTTGGGCGCCATCGGCATGGTGCTGGTCGCCGAGCGGCACGCCCGTCAGGGCATCGGACGGCGGCTGATGCAGTACGTCATCGCCGCGATGGGCACCACTCCACTGACGCTGCACGCGACCCCGTACGGCCGTCCGCTCTATGAGGAACTCGGCTTCAAGGTGACCGGGAAGGCCGAGATGGTGTGCGGGCGCTTCGCACCGCACGGGCCGGAGTCAGAGGTCGGCACCCGCGCGGCCACGGCCGAGGATCTCGCCAGGATCATCCGGCTGGACGAGGAGGTGTTCGGTACCGACCGCACCCACATCATCACCCGGCTGCCCGCCTTCGCCGACCAGTTGCGCGTCGCCGAGGAGAACGGCCGGATCATCGGCTACGCGGCGGCCTGGCCCACCACGGACACCCAGGTCGTCGGCCCGCTGATCGCCCGCGACACGGCGACGGCGAAGGCACTCCTCGCCTCACTCGCCGCCCGCACCGACCGCCCGCTGCGAACGGACATCGACGTACGACACGAGGAACTGCTGGCGTGGGTGAAGGAACGCGGGCTGACGCCCCTGAGCTTCAACGCGGTGATGACGTACGGGATCTCTGAACTGCCGGGCGACTGGACGCGACGGTTCGCGCCACTGACGGTGGCGGCGGGCTGAGGACCGCGGCGAGACGGGGACCTGCCCAAGTACATAGGCTGCGGCCATGGGAGATCTTGAGATACGGCCCGTGACGGCGGAGGACATTCCCGCGGTCGTCGGCATGCTCGCCGACGACCCGCTGGGCGCGCGGCGCGAATCGCCGGACGACCTGACCCCGTACTACACCGCGCTGGACCGTCTCGCCGCAGACCCGAACCAGCACCTGGTCGTCGCGGTCCGCGAGGGTCAGGTGGTCGGCACGCTGCAGCTCACGATCATGCCCGGGCTGTCCCGCAAGGGCTCGACCCGGTCGATCATCGAGGGTGTGCGTGTCCACGCCGCCGAACGCGGCAGCGGCCTGGGCACGCAGCTCATCGAGTGGGCGATCGACACATCACGCCGCGAGAACTGCCAGTTGGTCCAGCTGACGTCGGACGTCACTCGTACAGAAGCCCATCGCTTCTACGAGCGGCTCGGCTTCACGCCTTCGCATGTGGGCTTCAAACTCCAGCTCTGACCGGGAAAGCGTCATGTTTCACGTGAAACATGACGCTTTCCCGTGGCCGGCGCCTAACTGATCCCGCGCCACCCCTCCGGATCCACCCCACCCGGCACAGAAGCCCCTTCCTCGTACGGCTGACGCACGAAGACGAACGACCCGAGGTCCAGGTGGTCCACGGTCCCGTTCGGCCGCCGTACGGCCCGCAGAAGCTCTCCGGCGAAGTAGCCGTCGAGGCCCGTCCAGGTGCCGTCGCCGTTCGCCCTGAAGCGCGAGCGGCGGCCGATGCCGGTCAAGGGCCCCAGCGAGACGCCCCCGTCGACCGACAGTCGCAGGGCATACGGGGTGGTCCCCCAGTACCACTGGCCCGTCAACTCCAGTACGGAGCTGTCGACTTCGGGCAACGGTCGCCACGGCTCGGGAATCCGCGGCTCGGCCTCCGCGACGATCTTTACGAGGTCGGCGGCGACTGCGGATGTCAGCAGGCCGGAGGTGCAGTTGGCCAGAACGACAGCCGCGAGGTCGTCCGCCACGCCGATGGTGAGGCTCGCCAGGAAGCCGGGCAGCGATCCGCCGTGCCCCACCAGCATCCGGCCGTCCCGGTACTGGACCTGCATGCCGAGGCCGTACGCCGAACCTGCGGCCACGTCCGCTTCCTCGGGCGGAGCAGCCGGCGTACGCATCTCCGCAACGGACGCGGCACTCAGCACCCGGTCGTCTCCCTCGGCGAGGAAGACGGCGAAGCGCGCCAAGTCCCCTGCGGTGGACCAGAGCTGACCGGCCGGCGCCATCCGCCCGAGGTCCTCGATCGGCTCCGGCAGCAGTACATCGGCCCAGGGATGCACCGCCCACCCGCCTGCGTGAGGTGCCTGCGGCTGCCCGCTGGTCCGCTCCAGCCCCAGGGGTTCGAGCACCTCACGCCGCAGCACGTCCTCCCACGGAGCACCGCGCAACTCCTCGACCAGCGCGCCGAGCAGGCTGTATCCGGGGTTCGAGTAGTGGTGGCGCCGGCCCACGGGATGCAGGAACGGCCGCTCCCCGAGGACGTCGGCCAGCTCTGGGCGCAGCGATCCGGGCGTCCGTTCCCACCAGGGAGCGGGCGACTCGGCCGCCAACCCACCGGTGTGCGCGAGCAGTTCGGCGATGGTGGCCTCCCCCGCACCGGTACCCGGCAGATGCTTCTCAAGCGGGTCGATGAGATCGAGCAGCCCCTCGTCGCGCAGCCTCATCACCAGTACGGCGGTGAAGGTCTTGGTGATCGAACCGATCCGGTACTGCACGTCGGCGTCGGGCACCTGGCCGTCCACCGAGCTGCGCGCCCCCGTCCACACCGTCTCCCCGCCCCGCACCATCGCCGCGACCAACGACGGCGCCCGCCCCTCACTCTGGGCAACAGCGATCCGGTGCAGCAAAGCGCGCCGCGTGCTGGGAAGAAGTTCGTTCTGAGGTGTTGTCATGGGGCAAGTCCATCGGCCGGGCCGCGCTGCGTCGAGCGCATTTGCCCCTTGTCGCGGGCCCCCTGCACCGGCCCTACGTCTGGGCCATGTCCACGAACCGCGAATAGTGGCCCTGGAAGGCGACCGTGATCGTCGCCGTCGGGCCGTTTCGGTGCTTGCCGACGATGATGTCCGCCTCGCCCGCGCGCGGTGACTCCTTCTCGTACGCGTCCTCGCGGTGCAGCAGGATCACCATGTCCGCGTCCTGCTCGATCGAGCCGGACTCACGCAGGTCGGAGACCATGGGCTTCTTGTCCGTGCGCTGCTCGGGGCCACGGTTCAGCTGCGAGAGCGCGATCACCGGGAGCTCCAGCTCCTTGGCCAGGAGCTTCAGGTTTCGCGACATGTCGGAGACCTCCTGCTGGCGGCTCTCGGAACGCTTGCCGCCGGACTGCATCAGCTGGAGGTAGTCGATGACCACGAGCTTCAGGTCGGCGCGCTGCTTGAGGCGGCGGCACTTGGCACGGATCTCCATCATCGACAGGTTCGGGGAGTCGTCGATGTACAGCGGCGCGGCCGAGACGTCCGGCATCCGGCGGGCGAGCCGGGTCCAGTCGTCGTCGGTCAGCGTGCCGGAGCGCATGTGGTGGAGGGCCACGCGCGCCTCGGCGGACAGCAGACGCATGGCGATCTCGTTGCGGCCCATTTCGAGGGAGAAGATCACGCTCGGCATGTTGTGCTTGATCGAACAGGCTCGGGCGAAGTCCAGCGCCAGCGTCGACTTACCCATGGCGGGACGAGCCGCGATGATGATCATCTGTCCGGGGTGCAGACCGTTGGTGAGCTGGTCGAGGTCGGTGAACCCGGTGGGCACACCGGTCATCTCCCCCGAGCGCGAGCCGATCGCCTCGATCTCGTCGAGCGCGCCCTCCATGATGTCGCCGAGCGGCAGATAGTCCTCGGTGGTGCGCTGCTCGGTGACCGCGTAGATCTCCGCCTGGGCGCTGTTGACGATCTCGTCGACATCCCCGTCGGCCGCGTATCCCATCTGGGTGATGCGGGTTCCGGCCTCGACCAGACGCCGTAGGACCGCGCGTTCGTGCACGATCTCCGCGTAGTACTCGGCGTTGGCCGCTGTCGGCACCGTCTGGACCAGAGCGTGCAGATAGGGTGCGCCGCCGACCTTGGTGATCTCGCCGCGTCTGGTGAGTTCGGCCGCGACCGTGATGGGGTCGGCCGGCTCGCCCTTCGCGTAGAGGTCGAGGATCGCCCCGTAGACGATCTCGTGCGCGGGCCGGTAGAAGTCATGGCCCTTGAGGACCTCGACGACGTCGGCGATCGCGTCCTTGGACAGGAGCATGCCGCCGAGGACGGACTGTTCGGCGTCGAGGTCCTGCGGTGGTACCCGCTCGAAGGACGTGCCCTCGCTCTCCCACGCGCCGTTCTCGCGGCCTCGGTCGTGCTGTTCGTCGCGGCCTCGGCCCCCTTCGCGGCGCTGCCGGGAGGCGGGCAGACGATCATTGGGACCGCTGTCGGCCCACGGGTCGTCCAAGGGCTCGGAAATACTCACCGAGCCACCTCCTCCCGTCCGCCGAGCGGACCTCGCCGTGCCTCTCTGTTCTACGGCACGGCACTGACAAATAAGAGGCCCAACTCCGGTTCCGGCGCGTCGGTTTTGTGGCGTTTCCGAGGCCGAGGGAAGGGAGCGGGCGCCGCACCACCGTAGGCCCGTCGGCACCGTCAGCCAATCTGGTTATCCACAGGCCATGTGGACGACGGCCCGGATGCTGTGGAGAACTCGGCAAAACCTGTGCACGACCCGGTGGACAGCCCTGTGAACAAGCTTTCGCGACTTCCAACAAACCGCTCCTGACCAGCACGTTTCCCATCCACCGGCTGTGCAGAAGAAAAAGTTTCCCCATTGGGCCAAGATCTCCGCGAACGGCACGCGGCAGCGCACGCCCCAGGAGGAGAGGTAATAGTCACAACCGCATTGCATCTCTTACCTGTGGAAGATTAGATTGGTGGTCATGACACAGGCTCCAGCTGCACCCAGGGCGACCCGGCGCCGGCACGACCGAGAGATCGTCGCACTGGCCGTCCCCGCCTTCGGCGCACTCGTCGCCGAGCCTCTCTTCGTCATGGCCGACAGCGCGATCATCGGCCATCTCGGCACAGCCCAACTCGCCGGACTCGGCATCGCCTCCGCCCTCCTCACCACAGCCGTCAGCGTCTTCGTCTTCCTCGCGTACGCCACTACGGCCGCCGTCGCCCGACGCATCGGCGCGGGCGATCTCCAAGCCGCCATCCGCCAGGGCGTGGATGGCATCTGGCTCGCTCTACTGCTCGGCGCCACCGTCATCGCTGTCGTCCTGCCCTCGGCACCCGCACTCGTGGACCTCTTCGGCGCCTCGGACACCGCGGCCCCGTACGCGGTCACCTATCTGCGGATCTCAGCGCTCGGCATCCCGGCCATGCTCGTCGTCCTCGCATCCACCGGCGTTCTGCGCGGCCTCCAGGACACCCGAACCCCGCTGTACGTGGCCATCGCAGGCTTCGTCGCCAACGCCGCCCTGAACGCAGGCCTCGTCTACGGCGCGGACCTCGGCATCGCCGGTTCCGCCTGGGGCACCGTCATCGCGCAGTGGGGCATGGCAGCGGCCTATCTCACGGTCGTCGTCCGCGGTGCCCGGCGGCACGGCGCCTCACTGCGCCCCGACACCAAGGGGATACGGGCCTCCGCCCAGGCGGGCGCACCCCTCCTTGTCCGCACGCTGTCCCTGCGGGCGATCCTGATGATCGCCACGGCCGTCGCCGCGCGGCTCGGGGACGCGGACGTCGCCGCACACCAGATCATTCTGTCCTTGTGGAGCCTGCTCGCCTTCGCGCTCGACGCGATCGCCATCGCAGGGCAGGCCATCATCGGGCGATACCTCGGCGCGAACGACACCCAGGGTGCCCGCGAAGCCTCCCGCCGCATGGTCGAGTGGGGCATCGCCACGGGAGTCGTCCTCGGTCTGCTGGTCATCGTCAGCCGTTCGCTGTTCCTGCCGCTGTTCACCAGTGACTCCGTGGTCAAGGACGCCGCATTGCCGGCCCTGCTCGTGGTCGCGCTGGCACAACCGATCTGCGGGATCGTCTACGTCCTCGACGGCGTACTGATGGGCGCGGGCGACGGTCCCTATCTGGCCCGGGCGATGCTGGTCACACTCGCTGCCTTCACACCGGTGGCCCTGCTCGTGCCGACTCTCGGCGGCAGCCTCACCGCCGTCTGGGGAGCGATGACGCTCATGATGGCCGTCCGCATGCTGACCCTGTGGTTGCGAGCCCGCTCGGGCCGCTGGATGGTCACGGGCGCGACCCGCTGACATCACGGAAAGCGCCGAGCGCGTCGAACCGCGCTCTGCCCCGTCTCCACTTGTTTCACGTGAAACATCGACCAGCTTCCTGCCGTTTCACGTGAAACATCGGCGTGCTCGGCTCCCCACAACCAGAGCACCACCGAACCAGAGCACCACCGAACCAAGGCACGCAGAAGGGCCGCACCCCTGAGGATGCGGCCCCACAACTGCTTCAGCGAGCGCAGCCCTTAGGCAGCGACGACCTCGATGTTGACCTTGGCGGCAACCTCGGGGTGCAGGCGCACCGACGTCTCGTGGGCGCCGAGCGTCTTGATCGGGGAGCCCAGCTCGATGCGGCGCTTGTCGACCTCGGGGCCACCGGAAGCCTTGATCGCCGTGGCGATGTCGGCCGGGGTGACGGAACCGAAGAGACGACCGGCGTCGCCGGAGCGGACGGCCAGACGGACCTTGACGCCTTCGAGGCGGGCCTTGATGTCGTTGGCCTGCTCGATGGTCTGGATCTCGTGGATCTTGCGAGCGCGACGAATCTGCTCGACGTCCTTCTCGCCACCCTTGGTCCAGCGGATCGCGAAGTTCCGCGGGATCAGGTAGTTGCGAGCGTAGCCGTCCTTGACGTCGACGACGTCGCCCGCGGCACCGAGGCCAGAGACCTCGTGGGTCAGGATGATCTTCATTAGTCGGTCACCCTTCCCTTATCGCGCGGTGGACGTGTAGGGCAGCAGCGCCATCTCACGGCTGTTCTTGACGGCCGTGGCGACGTCACGCTGGTGCTGCGTGCAGTTGCCGGTCACGCGGCGGGCACGGATCTTGCCGCGGTCGGAAATGAACTTCCGCAGCATGTTCGTGTCCTTGTAGTCCACGTACTGGACCTTGTCCTTGCAGAAAGCGCAGACCTTCTTCTTAGGCTTGCGCACAGGCGGCTTCGCCATGGTGTTTCTCCTGTGTGATCAAGAAGTGTGGGTACGACCCGCCCTCGGCCCGAAGGCCTAGAAGGGGGGCTCGTCCGAGTAGCCGCCGCCACCACCGCCGCCGCTGGCGCCGCCGGAGTTTCCACCCCAGCCGCCACCGCCACTGCCGCCGCCCTGGTTGCCACCGGCGGGAGCGCCGGTCGCCCAGGGGTCGTCGGCCGGAGCGCCGCCGCCCTGCGGAGCGCCGCCGGAGTTTCCACCCCAGCCGCCGCCCTGCTGGCCGCCACCGCCACCGCCGCCGTAACCGCCCTGGCCACCGCGGCCGGCACCGCCGGCGGTCTTGGTGACCTTGGCCGTGGCACTGCGCAGGCTGGCGCCGACTTCCTCGACGTCCAGCTCGTAGACCGTGCGCTTGACGCCCTCACGGTCCTCGTAGGACCGCTGCTTCAGCCGGCCCTGCACGATGACGCGCATGCCTCGCTGGAGCGACTCCGCGACGTTCTCCGCCGCCTGACGCCAGACCGAGCAGGTCAGGAACAGGCTTTCGCCGTCCTTCCACTCGTTCGTCTGACGGTCGAACGTGCGGGGCGTGGACGCGACACGGAACTTCGCGACCGCCGCACCGGAGGGGGTGAAGCGCAGCTCGGGGTCGTCGACAAGATTGCCGACGACCGTGATGACGGTCTCGCCTGCCATAGGGGAACCTCTCGGCGGGTTTGCTGCTGGCTGCTTTTGGTGCTGCTACTCGAATTCCCGGGATCAGCTGAGCGGGAGGCTCAGTGGGTCTCGGGGCGGAGGACCTTGGTCCGGAGGACCGACTCGTTCAGGTTCATCTGGCGGTCGAGCTCCTTGACGATCGCGGGCTCAGCCTGCAGATCGATGACCGAGTAGATGCCCTCGGGCTTCTTCTTGATCTCGTACGAGAGACGACGACGGCCCCAGGTGTCGACCTTCTCCACCTTGCCGTTGCCCTCACGGACGACGGAGAGGAAGTTCTCGATCAGAGGGGCGACAGCGCGCTCCTCCAGCTCGGGGTCGAGGATGACCATCACTTCGTAGTGACGCATGTGGAACCCACCTCCTTTGGACTCAGCGGCCACGGTCGTTCCGTGGCAGGAGGGTTGTTGATGCGTACGCAACGGTATCCGCGGCCACTGACAATCGGAGTTCCCGGAAGGGATTCCTCGTCATGGCCAGGGCAGACACCGGTGCAGACGGTACAGAGTACCCGCACAGCGGCTTCCGGTTGAAATCAGCCCCCTGTGACCGTCAATCTGTACACATCGGGTGTGTATGGCGCTACGATGCGCCGCCTTCCGCAGGAGGTGCCACATGGCACAGGCATTGCGACCCAACACCGCCGGATCCCTCTTCGCCACCGACGGCAAGCCCCATCCGCTCCAGGACAGCCTCCTCGCTGTGACCCTGGTGCTCGGGGTGACGGCCTTCGTCACGGCGATGTTCCACAGTCTGCATCTGCTCAGTTCCTGGGCCGGCCTGGTGGGGATTCTCACCGGCGCGTACGGACAGTTCGTCTCGGAGACGACCCGTGAACGCTTCGGACTGATCCTGGGCCTCGGCGCCGCAGCGGTCGGCTTCTTCCTCGGCATGGCACACGGCGGTCTCTTCGGCGGCGTGATCGGCTGACGCGGACCGTGCACTCGTGCCCCGGCCGACGCAGGGCCGGGGCACAGGTGCCATACGGCCAGACGAGGCGCTCGCAGGGCGCAGTAGGCTTCGGCGCGAGAGCCGGAGCCCCTGTACCCATGGGGACACACCAGCCCGAGGAGCGCCCCGAATGAGCCTGACCCTGAGGACGATCAGCCGAGAGCAGCATCTGGCGTACATCCAGAGCCTGCCGTCGGCGAGCCACATGCAGGTTCCGGCCTGGGCCGACGTCAAGGCGGAGTGGCGCTCCGAGAACCTCGGGTGGTTCGACGACCGGACCGGCGAGATCGTCGGCGCGGGTCTTGTGCTGTACCGCCAGCTGCCCAAGATCAAGCGGTATCTCGCGTATCTGCCCGAGGGCCCGGTCATCAACTGGTTCGCGCCGAATCTCGACGACTGGATCCAGCCGATGCTGGCGCACCTCAAGCAGCAGGGCGCCTTCTCCGTGAAGATGGGCCCGCCGGTGATCATCCGGCGCTGGGACGCCCCGTCCATCAAGGCGGGTATCCAGAGCCCGGACGTGAAGCGGCTGCGCGACATCGAGGCCGACTTCATCGAGCCGCGTGCCTTCGAGGTCGCCGACAAGCTGCGCCGTATGGGCTGGCAGCAGGGCGAGGACGGCGGGGCCGGCTTCGGCGACGTACAGCCTCGCTACGTCTACCAGGTGCCGCTGGCGAACCGTTCGCTGGAAGAGGTCCACCAGAACTTCAACCAGCTGTGGCGCCGCAACATCAAGAAGGCCGAGAAGTCCGGTGTCGAGGTCGTCCAGGGCGGTTACCACGACCTGGAGGAGTGGCAGCGGCTGTACGAGATCACGGCGGTGCGCGACCACTTCAGGCCCCGCCCGCTGTCGTACTTCCAGCGCATGTGGACGGCCCTCAACACCGAGGACCCCAACCGCATGCGGCTCTACTTCGCCCGCCACAACGGAGTGAACCTGTCGGCGGCGACGATGCTGATCGTCGGTGGGCACGTCTGGTACTCGTACGGCGCCTCGGACAACATCGGCCGTGAGGTCCGTCCCTCGAACGCCATGCAGTGGCGGATGCTGCGCGACGCCTACGCCCTGGGCGCCACCGTCTACGACCTGCGCGGCATTTCGGACTCGCTGGACGAGACGGACCACCTCTTCGGTCTGATCCAGTTCAAGGTCGGCACAGGTGGGCAGGCTGCCGAGTATCTCGGCGAGTGGGACTTCCCGCTCAACAAGCTGCTCCACAAGGCGCTCGACATCTACATGTCGCGCCGCTGATGTCCCGGAATTTCCGTTCGTACCCCTGAATAGATCGCAGCCACGAGAAAGGTTCCAGGTCCCGGCCATGGCGCTCACGCTCTACGTCGACACCGCGCGCTGGCGTGCGCACCACAAGCACGTGTCCGAGCAGTTCCCGGGGCTCGTCCCGGTCTGCAAGGGCAACGGCTACGGCTTCGGGCACGAGCGGCTGGCGGAGGAGGCCACGCGGCTTGGCTCGGACGTCCTGGCTGTCGGCACGACGTACGAGGCCGCACGGACCAAGGATTGGTTCAGCGGCGACCTGCTGGTGCTGACACCCTTCAGACGGGGCGAGGAGCCCGTACCGCTGCCCGACCGCGTCATCCGCTCGGTGTCGTCGGTGGACGGCGTGCACGGCCTCGTCGGCGCCCGTGTCGTCATCGAGGTCATGTCCTCCATGAAGCGCCACGGTGTGACCGAGCAGGAACTGCCCCAGTTGCACGCCGCCATAGAGGACGTACGCCTCGAAGGCTTCGCGATCCACCTGCCGCTGGACCGCACCGACGGTTCGGACGCCGTGGAGGAGGTCATCGGCTGGATGGACCGGCTGCGCGCGGCCCGGCTGCCGCTGCACACCATGTTCGTCAGCCATCTCAAGGCCGAGGACCTCGGGCGGCTTCAGCAGCAGTTCCCGCAGACCCGCTTCCGCGCCCGTATCGGCACGCGGCTGTGGCTGGGGGACCACGAGGCCACGGAGTACCGCGGCGCAGTCCTGGACGTCACCCGTGTGGCCAAGGGCGACCGCTTCGGCTACCGGCAGCAGAAGGCGGCCTCGGACGGCTATCTGGTGGTCGTGGCGGGCGGTACGTCGCACGGAGTGGGCCTGGAGGCCCCCAAGGCGCTGCACGGCGTCATGCCGCGCGCCAAGGGCGTCGCCCGGGCCGGTCTCGCCACCGTCAACCGGAACCTCGCCCCGTTCGTCTGGGGCGGCAAGCAGCGCTGGTTCGCCGAGCCGCCGCACATGCAGGTCTCGATCCTCTTCGTGCCCTCGGACGCCCCGGAGCCGAAGGTCGGCGAAGAACTGGTGGCCCATCTGCGGCACACCACCACGCAGTTCGACCGGATCGTCGACCGCTGACCGCACAGCTGCGAGCCATGCGAAAGGCCGTACACGGAGTCCGTGTACGGCCTTTCGCATGACCCTTCCCTGCCGTGTTCGCTCAGAGCGAACGCTCCTCGTTCTCCCGCACCGGCCGGCTGCCCCACTCCACCTGCGGCCCGTCGAAGTGCGCGGCATGCCGCGGCGGACGGGCCGCGGCACCGAGTACGAAGATGTCCTCAGCGCCGTCGAGCACGCCCCCGGAGGGATCGTCGTCGCCTGCCCGGCGCACGACGTCCCGCTCCGGCATGAGGATGTCCCGGACGATCACGGCGCACAGGTACAGCGTGCCCACGAGGTGGGCGGCGATGGCGAACTGGTAGCCCTCGGTGGGCAGGCCCTTGTGGGCGTCGCCGCTGGTCGTGTAGGCGAGGTACATCCAGATCCCCAGGAAGTACGCGACCTCGCACGCCTGCCAGATCAGGAAGTCCCGCCACTTCGGGCGGGCCAGTACGGCGAGGGGGACCAGCCACAGGACGTACTGGGGTGAGTAGACCTTGTTGGTGAGGATGAAGGCCGCGACGATCAGGAAGGCCAGCTGGGCGAAGCGCGGACGGCGCGGGGCGGTCAGCGTGAGTGCCGCGATACCCACGGCCGAGGCCAGCACCAGCAGCGTCGCGAAGGTGTTGACGGTCTCGGTGCTGAACGGATAGTCGAAGCGCTGGGCGATGATCAGCCAGAAGGAACCGAAGTCGACGCCTCGTTCCTGGCTGAACGTGTAGAACTTCGACCAGCCCTCGAAGGCGAAGACCATCACCGGCAGGTTCACGGCGACCCAGGCGACGACGGCGCCCCCCAGTGCCTTGCCGAACGGCCGCCACTTGCCCGCGCGCCAGCACAGCACGAACAACGGCCCCAGCAGCAGGAAGGGATAGAGCTTGGCGGCCGTGGCGAGCCCCAGCAGGACCCCGAAGGCGAGGGGCCGCCCGCGAGACCACATCAGCATCGCCGCGGCCGTCAGAGCGACCGCCAGCAGGTCCCAGTTGATCGTGGCGGTGAGCGCGAAGGCGGGCGCCAGGGCGACCAGCAGACCGTCCCAGGGGCGCCGCGCGTGGGTGCGCGACACGCATACGGCGATGATCGCCGCGCACACCATCAGCATTCCGGCGTTGACGAACCAGTACCACTGCTCCTGGTGCTGGATGGTGCCGCTGCCGGGCGTGAGCCAGGCGGCCACCTCCATGAACACGCCGGTCAGCACCGGGTATTCGAGGTACTCCATGTCGCCGGACAGCTTGTCGAAGTACGGCACGAGTCCGTCGGCGAAGCCACGGCCCTGGTAGAGGTGCGGGATGTCGGAGTAGCAGGCGTGTGTGTACTGCGTACTGGCCCCGAAGAACCAGCCGCCGTTGTAGCACGGCGCCTTCTGGACCAGGCCGAGGGCGAACATACCGATCGCCACGAGGGCTACCACTCGTACCGGAGTCCACCAGGACGTCCCCAACAGGGCACGCCGGCCGATGGGGCCGCCGATCAGCTCACTGCCGGCCACGGCGATCTCGTCGTCCTTGGTCGGCCGTACCGGGTCCGGCTCGCGCACGCTCGCTTGCGTCGTCTCTGCACTGGGCATGGGCCTCATCCTGCCGTACGCACCTAGGAGTACGCCGAGGGCCGCCGCACCTGGTCGGTGCGACGGCCCCATGTTTCACGTGAAACAACGTGAATCGGATCGGTGTTTCACGTGAAACACCCGCGCCGGACGCTGCCTCGGCCAACGGCTCCGTCAGCCGAAGATGCCTCCGCTGCCATTCCCGTTCGCGTTGCCGTTACTTTCTTCTTCGCTTTCCGTTGGCGTTGGACTCGATGTCACTCCGCCGTCGGTAGTGCCTTCGTCCGTGTCGCCCGTCTCAGTTCCTCCGGTGTCATCACAGTTGACGTCGAAGGTGCCGCAGGTCTCGCTGGGTGTGGGCGACGGAGAGATCTCGATCTCGTCGGTGGGCGTCGGGCTCGGTGTCGGGGTGGCTTCCTCGGTTTCGGTGATGGAGGGAGTCGGGCTCGGCAGCGGGTCCTCGTCGACGACCTCGCCATAGGGCTCGGGAGTCGGGAATTTCTTCGCCGGTACGCCCTTGAGCGCCTGTTCCATGTAGTCGTGCCAGATCTCGGCCGGGAACGAGGCACCGTGGATCTTCTCCTGGCCACCCGTGCCGTACATCTCCAGGAACTCGCGGTTCTTCTTGGTTCCGTCGTCGTCCATCCGGTACATGCTGATCGCGGTGGACAGCTGCGGGGTGTAGCCGACGAACCAGGCCGACTTGTTGCCGTCGGTGGTACCGGTCTTGCCTGCCACCTGGCGGCCGGTCAGCTGGGCCGCCGTACCCGTTCCGTCGTCGACCACGGTCTTGAGGACGTCGGTGACGTTGTCGGCGACCTGGGCGGTGAACGCCTGCTTGGCCTTGGCGATCTTCTGGTGATCGAAGACCGTACCGTCCTTGCTGGTCACCTTCTCGACCGAGTACGGGTTGTTCTGCTTGCCGCTCGCCGCGAAGGTCGCGTAACTGCCGGCCACGCGGATCGCACTCGGGTCAGAGGTACCGATCGAGAAGGACGGGAAGTCGGCGCTGGCCAGGCTGCTGTCGAGGAGGCCCGCATCGGTGGCGGACTCCCTGACCTTGTCCAGGCCGACGTCCATACCGAGCTGGACATAGGCGGAGTTGGAGGAGACCCGCATCGCCTCACGCAGGTCGATCCGGAAGCTGGGCGCGTTGTACGACTCGTCGCCGTCGTTGCGCTGCAGCCACTCCTTGTCGTCCTTGTCCTTCCAGATCGTGCCGTCGTAGTTCTCGATCTTGAGCTTGTTCTTGCCGCTGTAGATGCTCTCCGGGGAGACCTGGGTCCGCTCGTCCTGTGCCTGCGTCGCCCCAAGTTCCGGATCCCGTACGCCCCACTTCATCGCGGCGGCGAGTACGTACGTCTTGAACGTCGAACCCACCTGGGCGCCCGTCGTATCGGCGTTGTTGGTGAAGTGCTTGGTCGCGTCCTCACCGCCGTAGATGGCCTTGATCGCACCCGTCGCCGGGTCCACGGAAGCGCCGCCGAACTGGACGTACGTGTCGGTGTCCGGGCGCTCCTTGGGCTTGATGTTCGCCTTCCGGACCTTCGTGACCGCCTTCTCCAACGCCGCGACCTTCTTCTTGTCGAAGGTCGTGTAGATCGAGTAGCCGCCCTGCTGCAGTTGGTCGGCGGTGATCCCGGTCTTGTCGGTGTTGTTGATCAGGTAGCCCTTGGCGAGGTCGACGAGGTAGCCGACCTGGCCGCTCAGCGCGGTGTTAGAACGCGGGTTCTGGGTCTTCGGGAAGGCCGTGATCTTGGCACGGTCGGCCGCGGTCATGCGGCCGTCCTTGACCTCCTCGTCGAGGATCCACCTCCACCGCTCCACAACCCGCTTGGTGTTTTTGGCCTGGGTGGCGTTCACGGGATCGACGGCCACATTGCCGGCCGGGTCGTAGTACGTGGCGCCCTTCAGCACCGCGGCCAGGAACGCGCACTCGCTGTCGGTCAGGTCCTCGGCGTCCTTGTTGAAGTACGCGCGGGCGGCTGCCTGAAGGCCGTAGGAGTCACGGCCGTAGTACGCGGTGTTCAGGTAGCCGGCCATGATCTCCTCCTTCTCGACGTTGGCGCCGACCTTGATGGAGATGAACAGCTCCTTGAACTTCCGCGTGAGCGTCTGCGACTGGTCGTCCAGGCGGGCGTTCTTCACGTACTGCTGGGTGATCGTCGAACCACCCTGCGTCTGACCGCCCTTGGCCATGTTGAACAGGGCCCGGGCGATACCCACCGGGTCGACACCGCTGTCGGTCTCGAACGTCTTGTTCTCGGCCGACATCACGGCGTACCGCATCGACGCCGGGATCTTCTCGTAGCCGATGATCTGGCGGTTCGTCTCACCACCGGTCGCGACCATCTGGCTGCCGTCGGCCCAGTAGTAGACGTTGTTCTGGGCGTTGGCGGCCTTGGCGACGTCCGGCACGCCCACCAGGGCGTAGCCGATGCCGGCCACCGCCACCAGGCTGCCGACGAAGCCGATGAACAGCCCCGTCACCTGCCGCCAGGACGGCATCCAGCGCGCTGCTCCGTACTTGCCCGCGCGCGGATAGTCGATGAAGCGCTTCTCGGGCGGGGGACCGGCCGCACGGCCTCTGCCGCGCCCTGGTCCGTTCGGGCCGCTGGGACCGCCGCGGCGTCCGCCGCCCTCGGTCCCTCTGCGACGTCCACCAGTATTTCTCTGCGCGGCGCGCCGGGATTCGGCACGGCCTCCGGACTGGCGCTCGTCACCTTCGGCTCCGTAGGGACCCAACCCGTAGGAACCCGATCCATAGGAGTCGGAAGGAGACTCGGTTGCGCCTCGCGGTGCCGCACGGCGGCCGGAGGACGAGCCGGACTGGCCGCGTCGGGCCGCGGCACGTCCGCCTCCCTGCGGCTGCGGCGGTTTGCGACGGTGCTCGCTCATCGAACGATTACTCCTTGGGCAGGCGCACCCGCGCGCGCCTGGAAACGGCGGCTGGTTTCCGGTCCCCCCCAAGTACGGATGCGGCCGTGTTCGCATTCACCCGTACCGCACCAAGCACGACGACGTCCCCAAACGTCACTCGGTTCCCGGTGGACTGCATGCCGCACAGACTACGCACCGTCAAAACCCGCCTAGCACCGAAGTTCACCCCAAATCAGGCAACTTGCTTCCTACGAATCGGTGATGTGATCCCGTTCACCATCTCCCCTCTTGTCGCATCCACAGGGCCGTTCTATCGTCTAGATGTATCGAGTCGATACATCAGCTCGGCATAAACAGTGCCGGAGACGTCACGGTCGGACCGTGGGAGAAAGGAGGCGACGATGAGCCGGCGTTCCGGGATCCTCGAGTTCGCCGTCCTCGGCCTGCTCCGCGAGTCACCGATGCACGGCTACGAGCTGCGGAAACGACTCAATACATCACTGGGTGTGTTCCGCGCCTTCAGCTACGGCACGCTGTACCCCTGCCTCAAGACGCTCGTCGCGAGCGGCTGGTTGATCGAGGAGTCCGGACGCGCGTCGGAAGACGCGCTCGCCGCCCCCCTCACAGGGCGCCGCGCCAAGATCGTCTATCGGTTGACGGCGGAAGGTAAGGAGCACTTCGAGGAGCTGCTCTCGCAGACGGGCCCGGACGCGTACGAGGACGAGCACTTCGCCGCTCGTTTCGCCTTCTTCGGGCAGACGTCCCGCGATGTACGCATGCGCGTGCTCGAGGGCCGTCGCAGCCGGCTGGAGGAGCGTCTGGAGAAGATGCGCGCCTCTCTGGCGCGTACACGGGAGCGCCTCGACGACTACACCCTCGAGCTCCAGCGCCACGGGATGGAGTCCGTGGAGCGCGAAGTGCGCTGGCTGAACGAGCTGATCGAGAGCGAGCGGGCCGGACGGGACCTCAAGGGTGCCGCTTCCGGGGAACCCGACTCGCAGGACACCACATCTGGAGCGCCGGGCGGCCTGCCCCGGTCCCGGGAGGACGACTCCCGGACCGGTCCGTCCGACGACACCGCCACGTGAGGCCCCTGCCAGGGCCTCACTCGTACACACAGGGAGCAACCGGAATGGGTTCGGTTCGCGTAGCCGTCGTCGGCGTGGGCAACTGCGCCGCGTCGCTGGTACAGGGAGTCGAGTACTACAAGGACGCCGATCCGGCGTCCAGGGTCCCGGGCCTCATGCATGTGCAGTTCGGGGACTATCACGTCAAGGACATCGAGTTCGTCGCCGCGTTCGACGTGGACGCCAAAAAGGTCGGCCTCGACCTGGCGGATGCCATCGGCGCCTCCGAGAACAACACCATCAAGATCTGCGACGTGCCGAACACCGGTGTGAAGGTCCGGCGTGGCCACACCCTCGACGGTCTCGGCAAGTACTACCGCGAAACCATCGAGGAGTCCGAGGCCGAACCGGTCGACGTCGTCAAGATCCTCAAGAAGAAGCAGGTCGACGTTCTCGTCTGCTACCTGCCCGTCGGTTCCGAGGCGGCGGCGAAGTTCTACGCCCAGTGCGCCATCGACGCCAAGGTCGCCTTCGTGAACGCCCTCCCGGTCTTCATCGCCGGTACGAAGGAGTGGGCGGACAAGTTCACCGAGGCGGGCGTCCCGATCGTCGGCGACGACATCAAGTCGCAGGTCGGCGCCACGATCACGCACCGCGTGATGGCGAAGCTGTTCGAGGACCGGGGTGTGGTCCTGGACCGCACGATGCAGCTGAACGTCGGCGGCAACATGGACTTCAAGAACATGCTCGAACGTGAGCGCCTGGAGTCCAAGAAGATCTCCAAGACGCAGGCCGTCACCTCCCAGATCCGCGACCGCGAGCTGGGCGCCGACAACGTCCACATCGGCCCGTCCGACTACGTGGCCTGGCTCGACGACCGCAAGTGGGCGTACGTCCGCCTGGAGGGCCGTGCCTTCGGTGACGTCCCGCTGAACCTGGAGTACAAGCTGGAGGTCTGGGACTCCCCGAACTCCGCCGGCGTCATCATCGACGCCGTGCGCGCCGCGAAGATCGCCAAGGACCGCGGTATCGGCGGCCCGATCCTCTCCGCGTCGAGCTACTTCATGAAGTCCCCGCCGGTCCAGTACTTCGACGACGAGGCACGGGACAACGTCGAGAAGTTCATCAAGGGCGAAGTCGAGCGCTGAGGTCGTGCGCTGAGAGGAGTCCAGCGCCGGTCTAGCTTCCACAAGCTTGTCGCTCCTGCCCGTCGAGGGTCCCCGGGTCATCCGCCCGGGGACCCTCCTCGTATGTGAGGCTGTGCCCCATGGCTGTCGTACGTGACCTGCGCGTACTCCTGCGCCTGAGGAACTTCCGGCGCCTGCTCGCCGTACGGCTGCTCTCCCAGGGCGCCGACGGCGTCTATCAGGTCGCACTCGCCACGTACGTCGTCTTCTCGCCGGAGAAGCAGACCTCGGCGGCGGCGATCGCCTCCGCGATGGCGGTCCTGTTGCTGCCGTACTCCCTGGTTGGCCCCTTCGCGGGCGTTCTGCTGGACCGCTGGCGACGCCGCCAGGTCTTCCTGTACGGCAATCTGCTGCGCGCCCTGCTGGCATGCGTGACGGCCGTCCTGATGCTGAGCCATGTCCCCGACTGGCTCTTCTATGTCTCCGCCCTCTGCGTCACCGCCGTCAATCGCTTCGTGCTGGCCGGACTCTCGGCGTCCCTGCCTCGTGTGGTCGACGACGACCGCCTGGTGATCGCCAACTCGCTCTCCCCGACGGCCGGCACGCTCGCGGCCACGGCGGGCGGCGGACTCGCCTTCGTCGTACGGCTGGCGGCCTCCGACTCCGACGCCGCGGTGGTCCTCCTGGGCGCGGCCCTGTACCTCTGTTCCTCGCTCGCCTCCCTCCGCCTCGGCCGGGAACTGCTGGGGCCCGACCCCGAGTTGGTGCAGCCCCGACTGGCGGCAGCCCTCACCGGCACCGCGCGCGGCCTGGCGGCAGGCGTACGGCACCTTGCCGAACCGGGGCGCAGAGAGGCGGCCTGGTCGCTGGCCGCGATGACGCTGATGCGGTTCTGCTACGGCGCCCTGACGGTCATGGTGCTGATGCTCTGCCGGTACGCCTGGTCCGACGACTCCGACGACGGGCTGGCCCTGCTGGGCCTCGCCGTGGGGATCTCCGGGGCGGGCTTCTTCGTCGCGGCCGTGATGACCCCGGCGGCGGCCGGACGGCTCGGTCCCGTCGGCTGGATCATGGTGTGCGCCGGAGCAGCGGCGGTCCTGCTGCCCGCGCTCGGCCTGGCGTTCGCCGAAGTGCCCATGCTGATCGCGGCGTTCGTCCTGGGCCTCGTCACCCAGGGCTCGAAGATCGCCACGGACACGATCGTCCAGTCCTCGGTCGACGACGGCTTCCGCGGCCGGATCTTCTCCCTCTACGACGTCCTGTTCAACGTCGCCTTCGTCGGCGCGGCCGGAGTGGCGGCCCTGATGCTGCCCTCCGACGGCCGCTCGGTGTCCCTGTTGGTCACAATCACCGTTATCTACGGGGCAATTGCTGGGGCTATGGCCCGCTTTGAACACCGGTAAGTGTCACATGAAGGCCACAGAGACTCTCTGAGCTACAGAGTTGTCAGTGGGTCCCGGTAACTTACGTGCGTCTTACTTCGCACCAAGCACACCCATAGCCAAGGGGGACCCCGAGTGACCACTCCGCCGCAGGACCAGAACCCGAACACCCCGGCCTCTGTCGAGCCGACGGCGCCCCAGGCGCCGTACCCGCCGCACCAGGGTGCCCCGTTCCAGGGAGTTCCGGTCCCGCCGCCCGCGCCGGCCAAGCGCTTCAGCAAGAAGCTGCTGCGCATAGGCGTGTTCATCGTCGTCGCGATAGCCATCGCCGGCGGCAAGTGGTACTTCAGCCAGAGCGACGCGGAGACGACGTCCGTGGGCTCCTGCATGCACAACGACGGTACGGACACGAACCCGGACCTCAACGAGGTCGACTGCACCTCCAGCGACGCCCAGTACAAGGTTGTCCAGAAGTTCGACAACACCAGCGACGCCAACAAGTGCGAGGCCGTCACCGAGGCGACGATCTCCTACTACCAGCAGGGCAGCAGCCACGACGTCGTGCTCTGCCTCAAGGAGGTCTGAGCAGTCCGGGCTGACGCAGCCCACACGCGCAGAGGGCGATGTTTCACGTGAAACATCGCCCTCTGCGCGTTCCGGCGGTGATGTTTCACGTGAAACATCACCGCCGTTTCACGACCTCAGCCCTGCTCGGCCCACCACTCCTTCAGCGCCGCCACCGCCGCCACCTGCTCCATCGGCCCGTTCTCCAGCCGCAGTTCCAGCAGGAACTTGTACGCCTGCCCGATCGCCGGCCCGGGACCGACGCCCAGGATCTGCATGATCTGGTTGCCGTCGAGGTCGGGACGGATCGCGTCCAGCTCCTCCTGCTCCTGGAGCTGGGCGATGCGCTCCTCCAGGCCGTCGTACGCACGCGAAAGCGCCGTGGCCCTGCGCTTGTTCCGCGTGGTGCAGTCCGAGCGGGTCAGCTTGTGGAGGCGGTCGAGGAGGGGGCCCGCGTCCCGGACGTAACGGCGAACCGCCGAGTCCGTCCACTCCCCGGTGCCGTACCCGTGGAAGCGCAGGTGGAGTTCAACCAGACGTGAGACGTCCTTCACCAGCTCGTTGGAGTACTTGAGCGCCAGCATGCGCTTCTTGGTCATCTTCGCCCCGACCACCTCGTGGTGGTGGAACGAGACCCGCCCGTCCTCCTCGAAGCGGCGCGTGCGCGGCTTGCCGATGTCGTGCAGCAGCGCGGCAAGCCGGAGTACGAGGTCGGGGCCGTCCTGCTCCAGCTCGATCGCCTGCTCCAGAACGATCAGTGTGTGTTCGTAGACGTCCTTGTGCCGGTGGTGCTCGTCGCGCTCCAGGCGCAGGGCCGGCAGCTCGGGCAGCACGTGGTCGGCGAGACCGGTGTCCACCAGCAGCGTCAGGCCCTTGCGGGGGTGCGCGGACAGGACCAGCTTGTTCAGCTCGTCCCGTACCCGCTCGGCCGAGACGATCTCGATGCGCCCGGCCATCTCCGTCATGGCGGTGACGACCTCGGGGGCCACCTCGAAGTCGAGCTGGGCGGCGAACCGCGCGGCCCGCATCATCCGCAGCGGGTCGTCGGAGAAGGACGCCTCGGGCGTGCCGGGAGTACGCAGCACACGCCCCGCGAGGTCCTCCAAACCCCCGTACGGGTCGATGAACACCTTCTCCGGCAGCGCCACGGACATCGCGTTCACCGTGAAGTCCCGCCGGACGAGGTCCTCCTCGATGGAGTCGCCGTACGACACCTCGGGCTTGCGCGAGGTCCGGTCGTACGCCTCCGACCGATAAGTGGTCACTTCGATCTGAAAGTTTCGATCAGCGTCTCCGACGCGGGCGTCCTTCTGTGCCCCGACGGTCCCGAAGGCGATCCCGACGTCCCACACCGAGTCCGCCCAGGGCCGCACGATCTTCAGTACGTCCTCGGGGCGGGCGTCGGTCGTAAAGTCCAGGTCGTTGCCGAGCCGGCCCAGCAGCGCGTCCCGGACGGAGCCGCCGACCAGGGCGAGCGAGAACCCGGCCTCCTGGAAACGGCGGGCAAGGTCGTCGGCGACCGGGGCCACCCGCAGCAGCTCACTCACCGCGCGGTGCTGCACCTGGCTCAGGGCACTGGAATTGTCTTCGTTGGCGTTCGGCACAACAGAAAAGGGTACGTGGCCCGGGCGACGGCCCGCGCCTCCATAAAACGTCCACGCCCGCCACCGGGGACTCCTCCATCAATACACGCACATAGAGGACAGCCGGACCGTGTTCCACGATCTTGTGGAGCAGTCCGCGGCACTTCCCCTCAGCGCGCATCGTTACCATGCGTGGACGCACATTCCGACGACCACTGACGACTAGGGACGGGCGAACGCGTGGCCGAGGCGGCAGACTTCCCGAGGCTGACTACCTCTCCCGCACGCCGGTGGTTCCGGCGGGCCGGAGTGCTGCTCACGGGAGCGCCCCTGCTGGCCGGTCTCCTCCAGCTCCCCGCCGGACAGCCCGCGTACGCCGCCGCGTCGGATCCGGTGGTCGTCTCCGTCGACACGCTCACCCCCAGCGCCCCCACGGACGGCGACACGCTGACCGTGTCCGGCACGGTGACCAACAAGGGCAAGCGGACCGTCACCGACGCCCACGTGGACCTGCGGGTGGGGCAGCTGCTCACCACCCGCTCGGGGATCGACGACGTCGCCGCACGCACCGACTACGTACCGGGAGCCGACGGGACAGAGATCGGCGGCAAGTACGTCGAGAAGTTCTCGAAGCTCACTCCGGGCGTCGCCCAGCCGTTCACCATCTCCGTACCGGTCGACAAGCTGGACCTCGGCCAGGACGGCGTCTACCAGTTCGGCGTCTCCCTGTCCGGCGAGACCGCCGCGGAACCGTACGAGCAGGTGCTCGGAATCCAGCGGACGTTCCTGCCGTGGCAGCCCGAGGAGGCCGACACCCGGACGCGGACGACGGTTCTGTGGCCGCTGATCTCCACGGTCCACATGACGGCGGAGACCGGTCCGGGCGAGCAGCAGACGCCCGTCTTCCTCAACGACGACCTCGCCACGGAGATCTCCCCGGGCGGCCGCCTGGACCAGCTGCTCACCCTGGGCAAGGACCTCGACGTCACCTGGGTGATCGACCCCGACCTGCTGGCCTCCGTCGACGCGATGATCGGCACCTATGGCGTCCAGGGCGCCGACGGCACCGCTACACCCGGCACCGGTCAGACCGTCGCCAAGCAGTGGCTCGCCGAGCTCCAGGACGCGGTCGCGGGCAAGGAGGTCGTCGCCCTTCCCTTCGCGGACCCCGACCTCGCCTCCATCGCGCACAACGGCAAGAACGTCACCGGCACCCTGAGCCACCTCAAGAGCGCCACGGATGTCGCCGCCAGCACGGTGGAGACGATCCTTCATGTCACCCCGAGCACCGACTTCGCCTGGCCGGTGAACGGTGCCATCGACCCGTCGATCGTCAAGATCGCCACCTCGGCGGGCGCCGACAAGGTGATCGCGCGCAGCGACAGTCTGAAGGAGACCGGCGACCTGCCGTACACGCCCTCCGCCGCCCGCCCCATCGGCGGCGGCACCACGGCGGTCGTCGCGGACACCCGGCTGTCCACGGCCTTCCAGGGCGACATGACGAACGCCGACGGCTCCACGCTCGCGGTGCAGAAGTTCCTCGCCCAGAGCCTGACAACCACCCTCCAGACCAACAAGCAGCGCACCGTCGTCGTCGCCCCGCAGCGCATGCCGTCCACGAGCCAGGCCCAGACGATGGCGGAGGCGGTCACCGCCCTGCAGAACGCGAACTGGTCCGAGTCGCAGGAACTCACCGCGACCGCCGACACCAAGCCGGACCCGGGCGCCACCACCAAGGTGCCCTCGGCGTCCTCGTATCCCGCCACCCTGCGCAGGCACCAGCTGCCGCAGTCGGCCTTCGCGCAGATCGCGACCACGCAGGACAAGCTCGACAACTTCAAGATCATCCTCACCGACCGGACCCGCGTGGAGACCCCCTTCGGGCGGGCCATCAACCGTGAGATGGCCACCTCCTGGCGCGGCCGGTCCGGCGCGGCGGACAGCTTCCGCAAGGGCGTGGAGTCGTACCTCGACGACCTCACCGACCAGGTCAAGCTGATCGAGAAGTCCGAGACGAAGCTCTCCGGCGGCAGCGCCACGATCCCGGTGACCGTCCAGAACAACCTCGTCCAGCCCGTCGACAACCTCGTGCTGCGGGTCACGTCGACGAACCCGACCCGGCTCAAGATCGGTGACGAGGACTACCAGGAACAGCCTGTCGAGGTCTCCGGCGGGCACAGCCAGTCGGTGAAGTTCACCACGTCGTCCAACGCCAACGGCCCGGTCACGGTGATCGCCCAGCTGTACACGAAGGACGGCCAGAAGTACGGACCGGCTGTCACCTTCGACGTGAAGGTCACCGAGTTCACGGCCATGGTGATGCTGGTCATCGGCGGCGGCTTCCTGCTGCTCGTACTCGCCGGCCTGCGCATGTACACCCAGCGCAAGCGCGCCGCCGCCCGGACCGAGGAGCCCGGCGACGGACCCGAGGACGAGGTCACGGACGAGACCGACGGCACCGACAGGAACGACGAGAACCACGGCAGCCCCGAGAACCGTCCTCAGGGGGAGTCGGACACGGCGTTGCGGGCAGACGCCCCGGAGCAGCCGAGTGACCCGACGCCGGACACCGCACCGGAAAGCGCAGACCCGTCCGGGACGGGTGAGAGAGTGGACCGTTGAGCGATGTCGTGGCCGGTGGGCCCGGTGAACGATGAGGTGGGGTAACCATGAACGCGCCGTACGACGGTGACCGCGGTCAGGGCGCGGGCGACTCGGGCCACCCCGAGGGCCCGCCGCCCGAGCACGGCCAGGTGCCGGCGCAGCCCCCCGCGGACATGTACCTCCAGGACGCCTACGCCCAGGATCCGTACCGGGCGCAGGACCTCGCCGCCCAGGACCCGGTGGCCGAGGCGCTCTACGACCGCGCCGCGCACCCCCCGCCGCCCCCCGGGACGTACCAGCCGCAGCCCCCGCTCTACGGACAGCCCGCCCAGTCGCCGTACGCCCCCGACCCCCAGGTCTGGGCCCAGCCCCCGGCTCCCGAGCCGGACGGAGCCACGCAGTACCTGCCGTACGGCGACGACCCCCGCACCACCCAATACGTGGGCGTCGACGCGCTGGTCACCCAGGCCGGGGAGGAGCGGCACGAGCCGGACGCCTTCGCTCATCTCTTCCGGGACCAGCAGCAGGGCGGCGGACAGCAGCCCATGGAGCCTCCAGCGGTGCCCGGCCCGTCCCCCTCGCCCGCCCCGGGCCACGGCCCCGCGCCGCAGGCACAGAGCCCGGCGTCCGACGCCACGATGCAGCTCACCCCCAAGGCAGCCCCCGCCGCCGCACCGGCACCTCCCAAGAAGGGCGGTCGTGCCGCGGGGCTGCTGAAGTCGAGCGCCGTCATGGCGGCGGGCACGATGGTCTCCCGCCTCACCGGCTTCATCCGCTCCGCGCTGATCGTGTCGGCGCTGGGCGTCGGCCTGCTGGGCGACACCTTCCAGGTCGCCTACCAGCTGCCGACGATGATCTACATCCTGACCGTCGGCGGCGGTCTCAACTCTGTCTTCGTGCCCCAACTCGTACGCGCGATGAAGGAGGACGAGGACGGAGGCGAGTCCTACGCCAACCGGCTGCTGACCCTGGTCGTGGTGGCGCTCGGCGCGCTGACCGTCCTCGCGGTCGCCGGCGCCCCCGTCCTGATCCGCCTGTTGTCCGACCCGGTCGCCAGCGACCCAGCAGCCAACGAGGTCGGCATCACCTTCGTCCGCTACTTCCTGCCCTCGATCTTCTTCATGGGCATCCATGTGGTGATGGGGCAGATCCTCAACGCGCGCGGGAAGTTCGGCGCGATGATGTGGACCCCGGTCCTGAACAACATCGTCATCATCGTGACGCTGGGCATGTTCATCTGGGTCTACGGCACCGCCGCGGACTCCAGCATGAAGGTCACGACCATCCCGCTGGAGGGTCAACGGCTCCTCGGCATCGGCATCCTGCTCGGCCTCGTCGTGCAGGCTCTGGCGATGATCCCGTACCTGCGGGAAACGGGCTTCCGGCTGCGGCTGCGCTTCGACTGGAGGGGCCACGGTCTGGGCAAGGCCGTGACACTCGCCAAGTGGACCTTCCTCTTCGTACTCGCCAACCAGGCCGGCGCGATCGTCGTCTCCCAGCTGTCCACCGCTGCGGGCAAGGACTCACCGGTCGACGGCACCGGCTTTGCCGCCTACGCCAACGCACAGCTCATCTGGGGTCTGCCCCAGGCCATCATCACGGTCTCCCTGATGGCGGCCCTGCTGCCACGGCTGGCCCGCTCGGCCCACGAGGGCGACGCCGGCGCGGTCCGCGACGACATCTCCCAGGGCCTGCGCACCACCGCTGTCGCGATCGTGCCCATCGCCTTCGGCTTCGTGGCCCTCGGCATCCCGATGTGCACCCTGATCTTCGGCTCCTCGGGCACCACCGAGGCCACCAACATGGGCTTCATGCTGATGGCCTTCGCCCTCGGCCTGATCCCCTACTCCGTGCAGTACGTCGTCCTGCGCGCCTTCTACGCGTACGAGGACACCCGCACGCCCTTCTACAACACGGTGATCGTGGCCGCCGTCAACGCGACGGCCTCCGCCCTCTGCTTTTTCGTCCTCCCGTCCCGCTGGGCCGTGGTCGGCATGGCGGCCTCGTACGGCCTCGCGTACGCGATCGGTGTCGGCGTCGCCTGGAACCGGTTGCGCAAGCGGCTCGGCGGCGACCTCGACGGCACCCGCGTAATGCGGACCTACGCCCGGCTGGGCATCGCCTCGGTACCGGCCGCGCTGCTCAGCGGCGCGGCCTGCTACGGCATCGGCCACACTCTCGGCCAGGGCGTCGGCGGCTCGTTCGCCTCCCTGCTCGGCGGCGGTGCCGTCCTTCTCGTCGTCTTCTATGTGGCCGCCCGCCGGATGCGCATTGAGGAACTCAACTCGTTGGTGGGTATGGTGCGCGGACGGCTGGGACGGTAAGCCGAGGGCAAGAGCACAACCATCGTCCGCCACCGCGTGTCGTGCAGAGCGGCGGACTGTGGGCACAATTGGGTTTGGCGTCGGAAAGCTCGCATTGGATGGGGAGGCAGGAGCGACGGTGGCGGAACGGAGCACGGCTGCCGTCGACGTGGCAGACAACAGCGGCGACGAGCCGCTGACCGCGCAGGCGGACGAGTCCACGGCCGACGGCGTGGCCCAGAACCGGGAGCGGGACACGGAGAACGACGAGGCACAGGGGAGCGGCGGGACCGAGAGTCCCGAAAAGGCCTCACCGCCCGAACTGCACAGCGGCCACAAACTCGCCAGGCGCTACCGCCTGGAGGAGTGCGTCACCCGTCTGGACGGATTCAGCAGCTGGCGCGCGGTCGACGAGAAACTTCGTCGCGCCGTCGGCGTGCACATTCTGCCCGCGGACCACTCACGGGCGCGTTCCGTGCTGGCCGCGGCCCGCTCCTCGGCGCTGCTCGGCGACCCCCGCTTCGTGCAGGTCCTCGACGCCGTCGAGGAGAACGACCTCGTGTACGTCGTCCACGAGTGGCTGCCCGACGCCACGGAGCTGACCGCGCTCCTGGCCGCCGGCCCGCTGGAGGCGCACGACACCTACCAGATGGTCAGCCAGATCGCCTCCGCGATGGCTGCCGCCCACCGTGAGGGCCTCGCGCACCTGCGCCTGACCCCGGGCACCATCCTGCGGAGTTCGTCCGGCCAGTGGCGCGTGCGCGGCCTCGCGGTCAACGCCGCGCTGCGCGGCATCACTTCCGACACCCCGCAGCGCACGGACACGGAGGCGATCGGCGCCCTGCTGTACGCCGCCCTCACCCAGCGCTGGCCCTACGAGAGCGACGCGTACGGCCTGTCGGGGCTGCCCAAGGGCGTCGGTCTCATCGCACCCGACCAGGTGCGGGCCGGAGTCCACCGCGGCCTGTCGGAACTCGCGATGCGCGCGCTCGCCAACGACGGCGCCACCGCCTCGCGGCACGAGTCCGCGTGCACGACGCCCGAGGAACTGGTCAAGGCGATCGGCGAGATGCCCCGCATCCGCCCGCCGGAGCCGGTGTTCACGGCCCCGCCCGAGTACCAGCGCACCACGTACCAACAGGGCTCGTACGGCCGCCAGGCGCCCCGCCCGGGCGTCACACAGCCCCTGCCCACCCCGCCTCCCCCGCTGCAGAGCCGGACGGGCAAGGCACTCAAGTGGGCCGTGTCCGCGCTGCTGATCGCGGCGCTGGGCCTGGGCAGCTGGCAGTTGGCGGACGCGCTCATGGACCAGGGCGGCAAGTCGGACGAGACCAACCAGACCGAGACGACGGACAACGGCGACAAGAGCGGTGACAAGGACAAGGTGGCCAGTGCGCCGGTCGCCATCGCCGGTGCCCGGGACTTCGACCCGTTCGGCGATGGCTCCGAGAAGCCGTCGGACATAGACAAGACGTACGACAGCAGCTCCAGCACGTACTGGCAGACGGACTACTACAAGGGCGCCGACTTCGGGAACCTGAAGCCGGGCCTCGGGGTGATCCTCGACCTCGGCAAGGTCCAGGACGTCGGGAAGGTCACCGTCTCCTTCGTGGGCGACACGTCCGTCGAACTGCGCGCCGCCTCCAGCGACTCCGGTTCGGAGCCCACCTCCTTCGACGCCTACAGCAAGGTCGCGGAGGGTTCCGGCACGAGTGTCGCGCTCTCGCCGGACAAGACCATCAAGTCCCGCTACCTTCTGATCTGGCTGACCAAGCTCCCGCTGACGGACGAAGGCACCTACCGCGGCCGGGTGGCGGACATCAAGGTCACCAGCTGAGGCTGAGAGGGAGGGGGTCCGATGGCAGAAGGTGACGGGTACGACGGGACGAGCGATCAGGACCTCCTCGCCCGCCATGTCGACGGTGACCCCGACGCCTTCGGTGAGATCGTGCGTCGGCACCGTGATCGGCTCTGGGCGGTGGCCCTGCGGACGCTGGGGGACCGCGAGGAGGCCGCTGACGCCGTCCAGGACGCCCTCGTCTCCGCCTACCGGGCCGCCCACACCTTCCGCGGCCAGTCGGCCGTCACGACGTGGCTGCACCGCATCACGGTCAACGCCTGCCTGGACCGCGCCCGCAAGGCCGCCTCCCGCAAGACCTCACCGGTCGACGACACCGAACGGCTGGAGCAACTGCTCGAACCGCACGAGTCGGCGTCGGCCCCCGCCGAACGCAACGATCTGCACCGCCAGCTCATCGAAGCGCTCGGTACCCTCCCGCCCGACCAGCGCGCCGCCCTCGTCCTGGTGGACATGCAGGGCTACCCGGTCGCGGAGGCCGCCCGCGTCCTCGACGTGCCCACCGGGACGGTGAAGAGCCGCTGCGCCCGGGGCAGAGCCAGACTCCTGCCGCTGCTCACCCATCTGCGGCCGGAAAACGCCGGTGACGGCAAGGAATCGGGTGATGGACGGAACCGGGCGTCGGGGACATCCGTCCCACCCGCAGCGGGACCAACGGATGCAGGGCCAAGCGATTCAGCTGCTGTGAAGGGCGGAGGTGGGCGAGCGTGACATCCACGACCGACACGGCCGGGCACCCGGACGTCACGGAGATCTCCGACCTCACCGAAGGCCTGCTCACGCCGTCCCGGACCGAGGACGTGGAACGGCATCTCGACGAGTGCGTTCTCTGCACCGACGTGTACACCTCCCTGGAGGAGATCCGCGGCCTCCTCGGCACCCTGCCGGGCCCTGTGCGCATGCCCGACGACATCGCCGACCGCATCGACGCCGCCCTCGCAGCCGAAGCCGATGTTTCACGTGAAACATCGGCTCCCGCCGACCGGCTCGCAGACCGGCCCGCAGGTCACGCTCACGCGGCCACCGGGCCGGGGCGGAAGGACCGTTCACGACACGGACGGCGCCGGACCATTGTCCTGAGCACGGTCTTCACCGCGGCCGCCCTGGGACTCGGCTCCCTGCTCGTGTCGTCGCTGGGCGATGACTCCAAGGATCCCGTGGCCGCGAGCACGTTCTCCGGGCAGAAGGTCGAGACCCAGGTCGAGGAACTCCTCAAAGGCGGCAACGTCAAGAACAGCCCCCGCAGCGGAGTGCCGTCCGTGGGCATCGAGTCCCATCCCAGTGACTTGGGGTCCAACGAGCACGACGGCGTCACCTTCGACGTTTCGACAGTCCCGGACTGCGTCATGAAGGGCATCGGCCGCACGGGCACAACCCTCCTCGGGGTCAAGGAAGGCACCTACGACGGCACGGACGCGTACCTCGTCGTGCTGCCCGCAGCGGGCGACGACACTCGCGTCACCGCCTACGTCGTCGACTCGGCGTGTGAGAAGAAGCCGTCGGTCTCCGCAGAGGTTCTGCTGACGCAGTCCTACGCGCGTCGCTGAGCACCGACCCTTCTTCTCCCTCTGCTTCCCTCTGCCGCATCCCACACCGAACGGCGCCCTGTGTGCCCGGACACAGCGGGAATGCAGGCCCCGTAGGATCCGTTGGGTGGGGTGAGAGTTCTGAGAGAGGCTCCCACCGGTCGACGAAGCCGTCCAGAAACGAGGAAACACGCCGTGAGCGACGTCCGTAACGTGATCATCATCGGCTCAGGGCCTGCCGGCTACACGGCTGCGCTCTATACCGCACGCGCGTCGCTGAAGCCGTTGGTCTTCGAGGGCGCTGTCACCGCCGGCGGTGCGCTCATGAACACCACCGAGGTCGAGAACTTCCCCGGCTTCCAGGACGGCATCATGGGCCCCGACCTCATGGACAACATGCGGGCCCAGTCCGAGCGCTTCGGTGCCGAACTCGTCGCGGACGACATCGTCTCCGTCGACCTCACGGGTGACATCAAGACCGTCACGGACACCGCGGGCACCGTGCACCGCGCGAAGGCCGTCATCGTCGCGACCGGCTCGCAGCACCGCAAGCTCGGTCTGCCGAACGAGGACGCCCTGTCCGGCCGTGGTGTCTCCTGGTGCGCGACATGTGACGGGTTCTTCTTCAAGGACCAGGACATCGCCGTGATCGGCGGCGGCGACACCGCGATGGAGGAGGCGACCTTCCTCTCCCGCTTCGCCAAGTCGGTGACGATCGTCCACCGCCGGGACACCCTGCGCGCCTCCAAGGCGATGCAGGAGCGCGCCTTCGCCGACCCGAAGATCCGCTTCATCTGGGACAGCGAGGTCGCCGAGATCCAGGGCGACCCGAAGCTCTCCGGCCTGAAGCTGCGCAACCTGAAGACCGGCGAGCTGTCCGACCTGGCCGTGACGGGCCTGTTCATCGCGATCGGCCACGACCCGCGCACCGAGCTTTTCAAGGGCCAGCTGGACCTCGACGAAGAGGGCTACCTGAAGGTCGAGGCTCCCTCGACCCGGACCAACCTGAGTGGTGTCTTCGGCGCCGGCGACGTGGTCGACCACACCTACCGCCAGGCGATCACCGCCTCTGGCACCGGCTGCTCCTCGGCTCTGGACGCCGAGCGTTTCCTCGCCGCTCTGGCGGACAACGAGGAGCAGGCCGAGCCCGAGAAGACCTCTGTCTGACCCCCAACCGCCCCACCGCAGCATCGAGTTAAGGAGCCCCCTGTGGCCGGCACCCTGAAGAACGTGACCGACGACTCCTTCGACGAGGACGTCCTCAAGAACGACAAGCCCGTCCTGGTGGACTTCTGGGCCGCTTGGTGCGGACCGTGCCGCCAGATCGCGCCGTCCCTTGAGGCGATCGCCGCCGAGTACGGCGACAAGATCGAGGTCGTCAAGCTCAACATCGACGAGAACCCGGGTACGGCCGCCAAGTACGGCGTGATGTCCATCCCGACCCTGAACGTCTACCAGGGCGGCGAGGTCGCCAAGACCATCGTCGGAGCCAAGCCGAAGGCCGCGATCGTACGTGACCTTGAGGACTTCATCTCCGAGTAGTCGACGCAGCAGCCGATGTTTCACGTGAAACATCAGTGGGCCGGTCCGCAAGGACCGGCCCACTCGTCTTTTCCCCAACGCCTAGAGCGGCCGAAGCACCGGCTCCTTCTGCACTGCACCCAGCAGCCGGTCGATCGCCAACTCCACGTCTTCCTTCCAGGAGAGCGTCGTCCGCAGCTCCAACCGGAGGCGAGGGTGCACGGGGTGGGGTCGCACCGTCTTGAAGCCCACGGCGAGCAGATGGTCGGCGGGCAGGACGCAGGCCGTCTCCTTCCACCGGGCGTCCCCGAAGGCCTCGATCGCCCTGAAGCCCCGTCGCAGAAGATCCTTGGCGACCGTCTGCACCATCACGCGCCCCAGTCCCTGGCCCTGGTAGCCCGGCATGATGAACGCGGTCATCAGCTGCACCGCGTCCGGTGAGACCGGGCTCGTGGGGAACGCCGTGGCGCGGGGAACGTAAGCCGGAGGGGCGTAGAGCACGAACCCCACCGGGTTGTCGTCGACGTAGACGACACGGCCGCAGGAACCCCAGTCGAGCAGGACCGCCGAGATCCACGCTTCCTTCTCCAGCGCGGGCGTACCTGCCTTTACCGCGGCTTCCCCGCTGACGGGATCCAGTTCCCAGAAGACGCACGCGCGACAGCGCCTGGGAAGGTCCTGAAGGTTGTCCAGCGTGAGCGGTACGAGCCGACGCCCCATGAAGGCTGTTCCTCGCTTCCCTCGCCCGCAGCGTCGCGGGCGGCTGTCAGAGCGCTCCGTTCCCTGAGCAGACTGCCGACGAACCCGCCGACGGCGCCCAGTCCCAGACCCGCGCTCACCAGTCCGGTGCGGCTCACCGTTCGCATGGCCCTCGCCTCCTCAACTCAGAGGTGCTGCCAGGTGGATGCGCCATACCCGAACGCATCGTATCCACGAAGCGATTGCATCGATACCGCCTGAAAGCAAAGAGCGGGCTGTGTTCCGGTGCACACCGGAACACAGCCCGCTCCGACCGCCGAATGAGCGGAAATCCACCCGGCCGGCCGAGGCCTCAGTCCTCCGTGTCCTCGGAGTCGTCGTCCAGAAGGCTCTTCTGAAGGACCGGCCCCTCGCCCGGGGCGAGGGAGCTGAGGATGCGCTCAAGGTCTTCCATCGAGGCGAACTCGACGGTGATCTTGCCCTTCTTCTGCCCCAGGTCGACCTTCACCCGCGTCTCGAAGCGGTCCGAGAGACGGCCCGCCAGCTCGGTCAGCGCGGGAGACACCAGGGCCCCGGCCCGCGGCCCCTTAGAACGCGCAGCCGCCTTCGGCCGCGAGCCCATCAGGGTCACGATCTCCTCGACAGCCCGCACCGAGAGGCCCTCGGCCACGATCCGGTGGGCCAGCCGGTCCTGCTCCTCCGAGTCGTCCACGGAGAGAAGTGCCCGCGCATGCCCGGCGGAGAGGACTCCGGCGGCGACACGGCGCTGGACCGCAGGCGAGAGCTTCAGCAGACGCAGGGTGTTGGAGACCTGCGGCCGCGAACGGCCGATCCGGTCCGCCAGCTGATCGTGCGTGCAGTGGAAGTCCTGCAGCAACTGGTCGTAGGCGGCCGCCTCTTCCAGCGGGTTCAGCTGAGCCCGGTGGAGGTTCTCCAGCAGCGCGTCCAGGAGGAGCTTCTCGTCCTCCGTGGCCCGCACGATCGCGGGGATCGCCTCAAGGCCCGCTTCACGGCAGGCCCGCCAGCGCCGCTCGCCCATGATCAGCTCGTAGCGGGCGGGACCCACCTGCCGTACGACGACGGGCTGGAGAAGACCGACCTCCTTGATGGAGGTGACCAGCTCCGCCAGCGCGTCCTCGTCGAACACATCACGCGGCTGCCGAGGGTTCGGCGTGATGTAGTCGAGGGGCAGCTCGGCGAAGTGAGCACCGATGGGCGGCGCCGGTGCCTCCCCGAACTCGTTCGAGGAGAAGTCCTCTGTTTCACGTGAAACAGGCGGCAGCGTGGCCACCTTCGCCGCGGCCACTCCGCGCTCGGCGGTGAGTACAGGTACCGCAGCCGGTGAGGTGGAGGCGGCACCACCCCCCATCGCCGGTGGCGCCGGCCTGTCTCCGGTCGGTGCAGCAGGGATCAGTGCGCCGAGACCACGGCCCAACCCCCTCCGTCGCTCGCTCACTGGATCCCCTCCACGAGGCTCTGTTCACTCTGTGCGCCGATATGGGCGTGCGGCGCGTCATAGCTGACGCCGACACCCTTCAACGCGATTTCCCGGGCTGCCTCAAGGTAGGACAGGGCACCGCTCGATCCTGGATCGTAGGTCAGCACCGTCTGTCCGTAGCTCGGTGCCTCGGAGATACGGACCGAGCGCGGAATGCTCGTCCGCAGCACCTCGTCGCCGAAGTGGTTGCGCACCTCGTCCGCGACCTGTGACGCGAGGCGCGTCCGGCCGTCGTACATGGTGAGCAGGATCGTCGTCACATGAAGGTCGGGGTTGAGGTGGGCCCGTACCAGATCGACGTTGCGCAGCAGCTGGCCCAAGCCCTCCAGTGCGTAGTACTCGCACTGGATCGGGATGAGAACCTCGGCACCGGCGACCAGCGCATTGACCGTCAACAGACCGAGCGAGGGCGGGCAGTCGATGAGGATGTAGTCCAGAGGCTGCTCATACGCCTGGATCGCCCGCTCAAGCCTGCTCTCTCGTGCCACCAGGGACACCAGCTCGATCTCCGCACCGGCGAGATCGATGGTGGCGGGTGCACAGAAGAGGCCCTCGACATCGGGGACCGGCTGAACGACTTCCGAGAGTGGTCTGCTGTCGATCAACACGTCATAGATGGAAGGAACATCGGCGTGATGGTCGATCCCCAGTGCCGTGGAAGCGTTGCCCTGAGGGTCGAGGTCCACGACCAGAACGCGAGCCCCGTGCAGGGCCAGCGAGGCGGCGAGGTTGACGGTTGTCGTCGTCTTCCCCACCCCGCCCTTCTGGTTGGCGACCACCATGACGCGGGTCTGCTCCGGCCGTGGCAGGCCTTCGCCGGCCCGCCCCAGAGCCTCCACCGCCAATTGGGCAGCACGACCGATGGGAGTGTCGTCCATCGGGGGCGGTGTTTCACGTGAAACATCCTCCCCAATCGACTCGGTTCGGGGACCGGGGACCGGATCGGTCATCGGTCCCGCGATGTTGGCGTTGGACCGCAAGGATTCACTCTCCTCGACTTCAGGCTCGCAATGAACAGAGCCTGCCATGTCTTCGGGGTCGTGAACCAGTGAGGCCTGGTGTTCTGTGGAGAAATCCACCTCTGTGGACAACTCCGTTACCTCTCCGGGTGAACGGAGCGGCTTTCGGTCGCGGGGAGCGGCCGCGGCCCGGCCGCGGCTGATGATGCCGTGCAGCAGTGAGCGACGTTTCACGTGAAACAAGATGCCTAGCTACGAGGGCCACCGTGGCGCGACACTCCGAGATGTATAGGTTTGGCAGCTTGTGTGGAGTAAGGCTCGTCGTCAGGGCGGATCAACGAACGTGACGAAAAACTCCCGACTCGGAGCCGACACCCTCAGCCCCGACACCCTCAACGCCGGCGCCGGGTCCGTCCAGTCCGGGCAGCCTTGGCCCGCTTCGCCGCGAACCGCACTCCGCCGGGGCTCTCCCCGACCACGACCCGTACAACCGTGGACAGCGGGTCCACCACGCCCTCACCCACATGCAGGATGGACGTCTCGACCGCCCCGAGCTTGCTCAGCGCGGTGGCCGAAGCCTTCAGCTCCTCCTCCGCGGTGTCCCCCTTGAGCGCGAGCATCTCCCCGTACGGACGCAGCAGCGGGATGCCCCAGGTGGCCAGACGGTCCAGCGGAGCCACGGCACGCGCCGTCACCACATGGACCGGCTGGAGCGACCCCATGACCTCCTCGGCCCGCCCACGGACGACCGTCACATGGTCCAGGCCCAGCAGCTCGACGACCTCGGAGAGGAAGTTGGTCCGGCGCAGCAGGGGTTCGAGCAGCGTGATCTTCAGGTCCTCCCGGACCAGTGCCAGCGGAATACCGGGCAGACCGGCACCCGAGCCGACATCGCACACCGTCACGTTCTCGGGCACGACCTCCGAGAGCACCGCACAGTTCAACAGGTGCCGCTCCCAGAGGCGGGGCACCTCACGCGGCCCGATCAGACCGCGCTGCACACCCGCCTCGGCGAGCAGCTCCGCGTATCGGACCGCGTCCGCGAAGCGATCGCCGAACACCTCGCGCGCCTCCTCGGGCGCCGGGGGAAGCTCCGCTGCCTCCGTCACGGGGGACCGTCCTTCCGTACCGCATGAGCGCACTGGGCGCTGATCACCAGGACTATCAGGGACCGGTGCTGTCGAGGACCACAAGGGGACGAACAGGGGGCCAACAGCTGCCGGGAACCAAGGCTGACAAAGTTCGGCCCCGTCTGCGCAACAGACGGGGCCGGAGTGACGTACGTATCGATCAGGCGGGAAGGACGACGACGAAGCGCTGGGGCTCCTCGCCCTCGGACTCGCTGCGCAGGCCTGCGGCCTTCACCGCGTCGTGCACGACCTTGCGCTCGAACGGGGTCATCGGCTTCATCTTGACGGGCTCGCCGGAGCTCTTGACCTCGGCCGCCGCCTTGGCGCCCAGTTCCGACAGCTCCTCGCGCTTCTTGGCGCGGTAGCCCGCGATGTCGAGCATCAGACGGCTGCGGTCCCCGGTCTCCCGGTGCACGGCCAGGCGCGTGAGCTCCTGGAGTGCCTCCAGCACCTCGCCGTCCCGGCCGACCAGCTTCTGCAGGTCGCGGCTGCCGGCGTCGCTGATGATCGAGACAGCGGCGCGGTCGGCCTCGACATCCATGTCGATGTCGCCGTCGAGGTCGGCGATGTCCAGCAGACCCTCAAGGTAGTCCGCCGCGATCTCGCCCTCCTGCTCCAGGCGGGACAGGGTGTCGACACCCTCTACTGCGGCGGAGGTGGTGGTGCCTTCCGTCACGGGATGGACTCCTTCTTACTTCTTGGACGGGGACTTGGGGCGCTGCGGACCCTTGCGCTGTCCGGACTGGGCCTTGCTGCGGGCACCGGAGCCGGGCTTGGAGGCGGCCTGCTTGGCGGCTCCTCCGGCGGGCTTGGCGTCCTCGGGCTCGTCGGACTTGCTCAGCGACGTGGTGGGGGTGTCGTGATCGGCACCGCCCGCGGACTTGGGGCCGCCCGACTGACGCTGGGACTTGCTCTGACGCTTGGGCTGCTGGCGCTTGGGCGTGCCGGTGGCGGTCGTACCGTCCTCGGTCTCGGTGACCTCCGGGTTCACGCCCTTCGTCACCGTGCCGTCGGCCTGGGCCGCCAGACCCGCCTTGTTCAGACCGTTGATGAACTTGCGCTCGAACTCGTTGCGGTCGCGGCCCTTGGTGACGATGGCCTTCACGATGGCGCGCTCACCGCGGCCACGGGTCTTGCCGTGGTTCGTGACGTGCTTGTGCAGGCGCTCCAGGTAGGCGGCCTGCGCCTTGCTGCCCGGGGTCGGGTTGTTGCGGATGACGTACATCTGCTGACCCATGGTCCACACGTTGGTGGTCAGCCAGTAGACGAGGACACCGACCGGGAAGTTGATGCCGAAGACGGCGAACATGATCGGGAAGACGTACATCAGCATCTTCTGCTGCTGCATGAACGGCGTCTTCACCGTGGTGTCGACGTTCTTCGTCATCAGCTGGCGCTGCGTGTAGAACTGCGACGCCGACATCAGGACGATCATGACCGCGGTGACGATGCGGACGGTGGTGAGCGAGGCGTCGAGCGCCGCGACGTCGGACGCGCTGTCCGTGAACTTCGCCGCCAGCGGAGCACCGAAGATGTGCGCCTTCTGCGCGCTCTCCAGCAGTCCCTGGTTGATGACACCGATGGTGTCGTTGTTCGCGATGCTGTTGAGCACGTGGTACAGCGCGAAGAAGAACGGCGACTGCGCCAGGATGGGAAGGCACGAGGAGAGCGGGTTGGTGCCCGTCTCCTTGTACAGCTTCATCATCTCTTCGGACTGGCGCTGCTTGTCGTTCTTGTAGCGCTCCTGGATCTTCTTCATCTCGGGCTGCAGCGTCTGCATGGCCCGGGTCGCCTTGATCTGCTTCACGAAGAGCGGGATCAGGCAGATGCGGATCAGGATCACCAGGGACACGATGGACAAGCCCCAGGCCCACCCGGTGTCGTCGCCGAAGATCGCGCCGTACACGCTGTGGAACTGGACGATGACCCAGGAAACGGGTGTCGTGATGAAGCTGAAAATACTGGCAATCGTGTCCACTAATCATGCTCCTTGGACATGGGACGGGGTCTCGGCGGCCGGACTCGAAGGATTCTGCCCCTCGTTGGCCGCGCCGGCGGCGGAGGTCCCGCCCTTGCGTGCATGCCAGGCGTTGCGCAGCATTTCGTGCCACCGCGGACGCTTGCGCGGCGGGACATGGTCCACACCGCCGAGCGACCACGGGTTGCACCGCAGGATGCGCCAAGCCGTGAGTGCCGTTCCCTTGACCGCGCCGTGCCGGTCGATGGCCGTGTGGCCGTAGTGGGAGCACGACGGGTAGTACTTGCAGACCGGCCCGAGCAGCGGACTGATCGTCCACTGGTACAGCTTGATCAGAGCCAGTAGCGGGTACTTCATCGCGCGCCCCCTCCCAGCAGCCGCTGCAGAGCGGCGTCCAGGTCTCGGGCCAGCTGTGCATGGTCGGCATCGCCCGCACCGGGCAACGCTCGTACGACTACCAGGCTACCGGGGGGCAGCTCGGCGACTCTGTCCCGCATCAGGTGGCGAAGCCTGCGCTTCACCTTGTTGCGGACGACCGCGCCGCCCACTGCCTTGCTGACGACGAAACCCGCACGCGTCGGGGGAGCGCTCTCCCCAGGCGCGTGCGGGTCCGTGGTACCGCTACGAAGATGGACGACGAGGAGCGGGCGGCCGGCCCGGCGACCCCGTCGTACCGCGGTCGCGAAGTCCTCGCGCCGCCTCAGCCGATGCTCGGTAGGCAGCACGACGTCATGACCTGATCAGGATCAGGCGGACAGGCTCGAGCGACCCTTGCCACGGCGGTTCGCGAGAATCGCGCGACCGGCACGGGTACGCATCCGCAGGCGGAAGCCATGGGTCTTCGCGCGGCGACGGTTGTTCGGCTGGAAGGTGCGCTTGCTCACTCGGGGGCTCCAGAAAGAATCGGTAGGTACCGGGGTGCCGTCTTGGCTGTCACCGTGCGCCCACGAGTAGCTCGCTTACGCCCGAGTGCACCGCTCCCGATCACTGGAAGGTGCCCTGGTGGGAGCCCTTGTTGGTGATCTATGCCCATCGGAGGCAGGCGGCAGCAGCCATCGACAACTCGACCTGGTTACGGTACGCGGGGCTACGCCATCCGGTCAAACCAGCACCCGGGGCGAGACACTATCCACAGCCTGGGGACAACAACTTGAACCGCACCCGTCGCCCTGACTACCTTGGCCGGACTCCCATTCGCCAGTCCCACCCGATGTACATCCCGATACGTCCCAGAACCACACGTTCGTGGGACCCCGTGAGAGAGCGTGCCCTGTGGCTGACGTACCTGCCGATCTTGCCGCAGTGTGGCCACGAGTGCTGGAACATCTCCTCGGTGAGGGCCGTGGACAGGGCGTCGAGGTGAAGGACGAGCGCTGGATCAGGCGCTGCCAGCCGCTGGCCCTGGTCGCGGACACCGCACTGCTCGCCGTACCGAACGAATTTGCGAAAGGTGTGCTCGAAGGCCGCCTCGCGCCGATCGTCAGCGAGACCCTCAGCCGCGAGTGCGGCCGGCCGATCCGTATCGCGATCACCGTGGACGACTCCGTCGGCGAGCCCTCCCCGCCCGCGCCCGCCGCCCCGCAGCAGTCGCGCTACGACGAGCCCGAGCTGCCGCCGTCCCGCGACCCGTATCAGGGGTACGGCCGCCACCGCGCCGACAACCACTCGCAGACGCGCGACGACCAGCAGCCCTCCCACGGGGATCAGCTCCCCACCGCACGCCCCGCCTACCCCTCCGAGTACCAGCGCCCCGAACCCGGCGCCTGGCCCCGGACCTCCCAGGACGACTACGGCTGGCAGCAGCCGCGGCTCGGCTTCCCGGAGCGCGACCCGTACGCCTCCCCGTCCTCGGACTACCGCCCCCAGCCGCCGCGCGACCGCTCCCCGTACGAACAACAGCGGTCCGAATACGAGCAGCAGCATTCCGAGTACGGCCAGCAGCGCAACGACTATGAACAGCAACGCTCGGAGTACGAGCAGCGCGACAACCGCCGCGACCTCCCCGAGTCCCCGTCGGGCGGCGGCCACCCGCACCGGGGCGGACCCGGAGGGCCCGGCGGCTCCATGCGCCCCGGCGGAGGCGCCCCCGGCCCGTCCGCTTCGAGGCAGAGCCCGGCACCGGGTCCCGGCGAGCCCACCGCACGCCTCAACCCCAAATACCTGTTCGACACCTTCGTCATCGGGGCGTCGAACCGTTTCGCCCACGCGGCCGCGGTCGCCGTCGCCGAGGCGCCCGCGAAGGCGTACAACCCCCTCTTCATCTATGGGGAGTCGGGACTCGGCAAGACCCACCTGCTGCACGCGATCGGGCACTACGCGCGGAGCCTCTACCCCGGCACACGCGTGCGGTACGTCAGCTCGGAGGAGTTCACCAACGAGTTCATCAACTCCATCCGCGACGGCAAGGGCGACAGCTTCCGCAAGCGCTACCGCGAGATGGACATCCTGCTCGTCGACGACATCCAGTTCCTCGCGGACAAGGAGTCGACGCAGGAGGAGTTCTTCCACACCTTCAATACGCTCCACAACGCGAACAAGCAGATCGTGCTCTCGTCCGACCGGCCGCCCAAGCAGCTGGTCACCCTCGAGGACCGGCTGCGGAACCGTTTCGAGTGGGGGCTGATCACCGACGTCCAGCCGCCCGAGCTGGAGACGCGCATCGCGATCCTCCGTAAGAAGGCGGTCCAGGAGCAGCTCAACGCCCCGCCGGAGGTGCTGGAGTTCATCGCCTCCCGCATCTCGCGCAACATCCGCGAGCTGGAGGGGGCGCTGATCCGGGTGACGGCGTTCGCGTCGCTCAACCGGCAGCCGGTGGACCTCGGCCTCACGGAGATCGTCCTCAAGGACCTGATCCCCGGCGGCGAGGACTCGACCCCCGAGATCACCGCGCCGGCCATCATGGCGGCGACCGCCGACTACTTCGGCCTCACGGTCGAGGACCTCTGCGGCAGTTCACGCGGCCGCCAGCTGGTCACGGCCCGCCAGATCGCCATGTACCTCTGCCGCGAACTCACGGACCTCTCCCTGCCGAAGATCGGCGCACAGTTCGGCGGCCGCGACCATACGACCGTCATGCACGCCGACCGCAAGATCCGCGCGCTGATGGCCGAGCGCCGCTCCATCTACAACCAGGTCACCGAGCTGACCAACCGCATCAAGAACGGCTGACAGCAGCACGGTCACACCGCCGAGGGCGCCCCGGGACGAGTTCCCGAGGGCGCCTTCGCCGTTTCCGGCGCCCGTCGGCCGTTGCCGCACCGCAACCCACTGTTCGAATGCGGGCCGGGTTACGGCCACCCTCCACAGATTTGGTGACTTTCTCGCGTCCACACCCTGGGGACCGGGAAGTTGTCCAGACTGTGTCCACAGGCCAGGCTGGTGATAGACCATCAGACCAGGTCAGGTGGTTGTGGATTGGTGGACAAAAGATCTCCACAGGCTGTGGACAAAGAAATGATCCACAGGCTGTGCACGGAGTTGTCCACCGGCGGCCCACAGGCTGTGGCCGGTTGTCCCCAGCGATCACCGGCTTCTCCACACCCCTGTCCACTGTTCGGCAACACGACGCACCTCCTCACCGTGTCGAGTGAAAGGCGTCACACGAAGATGCCGGGTTGGGCTGTGGGAAAGGTGGGTAAAGCTGGGGACGGCGCTGGGGAGAAGTGACCCCCGCCTGTGCATGGGGTGTGCAGAACTTTCTGTTCTCCACAGAGAGGCTTGGTTATCCACCGCCTCCACCCACAGGGTCAGTGGACAAAATCTCCCGCCTGAGCTGCGAAAACGGGGTTATCCACGGTATCCACAGCCCCTACTACTACTAACAACTAGAGAGAGCTGGGAATCCGTTTCGAAGGGGGTCCTGTGCACAACTCGCTGTCGGGAGCCCGGCTGCCCCTCGTCACGACTTGACCCCGACGGGCACCTACTGTCAGTGCCGTGCGTCAGACTGTCCCCCGGTGTCCTTCCCAGCACGGGGACCGACGACACCGAGACAGACGACGAAGCCAGGCAGGCCGAGAAGCGCCGGCAACAGCAGGAGGCGGCAACAGTGAAGATCCGGGTGGAACGCGACGTACTCGCGGAGGCAGTTGCCTGGGCGGCGCGCAGCCTCCCGGCCCGTCCGCCGGCCCCTGTCCTCGCCGGGCTGCTGCTGAAGGCCGAGGAAGGCCAGCTGAGCCTGTCGAGCTTCGACTACGAGGTCTCCGCGCGGGTCTCGGTCGAGGCCGAGGTCGAGGAGGAGGGCACGGTCCTGGTGTCCGGCCGCCTGCTCGCCGACATCTGCCGCGCGCTGCCCAACCGCCCGGTGGAGATCTCCATGGACGGTGTGCGGGCGACGGTGGTGTGCGGCTCCTCCCGCTTCACGCTTCACACACTGCCTGTGGAGGAGTACCCGGCGCTGCCGCAGATGCCCACCGCGACCGGCACGGTGCCCGGTGAGGTCTTCGCGTCCGCCGCCGCCCAGGTGGCCATCGCGGCCGGCCGTGACGACACGCTGCCCGTCCTCACCGGTGTGCGCATCGAGATCGAGGGCGACAGGGTGACGCTGGCGTCCACCGACCGGTACCGCTTCGCGGTCCGTGAGTTCCTGTGGAAGCCGGAGGACCCGGAGGCGTCCGCGGTGGCCCTGGTGCCCGCCAAGACGCTCCTGGACACCGCCAAGGCCCTCACGAGCGGCGACAGCGTGATCCTGGCCCTGTCCGGCTCGGGTGCGGGCGAGGGCCTCATCGGTTTCGAGGGCGCGGGCCGCCGTACGACGACGCGCCTCCTTGAGGGCGACCTCCCGAAGTACCGCTCGCTGTTCCCGACGGAGTTCAACTCCATCGCCGTGATCGAGACGGCTCCCTTCGTGGAGGCCGTCAAGCGTGTGGCCCTGGTGGCCGAGCGGAACACCCCGGTGCGGCTCAGCTTCGAGCAGGGGGTGCTCATCCTGGAGGCGGGTTCCAGCGACGACGCACAGGCTGTGGAAAGGGTTGACGCCCAGCTGGAGGGCGACGACGTCTCGATCGCCTTCAACCCGACGTTCCTGCTGGACGGCCTGAGCGCCATCGACTCCCCGGTCGCCCAGCTCTCCTTCACGACGTCCACGAAGCCCGCGCTGCTCAGCGGCAAGCCGGCCGTGGACGCCGAGGCGGACGAGGCGTACAAGTACCTGATCATGCCGGTGCGCCTCAGCGGCTGAAGTCTTCAGGCAGCTGACCGTCTTCCACAGGCAGGCCGCAGGTGTGGGCATACGTCTGAGCGCGTATGCCCACAGATGTGCGTGAGCGTCCGGGTTTAGGCTCGGACGTGGGTACGAGCAACAGGAGTGCCCTCATGCCACGTCGCAACCTAAGGAACAACTGATGCAGCTCGGTCTCGTCGGCCTCGGCAAGATGGGCGGCAACATGCGCGAGCGGATCCGCCGCGCAGGCCACACCGTCGTCGGATACGACCGCAACCCGGACGTCGCCGATGTCCACAGCCTCAAGGAGCTTGTGGACGGGCTCAGCGCCCCTCGCGTGGTGTGGGTGATGGTCCCGGCCGGCGCCCCGACCCAGTCCACCGTCGACGAGCTGGCCGAGCTCCTTGAGCCCGGTGACGTCGTCGTGGACGGCGGCAACTCCCGCTGGACGGACGACGAGAGGCACGCCGAGGAGCTGGCGGCCAAGGGCATCGGCTTCGTCGACTGCGGTGTCTCCGGGGGCGTCTGGGGCCTGGAGAACGGCTATGCGCTTATGTACGGCGGCGACGCCGAGCACATCGCCAAGGTCGAGCCGGTCTTCGACGCCCTCAAGCCCAAGGGCGACTTCGGGGCGGTCCACGCGGGCAAGGTGGGCGCCGGGCACTTCTCGAAGATGGTCCACAACGGCATCGAGTACGCCATGATGCAGGCCTACGCCGAGGGCTGGGAGCTGCTGGAGAAGGTCGACTCCGTCACGGACGTGCGGGAGGTCTTCCGGTCCTGGCAGGAGGGCACCGTGATCCGGTCCTGGCTGCTCGACCTGGCGGTCAACGCCCTCGACGAGGACGAGCACCTGGAGAGGCTGCGCGGGTTCGCCGCGGACTCCGGGGAGGGCCGCTGGACGGTGGAGGCCGCGATCGACCACGCCGTTCCGCTGCCCGCGATCACCGCGTCGTTGTTCGCGCGGTTCGCGTCCCGGCAGGACGACTCCCCGCAGATGAAGATGATCGCGGCGCTGCGCAACCAGTTCGGCGGCCACGCGGTCGAGGCGAAGTAATCCACAGGGCCGTTCAGCGGTCCACAAGTTCGGGGGAGGTCGGCGAACGACCATGCACGTGACGCATCTTTCGCTGGCCGACTTCCGCTCGTACGCCCGGGTCGAGGTCCCGCTCGATCCGGGCGTCACCGCGTTCGTCGGTCCCAATGGGCAGGGCAAGACCAACCTCGTCGAGGCGGTCGGCTATCTCGCCACGCTGGGCAGCCACCGGGTCTCTTCGGACGCCCCCTTGGTGCGCATGGGCGCCGACCGCGCGGTCATCCGGGCGCAGGTCAAGCAGGGCGAACGGCAGCAGCTGGTCGAGCTGGAGCTGAACCCGGGCCGCGCGAACCGCGCCCGCATCAACAGGTCGTCGCAGGTCAGACCCCGTGACGTCCTGGGGATCGTACGGACTGTGCTGTTCGCGCCGGAGGATCTCGCGCTGGTGAAGGGCGACCCGGGTGAGCGGCGGCGGTTCCTCGACGAGCTGATCACCGCGCGCTCCCCGCGTATGGCGGGTGTGCGCTCCGACTACGACCGCGTCCTCAAGCAGCGCAACACCCTGCTGAAGTCGGCGGCGCTGGCCCGGCGGCACGGCGGTCGCACGATGGATCTGTCGACGCTCGACGTGTGGGACCAGCATCTCGCGCGCGTGGGGGCCGAGTTGCTGGCCCAGCGGCTCGACCTGATCGCCGCGCTCCAGCCGCTGGCCGACAAGGCGTACGAGCAGCTGGCGCCCGGCGGCGGTCCGATCGCCCTGGAGTACAAGCCGTCGGCGCCGGGTGAGGCCCACGCGCGCGAGGAGCTGTACGAGCAGTTGATGGGGGCGCTGGCGGAGGTCCGCAAGCAGGAGATCGAGCGGGGCGTCACTCTCGTGGGGCCGCATCGGGACGATGTGCATCTCAAGCTCGGCTCGCTGCCCGCCAAGGGGTACGCGTCCCATGGTGAGTCGTGGTCGTACGCGCTGGCGCTGCGGCTGGCCTCGTACGACCTGCTGCGGGCCGAGGGGAACGAGCCGGTGCTCGTTCTCGACGACGTGTTCGCGGAGTTGGACACCCGGCGCCGGGAGCGGCTGGCGGAGCTGGTGGCGCCCGGCGAGCAGGTGCTGGTGACGGCCGCGGTCGACGACGACGTACCGCATGTGCTGGCGGGGACGCGGTTCGCGGTGGCGGACGGGGCGGTGGAGCGCGCATGAGCGCCCAGGAGCCGCTGTCCGGGGGAAGCCCCGAGGAAGCCCCCAAGGCGTCCCCTGAGCCCTCCGGGGTGGATCTGGCGCGGGTGGCGCTGCGGGCGGCGAAAGAGGCGGCACGCGCGCGTGGGGACGCGGCCCAGCAGAAGAAGCAGTCGCGGCGCGGGGGCGGCCTGCGCTCCGGCTCGGGGCGGGACAGGCGTGACCCCATGGCGCTCGGTGCGGCGATCAACCGCCTCGTCACGGAGCGGGGGTGGGAGGCGCCGGCCGCGGTGGGCGGGGTGATGGGGCGCTGGCCGGAGATCGTCGGTGCGGACCTGGCGAAGCACTGCGAACCGGAGTCGTACGACGAGGACGAGCGGGTGCTGGTCGTGCGCTGCGACTCGACGGCGTGGGCGACGAATCTGCGGCTGCTCGCTCCGCAGCTGGTCGCACGTCTGAACGAGGACCTCGGGCACGGCCGGGTGCGGTTCCTCAAGGTGCTCGGACCCAATGGTCCGGCCCGTCGTTTCGGCCCGTTGCGGGCGCCCGGGAGCACGGGTCCGGGCGACACCTACGGGTGAGCCCCGCCCACTTCCTGTGGGTGAGGTGTGTCACATGTCGGGCGGGTCAGGGGCGTGCGGACGGTGGTGCGCGCTTTTGCGAATCGCTACCTGACTCCCCGGTAGCCAAGGGTTGACACCCGGAAGCGCTGAGTGCCTCTCCAAGCCTCTTGGAGCCCCGCTCCGCATATGGGGACTCGGGAGAGACCGGTTGAGGGCGGCACATGCGGACTCAGGTACCGGCAAACCCCCATCACTGTCGGCGCTACCGGTAGACTGGAAGCTAATCCCGCCCCATTGGAGGGGATCACCGGGAAATGGTGTCCAACCGTTGACCAAGGCTTACCAACGCAACATGCCGCAGCCGCTCCGGCCACCCCGCCGGGAGTTCGGCTTGTGCTGTGCCAGAAAGGGCGCTTCGTGGCCGATTCCGGCAACCCCAACGAGAACATCCCGTCCACCGAGGCCCCGACGGCCGGAACCGCCGAGGCCTCGCCGACGGCGTACGACGCCAACGCCATCACCGTCCTCGAGGGTCTGGACGCGGTCCGCAAGCGACCCGGCATGTACATCGGTTCGACCGGTGAGCGCGGTCTGCACCACCTGGTGCAGGAGGTCGTCGACAACTCCGTCGACGAGGCGCTGGCAGGTCACGCGGACACCATCGACGTGACGATCCTCGCCGACGGCGGAGTGCGCGTCATCGACAACGGCCGTGGCATCCCGGTGGGCATCGTCCCGTCCGAGGGCAAACCGGCCGTCGAGGTCGTGCTGACCGTGCTGCACGCGGGCGGCAAGTTCGGCGGCGGCGGCTACGCGGTCTCCGGCGGTCTGCACGGCGTCGGTGTCTCCGTCGTGAACGCCCTGTCCAGCAGGGTCGCCGTCGAGGTCAAGACCGACGGCTACCGCTGGACGCAGGACTACAAGCTGGGCGTCCCGACGGCTCCGCTGGCCCAGCACGAGGCGACGGAGGAGCACGGCACGTCGGTCACCTTCTGGGCCGACGGCGACATCTTCGAGACCACCGAGTACTCCTTCGAGACGCTGTCGCGGCGCTTCCAGGAGATGGCGTTCCTCAACAAGGGCCTGACGATCAGGCTCACGGACGAGCGCGAGGTGGCGAAGGCCACGACCGGTGCGGACGAGGCGGGTGCCGACGCGAAGGACGAGGTCAGGACCGTCTCGTACCACTACGAGGGCGGCATCGTCGACTTCGTGAAGCATCTCAACTCCCGCAAGGGAGACGTGGTCCACCAGACCATCATCGACCTGGAGGCGGAGGACAAGGACAAGAGCCTGTCCCTCGAGGTCGCGATGCAGTGGAACACGGGTTACAGCGAGGGTGTGTACTCCTTCGCCAACATCATCCACACGCATGAGGGCGGTACGCACGAGGAGGGTTTCCGGGCGGCGCTGACCTCGCTGATCAACAAGTACGCGCGCGACAAGAAGCTGCTGAGGGAGAAGGACGACAACCTCACGGGCGACGACATCCGCGAGGGTCTGACGGCGATCATCTCGGTCAAGCTGGCCGAGCCGCAGTTCGAGGGCCAGACCAAGACCAAGCTGGGCAACACGGAGGCGAAGACCTTCGTCCAGAAGGCGGTCTACGAGCACCTCAACGACTGGCTGGACCGCAACCCCGTCGAGGCCTCGGACATCATCCGCAAGGGCATCCAGGCGGCCACCGCGCGCGTGGCGGCCCGCAAGGCCCGTGACCTCACGCGTCGCAAGGGTCTGCTGGAGACGGCGTCGCTGCCGGGCAAGCTGTCCGACTGCCAGTCGAACGACCCGATCAAGTGCGAGATCTTCATCGTCGAGGGTGACTCCGCCGGTGGCTCGGCCAAGTCCGGCCGGAACCCCGAGTACCAGGCGATCCTCCCGATCCGCGGCAAGATCCTGAACGTGGAGAAGGCGCGGATCGACAAGATCCTGCAGAACCAGGAGATCCAGGCGCTGATCTCGGCCTTCGGTACCGGGGTCCACGAGGACTTCGACATCGCGCGGCTGCGCTATCACAAGATCATCCTGATGGCGGACGCCGACGTCGACGGCCAGCACATCAACACCCTGCTGCTGACCTTCCTGTTCCGCTTCATGCGGCCGCTGGTCGAGGCCGGACACGTGTTCCTGTCGCGTCCGCCGCTGTACAAGATCAAGTGGGGCCGGGACGACTTCGAGTACGCGTACTCGGACCGTGAGCGCGACGCCCTGATCGAGCTGGGCCGGCAGGCCGGCAAGCGGGTCCGTGAGGACTCGATCCAGCGCTTCAAGGGTCTCGGCGAGATGAACGCCGAGGAGCTGCGCATCACGACGATGGACCAGGAGCACCGGGTCCTCGGCCAGGTCACGCTCGACGACGCCGCGCAGGCCGACGACCTGTTCTCGGTCCTGATGGGCGAGGACGTCGAGGCACGCCGCGCGTTCATCCAGCGCAACGCCAAGGACGTCCGCTTCCTCGACATCTGAGTCGGTCTCAGCTGACCGCACCAGAAAGGATCTTCACCAGCAATGACCGACGAGACTCCTCTTCCCCCCAACGGTCCGAACGCTCCCGAAGAGGGCGAGATCGCCCTGCGCGTCGAGCCTGTCGGGCTCGAGACCGAGATGCAGCGCTCGTATCTCGACTACGCGATGTCCGTCATCGTGTCGCGTGCGCTGCCCGACGTACGGGACGGTCTCAAGCCCGTCCACCGCCGCGTCCTGTACGCGATGTACGACGGCGGCTACCGGCCCGAGAAGGGCTTCTACAAGTGCGCCCGTGTCGTCGGTGACGTCATGGGTACCTACCACCCGCACGGCGACTCCTCGATCTACGACGCGCTGGTCCGTCTCGCGCAGCCGTGGTCGATGCGGATGCCGCTGGTGGACTCCAACGGCAACTTCGGCTCTCCCGGCAACGACCCGGCCGCCGCCATGCGGTACACCGAGTGCAAGCTGAAGCCGCTGTCCATGGAGATGGTCCGTGACATCGACGAGGAGACCGTCGACTTCACGGACAACTACGACGGCCGCAACCAGGAGCCGACGGTTCTGCCGGCGCGCTTCCCGAACCTGCTGATCAACGGTTCGGCGGGCATCGCGGTCGGTATGGCGACGAACATCCCGCCGCACAACCTCCGTGAGGTCGCGGCCGGCGCCCAGTGGTACCTGGAGAACCCCGAGGCATCCCACGAGGAGCTGCTCGATGCCCTGATCGAGCGCATCAAGGGCCCCGATTTCCCCAGCGGTGCCCTCGTGGTGGGCCGAAAGGGCATCGAGGAGGCGTACCGCACGGGCCGTGGCTCGATCACGATGCGCGCGGTCGTCGACGTCGAGGAGATCCAGAACCGCCAGTGCCTGGTGGTCACCGAACTCCCGTACCAGGTCAACCCGGACAACCTCGCGCAGAAGATCGCCGACCTGGTGAAGGACGGCAAGATCGGCGGCATCGCGGACGTCCGCGACGAGACGTCGTCCCGTACGGGCCAGCGCCTGGTGATCGTCCTGAAGCGGGACGCGGTCGCCAAGGTCGTCCTGAACAACCTGTACAAGCACACCGACCTGCAGACGAACTTCGGCGCGAACATGCTGGCGCTGGTGGACGGCGTACCGCGGACCCTGTCCCTGGACGCGTTCATCCGGCACTGGGTGACGCACCAGATCGAGGTCATCGTCCGGCGTACGCGCTTCAGGCTGCGCAAGGCCGAGGAGCGCGCGCACATCCTGCGTGGCCTTCTGAAGGCCCTGGACGCCATCGACGAGGTCATCGCGCTGATCCGGCGCAGTGACACCGTGGAGATCGCGCGTGAGGGCCTGATGGGCCTTCTGGAGATCGACGAGATCCAGGCCAACGCGATCCTGGAGATGCAGCTGCGCCGACTGGCGGCTCTGGAGCGCCAGAAGATCGTCGCCGAGCACGACGAACTGCAGGCGAAGATCCGTGAGTACAACGCGATTCTGGCCTCGCCGGTGCGTCAGCGCGGCATCATCAGCGAGGAACTCGCCGCGATCGTCGAGAAGTTCGGCGACGACCGGCGCTCCAAGCTGGTTCCGTTCGACGGTGACATGTCCATCGAGGACCTGATCGCCGAAGAGGACATCGTCGTCACGATCTCGCGCGGTGGCTATGTCAAGCGCACCAAGACCGAGGACTATCGCTCGCAGAAGCGCGGCGGCAAGGGCGTACGCGGCACGAAGCTCAAGGAAGACGACATCGTCGACCACTTCTTCGTGTCGACGACCCACCATTGGCTGCTGTTCTTCACCAACAAGGGCCGCGTCTACCGCGCGAAGGCGTACGAGCTGCCGGACGCCGGACGTGACGCGCGTGGACAGCACGTCGCCAACCTGCTGGCCTTCCAGCCGGACGAGGCGATCGCGGAGATCCTGGCGATCCGCGACTACGAGGCGGCGCCCTACCTGGTCCTGGCCACCAAGGGCGGTCTGGTCAAGAAGACGCCTCTGAAGGATTACGATTCGCCGCGTTCCGGTGGTGTCATCGCGATCAACCTCCGTGAGACGGAGGACGGTTCCGACGACGAACTGATCGGAGCCGAACTCGTTTCGTCCGAGGACGATCTGCTGCTGATCAGCAGGAAGGCACAGTCGATCAGGTTCACGGCGACGGACGACGCACTGCGTCCGATGGGCCGTGCCACCTCGGGTGTCAAGGGCATGAGCTTCCGTGAGGGAGACCAGCTGCTCTCGATGAATGTTGTTCGACCCGGTACGTTCGTGTTCACTGCCACAGACGGCGGGTACGCGAAGCGGACCAACGTCGACGAGTACCGCGTCCAGGGTCGCGGCGGCCTCGGTATCAAGGCCGCCAAGATCGTCGAGGACCGCGGTTCTCTCGTCGGTGCGCTGGTGGTCGAGGAGACCGACGAGATCCTCGCCATCACGCTGTCGGGCGGTGTGATTCGTACGCGAGTCAATGAGATCAGGGAGACGGGCCGTGACACCATGGGCGTCCAACTGATCAACCTGGGCAAGCGCGATGCCGTAGTCGGCATCGCACGAAACGCCGAGGCGGGACGTGAGGCCGAGGAGGTCGACGGCGAGGACGCCGTCGACGAGTCGGCCGAGGGTGCCGCGACCACCGGCACGGACGAGGGCGATCAGTCCTCGTCGGAGTAGCGCGAGGAGTGAGTCATCGTGAGCGGAGCCACGGGCGCCGGTTCGTCCGGCAGTTCGTCCGGTCCCTCGACCGGTACGGACAAAGACGGCGGCGGTCGTGGCTCCGCCGCACGTGCGACCGATGCGCAGGGTGCGAGGGACGCACAGAGTGCGACAGATCCGCACACGACCAACCTGCAGGCCATCAAGCCGCACAAGACCGGTTCGCGCTCGCCCGACACACATGGATCCAAGGGATCCCAGGGGGGAACTGTGACGGACGCCAGAGGTCCGCAGACCCAGCAGTACGGGGCCGGCGCGGGCCCGGCGGCTCAGGGCGCCCCCGGTGCCCTGCCGGTGGCGGAGCCGGCCGCGCAGCGCGCCACGGCGCCGCCGCAGCAGGCTTCGCCGTTGCCCGGTGAGCGGCAGCCGCAGCAGGCCGCGGGGCCCTACCACCCGCCGCAGGCCTACCCGCCGGCCGCTCCGGCGGTCCCTCCGGTCCAGGTTCAGCCTCCGGGGGCGAATCCGGCAGGAGCCGTACGGCGTCCGCGCACGGGCGCGCGCACCCTGCCCCGTACGCGCAAGGCACGGCTGCGCGTGTCCAAGGCCGACCCGTGGTCGGTGATGAAGGTCAGCTTCCTGCTGTCGATCGCGCTGGGCATCTGCACGATCGTGGCGGCGGTGGTCCTGTGGATGGTCATGGACGCGATGGGCGTCTTCTCGACGGTCGGCGGCACGATCTCGGAGGCCACGGGCTCGAACGAGTCGAACGGCTTCGACCTCCAGTCCTTCCTGTCGCTGCAGAACGTCGTGCTGTTCACGTCGGTCATCGCGGTCATCGACGTCGTCCTCGCGACGGCGCTGGCGACCCTCGGCGCGTTCATCTACAACCTCTCCGCGGGCTTCGTCGGCGGCATCGAGCTGACGCTCGCGGAGGACGAGTGAGCATGTGAAGTCCGGGTGACGTGCGGGTCTCGCGCCGGTGAGGAGCGGCCCCAAACGTCGCCCGACTATCGATTTTGGGACTGGCCACGTCGTGCGCTAATCTTCAGAGGTCAGCGCGCGGGACATACACCGCAGAGCGCGGCGGGGCTATAGCTCAGTTGGTTAGAGCGCATCCCTGATAAGGATGAGGCCACAGGTTCAAATCCTGTTAGCCCCACAGTGAAAAGACCCCCAGCCAGTGATGGTTGGGGGTCTTTCGTTTGTTCTGGTGGTTCTGTCCTGGTGCTTCTCCGTGTGGCTTTGTACGCAAGTTCGCCGCTACATGGGGAGGGGGATCACAACAGGGGGATCACTGGATCGCAGAGGGATCGTCCGGCTCGGCGTCCGGTTCCGCTTCCGTGTCGGAGGGCGCGTGGTGGCGGCAGCTCGGGGAGGAGCCGTGGGCCTCGGCTCCGATGCGCTGTTTCATCGTGGGGGGCAGGGAGCGGGCGTAGGACCAGTCCCAGGCGGCTGTCGTGCAGTTGCGCGCCGGACGGCTGTCGGCTACCGCCGCGGGGGCGGTCGTCGTGATCAGGCCGAGCGTCGTGCACAGCGCCAGGAAGGCGGTGACGACGGCGGTCCACAGCTTCATGACCTTGTTCTGGGCCATGGCCCCTCACTTTCGGGTCGGGCGATTTGCGTACTTTCCTCATGATGTGTATGGCGGGCGGGAAGTGGCGGACCTACGGCCGTGGCGCGTCGATCTTCTGATGAACACCACCCGGATGGGCGTAAGGGGGCAATGGCCGCAAATAGTCACCGTGCGTAGAGGTGTGATCACCTTCCGATCGGAGCGGTGTCGTCCACTTCTACTGCGGTGTGCCGGGCGGGAGTTGGCGGTCGGCGCAGGTCACTGATCGGTCTCGGCCGGAGGGTATAGTCGGGCGCCAGAAGGTCCCCTACGTCAAGGAAAGACGAGGTCGCACGGTGAAGAAGCTTCTCCTGGTCGCACTGGCCGCCATCGGCGGGCTCCTCGTGTACCGCCAGATCCAGGCGGATCGCGCCGAGCAGGATCTGTGGACGGAGGCGACCGACTCCGTGCCCACGGGTTCCTGAGTATCGACAGCAGTCTGTGAGCAGACCCCGGCCGCCGACGCGGTCGGGGTTTTGTGTTGCTGGGGCAAATCACGACGCATAAAGGGCAGTCGTTTCGGGCGGTCGTGCGAATCGTGCGGTGCCGGGGTGGTCGGCGGGGCAGGATGAGCGACGGTCCGGGCAGAAACGGTGCCCGGACGGAGCTGGGCCGGTGGGCGGTTCGGGCGGCGAGCGGGACGAGGGGTGGCGCGTGATGGGGCGGCGCACGGTGCGGGGCGCGGTCGTGGCGGCGGTGCTGTGCGCGCTGGCGGGATTCGGTGCGGGCCCCGGGGCCGGCCCGGAGGCGGTCGCCGCGCCGGACGCGTACGCCTACGACTTCGCCGAGGACGCCCAGGTCGTCGAAGGGGCCGCGAGCACCACGGACGCCGTGCGGCTGGAGCCCGGCGGGACCTACCGGAGCACCCTCCCCGTCAACGGCAGGCTCTACTACCGCCTCGCACTCGACGCCACGTCGAACGCGTACGTCTCCGCCACCGCCGTCCCCCGGCAGGGCACGACGGTGTCCTCCTCCGACGGCGTCAAGGTGTCCGTGCAGGACGCCGACGCCCGTTCCTGCTCGTACGACAGCACCCGCTTCGGGGCCTCCCGCAGCCCGCATCCGGTCGCCGCCTGGGCCTCGCGCACGACCGACGGCGAGACGACAGCCTGTCAGGACGCCGGTACGTACTACGTGGTCGTCGACCGTATCGACTCCGCGGGCTCGTCCTCGGACGACTGGGACCTGGAGCTGACCTACGTGTCGGAGCCGGGCCTCGTCAACGAGGCGGCGACGGTCGCGCCCGAGTCCCCCGGGTCCGGGGACTCCGCCTCACCCGCTCCTCTTACCGGAGACGCCGTCCCGCGCGCGGGCGGTGCCGGATTCGCCACGGCCACCCCGGTGGGGCAGGGCGTCTGGCAGGACGACATCACGCCCGGTCGGACGCTGTTCTACCGGGTCCCGGTCGACTGGGGGCAGCAGCTGCACGCCGTCGCCGAACTGGGCAGTTCCAGCGGCGGAGAAGGGTTCCTCGGCAACGTACTGGTCATGTCGCTCTACAACCCCGCGCGCGGGTACGTCGACGACGAGGGCCTCGGCTACAACGGCAGCCAGACCTCCGCCGCCCTCGATCCGCTGCCACCGGTCGAGTACGCCAACCGCTTCGGCGTCGGCGACCGGATGCAGGGCATGCGGTTCGCCGGCTCGTACTACCTCGTCGTCCATCTCGCCGAGCAGATGACGGAACGATTCGGCGCGGGACCGTACGGGCTGACGCTGCGGGTGCAGGTGACCGGTACGGCGCAGGACGCGCCCGCGTATCTGGGGCAGTCCGTGCCCCGGGACACCTTCGCGGTCACGGAGGAGGAGCGGGAGGCGGCCGGCGGGTGGACGTCCGGTGGGGTGGCGGGCGGCACCAGAGCCGATGAGAGCGACGCGGGAAGCGGCGGCGGCGATGACGCCGTGATGCGGGTGGTCGCGGTGAGCGGCATCGGGGCGGGGAGCCTGCTGATGCTGGGTCTCGGGCTGTGGACGGTGGTCGCCCGGCGGCGCTCCGCGCGCGCGTAGTCGGTGGCCCGAGGAATCGGCGGCCCGCGCGCGTAGTCGCGTGGTTCAGATGCGGAACAGGGCCCAGAAACCGACCGCGTAGCAGGTCAGGGCCAGGAACAGCACCGGTATCGCCACCTTCCCGGGCGGCCCGGGACGACGCTGGCGACGTCGGCCGCGGCGCTGGGGAACAGCCTGCGCGGACGCGGGAACTTGCGGGACCTGAGCGACGTACGAAGAGGTGGGGGCGTACGCGTCCTGGTGGCGCAGCGTCGGAGTGGGGGTCGCCGTCGCGGTCGGAGCCTGGGTCTGCGTGGTGGTTCCGTGCGGGTGCGGATGGGGGGAGGGCGCGTGCGTGGTTTCGAAGGGGGCGGATACGTGATTGGCGGCCGTGGGGGGAGTGGCGGGGGCGGTCAGCTGGGGCGGGGGCAGGTGGAAGCTGCCCGTGTCCGACATGGCGGACGGCTGGGGCGGGGCCGCTGACGGCGGTTGCGGGGGCATCGGAGCTACGGCCTGGGCGGCGTTCGGGTCCGTGGGCGAGGGCCGGGAAGGCGCCGTCGACGGTGGGTGCGTGGGGCGCGGGGGTGTGACGTCCGGGTGGGGCGGGATGCCGTTCCGCTGAGCGGGGTGGGGCTGCTCCGGGCTCGGCGGCTGGGGCGGCCGTCCGGAGTCGGCGCCCGGCCGGCTCGGGGCGGCACCGGAGGACTGCCAGGGCTGCTCGGAGCCGGTGGGTGCGGGGGCCTCGACCGGCCGGGAGGGAATGGCGCCCGCGCCCGGTCCGGAGGGTGGGGAGACGGGTCCTGGCACGGGATCCGGCATCGGGCCGGGCAGCGGACTCCGCGTCGGCCCGAGGCCCGGTCCCGTGTGCGTGCCGCCCGTCGCCGGGCCGGTGCGTGTGCCGTCCGGGTTCGGTTCGCGGTACGGGTCGTACGAGCGGGCCGCTCCCGGGCCGGTGTGCGTGCTGTTCGAGTCCGGGCCGCCGTACTCGCCGTGTCCGGTGCCTGTGGCCGGACCGCCCGTTGCCCCGCCGGTGCGGGCGCCGTTCGTGGTCACCCCGGGGGACGGTTTGAGGGGGCCGGTCGGGGCGAAGCCCCTTGGGAGGGGGCCGAGTTGGTCGAAGATCTCGATCAGCTCGTCGTCGGGGCCGGGCTCGGGCAGGAGTTCGGCGGCCTGGCCGAGGGCCTTGCGGGCGCCTGTGGCGGTGCGGAACCGCGCCTGGGGGTCCGGCTGCAGCAGCGTGGCCACGACCTGCCAGAGCGGCTCCGGTATGCCCTGGGGGGCGCTGGGCGTGCCGTGGTCCGCGAAGTACTCGATGAGGGCCTTGGAGTCCGGCTTGGCGCCCTCCAGGAGATAGAGCGCGACCAGGCCCACGGCGAACAGGTCGGAGGGGAAGTCCGGGTCCGCGCCCAGCATTTGCTCGGGAGCGAAGTAACCCGGCGTGCCCACCACATAGTCGGTCTCCGTCAGACGCGGCTCGCCCAGCCGCATCGCGATGCCGAAGTCGGACAGCCGCAGCCGCGGGCGGCCCGTACCGGTCGCTTCGAGCAGCACGTTGGCGGGCTTGATGTCCCGGTGGACGACGCCCTCCGCGTGCACGGCGGCCAGGCCCGAGAGGAGCTGGTCGAGGAGGGTGCAGACGACCCCGGGCGGCAGGGGGCCGTAGTCCGCGATCAGATGGACGAGCGAGCCGCCTGCGACCAGGTCCATGGTGAACAGGACCTTGTCGTCGTCCGCGGCCCAGCTGGCCGGGGCGAGCACATGCGGGTGGTCGATCCGCAGTGCCTGTTCGCGGACGAAGCGCAGCAGCGAGTGGGCGTCGCTCTGCTGGAGGACCTTGGCGGCCACGTACCGGCGGCGGCGGTGGTCCCAGGCACGCCAGACGGCGCCGACTCCCCCGCGCCCGATCGGGTCGGCCAGTTCGTACCGGCCGGCGAAGACCTCACCCATGGCTCTGCGTCGATCCCCCTTCGGATCCCCGCTCGGTCGGCTCCGGACCGGCGGTTGGTACGGCTCCTCCTACCCCGCTCCGGAGCCCGCTGTCACCCCGCTCGCCCAGAACCTGTCTCCGCACCTGTTTTCCCGCCCGTCTCCCCGACTCTCCCTGCCCATCTCCTCTGCGCGTCTGTCCCGTTGCTGCTCCTGAGCCGGAGCCCGGCCGCCGAACCCCCGGTCGGCGGCCGGGCCGGCGGCTCAGTTCTGGTGGGACTGGTAGTGCGTCACGGCGTCCGACGTGCGGCCCGCGCCGTACACCCGGAGGAACTCTGCCAGTTCCGGGTGGGTCGGGGCGAGAGTGTCCGCCGCCTCGATGATGTCGCCGGCGGCGGCCACCGAGCGCAGCAGCGACTGGATCTCGCGGACCACACGCTTGACCGTGGGCGCCCCCGAACTCGTCGTCGACTGCGTGGTGTTGCTGAGCACCGAGCCCCCCTGCGACTTCTTGATCTCGTCCATCCGCTCGGTCGCCTCGGCCGCACTTACGCTGCCGTCCGCGACCTGACCGGCCAGATCCTGCAGCAACTGCACCCGCTGCACCACTGCCGGATTGCCGATCTTGGCCCGCTGGCCGCTCATCAGCTGTGACAGCATCGGCGCGGACAGCCCCAGTACCCCCGCGAGACGAGCCTGGTTGAGACCAAGATCGTCGATGAGCTTACGGAAGAGCGCCCCCAGCGGCTCTCCGTACCAGTTCCGCTGAAGCTCCCGCGCTCTTGCGGTGGCTTCCTGCTGTGCGGCATCCATTGCGTCTCCCCATCGCTTCCCCAAATACCGCGGTTCGCTGTAGCGAACCACGACGAGCATCTTACGGAGAGTGGTCGTCCACGGGGACCCCCAATCCTTTTGCGGGATACCGGGGATGACCCGGTACTCTTGTCGACGGCACCCACCAGGACTTGGTTGTTCTGGGCGGACGCCTTTCCCTCGGGGCCTTAGCTCAGTTGGTAGAGCGCTGTCTTTGCATGGCAGATGTCAGGGGTTCGACTCCCCTAGGCTCCACAGCCGAAATGCCCTCTGAACTGCGGAAACGCAGTCCAGAGGGCACTTTTGCAGCTGTCGGCCCGATGGGCCGTGCGCGTCGCGTCAGAGATCGAACTCGTGCGGCGGCAGGTCCAGGGCGAAGCAGGCCTCCCGTACGACCGCCTGCTCGGTCTTGTCGAAGTCGCCGTCCGCGCCGCCGATGACGATGCCGATCTGGATCACCGCACGGGCCTCGGCCGGCTTCTTCTTGGCCTTGGCGATCTCCTGGAGCACGGTCACCTTGCCGAAGGCGAAGTCGGCCGTCAGCTTGCCGATGTTCTCGTCGAAGCGGCGGCGCAGATCGTCGGCGGGGAAGTTCTGCAGGACGTCGTTCGTGGCGATGAGCTGGGCCACGCGCTGCCGTTCCGCCGGGTCGATCGTGCCGTCGGCCGCGGCGACCAGGGCACACATCGCCATACTCGCGTCCCGGAACGCGCCGCTCTTCAAGTCGTTCTTCTTCGCCTCCAGTTGGGTCTGCATCGTCGATGCGGACTCCTTGATGCGGTCCCACAGGGCCATGAGAACTCCTCGTTGCTTCTTCGTCTGTTCCTACGCCTGTTTCTACGTTCATGTAGAAGCTATCAGCCGCCCTTTTCCCTGCCCTGGGTAGCGCCTCCCGCACCCCGATGGTGGGGCCAGCTACACCCCCGGTTCGGGAGCACACGTCATCGTTTCCAAGAGCGCGCGACGGCATCGTTGAACCCAGTTGATCCCCGTGATCCACAGAGGTCCACAGTCGCCCCGCCGGAAGGAAACCGCCGTGAAGCCGCAGCTCTCGTCGAAGCCCAGCACGACCGGCGCCGCTGCTGCTCCCGGACCACTCGCCTCCTTCGCCCGGTTCGTTCTGTGCGGCGGTGGCGTCGGCCTCCTCTCCAGCGGCGCCGTCGCGCTGCTCGCGGTGGCGATGCCCTGGGTGCTGGCCAACGCGCTGATCACGGTCGCCTCGACCATCCTGTGCACCGAACTCCACGCCCGCTTCACCTTCGGGGGCGGCAAGCGCGCCGGATGGCGCCAGCACTGGCAGTCGGCGGGCTCGGCCACCGCCGCCTACGCCGTCACCTGCGTCGCGATGTTCGTCCTGCACCTGGTCCAGCCGTCGCCCGGCATGCTGACCGAGCAGATCGTCTACCTCAGCGCCTCCGGCCTCGCCGGCATAGGACGCTTCCTGGTCCTCCGGCTGTACGTCTTCGCCGCCGGCCGGAGCAAGAGCACGGTCTCGGTGGTCCCGGTGACCCTGGCGACGCCGGTGGCTCCGGAGGTCCAGGTGCCCTCGACCGTCCGCCGCACCATCCTCCGAGCCCCGGTCACGAGGGGCATCGGCGGACTGAGGACGAGCCCGCAGCTGGCCGTCTCCTGACGGCGCGGACGACGATGTTTCACGTGAAACGGAGCAGAGCGGTGTTTCACGTGAAACACCGCCGTGGGGTGGGAGACCCTCAGGTCTCCCACCCCACGGCGACACCACACACGAACCGAACCGTCAGCGGCGGTCCTCGTCGCCCTCCGTGGCCTCCGACTCGGCCTCCTTCGCCTCGACCTCGGGGTCAAGATGCGAGGGAGCGGTGCCGTCCACCGACGTCAGGTGCCCCGTCTCCGGGACCTCGGTCGCGGCGGGCGGCTCGACCAGCCAGTCGGGATTGGCCTGCTTGTCCCACCACTTCCACGCGGCGAAGGCGCCGCCCGCCAGGATGCCCAGCACGACCAGCCCCTTGGCGAGCCGGCCCGCCCGGGCCCGACGCTCATGCTGGCGGGCCAGCTTCCGGATCTCCTGCGGAGTGACCTGACCACGCAGCGCGGCCAGCGCCGCGGCACCGCGTGCGGCGGCCTCCTCTCGTACGGGCCCGGCCGCCGCGACCGCCCGCTCCACGCGCGGCGTGGTGTAGTCGGCGGCCTGCCGGGCCGCCTTGGCGGTACGGGCAGCGGCTTCGTGAGCGGCATGGTCGACCTTCGGCGGCACATGCGTACGGGCCTGTTCCAGTCGCGGAGCGAGATGCGCGCCGTACTGGACACGGGCCTGCTCCGTGGCCTGGGACACCCTGGGAGCAAGCCGTACGCGTGTCTCGTGGGCGTACTGGGTGGCCCTGTCCTTGGCCGTGTCGGCGTAGGGCGCCACCACGTCCGCGGCGTGCAGGACGCTGTCCTTCGCCGAGCTGGTTGCGGCGCGCACGCTTTCGATGCGGGTCACGGGATCCTCCTCGTCGGTGGCGTACGGTTATCGACTCTCCACCCTTTTACGGATCATGCCTGGCAATACGCCGCGAGGCATGCGAGGGCGGGCATCCGGGTCATGGACGGCCGATCGCACGGGACTGACGGCACCGGACCGGTCGCATGTGGCAGCGGATGACGATCACATGCAATAGCGATGAATACCGGGCAACAGGAGCTTGTCGTCGACAATGCCACGGATCGCCGTGCCGCGCCCCCGTCCCGTGCCTACTCGACCGGTTTTCTGCGCAGCGCCGGAAGCGCAAGCGAAAACGCCGGATTTTCGCTCGGAGGAGGGTGCCGGGCGACGCACGGCGTGGACCGTGCAAGGATCGGGGAGTCACAAGAAGACAACGGAAGGCAGATCGTGGCTGAGCAGCTTTACGCCACCCTGAAGACCAATCACGGCGACATCGAAGTCCGGCTCCTGCCGAACCACGCGCCCAAGACGGTCCAGAACTTCGTCGAGCTCGCCACCGGCGGGCGTGAGTGGACCAACCCGGAGACTGGTGAGAAGTCCACGGCCAAGCTCTACGACGGCACGGTCTTCCACCGGGTGATCAGCGGATTCATGATCCAGGGCGGTGACCCCCTCGGTAACGGCACCGGCGGTCCCGGCTACCAGTTCGAGGACGAGTTCCACCCGGACCTCCGCTTCGACAAGCCGTACCTCCTGGCCATGGCCAACGCCGGCCCGGGCACCAACGGCTCGCAGTTCTTCATCACCGTCTCCCCGACGGCGTGGCTGACCCGCAAGCACACCATTTTCGGTGAGGTCACCGACGCGGCCAGCCAGAAGATCGTGGACGCCATCGCGACCGCGGCGACCAACCCGCGCACCGACCGCCCGGTCAACGACGTCGTCATCGAGTCGGTCGTCGTCGAGACCCGCTAGGGCTCACCCCAGGGAACCCCTCCCGCCAGCTCTTTTCCGGAGGGGGCCAGCAGGGAACCAAACGCCCCGCTCATCCGTAAGGATGGGCGGGGCGGTGCATTGCGTACGACGACGAACCGTACGACGAGGAACCGCACGACGACGGACTGACGGACTTAGGGGATCCCATGGACCAGGCGCCAGGCAGCCCGCAGGGCCCGCAGGACGCCCAGAGCCTGCCCACCTGCTACCGCCACCCGGACCGCGAGACAGGCATCCGCTGCACCCGCTGCGAACGCCCGATCTGCCCCGAGTGCATGGTCAGCGCCTCCGTCGGCTTCCAGTGCCCGGAATGCGTGCGCAACGGCTCCGGCACGGGACACGCGCCCGGCGCCTCCAGGCCGCGCAACATCGCCGGCGGCACCATCGCAGCTGATCCCCGCCTCCTGACCAAGATCCTCATCGGGATCAACCTCGCGGTCTTCCTCGTCGGCCAGATCCGCCCGTCGTTCCTGGACCACCTGGTCCTCGTCGGCAAGTGGCCGCCGGCGCCGTACGTCGCCACGGAGGGCGTCGCCGAGGGGCAGTGGTATCTGCTGTTCACCTCGATGTTCGCGCACCAGGCCATCTGGCACATCGGCTTCAACATGCTGAGCCTGTGGTGGCTCGGCGGCCCGTTGGAAGCTGCCCTCGGCCGGGTCCGTTACCTGGTGCTCTACATCGTCTCGGGTCTCGCGGGCAGTGCCCTCACTTATCTGCTGGCCTCCCCGAGCAGCGGCTCGCTCGGGGCTTCCGGTGCCATCTTCGGCCTCTTCGGCGCGACCGCTGTCCTGATGCGCCGCCTCAACCAGGACATGCGGCCAATCATCGCTCTCCTGGTGATCAACCTCGTCTTCACCTTCGGAGCGAGCAACATCGCCTGGCAGGCCCACATCGGCGGCCTCGTCGCCGGTGTCGTCATCGGCTACGCCATGGTCCACGCCCCGCGCGAGCGCAGATCCCTGGTCCAGTACGGCGTCTGCGCGGTTGTCCTGGTCGCGGTGGTCGTCATGACCCTGATCCGCACGGGCCAGCTCATCTAGCGCATCCGCTAGCGCGCCCGACCTGCCGTCCAGCCGCCCCGACCGGTCACTCCTGTCACTGAGTGCCTGTTGTCCACAGTCCGTGGCGCTGCCTGTGCACAGTGTGCGGGAACAGCTGTGCCCCCTGTCACCGACCGGAGTTTTCCCAGGTCAGGCAGGGGGCGAACAAGCTTGCGGTTACCGGTGTGTCAGTCGTACCGGCGTCAACACTCGATGAGTTATCCACAGATCGTCGTCTTTTCCCCAGGCGGGGTGTGGAAATTCAACCCTGGCTGTGGATAACTCAGCGAAAAGCCCTGGGCAGAGCCCTGAGGGCCCGCCCTGAAGGCCCTACTTCCACTGCGTGGAGACACCGAAGCCCGCGGCGATGAAGCCGAAGCCCACCACGATGTTCCAGTTGTCCAGTGAGTCGATCGGCAGCGTGCCGTCGGTCACATAGAAGAGGACGATCCAGGCCAGGCCGATGAGGAACATCGCCAGCATGACCGGTGCGACCCAGCCGCGGCTGTTCAGTTTGATGGCCGTCGCCTGCTTGGCGGGCGGCGGCGTGTAGTCGGCCTTCTTGCGGATACGTGACTTCGGCACGAGGGTCTCTCCTGTCGATGCGCTGCGTGGCCGCGCAGGGAACTGGGTCGGGCTCCGGGGCAGCGTACAAGGGGACACTTAGTGCTCCCCCGGGCGTCCGTTAGCGTAGTGCTTCCGCGGCGCCGAAGGAGATAAGGGTACGTTGAGCAATTCTGCCGACTCCCCCGGGACGGATTCCAGTCCTGCCGGTAACCGCCGTTTCCGCCCGGTCCGGGTGCTCACCGTGGGGGTCTTCGCCCTCGCGGGGCTGATTTTCTTCACGAGCTTCGATACAGCCAAGGGTACGAACATCCGCACGGACGCCTCGCTGCTGAGGCTCTCGGACCTCATCCAGGAGCGCAGCCACAAGAACGGCCGGCTCGACGAGTCCAACGCGGCCCTGCGCGATGACGTCGAGGCGCTCGCCGAGCGCGACGACGGCAGCACCGAGGCCGAGGACGCCAAGCTGGCGGCGCTGGAGAAGGCCGCGGGCACCCAGAAGCTCAAGGGCGAGGCCCTCACGGTCACCCTCAACGACGCCCCGCCGAACGCCACCGCGAAGCTCCCCGGCTACCCCGAGCCGCAGCCCGACTACCTGGTCATCCACCAGCAGGACCTCCAGGCCGTAGTGAACGCCCTCTGGCAGGGCGGGGCCAAGGGCATCAAGGTCATGGACCAGCGGCTCATCTCCACCAGCGCCGTCCGCTGCGTGGGCAACACGCTGATCCTCCAGGGACGCGTCTACTCACCCCCGTACAAGATCACGGCGGTAGGCGACCCCGAGAAGCTGCGGAACGCGCTCACGGCGTCCAAGGCGATCCAGAACTACATGGTGTATGTCAACGTCTACGGGCTCGGCTGGCAGGTCGACGAGGACGGGACGGTGACTCTGCCCGGCTACTCGGGCACAGTGGATCTGCAGTACGCGAAACCTGTGAAGTAGCTGGCGTAGCTCACCGCTGGGGGGCCTGTGTCGGGGCGCGTGATCATCAGGACGGCCAGCGAACTGTGCGTCACGGTGGGCACGGTGATCGTGCTCTTCGTCGTGTACGTGCTGTTCTGGACCGGCGTGAAGGCCGACGGCGTCATGGACGACCAGATCGACCAGTTACAGGACCAGTGGTCGAAGGGCACGGTGACACAGGCGCCGGAGCCGGAGCCGTCGGCCACTCCCACGAGTACGGCGGGCCCCAAGCCGCCCGGTCCCTACTCCTCGGGCAAGCCCTTCGCGATCATGTACATCCCGCGGCTTGGTTTCACGTGGAACAAGCCGGTGCTCGAAGGCACGAAGACGAACACCCTGAAGAAGGGCCTCGGCCACTACGCCACCACCGCGCGGCTCGGCCAGCAGGGCAACTTCTCGGTCGCGGGCCACCGGCGTACGTACGGTGATCCGTTCAAGGACTTTCCGGAGCTGCGCCGCGGGGACGCGGTGGTGCTGACGGACGGGACGACGTGGTTCACGTATCGGATCGACAAAGGCCCCTACAAAACCGTGCCCACGGACATTGAGGTGATCGATCCTGTGCCACGTAAGAGCGGGTACACGCGCTCGGGCCGTTATCTCACGCTGACCACGTGCGATCCGGAGTGGGGGCACAGCCATCGACTGATCGTCTGGGCACACCTGGATTCCACACAGCCTGTGGAGGCCGGGAAACCCGAGGCGCTGCGCCGTTAATCTGGTGAGGTACGCGTGAGTCCGGTGCCGCGAGTCGGGTGCCGTGGGCGACGGAAGGGACGGCATGTACGGCTGGATCTGGCGGCATCTGCCGGGGAACGCGTGGGTGAAGGCGTTGTTCTCCCTCGTACTGGCGCTGGCGGTGGTCTATGTGCTCTTCCAGTACGTCTTCCCGTGGGCCGAACCCCTCCTCCCCTTCAACGATGTGACGGTGAACGACCAGTGAGCGCGCGGATTCTCGTCGTCGACAACTACGACAGCTTCGTCTTCAACCTGGTCCAGTACCTGTACCAGCTGGGCGCCGAGTGCGAGGTGCTGCGCAACGACGAGGTGTCGACGGCGCACGCGCAGGACGGCTTTGACGGTGTGCTGCTGTCGCCGGGCCCGGGTACGCCCGAGGAGGCCGGGGTCTGCATCGAGATGGTGCGCCACTGCGCGGCCACCGGGGTGCCGGTGTTCGGGGTCTGCCTGGGCATGCAGTCGATGCAGGTGGCGTACGGCGGTGTGGTGGACCGCGCGCCCGAGCTGCTGCACGGCAAGACGTCCCTCGTGGAACACGAGGGCAAGGGCGTCTTCGCGGGTCTGCCGAGCCCCTTCACGGCGACCCGCTACCACTCCCTGGCGGCGGAGCCGGAGACGGTCCCGGCCGAGCTGGAGGTCACGGCCCGTACGCACGACGGGATCATCATGGGCCTTCGGCACCGTGAACTCGCGGTCGAGGGTGTGCAGTTCCACCCCGAGTCGGTGCTGACGGAACACGGTCACCTGATGCTGGCCAACTGGCTGGTGGAGTGCGGCGACCGGGGTGCCGTGGCGAGGTCGTCAGGGCTCGCCCCGGTGGTGGGCAGGGCCACGGCGTGACCGCCCTGCGCCCCGAGCGCGAGTCCGGCTCCGCGTACGGAGACACCGGCGACCAGGGACCCTCGTACGGGCAGCAGGAGCCGTACGGGGTGCCGGGTGCGTTCGAGGCGCCGGCGGAGCGGCCGGTGGATCCGCTGAGCGACCCGTTGCCGGGGCAGCGGAACGATCCGCCTCAGGGCAGCGGGCGGCGCAGGCGCGGCCATGCGCGCCCGTACGACGCCTCGGCCGAGCAGGGGGCGGCTGAGCACCGCGGCTCCGGGCCGGAGTCGGGGTACGACTCGCGGGGGTACGCGCAGGACTGGCAGGTGGGGGTGTACGAGGAGCAGGTGCCGTACGTGGCTCCTGCCGCGGTCCCTCGTGCGGCACAGCCGTACGTGGCTCCTCCCGTGGTGCTGCCGCCGGTCGACGAGGAGACGGTGGCGCTGCGGCTGGCGGATCTGCCGCGAATACCCGACGAGGACTCGGTGTCGACCGCCTCGGTCGGCGCAGGGGCCACAGGCGCCTCTGAGGGCCCTTCGGCGGCCGGTGGGCGGGCAGCGCGCCGGAAGGCCGCCAAGGCCCGTCACGGGCGCCATGGAGGCCCTCAGGAGGCATCGGAGGGCGCGGCCGCCGAGTCGGCGGAGGGTGCGCCCCTCTCGCGGGTGGCCGCGCGGCAGGCGGCGCGGGCGCAGAAGCCGGGCGTGGCCGTGATGGCGAGCCGGGCGATCGGCGAGGTGTTCATCACCACTGGCGTGGTGATGCTGCTGTTCGTGACCTACCAGCTGTGGTGGACGAACGTACGGGCGCACGCGCAGGCCGGGAACGAGGCGACGAGCCTCCAGGACGACTGGGCGAGCGGGAAGCGGGCGCCGGGGGTGTTCGAGCCGGGGCAGGGGTTCGCCATCCTGGACATCCCCAAGCTGGACGTGGTGGTGCCGATCGCGGAGGGCACCAGCAAGAAGAAGGTGCTGGACCGGGGGATGGTCGGCCACTACGCGGAGGGCAGCCTCAACACGGCGATGCCGTCGGCGGCGACCGGCAACTTCGGGCTCGCGGGGCACCGCAACACGCACGGCGAGCCCTTCCGGTACATCAACCGGCTGAAGAAGGGCGACGCGATCGTCGTGGAGACGCAGGACAAGTACTACGTCTACAAGATGGAGGCGATCCTGCCGGTCACGTCGCCGAGCAACACGAGCGTGCTGGACCCGATCCCCAATGGCTCGGGTTTCACCGAGCCGGGCCGCTACATCACCCTCACGACGTGTACTCCGGAGTTCACGAGCAAATACCGGATGATCGTGTGGGGCAAGATGGTCGAGGAACGGCCGCGCAGCAAGGGCAAGCCGGATGCGCTCGTGCAGTAAGGGCAGATGAAGAGTGGCAGCGACGACGGACCACGACGAGCAGACCGCGGACGCGTCCGTTTCCCCTTCGCAGGATGCCCGTCCCAGGGGCACGACCGGAAAACTGGCCACCGCGGTGAGCGTTTTCGGTGAACTCCTCATCACGGCGGGCCTGGTGCTGGGCCTGTTCGTCGCGTACTCGCTCTGGTGGACGAACGTCGTCGCGGACCGCGAGGCGGACAAGCAGGGCGACGAGGTACGCGACCACTGGGCCGACGCGGACACGGGTCCCGCCGCGTTCGACACCAAGGACGGCATCGGCTTCCTGCACGTCCCGGCCATGAAGAACGGCGAGGTCCTGGTCAAGAAGGGCACGTCGTCGAAGGTCCTGAACGACGGCGTGGCCGGCTACTACACGGACCCGATCAAGTCGGCGCTCCCCCAGGCGAAGTCGGGCAACTTCACGCTGGCGGCCCACCGGGACGGCCACGGCGCCAAGTTCCACAACATCGACAAGCTGAGGAAGGGCGACCCGATCGTCTTCGAGACGAAGAACGAGTGGTACGTCTACAAGGTCTACGACACCCTCCCGGAGACCTCGAAGTACAACGTCGAGGTCCTGTCCCCGATCCCGAAGGAGTCGGGCAAGCGGAAGGCGGGGCGGTACATCACCCTGACGACCTGCACCCCTGTGTTCACGTCGGAGTACCGGTACATCGTGTGGGGGGAGCTGGTGCGGGTGGAGAAGGTGGACTCGGAGCGGACGGTGCCGAAGGAGTTGCGGTGAACCGACAGCCCTCCTGAAAGGAGGGCTGTCCTCTAGCATGACGAAGGCCCGAAGCCGCAACTTTCTCTTGCGGCTTCGGGCCCTTCGCGTCAGCTCGTGACTACTCCAGCACCTTCAGCGGTTCCCCGGCGCTCCACTCCTCCAGCAGCCCACGGTGTACGACGGTGATTCCGGCCTCGGCGGCGATGCTCAGGGCTTCCGGGGTGAAGGGGCAGGTCGCGACGTAGAGGGCCACATCGGCACTGTGGAGGACCTTCGCCGAGCCGACGAACTTCTGGACGTCGGGGCTGGTGATGTTGAGGTAGGGCGCGAACCTCTTGCACTGGACGACGAGGCGTCGCCCGTCGGCTGTGAGCGCGATGATGTCGACGCCCCGGTCTCCGTGACCGCCCTGTACGACGACGTTCGTACAGCCGTCGCGGCGCAGCAGCTTGGCGATGTGGTGCTCGAACGTGCGGCCGTTCATGGCGTCCATAGAGGCCATGACTCCGGGGAGGGGACGGCCCTCGTGCGGGCTTTCGAGCCTCTGCAGCCGGGCGTGGTGTTGCCGGAGCCGCTGCTCGACTCGCTGGACGCCGGCCCGCAGGGCGATGAGTTCCTTGCGGTGTTCGCCTGAGGTTTCGATCAGGGCGTTGAACATGGGGACGACTGTCTTGCCGAGGATGTGGGTGATGCGCTGGTCGATGCGGTCGTCGAGGGACTGTGTAGCTGCCTCGGCCGGGTTGTCCACCGAGTGGGTGGTGCGTGCCAGGTACTCCATGTCGAGGAGATAGGCGCGGACCTGGCGGGCCACCTCGCTGTCGCGGAGGAGCATTGCCGCGTTGAGAACGGCTCGGCGGGACCAAAGGGCCAGGCTGGAGCGGGGTTGTGGATAGCTCTCAGGGTAGAGAGACAACGTGTCTCCCTTAAATCTCGCGAGTTCTTCGCCGCGCAGGATCCGCAGGCCGTTCACCGTCAGCTCGTCCCGGTGCCGTTGTGCCATACGGTTGACAGCGCGCTCCGCGACTTCGAAGTACGCCGCAACCATCGCCGTTGTGACATGCATGCCGTCCGGCAGGAGTGACAGAGCCTTGACCTTGTCGAGCACATCTGTGCGTTCCAGCACGCTGTCGCGCAAGGTCTTCGACTCCAACAGTGCCGTTTCGTTGATCACGTTCCGCTTCTCCTCAACTCGTCGGGTTTTCCTCACCCGTCCAACGAGTCCAGGCATACGAAGTTCTGGTCGGATTTCGCACATGGGTATGAGTGAGCCCCGGCGCCTTCTCAGGTGCCGGGGCTCAGCTGCGTGACAAGAGACGTCAGCCGAAGATGCCGCCGTTGTCGTTGTCGCCGTCGTTTCCGCCGTTGTTGTTGTTTCCGAAGCCGACGCTCTGGAGCGTGATCTGGGTGTTGCCCGGATCCTCGACCTCGTTGCCCTGGCCCGGGTCCTGGGCGGTGACGATCGCGGTGTCGCTCTGGTCGCTGTCGCCGGTGAACTGGATGTTGGTGAAGCCGGCCGCCTGCAGGGTCTGCTTGGCCTGTCCGACCGTCTGTCCGACGACGTTCGGGACCTCGGTCTGCTCCTGCTCGGCCGCCTTGCCGATCTGGATGGTCACCGTAGAGCCCGGGTCGGCCTGGGTGTTGGCCTGGGGCGAGGTCGCGATGACCTTGCCGACCTGGTTGGCGTCCTGGGTCTCGACCTCCGTGCACTCGCCGACGAGGCCGTTGGCAACCATCTGCTGCTTGGCGGTGTCACAGTCCTGGCCGGTGACTTCCGGGACGGTCGACTTCTCTTCCTCCTTGGCGACTTCGAGCGTGACCGTGGAGCCCTTTTCCAGCTCGGTACCGGGGTCCGGGTTCTGGCTGAGGACGGTGCCCGGGTCCTGGGAGGACTCGGTCTCCTTGGTCTTGACGTCGAAGCCTTTGTCCTGAAGCTGGGACGTGGCCGCGTCGACGTCCTTGTCGATGACGTTCGGCACCGCGATCTTCGGCGCCCCGGTCGACACCACCAGCGCGATGGTGTCGCCCTTCTTCACCTCAACACCGGGATCTGGATTCTGATCGCAGATGTTGCCCTTGGGCTCCGCCTCGCAGGCCTTCTCCGTGAACGTCAACTTCAGGTCGACGTTCACCGCCGCCTTCTCCGCATCGGCCTTGGTCTGGCTGACGAAGTTGGGGTTCGTGATGGTGGCGTCGCTGACGTTCTGGCCGTCGAAGATCCACCTGCCGATCAGGACCGCGCCCACCAGCACCAGCAGTCCCGCCACGACCAGCAGGATCGTCGAGGTGTTCGACTTCTTCGGTTGCTGGCGCCGACGGGGACCGCGGTCGTCGTAGCCGTAGCCGCCGTCGTCCGGGTTCATCGGCGGGAGCATGGTGGTCGCGCCGGCGTCGGAGCGCAGGGCGGTGGTGGCCTGGTCGTCGGGGTAGCCGTAGCCGCCGTAGCCGACCGCGCTCATGGCCGCCGCTGCCGCGACCGGCTGGCCGTCGAGGCAGGCCTCGATGTCGGCGCGCATCTCGTCGGCGGACTGGTAGCGGTAGTCCGGGTCCTTGACCAGGGCCTTGAGGACGATGGCGTCCATCTCGGGCGTGATCTCGGGGTCGAACACCGACGGGGGCTGCGGTTCCTCCCGTACGTGCTGGTAGGCCACCGCGACCGGGGAGTCCCCGATGAAGGGCGGACGTACCGTCAACAGCTCGTACAACAGGCAGCCGGTCGAGTACAGGTCGCTTCGTGCGTCGACCTGTTCGCCCTTCGCCTGTTCCGGCGAGAGGTACTGGGCCGTTCCTATGACCGCCGATGTCTGCGTCATCGTCATGCCGGAGTCGCCCATCGCGCGGGCGATGCCGAAGTCCATGACCTTGACCTGGCCGTTGCGCGTGAGCATCACGTTCGCCGGCTTGATGTCGCGGTGGACGATGCCGCTTCTGTGGGAGTACTCCAATGCCTGGAGGATCCCGATCGTCATCTCCAGTGTCCGCTCGGGCAGCAGCTTGCGGCCCGAGTGGAGGAGTTCGCGGAGGGTCGAGCCGTCCACGTACTCCATGACGATGTACGGGATGGACGTCCCGTCGATGTAGTCCTCGCCGGTGTCGTACACGGCGACGATCGCGGGATGGTTGAGCGAGGCGGCCGACTGGGCCTCCCGGCGGAACCGGGCCTGGAAGGAAGGGTCGCGCGCGAGGTCGGCGCGCAACGTCTTCACTGCCACGGTGCGGCCCAGGCGGGTGTCATGTGCGAGGTATACCTCCGCCATGCCACCACGGCCGAGCACCTGGCCCAGCTCGTACCGGCCGCCGAGGCGACGCGGCTCTTCCATAGCTTCCTACCAGCCCTCTCCGTCGGTCCCGACCGCACCTGCTGTGTGGTCCGGCGGTGTGCCGTCCGGGCATACGGTACCCGGGTTCATTTGTGTGACCTGGCCAAGCCCGTCAGCCGATACCGGACCGGTATCGCAACGTGCACCGATGTGAAGGGGACGTGACGGGGGTCTCACTGCTGGCTCTTGATGACCGCCTCCATCACGCTCTTGGCGATGGGCGCGGCGAGGCCGCCGCCCGAGATGTTGTCACGGACCGCGTCCTCGTCCTGGACGACGACGGCCACGGCGACCGGTGAGCTGCCGTCGGCGAGCTTGGCGTACGAGATGAACCAGGCGTACGGCTTCTCGCTGTTGTCGACGCCGTGCTGGGCGGTGCCGGTCTTGCCGCCGACGGTGACGCCGCTGATCTGGGCGTTCTTGCCGGTGCCGTCCTTGACGACCGTCTCCATCATCGACTGGAGGATCTGGGCGTTGTCGGAGGACAGGGGCTGGCTCATCTCCTCGGGCTCGGTCTGTTCGAGCACGTCGAGGTTGGGGGCCTGGAGCTTGTCGACCATGTACGGCTTCATCAGCTTGCCGTCGTTGGCGATCGCGGAGGCGACCATGGCCATCTGCAGCGGGGTCGTCGCGGTCTCGAACTGGCCGATCGAGCTGAGGGCGGTCTGCGGCTTGTCCATCTTCTCGGGGAAGTTGGAGGCGGAGGAGCGGACCGGGACGAACTGCTCGGTGTTGAAGCCGAACTTCTTGGCTTCTTCGAGCATCTTGTCCTTGCCGAGGTCGGCGCCGATCTTGCCGAAGACGGTGTTGCAGGAGTACTGCAGGGCGACGCGCATGGTCGCGTTCTTGCAGGGGATGTTCCCCTCGTTCTTCAGCTCGGTCGTGGTGTCCGGGAGCGTGTAGGGGAGCGGCGAGTCGGTCTTTTCGTCAGCGTCCGTGTAGAGGCCGTTCTCGAGAGCCGCCGCCGCCGTCACGACCTTGAAGGTGGAGCCGGGCGGGTAGATGTCGCGCAGGGCCCGGTTGAGCATGGGCTCGTTCGGGTCCTTGGCCTTCTGGAGCTTCTGCCAGGCCTCCGCGTCCTTCGTCGAGTTCCCGGCGAACACCGAGGGGTCGTACGAGGGGAAGGAGGCCAGGGCGAGGATCGCGCCGGTGGACGGGTCGATGGCGGCCACCGCGCCCTTGCCGCGGCCCTTGAGGCCGTCGTACGCGGCTTTCTGGGCGGCGGCGTTGAGGGTGGTGACGACGTTGCCGCCCTGCTTCTTCTTGCCGGTGATCATGTCGAGGGTGTTGCGGAAGAAGAGCCGGTCGTCGTTGCCGGTGAGGATGCCGTCGTCGATGGACTCCAGCTGCGTCGCGCCGAACGCCTGTGAGGCGTACCCGGTGACGGGTGCCCACATGGGGCCGTCCTTGTAGGTGCGCTTGTACTCGAAGTCGCTGCTGTTGGACGTGGTGGAGCCGGTGATCGACTTGCCGTCGACGATGATGTCGCCGCGGGGCGTGGCGTACCGCTCGATGGCGACGCGGCGGTTGAGGGTGTCGTCCTTGAGGTCGTCGGCCCGGACGTACTGGAGCCAGTTGTCGCGGACGAGCAGGGCGAGCACGAGGAGCCCGCAGAAGATCGCGATCCGGCGCAGGGGCTTGTTCACGGTCGGACCACCTGGGTCATCTCGGCGTCGGGGTTGGGGGCCGGGGCGGGCGCGGGCCGGCGGGCGGTGTCGCTGATTCTGAGCAGGATGCCGATGAGGGCCCAGTTGGCGATGACGGAGGAACCGCCGTACGCCAGGAACGGCATCGTCATACCGGTGAGCGGGATCAGGCCCATGACACCGCCGGCGACGACGAAGACCTGGAGGGCGAAGGCGCCGGAGAGGCCGATGGCGAGGAGCTTGCCGAAGGGGTCGCGGGCGGCGAGGGCGGTGCGGACGCCGCGTTCCACGATCAGGCCGTAGATGAGCAGGATCGCCATGACGCCGGCCAGGCCGAGTTCCTCGCCGAAGGTGGCGAGGATGAAGTCGGAGTTGGCGGCGAAGCCGATGAGGTCGGAGTTGCCCTGGCCGAGGCCGGTGCCGAGGGTGCCGCCGGAGCCGAAGGCCCACAGGGCCTGCATGGACTGCTCGGTGTGGCCGGCGACGCCCTTCTGGCTGAGGAGGTATTCGTTCATCGGGTCGAGCCAGGCCTCGACGCGCTGCTGGACGTGCGTCTCGAAGCTGGCGACGCCGACCGCGCCGGCCGCCGACATCAGCAGACCGAAGACGATCCAGCTGGTCCGCTCGGTGGCGACGTACAGCATGATGATGAACATTCCGAAGAACAGCAGCGACGTACCGAGGTCGGTCTCGAAGACGAGGATCAGGATCGAGATGACCCAGACGACGATGATCGGTCCGAGGTCGCGGCCGCGGGGCAGGTACAGGCCCAGGAAGCGGCGGCTGGCGAGGGCGAGGGCGTCGCGTTTCACCATCAGGTAGCCGGCGAAGAAGATCGCGAGGGCGATCTTGGCGAACTCGCCGGGCTGGACGGTGCCGAGGCCGGGGATCTTGATCCAGATGCGGGCGCCGAAGATGTTGACGCCGAGGCCCGGGACGAGCGGCAGGACCAGCAGGACGATCGCGCCGGCCATGGAGATGTAGGTGTAGCGCTGCAGGATGCGGTGGTCCTTGAGGAAGACCAGTACGGCCACGAACAGGGCGACGCCCAGCGCGGAGTACAGCAGCTGGCGGGGTGCCGCCTCGACGAACGTGTCCCGCAGCTGGAGCCGCTTGGACTGGTCGAGGCGCCAGATGACGACCAGGCCGACGCCGTTGAGCAGCGTGGCCAGGGGCAGCAGCAGTGGGTCGGCGTACGGGGCGAACTTGCGTACGACGAGGTGGCCGACGCCGGCGATCAGGCCGAGGCCGAGGCCGTAGCTGAGCAGCCCGGCCGGGACCTTGTCGTCGATGGCCAGACCCACGTTGACGTAGGCGAACACCGGGATGACCACGGCGAACACCAGCAGCGCCAGTTCGGTGTTGCGTCGGCTCGGGGTGCCGATCGCGCCGATCGTGGACGTGTGGTGTGTCGGACTGTTGGTTGTACTGCTCATCGTATGAAGTGGCCCCTCACGGCTTGCCTACTGCTTACCGCACTGCGAGACCAGCTTCTGCTCTTCCTCGGAGAGGCTGGGGCCGGGTGTGGGAGTGGGTGCGGTTGTGGACGGGGACGCCGATCCGGACGGCGTCGGGCTCGGCGTTGCCTTGGACGCGGCGGCGGTACGGGTGGTTCCCGTGGTGCCTCCGGCCTCGCCTTCGCCGGTCTCGGCGTTGTTCGCGTTGCCGGCCGCGCGCCGGGCTTCCTGCTTCTTGCACGCGGAGGCCTGGGTGGCCAGTTCGGAGATCTTCGACTGGGCGTCCTTGAGGCCGCCCTCGGTGATCGTGGCCTTGACCTGCTTCTGCTGGTACGACGGCAGGTACTTGAGTTCGATCTCGGGGTGGTCCTTCTCGACCTTCGAGAGCGAGACCCAGGCCAGGTCCTGGCTGATGCCCCGGTACAGCGCGACGTGCTCGTCGTTGGCGCCGACGTAGTACTGGGTCTGGGTCCAGCGGTAGCCGCCGTACATGCCCCCGCCGATGACGGCGAGGGCGAGCGTGATGTACAGGGTTCTCTTGAACCACTTGCGGCCGGCGCTGGGCTTGACGAAGTCCTCGTCGGTGTAGCCGCCGAAGCCGCCGGTCTGGATGTAGCCGGTGGTGTCGCCGGAGCCGGGCGGGCCGAACTCGCCGCCCCCGCCGTGCGCGGGCCGCTGCCGGCCGAGCCCGGAGGCGCGTCCGGCGGGCGTCTGCATGGCGCCGCCGTCGTGCAGGTTGTGCTGGTTCTCGGCGACCGCGCCGACCACCACGGGTACGTCGGACAGCTGCCCGGCGAGGGTGTCGCCGGTGTCGAGGTCGAGGACGTCGGCGACGATCACGGTGATGTTGTCGGGGCCGCCGCCGCGCAGGGCCAGCTCGATGAGCTGCTGCACGGTCTCCTGGGGGCCCTGGTAGCTGGCGAGGGTGTCCTCCATGGTCTGGTGGGACACGACGCCGCTCAGGCCGTCGGAGCAGATCAAGTAGCGGTCGCCGGCGCGGACTTCGCGGATGGAGAGGTCGGGCTCGACGTGGTCGCCGCTGCCCAGCGCGCGCATCAGCAGGGAGCGCTGCGGGTGGGTGGTGGCCTCTTCCTCGGTGATGCGTCCCTCGTCGACGAGGCGCTGCACCCAGGTGTGGTCCTGCGTGATCTGCGTGAGGACGCCGTCGCGGAGGAGGTAGGCACGCGAGTCGCCCACGTGTACGAGACCGAGGCGCTGACCGGTCCACAGGAGCGCCGTGAGGGTCGTCCCCATGCCTTCGAGCTGGGGGTCCTCCTCGACCATCATGCGGAGCTGGTCGTTGGCCCGCTGCACGGCGGTGCCGAGCGAGGTGAGGATGTCGGAGCCGGGGACGTCGTCGTCGAGGGCGACGATCGTGGAGATCACCTCGGAGGAGGCGACCTCACCGGCCGCCTGTCCGCCCATGCCGTCGGCGATCGCGAGGAGGCGGGGACCGGCGTAGCCGGAATCCTCGTTGCCCTCGCGGATCATGCCTTTGTGCGATCCGGCGGCGAAGCGCAGTGACAGACTCATGCGCACCTCGCCCGTCGGCTCCGGGTACATCCGCACGGTGCCCACCCTCCGGTCGGGAGCGCGCCGCGGTCCGTCGCGTGGACCGCCGCCGCGTGCTCGCTCCGCTCGCGCCTATTCATGATGTAGCACTACTTCCGCAGCTCGATGACGGTCTTGCCGATGCGGATCGGCGCGCCCAGCGGAATCGGTGTGGGAGTAGTCAGTCGGGTCCGGTCGAGATAGGTGCCGTTCGTGGACCCGAGGTCCTCGACGATCCACTGGCCGTCCCGGTCCGGGTAGATCCTGGCATGCCTGCTGGAGGCGTAGTCGTCGTCCAGCACGATGGTGGAGTCGTGGGCCCGGCCGAGCGTGACGGTCTGCCCCTGGAGCGCGACGGTGGTGCCCGTCAGGGTGCCCTCGGAGACGACCAGTTTGCTGGGTGCGCCCCGGCGCTGCCTGCCGCCGCCGGACGGCTGCTGCTGGCGTTGCTGCGGGGGCGCGGCGGCCTGTCGGGCGGCCGCCTGCTGCTGGCGGCCGCTGTCACGCCTCGACCCGCGCTGGGTGACACGCGTACCGAACAGGTCGCTGCGGATGACCTGCACGGCCACGATCACGAACAGCCACAGTACGGCCAGAAAACCCAGCCGCATGACCGTGAGGGTCAGCTCTGACATTGCCCCCGCTTCACCCTTCGGCTTGCCGGTAAATGATGGTGGTGCTGCCCACGACGATCCGAGAGCCGTCGCGGAGCGTAGCGCGGGTGGTGTGCGTTCCGTCCACCACGATGCCGTTGGTGGACCCGAGATCCTGGATCGTCGGGGGCGTTCCGGGACGGATCTCACAGTGCCGGCGCGAGACGCCGGGGTCGTCGATCCGGACGTCGGCCTCGGTACTGCGGCCCAGCACCAGCGTCGCGCGGGTGATCTGGTGGCGTGCGCCGTTGATCTCGACCCACGCGCGCGTGCGGCCCGCTCCCGCTGTCGGCCGCTGTCCCATGGGCGGACCCGCCGGGGCGGCTCCGGGACGTCCGCCGGGCGGCGGTGCGGCAGGCATCGGGGGCGGTGCGGCGGCCGGCGGATAGCCGTAACCACCTGCGCCTCCGCCCGCGCCGGGCCGGCCCATCGGCGGTGCCGCGGGAGCGGCGGTGCCGGGGCCCGGGCGGCCGGGGGCCTGCTGGTTGGTGGAGGAGGCGAGCGTACGGCTGCGGACCCGGTACAGACCGGTGTCCAGGTCGTCGGCCTTCTCCAGGTGCACCTTGATGTCGCCCATGAAGGTGTAGCGCTGCTGCTTGGCGTAGTCCCGCACCATCCCGGCGAGTTCGTCGCCGAGCTGCCCGGAGTACGGGCTGAGGCGGTCGTAGTCCGGTGTGCTCAGTTCCACGATGAAGTCGTTGGGTACGACGGTCCGGTCGCGGTTCCAGATGGTCGCGTTGTTGTCGCACTCGCGCTGCAGTGCGCCCGCGATCTCCACGGGCTGGACCTCGGACTTGAACACTTTGGCGAAGGTGCCGTTGACCAGACCTTCGAGACGCTGCTCGAACTTCTTCAGGACTCCCATGGGGCACCTCCTCCTAGTTGCTGCTCTGTACTGAGCCGTGCGTGCCGTACTTGGTACTGCTTACTGATCGTATCCACGCGCCGGGATATCGGCTGGTTCCCCCTGTCAGCGCGGTCGACGGGTGTCGACGCCTGACGAAGTTCCCTGAGAAGCTCCCCTTCGAACTCCTCGGCCGTACTCAGATCGTAGAGGCGGCGCCAAACCAGTGTCCCGCACCTGACTGTGCAGCTTGCCCGCCTCCTGAGGAGATGGACTGGACCGGTACGAGGTTGATACGTGAACCGGCACGTGTTGATACGTAGTCGCAGCCGGTCCGGCTCGGTCGGGGTGACCAGGGACGGAGGGAAAGGGATGTGAACCCACCACCTCCAGCGTGCTAATCTTCTCGATGTCGGAAGGCCCCAGCACCGCCAGGAGCAGGGCCCGAGGACACACCCAATGCGCGGGTGGCGGAATAGGCAGACGCGCTGGATTCAGGTTCCAGTGCCCGAAAGGGCGTGGGGGTTCAACTCCCCCCTCGCGCACAAGGGAGCACCGACGTTAGGTGCTCGGTAGCAGTGGCGAAACGGTCTTCATCATGATCATGGTGGGGGCCGTTTCGCTTTTTCGTCGTGGTTCAGAGGGGATTCAGAGGTGTGGGGGCGCCTCTGGGTGGCCCAGGGCCGTGGGGGTGGCTGGGCTGTTGGCGGTGTGATTTTCCTGTCGGTGTGAGGTCTCTCTCACTTGGTGGTGAGGTGGCCTGTGGGGGTCCAGCTGCCGAGTGGTCTGGTTGGTCGGCGGCGGGTGGGGCGTCGGTGGGGTGGGTGCCCGTCGGGAGACAGCGTGTCGAGCCAGCGGTCGATCTTGCGGCGGTTGGCGTGGGCGAGTTGGAAGGCCAGCAGGAGAGCCTGGGCGGCGATACCACGGATCCGTCGTCTCCCGGGCTGCTCGATCGCCTCGTAGATCGGGTCCTTGGCGAAGCCGTTGAAGGACTCCACGCTGTTGCGGAGCCTGAAATACGTGCGTTGCCATTCCGCAGTGCCGTAGGGAAGGGCCTGGTGTTGCTGGGCTCCTGCTTCGGGCGGGATGGTGATCGACTGTTGTGCGCAGATCTTGGCTGGTCCGGCAGGGCTTGGCTGGGGGTCGGCCAGCGGAAGGCGGGGGTCGCGGCCGAGGCTGGTGGGTTTGAGCGGGCACTGGACGTGTCCGGCGGCAGCGGGGCAGGACATCCGCTGGTGGCCCTCGCGGTCGGGGTGCTGTTTGGGGACCAGCTGGAACGGGATCCGGGCGGCGATGCGACGGGTCCGGGTTTCCTGGTCGATGGCTTCGGCATGCAGGTCGGTGGTGGCCGTGACCAGGGCTGACGGGAGCGCGGGGCAGTACCAGGTGCCCTCGATGAGCTGGGCTCCGGCGGTGCCTGCCTGGATGCCGAGCTGGTCTTGGCGGTAGTCGAAGACCAGTTGGTAGCTGAGCGCGCGGGCGGGGAGCTGGAAGTAGTCGGGGACCGTGTTGTTGTAAGCGCGGTCGCCGGCGAGGAATCCGGCCGGGTGGCCGCGGCGGCGGACGTCGGCGAGGACCCGGATGGCGTTGGGGCCGGGGGCGTGGCCGGGCTTGTCCAGGGTGAAGCCGGTGACCACGCCGGGCGGGACACGGGGGTCGGCGGTGCCGTCGGGGCGGGGCGTCCCGTCGCGGTGGGGGTTGCGGGCGATCGCGAGGGTGGCGTCATAGCCGAACATCGCCTTGGCGGCGGTGCGCTGGCGCTTGCCGTTCTTCTTCGTGCTGTGGGCGGGAAGGGCGTCGGGGTCGCGGTGGTCGCCTTCGCGGAAGTACCAGCCGGCGTCGGGATCGGTGGCCAGGTCCGGGCCGGTGGTGCGCAGGCCACGGGAGTAGGTGCGCACGGGGGTGGCGTCGATGGCGTGGATCCGTCCCAGTGCGCGTCGAGGTGCGGCCGGATCCTGGCGAGGGAGGCATCGACGAGGGCGTTGCCGGTGCGCAGCAGGAACGCAGCGTGCTGCTGTAGCGCAGCGGGGTCGGCGGCGGCCTGGAGGCGGCGGGCGGTGGTCTTGTCCAGGCGGTGGTTCTTCGGCAGCGGTGAGGGGTCCATGGCGTCGGTGAGCCGGTGGAACAGGCGTCGGACCACGGCGTATCCGGCCTCGAAACCGCGGGCGTCGTCGGGGCGTTCGGGGATGCCGAACCGCTCACGCATGGCGGGGCTGATCGCCCAGTGCAGGATGGCGGTGGTGCGGTCGAGCAGGACCTGGCCGCGGTGCCGGTCAGCGCAGATCTGCATCCCGGCCAGCAGACCGTCCACGGTCAGCAGGCGTGGCCGCCCGAGGTCCTGGTGCAGGAGGTCGGTCAGTTCGGCGCGTACGGCCGGATCGCAGACGTCGGCCAGGGCCTGTTCGACGTCTGCGTCGGCGATGCGCGGCTCACGCGGGACAGCCCGCTCGGACGGCGGTGGGCGGTTCACGGTGCCTCGCCCCGCAGTTGGGAGCCTGCCTCGGGTGTGGGGACGGGGCGGACGAACGGCATGATCCTCGACAGGGCGTGCAGGGTGTCCACCCCAGCCGCCGCCACGATCACCGGCAGGCGCACGCCCTCATCGATCAGCCCGACCAGCCAGGTCGCCCGGGCCCGGCCCTGCACGAGCGGCGGGCAGGCGGGATCTTTGGCCGTGCGCGCGAGGAAGTTGGTGACGGTGTTCTTCGCCCTGGCCTGCGAGCGAGGACGGAACAAGCAGGACGCAGTGCCTGGCACCGTTGCCTCACGGGCGGCCTTGGCCAGCACGGCCTCCCAGTGACAGCGGCAGAGAATCAGCCTCGCCCGACGGCCTCGCACGTTCACCGCGACCGCGCCGCCCTCAGCGGCCCGGACATCATGCGCTCGCAGGGGAACGACCTCGGGCGAGTCCAGGCCGCAGCCGAAGCCCAGGGCGAGCAGGACCTGGCAGCCGTGCCGCAGTTCGGCCGTGGGCTGGGCGAGCGCCCACGCCCACAGAGCGGCGGTCTCGGCCGACGTGTAGGGGCGGGAGGCAGCCGATGCGGAGAGTTTGACCGGCCGACCGGTGACCAGGTCCGGACCGATCACCGCCTCGCGCAGCCTCAGCAGCCGGGAACGGTAGTTGCCGCGCGTCGCCTCCGACGCGGCCGGGCACCCGACCTGGACGAACCGCTCGATCAGCTCCTTCGACAGCCACACCTCCGTGGCGGCGGACATGCCCTCGGCATCGGCGAACAGGGCCAGCTTCGCCAGGGGCCCCAGTAACTCCCGTGCTGTGTAGGGCAGGAGAGGATCGGCCTGCTTGACGGCCGCCCTGACGAGCGGGGCGACCCGTTCCCAGGCGCGGGGTGCCGGGCGCGGCGTGTAGTTGCCGATGTACCGGGAGATGGCGGACCGCCACGAGCAGACACCAGCCGGAAGATCGCTAATCCATTCGCACGCTAACGGATTAGCACTCTCCGGCGGGGCCGAACCGGCAGAACCCGGTGCGGGACACTGTCCGGCGTGCCCGGAGACTCCTCGCGCGCGCTCGCCCCGCGCGCCTTCGTCCTTGCCGGCCCGTGGCCCGACGCGGCCCTGGCCGAGCATCATGGCGCCCGTGTCGCCCAGGCCCTCGCCCGCCGCCTCGCCGCCGCCATGCGCGAGCGCGATGTCAGCGCCAACCGCCTCGCCGTGGACTCCGGGGTGAACCGGCAGACCATCGCCAACGTCCTGGCCGGTGCCACCTGGCCCGACCTGCTGACCATTGCCAGCCTGGAAGCCGCGCTGGACGCCGACTTGTGGCCTGGCCGCCGCCCTTGAACGCGACGTATCCGGGAAAGATCGCATTCGGTGCCTCCCTCATGCGAGGGCAGGCGGATTCCGCGCATTCACGGCCCCACCCCACAAGGGCGCGGGTAAGGTAGGCCGCGACACAGGAAATCCGGTCCTGACAGGTCTGGGAAATCCCTGGTTACTGGCCTTCACCGGGCCCTAATCCCGGTGGAGGCCGCCCTGTCTCCGGCGGGACTATCGCGCGGAAGCAGGAGTCATGGAACGACTGTCCGCCGATTCGATCATTCGTCTGGATCGGCTTGGTAGGTTTTATCGTCAAGGTTCTTGTGGATCACGCCTGCTCTGGAGAATTCGTCCAGACTGGTCCGCATGCTCTTCAGATTGGATCACTTGACTCTTTCGCGTCAGTCCCGTGCCCTCGCCCGGCCCTTCAGCCAGGTGGTCGTCGGCCTCGCCCTGGCCGGGGGCTCTGCCCTTGGGACGGGGCGCGTTGTGCTGCTTGAGGTACTCGACGTCCGCCTTGACCTCGACGAGGCGCCGCGCGGCCTTGAGTCGTTCACGTAGGAGCTTCATCTGTTCCTGCAGGCCGGTTATGCCGTCCTCTAGCTTGACGACGAGTTTCTCCGGCTCGGCCGCCATCTCGTCCCATTCGGGAAAGTCCATTGTCATGCGGCACCGTAGCCCAGGGGAAACCTTGATCGTGCGGGTCCGTATAACGAATCGGAAAGAATCAAGGAAATCGAGCAGGAAAGTGCGTAATGGGAAAGGTGCGGATCCTGTCGAGTCGGACTTTCCTTTCCGGTTACCCTCCCGGATGCAAGCAGAGGAAACCGAACTGGAAAGAGGCAATTCATGTTTCTCGCGGAGGAAAGGTAACCTGCCAAGGTAACCGCAATCGCCGCAGCCAGGCCGATCACCGTGTGACGCCTGAGCTGTTGCCGCATCGTCGTCGGCACCCTGAGGGTGCAGGACAGCATCACAAGGGCGAAGCCAGGCTTACCCGTTTCAGACCGCCCTGTGCGTCGCGATGCCCAGAGCTTCGAGGGCCTCGAGGGTGGACTGCGGTGTGGCGGCATCGGTCACCAGGACGTCGATGTGGTCGACGGGGGCGACCGCTGCCAGTGCGGTGCGGGTGAACTTGCCGGCGTCGGCGGCCAGCAGGACGCGGCGGGCCTGGGACATGGCCAGGGCTTTCACCGCTGCATCAGCCAGGTTATAAGCGGTGATTCCGTCCGTGACGGAGACACCGCAGCAAGTGAGGATCGCGGTGTCGAAGCGCAGCGCGCGCAGGCTCGCCTCGGCCAGTGGGCCGTTGACGGCCAGTTCGCCGGGGCGCAACTCGCCGCCGGGCAGGATGACCCGGGTCGGTGCCGCGGAGGCCAGCACGTTGGCCGCCTGCAGGGACAGCGGCATGACCGTCACCCCGCGTCCAGCCAGGGCACGAGCGATGTGCAGTGCGGTCGTCCCGCCGTCGAGAAGGACCGCTTCCCCGTCCTGGACCAGGCCGGCCACAGCGGCGCCGATGGCCCGCTTGGCCCCAGTGTTCTCCAACTCACGGAAGACGAAAGGGGGTTCGTCCCCGCGTGCGAGGTCACTGACGGCGCCGCCCCGCACCCGCCGCAGCGCACCCAGCGCGGCAAGCTGCTCCAGGTCCCGGCGGATGGTGACCTCGGAGGCGCCCGTCGCCTCTGCCAGCACGGACACGTCGGCCCGCCCGCTCTCACGAAGGAATTTCATGATTGCCAGATGACGTTCCGAAAGCTCCACATGACTATTCAATCGATATCTGTGTGCGTTATCAAGGAGAGGAAGAGGACAGTCACGCCCCAGCCGGGTCTTCACGGGACGGAGCGTTCATGCCATCGAAGTCACGGCAGACAGGGCAAGCCGGCCGGCACGGCAGCTCCGCCAGCTACCGCGCCGTCCTCACCGCACCCGGTGCGATGCCCCTGGTGATCTGGTCGCTGCTGAGCCGACTGGCGTTCGCCATGACGAACCTGAGCCTGCTGCTGTATGTGAGCGCGGCCAGCGGCTCCTACGCCTTCGCCGGAGGCATGACCGCAGTCAGCCTGATCGGCACGGCCGCCGGAGCGATCGGGCAGGGCCGCCTCATCGACCGGTTCGGGCCCAGCCGCCCCCTGCTCGCTCTGACAGCGGCATACGGCCCGTTGAGCCTCGCCCTGATCGCCATGGTCCCGGCCCAGCACTCACCGAACCTGCTGCTGGCCTGCACGGTGCTCGCCCAGAGCGCCACGCAGCCGCTGCTGGCCGTCGCGTCCCGGGCGATGTGGCCGCGTCTCGTCCCGGCGGACTCGCAACGGCAGACGGCCTACAGCTACGAGACCATCAGCACCGAAACCTGCTACCTCATCGCTCCGGCCATCGCAGCCACCCTGGCCGCAGCACTGTGGCCGGGAACTCCCCTGACCCTGGCCTGCGGAGTCATCACCACGACGGCCATCGGCTTCGCCCTGACACCAGCGGCCTACCAGCACCGCGGCGGGGACGGGACCGTTGCCCTGAGTTCGCGTCATCCACATGCCGTTCTACGGCGCCGGGGAATGCCCATCCTGCTGGTCGCCGCGCTGGGGTTCGGTACCGGAGTCGGCTTTGTCGCGGTCGGCATACCCGCCGCAGCGACCGCGCTCGGCGCGACGGCGGCGGCCGGATTGCTGCTGGCCACCTGGTCCGTCAGTTCCGTGCTGGGCGGACTCACCTACAACCGTCGCCCCTGGCCGTCCGAACCATCCCTGCGGCTACCGATGTTGATGGCCGCCTTCGGTCTCCTGCTGTGCCCCGTCTTCATCGGCGGCTTCTACGGCCTCACGGCAGCGATGATCCTTACCGGGCTCACCCTTGCTCCCCAACTCACCGCCCAAAACGCCCTCTTGGACACGCTCGTACCACCCCACCAGGTTTCCGAGGCCTTCGGATGGATCACCACAGCCATCGCCCTCGGCAATGCCATCGGCCAAGCCGCAAGCGGAGCCCTGATCGAACACAGCGGACACGAGACGGCGTTCTGCATCGCCGTCTTCAGCGTTCTCGGAAGTGCAGCAGCGGTCACCGCCGGCCGACGCAGCCTCCGGCCACACCACAAACTGCCTCGCACCACCACGACCTGACCGACCGTGTTGCCGCGGTCAACTCGGTCATCTCGCGGCCCGGCTCATGAACACGGGCATGGGCGCGGCGCCCCACCCGTTCGGTCCATCCGGTTCGAGGATGCCCTGCCGTACGTGCTCCTTCGGTGACCCGCTACCAGTGGGTCAGGTCGAATACTTCCGAGCAATAGGGGTCCACGGCGTCCGAGGGGTTGTACCGCAACTGGTCGTCGGCGATGAGTGAGGGCAGCGCAGCGGCCAGGCCCGTGATGCCCACGGTGACGGCTCCCTCTTCGTCGCGAAGTGACACGTCAAGGCCGACCGTGTCGGACAGCCCCTCGCCGGTCACGTAGAGACGCGCGCTGTGCTGGTCGAGGAGGAGGAAGCCGAGCAGACACAGCTTCCCGGCGGGTTCGTATCCGCCGGGCGGGGTGATTCCTGCGGCTGCCGCGTGGAGAGCGTCCGTGAGGTCGAACTCCGGACCGTCCTCCAGGAGCAGCCCCATGTTCTCCGCGGCCACGACGGGGATGCCGTGCCCGTCACGGTTGTGATCCGCTGCCGTCCGAGGGATGTCGGATGCCTGACGTACAGCCTGGCGCAGAGCGGCTGCCACTGTGGAGGCGGGGATGTTGTCGCCGTGGCGGTCCAGCAGCGGCAGGTCGTAGGCCACTGAGGTCTCGATGTCTTGGCCGTCCCAGATGGCCACTCTGCCCACGCCTCGTCCGTTGGGGACGGGGAGCACGCCTCGGACGACAGGGCCGCCACCCAGGGGTGCCGCCGTGAAGCGGAGCATGCCCCGGACGAGGGCGGCTTGCAGCCGGGCCAGTCCTTCGTTCTCCCAGCGCTGCACCGGTGCGGACTCCTGACTGGCGCCCGGGAGTGGGGACGTCATGTCTCGTTCACCGCGTCGGGGCACTTGTTGCGAGGAACCCGCTCACAGTACGCGGTGATCGTTCCGATCTTGTGGCTGTGGTCGGCGAGCTCGTAGTCGCCGTCCGCGGTCTTGTAGCTGTACTGGGCGATCACCTTGATCCGGGCGAGGATCGCGCCGAGACGGTTGGTCAGCACGCCGCCGTAGACCCGGCGTGCTCCTTCCTTCTCTTCCGGGCGTTCGCTGGTCACGATCTTGATCACTTTGGGATCGTGAATGTTGTGCGGCCCTGAGAAGTGCCGCCAGCCGAACTTGCTGTTGCCCTCCCGGGTCGGGATGTTCTTCCCCTCGCCGTCCTTGCTGACGAACTTCACCACGCTCCAGTGACTGACCGACAGACCAGTGCCGGCACTTGGCGAAGGCGGACTCACCCGGGGCGGATTCACGACCAGTCCCTCCACTTCGGCGCGAGCCGTGCCGAACACCTGCGCGTACCCTTAGTCGGACATCACCTGCAGGTCCTGTCCACTCGGTGACGTCGTACGCGCTGAGGCGGGTGTGACGACCGCGGATGCCAGAAGCATGCCTGTGACTACGGCCGAGCAGACCGCGGTGCTGGTGAAGGCGCGCAAAGGGTTTCCTTGTGTGTGGTCATGCGGTGTGTGGGGCAGGGTGATTGGCTGTGCTGCCCCTTGTGGGCTGATTCGATCATGGGCCCGTGCCTTGATCAACGAAATAGGAATTATTCACCCGTAATCGGTAATAGGTGACTGGGTGCAGGTCCCGGCGGCGCGGGCAGCGCATCGCGAATCCGCCGACACCCCTGACGAGCCCTCTGGCCTGGGCCGCGGGAAAACCGGCGGCACAGCGTGGGAAACGATCTCTAGTGGCACCCGCGTAGGGGCCTGACCAGTGAGTTCCGTCGGTGCCCCACAAGTGAACGGCCCTCATCGTGATCACGATGAGGGCCGTTCCGTTTTGCTGCCGTGACGGTTCGCTGTGTGATTTTCCTGTCCGTGTGAGCTCTCTCACTGAGGTGCGGTCTCCTCGAAGAGGATGTGCCACAGGACCCGGGTGAGCTGTGCGGCGAGTTGCCCGGGTGGCATCGAGGCGAGGGGCTCGGTTCGTGCGATGCAGCGGCTGAAGGCCACTCCGATCATGTGCGACCCCGCGAGTGCGACGCGGGTGTCCAGGCCGTCGCCGGGTTCTGCCGGGGCGTCGGGGGAGAGCATGGACCGGTGGGCGGCGGCGCTGTTCTCCTGCATGGCGACCAGGAGGTGGGCCGCCGCGTGCTCGTCGGACGCTGCGCTGCGCACGAGGGCGATGGGTGGGTCGTTGGCGGCGGGTTGAGCGAACTCGGCGCGGATCGGGCGGCGTTGGCCGCCGCGGCGGCCATTGTGCGCGACCTGGTCCACCGGCACCTCGATCACGAGGAACCGGCGCTGTTCCCCGCGCTGGCGGCGCACATGGCGGAGGGACAAGGCACGGGCCGAGACCATCTCCGCCCGGATCGGCGCCGGCACCCGGGGACTGCCCTCGACCTTGCTCGGCCCGAGACGATCGGCGCCTCGTTGGCCGACGCATCACCGACGCCGTGACGGCCGTGACCTTGAAGTTCGTCGGCTACGCCGAGACGGTCCGTGTGCTGCGTGACCGGTTGAACCCGGGCGCCTCCGTCGTTCTTTTCGGCGGGCTCGCCAGGGAACGCCCCTATCCGGGCCTGATCGCCGACAGCCCCAAATGGCGTGACGTTCTCGACCCGCCGCACTCGGACCGGGCACCGATCGGACGACTGGTGGCGATGGCCGAGATCGCCGATGCCACCGACTTCCTGCTCCGCAAGACCGGCCTCAACGCCCATGACCTGTACATCGACGGGGGTCTGCCGGCCACCTGACCTGCAACACCGAGGTACGTCCTGCGAGCCGACTTGGCGTCGAAGAGTTATCCACAGGCTCTGACGGGATTTGTCCGGTGGCGGTACGGTCGTCGCGAGTTGATGTTGACAGTGGTGAACGAAGCGGGGGAGGCGGTCGCGATGACCGAGGTCGGTACGGAGTCTGCGGGTACCGGAGCGGCGCCGAGCCGGGCACGGGAGCTTCCCCGGGTGCGTGGCTTCGCCCAGTGGCAGGCGGCGGGCTCCTCCCCCAAGGAGGAGGGGAAGGCGCTGCGGCGGCAGGTCCCCCGGGCCGCGCACGCCTCCTTCGACTCCGGCACGGACGGTTCGCGTCCGGACGCGGAGGCGGCGGTCAAGGAGTCCAACCTCGGCCGTATCCCCGAGCTGACCCCGATAAGGGTGGGCAGGATGGCGGCCACCCCGTTCGCGTTCCTGCGCGGTTCGGCGGGCCTGATGGCGTACGACCTGGCCCGTACGCCGATGACCAGGATCCGGGCCCAGATCTGCGGCGACGCCCACGCGGGCAACTTCGGGCTGTACGGGGACGCGCGCGGCGGTCTGGTCATGGACCTCAACGACTTCGACGAGACGGTCCTGGGTCCCTGGGAGTGGGACCTCAAGCGGCTCGCCGCCTCGCTCGTGCTCGCGGGCCGGGAGGCGGGCGCGGACGAGGCCACCTGCCGGGGAGCGGCGCACGGCGCGGTCGGCGCGTACCGGCGCACGATGCGGCTCCTCGCGAAGCTGTCGGTGCTGGACGCGTGGAACGCCATCGCGGACGAGGAACTCGTCTCCTACACGGACGCCCACGACCTGATCGGCACCCTGGAGCGGGTCTCCGAGAAGGCGCGGGGCAACACCAGCGGGCGCTTCGCGGCCAGGTCGACGGAGGCCACCGAGGACGGCGGGCGGCGCTTCGTGGCCGCCCCGCCGGTGCTGCGTGAGGTGCCGGACGCGGAGGCCGCGGCGGTGGCGGCGTCCCTGGAGGAGTACGTGGGCACTCTGTCCGAGGACCGGCTTCCGCTGCTGGCCCGGCACTCGGTGCACGACGTGGCGTTCCGGATCGTGGGCACGGGGAGCGTGGGCGCGCGGTCGTACGTCGTGCTGCTGCTGGACCACCGCGGTGAGTCCCTCGTGCTCCAGGTGAAGGAGGCCCGGCCCTCGGCGCTGGTTCCGCATCTGGCGACCGCCGGCTTCGACCCGGTGGAGGCCACGGGCGCGATGCACGAGGGGCGCCGGGTGGTGCTCGGGCAGAAGCGCATGCAGGTCGTGAGCGACATCCTCCTCGGTTGGACCACTGTCGACGGACTGCCTTTCCAGGTACGGCAGTTCCGCAACCGCAAGGGCAGCGTCGACCCGGCCGCCCTCTCCGCCGACCAGGTCGACGACTACGGCCGGATGACGGGCGCCCTGCTGGCCCGCGCCCACGCCCACAGCGCCGACCCGCGGCTGATCGCCGGCTACTGCGGCAAGGGCGACGAGCTGGACGAGGCGATGGCGACGTTCGCCATGTCCTATGCCGACCGCACGGAGGCGGACCACGCGGATCTGGTGGAGGCGGTGCGGGCGGGGAGGATCGACGCGGAGATGGGGGTGTGACGGTTGTTACGGGGGACGGGGGCGGGGCGGCGCGGGGTCTGTTCGGTGGCCTTGGCTGTGCGGGTGAGCCGTGGCCTACGCTGGGCGGGTGACGACCCCGGAAGCTGAGCAGTCCTCGTCCGTGCCCGAAGCCGACGGGCCGCGGGAGCCCCTTGACGCGCAGGCGCCGTCCGGCGCGGCCGATCGGACCGGGGGCGCGGCCGAGGGCGCGGCTGAGGCGGATCGGCCCGAGGCAAGGCTGGAGCGGGCCGTGCGGGCCGCCGAGCAGGCGCTCATCGAGTACGAGATCGCCGTCGAGACCTTCCGTATCGAGGTCGAGAACTTCTCCCGGCTGCACCACCAGAAGCTCGGGCCGATGTACGCCCGCCTCGACGAACTGGACGCGAGCATCGCCGAGGCGAAGGCCGCGCGGACCGGCGCACCCGAGGACGTGCGCGCGGCGCAGGAGGCGCGGGCGCGGGTCATGCCGATGCCCGGTGTCGAGGAGCTGTTCCACGGCTGGATGGACTCGGAGGGACTGTTCCCGGAGGCCGTCGCGATGCTCACCGACCAGCCGGTGCGGCCTCCGCAGCGGGTCCGCCCGAGCGACGAGGCCCGCAAGCTCTACCGCGAACTGGTCCGCAAGGCCCACCCTGACCTCGCGCAGGACGAGGACGAGCGGGCGCGGCGCGACGAGTTCATCTCCCGGGTCAACGCCGCCTACGGGCGGGGTGACGAGGGGCTGTTGCGGGAGCTGGCCGAGGAGTGGGCGGCCGGTCCGGCGCCCGCCGAGTGGCAGCCGAGTCACAGCGAGGAGCTGTACGCCCGCCTCGAATGGCTTTCCCAGCGCAAGGAACTGCTCACGCTGGTCGCCAGTGAGCTGGAGGAGGGCGCGATCGGCGCGATGCTGAAGCTCGCCCCGGACGACCCCGACCGCCTCCTGGAGGAGATCGCCGAGCAGCTCCTGGCGCAGGTCGCGGAGCGCGAGAGGGAACTCGCGGAGTTGCTGGAGCAGTGACCTGGGTATCGTCGGGGACATGAGTTTCGGAGCTGGTGTGCCCACGGTCGAGGTCTCGGACCTCAAGGACGGCGACTTCCTGCTGGACGTCCGCGAGGACGACGAGTGGCAGGCGGGGCACGCCGAGGGGGCGTTGCACATCCCGATGAGCGAGTTCGTCGCCCGCTACGGCGAGTTGACCGAGGCGGCACCGCAGGGCGGCCGGGTCAACGTGATCTGCCGCTCCGGCGGCCGCTCGGCCCAGGTCACCAACTACCTGGTCCAGCAGGGCGTCGACGCGGTGAACGTCGGCGGCGGTATGCAGGTGTGGGAGGCGGCGGGCCGTCCGGTCGTGACGGATGAGGGTGCGCCGGGCTTCGTCGCCTGAACCCCCGTCTCCCCGTATCCCGGTACGTGACGGCCCACCGCCGGGTTCAGCCCAGCTGGTGGGCCGCCAGCAGGTCGCCAAGGGCCTCCTCGTGCGCTGCGGCCGGGCCGAGCGACAGCTCCAGGTACTTGGCCCAGGCGTGGAACCGGTGCAGCGGATAGTCGGTGTCGGCGCCGAAACCGCCGTGCAGATGCTGCGCGGTCTGCACGACCCGTCGTACGCCCTCCGAGGCCCAGATCTTGGCGACGGCGACGTCCCCGGATGCGGGCAGCGCGCCCCCGGCCCCGGTGCTGATCCGCCACGCCGCCTGCCACAGCGTGACCTCCATCGCGCGCAGGTCGATGTACCGGTCGGCGGCCTGCACGGCGACGGCCTGGAACGTGGCCAGCGGATGTCCGAACTGCTCCCGCTTGCTGGTGTAGTCGCTGGTCATGCCCAGCACCGCCGTCCCGAGCCCGAGCGCCAGCGTGCACGTTCCGACGGTCAGCAGATCGCGCAGCCACGGCCAGCCGCCGTCGGCGTCGAGGACGTACCGGTCCGGCAACCGCACGGACTCCAGGCGCAGTTCGCCGAGCCGCTCACCGGCGGTGGATATCTGCTCGCCGAGGACGACGCCTTCGTGGCTCCGGGGGACCAGGGCGAGGACGGTCCGGTCGGCGCTGGTGCGCGCGGGTACGAGGACGAAGTCGGCGTTGTGCGCCCAGGGCACCGCCGTCTGCGTGCCGTCGAGGACCCAGAGGTCACCGTCCCGCCCGGCGGTCACGGCGAGTTCGGCGGGGTCGTGGCCGGTACGGCCGTGCGCGGCGACGGTGAGAACGAGTTCGCCGGTCCCGGCCCGGCGCAGCACCTCGCCCCGCAACTCCTCGTCCCCGTACGCCTGTACGGCCGCCATGGCCGCGCAGCTCTCCAGCAGGGGCACCCTGGCCAGCACCTTCGCGGACTCGCGCAGCACGAGGCACAGGGCGATGGCGTCGAGACCGGCCCCGTCGAAGTCCTCGTCGAGCAGCAGACTCAGCAGATCCGCACCGGCGAGCCGCTCCCACAGGGCCCGGTCGAAGTCGTCCGCGACGGCGCCCGCGACGAGCGACGGACTGGGCACCGAGTCCGGCGCGACCCCGCCGAACACCGCCAGGGCCGCCTCGACCGCCGCCTGCTGCTCCTCGCTGAACCTGAAGTCCATGGTGCTGTCCTCTCGGGGCGGGCGGGTATCTGACGGGGCGTCAAGATAGAACAGGTTCTAGAAGAAGGGAACGGGTGGAGGGCGAGGGTGTGAGGCGAGTGAACCAACCGATCGTTCGGTTTGCCTGATTCGATGATCCGGCGGCGGGCCGTAGGGTGTCAACGGCTGTGGATAACTCCCCGAGGCGGCCCTCGCGGGTGCCGTGTGCAGGTCGTGCAGGTGTGCGGAGGGGGCTGCGCAGGGAGGGTGGGCCTGAGTACCGTGCCCGTGCGCACGCCGTGTCGTGGGGTGCGTGGGACCGGGATTCGGGAGACGGGGCGGAATGGACGCGTACGAGGCAGGCTCGGACGCCCGGCACGGGCGTGACGAGCCCGGCGGGGCCGAGGGCTCCCCGCCGGACGGCCCCCCGCCGCCGCCCGGGTCCGGCCCGCCGGACGGCGACAGCGCGCCTCCTCTCGGCGCCCCGGCCCCCGACGGTTCCCAGGAAGCGCCCCGCCCCTCGCTGGCCGCCCTCTCCCTCCCGTACCAGATAGGCGCCGCCCTGGCCCTCGCGGTCGTCGCCGTCGCCGCGTGTGCGCACCTCGGGATGGTCTTTCTGCACGTCGCGCCCTCGAACACGGTCACCAAGGCGCACGCGCGGACGATCGACGACTGGATCTACCCGGAGTTCGAGCAGAACTGGAAGCTGTTCGCCCCCAACCCGCTCCAGCAGAACATCGCTGTCGAGGTCCGCGCCGATGTCCGTACCGCGGACGGCGGGGCCCGTACGACCGCCTGGTACGACCTCTCCGCGCTGGACGGCGAGGCCATCCACGGCAATCCGGTGCCGAGTCACACCCAGCAGAACGAGCTGCGCCGGGCCTGGGACTTCCTCGTCGGCTCGCACGACGCCCAGAACCGCCCCTCGGGCCTGCGCGGGGCCCTCGCCGAGCAGTATCTGCGTCGCATCGTCGTCCTGCGCCTCGACCGTGAGGACGCGGCGGGCCCCGGCGGCACGATCGACCGCGTCCAGGTCCGCTCCCGCACGACCAACGTCCGGCCGCCCGAGTGGAGCCAGGAACAGGTGCAGGTGCCCGAGAAGCCGACGTACCGCGTACTGCCCTGGTGGCCCGTCCCCGACGACGAGGAGGCGGCCCGGGCGGCGGGCGCGGCCGACGCGACGCGGGTGGACGCCTCATGACCCGCCCCGCGCCGACCGCTCCCCGCTCGCTGACCCGTTCCGTCTCCCTCGGCATCGGGCGGGTCACCGAGAACGCCCTGGGTCCCTACCAGGCCGCCGTCGTCCGGATCGGCTTCTCGGTGACCTGGCTGCTGTTCCTGCTGCGCGAGTTCCCGCACCGACGGGAGCTGTACGGGCCCGACGGCCCCTGGAGCTGGGATCTCGCCCAGCAGCTCACCGCGGACAACGGTGCCTTCACGGTCCTGATGTGGTCCGGCAGCCAGATCTGGTTCGAGCTCGTCTACGTGCTCGCCGTGCTCGCCAGTCTTCTGCTGCTGCTCGGCTGGCGGACCCGCACCCTGTCCGTGGTCTTCATGGTCGGTGTGCTCTCGCTCCAGAACCGCAGCATCTTCGTGGGCGACGGCGGCGACAACGTCCTCCACCTGATGTCCCTCTACCTGGTGTTCACGCGCTGCGGCCAGGTGTGGTCCCTGGACGCCCGGCGCGCCCGCGAGGCACGCGCGCGCGTGCTCTTCGACCCCGCCCCCGACCGGGTGGGCCCGGCGCTCTGGACCGTCCTCGGGCTGCTCCTCGTCGCCGGAACCGCCGCCGGCAGGCTCGACGGCGACCCGCTGGTCCCGGTGATCCTCTGGGGCATGTGGCTGGCGCAGGCCGTGTGGTGGGCCGTGTCGCGCCGGGGGCGGGGCGGGGAGCCCCGGATGCTGCTCGACATCGTCGGCAACCTCGTGCACAACGCGGCCCTCTTCGTGATCATGGCCGAGGCCTGTCTGATCTACGCGACGGCCGGCTGGTACAAGATCCAGGGCTCGCGCTGGCAGGACGGAACGGCCGTCTACTACCCGCTCCACCTCGACTACTTCTCGCCGTGGCCCGCGCTCTCCGACCTGATGTCGTCGAGCGGCACGATGGTGATGCTGGTGACGTACGGGACGGTGATCGTGCAGGTCGCCTTCCCCTTCACGCTGTTCAACCGGCGGGTCAAGAACGTCCTGCTGGCCGTGATGATGACCGAGCACGCCGTGATCGCCGTCGTGCTCGGGCTGCCCTTCTTCTCGCTCGCGATGATCGCCGCGGACGCCGTGTTCCTGCCGACCTCCTTCCTGCGCCGACTCGGCGACCGAGCGGCACGCGCGCGCGTGCGCCTTGTCTCCCGGCTGCGGGGCGACGGGCGTGCGGAGCCGGACCCACCCGCCTCCGGGGCGCCCGACGAGCCCGCCGCGGACGAGTCGGCCGAGCCCCCGCACGTAGGCTTCAAGGCATGACGGACGCAGCAACAGGGCCCGTGGTGGCCGAGTGGCACCGCCTTGTGGGCTCCTCCGTCCTGCTCGACGGCTTCCACGCCCTCAAGCACGCCCTCCGCTTCGGCGCGCGGATCCCGGTGGCCGTGACCACCGACCGACGCGCGACGCTCGCTCTCGCCGACGAACTGGCTCCGGACGTACGGGACACCCTGGACGCCCTGCTGACCGAGGTCCCGGAGACGGCGTACACGTCCCTCGTGCCGCGCCCGCATCCCACCGCGGTGGCCGCCCTGGCCGTACGGCCCTCCCGCGCGGCCCATCTGGAGGCGCTCGCGCGCACACCCCGGACCGCGCCCGTCGTCGTTCTCGACAACCCGCGCAATCTCGGCAACGCCGGGGCGGTGATCCGGCTCGCGGCCGGGTTCGGCGCGACCGGCGTCGTCACCACCGGGACGCTCGACCCCTGGCACCCCACCGTCGTACGCGGTGGGGCGGGGCTGCACTTCGCGACCGCCGTGGAGAGGCTGACGGTGGCCGAGCTGCCGGCCGGGCCGGTGTTCGCGCTCGACCCGGAGGGCGACGACATCCGGGGCCTGAAGCTCCCGGACGACGCCGTCCTCGCCTTCGGCTCCGAGCGCAGCGGACTGTCACCCGACCTACGCGCGCGTGCCGACCACCTGGTGTCCCTCCCGATGCGCCCCCAGGTCTCCAGCTACAACCTGGCGACGAGCGTGGCGATGACGCTGTACCACTGGAGCGTCACGGGGAACGGGACCTTCTGAGAGGCGCGGAACCGCGCCCCTAAAGAGGCGCGGGGCTGCATCGATTTGCGGCTGCGCCGCGGGGCGCGACCAGCCCCCACCGGGCCGCAGCGAACGAACCGCGTATCCACCGGAGTGCTCAGGCCTGCCGGCGCACCTCCACCACCCGGAACCGGTTCGCCACGAACGCCCCGTCGCACAGGGCCGCGTTCGCCGCCGGGTTGCCGCCCGAGCCGTGGAAGTCGGAGAAGGCGGCCGTCTGGTTGACGTACACCCCGCCGGTCAGGTTCAGCGACAGCTGGGCGCATTCCTCCAGGCAGGCCTCCTCGACTGCCTGTTCGAACTCCGGGTCGGTCGTGTACGCGCCGACCGTCATCGCGCCCTTCTCGCGGACCGTCCGCCGCAGCAGTCGCACCGCTTCGGCCGCCGAGTCGACCGCGACGGCGAAGGAGACCGGGCCGAAGCACTCGCTCATGTAGGCGGCCTCGGAGTCCGCCCCATCCCAATATTTCTGCGCGCCGTCGAGCTTCACGATGACCGGGGTACGGACCACGGCGTCCGGGAAGTCGGGGTTCGTGATCTCCCGTGAGGTCAGGGCGACTTCGCCGAGCCCGGCCGCGGCCTCCAGGCGTGCCTTCACGTCGGGGTTGACGATCGCGCCCAGCAGACCGTTCGCGCGCGCGTCGTCGCCGAGGAGGCCGCCGACGGCGGCGGCGAGGCCGGTGACCACCTCGTCGTACGACTTGTGGCCCTCCTCCGTACGGATGCCGTCGCGCGGGATCAGGAGGTTCTGCGGGGTCGTGCACATCTGGCCGCTGTACAGGGAGAGCGCGAACGCGAGGTTCGACAGCATGCCCTTGTAGTTGTCGGTCGACTCCACGATCACCGTGTTGACGCCGGCCTTCTCCGTGTAGACCTGCGCCTGGCGGGCGTTGGCCTCCAGCCAGTCGCCGAACGCCGTCGAGCCCGTGTAGTCGATGACGCGGATCTCCGGGCGGGTCGCCAGGGTCTTCGCGATGCCTTCACCGGGACGCTCGGCGGCCAGCGCGACCAGGTTCGGGTCGAAGCCGGTCTCCGCCAGGACCTCGCGCGCCACCTGGACCGTCAGCGCGAGCGGCAGCACCGCGCGCGGGTGGGGCTTCACGAGGACCGCGTTGCCCGTGGCCAGGGACGCGAACAGGCCCGGGTAGCCGTTCCACGTCGGGAAGGTGTTGCAGCCGATGAGGAGGGCGACACCGCGCGGGACCGGCGTGAAGTGCTTGGTGAGGGCCAGGGGGTCGCGCTTGCCCTGGGGCTTGTTCCACTCCGCGGTGCCGGGGGTGCGGACCTGCTCCGCGTACGCGTACGCCACCGCCTCCAGGCCGCGGTCCTGGGCGTGCGGGCCGCCCGCCTGGAACGCCATCATGAAGGCCTGGCCGCTGGTGTGCATGACCGCGTGCGCGAACTCGTGCGTCCGGCCGCTGATCCGCTTGAGGATCTCCAGGCAGACCATCGCGCGCACCTCCGCGCCCGCGTCCCGCCAGGCGCGCTGGCCGGCCTTCATGGCGGGCAGCAGCACGTCGACGTCCGCGTGCGGGTAGGTGACGCCCAGTGCGATGCCGTACGGGGACTCCTCGCCGCCCACCCAGTCGTCCGTGCCGGGCTGGTCGAGGTCGAGGCGGGTGTTAAGGACGGCGTCGAAGGCGGCCTTGCCCGCGGCCAGGTCCAGGCTGCCGTCCTCCCCGTACGCCTTGGGGTGTTCGGGGTGCGGGGACCAGTACGCGCGTGTGCGGATCGCTTCCAGCGCCTGGTCGAGGGTGGGCCGGTGCTGGGCGATCAGCTGGTGCGCGGTGAGTTCGGCGGCCATCGGGGAACAACTCCTCGTCTCAAGAGCACTTCGTTGAGCTCATGGCCCCGGCCGTGACCTGGCGCATGAACCGGGACATGACCTGGGCAGGAAAGGCACGACAGAGTTAGAGTAACCGAACGATCGGTCGGGACAAGGGGGTCCGCCGCATCTGTGGACAACCCGTGCGGGAGGATCGCGCACATGACAGCACTCGACCTCAGCAGCCCCGTGGCCGTCGTCGGCACCGGCACCATGGGCCAGGGCATCGCCCAGGTCGCGCTGGTCGCCGGCCATCACGTACGGCTGTTCGACGCCGTTCCCGGGCGTGCCCAGGAGGCCGCCGGAGCGATCGGCGCGCGGCTCGACCGGCTCGTCGAGAAGGACCGGATGACGGCGGCCGACCGGGACACCGCCCGGGGCCGGCTGCACGCCGCCGGGAGCCTCGGCGAACTCGCCGACTGCTCCCTCGTCGTCGAGGCCGTCCTCGAACAGCTCGACGTCAAGCAGGAGTTGCTGCGCGCGCTGGAGGACGTGGTCGACGACGACTGTCTGCTGGCCACCAACACCTCCTCGCTGTCCGTCACCGCCATCGGAGGCGTCCTGCGCAACCCGGGGCGGTTCGTCGGCCTGCACTTCTTCAACCCGGCGCCGCTGCTGCCCCTCGTGGAGGTCGTCTCCGGGTTCGCCACCGACGTCACGTCGGCCACGCGCGCGTACGAGATGGCCCGCGCCTGGGGCAAGACCCCGGTCGCCTGCGCCGACACCCCCGGCTTCATCGTCAACCGCCTCGCCCGGCCCTTCTACGCCGAGGCCTTCGCGGCGTACGAGGCCCAGTCCGCCGACCCCGCCACCATCGACGCGGTGCTGCGCGAGTGCGGCGGCTTCCGGATGGGCGCCTTCGAGCTGACCGACCTCATCGGGCAGGACGTCAACGAGGCCGTCACCCACTCCGTGTGGCAGGCCTTCTTCCAGGACGTGCGGTTCACGCCCTCGCTCGCCCAGCGGCGGCTCGTCGAGTCGGGCCGGCTCGGCCGCAAGACCGGGCAGGGCTGGTACGACTACGGGGACGACGCCGAGCGCGCCGAACCGCACACCGCGGAGAAGGCCCAGGCGCCCGCCTACGTCGTCGCGGAGGGCGACCTGGGCCCCGCGTCCGACCTCCTCGCGCTGATCCGCGAGGCGGGCATTCCCGTCCGTGAGGACGAGGAGGACCACGGCACCCGGCTGGTGCTGCCCGGCGGCGGCCAGCTGGTCCTCGCCGACGGACAGACCAGCGTCGAGTTCCGTGACGTCGTCTACTTCGACCTCGCGCTCGACTACCGGCGCGCGACCCGCATGGCCCTGTCCGCCTCCCAGGACACCCAGCCGCAGACCCTCAGCGAGGCCATCGGCCTCTTCCAGACGCTCGGCAAGGACGTCAGCGTCCTCGGGGACGCCCCCGGCATGATCGTCGCCCGTACGGTGGCCCGGATCGTCGACCTCGCGCACGACGCCGTCGCCAAGGGCGTCGCCACCGAGGAGGACGTCGACACGGCGATGCGCCTCGGCGTCAACTACCCGCTCGGGCCCTTCGAGTGGAGCCGCAGGCTCGGCCGGAGCTGGGCGCACGAGATCCTCGACGAACTCCACCAGCGCGACCCGAGCGGACGGTACGCGCCGTCCCTCGCGCTCTACCGCCACGCGTACGCCACCGACAAGCGGGAGGGCACCCCATGACCACCGCCAAGCGCGACACGTACACCCCGACGACGCTGCTCCAGGTCGCCGTCCAGGTGTTCAACGAGCGCGGCTACGACGGCACCTCCATGGAGCACCTCTCCAAGGCCGCGGGCATCTCCAAGTCGTCGATATACCACCACGTCACCGGCAAGGAGGAGCTGCTGCGCCTCGCCGTCAGCCGGGCGCTGGACGGGCTCTTCGGGATCCTCGACGAGGAGCACGCGCGCGTGGGGCCCGCCGCAGGACGTCTGGAGTACGTCGTACGGCGCATGGTCGAGGTGCTCATGGCCGAGCTGCCGTACGTGACGCTGCTGCTGCGGGTGCGCGGCAACACCGACACCGAGCGCTGGGCCCTGGAACGGCGCCGGGACTTCGACCACCGGGTCGCCGATCTGCTCAGGGCCGCGGCGGCCGAGGGGGACGTGCGCGGTGACGTGGAGGTGCGGCTCGCGACGCGGCTCGTCTTCGGGATGATCAACTCGGTCGTCGAGTGGTACCGGCCCGACGGGCGCGGCATGGGCGAGCGGGAGGTCTCCGACGCGGTGGTGCGGCTGGTCTTCGGGGGCCTGCGCAGCCCGGAGTGACCTGCCGGGGGCTCAGCCCTCCAGGTCCAGGTCCTCCTCCTCGAACACCAGCAGCGTGCGCGTGCTGAGCACCTCCGGCATCGCCTGCAGGCGCATCAGGACCAGCTCGCGCAGCGCCTTGTTGTCAGGGGTGTGGACCAGCAGGAGGACGTCGAAGTCGCCGCCGACCAGGGCGATGTGGTCCGCCCCGGGGAGCTGCCTGAGCTGTTCGCGGACCGTGCGCCAGGAGTTCTGGACGATCTTCAGGGTGATGTACGCCGAGGTGCCCTGCCCGGCGCGTTCGTGGTCCACGCGGGCGCCGAAGCCGCGGATCACACCGTCCTCCATGAGGCGGTTGATGCGCGCGTAGGCGTTGGCCCGGGAGACGTGCACACGTTCGGCCACGGACCGGATCGAGGCGCGGCCGTCCGCCTGGAGCATCTGCAGGATGTCCTGATCGATGGCGTCCAGCGGGCGTGCGGGCGGCAGGGTGTTGCCGCCCTCCGGGCGTTCGGCCATTTGTTCAGGTGCCATGTCCCCCCGCCTCCCTACCATGGACGTACTGCGTCCATCTCAGGCTGTGGAGAACCGTTTGTCCACAGCCTGGCGGTGCCTGTAGCCAAAATGTGCCGACGACCGAACAATCGGTAGGTGAGGCGCCTCACATCCGTGGTGTGCCCGAAGCCGTCTCCCACGAGGAGGTGCCGTCATGACGGTCATGGAGCAGCGGGGCGCATACCGGCCCACGCCGCCGCCCGCCTGGCAGCCCCGTACCGACCCCGCGCCGCTGCTGCCCGACGCGGCGCCGTACCGCGTCCTCGGCACCGAGGCGGCGGCGCAGGCGGACCCGGGACTGCTGCGCAGGCTGTACGCGCAGCTGGTGCGCGGGCGGCGGTACAACGCGCAGGCCACCGCCCTCACCAAGCAGGGCCGGCTCGCCGTGTACCCCTCCACCGTCGGCCAGGAGGCCTGCGAGGTGGCCGCCGCGCTCGCCCTGGAGGACCGCGACTGGCTCTTCCCCAGCTACCGGGACACGCTCGCCGTCGTCGCCAGGGGCGTGGACCCCGTACAGGCGCTGACCCTGCTGCGCGGCGACTGGCACACCGGGTACGACCCGCGTGAGCACCGGGTGGCGCCCCTGTGCACCCCGCTCGCGACCCAGCTGCCGCACGCCGTGGGGCTCGCGCACGCCGCCCGGCTCAAGGGCGACGACGTGGTCGTGCTGGCCATGGTCGGCGACGGCGGCACCAGCGAGGGCGACTTCCACGAGGCGCTGAACTTCGCCGCCGTGTGGCAGACGCCGGTCGTCTTCCTGGTCCAGAACAACGGCTTCGCGATCTCCGTGCCGCTCGCCAAGCAGACCGCCGCCCCGTCGCTGGCCCACAAGGCCGTCGGCTACGGGATGCCTGGCCGCCTGGTCGACGGCAATGACGCGGTCGCCATGTACGAGGTGCTGAGCGACGCCGTACGGCACGCGCGCGCGGGTGGTGGTCCCACGCTCGTCGAGGCGGTGACCTACCGCCTGGAGGCCCACACCAACGCCGACGACGACAAGCGCTACCGGACCGACTCCGAGGTCGCCGCCTGGCGCGAGCACGACCCGATCGACCTCCTCGAACAGGAACTCACCGCGCGCGGGCTGCTCGACGAGGACGGCATCCGGGCCGCGCGCGACGACGCCGAGGCACTCGCCGCCGACCTGCGGGCCCGGATGAACCAGGACCCGGCGCTCGACCCCATGGACCTGTTCTCCCAGGTCTACGCCGAACCCACCCCCCAACTGCGCGAGCAGCGGGCCCAGTTGCGGGCCGAGCTGGATGCCGGGGCGGAAGGGGCGCACTGATGACCACCGTCGCCCTCAAACCGGCCACCATGGCGCAGGCCCTCACGCGCGCGATGCGCGACGCCATGGCCGCCGACCCGGCCGTGCACGTCATGGGCGAGGACGTCGGCACCCTCGGCGGGGTCTTCCGGGTCACCGACGGGCTCGCGAAGGAGTTCGGCGAGGACCGCTGCACGGACACCCCGCTGGCCGAGGCGGGCATCCTCGGGGCGGCCGTCGGCATGGCCATGTACGGTCTGCGCCCGGTCGTCGAGATGCAGTTCGACGCGTTCGCCTACCCCGCGTTCGAGCAGCTGATCTCGCACGTCTCCCGGATGCGCAACCGCACGCGCGGGGCCATGCCCCTGCCGATCACCGTCCGCGTGCCCTACGGCGGCGGCATCGGCGGTGTCGAACACCACAGCGACTCATCCGAGGCGTACTACATGGCGACCCCGGGCCTCCATGTCGTCACGCCCGCCACGGTCGCCGACGCGTACGGCCTGCTGCGGGCCGCCATCGCCTCCGACGACCCGGTGGTGTTCCTGGAGCCCAAGCGCCTGTACTGGTCGAAGGACTCCTGGAACCCGGACGAGCCGTCGGCCGTTGAACCGATAGGACGCGCGGTGGTGCGGCGCCCGGGCCGCAGCGCCACGCTCATCACGTACGGGCCGTCGCTGCCCGTCTGCCTGGAGGCGGCACAGGCGGCGGAGGCGGAGGGCTGGGACCTGGAGGTCGTCGACCTGCGTTCCCTGGTCCCGTTCGACGACGAGACGGTCTGCGCTTCGGTACGGCGGACCGGGCGGGCCCTCGTCGTGCACGAGTCGGGCGGTTTCGGCGGCCCGGGCGGGGAGATCGCGGCCCGCGTCACGGAGCGCTGCTTCCACCACCTGGAGGCGCCGGTGCTGCGCGTCGCCGGGTTCGACATCCCGTACCCGCCGCCGATGCTGGAACGGCACCACCTGCCCGGCGTCGACCGTGTCCTGGACGCCGTGGGGCGGTTGCAATGGGAGGCGGAACGCTGATGGCACAGGTACTGGAGTTCAGGCTCCCCGATCTCGGCGAGGGGCTCACCGAGGCGCTGATCGTGCGCTGGCTGGTCGAGGTCGGGGAGGTCGTCGCCGTGGACCAGCCGGTCGTCGAGGTCGAGACGGCCAAGGCGATGGTCGACGTGCCGTGTCCTTACGGCGGTGTCGTCACCGCCCGCTTCGGCGAGGAGGGCACCGAACTCCCTGTTGGGGCACCCCTGGTGACGGTGGCCGTCGGGACACCGGCCGACACCGGTGACGCCCAGGGCTCCGGGAACGTGCTCGTCGGCTACGGCACCTCCGAGGCGCCCGCGCGACGGCGCAGGGTACGGCGGGAACAGGCGGCGCCCGCCGCAGCGGTGGCCGCCACGGACGTACAGGCTCCTGCCCCCGCCCGGGGCGACGGGCCCGTGCCGGTCATCTCGCCGCTCGTGCGCAGGCTCGCCCGCGAGAACGGCCTGGATCTGCGGGAGCTGGCGGGCTCCGGGCCCGACGGACTGATCCTGCGCGCCGACGTGGAGCGCGCCCTGCGCGACGGTGTGGCGCGAACCGAATCCCCGGCCCCGACTGCTACTCCCGTACCTGCCGCCGCTTCTGCGGAGGGCACCCGCGTCCCCCTCAAGGGCATCCGCGGTGCCGTCGCCGACAAGCTTTCCCGCAGTCGGCGCGAGATCCCGGACGCGACCTGCTGGGTGGACGCCGACGCGACGGAACTCATGCACGCGCGCGAGCAGATGAACGCGGCCGGGGCGCCGAAGATCTCCCTCCTCGCCCTGCTCGCCCGTATCTGCACCGCCGCTCTCGCCCGGTACCCCGAGCTGAACTCCACGGTCGACCTGGAGGCCAGGGAGATCGTCCGGCTCGACCGTGTCCACCTCGGCTTCGCCGCCCAGACCGACCGGGGGCTCGTCGTCCCCGTCGTCCGGGACGCGCACACCAGGAACGCGGAGTGGCTGAGCGCGGAGATCGCGCGGCTGACCGAGGCCGCCCGCACCGGCACCCTCACCCCTGCCGAACTCACCGGCGGGACCTTCACGTTGAACAACTACGGCGTGTTCGGCGTCGACGGCTCCACACCGATCGTCAACCACCCCGAGGCGGCCATGCTCGGCGTCGGCCGGATCGTCCCCAAGCCATGGGTGCACGAGGGTGAGCTGGCTGTGCGGCAGGTCGTCCAGCTGGGGCTCACCTTCGACCACCGGGTGTGCGACGGCGGTACGGCGGGCGGTTTCCTGCGCTATGTGGCGGACTGCGTCGAACAGCCGGCGGTGCTGCTGCGCACACTGTGATCAGGGTGACGCGCGCCCGTTCCCTGTGATCAGCGGGGGCCCGCATACTCGGAGGGTGACCGCGCATGAGCCCCAGCCCTCAGGGATCCCCGGCGCCGACGGCTACGACGCCGTCGTGCTCGCGGGCGGGGCCGCCCGACGCCTAGGCGGCGCCGACAAGCCCGGCGTCCGGGTGGGCGGGCGCGCGCTCCTCGACCGGGTGCTCGCCGCCTGCGCCGGCGCCGGCACCACCGTGGTCGTGGCCGGCCCCCGGCCCACCGCACGGCCCGTGACCTGGGCCCACGAGGACCCGCCGGGCGGTGGGCCCGTCGCCGCCCTCGACGCGGGCCTGCGACAGACCAAGGCCGCGCAGGTCGTCATCCTCTCCGCCGACCTCCCCTTCCTCGAACCGGCGACGGTACGGCGGCTCCTCGACGCCCTGCGGACGAGCGGCGCCGAGGGCGCGCTGCTCACCGACCCCGACGGCCGGGACCAGCCGCTCGTGGCCGTGTACCGGACGTCCGCGCTGCGCCGGGAGCTGGACGCGCTCGCCCTTGAACACGGCGGCCTCACCGGCCTGCCGCTGCGCCGGCTGACCGGCGCGCTCGCACTTACCCGGGTCTCCGACCCCGTCGCGTCCTTCGACTGCGACACCTGGGACGACATCGCCGCCGCCAGAGCACGCATCAGGGAGCATGGGCACGTGTTGGACGAATGGATTTCCGCAGCCAAGGACGAACTGGGCATCGACCTGGACGTCGACACCGGCCTTCTCCTCGACCTCGCCCGCGACGCCGCGCACGGAGTGGCCAGGCCGGCCGCCCCCCTGACGACGTTCCTCGTCGGATACGCGGCGGGCCGGGCCGGGGGAGGCCCGGAAGAGGTCGCCGAGGCCACCCGCAAGGCCGTCGCCCTCGCCCTGCGCTGGGCCGAGGAGGCCAAGGCGGACACGAAGGCCGCCGACGCCGAACCCGGTGCGGGCCAGGCCCCCGACAGCCGCCCGGACGCCGGATGACCGCCCGCAGCGACCTGGACGACCTCGGCGTCGAGGAGGCGCTCGCCCTCGTGAACGAAGGCAACGGCAGCGGAACCGGCGGCGCCGGCGGTGGGCAGGGTGACCGGCCGCCCCCCGAGGGCGCCGCAGTACCCGCCCCCACCGGGGAAGGCGTCTACGACGTGGAGGCCGACCAACCAGGCCCCGGCGCCAAAGGGGATCTCACCCCCGCCCCCGCCCGCCCCCGGGCCACCCCCTGGCCCCAGGCCCGCGCCATCGCCGAGCGCGCCGCCCGCCAGGTCCCCCGTACCGCTACGGCCCCGGTCTCCGTCCCCCTCGACGCCGCCCTCGGCCTGGTCCTCGCCGCTCCCCTCGCGGCCCTCACCGACCTCCCCTCCTTCGACACCTCCGCCATGGACGGCTGGGCGGTGGCCGGACCCGGCCCCTGGGACGTGCGCGAGGCCGGTGTCCTCGCCGGGCACGCCCAGCCCGAGCCGCTCACCGACGGCAGCGCGGTACGGATCGCGACGGGCGCCCGTATCCCGTACGACACGACCGCCGTCCTGCGCAGCGAGCACGGCCGCACCGACGACAAGGGCCGGCTGCACGCCACCCGGGACATGAGCCACGGCCAGGACATCCGGCCGCGCGGCCAGGAGTGCCGCTCCGGCGACCAGCTGCTGCCCACCGGCACCTTCGTGACCCCGGCCGTGCTCGGCCTCGCCGCTGCCGCCGGGTACGACACCCTCGCCGCGATCCCCCGTCCCCGGGCCGAAGTCCTCGTCCTGGGCGACGAGTTGCTCACCGAGGGACTCCCGCACGACGGTCTGATCCGGGACGCGCTCGGCCCGATGCTCCCGCCCTGGCTGCGCTCGCTCGGCGCCGACGTCATCGCCGTACGCAGGCTCGGCGACGACGCCGAGGCGCTGTACGCAGCCTTGAAGAACTCCCCCGCCGAGATCGTCGTCACGACTGGTGGCACTGCCTCCGGCCCCGTCGACCACGTCCACCCCACCCTGCACCGCCTCGGCGCCGAACTGCTGGTGAACGGTGTGCAGGTACGCCCCGGGCACCCCATGCTGCTGGCCCGGATCAAGGAGAACCAGCACCTCGTCGGGCTGCCCGGCAACCCGCTGGCCGCCGTCTCCGGGCTGCTCACCCTTGCCGAACCCCTGCTGCGGACCCTCGCGGGACGGGCGGCGCCGGAGCCGTACACGCTGCCGCTCAAGGACGAGGTGCACGGGCACCCGCACGACACCCGGCTCATCCCCGTCGTCGTGCGCGGCGACCGGGCCGTGCCGCTGCACTACAACGGGCCGGCGATGCTGCGCGGTATCGCGGCGGCCGAGGGCCTCGCGGTCGTACCGCCCGGCGGTGCCCGCCCCGGTCAGGAACTGGAACTGCTCGATCTGCCCTGGGCGGCAGCCACCGAAGCCGGGGTGTGTTTCACGTGAAACATTCGATAGAGCCGGGCCGCACAGGAGGATGTTTCACGTGAAACTGCCGGGCCACGACGCCATCGCCCGTCAGGCGGACGAGCATCTGGTGACCCATCGGGTGAAACTTCCCCGGACCGTGGTGGAACGGCCGATCCGCCAGGTCGGCAAACGCGTCGCCATGGCGCTGCTGGTGCTGGTCGGGACCGCGCTCATCGTCTACGCCGACCACGACGGCTACAACGACAACTCCGACGGCTCCGTCGATCTCCTCGACGCCTTCTACTACGCCACCGTCACCCTCTCCACCACGGGGTACGGCGACATCACGCCCGTCAGTGACGCCGCCCGGTTCACCAACATCTTCGTCATCACACCGCTGCGCGTGCTCTTCCTGATCATCCTGGTCGGCACGACCCTCGAAGTCCTCACGGAGCGCACACGCGAGGAGTGGCGGCAGAACCGCTGGAGGGCGGCCTTGCGAGAGCACACCGTAGTCATCGGGTTCGGGACCAAGGGGCGGTCGGCCGTGCAGACCGTCTGTGTCACCGGGCTGAAGAAGGAACAGGTCGTGGTCGTCGACCCCAGCGCGAAAGCCGTGGAGGCGGCCACCGCCGAGGGGTACGCCGGAGTGATCGGCGACGCCACGCGCAGTGACGTACTGCTGCGGGCCGAGCTGCAGAAGGCCCGGCAGATCATCATCGCCACCCAGCGCGACGACACGGCCGTCCTCGTCACGCTGACCGCCCGGCAGCTCAACCGCACGGCGAAGATCGTGGCCGCCGTGCGCGAGGAGGAGAACGCGCCGCTGCTCAAGCAGTCCGGCGCCGACGCCGTCATCACCAGCGCGAGCGCGGCCGGGCGGCTGCTCGGGCTGTCCGTGCTCAGCCCCGCCGCCGGCATGGTCATGGAGGACCTCATCCAGCAGGGCAGCGGGCTCGACATCGTCGAACGCCCGGTCATAAAGGCCGAGGTCGGCAAGGGGCCGCGCGAGACGGACGACCTGGTCGTGAGCGTCGTACGCGGGCATCGCGTGCTGGGCTACGACGATCCGTCCATCGGGGAGCTCCAGGTGGCCGACCGGCTCATCACCATCGTGCGGGCGACGCCGGGCGCACATGTGGCGCCCGACGCCCGCAAATTCACTTAGGGCCTGTCCGGCGGATCAGGCCGGCGTCGCGGGGCCTGGCACGCACGTCTGCCGCGTTGTCGTCGGTTGCCGACTCCCCCACGCTCGAACAACCTCGCGCGGGGGGACCCCCATCGCGTCGACGCCCTCCTCCGCCTTGCAGCCGCACGCACCAGGCCCCGCTCGGGTGGGCCAGGACGCACCGTTTCTTGCAGCCGACCTGATCCGCCGGACAGACCCTAGGACCGGGCTACTTGCGGTTGTAGAGCCGCATCGTGATCGGGCCGAAGACCAGCATCAGCAGGCCTGCCCACCCCAGCGACCAGGCGATCTCGGCGGCCGGCCACTCGCCGGCCATCAGCTCCCGTACCGCCGACGACACATGGGTGATCGGGCTGTTGTTGACGAAGGCCTGGAGCCAGCCGGGCATGGTGCTCGGGTCGACGAAGACGTTCGACAGGAAGGTCAGCGGGAAGATCACCATCATGCTGACGCCCATCACCGACTTCTCCGTGCGCAGCAGCAGCCCGAACATGGTCCAGATCCATGAGAAGGCGAAGGAGAAGACCAGGAGGAGGGCGATGCCGGCGGCCACGCCCACCACTCCCTCGGGGCGGTAACCCAGGATGATGCCGACCGTCAGCATCACCACGGACGCCATGGTGTAGCGCAGGGCGTCGCCGAGGAGATAGCCGACCATCACCGCGGGCCGCCAGATCGGCAGCGTACGGAAGCGGTCGAAGACGCCCTTCTCGATGTCCGTGTTGACCGAGACACCCGTGTACATCGTGATCATCACGACCGACATCACCAGGATGCCCGGCAGCAGGAACTGGATGTACTCGCGCGGGGAGCCCGCCAGGGCGCCCCCGAACAGGTACGTGTACATCAGCACCATCATGATCGGGAACGCGGTGACGTCGAAGAGCTGCTCGGGGACGTGCTTGATCTTGAGGATCGCGCGCCAGCCGAAGGTGAGGGACGCCGAGAGCGCGCTGGGGCGCGGCGGCCGGTCCTTGGCGACGAGCAGCGCGGCGAGCGACTCGGCGCTGACCGGGGCGAGTTCCCGGCCTTCGGTGGTGGTGGTCGCGGTACTCATGCCGCCACCTCTCCTTCGGCGGAGTCAGCTGCGGAGTCGGCTGTGGAGCCAACCTCCGTGTCGTGTCCGGTGAGGGCGAGGAACACCTCGTCCAGGCTGGGCTGTCCCAGGGAGAAGTTGTCGACCGTGATGCCGCAGCGGGCCAGCTCGGCGAGCGCGCGGGCCGCCTGCTCGGCCGCGGTGTCGCTGACCGACGTACCGATACGGGCCGTCAGCGCGACCGGGTCGGGCTCGCGCTGCACGGTCGCGTCGAGGGCCAGCCGCAGCACCTCCTCCGCCTCGGGCCGCTGGGCCGGATCGCGCAGCCGCAGATGGACGGAGCCGGCGCCGACGGACGCCTTCAGCTCGCCCTTCGTGCCCTCCGCGATCACCTTGCCCTTGTCGATGACGGCGATCCGGGACGCCAGCTGGTCGGCCTCGTCCAGATACTGCGTGGTCAGCAGCACGGTCGTGCCCTGGGCGACCACCGCGCGCACGATGTCCCACACCTGGTTGCGGCTGCGCGGGTCGAGACCGGTCGTCGGCTCGTCGAGGAAGAGCAGGTCGGGCGTGTTGAGGATGGACGCGGCGATGTCGATCCGGCGCCGCATACCGCCCGAGTAGTGCTTGACCTGCTTCGCCGCCGCCTCCGTCAGCCCGAAGGCCTCCAGGAGCTGGGCGGCGCGCTCGCGCGCGGTCCGCTTGTGGTGGCCGAGGAGCCGGCCGAGCAGCACCAGGTTCTCGGTGCCGGTGAGGTCCTCGTCCACGGACGCGTACTGGCCGGTGAGGCTCACCCTGCCGCGTACCGCGTCGGCCTCGCGCACCACGTCGTGGCCGAAGACGTGCGCCTCGCCGCCGTCCGGCCTGAGCAGGGTGGCCAGCATCTTCACGGTGGTCGTCTTGCCTGCGCCGTTCGGCCCGAGGACTCCGTAGACCGTGCCGGTGGGCACGGTGAGGTCGACGCCGTCGACGGCGCGGGTCTCGCCGAAGGTCTTCACCAGACTCGCGGTCTCGATCGCGAGGTCGGGCGCCTCGGCTGCCCTGCCCGCTCTGGCTGCCTGTGGGCTCATGTCTCGTGGTCCTTCCGGAGTCCTTGCGTACGGGGTGACGCAAAGGGAGACCGTCGGTTGGCCGGAAACTCATCGGTCGCGCGACCGTACGTCTCTCCACGGTCTCTCCGCCAGACGCGGACCGCACCTCAATTCCGCGGGAGCGGGGAGTAGCGTCCCCTCATGCATGCGATCACGATTCCCGAACCCGGAGGGCCCGAGGCGCTGGTGTGGGCCGAGGTCCCCGATCCCGTGCCCGGCGAGGGCGAGGTGCTGGTCGAGGTGGTGGCCGGCGCCGTCAACCGTGCCGACATCCTGCAACGCCAGGGCTTCTACAACCCGCCGCCGGGCGCCTCTCCGTACCCCGGCCTCGAGTGCTCGGGCCGGATCGCCGAGGTCGGTCCTGGAGTGTCCGGCTGGTCCGTCGGCGACGAGGTGTGCGCGCTGCTCGCGGGCGGCGGTTACGCGACGAAGGTGGCCGTGCCGGCCGGGCAGCTGCTGCCCGTGCCCGCGGGCGTCGACCTGAAGCGGGCGGCGGCGCTGCCCGAGGTGGTCTGCACGGTCTGGTCGAACGTCTTCATGATCTCCCACCTCCGCCCGGGCGAGACGCTTCTCGTGCACGGCGGCTCCAGCGGCATCGGCACGATGGCCATCCAGCTCGCCAAGGCGGTCGGCGCGAAGGTCGCCGTGACGGCCGGGACGAAGGAGAAGCTCGACCAGTGCGCCGAACTGGGCGCCGACATCCTCGTCAACTACCGCGAGCAGGACTTCGTCGAGGAGCTGAAGCAGGCCACCGGCGGTGCCGGCGCCGACGTGATCCTCGACAACATGGGCGCCAAGTACCTGGACCGCAACGTCCGCGCCCTCGCCGTCAACGGACGGCTCGCGATCATCGGCATGCAGGGCGGCATCAAGGCCGAGCTGAACATCGGCGCCCTTCTCACCAAGCGGGCCGCGATCAGCGCGACCTCGCTGCGCGCCCGCCCGCTCGCCGAGAAGACGGCGATCGTGTCCGCCGTACGCGAGCACGTCTGGCCGCTGATCGCCGCACGTCAGGTGCGGCCGGTCGTCGACAGCGAGTTCCCGATGAGCGACGCGGCGGCGGCCCACCGGCTGGTGGAGGAGAGCGGCCACGTGGGAAAGGTGCTGCTGGTGGCCCCGTAAGCGCCTGTGACGGGACCTCCTCGGGGTCAAGGCCTCCGTACGCGCAGCCGCAGGGCGAGGAGGGCGAGGCCCAGGCCGAGGCCGATGAGGACGAGCCCGCTGCCCAGCGGCAGTATCCGCAGCACCGGGTGCGTGACCGGGGCGGGCAGCGCGGCCGTGTCCCGCGCCTCGTCCGGGTCGGGGATGTAGGTGGGCACGGGGACAGGGACAGTCTCCTCGTACGCAGCCTCCTCGGGCGGCGCGGACTCCTGCCGCCCGGGGCGCTCGCGTCCCTCGCCCGCCAGGCTGCCGGCCCGGGAGGCGTCGGGGGCGGGCCGGGCGACGTGTGCGGCGTTGTCGTACGAGAGTGTCGCGCCGTGCGGGGCGGCGGCGAGGGTGGGTGCCGCCAGGGCCAGCAGGGTGCCGCAGATGCGCAGTGCCCGGAGCCATGGAGTCATGTCGGGCCCCTCCCGCCGCGGAGTCGCCAGTCACCAGGGTTCGACGGGACCAGCCTCACACGCACCCGCCGGTCCGGCATCCCGGACGGGACACCGCAGGGCCGGACCCACCGGCCGGAACCGCGGCCTGGTGCGACAGAATGGCGGTATGGAGATGCCGAGGAACGAAAGGTCGCCGGAGAACCCCCAGATCCTGGTCGTTGGCCAGGACGGGATGGCTCTTGGGGGCGGTGGTGACGAGGACTCCCGAGAGATCCCGGTGACGGACATGGTGGAGCAACCTGCCAAGGTCATGAGGATCGGCAGCATGATCAAGCAGCTGCTGGAGGAGGTGCGCGCGGCCCCTCTCGACGAGGCGAGCCGGGTGCGGCTGAAGGAGATCCACGCCAGCTCGGTCAAGGAGCTGGAGGACGGTCTGGCGCCGGAGCTGGTCGACGAACTGGAGCGCCTGTCCCTGCCGTTCACGGACGAGGGCGTTCCCAGCGACGCCGAGCTGCGGATCGCGCAGGCACAGCTGGTGGGCTGGCTGGAGGGCCTCTTCCACGGGATCCAGACCACCCTGTTCGCCCAGCAGATGGCCGCGCGGGCCCAGCTGGAGCAGATGCGCCGCGCGCTGCCGCCGGGCGTCGGCGGCCACGAGGGCGACGACGATCCGCGTACGGGCGGACGCACGGGCGGGCCGTACCTGTAACTCCCAGTGCCTGCAACTGCCCTTCCCGGGGAGTTGCAGGCACGTCACCGTCCGCTCAGGACGGGTTGCCCGACGACACGCTCAGCTCGATCACCGGCATGTCCTCGGGGTCGGCGTCCGTGTCGGCGGAGGGGAACTGGTCGGTGACCGTGTCCTTGCCGAAGGTGTTCTCGTCGACCCGGGTCACCTTCATCCGCCACCCGGCCGCCTGGAAACAGGACTTGACCGAGGTCAGGTTCTTGTAGCGGAAGTCGGGCAGCCGGATCTTGTCCGGGTCGGTGTACGACTCCGGCGCCTCCGAGCACTCCTCCGCGTCGATCTTCTTGCTCAGGTCCGGCCCCTTGTACCCCGTGGCCGCCCCCGTCTCCGACGTCTGCGAGGCCGAGGCGCTCGCACCGCTGCCACTGCCGGCCTCGCCGCCGTCGCCGCTGTCGTCCCCGCCCAGGTTCAGGGCCAGGAGCAGCCCGCCGACGGCGACGAGGGAGACGACGATCGAGCCCACGATCACCGGGGTGTTGCTCTTCCGTCCCCCTCCGGGGGCGGGCGTCGGCGCGTACTGCGGTGCGTACGCGCCGGGCGCCTGGTACGCGGGCTGCTGCGGATAGCCGTACGCCGGAGCGGCGCTGTACGGATTCGGGGTCGGGGCCGGCTGGTACGGGGTCTGTACGGGACCCGGCGGGGGCGGGGTCGCCTGGTCGACCGGCGGGAACACCGCCGAGGCGACGCCCGCGCCGCTCTGGGACGGGGTGCCCGGGACGATGTTCGGGGCGGCCGGGTGGAGGGAGGCGGCCACGCGCAGACACTCGTCGCGCATGGCGACGGCGCTCGGAAAACGCTCGTTCGGGTTCTTCTTCAGCGCGCGGGCGACGAGCGCGTCCACCGCCGGGGGCAACGCCCGGTTGACCGAGGAGGGGACGACCGGCTCCTCCTGGACATGCGCGTACGCGATCGCAAGCGCCGAGTCGGCGTTGAACGGCAGCCGCCCGGTGACCAGTTGGAACAGCATGATGCCGACCGAGTAGAGGTCGGAGCGGGCGTCCACGCCCCGGCCCAGCGCCTGCTCAGGGGAGAGGTACTGCGGGGTGCCGACGACCATGCCGGTCTGCGTCATCGACGTGACGCCCGACTGCATGGCGCGGGCGATGCCGAAGTCCATGACCTTCACGACGCCGCGCTTGGTCATCATGACGTTGCCCGGCTTGATGTCCCGGTGGACCAGGCCCATCTCGTGGCTGATCTCCAGCGCCGCCAGCACGTCCGCGGTGACCTGCAGCGCCTTGTCGGCGGGCATCGCCCCGAACTGCCGTACGTCCGCGTCGAGAACGGAACCGAGGGGCTGCCCCTCGACGTACTCCATGACGATGTACGGGGTCATCGTCCCCGCCACCTCGTCCTCACCGGTGTCGAAGACCGAGACGATGTTGGTGTGCGTGAGCTTGGCCACGGCCTGGGCCTCGCGGCGGAAACGCTCGCGGAAGGCCTGTTCCCGGCCCAGTTCGGTGTGCAGTGTCTTGATCGCGACCTGCCGGTCCAGGACCGAGTCGTACGCGAGGTGCACCGAGGCCATGCCGCCCTCGCCGAGCAGATCGCGCAGCTGGTAGCGCCCGCCGGCGAGCGCCTGCCCCGTGTACCGGCCGTGTGCGCCGTCGTGGCTCATGTCTCAGCGTCCCCCGAGCTTTCTCACAGCCGCACGTGATCGATTGGCTCATACCGGGCCAAGTCTGCCGGAGGGCACTGACACGTCAAGCTCGGTGCCCGTTCCGTGACCGTACGAGGAGGAAGCGTCGCGGAAGAGTTACAGGTGCTGGACGGACGGGGCACGGAATTTGCACGACGATACCCGCAACGGGTTTGATGACCGGTCCGCCCGGCACCCGTACCCAGGCTCCTTCCGGAGCCGCTCAGGGAATGGCTCCCGGACCGGAGGCTTGCGTGGAGGCTGTAGCGTGGCCGACGGAGACCGTAACAACACCGCGCGCACCGCGGGCAGAAACGACGGCGAGGACTGATGGCACAGCAGCGCGCTCAGGGCCCGTCCGACCCCGAGGCGGCAGGCGGCGGTATGTCAGACGCGCCTGAGTTGTGGGGCAACGGCGGACTGGTGGGGGACGGCCGGTACCGGCTCACCCACAGACTCGGCCGGGGCGGCATGGCGGAGGTGTTCGCCGCCGAGGACGTACGCCTCGGGCGTACGGTCGCGGTCAAACTGCTGCGCGCCGATCTCGCCGAGGACCCGATCTCCAAGGCCCGCTTCACGCGCGAGGCCCAGTCGGTGGCCGGGCTCAACCATCACTCGATCGTCGCCGTGTACGACTCCGGCGAGGACACGGTGTCCAACGGCGGCTTCGGCGCGGGCGGCCCCAAGTCCGTCCCGTACATCGTGATGGAGATCGTCGAGGGGCGCACCATCCGTGACCTCCTCATCAACGCCGAGGCGCCCGGGCCCGAGCAGGCCCTGATCATCGTCTCCGGGGTGCTGGAAGCGCTTGCCTACTCGCACCAGCACGGCATCGTGCACCGTGACATCAAGCCCGCCAACGTGATCATCACGCACAACGGCGCCGTGAAGGTCATGGACTTCGGCATCGCCCGCGCCCTGCACGGGGCGTCCACGACGATGACGCAGACCGGCATGGTCATGGGCACCCCGCAGTACCTCTCCCCCGAGCAGGCCCTCGGCAAGGCCGTCGACCACCGCTCGGACCTGTACGCGACGGGCTGCCTCCTCTACGAACTCCTCGCGCTGCGGCCCCCGTTCACGGGCGAGACCCCTCTCTCCGTGGTCTACCAGCACGTCCAGGACATTCCGGTGCCCCCGTCCGAGGTCTCGGACGCGGCGCCGCCGGAACTCGACGGGCTCGTCATGCGTTCCTTGGCCAAGGAACCCGACGATCGCTTCCAGACCGCCGAGGAGATGCGCGGGCTGATCCAGTACGGTCTGCAGATGCTGTACGACCAGGGCGGCCACACCGGCACCTGGAACACCGGGCCCGTCGACGTGCACGACGGCCGGCACACCCCCTCGGCGGGCTTCGCCGGCACCACGGTGATGAACCACCACCCGGGCGACTCCTCCGGGACCACCCAGATCCCCCAGCCGATCCTGCCCGCCGGGTACGGCGGCGGGGACGACGGCGGTTTCGAGGGGCACGGCAACCGGGGCGGCGGCCGGGGCAAGCTGTGGATACTGGCCTTCTTCGCGGTGATCGCCATCGCGGCGGGCGTCGCCCTCGCCCTGCAGGGCGGCAACGGCGACAGCGGCAACACCGGGACCACCCCGTCGCCGACCACCTCGCAGACCGCGACGAAAGACGACGCCACGGCGAGTCCGAGCGACGAGGTCTCCGAGGAGACGTCGAGCGTCGAGACGGACGACGGCAGCGGCTCGGACGGAGAGTCCCAGTGGACGCCGTCGCCCACACCGTCGTACACGCAGTCCGAGACCCCCTCCTCCGAGCCGTCGAGTTCACCGTCGGACGTGCAGACGAGCGCGCAGCCGACGAACACGGCGACGCAGCCGACGAACACGGCGACCGCCTCGGAGGAGGAGACCGGCGACACCGGTGAGGAAGACGGTGGTACCGAGGGCGGCACCACCCCGTAAACAGCCCCCACGCGCGCGTGCGGCCCGAAGAGGGCTCCACGCGCGCGTGCCGTTGTCCAGGCCCTCCCGCCCCCGGTGGACGTCAGCCCGTTCAGTCCGTGAACGCCCCGCACACCGCGTCGTACTCGCGCGTCCACCACACCGCGAGCGCCGAGGCGGCCGGAAACTGGGAGTCGGCGCGGGTGTCCCCCCGCTCGTAGTGCCAGCGCAGCATCCAGAAGTCGTTGAGCCGCTCCCACCACACCCGGTGCACGGCGGCGGCCAGCTCGGAGGGCGTCGCCCCGGCCGTACGCCGGTACGCGCGCGCGTACGCCCGTGTCTTGGGCAGGTCGAGCGTGCCGGCGGGCCGCACGAAGAAGATCGCGGCGGCACGTACGGCCTCCTCCGCGCGCGGCTGCACACCGAGCCGGTCCCAGTCGACGATCGCGGCGGGCGCGTCCCCCTTGTAGAGCAGGTTGAACGGGTGAAAGTCCCCGTGCACCCACCCCACCGAACCACCCGGCGGCGGCCGCCGGTCAGCGTGCTGCTCCAACAGCGCCCGCCGCTCCAGCAGCCGATAGCGGGCCAACTCGTCGAAGGCGTCGGTGGGCCGGTGGCGGCGGACCTGGGCCAGGAGATCGTCGATGAGCGCGAAGGTGTCGGCGGGGTCGGCGGAGGGGGCGTGTGGGGGGTCAGCGGGGGTGGGTGAGCTGACGGCGTGCAGGGACTCGGCGGAGCTGTTGGTGAGAGCGGGGGCCGGGGCTGCTGGGGAGGGGTGCTTCGCGGAGACTCCGGTGGCTGCGGAGGGTTCGGCAGCGGCAGCGGCAGCGGCAGCGGCAGCGGCAGCGGCAGTGGCGGTGGTGGCGGTGGTGGTGGTGGCGGTGGCGGCCCGGTACCGGCCGGCCGCCGAGGGTGGGCCTGCGGGGCCGGCCCAGTTTCGGCCGTCGCCGGATTCGCCCGGGTTCAGGTTGGTGAGGGGGCTCTGGATTCGGTCGGTGGTTCTGTCGCAGGGTCGGTTGGCGGGTCCGGTCGAGGGTCGGTGTGCGGGGCTGTCCCAGTGCTGGTCGTCGGATCCGCTCGGGTCGAAGTTGGTGAGGGGGCTCTGGATTCGGTCGGTGGTTCCGTCCCAGGGCCGGTTGCCGGGGCCGGCCCAGTTTCGGCCGACGGGGCCGTCCCAGTACTGGCTGGCCGGGTCGTCCCGGTGCTGGCTCGCGGGGACGGCTTGGTTTCGGTCGGCGGTTGTGTCCCAGTTGCGGGGGACTTGGCTACCCCGGTTCCGGCTGGCGGGGACGCCTTGGTTTCGGCCTGCGGATCCGTCCCAGTGTCGGCCGGCAGGGCTGTCCCGGTGCCGGTTGGCGACGAGGTCTTGGGGCCGACCGGCCGGGCCGCCCCAGTGTCGGCCTGCGGGGCCGTCCCAGTCCTGGTCGGCGGAGGCGCCTTGGTGTCGGTCGACGGTTCCGTCCCTGTGCCGGGCGGCGGGTCCGCTTCGGTCCCGGTCGGCGACGAGGCCTTGGTTCCGGTCGCGGGTTCCGTCCTCGTCCCGGCCGGCAGATCCGTCCCGGTTCCGGTCGCCTGGGCCGCCCTGGGTTCGGTCGCCCGGGCCGCCCTGGGTTCGGTCGGCGGAGTCGTCCTGTCGGGGTGGGATTCCCTGTCGGGTGGGTTCGGAGTGGCCAGCGGGTTCTGTCTGTCGGCCTGCCTTCGTCCGCGGGGAGGGGCTTCTCTGTCCGGGAGTCGGCTCGTGGCCACCGGTGGTCGCTCTCGGTGCCGGGACGCCCTGGTTCCGGCCGGTGCCCTCGGGGCCGACCCGCGTCGGCATCACGTGTTCCAGGCTTGCGTGGACCACGCCCAGGAGCGCGCCCAGGCGGCCGCACTGGACGGTGGTCAGCTGGCCGCCGTGGCGGTGGCGGCCGTCGATCCAGGGGTGCAGGGCGTAGGCGTGGCCGCCTACGACGGCGACCGTGCGGCCGTCGCGGCCGGGCAGCGGTGGGGCCACCGGGACGCCGAGATCCGCGAGGCGCTGGGTCGCCCGGTGCTGGCGGGCGATCGCGGCGGGGTCGGCGGTCTCGGGGTCGAAGTGGTGCTTCAGGAAGTAGTCGCCGCGCGTGGTGGCGAGCCGGTAGCCGCGGTTCAGCAGCCCCTGGTCGACGGGGTCGCAGGTCAGCGCGGACCCGGCGGCGTACTGGCGGAGGAGGGCGCCCAGAGGGGGAGCGTGGGGCACAAGGGGTGGTACAGATGAGCGCGGCACGCGCCAGATGCTAGGGCACGAGCCGGGCGCGTGAGCGGGGCGCTTGTCACAGGCAGTCACAGGTGACCGCGGGCTGTCATGGACAGTCGGTTTCGATCACAGAGTGCACGGTGGCGAACTGGGGTTCGACCCGTAGGTAGACGGGATCGAAGGGCACGCCGTCCACTGAGCGCGGTGCGGGGCCGAACCGGTCGAGTTCGGCGAGGGTCGGCTCCACGGCCGCGCACTCCCCGACGACCTGCACGGACCACGACCGCCGGTTCCGTGCCGACGGCACGTCCGCGCCGTACGCGACGACACCGCCCACGCACGCCCGGTGGTACCCGTGCCCCCTGTGCAGCCGCAGCAGGACCCGGCCGTCCACGACGATGTGCCGGGCGGACGCCAGGAAGGGCAGCGCGCGCATGCTGGTCGCGACCCGGCCGTGCTCGACGCGGCCGAGGAGGTCGGCGGCGCGCTGGTCGTCCTGCTCGTTCTGTTCCTCGGTCGGCATGCACTCACTGTGGGCGACGGGCAAACGGGCACACCAGGGGCGCTCGCCCCGAGAAGAGAGGCCTTAGGTCCCGATTCGGGCGCCCCGGACGGCTTTCCAAGGCCTTAGAAACCCCGGCTCTGGCCCTGCCGCTCCGCCTGCATCCGTGCCACGTACGCCGCCGCCTGCGCGCGCCTCTGCATGCCCAGCTTGGACAGCAGCCCCGACACGTAGTTCTTGATCGTCTTCTCGGCGAGGTTCAGCCGCTCGCCGATCGCCCGGTTGGTGAGCCCCTCGCCGATCAGGTCGAGGATCCTGCGCTCCTGATCGGTCAGGTTCGCGAGCCGCTCGTCCCCCTGTACCCCCGTGGCTGCGCCGCCGCCGCTCCGCAGCCGCTCCAGGACGCGGGCCGTCGCGACCGGGTCCAGCAGGGACTTGCCGGCCGCCACGTCCCGTACCGCCGCCAGTAGTTCATGTCCTCGGATGGCCTTCAGGACGTACCCCGAGGCGCCCGCCATGATCGCGTCGAAGAGGGCCTCGTCGTCGGCGAACGACGTCAGCATCAGGCATTTGACGCCCGCGTCCCGGGAACGGATCTCGCGGCACACCTCGACGCCGCTGCCGTCCGGGAGCCGTACGTCCAGCACCGCCACGTCCGGACGGGTGGCCGGAATCCGTACCAGCGCGTCGGCCGCCGTGCCGGCCTCGCCGACCACCACGATGTCGTCCTCGACCGAGAGCAGCTCACGGACCCCCCGGCGGACGACTTCATGGTCATCGAGGAGAAATACAGTGATTTTTCCGTCTTCGGACACGGGGGCAGTCTCACATACCGACTCTTCCCGTGGCCTGGTTCCGCGGGATAACGTGCCGTTGTTCCGGCCCCCTGCAAGGCTGTGACCAGGGCCCCTTCCCGACTTGTTCAATTTACTTGGATTTCCAAGCAAAATCGCAGGTCAGGGGGGTTTCATAGAAATATGGCGCACTGGGTAACGTGAGGCTTGCGGGACGCTCGCCGGGGCACCTGTCACGCCTGTTCCCGGCCGAGTGGCACCCACCCCGTGCACGGGTATCGGGAACAGGTGACCGCACTGGTTACCCGGTAACCCCGGGGCCGGACCGACGGAGGAGTACACGTGACCGTGGAGAGCACTGCCGCGAGCAAACCGCGACGCAGCGCCGGAAGCAAGACCGGTACCACCCGCACCACCGCGCAGAGCGCCGACGCACCGGCCGCCGACGCATCAGCCACGGCCGCGCAGCCCGCCACTGCCACCGAGTCCAAGGCCACCGCCGCGAAGCGAGCCACCACCAAACGCGCCCCCGCCAAACGAGCCGTCTCCAAGAAGCGGGCCGCCGAGCCAGCCGCGACGGGCGCCGATCCGGACCTCGTCCAGCTGCTCACCCCCGAGGGCCGGCGCGTCAAGAACACCGCCTACGACCCCTACGTCGCCGCCCTCACCCCCGACGACCTGCGCGGTCTGTACCGCGACATGGTGCTGACCCGCCGCTTCGACGCCGAGGCGACCGCCCTCCAGCGCCAGGGCGAGTTGGGCCTGTGGGCCTCGCTGCTCGGCCAGGAGGCCGCCCAGATCGGCTCCGGCCGCGCCACCCGCACCGACGACTACGTCTTCCCGACCTACCGCGAGCACGGCGTCGCCTGGTGCCGGGACATCGACCCGATCAACCTGCTCGGCATGTTCCGCGGGGTGAACCACGGCGGCTGGGACCCCAACAGCAACAACTTCCACCTCTATACGATCGTCATCGGCTCCCAGACCCTGCACGCCACCGGCTACGCCATGGGCGTGGCCAAGGACGGCGCCGACTCCGCGGTCGTCGCCTACTTCGGGGACGGCGCCTCCAGCCAGGGCGACGTCGCCGAGTCCTTCACCTTCGCCTCGGTCTACAACGCCCCCGTGGTGTTCTTCTGCCAGAACAACCAGTGGGCGATCTCCGAGCCGACCGAGCGCCAGACCCGCGTCCCGCTCTACCAGCGCGCGCAGGGCTACGGCTTCCCGGGCGTACGGGTGGACGGCAACGACGTCCTGGCCGTCCTCGCGGTGACGAAGTGGGCTCTGGAGCGGGCCCGCAGCGGCGAGGGCCCGACGCTGGTCGAGGCCTACACGTACCGCATGGGCGCCCACACCACCTCCGACGACCCGACCCGCTACCGGCACGACGACGAGCGGGCGGCCTGGGAGGCGAAGGACCCGATCGCCCGCCTTCGCACATACCTGGAGGCCTCAAACCACGCGGAAGAGGGATTTTTCGCGGAACTGGAGGCCGAGAGCGAGTCGTTGGGCAGGCGAGTGCGTGAAGCGGTTCGTGCCATGCCGGACCCGGACCACTTCGCGATCTTCGAGCACACCTACGCCGACGGGCACGCGCTCGTGGACGAGGAACGGGCCCAGTTCGCCGCCTACCAGGCGTCGTTCGCAGATGTGGAGGGGGCGTGACCATGGCGGCAGAGACAGAGACATCGCAGACGGCGAAGACCGTGACGGCCAAGAGCATGGCCCTCGCCAAGGCGATCAACGAATCGCTGCGCAAGGCACTGGAGTCCGACCCCAAGGTCCTGATCATGGGTGAGGACGTCGGCAAGCTCGGCGGGGTCTTCCGGGTCACCGACGGTCTGCAGAAGGACTTCGGCGAGGAGCGGGTCATCGACACCCCGCTCGCCGAGTCGGGCATCGTCGGCACGGCCATCGGCCTCGCCCTGCGCGGCTACCGGCCGGTCGTGGAGATCCAGTTCGACGGCTTCGTCTTCCCGGCGTACGACCAGATCGTCACCCAGCTCGCGAAGATGCACGCGCGCGCGTTGGGCAAGATCAAGCTCCCCGTCGTCATCCGCATCCCGTACGGCGGCGGCATCGGCGCGGTCGAGCACCACTCGGAGTCCCCGGAGGCGCTCTTCGCGCATGTGGCGGGCCTCAAGGTGGTGTCCCCGTCCAACGCGTCGGACGCCTACTGGATGATGCAGCAGGCCATCCAGAGCGACGACCCGGTGATCTTCTTCGAGCCGAAGCGGCGCTACTGGGACAAGGCCGAGGTCAATGTCGAGGCCATCCCGGGCCCGTTGCACAAGGCCCAGGTGGTCCGCGAGGGCACCGACCTCACTCTCGCCGCCTACGGCCCGATGGTGAAGCTGTGCCTGGAGGTCGCGGGCGTGGCGGCCGAGGAGGGCCGGTCCCTGGAGGTCCTCGACCTGCGGTCGGTCTCCCCGCTCGACTTCGACTCCGTCCAGGCCTCCGTCGAGAAGACCCGCCGTCTGGTCGTGGTGCACGAGGCACCGGTGTTCTTCGGCTCGGGCGCGGAGATCGCCGCCCGGATCACGGAACGCTGCTTCTACCACCTGGAGGCACCGGTGCTCAGGGTCGGCGGCTATCACGCCCCGTATCCGCCGGCGCGCCTGGAGGAGGAGTATCTACCGAGCCTGGACCGGGTGCTCGACGCCGTCGACCGCTCGCTGGCGTACTGAGGAGAGGGACGTGACGACGATGACTGACGCGTCCGTTCGCGAGTTCAAGATGCCCGACGTGGGCGAGGGACTCACCGAGGCCGAGATCCTCAAGTGGTACGTCCAGCCGGGCGACACGGTGACCGACGGCCAGGTGGTGTGCGAGGTCGAGACCGCCAAGGCGGCCGTCGAACTGCCCATCCCGTACGACGGGGTCGTCCGCGCACTCCACTTCCCCGAGGGCACGACGGTCGACGTGGGTACGTCGATCATCGCGGTGGATGTCGGGGGTGGTGGTGGCGGGGCCGCGGCGGAGACCGAGACTCCGGTTGTCGCCGAGGAGACCGAAACTCCGGTTGTCGCCGAAGCACCCGAGGAGGCGAAGCCCCCGGCCCGGCAGCCGGTGCTCGTCGGCTACGGCGTGGCTGTGTCCTCGACCAAGCGCCGCCCCCGCAAGGGCGCCGAGGTCCCGGCCCAGGAGGTCGCTGCGGCGGTCCAGCAGGAGCTGAACGGCCACAGCACCGTCAACGGCCTGGCCGGCCCGGCCGCAGGAGCCGTCCGTCCGCTGGCGAAGCCGCCGGTGCGCAAGCTCGCCAAGGATCTCGGGGTCGACCTGACGACGGTGACCCCGTCGGGCCCCGACGGCATCATCACGCGCGAGGACGTCCACGCGGCGGTGGCCCCGCCGGCCCCCGAGCCGGTGCGCACCACGCCCGCCGCCCCCGTGGCCCCGGCGCCGGTGGCCACGTACGACGGCACGCGGGAGACGCGCGTCCCGGTCAGGGGCGTACGGAAGGCGACGGCGGCGGCGATGGTCGGCTCGGCGTTCACCGCGCCGCATGTCACGGAGTTCGTGACGGTGGACGTGACGCGCACGCTGAAGCTGGTCGAGGAACTGAAGCAGGACAAGGAGATGCAGGGGGTGCGGGTGAATCCGCTGCTCCTCATCGCCAAGGCCCTGCTGGTCGCGATCAGGCGCAATCCGGACGTCAACGCGTCCTGGGACGAGGCGAACCAGGAGATCGTGCTCAAGCACTACGTCAACCTGGGCATCGCGGCGGCCACCCCGCGCGGTCTGATCGTCCCGAACATCAAGGACGCCCACGAGAAGACGCTCCCGCAACTGGCGGCGGCGCTCGCCGAGTTGGTGTCCACGGCACGGGACGGCAAGACCTCTCCCGGGGCGATGCAGAGCGGCACGGTGACGATCACCAACGTCGGCGTCTTCGGCGTCGACACGGGCACGCCGATCCTTCCGCCCGGCGAGTCCGCGATCCTCGCGGTCGGCGCGATCAGGCTCCAGCCGTGGGTTCACAAGGGCAAGGTCAAGCCCCGTCAGGTGACGACTCTGGCCCTCTCCTTCGACCACCGCCTGGTGGACGGGGAGTTGGGGTCCAAGGTGCTGGCGGACGTGGCGGCGATCCTGGAACAGCCGAAGAAGCTCATCACCTGGGCATGAGAAAGGGGGGCGGCCACTTCGCGTGGCCGCCCCCCGTTCCGTCGAACGTCGGCGTCAGCTGATCTTCGCGTAGCCGTAGTTGATGAGCTTCTTGACGTCCGCCGTGCGGTTGGCCGCGTTGGCGGCGGTCATGACGGCGCCCATGACCGACTCGCCGTTCTTCGTGGCGGCGAAGACGAGGCAGTACTTGGAGTCGGTGCCCGAGCCGGTCTTGATGCCGAGCGTGCCGTTCCAGCCGAGCAGGGTGTTGGTGTTCGTCCAGGTCGTGTTGCGGGAGCCGCCGGTCTTCGTGACCGTCTTCGCCGTGTACGACTTGGTCTTCACGACGGCCTTGAAGGCGCCGCTCTTCATCGCGCTGCGGGCGAGCAGCGTGAGGTCCTTCGGTGTCGAGTAGTTGGAGCCGTTGCTTATCCCGTCGAACGAATCGAAGTGCGTGTTCGTCATGCCGAGGCTTCTGGCCGTCGTGTTCATCTTCGCGATGAAGTTCTTGGTGCGTGCGGCCACTGTCGTGCCGCTGCCGAACTTGTCGGCGAGGGCCATCGCGGCGTCGCAGCCGGACGGCAGCATCATCCCGTACAGCAGCTGACGGACCGTGACCTTGTCGCCGACGATCAGCCTGGCCGACGAGGCGCCCTTGGAGACGATGTAGTCGCTGTACGCCTTCTTGATCGTGACCTTGGTGTCAAGGTTCACGTTCGCCTGCGAGAGCACGACCTTCGCGGTCATGATCTTCGTGGTGGAAGCGGTGAGTCGCCTCGTGTTGGGGTTCTTGCTGAACAGGGTCGAGCCATTGGCGCTGTTCATCAGGAATCCGCCTGGGGCGGTGATGGTGGGTGTGGCGACAGCGGCTTGCGCGGGCGCCGCGGTGAGCGCTCCGGTCGCGAGCACGGCGCCGGTGGTGACCACGACGGCTGCGGCTCTGCGGAAACGGATGCCCTGGATGCCGGTTATCAACTTCAATACCCCGATTACGTCTGAATCGTCCGAATGCCCCTGGAGAGCGGCCGAGTTGGCCGTGTCGTCGGCGGATTGCCGCTCTCGTGTGACTCGTAACTAGCACAGTTGGTTGTGCGCGTGCTGAGGCGGGTTCCCCGATTTTCCCTTTCCGAGGGACGCCGTACGGCTCTTCGTGGTTCCCGCGACCCTTCCGGAGACTGAACTGCTCTCCGTGCGGCGACGTCACGCCCCGACCGGCGATCGGCCCACGGGATCGGTCCATATGGCGGACGGCCGCCCTCATGCGTACGTGTTGTATCTATGCTGTCGGCATGAGCAGCCTGGCCGTGCAGCACGTGAAGCAACCTCCCGCCGCCGACCGCGTCTACGCCCACGTCAAAGAGGGTGTCCTGGACCGCCGTTACGAAGGCGGGACCCTGCTCACCGAAGGCGAGCTGGCCGAGGCCGTCGGGGTCTCGCGCACACCGGTGCGCGAGGCGCTGCTGCGCCTTGAGGCCGAGGGGCTGATCAAGCTCTACCCGAAGAAGGGCGCGCTCGTCCTGCCCGTCTCCGCGCAGGAGATCGCGGACGTCGTCGAGACCCGGCAGCTGGTCGAGGAGCACACGATCCGCAAGGCGGTGCCCGCCTCGCCCCGGCTGATCGCCCGCCTCACCGAACTCCTCGAACGGCAGCGCGAACAGGCCGCCGCAGGCGACCTCGCGGGCGCGGCCGTGACCGACCGCTGCTTCCACGCCGAGATCGTCCGCAGCGGGGGCAACGAGATCCTCTCCCGCCTCTACGACCAACTGCGCGACCGGCAGCTGAGGATGGGCGTCGCCGTCATGCACGCTCACCCCGACCGCATCACCAAGACGCTCGTCGAGCACCAGGAGATCCTCGACGCGCTGCGCTCGGGCGACCCGGAGGCGGCGGTCGCGATCGTGCACCGGCACGTCAGCTGGTTCTCCAACCTGGCGCGGGGCGAGGTCCGATGAGCGACGGGGGTGCAGTGAAGAGCAGTTCCGGTTCCGGTTCGCTGCCTGGCGATCCGCCCGGGGGGCGCCGGGCCGTCCTCGTCTGGTCGGTCGGCGTCTCCGTGTACTTCGTCGCCGTCATCTTCCGTACGTCCCTGGGGGTGGCCGGGCTCGACGCCGCCGACCGCTTCCACGTGGGCGCGTCCGCCCTGTCGACCTTCTCGATCCTCCAGCTGCTCGTCTACGCGGGCATGCAGATACCCGTCGGCCTGCTCGTCGACCGGCTCGGCACCAAGAAGGTGCTGACCATCGGGGTGATTCTGTTTACGGCGGGTCAGCTCGGGTTCGCCTTCTCGCCCTCGTACGGCACTGCTCTCGCCTCCCGGGCGCTGCTCGGGTGCGGTGACGCGATGACGTTCATCAGCGTGCTGCGGCTGGGGTCCCGGTGGTTCCCGGCGCGGCGCGGGCCGCTCGTCGCCCAGTTGGCGGGGCTGGCCGGGATGGCGGGCAACCTCGTCTCGACGCTCGTCCTGGCCCGGCTGCTGCACGGCGTCGGGTGGACGGCGGCCTTCGCGGGCAGCGCGCTCGCGGGTGTGGTGGTGCTGGTGCTGATGCTCGTGTTCCTCAAGGACCACCCCGAGGGACACGAGCCGGAGCCGTTCCCGCATCAGGGGGCCGCGTACGTGCGCCGGCAGATCGCCGCCTCGTGGCGTGAACCCGGGACCCGGCTCGGCCTCTGGGTGCACTTCACCACCCAGTTCCCGGCGATGGTGTTCCTGCTGCTGTGGGGCCTGCCGTTCCTCGTCGAGGCACAGGGGCTCACGCGGGCGACGGCCGGCGAACTGCTCACGCTGGTCGTGCTGTCGAACATGGTGATCGGCCTGGTGTACGGCCAGATCGTCGCCCGGCACCACACGGCGCGGCTGCCGCTGGCGCTGGGCACGGTGGGCCTGACGGCGGTGACGTGGGCGGTGACGCTCGCCTACCCAGCGGTGTCCGGCGCCGAGCGCGTTCCGATGTGGCTGCTGGTGGTGCTGTGCACAGTGCTCGGGGCTTGTGGGCCCGCGTCCATGCTCGGGTTCGACTTCGCGCGGCCCGCGAATCCGCCCGAGCGTCAGGGAACGGCGTCCGGGATCACCAACATGGGCGGGTTCGTCGCCTCGATGACGACGCTGTTCGCGGTCGGTGTGCTGCTTGACGCGACCGGGGACGACTACACCGTCGCGTTCTCGTTCGTGTTCCTGTTGCAGGGGGTTGGCGTCAGCCAGATTCTGCGGTTGCGGAAGCGGGCCGCTCTGCGGGAGTCGGAGCGGTTGGTTGCGAGCAGGGTTTCTGCAGTGCACGTTCCTGTGTGAACGCCGGTTCGTAGGTGGGGGCGGTGTTTGTGTGGGCGTCTCTGGGGGCTGCCGCCCCCAGGCCCCCGCTTCGGCCCTCGCCCTGCTGCTACGGCGTCACCGCGAAGTGGCGCAGGATCGCTGCCGTCAGGCCAGGGTCGCCCTCTGCCTTGATGCGGTCGGACACCGACTCCGGGGTCACCCGGCCGCAGGCCAGGCGGAAGAAGGTCTCCCAGTCGAGGGCGAAGGTGGCGGCGGGGCCGAGGGCCGGGGACGTCTCCAAGGTGCCGCGGCCGTTGATGTCGACGCGGATCGTGCGCAGGAACTCGATGGGACCGTGCACGTCGAAGACGATCGCCGAACTGCGCGGCGCCCCCGCGTCCCTGGCGACGACCTTGGGCAGTGCGCTGAGCAGCATGTCCCGTGCGATGTGCGCACCGGGGGAGTCGATGTTGCCGGGCACACCGAGGGCGGTCCGCAGATCCTGCTCGTGCACCCACACGTCGAACGCCCGGGTGCGCATGGCGACTTCGAGGGCGGTCTCGCGGCCGTAGAGGCCGCGGATCTTCGCCCCCGGTTCCCGTGACTCGTTACGCAGCTGGCGGTTGCGGCGGATGATCGTGTACTCCAGCTCCGACGTCATCTCGGGCGCCGTGTGGTGCCGACGTACGTCGACCTGCATCTCCATGTAGCGCTGCTGCTCGTTGGTGACGTGGTACAGGTCGCGCGGGAGCGTGTGGATGGGGCGCGGATCGCCCAGCATCTCGCACTCCAGGCCGATGACATGCGAGACGATGTCACGGACCGACCAGCCCGGGCATGGGGTCCGGCGGTTCCACTCGCCTTCCACGAGCGGCGTCACCAGCTCGGATATCGCTTCGATGGAGTGGGTCCAGGCGTCGGCGTAGGGCTGGAGAGTGGGATGCAGACTCACGGAACGGGACCCCTCGGGCGGTCGGTGCGCGGGCAGTGGGTGTCTTGGAACGCTAAGTTACGCTGCTGTGAGGCACCCCGGCAGTGCTTTCGTGTGACGATCGTAGGCCCGTGTGAACGGCTCGAATGTCAGGACGGTGGTAGTGTGCGCGCCTCGCTCATCCAGATCGGTGTAGAAGAGGGCGAATCGGTCGAATCGCGTCGGCGGCGTATGGCGTCGCTGGTACGGGACGAGGCCGGTGCGGATCTCGTCGTACTGCCCGAGCTGTGGACGACGGGGGCTTTCGCGTACGAGCTGTTCGCGAGCGAGGCCGAGCCGTTGGACGGGCCGACGTATGAGGCCATGGCCAAGGCCGCGAGTGACGCGGGCGTGTGGCTGCACGCCGGCTCGATCCCGGAGCGGGACCCTGAGGGGCCGCTCTACAACACCTCCCTTGTCTTTTCGCCGGATGGCGGGCTGGCTGCCGTCTATCGCAAGATCCATCGGTTCGGTTTCGACAAGGGTGAGGCCGTGCTGATGGGGGCGGGCGCGGAGCTGGTGACCGTCCGGCTGCCTGAGACAACGGTTGGTGTCGCCACCTGTTACGACCTCCGATTTCCTGAGTTGTTCCGTGGGCTTGTCGATGCGGGGGCCGAGACGATCGTGATCTCGGCGGGGTGGCCGGAGCGGAGGCGTTCGCACTGGACGTTGCTGGCTCAGGCTCGGGCGGTCGAGAACCAGGCGTTTGTTCTTGCTTGTGGAACGGCTGGGGAGCATGCGGGGGTTCCGCAGGCGGGTCACTCGATCGTGGTTGATCCGTGGGGTGAGGTGTTGGGGGAGGCGGGGGCCGGCGAGGAGGTTCTGCGGGTCGAGTTCGAGCCCGCGAAGGTGGGGGAGACTCGGGAGGTGTTTCCGGCGCTGAAGGATCGGGTGCTGGGGCTTGCCGTGCCGGCTCGCCCCTGAGTTTCCTCGCCCCCGCCGCCCCTACCCGTCCCATCCCTGAGGGCGCTGCCCCCAGACCCCCCTGTCGCGCTGACGCGCTCGTCCTCAAACGCCGGACGGGCTGAAAGGGTCAGTCTTCTCCCCGTTCCTTCTCCGCCAGGTGGATCACGCAGACCGCCACCGCGATCAGGAGTGCCGGGTCCGCGTCGTCCCGTACTACGTCCACTCCGTAGGTCTCGCGGATGTGTAGCCAGCGGCGGGAGATCTGGGCGAGGAGTTCGCCGTCATAGTCGACTGCGAACTCGCGGTCCAGGATCTTGCCGCTGACGTCCAGTTCTGCGCCGTCCGCGAGGGACACCCGGTAGTGGTTGCGGAGCAGGGACAGGCGTTTGCGTTTGATGGTGGCCAGGCGGTCGCCGTCCCGTTCGATCACCATCGTGTCCCGCAGGGCGAACATCTTCTGGTGGATGTCGATCAGCACCCTGCCCTGCGTGTCCTTCAGCTCGAAGGTGTCCCGCAGGCGCATCGCCTTGCCGTCGACCAGAAAGACCTTGTTGCCGTGCTGGTCCTCGATCCAGTAGTCGTCGCCGATGCCGAGCAGCCGGTCGCGTACGAGGAATCTCATGTACTCACCGGTTCCCCGTCACCGCGTCCGAAACGCCGTCGGTACGCCGTTGGACTGAGCCCGGTCTCACGGCGGAGCCGGGCGCGCAGGTTCGCCGCCGTGCCCAGGCCGCTGCGTGCCGCCACGACGTCGAGGCGTTCCTCGCCGCGTTCGATCAGGCGGCGGGCGAGGGTGACCCGCTCTCCTGTCAGCCAGGTCAGGGGTGTTGTGCCGAGTTGGGTGCGGAAGCGGCGGTGGAGGGTGGCCGGTGAGACCGACGCCCTGGACGCCAGGCCGGCCACTGTCAGGGGGTCGGCCAGGCGTTCCTGGGCCCAGGCCAGCAGGGGGCCGAGGGATTCGTCCGGTGTCGACGGCACCGGACGCTCCACGAACTGGCGCTGCCCGCCGTCCCGGTGGGCGGCGAACACCAGGCGTCGGGAGACCGCGTTGGCGATCTCGGCGCCATGGTCCGTACGCCAGATGTGCAGCCCGAGGTCCAGTGCGGCGGCGCTGCCGGCTGCGGTCAGGATGTCGCCGTCGTCCGTGAACAGGACGTCCGGTTCCAGCAGGACCCCTGGGTGCAGTTGCTTGAACGTGTCCGCCCATAGCCAGTGGGTCGTTGCCCGGCGGCCGTCCAGCAGGCCCGCCTCCGCGAGCGCGAAACTTCCCGTGCAGAGGCTCATGACGCGTGCCCCGCGCGCGTGGGTGCGTCGTACGGCGTCGAGTACGGCCTCACCACGCGGGACGACGTTGTCCGGGCGGCCCGGTACGACGAGGGTGTCGGCCTCGTCCGCCGCCTCCAGGCCCGTCACCCCGGTGAGGGTGAAGAAGCCGTGGTTGAGGCGTACTTCGGGGGTCGGTGCGCACACCGTGACCTCGTACAGCGGGCCCGGCAGCCCGAGTTCGGGGCGCGGCAGTCCGAACAGTTCGGTCGCTACACCTACCTCGAACGGGTTCGTGCCCTCGTCGACGATCACGGCGACGCGGTGCGGGCGGCGGCGCCCTCCGCCGGGTTGAGAGGATCGTTGCGGCATGTGCGATTTCTAGCACTCGTGGGCAGGGGCGGTCACGTCCCACGATGGGGTCATGACATCCAAGCCCGTTTCCCTCCCCATCTCCATTGCCGACGCCCTTGCCTCCTTCAGCGCCCTGTGGAGCCCTCGCATCCTCACCACCGTCAACGACTACGACGTACGCGTCGCCAAGGTCGAGGGCGAGCATGTCTGGCATGTGCACGAGGGGACCGACGAGTTCTTCCTCGTCCTGGACGGGGAACTGCACATCGCCCTCCGGGAGTCGGCCGGCGAGCGTACGGTCGTCCTCCCGAAGGGCTCGGCCTTCACGGTCCCGCGCGGCACGGAGCACAAGCCGTACGCCCCGGTCCGTACCGAGATCCTCGTCCTCGAACCGTCCGGCACCCTGACCGTCGGCGACCACCACGACGACGTACCCGATCATGTGGACGTCACGACGGGGCACGCCCTGTCGTCGTAGGGCCGGACGGCGACGGTTCAGTGGTGGCGGTCCTCGTCGATCACCGTCGTCGAGTTCGGCAGCAGGACCCGCCTGCGCCGGGCGATGCTGCGGAACGCCAGGGCGCCGATCGCTCCGACGATCATCAGGATGACTCCGACCAGGTCGAGGTTGACCCCTTCCATCTCCCAGTCGGTCGCGAAGGTGAGGATGGCTCCCACGGCGATGAGGATGATGCATCCGCCGAGGCTCATGAGTGTTGCCTCCCTGTCCGGTCCGGTTGTTCCGGTCGGTTCCGGGTGCCCGGACCCGGGACAGGTATGCGCGGCCGGGCGGCGCCCCTTCGCTGACTACCCTTCCAGGAACGCCACCAGTGAGTTCGCCAGCAGGTGCGGGTCGTCCGCGCCGCACAACTCCCGTGCGCTGTGCATCGACAGGATCGCCACCCCGATGTCGACCGTCTTGATGCCGTGCCGTGCCGCGGTGATCGGGCCGATCGTCGTGCCGCAGGGCATGGAGTTGTTGGAGACGAAGTTCTGGAACGGGACGCCGGCCTTGTCGCAGGCCGCGACCCAGACCGCGCGGCCCGAACCGTCCGTGGCGTAGCGGTTGTTGACGTTGACCTTGAGGATGGGGCCGCCGTTGACGCGCGGGTGGTGCGTCGGGTCGTGCCGCTCCGCGTAGTTGGGGTGGACGGCGTGGCCCGTGTCGGAGGAGAGGCAGACGGTGCCGGCGAACGCCCGCGCCCGGTCCTCGTACGACCCGCCCCGCGCGAACACCGAACGCTCCAGCACGCTGCCGAGCAGCGGGCCGTCCGCGCCCGTGTCGCTCTGCGAACCGTTCTCCTCGTGGTCGAAGGCCGCGAGCACCGGGATGCACGGCACCTCGTGCGGGCTCGTCGCCACGGACGCCAGCGCGGCCGTGGCGGCGTGCACGGACAGGAGGTTGTCCATGCGCGGGCCCGCGACCAGTTCCCGGTCGCGGCCCAGGTACGCGGGCGGTTCCACGGAGTGGACCATCAGGTCCCAGCCGGTGACCTCGCCCGGCGCGAGCCCGGACTCCTCTTCGAGGAAGGCGATCAGGTCGCCCTCGCGGACGTCGTCCGACATGCCCCAAATCGGTTGCAGGTGGCGCTGCTTGTCGAGCTTCAGGCCGTCCGTGTTCACGGCGCGGTCGAGGTGGATGGCGAGCTGGGGGACTCGCAGGAGGGGGCGGTCGATGTTGACCAGGCGCGTGCTGCCGTCCCGGAGGGAGAGGCGGCCGGCCAGGCCGAGGTCGCGGTCGAGCCAGGAGTTGAGCAGCGGTCCGCCGTAGATCTCCACGGCGACCTGGCGCCAGCCGTGTCCCCCGAGGTCGGGCACCGGCTTGACCCGCAGGTTCGGGGAGTCGGTGTGGGCGCCGACGATCCGGAAGGGGGTGTGCGGCGCGGCGCCCTCGGGGACGTACCAGGCCACGATCGCGCCGCCGCGCACCACGTACTTGCCGCCGCTGCCCGTGGCGGAGGCCGCCGATGTCTCCGCGTCCCAGGCGTCCGTCTCCGCGACCTGGCGGAAGCCGGCCTTCTCCAGCCGCTCGGCGGTGTTCGCCACGGCGTGGTACGGCGAGGGACTCGCCGCCAGGAAGGACATCAAGTCGTCGGTGTGGCCGCGGTCGAAGCGGTGGGGTGCGCTCATGGGGTTCACCTTAACGACGTAATAGGGCCCGCTCCCTGGGATGGTGAGCGGGCTCTCGTAACGGGGATGTGAAGGCCGGACAACTGATGGACATTCGGTTTTCGGACACCAGGTGGACCGTGGGGTTGTGTCCCGGTTCAGCAGTACGGCGGCCCGCCCCGGGAGTGAACCCGGGTGCGGGCCGCCGTACTTGGCCTGTTGTACGTCCGTACGAGAAGGGTGGGTCTAGAAGGCCGCCTCGTCCAGTTCCATCACGTCGAGGTCGACGCCGGCCGCGAGCCTGCGGGCTCCGGTGACGCCCGGGAGGACGTTGGCCGCGAAGAACTTCGCAGCCGCGATCTTGCCGGTGTAGAAGGGGACGTCCTTCGCGGACGCCGTCTGGAGCTTCTCGGCGGCCACGGCGGCGCCCTTGAGGAGCAGGTAGCCGACGACGACGTCGCCCGAGGCCATCAGCAGGCGGGTGGTGTTGAGGCCCACCTTGTAGATGTTCTTGACGTCCTGCTCGGTCGCCGCGAGGTCCGTCAGCATCAGGCCGACGATCGCCTCCAGCTCGACGGCAGCCTTGGCGAGCTGCTCGCGCGCCGCCGCCAGCTCCTCGCCGCCCGTGCCCGGCGCGAGGAACTTCTTGATGTCCTCGGCGAGGGAGTTGAGGGCCGCGCCCTGGTTGCGGACGATCTTCCGGAAGAAGAAGTCCTGGCCCTGGATCGCGGTCGTGCCCTCGTACAGGGTGTCGATCTTGGCGTCGCGGATGTACTGCTCGATCGGGTACTCCTGGAGGAACCCGGAGCCGCCGAAGGTCTGCAGCGACTGGGCGAGCTGCTCGTAGCCCTTCTCGGAGCCGTAGCCCTTCACGATCGGCAGGAGCAGGTCGTTCAGGGCCTCAAGGGCGGCGGTGTCCTCGCCGGCCGCCTCCTTGACCTGGATGTCGTCCTGGACGGAGGCCGTGTAGAGGACCAGCGCGCGCATGCCCTCGGCGTACGCCTTCTGCGTGATCAGCGAGCGGCGGACGTCCGGGTGGTGCGTGATGGTGACCTTGGGCGCCGTCTTGTCCATGAAGTTGGCGAGATCCGGACCCTGGACGCGCTCCTTGGCGTACTCCAGCGCGTTGAGGTAGCCGGTCGACAGCGTCGAGATGGCCTTCGTGCCGACCATCATGCGGGCGAACTCGATGATCCGGAACATCTGGCGGATGCCGTCGTGCTTGTCACCGATCAGCCAGCCCTTGGCCGGGTGCCGGTCGCCGAAGGTCATCTCGCAGGTGTTGGACGCCTTGAGGCCCATCTTGTGCTCGACGTTCGTCGCGTACACGCCGTTGCGCTCGCCCAGCTCGCCGGTCTCGAAGTCGAAGAGGAACTTCGGTACGAGGAAGAGGGACAGCCCCTTGGTGCCGGGGCCGTGGCCCTCGGGACGGGCCAGGACGTAGTGGAGGATGTTCTCCTCCATGTCGTGCTCACCGGAGGTGATGAACCGCTTCACACCCTCGATGTGCCAGGAGCCGTCCTCCTGCTGGACCGCCTTGGTGCGCCCGGCGCCCACGTCCGAGCCGGCGTCCGGCTCGGTGAGCACCATGGTGGAGCCCCAGGTCTTCTCGACCGCGATCTGGGCGATCTTCTTCTGTACGTCGTTGCCCTCCTCGTAGAGGATGCCGGCGAACGCCGGGCCGGAGGAGTACATCCACACGGCCGGGTTCGCGCCGAGCAGCAGCTCCGCGTACGCCCAGATCAGGGAGCGCGGGGAGGTCGTACCGCCGATCTCCTCGGGCAGGCCGAGGCGCCAGTACTCCGAGTCCATGAAGGCTTTGTAGCTCTTCTTGAAGGACGCCGGGACAGGCGCGGTGTTCGTCTCGGGGTCGAAGACCGGCGGGGTGCGGTCGCCGTCCGTGAAGGACTCGGCCAGCTCGTTCTCCGCGAGGCGCGTCAGCTCCTCCAGGATGCTCTTGGCGGTGTCCGTGTCCATCTCCGCGAACGGACCCGTCCCGTACAGCTTGTCGCGCCCGAGGACCTCGAAGAGGTTGAACTCGATGTCGCGGAGATTCGACTTGTAGTGCCCCATGGCGACTGCTCCGTAGAGAGATCGGCGAGGCACTGGCTCCTCGCGCCTAATTCACGTACTGACTAGTAGCTGCTCCTACGATGATGCTACCCGCCAGTAATAAGGCGCAACCCCGATGGGATATTTGTGACAGGTCACACCGGGACGGTGAGGGTGGCCGTGTAGCCCTTGTCCACGCTGCCTTCCATGGTCGCCAGCTGCTGGTCGTAGCCGTCGCTGAAGATGTTGTCGGTCTCCAGGGAGAGCTGGGCGAGGTTCTGCACGCTCCGGTCGTAGCCGTCCGTCGCGTACACCGTGTCGCAGATGTCCTTCGGGAACGCCAGCTGCGAGGTGTTCGTTATCGACGTGGCCGCGGTCGCGTCCTCCAGGTCGCCGTAGACCTCGAAGTGGATGTGCGGCCAGCGGCCCGTGTAGCAGGCCGGGAAGATGCTGGTGAAGGTGACCTGGCCCTTGTCGTCCGTCTCCTGGACGCCCCGCAGGTAGTTCTCCTCGGTGACGCCCTCGGAGTAGAGGGAGTAGTTGCCCTCGCGGTCGCAGTGCCAGAGATAGACGGCGGCGCCGACCTTGGGGGTGGAGCAGCCCGAGGCCGCGTCGACGACGGTGAGCGTGATGGTGAGCGGCACGCCCTCGGCCTTGCCGCCCGCCGAGTTCCCGAAGCTGGACGTGATGTCGCTGCGGACGACTCCGCTCTCCTTGAGCACGTTCACCCCGTTCGAACCGTCGCCCGGGTAGGGGCCGGCGGTCTCGTTCGGGATGGTCGCGCACTCGCCGGAGGAGGCGGTCGTCCCGCTGGAGCTGGAGCTGGACGAGGTGTCGGTGGCGGCCGAGGACGTCGAGTCGTCGTCGGCGGCGCAGCCCACCAGCGGGACCAGGCTCGCGCCGGCCAGCAGCCGGATCATCCGGCGGCGGGCGAGGACGGGGAGGTCGTAGGAGAGGCCTCTGTCGTGCTCGTGGTCGTCGTGGTCGTGGTGCCCGTGTCCGTGTCCGTGTGCCTGTCCGCTCATGGCCGTCTCCCTTTACCTGTACCCGGCCGGTGATTGCCCGGCCTTTGCCGCCGCCTGGTGGTTTCTTTGTCGAGGCCGACGGTATGAGCGCCCACTGTGGGAAACCAGGGTCGAACCTGTGGACTTCCCATGGGACGTACCGGGCGGGACGGGCAGAAGGGCGGGGCGGGCGGAACCAGGGGGCCGGGCCGCTCCGGTTCTCCCGCGCTCTCGGTACTCTTGCGCGCATGTACGGCTATGACCAGAACGCTGGTGCGCAGCAGCAGTACGCCCAGCCGCAGCAGCAGATGCCGGGCGGGTACGGCCAGCAGCCGCCGCTGTACCCCGAGCCGTCCCCGCCGTCCCTCGCGGACGCGGTGCGCGCTTTCACGACGGGCTCGATGTCGGCGGAGGACTTCCAGCAGGTCTTCGCCACGTCGAAGGTGTACTGCCCGCGCGGCGACAACCCCGGGTTTCTGGCGCTGCACAACACCCAGCAGCCGGTGATCCCCATGTTCACCTCCCTGAAGGAACTGCGCCGCTACGCCGGCAAGGAGTCCAAGTACTTCGTGATCACCGGCGCCGAGGTCATCGACCTGCTGCCGACCGGCTACGGCTTCGTCGTGGACATGGAGGGCGAGCACCGCATGGTGTTCGACGCGAAGGCGGTCGAGCAGATGGTGGAGTTCGCGATGCGCAGGATGTACGGCTGAGGGCAGTCCCCCTGTCTTCCCAGGTCCCGGAAATCCCCCTGCCCGTGCCGGAAAACCCCTCTGCTGTTGTCACAGGCATGCCATAAGGTTCCTCCTGGCAGCCGCGCCCCACATGCCACCGCTTTTGGCGGTCGTGTCTGGGTGCCGCGCGGCGCTCAGCTCCCGGTGATCCCGGGTTCCTTGTGGGGGGTTCATTCCTGTGCGTACGCGCAGCACTTCGGCCGCGACGGCACTCGCGGTCATCTTCAGCTCGGCGGCACTCAGCATCGTCGCGGCCGGTTCCGCCTCGGCGCAGACAGTCGTCGTCACCACGCCCGTCGGCCTGGTCGCGGACGGTCCTCTTCAGCGCGTCTTCGTCGCCGACCAGGACAACGGCCGGGTTCTGGCCACGGACTACAGCGGCACTCTCGTCGGCGTCAACGTCGGCTTCGACGGCGTACGCGATCTGGCGGTGTCCGACGACGGCGCCACCGTGTACGCGGTCCTGGCGGACAGCCACGAGATCGTGGCCCTCGACGCGGCCGCGCTCGGCCTCGGCGTCAAGGCCCGCTACGACATCGGCGTCGGCACCGACCCCCGGGACCTCGCCTTCGCGGGCGGCCGGCTCTGGTTCTCCTACAAGGTCACCGGGGAGGACGGCGTCACCCACGGCAACCTGGGTTCCGTGGACCCGACGGTCGACCCGGCGGGCGAGGTGTCCGCGGTGAGCCTTGGTCTGCTCCCGGAGGAGGTCGCCCCGTACTACAACTCGGCACTGCTCGACACGGACCTGTCGACCCCGGGCCTGCTGACCTACACCGACAGCGGCGCCTCGGAGGGCGCGCTGAACGTGCTTGACGTGTCCGGCGCCGCTCCCCGGGTGGTCGCCAAGAGCAGCGCGACGAGTTACGTCGGGGATGTCGACCTGATTCCCGGCGCCTCCGAGGTGCTGGTCAACGGCAACAGGCGGCTCTCCTACGCGAGCGGTGAACTGACCGAGGCCGGCGGCTACCCGGTGTCGTCCGGGTACGGCGATGTCTCCCCGAGCGGTCTGGTCGCCCACGTCTACGGCGGCGAGGTGTCGGTCTTCAGGCCGGGGTCCGACCAGCTGATCCGCAGCGTCGACGCCGACGCCTACGGCGCGGGACGGGTGATCTGGGCGCCCGACGCCCCGCGGCTCTTCGCCATGACGAGCAACGTGTCGGGCACCCGCTACACGCTCAAGGCGTTCACCGACGCCACTCTGAGCGCTCCGAACCTCACCGTCAGCGCCCCCGGCACGGCCCCCCGGGCCAAGAAGCTCACCGTCACCGGCAGGATCACGGCGACGCTGCCGTTCCCGGCGGGCACCAAGCTGGCGGTCACCCGCAAGGACACGGAGAGCCCGAACGGCAAGGCGCTCCCGGCTGTCACGGTGAAGGCGGACGGTACGTACTCCTTCACGGACACCCCGCAGACCGGCGGCGGGACCACCTACAAGGTCACGTACGCGGGCGACGCCGAGCACACGGCGGCCACCGCCTCCGACAGGGTCGAGGTCCCGTTCGCGAGGACCGCCCTGACCCTGAACAACAACGGCAAGCTCTACAACTACGGCGCGGACGTCAAGTTCACCGCCCACCTGGGCCTGACGTACAAGAACCGTACGGTCGAGATCTGGTCGGACCCGCACGGCACCGACAAGCCGAAGAAGCTGATCAAGAGCGGCAAGGTCAACTCCGCCGGGAACCTCACGGTGACCGTCGACATGACCCGCGACACGAACGTCAGCGCGGTCTTCAAGGGCGACACCCGCTTCGAGCCGAAGACGGTCCAGGTCACGGCCAGGGCCCGGGTGAAGATCTCCACGGCCGTCTCGCGGCACTACAGGACCGCCAAGATCGGCTCGGTCTCGTACCACTGGTTCCACAAGAACACGGACCCGCTGCTGACGACCTCGATGCCCTACTACAAGGGCCGCAAGCAGCGCCTCGACCTCCAGGTCTTCTACCAGGGCTCGTGGTACACCACGGCGTCCGAGTACTTCGCGGTCGCCACGAACGGCAAGTCCGCGGTGCGGCTCGGGGCGCCTGGTGAGTCGGGTATCCGGGCCCGGATTCGGTCGGTGTACGTCGACGGCGGGTCCGGGGACAACGTGAACTCGACGACGTTCGGATCCTGGAAGTACCTGTACTTCAGCAACTAGCCGATCAGTGGATCAGCCGCCCTCGGTCGGCTGGGGAGGCCCGGAGGGAATGCCCTCCGGGCCTCCTCTGTTAGGGGTAGCAGGAAGTTCAATAATCAACTAAACTGGCCGCACAAGGAGGTCCCGACATGCCTGCAGTGACCGTCGAGAACCCGCTGACCCTGCCCCGTGTGGCCGCTCCGGCCGACGCCGTGCCGCGTCCCGTGATCGGTGTGACGACCGCGCCGAGCGGTTTCGAGGGCGAGGGCTTCCCGGTGCGCCGGGCGTTCGCCGGGATCAACTACCGTCATCTCGACCCGTTCATCATGATGGACCAGATGGGCGAGGTGGAGTACCAGCCCGGGGAGCCGAAAGGGACCCCTTGGCACCCCCACCGCGGCTTCGAGACCGTCACGTACATCATCGACGGGATCTTCGACCACCAGGACAGCCAGGGTGGCGGCGGCACCATCACCAACGGGGACACCCAGTGGATGACGGCCGGCTCGGGTCTGCTCCACATCGAGGCGCCGCCGGAGCACCTGGTCACGTCCGGCGGGTTGTTCCACGGCCTCCAGCTGTGGGTGAACCTCCCGGCCAAGGACAAGATGATGGCCCCGCGCTACCAGGACATCCGGGGCGGCAACGTCCAGCTGCTCACCTCGCCCGACGGCGGCGCGCTGCTCAGGGTGATCGCGGGCGAGCTGGACGGTCACGAGGGCCCCGGCATCACGCACACGCCGATCACGATGATCCACGCGACGCTGGCGCCCGGTGCCGAACTCACCCTGCCCTGGCGCGAGGACTTCAACGGCCTCGCCTACGTCCTCGCGGGCCGTGGAGCGGTCGGTGCCGAGCGTCGGCCGATCCACCTGGGCCAGACGGCCGTCTTCGGCGCCGGTTCCTCGCTGACCGTCCGCGCGGACGAGCAGCAGGATTCGAACACGCCGGACATGGAGGTCGTCATCCTCGGCGGCCAGCCGATCCGCGAGCCGATGGCGCACTACGGCCCGTTCGTGATGAACACGAGGGCGGAGCTTGAGCAGGCGTTCGAGGATTTCCAGAAGGGCCGGCTGGGAACGGTCCCGGCGGTGCATGGAATGTCCGAGGGTGGTCTGTAGACCCTCGAAAGTTGAGTACGGTACGACTGGGCCCGAAGCCGCAAGTTGGTGTTGCGACTTCGGGCCCGTTCTGTCAGGGCGCTGCTGCTACGGCAGCACGTAGAACGGAGTGTCGTCCGGAGTACGGCCCGCCTCGCGTACGCATCCCTGCTCGGACATGAGCTCCAGGCTGTGGCGGACGCGGTCCGGGGAGAGCCCGGTGTGCACGGAGATCTCCTCCACGCTGTAGTTGGCGCCGCCGTGCAGCAGGGCCGGGGCCAGGTGGGCGGCGACCTTGTGGACGTCCTCGGTGACGACGAGGTTCCTGGACTTCCAGTTGGACAGGAGCTGTTGGGGTGTCAGCTCCGGGGCCTGGACGGGGCGGCTGAGGTTGCCGGTGCGGCGAAGGGTCTGGGTGATGTCCCTCAGCATGTCGACGATCACGTTCTGCTTGGTGTCGATCTGACGCAGGGTTTCGTCCTGGCGGTCGACGCGTTCTTCGAACCGGACGAGGGCGTCGGCGAGTTGCTGGGGGACGGCGTAGGCGGTGACGGTGGTCGGGGTGGGTTGCAGGGCGGCGGGTTCGAGGGAGTAGGAGCCGTGTCGATGGACCGCGACGATGACTTCGGTGACCCAGGCTTTGAAGGGCTGTGCCGACGGTTTGGTACAGCCGTTGACCAACCGGATCAGACCCTGGAGGTCCACGAGATTCATGTCTCGGCGCCACTCCCGACCTGCGGGAATGCTGAGACCGTGCCCTCCAGTTACGGTCTCGAGAGTCTCTCGGTGCTCTGTGGGGACATGGTCCGCCAGAGTCTTCCTGGGGTTCCTGTACCCCAGCTTGTTGAGTACGTCCGCTGCCGGGAACCAGTGCGTCCCGTCCGGCAGCGTCAGCCTCCGTACCCGCGCCCCCGTGGCCGCGTACACGAAGTCGTTGATGTCGATCGCGTCTTTGCGCGTGTTGTTCTGCTCGTTCATCGAGCATCACCTCCGCGTCGGAAGCTAGCTACGCGGAGGTGCAACTCGCCCGCAGAGCAGGGAGGTTCACCCTTTAGTGGATGGACGCGACGAAGGTCGACCACGCGGCCGTGCCGAAGAGGAGGGCCGGGCCGGTGGGGTTCTTGCTGTCGCGGACCGGGGTGTGGGTCGGGTGGGCTTCGGACACCTCCAAGCAGTTGCCGTTGTCGCTGCCGCTGTGGCTGGACTTGCGCCAGGCGGTGAGCGTTGACGCGTCAGTGATGTGCTGGGCGCTCATGGTCGTCGTAGTCCTTAGCCACCGATTCGGCTCGTCGGTCAGTGAACCGGTGTGCAGCGACTCTACGTACGCCATGTCAGGAGCGTCGGCGAAGCGCATCAATTTCAGGTTGCTGTCCATGACCGGGTGGGCTCCCGCGCTGAACGGGACCACCTGGACCATGACCCGGCCCGACCGCCCCAACTCCACCATGTGCCGCAGCTGTTCGGCCATGACGGCGGGGCCGCCGACCATCGTGCGGATCACGTTCTCGGCGAGGATCATCCAGACCGTCGGGGTCTCCGGGATCTCCAGGATGCGGGCACGCTCCAGCCTGTTGACGACCTTCTTGTCAAGCTCGGCCGCCGTGCTGTTGGGCTTGGCCACCTTGAGTACAGCCCGCGCGTACGCCTTCGTCTGCAACAGCCCGGGGACGAAGGCGACCGCGTACTCCTCGATGAACACGGCCAGTTGCTCGGCCTCCGCCGCCTCCTGGAAGTGCGCGGCGAAACGGACCTTGGCCAGGACGCTCCGCCACCGCGTGAAGAATCCGTCCGTGCCCAGGGCCTGGTCGATCCGCTCCGCGTCCACCAGGGACGGGGTCCGGCGGCCCGCCTCGTAGTGGGCGATGAGGGACGGTGAACACACCACACCACGTCGGGAGTCGTCTGCTCACCCTCCATGCTCATGCGGACATCCTAGGGGCGGGTGTCACGTGATCACGTGACGGCGGCATCGCGGGAACCGGCCCGGCGGTCAGGTTCGGCACGGTTCGCGGAGTGCGTTACGCAGTTGGTCGGCACGAAGGCGTACGGCGTCGGCGGGAAGTACGTCACGGGAGGTCTTGGGCGCGGTACCAGCCCCCGCGCCCCTGTTACGGCACGCCCGGCACAGCCCGCCGGGCAGGGCCTCCGGACGGCCGGGGACACGGCAGTCGGTGCACTCCATGAGTACGCGGGGGGCTGGGCGGCCGGTCGGGGCGGGCCGGTCGGGAAGCGCGGGCGGTTCGGGCGGCATCTTGTCGCGCAGTCGGCGCTGTACCAGGGCCCGGGGCGAGTGCACCTGCTCGGGGAGTCCCGAGGCGAGGCTGCGCACCAGGTGGGCCGCGTCGGTCCCCCGCGCGAACCAGTCGGCGGCGAGACCTTCGAGGGCGGCGCAGTCGGCGGCGGAGAGCGCCAACCGGGGTTCGGCAAAGCCGAGTTGGACGAGGGCTGTGTATGCGGGGGACGGCCCCGGACCTGCTTCCGCCTTCGGCCGTACGGCGTCGGGGGCGTCCTGGGTGTCCCGGGGCGCGGGTTCCGGTGACGCTTCGGCAGGTGTGTCGGTACGTGTCTCGGGCGCTGCGGCACCCGGTACGTCACCGTCGACGAGTTGGGCCCACCATTCGTTGTCACGTGCGGTACGCGACCAGTACGTGTGGAACACCCACCTGGTCGGGCCCGTGTCGCCGGGCTCCGCGCGGCGGCGTACCCGGCGCAGGTGGCCCGCTGCGGAGAGGTTGTTGAGCGCGGTCAGGACGGCCGCCTGGCCGTGCAACGGCAGTGCCTTGGCGAGGGTCTTGGCATCCATCGCGGCGCCGTCGGGGAGCCGGTCGACGAATCCGGCGACGTATGCCTCGCGGGCGGGCAGATGCTTGAAGGTGGCCGCGCGGACGGGCAGTTGATCGGGGGCGGACCGTTTGCCGTATCCCGGGTTCGCCATGGGATGTGCGGGGGTGGGCAGGGCAACGCTAAGGTCTTCGCAAGCCATGGGATTTCTTTCGTTAAAGGGTTGATCTTGTGGTCAGACCCCGGTTCGGTGCTGCTAACACCTGCCGGGGTCGTTTAGTTGCTGCGCACGCTAGACGGTCGCGACGATGCGTCGCAAGTCGGTCACGAAACGTCATCTGCGCTGGTATGCCGCGCAGTTGTGGCACGGGGAGGGCGGGAGGGTGGGTGGAAGCTACCGCCCATTCCTTACAAAAGGCGCTCGGATCCCGGAGCCCGAAGCTCAAGCTCCGGCGGCGTACGCGATGAAGGCGTTCCAGGCGTCCGAGGGGACCGTGAACCGGGGGCTCCGAGCGCCGAGCTTCGAGTCACGGACGTGGATCCTTCTCGTACAGCTCGAACCAGATGCTCTTCCCCTCGCCCCGCGGATCCACCCCCCACGCGTCCGCCAGCATCTCGATCAGCATCAACCCCCGGCCCGACGACGCCAGTTCGCCCGGGCGGCGTTTGTGTGGGAGGTCGTCGCTCACGTCTGTGACCTCGACGCGGATGCGGCGGCTGCCGAGGGCGCCCGTGACCTCGGCTACGACCAGGGCGTCGGCGTCCGTGTGGACCAGGACGTTGGTGGCTGTTTCGGAGATGAGGAGGACCGCCGAGTCGACCTGGTCGGGGCTGGGCCAGTCGTGGAGCTGTTCGCGGAGCTGCTGGCGGGCCACGGCGACGCGCTCGGGTTCCGCCTGGGCGATCGTCAGCATCGTGCGGCGGACCGTGGGGCGTGCCCTCGGGGGTGCGGTGCCGTCCGTCACGCACTCCTCGGGGCGGCTCAGGAGCAGCAGCGCGATGTCGTCCTCGCGGCGGTCGGCCAGCGGGCCCGTGGTGTGGTGGGAGGAGGGGCCGTGTACGGCCTGGACCAGGGCGTCTGCCAGGGACTCGAGGTCGTTGTCCTTGTTTCCCTCGCCCTCCCTGGCTCCCTTGTGCCCCTCCAGCGTCCTGCGGATGCGCTGCCAGCCCGTTTCCAGGTCGTGGCCGCCAGTCTCGATCAGGCCGTCCGTGCACAGGAGCATCGTCTCGCCGGGTTCGAGGGCGAGGAGGGTGGTGGGGTAGTCGGCGTCCGGGTCGATGCCCAGGGGCAGGCCGCCGGCGGTCGGGCGGGTCAGTACCGTGCCGTCCGCCATCCGGATCGCCGGGTCCGGGTGGCCCGCGCGGGCGATCTCCAGGACCCCGGTCGACGGGTCGACCTCGACGTACAGGCAGGTCGCGAAGCGCAGGTCGCCGCTTCCCTGGTCGTTGGTGATGCCGTGCAGGAAGCGGGAGGCGCGGGAGAGGACCGCGTCGGGGCGGTGGCCCTCTGAGGCGTAGGCGCGCAGCGCTATCCGGAGCTGGCCCATCAGACCGGCGGCGCGGACGTCGTGGCCCTGGACGTCGCCGATGACCAGGGCGAACCGGCCACGGCCGGGCAGCGGGATCATGTCGTACCAGTCGCCGCCGACCTGGAGGCCGCCGCCGGTGGGTATGTAGCGGGCGGCGACGTCCATGCCGGGTATCTCGGGGCCGAGGGTCGGCAGCATGGAGCGTTGCAGGCCGTCCGTGAGCTCCCGTTCCGATTCCGCCACGCCCGCCCTCGACAGGGCCTGGGCGAGCATGCGGGCGACCGTGGTCAGGACCGAGCGTTCGTCGGGGGTGAAGCTGACCGGGTAGGCGAAGCCCGCCATCCAGGCGCCCATCGTGCGGCCCGCGACGGTCAGCGGCAGGAACGCCCAGGACTGGCGGTCGAAGACCTGGGCGAGGGGCCAGGCGGTGGGGTAGCGGGCCTTGTAGGCCTCGGGGGAGGAGAGATAGACGGCCCGGCCGGTGCGGACCACCTCGGCGGCCGGATAGTCGGTCTCCAGGGGCATGTGGGAGAAGGGGCGCTCGTCGCCGGGGCGCTGACCGTGGTGGCCGATCACGGTGAGGCGGTCGCCCTGGACGCCGAAGACCGCCAGGCCGTCCGGTGAGAAGCCCGGCATGGACAGGCCCGCCGCGACCCGCAGCACCTCCTCCGTGGAGCGTGCCTCGGCCAGGGCCCGGCCCGCGTCCAGCAGGAACGCCTCGCGGGAGCGGCGCCAGTCACCGGTGACGGGGGTGCGCGCGGCGGTGCCCGGCGCGGGCTCGGTGACCTCCTGGATGGTGCCCAGTACGTCGTACGCCTTGCGGTCGGCCTCGAAGTGCGGCTTCGCCCTGCTGCGGACGGTACGGACCACCCGGCCCCGGTCATCCATGACCCTGGCCCGGGTCTCGGCGATGGTGCCCTCGGCGACAGCGAGCTGTGTGACCCCGCTGATCTCGTTCCAGTCGACCGGGTGGAGCCGGGCCCGGGCCGCGGCCTCCGTGAGGGTGGTCGGCTCGGCGGGCAGGCCGAGCAGGCGGGCCGCCTCGGCGTCGAGCGTGACCAGATTTGTTGCTGTGTCCCAATGCCACATGCCGGTTGCGAGGGCGACCAGGACGTCCCCCACGGCGGGCAGGGGCTCACCAGTGCGCATTGACCCACTTTATGGAGAGGTGATCGCAGCGTGCCACCCAAGCTGTACAGGCCAAGCTGTATGGATGCTGTGCGCGCCTGGCCGTACGGGCCGGGGCAAGCTGCGCGGAAGCGGTACAGGGTACGCGTGCGAACAATTGCGGGGAAGCGGTATCGGGGCGGCCGGTACCCTGGGGCTGAGCTTTTCAAGGTTTCGAGGTTCCGGCGTTCCGGTGTTTCACGTGAAACACCGGCCCCGGCCACGACCCCGACCCTGATCCCATCCCCGATCCGCGAAGGCTGGATGAACGACGATGCATCGGTACAGGTCCCACACCTGCGGCGAGCTACGCGCCACTGACGTCGGCAGTGACGTCCGGCTGAGCGGCTGGCTGCACAATCGGCGCGACCTGGGCGGCATCCTCTTCATCGATCTCCGCGATCACCACGGCATCACACAGCTGGTCGCCCGCCCCGGCACGCCCGCCTACGAGGCCCTCGACAAGGTCTCCAAGGAGTCGACGGTCCGGATCGACGGCAAGGTCGTCTCGCGCGGCGCGGAGAACATCAACTCCGAGCTGCCCACCGGTGAGGTCGAGGTCGAGGTCGGCGAGGTGGAGCTGCTCGGCGCCGCCCAGCCGCTGCCCTTCACGATCAACACCGAGGACGGGGTCAACGAGGAGCGGCGCCTGGAGTACCGCTTCCTGGACCTGCGCCGCGAGCGCATGCACCGCAACATCATGCTGCGTACGGCCGTCATCTCCGCGATTCGTCACAAGATGACCGCGCTCGGCTTCAACGAGATGGCCACGCCGATCCTGACGGCGACCTCCCCGGAAGGTGCCCGCGACTTCGTCGTGCCGTCCCGGCTGAACCCGGGCCGGTTCTACGCGCTCCCCCAGGCCCCGCAGCAGTTCAAGCAGCTGCTGATGATCTCGGGTTTCGACCGCTACTTCCAGATCGCGCCCTGTTTCCGTGACGAGGACGCGCGCGCGGACCGTTCGCCGGGCGAGTTCTACCAGCTCGACGTCGAGATGAGCTTCGTGGAGCAGGAGGACGTCTTCCAGCCCATCGAGAAGCTGATGACGGAGCTGTTCACGGAGTTCGGCAACGGCCGTGAGGTCACCTCGCCGTTCCCGCGCATCCCGTTCCGCGAGTCGATGCTGAAGTACGGCTCCGACAAGCCGGACCTGCGGGCTCAGCTGGAGCTGGTCGACATCACCGACGTCTTCGAGGGCTCAGAGTTCAAGGCCTTCGCCGGCAAGCACGTACGCGCTCTGCCGGTGCCGGACGTGGCGTCGCAGCCCCGGAAGTTCTTCGACCAGCTCGGCGACTTCGCCGTCACGCTGGGCGCGAAGGGCCTGGCCTGGGTGCGGGTCACCGAGGACGGTTCGCTGTCCGGGCCGATCGCGAAGTTCCTCACCGAGGAGAACGTCGCCGAGCTGACCAAGCGCCTGTCGCTGTCGGCCGGTCACGCCGTGTTCTTCGGCGCGGGCGAGTACGACGAGGTCTCGAAGATCATGGGCGCGGTGCGCGTCGAGGCCGCCAAGCGGGCCGGGCACTTCGAGGAGAACGTGTTCCGGTTCTGCTGGATCGTGGACTTCCCGATGTTCGAGAAGGACGAGGACACCGGAAAGATCGACTTCTCGCACAACCCGTTCTCGATGCCCCAGGGCGGCATGGAGGCCCTGGAGACCCAGGACCCGCTGGACATCCTGGCCTGGCAGTACGACATCGTCTGCAACGGCACGGAGCTGTCCTCCGGCGCCATCCGCAACCACGAGCCCGACATCATGCTGAAGGCGTTCGGCCTCGCGGGCTACGACGAGGAGACCGTCGAGCGCGAGTTCGCCGGCATGCTCCGCGCGTTCCGCTTCGGCGCCCCTCCGCACGGCGGGATCGCGCCCGGCGTCGACCGGATCGTCATGCTCCTCGCGGACGAGCCGAACATCCGCGAGACGATCGCGTTCCCGCTCAACGGAAACGCCCAGGACCTGATGATGGGCGCGCCGACGGAGCTGGAGGAGACGCGGCTTCGGGAGCTGCACATTTCGGTGCGGAAGCCGCAGCCCAAGTAAAAGGGCGGTATTTTCGGGTGGCTCGGAATCGGCGGCGATTCCGAGCCATTCTCATGCGGTGCTCAGGAAACCCGGGAAATCACAGCTCTTTGACAGCTCCCATTCATAATCTCCGGGTCCATGACTGACACCCCCCAGCAAGAATTACGGGAATTGACGCGCCGCAGAGTCGTCGTCGCCGGTGGCGCGACGGCCGTGACGGCCACGGCGGTGGCGGCCCTGGGCGCCGGGCTCGCCTCCGCACAGGGAACGCCCGAGGTGACCGGGGCGCACGGCTCCGGCACCCCCACCGGCACGCCCGAGGCCTGCTACGTACTGACCACGGAGACCACCGAGGGCCCGTACTACATCGACGCCGACAAGCTCCGGCAGGACGTCACCGAGGACGAGGAGGGCATCCCCCTCACCCTCAGGCTCAAGGTGATCGACGCCGAGACCTGCAAGCCGGTGCGGAACGCGGCCGTCGACATCTGGGCCTGCTCGGCGCTCGGCATCTACTCCGGCTACGAGGCCATGGGCAACGGCGGTGGCGGAGGCGGCGGCACCCCGCCCACCGACGCGCCGACGGACATCCCCACAGGTCCGCCCCCCACGGACGGCCCCGGCGGCCCCGGCCACCAGGAGCCGACCGACGACGAGCGCTATCTGCGCGGTACGTGGAAGACGGACCGGCGCGGCTTCGTCACCTTCAAGACGATCTTCCCGGGCTGGTACCGGGGCCGCTGCGTCCACATCCACGTCAAGGTGCACGTGGACGGCACCTGGACCGACGCCGGCTACGAGGGCGGGCACACCTGCCACACGGGCCAGCTGTTCTTCGACGAGGAGTCGGTGCTGCTCTCGGCGGTGGTGGAGCCGTACTCGACGAACACGGCCACCCGGACGACCCTCGACGAGGACACGATCTACCCGGACAACGGGGCCGAGGGCGGGCTGCTGCGGCTGCGCTACAAGAAGACGGACATCGGGCGCGGAGTTCTCGCCGAACTGACGATGGGCGTGGCACCGGAGGAGGAAAATTAATTAGGCAAGCCTTACCTAATTAATGCAGGGGGGCGGGAAATAGACGGTTATTTCTCGCCCCTTTTGCGGATTCTCCGAAGATCCATGAAAAGGCAAAGGAAAGCACAGTCCTTTCCCATGGTCCTGACAGGCGTCTTACCTAGGTTCCGAGCCATGACAGAGAACCAAGGGCCGAAGCACAAACGGGATCTGACGCGTCGCAAGGTCGTCGTCACCGGCGCCGGCGCGGTCGCCGCGGTGGGCGTCGCGGGCGGAGTCGCCGCGGGCGCGTTCGCGGGCGGGACGGGGAAGAAGACCCCCACCCCCAAGGCCTCCAGCACCAGCTCGGAGGTCTGCTACACGCTCACCTCGGAGACCACCGAGGGCCCCTACTACATCGACGCGGACAAGCTCCGCCAGGACATCACCGAGGACAAGGAAGGCATCCCGCTGACCCTGAGCCTCCGGGTGATCGACAACGAGACGTGCAAGCCGATCGTCAACGCGGCCGTCGACGTCTGGCAGTGCGACGCGCTGGGCCTGTACTCCGGCTACGAGAGCCTCTCCAGCGGCGGCGGCGGTGGCAGCGCCCCGACCGACGCCCCCTCGGGCACCCCGACGGGTGAGCCGCCGACCGACGCGCCGTCCGGCGCCCCCTCCGGCGGTACGGGCGGTGGCGGTGGCCACGAGGAGCCCACCGACGACAAGCGCTACCTGCGCGGCACCTGGAAGACGGACCGGCAGGGCCGGGTCACCTTCAAGACGATCTTCCCGGGCTGGTACCGGGGCCGCTGCGTCCACATCCACACGAAGGTGCACGTGGACGGCACCTGGACGGACGCCGGCTACGAGGGCGGCACCACCTGCCACACCGGTCAGTTCTTCTTCGACGAGGAGTCGGTGCTCGCCTCCGCCGAGGTCGAGCCGTACTCGACGTCGACGACCGAGCGTACGACGCTCACCGACGACACGATCTACGACCAGAGCGGGACCACGGGCGGTCTGCTCAAGCTGAAGTACGACAAGAAGAACATCGCCAAGGGTGTGATCGGCTCCATCACCATGGGCGTCGACCCCGAGGCGACCCACACCGGCACGGACGACGCGGTGCAGCCGGGCGCGTCCGAGTCGGCGACGGACACGGCTTCGCCCTCCGCTTCCGCGAGCTGACGGACGTACAGCCCGCGAAGGGCGGCCCGGAACCCTCCCCCAGGTTCCGGGCCTTCGTCGTGACGGGCCCCATCACGGGCCGGGTTCTTCCTGGTCTTCCGCATCGAGGACGCCCGCCGGCTGACTCCGGTCATCCCGCACCCCCAGGTCGCCCTGCTGACCGGCGCCTCTTCACGAACGGCGGCTACACGCTCTCCGCCGCGTCACTGCTCGCGCTGTTCCGCACGTGCCTACTTGGCCACGAACTGCGTCAGGATCGCCTGTACCTCGTAGATGTCGACGCCCTTGGTGAACGTCTTCTGGACCGGGGTCGGGGAGCCGGAGATCCAGATCTTGAGTTCGGCGTCGAGGTCGAAGGTGCCCGCGGTCTCCACCGCGAAGTGGGTGATGCTGCGGTACGGAACCGAGTGGTACTCGACCTTCTTGCCGGTGATGCCCTGCTTGTCGACCAGGAGGAGCCGGCGGTCGGTGAACAGGATGGTGTCGCGGACCAGCTGGTACGCGGCGTGCACCTGCTCGTTCTGGCCGAGCAGCCGGGCGTAGTCCTGCTGGGCGGCCGTCGGGTCGACGGTGTGCGCGTTGCCGAAAAGTGCCATGGCTGTGTCCCCCAGTGGGCAGACGGAAATCTCTGCCCATGTCTCGGTAATTGACTGACTTCACATGATCTTCGGCCTGTATATCCCCCGAAAGAAGCGCCTGCCTAGAGGAGCCGGAGATTCCGGACACCGGAGGTTCGCAGGCGGCGCACAGACTTCTCGTCGGGAGTGCACAGAGGGGGGACGTTCCATGGGGACTGTCGTACTCGCACCCGCTGGAGGAAGCCATGGGAATCGTCGTTCCGCTCACGCTGCTGCTGATTGTCGGAGCGGTGGCTTCCGTTGTGCTGCTGCGCAGGCAGGCGGGGGTGTACGCGGTTCCGTCCGGGCTGTCCGGGCTGGACGCGGAGGTCGAGGCCAACCGGTGGGTCGTACGGCTCGGGGGAAGTCTGGCCGGGCTGCGGCCGGGCGCCGACGAAGCCGCCGCGCAGGCGCTGGCCGAGGCGACCGGACGGCACCATGCCGCCCGGGGCCAGCTGGCCACCGCCCGTACTCCCGCCGAGTACGCGCTCGCACGGCAGACCGCTGTGGAGGGGCTCCAGTACGTACGGGCCGCCCGCGCCGCTCTCGGGCAGGCGTCCGGTCCGCCGGGTGCCGATGTCGATGCCGACGACGAGGCGGTAGCCAGAACCGCCTGTCGACTCCGGGGAGTCCACGGGCGGTTCGGGGTCACCGCGTGACCTGTGCGGTTACTCGGACGCGCCGCCGAAGCGCTCCTTGTACGTCTCCAGGTCCTCGTCCGTCAGCTTCGCGAACAGCACCGGCGGGACCGTGAAGGCGGTGCCGGCGGGGACGGCGGACAGGGACCTGGCCTCCTCGGCCGTGATCCACGTCCTGGTGTCGTCCCCCAGCGCGAACGCGGCGCGCATCGTCGCCGACGACGTCGGGATGAAGGGCTCCGAGACCACCGAGTAGAGGTGGATGAGGTTCATCGCCGTACGCAGGGTCAGGGCCGCGCCGTCCTGGTCGGTCTTGATCTCCAGCCAGGGGGCCTTCTCCTCCAGGTAGGAGTTGCCCGCCGACCAGAGGGCGCGCAGGGCTGCCGCCGCCTTGCGGAACTGGAGCGCCTCCAGCTGGTTCTCGTACTCCGCGAGCAGCTCGGCGATCTGCTCGCCCAGCTTCGTCTCCGCCTCGCCGGCCGCCGCGCCCGCCGGGACCTCGTCGCCGAAGCGCTTCTTCGAGAAGGAGAGGACACGGTTGACGAAGTTGCCGAGGGTGTCCGCCAGGTCCTTGTTCACCGTGGCGGTGAAGTGCTCCCAGGTGAAGGAGGAGTCGTCGGACTCGGGGGCGTTGGCGATCAGGAAGTAGCGCCAGTAGTCGGCCGGGAGGATGGCCAGGGCCTGGTCGGTGAAGACGCCCCGCTTCTGGGACGTGGAGAACTTTCCGCCGTAGTACGTCAGCCAGTTGAAGGCCTTGACGACGTCGACCTTCTTCCACGGCTCGCGGACGCCGAGTTCCGTGGCCGGGAACATGACGGTGTGGAAGGGGACGTTGTCCTTGGCCATGAACTCCGTGTACCGGACGGGGTTGTCGCCGCCGTCCGCCCCGTACCACCAGGACTTCCAGTCCCGGTTCTCCGGGTCGAGGTCCGACCACTCCTTCGTCGCGCCGATGTACTCGATCGGGGCGTCGAACCAGACGTAGAAGACCTTGCCCTCCGCCGCCAGCTCCGGCCAGGTGTCCGCCGGGACCGGGACGCCCCAGTCGAGGTCGCGGGTGATCGCGCGGTCGTGCAGGCCCTCGGTCAGCCACTTGCGGGCGATCGAGGAGGCGAGGTGGGGCCACTGGCCCTCGTGGGCGGCCACCCACTCCTCGACCTCGTGCTGGAGCTTCGACTGGAGGAGGAAGAGGTGCTTGGTCTCGCGGACCTCCAGGTCCGTGGAGCCGGAGATCGCGGACCGGGGGTTGATCAGGTCGGTCGGGTCGAGGACGCGGGTGCAGTTCTCGCACTGGTCGCCGCGCGCCTTGTCGTAGCCGCAGTGGGGGCAGGTGCCCTCGACATAACGGTCCGGGAGGAAGCGGCCGTCGGCGGGGCTGTACACCTGCCGGATCGCGCGTTCCTCGATGAACCCGTTCTCGTTGAGCCGGCGGGCGAAGTGCTGCGTGATCTCGACGTTCTGGGGACTCGAACTCCGGCCGAAGTAGTCGAAGGCCAGCGCGAAACCGTCGTACACCGCCTTCTGCGCGTCGTGCGCCTGCGCACAGAAGTCCGCTACGGGGAGCCCCTGCTCTTTCGCCGCCAGCTCGGCCGGCGTGCCGTGTTCGTCGGTCGCGCAGATGTACAGGACGTCGTGACCGCGCTGCCGCAGGTAACGGGAGTAGACGTCCGCCGGGAGCATGGACCCCACCATGTTGCCCAGGTGCTTGATCCCGTTGATGTAGGGAAGGGCGCTGGTGATGAGGTGTCGAGCCATCGGGGGGCTGCTCCCAGGTTGATTTTCGTGCTGTTTGGCGAACCTTGGAATCGTAGCTGCGAGTGGAGGGTCGCTGCGCCTGCATATACTTGGAGGGCGCTCATCTATATGGGGAGGTCTGTCATGTCGAAGCTGCTCATCGAGGTCGACGACGAGGCTCTGGCGGAGGCTCAGGTCCTGCTGGGCACGAAGACCAAGAAGGACACCGTCAACACCGCGCTGCTGGAAGTCGCCAAGCGGCGCAGCCGGGCCATAGCGCTGGCCAAGCTCCGTGAGAGGGGGGCCCGCGGTGACTTCGACATCCTTCTGGACAAGAGGAACTACCGCCGGTGAGTGACGTCTCGTATCTGATCGATACCTCGGCAGCCGTGCGCCTGCTCACCAGCGATGCGTACGACGAAGGCTGGGGCCAGGCGCTCGACAACGGGTTGGTCGCGCTCTGCGATCTGACCGAGCTGGAGATCCTCTTCTCTGCTCGCGGGCGAGCGGACCGTGAAGGCATTCAGGAGGAGCTGCGGCAGCTGTTCAGCTGGATCCTGATGCCCGACGGCATCTACCAGCGCGCTCGCGAGGTTCAGCAGCGTCTCACCGACAACGGTGAACACCGCTCGGCCGGGCCGGTCGATCTGCTCGTGGCCGCTACGGCCGAGTTGTCGGGCCTGACCCTGCTCCATCACGACCGGGACTTCGAGACTGTCGCCCGTCGTACGGGCCAGTCGACCGTCTGGCTGGCCGGGCCCGAGTCCTGAATCGGTCATCCACTCGCATACGTACTACGCGCTCGGCTTCTCCTCCAGGCGGGGGAAGAGCACCGCGCCCTTGGTGATCGTCGCGCCTGCCGGGAGCCGGCCCCAGGTGGCGGCTTCGGTCACGTTCTGGTCGGGGAGGGCGCCGAGGACGGCGTCTGCGCCGAGGGAGTCCCAGAGCTTCTGCGAGGTCTCCGGCATGACCGGGTTGAGCAGGACCGCCACCGCGCGCAGCGACTCCGCGGCGGTGTAGAGGATCGTCGCCAGGCGGGCCCGGCCCTCCGGGGAGCCCGCTGCGTCAGCAGCATCAGAAAATGCAGTCTTGGCCACCTTCCACGGTTCCTGCTCCGTGATGTAGCCGTTGACCTGCTTCACGAAGTCGAAGATCGCCAGGATGCCGCCCTGGAAGTCCACCTCGTCGCCGATACGGCGGTCGGCCTCGGCCACTGCTTTGACCAGGCCGTCCTGGAGGGCCTGCTCGGCCTCGCCCGCCGCCGTCGCCTCCGGCAGTGTGCCGCCGAAGTACTTGCCGACCATCGCGGCCACGCGCGACGCCAGGTTGCCGTAGTCGTTCGCCAGTTCACTCGTGTAGCGGGCGGAGAAGTCCTCCCAGGAGAACGAGCCGTCCTGGCCGAACGCGATCGCGCGCAGGAAGTACCAGCGGTACGCGTCCACGCCGAAGTGGGAGGTCAGGTCCTGCGGCTTGATGCCCGTCAGGTTCGACTTCGACATCTTCTCGCCGCCGACCATCAACCAGCCGTTGGCCGCGATCTTCCCGGGCAGCGGCAGCCCCTGCGCCATCAGCATCGCGGGCCAGATGATCGCGTGGAAACGGAGGATGTCCTTGCCGACCAGGTGGACGTCTGCGGGGAAGGTGTTCTCGAACTTCTCCGGGTTCTCGTTGTAGCCGACCGCCGTCGCGTAGTTCAGCAGCGCGTCGACCCACACGTAGATCACGTGCTTGTCGTCCCACGGGACCGGGACGCCCCAGTCGAAGGTGGAACGGGAGATGGAGAGGTCCTGGAGGCCCTGGCGGACGAAGTTCACCACCTCGTTGCGTGCCGACTCGGGCTGGATGAAGTCCGGGTTCGCCTCGTAGTGGGCGAGGAGCCTGTCGCCGTACTCGCTGAGCTTGAAGAAGTAGTTCTCCTCCTTGAGGATCTCCACCGGCTTCTTGTGGATGGCGCACAGTTTCGTCGCGGGGTCGTCCTCCGCCGCGATGAGGTCACCAGGGAGTTTGTACTCCTCGCAGCCCACGCAGTACGGGCCCTCGTAGCCGCCCTTGTAGATCTCGCCCTTGTCGTGCAGATCCTGGACGAACTCCTGGACGCGGTCCGTGTGACGCTTCTCCGTCGTGCGGATGAAGTCGTCGTTCGCGATCCCCAGGTGCTCCCACAGGGGCTTCCAGGCTTCGTCGACCAGCTTGTCCGCCCACTCCTGCGGGCTGACGCCGTTCGCCTCCGCGGTGCGCATGATCTTCTGACCGTGCTCGTCCGTGCCGGTGAGGTACCACACCCTCTCGCCGCGCTGACGGTGCCAGCGCGTGAGCACGTCGCCTGCGACGGTTGTGTAGGCGTGGCCCAGGTGAGGAGCGTCGTTGACGTAGTAAATGGGGGTGGAGACGTAGTACGCCTTCCCGCCCCGCTTCTCGGATCCGGTGGCCGCCATGGTCGAAATCCTACTGGCCGGGAGGATTACGGAGACAGGGCCCGGGATACCACCCCGGGCCCTGTCCTACGTGAGGGGTTGCTACGGGCGCCAGTTCGCCAGTACGCCCTCGTACAGCTCTGTGTCCGTCAGTTCGCGTGGGGTCGGGCCCGCGTGGAAGAAGGACGTGTTGTCGGTCTTCAGCTTGCGGAGGTAGTCGAAGGCCTTGTTGTCCTGCTCCCCGAAGGCGACGAAGGAGAAGAAGACGGCGGGGTGGCTCTTTGCCGCGTCCGTGAGGGACTGGGTCGCGGGGGTCTTGGCGTCCGGGGCGCCGTCCGTCTGGAAGACGACCAGGGCGGGGTCGGTGGTGCCGGACTTCTGGTAGTGCGTGAGGACTTCCTCGACGGCCACGTGGTAGCTCGTACGTCCCATGCGGCCGAGGCCGGCGTGGAGTTCGTCGATCTTGTTGTCGTGGTCGGTGAGGGTGAGCTCGCCGGTGCCGTCCAGTTCCGTGGAGAAGAAGACGACGTGGACGGTCGCCTCCGGGTCGAGGTGGGCGGCGAGGGCGAGGGTCTGCTCGCCGAGGGACTGGGCGGAGCCGTCCTTGTAGTACGGGCGCATTGACGCACTGCGGTCCAGGACGAGGTAGATCTTGGCGTGGGTGTTGGTGAGGTTGAGGGTGGTGAGGGTTTCGGTGGCGGCGTTGTAGGCGGTGAGGAGGGTTGCGGGGACGGGGGTCTCGGCCTCGGCTTCGCCATCGGCCGTGTCAGTGTTCCCACCCGCACCGCCCGTGGCGCTTTCGTTGTCGGGTGCGGGTGGCCCCTGTGGGGCTTCCTCCGCGTCGGCGGCTGCCGGTTCCAGGTCGTCGGCAGGCTCAGGCACGGACTCCGGTTCCGTTTCCGGCTCCACCGTCACTTCGGGGGCTTCGGGGGCGGACTCGTCGGCGACCGCTTCGACCTCGGGCTCGGGGGCCGGTTCGACGACCGCCTCCACCTCCACCTCGGGCTCGGCGACCGCTTCGGCCTCGACCTCGGGCTCCAGCTCCGGGGCGACCTCGGTCACCTCGGCCACCGGCTCGGCCTCGGCTACCGGCTCGGCCTCGGCTACCGGCTCAGCCTCAGGCTCGGCCTCGGTCACCGGCTCGGCCTCGGGTTCGGGCTCCGGGGTCGGCTCCTCGGCGACGGGCTCGACCTCCGGCTCAACCTCGGGCTCGGGGGTCACCTCGGCCACCGGCTCCGGCTCCGGCGTCACCTCGGCCTCGGCGACCGGCTCGGCCTCCGCCTTTACCTCGGCTTCCGGCTTTGCCTCAGCTTCAGCCTCGGCTTCCGGCTTTGCCTCGGCCTCAGCTTCCGGCGTCACCTCGGCCTCAGCCGCCGGCTCCGCCTCAGTTGCCGCAGGCTCTGCCTCGGCGGTAACCGGCTCTGCCTCGGCTGCAACCGGCTTCGCCTCGGCCTCGTCCACCGGCTTCGCCGGCTTCGGGACCGTCACGTTGTCGAAGGCCGCCGACACCAGGTCGTCCACCACCGATGGCGGGGCGGCGGGCTCCGGGGCCGGAGTCGGCGCCGGGATCGACGCTTCCGGGGTTTTCGGGGGTTCCGTCAGGGTCGGTTCCGGGGACGGTGCCGGAATCTTCGGCTCGGTGGCCTCCTGCTGAGGAGCCGACTCCGCCTCCCGCGCGGGCGCCGCCTCGGCGTCCCGCCCCTTGCGTGACTTGCCGAACGCGTTCCGCAAGAGAGTGAGAATGCCCATGTGCGCAACCCTTCACGTGAGTTGTAGCCCGTCAATCCCTGGCCAGGACGGACACGTAAGGTTAGCGGGCCGAGCTGGCGATCTTGGGCAGGGTCTTTCACGGAACCCGACGGACGTCAAGGGTGCCACTCCGCCAACCTCGAAATCCCCTCCCCGTCCCCCTCCCCATCAGGCCGCGAGCACGTCATTCGCGTCCCCAACACCCTTACCGCTCCCACAGGTTCACCGTCCGTTCACCCGACGGCCCCACCCCTGCACCCCCGCCCCCCTAGGTTCACGCTGACACCAAGGGCACGTATGGGGACACCAAGGGGAGAGTAAAGTGCGCAAGCTGCTGCCGTTGATCGGATCGCCGTCCGAATCGCATCCGGGTGGCCGGTCCGCGATGACCTGCCGTTTCCGGTGTGGTGACGCCTGCTTCCACGAGGTTCCCAACACCAGCACCAACGAATACGTCGGCGATGTGATCGCCGGCGCCCTCAGCCGCCGTTCCGTGATGCGGGCCGCCGCCGTCGTCACCGTGGCCACCGCGGCCGGTACCGCCGTGAACGTCGCCGGCGCCCAGGGTGCGGAAGCAGCCACCGCGGCCTCCGGTCACCCTCGCCCCTCCAACTCCTCCGTGCCGCGCGGGCTGCGCTTCACCGCCGTCGAGCCCAACACCGCCGACGCCGTGACGATCCCCGGCGGCTACAGCCAGAACGTCGTCATCCGCTGGGGCGAGCCCATAGTCAAGGGTGCTCCCGCCTTCGACCCGGAGAACCAGACCGCCGCCGCGCAGGCCGGTCAGTTCGGGTACAACAACGACTTCCTCGCCCTGCTCCCCCTGCACGGCAACCAGAAGATCCTGGTCGCCAACCACGAGTACACCGACGAGATCCTGATGTTCCGCGGCTACGACGCCGCCAACCCCACCCGCGAGCAGGTCGAGATCGCCTGGGCCGCGCACGGGCTCTCCGCTGTGGTGGTGGAGGGGGACCGGAGGACCGGGAAGCTCACGCCCGTACCCCGCCACCCGCTCAACCGGCGCGTCACCGCCACCACCGAGTTCCGGATCACCGGACCGGCCGCCGGTTCCGATCTTCTCAAGACCTCCGCCGACCCGACCGGGCGGAAGGCCTTCGGCACGCTCAACAACTGCGCCGGCGGCACCACGCCCTGGGGGACCACCCTCCACGGCGAGGAGAACTTCAACCAGTACTTCGCCAACGCCTCCAGTGCCACCGACAAGCGGTACGGCATCGGCACCGGCGCCAGCGAGCGCAAGTGGGAGCGGTTCGACAAGCGGTTCGACGTCGCCCAGGAGCCCAACGAGGTCCACCGGTTTGGGTATGTCGTGGAGTTCGACCCGTACGACCCCTCCTCCACGCCCCGCAAGCACACCGCCCTTGGACGCTTCAAGCACGAGGGTGCCACCATCCGGCTGACCTCCGACGGGCGTCCCGTCGCCTACACCGGCGACGACGAGCGCTTCGACTACTTCTACAAGTTCGTCAGCAGCAAGCGGATGCGGCACGGGGATTCGCGGTCCGTCCGCGAGCACAACCTCACCCTCCTCGACGAGGGCACGCTGTACGTCGCCAAGCTCACCGGCGACTCCCCCGCCATCGAGATCGACGGCACCGGCAAGCTGCCCGCCGACGGTGAGTTCGACGGCAGTGGTACGTGGATCCCGCTGGCGACCGCCACCGCCAACGGCGCCGTCTCGCACGTCGAGGGGATGAGTGCTGAAGAGGTCTTCGTCTTCACTCGGCTCGCCGGTGACAAGGTCGGCGCCACCAAGATGGACCGGCCCGAGGACATCGAGCCCAACCCGAAGACCGGCAAGGTCTACGTCGCCCTCACCAACAACACCAACCGCGGTGTCGGTACGAACGCCAAGGCCGACGAGCCCAACCCGCGCAACGCCAACAAGCACGGCCACGTCCTGGAGCTGACCGAGCGCTGGAACCGGCCGGAGAGCACCTCGTTCGCCTGGCTGCTCTTCCTCGTCGCGGGCGACCCGGACGACCCGGCGACCTACTTCGCGGGCTTCCCGAAGGACGACGTCAGCCCGATCTCCTGCCCGGACAACGTGGCCTTCGACCCGCACGGCAACCTGTGGATCTCCACCGACGGTGCCCAGCTCGGTTCGCACGACGGCCTGTTCGGCGTGGCGACCCAGGGTGCCCGGCGCGGTGACCTGAAGCAGTTCCTGACCGTGCCGAAGGGCGCCGAGACCTGCGGTCCGGTCATCGGGGAGCGCCAGGTGCTCGTCGCCGTGCAGCACCCGGGCGAGATCACCGGCGCGACCGTCGAGGCCCCGGCGAGCACCTGGCCCGACGGCCCGGGCACGTACGTCCGCCCGGCGGTCGTCGCGGTGTGGCGCAAGGACGGTTGCGACATCGGCAGCTGACACCGGCGAGCAGTGTCCAGCGGTATCTAGGGGAGGGCTGGGACCGGGGGGTTCGTACCTGGTTTCGTACCGCTCTGTTCCAGCCACTCCCGGTACGCCGGCGCCTGCCGCGCCACCTCCTCGTACGCCTCCGCCAGCGCCGGATGCACTCCGTCGAGGTCCGTCTCCGTACGGGCCGCCAGCAGCAGTCGTACGCCGAGTGGGTCGCCGTGGAGCCGGCGTACCGCCATCTCGGGGCGTGGCAGGCAGGTCGCCTGGCAGACGGTGACGACCTCGCCGGTCGCCACCAGCGAGGCCGTGGTGTGGTAATCGCCGTGCAGGACACGGGGGTTGAGGCCGGCGGTACGCAGCATGCGCAGTACGGCGTCGAGCTCGCCGTCGACCGTCTCGTCCACCATCCAGCGGTCGCCGGCCAGCTCGGAGAGGTGGACCACCGGTCTCGCGGTGGCCGGGTGGTCGGCGGGCAGGGACACGAACTGGGGTTCCCGGTCGACCAGTACGCGCAGGCACAGGCCGTCGGGGACCCGGAGCGGACAGCCCTCGACCTCGTGCACGAACGCCACGTCCAGCTGGCCGTCGGCCACCATGCGCAGCAGCGCGTTCGCGGAGACGTCCATGCGGAGGGCGGGTTCCTGCTGGCGCTGGCGCAGTCGGCGGAGCCAGCCGGAGAGGGCGCGACTGGCCGTCGAACCTATGCGTAGTTGGGGTCCTTCTGCCGCTGCCGCCCTCGCCTCCGTGACCAGGGAGCGCATCTCCGCCACCAGCGGTCGGGCCCGGCTCAGGACCACCCGGCCGAGCGGTGTCGGACGGCAGCCGGCCCGGGTACGGGCGAACAGCTCGCCGCCCAGCTCCTGCTCTATCCGGCGCAGCTGGGTGCTCAACGAGGGTTGGGCGACGCCCAGTTGGCGGGCGGCGCGGTGCAGGCTGCCGGTGTCGGCTATGGCGCAGAGCGCCCGTAGGTGTCTCACCTCTAGTTCCATGCGGGGGGCTCCGCCCGGGGTGCACGCATGTTCGTGTCCATGTCATCCGACGGTACACAGGGTGCGGGCCGGTGGGGGCTTGTCGCGCAGTTCCCCGCGCCCCTATGGGGCGCGATAGGGCTGGGCTATCGCCACTTGCCATCATCACAGCCGCCGTACAGGCACCGACACTCACGATACGACGATCGACTCACCCCCCACTCAAGGAGTCATCGATGCGCAAGTCCACCTCTGGTGTCGTGGCGGCGGCGTTAGGCCTCAGCCTGGCAACTCTCGCCCTGGGTACGGCAGTTCCCGCCACAGCCAGTCCCACCGTGCGCGCCTCGTACGCCGGGTCGGCCGAGGAGGCCGCCGCCAACAAGGCGTTCTTCGAGGCCGTACTGAAGTCCGTCGCCGAGAAGCGCGCCGCCAACCCGCGCTCGGCCGCCGCAGTCACCGTCGTCTACAACGCGTCCCGCGCGCCCTCCTTCAGCGCCGAGATAGCCCGCTCCACCTCGATCTGGAACAGCTCGGTGACGAACGTGAAGCTCCAGTCGGGCACCGCGGCCGCCGCCGACTTCACCTACCGCGAGGGCAACAGCTCCAACGGCTCGTACGCCTCCACGGACGGTCACGGCAGCGGCTACATCTTCATCGACTACGCACAGAGCGAGCAGTACGACCCGACCCGTATCACCGCTCACGAGACGGGTCACGTCCTCGGTCTGCCCGACCACTACTCCGGCCCGTGCAGCGAGTTGATGTCGGGCGGCGGCCCCGGCACGTCCTGCACCAACGCCACCCCGAACGCGGCGGAACGTGCCCGAGTGAACCAACTGTGGATCAACGGGCTGGCCGCGACCTTGCGCTAGCACCCCGGCACCGCACACCCCAGTAGCCCCCACCCCCCACAGGCGCGGGCCGTCCCTCTGCACAGGGACGGCCCGCGCCCCCCTTCCTCCTCCTACTCGTGCGGTGACGTGATCGCCCGTGCCGCCGCCACCTCCTGCCGCAGCGGCTCCAGCACACTGTCCGCCGGTCCGCTGAGGTCCGTACGCACCGCGTGCAGGGTCTCCACCCGGCGCAGTCCGTCCGACAACTCCCGGAGCTGGAAAGCGACTTGGGTGATCTCGGCGTCGGACGGCGGCTTCGCCCCCTGCTTGATGTGGACCCTGGCGGCGGTCGTCGCGTCGACGATGCGTTCCACCGCGACGACCAGGGGCCACCAGGCCGCCGCCCGTCGTCCGGTGGGCGGCGGTTCGGTCAGGGCGCGCTGGAACTCCGTACGGACGACGGAGAGATCGCGGTAGAGGCGGCGCCGCATACGGGCGCGGGCCGCACCCTCGGTGTCCGGGCGTAGCGCCGATTCCACATAGCGGGCCGTGTCCGCGACCGCGTCGGCGAGGCGGTCACCGACGCGGGTGTGCCAGCTCTCCGGCCAGAGGAGATAGCCAGCGACCAGGGCGATCCCGCAGCCCATGAGGGAGTCGAGGAGCCGGGGCAGCAGCAGGCCGGTGCCCTGGTGGTTGAGGATGTCGGAGAGCAGGAGGATCACCGGGGTGATGGCGGCCGTCTGGTAGCCGTATCCGCGCGGGGTGAACGCCGGGATCAGCGGGGCGAGGAGCAGCAGCACCGGTACGTCCCACCAGCCGCGCGGCACCTGGACCAGCACCGCCGCCGCGACGACCAGCCCCGCGACCGTGCCCAGGGCGCGCAGCAGCGCCCGGGAGAAGACGGAGCCGAAGTCGGGCTTCAGGACGAAGGTGATCGTGAGAGCGACCCAGTAGGAGCGTGGCACCGGGACCGTCGAGACCAGCACCTGTGCGAGGCCGATGCACAGGGCGAGGCGGACCCCGTAGCGCCAGGAGTCGGCGGACAGGACGACGTCCCGGGCGGCGCGAGCGGCCCGTACACGCAGGTCGGCCGGGCGGCCGAGGCGGTCGTCGGCCGCTGCGGTGCGGAGGTCGGGGGAGCGGCTGCCGACCACCTCGGCGGCGTGCCGCAGCGCCTGTTCGACGGCGCGGGCGGTGTGGTCGGTCGGGGCGGGGATGCTCAGCCCTATCGGGCCGCCGTAGCCCGTGTCGACGGCGTCGGCGAGGTGGCGGACCGCCTCCGGGACCTCGGGCGGCAGGGGGCGGCCGGTCTGGTGGGCGGCGGGGGCGGCCTCGACGACCGGGGTGATGGCGTTCAACTGGGCGAGCAGACGCACGAGTTCGGGGCTGCGGCCGTGGTGGCGGGCGCGCCGGGCGAGGACGAGGTCGTACGACTGGTTGAGGGACTGGGTGACGGCCTGGCGGGCGTCCTCGTAGCCGTCGGTGGCGCAGGCGGCGAGCAGTTCGGCGACCGTACGGTAGGTCTGCGCGACCGCCGCCCGCTCCGGCACCCCCGACCGCAGCGGCCAGGCGAGCAGGGCGAGGGCCAGGACCAGCAGGCCGCCGCCGGACATCAGTACCGGCGCCAGCCACCACGACCCCGGCAGCGGCAGGCCCGCCCAGATCACGGAGTTGAGGAGCAGCAGCAGGCCGGACACGGAGGCCACCGCGCCGATCGTCGAGATCATCCCGGAGACGAGGGCCACGCAGGTGACGGCGACGACCGCGGTCCAGCCCTGGCCGTAGACGAGCGAGCCGAGCGTGACGCCGAGGGCGCCGAAGAGCTGGGGGATCGCGATGTTGAGGATGCGCATCCGGTACGCGTCGGCGGTGTCCCCGATGACGCCGGACAGGGCGCCCATGGAGGCGAGGGCGCCGTAGGCGGCGTGGTCGGTGGCGAGGCCGATGGCGAGGGGGAGCGACATGGCGATCGCGGCGCGGGCCATGGCGGGGCGGTTGACGGGCGGGGCGGGCTGGGGCTTGAGGTTCCGCACCAGCCAGTCGGGAGGTGTGAGGCCGATGGGGAACTCGCGGGGCATGGGCCCATTATCGCCGCGGGCCGTGAACTCTCACCGGGCTCGTTCGCGCTGGTGGAGGGCCAGGTCGACGACCAGCGCGCGGTGATCGCTGTCGGCGATGCCGAGGAAACGGGCGCCGCTCGCCGAGAACTCCCCGGAGACGAGCACATGGTCGATCTGCGCGCCGGCCGTCGGCGCGGTACGGGAGGGCCAGCTCGGCGTACGGGCGGCCCCGGCCAGCCGGGCGGAGTCGCGCAGTCCCGTGTCGAGCAGGCGGCGGAAGGCGGCGTGGTCCTGGGAGGCGTTGAAGTCGCCGGCGAGGATGGTGGGCGTATGGGTGGGGTTCTCTGCGGCGAAGTCGTGAAGAGCCCCCAACTCCTTTCGCCAGAGGCCTACTTGGCCGGGGATCGGCGGCATCGGGTGGGCGAGCTGGACCCGTACGGAGTGACCGCTGCCCAAGTCGGCGACCGCACCGGGCATGCCCATCGTGCTGCCCCGAATGCCGTCCGTACCCTCCAGCGGAAAGCGGCTGAGGATGACGGAACCCTCGGAACCGGCCCCCGGGACGGCCTCCCGGTAGGGATAGACACCGTCGAAGGCGGTCGCGAGAGCGTCCTCGCAGTGGTACTCGCACTCCTCGACGAACACGAGGTCGGGCCGCTCCCGCCGCACGACCGGGATCAGCGCGCCGGTGCCCTCCCCGAACTCCACGTTGGCCGTCAGCACCCGCACCTCGGCGACGACCGCCCCACCGGGCTCGCTCCCCGTCCCGTACGGCTGGGTGAACCACCCCGTGACCGCCAGCAGCACCGCGCCCCACACCATCCCGGCCCGCCAGCGCGCGAACAGCGCGAGGAGCAGGCCGGCGGCGGTGGGGGCGAGCAGCCAGGGCAGGAAGGCGAGCAGTTGCGGTACGGGGGTCACGGCATCGGCGTCGACGGCCCGGCACACGACGACGACACTGACCGCACCGAACCCGGCGCCCACAGTCCAGACCGCCGCCGTCGCCCAGCCACCCCGTAGTCCCACGGCTCGACGATACGGGGGCCCGCGAGGCTCAGGCGGCCGTGTCGATGCGCGCCGCCAGGAAGTCGGCGAGGGTCCTGTTGAACTGCGCCGGGCGTTCCAGGTTGGGCATGTGGGCCGAGCGTTCGATCACCTGGAGCGTGGAGTCGGGGAGCGCCGCGTGCATGGCCTCGGCCTCGGCGACCGGGGTGAACTCGTCGTCGGCGCCCACGACGACCAGGGCCGGGACGGTGAGCCGGGTCAGCAGGGGGCGGTAGTCGGGGCGCAGGGCCCGGCCCCGGAGTGCCGCCGCCGCGCCCCGGGGGTCCGTGGCCGTCATCATGCGGTGGACGTGGGCCTTGACGCCCGCGTCGGCGTACGGCGCCACCATCTTCTCCAGCACCTCGTCGGCGTACCCGCCCATGCCCTCGTCGAGCAGCCGGTCCGCCATCGCGTTGCGGGCCGCGTGCCCCTCCGGGGTCTCGGGTGCGGGGAAGGTGTCGGCGAGGACCACACCCCGGACACGCTCCGGGAACCGGGCACAGCACTCCATGACGATCTGGCCGCCCATCGACAGCCCGCCGAGCACACACGACTCGACCTTCGCCTCGTCGAGCAGCGCCTCGATGTCCTGCGCGAACCGCGAGAGCGGGGTGACGGCGTCGGGGGTGAGCGGGGAGGTGCCGTAACCGCGCAGGTCGGGGGTGATGACCTGGCGGGTGGCCGAGAACTCCTCGATCTGCGGGGTCCACATCGTGCGGTCGAAGGGATGGCCATGAATCAGCACAAGAGGGGTAAGAGGGGTAAGGGGCGTATTAGGCGTAAGAGGGGTAAGTGGGGTCATGTGGGCAACCCTAGATCGACTCAACTCCTCGGTGCAATAAGATCTTTGCTCTCGGTGCAATTCCGCCGGGACGGCAATTCGCTTCTGTACGGGGGTACTTGATGGACGACGACTACCGGCGTCTCGCCGACCGCATAGCCGACGACATCGCCAGCGGACGCCTCCGGCCCGGTGAACGGCTGCCTCCGCAGCGGGCGTTCGCTCGGCGGCGCGGGATCGCCGGGTCGACGGCCGGGCGGGTGTACGGCGAACTCGTACGGCGTGGACTGGTCGTCGGCGAGGTCGGACGCGGCACGTTCGTCCGGGCGGCGCCACCCGCGCCGAACGGGCGCGCGCTCGCCGAGCCGGTGGCCGCCGCCATGGCCCCGAGGGTCAACCTGGAGCTGAACTACCCTTCCGCGCCCGGCCAGTCGGAGCTGCTCGCCCCGGCGCTCGCGCCCCTGCTGCGGCCCGATGTGCTGACGGAGGCGCTGCGCCCGGCGCCCGCCGACGGCACCCCCGAGGCCCGGGCGGCGGTCGCCAAGCTGCTCGCCACCCCGGGCTGGCGGCCCGACCCCGACGGCGTCCTCTTCGCGGGCAACGCCCGGCAGGCGATCGCCGCCACCCTCGCCTCCCTGGTCCGGCCGGGCGGCCGGGTCGGCGTCGAGGCGCTGACGTACCCGCTGGTCAAGGAGATCGCCGCCCGCCTCGGCATCGTCCTGGTGCCGCTGGCCATGGACCAGGACGGCGTGCGCCCCGACGCCGTCGCCGCCGCCCACCGCGGCGCTCCCCTGTCCGCGCTGTACGTCCAGCCGACGCTGCACAACCCGACGTCGGTGACCATGGGTGAGGGGAGGAAGCGTGAACTCGCTCGTGTGGTATGGGAGTTGGGGTTGCCGGTGGTGGAGGACCGGATCTGGTCGTTCCTCACCGACAGGGAGGTAGGGGAGCCCCTCGCCGCTCACCTCCCCGAACTGGCCCATGTCGTCGACGGGTTGTCCAAGCGGGTCGCGCCCGGGCTCACCGTGGGCTTTCTCGTCGTACCGCCGGGCCGGGCGGAAGCCGTCGCGGCGGCCGTGCGGTCGGGTGGGTGGAGCGCGGGGCGGTTCGCGCTGGAGGCGGGTGTGCGGTGGGTCGAGGACGGGACCGTGGCGCGGCTCGTGGCCGCCAAGCGGGTGGACGCGGCGCGTCGACAGCGGCTGCTGGCACGGGAGTTGGCGGAGTTCGGGGCGGCCGTGCGGTCCGATCCGTACGCCTACTACGCCTGGTGGGAGTTGCCCGCGTCCTGGCGGGCGGACACCTTCACGGCCGCCGTCGCGGCGCACGGGATCGCCGTCACGCCGGGGGACGCCTTCGCCGTGGGGCCGCAGCGGGCGCCGGACGCCGTCAGGCTCGGACTCGCGTCGGCTCCGGAACCGGAGCTGGCACGGGCGCTGCGGACGCTCGCCGCAGTCGCCCGGCGCGGCCGTACCGGTCGGTGACCCACATGCCGACGGCGACGGCGAGGCCCAGGGCGAGGAGCAGCCAGGAGACCGTGCGGAGGGTGGCCGTCAGGGCGTCGTAGACGGCGCCGGCGGCCGGTGCGGAGACGCCCGGCGGCAGGTCGGAGAGGGTGAGACGGCGGACGATCACGAGCGCGACGCCGAGCAGGGCCCCGCCGAGGGCTGTCCCGAGGGCAGTCGCCGTGATCGCCCGGCGGCGGCGGACGGCGAGTGCGATACCGGTGACGGCGAGGACGCCGGCTGTCACCGGAAGCCAGAAACCGGCGACTTCGAGCACGCGAAAACCCTTCCGGAGCGGTACGAGATCCTGGGCGGGCAGCACCGCGACCTCGGTGTGCGCGATGGGAATGTGGCTCGCCAACGGCACGTGGTCGTCGGTGAGTTGGCGCTTGACCTGGGCGGTGACCGGCGCGAGGTCGATGGTGACGGCGCCCTCGCCGCCGTAAGAGCCGTAGGGGCTTTGTGTGTTGGGGTCGTCGTCGCGCAGGGCGTGCAGGACGGCCTCGTGGGTGGCGCGGTTGGCCGTGTCCCAGGCCGCGCGGAAGGCCTCGGTGCGGGTGAACGAGTGCACCGCGTCCTGCACGAAGTGGCCCGCGCCGACATCGAACGGGCCGGCGTCGAAGGGGCCGACGTCGATCGCGTGCACGATCCCGGCGCCGAGGTTGTCCGCGATGGCGTCCTGGACGTACGGGTTCTCGGCGAGCGGCGCCATCGTGGTGACGTACCGGCCGGTGTCGGCGAGCCCGTACGCCGCCCAGGCCGAGAGCGCGCCGAAGGGCAGCAGCAGGCACGCGAGGGCGATGAGGACGGCCGACAGGGCGCTCCGGAGACGGTGAGGCACTCCCCCAGGCAAGGGCCCGGGGGCGGGAAACGCGAGCCGGTTGACTGCATATGGGCGTGCGGGACAAGCCTCTGCGGTGGAGCCTCCGGTGGAGCGTTCACCCGAACGGGTGTTTCCTGGTTTTGGGGCGAAGGCGGGGGGAGAAGGAGGCGGACCATGCGGACCACCCCGGCCCTGCGGACCCTGACCGCGGCCCTGTTCACCGGCGGAATCCTGGCTGTGCCGGTCGGTACGGCGACGGCGGCCACGCCGGCCGGTGCGGACGGCTCCCGAATCCGGGGCACCGTCGTCTCCGCCGGTGACCTGAACCTGCGGAAGCAGCCGACCACCGACTCGGCCGTCGTCGGGCAGCTCCCACCGGGCAGCCACGGCCACGTCGAGTGCTCGGTCGTCGGACAGACCGTGCAAGGCGACCGGCACTGGTACTGGCTGCCCGGCGTCAACGCCTGGGCCAGCGCCGCCTTCATCGACACCGGAGGCAGGTCGGTGCCCGGTTGCACCGACCCGTGCCCCGAGTGGAAGGACGACGACGGTCAGTGGAGCTTCTCCGGGACGTGGAGCTTCAGCTGGAACGTCACCTTCGGCTGAGGCTTGAGGCTTAAGGCTTAAGGCTCTTAAGGCTCTTGAGGCTCTTGAGGCTCTTGAGGCTTGGAACTGGTTGCTCATTCCACCTTGTGACCGGCCGCGTCCTCGTGCGTGTAGTAGCGGTAGAACAGCACCGCGAGGACGAACCCGGCCACCATCAGCGCGTTCCCCGTCGACCGCAGCACACTCGCCCCGGTCTGGCTGTACAGGAACCCGAACGCGACCCCGGCGAACGAGGCCCACGTCATCGCGTGCAGCTCCCGCTTCAGACGCGGCGCCAGCGTCCGTACGCCGATGAACGCCACCACGAACGCCAGAGCGGTCACAAAGCCGAAGAGGACGTTCCAGCCGGTGATCGGACCGCCGTCGCGCCGGTTGGCCGCGGCCCAGAAGCCGTAGACCAGCCCGAGCAGGACGGGCAGCGTCCGGTTCACGGCCTGGTGGGTCCGGGCGCTGAAGATGTCCGGGTAACCGGGCGTCGCGTGAGCCATGAGAGTGCTCCTCTCTTCTCGCCCCCGCCCTCCAGAGCACACCTGTGAAAGGCCGCTGGCAAGTCGACAGGGGGAGGCGGCCGTGTTTCGCTGAGTTCCATGAAGCCGGTGGGCCGGGTGGGCCCGGTGGGCAGGGTGGGCACGGACGAGGGGCCCGCCCTCCCGCCCGTCCCCGCCGGGCGCGGCCTCGGCTGGGTGCCGCCGCTGGTGCTGCTCATCGGGATCGCGGTCCTCGACTGGAACACCACCGGCGAGTTCCGGATCATCTCCTGGATCGTGCTGGTGCCCGGGATCGCCGCCGCGCTGTGCGGAGTGATCGGCACGTCCGTCTTCGCGGCCCTCTCCCTCGCCACCTACGTCTTCGTCGACGGCGCCTGGCCGCACCAGTACCAGACCGGGCTGCCCGACTTCATCCTCGTCGCCCTCGGCGGGGTCCTGGCCGTCCTCGCCTGCGCGGTCCGGGTGCGCGGTCAGCGGCGCATGCTGCACATGCGGGACGTCGCCGAGACCACCCGCCGTACGGTGCTGCGCCCGCTGCCGCCGGGCTGGGGCGGCCTCGACCACGCGGCGGTGTACCTGGCCGCCGACGCCGTCGCCCGGGTCGGCGGCGACCTCTACGACATCCAGCCTGGCCCGCACGGCACCCGGGTCCTCATCGGCGACGTCCAGGGCAAGGGGCTCGGCGCGGTCGAGGCGGCGGCGGCCCTCCTCGGCACCTTCCGGGAGGCCGGGTACCACGAACCGGCGCTCGCGACCGTCGCGGAACGGCTGGAGGTACGGATGCTGCGGCACGTCCGCTACCGGGCGGCCGTGGGGCGTGACGAGGGGGACCGGTTCGCGACGGCCGTGCTCATCGGTTTCCCCGAGGAGCGCCCAGGGAGTGCCGGGTTCGTCGTCGAGGTCGTCAACTTCGGGCACGAGCCCTCCCTGATCGTGTCCTCCGATGGGGTACGGAGTCTGCCGCCGGGGGACGGACTCCCGCTCGGGCTCAGCGAGTTGACGCTCGGTGGCGACGCGCTGCCGTCCGTGGCGCGGGTGCCGCTGGCCGTCGGGGAGACCCTGCTCCTCGTCACCGACGGTGTCACCGAGGCCCGGGACGCCGACGGGGTCTTCTTCCCGCTGCGCGAACGCGTCGCCGAGGCCGTCGCCGACGATCCGCGCACCGCCGAGCCGCTGCACCTCGTGGCGTTCGTACGGGACGGCACGCTGCGGCACTGCGGTGGTCATCTCGCCGACGACACCACGGTGTTCGCGGTGCGGGCCGTACAAGCCGACCAAAGAGGGTGATAGTCCTCCCGGCAATCCCCCTTCGCAGTCGCACCGGTTACGGTGCTGCTTGGGTACGTGAGTGTCGTGCGGGTTGTGAGGGGAGGGACGGGCCCATGGCTGGAACCACAGGAACCACCGGAACCGCTTTTCTGCTTGCCGCCTCGCCCATGGGCAAGGGCTGTCTCGTGGACGCGGCGTCCGTACTGCCGGTTCTTGCCGCCGTCTCCCCCGCCGTGCTGTCCGGCACCGACACCGCGAACGTCGTCGAACTCGCCGACCCGCTGGAGCCGCAGGCCGTCCTGACCCGGCTGCGGGCGGCTGCGGTGGCCCCTGGTCCCCTCACCATCTACCTCACCGGTCAGCTCCAGCTCGACCGCAAGCAGCACCTTCCGCATCTCGCGCTGGCGCGTACGACGCCCGCGACGGTTCGCTACACCGGGTTTCCGTGGCACTGGATCGGGGAGGAGCTGCGGCTGCGCGCCCCGGGCACGACGACTCTCTTCCTCGACCTGCATGCCGATGCTGCCGCGTGGCAGTACGTCACTGGGCGGCCGTTCGAGGTGGGGCGGGGCGTGAGTGTGTACGGGCGGGTGGCTCCGCCGCCGGGGCGGCGGGTGGTGGCTGTGCCGGCGTACATGCGGACGGTCGCGACGATTCTGCGGAGCGGGTATCGGCCGGATGCGGGGCAGTTGCATCAGCAGGCGCTGGGGCGGTTGTCGTCGGAGGGGGCGGCTCTTGGGGATGTGGTGCTGGCGTGGGACGCGGGGGTGAACGGGGGAGTTTTCTCGCCCCCGCCGCCCCTACCCGTCCCATCCGTACCTGGGGGCTTCGCCCCCAGACCCCCAGAACGCGCTGAACACGCTCGTCCTCAAACGCCGGACGGGCTGGAGAGGCGGGCCGGAGCTGAAGGAGCACCGCAGGGGCTGCAGGTACCAGCCGCAGCCACTGAGCTGTCGGCCGGAGCCAAAAAGACATCCACCGGAGCCGATCAGATCCCGGACGGACTGAAGGCGCTGACCGGAGCCGCTGAGGCGCCGGGCAGGCCGGAGGTGCTGGCCGGGGCCGCTGAGGTGCCAGGCAGGCCGGAGGCGCTGGCCGGCCCCGAAACGGCACCGGGCCGAGGCGAAGCCGCAGCGGGCCGTGGTGTCAAGGTGCCGGGCCACGGCGAAGCCGCAGCGGGCCGGGCCGAGAAGGTGCCGGGCCGAGGTGACAAGGCACTGGCCGGAGCCGAAAAGGCGCCGCACGAGCTGGACATGTTCGTCGCAGCCGAAAACGCGCCGGCCCAGAGCGACAAGGTGCCCCGCGAGCCGGACAGTGACCCCCACACCTTCATCACCTCCGCCGTTCAAGCCGGTCGTCACGGTGACGCCGATGCGCTTGCCGCGCAGTGGGAGCAGGCCGCCTATCTGTCTCACGGTGCCGCCTCCGAAGAGGCGCTGCACTGGACCGAGGTCCGGGCCGATCTCGCCATGTTCGCCGGGGATCCGGCCCGGAGTTGCCGGGCCTGGCTGGCTGTCGCCGGGACGCGGCTCAGCGCCGGGCAGGCTCCGGACGCGCCCGCCGTCGAGGCGGCCGTCGACCGGGCCCACCACCAGTGGACGAGCCTCGGCGAGAGCGCCGACGCCCGTGAACTCGGGCCGGTGGTCGTCGAGTTGAGGCGCCGGGTACCGGGGCGGCGCGAGGGTGCGCTTCGGCACGCCGAGCGCCAGTTGGAGAAACTGGGGTCGGCCCAGCGCGTGCCTGGTTAGGCCACCGTCAACAGCATTGAGGCGCCGCGTGGCACCATGCCGAACGGCGGACCGCCCAGCACGTGCCCGGGGTCAGGCCACCGTCAACACCGCGTGAGGCGCCGCGCGTTCACGCGGCGTGAAGGGGCCCTTCGCCACGCCGAGTGGCGTACCGCCCAGCACGTGCCCGGTCGAGCCGTCACCGTCAGTGTCGCCACCTGCCGTTAAGCCGTCGCCGTCAGTGCCGTCAGTGCCCCCGACACCAGCGTCCGCACCCCCGGCGCCACCGTCGACAGGTCCGGGGCGAACAGTGGACTGTGGTTGCTCGGGACCGCCGCGAGCTGTGTCATCAGGTCGCCGCTGCCCTCCGCCGCGTTCCACGCCTCCGCCGGTGTGGTCGTCACGAACCAGTAGGAGTACGGGAGTTGGTCCACCGCCAGGTGGGCGAAGTCCTCGCTGCCCATCGCCGGGCCGGGGTCGAAGACCGTGCCCGCGCCGAAGACCTCGCGGTGGACCTCGGCGACCTGTTCGTCGAGTGTCGCGTCGTTCACCGTGACCGGGAACGTCGCGCCGACGCGGATCTCCGGCTCGCCGGGACAGCCCGCCGCCAGGCACTCGCCCGCCGCGATACGCCTGATCGACGCCAGCATGCGGTCCCGTACGTCGTTCGACTGGGTGCGCAGGTTCAGGGCGATACGAGCCGTGGTCGGGATGATGTTGTGGCGGGTGCCCGCCTCGATCACGCCGACTGTCAGGACCGCCGAGTCACGGGCCGCCACCTCGCGCGAGACGACTGTTTGGAGGCGCGTGACGATGTACGCCGCCGTCACCACCGGGTCCACCGTCGTCTCCGGGCGTGAGCCGTGGCCGCCCCTGCCGTGCACGATCACGTCCACGTCCGTCGACGCCGACATGATCAGGCCCGGCACGTGCGGGTACAGGCCCGCCGGGCCCGGTGCCGCGTGCTGCGACAGCAGGGCGTCCGGGCGCGGGAAACGCTCGTACAGGCCGTCCGTCAGCATCGCCCGCGCGCCCTCGCCCGTCTCCTCCGCCGGCTGGCCGACCAGGATCAGGGTGCCGTTCCAGGTGTCACGGCCGGAGGCGAGTGCCTGGGCTGCGCCCGCCAGCCATGTCACGTGCAGGTCGTGGCCGCAGGCGTGCATCACGCCGGGGACCGTGGAGGCGTACGGCAGTCCCGTCTCCTCGTGTACCGGCAGCGCGTCCATGTCGGCGCGGAGCAGGACCGTCGGGCCGTCGCCGTTGCGCAGGACGCCCACGACGCCCGTACCGCCCACGCCCTCCGTCGTCTCGTACCCCGACTTCCGCAGGCTCTCCGCCAGCAGCCCCGCCGTGCGGTGTTCCGCCAGGGACAGTTCCGGGTGGCGGTGCAGGTCGCGGTACATGTCCTCCAGCGCCGGGACCGGGAGATCGGCGGTCAGGTCGAGCGTTGTGCGGGCTGCGGGCGAGGGAGTCGTCGTCACGGGGGCAGCGTATTCCCCGGATGTGCAGATCCAGGTTCACTCGTTCGGCTGCGCACCCCCGGCCGTCCCCCGCCTCCGCTGATATCCACGAGGAGAGCCCCGTGCCCCTCAGGGACGCGGGGCTGTGACATTTGCGGCTCCGCCGCGTGGGCGCGACCAGCCCCCACCGGGCCGCAGACAGAACACGACGCATCCCGCGGAGCGCACATCACCTAACGAAGGAAGACCGTCCAATGGTCACCACCACCCCCCACGCCACCACCACGCTCGCCATCGACTTCACCCAGGGCCTCGACGACGCCTGGTCGAAGATCGCCCAGTTCGTGCCGAAGCTCATCGGCTTCCTCGTCATCCTCGTCATCGGCTGGTTCGTGTCGAAGCTGATCGCCCGTGTGCTCGACCGCGTCCTGCGCAAGGTCGGCTCCGAGCGGCTGTCCGAACGGGCCGGTACGGCACGGTTGTTGCGGGACTCCGCGTACGACATGACCGGCATCGTCTGCCGGATCATCTACTACGCGCTGATGCTGATCACGCTTCAGCTCGCCCTCGGCGTATTCGGCGCCAACCCGGTCAGTACGATGATCAACGGCATCGTGGCCTGGCTGCCGCGCGCCATCGTCGCGGTCGTCCTCATCGTCGTGGCGATGGCCATCGCGAACGCCGTGCGCGGGATCGTCGCCGGCGCGCTCTCGTCCGTGTCGTACGGCCGTACGGTCGCCGCCGTCGTCTGGGGCTGCATCGTGGCGCTGGGCGTCATCGCCGCCCTCGGCCAGGCGGGCATCGCCACCGATGTCACCCGGCCGGTGCTGTACGCCGCTCTCGCCACGGTCGCCGGCATCCTGATCGTCGGGCTCGGCGGCGGCATGATCGAGCCGATGCGCCAGCGCTGGGAGCGGATGCTGACGACGGTCGAGCGCGAGACCGTGACCGCCAAGGGCAGCGTCAGCGCCTACCAGGCGGGGCGTGCGGACGCCCTCGCCAACCAGCCGGTCCGGGAGCGGACAGACCTGCCGCGTACGACCGACATGTGATCCATACGGTCATGAGGGGTGCCGCCGGTGGGACGGAGGGGGAGTTGATGTCCCACCGGCGGCCGTTCATGCGGGGCCGGGCGTCACGAACCCGGTGTCGCTGACCCGAGGGTCAGAACGCCGGGATCGCGGACTTGGCCCGGCTGTCGGCCTCGCGGGCCTTGTTGATGTTGGCCTGGAGGTTGCCGGTCAGCGGGAAGTTGGCCTTGCCCCACTTGGAGTTCCACAGGGCGTTGCGCGGCGCGTCGGCCATGCTCTCCATGGTGACCAGGGCCGGGCGGTCCCAGGTGCCGTTGCCCCAGACCTCAGGGCGCTCGCCCCACTTGGCGAAGCGGAAGGCGTGGGTGCTCGCGCCGTCCTTGTGGTAGACGATCTCGACGCGGTTGTAGTTGGGCTCGTTGTTGACCTTGCCCATCGGCACCTCGTTGATGGGGTGGGTGCTGTAGCCGCCGTGCCGGGAGGCGGACAGGAAGCGGGGGCTCTCCTCGCCCTGCTTCTGGAAGACCACGACGGACTCCCAGTCGTGGCGGTGGCCGAAGGCGTCGGCGCCGGCCAGCGTCTGGTCCTTCTCGAAGTAGAGCGCGTAGACGTAGGCGCACCAGCCGTTCTTGCACCAGCTCTGCGAGTACGTGTTGGCCTTGCCGAGGTGGTTGTTCCGGCAGCCGCCGGTGATCGACCCGGAGTTGTTGAGGCCGCCGTTGAGCTTGCCGCTCGCGTCGACCGCCGCGGCCGGGAAGCAGCCGTCCGAGTCGTAGTCGAAGAGCGGCATGTACTTGTTCTGGAACGTGGTCGCGTTCCACGGCAGCGGGTTCAGGACGGCGGCGTTGGCGCTGCCCGTCAGTCCGACGGTCAGGCCGGTGGCGCTGAGCGCGACGAGCGCGGCCTTCGCGAAGCGGGACTTCTTGCGGTTCTTGGCCGCGGGGATCGTCGTGGCTGCCGTGACTGCCGTGACTGCCTGGGTTGCCTGAGACATGCGGGTGCTCTCCACTGGCTCGACTTGCTCGGTGAGGGGCGGTGCTGGACCGACACTGGCAAGCGAGAAGTTGACCGGCACCCCGTTTCATCAGGTCAATCAATTCCCGACGCGCCCGCCCCCGTGATTCCGGGGGCGGGCACCAAGTTGTTCGACACCGCTTTCCATGGCTGTCATCCGCGCCACACCTGCGCCACAGAGTGTTTACGCCGCACAGGCGCCAAACATAGGTTGACCGCCCCGAACGTCGCTGCCATCCGCTGCGTGGGCGTGAACGAAGTGGACGAAAGTGGGTGGTCCCGTGGGGCGTCCAGAACGGCCCGTCGATCCCGAGGCCGGTCCCGTACAACGGCTCGCCCATGAGCTGCGCGAACTGCGCAGGACCGCGGGCGGACCCTCGTACCGGACGATGGCCGAGGCGGCGGGATTCTCCGCGACGACCCTGTCCGACGCGGCGGCGGGGAAGCGCTTGCCGTCACTCCCCGTGGTCCAGGGGTACGTACGGGCGTGCGGCGGCGACCCGGGTGAGTGGGAGACCCGGTGGAAGGACGCCGACGCGGAGGCCGCGGGCGCCCTGCGCGCGGAGACGGAGGACGCGGCGCCGCCGTACCGGGGGCTCGCCCGTTTCGAACCGGACGACCGCGCGCTGTTCTTCGGCCGGGACCGGCTGGTGGACGAGCTGAAGGAACTGGTGTGCTCGCACCGGTTCGCGGTGGTGTTCGGGGCGTCGGGGAGCGGCAAGTCGTCGCTGCTGCGGGCCGGGCTGATCCCCCGCCTCCGGGAGGAGATCGCCGACCTCGGCTGCCCGGCCGTACTGCGGGTGCTCACGCCGGGCGACCGGCCCGCCGCTCGGTACGCGGATCTGCTGACCCCGGCCGAGGGGGAGCCGGAGAGCTGGGTGGTGGTGGACCAGTTCGAGGAGGTCTTCACCCTGTGCCGGGACCGCGCGGAGCGGAACCGGTTCATCGACCTGCTGCTCGCCGCACGGAACCCGCACAGCCGTCTGAAGGTCCTCATCGCCGTACGCGCCGACTTCTATCCCCGCTGCGCCGAACACCGCGACCTCGCGGACGCGCTGTACGGGGCGGGCCTGCTGGTCGGCCCCATGACGGCGGACGAACTGCGGGAGGCGGTCGTCGGCCCTGCCCAGGCCGCCGGACTCCTCGTCGAGCGGGAGCTGACCGCGCGGATCGTGGACGAGGTCCTCGACCAGCCGGGCGCGCTGCCGATGCTCTCCCACGCCCTCCTCGAAACCTGGCGTCGGCGTCGCAGTCGGCTCCTCACCCTCAGCGCGTACGAGGCCACGGGCGGGGTGAGCGGCGCGATCGCCGCGACGGCCGAACAGGTGTACGGACACCTGTCCCCGGCCCAGGCACGCACCGCCCGCCGACTGCTCCTCGGCCTGATCGAGCCGGGCCGGGGCACCGCCGACACCCGGCGCCCCCTCACCCGCGCCGAACTCGCCGAATGGGCCGACCGAGACGTGCCGGCCGTCGTGGAGCAATTGGCCCGCAACCGCCTCGTCACCGTCGACGAGGACGGCGTCCAACTCGCCCACGAGGCACTGATGACCTCCTGGCCGAGGCTACGCGGCTGGATAGAGGAGGACCGCGAACGCATCCGCCACCACCGCCGCCTCACGGAGGCGGCGCGTGCGTGGCTGGAGCACGACCGTGATCCGGGTGCGTTGTACCGGGGGAGCAGCCTGGTCCGCGCGGAGGAGTTGTTCGGGGCGGCGGGGGCGGCTGGGGCGTCCGGGGCAGCCGGGGCAGAGGGGGCAGCGGGGGCGGCTGGGGTGTTCGGGAGGGCCGGGGCAGCCGGGGCAGCCGGGGCAGCCGGGGCAGCCGGGGCAGCGGGGGCAGCGGGGGCGGCTGGGGTGTTCGGGAGGGCCGGGGCGACCGGGGCAGCCAGGGCAGCCAGGGCGGCCGGGGCGTTCGGGAGGGTGAGGGCAGCCGGGGCGACCGGGGCAGCCAGGGCGGCTGGGGCGGCTGGGGCGTTCGGGAGGGTGAGGGCGACCGGGGCAGCCAGGGCAGCCAGGGCAGCCAGGGCAGCCAGGGCAGCCAGGGCGGCTGGGGCGTTCGGGAGGGTGAGGGCAGTTGGAGCGGCTGGGAGGGCCGGGAGCAGCGGCGGGGGAGCCTCTGACCGGCCTCGGGGATGGCGGCCTCGGGGCTGGCGGGTGCGCGCCAGCGCCCCGCCAGGGGCGCGGGGAACTGCGCGACCAGCCCCCACCGGCCCGCAGCGAACGAACAACCCGCCAACCGAAGCGCTCACTACCAGCGCCACGGAACCGACAGTCACGGAACCGACAGTCACGGAACCGACAGTCACGGAACCGACAGTCACGGAACCGACAGTCACGGAACTGACCGCCACAGAACAGGAGTTCCTCACCGCCGCCCTAGAAGCCCGCGAGGCCGAGCGCCGCGCGGCGACGGCCACCGCTCGCCGCTCCCGCACCCTCGTCGGCGCGCTGTCCGCCGTACTCGCCGTGGCGACGCTCATCGGACTCACCGCCTGGACGCAGCACGAGGACAACGAACGCCACCGCACGGACACCGCCGCCCGCCGGATCGCCGAGGTCGCCGACGCGATGCGGACGACCGACCCGCACACCGCGATGCTGCTGGGCGTCGCCGCCTGGCGAGTCTCCCCGCTGCCCGAGGCCCGCCGTGCCCTCCTCGGCTCCCTCGCCCAGGCGGAACACGCCATCTTCACCGACCCCGCCCCGGGCAACGGCCCCTCACGCTTCCTCGCCGACTCAGGCCGGACGCTGCTCAGCGTCGACGGCCGCACCTGGCGTACCTGGAACGTGCTCAAGGGCCGCCGCACCGCCTCCGGACGGCTCCCGGCCGGGCAGGTCCTCGCGGCCGGCCCCGACGCCCGGGTCCTCGCGATCGCCGGGGACGACGGCATCCGCCTGTGGGACACGGCCACCGGCCGCTGGACCGGCGACCCGCGCCCCCTCCCCTTCACCTCCGACGCCGACATCACCACGGGCGGCTACCTCGTGAGCGACATCGACGACGACCGGGTCCGCCTGCGGTCCCTGACCGACGGAGACGTGCTGTACGAGGGTCGGGCGCCGGGCCTGGTCACCCCGGCCGTGAGCACCGACGGCCGTCTCGTCGCCGTCTGCCCCGCCGACGGCTCCCCGCAGGTCTGGGACACCGCCCGCCACCGCGTCCGCCCCGGCCCGTGGGAGCGGGCCCAGGGCCTGTGCGGCGAGGAGGAACAGACGGCCCTGGTGTTCGGCGGCGCGGACGGCGACCGCCTCGCCGCGCTCTCGAAGTCCGGCGCGAAGGTCTGGGACACCGCGTCCGCCCGCGAGGTCGCCGACATCGACGAACCGGGCGCGGAACGGGCCGCGTTCACCAAGGACGGCACCTTCCTCGCGACCGCCGACGGCGAGGAGATCCGGGTGTGGCGGCTGTCCGACCCGGCGGCCCCCGTCTTCCGGCACACCCTCAACAACCAGCACCTGTACGGACTTTCCTGGGACCCCGCCCACCCGAACATCCTGCGCTACCTCGAAGGCGGCGCCGTCCACTGCCTGGAACTGGGCCCGGCGGTCACCCGCTCCTGGCGCGAGCGCCCACTGACGGCGGTACGGACGAGCCCGGACGCCCGTACGTACGCCACCGCCGAACTCGTCGGCGACCGCTACCGTTTCGAACTCCGCGCCACCTCCGACGGCCACCTCCTGAGCACTCTCCCGGCCCCGCCCCAGCCGGTGTCGACCGACCCCACCGACCCGGTGATCCCGGAGCACATGGTGGCCCTCCTCGCCTTCAGCCCCGACGGGAAGACACTCTCGTACGGCGTCTCGGCCCCCGGCAGGAATGCGGCCCCGCAACGCTTCACGGTCTGGGACACCACCCGAGCCCGACCCCGGGCAACCCTGGACCTGGCGACCAGCGAGTCCGCCGCCCCGGTGGTCGCCCTGGCCCTGGGCCCAGCAGGCAACACCCTGTACGCGACCCGGCTCCCGGTCCTGGGCGAGCCGACGAACGAGGCGTGGACGACCGGGACGGGTCCTCGACCGACGGTGATCCCCGGCCTGACCAGCACCCACCTGGCCGTCCGCCCCGACGGCCGCCTCCTCGTCGGCGACAACCGCACCGCACACCTGCCCGCAGCGAAGACCGGAGCCAACGTCACCGCCAAGGTCACCGGCGAGGAGCTGGTCCAGGGCGAGCAGATCGGCGCCCTCGCCTTCGCCGCCGACGGTTCACGCCTCGCGGCGGGTGACCAGACCGGCCGAGTCGCCCTGTGGGACGGCGAGTTGAGCCACCGTACGGGCATCCTGCGCAACGTCTTCCCCGCTCCCCTGGGCCAGGAACCGGAGTCGGTCAGCGCGCTGGCGGTCAGCCCCGACGGCGCCACCCTGGCCGTCGGCGGCAGCACCGGCACACTCCAGCTCTGGGACATCGCCACCCAACAGCCCCTGGGCGGCCCGCTCACCACCCCCGGCGAGACGATCGACTCCCTCGCCTTCGGCGCCGACAGCGGCACGCTGTACGCGGGGAGCGCACATGTCCCGCTCCAGCGGTACGTCGTGGACGCGGACCGGGCGGCCACCCGGGTGTGCGCCCGGGCGGGCGCCGGCGCCGATCTCTCGCGGGAGCAGTGGGAGACGTACGTGCCGGAGGTGCCGTACCGGAAGGTCTGCGTCAGCTGAACGGGTCGAGCGTGATGTACGCCGTCTGCGGGTTGCTGTCGTTGACCAGCGACTCGTGGGCGCCGACATCGTCGAAGGCGAAGGCGTACGCCTTGCCGTCGGCCATCTGCGCGTGGATCGTCCGGGCGTAGTGGTTGGTCACCGAGTCCTGGTAGAAGCCGGCCGAACTCGTGTCGGGCTGGCTGGAGTTGGTCAGGAGCGTGGAGCGGTTGTAGCCGGCGCACAGGGTGCGGGAGATCGGGCCGCGCACCTGGTCGTTCGGGGCGTCCAGGAGCTTGTGGCAGCCGAAGACGCTGTCGGCGTCGGGCTTCTGGAAGGTGGTGACGACCGTGCCGGAACCGTTGGTGAAGTTCATGACGTTGCCGGAGACCCTGCCGTAGTACTTGGTGGCGGGCTGGTCCGCGAAGGGCGTCACCGTCAGCGTGGACGTGGCGTACTTCGTCCACACCCGGTTGATGTAGTCGTCCATGACGGTGCCGGGAAGAGCGCCTGACTCGATGCCGTGGCCGGGGGAGAGGGCACGCAGGATCGTCCCGTCGGAGCGGGTGCGGACGAGGCCCGCCCAGCCGCCGGGTTGCGCCCGCAGGGCGTTGAAGACCCCGGCGTAGCCGCCCGCCTTCAGATGGCCGGTGTTCTTGACGGCACCGGACGTGTTCTTGACGCCGACCGCGTACGGGGCCGAGAACATGTCGACCTGCGTGCTGTTGAGCCACAGGCCGGCGTCGTTCAGCGTGTACTCGGTCCAGTTGAAGAGGATGTTCGCGTTCGGGTCGGAGGGGTTCTGCACGGCGGGCTGCACGAGACCGCCGGTGGTCAGCTTGAAGACCAGCTTCTGGCCGTAGGAGAAGTAGACCCGCCCGGAGAACTTCGGCATCCGGAGCGTCATCGTCTGCCCGTTGGCCGGACCGGCGATCGACGCGTCGGGCGCGGGGGTCGGCGGGTTGCCGCCCACGGGCCAGGCGTGGAACGTGCCGTTGGCGTCGGCCCAGCCCTGCTGTCCGGTCGAGAGCAGGGTCCCGATGTTGTAGACGTAGATCTGGTCGCCGCGCCCGGAGTTGTTCTTGAAGTCGAGCGGGATGGTCGTGGGCACCGCGGCCGCCGCGCGGGTCACGGGCCCGGCGGCCGTGAGTCCCGTGGCGACGGCCGCCGCGGCGACCAGGGGCACCAGCACCTTCCGAGTGGCAAACAAGTTCGTCCTCCTCGTGTCGTCGCATGCGTGCTGTGCTTGCTGCACATTGCTTGAGAGCGCTCTCAGATTGCTCTCGTGAACGGGACACGTCAAGGTCTAGACCAAGATGGCTGGGTTGCTTCTCTGAGCGCGAGCTAGGTTCTGTCTCCGTCACGTGAGAGTGACGCGACGCGATCAGAGAGGCTTCGACCATGAGCCGACCGGCTACTGAGACTCCCCTGCCGAAGGACACGAAGGTGCTGTCCATCGGCCTCCATTCGAGTGCGCTCGACTACAGCCGGATGCCCGACGGTCTCGACGAGGCGACTCTCACCGCCCGGATGGAGGCCGGTGTCGCGGCGCTCCACGAAGCGGGGTTCGATGTGGTCTCCTGCCTGGTCGGCACGTCTTCGGACGGCGCCGAGGCGACCGTCCGGGAGCTTCTCCAGGAGCACACGTTCGGCCTCGCGACGATCGGCGGTGGTGTGCGCATGCTTCCGGAGCACACCCTGCTGTTCGAACGGCTGATCAACGTTCTCACCGAGGCGGTGCCCGGAATCCGGCTGGGCTTCAACACGACTCCGGGGGACACCGTCGACGCGCTGAGGCGGTGGCTCCAGGGGTGAGCGCCGGCGCCCAACGGCAACCAGTGAGGAGCGAACCTTCGACCTTCTAGTCGGCGTTCTCCGTGTTCTCCGCGAGGAGGCTGTGCCGTTCCACCAGCCAGCTGATGGCGGTCAGGCGGCACACCGCGTAGTCGTGGCCGACGGGTTCGCGCCAGTCGAGTTCGTCGAGCGCGTCGAGGAATCCGAGGGCGTAGTCGGTGAGGTCTTCGCGGTGCGGCTGCCGGGGGACGAGCCCGGGGTGGTTGGCTCGCAGTCGCTCCCGTATCTCCGCGACGTGCTGGTCCACGGCGGCCGTGAAGGCAGGCTCGAACACGAACTCCGCGAAACGGGGCGCGAACGCGCTGCTGATCTTGGCCAAGGGGGACATTGCTCCACGGTATGTGGGAGGAGGGGGCCGGAGGAGAGTGGTATGTCATGGTTTCCATCACACCGGCTCCTTGCTCTCGCACTCGAACCAGACGGTCTTCCCGGTGCGTGTGGGATGCGAGGGCAGGCTGTACCAACCCCAGCGGTCGGTGACGGCCTCGACGATCAGGAGTCCACGCCCGCGTTCTTCATCCACAGCTGTGGAAAACTCCGGGGCGTGCGGTTCAGTGTCGGTGACCTCGACGAGGATCCCGGCGGGGCGCCGCAGGATCAGTACGGTGGCGCGCCGGTCGGGAACGTGCCGTACGACATTCGACACCAGCTCGGTCAGGGCGAGGGTGGCGGAGTCGGCGAGGTCGGACATGCCCCAGGCGTTGAGGTACGCCCGCAGGATGCACCGCAGGTGCCGGGCCGAGTGGTCACCGAGGGTGAAGTTCATGCCGTACCTCGGCCCAAGTGGGGTTTCGTCATTCACGTCACCAGAGTGGAGTGCCATGGTTACGCTGGGCTACATCGTGAATCCAACGACGCGAAGCGTCAGCTTGGAGGTGGCCCGCCGTGCCCAACATCCGCGAACTCGACCCGAGTGCCTCTCCGCTGGACTACTTCGGCTTCGAACTGAGGAGGATGAGAGAGGAAGCGGGCCTGACTCAGGGGCAGTTGGGCGGCTGCATCTTCTGTACGGGTTCCCTGATCGGCCAGGTCGAGACCGCGACGAAGGTCCCGACCCGGGAGTTCGCCGAGCGGGTGGACGCGGCGCTGGGAGCGGACGGGATGTTCTCGCGGCTGGTGGGGCTGGTTCTGCGAAGCCAACTCCCGCACTGGTTCCAGGCGTACGCGGAGATGGAGGCGAGGGCAGCATATATCTCCACGTACCAGTGTCAGTTGGTTCACGGACTGCTGCAAACGCTGGACTACGCCACAGCGTTGCTGAGCGTCGACCATCCGGACCGGATCGAGGAAATGGTCGCGGCCCGCATGGAACGGCAGCGCATTTTGAAGCGGGATCAGCCGCCCGTGCTGTGGGTGATCCTGGACGAGTCCGTACTGCTTCAGGTGGTGGGCGGCCGCAAGGTCATGCGTAGCCAACTCGCCCACCTGTTGAGTTTCCGGAACAGCCCATGGGTGCACGTCCAAGTGCTGCCGTTCTCCGTGGGCGCGCACACCGCGATGATGGGCACGTTCAACCTGCTGCGCTTTGACGACGACCCGGACATTCACTACTGCGAGAGCTACGACCAGGGGCACATGACGGCCAACCCGGAAGTGATCAGGGAGCGTTCAGTCGGCTACGCTCGATTGCAGGCCAGGGCACTCTCTGTGGAGGACTCGGCTGACCTGATCGCCCGCGTGATGGAGGAACGCTATGGAGACCAGCCAGCAGCTGACGGCCGCAACGTGGCGTAAGTCCAGCTACAGCGGCACCAGTGGCGGCGACTGCGTCGAATGCGCGCCCCTCGGCAGCGCATCGTGGCGTAAGTCGTCCTACAGCGCTGACACCGGCGGCGAGTGCGTCGAAGTAGCCGTAATAGCCCCCCTGACCCCCCACATCGCGATCCGCGACTCAAAGGCCCCCGCCCTGGGCGCTCTCACGCTCACGCCGGAGGCCTTCGGCGCGTTCGTGCGGGCGGCGGCGCGCACCACCCAGGGGTGACCGGATGGCGCCGGATCGATCCGTCGCGGAGGACGCGACGTTTCTGTGCTGGTGGCGTCCGACGTTCTGGCGCGCGGACGAGCGTCCTGCGGCGCCACCTTCCCTGCCCCAGGACTGAGCCCGGGCCGACTCGGACACCTGGTCGACTCGGCGAGCGCCAGGGGGCAAGACCGCCAAGAACCGCCTGCTACACGGTGATGGCCGGTCCGGCGGGATACGAGTTCGGCTTGGACTGAACGGCGGGGAACCTCACCCCGGTGAGGTCTTCGGAGACGGCCCACAGTCGCTGCTGGACGGCTAGCTCGTACGACTGCGGGCTGGAGGTGACCAGCCGGGGGTGGCCCATGACCTCGTTGCGTCCGCCGGGACCGTAGTACTGGCCGCCGAGCGCGGCGGGGTCGGTGGCGGCGCGCAGGGTCGGCAGCGCGCCCATCGCCGGCGTCTGGGTGATCAGCGGCGCGAGCCAGGTGAGCGGAAGCCGGAGGGCCGCGGGGGTGTTGCGGGCGAGCTCGGTGCTGGACATGCCGGGGTGCGCGGCCACCGCGACGGTGGTGCCGTGCGTGGCGAGCCGGCGCTGCAGCTCGTACGTGAACATCAGGTTGGCCAGTTTGGACTGACCATAGGCGGCGACCCGGCTGTACGACCGCTCCCACTGCGGGTCGTCGAAGTGGATCGCGGCCCGGATGCGGTGGCCGGTGCTGCTGACCGTCACCACGCGCGAGCCGGGCACCGGCAGCATCAGGTCCAGCAGCAGCCCGGTGAGCGCGAAGTGGCCGAGGTGGTTGGTGCCGAACTGCATCTCGAAGCCGTCCCGGGTGGTCTGCTTCGGGGTGTACATCACGCCGGCGTTGTTGATCAGCAGGTCGATCCGGTCGAGCCGGGACCGCAGCGCCGCCGCCGCGGTCCGGACGGAGTCGAGCGAGGTCAGGTCCAGCGCCTGCACGGTCACGTCGCCGGTCATGCGGGCCGCGGCCTGCTCGCCCTTCTCGACGTTGCGCACGGCGAGCACCACGGACGCCCCGCGCTCGGCGAGCGCCTTGGCGGTCTCGTACCCCAGTCCGGTGTTGGCCCCGGTCACCACGGCCACCCGCCCGCGCTGGTCCGGAATGTTCGCCGTCGTCCACTTCTCGCTCATGTCAGGCTCCCGACTGTTCGACTAGCTAACGTACCGAAGGTATCTTGTGTCGACGACGTTAAAGTACTTTCGGTACGTTGTCAACGTACCGCAGGTACCTAAGTTAGGCTGGCGATCGTGACTTTCCAGCGGGCGCGAACCGAGGAGCAGCGGGCGATCCGCCGACGGGCGATCCTCGACATGGCGTCGGCGATGCTCGACGAGATGCCTGTGGCCGCGGTCACCCTGAACGAGCTCAGCCGCCGGGTAGGCCTGGCGAAGCCGAACGTGCTGCGCTACTTCGAGTCCCGCGAGGCGGTGCTGCTGGAACTGCTGGACCGCTACCTGCAGGAGTGGCTGACGGAACTGGCAGGCGAGTTGGCCGCCGGCATCGACGAAAAACTGCCCATGGCCGAGCGAGCGGCAGCGGTGGCCGAGATCCTCAGCCGCTCACTCTCCGGCCGAGTGGTGCTGTGCGACCTCTTCGGCGCACAGGGCGGTGTCCTGGAACACAACGTCTCCGTCGAGGTCGTAGCACGCTACAAGCGCGCCTCCCTGGACCGCCTGACGACCATGACCGCCCTGATCCAGAAGTACCTGCCGGAGCTGGGCGAGAACGCGACACTGTTCAGCCTGCAAACCGTGGTCATGGCCGGCGCGCTGTCGGCATACAGCACACCCCCACCCAGCCTGCGGGCGGCCTACCAGGCCGAGCCCGACCTGGCCCGCTTCCACATGGAGCTGAAGGACTCCTTGAAGCTGGCCCTGACCGCAACCCTCCTGGGCGTGCTGCCCCGCCGCTGACCTGCGTCGCACGGGACAGGCCAAACCTCTGTATCCACCATCGGTGCCAAGGCCGTTCAGCGGACGTGCTCGACGCACAACGACCAGAGATGGGCCTGGCAACACCCCGGGCCCCCTCCGGGCGGGTATTGCCGATCTCGGAGGAGACCCGGGTGTTCGTCAGCTCGGTTTCCGCCTCAGAGGTTTCCGCCTCTGTTGAGCCAGGCGCGGACCGCGCCTCCGTGGTAGACGACGAGGTAGTCGGCCTTTCCGTCGCCGCTGATGTCCTTGAACTGGATGTATTCGCGGGCGTAGTTGGACGCGTTGGCGAAGTTGTGGTGTCCCTCGAAACCGCCCGCGTCCTTGCCGCCCTTGTTGAGGTACGCGTGGACGGTGCCGTCCGTACCGACCATGAGGTAGTCGGCCTTCTGGTCGTTGTCGACATCGGCGAACCGCAGGTTGGCCAGGCCGGCGCCGGAGACTCCCGGCGCCCAGCTCAGCTTCTCCCGCCACGTCGGCTGGGAACTGCCCGACGTCGGTTCGTTGAAGTACGCGTGCACCTTGCCGGTGTCGCTCACGCGCAGGACGTCGTCGCGGCTGTCGCCGTTGATGTCGGCGAAGCGGATGTGGCTGAGCATGGCGTCCTTCATCGGTATGCGCAGGCGCGGCCCGGATGCCCAGCGCGGCCCGCTTCCGTCCCCGAGGTTGAGCCATACGTCGACCAGGAAGGCGTCGTCCAGGGAACCGAGCACGACGAGGAAGTCGTCACGGCCGTTGCCGTCGATGTCGGCGAACCGGACGTAGGGGGAGAAGGAGGCGCCGGAGTCGGTTTCGCCGGCGGGGGCGGACACTCCCGTGCCGCCGCCCCAGTTCTCCCAGGTGGGATGTCCGGGCTCGGCCTGGGTGTTGATCCCGACCCGGATCGAGCCGTCCGTGCGCACCTGCACGTAGTCGGCCCGGTTGTCGCCGTTCATCTCGGCGATCTCGGTACGGTCGTAGGTCTCGGGCAGTTGCATGCCGGGAGCGATGACGCCCAGCTTGCGCCACCCCTCGCCGAGCGCGGTGACATCCGCCGGGTTGTCCGGGGTCTGGCACTGGGGGGCCGGCTGCTGCGGATCGGCTGCCTGGATCCAGTCCTTGTCCACCGCCTCCATGATGCCCTGGTAGAAGTCGTAGCCGAGTTTCGCGTAGCCGCCGTCGTCGGGGTGGGCGTCGTTCTGGAGACCCTCGCTCACCTCGATGTCACTGGTGTCCGTCAGGACCACGTGCTTGCCGTCCGCGCGGAGGCCGGACACGATGCCGGGCAGCGCGGCGTTGAACGCGTCGATGCGGGGTTGCAGGCCGGCCTTGCCGGTCGGGATCACCTCCGCGACCACGATCACCGCCTTCGGCGAGTACTCCAGCGCCTGCGTGATCAGGTTCTTCAGCCGCTGGGGGGCCGACGACAGGTCGAAGTCCTGGTTGAAGTCGTTGGTCCCGGCGTGCAGCGTGATCACGTTCGGCTGGTACTCGGCCACTTTGCAGTCGGAGATCGACGCGATCTGGTCGATGCGCCACCCGGAATGGCCCTCGTTGTCGGGGTCGGCCATCGTGCCTCTCCGCGCCGAGCCGACGAAGTCGACCTGGCCGTAGCCGGCCACGGCGTTCAGGGCGTTGTAGAGCATGCCGCGGTAGCCGTTGCCGTCCGTACTCTCCACACCCGCGGTGATCGAGTCGCCCAAGGGCATCACCCGCAGCTGGGTCCGCAGCCCGCCCCAGTCCCTCATCGCCTCGTCGAGGAGGTCCTCCAGTTCCTCCAGCTCCGTGCCGAGCCTGTCCGCCGCGTCGGCGGTCCGGCTGCCCAGCCAGGAGTCCACCCAGGGCACCCTGGACCTGACCCACGTACCGATGTCCTTGATGACCCCGGGGAGATTCGTCCTCGCCCACGGCTGGAGGTACTTCTCCCACAGGACGCCGATGGACAGTCCGAGCAGCGCCCCGATGATGATGTCCCTGATCGACTCCGGAGAGCCCAGGTCGTTGGCGAACGCGTGCACCATGGTCGCCGTGATGGCGCCGGTGATGGCACCTTGGAGTGGGGTGCAGACCAACGGAATGGTCGCGGCGCCGACCCCGCTGGCCACCAGTGCCGATATGCACAGCATCCGGACCCCGTACCCCGCGGCGTAGCCGATCAGTGTCGCGGCGACGTTCGTCCAGAAACCGGCGGTGGTTATTTCCGAGCCCGGGATGGTGATGGCCAGTCCGGTGCCGCCCGAGGTGAGGTCGACCGTGCCGTCGAAGTTCGGCCACTCCGAGGTGTCGACGGCGGTGCGCACCTCGCTGTCCGCGAGCGCCTGCTTGAGGGCGTTGCCCAGTCCGCCCTGCTCCCTGATGTCCGCCTGCATCTCCGCCACGATGTCCCGTGGGGCGTCAGCGTCCAGGCCCAGGTCCGCGGCGCTGAGGGTGAGGGTGATGTCCTGCTCGGCCGCTCGCGCGGGCGGCGCGGAGACGGCCACGCCTGTGATCATCGCCAAGGACAGCACCAGCACCAACGCGCGGCACCGTCGAAGTAAACCGCTTATTGCGTGATGTCTTTCCATCAACCCGGCTCTCTGCTGAATACGCGTTTATGTTGAATACGCGTTCATGAGGAATGCGAAAGGAATCGCCCGGCAACCTACCGTGGCCGGGACCCCTGCCGGGCCTGCGAGAACTACCTGGACCGATCGTCAATCCGGTTGTCGACGCCCGGTCCCCTCGAATTCACAGAACTGGTCAGAACGACGAGTTGCTGCGTCGCCCGAGTCATCGCGACGTAGCGATCCACCGCCCCCTCGATGCCCTCGCCGAACGACTCCGGGTCGATGACGACCACGAGGTCGAATTCGAGCCCCTTCGACAGCTCCGGGGTGAGTGACCGCACCCGGGATGTCGCCTGGAACCCCGGATCACCGATGACGCACGCGATGCCGTCCGCGTGTGAGGCGAGCCAGGTGTCGAGGACCTCGTCCAGGTCGGACACCGAACCGTGGACGACAGGGACACCGCCGCTGCGGATGGACGTAGGCACATTGGCGTCGGGAAGGGCGGCCCGGATGACAGGCGCGGCCTCCGCCATGATCTCTTCAGGCGTCCGGTAGTTGATGCTCAGCGACGCCATCGTGACCCGGTCGAGCCCGACCCGCGCCAGCCGCTCCTCCCACGACTCCGTGAACCCGTGCCGGGCCTGCGCACGGTCCCCGACGATCGTGAAACTCCGCGACGGGCACCGGAGAAGCAGCATCTGCCACTCCGCGTCGGTCAGTTCCTGGGCCTCGTCCACGACGATGTGCGCGAACGGGCCGGCGAGCAGGTCCGGGTCGGCGGTGAGCAGTTCGGACTCGTCGACCAGGCTGACCTTGGCATCCTGGCCGCGCAGCATCCGCACCAGGCCCACGCCTTCGTCCCCATCGGCGCCGGAGGCGGACGCCGCGTCGATGAGGTTGTCGACGACCTGGTCCATACGCTCGCGCTGGGCGGCGAGGACGGTGTCGTGCCGGCGCTTACGCCGGGCCGCCTCCGGGTCGCCGAGCCGCTGGCGTGCCGCGTCGAGGTACGGCAGGTCGGACACCGTCCAGGCGTGGGAGTCCGCGCGCTGCAGTGTCCGTACGTCATCGGGGCTGAGCCAGGGCGCGCACATCCGCAGATAGGCGGGGACGGACCACAGGTCTCCGACCACGTCGGTCGCTTCGAGGAGCGGCCAGGCGCTGTTGAAGGCGGCGAGCAACTCACCGTCCCGGGCAAGGGACTTGTGGAGCTGGGCGGGCGAGACGCCGAGGTCGTTGTCGGGGTCGGCCTCCTCGTGTTTCTCGGCGAGGATGGTGAGGAGTTCCTCCCAGATCTGGTCTCGGGCCTCGTTGTGGGGCACGCCGGGGGCGGATTCGAAGGCGACGGCCCAGTCTCCGGCGGTCAGCCGGACCTCGGACCAGGGGGTCGTGACCGTGATCCCCCGGGTCGGCGGCTCCTCGTAGAAGCGGACGGCCTTCTCGATCGCCTTCACCAGGTCCACGGACGACTTCAGCCGGGCCACGTCCGGGTCGGCCTCGACCGCCGCCGACGCACCCTCGTCCACGAGGTCCCGCAGGGTGCAGGTCTGCACGCCCTCCTCGCCGAGGCTGGGGAGGACGTCGGCTACGTACGCGAGGTACGGCCGGTGCGGGCCGACGAACAGGACGCCGCCGCCCCGGCGTTGATGACCGAGACGGGGGTCGGCGTAGAGGAGGTAGGCGGAGCGGTGCAGCGCGACGACCGTCTTGCCCGTGCCAGGGCCGCCGTCGACGACGAGCGCGCCCCGCGAACCCGCGCGGATGATGGCGTCCTGGTCGGCCTGGATGGTGCCGAGCACGTCACGCATACGCGGCGACCGGTTGCTGCCCAGGCTGGCGATGAAGGCGGACTGGTCGTCGAGGGCGGCGGAGTGTTCGTCGAACTCGCCCGCCGCGAACACCTCGTCCCAGTAGTCGCTGATCCGGCCGTCGGTCCAGCGGTACCGGCGCCTGCTCGCCAGCCCCATCGGGTTGCCGTGGGTGGCCCCGAAGAACGGCTCGGCGGCCGGCGAACGCCAGTCGAGCAGCAGCCGACGCCCGCTGCTGTCGGTGAGGCCGAGCCGTCCGACGTACACGGGCTGCTCGGGATCGTCCGCGCCGACCATGTTCCCGAGGCAGAGGTCGAGCCCGAAGCGGCGCAGGGCGCGCAGCCGGCCGGTGAGCCGATGGATCTCGGTGTCCCGGTCCATGGCCTCGCGCCCGGTACCGCCGGGCGCCCTGCGTGTGGCGTCGAGGCGGTCGGACAGCTCGGCGATCGTCTGCTCCAGACACTCCGCGATGGCGGCGAAGTGCCGCTCGTCGCGGGAGATCAGCTTCGGGTCGGCCTTGGCGGAGAGCCGCTCGGGAAGGTCGAAAGCACTGGTGGCGGCGGTCAGAGGTGTCACTGGATCAGCTCCGATCCGAGTCGAGCAGCAGCTTCGCGGCGACGGTCGCACCGTCGGTACGGACGGTCGGGGCCAGCGCGGAGGCCCGTTCGCGGGTCTCGGGGGCGAGGGCGGTGGTGAGCGCGGCGGACAGGGACTCGAAGGTCGGCGTGGGACCGTCGTGCACCGCCCCGATGCCCAACTCGGCGATCCGGGCGCCCCAGTAGGGCTGGTCCACGAGTTGCGGCACGATCACCTGGGGCGCACCGGCCCGCGCGGCCGTGGTCGTCGTACCGGCGCCACCGTGGTGCACGACGGCGGCCGTACGGGGGAACAGGGCCTGGTGGTTGACGTCGCCGACGACGAAACAGTCGTCCTGGTCGTCGACGAGCCCGAGGTCGGCCCACCCGCGCCCGACGAGCACCCGCCTCCCCTGCGCCCGTACGGCCTCGACGGCGACGCGGCCGACATCGCTCGCGCCCCGCATGGGCATGCTGCCGAACCCGACGTAGACGGGCGGTTCGCCGTCGGCGAGGAACGCCAACAGGTCGTCGGACAGGGGCCGTTCGTCGGTCAGCAGCCAGGCACCGGTCTGCACGACGTCAAGGTCGGAGGGCCCCTTTTGCTGCTGTGGCCAAGGCGCGAGGACGGGATCGGCGGCGAGCAACGGCCGCCCGGTGAAGACATGCCGGACGATGTCGTCGTCGTCGTCGTCGACGACGGCCTGCCCGACCGCCCGCCGATGGGAGTTGATACCGGGTCCGTAAAGAAGGCTGAAACTCTCGGAGTTGATCTCCCAGAGCACCCGGTTGTCGGTCTCGTCGGGCGGGAACGGCCGCCCGGGCAGCGCGTGCGGCCTGTGGTGGAGGGACGGCAGCATGGTCGGAAAGTAGGCCACGTAGGAGAAGGGAACGCCGAGCTTCTCGGCAACGGACCGGGCGGCGGCCACGGCAGGAACGAGCCCGGTGGCAACGACGGCATCACACCCCTCAGCGCCGGCCAGGACCGCCTCGTACTGAGCGACGGTCATGGCGGCGGCCCGCTGGGGCAGCCCCTCCGGTGTCATCGGAGCGCCCCCGGTCACCACCGCACGCACCGGATCGGCGGCCGGTACGAACTCCACCCCGGCCCCGGCCAGCAACTTCGCGAACTCCTCGTCGGAGGGCGCACACACCCGCACCTCGGCACCGAGCCCGCGCAGCGCGACGGCGAGCGCGGCCATCGGCTGGACGTCCCCGCGAGACCCATAGGTGGACAGCAAAACACGCACTACAAGACTCCCCGTTTCCGCAGTTCCACGGCCTAGACCGGAGATTCTGCGGGACAACGGGGGCCTTGCCGCAAGCCCCCCTGTGCGCTATACCTTGAGTATGACAAGGGGTTCAGAACTCCTTGCCTTTGCTTTTTGTGGCCGGCTTGCGTTGACGGGCCGGTTACGTCTGCGGCATTTGGGAGAAACACCCTGCCCGTTCTCTTTACGCCATCCGGCGCCATCGTGGCGACCCGCGCAGGAAGAGAACGCGATGACGGACACGGACAGAGACACAGGCGGGGACCTGGAGGGCACAGGCACGGAGGGCTACTCCCCCCGGCTCTACAACGAGGACCTCGCCCCGGCCACCGAGCGCAAGTGGGGCGCGTTCAGCATCTTCAACGTGTGGACCTCGGACGTACACAGCCTGTACGGCTACTTCCTCGCCGCGAGCCTGTTCCTGGTCGCCGGTAACACCTTCAAGTTCCTGGTCGGCATCGCTGTCGGATCGCTGATCATCTACTACCTGATGACGCTGATCGGCAAGGCGGGCGTGAAGACGGGCGTCCCGTACCCCGTCCTCGCCCGTGCCTCCTTCGGCACCTTCGGCGCCAACGTCCCCGCACTCGTACGAGCCGTGGTCGCCACCTTCTGGTACGGCGCCCAGACCAGCGCGGCGGCGGGCGCGATCGTGGCCTTCCTGATCCGCTACGACGGCCCGAAGGACCTGCACGAGACGAGCCGTCTGTTCGACCACAGCGGCCTGGAAGTGATCTGCTACCTGGCCGTCTGGGCGGCCCAACTCCTCATCATCAGCAAGGGGATGGAGACGGTCCGCCGGTTCCAGGACTTCGCGGGCCCGGCGGTCTGGCTGATGATGCTGGTGCTGGCGGTGGCCCTGTCGGTGAAGGCGGGCACCCTGTCCCTCTCCATCGACATGCCGGCCAAGGACCTGGCCGCGCTGGCGAAGAACGCGACGGGCCTGGACGTGACGCCGGGTTCGTTCGCCGCGATAGCGGCCATCGCGGCGACCTGGGTGACGTACTTCGCCGCGCTGTTCCTGAACTTCGGCGACTTCGCCCGCTTCACCCCGGACGAGAAGACCCTCAAGAAGGGCAACGTCTGGGGCCTGCCGGTCAACCTGATCCTGTTCTCGCTCGTGGCCGCACTCACAACGGCCTCTGCCAGCAAGGTGTATGGCGAGGTCATCCTCGAACCGGCCGCGATCTCCGCCAAGTTCGACAGCGCGTTCCTGGTCCTCCTGGCCGCCCTGACCTTCGCGGTGGCAACGCTCGGCATCAACGTCGTCGCCAACTTCGTCAGCCCGGCCTTCGACTTCGCCAACGTGGCCCCGAAGCACATCAGTTTCAAGCGAGGCGGCCTGATAGCAGCGCTGATCGCCCTCCTCCTCTACCCCCTCCACCCCTGGGACAACGCCCCGAGCTTCGTCAACGCCATCGGCTCGACGATGGGCCCGATCTTCGGCGTGGTCGTCGTCGACTACTACCTCCTCCGCAAGGCCCAACTGAACGTCCCCGACCTCTACAAGGAGGACGGCGAGTTCCGCTTCCAGGGCGGCTGGAACGTACGGGCTTTCGCGGCGGCGGCAGTGGGCGCGATCTTCTCCAGCCTCCTCCCGACGTACGGCCCGTCCGGGTACGGGGCGGCACTCGGTCCGTACTCCTGGTTCATCGGGGTGCTGGTCGCGGGGACGATCTACTTCGGGGTGAGCGGAGGGAAGAGCCCGCTGACGGGGCGGCCGGGAGCTTCGGCGGCTCCGGAGACTTCGGCGACGCCTGCGGCCTGAGGAGGGCGGGCGGCCTGCGGAAACGTAACAGCACACTCGTTCGAGTGAATGGCTCCGGGTTTCGTATCTGGGCCGCCCGTCTACTCTGGGACTGTCGCGCTGAGCGAAGGAGGTCTGACATGGCGACGGCAGAGCCGATCATCATGCCGGGTTACCAGGGCGAGGCCATTCACGGCCCGTACGACGATCCTGATGATCCCGACGGCGAGCGCTACGAGAGGCGTATGCGCGAGTACCTGGGCGGCGCAAGCGTCGAGCAGGCCTTCGAGCTGTTCAGTGCGGCGGCCCCTGAGGGCTGGCGCGTAGAGCTGGTCGAAGGGGAGATCTACGTGGTGCCACCGGCGAATGGGGAGCACGAGGAGATCGTGGCGGAAGTCGCGGACCAGGTGACGGAGCGCCGTACGGACCGTGCCCTGCGCAGCTACACGGGTATCGGTCTGAACGTTCCTGGTGCCTCCGAGACCGGCCATGTCATCCCCGACCTGGTCATCGCGCCCAAGGGCAGCTTCCACGACGAGGAGGAGTGGCACGATTCGGCCTCCGTGCTCCTGGTCGCCGAGGTCACCTCCACCTCGACCGCCGCACGCGACCGTGACAAGAAGATCCTTGGGTACGCCCGTGCCGGTATCCCCGTCTACCTGCTGATCGACCGGGAGGAGGGCGAGGTCCTGGTGTACTCCGAGCCGTCGGCCGACGACTACGCCAAGAGTCTGAAGCACAAGCTGGGCTTGACCGTGCCCTTGCCCGCGCCCCTGAGGTTCGAGCTGGACACGGCAGAGTTCTGAGCGCGGGCGCGGTGCCGTTGCTGCTCCGCTCGCCGCCTTCAATCAGCGGATCGATCAACCCAGTTATGGAATTGTGCCTCCGGCGGATGCTCTCATTGGTCTCATGCGCAGATGGGGGGCCAGCCGCGCCGGCTGGTGGCTGCTTGTCATTGTTGCCGTCGGTGCCTCGACGGTGTCCTGGGCGTCCCGCCTGTTCCCGGACTGGGTGGGAGCGGCGCTGATCGCTCTGGGGGCGGCGGTCGGTGCGGTGTTGTCGCAACGCGGCAGGCAACTCGTCGACGAGGGCGCACAACATGCCCTGGAGATGAGAGAGAAGCTGCTGCGCGACCGGCGTGGCCGGGTGCCGAGGACCCGTGATGTCGATGACTTGATCGCGATCGGCGTTCACCCCGTGGCTCCTGGCGGGGACTCCCGTACGAACTCTGCAAGGGTCACTCCGTTCGTACGCCGGGACCGGAGTGACGAGATCGAGGTGGCGCTCCGCACGCACGACTTCGTACTGATCGTCGGAGAGTCGACCGCAGGCAAGTCACGAGCGGCTTTCGAAGCCGCGCAAGCGGTACTTCCCCAGTACGCGTTCATCGCGCCCGATCCCGCCGATCGGACGTCGCTGCGGGCCGCGACCGCCGCGATCCAGGGAGAGCGCAGTTCCGTTGTCTGGCTCGACGACATCGAGCGGTATCTCGGGGCCGACGGCCTGACCCCGCATGCTCTGCGAAAGATGACACGGCCGGGAACGGGGCGCCAGATCGTCGTTCTCGGAACGATCAGAGCCCAGGAACGAGCGCGGTACAGCGGTATGCAGGACATGGCGACGGAATCAACCGGCCACTTCGATCAACGGTCCGGAAGAGACGTCCTCTTGCTGGCGCATGAAATCCGACTCGATCGGAAGTGGACGGCCGGTGAGGTGGAACGAGCACGCGGGCTCAGGCGGGACGGACGCATCGCTCAGGCGATCGGCAGCTCCGGGCGATACGGCATCGCGGAGTTCCTCACCGCAGGCCCTCAGCTGCTGACGGCCTGGCAAGACGCGTGGGCTCCGGAAGGACGGCACGCACGCGGAGCCGCGCTCGTCGCCGCGGCGGTCGAAGCACGCCGCGCGGGGTGGACCCAGCCGCTTCCCCTGGCACTCCTCCGCGACCTCCACGAACGGCATCTCGCGGCGCGCGGCGGGCCCGCACTGCGGCCGGAAAGCTGGGAAGAGGCGGTGACGTGGGCGACCACCCCGCTGTACGCCACCAGCAGTCTGCTCATCCCCACGGATGGGTCCGGGGACTCCCATTACGTCTTCGACTATCTGCCGGACGCGGTCGGCGCCGCCTCTCAGGAGATCCCTATTCGGGAGGACACCTGGGCGCGGCTGATCGCAGAGGCCGATCCGGACACATGTGAGGCCATCGGCTGGGAGGCAATCAACCACGCGAGACACGCGGCTGCCCAAGACGCTTTTCAAAGGGCGCTCGATGCAGGCGTGATCACTGCCGCGATCGGACTCGCCGAAGTTCTGGGCCAGGCGAGGCATATGGAGGAGGCGTGCCGAATCCTGCGCACAGCTTTGCAGTCCGTTCCGTCCGATACCGACCCTGAGGTCCCCTTGTCCCTCCGGTGGGAGCTGTCTTGGTGGACCGGAGGGGCAGGCAACAATGAGGAGGCCCTCGCTCTGACAAGAGCCATCCATATGGAGTGCCGGAGCAGGTATGGGGATGAGCACAGAGATACCCTCCGCGCCGCGCTGAGCGTCGCTCGATGGACCGGCGACACCGGCCGGACGGCCGAGGCACTGAGATTGGCACTCGAAGCGCAGCAGCTTTCCTCGCGGTTGCTCGGACCCGACCACCGCATGACCCTGGGCTGCCGGTTCGAGGTCGCGGCATGGACGTCGGACAGCAGCCGGGCGGCTGAGGCCGCTCGGCTCTGGGGCGAGTTGGACCGCGATGCGAACAGGCTGCTGGGAGCCCACGACAGACTCGCGAACGACACTCGCTGGAACCGTGCCGCCGCGGTGGCGAAAGTTGGCGATACCGCACTCGGCCTGCGCCTTCTCTCCAGTGTCGTCGAAGGCCGGGCTGCCATTTACGGTGATGACCACCTGTGGACCTTGGCCGGCCGCCTTCAACTGTCCGGACGGACCGGCGAGACCCAACAGTGGGATGCGGCGCTGGAACTCTCCGTAGCTGCCACCTCGGACAGTGCGCGCGTACTGGGGCACGGCCACGTGCTCACCCTCGCCGGGAGGCATCAGCAAGCTCTCTGGACTGCTCGGTCCGGTCGACCTGACGACGCGGCCGAGCAGTTTGCGGCGTTGCTCACCGACTGCGAGCAGTTCCTTGAGCCGAACCACGCGCTGACCGAGGACTGCCGGGCGCAGATTGTCCGGCCAGGACACTCGGTCTGGTACTACGTACCGCCGTCATGGTGATGATTCCGCTGCCGAGGCAGCGCTCCAAGTAGCGCCCACCGTCGGCTCGCGCGGCTCCGCCGCCCGCGCCGGCCACGCGTTCGCTGCGACGATGAGTGTGGCGGCGGCGACGATCGCCGCGCAGATCGCTCTGGTGTGTGAGAGCACGGCAACCTCGCAACAACAGCGACGACAGCGATTCCAGCGATTCCAGCGATGTACAGCGATAACAGCGATGTATTAAGCGCGTTTAATCCGTGGCTTAACGTAGAGCTTGGCGGACCTCAACGGCAAGTAGGCGCAGGGGAGTTGGGCGATGGTGGAGCGCGACGACCCGGAAGTCATCGGGCGCAGGGTGCAGCGGCTGCGTATCGAGCAGGGGCTGACGCAGAGGCAGTTGGCGGAGCCCGCCTACACCCCCGCGTACATCTCCACGCTGGAGGCGGGCCGCGTGCGGGCCTCCGACGAGGCGTTGCGGCACATCGCCGAGCGGCTCGGGGTGGCGTACGAGGAACTGGTGACCGGGCGTCCGGCCCATCTGGCCACGGATGTTCGGCTCCGGCTGACCGACGCCCAGCGCACCCTCGCCACCGGCGAGACCGAGGCGGCGGCCAAGCAGTACGGCGAGTTGAGGGAGGAGGCCGCCACGCTCGGGCTCCTCCCCGAGGAAGCCGCCGCCCTGCTCGGGCTCGGCGAGTGCGGGGTGGAGACCGGCGATCTCGGCGCCGCCCAGGAGTACTTCGAGCTGGCGGAGAGGTGTCTGGCCGATGGGCCGCTCACCGGGAGGGTGCCCGCCTTGCGCGGGCGCGCCGTCGCTCACTATCTCGCCGGTGAACTCCGTTATTCCGTATACCTTCTCGAGTCCACCATCGACGAGTTGAACCGCAGCGGGCTGCACGATCCCGATGCCCTGCTGCCCCTGTACGCCAGCTCCATCGCCCCCTACATGGACATGGGCGCCCAAGCCCGCGCCGCCCAGGCCGCCGAACTCGCCCTCGCGCTCGCCCCGCAGGTGAGCGACCCGGCGCTGATCGCCCGCATGCACCGGCAGGTCGCCCGGACGATGCTCGCCGAGGGGCGGTACGCCGAGGCCGACGCCTCGCTGGCCAAGGCCTCCGAGCTGTACCGGCAGCTCCAGATCCGTACCGAGCTGGCCAACTGTCACTGGATGCGCGGGTACTTGTACGCCCAGCAGGGCGAACTCGCCCGTGCGGAAGGTGAGTTGCGGGAGGCGCAGGCCATGCTCTCCGCCAAGCGTGCCGCCCTCTACAGCAGCCAGGTCGCGGTCGAGCTGGCCGACGTACTGCACCGGCGCGGCAAGTCCGAGGAGGCGGCGGCGCTGCTGCACGACGTACTCGGGGACTTCTCGTCGGAGCGCGGCGCCATGCACTCGGCCGCCGCCCACCGCCTCCTCGGCATCATCGCCGAGGACGCCCGGGACACGGAGAAGGCGGAGGAGCACTACGTCCGCGCCCTGAGTGTCCTGGAACGCGCGGGCGCCGCCGGTGACCTCGCCGACCTGTGCCGACTGCTCGGCGATCTGCTGCGCCGGACGGGACGCGTCGAGGCCGCGCTCGACGCCTATCGGACGGGACTGGGCCACCGTACGGCCCCCGGCACGACCACCCTCGGGCCCGCGCCCGCACAGCCTCCTCTCTGACGAAGGTCGGGTGGCGCACAGTCCCGGGGGTTAGCCTGCGGCCGGACCTCTGCACATTTCACCGGGACGGTACGAGCGCGTGGACAGCGAGCACGGCGGCGGGTACGGCCAGTACGGCGGCGGGACTCGTGTGGTCGACGGGCTGCGGTTCGCCGTCCGCGCCGTCGCGTACGCCGTCGTCGCCGGGCTCGCGCTGATCGTCATCGCGACCGTTGCCTCCGTCCTCGGACCGACCCTCGCCCTCGACCTGTACACACCCGCCGTGGCCGCCTGGTGGACGGTGTTCACGGCGGTCGTCGTCCAGGCGGTGCCCTTCCTGCTCCTCGGCACGGTGGTGTCGGCGGCGATCGCGGCCTTCGTACCGGAGAAGGTGTTCACCCGGCTGCTCCCGCGCAACCAGGCGCTCGCCGTGCCCATCGCGGGCGCCGCCGGGGTCGTACTCCCGGGGTGCGAGTGCGCGTCCGTGCCCGTGGCGGGGAGTCTCATGCGGCGGGGGGTCGCTCCGGCCGCCGCACTCGCCTTCCTCCTCTCCGCCCCGGCCATCAATCCCGTGGTGCTCGTGGCGACCTCCATCGCCTTCCCCGGGCAGCCGGACATGGTGCTCGGGCGGCTGGTCGCCTCCCTCGCCACGTCGGTGATCATGGGCTGGCTGTGGGCGCGGTTCGGGCGTGACGAGTGGCTGCGGAAACCGACCTCGGCCGGCGGGGCGTCCGACTCCGGCTGGCGGGGCTTCCTGCCCGGGCTCCAGCACGACTTCCTGCACGCGGGCGGCTTCCTGGTGCTGGGCGCGGGCGCGGCGGCGACCTTCAACATCGTCGTACCGAGATCCGTGCTCGACGTGTTCACCGGCTCGCCCTGGCTGTCCGTGCTGCTGCTCGCCGTACTGGCGGTGGTGCTGTGCGTGTGCAGCGAGGCGGACGCCTTCGTCGCCGCCTCGCTCAGCGGCTTCTCACCCACGGCCCGGCTCGCCTTCATGGTGGTCGGCCCGATGGTCGACCTGAAACTCTTCGCCCTCCAGGCGGGCACCTTCGGCCGGTCCTTCGCCGTCCGGTTCTCCTCGGCGACGTGGGTCGTCGCGGTCGCCAGCAGTGTCGTCGTCGGGTGGTGGTTGCTGTGAGGCGGTACGGGGCTGCCGTGCTGTTGCTGCTCACGGGCGGGGCGGTGCTGCGGATCTCGCTGTTCAGCGAGCTGTATCTGCGGTATGTGCAGGCGGGGTTGCGGCCTTACCTGGTGGTGTCCGGGGTTGTGCTGGTGGTGTTGGGGGTGGTGGCCGCCTTGACCCAGCGGGCCGAGGCGGAGGCGGACGGCCACGTGGACGACGGTGGCGAGCACGACGGCAACGAGCAGCACGGTCATGGTCATAGTCATGGTCACGGACCCCGGATCGCCTGGCTGCTCACCCTTCCCGCCCTCGCGCTGCTCCTCTTCCCGCCGCCCGCCCTGGGCTCGTACAGCGCGGACCGGGAGGCGGCGCAGCAGGCCGCGCAGGGTGTGGGCGCGTTCCCCGCGCTGCCCGCCGGGAATCCACTGAAGCTGACGGTCGGCGAGTTCAGCTCACGCGCGATCTTCGACAGCGGACGGTCCCTGAAGGGCCGTACCGTCAGCCTGACCGGCTTCGTCACCCACGGGGACGACGGCACCTGGTACGTCACCCGCCTCCTCGTCTCCTGCTGCGCGGCCGACGCGGCGGCGGGCAAGGTCGAGATCCGCGACGCCGACGCCCCGGTGACGGACACCTGGGTCACGGTCACCGGAACGTGGGTGCCCAAGGGCAAGCTGGGATCGGACGCGGCGTGGCCGCCGGTGCTGGACGCGGGGTCCGTGAAGAAGGTCCCGGAGCCGTCGAACCCGTACGAGAAGCGGTGACTGTCACTTGGAACCGACGTAACTGAGCGGCGGTGAAAGGATCCCCCCTGTGCCGGACAAGGCAGGTCGTGGAATCCATGACGGACACGGAACAGAGGGCTGCCCGGGATCAACGGGTTCGCTTCGAGGCGTTGGCGCAGGTCGTGACGGAGCCGCTGCACCGCTATCTGCTGCGGCGCGCCGACGCCGACCAGGTCGACGACATCCTCTCGGAGACGCTGCTGGTGCTGTGGCGCAGGATCGAGGACGTACCGGGCCTGGGGGCACCGGGGCACGTCCTCGACCCGGACGCCGTACTGCCCTGGTGCTACGGCGTGGCCCGACGCTGCCTGGCCAACGCCCGCCGCGCGGACCGGCGTAGACGCTCCCTGCTGGAACGCCTGACGTGGACGGCGCCGGGCGCGGCGAGGGAGAAAGGGGACCCCGACCACACCGCCCTGCACGCGGCGCTCGCCCAACTCCGCGCGCTGGACCGGGAGGTGGTCCTCCTGTGGGCGTACGAGGAGCTGACCCCGAGCCGGATCGCCGAGGTGACCGGCCTGAGCGCGAACGCCGTGAGCATCCGGCTGCACCGCGCGAAAAAGAAACTGGCGGCCCAACTGGAGCGAAAGACCGCCCCACGCCCCAGACATGAGACGGACGAAGGACAAGAAACCGGAAACGGAAACGGAAGGAGCAGTCGATGAACGACGACGAGTTGCTGGCCCACCTGAAGGCCACGGACCCGGCACTGACCTCGAAGGCTCCGCGACCCGACGTCCCCCGTCTTGTGGAGGCCACGATGAGTACAAGTACAAGCACAAAGGCAACTGCGGCCAAGAGCCCCGTACGAGGAGTGCCGCGCCGCCGCCTCGTACCGGCGATGGCGTTCACCGCACTGCTGCTGGCGGTGGGAGGCGGTGTCACCTGGGGCGTCGCGCAAGGCGGAGAGGGTACGGCGGACAAGGCGGGGGCAGGTGCGGCGGCGGAGGGCGGTCAAGTGCCCGGGCTTCAGCCCCAGACCCTGATCCTCGCGGACGGCGACTCGGCGGCGGTGAAGTGCGTGGCGCCCACGCCCGACTCCCTGCGCCGCCACGACCTCGCCTTCGAGGGCACGGTGACGGCCGAACAGGGCGACCTCGTGGTCCTCCGGGTCGACCACTGGTACCGCCTCGACCCCAACCTGGCCAACCCTTCCCACGAGGTCCGCCTCAGCAGCGACAACGGCAACTCGGAGGCACCGGACTTCCCGCTCGGCGCCCACTACCTCGTCACCGCCGACAGCATCAACGGAATCGTCCCGATCTGCGGCGGCACGACCGAGGCGACGGACGAGGCGAGGGCCATGTTCCGGGAGGCTTTCGAGAAGTAGCCAGGAGTGGTCGCTTTCTGCCATTTGGGGTCATTGGTCGTTGTGCGGCGCTAGGGTTCCCTTGATGCGCGGGGTGTGGTGCGCGTCACATGTCACTGCGGTGCATCTGGGGGCCTCATGCACGAGATGGTCAAGGGCGCCAACGTCGGTCTGTCGGCGCTGAGCGAGGACGTCGGCTCGGTGATGGTGCGGCTGAGCTGGAGCAGCCCGTCCGGGGAGGGCGACGCGGATGTGTCCGTCCTGCTGCTGACCGCCGACGGCAAGGTGCGCGGCGACGGGGACTTCTACTTCTACAACAACCCCGTCGCCGCCGACGGCAGTGTGCAACTGCTGGGCAAGGCACCTACGGCCGACGGCAACGAGGACCGCATCACCTTCGACCTGACGGCGATCGCGGACGACGCCGAGCGGATCGTCGTCGCGGCGAGCCGTTACGAGGGCGCACGCTTCTCCGACCTGCACGACCTGTGCCTGACGCTCGCCGACGGTGCCGGCGAGAGCCTGCTGCGCTTCTCCATCGAGAACCCCGGCGAGGTGGGCGCCCTGCTCTTCGGCGAGTTGTACCGGCGGGGCGGGGACTGGAAGTTCCGGGCGATCGGCCAAGGGTACGAGTCCGGACTCGCGGGCCTGGCAACGGACTTCGGGGTCGACATCGACGACGAGGCGGAGACCGGGGAGGAGGCGGCTGCGGCGGCGCCGGAGTCGCAGGCCGAGCCCCTGCCCGCCATCCCCACCCAGGCGACGAGCGAACGCCCCGTGGAGTCCGTACTGCCCGTGCCGTCGGTGTCACCCGTATCGCCGGATCAACCGGTGGCGGCCAAGGCCCCGTCCCGCCCCCGTACCGCGAAGAAGAAGGTCACCCTCCCCAAGGTGGCCAAGAAGTCCCTCGCAGAGAACGACTCCTGGCGGGTGGCGAGGCTCTTCCCGGCCTCCGCCCTCAAGAGCGACCGTGAGCGCGAGACCCGGGCGACCTCCGTGCTGCTGTCGGTGATGACCCAAGTCCCGGAGTTCGGGCGGCGGTTGACGGCGGCGTTCGGGGCGCCGTCCGGCCGGATGGAGACGTTCACGGAGGTCAGCCTGCCCAACGGAGACACCCCGCGCCGCCCCGACGGTGTGATCCGGGTCGAGCGGGCCGGCAAGCTCTGGACGGCGCTCGTCGAGACGAAGACGAACGGCAACTCCCTCAAGCCGGACCAGGTGCAGGCGTACGCGGACATCGCCGCCCGGCGCGGCTACGAGGCCGTCATCACCCTGTCCAACGACGTCGAACTCGACGGCAGCCCGCTGGTCGAGGTCAAGATGGACGGCCGGCGCAAGCACAAGGTCGCCCTCTGGCACCTCTCCTGGGCCGAAGTCGCCCACCAGGCCCAGATGCTGATCCGTCACGAGGGCGTCGGCAACGCGGCGCACGCCTGGCTGCTCCAGGAACTGCTGCACTACCTCCAGCACGAGAACTCCGGCTGCCACGGCTTCCAGAACATGGGCCCCGCCTGGGTCCCCGTACGCAACGGCATCGACGACGAGACCCTGTGCCAGGGCGACTCGCGCGCGGTCGACGTCGTCGAGAGCTGGGAACGGCTCGTCCGGCAGGTGTGCCTGCGGCTGGGCGGCGAACTCGGCCAGAAGGTACTGCCTGTGCAGCGCGCGAAACGCGGCAGCGACCCGCGCACCCGTCGCGCCGCCCTCGCCGACCGACTCTGCACCGACGGCCGGCTGGAGGCCGAACTCCGGATCGACGGCACCCCCGGCATCCTCGCCCTCTGCGCCGATCTGCGCACCGGCAAGCTGCGTACGTCCATCGAGATCGCGGCGCCCGAACAGGGCTACCCCCTCACCTGGTCCAAGCGGCTCGTACGCCAACTGTCCGACGCCCCGGCCGACTTGCACGTCGAGGCGCTGCTCGCCGGCCAGGCGCCCGGTCCACGCGGCACCCTGGAACGCCTCCGCCCGGAACCGGCCGACCTGCTGCCCAAGGACGGCACGCCGATCACCGGCTTCCGCCTGTCCCTCTTCCGCGGCATGGGCAACACCCGCGGCAACGCCGAGTCCGGCTTCATCCGCAGCGTCGACGAATCCGTGGACCGCTTCCACGCCCACGTCGTCGTCCACCTGGACCGCCGTACACCCTCGTCACCCGCCTCTTCCCCGGCCCGTACACGAGAAGCGGTCGCCGCGGGCTGAGCGACGACACCGGAACGCAAAGTAATCGTCGCGCTACGGCGTGTGCATGGCGTAAGGGTGCTGTCCTGGGTACTCGGAACCTCCGAAGGGCCCAGGGAGGCGATGACCGTGCGATTCGGGGACGGTCGGAGCGACGGACCGACCGGCGGACCGACCGGCGGACCGACCGGCGGACCGACCGGCGGACCGACCGGCGGACCGACCGGCGGACCGACCGGCGGGCCGGGTGGCGGACCGACCGGCGGGCCGGGTGGCGGGCCTGGTGATGGCCGCGACGGCCGGACCGCCGAGACCATCGTCGAGCGCGTACGGGACTCCCGCCCCGGTGAGATCCCCGCGCGGCTGTGTGCCGTCGCCGTCGAACTCCTGCCGGTGACCGGCGCGAGCGTGTCGCTGCGCGCCGACGGCGTGCCTCTGCGGCTGACCGCCACCGACGACCGGGCCGCCCAACTCGCCGACATCCAGACGACTTTGGGCGACGGCCCCTGCCCCTGCGCCGGCGCCTCCGGCACCCCCGTGCTCGCGTCCGACCTGACCGCCGGCCGGGACGCGCGCCGCTGGCCGGTCTTCGCCCAGCAGGCGACGGCCGCGGGCGTGTGCGGGGTGTACGCGCTCCCGCTCGGCAGCGGCCGGGTCTGCGTGGGCACCCTCGACCTCTACCGCGACACCGTCGGCGAGCTGACCTCCGACGAGCTGTGGACGGCCGGATGCGTGGCGAGGCTGGTGACGGTGTCGCTGACGGATCTGTCCCGGACGGCCCGGCTCGACGGACGGGACGGACTGGTGGATCTGGCCGACCACGACGAGATCCACCAGGCCGCCGGGATGATCATGGCTCAGCTCGGCATCGGCGCGGACGACGCCCTGGCCCGCCTGCGCGCGCACGCCTTCGCGCACGGCCGCACGGTGCTCGCGGTGGCACGGGAAGTGGTGGGGCGGCGGAAGCGGCTCGACCGGGAGTAGGCGTCTGGAGCAGGAGTCGGGCGCGCCCCTCGCCGATCCGCGGATCCCCCAACGGGTGACGGGCGGCCGTCTCCGCCGTCGACGATCACACGCGTCGTTACTCTCTGTGCCAGTGACCCCACCTGGTGTTGATGCCGCCGATTCCCGGAACCGTCCCCTGCCCGAGCTGCTCGGCCGCGAGTGGTGCCTGCGGTTGCTGGAGGACCGGTTCGAGGCGGCTCTGGCGGGGCAGGGCGGGCTGGTGCTGATCACGGGCGAGGCCGGCATGGGCAAGACCTCCGTGGTGCGGTGGGCGGTCCGGGAAGCGGAACGGCACGGTATGCGGGTGCTGCGCGGAACGTGCTGGGAGGCGTCCGGCACACCGGATCACTGGCCGTGGATCCAGGTCGTCCGCGCGCTGTGCCGCAGCCGGCCCGCGGATCAGCCGGAACGGCTGTCCGGCGCCGGCGACCCGGCGGTGCGGGTACTCCTCGGCGAAGGGACGGGCGGTGAGGAGGTGACGAGGTTCCAGCTCTGCGCCACGGCCACCGAGCTGCTCAGCGCCGCCGCCCGGCAGCAGCCTCTGCTGGTGGTCTTCGAGGACGTCCACTGGGCGGACACCGCCTCCGTCGAACTGCTGGAGTTCGTCGCCCAGCACGCCTGGTCCGAGCCGCTGCTGCTGGCGGTGACGTGCCGGGACACGGAGACCGAGCGACCGGGCCACCGCCTGGCGTCGTTGCTGCGCTCGCTGGCGGCCCGTGCGACGGCGCTGCCGCTGAGGGGGCTGGACCGGGCCGACGCGGCGGAGCTGATGGCCCGTACGGCGCGGCGGTCGCCAGGGGCCGACGTGGCTGTCCAGGTGCACCGGCGTACCGGTGGCAATCCCTTCTTCGTCGAGGAGATCGCGCGGCTGTGGGCCGCCGGCCACCCGATGGACGGAATCTCCCCCGGTACTCGCGCGGTGCTGGAGCGCAGGCTGGCCCTGCTCGACCCGGCTGTCCTGCGGTGTCTGGAGGCCGCGTCGGTGATCGGTCGCGCGTTCGACCCGGGGACGCTGGCCGCGGTGCTGGACGCGGCGCCCGCGCAGTGCGAGAGGTGGCTCGCCGCCGCGCGGGACGCCTGCCTGGTGGAGCGCACCGAGGACGGCGACGCGGTGTTCCGGCACGACCTGCTGCGGGAGAGTCTGTACGGCACGCTGGACGCGGCGCGGGTCCGGAGCCTGCACGCGGCGGCCTTCCACGCCGTGCGTCGCCGGCCGGGGGCGGCGGGGTCCCGTGTGACGGAGTCCCGTGTGACGGAGGCCGCCCGCCACGCCCACCTCGCGGGCGCGGAGCTGAGCTGCGACGACGCACTGGAAGCGCTGGTGTCCGCCGCCCGGCACGCGGACGACCGCATGGCCCACGAGGAAGCGGTACGGAACTACTCGCGCGCCCTGGAGCGGCTCGGCACCCGACCTGTCCCGCGGCGCGTCCTGCTGGCCCTCGACCTCGGCCGGACGCTTCAGCTGAGCGGCGATCACGCCGCGTCCTGGCGGGTGTTCGACGAGGCCCTGCGGCTGGCGCACGAGCTGGGGGACGCGCTGCTGACCGGCCGTACGGCACTGGTCCTGTACGCGATGGACGGGCGTGGAGACGCGTACGGGCTGAAGTGGCGTGGCCTCCGCGCGGCCCATGAGTTACTGCTGCCCGACGCGGCCGTGCCCGCGACGCAGTCCGGCATGGCGAGCCGTATCGCCCGGGAAGTGGTGGAGACGGCCCGGAGCACGGGCGACGACGACAGCCTGCAGATCGGGGTGTGGACGCGGCTGCGCGCGGAGTGGGGACCGGAGACCGTGCCGGAGCGGAGGGCACTCGTACGGGAGCTCGTGGAGGTGGCCCGGCGCAGGGGCGACCTGTGGACCGCGCACGTGGCGATGTCCGAGCGGTGGGTGGCGACGCTGCAGGCGGGAGATCCGGCCTACCTGGAGGAGATGCACGCCATGGCGGCGGCCGCGACGGCCGACGGATCCCGGCGCACGCGCCTGACGTCGTTGATCGACCGCAGTGTCGTGTACGCCGCGACGGGCCGCTTCGACCGGGCCGAGCAACTGCTCCAGGAAGCGGTTCCGCTGATCGGGACGCATCCGAACTACTACCGGGTGTTCCTGTTGCAGCACCGCTGGTCCCTGTGCGTGTACCGGGGCCGGTTCGACGAGGCCAGGGCTCTGGACCCGGCCCTGCGGGACTGGAACCACTCGCACGCCGAACTGCTGCAGGCGATCACCGCGCTGGAAGCCGGGGAGGAGCCCGTACTGTCGGCCCCCCGCGCGGGCCCGGGGGCAGCGGGCGGCGACACCGTGCTGTACCGGAGCCTCACCCCCCTGTGGCTGCGTCACCAGTCGCTGGCGGCGGCGGCCTCGGGTGACCCGGACCTGTGCGGGGAGGCCCTCGACGCGCTGGAGCCGTACGCCGGACAGTGGCTGATCTCCCTGTTCGGCTGGGACGTCGGCGGGCCCACCGAGCTGTGGGCGGGGCTGTGCGAGGCGGCGCGCGGGCGGCGGGACGACGCCGTACGGCTGCTGACCGAGGCATGGCGCAGCGCCGAGCGGCTGCGGGCCGGGCCCTGGTCGGTGCGGGCCCGGCTGGAACTCGCCGACCTGCTCTCCGGTGCCGGGAGCGGGCCCGTCCCCGGCCTTCCCACAGCGCGCGAGCTGCTCGACTCGGTGGCCGCGGACGCGCGCCGGATGGACATGCCGCATCTGGCCGAGCGGGCGGACCGGTCGAGGTCCGCCGCGACACCGGCGGTGGCCGACGCGCCCGCGAACGAGTTCCGTCGGCACGGCGAGGTGTGGCGGCTGACGTTCGGGGACCGCACGGTCCATCTGCCGGACGCGAAGGGACTGCGCGACCTGCACTGTCTGCTCGGCCGGCCCGACCGGGAGGTACCGGCACTGCAACTCCTCAGCCCAGGGGACGACGAGACAGCGGCGGCCGGTTCGATGGGCGCCGATCATGTACTGGACGACGAGGCCAGGGCCCGTTACCGACGCCATCTGGACATGCTGGAGGCGGAGACCGACCGGGCCGCCGCGCGCGGCGACGACCGCCGCGCGGCAGCACTCGACCGCGAGCGCGCCGCGGTCGTCGGGGAACTCCGGCGCGCGGCGGGCCTCGCGGGCCGGCCGCGCCGGCTCGGCGACGCGAGCGAACGCGCCCGCAAGAACGTCACCGGCCGCATCAAGGACACCCTGCGGCGCATGGACGCGCACCATCCGGAGCTGGCGGCTCATCTGCGCGAGACGGTCTCGACCGGGGTGATGTGCCGTTACGCCCCCGGCCGGGAGATCCGCTGGCGGCTGTGAACGCTTCCCCCCTCCGCATATCCCTCCGTACGTCATGTCCCTCCGTACGCCTTCCGCGCATCCCTCCGCGCATCCCTCGCCTGCCGGGCGCGTGATCGGATCCGGCGGTCGCGGGATCCGATCACGCGCCCGGAGGGTCGGGGCGTGTCCGCCGGGGCACGGCGGACGTTCCCGGTGCGGCATCCGGAAGTGACCCATAGGAAGGACCCCACGGTGCGGATCGAAGAAAGGCACGGGAGGCACGGCAGGCACGGAGGGCGGGTGGCCGCGGCGGGCGTACTCGCCGTGATCGCGACGCTGGCCTCGCTGTCCCCGGCAACCGGCAGTGTCACGGGCGGCACCACCACGGACGGCGCCGACGGGCCGGTCGTACGGACGGAGACGGGCCTGGTGCGCGGCGTCCGTGAGGACGAGCACACCCTCTACCACGGCATCCCCTACGCCGGCCCGCCCACCGGCAGCCACCGCTGGGCCGCCCCGCGGCCGGCCGCCCACTGGGCGGGGGTCCGGGACGCCACGAAGCCGGGCCCGCTGTGCCCGCAGGTGCCGGCGCCGCACGCCCCGATCTCCGGATCGGACGAGGACTGCCTGGTGCTGAACGTCACCGCCCCGTCCTCCCGGCCGCGCGGCGGCGCGCCCGTCCTGGTGTGGATCCACGGGGACGGCGCCGTGGGCGGTGGCGCGTTCTACGACGGCCGCCGCCTCGCCGCCCAGGGCCTGGTCGTCGTCACCGTCAACTACCGCCTGGGCGTCTTCGGCAGCTTCGCCCACCCGGGACTGGAGGGCTCGGGCACGTTCGGCCTTCAGGACCAGCAGGCGGCCCTGGCCTGGGTGCGGCGCAACGCCGGGGCGTTCGGTGGGAACCCGCGCAACGTCACCGTCGCCGGGGTGTCGTTCGGCGCCTCCGCCATCGCCGGCCATCTGACCTCCCCCGGCGCCCGGGGCCTGTTCGACCGGGCGGTCATGATGAGCGGCGCGGGCATGATGGACATGCCGGCGGGGGCGATGGGCCCCGAGGTGCCGGGCTACCCGTGGTTCGTCTGGCGGACGGGCCGTCAGATGCGCGACATCGGCGCCGCGATGACCGCTCCGCTCGGCTGCCGCCACGAGGACCCGGACCGCGCCCTGGCCTGTCTGCGGGCCCTGCCGGTGCGGATGATCCTGGATGTGCCGGCCATCATGAACGCCCATCAGGGCTTCGCGTTCGGCAACCGCACGCTGCCCCGGCTGCCGGAGGCGGCCCTGCGCGAGGGGCGCTTCCACCGCGTCCCGGTGCTGTCCGGGGCCACCCGCGACGAGCACCGGCTGTTCGTCGGCGCCAGGTACGACGCCGTCGGCAAGCCGTTCACCGAGGACGACTACCGCAAGGCCCTGGACACCGCGTTCGGCGACCTGGCCGGCCAGGTCCTGGCCGCCTATCCGGCAGCCGCCTTCGCGTCCCCCGCGCTGGCCTGGGCGACGGTGGTCACCGACCGGATGTGGGCGCGCGGCACCTACCGGCAGCACACGGCGCTCGGCCGCCATGTGCCCGTGTACGCCTACGAGTTCGCCGACCGCGAGGCACCCATGTATCTCCCCTTCCCGGGGGGTTTCGACTTCGGCGCGTACCACGCGGCCGACCCGCCCTATCTGTTCGAGGACGATGCCGCCGAGCCGCTGTTCACGCCCGGGCAGAAGCGGCTGTCCGCGGCGATGGCCCGGTCCTGGGCGGCGTTCGCCCGCACCGGTGACCCGAACGTGCCGGGCCTGCCGGCGTGGCGCCCCTACCGGCCCGGCGACCCGACACCCGTCACACAGTCCCTGGCCCCGCACCGCACCGGCCCCGTCGACTACCACCGAGAGCACCGCCTGGGTTTCTGGAACCGGCTGCGCTGAGGCACCGCGGACTCGAGATCAGCCGATGGTGCTGAGGCACCACGGACCTGTGAACCACCCGATGGGAGAGGAGACCTGTGAACGCGTACACACGACAGTGCGCCGGACGGCCGGGCGGGGCGGTGGGCACGCCACCCCCGGTCTGCGGCCTCCCGGCGGGAGACAACGGGCCCCGCACGAGGACCGCGGAGTGCTCCGAGTCCGGCCGGCTGGGCGGGTTCACCGCCGGGCAGCTGGGACGGCTCTGCGACCTGGTCGGGATCGACGGAGCCCGGCGGACGGCCCACCAGCGGGCGCTGGCCGAACTGCTGGGTCCGGCCGCCGCACGTCCCCTGGCCGAACCGCCCCCCTCGCAGTCGTCCGTCTCCGACGATCACACGCCGGTGGAGTTCTCGCTGACGTTCCCCACCGGCACCGCCGCCGCGCTGCGGGTGCTGGCCGACCCGGGGTGCGCCGCCGGGACACTGCGGGACAGTGCCTGGACGGCATTGGCGGCCGTGGAGCGGCTGGCGGCGCAACAGGGCCTGCGCCTCGACGAGTTGAAGGACCTGAGCGACCTCTTCCTCCCGCCGGTGCCGCACGGGCCGCTGACCCTGTGGTGCGCCCTGGAGCTGCGGCCGGGCGACGCACCGGGCCTCAAGCTGTACCTGAACCCGGGCGCGCGGGGCGTCGAGCGGAGCATGGAGACGGTCGGCGAGGCCATGGCGAGGCTTGGCCACGGACGAGCGTACGAGCCCGTGCGGCGCTACGTGGCGTCCCGCTTCCCTGAGCGGGCCGCCTTCATGTTCTTCGCCCTGGACGTGGGCTCGTGGGCCGAGCCGCGGGTGAAGGTCTACGTCGTCCACCACCAGGCCACGGCCGCCGACGCCGCGGAGGCGGCCCGTCTCGTCCCCGGGGCGTGTCCGGAGCGGGTGGCGGAGCTGTGCCGCCGGATCGGCGGGGACGAGCCCTTCGGCCGGCTTCCCCTCATCTCCTGCTACTCGTTCACCGGTGCGGACGCCGGCCGCCCCACCGGCCACGCCATCCATGTCCCCGTCCGCGCCTACGTCCGCGACGACCGGGCGGCCCACGACCACGCCAAGTGGCTCCTGCGGCGGTACGGCGTCCACAGCGCCCCGCTCGACCGCGCCCTCGCCGCGCTCACCGCCCGGCAACTGGGCGCGGGGGTGGGCCTCATCCCGTACCTGAGCCTGGTCCAGGCGGGCCGGCGGGCACCGCGGATCACCGTCTACCTCTCCTCGGAGGCGTACGGCGTCCTCCCGCCACGGGAGGACGCCGTACCCGGCGTCCCGGCCGACGGCGGTCACTCCGCCGCAGCGCACACCACCCCCGACGGCCCCTCGGCCGACGGCTAGCAGGAAGGAACACCGGGCAACCATGGAGCCGTACCGGATCAAGGTCGTCGAGCCGATCCCCGTCACCACCCGCGAACAGCGGCAGGCAGCCCTCGCCCGCGTCCACCACAACCTCTTCGACCTGCGGGCCGACGAGGTCACCGTCGACCTGCTCACCGACTCGGGGACCGGCGCCCTGTCCGCCGCCCAGCTGGCCGCCGCGATGGAGGGCGACGAGTCGTACGCCGGGTCGCGCTCCTTCCACCGTTTCCACGACACCGTCCGGGAGCTGACCGGCTGTCCGCACATCCTGCCGGTGCATCAGGGGCGCGCGGCCGAGCGGATCCTCACCTCGACACTCCTCAGCCCTGGCAAGGTCTTCCTGAGCAACACGCACTTCGACACCCTGCGGGCAAACATCGCGCTGTGCGGGGGCGAGGCCTGGGACCTGCCCTGTCCCGAGGCACAGGACCTGGACAGCGCGGAGCCGTTCAAGGGGAACATCGACACCGCCCGGCTGAAGGCCGTCCTGGACGGGCCGGACGGCTCCCGGGTCGCCGCGGTGATCATGACGCTCACCAACAACGGCGGCGGGGGCCAGCCGGTGTCCATGGCCAACCTGACGCTGACCTCGTCGCTCTGCCGGGAGCACGGTGTGCCCCTGATCCTGGACGCGGCACGGTTCGCGGAGAACGCGTGGCTGGTCACCCAGCGGGAGCCCGGGTACCGCGACCACAGCCCCCGGCAGGTCGCCGAGGAGGCGTTCCGGCTCGCTGACGGCTGCGTGATGAGCGCGAAGAAGGACGGTATCGCCCACATCGGCGGCTTCCTCGGCCTGCACGACACCGATCTCGCCCGGCGCTGCGAACTGCTGCTCATCGCCACGGAGGGCTTCCCCACATACGGCGGTCTGGCCGGACGGGACCTGGACATGGTCGCCCAGGGCCTGACCGAGGTCACCGATCCGGAGTACCTGCGCGCGCGGGCGGAGGACGCCGCGTACCTGGCGGACCTGGTGCGGTCGGCGGGCGTCGACATCGTCGAGCCGCCCGGTCTGCACGCGCTCTACCTCAACGCGGGGCGCCTGCTGCCGCACATCCCGCCGCACCGGTTCCCCGGCCAGGCCCTGGCCTGCCGGCTGTACCTGGAGGGCGGCATCCGCTCCGTTGAACTCGGCTCCCTCTACCTGGGCACGGAGGACGAGCACGGCAACCCGCTCACCAGCGCGCCGTACGAACTGGTGCGACTGGCGCTGCCACGCAGGACATACACCCGCGGCCACTGGAACCACGTCGGGCAGGCACTCGCCCGCACGGTCCGCGACGCCCACCGGATCCCCGGCCTGCGCATCACCGAACAGCCCGGCGTCCTACGGCAGTACCGCTCCAGGTTCGTCCTGGACACCCTGGACACCCCGGACGCCCCGGTCACCCCGTAAGGCCGATCCCTCACGAAAGGAACACGGGCGCATGGGAATGGGACACGAACAGCAGGTCCGCGCCTTCTACGACTACGCCGGACCCGCCTACGAGGCGATCATGGACGACGTCTGGCACCACGGCGATCCGGCGGCCGAAGCCCGCGGTCTGTCGTCCCGGCAGGCCGCTCTGGCACTGGAGGAACGGCTGGTCCGGCTGGCCGGGCTGCGACCGGGCGACCGGGCGCTCGACTTCGGCAGCGGTGTGGGCGGGGCCGCCCTCCACATGGCCGCCTTCTCGGGGGCGACCTTTGTCGGGCTCTCCAACAACGAATGGCTCTCGCAGCGCGCCCGCGCTCTCGCCGCCGAGCGCGGACAGGCCGACCGGGTGCAGTTCCTCACCGTCGGAGACGAGGACTACACCACGCTCGCCGCGTGGCCCGACATGAGCTTCGACGCCGTCACCTTCTACGAGTCCGTGTGCCATCTGCCGCGCAAGGAGCGGTTCTTCCAGTCGGCCTACCGGCTCCTGAAGCCCGGAGGTGCCCTCGTCGGCGTCGACTGGCTGCGACGGCCGTACGGCGCTCACCGGTCGCCGGAGGAGATCGCGCGCTTCATCGACCCGGTCAACGAGACCACCTGTCTCGCCGGCCTGGGCACCGTCCACGAGTACCGGGCGATGCTGGAGGGCGCCGGATTCCGGGTCGGCCTCGCCGAGGACCTCTTTCCCGGCGTCCTGTGCTGGGGCAGCACCCCACCGGAGGAGCGGCCCATGTGGCTCGGCTACGACGGCCCCGAGGGCACACTGATCCGGGCCGGCAAACAGGCCCTCGACGCCGCGCGCGGCGCCGGCGTCTTCACCGCAGGCGCGTTCGCCGCACACCGCCCGGGCACCCCGTCGTCCTGAAGAAGGCCAGGGACCGTAGGAGGCCGTGGAGCGCCGGGTCAGGAAACGTCCTGCTCCGGGTCCTGCTCCGGGTCATCCTGGTCCTGGTCCTGGTCCTGGTCCTGGTCCTGAGCCTGCTCCCAGTCCGGCTGCTCCTCCTGGTCCGACTGCTGTTCCTGTTCCTGCTCCTGCGGCCGGACCGGCGCCTGTGTCGGGCTCGAGCTCTGGCCCGGTGTCGGGCTCTGGCCCTGCACCGGGGTGTGCGGCGGGGCCGACGTCTTGTTCCTGGTCTGCTTCAGGCGCTCGGCGCCCACCTGGAGCGCGTGGACCGTGTACTCCGTGCGCGGCTCTGCCAGACCGCCGTTGGTGACGAGGATCGCGTCGTCACCGACCCGTACGGCGGCCAGGTCCAGGGTGAGCGTGGCCGGGGCGCCGTCCAGCTCGCCCCGCGTCGACAGCCGCAGGCCCTGCCTGGCCTCCCCGGTCTCCGGCAGCCCGACCTCCGTGACCCGTACCTCCTGCTTGGCGCCGCGCGGGCTCGTCGCCGTGAACCGCGCGCACTTCTGCGGCATCGTCTTCAGCCAGGCGAGCCCCTTGTCGACGTCGGCGCGGTGGGCGGCGGTGACCTGGTAGCGGAGCTGGGCGCCCTCGTCGTAGTCGTCGAAGCCGGCGACGGCCCGGGCGCCGGTCGGTTCGCCCAGCAGCTCCTCCGTGTACACGGCGTCGAGGAGGCGGCGGCAGTCGGCGTTGTCCGTCGTCGCCTTGAGCAGCGCGTCCCGCCAGAGCGCCGCGCCCTCCGTACGGGTCCACGGCGCCCCGAGGTCGGCGTCGGTGAGGAGCGCGCTCTGCGCCTGGACGTCGGTGAGGGCCGAGGGAGCGGTCGCCGCCTTCGCGATCGGGGACGGAGCCTTCGGGGACGCGGCGGCGGGCCGGGCCTGCCGGCGTTCCGTGGTGTCCCCGGCGCCGCCGTCCCCGTCGTGCATGCACGCGGCCATCGTCAGCAGGGTGCCCATCCCGAGGGCCGAGGCGAGCAGACGTACCGCACGGGGAGAGGGCCGACGGGTCATCAAGGGGTTCCTCCAGAAGTGCCGGTACGTCGGATTCCTCCTCCGACGGCACCATCTCCCGCGCCCTCCCACCAGCGGGCCGGGCCGTACGGGTGAGTCACCCCAGGGGACACGTGGCAGCCTGTGCAGCCGGGAAAGGAGCCCTCACTGTGACGACCGCCCAGCCCAACCCCCTGGCCCAGCAGGCAGGTTCAGCCGACCCCATCCCGGTCATCATCGACTGCGACACCGGCGTCGACGACGCCCTGGCCCTGCTGTTCGCCGTACGCCACCCGGGGCTCGACCTCCGCGCGGTCACCTGCGTCGCCGGGAACACGGACGTCGACCAGGTCGTACGGAACACCCTCACCGTCCTCGACCGGGCCGGCGCCCCCGATCTGCCCGTCGCGCGCGGCGCCGAACGCCCGCTGATCGAGCCCGCGCGGCCCGCCTCGCATGTGCACGGGCGGGACGGCATGGGCGACCTCGGGCTGCCCGCGCCCACCAGCCGTACCGCCGTCGACGTGGACGCGGTGACCCTGCCGCGCCGCGAGATACTCGGCTCGCCCTGCCCGGTCACCCTCATACCCAGGCGCAGCGCGGTGAGACGTCTCGCTATGGACGTGCGGATCCCATTCTTCGCGTGGGCGAGAACCCGGGCACGGCGAGAGGGCAGCACGATGCGGCCGGGCCGTACCGGGGGAATGTGGTCGAAGGAACGCCGGGCCCATTGGTCAAATGCGCCACAGCGTTCGCACATCGTCGATCTTGCGGACCGGAGTGTCAACTCAGGGAACTGCAAAGGGCGTTCCCGGGTCATCACAAATCCGCCACACAAGGAAGGGTGTGTTCCGGGGGCGCGTGCGTTCACCTTCCCGGCGAATTGGACAGAGTTGGGCTTGTCGTAGTCCGCCCGTGCACCACCGGTCGCAGCAAGGAGACAACGAGTGCCCGAACCGACTCCGGACCTTTCCTCCCAGGACCCCGACTGGTGGCGCCAGGCCGTCATCTACCAGGTGTATCCGCGTAGCTTCGCCGACGCAGACGGCGACGGACTGGGTGACCTGAAGGGCATCACCCAGCGCCTCACCCACCTGGCCGCCCTCGGCGTGGACGCCCTCTGGCTCAGCCCCTTCTACCCCTCCGAACTCGCCGACGGCGGCTACGACGTCGCCGACTACCGCGACGTCGACGCCCGCCTGGGCACCCTCGACGACTTCGACGCCATGGTCGCCGAGGCGCACCGGCTCGCCCTCAAGGTCATGGTCGACATCGTCCCCAACCACACCTCGCGCCGGCACGTGTGGTTCGAGGAGGCCCTGCGCTCGGCGCCCGGCTCCCCGGCCCGCGACCGCTACGTCTTCCGCGACGGCAAGGGCGAGCACGGCGAACTCCCGCCCACGGACTGGCAGTCGGTGTTCGGCGGCAGCGCGTGGAAGAGGGTGGAGCCGGACCAGGCCCCCGACGGCCAGTGGTACCTCCACCTCTTCACCCCGGAACAGCCCGACCTGAACTGGGCCAACGAAGAAATCCGCGCCGACTTCCGCACCACGCTCCGCTTCTGGTCCGACCGGGGCGTCGACGGCTTCCGCATCGACGTGGCCCACGCGCTGACGAAGGACCTGACTCCTCCCCTGCGCGACCTCGGCGCCCCCGAACTGAGCGCCGAGGCGGCCCTCGCCACCCTCCCGCCCGGCACCCACCCCTTCTTCGACCGCGACGAGGTCCACGAGATCTACCGCGACTGGCGCAAGATCCTCGACGCCTACACGCCACCCCGCATGGCGGTCGCCGAGGCCTGGGTCCCGGGCGCCCGCCGCGCCCTGTACGCCCGCCCGGACGAACTCGGCCAGGCCTTCAACTTCGAGTACCTACAGGCAAGTTGGGATGCGGCCGAGCTGAAGCAGGTGATCACGGACTCCCTCGCGACGGCCCGCTCGGCGGGCGCCTCGGCCACCTGGGTCCTCTCCAACCACGACGTCGTACGCCACGCCTCCCGCCTGTCCCTCCCCCCGGGCACCGACCCCAACACCTGGCTCCTCTCCAACGGCACCACCCCACCGGTCGAAGAGCGGGCGGGCCTGCGCCGCGCCCGTGCGGCCACCCTCCTGATGCTGGCTCTGCCGGGTTCGTCGTACGTCTACCAGGGCGAGGAACTGGGCCTCCCCGAGGTCGCCGACCTGCCGCCCGAGGCCCTCCAGGACCCGATCTGGGAACAGACGGCCCACACGAGCAAGGGCCGCGACGGCTGCCGGGTGCCGCTGCCCTGGACGACCACCGGCCCGTCGTACGGCTTCGGCGCGGGCGCGGCCTGGCTGCCGCAGCCGCCGCACTTCGCGTCGTACGCCGTCCAGGCACAGGACGGCATCGAGGGCTCGACCCTGGAGCTGTACCGCACGGCCCTGGCGCTGCGCCGCCGCCTGCTGTCGGGCGAGGACCTGACCTGGACGCCGGAACCGGCGCCGGGCGTCCTGGACTTCACCCGCACGGACGGCACGGCGGGCTGGCGCTGCGTGACGAACCTGTCGGACGCGCCGGTACCGCTTCCGCCGGGCGAGGTGCTGCTGAGCAGCGCACCGCTGGAGGACGACGGAAGCCTCGGCCCGGACACGACGGTCTGGCTCAACTAGGACCAGGGATTCCTCACCCCGCTGTCGGACTCGGAGAAGCGTTCGGCGGCGGGGTGAGGACGACCGTCGGGGAGCCCGGCACCGGGACGGGCGGGGTCACATCGGAGGCGGGCAGTTTCGGTGGGGTGGTCTCCTGGAAGAGCACCTGGTCGAAATCGACGAGCCCGGTCTTCTCCATGACCGTGATGTGGTCCAGGACGGTGGTGTTGGCCTGATCGGCGAGGGCGCGTACCAGCGTGTTCTTGGTGGTCGACCGGATCTTGGCGACGGTGTTGAAGATCGTCCCGTGGGTGACGCGCAGGATGTTGGCGAAGTCGCTGTCGAACTGCTTCCCTCTGCTGTCCGCGTTCAGGGTGTTGATGAACCCCTGCTGCTGCGGACTCGGCAGGTTGGGGATGGTGACCCCGAGCTGCGGGGCGATCCGCCGTACGGTCGCGTCGAGGGCGGCGTGCCCGGCGACGAGATGCTGTCCGGCGGTGACGACGGCCGGCGAGGTGCCCTTCGCGATGGCCATCTGCCCGACCGGGTACTCCCAGAGCCCCGCCGCCCGCACCTTCACGACGAAGTCCCGGTCGGCCTCCGTCAAGGGCCCCGTGGAGGTCTCGGCGACGATCCGCGAGGGCGAGCTGGACACGTTCTGGACGCCGAGCATCGCAGGATAGGCAAGCGCGGCCAGCGTCAGCGCCAACGCGCCACCCACGACGAGGGTGCCGGTCAAGCTCCGGTTGAAGCGCACGTTGCCTCCTGTTGCGACGGGGGGTCGTCGAGGAGGAGTACGGGTGGGCGGGGCCGCCAGAACCTTTGCTCTCCGTAAGGCCTGCGCAAAAGGTGGGCCATGAAAACAGATGGTGCGGGTGGTGCGGGTGTGGCCGAACTGTCCTTCTTTTCCGGCTGTTTCGTTCACCCCGGGCTCTTCGGCGCCAGGCCCTACCATCGAAGCGAAGCCACTGAGCCTGAGCTACCCACCGAGGTGATCGTGAGCAACTGGGCCGACCTTACGAACGGTAAGCGCATCAAGCACTTGCGAGGTTCCGATCTGACTCAGCAAGGGCTCGCAGAAGCTGCGGACGTCTCGCTCGCCCTGGTGCAGAAGGCCGAGCAGGACCGTGGCGAGTTGTCCGTGGGTTCACTGCTCAAGCTGGCCGGCGCGCTCAAGACGGACGTCGCGGTGATCCTCGGCCAGCAGGCTCCGCGCCGTGGCATGAACCGGGACGACCGTGCCGCACTGCGCCACCTGTCCGACGCCGTGCACGAGAGCGCGCTCGGCGAGTGGGACGGCATCGACGATCCGAGCACGCTCGACGAGCTGACCGAGGTCCGCGACCTCGCGTGGGCCGCGTATTGGGCCAGCGACACGGCGAAGGTGAGCAGCCTCGCCTCGAAGGTCCTCATGGAAGGACAGGTCCGCTACGGCAGTGCCACAGGGGTCGAGCGTGAGCGGCTGGCGCTGGTCCTGGCGAGCACCTACCGGGTCGCGGCATCGTGCGCGACCGGCTTCGGGCAGCGTGACCTCGCGTTGAGCGCGCTCACGTCCGCGAAACTCCTCGCCAAGGAGGCCGACGATCCGGTGATGTCGGCGCTGCTCGAATCCACGCTGTCCTGGATCTACCTGCGTGGTGCCAAGACACCCCGGGCCGTGGCCGTGGCCGAGCGTGCGGCCATGGCGATCGAACCGCCGTTCAGCAGTGCGTCTCGCCCCGAACTGGTCGCGTACGGCCGCCTGATGATCTCCGCGGCCGTCGCGGCATCGCGAAGCGAGGACGAGCGCGCGGCGGACGACTTCATCTCGCAGGCGCACGCCGCAGCGGCGAGGCTCGGCCGGGAGGAGAAGCTCTACGGGACCAGCTTCGGCCCAACAGCGGCGAAGACAGAGGCTGTTGGCATCCACGTCGCGCTGAAGAACTACGGGCGTGCGCTCAAGCTCGCCAATCAGCCCGACATGCGGAAACTGCCCAAGGGCATGTCGAAGGTGGCCCGCAACCGCTACAAACTCGACGTAGCCCTCGCCCAGTGCGCGACCGGCCTGCACGACCAGGCCGGGGACACCCTGATCGAGGTCGGTCTCGACGCCCCGGAATGGGTCAAGCACCAGGCATTGCCCGGCGTCATCGGCAAGCGTCTCGCCAAGGTGTCCACGGCACGCGTGCGGAACATCAGCGAGCTGATCGGCGTACCTCTGATCGCGTAACCCCTACGGAGCGTAGGAGTCGGTGCCGTACGACCTTGCCCGGTCGTACGTCCCGTCACTTCACTATGCGTGACCGCGCCGACACGATTGATGCATGGTCAGCATCGAGAGCGGGAAGCGGCAGGGACCGACCACGGCCCGTCGAACCGAAGGTGATCTGTCGCGGCGTCGGGCACTCGCGGAAGCGGCGGCGGGCGTCCTGCCGGGCGAGGCGGCGGCGACCGGTGTCGCGCGGATACAGCGGTTCCGCTGCGTGATCTATCTGTGCGGCGCCCCCAACTCTGACATCGGAGCGCCCCGCAAGGAGTGCACCGAGTACGCCGAGGCGTTCGGGTGGGAGATCGCCGGTGTGATCGAGGACCGCGTGGGTCTGCTGCCGCCCGACGACCGCGAGGGGTTGAGGCAGGCCGTCGAGCGGGTCAAGGGCGGCGAGGCCGGCGCGGTGCTCACGGCCTGGCGCTCGATGATCTCGCCTGTGCCGCAGGAGTACGACCGGATCGCGGGCGAGATCGAGAAGGCGGGCGGTTTCCTGCACGTCAAGGTCTCGGCTCGCGGCGCGACGGAGATCAGGCGGACACGATGAGCACGCCCGACGACGGCACGAGCCGTCCACCTGTCCCCGCCCCCGGCTGTACGACATGTACGGGTCTCGCCGGGCAACGCGAAACGGCGCGGGCACGGTTCGACCGCAGCGCCGAGACCGACGCCAACGTGCTGATGCGTCAGCACCAGCGACGGGAACACCCGGAGCAGCCGCGAGCGACCCGGAGGGTGTTCCGGTACGTGCCGTTCACGATCGTGCAGGACGCCATGGCGGAGCCGGAGTACGCGACGAGGTGCGTCTCGGGGGACGAGTCCGAGTGCGGCGCGGAGTCGGGTGCGCGGAGCCACCCTGCGGACGTTGAGGAGTGGCAGCGCAAGCACACCCAGGACACCCGGCACACCCGCTACCGCCGGACGTTCGCGGACTACGCGGTCATGGAGCCCCCGGACGGGATCGCGGTGCGAACGTCCGGGGCGTGGGCATCAACCCCGGAAGGCTGAAGACGTGCACGCGAGTATCGCGGCCGTCCTGACCCGGGCTCTGTGCCCGCGTCCGCTGACACGGCTGTTCCTCTGCCTGTTCCCGCCCGCGACCGGCAGACGGCGAAGGCCCTCGGCAACGCTGTCGACGGCGAGCCAGGTCGGCGAGGCTATGAGCCGAACGGAACTGTGTGCGGATCGAGTTGCCCGGATCCCCTCGCCGCGTCGCTCCCCGTACAGCACCGACCGGGGACCTCTCGACGGTGCGGCTTCTCCCCTGTCGCGCCCGTACTTGCCCGCTCTCGTGGACCAGGAAATCGCCGCCTGACCATCCGTACGAGAGCCCTAGAACTGGATGCGGGTGAGGCGGAGGATCTGGTTGGGGCGGGGGCCGTTTGCGGAGGCGTCCAGAGCGGCGAGGCTATGCCAGACCATGTACAGGTGGCTGGTTCTGCTGTGATGGCGCCAATCCGGCTCGTCCAGATCGGCCATCGCGGCTAGGAGGGCCGTGCGGACGGAGGACAGTGCTCGGGCGTCGCAGGGGATGGTTCGGTCGCGTATCGCTGTGAGCAGTTCAGTGGCTTCCTCCACCAGTCCCTGCGCTTGACCAGTCGGGATGTCCGCGGCTGTTGACCGGAGGATGTCGCGCTGAAGGCGTATGACAGGGGTCGGATCCTCTTGCGCCTCTGAACCGAAACGGCCGTACGCCAGCCCTGCCTCAGTTGCCTGCACCTCCAAGAAGTCGTCCAGGGCGGTGAGTCTGGGACGGTCCGCGCCATCGGCGGCGCCAAGTGGCCAGCCTCGCAACTGGCGTTCGAACAGGGAACGGAAGGCGTTGAGGGAGAGCGACAACACCTGCGCGTGCGGGTCGCGGGTGAGACCGACAGCGAGGTTGACGGCGAGATCGAGGTCGTAGAGGAAGGGGTGGGGCGGGGAAAGCGAGAGGGCGTCGCTCAGGGCACTGACAAGGCCGGGATCGAGGTCGAAGATCGCGGCGGCTTCGAGTACGAGGTCCAGGGTTTGCGTCAGCGATTCGTCGAAACCCTGGGCGTGTTCGAGGGCGCGGTGGAGGTCGAGGGTGTGGATATGTGAGACCGCGCGGCTGAGGGCGGGGTCGATGCCGAGGCCTCGGGCGAGCTGCTGAACGCGGTCGGGACCGAGGTCAGCGTCGAGGATCGCCGGGGCATAGGCGCCGACGACCGAGTGGGCCCGTTCGAGGGCATGGGCGAGGACGGGGTCCAAGTTGTGAGAGAGCTCTTGGACAGGGACGGTCTCGACGGCGCGAATGAAGGAGCGAGCGAGGTCCAGTGCTCGCAGGAAAGGGACGGCGAGCTCTCGGTTGTCGGCGAAGGCCTCCGTATACAGGCGGAGGTGGTCGAGCGCGATCGCCATGGCCAGGAGAAGAGGGAGTTTCAGCGGGGACAGTGCAGGGGCTCCGCGATGTGCTGGAGCGTGTGTGAGCGCGGTGGCGAGGACTCCGGTCCAGGCCGCCACCTGCCTGCGCTGTGGCTCCAGTGTGGCCACGAGCCGCAGATAGAGGGTGATCCGTTCCCGGTCGGCGGCGACGGTGGAGCCGACCTGTTCGGGCGGGTAGGTGTAGGGCCAGTCGGCTCCCGGCGGCTGATGAAGGACCGTCCTGGTGCCGTCATGAGCCCAGACGGTGTGGCGGGCGAGGTCGGCTGTCAAGGCGGCAGGGTCGCCGAGTTCCTCCGGGGTCGGCAGCCGGTAGGCGGACTCGCCGTCTCCGGTGAGGGTGTTGACCCAGTCGACGAAGCGTTCGGCGTCACCGGCCTGCATGCCGACCGCCGCGCCACTGCCACTCTCCGACGAGTCCAGGAGGACGGGATGATGACGGCCCGCCGCTTCCTCCTCGATCACGAACGCCATGTACAGGGCATAGGGAACAGGCCGCGCGCACAATGCGGTCGTGTCGTCGATCCGGATGGTCTCGCGCAGGGCACGCGTGGCCAGGATCCCGGCCACGAGGCGTGTGCGGGCGGGATCGCGAGGCTGACCGGCGACGCGCGGGGCGAGCAGGGCTTCCAGCCGGGCCCGGGTGTCCGGGTCGACGGTTCTTGCCTCCTCGGCGCAGTCGAAGGCCAGAGCCAGGGTGCGGACGGTGCCGCTGTCGAGGCAGGCGGCGATGACGGGCGTGGCGTCGTTGCCGGCGGACCAGAGCAGGATCGTCTCGCGCCACCACGGGTCGTCGACGTTCGCCGTCAGGACGGTGGTGTCGGCGTGCGGGGCGCTGAGCTGGGCAGCGGCCAGGTACTCCTGCAGCGTGAGGTGGGCGAAGCCGTGCACATCGTGCTCGCGTTCGACCAGCAGGCCGCTCTTGCGGGCCTCCCTCAGGAACACCTCGGCGGTCACCTGTCCCGGGACCTGCCGAAGGGCCAGCCGGATCGCCCTCGCGGCGTCACGCACCGGCCAGTCGCGGACCCTGGCCTTCATCATGGCCAGGGCCAGGTGCTGGGCGACGTGCTGCTTGTGCGGCCCGGCAAGGCCCGTGGCGTCGGTCAGACCGCGGGCCTCGGAGCGGCGGTGGAGCAGTACGTCGCACATCTCGGCGTACAACGCGGCGCGGCTGCCGGGCAGTTGTCCTCGATAGCGGTGCACGTTCGCCGTCATGGTCAGCAGTAGGGGGTTTGCCGCCAGGTCGTACAGGGCCGCTTGTGTGCGCAGACGGGCCAGCAGGTCCGTGGCGGTCCTGACAGCGGCTGCTCGTACCTCGTGGCCGGTGGCACCCCGGGCGCGGCTCTCCGTCGCGTACGACCACTGGCGCAGGAAGCGCTCGACCTGTTGCCAGGTGAAGCGGCGTACCTGGAGGACCTCCGCGCCCGGCAGCGGATTCGACTCGTAGCCGTGCGGCCGGGACGTCACGACATACGTGTTGTGCGGATGCCGTTGGATCTGACGAGCGACCCAGGCCACCACCCGGCTGCGTTCCGCCGGGTCGGCGACCTCGTCCAGGCCGTCCAGCAGGACCACGCAGCCTCCTCGGTCGAGACGGCGGGCCAGCCAGCGTGCCGACACCTTGCCGTGCAGCCAACCCGCCGAGACCGCCACCGTCTCCAGCGGCGGGGGTTCGGTGGACAACAGGGACGTGGCGTGGTCACGGAGGTAGAGCAGTACCGGCAAGCGTCTCTTCCACGGACGCCGGCGGCGTGCGCACAGCTCCAGAGCCGTGTTGCGGGCCAGCGTCGTCTTGCCGGAGCCCGGGCCGCCGATGACCGCCAGGACCCGGGGCGCCTCGGCGCGCTCGGCATCCCGGAGCACCGACGCCAGGCTTCTGCGTTCTCCGCCGCCCACCGATCCGAGGTACGGCTCCCTGGCCGCCGCGTGCAATACCTGCGGTACGACACTGACATCGACGTACACCTGACGCATCCGGAACACGAACTCGCTCTGCGTGGCGATGCCGACGGTCTCCATGTCCTGGACACTCGCCCGCAGTTGCCGCAGGTACACCCGGCGGCCGCCGTGCGCGATACCGGTGTTCCCGCTCTCGGCGGGGGCGGAGGTGGTTCCCGACTCCGAGAAGGCGAGGCTCAGTGCCGATACGCAGAGCGAGGCGTACAACCAGGTCCAGCTGAGTCTGCCGTCGTTGAGGACCTGGTTCGTCGCCACGCCTACCGTGACCAGCAGACCCGCCCCCGCCACGACGCGTAACGCACCGCTTGCCCCCGTCATCCCCTACCCCCATTTCGGATGTGTCGCTCTCCAGCCAAGCGTGAGAGTGTCCTTGCCGGAAGCGCAGTTGACAGATTCGAGATCTTCTGGATCGTCCAGGCATGGCATCACGATCGATGTGATGAGCTGACAAGATGTCGCGGATCGTGCATCGAGGGGATCGAGGGGGAGGAACGTGGAGATAGTCGTGCTGAGCGGCATCCTGGCGCTGGTCGTCGGGGGATGCGTGTGTGTCGTGTGGGCGGCGCGGGGTGGGCCGCGGTGGGTGCGTGGGGTGGCCCGCGTGACGCTGTTCGCGGGGGAGTTGCTGCGCAAGGCCGATTCGGGCCGGAAGTCGGGCGGTCGGACCTCGTCGGACGACGGTTCCTGACTCAGACGCCGGACGGGCCGGAGGGTGTCAGCAGTTGGCCCATCGCCGCCACCACCGCCGGCTCGACCCGGTAGTACACCCACGTCCCGCGTCGCTCGGACGACAGCAGGCCCGCCTCTCTGAGCTTCTTCAGGTGGTGGGAGACCGTCGGCTGCGAGACGCCCACGTCGGAGATGTCGCACACGCACGCCTCGCCCCCCTCGTGCGAGGCGACCAGCGAGAACAGGCGCAGCCGCACAGGGTCGCCGAGCGCCTTGAACATCGCCGCCGTCCGCTCGGCCTCCTCAGCGGTGAGCGGACGCTCAGTCAGGGGAGGACAGCACGCCACGACCGTCTCCGTGCCCCCGGTACTCGGCGCGCTCGGCATATTCGACATACGTCTATGTTCACACACGTCGAATCAGGCGACGGGACCCCGCCCACCCAGACTCTCCGTGATCGTCACCGCCGTCGCCGGTTCGCGAAGGACACGGCCGATCGGGTGGTTTTCATGGACGGTGGGGTGGTCCTCGAACAGGGACCACCGGACCAGGTGTCCGGCAGTCCTGTCGAGGCACGTACTCAGCAGTTCCTGCACCGGGTGCTGGACGTGTAGTTCTTCGCCGGGGGCTGAGAAACCGTCCGGCGTCGGCGTCGTCCGGGCTGTTGCTGGGGTGGCTGGTGGGCGCGGTTACCCTGGGGGGCCGGGACGGTGTCCCCGTGGTCTTCGGGTGGGGTGACCTGGGGAGACTATTCCCGCCGGACGTGTGACATTGCCGCACGTCCGTGGGGGCGGGTTCTGTGCTAGCGTGGTTTTCAGTTGCAGTTGTGGTTCCCAAAGATTTCCGGTGTTAGTTCCGGCGGGGCAATCATTGCGGCGACGCGGGGTCCGCACGGTGCGGGCCCCCGAGCATGCCCCAAGGAGATTTGACATGGCCACCGGTACCGTTAAGTGGTTCAACGCGGAAAAGGGCTTCGGCTTCATCGAGCAGGACGGCGGCGGCGCCGACGTCTTCGCCCACTACTCGAACATCGCCACCCAGGGCTTCCGTGAGCTCCACGAGGGCCAGAAGGTGACGTTCGACGTCACGCAGGGCCAGAAGGGCCCGCAGGCGGAGAACATCCTCCCCGCCTGATCCGCGTGAACCTGCCGGTCCACTAGTCAGCTAGTCAACCTAGTCAGCTGGTAGATCGACAACACACGTGATTGTGGCCGGGGCCCGCACCTTGGGGTGTGGGCCCCGGCTCACAGTTTTTTCGGGACGGTTCCGCACCGGACTCCACCGGACACCGGTCGCCGTCCCTCATTCTTGGGGTGTCTCAGAATCCCCTTCACTGCTCGTTTCCTTTCGGCCCGTCCCCACGGCCTTTCTGTCCTGTGTGCCGCCGCTGTCGCGGCGGACGCTGAGCGCTGCCGTGTTCTCTGCCGACGTGCCGCATTGAGGAAGGTTCTGCATGAACCGGTCGTTCGCCGACCTGGGCCTGCCGCCCTCGCTGCTGGCCTCCCTCACCGCCGAGGGCATCACCGTCCCCTTCCCGATCCAGGCGGCCACGCTGCCGGACACCCTCGCGGGCCACGACGTCATGGGCCGCGGCCAGACCGGCTCGGGCAAGACCCTGGCCTTCGGCCTGGCCATGCTGGCCCGGCTCGCTGGACAGCGCGCCGAAGCGGGACGCCCGCTGGCTCTCGTCCTCGTACCGACCCGTGAACTCGCCCAGCAGGTCGTGGACGCGCTCACCCCGCACGCCCGCGCCATGAAGCTGAAGATGACCACGGTCGTCGGCGGGCTGCCCATCTCCCGTCAGGCCCGTGCGCTCGGCGCCGGCACCGAGGTCGTCATCGCGACGCCCGGCCGGCTCCGCGACCTCGTCGACCGCCGCGACTGCCGCCTCGACCGGGTCTCCGTCACCGTCCTCGACGAGGCCGACCAGATGGTCGACATGGGCTTCCTGCCGCAGGTCACGTACCTGCTCGACCAGGTGCCGCGCAAGGGACAGCGCATGCTGTTCTCGGCCACGCTCGACGCGGACGTCGGCCGGCTGGCCCGCCGCTACCTGCACGAGCCCGTGGTGCACCAGACCGACCCGCACGCCGGCGCCGTCACGACGATGGAGCACCACGTGCTCTACGTCGACGACGTCGACAAGAAGACGGTCGCCACCGAGATCGCCGCCCGCGACGGACGCGTCCTGATGTTCATGGACACCCGGCGCAGCGTCGACCGCCTCACCAAGCACCTGCTGAAGAGCGGTGTCCGTGCGGCGGCCCTGCACGGCGGCCGTTCCCAGCCCCAACGTACGCGCACACTCGCCCAGTTCAAGACCGGCGAGGTCACCGTGCTGGTCGCCTCCGACGTCGCCGCACGAGGCATCCACATCGACGACCTCGACCTGGTCGTCAACGTGGACCCGCCCGGCGGTGCCAAGGACTACCTCCACCGCGGCGGCCGTACGGCCCGTGCCGGAGCCTCCGGCAGCGTCGTCACCCTGGTCCTGCCCGAGCAGCGCCGTGAGATGCGGAGCCTGACCCGGGCGGCGGGCGTCAACCCGAACACCGCCAAGGTCTCCCCCGGCGCCGCCGAACTGACCCGTATCACCGGCTCCCGTACGCCGTCGGGCATACCCGTCGTCATCCCGGTCCCGGCCCCGACCCCGCCGTCCCCGTCGAAGGGCGACGGCTCCGGCCGGTCCAGGTCCTCGCGGTCCCGGTCCGGCTCCCGCTCGGGTTCCGGCTCGGGCACGGGTTCGGCTGCGGGTTCCTCGGGCACGCGGTCGCGCCGTGGGGGTGCGGAGGGTGCCGGTGGCGGTGCCGGATCACGTACGTCGGGTGGCGGCAGCGGCAAGAAGGCGTCGCGTCCGACCGGTGGCGGTGCCAAGCCGCCACGTACGCCGGGTGGGAGCACGTCCGCCCGTACGGAGCAGGACGGCTCCGGAGAGCCACGCAGCCGTCGGCGTCGGGCGCCCCGCAACCGGCGTCCGGGTACCGACGCACGTCAGAGCAGCTAGCACCAGCTTCAGCACGAGCACCTGTACAGCACCCGTAACCCTTCCCGACCTGCGGAGGCACCATGCGTTGTGTGATCGCACGATTCCCGTTCGACCTGATCATGAGTGAGGTCACGCACAAGATGGACGGGGTTGCTCCCGAGCCCATCACCAGTGCGGCCGTCGTCATCGGTGGAGTTGACTACCCGGTCAAGCAGGTCGGTGCGGTTATTACTCGGCTGGACCGGCGTGACTTCACCGAGAAGGAGATGATCGCTGCGTTGAATCGGCTGGGGTTCACTTGCCGGGCGACTGCGGCGCCGGCGCCTGCCCGTCCGGCGGTCATTGATCCCTGGGCCGAGATGCAGTAACCGTCGGACGGGTGGCGTGTTTCGTCTGCGGGTGCGTTGTGGCTGGTCGCGCAGTTCCCCGCGCCCCTAAAAGCAGGGCGTTCCTGCCTGCCTCAGTTGATAGGCACCCCCGTTACCGCCGCCGCCAGTGGGTACGCGCCTGTCTTCAAGGGCGTGCCCACTGTGCCCGTCGCCGTTGTCACCGGGATCAAGGTGCCGGCGTCGGCCGTGGTGACGTAGGCCGTGGTGCCGTTCCAGTTGAGGGCTATGTCGAAGGCCGAGCGGCCGACGGTGGTCGGGGTGCCCGGGGCGCCGGTCACCGTGTCGAGCGGGGTGATCGTGTCGCCGTTGCTCGCGCTGACCCAGAGGGTGCGGCCGTCCGGGGAGAGGGCGAGGCCGTACGCCTGGCCGGTGACCAGGTAGGTCGGGCGGGTGTCGTTCGTGGCGGTGTCGATGGGAGTGACCGTCGAGCCGCCCGAGTTGGACACGTACACCGTCTTCCCGTCGGGCGCCGCGACCACGTTGAACGGGTTCGGGCCGACGGCAACTGCCGTTTCCACCTTGCCCGTTGACAGGTTCACCGGGCTCACCGTGCTGTCGTGGATGTTCGCCACGTACAGGGTGGTGCCGTCCGGGGTGATCGCCATGTTCTCCGGGCCGTCGCCCACCGCTGTCTTCGCGCCCGCCGTGCCAGTTGCCAGGTCGATGGGCTGGATCGCGTCGTCGGAGTAGTCCGCGACCCAGAGCGTGCGGCCGTCGGGGGTGAGGGTCAGGCCCGCCGGTACGTCCCCGACCGCCACGGTCGCCGTGACCTTCGACGTGCCTACGTCGATGACGCTCACCGTGTCCGAACCCTGGTTCGCCGCATAGGCGGTACGGCCGTCCGGGCTGATCACGACCTCACCCGGGTTGTTGCCGACCGGGATTTCGGTGGAGCTACCGGAGGTCAGGTCCACCGAACTGACCGACGCGCCACTGAAGTTGGCGGTCAGGGCTCGTTCGCTGCCGCCGACTGCGGTTATCTGCACCGGGATTGCCCGGCTCACCAGTCCATCTCCGGTGACTGCTACCGATCTTGTGCCCGCCGCAGCCTCACTCTCCGCCTTGAAGGTCAGGGTTGCGGTGACCTTTCCGCCCGCCGGGACGGTCACCGTGCCGGAGGACGGGGTGACCGTCAGGCCGTCAACCTCCTTGATCTTCCAGGTTGTTGTCCTGGTGGTTGTGGAGCGGTTGTCGGTGATTGTCAGGGTTGAGGTGGCGCTGTCGCCTGGGGTCAGGGACAGAGACGTAGGCGTGAAGGATGCGTCCGGGCCCGGGTCCGGGGCCGCTCTCAGGGTCGCGTCGAACAGGAAGCGGTCCAGTACGCCGGGGGCGATCTGCTGGGGGACCGAGTCGAGTTGCTTGCGTTGCGACTGGAGGCGGGCGTAGAGGGTTGATACCGCTTCCGTGTCGCCGTTCTTCTGCGCCAGCATCAGGTCTACGGCTGTCGTGCCCGCCTCGCCGTATGCGCCGAGTTTGTCCAGCCAGGGCGAAGTCTCGGTCAGGAACTGGGCGTTGGCGAGGTTCGCGCGGAGGTCTGCTGGGGCCTCTGTCATCGACTTGAAGTAGGCCGTCAGCGCGTCGGCCGCCTTGTCCAGGCCCTCTCCGCTCTCGTACGCCGTCGTGAACGCCTTGAGGAGGGGAGTCAGGGTCGGGGACTCCGTGGCGTCCAGGAGGGAGGAGTAGTTGTTCTCCGCGAAGACCCGGAGGGAGGCTGCCGTCGATCTGGGGGCGTTCGCCGCGAAGTCCTTCACCGAGGCCAGGAACGCTGCCCGGGGGTCGTACGCCGTTGGGTTCCAGGCGTAGGACGCCGAGGTGAACAGGGCGAGTTTGCTGGCCTCCGCCTGGATCATCGGGTTGGCGGTGATGCCCGTGACCTGGGTGGGTACGCCTGCCTCGCGGCCCGTGTAGGGGCCCAGGAGGAGGCGGCTGGTGGTGTAGTCGTTCACCGGGTAGTTGTCCCAGATCAGGATCGGGTGACCGAACAACTCCCTTGCCTGACGGGCCTGGTCAGTGGTGATCGTCGGTGCGATGACTCCTACGCCTGTCCACTCGACGACAACCGAGGGGTTCAGCTTCTCGCGCAGCGCCGTTTTGTACGGGGAGTCGGCGAGGTCGGAGTACTCGGTCGGGACCATCTCCAGCGGGGTCACGTCCGTGTGGGCGGCGACGAAGTCCTTGGCCACGTTGTTGAGGAGGGCCGACTGGGCGGCGCCCGCCGCTCCGCCTCCCGTGCCGAACTTCTCCTTGTCCGCCGCGCAGTTCCACGCCGTGTAGCTGATGTCGTCCAGCGGTACGGCGAACGAGCGCACGCCGATCGCGTACAGCGACTCGAACTTGGTCACCAGTGCCTTGACGTCGGCGGCCGAGGAGTAGCAGACCGACAGGCCGGGGGAGAGGGCGTAGGTGAAGCGGACGTGGTTCTCGGCTGACCTGTCGACCAGTTGTTTCAAGGTGGCCAGCTGGGCGGGTGGGTACTCGTCGCGCCAGTTCGCGCGCAGGTACGGGTCGTCCTTGGGGGAGTAGACGTACACGTTCTGCTTCGTACGGCCGTAGAAGTCGAGTTGGGAGAGACGGTTCTGTTGGGTCCAGGGGGCGCCGTAGAAGCCCTCGATCACTCCTCGCAGGGCCGTTGTCGGCCAGTCCCGGACCGTTGCGGAGGGGATCGAGTTGTGGGTGATCAGTTGGCGGAGGGTCTGGGCCGCGTAGAACGTGCCCGTCGTGTCCACTCCGGACAGGGCGACGGTGCCCTTGCCGGTGGCCAACGTGTAGCCGCCGGAGGGGAGTTGGGTGGGGGGTTTGGCGCCGAGCTTGCTGAGCGCCTTTGCCGTTGCCGGGTTTTCCGTGGGGCCGCCCACGTAGACCGTGAGGGCGGCGGGGGGTATCGGGCGGCCCGCTGTGACCGTACGGATGGTGTGGGCGCCGGCGTCGCGCAGGACGCGTTCGACGAGGGTGCGGGCCGCCGGGTCGGTGGCCTTGCCGATGACCTCGACGACCTGCTTCGGGACCGGTTGCGGGTGGGTGCCTTGGCCGGGGCTCAGCTGCTGGGGGGTCGGCCAGATGTGGGGGAGGTGGGGGAGGGGGGATGCAGCCGTGGCGGAGTGCGGGGTCGCCGTCGCTGCGGGGGCCGGGGCTGTGCCCAGCACACAGAGGGTCAGGGCCGCGGCGAAGGCGCCGCTCGCTGACTTCAGCGCCGGGGTCACGGCCGGCTCCGGTTCACTATTTTATCCATCGGGCGGAATCTTGGTGGATGGATTCACCGGCTGGCAAGACCCAGTCCACTTGGTTAACTGACTTCATGACCGACACCGACAGCAAGAGCAGCCCCTCCCTCGCCGTCGCAGTCCTCGGCACCGGCATCATGGGCGCCGCCATGGCCCGTAACCTCGCCCGGTCCGGGCACACCGTCCGGGTGTGGAACCGGACCCGCGCCAAGGCCGAGCCCCTGGCCATCGAGGGCGGGATCATGCTCGCCGACACGCCCGCCGACGCCGTACGGGACGCCGATGTCGTCCTGACCATGCTGTACGACGGCGATGCCGTCCGGGAGGTCATGCGTGAGGCCGCGCCCGCGCTCCGGACGGGGGCCGCGTGGGTGCAGTCGACGACGGCGGGAGTGGATGCCATCGGTGAACTGGGTGTGATGGCACGGGAGTTGGGGCTTGTCTTCTTCGACGCGCCCGTCCTCGGTACCCGGCAGCCCGCCGAGGCCGGGCAGCTGCTCGTGCTCGCCGCCGGGCCCGCCGAGCACCGGGCGGCCGTCGCGCCTGTCCTCGACGCGGTCGGCGCCCGTACGGTGTGGACCGGTGAGGAGGGCGGGGCGGGGAGCGCGACGCGGCTCAAGCTCGTCGCCAACAGCTGGGTGCTGGCCGTCACCAACGCGACCGGTGAGGTGCTGGCCCTCGCGCAGGCACTCGGCGTCGAGCCGCAGAGCTTCTTCGACGCGATCGAAGGCGGTCCGCTCGACATGGGCTATCTGCGGGCCAAGGCCGGTCTGATCCTGAACGACGGGCTGACTCCGGCGAGTTTCGCGGTGTCCACGGCCGCGAAGGACGCCCGGCTGATCGTCGAGGCGGGCGAGCGGAACGGCGTACGGCTGGACGTGGCCGCCGCGAGCGCCGAGCGGTTCCGGCGGGCCGCCGAGCAGGGGCACGGGGACGAGGACATGGCCGCTGCTTACTTCGCCTCCTTCGAGGAGAAGCAGCAGTAGCAGCAGTAACCGGGGCCGGTGAGGGTCAGCCCACGCGTACCTTTCGGCTGCCGCAGGTGGCGCACACGGCGTCGGTCAGCGGGGAGCGCATGGCGCGGCCGTCCTCGTCGACGTACTCCAGGGGGTTGAGGCAGCCGGCCGGGTCGGGGAGGACGATGACCTCGAAGGTGCGGTTCCAGGCCGTACCGCAGTCGAGGCAGGTGAAGGCGAAGGTCTCGGTGAGGGCCCCGGTGGGGTCGTGGGTGAGGTTCCGGGGCCCATGGTCCTTCTCGTTCTCGCCGGACATGCGGTACTCCCTAAGCGCTCCGCCGGATGTGCCGTGATGGTTGTCTTTCGGCTGCAGCGCCGTCGTGGCTGGTCGCGCCCACGCGGCGGTAGCCGCAAATTCAGAACAGCCCCGCGCCCCTTGGCGGCGCCGCCGAACCGCAGTCGACTTCACCGGGTCCGTTTGGCGAGGTGATGAGCGGCAGCCGCGCCGGTCGGTCACGGGTGGAGCTTCTCGCCCTTCGCCAGCATCGCCACGTACGTCTCGATCCTGCGCGCCCGGGTCTCGGGGCGCTTGGCCTCGTGGATCCGGTACAGGATCGCGTAGCGGTTCTGCCGGTCCAGGGTCTCGAAGAACGCCGCCGCGGCCGGGTCGGCGAGCAGGGCCGCCGCGAGATCGTCCGGCACGGTGGCGGTCTTCGCACTGTCGTACGCGGCCTCCCAGCGGCCGTCCGCCTTGGCGCGGTCGATCTCGGCCTGCCCGGCCGGGCGCATCCGGCCCTGTTCGATCAGGACGGCCACCTTGCCGCAGTTGATCTTCGACCACTTGCTGCGCGGCCTGCGCGGGGTGAACCGCTGAAGCCACCACTGGTCGTCGAGGCCTGCCTTCTGGCCGTCGATCCAGCCGTAGCAGAGGGCCACGTCGAGGGCCTGGGCGTAGTCCAGGGCGACGGTTCCGGTGGCTCCGGTGGCTCCGGTGGCTCCGGTGGCTCCGGTGGTTCCGGGGGTTCCGGGGGTTCCGGGGGTCTTCTTGCGGAGCTTGAGCCAGATGCCGGGCGAGGTCGTGTGGTTCTCGCCGAGCCATGCCTCGAATGCCTCGGCGGATTCGAACGCGAGGGTCTCCAGGTCCTGAGTCATTCAGGCAGCGAACCACATCGGGGCCAGTCCTGACCCGCCCTGACCTGTCCCGCCCTGCCTCGGATCAGGCTGAGCGGGGCGAGACGGGTCGTAGGGCTCTACGGGGTCGTCAGCGGACCGGGTCCGCCACGCTCCCCGCCGCCGGAAGCGCGGGCACAGCAGGCACAGCAGGCACAGCGGGTACAGCGGGTACAGCGGGTACAGCAGGCAGCGCCGGCAGTGCGGGCGTCGCCGGTACCGCTGCCGCCGGCGGCAGTTCCAGTGGCGGGAGTTCGAGCGGGGGCAGTTCCACCGGCAGGGGCGGGAGGCCGCCCAGCAGGCCTCCGAGGAGGCCGCCGAGGGTGTCGAGGATGCCGCCCAGGAGGCCCGTGACCGTGTCCAGGAGGCCGCCGACCAGGCCGGTCACCGTGTCGAGGAGGCCGGCGAGGGTGGCCGAGAGCTGGTCCAGGAGGTCCGAGATCGGGTCGGCCAGGGCGGCGGCGCGGACGGTCGCGGCCCTGTTCGACGTGCCGATCCGGTCCGCCAGACGCTGCTTGAGGGAGGCGTTCGCCGTTTCGACCGCCTTCGCGAAACCGGCTGCCTGGGGCGCGGTCATACGGCCGGTGCCCGTCTGCTCGGTGAGGTCGGTCAGGACGTTCAGGACGGGGGTGAGTACGTCGCTGCGGTCGGCGCGCTCCAGGGCGCCGAGTCGCTGCAGTACCCGGTCCGCGTAGGTGGAGGACGTCGTGTCGGCGCCGACGGAGGCGTAGACGTCCCGGCTCGCGTCGGTGACGGCGACGGCCGCGCCGACCGGGCCGAATATCAGCGCGGCACAGACGACGGACGACGGGAGGAGGAGCCCGCGGGAGCGGGGGCCGGAACGGGAAACGAGGGCGCGCATGCGCAGTCCTTTCGAGAGCTGCTCTCTTTGGGCCCACGGTGAGAACCCCGGCCACCGGCCGCAACCGCTCGCTGGCGTTCAGTAACCGTCCCGGTTCACTGTGACGCGCCTCTGACCTGCATCTTTCGCCCGTGCGGCGGCTTGCTCCGCCGCCCGCCGCCATTCGGCTGTCAGGGGAGCTTCTCCCCCTGCACTGCCTGTACGTCCAACTCCACCCGCCGTGACTGACGGAGGTGCACCCCTGGGCGGGGTTCCCGGTGGCGGGGTTCACGGCCGTCCCCTGCCGTCCCTTGCCGCCTGCCGGGGGTCCTTGCCCGACCGGTCCGCGCGCACTGCCTCCGCTCTGAGCGCCCGCACGCGAACCGGGGGTCAACTGGTCAACTAGTCGCGCTGGTGGGCCAGTTCGACGTCGTGGTCGTCGACTCCGGCGCCGGAGACCGTGACCTGCCTGGCCTTCGGCGGGTAGCCCGTCGCGATGACCGTGTAGTCGCCGGTGTCCAGGTCGGAGAAGGCGTACACCCCGTCCAGGCCCGTGGTCGTCGTGGCGACGACGTTGCCGGCCGCGTCCATCAGCGTGACGCTCGCGTCCGTCAGGGGGAGCCCGGCACCCCGTACCGTGCCCCGGACGTTCGCGCCCGGCTTCAGCTCGACCTCGACGCGTGTGTTCCCGGCGCCGCCGATCTCGACGGGCAGGGCCAGCGGGCGGTGCTTGGCCGAGTTGACGGCGAGGGTGACCGGGCCGGGGACCAGGTCGCCGATCGTGAACTCGCCCAGTACGTCGGTCTGTCCACCGGCCAGTACGTCGCCCCGGACGTCGGTCACGATCACCACCGCCCCGGAGACCGGCGTACCGCTGTCGGCGGAGCGGACCACCCCGACCAGGCCGCTTGTGCCGCTCAGCAGCACGTCGTACGACACCGCCTGCTCGGTCACGGTGACCGTCGAGGCCTGGGGCTGGTAGCCGTCGGCGGAGGCGATCAGGACGTACGAGCCCGGGGTGGGCGCGTGTACGGCGTAGGTGCCCTCGGACTGGGTGGCCGAGCGGCTCAGCTGGCGGCCTTCGAGGGAGATGAGGGTGACGGCGGCGCCCGGTACCGGCACGCTCTCCGCGCCGCGGACCCGGCCGCGCACGGGGATGCCTTCCTCGGACGACGAGTCGGACGTACCGCTGCCGACAGCGGCTGCCACCGGGGTTGGTGCCTTCTCGGCGGGCGCCTCCGGCAGCGGCTCGGGAGCCGTCGCGCCCGCCGCTTCCGTCGCCGCGCGGCGGCCCGGGATGAAGGAGGCGATGGCGAAGGCGACCAGGGCGGCGCCGGCGCCGATGGCCAGGACCGTCTTGAAGCCGTTCTCCGACGGGAGCGCGGTGCCGCCGAAGTCGGTCGTCATCTGGGCGAGGACGACACCGGCGACGGCGCTCGCGGACGACGTACCGATGGACCGCATCAGGGTGTTGAGGCTGTTCGCGGAGCCCGTCTCGGACGCGGGCACGGCGCCCATGATGAGGGCGGGCATCGCGCCGTAGGTGAAGCCGATGCCGGCGCCGATGACGCACGAGACCACGATGAAGTGCCACAGCTCGGTCATCAGCACGATGTTCAGGCCGTAGCCGGAGGCCACGATCAGGGCGCCGATCATCAGCGTCACCTTGGGGCCCTTGGCCTTGGAGACGGCGGCGGAGACCGGGGCCGTGGCCATCATCACCAGGCCTGAGGGGGCCATGACCAGGCCGGCCGCGAGCAGCGACTGACCGAGACCGTAGCCGGTCGCCTCAGGCAACTGCAGGAGCTGCGGAAGGGCGAGGGACATCGCGAACATGGCGAAGCCGAGGGCGATCGAGGCGAGGTTGGTGAACAGGACCTGGCGGCGGGCGGTGGTGCGCAGGTCGACCAGCGGCTGGCTCGTGCGCAGTTCGAAGAAGCCCCAGGCCAGCAGGATGACGACGGCTGCGGCGAAGAGGCCGAGGGTCGTGCCGCTGGCCCAGCCCCAGTCGGCGCCCTTGGAGATGGCGAGGAGCAGGGAGATCAGCCCGGCCGCGAGACCGGCGGCGCCGATCAGGTCGAAGCGCCCGCCGGTGCGGACCCTCGACTCCGGTACGAAGGCCAGGACCAGCACGAGGGCCACGACGCCCATGACGGCCGAGCTCCAGAACAGTACGTGCCAGTCGAAGTTGTCGGCTATGAGCGCGGCGGAGGGCAGACCGAGGGCGCCGCCGACCCCGAGCGAGGCGCTCATCATGGCGGTCGCGGAGCCGAGCCGCTCGGCGGGCAGTTCGTCCCGCATGATGCTGATGCCGAGCGGGATGACACCGGAGGCCAGACCCTGCAGGGCCCGGCCGACGATCATCGGGACCAGGGAGTCGCTGAGGGCGGCCGTGACGGAACCGGCGACCAGCAGGACGAGGCTGACGAGGAGCATGCGGCGCTTGCCGTACATGTCTCCGAGCCGGCCCATCATCGGCGTGGCGACGGCGGCGGCCAGCAGGGTCGCGGTGACCGCCCAGGCGGTGTCCGAGGACGGGGCGTCCAGGAGCTTCGGCAGCTCGGGGACGATCGGGATCACCAGCGTCTGCATCAGTGCGACCACGATGCCGCCGAAGGCCAGCACCGCGACGACGGCATTGGGCCGCGCCGGTGCGGACCTTCCGACGTCGGCGGGGCGGGGGATTGCGTGGGTCATGGTCGGGCCTCCGTGGGGACGTACATCTACACCCTCACAATAAAGTCCTTGCCTAAGTCAAGCAATACGGTGCAGGTAGTAGTTCGTGGATGTCCTGTGGGGGTGTGGGTCATGGGCGGCACCGGCGGGCCCAGGGGTGCGTCCTCTGGGCCCGCCCGTACTTCGCGCCGGCTGCTTGGGCTACTTGGGGGCGGCGATGGCGTGGAGTACGGCGTCCGCCATGCCGCGTTCGCCTTGGGCGTTGGGGTGGACCGGGGCCGCCGATGCCGATCGTGACCAGGCGGGTCTCGTCCGACAGGGCGGAGAGCTGGGCGCGGTTGACGCCGTTGTCGGTGGACTGGGGGGAGGTGAGGTCCGCGATGGTGGCGCCGGTGCAGCTCATGTCGCTGAAGTCGGCCGGGCCCAGGGCCAGTTGCTCGGCGAGGAGGCCCGGCAGGTCGACGTTCCGTTGCTGTTCCTGTTGCAGTGGGACGACGAGGGGAACCGGTTCTTCGGTCGTCACCTGAAGTGAGACCTGACGTACGAGGGCCGCACCCACGAAGATCCATGGGTGCGGCCCGCGCCATGACAGAGAAAACTCAGTGGTGGTGAGGTGATGTCAGGTAGTGCTGCCTCAGCAGCTCCTTTCCGTAGTCGTTGCCGTTCGGGGTGCGGATGATCGAGTGGACGTGCTTCTGTGTCGCCCCGCTCCCCTGCGTGGCTCCATACGCGCCCGCCAGCGGGCCCGGGCTCTGGCAGTCGACCTCGACCCAGACGACGGGGCTGTGGACGCGGACGTAGAAGGCGGCGTCGTCGGCGGTGCCGCCCGCCCAGGTGACGTAGGTGTCGGAGAGGTGCTTGCTCACCTCGGACATCCGCACCTTCGCCGCGTCGGCCTTCGCGCGGCCGACGAACGCCTCGACAATGCCGAGCAGCTTCTTCCGCTGGACCGACGTGAGCGCGTTGCCGCGCAGGCCCGTGTACTCCTGGACCGTGTTGTCGGCGAACGCGCCCGCCTTCATCGACTCGTTCGACTTCGTCGTCGACTCGATCGCGATCGACTGCTGCGCCGTCGTCAGGGAGTTGATGAAGGCCAGGCTCGCCACGACCTCCTCCTGGCAGACCGCCACCGTCTCGCCGTCGATCTCCATGGACGTCGGTTCCGAGCCCCAGAAGCAGGGGCTCATGACGACCTGGTCGCCCAGGACGAAGTAGTTGACGACCAGGTGGTGGCCGTCGAACTGGAAGCCCCAGGGCTCGGTCGCCGACGGGGTGCCCATCACCGTCCAGTAGAAGGCGTCCTCGTTGAAGGCCGTCGTGTTGCCGATCGCCTCGCCCGCCGCCTGGTTGATCCTGCGGATCTTTTCTGTGGTCTCCAGGCCGTCCGCGCTCAACGCCGCCTTCAACAGGGCTGTGCCCAGCGCTTTTTGAGTGTCCGTCAGGTCCGCCAGCGAGACGCCCTGGCGTTCGTACGAGTCGATGTTGCTCCACAGTCGCCACTCCGTGGAGTGGACCGTGAACTGCGTCGACGTCTTCTGAGTGTCCGTGAGCCCGGCCAGGAACGCGTTCGCGGCGCTGATGACCGGGGCCGTGGCGACCTTGGTCGAGTGGATCGTGAACAGGTCGTCCACTCGCTTGCCGTCGGTCGTCAGGCCGAAGAAGTCCTCGGTGATCGTCATGTTGCCGGGGCCGCCGGTACCGCCGCCCGGGGCGCCGCTCGGGGCCCCGCTGGGAGACGCCGACGCGTCCGCCGTCGCCGTGCCCGTCGTCTCGTCCGCGAGGGCGGTCCAGGCGCCGGCGCCGCCCATCGTCACCACGGCCGTGGCGCCGCTGGCGAAGAACACCTTGCGCATGAAGTTGCGCCGGTTCGCGAGTGCGTGACGTGCGGTCTCCGGTGCTGCCGACTCCTCTGGCTGCCCGGTCTCGTGCTCGCTCATCGCACTGGTTCCCTTCGTCGTGGCCGCGTCCCCGATGACCGGCCGGCCGCACGTCGACAACCCTGGTCCAGCCAACTGAGGCAGGGCTGAAGCGGACCCCGCGGGCGGGCCGGAAAAGGTGTGCTGGGCGTCGTACGCACCGGCTCCGAACTGGCTTTCTGTGGACACCCTTAGCGTTTGCGCAACCTGAGGGGGAGGAGGCTCAGACGTTGCCCTCGGCCGGCAGTGTCACCGTGAACTCCGTACGGCCCGGTTCGCTCTGTACGTCGATCCGGCCGCCGTGCGCCCGGGTGATCGCCGTCGCGATGGCCAGCCCGAGGCCCGAGCCGCCGTCGCGGTCGTGGCCTGCGCGGGAGCGGGACGCGTCGGCGCGGGTGAAGCGTTCGAAGACCGTCGGGAGGAGGGCGGGCGGGATGCCGGGGCCGTCGTCGCGGACCCGGATCACCCGGTCGGTGGCGGTGGCCTCCACGACGACCGTGACCTTCGTGCCGGCGGGCGTGTGCACGCGTGCGTTGGCCAGCAGGTTGGCCACCACCTGGTGGAGCCGTGCCGCGTCGCCCACGACCGTCGCGGGGGCCGCCGGGCCGTCGAGCCGCAGCGCCAACTGCCAGTCGTGGTCGGCGCCCGCCGCCCGCGCGTCCCACACCGCCTCGGCGACCAGCGTCGCCAGGTTCACGGGCGCCGACCGCAACGGCCGCCCCTCGTCCAGCCGGGCGAGCAGCAGCAGGTCCTCCACCAGCCCGGTCATCCGCGCCGACTGCGCCGACACCCGCCGCCAGGCCAGGTCCGGCTCAAGACCCCGCACCTTCTCGTCGCCGCTCATCAGCTCGGCGTACCCGGCGATCGACGCGAGCGGGGTACGGAGTTCATGGCTGGCGTCGGCCAGGAAGCGCCGCATCCGCACCTCGCCGCGCTGCCGTTCCGCGAGCGACGACTCGACGTGGTCGATCATGCGGTTGAGGGCCGCGCCGACCTGCCCGGGCTCGGTCCCGGGGTCGGTGTCGTACGCGGGCACCCGGGTCAGCGCGGCCACCTCGCCCCGGTCAAGGGGCACCCGCGAGACCTCGACCGCCGTGGCGGCGACCCGGTCCAGGGGCCGCAGCCGGCGCCGTATGACCACCGTCGAAACACACCCCGCCACCCCGAGACTGACGACGGCGATGGCCGCCTCGACCACCACCAGCCGGTTGATCGTGTTCTGTACGTCGCCCATGGGCAGCCCCGCGAGCACGGGCACGCCGTCGCCGCCGATGGCCGTGACGCGGTAGGTGCCGAGGCCCGGGATCGTCCGGGTGTGCAGGGTTCCGTCCGCCGTGATGCCGTCGAGGGCGGCCCGCTGGGCGGTGGTGAGAGTGCGCTGGCGTCCGTCGGCGGTGACGACCTCGGCCGCGATCACCCCGCCGTCCGTGTCCCCGCCGGCGAAACGGGCGGCGAGCGTACCGGCGGGCTGGCCGCGCTCGTTGAGGAAGCCCAGGTCGGTCGCGCCGCCCGTCCGGCGCTGCAGTCCGCCCTGGCTGCGATTGGCCGCGTCGGTGACGCGCTGGTCCAGGTCGCCCAGCAGATAGGCGCGTTGGACGAGGACCGTGGCGAGCGCCATCACCGTGCAGACGACGACCAGCGTGCCGGAGATGAACAGCACGAGCCCGGTCCGCAGCGACCGTTGCCGCCGTACTCGCACGACACTCAACCGCCGTTCTCCGGAGCCCTGATGGTGTACCCGGCCCCGCGCACCGTGTGGATCATCGGCGCCCGGCCCTTGTCGAGCTTCGCGCGCAGACCGTAGATGTAGACCTCGACGAGATTGCCCTCGCCGTCGAAGGAACTGTTCCAGACGTGGTCGAGGAGCTGGGCCTTGCTGAGCACCTGACGCGGATGTTCCATCAGGAAGCGGAGCAGGTCGAACTCCTTGGCGGTGAGCGGGATCTGAACCCCGCCGCGCTGCACCTCACGCGTCTTCTCGCCCAGTACGAGATCGCCGAGCACCCGTACGGACTCGTCCTCGGCCGCCTCCTCCGCGCCGCTCCGGCGCAGCAGTCCGCGCAGCCGCAGCATGACCTCTTCGAGGGAGAAGGGCTTGGTGACGTAGTCGTCCGCGCCCGCCGTCAGACCGTCGATGCGGTGTTCGAGGGCGTCCCGGGCGGTGAGCATGAGCACGGGCAGTCCGGCGTGCTCCTGTCGCAGGCTGCGCAGCACCTGGAGCCCGTCCACGTCGGGCAGCATCCCGTCCAGCACGACGGCATGCGGGGCGCAGCCGCGCGCGATCCGCAGCGCACTGTGCCCGTCCGCCGCGAGAAACGGCTGCCAGCCGGCTCCGGCCACGGCCACGGACAGCAACTCGGTCAGCTCCGGCTCGTCGTCGACGATCAGCACACGTACGGCGCCTTCGGGGGCCACTGCCTTGGGGGTGTCAGTCGTGCCAGACATGTGCCGAGCATTCCTGAGCGGGCTGTGAGCAGGCTGTGTGCGGGCTGAGCCGGGTCGAGGTGGATGTGGGTGTGGGTGTGGGGTTTCTCAGACCCCGCCGAGCAGCAGGGCGAGTCCGCGTTCGACCTCCGCCGCCAGGTCCTCCGCGCCGGGTGCGACAACGGCGTACGAGCGGTGCAGGAAGCGCTGGAGCTGTGCCGTACGGAAGCGGACCACGGCCAGTCCGTACGGCGAGTGGAGTTCCACGACCGTGCGGGTCGGGCCGCAGGGCCACAGGTGGACCTCGCCTATCCCGGCCGGGTGCTCGAGTCCCTCGCCCAGGAGGGACCGGGAGAAGGTCCAGGTCACGGCTTCCCCGTCGACCGAGACATCGACGGGGAAGTCGATGTTGACGGCGAGCGGGTCCGCGGAGTCGTAGCGCAGGGTGACGGTGAGGGGGAGCTCCTGGTAGCCGGGAGTGATCAGGCGGGCGCGGGCGGAGTGTTCCAAGGTTCTGTACATGCCCCCTCGACTCCGGGGAGGGCTCCGGCATTACGCCGTTACGGGAGTCACTGCATGTGACGTGTGTCACTTCCTGTAATTACTTGAGATTTTTGCCATCTAGCCTTACAAACTCATCCCCAATACCCGTCCGCAGGTAACTGGAGCGTTCCTGCTCATGATTGACAACACCGCCACCGCCACCGCGACCGACGCGTACGCCCGTATCTACGAGGAGCAGCAGCCGCGTCTCGTTGCATATGCGCGTTCGCTCACCAAGAGCAGCTGGGCCGCGGAAGACCTGGTCGCCGAGGCGCACTTCCGTGTGTGGCGACGCCTGTCGGCAGGGCACGAGATCGACAACGTGCCCGCGTACCTGATGACGACGGTCCGGCACCTGGCGGCCACCGTGGGCAGCAACTCGGCGCGCGAGACCCCGCAGGATCCGCAGGACGGGCCGGAGCGGCTGGAGCGGTCGGAACGGGTCGTGTCCCAGGGGCGTCACGTCGACGACCCCGCCGAACAGGTCTCCTCGGTCGACCTGTTGGTACGGGTGCTGGGCCAACTCCCCGACCGCTGGGTCAAGGCGCTGTGGCTCGCGGAGGCGGAGGGCCAGCCCCTGGCGGCGATCGGCCCCCAGATCGGCACCGGCATCAAGGAGGGCGCCACCGCGGTACTCCTCCACCGGGCCCGCGAGGGCATGCGCCAGGCCTTCCTGCGCGAGCAGCCCGGCGTCCCCAACAGCACGGCCTGCGAGCCGTACTGGGTCCGCATGCCCGCGTACGTACGCGGCACCGCGACCCGCCGCCAGTCCGATCAGCTCCTCGCCCACGCGGACACCTGCGACGACTGCCGCCACCGCCTCGCTTTGCTGATGCGCACGAACGACCGGCTGCCCGCGCTCGTCGGCCCGGCCCTGCTGGTGCTCGTGGTGGGCGGTACGGGGAAGTACCTGCTGTCGTTCGCGGCGGGCTCCGTCGGCGCGTCGACCGCGCTGGGCGCCGTGGCCGGTCAGGGCGGTGGGGTGCTGCACGCGGTACGTCATGTCGTGGCCGGCGGTTCGAAGATGCCGAAGGCGATCGCGGTGAGCGCGGGGGCGGCGGCAGCGGCCGTCGCGGTCACCCTCGCGCTGACCTCCCCGCAGGTCCAGCTGCAGGAACCGTCCCGGGTCCCGCTGGCGGACAAGCCCTTGTCCCCGGCACCGGTGGCGGAGGTACCGGCGACAGTGCCTGTGCCGTTGAAGGCGACTCCGGCTACCGTGCCGGCCTCGGAGAGGGGGGCTGCGGCGGTTCCGGAGGGGGTGTGGGAGGCGGTACGCGAGGCGGTGCGGGTACGGGTACGGGTACCGGTCGCTTCGGTGGTCACGGTGACTGGGGGGAGCGGTAGCGACAGCGGTGTTGATACGCCCAGTGCTTCTACGACTCCGAGTGAGCCCAGTACTCCCAGTACTCCCAGTACTCCCAGTGCTCCGAGTGAGCCCAGCGCGCCGGTTGAGCCCGTGCCGGATCCTCCTGTTGCGGAACCCGAGCCTGAGCCCGAGCTCAAGCCGAAGCCTTCGGTGCCGGAACCTCCGGTCGAGGAGCCGGCGCCGCCGGTGAGCGAGGAGCCTGGGACGCCTGAGACTCCGGATGTTCCGGTGTATGTGCCGCCGGAGACTCCGGAGAGCCCGGAAACTCCGGTGGTGGAGACGCCCGTTGAGGAGACGCCGGTGGAGGAGCCCCCGGTGGTGGAGACGCCGGAGCCGCCGGTCACCGAGACCCCCGAGACCCCTGAGACTCCGGAGGTTCCGGTCCCGGACCCGGTCACTCCAACTCCCGTGGATCCCGCCCCTGTTGAGGAGACCCCGGTTCCTGACCCCGGGGCCTGCTGACCGGACGGTCGGGGAGCCGCATTCGGTTGAAGTTTTCCTCGCCAGGCAACCTGGGCAGCGCTTCTTCTGTCTCACAGGTTGCTCACAGACATGGCCTGGGCGCGTGGGGTGCGTCCGTACGTAGGTCGGCCGGTCGTGGGCTGTGTCCAGCCCGGTGCCACTTGACCATGGCACCGGCAGACAGACGAGGAACCGATGACCACTCAGCAGGACAGCAGTACCAAGACCAGCAAACGGATGAAGCACTCGGCGCTGGCGGCGGGGGCCGCGCTGGCCGTCGTCGTGTCGGTGGCCGGAGCGGCGCCCGGTGCCGGGGCCGCTTCGAGCGCCGCGCCCACCAAGCCGAAGCTCAGACTCGTGGCCGCGACGGACTCCGTGACGGCCCAGCGCTGGCAGGGGGAACCCGGCGTCTACCTCGACCTCGGCACGTACGTCACGGTGGACGACGTACCGCTGGAGTTCAAGGTGACCCGGAAGTCGTACAAGGACCCGGTGGTCGCCCAGCAGATCATCCGCAAGGGCGGCAAGGTGCAGGCGAAGCGGCTGCCCGCCGGCATGGTGAAGGACTTCGAGGGCCTGCCGGGCTTCCTGGAGGTGTCGTTCCGGAACGCGGCCGGGGAGGAGGTCGCGAAGAACAAGGGCACGTTCTGTCCGAACAACGCCTCCGGACGTATCCGCCCGGACGCCCCGGCGACCTCGCACTTCCCGGAGAGCTGCTCCAGCAACCCGTTCACGCTGGGCGGGGTGTGGGGCGTGGAGAAGGGCTGGGCCGCCAACGCCAGTTCGATCGACTACGACAAGCCGGTGGATCTGCCGGTGGGCGATTACACGGCCAAGGTGTCGGTCGGGAAGGCGTACCGCGACCTGTTCGGCATGCCCGATGACCAGCCGACCATCAAGGTGTCGGTACTGCCCGAGAGCGAGGACGGCGAAGGCGAAGGCGGCGGCGGAGCCGGCCTGACCGCCCGTTCCTCCGCCCACCACGGAGGGGGCCATGACAGTCATGGGACCCACGGGACCCATGGGGCCCCGCTCGCGTCGTCGCACCACTACGGCCCGCGCGGCGCGGACGCGCCCACCATCCCGGCCTTCCCCAACGCCCTCGTCGACCGGGGTACGGCACACCACCTGGGCGACGGTCCGGGCCACACCGACGGTTCGCGCGTCGCGCCCGCGCTGAAGGCCGCCGCGAAGCGGCCCACGGGCAGGGCGGGCGTACCGGCCAACGTGCCCAAGCCCGACCTGCGTTCACTGCCGGCGTGGGACATCGCCATCACGGACGGTGAGGACGGGGACGTAGCCGGAAAGGACTACCTGGCGTTCAGCGCGAACGTCTGGAACGCGGGCCCCGCGCCCCTGGTGGTGGACGGTTTCCGTCAGCAGGGCAAGGACCTGATGGACGCCTACCAGTACTTCTACGACGCGAACGGCAAGCAGGTCGGCTACACGCCCACCGGCACCATGGAGTGGGACCCCCGGGTCGGCCACGAGCACTGGCACTTCACGGACTTCGCGAGCTACCGCCTGCTGAGCGCCGACCAGACCAAGGAGGTGCGCAGCGGCAAGGAGGCGTTCTGCCTGGCCAACACCGACGCGATCGACTACACGGTGAAGAACGCCAACTGGCACCCGTACAACACGGATCTGTCGACGGCGTGCGGCGAGAAGAACTCCCTCTCGGTACGTGAGGTCCTGGACGTCGGCTCCGGCGACACGTACACCCAGTACCGCCCCGGCCAGTCCTTCGACGTCACGGGCCTGCCGAACGGCACGTACTACATCCAGGTCATCGCCAACCCGGAGAAGCGCCTCCAGGAGACCGACCTCAACAACAACGTCGCCCTGCGCAAGGTGATCCTCGGCGGCACGGAGGGCGCCCGGACGGTGACGGTACCGCCGCACGACCTGATCGACGTCAAGTAACCAAACCCGTTCCTGGCGTGTGTCGCACCTCCGAGGGGGAGAACAGCCCCTCGGGGGTGCGGCCAGCTACACCCCCGATCGGGTGGGTCGCTCCATGGTTGGGCCGCCCGGGCAACGGCATTGTTGAACCCAACGAACCGAAGCCCCGCGAAAGGAACCAGGGATGCCTACCGAGACCGACCTCACCCCGCTGCTCACGGCCTGGGACCAGGCACACCCGGCCGTGACCGCCGTCACCGTCGCGGACATGAACATGGGCACGAATATGAAGATGAACATGAGCACGAACATGGACGCGGACTGGCGACACCTCCTTGACGAGATCGCCCACCCTCACACCACTCAGGCCTTCCACCGCCTGGCCGTGGCAGCCGCTTGATCCCCCCGGTACGTAGTGATCGGCCGGCCCGAACACCAGAGAGGCCCCGGAGACGGAACTCCGGGGCCTCTGGCTGTTGCCGCTGACCGTCAGTCCTGACGTACGACGTTCTTGCCGGTGCCGCCCGAGAGGATGTCCTTGGCGGGGCCGCCGTACAGCTTGTCGTTGCCGTTGTTGCCCCACATCTGGTCGATGCCGCTGTTGCCCCACATGACGTCGTTGCCCGCGCCGCCGTACATGTGGTCGCCGCCGGTCCCGCCGTAGAGCGTGTCGTTGCCGTTGTTGCCGCTCAGGTCCTGGTCCCCGGCGCCGCCCCGGATCACGTCGTTGCCCGCGCCGCCCTCCGCGATGTCGCCGGTGGTGGTGATGGTGTCGTTGCCGTCACCGCCGCGCACGAACGACGCCGGGCCCGCAGTGATGGTGTCGTCGCCGGCCCCGCCCTCGACGAAGTTGGCGTCGACGCTGCCCCGGTCGGTCAGCTTGTCCTTGCCGGCGCCCAGGGCGATCCAGTTGCCGTAGTAGGCCTGGTCGGTCTTGTTGGTGAAGTCGAGCACGTCGTTGCCGTCACCGAGGTTCATCGACAGGATGTTGTACGGGCTCTGGCTGTCCACGGTGACGACCGTGCACAGGACCTTCGTTTGGTCGGCGGAGTCGGGGTAGCTGCATCCACGCCCGACGCTGACCGGGACGACGTCGTCGATCGCGAAGGTGATGTTCGTGTGGTCCGTGGCGTCGGCGTAGGCCTCGGTGACGGTCAGCTTGTTGGTCTGGCCGGCGGCGGCCGTGTAGCTCAACTCGCGGTCGTTGAAGCTGACTTCGGCCTTCGCGGACGGCGTCGCGGCACCGGCCGTACCGGCCAGCGCGAGCGGGACGGCCGCGAGTCCGGCGCCGAGGGCCAGCGTCAGGGCCAGTGCCGATGCCGATGCGACGCGAGGCGTCCGACGGCCGGTGGGGGATGAGGACATGAACGTAACCTCCGGGGTCACATGGGCACTTGGGGCCTTTGGGCCTTGTGGTGTTTCAGAGTTCGGTGACGCCATGTGAGACGGCCGGGGGACGGCTTGGGTTGTGGTGACCTGCCCAAGCGGACGGCCAAGCGTTCGGGCAGGCGGGGCGGGTATCCCCCTCCGCTGAGGCCCGCTTCCGTACGAGGCTGAGCATCGACAACACCGAGCGCCACTTCAACCTCGACGGCGGCACGTCGGTTTTCCGTGACAACGAGTTGTGCCGCAGCGCCACCGGCACGAACGACCGGATCATCGGCGACTCCGATACGTCGAACCAGTGTGGTGTTCGGGAGGTAGGGACGGGTGCCCTGCCTCGGGCACCTTCTGGTCGGTGACCTGGGGGTGCCCGGATTCACGCATCGAGCGCCCGGCGCCGTGGCGTTACTAACATCGAGGTTACTAACATCAATGTTAGTAACCTCGATGTTAGTAACCATGGGTTGGTCGGGCACCTGCCTGTTGGCTGGTTGCGCCTTCGTCAGGGCCGATCAGGTGACGGGCCGATCGGTGACGCGGAACTCCATCCATTCGATGCCCGGGACGCTGAAGCGGGCGCCGATGTTGGCAGCGGCGATGCCCTCGAACTCGTGGTGGGTGCTTGACCCTTGACTGCTGAGGCTCCATGGCGTCGCGATCTTCCACGCACACTCAAGGACGGTCATCAGCGCATGCTCTGGGGCGGGACACCGGAGCGGGGAGACCAGCCGCAACACGGCCAGCTCGGGAAACTTGCAGTACCGCTCGTAGTTCTCGATCTCAAGCGGACGATCCAACCGAGCCACGAGACGCCCGACCACCCGCTCGGCGCTGCGGCGATCGTTCGCGTGTACGTGACACCGCCATTGGATCGTCTCGAACATGCCGGAACCATACGGGCCAGGTGCGGTGACTCGTAAGTGCCGTGCGGTGGCCGAAATCAGCTTCGGGTCTCGGGGGTTGGCGACTCACTCAATCACCAGAGGTCCCCCAGAAGCGGATCTCCTGAGGCTTGTCCTCATGGTCGTGCAGCACCGTGTACGGGAGTTCCGCCGCAAGTCGGGGGAGCGTGGACCCCGCGGGAGTGACCGGTCGGGCTTCCGCCGGTACTGCCCACACCGCCGGGGCGACCTGTTCGAGGCCCACGAAGTCGTCCGGCCCTCGTGGACCTGGTACCGGGTCGATCGATGCCCGAGCCTCACCACCGGATCGGCTCCAACTTCCCTTCGCTGCAGGACGGACAGGCCACCGCGTACGTGTGCACGCAGGTCCAGCAGCCCTCGAACCCGCAGCAGTCAGGGCACCAGATACGGCGTGTGCCTGTGCACGTCCCACAGAGGGTGCCGCGCTCGGGAGGTTGTCACCCGACAGCCTCAGTTGGCTCTGCGGAACTGCCGTAGTCCCCGTCGTCATCGTCAGCCAGGTCGGAATCGTCCCAGGAACGAACGGACAGGCGCGCGCCCCGGCTCTCCGCGACGCGGTGCACGTTGGTGAGGGCCTCGGTCAACTCAACGGCCAGCAAATGGAGTTCACCCGGCGTCCAGTTGCGGCCGTCGAGCATGATGCGGGCTTCCTTGATCAGGCTGCCGGCCAGACCGAGTTGCATCGACTCCATATTGTCCGCGAGTCGCGAGACGTACCCGCCGGAGCCGCCTCCGGCCAGAAAACAGGGCTTGCCTCCGGAGCCCACCCACGGCAGAAGCCGTACTACGTCGAGGTGTTCCGTCACGCCGACAGCTCCCGTCCGCGAGTCAGACTCCGCCCGATGACCACTCTGTGCTCAGTCGGCCACGGCGTTCGCTGCCAGGCTCGCCGGCGTCGTGCTTCCTGGCGGTCGTGGGTGGTGTCGATGGGTTGGCTCACTGCGTCAACCTCCTGCGGCAGATGGCCACCGCCCCGGGCCGTACGTACAGCACGACGGTCGGCGTCGGCGATGGTGGGATGGTCGACAACCACACTTCCTCCTCTGACGGGGCGTTCCTACTGCGTTCGGCGACCGTTAGGCATGGAGCAGGGCTACCGTGAAAAGCGTGCCTAACGTCCCCGGGGGCATCCGTGAATGAACCGCTACGCCGCGCCATGCTGCAAGCCCGAATGACCGACCGTCAGTTGGCGGAGAGCTGCGGCGTGGACATCAAGACCGTTGGCCGATGGATCACGGAGACCGGGCGGGTACCTCGTGCCCGCCACAGATGGGCCGTCTGCGAAGCACTCGGGGAGGACGAGTCGGTGTTGTGGCCAGTAGCCGCGAAGAAGGCGATAAAGGTCGGTCCGGACCGTGAGGTCGTGTCCGTCTATCCCTACCGGTCCGGCTGTCCGGCCTCCGTGTGGCGTTCGTTGATCACCAAGGCCCAACGAGAGCTGACCTTTGCCGGGTACACCAACTACTTTCTCTGGCTTGAGCAGGCTCGATTCGGTACCGCGCTGAAGCGCAAGGCCGCTCAAGGGTGCCGAGTGCGCTTTCTGCTCGGCGCCCCTGACAGTGACCTCACTCGCGCACGCGAACAGGACGAAGACGTTGCGCTGACCCTGTCCACCCGCATCCGCGTGACACTCGCGGAACTGGAGAAGATCAAGGAACAGCCGGGCATAGACGCGAGGTTCAGCGATGGGCACGCGTACCTGTCCGTCTTCCGCTTCGACGACGACATGATCGTGACGCCCCTGCTGACCCACAGCGTGGGGCACGATGCCCCTACGCTGCATCTGCGTCGGCACCAGAACGACGGCATGTTCGACCGCTTCGCCTCCCATGTCGACGAACTGTGGAACCGGGGCACTCCGGTATGGGAAGGAAACGGCCGTGGGTAGGCGCGACTACGAGGACGACCCGAACGCTCCGGCCGCACAACGCCTGGTCCCGGCCGCGTCCGTGGTCGTCGTCGACGACTCCGGCCGCATCCTGCTGCAACGTCGTAGCGACAACGACATGTGGGCGCTTCCCGGCGGTGTCATGCACATCGGCGAGTCACTGCCGGACTGTGCCGTTCGGGAGACCCGCGAGGAGACCGGTTTCGACGTCGAGATCACCGGGATCGTCGGCACCTACACCAACCCCCGTCACGTCATCGCCTACGACGACGGCGAGGTACGGCAGGAGTTCTCCATCTGCTTCCTGGCACGCCCTGTGGCGGGGCAACTTGCCGTGTCCGAGGAGTCCACCGATGTCGGCTGGTTCCTGGCCGAGGAGGTCGACGCGCTTCCGATGGTCCCGAGCATCCGAAAGCGAGTAGACGACTGGCGGGACGGGAACATGCCGGCTGCTCGGTAGCTGAGAGGTGCGGGGCTCTGAACTCCGCCGCACCGTCTCGGCCTCGCTGCCAGCGTCCGCGTGCACGCTCGCGTCCTCGTGCGGGAGAAACACACTGCCCAGGCTGTGAACATGGTGCGCCACACCGCCGACCACCTCATCGGTTCCTACGACCAATGCTCACCCCAGTACCTGGCGGCGGTCTGACTGCCGCTGCTCCGAGGGGCGACCTCCGCGCACAGGGACCTCCACCCCCGCGAGGCCTTCTGTGCAGCGCTGACGCCGGGGCGGACCCGGTAGAGGGGTCCGCGCCCGAGTAGCACTCCTTCGGCGACCGAGGGCCGCCGATCCCGACGGGCACACTCGGTTCAGGCCGAGGGCGGCGGCGTGGATGATTCGGCGGCGCGGCGGTATTCGGCGTTGATGCGCTGAGCTTCCTCGAGCTGGTCCTCGAGGATGATGATGCGGCAGGCGGCCTCGATGGGGGTGCCCTGGTCGACGAGTTCCCGGGCGCGGGCGGCGATGCGCAGCTGGTAGCGGGAGTAGCGGCGGTGGCCGCCCTCGGAGCGGAGCGGGGTGATCAGGCGGGCCTCTCCGAGGGCGCGGAGGAAGCCCTGGGTGGTGCCGATCATGTCTGCCGCCCGGCCCATGGTGTAGGCGGGATAGTCATCGTCGTCGAGACGGCCGAACGAGTCGTCTGCTGTCATTGAACCTCTCTCATGGAACGCGGGGAGGGGCCCTGGTGCCGTACGGCACCAGGGCCCCGAAGGAACTACTACACCATCTGTCGGCCCTGATACTGCGCCGACCCTGTGTTTCCGCTGCCCCGGCCGATATGCCGCCGGGTGTGCGGGGATCGCGGTTGCCTGACCGGAGACCACCTCACTATCGATGTCCTGCGGTACCCGGGCTCAGCCTTTCGGCCCGGGCGATCCTGATGGCGGTTGGATCCTCCGTTCGTCCCTCGGTGATCAACTTCTTGCCTGGTACTGCTGACGGCGGCTCCTGATCACTGCGAGCCACCCGGTCCGGTCGTCAGTCCCGTCGCCGTCCTGCTACCAACCTGGCTCCGGAACTCCACCACCACACCGTCATACGCACTGCAACTGCGGGTACTGCGGCCGGCAGTTCGTCTCTGCCAGGCCTTGCGGTCTCTCTGGGCTACGAGAGAAACCATAACCACGCCACCACCCAATGTCTACTCCGGCCGTCATAGATTTTCGTGCTCATCCAGGAGAGCATCGAGGGGACAGGGCGAGAGGACGGGGCGAGGGGACGGCGCGAGGGGACGGGGCGGCCGGTGCATAGGATTGGCTCCCATGTCGAAGCCTGACGAACTGCTCGTTGAGGTTGCCGCCCTGGTGGAGTCCGGGCAGAGCAATCAGATGTCCCTGACCGTGGTCACCGGTGGCGCTGTCGTCACCGGTCGGCTGGCTCCCGAAGCCGTGTGGAGGCAGCGGGTGTCGGAGGTCCTGACGGACTCCGCCCGGCTGGGCGAGTTCGCCGCCGTCTTCACCGCGATGACGCCGCAGGAGGGGCCTCCCACGCATCTGCACTTCCATGTGGCCCGCATCCTTCAGGGCGCGGTGGGGATCCCGGAGACGGGCGGGATGTATCGCGTCTCGATCGCGGATGTGAGCGCCTGGACCGTGGGCGACTTCAGCTACTCCGACCACTGATCCGGCGCCGCGCAGGAAACCCCTGGGTACGCGGGAGGGCCCGACCGGTGCGTGCCGGTCGGGCCCTCCTCGCGGTTCGGTGTCGGCTCGCGCCGGTCCTGTCCGTCAGACGGTCACCGGGATGCCGGGCAGCGCGGAGGCATGCTGGAGCGGGCCGGGGACGCGCGTGGGCATGGCGGCCCGGGGAAGGCCGCGGCAGGTGAACCCGAGCCGGGTCATGGCCCGGAGGACTTCACCGGTGCTGAAGTCGCGGCGGTCCTGACGGGTGATGACCTGACCGACCTGCTTGACGGGGTAGATGCGGCGGCCGATGATCACGGACTCGCCGGTGACCTGCTCGGGCTTGACGCCCTTCATCGACTCCAGGACACCGCTCTTGGTCAGGTCGAACGGGAAACGGGCGATGACACAGCGCATGGTGCCTCACAGGAGGAAGAACAGGAGGAAGAAGGGGACGGTCTTGTCGTTACACCTGTGGACCGCCGCCCGTGTCTCCTGCGGAGCTGGGTCGGCTTCCCGATCACGTGGTTCTCAGGCCGCCGCGTTGGAGGCGGACCGCTGCCCGCTCCCGCGCCGGGCCTTCGAAGCGGGCCGGCGCCTGCCGCGGGAGGTCGCGCCGCGCTTGGCGCGTTCGACGACGGGGGCGGTGATGACGACGGGGATGCCGGAGGGTGCCTGGGCGCCGGTGATGCGGTTCAGGGCCTCTTCGCCCGAGCGGACCTGGGTGGTCTGCGGGGTGATGCCCGCGGCCGCCATCAGGCGGGTCATGTCGCGGCGCTGGTTCGGGGTGACAAGGGTGACGACGCTGCCGGACTCGCCGGCGCGGGCGGTGCGGCCACCCCGGTGGAGGTAGTCCTTGGGGTCGGTCGGCGGGTCGACGTTCACGACGAGGTCGAGGTTGTCGACGTGGATGCCGCGCGCCGCCACGTTCGTCGCGACCAGCACGGTCACGTGGCCGGTCTTGAACTGTGCGAGGGTCCGGGTGCGCTGCGGCTGCGACTTCCCGCCGTGCAGGGCGGCGGCCCGGACACCGCTGTTCAGCAGGTCCTGGGTCAGCCGGTCCACGGCGTGCTTGGTGTCCAGGAACATCATGACCCGGCCGTCGCGCGCCGCGATCTCCGTCGTCGTCCGGTGCTTGTCGGCGCCGTGGACGTGCAGCACGTGGTGCTCCATCGTGGTCACCGCACCGGCCGAGGGGTCCACCGAGTGCACGACCGGGTCGGTCAGGTAGCGACGGACCAGCAGGTCGACATTGCGGTCCAGGGTGGCGGAGAACAGCATCCGCTGCCCCTCGGGACGCACCTGGTCGAGGAGGGCGGTGACCTGCGGCATGAAGCCCATGTCGGCCATCTGGTCGGCCTCGTCGAGGACGGTGATCGCGACCTGGTCCAGGCGGCAGGCGCCCCGGTCGATGAGGTCCTTCAACCGGCCGGGCGTGGCTACGACGACCTCCGCGCCCGCGAGCAGCGCTCCGGCCTGCCTGCCGATCGGCATGCCGCCGACGACCGTGGTCAGGCGCAGCCGCACGGCGCGGGCGTACGGGGTGAGGGCGTCGGTCACCTGCTGGGCCAGCTCGCGGGTGGGGACGAGGACGAGAGCGAGCGGCTGCCGGGGCTCGGCGCGCTGTCCGGCGGTACGGGCCAGCAGCGCGAGGCCGAAGGCCAGGGTCTTGCCGGAGCCGGTACGGCCGCGGCCGAGCACGTCACGGCCTGCGAGGCTGTTGGGCAGGGTGGCACCCTGGATGGGGAAGGGCACGGTCACGCCTTGCGCGCCGAGGGCGGCCAGCAGCTTGGCCGGCATGTCGAGGTCGGCGAAGGCATCGACGGCGGGCAGCGCGGGAGTGATGGTCTTCGGCAGGGCGAACTCGCCCTGGATCGCGGCGGGTCGGCGGCCGTGGCCGCCCGAGCGGCTCGGACCGCCGGAACGGCTCGGGGTCGACGAGCCGAACCGGCTGCCCCGCTTCGCACCGGCGCCAGCGCCGAAAGCGGGGGCGCCGGTGCGGCTGCGGGTGCGGGAGGAACGGTCGTTCGTACGTGTGCGGTTCATTCAGAACCTTCCTTGATACGGCACGTATCAAGGAATTCTCGCAGCGGAAAAGCGGCGCAGAGAATTACAGGAACGGGCCGAATAGAATGCGAAAGCGGTTGTCGCCTACAGGGCGCGAAATGAGACTGTGACCCTGAATGCTTCGTCCCGCAGGTGACGCCACTGCGGGAAATGCGTGCAGCTGGGGGCCGCACCCCGAGGGATGCGGCCTCCAGCTACGAAATGCGCGTCAGCGTCAGGCGAGAACGATGTTCTCGGCCGTCGGGCCCTTTTGGCCCTGCGCGACATCGAAGGTGACCTTCTGGCCTTCCAGTAGCTCGCGGAAGCCCTGGGAGGCGATGTTCGAGAAGTGGGCGAACACGTCAGGGCCGCCACCGTCCTGCTCGATGAAGCCGAAACCCTTTGCCGCGTTGAACCACTTCACGGTGCCAGTAGCCATGTTCATATCTCCTTTGGGGCAGTGCATCGGAATCCGCACGGTACGGATACCATGTCGCCGCGATGATGCCCCGCCGGAAAATGGATTTGGGTACCAAAACTGCAACCGAGATCGACAGTAGCACGCTGCAGAGGTGCGAAAAAAACTCTCCCTGCGAGGTCCATTAAACTCTTCGACCGCGAGGACAGATATTGATTCCCCCCGAGTATAGAGTTTCGGGAGGGACGGCGGCCGGCCCGCCGCGCGTGCCGCGATGTCGCGGGGTTCGCAGCGGGCCGTCGTCGGGACCTACTTGAGGTTCAGGGTCTGGGTTTCCGTCGTGCCCGCGGGCCTCTGGATCTTGAAGCTCTTGCTGAAGGTGTGCGTGTCGTCCTCGCTGTCCACGCAGTTGACCGTGGCGTTGGCCTGCCAGCTCTTCGGGAGCTTCGGGACGCCCGTGAAGGTCAGCTTGTACTTCTCCTTCGTGTCCTCACCGGAGAGTTCGGCTGTCTTGGCGTCCTTGCCGGCGGGGGTTATGGACACATCGGTCACTGACGAGTCCTCGAATCGCTCGCAACTCGCGGTTCCCGAGACGATGACCCTCGACTTGTCCGGATTGGCCTGTGTCGCACTGGTCGCTGTCGCGGAAGCCGCGACCACCAGCGAAGCCACTGCTGTGGCGGAGGCGAGTTTCCTTCCCCTGCTACTGAAATCCCGCATTGCGGTCTCCACTCGTCTGCTTCGGGCCATGGGTTGATGCGCCTGCGCGTTCGCGGGGCCCGTCGGCATGCGTACGGGCTGGCGCTGAGTGTCAATTGGGCCGGTGCGTTCCGGCTTCCGGCGTCCGGCAGCCTGCTCGCCGACTGAGACTTCTGTGGCTGTGGCGCCTGTGATTCGACCGTATCGAGCCCATGGTGCTATGTCCACTTATGGGCTAATCGGTGGCTGATTGACTCCTCAACTGTCGTCTCGCACCCCTCACTCACCCGCTCGCGCACTCACGGCAGGACCGGCAGCACCCCGCAGTTCGACCTCGCCGGCTCCCCCGACAACCGGTCCGTGAGCCAACTCACCGCGCTGCCCTGGTCCGTGAGGAGTGGGGCGAAGTGGTTCAGGAGGGGGCTGATCACGTTCGGGAGGATCACCGGGCGGTACGTGACGTTCGCGCCCTTCGCGCACCAGTCCGCCGCCAGGCGGCGGGCCTGGCCGTGCGGTACCAGGTTGTCGCTGGTGCCTGTTGCCACGCGTACCGGGCTTGCTGGTTTCAGGTTCCCGATGCGCTGGCCGTTCAGGAACGTCTGGAGGGCCGGGGTCGACGCGATGATGTCGGAGATGGACTTGCCGTCCGTCGTCCACTTCGTGCTCTTCGTGTAGCCGTAGCCCAGGAGTGCGTCCCCTACGCACATCGTCGACAGGTCCGTCAGGGCTGCCTTGCCCGCCGTGTTCAGGTGGGCCTCCGCTATCGGGCGGAGGGTCGGGTCCGACTGCAGGAAGCCGTTCAGGGACCAGCCCAGGGCGCCGGTCAGTTCGCTGCCGTCGATCGCCTTCGTGACCGCCGTCAGGTCTGCCGGTGGGGCGCCCGCGTACGTGCCGGACAGGGTGATGTCGGGGGCGTACGAGGGTTGGAGTTCCGCCGCCGCCGCTGTCGCTCCGCCGCCCTGGCTGTAGCCGAACAGGCCCACCCGGGAAGCGGATGTGACCGACGTGCTCGGCAAGTTGCGGGCCGCGCGTACAGCGTCCAGTACCGCGTGGGCCTCGTCGAGGCGGTTGACGTACGTGTGGAGGCGGTCCGTCGCGCCCAGGCCGGCGTAGTCCGTGACGACCACCGCGGCGCCGGTCGCCAGGAGGCGGTAGATCGCGATGTCCTCGTAACCGACCGACACCGTACGGCCGTTGAGGAGCAGGGGGTGCTCCAGGCCCAGAGACGCCGCGCACTGGTCGCCCTGGCCCATCGTCCCCGGGGCTACCGCCACCAGTGGACGTGCGCCGCCGCCCTTCCAGCTCGCCGTCGGTTCGATGTACGCGCCGGTGACCGCGACCGGGGCGCCGTTCGAGTCCGTGGACTTGTACATCAGGCGGGTCGCCCGGCCGGGCAGGGGGCCGTCGAGGGTGGGGAGGGCGAGGGCGAGGGGGAGGGGTTCGGTGCGGATCAGCGCGCCGTTGGGGGTGGGGAGGGGGGTTGTCGGTGGCGTGTAGAACGCTGGGATCTCTACGCCCCGGGACACGACCTTCTCCGTGGAGGAGGCGGTCGTTGCCGCCGTGGCTGTCGTCGTCGCGTACGAGAGTGTCTGAGCGCCCAGACAGGTCGCAGCGGTTACTGCTGCGGCCAGGAGCCGTCTGCGTGCGGGCATGGCGAACCTCCTGTGAAGCGGCTGGCAGGAGCAGGGGTGAGGGTGGGGGGAGTGGCGACCTGCCCCGCCCGCGTCCCACGGGTGGAGGCAAGTCGCCGTCTCTCGGCACCTGTTGCTCGGCGGTTCGCCTGGACCGTACCTACTGGTCGGTTACCTCGGGTAGCAGTCGGTGGGTTACGGTTGAGTAACTTGACTCGCTGTCTAATTGAGGGGAGCGGCGGGTTACGGAGTGCAGCCGGGGGTGGTGGTCTTCGGGGCGAAGCTGAGGGGGGCGTGGTGCTCCGCCGCGACGGCCTCGTCGTAGGTCGCGCTCGTGACCTCGTACCAGACGGCGTCCTTGGAGGTGTCGCCGTTCACGTCGTCCAGGCTCACGCACCAGAGTTCCTGGCGGACCACCCGGGTGTACGTCTCCGTGCCGCTGCGGACGGTCTTGCATGTCCGGGTGCTCCTGCCGGACTTGCCGGACTTGCCGGACTTGCTGGACGTGGTGCACTTCCTGACCGTGTGCGGGCGGGTCGCCTTCGTCGTCTTGCGGGGGAGGTGGCGTACGGCGTTGCGCAGGCCGGAGACCGTGGGCGGGGCGTCGTCCACGCCCTCGTCCGTGCCCTCGTCGTACTGGTCGCCTGCGCTGTCCCCGCTGACCTTGGAGTCCTGCCACGGGTTGTCGTCCTGCCCGCCTTCGCCCCCGCACGCGCCGAGGCCGGCCATGAGGATCACTGTCAGGCCGGCCACGATCAGACGTCTCTTGCTGGACATGTCTCTTTCCCCGCCCGTCTCTGTCTCAAAAAAGACGGTCAGCCTACCTCCGTCACATCAAGATCAGCACAGTCGTGACCAGCACGAAGAGCACCGTCAAGGCCGCCCCGATGACACAACCCGGTTTGTCCATCAGGTCGGAGAGGCGGGTCATGGCGGTCGGTGCGGGCGGCGGTGTCGTGGCTGGTGAGGGGTGGGACGTGGTCGGCTGTGGTCCGTTCGGGCGGGTCAGCAGGACGTGCAGGATCTGCTGCCACACCGTCGGCGGGAGGTCGGGGACCTCGCCGTTCGGCGGGGCGATGACGGTGTGCCGGAGCCAGTTGCCCGCGGTGGGATGGGGGTCGCGGCACATTCTGGCCAGGAGTTCCTGGAGGTCGAGCAGATAGCGGTCGTCGCGGGCCAGGGGGGCCACGGCCCAGGTGAAGAGGTCGGCCGCCCGGTCCGCCAGAGCCGCTCGCGACGTGAGTTCGCCCGGCTGCCCGTGATGGGTCAAGTAGAGGTTGTTGTGCAGTACTTGGGCGCACAGGGTGTGCCGCATCTCCAGGGGGCGGGTTCGGCGGCGCTCCTCGTCGCCCAGTTCGGACAGCACCAAGTCCAGTGCGTCCGGCGGCAGTTCGCCCGAGCGCAGCTCCCGCAGGAGCACCTCGTCGGGCAGTGGGCGCAACATCGCTTCCAGGATGGTGCGTTGCTGGAGATCCCCGCGCCGGTGGTCGCACAACTCCTCGTGGAGTCCGTACGGTTCGCGGTCGGGCGTACGGCGCGGCTGCGGGGGAGTGACCGTGGGCGCGGGCTCCAAGTACGGTGCCGGGTACGGGGGTTCGGGCAGCGGGGGCTCGACGGACAGCCGGTCCCAGTCCCCGTCCACGTCGGTCGACTCCTGGAACGGGCGCTGCGCCGGCGAGCCATTCACACGGCTCCGAACCTCGTACGGATACCCGCCCCGGCCCTCGGCGTTCAGGATCCTCCCCAGCAGGTCCCGTCGCCGCGCCCAGTCCAGCGTCGCTCCGTCGCTCATGTTCTCCAGCAGCTGGGGTACGCCCGCGGCCGCGTCCGGGTGGGCCAGGAGATGATCGACCAGGTGGATCGCCGCTCGGTGTTCGAACTGGGGGTTGGCCGGTGTACGGCCCATCACCACCCGGGCCAGTGGGCCCGAGCCGCCGGTGTCCTGTTCCCAGCGCGGGACGGACGTGAGGCGCAGGGGGTGGGTGTCGACCGTGTCGTACGTCGCGAACGACCACTCGTGGCCCGGCCAGGAGCCGAAGAGGAGGAACAGGCCGAGGTAGACCAGCGGGGCGCCGTCCCGGTCCGGCCAGCCGGGCGGGCTCGTCTCCTCCACGAGCAGCGACACCCGCTGCGCCGGATCGCGCAGCCACTCCGCCGCGACCAGGATCAGGGCGCGCCGTACGCTCTCCAGCCGCCCCAGCATCTCCGGCAGCCGTTGCCTCGCCAGGGCGTCGAGTTGCGCGCACTCGACCGTCGACAGCGTTCCGCTCGCCTGCTCCGCGGACTCCCGGGGCCCCCAGCCGCCGTACGCCAGACCCAGGCACTGACGGGTCTTCAGGGTGCCCGGGGCGCCGACCAGGACATGGCTGATCGTGCTCGGGCGGCCGTACGGGTCCTTGGTGGGCCAGCGCCGGGCCAGCAGGACCTCGCCGTCGCGGGACAGGGTGCGTACGACGCTCGGGCGGGCCGCGCCCGGCCCTGACACCCACAGCAACGGGCCCAGTTCCCGGCCCAGTTGCTCGGCCCGCTCCGCCGAGCAGGAGTGGGCGACCGCCTTCATGCCGGTGCCCTGTCTGCCGTGGTTGCCCTCCCACCGGAAGACCAGCTGATGCACCGACGGAACTGGATGCGCCGAAGACGCCGATGCCGCCGAGGACACCGAAGGTGCCGAATCCGCCGAGGACACCGACGGCATCTCCTGGAACTCGTTCACTGCTCTTCCTCTCCCCGTTCCGGTTGCCGCTCCCGCTCCCGCTCCCGTTCTCGTTCGCGTCCGGGACCCCCGGCTCCCCGCGCCCCGGGCACACCGAACTGCCCGGGTCCCTCCCCGCCCTCCGCCGGCACCGCCTCCCACGCCGCCGCCTCGCCCCGCGCGAACGCCTCGGGGCCGCCCGGGACGTCGATCAGGCCGTGCATCGCGAGCAGGGAGAGGAGGGGTTCCAGTACGCGCCGGGGTGCCGCGCCCGCCGGATAGCGGCCCTGGTCCTCCTGGCCGCCGGTGGCCGACGCGACGTGCAGGGTGCACCGGCGGATCGCGTCGAAGGGGCGCAGCCAGGCCTGTCCCGCGTGCCGGCGCAGGAACGCGTGGACGTCCTGGCTCTCCTCGCGGATGAGGGTGGCGTCCAGTGAGGCGGCCGTCGGCCTGGCCAGCCAGCGGTCGACCGGGGACTGGAAGCGCAGCAGGTCCGCCTTGCCCAGCACCATCGTGGCCGCCACCTCCAGGTACTGGCCGGTCTTCGGGAGCCGGTCCAGGACCGTCGCGAAGGCGAGGTCGCCGTCCCGGTTCACCTCGACCCCGCCGCGTTCCCTCGCGTGGTCCAACTGCGGGAGCGGCAGCGCCAGTACGGGGTCGACGACGAACACCAGGGCGTCCACGCCGAGCAGGAAACGCAGGGCCGCGTCCGTCCGTACGAGGTCCTCGCCGCCCAGGTCGAAGAAGGCGACCGGACGCACCTGCCCGTGGGCGTCGGTGATGAGGAGGGACTCGACGAAGCGGGCGAAGCCGTCCAGGCCCAGGGCGGTGGTGTGGTCCAGGACGCGGCCGTTGCGCAGGGGCTGCACCCGTTCCCGTACGAACCTGGCGTGCTGCTCGGGGTTGACCGACTGCCAGCTCAGGCCGAAGGGTTCGAGGCCGCCGTCGGTGATCTCGGCGATCATCTGGGTCAGCAGATGGCTCTTTCCGGTGGAGGACTGGCCGACCATCGCCACCGTCAGCGGACGGCCGTACGTCAAGTACGGCACGGGGATGAAGTGTTCGGGGAAGTCCGGGTCCGCCGTGCACTTCTGGACCGCGCCGCGCATGACGTCCTGGCGGCGCAGCTTGCCGACGCCCGCGAGGTTCAGGGGCTGGTACTGCATCCGGCTGTCGGTGACGTACAGCGCGCCGAGGTCGAGCTGGATGGTCTCCAGGCAGTACGGGCAGATCACCTCGCTCTCGGTCAGGGCCGTGCCCGCGACCGTCGTCGAAGGGGCCACCGGTGCCTGCCGTTTGGCGCGCATGGCCTGTTCGAACACCTGGCGGTCCTGGTGGGTCTCGTCGGCGGGTGCGAGGAGGGCCGCGCGGCCGGACGCCCCCGGGGACAGCAGGTCGAGAAGCTGGGCCGGGGTCGGGCGGCCGGTCGCCCGGGGGGCGAAGGCGTCCCTCAACGTCTCGGCCAGGACCCGGTGTTCGTCGAGGTCGGCCGGTGCGTGGTCGGCGTGGCCGGGGCGGCCGGTCACCAGCCGGTAGAGCACCTGGGCCGCGCTCCACACCGCGTCCCGGGAGTCGGTCACGCCCTCGTTGCGACGCTGTTCGGGCGAGGAGTACGGGGCCCGGCCCCACGCGGACCGGGGTCGGCCGACTCGGGCCACGCCCTCAAGTCCCCAGAGCTGCAAGGACGTTCCGTCCCAGAGGACGTTGGCGGGCGAGATGCCGCGCGGCACCAGGCCCTGGCCGTCCAGCAGACACAGGGCGAGCATCAGGTCGCGGGTGAGGACGCGTTGGTCGGTCGACGACATGACGTGGGTCTTGGCCGCGGTGGCGCCGCGCGGTGGGTCGTACAGGAGGAACGGCTCGTCCGTGTCCAGCTCGTAGCCGATGAGCCGGGGGAACAGCGGGGCGAACTCGGTGCCGTCGACCAGCCGGTGCAGCCGCAGCGCGGTGCCCGCCTCGGTGTCGAGGAGGGCGCGCGCGACCGGTTCCGTCGCGTCGGGGGTGGCGAGCCGCACCTGTACGCAGCGCTGCCCCTGGCCCCGGTCGTCGAGCAGGGCGTTGCGGATCAGCGGGGGCAGTTGGGGGTCGCGCCGGGACTCGGGGCCGAAGCGGGCGCGGGCGACGTGGCGTCGCCCGGAGGGGGCGGTGAAGCCGAGCTTGGCGTCGGCGGGTCCGTCAGGGACCCCAGGCCCCGATCCCGATCCCGATCCCGGTCCTGGCCCTGGATGCGTGGTGCGGGTCACCAGCTGTCGCCGTCCCCTCGGTCGTACGGGCTTTCGTACTCGTAGCCGTGTCCGTTCCTGGGCCCGTCGCCCTCGCCGTCTCCGTCGTCGTGGCGGGGGCGGAAGGTGTCGACGACTCCGGGGCGCAGCGGGGTGAGCCGGAGCAGGCCCGCGTACCGTCCCGACGACGTCCACTCCACCTCCTCCGGGCGGTCCGTACCGTTCGTACGCCAGACCTTCTCGACCTCGTCGCGTACGGCGAGGGGCGCGAACCTGATCCACACGGCCGCCGCCGGGTCGCGGCTGAGCAGTGCGCCCTGGTCGGGTGAGGACAGCTGGACCACGGACTGGCGGTCGGTCTCCGCGCCGACCAGTCCGGCCAGTGCGTGCGGGTCGGTGCCCAGCAGGCCGGCCGAGTTGGCGCGGGTGCGGCGGGGGGCGGCGAAGGGGGGCGCGGCCAGAACTCCGTTGTGCCGTAGGTGCCTTCGGGCCGTGGAGAGGAGTTCCGCTACCCGTCCCTCGATCCGGGTCGCGGCGAGCGTGCCGGCCTGGCCGCGTTCCACGGCGCCCCAGTAGGTCGCCATCGCCTTCAGGGCTGCGTCGGTGAGGTCGCGGGCGAGGGTGGCGACCAACTCCGGGCCGCCCTCGGCGGTCTCGCGGTCCAGCCAGCGGGGGGTGGTGGCGGTGCGGTCCGCCGCCCGGGGCGGGGAGGACACGGGGGGTTCTTCGCGGGGGGCCGGGACGGGGGTGTCCGCCGGGTCGTCCCAGGACGGGGCGTTCGGCCAGGCGTACGTGGTCATCCAGTCGTCGTTGGCGGCCTTGTTGTCTGTGGGGCCGTCGCCGGTTCCGGAGAACGCGTCCGGGGTGCTCGACAGCCAGTCGTCCGCCGGGAATCCGTCGGCGCCGTACGTGTCGTACGCGGCGGCCCCGACCGTGGCTCGCTCGGGCTCGGGGGCCGCTTCGGCCTCCGCCGCCGCTGCCGTCGCTCGCAGTACACCGGCTACTGAACGTGCCGCGTCCGCGCAGTTCAGGCGCTCCTCCACGGCCCAGTGTTCCTGGACGCCCTCGGCGAGGAGGGTGTCCAGGCCTTGCAGGGCCTGGCGGAGGGTGGCGGTGGCGTGGCCGGGTTTCCAGGCGTCGGCGGCGGTACGCCATAGGCGGCGGGCGGTGTCCGCTGCCGCGCAGAGGCCGATGAGGAGACCGGCGGTGCTGAGCCAGGGCGGGGGGTTGGTTGTGTACGCGACCGCTGCGCCGGTCAGGGCGCCGGCCCAGGATGCGAGCTGGGGGGCCAGTGCCCAGCGGCCTGTGCCTCCTAGGCGGGATGTGGTTAGGAGGGCGGTGGTGAGGAAGAGGAGCGGGACGATCAGGGCGAGTGCGAGTAGGGGGCCCTGCCATAGGGCGCCTAGCAGCGCGGCGAATGTTGCTATGAATCCGCTGGTCAGCGCTCCGTGGGGTGGGTTGTCTTTCGGGTGCGGGTTCGTTGTGGCTTGTCGCGCAGTTCCCCGCGCCCCTGTCGGGGCGCTGCCGAATGCCGTGAGTTTTCGTGTCAGCGCCGAACTCGGTACCGGTTCCACCCTGCCTGCCAAGGTCGTGAACCTTTGGGCCACTGACCGTAGGGCGAGGCCCTGGGCCAGCAGCTTCTCGGCGTATTCGCGTAGGGCCTCGCCGATTCGGTCGCGTGTGCCCTCTGCTGTGGGGACTCGTAGGCCCAGGGCGGTGAGGTGGGACGCTGCCTCGGCGGGTGAGGTGGTGCTGGTGGTCAGGGCCCTGCTCACCAGGGACTTGTAGGCGTCGAGGGACTGGCGGGCCTGGTCGAGGTCTGCTTCGAAGGCGGCGCGGCGGGTGGGGCGGAGCAGGCCGGGGAGGGTGCGGAGGCCGGACAGGGCCTCGTCGGCGTAGTCGAGGGCGTCCGCGCAGGCGCGGTACGTTCCGTCGGCCGGGCCGCCTGGTTCGCGGTGCCGTTGGTCCCGGCCGCCCCGGCCGGTCACCAGCGACCGCAGTGGCTCGGGGAGATCGGCGCCGGAGGCGACCGCCGTCGGCGGTGCGTGGTCGGTGTCGTGGCCCGCGAAACGGGTGAGCGCGTCGCGCCAGGCCCGGTCGCGCACCTCGGGGGGAAGGTCCTGTTCGAGGAGGCGTACGCCGGGGGCGGCGACTGCCTCTGGGAGGGACTCCAGGTCGTGGAGGACGCGGAGGTACACGTCCGGTACCGACAGCACGTCCACCAGGACGGCCAGCGCGTCCGGGTCGTCGGGTGCGGGGTGTTCGACCGCCGTGCGCGCGGCGCGCAGGTCACCGGCCCACAGGAGGGCGGTGCCGGAGGTGCGCAGTACCGAGGGGCGCAGCAGGCGCCGGTCGGGCCGGAACGCCTCGTCATGGTCGGCGTACGAGCCGGGCGCGCTGCCCACCAGGAGGACCAGGATTCGCACCTCGCCCACGGCCCGGTAGCCGGAGAGGAGTTCGTACTGCCGCTGGTGGTCGGTGAGGCCGGCCGGGGTGTCGGTCACCAGGAACAGCGGGTCGTCGGGCTCCGGCTGCCCGGCCCGGGCGAGCAGACGGGCGACGCGGGCCCGGAGTGCCTGGGCGGTGTCGAGTTCCGCCGCCCCGGAGCGCAGGTCGAGCTGGATGACGGCGGGGCCGGAGCCCATGGGCAGGCTCACTGGGCGTCTCCGTCCCAGGGCGAGCTGTCGCCGTCCCGGTCGTACCGGCGGTCGGTGTCCGTGTTGGTGTCGGTGTCGGTGTCGTCGGGCTGGTCCCAAGGGGCGGAGAAGCGCTCGGTACTGCGCGGGGAGCCGTTGACGCGGCCGTCCGCACGGCCGCCCACGTGGCCGCCGGTGTCGCCGTCCCGGGTGGAGAAGCGTGAACTGCCGCCGTACGCAGTGTCGTTGTCGTCACGGCTGTCGGCGGACGGCTTGGTGTAGTCGTCCACGGCGAAGTCGTCGTCGTAGCGGGCGGATGTACGAGGGGATGCGTGCGGGGATGTGTGCGGGGATGTGCGAGGAGCTTCTCGCGGGGCCGGATCGTCGTCCCGGTGGCCGTTCCGCTCGTCGTCCCGGCGGCCCGCCCGCTCGTCGTAGTCGTCGGCCGACGTGCGCCGCGTATCGGGCTCCGGGGCCCGAGGTGCCGTACCCCAGTCGTCCTCGTCGTCGATCAGACGGCGGGGGGTCTCCGATTCCGGGCGGCGGCGCGGAGCCGGGATGCCGCCGCGGACGTGTTCGAGGAGGGTGCGGAGGGTCGGCTGGATCGCTCGCTGGTCGCCGAACTCCGTGTCCAGGGCGGCCGGGAGGGTCTCCGCCCAGAATTCCCAGAGGGGGCGTACCCAGCCCTCTACGCGTTCGCCGTCCCGTTCGCGGCGCTCCGTGAGCAGGGCCAGCTGGCGTGGGGCGATCTCCTCGACGAGTTCGACGAAGAGGGGGTGCGGGTCCGTGCCGCTTCTGGTGAGGCCCAGGGGCTGGGCGCCCATCAGTTCGCGGCAGTAGTCCTCGACCGTGCGCTCGTCGTCCAGGACGGTCCAGCGTTCGTACGAGCGGAGCAGTTCCGCCCAGCTCGACACGCCGCCGGGGAAGTCGCCCAACCGGAGGCGTACGCCCGGTACTTGGGGGCCCTTCTCCGGGTGCAGGCGCAGCCGGACGCGGTCCGGGGACGCCGACTCGCCGTCCACGACGTCGACCTGGCCGTTCCACATGCCGCACAACAGGCGGTGCAGGATGACTCGGCGGTCCTCCTCGCCGCTGACCATCCAGCTGTCCCGGTAGCCGAGGCGCTGGCGCCAGCGCAGGACGTCCTGGGCCTGTTCGTTGTCCTTGGCCCTGGCCCATTGGCGCAGGACTTTTCGGGCTTCTGGTACCTGGGTGAGGCTCATCTCGCTGCGGAACAGGACGACCGTCACCGAGTCGCTCTCAACTCCCCTGTACTCGACGGAGTTTCGGGCGTCGGAGGGCAGGCGGAGCGCCTTGCCGAGGTACTGCTCGACCTCCTCCACCGCCTCCACGCGTGGGTAGGTGACCAGTACGCGCAGCGGGCCGGTGCCCTCCGGGGTGAAGCCGACCGGCAGGAGTCCGGTCAGCTTGCGGCCGAACAGGTCTAGGGCCTCCTTGCTGACCTGGTCGGTGGCGTCCGAGTCGCCTGCTGCGGCGGCCAGTAGCGTGCTCATGGACGGCAACAGGGGGCGTTCTTCGAGGCGTTCGCCGCCCTCCGCGAACAACCGGGTGATCCTGCCCTCCAGTTGGGCCTTCACGACCGACACGGCGTCGTCGGGGCTGCGCCTGCTGCGGGCGTGGACGTCACGCCAGGTGTCCCCGTCGACCAGCTTGAGCAGCAGCGAGGCCGCGTCCTCCGTCTCGCGCAGTCCCTCGCGGCGGATCAGCCTTGTCACCACGTCCTCGTAGAAGTGGTTGAGGGTGCGCTGCGGCGGGAGGAGGTACGAGATGCCTGTGCGGTCCTCGTACAGTTCCATGCCCTTCTGCGCGGAGATCTTGCGCTCCTGGTCGCTGTGCGCGCGGAAGGCGTTGACCAGCCGGGCGATGTCCGCGCCCGCCGTGTCGGCCTGGGCCCGCCAGTGCTGCTGCTGTTCGCGCCAGGCCTCGTGCCAGATGGTCCGGCAGCGCCACTGGTACCAGGCGTCCTGCTCCTGGAGCGCGGCCTGGACGTCGTCGTCGCCCCAGCGGGCCGGTGACATCCCGGCCAGGCGGCCCTTGATCCGGGGGATCTTGGGTGGCTGCTCCGTCATGCCCGGCGGGCGCTGCGGGGCGCGGGAGCGGTTGTCCAGCATGCCGAGGAAGCCGAGCCGGGCGATCGCGTCGTCGCTCTCCGGGACGCCCCGGACGACGCGGTCGGCGTGGAAGGGGTCCACGTTCTGGAGGAGTTTGTCGATCGCGGGGCGCGGCGAGAAGCGGTCGGCCATGGTGGCGGCGGAGCGTTCGGCGACGGACCGCAGGTCGGCAAGGAGCCGTTGCATGTCCGAGACGCGTTCGCCCAGCGCCTGTTCTATGGCCTTGCCGCCGCGCGGCAGCGGTTCGGGGTCCAGGACGGGCAACTGCCTTCGCTCCCACAGCTCTTCGAGGTGGGAGTCGGCGAACAGCTGCCGGATCATCGGCACGGTCGCCTCGCGCAGCGCGGCCCGGGGCCGGTCCACGAGATCGGTGACCGCCTCCCGCAGCATCCGCCCGGCGACGAGGTCGGCGAGCTGGTCCATGGGGACGGTCATCGACGCGACCAGGCTGGTGGAGACGCCCTGGCGGCCAATTCCGGTCGGGGAGAGGGCACTTCGGTGCACACCCCGGTTGATGAAGCTCGCGGCGAAGGTCTGGAAGTCGTCGTCGCTGACCGTCGTACGGCCCCGGGTGCGGGTGTCGCCCAGCTCGGTGCCGATCAGCGACATCACCAGGGACACGATGGAGCGGCGCAGATCGTCCGGGCGGATACCGGCGGTCGGGCTGAACAGGAACGACGTCGGCAGGATGCCGGTGCGCAGTCGGATCGGCTGGCTGCCCGGGTAGCGGACGCCGAGCCCGGCGGGCTGGTCGAGGTCGCCGATCTCGGCGCCCTCGGTCGGCGCGTTCTGCCCGTCGACCAGCCGGAACAGGTCCACCAGGGCGCGGGCCGCGTTGAGTTCGGCCTCGCGTCCGCCGCCGGTCGCCGAGGAGAACGACGACGGCATGACGACCAGCGGGTAGATCTTCACGCCGTTGAACCGGCGCAGCTGGAAGGCGTGGTTGATGAGGTGGAGGTAGTCCAGGAAGATCCCGGCTCCCGTCCCGCCGGCCACCGAGAACGCGACGAACACATCGCAGCCGGTGACCTTTCCGCCGCCCAGCTCGGCGAGTTCGCCGCCGGCCCTGGCCATCGCGTCGATCGCCTGGAGCAGCGGGGTGAGGACAGGCGCGAGGCCGTGCCGGAGTGTGGCGAACAGGGCGGCGCGGCCGACGGTGGGCAGTTGTCCGGCGCCGTTGTGGAGCGGGGTGACGCGCGGTTCGTCGGTGCGCGGCGGCAGCCAGTCGGCGACCTCGCCGCGCAGACTCGCCCGGAGCATCTTGGTGACCTCGGGCGAACTGTCGAAGTTCGGCAGCAGGTCGTGGGTGGCCCGTGAGGTACGGGAGTAGGCGGCCCGCAGCGAGGGATCGACGTTGAACTGCGGCAGCCGCATCAGGTCCGACTCGCTGTAGTCCGCGTACACGAACTGCAGGCAGTCGGGCAGCTGGTAGGGGGCGTGGCCGCTGAGGCGGCTCAGGGCCGAGCCGTCCGGGCCGCACAGTTCGGCGCGCAGCCTGCGTTCCAGCTCGGCGCCGACCAGGCCGCCGGTGCCGCCCAGGCCGACGAAGAGCATCGGCTGGAAGATCTTCATGGGTTTCCTCCCCGCGTGCGGCTGCTGGGCCGCGTGTTGGTGCACGGTGCGTCTGTGGGTGGTTCTGGTGCGGCGCCGTGGGGGCTGGTCGCGCGCACGCGGCGGTAGCCGCACATGCAACACAGCCCCGCGCCCCTTTCGGGGCGCTGCGCGCCTCCGAGTTCGTCGCGCCCGCGCGGCGGAGCCGCAGATCGACACAGCCCCGCGCCCCTGAAGGGGGCCTGCGGCCCCTTCACAGGTACGTCTGGTCGTAAGCGTTCGTGCTGTCCTGCCCGCCGGGGTCGGTGCCGGGCACGGGACCGGCGGAGGTGGGCGAACTCGCCTTCCGCTTGCGGGTGTTGCGGGTCTCCTCGCCCAGTGCCAGGCTCAGGCCGTCGGTCAGCTGGACCGGGATCGCCGCCGACAGCGGGATCCGGCCGCCGTCGCGGCGGCGCAGCACCGCTCCGCCGTTGGGGTTGCGTTGGACGGCGTACGGGCCGTGTGCGCGGCGCTCGATCCGGGGGCTGATGTGGGCCTCGGCGACGCCGAACTCGTACCACTGCTTGTGTCCGTGTCCGGCGACGTGCTCGCCCGGCAGCGGCTCGCCGTGTTCGTCGAGGAGCCGTAGGACCAGGCCGTGCGGGTCCCGGCGGGCGCGGCGCAGCCGGATCAGGGCGAGGACGGCCGCGACGAGCGCGGCGACCAGGACGGCGGCGGCGAGGAACGCCCACCAGAACCGGTCCCAGATCCCGGGTTCCGGCGTCACGTCCACCGACAGCGGGGACTCCGCGAGGGGGAGGTCGCCGTCGGTGGTGTCGACGACTGTGACGTTGCCCGCGAGGGACAGTCCGTCGTCGGTGAGGCGGTCGCCGAAGACCGCGGCCGGGGCGACCTCGACGGTCACCTTCCGGGTCGCGGACTCGCCCGCCTTCAGGGTGAGTTGGGACGGAGTGACGGTTAGCAGGCCCGCCTTCACGTCGGTGACCGACAGTTTGAGGGTGCGTGGCGCGTCGCTCGTGTTGTGGACGGCCAGCGTGCCCGTGACCTTGCCGCCCGGATGCGTGTCCCCGGCCGGGATGTCGAGCGCGGTGGTGACGGGCAGTTCACCGGGGGCGACCCTGCCGCCCTCGCTGCGCGTGTCCGCGCTCAGGCCTGCGGCGGTCAGCGTGGCGCTCACCTTCAGCGCGCCGGCCGCGTCCGCCGGGATCTCGGCGGTGCCGGTGAACGAGCCGTCGCTCGCCTTCGCGTCCTTGCCCTTGCCGTCGTCGGCGAGGGTGAGCGGGAGCGGGGTGAAGCCGTCGCCGGTCAGCTCGCTCTTGACGCTCAGCCCGGCGTAGTCGCTCGGGTCCTTGATCTGGTAGCCCTCGCGGGTCTGGACCCGCATCGTCACCGTGACCTCGTCCCCGGCGCGCGGGGAGGGCGGGTCCATGCTGATGGCGCCGCCCAGTTCGCCCTGCCACAGCACGCTCACGGCGACCGGCAGCGAGCGGTGCCCCTCCGGGGCCTCGGCCTTCACCTTCCACACGCCGGGCAGCGGGTCGGTGATCTTCAGCGCCTCCACGGTGCCGGTGCCGCCCGCGAGTTCGAAGCGGGAGTTCTTGTGCGTCCCGGACGTCGGGACCTTGTCGCCGGCCGGGTCGGTGTAGGTGATCCGCACCTCGGGGTCGCCCTTGTCGACGACGATGCTGCCCACGGTCGCCAGCGGCGAGATCGCGATCTTCAGGGTGGCGGGCGGACGTTGGGGATCCGGGCCCTCCTCGTGGCGCATGCAGTGGGCGGCGGCGAAGATCCGCTCCAGGGTCGTGCCGACCTTCTCGGAGCCGCCGACCAGCTCCGCCTTCGGCTTCGCGGAGGGCAGTTCGACGCAGCCCTTCTGGTAGCCGCCCGCGGCGATCCGGGCGAGCTGCTTCTCGTCCGGCTTCGGTCCGAAGCCCAACGGCCAGATCTGCACGCCCTGTTCGGCCGCGTCCTTCAGCGCCAGCGTCAACTGCCGTTCGCCCTCGGCCTTCCGGTGGGCCGGGTCGCCGTACTTGGGGCTGTCCTCGACCTCCATGATCCCGTCGGTCAGCAGGAACAGCACCCGGGGCTCCAACGGGTCGGTGCCGTTGGTCAGTTCGTGCACGCCCTGCCGGATCGCGCTCGGGAAGTCGGTGCCCGTGCCCTCGCCGGACTCGCGCTTGCGGAGCTTGCCGACACAGGCGCCGATCGTCTCCCGGCCCGCCGCGTCCAGCGTCGTACGCGGGCACACCGGGTCAACGGCGCTCTGGCCCCCGCCCTCGGCCGCGGCGAAACCGAACACCGTGACATGGGAGGACGAGGACACGTCACCCAGCGCGATCCGCGCGGCGGCGGCCTTCTCGGCGGCCATGTCCGCGTCGGCGAGGCTGGCCGACTCGTCCACGGCGACCGCGTAGTTGACCGCAGGGAAGGCCGCCTCGGTCTCCGCCACCGGTACGGCGTCCCCGCCGGAGGGCCGACCGGTGGGCGCCGACAGGGACATGAGCACCGCGGCGGCGCCCAGCACGGCGAGCGCGGCACGGCGCGCCCCGCTCTTTCTTGTCTCGCGTACTCCGTTGACTCGTCCCACGGCCGTCCCCTGTTCCCCGTTTTCCCGTTGCCGGTGTTCCTGGATCGTCGCTACTGAGCGCGCACGGGTTCCGTCGTGCGCGCGGATACGTCCTTATGGGTGAACTTCCTGACTTCGGCGCCCCTCGACGACGCCGTAGCGCTCCCGCCGCTGTCTCAGCGCGCCGTCATGCTCCACGCCAGGGCCAGCACCGCCGAGGGCGCGAGCGAACCCACCCCCCACCGGATCGCCCGGTACTTGGCGGAGAGGATCGCGCTGACGTCGACGGCCTGGACGAGCAGCCAGCCCGCCGGATCGCGCCCCGCCTCGGCGACCCGGGCGGCGAGCCCCGCGAGGTCGCGGCGGGCGCCCACCAGATCGCCGAAGTACGTCACCCGGGCCTGTCCCTGCCGGTCTTCCCGGACCGTGCCGGTGCGCGGCATGAGCGCCCCGACCAGCGCGGTCACCGAGACCGTCCAGAGCAGGCCGGCCAGGACCAGCGTCACGTCGGCGGGCCCGTGCCAGCCGGGGGCGCCCTGCCAGCCGATGAGGAACGCGGGCAGTGCGAGCGTCCCCGACAGCAGCACCGCCGCCTTCGAGTCCGCCCGCCCGAGGTCCTCCCTGATGGTGCCGAGCAGCCGCTCCGCGACGCGCTCGCTCACGCGTTCCCCGGAGCGGTCGGGCCCGTGCCGACCCCCGTACGGCTCGGGCCCGACCTGCCCCCCGGTCCCCCCGGTCCCCCCGGTCCCCCCGGTCCCCCCGTCCCCGGTCATCGGGTGTCCCTGGCCCCGTCTGCGTCGTCGCTTCCGTCCGCGTCCGCCCAGTCCCAGCCGTCGTCGCGGGGGCGCTTGCGGCGCGGCGGCTCCGGGGCGGAGTCGTCGTCGGCGTACGGATCGTGGGTGTCTCCAGGCCTACGGCGGGCGCGGGCGGGAGGATCGTCCGACACCCAGTCCGGAGTGAACGGTTCGGCGGAGGACGACTCCAGCTCGGGAGTGGGCCTGCCGTTCCGGCCGTTCCGGCGGGCGGGCAGCGAGCCGATGGGCCCCTGGACCCCGCCCATCCGCCCCCGGTTGAGCAGACTGAGCGCCTGCGCCTCGACGTCGTTGGACTGGATCTGACCGCTCTCGACCATGTCGAACAGCCGGTCGACACGCTCCCGTTCGTCCTGCCGGCCCTCCTGGCGGATCTTCTCCAGGAAGTCCTTGGCCTCGGTCGGCTCGGCCGCCAGCATGTACGTGAGCTGCTCCAGTTCCCCGCCCTGCAGCATGGCCCGGAACCGCTCCTGGTGCACCTTCGTCACCTCGGCGGAGGCGTGCGCGTCCCGGATGCCGTTCATGTGCTCGATGGCCCGGTCGTCGACGCGCAGCCGGACGTACAGCCGTACCTTCAGGCCGAGTTCGGTGCCCAGTTCGCCCCAGCGTCCGCCCGTGCACTCCCGGGTGATGGCCCGGTTGGCCTGCTCGGCCTCGTGCACGCGGTAGGTCGAGGTGACCTCGTGCAGCCGCTCCAGGATGGGGGCGGTGAGCCGCTTGGCGATGTCCGTCACGACCTGGACGGCGGCCAGATGCGGGTCGTCGACCGTCCAGTGGATGTCCACCTCGGCCTTGAAGAAACTGGTGCCGCCGGCGGCCGGCAACTCGATCTCCAGCGGCGTCTGGTAGGTGCCGAGCGCGATCTCGCAGACGGTGTGCGGCCGGGCCAGCACCGGCTTGTCCACGTGCCGGGTGCCGGTCACGGTGATCACGCTGTAGCCGCCGTTGCGGTAGAAGCGCACCAGCGCCGTCTGCGCGCTGATCGGCGGCTGGGCGGCGGTCGGCGGGTACTCCTTCAGGAACGGACCCGCCGGACCGGCGGCGGCTCTGCGCGCCCGCAGCCGCTCCTGGGCCCGGGCCCGCGCCCGGGCCTCGTCGTTCTCAGCCATGGCTTCTCTCCTCCTGGCCGCTCCGGGTCCGCCGGCCTGTGGCGAGCCGCCACAGGGAGCGCGCCCGGGCGTCGGGCAGCGGATCGTCCGGATCGTTCATCATTCGGCGCAGCAGCCAGTCCAGCCGCCGCCGGTCGGGTTCCTCGGCGGCCAGCGCGGGCAGCAGCGCCGCCAGCCCCGGCCGGGTCCACTCGTCGCCCTTCTTGCGGACGGCGGTGCGCAGCATGCGCTCCAGCGCGTCCATGGCGACGTCCTTCGAGCGGGCCGTGTTGAGCGCGGTCCACAGCAGGTCCGCGATGGGCAGGGCGAGTTCGGGTCGCGCGGCGACCAGGGCGAGGGCCAGCGGCCAGTCGCCGCGTTCGCCGAGCGCGGGCTCCGGCTCGTCGATCAGCAGCTTGTCCACCCGGGTCTCGGCCAGCCAGATCGTGGCCGCGAGCCCGAGGGTCTGATAGCCCTCGCGCTTGTGCTGGGTCCAGTCGGCCATCCGCCGCAGCACCTTCGCGGTCCGCTCGCTGTCCGGCAGCGCCAGCAGCCGTACGACGTTGAACGCGGCGGCGGCCCGCAGCGACTGCTCCGCGTCCTCGCGGATCCCGATCCGGGCGAGGGCGTCCAGGGCGTCGTCGACGGTGTCCGCGCAGTTGCCGTAGCCCAGCGCCGCCGCCGCCGTCGAACGCTGGGTCCAGGTCGCCGACCTGCTCCAGTCCTCGACCAGTTTCCGTACGGCCTTGCGGTGCGAGGGGTGACCGGCCGCCTGGTCCAGCATCGTGGCCGCGAACAGCCTGCGGTGGGCGGTGCCCTCGGCGAGCGGCCGGACCAGTTCGGCGAACCCGTGGTCGAAGTCCCGTACGCACAGCTCCCCGGCGGCGACCGCCGCGCGCACCCACACCTGGGGCCGCTGGTCGTCGGCCAGCAGCCGCAGCCAGCGCACGACCGGCGCGCGCACCGGGAAGTGCCGGTCCCACAGCTCGGCCAGCACCGCCGACGGCAGGGCGCCGCCCCGGTACCAGATCAGCCGGGCCGCGACCTCCGCACCCGCCACCTCGACCTCGCCGTCGGTGAGTTCGGCGCGCGAGAGGGCCAGGTCGGCCACCGGGTCGTCGCAGAACAGGGGGCGGGCCGGGGTGTGGTCGGGGTCGCACTGGACGGACAGTTCCCAGGTCAGCAGATGGGCGGCGGAGGCCACCGCGCTGTGCGAGGCCCCGCCGAGCACGGCGAGCGCGATCCGGAACGCCACGGGGTGGAACAGGGCGGCGGTGCCCGGCCGTTGGTCGCTCCCCGCGCCCTCCTTCTTGCTGTCGGCCGGTGCGGTGAGCGCCCGGTCCACCCCGGTGAACCACTCCTGGGCCTGCTCGGCGGCGAGGCTGCGACAGCCGGCCAGCAACTCCTCGTACGACAGATCGCCCAGCAGCCGCCCGGCCAGCAGGGAGGCGAGGAGTTCGGCCTCGGCGGGGCGCAGGTCCTTCAGCCCGACCGCGTCCACGACCTCTGCCCGCTCGGCCAACTCCTGGGCGCGGGCGAGGAGTTGCTCCATGCTGAGGGCGCTTTCGGGGGCGGCGGCGACATGGTCCTTTATCCGTTGCCCCAGCCGTTCCTCCAGCCGTTCCCGCAGCCGGGTGGTGAGCAGTTCCTGGGTGGGCGCGGGCGGGCAGAGCATGCCGTAACGCCCGGCGAGCAGCGGGCCCGCCGTCGAGCCGACGGTGACGACGAGCACCGCGAAGGACTCGAACCGGGCCAGGGCGGTGGCCAGTTCGTCCAGGTCCATGTCGTCCGGGGGCAGTACGCCGGGCCGGGTGAGGGACAGTTCCAGCAGATAGCCGGTGCCGGGCGGGAACTCGTCGCCGCTGCCCAACTGGGCGGCCAGCCGGCGGATCCCGCCGTCCGGGTCGACGCGGCGCACGCCCGATCCGGCGGTGACCTCGGCGAGCAGGGAGAGCGCCGTGCTCGTACGTCCGGTGCCCGGGGCGGCGCCGAGCACCAGCAGACTGCGGGCGTTCAGCGCGTTGCGCAGCCGTACGTAACCGTCGGGGACCACGTGCGCGCGGCGGAGCCTGCGCAGCTCGTCCTCGGGCACGGGACCGCTGCGCAGGGCGGGGCCGCGCAGGCGGGTGTCGGTGCCGAGGAAGATGTCGCCGAAGTGGGCGCTGCTGATGAAGGAGCGGTCGACGCTGGTGAGGTCGCGGCCGGCCTCGAACAGGGTCCGGGTGGCGCGGCGCGTACGGGAGGCGGCGGCGAGGTCGGTGGGGGCGTCCTCGCCCTGCTCCTCGGCGAAGGGGGCGCGGGTGTACTCCTTGAACCGCTCGGCGGCGAGTTCCCGTTCCTTCTCTTTTTCCTTCTCCTTCTCGTCCCGGTCGCTGTCCTCTTTGTTTTCTTTTTCTTCTTTGTCTTCCTTGTTCTCGGGCTGGTCGGGCTCGGGGGTGTCGTCCGGCTGCGGGTCGTCGTCGCTCACTTGTGGTCACCGCCGATGCGCACGTTTCCGTTGAAGGTGCTGCCGTCGATCACGGAGATGTCGCGCCCCGCGGAGTAGGTGCTGTCGGAGTGGTCCACCGAGGCGGGTGTACGGGGGGAGCCGGCCGCCGCTCTGCCCGGCAGGTGGAACCAGGCCGTCGTCTCGCCCTCCTTGAGGGTGAGCCGGGCCGAGGTGTAGCGCTCCGGCTCGATGAACTTGCCGCCGCCGCGCACCACGTCCTCGTACAGGGAGTTCGAGGTCACCAGGACCAGGTCGGCGCCCTCGGCGTCGAGGAGTTCACGGGCGGCGGCGGAGTCGGCGAGGCGGCAGGCCAGGTCGACGGCGCGTCCGCTGATCCCGTGGGGGTCATGCCGTACGGGACCGACGTGCATGCCGATCCGCAGCCCCAGCGGCACCTTCAGGGCGCGGTTCTCGTCGCGCAGGTTCTCGTGCAGCTCGACCGTCCACAGCCCGAGCAGCCGGGTCACCGGGATCCGCGCGGACACCGAGAGCAGGACGCCGTCGCCGCGGTCCTCCATGTGTACGGCGTCCCGGGCCACCTTGGCGTGGGTGAACGCCGTCTCCACGACCCGGTATATCCGGGCGCGCATCCGCGGCCTGTCGATGTCGTCGTACTGCCCGGAACGCCGGGCGTCGACGCTGATCACCAACTCGTAGCGCGCTTCGGAGAGATCCATGGCGTCGCGGTCGTCCACCCCGTGCCCCCTTTGGTGCTGTTCGATCGTCGTTCGGTCGCCCCTTCAGATTCGGGCCCGGGACGAGGGCCGTCTGTAGCCGTTTACACACGGCGGGCCGGAGATTTACGCGCTCTCCGCGTGCCCGTCGGCGAGGAGGGCGAGCAACTCGGGGTCGAGGATTTCCACGACACGGTTGCCGGTCCGCACTATCTGCTGGGTGCGCAGCAGCCGCAGGCTCTTGGCGACGGCTTCCCGGGTGGCCCCTATGCTCGCGGCCAGCTCGTCCTGGGCGAGCTGTACGACCGAGGATCCGGCGGGGACGTACGGGGAGCGGGGCGCGCCGCCCGACCCCGACAGTTCGGTGAGCCGGCCGGCCAGGCGCTGGAGCACGGTGAGGGAGGCGAGCGCGGACCGTTCCTGGTCGGCGCTGCGGAGCCGGAAGGTGAGCTGGCGTATCACCAGCCCGCTCACCCGGGGATGCTCGGCGAGGAACCTGCGGAACGCGTCCCCCGAGATGACCTGGGCCTCGGTCGGCCCCAGCGCCCGTACGGTCGCGCTGCGCGGATGCGGGTCCAACGCGGCCATCTCGCCGAGGAGTTCACCGGGGCCGCGCAGTCCGAGTATCAGCCGGGTGGCGCCCCGGTCCGTCGCGACGGAGACGGTCACCCAGCCCTTGACGAGTATCAGGACGTGGCTGGATCGGTCGCCCTCGGTGAGGAGATGGGTGTCGGCCGCGAAGTGCTTCGGGTTGCCGAGGGCCATGACGCCCTCGCGCTCCTGGGCGGTCAGCGACTGCGCGAACGCCAGCTCATTGCCTAGCAGTCCCATGGCACGCCCCCCGCCGCGTTCCGGACCCCTGGTTTTGCGATGGCGTTGATGGTGACAGAGCGAAGTTCTGGCCTGAGCGGATCACGCCATATCGGGTGTACCGACCGGTAATTCATGTATGGGCACGTAAACGGTCCGGTGGCCCGGAATCCCTGCCCGTACGACCCCCGCCCGCAAACCCCCGAGCCGCCCGCCCGGAGCTGAGGTTCCACAGCGGACCCTCAGGTCAGCGCCGCCACTCGAACGACCGTCCGCAACAACGCAAGGATCCGGCCGGATGCGTCGTACTTGGCGAAAAATCAGGTTTCCGGTGCGGAAGTGGTGATGGGGGTGTGGTGGTGGGAGGGTCCGATAGGAGGGTGCGGTGATGAAAACGGTCCGATGGAGAAGGTGATCCACCGCCGAGGCCGAACGCTCGGTGCCCCGCCCGACAAGTAGAGGGTGTGACCGTGTGGCACGGTCACGGAAGGGGGTCTTCATGTGGCGGGCATCGACACGGCAACCGGCACCGGAGAGCGGTGCGCCAGACGGTGAACCAGCGGACGAGGGGGAGCTGTTCGCCCGTTCCGCGCGGGATCCCGCGGCGTTCGAGCCGTTGGTCGCCCGGCATTCGGTGGCGCTCCACGGCTACTTCGCGCGGCGGGCGCCCGCCGCGGCCGACGATCTGCTCTCCGAGGTCTGGCTCCAGGCCTACACGAGCCGCCTGACCTTCGACAGCGCCAAGGGCACGCTCCGCACCTGGCTGTTCGGCGTGGCCCGCAACGTCCTGGCCGCCCACTGGAGAGACAGCGCGCGGGAGCGTCCGGAGGCGGAGCCGGAGCGGTTCGGGCGTACGGCGTCCGTCGTGGACGCCGACCCGTGGCACGCGGTGGACCAGCGGCTCGACGCCGCCGCACTCGCCCCGCTGGTACGCGGGACGCTGGCCGGACTCCCGCATGTGGAGCGGGAGTTGCTGCTCCTTGTGGCCTGGGAGCAGCTGACCCCGACGGAGGCGGCGGCGGTGCTCGGGATACCTCCGGGCACGGCCCGCTCCCGGCTGCACCGGGCCCGCAGCAGGCTGCGCGAGGCACTCGACCCGGACCGCGCGGCACACGCGTCCGGCACGTCCGCCTCGCCCTCCGCCCGTACGCCCGCCTGTACGTCCGTACTCCGTCCGACAGGAGATCCCGCATGAACGAGCAGCAGCACGAGGTTCTCGACGCCCTCGACGACTTCGACGCCCTCGACTTCCCCGGCGCGGACATCCTGGTCGCCGCCGGCGAAGTCGCCCCGCCCGCCACCGGAACGATCGACGCGGCCCTGGCCGCCGTACGTCTGGCCGCCGCCGGCGAGGGTGCCGCGACGGACAGCAAGTGGCCCCGGCGGCGCTTCGCCAGCACGCGGCGCAGCCGCGTCCTGCTCTCGGCCGCCGCCGTCGCGGCCGTCGTCGCCGGCGCGATCGCCGTACCGACGATCCCCTTCGGCGACACCCCGCCGGCGGCGGGCGCGAACGCGGCGTCGTTCCTCCACGGGGTGGCGGACACGGCGGCGGAGGCTCCGAGCACGAACGCGCCGTACTGGAAGGTGCGCGCGAGGAGCGTCCACCGCATGGTGAACGAGACGGGAGGGGCCCCCATCAGGCCGGCACCGGGCATGGACCTCGGCCCGACCACGACCACGTCCTGGACCAGCCGCTCGGGAGTGATCGTCGAGACCTCGAAGGGTGAGTACCTGCGGACCGGGGTCGGAAAGGAACCCGGCGCGCAGATGTCGGTGCAGGTTGCCGGCATGGAGGTCAAGTGGGACGACCTCGCCGACCTGCCGACCGAGCCGGGCGCCCTCAGGACCTTTCTGGAGAGCGGCAACCCGGCCACTCCCAAGGACGAGGCGGTGTTCAACGGCATCGTCCAACTGCTTGTGGACCGAGTGAGCCCCGAGGTGCGCTCGGCACTCTACGAAGTCCTCGCCGAACTGCCCTACGTCCGCCTCGTCGGTCCGGTGAAGGACGGCGCCGGGCGGGCCGGAGTGGCGATCGAATACGACTCCGAGGACAGGCGCACCCGCATCGTCATCGACCCGAGGACCGCCATACCGCTGGAGCGGAAGAACTTCATTCTCGGGGGCCCGGCGGACGGCACGGCCTACCTCACGATCACCTATCTGGTTCTGGAATCCGTCTGGAAAGCCCCGTAGGCACAAGACCCGGACGAGCCCGAACGACAGGGGTCCGTCGGCCGCACACAGCGGCCGGCGGGCCCCTTTTGCGTCGCCCACGGCGCGCCGTTCTCCCGGCCCCCGTTGACAAGCGCCCGTCAACCCCTCCATCATCATTCCACTAATCAAGTAGTGGAATGGTGGTGGTGATCGTGGAGTACCGCATCGACAGGCGGAGCGGGGTCCCCGCCTTCCAGCAGATCGTGCAGCAGACCAAGCAGGCCCTGCGGATGGGCGTTCTGGTGCCGGGCGACCGGCTGCCGACCGCCAAGGAAGTCGCCGAGATCAGCGCGGTCAACCCGAACACCACCCTCAAGGCGTACCGCGAGCTGGAGCGCGAGGGTCTGGTCGAACCGCGACCCGGCCAGGGCACCTTCGTACGCCGCACGCTGGCCCGCCCCTCGGCGGGCACCGACTCTCCGCTGTACGGGGAGCTGGTGGCCTGGATGTCGAAGGCGGCCGGGGCCGGTCTGGAGCAGGAGGACGTGGCCGCACTGGTCACGTCGGCGATGGAGAAGCAGTACGCCGCCGGGAACACGCCGGCGGCGGGGGCCTCGACACCGGGGTCCACCACAACGGGGTCCATGACGACGGGGTCCACGGGGGCCACGACAACTAGGAGCACAGGTGAGTGACGGTATGTACGCGGGGGAGCCGGCGCTTGAGGCGTACGGACTGGGGATGCGCTACCGGCGGGGCTGGGCGCTGCGGGACTGTTCCTTCCGGCTCCCGGCGGGCCGGATCTGCGGGCTGGTCGGACCCAACGGGGCCGGCAAGACCACGCTGCTGAGCATCGCGGCCCATGTCCTGCAGCCGACGAACGGCTCGATCAGCCTGTTCGGCGAGGCGCCGGGCTCGGTCGAGTCCGGTCGGCGCACCGCCTTCCTCGCCCAGGAGAAGCCCCTGTTCCGCCGCTTCACCGTGGCGGAGACCCTGCGGCTGGGGCGTGAGCTGAACCCGGGCTGGGACCAGCGCGCCGCCGAGGACATCGTCCGCGCGGGCAACGTCCCCTTCGAGGCGAGGATCAACACCCTCTCCGGCGGCCAGCGCACCCGCGTCGCCATCGCCCTCGCCTTCGGCAAGCGCCCCGACCTGCTGCTCCTCGACGAGCCGATGTCGGACCTCGACCCGGTCGTGCGCCACGAACTCATGGGCACGCTCCTCGCGGAGGCCGCCGAGCGCGGTACGACCGTCCTGATGTCCACCCACGTCCTCGCCGAACTGGAGAACGTGTGCGACTACCTCGTCGTCGTCTCCGGCGGCGGAGTACGCCTCGCCGGTGACGTGGACGAGCTGATGTCCGTGCACACCCTGGTCACGGGGGCCAAGGAGGGCGACGGCGTGCCCGCCGGCCTCGCGCAGCACACCCTCGTCGAATCCCGGACCAGCGGACGGCAGTTCACCGCGCTCATCCGCCCCGAGGGCCCGGTCACCGGCCCCTGGGAGACGGACGCCCCGAACATGGAGGAACTCCTGCTCGCCTACCTCCGCTCACCCGAGGCACCACCCCTGATCACCCCCACCGCCCAGGTCCAGGGCCAGGCGTACGGCGCCGGGGCGGTGGCGGCATGAGCATCTCGACCAGCAACTCGACCCCGAAGAACGCCTCTTCCGGCACCTCGACCGACAGCAAGAACGGGACCATGAGCGCGACGACCACCACGGAGGCCACCCGGCGCCCCCACCTCAGCGGTATGACCTGGCTGGTCTGGCGCCAGCACCGGGCCGCCTTCTGGACCATCCTCGCCGCCACCGCGCTCTCCGTGGCCTGGATCGTCTACCAGCGCGGCCAGATGATGGACTTCCTCGACGGCTACGGCTATCCCGCCAACAGCCTCGACGAGGTGGGCAACGAGTTCCAGCAGTACGGCGACGCGTTCTCCTACGTCTCCACCGGTCTCACGGCGATACCCATCCTGCTCGGCGTCTTCCTCGGCGCCCCGCTCCTCGCGGGCGACCTGGAGAACGGCACGGCCAAGCTGGTCGCCGCCCAGTCCGCGAGCCGGACCCGCTGGCTGGCCACGAAGCTGGGGCTGACCACGCTGGTGGTCGCGGTGATCACGGTCGCGCTGTCGGCCGCGTTCGGCTGGTGGTGGAGCCCGGTCAAGTCCGAGGTCACGGTCATGGACTGGACCTCCAGCGAGGCGTTCAACACCACGGGCCCGGTGCCCGTCGCCCTCACCCTGCTCTCCGTCATCGGTGGTGTGGCGATCGGTGCGGTACTGCGGCGCACGCTGATGTCGATGGTGGTGACCTTCGGGTTCACCGTCGTGCTCCAGCTCGTCTGGTCCAGCTTCATCCTGTCGCTCGGCAACGTCATCACGGTCACGACGAACAAGGGCGTCATCGCCGAGAACTCGTTCCCGACGCTGCCCGACGGCGTGTACCAGATCGACGAGTCGTACATCACCAGCAGTGGGAAGCTGCTTGGTTGGAGCACGTGTGCGGAGGGGGATTCGGATGCGGTGCGTGAGGTGTGCCTGAAGAAGGCGGATGTCGTGGGGTGGTCGGTGGACTATCTGCCGATGTCGCAGATGAACGGGATGCAGTGGTTCGGGGCGTCGATTCTGTTCGCCTTGACTGCTGGGATCGCGGTGTTCCTTTTCTTCTGGGGTCGTAAGCGGCTCGTCTGAGTCGGAACAGGTAGTTCGTTTGGCAGCGGGGCCGGTGGGGGCTGGTCGCGCAGTTCCCCGCGCCCCTAAAGGGGCGCCCCCGCCCCCCGGAGAGAAAGGTTTCCCTTGAACCACCGCAACAGACGACGACGCGAGGCCACGGCCCTCGCCCTGCTCACCGCCGCAGCCCTTACCGGGACGCTGCTCGGGGCGTCGGGGTCGCAGGCCGCGCAGACCGGCAGTGTTACGGCCGGCCGCCTCGGTGAGGCGAAGACCGTCACCCTTGTCACCGGGGACCGGGTGACCCTGGACTCCGCCGGGCAGGTCACCGGTGTACGGCCCGCCAAGGGGCGGGAGGGCACCACCTTCCGAATAGCGCGGGACGCCGACCGGACCCTCGTCGTCCCGCGTGATGCCGAGCGGCTGCTCGCCAACGGCACCGCCGACCGGCGGCTGTTCGATGTGACGCAGCTGGTGAAGTGGGGGTACGACGATGCGGCCCGCGCCGATCTGCCGCTGATCGTGACGTACGCCAAGGGCCGCGCTCTCACGCCGAGCGCGCTGTCCGCCGCCGGGGCCCGGGTGAGCCGGGACCTGCCCAGTGTGAACGGGGACGCGCTCAGGGCCCGTAAGGCCGAGGGCGCCGAGCTGTGGGAGACGCTCACCGGGAGCGGGGGGTCGGCGCGGGCGATGTCGGCCGCCGCGGACAAGGTCGAGCGGATCTGGCTCGACGGGAAGGTCGAGGCGGCTCTCGACCGGAGCGTCGCGCAGATCGGCGCCCCCGAGGCCTGGGCCGCCGGGTTCGACGGCAAGGGCGTCAAGGTCGCCGTGCTGGACACCGGGGTCGACGGCACGCACCCGGATCTGAAGGGCCGTATCGACGCGGCGAAGAACTTCTCCGAGGCGGCGGACACCGTCGACCGGGTGGGGCATGGCACGCATGTGGCGTCCACTGTCGCGGGGTCCGGTGCGAAGTCCGGGGGCAAGTACAAGGGGGTCGCTCCCGGCGCCCGGCTGATCAGCGGCAAGGTGCTCGACGACAGCGGCTACGGCGAGGAGTCCGGGATCATCGCCGGTGCGCAGTGGGCCATCGCCCAGGGCGCCAAGGTGATCAACCTCAGCCTGGGCGGCCCCGACAGCCCCGGTGACGACCCCCTCGAACAGGCCGTGAACGACCTGTCCGCCTCCTCCGGCGTCCTCTTCGTGATCGCGGCAGGCAATGACGGGCCCTCCGCCGGCACCGTCGGCTCGCCGGGCAGCGCCGCCGCCGCGCTCACCGTGGGCGCGGTGGACCGTGATGATGCGATGGCCGAGTTCTCCAGCCGGGGGCCGACGGCGGATGGCGCCCTCAAGCCCGACCTCACCGCCCCCGGCGTCGACATCGTCGCCGCGAAGGCCGCCGAGGGCACGGAGGGAGACCCCGCCGCCGACGGTTACGTCTCGATGAGCGGTACGTCGATGGCGACCCCGCATGTCGCGGGCGCCGCCGCGATCCTCGCCCAGCGCCACCCCGACTGGACCGGCGAGCGCATCAAGGCCGCCCTCACCGCGTCCGCCAAGCCCACGGCCGGTGTCTCGGCGTTCGCGCAGGGCACGGGACGTACGGACATCGTCCGCGCCCTCGGCCAGCAGCTCACCACCACGCCCGCGACCGTCGGCTTCCCCACCCAGCAGTGGCCGCACACCGACGACCAGCCGGTCACCAAGACCATCACCTACCGCAACGACGGCGACGCGCCCCTCACCCTCGACCTGACCACCGAGGCGTACGGCGAGGACGGAAAGCCCGCCGCCGAGGGCATGTTCGAGGTCTCGCCGAAGCAGCTCACCGTCCCGGCGGGCTCCACCGCGACCGCCCAGGTCACGGCCGACAGCAGCGCGGGCACGGCCGACGGCGGCTTCGGCGGCTCGGTCACCGCGACGGACGGGGGCGGCAACTCCGTGCGGACCGGTGTCGGCGTACAGCGCGAGGTCGAGTCGTACGACCTGACCGTCAAGCACCTCGACCTCAAGGGGAAGCCCACCGGGCGTTCGCAGACCGGGGTGCAGGGGCTGGACAACCAGATCTGGAACGACTACTCGGACGACGCGGACGGCGAGTTCACCGTACGGCTGCCCAGGGGCCGTTACAGCCTCGAAGGCCGTATCGACACGGGCGCCACCCCCGAGGCCGGCGAGCTGGCCCTCCTCCTCAACCCGAAGTTCGCGCTCACCCGTGACACCACCCTCGTCATGGACGCCCGCAAGGCCAAGCCGGTGCGGATCACCGTGCCGGACAGCAAGGCCAAGCACACCGACGCCACCCTCAACTTCGGGTTCGACATCAACGGGAACCGGAGCATCTCCACGTACGACATGGGCAGCTTCGGCAAGCTGCGGGTGGGGCAGTTCGGCGCCCGGCTGCCCGCGAAGGAGGCGTTCGCGCAGTACAACGGCACCTGGACGCACGGCAGTACGAACTACCGGCCGGTGATGAACCGTACCGGCGATCTGGCCGGCTTCACCGCGAACCTCAAGCGCACGCAGTTCGCCAAGGTCAGCATCCCCGCCGGTGCGCCCGCCAAGGGCAAGACGGGGACGCTCGTCGCCGCGCCCATGATGCCGGGCGGCGCCTGGTTCGACTTCTACCCGACCGACTTCTCCCTGCCGGCCACCCTCACCGACTACGTCCTGCCGGGCGTGAAGTGGAGGTACTCCGTCTGGCAGGAGGGCGGCCCGGACGCGGACGGCGAACCGGTGTCCGAGGCCAGCCAGTGGACCGCGAACCCCCGTGCGTACAGCGCGGGCAAGCAGTACACCGAGCGGTTCAACACCGGGGTCTTCGGCCCGCACCTGACGGGTCCGCTGACCGGCAACGAGGATCGTCCGGGTGCGGTCCGGGTCGGCGACACCTTCATGGCGTACCTTCCGCTGTTCTCCGACGGAGCCGGACATGTCGGCGACTCCAGCTACAGCAAGGCGAAGAGCACTCTGTACTCGGGCGGCACGAAGGTCTTCGCCGTGAACAGGGACCTGGCCGGCTTCACGTACGAACTCCCCGCCGCCAAGCGCGCGTACCGTCTCACCACGGACGTCTCCCGCCCGACCTCGCTGTCGTCGGTCTCCACCCGCGTCACCGCCGAGTGGACCTTCACCTCCGCGCACGTCACCGGTGTCGGGCAGCGGCTGCCGCTGTCGGCGGTCCGCTTCAACCCCCGGCTGAGCATGGCGAGCACGGCCAAGGCGGGTACGCGCTTCTCGGTCCCGTTCGCCGTCGAGGGCGCGGCCACCGCGCGCACCGCCCGCAAACTGGCCTTCTCGGTCTCCTACGACGACGGCCGGACCTGGCACCCGGCGAAGGCGGTCGCGGGCAAGCGCCTCGACCTGCGTCACCCGGCGAAGGCGGGCACGGTTTCGCTGCGCGTGACGCTCACGGACAAGGACGGCAACACGCTGAAGCAGACGATCAATCGGGCGTACCGCACGACCAAGTAGAGCCAGTAGAGAGGGAAGGGCGGCGCTCGGACGGCTTCGGCCGGCCCGGGCGCTTGCTCGTTCCTGCCTACCGGATTCCCAGCAGGACCGCGCCGGTCACCATTGCCGCGGCTCCGGCGATCAGCACGATGATGATGACGCCGAGTGTCCCCTCGTTGGAGCGGTGCTCGGCCGCCGGGTCCGGGGTGTAGACGGTCGGGGCGGTGGGCGCGTAGTGGATGGTGAGGTCGCGGTCCAGGGAGCGGCTGGGGTTGGGGACACCCTCGCGGCACAGCACGGTCATCCGGGTGCCCTCGGTGGTGGTGAAGACGATGACGGGGGCGTGGTTGAAGACCTCGTCGCCCTCGCCGTCGGTGTAGACGTCCCTGGTGACGGCCACGACACGGGCCGGGACGGCGACGGCGGAGGCCAGCAGGGCGTCACGGGCGCGCACCGTACGGAGATCGGCGCCGTTCGCGACGTACGCGGTGACCAGGGCGCCGAAGCCGAGCAGCGCCCCCGGGTAGCCCCAGGCGACGGTCGCGTGGACGGCCAGCCCGAGGAGGAGCAGGGCGACCGCACAGTTGGGGGCGGCCCGGCCGTTCCTGTCGGGGACTGTGTCGAGCACGATGCGGAACCGGTCCGGCCGCCCGCGCGGGTAACGCACTGCGAACTCCCGCCCCACCCAGGCCTCGTCGATCGTGTGGCCGTGCTTGCCGGCGTTGGGCAGTACGATCTCCTGCCCGCTGCCCGCTGCCCGCTGCCCGCTGCCCGCTGCCCGCTGCCCGGGTCCCGGAACGCGACCGTCACCGGTATCCCGGGGTGCTTGGAGGCACCGTGCGCCGGCTGCTCCACCGCCACGATCCGGGCCGTGGTCCAGACGGCCCGCTGGGCCGGGGTGACTCCGGCCAGGGAGAGCCCGTAGCCGAGCAGCGCCGGCACCGTGGGGACCGTCCACCACAGCTCCAGCATCTCGTTCGCGCTCATCACGACTCACGACCCCATGCGGAACAGACCGCTGTCCGGATCGACGACGGCGGCGAGCCGAAGACCCACCCTCAGGGAGGAGTCCGGCGAGCGCTTCCAGGTCGTCTCGAACGTCCGGAACCCCGGTCCGCTGATCCGCAGACCGACCAGGAGACCGGCGTCGTCCGCGTCCACCCAACGGGTCAGCTCGGTGATCTCCGCTGCCGCCGCCACCCCGACGGTGTCGAGCCGCCGGTTGTTCTGTCCACGACCGTACGACGGGGGAGTCGACCGGTGTACGGGTGACAGCGCACCCGACCGCCCTCGCGGGCAGCGCCGCCCGGCTCGCCCTGGGCCACTGGGCGGCCCGGTGGTGGCCGGAGTCGTACCCGGACGCGATACCCGCGCTCGAACCGGACCTGCTGGGACTGGAGTTGGCCGCGCTCACCCACCACTGCCAGCAACTGTTCGACGGCGAGGGCGATTTCGGCGACGATCAGCCGGACGACTGCGCGGCGGAGTTGATCGCGGAGCACGAGGCGGCCCTCGACCCCCTCCTCCAGTGGTGGCGAGGCACACCCCAACAGGCGGAAGTGCCAAGCCACTTGGAGGGCGTCCTGCGGCTGATCGACGACGCGGCGGACACCGCCGGACTGGACGGTCCCGCCCTGCGCGACCTCCGTTCGGCCCTGGACGGGCGAGTCCGTACGCCCCCTGTCGTCAGCGATCACAGCGATAGACAGGGCCCACGAACACCCGGACCCGGTAAGCAGCTTGGCGGGTTGGCAACGCGAACAGCTGGACCACTGGCGGGCGGGGGGCAGGATCGAACACTCGCCGCTGGTGTGGGCGGCGATGACGTGCATCGTCGTATGACCGCTGAACGTCCGGACTGAACACCGGCAATTCAGGGAGGCTGCACGTGCTCTTGGACGGTGACGAGAGGCGGCGATCATTTCGACGCGTACGAGCGTGACGCATGGCGGTTCGAAGCCCAACCCGTGTACACGATGCCCAAGGAAGCAGAGAACGTCGCACGTTTCCTCCGTGGCGATTCCAAGCCCCCGGAACACAAGGTCCTGGACGTCAGCCAGGACGACCACGGCCTTCCGCTCACCGGCACCGACTGGTGGATGTTCGACGGGTCGCGGATCGTGCACCTCAACTTCCGGGTGGACGGGACACAGATCAACCGGGAGCTGTTCGCGGGGGACACCGGCCCCTACTTGGAGTGGCAACGAATCGCTCTGGCCCACTCCGTACCGTTCGCGGAATACGTGAAGAGGCGCCCGAGTGACGTTTGAGCCTGAATCAACGTAGGGCGTAGGCCCGCGTCCCGGTCACGCCCGCGCGGTGGGATCTGCCTTGCCCCAGTCGCTGTCGGTCATGCGCAGAGCGTTGTTCAACTCCCTGTCATCCCTGTTCAGATGGTCTCTCCCTCTGACTCAGCCCCACCGTTCTATGCGACTTCGTGACTGGACGGTGGGCCACCCTTGTTGCCGGGGCAGGACGTTCCGTAGCTTGCTCACGACGCAGACCGAGAGGGGTCTCAGTGGACGAACTACGGATCATCGCCGGCGGGCCGTGCGGGAGTGCCGACGACGACAAGTGCGGGAACGGCGACTGCCCGACCGTGTACGCGACTCCGGAACCCGGCATGCTGGCCATTCAGGGGTACGACGTGATCCACCCGGTGCCGGACGGTGAGTCGGTCGTGCTGGTTCCGGAAGACATCCTGAAGGAGGCGGCACGTGCCCGAGGCTGGCTCTAGACCCGTACTGCTGGACGGCGACGAGTGGAAGGCGTACTTCAGAGACTTCAAGCGCTCTGCGTTCCGGCTCGAAGTGCACCAGACGTACACGATGCCCTTTGAGGCCGAGACACTCCGCGACTTCCTGGCCGGAGCCACCGTGCCGGACGGCTTCAACGCTTCCTGGCACCAGACCATCCGGGACCATACGGAGGCCGGGCGGACGATGACCCGGGCCAAGATCGTGCGGCGACCGCTCACGCCGTACAGTCGCTATCTCTTCGAGTGGGCGATCCCTGGGAACGTCGCGGCAGGGGAGGACTACCAGATAGTCGACGTGACGGAGCGGGAGAACCTCGGACTGCCTGAGCAGGACTTCTGGCTTTTCGACGAGAAGATCGTGGTTCATCTCAACTACCGCCCCGACGGCACCCAGATCAATCGGGAGCTGATTCAGGAACCCGACATCGGCAAATATCTCGCGTGGCGGGATATCGCTCTAGAAAGTGCCGTACCGTTCAGTGCCTATCGAACCTGAGACACAAGCACGGGAACGGAAGGACTTGGCGGAGGCCCTTCGGGGTCTCCGTCGTGCTTCCGGTCTGAGCGGCGAACGCCTGGCGCTTCGCTGCAATATGAGTCAGACGAAGATCAGTCGTATCGAAACCGGCCGTGCCCTGCCCACGGTTATTGACGTTGAACGCATCCTCAAGGCACTGGCCGTGCCCGGTGAGGTTGCTGATGAGCTTCTAGCCCTGGCCCGACGTGCGAACGTCGACTACGCATCGTGGCGTGCCTATGCACGCGTTGGGCTCTATCACAAACAAGCCGAACTGAAGGCACTTGAGTCCTCTTCGCAAGTGATGCGGCACTTCCTGCCCGCCGTCCCCACCGGCCTCCTGCACGTTCGTGAGTACGCCACCGAGACGCTTTCCCCCACGGTGGCAGGCGACCCGAACAGGGATGTTGCGCGAGCAGTGCAGGCCCGTATGGACCGCCAGGCCATCCTGGACGACACGTCACGCTCCTTCTGGTTCCTGATGACCGAGCAGGCTGTCAAGTGGCAGCGAGCCAACGCCGGTGCCATGGCGGCCCAGTGCGTACACATGGCGGAGGTCAACAGGAAGCCCAACGTCGAGATCGGGATAGTTCCACAGGGCGTGCTGGTTCCTGGAACTCCCATGAACATCTTTGTCGTCTACGACGACCGCCTAGTGACGATCGAACTGTTCTCCGGAGAAGTCGTGTTGCGCGATCCGAGGGACATATCCCAGCACCTGAATCTGTTCGATCTGTTCTGGGAGCACGCGCTCACTGGTGATGACACATCGGCCTTCCTCGAAGAGGTCGCAGACGGTTTTATGCGTCAACGCAACTAAGCCTCCCTGAAGGTCTATTGGGGCGCGATAATTATTCCATGGAGAGTGGAGATAATTCCTCGGGTTCCAGCGGGCGGACTCCCGAGAGAACTCGTCCGATTGGAATGCCGCCTGAGCCCTCGGCAAAGCCCGGCTGTTCTGACTGTCTGTCTCTGTCGGTTGCCCGTGGGAACGCGCGCTCGACGGGGGACTACAGCGCTGTATCCGACTGCAATGTGAGGATGCGTCGGCACCAGGCCGAGGCGCATTAGGCATCTATTCGCTGAGGTGTTCCCCCTCCTCCCCATGAACTCCCGCCCGACAAGGGCGGCGGCGGTCAGTCATGGCCGCGATCAGTTGAGCAGGAAGGTGCAGTGATGCTGGACGGATCCGACCTGTATGCGCTTGACATCAACGGAGCGTCGTTCGTGAAGGCGTGCGGCGGCCCCTGTACGGAGGGATGCGTGACCCTCGCCCGAATCGGCGACGGCGCCTGGGCCCTCGGTGACAGCAAGCGGCCGGACGCGGTGCCGTTGCGGTTCACCACGGAGGAGTTGGACGCGGCGGGCATCGACCCGGCGCGGTTCGGCCTGCCGGTCTGACCTCGCGCCCACTCCAGGGTCGGCCGGTCCCGGTTCCCGCCCACGGGCCCGGGATCGGGTCCGGGACCGGCCGACCCCGCGAACCCCAACCCCACCCCTCAATCCCAACACCGAGAACGGGTACGGCTGGTGCACCATCACGGCTATCTCTGGACCGGCCCGAAGCACCGCTTCGACCAGGACGCCCTACGACGACCACCGCACCCCACCCCGCCCCCGGCGGGCAGCAGGCCGGAGTTGCTCCAGCGGTACCGCGAAGTGGCCGCGGAGTTCCCGGTGGTGGACCTGCCACCGCTGGAGACGGCGTACTGGCTGATCAAGCCGGGCTCGCTGGTGCGCGGTACGTGGGACGAGGCGAAGGAGGCGGCGGCGTGGCTCGGGGAGCGGCTCGCCGAGTACGCGCCCCGTTTCGCCGACGAGCGGGACCGCGACATCACCCGTCTCGCGACGCTCGTCGCCTCCGCTGCCGAGCGACTGGCTTCGGGCGCCGACGTGTCGCTGGGCCACTACCTGGAACGGCCCTCTTACCTGTCGCTGGCTGCGGTGACGTGCTCACCAAATCGAGCACGGCCTCAACTAACATGCCCTGTCCAGTAGTTGGCCGCGGCCTGCGGGAGGAGATACCCAGGTGAGAACCGCAGTTCCGGTCATGAGGAACGCGATCCTGAGAGCACTCGTGGCCGCGGCCACCGTCGCGGTGTCCGCCGCGTGCGCGTCGTCGAGCGGCGGCGAGTCCGAGTCGTCCTGCGAGTTCCGGGTCGAGTACGACAAGCGCGTGTACTCGGACGTGGCCAACGCCGAGTTCAAGCTCGGGAAGAAGCTGGGTACGGCCGTCATCCCGCCGTGCGACGACTCGCCGGACGACGGGGACGGCCAGGCGTCACCGGACTCGACGATCGCCTACGAGATCGAGGGAGTGGACTCCACCCTGGCCATCGCGCTGGACGGGGCCCCGGCCGACGTCCTCTTCGTCGCTGTCGACTCCGACTCCGACTCCGGCGGGGAACTACCGCCCGAGATCAAGAAGCTGATCAAGGGGTCCTGAGATCCAGTACGGGGCGGGGCGGGGGCTCCGCCCCCGAACGACGGCGCCTGCGCTCACCCGATCTGTGCGCAGTCGGCGAGAAGGTTCGTCAGACGATTCAGTTGGTCGGAGAGTCGGTCGTGCTCATCAATGTCTGCGGGCGTCCATGGGGCCTCGGCGGCTTCCATCTCGGAGGCACGTGATCCGGCCATGACGGCTCGGATCACTTCCTGAGTGGCGCTCCGCAGGCGGTTCGCGGCCTCGCCGGGTGTGCGGTCGAGAAGAACGTCGAGTTCGTCCGGCTCGGGAAGTGCCGGGATGCCGTGTTCGAGCCAGAAATCTCCCCAAAGGCGGCGGCGTCGCGCCTCCGGATCGACACCGTCCACCACGTTGATACCGCCCACGTCGTCCTGCTGGACGAACAGTCCGGCGCGGGCCGCCAGGTCGGCGGTCATGGCTACGAGGTCATCGTCGTCGCCGGATACGGAATCCGGCCGAGGGGCGCCAAGGAAGGTGCCCAACTCCACGAGCTGACGCGTCTGTTCGTCCGCACTCGGCAGGACCGTCATCTCTTCCCGAGCGACTCGACCAGCTCAGACACCGCCACGACCGCGGATCCCGTGGCGGCCGGCCCACCGGGATCAACCGCGAGCACTACAAGAAACGGGCCTACACCTACCTCGGCACCGTCACCCTCGCCGCACTCCTCATCTGGCTCCGCACATGACCCGAGAAACAACGCCTAGGCCCCCAGAGGGTGGCCCAGTACATCGCAAGCGGCGTGTGAACTGGGCGGATATCCGCGAGAGTCGGTGAAGGCAAGTGTGGGTGCGGCGGGACCGTCGGGCGGTCAGGACGCCACGTCGTCCCCGTACAACGTTCCGAGGGGATCGAGCGTCAGATGGATCGGCACAGCGGCTGAACGCCGTCCACGGTGTTCAGCGATCACACATGATGTTCAAGGGATCAACGGATCGGGGGCGGGCGCATGACGCGGGCAGGACGTCGGCGAGGGTGGCGAAGGGGCAGGTCAGGGGCTGCCTCGGTCGTGACGGTCCTGGCGGTTGGGGCGGGGCTGGTGCCGTCGGCGGAGGCGGGGTCCGCGGTCGCGGACAGCGCGGGGATGCCGTCGGTCACCCTCAAGGGGGAGCTGGGGCCGCTGGCGCAGCCGGCGGCCCCGATCAGTGCCGACGATTCCGGCTTTCTGTCCCTCGGCACCGAGAGTGGCAATCCGGCCCAGTTCACGTGGGAGCGGCGGGACAGTACATACGTGAACGGCCTGCCCCAGCCCCTCCATCTCAACGACATGTGGGGCGTCAATGGTGGCTTCGGCCTGGAGCAGGTCGGCACCACCCGCTCCTACCGGATCCGGGACTACGACACTGGCAAGGCCGTACAGTTCGATCTGCCGGCCGGCGACACCGCCACGACGGTGTTCGCCGAGAACCGCCTGATGACGCTGCGGAAAACAGCTGGCAAGTGGACGCTGCACCTGCTGGAGATGCCCGCGGCCGGTGGCCGCCCGGTCGACCGGCTGGTGTCCGGCGTCCCGGACACCTTGCCGGGAACCGTCACCGACGCGCTGGTGGACTCCCGGGGAGCCGCCATCCATTTCGGGGGCCCTTACGGCATCCAGACGCTGCTGGACTTCGCGGCCGGCCGCCTGACCGTGGTGCCCGAGGATGGCGCCTCGGCCACGCAACTGGTGTCGCTCAGCGCCACCACGGTCTTGTACGACTCCTTCGCAGACGATCAGCCCCGCTACCTCGTCGACCGTGACCATCCGGACGCGCCCCGAACCCCCCTCAAGAATTCTCCAAGCAATCTGACGTTGCTGGACGACTGGATTGTCTACCCCGGCGGCGACGGCGAACTCCTGGCCCAGCCCGCCGCCGGCGGCACGGCCCTCACCCTGCTGCCGAAATCCGACACCCGGCCCATCACAGGCGTAGACGGCGCCGTCTACGTCGTGAGCGGCTCGGACCCGGACGACTGGGCGGTTCGGCGCATTACGCTCGGCGCCGACGGGACCCCGGCCGTCGGCGTACACGTACCGCTGCCACGGCAGACGGTGTACGACGTCGGCGGTGTCGCGGTCGACCATGGACAACTGCGGGTCGGCACACTGCACGTACCGCCTGGTGTCTCTCGCGCGACCACATATCTTTCCGGCTCCTCCCTGTCGCTTACCGCCGGGGGCACGCTGAACGCCACGCCCCTGCGGAACGTCGGCGACCTCGGGCGGCATCCCGCGGACGGGCCCAGGGGGGACCTGCAGTGCACCGGGGAGTGCCTGCGGCTGGTCCCCACCGGGGAAGGCGACGTCGTCCGGTTTCCCCGGGGCCACTGGGTGCCCACGCTGTCGGCATCCGGCAGGTACACCCTTCAGCGCCCCAACTCACGGTTCCAGTACGTCCTCGACGGAACCAAGGAGCTGAGCCACACCGCCCAGTGGCACGCTGCTTCTCTGTGGGGCAACGAGCTGTGGAGCGCGGGCCGCGAGAGCGGCACCGTCTCCGCGGTGTCCCTGCCGTCGATGAAGGCACGCGGCTCCGCGGTGTCCGTGGGCGCCCCTTGCATCCCCGAGGAGATTCAGGTGGTGGATCGATGGATCTACTGGTCCTGCGGTCCCACCGGGAAAGCCGGTGTCTACGACCGCACTACGAAACATGTGATCACGGTGCCGTCAGGCTACGCGGAACTGGCCGACGGTTACCTCGTCAGCCAGAACGAAGCGGCGGCCAAGCTGGAGATCACCTACTTCCCCGGCGCGGTTCCGTCCGATCGCGTGGGCACCAGCGAACTGGGCCCGCTGAAGGACCAGGTGGGCGCGCCCGCCGACCGGCGTGGGCGTTTCTGGGCTGTGGACCGGTTCGGCGGCCCCGTCGCCTACCTCACCAACGCGGGGGATGTGACGGTCAAATGGCCGCAGGTGACCCCCTTTCCCTCGCCGTCATCTCCACCGACAGCCCCGCCGGCGTGGATCTGCGTGCGGACGGTAGTCAGTACACGAGGGTGCGGCAACTGCCGAAGCCGACGGCGAGCGGGAAGTTGACGCTTGCCGCCAGCAACGGGAAGACCCTCCATCCGTGCACCGGCGGCGTGCTGGTGGGCGCGCACCGCAGTGGAGTCCACGGACACGTCCCAGTCGATCCCGCTGGCCGCGTCCTCGGCGGCCTGCACCTTCCACAGCAGCTGCCACCTCGACCTGGCCAGGCCGGCCGGAGCATCGTCGAGCTGACGGCGGAACTCGACGACGAGTGCGGGGCGCTCGTGACGAACGGCCTCCTGCCCGCCGACCTGGTCACCCGCAACCGCCAGGTCGCCGAGGCCGCGCTCCGGCCGTGGACTCCGGCGTTCACACACGGCGACCTGCAGATCGCGCACGTCTTTGTCGACGGCGACGAGGTCACCGGCATCATCGACTGGTCCGAGGCGGGCCAGGGCGATGCCCTGCACGACCTCGCCACCTTCACGCTCGGACACGAGGAACACCTCGACGACGTCATCACCGGCTACGGCTACGGCTACGGCTACGGCATCGACATCGACGTGATCCACGCGTGGTGGTCGTTACGAAGCCTGCTGAGCGTTCGCTGGCTGACCGAGCACGGCTTCGACCCGTTCGCGCCGGGCTGTGAGGTCGACGTACTGAGATCCCGGATGTGAGACGGCCGTCTGGCCAGAGCATTGGCCCGTGTTGCACACGCAGCCAACTCGGCCTGGCATCAAAGGGGTTCATCGACGTCTCCTGTCGCCGGTGCCGGGTGGTGGCAGGCGCAGGTGCACACGAGGTAGTGGACTCCGGGTACGCCGGTGTCGCGGGGTTCGGAGTCGCGGCATCCGGGGTGCTGGCCCAGGACGCAGCGGGGGGAACAGAAGGGGGCTTCCGCTGTCCAGGTCGGTTCGGGGGTCATCGCGTGGCCCCTTTTCCCGCCGAGGTCCGCTCCGCCGACGAGCGGAATCACGTACCAGCGTGCGCCCTTGGCGTCCTGGTGGTCGCCCTCGTGCCTCTTGGGGAGGACGCACGCGCCGGTCTCGCTGAGGATCGGTGCCCGGTAGAACAGCGAGGCGCGAACGGTCCCGCAGGTGTCGGTGGGTTGGGTGGTCATCCGGCGCCTCCGTCGTACGCGTGGCGGTAGGTGCCCCACAGCTCTTGTCCGGTCTCGCACCCGTCCATCGCCCTGCGGGCGGGCTTGCAGCCGACGCACTTGCGGGCGTGCTCGAACCAGAGCCGGTAGGCGCGCAGCATCGGCAACTCGGCCTGGCGTACGGCCGCTTGAACCCTGGTACCCCGCTGGCCGGTCATCGGGCCCCCACCGTGCTCAGCTCGGCGTGGACAACAAGGTCAGCGAAGGCGGGGAGGTAGGGCCGGGACAGTCGGGACGCCGAACCGTCCAGGGGCGCCCGGTCGGTGCTGTACGGCGACCGGCGCGCAGCGGGCACCCGTACCGCCGAACCGGCAAGTTCACTTGCGGTCGTGCTGGTCATGACGGTCGGCGCCGTCGTCGGAGGTTTCCGGCGGACGCCGGTCGGTGGGATCAGGCGGGTGAGGCCCCAGAGAACCAGGGTCACCCCAACCCAGTGCAGCGCGGCAGCGCTACGCTCGGCCATGTTCATCAACTCCTACCAGTTGGTGGGCCGTGCCCCGGGAGTCCTGACCGACTCGCCGGGGTCTTTTCGTCTCGGGATCACCGTCCTCCTCAACGTCCGGCATTCGCAATAGAATCTGCCAGTAATCAGTCTCAGTGGGAAAATTGGCACTTGCCAATGCATGCGCATGGCTTCCGCGGCGCGCGCACCGGATGCAAGGCTGAACACATCGCACGCAACGCGCGCACATGCGCGGGATCGGGGAGCACATGGCCGCAAAACCTCAGCCAACCGCCAGGCGGATCGGACTCGGCCATGAACTACGGCAGTTGCGCAAGGAGGCCAGGCTCACCATGGCTCAAGCTGTCGACGGCCTGAGCATCGACGAGAGCACCCTCCAGCGTGTCGAGACCGGCTGGAAGTCCTTCCGGCAGGCCGGCCACCTGCGGGAACTGCTGGAGCGCTACGGGATCACCGACGAGGATCAGATGGACCGCCTGGTCGCTCTCCAGCGGGAGGCGTCCAGCCGGGAGTGGTGGTTGGACGGCAGTACGAACATGCTCTCCGGCATGCCTCGCTTCCTCGGCATCGAAGCGGCAGCCCGGGAGATCCGGGCCTTCCACCCGTCCGTCATCCCGGGCCTGCTTCAGACCGAGGCATACGCGGAAGCCGTACACGAACTGCACAAGCTCATCGACGAAAGCACGACGGAGTTTATGCAGCAGAGCGTGCGTATGCGTATGAAGCGGAAGGAGGCGCTCACGCGTGAGGACGAGCCCGTGAAACTCTGGGTGGTTCTCAACGAACCGGCTCTGCGGTATCCCGTCGGCAGCGCGGACGTGATGCGTGATCAGTACGCCGAACTGATCGAGCTGGCCGCCCTGGAGAACGTCACCATCCAGGTTCTCCCCCACGGGGAGCGGGGTTACGTGGCTTTCCACGACGTGAACATCATGATCCTCGGCGACGGCCTGCCGACGACCGTCCAGAGCGACACCGCGATGCGGACCGTCGCCGTCACCGACAAGCCGCGTGAAGTCGGCCGGTTCTCTCGGATGTTCGACGCCATGACGTCGAACGCCCTTCCCCCGCGCGACACTCCGAAGATCCTGAACCAGCTATCGCGAGAGATCTCAGAATGAACATACAGCCGACCACGTTCACGGCATCCGGCGTGGAGAACTGGGTCAAGTCCTCCTACAGCAACAACGGCGGCAACTGCCTAGAGGTCTCCAAAGACCTCCCCGGCGTTGTCCCCGTCCGCGACAGCAAGAACCTCCACGGGCCGATCCTGGTTGCTTCCGAAGCGGCCTGGGGCTCCTTCGTGGAACACATCAAGCACTGACCGGAGGGCGGACTCCAGGGGCGCGTTGCGGCGCGCCCCTGGATCACCGGCCTTGGCTGTGCGCCAGGCCCGGGGCTACGTGACCTTGAGGCAGGCCTTCTTCTCGTAGCCCTTCCATTGGATGCAAATCTGCGTGTTCTTGGGGAACTTGGGCCCCGTGGTGCTCTGCATGGTGCCCCACGTGGTCTCGGACCAGCTGCCGGTGCTGTTGGAGCCCTTGACGGCCTTGCGCCAGGACTTGCCGACGTGGGTCTTGCCGCCCGGCTTCTTGTAGAGCCAGCGGGCGGAGGCGCCCGTCTTGGCCGGCCTGATCTCGGCGCTGACGAAGGTCACCGTGCGGGTGTTGGAGCCCTTCTTGTACTGCCAGATCACGCCTATCCCGTAGGTGCACCGTCCGGCGGAGTTCTTCCTGGCGCAGGCGGTGTCACCCTTGTCGATGACGGACGCGGCCTGAGCCGGTGTCGCGATGGTGATGGCGAGTGCTGTGGCCGCCCCGACGAGAAGTGCTTTCCCCGTTACATTCTGCACGAACTCAATGCTCCTTGATGGAGATGGTTTTGGGTGGGAGTCGATATCGACAATCGAGTATATGGTCGGCCGTCCGACTTCCTCGGCGGGAAGTCGATCTTGTGCCGTAATCGCCCCAGGTGTTTCACAAATAAACCGCCTGCCCGCTGCAACGCGCCCATTTGGCAAAGGCGACGGTGATCGGCCGACTGCGCGAAGCCGACCGCGGAATGCGTCAGAAGTCAGACCGCGCGCGTGCGCAGGCGGCACAGCATGCGTGCGGCCTCGAAGCCGATCGAGCGGGCGGCGGCGCCGACCGTGGCGCCGTGGTTGATGAGGTGCTCGGCGCGTTCCAGGAATTGTCCGTCAGACGGATAGAGCTGCCCGTACCACCGTCGCAGTGCCCTGATCGTCCGCCCGAAGCAGTGAAGGCTGACGACCTTGCCATGACGCAGCTCGGCAGTGCGGGGCACGGCATGCCGCCCGTGCGGAACGATCGGCATCGGATACTCGTCGGCCCGGGGATCACGGGGGAGGCCCGCGACCGTGGGCCGTGAGGTTGATGCCATGGCCGACGCGGGCGGGTAGACCGCTCAGAAGTCCCCCAGATGTAGAAGTGCACTTTTATAAACTGTGCTTTTGCATCTGGGGCGGCCGGGCATGTGCAGATGACGTGCCGCCCGGCGACCTCGACACCCACCTCGTACCTGCCCCCTCAATGCCCCAACCCCGCACCCCCGTCCACCGGAATCACCGCCCCCCGCACATACCCGGCCCCCGCCCCCGCCACGAACGTCACCGCGTCCGCGATCTCGTCCGGGTGGCCGAGGCGGCCCGCCGGGGTCTGGCGGAGGAGGTCGCGGCGCTGGTCGGGGGTGAGGGCGGCGCTCATGTCCGTTTCCGTGAGGCCGGGTGCGATCACATTGCAGGTGATGTCCCTTGGGCCCAGTTCGCGGGTCAGGGAGCGGGCGAAGCCGATCAACCCCGCTTTCGCCGCCGCGTAGTTGGTCTGGCCGGCTGAGCCGTGCAGGGCCGCCGTCGAGGAGATCAGGACGATACGGCCGTGGCCCTCGCGGAGCATTCCGCGTACCGCGCGCTGGGTGACCCGGAAGGCGCCGGTGAGGTTGGTGTCGATGACCGAGGCGAAGTCGTCCTCCGTCATCCGGACCAGCAGACGGTCGTTCGAGGTGCCCGCGTTGGCGATCAGGACCGTCACCGGGCCGTGTGCCGCCTCGGCCTCCTTGAAGGCCTGGTCCACTTGTTGACTGTCCGTCACATCGCAGCGTACGGACAGGAATCCCTCCGACGCTGGCGGCTTCCCGTCCCGGTACGTCACTGCGACCCGGTCGCCCGCCGTCGCGAAACGACGGGCTATCGCCAGCCCGATCCCCCTGTTCCCGCCGGTGACGAAGACCGACCGGGGAGTCGCCTGCGCCATCATGGCCTCGCTCTCCAAGTTCCTCTCCTCCACCCTCTGTTACCTCCTCTTCTCGGTTGCGTCCGCTACTTGGAATCCACCTTCGACGGGACTGCGGTTCGCGGTCTCGGTGGCCGTGTCCGCAGGCCCACCACCGATACCGCGAAGCCGATCAGGGCCAGGGCGGCGATGGAGAGGGTGGCCGCGTACATCGCGTCGAGGAAGGCCCGGTCGGCCGTCGTCGCCAGTTCCGGTAGGTGGAGGGAGTCGGCCAGGGAGCGGGCCGCCTCCGCGGACGTGCGGGCCCGGCCCGCGGCGGGAGCGGGCAACTCCCTTACCGCAGAAGGTAGTTCGGAGGTGTCCGACATTCTCGCCCGGTACACCCCCGACAGGATCGAACCCGCCATCGCCACCCCCAGCGTCCCGCCCACCTGACGCGTCACGCTGTTGACCGCCGACCCCGCACCCGCCAGCTGCGGCGGCACCCCGCTCATCATCACGGCCGTGACCGGCGTACCGACCAGGCCCATGCCGAAGCCCTGCACCCACAGCAGCGTGGCGATGAACCAGATGGGGGTTCCGCCGTCCAGCCAGGCGTACGCGATGTACGTGACCGCCGTGGCCAGGACTCCCGCCGCCACCGTCCAACGGGCCGTGAGCAGGCGGCTCATCGCCGGGGACGCCTGGCTGCCCAGGACTATGCCGATCGCGGCGGCGATCATCACCGTCCCGGCGTCGGCGGGGGAGAGGCCGCGCGGGCCCTGGAGGTAGAACGCCGCGTAGAAGAGGTGCCCGGCCAGGGCCATGAACGCGATCAGCAGCACGACGCTGCCCGCCGCGAACCCGGGCTGCCGGAACAGTCGTACGTCCAGACTGGGGGCCGGTGATCTGAGCTGGCCCGCCACGAACGCGGTCAGCAACGCGCCGCCCAGGAGGAGGGGGAGGAGGACGTGGGGGCCGTACCAGGTCCGGCCGTTGCCCAACTCGATGATCCCGTAGACGACTCCACCGAGGCCCACGACCGACAACGCCAGGCCGGGGAGGTCCAGTTGGCGACGCCTCGGACTCTTCAACTCCGGTACGACCGCTGCCACTCCGGCCATGCACAGCGCCACGATCGGCACGTTCACGAGGAACACCGAGCCCCACCAGAAGTTGCTGAGCAGCGCCCCGCCGACCACCGGGCCCACGGCCACGCCCAGGCCGCTGGACGAACTCCAGATCGCGATCGCCCGCGTACGTTTCTCCTCCGGGGTGCTCTGCACGATCACCGACAGCGTTGCGGGCATGAGGAGTGCGCTGCCCGCGCCCATCACGGCCCGCGCCACGATCAGCCAGCCGGGGGAGGAGGCGAACGCGCCTGCTCCCGAGGCCGCGCCGAACAGCGCCAGGCCCGCCAGGAGCGTGGTCCGGGGGCCGAAACGGTCGGCCAGCGCGCCGCCCGCGAACAGGGCGCCCGCGAAGACGAGGGTGTACGCGCTCGCCACCCACTCCAACTCGGCCGGGGACGCGCCCAGTCCGTCGGCCGGGTCGGCCAGGGTGGTGACGGCGACGTTGAGGACCGACGTGTCCAGCCAGATCAGCATCTGCGCGCAGACCACGACCAGGAGGACCGGCCAGGACGACCGGGGCTTCCCCGCACCGCTCGTACCGCCCGCGCTGCCTGTGCCGCTCACATCGCTCACTCTCACTCTGCCCATCGGACGACGCCTCCGTTGCCCTCGTATGCGCGTAGCGCTCGGTCGATCAGGGCGTCCGCCGCGCCCGTGTAGCGGGTCGGGTCGAGCAGGTCCGAGAGGTGGGCTGGGGTGAGGTTCCCAGACAACTCCTCGTGCGTAGTGAGGAGTTCGGTCAGTGGGCGGCCCGTTTCCGCCGCCTCCGCCGATGCCGTCGCGAGGAGCTTCTTCGCCTTCGCCTTGCCGAGTACCGGGGCCAGTGCCACCGCCAAGCGCTCGGTCACGACTGCTCCGCCCGTCAGGTGGAGGTTGGCCAGCATGCGGTCCGGGTGGACGATCAGGCCCTCCGCCAGCTCCACCGCCGTGTGCGCCGCGCCGCCCGCGAGGCGCAGTGCCTCCCGCAGTGGCTGCCATTCGGCGTGCCACGCCCCGGCCGGACGTTCGTCCTCGGCCAGCAGGCACTGCGCCAACACCAGTGCGTACGCCGGTACTTGGCGTGCCGCCGACACGATGAGCGTCGCGAGGGCCGGGTTGCGTTTCTGCGGCATCGCCGACGAGGCTCCGCGTCCCGTCGCCGCCGGTTCGGAGACCTCGCCGATCTCCGTACGGGACATTGTCTGCACGTCCAGCGCGAACTTGCCGAGCGCCCCGGTGACCAGCTGAAGTACCGCACCCAGTTCGGCGATCGGTGTGCGTACGGTGTGCCAGGGGAGGGTCGGTTCGGCCAGGTCGAGGGCCTTCGCGAAGGGGGTCAGCAGCTCGACTCCGCCCGAACCCTCGGACGCTCTTCCCGCCCCGCCGTCGAGGGCCGCGTACTCGCGGTACGCCGCCAACGTGCCTGCCGCACCGCCGAGTTGGGCCGGGAGCGTGGCCGCCACCGCCACAACTCGCGTACGGGCGTCCATGACCAGTTGGAGCCAGGTCGCCGCCTTCAGACCGAGGGTGGTGGGTACCGCGTGCTGGGCCAGGGTGCGGCCGGCCAGGACGGTGTGGCGGTGGGTGTCGGCGAGTGTGGCCAGGGCGGCGGCTGTGCGGTCGAGGTCGGTGGAGATCAGGGTCAGGACGCGGCGGGCGATCAGCATCGCCGCCGAGTCGAGGATGTCCTGGCTGGTCGAACCCCGGTGGACGTACTCGGCGGCGGCCGGATCCTTGGCGGCCACCGCTTCGGTGAGGGCGGGGACGAGCGCCACGACCGGATTGGCGGCGGCGCGGGCCGCGTGGGCCAGGGCGACCAGGTCGAGGTGGTCCGCCCGGGCCTCCGAGACGATGGCCGTCAGAGCGGCTGCCGGTGTCAGGCCCACCGCGAACTGGGCCTGGGCCAGAGCCACTTCCACGTCCAGCATGGCCTGGAGCCACGCCTCGTCGGTCACCTCGGCCGCCGCCGGCGTACCTGCCCAGGTGGGGGCGAGCAGCCCCGCGTCGGTGCCGACGGAGGACGCGGACACCTTCCTCCCGCTCATGCTCATCGGCTCATCGACTCCCTGCGCCTGATGTCTGACCACCCATCAATTCGCCTGCAGATAAGGGCACTTTCTGCTCGCCCAGCCTCAGCACCGCCCGCGCGATCGCGTCCGAGTCCTCCAGCGTCACCGAGCCCACGCCGGGTCTGATGCCGACCGCCGTCACCCAGCGCACCCCCTCCGTCGGCACCCCGAAGGCGAACCGGCGCGGGTGCGGTCGTCCCGACGCGTCCAGCAGCCTGGGAGCGCCGTCGGTCACCGCCATCCCGCCCGACTCGTACGCCTCGTGCGTCTCTTGGCCGCCTGGTCGGTACGGGGCACACCCGCCCTCCGCCAGCAGCCCCCGCACCAGCGGATCGGCGCTGCGCCGCACGTCGATGTCGGGCAGCCGCGCCTCGACCAGCGCCCTCACCAGCACCGGCGCCTCCGACACCCTCTCCGCGTCCACGAGGAAACCGGCCTTGCTGGAACCGGGATCACCGTCCGTCGCCCGTATCCGCACCCGCATCCCCGGCCCCACCACCTGCACCACCTCCGCCTCGATCAGCGCGATCAGCTGCTCGATCCGGAACGCGGGCGGGCCGATCGACGTGAACGCGTTCAACGGCGTGTACCAGCCGTCCAGTTCGGCCCGGTACGACGCACCGAAGACCCCGCCGTGGTCGACCACCAGCCGGACCTCGTTGCGCAGATCCCGCAGTGCGTCCAGCGCCGCCTTCAGTGGGCCGTTCACATTGCCGAGGCGGGCGGCGACGACATCCCGGCGCAGATACCCGAGCAGCCACTCCCGGAAGTCTGCGCGGGAGGTGAAATGCCGGTCCCCGTACGGGCGTTCAACGCGCCGCCAGTCCCAGCGCTCGTTCGGCGGTACGTCGTACCGGTCGAGGAGGACCGGCTCGGGATCGCGCCCCGCGAAGCAGGATCGTACGAACTCCGCTGCCGCCCAGGGGCCTTGGGCGGCCCGGATCCACGCCTCGTAGTAGACGGTCCGTACCTCGCGGTCGATCAGCGGCCAGATGTCCGCGCGGAAGCCGACCGGGCGGCTCCGAAGTCCGGCGATGACCTCCGGGGTGAGGAAGCGCGGGTGGTGGCGGCCGAGCGCGCCCTTCTCGTTCTCGCCGCGTGCGTGGTACGGCACTCCGCGCCGCGAACCGGCATACAGCACCGGCTCGTTGCCGCTCGGGATGTAGACGAGGCCCGCACCCCGGTCGCCCTGTTTGAAGGTGCCGCCCCGGCCTTCGGTGAGCAGCGCGAGCTGGTCGAAGAAGTTCAGGCCGAGCCCGCGCAGGGCGACCGGGCTGCCCGGCTGGATGCCGCTCAGATCGGCGTCGGCCGGGTTGGCGGGGCCGACGTAGGCCAGGCCCGTATGCCCGGCGGCGAAGGAGCGCAGGTCTCGCTCCTCGGGAGCCGGAGTCAACTGCCCATGTCCCAGGGCCAGTACGACCGCGTCCATCCCGGCCAGCCGTTCGCCGCCGTCCGCCAGGGTCACGGTCTGGCGCCCGTCCGGGGTGTCGGCCAGGGCGACGGCGGTCGAGCGGTGCGTGTGGACCGTGACCCGGTCGGGGGCCGTACGTAACAGGTGCCGGAAGACCCACTCCAGGTAGTGGCCGTGGAAGGCGCGGGTCGGATACGTGTCCGGTCCCAGTTGCCGCGCCTCCGCCAGGACCCGGGCCGGGTACGACCCGGGTCCCAGGGCGCGCGCCCACTCGTACAGGCTCGGGCCCGGTATCGACGGGCCCGCGCACGGCACGCTGTCGTCGGTGAACAGGGTGACCTGGGAGGCGACCGTGTTCATCAGCAGTTCGGGCGGCTGGTCGGTGCGCCACACCGCGCCCGGCCCGGGCGGGTACGGGTCGACGAGGTGGACCACGACCGGGCGGCCCGCCTGGCCCGCGTTGGCGCAGAGCCGCTCCAGGATCGAGAGCCCGCGCGGACCGGCGCCGATCACACACACGGTGAGAACCTCACCCGGACTGGGCGCGGGTTCGGTCATTCCTGGCCCAGCCCGTCGCGCCAGCTCGGCCGCACCGGCTTCCAGCCAAGTGCCGTACGGGCCTGGGCATTTGATGCCCCGGGCGCCGAGGTCAACTGGTGGGCCATGAACCAGCCGAGCAGCCGGGGTGCCATCGCCGCCGGAATCGTACGAGGGGGAGGGGCGCCCAGCGCGTCGGCGTAGTGGGGCAACCACTGTGCTGCGGGGGCCGGTTCGTCGTCCGTGATGTGGAAGGCGCCGGTGGCCTCCGACTCCACGGCCGCCACCGCCGCCCCCACGGCGTCCTCCACATGCAGGAACGAGGTGATCCCGGCCCCGCCCTCGGGCAGCGGCAGCTTCCCCGCCAACACCCGTCCGGCTGTGCCCCCTTCGGTACGGGCGTACGCGGTGCCGGGGCCGTAAAGCGTCCCGTACCGCAGCACCAGCCCGCTCAACTCGGAGGAGCTGTCGAGAACTTGGGACTCCAGGTCGGCTACGGCCCGTACGGTGGCCGCCCAACCCGGGTCCGGGGCATCCACGTACAGTGGCGCGCTCTCGTCGACGATCGCCTCACCGGTCGGCGCGGCGGCGAAGGCGATGCTCTGTGCGACCAGCCGCCGGGCACCGGCGGCGCGGGCCGCAGCGATCAGGTTGGCGGTGCCCTCGGTGCGCAACCGGGCGGTCCGCGCGAAGGCTTCGGGTGGGTCGTCGCGCAACAGCCGTAGTGCCGAGAGCTGATGAACGACCACGTCGGGGCGTACGTCCGACACGGCGGCCAGCAGCGCGGCACGGTCGAGGGCGTCGGCGACCACGATCGTGTCAGCCTCGGGGGCGCGGGCCCGGGACTCCTCCCGTACCAGCGCGCTGACTTGGTGGCCGCGCGCCCGTAACGCGCCCACCAGCGGATGTCCGACCACGCCAGTGGCTCCGGCGACAAGTATCCGCACGGTGCTCAGTCCTCCGTACCGTCGTGAGTGGCGGGATGTGCGTGAGTGAGGGGGGTGCGTACGCGCATCAACAGGCGGCACGCCTTGTCGCCGTCGCGCAGACAGGTCTCGGCGCGGTTCTCGGTCAGGGTGACGCCGAGGCCCTCGGACCAGCCCGCGTGGATGTCGGTGCACGGGCAGCGGTAGCCGTCCAGCGAACCTGCCATCCGCACCATGGTGATGGCGAAGTTCCGACGCAGCGTGAGGACGATCAGCCCGTCGTTCTCGCCCTCCTCCTCAACTTCCGTGGAGGCGTTGCGCAGTTCCGGCGGGAACATCCGGTCGCCGCAGTCGTCGTACCGGCGGCGGAGTTCCTCCAGATCCTTTCGGGCGTCACCGGTGTCGGGCAGCGGGCCGGAGAGGCGGCCGACACGCTGTCCGACATGCGTCGCGACCTTGCGCAGCGCTTCAGCGTTCAGCTCGTTGGCGGCCTCCTGCCCGAACCGACTTGCCACCGCCTGATACCAGTTGGCGTCGTGCTGCCACCACAACCGGTACGCCTCACCGGCCCGGGCACGGTGGTTGACGCCTTCGGGGCCCGTGTTCATCGGCGCTCCTCGGCGGCGGGGGCGGCAAAGGAGGCGGTGAATCGGTCGCGCATGACCCGCTTGAGGACCTTGCCGGTGGCGCCCTTGGCGACGTCGTCGGGCTTCATGCGCAGGGCGCGGGTCATAGGGGGGAAGCCGGCAGCCTGGAGTGCCGAGTTCACGCGTTCGGTCAACTCTCCGTCGCCGAGGCGCTCTTCATCTGCACCCTCATCTTCATTGGAGAGCTGGAGCAGCGCGTACGCGTCCGCCACTCCGTCGCCGTCCCAGTCCGCCCGTACGCCGTCCTGGGCGACCCCGACGACCGTGCAGTCGGCCAGCTCGGGCAGTTCGCGGAGCAGGAGTTCTTCGGTGCGGGTGCTGAAGACGACACCGGCGCGGGTGCGGATGGCGTCCGGGGCGCGGTCGAGGTGGTAGAAGTTGCCGTCCTCGTCCTGGTGGGCGAGGTCACCGGTGAGCCAGTAGCCACCGAGGCGCATCCGGTTCCAGGTCAGCGAGTCGTTCCAGTAACCGGGCGTGAGCGTCGGGGACTTGAGGCCGAGGCGGCCGATCTCACCGGGCGGCAGCGGGGTGCCGTCCTCGGCGAGAACGGCGGCCTCGGCGAAGCTGATCGGCCTGCCGACGCAGCGTGAGTAGGCCGAGGTGTCCTTGGTGTGCCGGTTGTGGAAGACGGAGTAGCCGGCCTCGGAGGAGCCGAGCCCGTCGACGAAGACAGAGCCGTCGACCCGTACCCGTCGCAGATCCTTGCCGATGGTCTGGTGGCTGCCGTGCCGTACGAGGGCCCGGATGTGCGCCTCGTGTGCCGCGTCACCGGTGTTGAACCACACCTGCACGCTGGAGAGATCACGGTCCGTCAGATCCTCGGCGGCCATCTCGCCGAAGGTCCCGGCGAAGGCCAGCACGGTGGTGGGCCTGAACTCCTCGATGGCGTCCAGGACTTCGGTGCCGCGCTGGCTGGAGAGGAGCTTGATGTCGGTGCGCAGGAGCAGGCAGTACAGCAGCGTTGCCACCATCGCGTTGTGCGCGCCCGGGAGTCCCACCAGCGTCCGTTCCATGTCGGTGCCGGTGGAGTAGCGCAGGCGGTGCAACTGCGCGTACATCAGCGTCCGATGGGTGTGCGGAACTCCCTTGGGCATACCGGTGGTTCCGGACGAGTGCGAGATGAGCACCGGGTCGGTCGGATCGTGCCGGTAGGGGTAGGCGGACGGGAGCGAGGCGCGGTGCTCGGGGCGGATGTCGGCGGCGGTCACACAGAAGCCGAGGCCAGAGTCCGGTCCGGATGCCGACGCCAGCACGTCGTGGTGCTCCCGGTCAGTGAACGCACCCACGGCGCCCTGCCGGCGTACGTACTCCCGCGCGATGTCCGGCGGCAGGTTGCCGTTGACGAACGACGGGATCGCGCCGAGGGACGTCAGCGCGAGGAAGTTCACCGCGAACTCGGCGCTGGAGTAGGAGTGGAGGGCGACGGGGTCACGGGGCCGGACACCCTGGGCGGCGTACCAGCCGGCGTAGGTCTCGACGACCTCGCACAACTCCCCGAGGGTGAGATGTGCGGGACAACTCCCATCGGGAGCCTGCCAGTTGCCGTCCATGCGCAGGACGACCTCGTCGAGCGGACGCTCGTACGCCGCAAGCCGCGCCAGGACATTACCGGCGCCCAGTTCGGTGTCGGAGCAGATCCGGGCCCGCTCCTGCCTACTGATGAGCATGGGTATGGGGCTCTCTTGTCTCGGTTGTCTCGGTTGTCTTGGTGTGGGTGGCGGCCAGCTCGAACAGGGTCTGGATGCTGCCGAGTTGACCGGTCGTCGTTGCGGTGGGCCGGACCGGAACCTGCGACGCCCCGCTGTCTCCGGAACGCCCGAGCAGCACGGCCGCCGCCAGTCCGGCAGAGGCGGGAAGGACCGGCACCGGACGCGCGCTGTACTCGGCGTATTCGGCGGCCAGTTCACGGTGCACGGCGGCCACGCGCTCGCCGCCCTCCAGCTCCACACCGAGCACCAGAACCCGGTCCAGCTCCGGGTCCTCCAGCAACAGGTCGGCCATGGCGAGGAGTTCGTTCAGCGGGTCGGCGAGGGTGGAGAGGCTGAACATCTGGCCGGTGATCCCGAACTCCCGACTCATGTGCCCCAGCACGGAGTTGGCGGTGGCCTGCATGAACAGCAGCGGGTTGTGGACCCGCCCGGACACCATGCGCGAGCTGGCCAGATCGGCGGTGGTGGTGTCACCCGCCAGACTGACGAGAGCCACGGCGGTACGGTCCCCGTCCCCGGGGCACGCGGTCAGACACCTCGCGGCGACCTCGTAAGCCAGCGGACTGAACGCGGACTCCACGAAGCCCGGCAGCTTCGGCAGCGCGATGTCGTCGTCCCGGCCGGTGCCGTGGGTGGCGATGGCGGCGGCGAGGACGGAAAGGGAGGGGGAGGGGGAGGCGGGCAGGACTACGGAGTCGGTCATGGCCGCTCCAGGACGAGTGCGGTGTTGGCGCCCCCGAAGGCGGCGTTGATGGTGAGGGCGCGGCGAGGATCGGCGGGGCGCGGCTTGTTCGGTACGTAGTCGAGGTCGCACTCCGGGTCGGGGGTGCCGTATCCGGCGGTCGGCGGGAGTACGCCGTCCAGCAGGGTGAGCATCGTGATCACGAACTCCACGACGCCCGCGGCTTCCAGGAGGTGACCGGTGGTGCTCTTGGTCGAGCTGACCGGTATCGACTCGGCGCGTTTCCCGAAGGCGGCGCGCAGGCCGCGCGTCTCGGCGCCGTCGTTGTACTTGGTGCCGGTGCCATGGGCGTTGATGTAGTCGAGGGACGCCCCGTCCGGATCCCCGGCCAGCCGCAACGCCTGCCGGGCGGCCCGTGCGAGGCCGGCACCCTCCGGGTGGGGCTGGGCGATGTGGTGGGCGTCGGTGGCGGCGCCCCATCCGACGACCGAGGCGAGCGGCCGGGCCCTGCGCCGCCGGGCGTGCTCGGCGGACTCCAGTACGACGGCGGCGACCCCGTCGCCGAGCAGCAGCCCACTCCGCTCGGCACTGAACGGACGCACCATCCCGTCCCGCGACAACGCCCGCCCGGAGTCGAACTTCCCGAAGGTCTCCTCCTCGACGAGATACCCACCCGCACAGACAGCGACATCGACCCGCCCGGCCGAGATCAGCCGACACCCATGAATGATGGCGGCGGCGGACGCAACACAGGCATTGGTGAAGGTGAGCCGGGGCCCGGTAATCCCGAGGCCTCCGGCCAGTAACTCGGCCAGGTGCGCGGGCACGGCATCGGCGAGATGCGAGGCGGTGTCTGTGCGGCTGCTATCCGACTCCGCCGCGTGCAGCGCCCCGATAGGGGCGCGGGGAACTGCGCGACCAGCCACGGACGGCCCGCGGCTTTCATCCGACCCCTCCCGCGGAGCGTTCCGCCAGTACCGCGTAACACCGCTGTGGTCACCGGCAACTCCGAGCAGCACAGCAGCCTCGGCACCCCGACCCAGCCCGGCCATCCCAACTGCATCGTCCCCACACCGCCCGAGCGCACGCCGCAACGCCCACCCCTCCACCGCGTCCGCCCCGTCGGGAGCCGCAGCCGCGAACGCCGTACGGTACGGCCCGGTATCGAACCGAGTAGTGGGCCGAAACGCCGGCACCCCCGCGAACACCCCGCGCCGCAAGGCATCCGCACCCTCACCGAAGGCGGTCCGTACGCCATACCCGGTGACCGTCACTTCACGACTCACCCCGAACGCCCCCTTCCTGGACGCCCCGCAGATATCCAGTGAGCCGCCGGAGCGACGTGAGCCCGGCGATCTCCTCGTCACTGGGCTCGACGACCAGCCCGTACCGCTCCTCCACCACATGAAGCAGCCACACCAACCCCAGGGAATCCAGGACGAGTTCGGCATCCTCGCCGAGATCGTCGGGCAACCCCGGGAACACCTTTCGGTCGGACAGCAACTCCCGTACGGAGTCGATGGTGATGTCGGTACCGGTACCGGCGGCCCCCGTACTCGTACTCATGCCTTCGCACCGCGACGGACGACCTCGGCGACGAGCCCGCCGAGGGTCAGGGTGGCCAGGGGTTCGATATCGGTGTCCGGGATCTCGACCCCGAACCGCGACTCCAGCCGCAACGTGAGTTCGATCAGGCTCAGGGAGTCGACATCCAGCCCACCCACGGTCACCGGACTGTCGTCCGTGATGCCGTCGCGGCTCATCAGGATGTTCATGTCGTCAACGACCGCGCCCAGAACAAACTCGCGGATCTCGTCTTCCAGGGTAGAAGTACTCATGGCCAACATCTCCAGAAAAAGGGGGAGTAGAGCGCCCCGACAGGGGCGCGGGGAACTGCGCGACAAGCCACAATGGGCCAGCAGCCAACCGACAACCGCGACAAGCGGCCCTACCCGGCGGAACGCAAAGCGGCGGCCTGCCGCACCAACTTCCCGTTGGAAGTACGAGGCAGCGAATCCAACACCCGCACAACCCGAGGCACCTTGAAATCAGCCACCCGCTCCCGACACCACCGCACCAACTCCTCGGCGGAAGGCCGTTCGAAACCCGCCCGCACCGCGACATACGCCTCGGTCACGCCCTCGTGAACCAACACCGCCTGCTCAACGGCAGGATGCTCGCGGAGTACGTTCTCCACCTCGGTCAGATCCACCTTGAGCCCGCCGATGACGACGAGGGAGTCGGCCCGCCCCCGCACGAACACCGCGCCGGTCACGTCGACCTCGGCCCGGTCCCGGGTGTGCAGCCACCCGTCGGCGTACTGCGTACCGCCCGAGTCGAAGAGGTACGGCGACTCGTCGAGGGCGACGTCGAGTTCGCCCCGTTCGACACGCACCACCACACCCGGCGCCGCCCGCCCGACAGAGGGCCGCAGCGTGCCACCGACGTCGATGGCGACGATGCCGGTCTCCGTGGTCCCGTACGCCTCACCCACCCCCACGCCGTACCGCCGCGCGAACTCCGCCGCGACCTGCGGGGGCATGATCTCGCCGCCCGACACAGCGACCCGCAGGTCAGGTAGGTCAGGTAGGTCAGGCAGTCCGGTAAAGGCGCCGGAATCGGGTGCGGCGACGAGGAGTTCGTAGTGCGCGGGGACGCCGAACACGGCGGTGATCCGGTGTTCGCGCGCGGTCCGCAGGATGTCGCGGGCGGAGACGCGGGGCGCGAAGACGACGGAGACACCGGCGGCGAGGGAGTACAGCAGGCCGCCGATCAGTCCGAAGCTGTGCGCGGTCGAACTGAGCAGCAGCAGCCGGTCGCCCTTGACCGGCATCCCCGGGACCCCGGCGAACCGGTCCACCTCGGTGGCGAGCGAACGGGCCGTCCTGCCGATGACTTTCGGCCGTCCGGTGGAGCCGGAGCTGAACTGGACGAGCCGGTGCCCGGTGGTGGCCGGGAGTCCGGTTCGGCGCCGCTCGGTGAGCACCTCGTACTCGGACCGGAAACCGAACGTGGCCCGGACGTTGGACCCGGCGCTGACCATGAACTGCGGCCGGCAGGAGCCGCACAGCGCGGCCACCTCGGGCGGCTTGAGCCGGAAGTCGAAGAGCAGCACCTGCGCACCGAGCCGCCACAGGGCGAGCAGTACCTCGATCTGCGTGAAACTGGGCGGAGTCCGCAGCCCCACGGTGGAGCCCGGCCCGATGCCGTACCCGGCGAAGACGGCGGCCTGCTTGCTCACCCGCTCACGTAACTCGCCCCGGGTGACCGTCTCCTGTTGGTGTGTCAGATACGGCAGCCGGTCGTCGTGCGCGTCGAACAGCCGCAGCACCAGCACGCCCAGGTCTGATGCGAGATCTGATTCGAGTTCGGGCATCGAACCTCAGACCTCCTTGCAGAACTCGCCGATGGGCAGGCCCACATGGCGCTTGTCGGCGGCCAGATAGCCGAGCAACTCGTCCCCGGTCTGCAGCTCGGTGACGTTGAGGACCTTCCCGCCCGGGCCGAGCACCCGTACATGCCAGTCGTCCTGCACGGTCAGACTGACCAGCCGGCCGTCCTCGGCATGGGTACGGATCTCCAGCAGCGGCCGGGACTCGAGCTTCGCCCGCCCGACGACGACCCGCCGGGTACGCCCGTCGGCGCCGACGGCGAGCAACGCGCTGCCGGAGCCGACCTCGCTGAGGTAGCTCGTACGGTTGTCAGGGCCGAGCGTGTACGAGTGCAGGGCACCGGCGTTGACCCGGAACGGCCTGGTCGGCATGTACGGAAGCGGGTGTGTCTCGCTGCAGCACAGCACGAACCCGGAGGAGTAGGAGCCGACGAGGATGCCCTCGTCCTCCTCGAAGTGCGAGCAGGTGTCGACACAGACCCGGTCGCCGAGTCCGACGTGCCGGATGCTCTCCACGGTCAGTGTGGACAGCTCCAGTTGGGGCGTCGTCGCCTCCAACAGCCGGGCCAGCGCGAACACTTCGTCGGCGCTGCGGGGCGTGAAAAGGATGCCGTCCGAGCCGCGCTCCAGCACGTCGAAGACGATCGCCGCCTCCTCCAGACCGTCGACGACCGTCACCAGCTTGCCCTCGGCGGACTCGGCCGCCGCGAGCACGATCTCCAGCGGGATCTTGGTCGGATCGGCGAAGTGGATCACCGTGTACGGCAGCACCATCGCGCCCGCGCAGGACAGTTGGAGGGTGCGGTCGTCCCGTACGTCGATGAAGCCGGAGACCTGTCTGCCACCACCGGTGTTTCCGGTGCCGGCGCGGCGATCGGCGGCGAGGGCGTCCAGCTCGTCCTGGGTGGCGAACTTCCGCAGGAGCACGTCGATTCCGCCCCCGGCCGGGGACTTGGCCTCCTTGTCCCCAGCCTTCGCCTCCTTCGCCTCCTTGTCGCCGAGCTTCTTCACCGCAGCAGGCGCAGGCCCTCCTGGAACCAGCACCCGCGTGACAGTCGGCGGCAAGGTCCCGAGCAACTCCGCGTCGGAGGCCACGACTCCCGCCATCCGGGCGTGGATTGCCGCGTCCACCACCGCCTGGAGCTGCGGACGGGGAACCTCACGCAGGTCGATCCATGCGAACCTCATGCCACTCCTGCCACGATCGTCGAGTAGTTAGTCATGTGCATGTCACTAGAGAGACCGCCCCCGGAGGAGCCGCCCCCGTGCACGACCGCCGACAGCCGGGACACCAGTGCGGCGGGCGCGGGGGAGGAGAAGATCCGGCGCCCGATCGCCAGCCCCCGGCAGCCGGTCGCCATCACGGCGGTGCCGTACTCGACGAGGTCGGAGCCGTCCGGGGGACCGCCGGCCGCGAGGACGGGGATGGGACTGTTGGCCACCACCTCGGCCATCCGCTCGATCGGCAGGGCGACGGACGTCTTCACCATGTCCGCGCCCAGGTCGGCGGCGACGTTGGCCAGATGGGCGAGGAGGGCGGGATCGCGCGGGTCCTCGATCCGGGGCCCGCGCGGATACACCATCGCGATCAGCGGCATGCCCCACGCGTCGCAGGACCGGGCCACCGCCCCCAGGTCGGCCAGCTGCTGGGCCTCGGTGTCCGAGCCGATGTTCACATGGACGCTGACCGCGTCCGCGCCGAGCGTCAGCGCCTCCTCGACGTCGGCGACCAGCACCTTGGCGTGGACGTCGGCGGAGCAGGCGGTGCTGGCGCTCAGATGCACCACGAGCGCGCAGGTCCTCAGGATGTCCGGCGCGAAGGAGCGGGCGCGTCCCTTGTGGACGATGATCCCGTCGGCGCCGCCGGCCACCAGCGCCCGCAGCAGGTCGTCCCATTTGTCGGCGGGGACGATTGGACCGTCCGAAACGCTGTGGTCGAGAGGTATGAGCAGATGACGGTCGTCACCCGCGAGCGAAAGTCTTCTCAAGCGTAATTGCTTGCCCGTTTTCAGCATGGGAATTGCGATTCTCCGTGTCCGAAAATCGATGGTTGTAGAACTTTCAAGTTATGCGGACACGAGCATTCTCGTGTGGCTGCTGGTTGGCAAGGTGTAGCCGCGGGGAAATTTTTATACGGCTGGCGGCATGAGTATTGACAGCCAATTGACAGGAAGTGTTTCTTGTCGAAATTGAATTTCGATGATTAGGGTGACTCCCCTTCCCAATCAGGACCACCTCAGGACCTGGAAGTGACCCCCCATGCCTGAATTACCGACAATGACCGTTTCCCCACAACGGTCGGAAAAGACCGAGGCACCGAAAGTCGCCGTCGCGAGTCTCGTCGGCACGACGATCGAGTACTACGACTTCGCCGTGTACGGCACCGCCTCCGCACTCGTCCTCGGCCCCGCCTTCTTCCCCTCCGGCAACGCGACCCTCTCGTCCCTGGCCGCGTTCCTCACCTTCTCCGCGGCCTTCCTCTCCCGCCCCCTCGGCGTCGTCCTGTTCGGCACGATCGGTGACCGGCTCGGGCGAAGACAGGCCCTGGTCGTCTCCCTGCTGCTGATGGGCGTGGCCACGGTCGGCGTGGGTCTGCTGCCCACGTACGAGACCGCCGGACTCCTCGCCCCCGTACTGCTGGTGACACTCCGTCTGCTCCAGGGCGTCAGCATGGGCGGCGAGTGGGGCGGGGCGGTGCTGCTCGCCGCCGAACACGCGCCGCCGGGCCGCCGCGCGCTGTACGCGTCGATCCCGAACATCGGCCCCTCGCTCGGCTTCCTGCTCTCCACCGCGGTCATCCTGCCCACCATGAACATCGTGGGCATGGAGGGCTTCACCGACTGGGCCTGGCGCATCCCGTTCCTGCTCAGCACGGTGCTCGTCGTGGTCGGCCTGTGGGTACGGACGACGGTCTCCGAGTCCCCGGTCTTCAAGGCCAGGACACACACGCCCCAGCCGGAGTCGGCGCCCCGCTTCCCGCTGGGCACGCTCGTCAAGCAGTACCCCGGCCGGCTGCTGCTCGGCACCGGCGCGGCGATCGGCGGCTCGGCCGTCTACTACCTGACGATCGTCTACAGCCTGTCCTACGGCCCACAGGAACTCGGCATCCCCCGGAACACGATGCTGACGGCGGCGAGCATCGGCGCGGCGGCCGGAATCGCGATCACCCTCCCGGTGGCCAGGCTGTCCGACCGGATCGGCCGCCGCCCGCTGATGCTGGCCGGGGCCGTCGGCTGCGTGGTGTGGGCGATACCCATGTACGCCTCGCTCAGCTCACGCAACGGCCTGGTGATCACCGGCGCCTACACGGTCGGCCTGATGTTCCTCGCGCTGATGTTCTCCCCGGTGGCGGCCTTCCTCGCGGAACTGTTCCCGGCCCGGATGCGCTACACCGGCGCCTCCGCCGCGTTCATCCTGGCCAACACCTTCGGCGGCGGCTTCGCCCCGTCGGTCGCCACCTGGCTGAACAGCCACTGGGAATCCCCGCTGGTCCTCGGCTTCTACACGGGTGGCCTCTGCCTGGTGAGCCTCCTGTGTCTGCTGGCGCTCCCGGAGACCCGGGAACACGAGTTCGACGCCTGAGGCAGACAGGGGGCCAGGAGCCAGAGGTCCCGGGCTCCTGGCCCCCCTCGCCCCTGTCTCCCCTGTCCCCTGTCTCCTGTCGGCTCAGCTCTCGGCTCAGCGGGAGGTGAGAGAGGCCTCGGACTCGACGCGGGTGAGCTTCTCGGGATTGCGGACGTAGTACAGAGCCGTGACCCGGTCGTCCTCCATCCGGACGGCCAGTACGCCGTCGATCACGCCGTCCACGCGCAGGACGAGCCCGGGGTTGCCGTTGACCGTGGTGGGCTCACCGGTGAGGATGCCGCCGGCCTTGCCCGCGCTGCCGGCCATGTAACGGAGCACCTTGTCGACGCCGACGACCGGCTTCAGGGCCGCCATCCTGAGCCCGCCGCCGTCGCTGACGAGGACGACGTCCGGGGCGAGCACGTCGAGCAGCCCCTGGAGGTCCCCGGTCGCGAGCGCCCGCTGGAACGAGTCCAGCGCCGCCCGGGTCTCCTCCGGGGAGACGGGTGTGCGCGGCCGGCGGGCGTCGACGTGCTTGCGGGCGCGGTAGGCCATCTGACGGGTCGCGGAGGGGGACTTGTCGATCACGGCCGCGATGTCCTCGTAGCCGAAGTCGAAGACCTCGTGCAGGACGAAGACGGCGCGCTCGGTCGGCGAGAGGGTTTCGAGGACGAACATCAGGGCGAGCGACAGGCTCTCGGACAGGACGACGTCCTCGGCCACGTCCGGCGCGGTGAGCAGTGGCTCGGGCAGCCAGGGTCCGACGTAGGACTCCTTGCGCCGTTTCAGGGTGCGCAGCCGGTTGAGTGCCTGCCGGGTCGTGATCCGCACCAGGTACGCGCGCGGGTCGCGCACCTGGGCCAGGTCGACCTCGGCCCAGCGCAGCCAGGCCTCCTGGAGGACGTCCTCGGCGTCCGCCGCCGAGCCGAGCATCTCGTAGGCGACGGTGAACAGCAGGTCCCGGTGGGCGACGAAGGCCTCGGTCGCGGGGTCGATGACCGGGCCGGGGTCGGGGACAGGGTCGGTGACGTGGTCGTCCATGTCGTGCGCTTACCTCTCTCGCGGTCGGTCCCCCATGCCGGACGGACAGACCCTGGACAGACAGACCCTAGGCGGCAGGCCGCGTGTCGGACGGTGTCGTACGGCCGGTGATGTCGCCGTGGGGGGACACGTGGGCCGGGCGCGAACTTGCCTTGCGTGCCCCGGACACCAGCTTGTTGAGGGTGAACCGGCAGGCGATCTCCTTGACGCCGGCGCCGGTCCGTCCGCTGATGCTGAGCGCGTTCACCTTGTCGTTCGGGTACGAGAACTGGGTGACGCCCTCCTTCCGGCCGAGGCTGAGGCACTGCCCGGCGAAGAACATCCGGACCGGAGCGGGCGTCTTCCCCGAGATCCGGCGCAGGATCGTGTCGGCGGCGGCCGGGCCCAGCTGTACGGCGGCCTGGCAGCTCATCCGGAACGGGTGGTCCGGCATCACTCCCGCGTCCCCGGCGGCGACGATGCGCTCGTCGTCCACGCTGGTGAGTGTCGTGTCGGTGAGCAGCCGGCCCGCGGAGTCGGTGCGCAGCCCGCTGCGGGCGGCCAGGTCCGGGACCCGGAAGCCCGCCGTCCAGATCGTCACCGCGCCGGGCACCTCGCGGCCGTCGCCCAGCCGTACGCCCTCGCCCGTCACCTCCGTCACCTGTGCGCCGGGACCTTCGAGGACGGTCACACCGAGCCGGGCGAGCCGACGGGCGACCGGGCGGCGGACCCGGGCGTGCAGGGAGGGGCCGAGCACGTTTCCGCAGACCAGGGTGACCTTGCGGCCCGTTTCCGCCAGCTCGGCGGCGGTCTCGAGACCGGTCGGACCGGCCCCGACCACGGTCACCGAAGCCGACGCGGGTGCCGCGTCGAGCGCCGACCGCAGTCGTTCGGCGCCCTCGAGGTCGGACACCCAGTGGGCGAACTCCGCCGCTCCGGGCACACCGGGATCGGCGGCGCCGCTGCCCACCGCGTAGACGAGGTAGTCGTACGAGAGAGTGTCACCGCCCGCCAGCGACACCCGGCGCTCGCCGGCGTCGATCCGGGTCGCGCTGTCGACGACCAGCCGGACATTCCTGCCCAGCACCTCGCCGAAGCCCTCGACCGCGTCGTCGGAGCCGGTCACGAGCTGGTGCAGCCGGATCCGCGAGACGAACTCGGGCCGCGGATTGACCAGGGTCACCGACACACCGACGCGCCGAGCCAGCCGGTTGGCGGCCGTCACACCTCCGTACCCTCCGCCGACCACGACCACCTCGACGTTCTCGTTCATGATGTCTCCCTAGTGCTGTCGCCCCGTCGGCATGGAGACACCGCAGCCTCCTCCGGCGTAACAACCCACGGATGAGACCTGGCCCACATCGCACGCGGCGCAGGTCAGTGGGCGGGGAGACCCGCCGAGGCGAGCCACTGGGTGGCGATCAGCGCGGCCACGGCCAGCGCCGTGACCCACGCCAGGTGCCGGTTCGTCCGCGGCCCGTGCAGTGGTGCCTTCGTCATGTGTCCTACTCCCTCGCCGCTCGTGTCACCCCGCGCATCTGCCCGGGTCCCGGCAGCCCAATCTGCTGCCTCGGAGGGCAGCTCCGCCTCGGCCGAACGGCCGGAACCCACGGACCGAAACCCCCTCTGTACTGGCCGAACGGTGGAGGCGGAGGTTCCACGGCGGGCGGCAGACTGATCTCTCGTCAGAAACACGTCGGATCTTTTTCCAACCCGGCGCCACCCCCGTCCGTCTCTAGGCGCGAGTCGTCCGGCGTTCGCGGGACGGCTTCCTTCCGAAGCCTTCCGATTCCGAAGTGTCAGGAGTTCAGGTGCAGTTACGCGCAAGACCAAGGCGTGCGGTCGTGGCGGCGGGGGTGGCCTCCACGGCCCTTCTGCTGGCCGGTGTGCCGGGTGCGGAAGCCCAGGACGCCGGCGGCGCCGGCACGGTCAGTACGGCGGAGGTGGGTGTCGGCAAGGCGGCCGGTTCGGCCGAGGCCGTGAAGACGGTCACCCTCGTCACCGGTGACCAGGTCATGGTGGATGGTGCCGGAAAGGTCACCGGTGTGGTGCGGGCGGAGGGCCGGGAGCGGGTGCCGTTCTCCGTCCGGGAGGTCGACGGACACACCCGGGTCGTGCCCGGTGACGCCGAACTGCTGCTGGCGCAGGGCAAGTTGGACGCCCGGCTGTTCGACGTGACCCAGCTGGTCGCCGACGGGTACGACGACGCGGGCCGTACCGACGTACCGCTGATCGTCACGTTCAAGGGCAAGAAGGCGCCCTCGATGACCCCGTTCACGGGAGCCGGGGCGAGGATCGGCCGGGCGCTTCCGGTGGTCAACGGCAAGGCGATGCGCCCGGTGAAGAAGCGTGCCACCGAGTTCTGGAACGCCGTCACCGGGGACCAGACGGAGGGAACGGCGGAGTTCACCGCCCCCACCGCCGTCGAGAAGGTGTGGCTCGACGGGCGGCGCAAGGCCAGCCTTGACAAGAGCGTCCCGCAGATCGGCGCGCCGACCGCCTGGGCCGCAGGGTACGACGGCACCGGCACCAAGGTCGCCGTGCTGGACACCGGCGTCGACAAGGCCCACGCCGACCTCTCCGACCAGGTGATCGCCGAGCAGGACTTCACCGGTTCGGAGTCCGGCACCGCCGACAAGTTCGGCCACGGCACGCACGTCGCGTCCATCACGGCCGGGACGGGCGCCAAGGACGGCGGCAAGTACAAGGGCGTCGCCCCGGGCGCGAAGATCCTCAACGGCAAGGTTCTCGACGACGAAGGAGGCGGCTACGACTCCGGGATCATCGCGGGCATGGAGTGGGCGGTCGCGCAGGGCGCCGACGTCGTCAACCTCAGCCTCGGCGGTACGGACATGCCGGGCATCGACCCGATGGAGGAGACGGTCAACCGGCTCTCCGCCGAGTCCGACTCGCTCTTCGTCATCGCCGCCGGCAACGAGGGCGAGTACGGCGAGGGGACCGTCGGTTCGCCGGGCAGCGCGGACGCCGCGCTCACCGTGGGCGCCGTCGACAAGTCCGACGCGCTCGGCGACTTCTCCAGCCGTGGCCCGCGCGTCGGGGACGGCGGGGTCAAGCCCGACCTGACCGCGCCCGGTGCCGCCATCACGGCCGCCGCTGCCGCCGGAAGCCTGCTGGAGGAGTTCTACCCCTCCGACATACCCGGCTACCTCACCCTCGACGGCACCTCCATGGCGACCCCGCATGTCGCGGGCGCCGCCGCCATCCTCGCCCAGCAGCATCCCGACTGGAGCGGCGAGCGCATCAAGGCGGTCCTCACCGGTTCGGCCAAGCCGGGCGCGTACAGCTCCTTCCAGCAGGGCACCGGCCGTACGGATCTGGTGCGGGCGCTGGAGCAGGGCGTCGTCACCGAGCAGCAGCCGCTCGACTTCGGTCTCCAGCAGTGGCCGCACGGCGACGACGCTCCGGCGACCAAGGAGGTGACGTACCGCAACCTCGGTACGGAGCCGGTCACCCTGGACCTGTCCGTCGACGCCCTCTCGGTGGACGGCAAGCCCGCCGCCGAGGGCATGTTCGAGGTCTCACCGAAGCAGCTCACCGTCCCGGCGGGCGGCGAGGCGAGCGCCTCCGTCACCGCCGACACCCGCGCGGGCACCACCGACGGCTCCTTCGGCGGCTCGGTGCAGGCCGTCTCCGCCGACGGGAAGGTCCAGGTGCGGACCGCTGTCGGTGTGGAGCGCGAGGTCGAGTCGTACGACCTGACGATCAGGCACCTCGACGAGAACGGCGAGCCGATCGGCGACGCCGCCACCCAGATCAGCGCCATCCACAGCGACTTCTACGCCGACCTCGCCGACGAGCAGGACGGCGAGCTGACCGTACGGGTGCCCAAGGGCGTCTACACGCTGAGCGGGGTGATCCACCCCTCCTACGAATCCGCCGAGCACGCCATCCTGGTGCAGCCGATGATGACCCTGGACAAGGACACCACCGTCACCATCGACGCCCGGCAGGCGCGGCCGGTGAAGGTCACCGTGCCCGACGCGGCGGCCGAGAACACCGAGGCCACGGTCCTCTTCAGCTACGACCGGGGCGGTGACCTGGGCGCGGCCACCATGGAGTACATCCTGCCGACCTTCGAGGGCACCACCTTCGGACAGCTCGGACCCGAGCCGACCGCCGACGGCACGTTCGCCGTGTACGCCGGTGACTGGACCCGCGAGGACGACGAGGGCCGACCCGTCACCTACCACCTGGCCTGGAACCGCACCGGCAGGCTGGACGGCTTCGCCGCCACCGTCGAGCAGGACCAGCTCGCCAAGGTCGACCTCCAGGCGGGCGTCCCCGTCGGCGGCAGGGGCGTCCAGATCGAGGTGTCGCCGCACACACCCGACGGCGACCTGATCTTCGGCGCCACCGACCTGAGGGGCGACCTGCCGATACGCACCACCGACTACGTCCTCGACAACGAGGTCAAGTGGTCCTTCCGTATGTGGCAGATGTTCGGCGAGGACCGCGACAGGCACGCCGAGACCTTCCTGATGCGGATGCCGCGAACCTGGGAGGCCGGACGGAGCTACACCGAGCGGTTCAACGTCGGCGTCTTCGGCCCGGTCCTGCCCGCCGAGGGCGACCTCGGACCGGAGCGCGGACTGCCCGGCATCGTGCGGTACGGGAACACCATCAGGGCCTTCCTGCCGCAGTTCGGCGACGGCTCCGGCCACTGGGGCCTCAGCGACTACACCTCGGTGTCGAGCTCGCTCCAGGCGGACGGCAAGGAGATACCCGACGACTACGGCTACTCGCCGATCGACCTCACCGAATACACGGTTCCCGCCGAGGACAGCGCGTACCGGCTGACCGTGGACGCCTCACGTGATCCGGCGGTGTATCCGGTCAGCACCCGCGTCCGGACGGAGTGGACCTTCCGCTCCGCCACCACCCCCGAGGACGAGAACACCGGGCTGCCGCTGTCGGTGGTCCGCTTCTCGCCCGACCTGAGCCTGTCCAGCACGGCGGAGGCGAAGGCGGGCAAGCGGTTCTCGGTGCCCTTCACCGTCGAGGGCGCGGCGGCCGGACAGCGGCCCGCCAAGCTCGCCTTCGAGGTCTCGTACGACGACGGCGCCACCTGGCAGCACGCCAAGGCCGTCGGTACGCACCTGGCGCTGACCCACCCGGCCACGGCGGGCTCCGTCTCGCTGCGCGCCAAGCTGACCGACCGGGCCGGCAACACGCTGGTCCAGACGATCGAGCGCGCCTACCTCACGACCCAGTAACTGTCATAGAACTCTCGTTCGGGGCGGTGTCGACACCGCCCCGAACGGGGACAGCCCTAGGATGCGGCTCCGACTCGGACCACCCTTGTCCCGTCCGCCCTTACGCGGGCGCATCACGCTGCTGTGCCTGTTCCTCCTCCTCGTGGGCAGCCCCTGGGGGCAGCGGCAGGCGGGGGACTTCTACGTCGAGCACTACGACGACGCGGCCACGCGCTGGCTGGTCGAGGGGGCGTTCGTCCCCAGGTGGGACTTCTCCGCCGACGACTACGCCGACGACTACGTCGACTACCTCGGCACCTCCATGCTGGTCGTGCAGAACATCAGCGTCGTGCTGCTGCTGGTGGCGCTCGCCTGGGTGATGGCGAGGCTGCGGGCGCGCGAGACGGTCGGCTGGGGCCGCTGCCTCCTCGCGGTCGTGCTGGTGTCCGAACTCGTGGCCGTACTGCGCTGGTTGCTCCTGGAGACCTACGTCGACGGACTGGAACTGCCGGACCGCTGGCTGCGCACCGAACTCCTGCACGCCCCCCTCGCCTTCGGCCTGCTGGCCGGTGTCCTGATCGCTCTTCTGACCGCCGGACCACCACGTGTACGGATCACAGGGTCGGCCGGCGCCACCAGGGCGCCGTTCCGCCCGAGAAAGGGAGGTGTCGCCATGACGACCCCGCAGGCGCACATGCCGGTCGGGAGCATGCCGGGTGATGTCACCCGGTATCTGTGCGCAGCGGCATACGTCGACGAGGAGTTCGCCGACCGGGTGGTGGACGGGGTGATCGCGGACGAGGCCAGTGCCGTCGCGCCCTCGCCCGGTGTCGACCTGGTGGCGGTGGCCCACCACTGCCTGGCGGCACAGGAGATCCGCCGGCGCCGCGATCTGCGGCTGGCGGGCGCGTTCGCGGTCGTGGCGGTGCTCGCGCCGCTGTGGCTGCTGTTCAGCGCGGTGTTCCTCTCGTTCACCGCGAGCGTGGGCCGCTCCCGGCCCGGCCTCGCCACCCGGGGCCAACACCAGCCGGGCAACAGGGCGTTGGTGAGTACGGTGGTCACCGCGGCAGTGGCGGTGCCCTTCGCCTTCCCCCTCGCCGCCGCCATCGCGTCCCTGCCCGTGTCCGGGTTCATTGCCTGGCTGCTCGGCGCCTACCTGGCCGGGATCCCGGCCGTGCTCGCCTCCGTCGGCGCGGTGGTGTTCGCATACGTGACGGTCGTACGGCACGAACTCGGCATCGACCTGCTGCTGCGCACCACCATGACCCGCGCTGCGTTCGCCCGGCGTCGGCTGCCCGCCCTGCCGCTGAAGCAGTGGATCGTCGACCGGATGGCGGTCGTCAAGGAGGCGCGGGACGGCAACGTCACCGTGTACAGCGGGTTCTCACCGTTCGTCGGCTACGCGCCGCCCGCCTCCACCTGGTCGGTCGCCGTGCCGCTCCTGCCCGCCGACGACCCGGTCGACAAGCGCCCGCGCCCCGGCGGGCCGGTTGCCTTCACCGTCGTCGAACTCGTCGCCCACGTACACGAACACCTCCGCACGGTCGCCGCGCGCGACGGCGCCGACGGCATCGCGGACACCGCGCCGAAGGCCCCGGCATCCTCCGAATCCCTCGGCTCCCTCACCATCGAGGACCGGGTCTTCGTGGACGGCACGACCATCGGCGACGACGAACGGTTCATGACGACCGCCGGCCTGACACCGGCCACGAGGCTGCCGGCCGAGGCGGTCGAGGAGATCATGCTGCGTCCGACGGGCACGGTCCGCTACCACCTGGCGGTCCATGTGCCGCTGTGGGGCGGCGACGTGGTGCCGAGCGTGCTGCTGCACTTCTCGACCGAGGGCAGGACGTTGCACCTGCACTGCGGCAACCATGTGCTCGGACCGGTGGGCGCCGTCTACCACGTCGTGGACCGGCTGCGTGACCCGCTCACCCCCGAGCGGCAGCGCGGACTGCTGGCGGAGGCTCTGCACCGCACCGGCCCGGCGTTCTTCGGCGCGCCCTCCCGGGCGCTGCGCCAGGCCCGGTTCGAGACCCGGCGCACCCAGCGGATGGCGGCCGAGCTGACCGCCATGGAGCAGGACCCGGTCTTCGACTACGGCGCCCGGATGAGCATGCGGGAGATCGCGACGAGCCCCGTCTACCAGAACTACTTCCAGGTCGTGGACGCCGACCGGGTCACCTCGGCGGTGCAACGCCACACCCTCGCCGCGATCCGGGAGTTCCTCGACGCACGCGGCTACGACACCACCGACTTCCGCGCCCAGCAGCAGACCATCCTCAACCAGGGCGTCATCCAGCAGGGCGGTACGAGCATCGTCGGCAACCAGGCGATCGGCACGGGGGCCAACGCGACACAGAACCTCCCGCGGCAGACCGGTCCGGCCGCCGCGCCCGCCCAGAAGTAGCCACAAGCAGCCACAAACAGCCTGAGAGAGAAGGGAGTCCGCGATGAGCAGCAGCAGCGGTGACGACGGCCGTCCCGTGGCGCCCCAACCGCCCGTCAACAACGGGCTGGTGATCAACGGCGGCACCCACTACGTCGGCAACCAGGCGATCGGAAACCGGGCCCAGGCATTCTCCGGCTCGGTCGGCTTCCAGCCGCAGGACCCGGCACAGGCCGCCGCCCGTACGGCCGAACTCCTCGTGTACGTCGAGCAGTTGCTGTCCGAGCACCGCGCGGCGCTGGCCGACCCCGAGGCCACCACCCGCGAACTGCGGCGCCTGCGTGAGGAACTCGACGAGGAGGAGCCGCAGCCGCCGGTGCTGCGCCGCGCCCTGGACCGGCTGACCGAGTTCGTGCAGCCGGTGACCCCGCTGGTCGTCGCGGTCGGCGAACTCGCCCAGACGGTACGGGGAACCCTGGGCGCCTGACGCCAACCACCGTCCGGACAACGGCGGTTGGCGCAGTCACCTCTGGCTGCTGCTACGGCCTCAGAAGATGCCCTGGCCCGGGACGAGGACGCCTCGCGGGTCGTATCTGCGCTTAGCCTCCTTCAACTGCGGCCAGGCCGCGCCGAAGTGGGTCCGCCAGTCCGCGCGGGTGAAGGGGATGCTCCCGACCGGGTACTGGGTGCCGCCCGCCGCCGCGACGGCCTCGTAGGCGGCGCGGTTGGCGGCCAGGAGACGGTCGACGGTGGCGGTGTCGGCCGGCGGGGTGGCCCGCAGGATCGCGAAGAGGTGCGTCAACTCGTCGTCGGTGGTGGGCAGGAGCGCGGTGGACAGGCGATCGCTAGGGAACGGGTAGGTGAGGACGAGACCCGCGCCAACGTCCGCCGGGGTGAGGTCGGCCAGCTCCGCCGCGATGAGCGAGCCGGCGGACTCCCCGGGGAGCAGCAGGTTGAGCCACGGGTGGGCGTACGCCCAGATGCCGGCCTCCTTCAGGGCGGCGACGACGGGGGCCAGCCGGTCGATGAAGTCGTAGTAGGCGAGGTCGGAGGCCTGGACGCCGGCGGTGTTGTGGCGCAGACCGCGCAGCAGGACCGTGTCGTCGGGGGCGGGGCCGACCGGCGGGCCGTAGGCCACGGCCTCCAGGGTGGGGACGCGGAAGTTCCCGTCGGCGTCCGCCGAGATCTGGCCCTCGACGTAGTCGAAGCGGCCGTCCCGGACGAGGGTGCGCTGGTCGTCGAGGAAGGTCTCCAGGTCGTCGTACGGCAGCAGATAGTGCCGTACGGTCTCCGGCGCGGCCACCAGCCGGAGGGTGGCGCCGACGACGACGGCGACCTGGCCGAGGCCGGCGAGGACGGCGTGGAACAGGTCGGGGCGCCGGGCCGGTGAGCAGCGTACGAACTCGCCGGCCCCGGTGACGACCTGGAGTTCGGTGACGTTGTCGGTCTGGGCGCCGTACCGCTGGCTCTGGCCGCCGAGGCCGCCCACGGAGAGCGTGCCGCCGACGGAGAGTTCGATGTAGTCGGTGAAGACGGGCGGGGTGAGGCCGTGGACGAGCGTCGCCTTCGTCACCTCGCTCCATCTCGCGCCCGCGCCGACGGTGACGGTGGTGGCGCCCGGTGACAGGGCGCCGATGGCCGCGAGGGTCGCCGTCTCGATGACCAGACCGTCCTCGACCTGGCCCCCGCCGTAGGTGGCGTGTCCCTGGCCGCGCGGGGCGACCTTCAGCCGGTGCTCGTTGCAGAAGCGGACCATGGCGACGACGTCCTGGACCGATCCGGGGCGCAGGACGGCGCGGGGACGGCGGTGCACGATGTGGCCGTAGTCGTCGGCGGCGGCCGTGAGCGACGCCTCGTCCATGACGAGGGTCCCGTCCAGGGGCGGGAGCCCTACCAGGTCCGGGTCGGGGGAGCCGGTGGTGGCCCAGCTCCGGGTGGTGGTGGCGAAGCCGGTCACCACCGCGCCGGTGACCGTGAATCCGCGCAGAACGCTACGCCGTGACGGTGTGTGGGACATGTGCGCTACACCTCGCAAACAACCTGGAATGGTCAATTCCGGATCAGTGTAAGGGAGTTCATCCGTTTGGCCGCAGTATGACCGCCTCGCGCGGTGCCGACAGTTGAGGGGAGTTGATGGAGCATCGCAGAAGAACCTTGCTCGGTCTCCTCCCCCTCACTCAGTCGCGGCAGCCCTCCTACGGCCGCCCCGAGCCACCGCCGCCGCGGTCAGCGGGTGACGGTGACGTCGAAGGTGGCGGCACGGGGTACGAACGTCGTGCCGCCGTCCACGGCCGTCGCGAGCGCCGAGACGTACCAGGTGCCCTGGGCCAGCTCGGCCGCCTCCGCCTTGGTGACGCGCAGGGTGTAGGTGCAGCGGGAGGTGTCGTCGGTGGTCTTCGCGCAGACGGCGCTGTCGACGTTCCGCAGCTCCGCCTCGGTCGGGTCGAGCTTCGAACTCGCGGGCCAGGCAATGACCTTGACGCCCTTGACGCCCGAGTCGTCGCTCACGTCGGTGGTGAAGGTGAGCGCGCCGGCCTTGCCGTCGGACGGGGCGACGAAGCGGGCCGAGCCGTTCTCCAGGGTCGGCTCGGTCGGCGCGGAGGCGGAGGCCATGGCGAGGCCACCGGCGGCGATACCGCCGACGAGGGCGACACCGAGGAGCGAGGAGAAGAGCATGTGCTTCGAGGAGCTGGACGTCTTGAACATGGGAGATCCCCCTGAACTGGGCGGCTCGGCCGCTGTGGTTGATGTGATCGAATCTATGGCCGGGCACCCGGCCCGGTCTTCGGGCGGACGGACGATCAGCGCGTGCAACCGGAGATAGAGAGACCGGGAAAGGGATCCCCCTTCAGCGGGAGCCGGGCCGCTCACCTGCGGACCTAGCCTGGTCGAGCCATGAGACGAACAGACATCACCACCGACGACCGGCTCCTCCCGGTCCTGCTGCTCTGCGCCCAGGCCGCGGTCTGGCCCGGCGCGGCGCTCGTACGGGGCACGGTCCCGGCCGCGTCCGCACTCCTCGTCGCGGCCCTGGTCGCCGGCCCGGTCACGGCCGCGCTCGCCCTGCGCCGCACCCGTCCGGTGGTCACCCTCGCGCTGGTCGCCGTCGCCTGTGCGCTGGGCGCCGGGGCGCTGCCCACCGGTGCGACGGCGGTGTTCGGCACCGCCGGGGTCGCGCTGGCCCTGTTCACCGTGGCGACCGAACGCGACACGTTCACCACGGTGTTGTGCGTGCTGTCGCTTGCGGTCTGGCAGGCCCTCCAGGACATCACCCTGCACGGCCTCCGCGACCACGACGGCATCGACCTCGCCCTGACCACCCTCCTGTACGGGGCGGCCTGCGGAGCCGGCTTCTTCGTACGCCGGACCAGGCGCGCCCGTAAGACGGCCGAACTCCTCCTGAAACGCGCCGAGTCCGAGCGCCACCGGCTCCCGGCGACCGAACGGCGCCGGATGGAAAGGGAGTTGCACGACGTCAGCGCCCACCATCTGACCGCCGTGGTCGTCACGGCGGGCGCCGCCCTCGGACTGCGCGAACGCCGGCCCGAACTGGCCGCCGAGGCCCTGGAGTTCGCGGTGGACACCGGCCGCGAGGTCAGCCGGGCCCTCGGCGCGGTACGGGCGCCGGCACCCTCGCGCGAAGACCTTCCCTCACCGGAGGAACGGCTCCTCGACCTGGTCGCCGGATTCCGGCGCCTCGACCAGGAGGTCGACTGCGAGATCGACCCCCTGCCGGACGGCGCCGTCGCGGACGCGGCGTACGGCATCGTGCGCGAGGGCCTGACCAACGTGGCCCGGCACGCACCGGGCGCGCACACCCGGGTCCTCGTGCGGTACGGCGACACGCGTACCGACGTCGCGGTCATCAGCGCGGCTCCACCCGCCGGCGCGGCGGCACACGGCGCGGGCCTGGGCGGAGGGCGCGGCCAGGGGTTCCTGCGGTCCCGGGCCCGGGAGGCGGGCGGCACGCTGCACAGCGGCCCCACGGCGGAGGGCGGCTGGGAGGTGAGCGCGGTACTGCCCGGCCGTACCGCCGCCCCCGTGGAACGGTCGGTGCCACGCGCCTACCGCGTGGCCCAGGCGATCGCCGCCGTCGGCCTGGTCCTCCAGCCACTGCTCCCGGCGCTGATCTTCCGGGCGGAGACCGCGTCCAGCGGTGGGCGGGTGTCGGCGGGGCTGCTCTTCGCGCTGCTGGCGGCGGCCCAGGCGGTCGCCCTGCTGTGGCTGCGCCGCGCACCCCGCACCACCCAGACCGCACTGCTCGGCCTCGCCCTCCTCTGGCCGGTGGCGATGCCGGCCGGCCACTACACGGGCCCGACCCTGCTCCCGCCCACACTGAGCGCGCTCGCGACCTGCGCGGCACTGGCGGCGGCCGCGGCCCGCAGGACGGCCACTGGTGACTCGCCGTCCGAGGACCGGGTGCTCCCTGCGCAGGCCCACGGCGTCGGGGCTGCCGTGGCTGTGCTGGTCCGGGGTGCGGCGCGTCCGTTCCGTGCGGTGGGCGCTGCCCGCAATTCCGCTGCCGCCGGTGCCACGCCGTCCGAGGACCGGGTGGTCCCGGCCCCGGCGGTAGTGGCCACCGGTGTCACGGCTGTCGTGGCTGTGCTGGTCCGGGGTGTGACGCGTCCGTTCCGTGCGGTGGGCGGCGCCCGCGACTCCGCTGCCGCCCGTGTCCTCCCGCCCTGGGACCGGGTGCTCCCGGTACTGGCCGTCGTGGTTCACGGCGTCGCCGTTGCCGCCGCCGTCCTGGACCGGGGCACCACGTTCCCGTTCTGGGCGGTGGCCTTCGGCGCCGGGGGCGGCACGGCCCTCGTGGTCGCCGCCGCGACCTGGGCCGGCTCCGTGCGCGGACGGCGCGATCGGGCCGACCGGGGCACGCACGACGAACGGCTCGCTGCCTGGACGGAGGAAGCCGTCCGGGACGCGTGGGCCGAACGGCGGCGCATCGCCGCCGGGTTGGAGACGACCGTACTTTCGCGCACCGCCGACATGGTCGCCGAGGCGGAGGCGGGCCGCCTCGACGAGACCGCCGAACGCGCCCGCGAGGCCCTGGCCGCGATGCGCGCTCTCCTCGACACGGTCCGGCAGCCGGAGGGCGAGGGCGGCGAGGGCGGCGAGGGCGGCCCGGGGCCCGAACTGCGCCCGCAGCCCACCCTCCAGGCCCTCGACCTGCTCGCCCACCAGTGCCGCGCCACCGGCCGCGACGTCGAGATACGCCTCACCGACCGCGTACCGGAACACCTGCCCACCGCCGTCGACCTGGCCGCCTACCACGCCGCCGAGACAGTCCTCGCGGCCGGCGGCGAGGCCCCGGCGCTGCTCGAACTCGACGCCGCCGACGGTACGTTGACGCTCACGGCCACCGGCGTCCCGCGCGCCGCCGGTCCCGCCGTACGGGAGCGACTGGCCGCCCGGGTCGAGGCACTCGGCGGCACCCTGACCACAGACGGGCCGGGTACGGTCCACCTCCGGCTGCCATTCGCGCCGGTCGAGGAGGAAAGGGGGGCAGGGGAGCGATGACGCTCAAGGCGCTGGTCGTCGGCACGCTGACCACACACGGGCCCGGTACGGTCCACCTCCGGCTGCCATTCGCGCCGGTCGAGCAGAGGGAGTTGGGGGAGCGATGAGCCTCAAGGTGCTGGTCGTCGACGATCAGGGCATCGTCCGGGCGGGATTCGTCGCCGTGATCGACGCCGAGGAGGACCTGACGGTCGTCGGCGAGGCGGCCGACGGAGCGACAGCGGTGCGGCTCGCCGAGGAGCTGGCTCCCGACGTGATCGTGATGGACGTACGCATGCCCGAACTGGACGGCATCGCCGCCACCCGGATCATCACGGGCCGCGAGAACGCGCCCCGCGTCCTCGTCCTGACCACCTTCGACCTCGACGCGTACGTCTTCGACGCGCTGCGTGCCGGTGCCTCCGGTTTCCTGCTCAAGGACGTACGCCCGGCCGAACTGCTCGACGGCATACGGGTGGTGGCGACCGGCGAGAGCGTGCTCGCCCCGTCCGCGACCCGTCGCCTCATCGGCCACTACGCCTCCCGGCCGAACGCAGGGAACCGCACCGACGGCGGCGGCCCCCGCGAGCTGGACAGCCTGACCGAGAGCCAGCGGGGCGTCCTCGCCCTGATCGCCGCCGGGCTCAACAACGCGGAGATCGCCGAGGAACTCGGCATCACCGTCGGCACCGTCAAGTCCCATGTGAACGCGCTCCTGCGGAAGTTGGGCCTGCGCGACCGCGTCCAGGCGACGATCCTCGCGTACGACCTCGGGCTGGCCCGCCCGAACCCGCCCGGCAACGCCCACCTCTGACCACGACGGTCATCGACACGACCCAGGAGTTCCCGTGACCGGTACCGATTCCGGCCGAAGTCTTCCCCGTACCTTTCCCCGCCGCATCCGCCACGCGCTCAGTGACCTCGCCGCCCTCGTCTACCTCGGCATCTGCGCCGTCCTGCTCGTGTGGGCGCTCGTCGTGACGATCAACGACAGCACGGACGAGTCCATGGCGCTCGTCATCCCGATGCTCGCCACCGCCCCGGCCAGCTTCGTGCTGTTCTTCCTGCCCGACGGCCCCGCGATGGTCGTCCTCGCCATAGGCGTCGGGGCCCTGGTCAACGCCACGGTCATCGGCTGGTGCGCCCGCGTACTGCGCCGCGGCCCGGGAAAGCCGGACCGCGGCGAGTAGGCGCTGTAGGCGCTGTAGGCGCTGTCGAGGACTCGGAGAGTCAGCTGCCGCTGAGGCTGATGGTGAAGTCCGTGAGCTGGACCGTGTTCGGGAACGTACCGATGAGCGTCGGCGTGCCGGTGAGGATGTCGATGCCGTAGAAGGACGCCCTGCCGCCGTACGGCGTGAGGGCGGCGAAGGCGGTGTTGGCGGTCGTCTTGCCGTTGGTGAGGGTGCTGAAGATGTCGTAGCCGGCTTCGAGGTTCGCGTCGAAGCCGAGCAGTCCGGTCGCGACGAGGTTGCCGGCGTTCGGCGGCGACTGGATGGTGATCTGGTCGTTGTAGGTGTCCACGTTGGTGAGCGTGGTGCCGGTGGCGCCGACCAGGTCGTTGTTCGTGTACGCGGCGCCGGTCACCCCGGTGGCGGCCGTGGTCAACGGCGGGATGTTCAGGTTGGTGTCGGCGACCGTGGTGCCGTCGTTCAGGTTGTGCCGCAGGTTCTGGCCGTTGTTGCTGATCACCCGCAGCCGGTCGGCCGCCGGGTTGAAGTCGATGTCGAAGGATGTGCCGTAGAGCGCGATCTGGAGCTGGGAGACCTTGGTGACGACCACGCTCGTGGTGGTCGGCGGGGTGCTGATCGTGTAGATGCCGCCCTGCACGCCGAGCCCGTACATGAGACCGTTCTGCACCCGCTGGTCGACCGCGACCAGCTTGGTGTCGCCGCTGAGTCCGGTGACATCCTGGACCCAGTTGAGCGTTCCCGGGGTGTCGGTGTAGAAGCTCGCCATTGTCAGGCCGTCAGCGGTGATCCCGTACGCCATCAGCCTGGGTGTGGCGGTGGCCGCGGCGGTGCTGGAGCCGGGCGAGGTCACCATGAGCGCGGTGGCCGCGGACACGACGGCGACCGCGGTCGCGATTCTCTTTCTCGTTCCGGATTTCATGGCTTTCAGCATTGTTACCCTCCCGTTTGAACACAGGTCACTGGAGAACACAGGTCACTGGAGAACACAGGTCACTGGGTGGCACGAGCCCCACGAATTCGAAGGTGGGCCCTTTTCCGAAACGGTCCCCCTGGGCGTCGGGCACGGTTCTCATTAAGCCGAGGTCACAGCGTCCTCACAAGAGAATCGAGCCGCAAGAACGCCCCGATACGGGAACTTTGCGCACTGTGACAAATACGCGGCACGCACACCCTTCACCGTTTCACCGAGATTGATAAACGCCCGTCCGGTTTTCGTCTGTCGCCCCTCTGGCCGTGGGTGACATGCTCACGCTTATGGGGAGCCTCTTCGCCGAACTGGCCCGGAGGGCGTCGACCAACGCCCACCGCGAGGTCGAGACGTACGTACGCGAGATACGGGAACTCGGGTCCCTGGACACGAGTTCCCGGGCCAGGGCCGAGACGATGGAGTACTCGGTCTGGCTCCGCCGCCGCACGGTCGAACTGGCCCCGGGCAACGACATGCTGACCGACGACGACCTCGGCTACATCGCGTCGATGGGCGAGGTCCGGGCCGGCGCCGGGATGTCTCTGGACTCACGGCAACGCATCCTGCGCGTCCACACCGAGCTGATGCTGCGCGAGATCAACGAGGCGACCGAGGCCCAGCGCGGCGGCGACCTCGACGAACTCATGCGCATCATGGGCTGGTTCGCCCCCCAGGGCGAGCGCGGCATCGGCGCCTACCGCCGGGGCTTCGTGACGGTGATGCGCCGGCGTATGCCGTACGTGGAACAAGTCGCGCTGCTGGCACGGTCGTTGCTGTCCGAGAACGGGGCGGCACAGGAGCTGGCCCAGGTCGCCGACATGGAACTGGCCGAGTCCTACACGGTGTTGGTGATCCGGGTGCCGGACCGCTCGCCCGGCGACCGCGAGTTGGACAACGATATCGAGGCGCTGGTGAAGACGTACCAGGTCCCGATGACGTGGTACCCGGAGCACGAAGGAGACGGCACCGTCAGCAGTGGTGGTGCCGGCAGAGGCGGCGAACTGGTCGCCCTGGTCCCGGATCCAGCCCCCGACCCGCTGCCGGACCTGGCATCGGATCCCGTGAGACGCCGCCTCGTACCGGACCTCTTACCGGATGTCGTCCCCGACCTCTTACGGGACTTCGCCGACGCCCTCGGCCGCCCCTGCGCCGCCGGCACCGCCACCGCACCGCTGACCGGCCTCGCCGAGGCGTTCGACCGGGCCCGCCGGATCAGCAGGGCGGCCCCGCTGCGGCGGGCGTCGACCCGGCTGAGACCGCACACCCTGGCGGACGTCTTCGTCGAACTCGCCGTCGGCGAGGTGCCGTTCGTCGACGACTGGCTCCGCACGACGGCCCGGCGCCTGGAGTCCGGCCCGGACCTGTTCGTCACCCTCGACGCGTACTACCGCCACGACATGAACCGCGGTCCCGCGGCGGCAGCCCTCAACATCCACCCCCGCACCCTCGACTACCGCCTCCGCCGGGTCCGCGAACTCACCGACACCGACCCCGGCTCGACCCACGGCGTACGGCTCTTCAGCGCGGTCGTCGCCCGTGACCTGTCGGGAGCGTGGCGCTGACCCGCAGTACAGGAACGGGGGCAGTTCTCGCCGACGAGGGCGCCAATTGCCGGGCATTTTCCCTCACTTACGACCGAGCGGCCCCGAATTGCCCGAATGGCGCACCACTTTACGATCCTCACGCCCTCCCCCTTCCAGTCTCCAGAAGGAACTCATGCGTAAATTGGCGTCAGTTGTCGTCAGCACTGTGGTGGCATTCGCCGGTATGGCGGCGGTGGCAGGCACCCCCGCCCATGCGGCGGGCGAAAAGGAGTACGTCGCCCTCGGCGACTCGTACGCCTCCGGGGTCGGCGCGGGGTACTACGACACCGCCAGCGGCGACTGCAAGCGCAGCCAGCTCAACTACCCGGCCCAGTCGGCCGCCGCGCACTCGGAGTACACGCTCAAGGACGTCACCTGCAGCGGCGCCACCATCGCGGACGTGCGCGCCAACCAGCTGTCCGCCGTGACCAGCGGCACCGACCTCGTCACGCTCACGGTGGGCGGCAACGACGCCCAGTTCTCCACCGTCGTCCAGAACTGCCTGCTGGAGTCGGACAGTTACTGCAAGACGGCCACGGACTGGATGTCGTACTACGCCAAGAACCAGCTGGTGACGGAGCTGGCCACGCTGTACAAGGACATCAAGGCCCAGGCGCCGGACGCCGAGATCGTCGTCGTCGGCTACCCGCAGGCACTGTCCCTCACGGGGACCTGCCCGGTGATCGACCTCAGCACCGCCAAGCGCACCTACATGAACGCCTTCGCCGACGCGCTGGCCGAGGGCGCCAAGGCCGCGACGGCCCAGGAGTCGGTCACGTTCGTCGACGTCCGCGACACGTTCAAGGGTCACGGGGCCTGCGGCACCGACCCGTGGATCAACAACCTGAGCAGCGGCTCCGAGGTCTTCCACCCCAACCTGACGGGCTACATCCACTACGCCGACCAGCTCAACAAGGCCCTGGACTCCTGACCTGGGCTTCGCCGGGCGGTCCGGGGGCGAATTCGCTGCTGGGCCGCCGGCACGCCCGGATGCTGTCGTGGATCATTTCGGTACATGTCCATGAAGCGCATCAATGTCCACGCCGACGCCGACCCCGATGACCTGGCGATCATCAAGGAGGCCGCCAGGCGCCGGGGAATCCACCTCGCGGCCATGGCGAACCGCGTCTGGGACGAGCCGCTGTTCTCGCGCACCTTCGAGGGACCGGGCCGTACGCCGTCCAGGGCCGAGGTCAGTGACACGGTCGCCGACGCGGTCGGCCGCGAGACGGACCCCGAGCCCGGAGACGATGGGTGAGCGTCGGTGAACAGCACCTGCGGGCGGACGGTCGTACGCGTCCTCCCCGGCCACGGGTGTAGCTGCCTCCACCGTCAGCCGGGAATGTTGGGCTCGTACGGGTGGCGCTCCCAGGCGGAGGAACCGTTCGGATACACGTACGAGGGCCGGCCCACGTTGCCGCTCGTGCGGAAGGGGTTGCCGTTGTCGTCGAGGCGCAGGATTCCGTGCTGTGCGCCGCTGGACCACTCCAGCTCCAGGTACCAGCCCACGTAGTACGCCCGTGCGTCCGCGAAGATGTAGAAGACCTCGGGATCCGACTCGCTCACCTTGTACGGGAAGCCGCGCTGACCCGACCTGGGGGAGACCAGGGGCCGCCCGTCGTCGAGGTTCACGTCGAAGGCCTTCGTGTCCACGCCGCCGCCACAGCCGTCGTGCATCTGGTAGTCGTTCCAGGCGAGCGGCTCGCTCTTGTCCACCACCCGCACATGCACGTCCTCCAGGACGACCGTGGCCTTCCCGGTGCCCTGGATGGTCAGCGCGATCATCTGCTGCCCGGCGGTGACCCCGCCGAGCGCGGAGTTCCAGCCGCGCGCGTCCGGCTCGTTCGGCGGCGGAGGCACCTGGTCGGCCTCACGATTGATCAGGAGGTGCGGGCCGCACGGGTCTGCCCACTTGTACGGGTTGACGGTGACGATCGGCGCGGTCGCCCCGTCCTCGACACCGTCGCCCTGCCCGGTCGCCCCGGCCTCGGCGCTCCGGGAGGGGGAGACGGAGGTGGAGGGGGAGGTGGAGACCGTAGGACTGCCGCTGGGCGAGGCGGACGGCGAGGCCGACCCGCTCTTCGTGGCGGTCGGCCCAGAGGTGACGGGACCGCTGTCCGTGACCCCGGGGGCCGCGACCCCCACGGACCGCTTCCCGCTCTCGTCGTCATCTCCCTTGCCGGGTACGAGATTCACCACGAGCGTGGCGGCGACGACAGCCGCGACCACGGCGGCCCCGGCGAGGACGACGGTACGCCGACGCCGAGCCGGGGGAGCCCCGGCGGCCCCGGGTTCCTCGGGTGCCCCGGTGTCCAAGTTCGCTGCCGGCGCCTGCTGTTCCTCCTCGGCGGACGCGGCGGACGCGGCGGACGCGGCAGGCATGGCAGGCGTGGCACCCACGGGTTCCGCCACCGGAGCCGTGGCGGCGCCCGCCTTCTGCTGCCCCCGCATGGCATCCGCCAGGACCCACCGCCGGTGCAGCTCCATCAGCTCCTCGGGCGTCGCCCTGCACAGCCGGGCGAACCGCTCCACGGGTGCGTAGTCCGCCGGTACGGCGTCCCCGTTGACGTACCGGTGAAGCGTGGACGCACTCATGTGCAGCCGCTTCCCGAGCACTCCGTAACTCAGCCCGGATCGCTCCTTCAACCGGCCCAGCAGTTCCGGGAACTCATCCCCCGTCACCGTTCCTCCCTCTTCCCGTGTCCCGGACCGCCATTCCAGGCGGGTGTTGTTCCCCCAGGTCAGAGGGGGTTCTGGCGTTCCAGCGTCCCGGATGCCCCGGCGTTTGTGGCGGCTGGGACGGATCACCGGACAAGCTCTGGCCATCCAAGCACGCCGCTTCCGGCACCCGGTCAGGTGGCCTGCGCACTAACCCTTCTTGTAGCGAAATCGGGGAATCACATGTCCGCACGAACCGCTCGTACCGCCCGCACCCGTCTGCTCGCCGCCGCCGCACTCACGGTCGCCACTCTGACGATGACGGCGTGCAGCAGCGCGGAGGGCACCCGCGACGAGGGCGCCCCGTCCGCTTCCTCCCCCGCCACCGAGTCCACCTCCTCGTCCACGACGAGCGGGGGGACGACCACGGGGGCGGGACAGGCGAGCGACAAGGGCTCGACGGGCACCACTGGCACCTCCGGCTCGACCGGTACCAGCGGCTCCAGCGGGACGACAGGCTCCACCGGCACCTCGGGCTCCACGAACTCCTCGGGCACCTCTGGTTCCACAGGCTCCACGGGTTCGTCAGGCTCCACGGGCTCGGACAGCTCGGACGACTCCGAGTCCAACCTGTCCCCCTGCACCCCCGCCAACACCAGGACGACCGCCACGGTGGTCAACCGCCCCCTGAACCACGTCCTCCTCACCGTCACCAACACCGGCTCCGGGAACTGCGACCTCGCGTACTACCCGGCCGTGCGGTTCGGCGAGGCCCAGTCCGTCCCGCCGGTCATCGAGGACTCCCAGCCGCAGGCCGTGGTCACGCTCGCCCCCGGTGAGTCGGGCTATGCGGGCGTCACCGTCTCGGCGGCGGACGGCAGCGGCTCCAACGGCTACACGGCCAAGACCCTGGAGGTCTACTTCAACTCGGACAGCACGAGCCCCGCCCGCCCGTCCCTGCCCGCCAAGGGCGTGTACGTCGACGACTCGATCACCGTCACGTACTGGCAGTCGGACATGGCCGACGCCCTCTCCTGGTGACATCCCTTGGTGACATCCCTGTCAGGGATACGCGGACACGGCGCTGATCCTCGGCGCCGGTACCGCGTCGCCCAGGGCCTGCAGTCTCGTCCGGAGTTCCGAGGCCGCCGTCGGGTCGGTCCGGACGAGGAGGCCCAGGGCGTGTTCCCAGACCGTGCGGGCCGAGCCGGGGTCGCCGACGGCGAGGTAGGTGTCGCCGAGGTGGCGCAGCGTGTTGGCCTCGCTGAAGGTGTCGCCGATCTCCCGGTACAGCCGCAGCGCGCACTGGAAGCAGGCGATGGCCCGCTGGTGCTCGCCCAGGTGGTGGCGGGCGATACCGAGGCTGTCCCAGGTGTTGGCCTTGCCGTAGCGGGTGCCGTTGGGCCCGTCGAGCCCGGCCAGGGCCTCCTCCAGATGGACGGTGGCCCGGCGGTGGTCGCCGCGCAGGACGTGGGTCCAGCCCAGGGCGTGCTGCGCACTGGTCGCGGCGGCGTGGTCGCCGACGGCCCGGTACAGGGTGAGGGCGCGGCCGGCCGCTTCGAGGGCGCCGTCGTAGTCGCCGAGCCGGTCCAGGAGCCAGGCGTGGCTGCGGTGGGCGTGGGCGAGGCCGGGCCGGTCGCCGAGTTCGGTGCACAGGGCGAGGGACCGCCCGATGTGGGCGCGGGCGTCGTCGTACTGTTCCAGCCGGGCCGAGGCGCGGGCCAGCCCGCGGTGCAGATGGGCCTGGGCGGTGCGGTCGCCGTCCCGGACGGCCGCGTCGAGGCCGGCCCGGTGCAGGGCCACGGACTCGTGGCTGTGCCCCTGGCGGTCCATGAACCTCTCCAGCGTCCAGGCCAGGGACCAGACATGGCCGTCGTACCCCTGTTCGGCGGCGAGGGCGGCGACGGCGTGCAGCACCTGGCGTTCGGCCGTGTACCAGCGCAGCGCGTGCCCGTCGTCGGCGAGCGCCTCGGGGCGGGCGCCCGGGGCGGCGGCGGCCAGCGGACTGGTCCGCCACAGCGGGGAGTAGAGGAGGCCGGCGGCGTGCGCGGTGTGGAGGTAGTGGTCGAGGAGCCGGTGTACGGCGGACTCGCGGGCCTCCGTCGTCTCGTCCTGGCCGGCGCGTTCGATCGCGTAGGTGCGCAGCAGGTCGTGGCAGATATGGCGGCCGGGGGCGTGTTCGGTGAGGAGGTGGGAGCGCGTGAGTTCGGCCAACAGGCTGCGCGCCGCCTCCGGTTCGACGTCCGCGACGGCCGCCGCGGCCGGCACGGTGACGTCCGGGCCCGGGTGCAGGGACAGCAGCCGCAGCAGTCGCGCCGCGTCGGGGCTGAGCGCACGGTACGACCAGGAGAGCACCGCCCGTACGTCCCCGGCCGGGTCCGTGTCCGTGAAGGCGTCCAGACTGCCCTGGGCGGTGCGGAGTTCGTCCGCGACGGCGGTGAGCGGGAAGTCCGGGTTGGTGGCGGCCCGGGTGGCGACCACGGCCAGGGCCAGCGGGAGTCCCGCGCACCGGGCGACGATCTCGTCGACGGCGGCGGGGTCGGTCAGGACACGTTCGGCGCCGAGGCGGCGGGCCAGGGACTCGCGGGCCTCGGCGGCGGGCAGCCGGTCCAGGGCCAGGGGGCGGGCGGCCTCGGCGGTGACCAGGCCGAGGAGCCGGTCGCGGCTGGTGACGACGACCAGGGAGCCGGGGCTGCCCGGCAGCAGCGGGCGGACCTGTTCGGCGTCGCGCGCGTTGTCGAGCAGGATCAGCACCCGGCGCCGGGCCAACAGGCTGCGGTACAGGCCGGTCTGGGCGTTCGCCCCGGCGGGTATGCGCTGCCCGGGCACCCCGAGCGCCTCCAGGAACCCGCGCAGGGCCTGCCCCGGGTCCGTCGCCGCCCCGCCCGGATCGAAGCCGCGCAGATTGACGTACAGCTGCCCGTCCGGGAAGCGGTGGGCGATCCGGTGGGCCCAGCGCACGGCGAGCGTGGTCTTGCCGATGCCGCCCATGCCGCTGATCACGGCGATCCGCAGTCCGGGCGCCGGATCCGCCGACAGCCCGGTGACCTGGGCGAGTTCGGCCCTGCGGCCCGCGAACGTGGCGAGATCCGCGGGGAGTTGGGCGGGCCGTACGAAGGGATCGGGGGCGGACTGTACGAGGGGACCGGCGCCGTTGCCCGCCGAGGACTCCCCGTGCCCGGCCCCGGCCTCCGCCAGCGTGGGGACGGCGGTGAGATGGCCGGACGCCACGGGCCGCACGCGCTCCGTGCGCGGCGTACGGGCTGTGTCGTTCGTGCCGTTGGGCTTGGGCGTTCTGTTCGCGCGGGCCAGTACCGGCGTGTCCGTCGGGCCCTTTGTGCGCGGGCTGGGCGTGGGTGTGTCCAGCCGCAGCACATCCCGTTGTGCGGCCCGTAGTTCGGGGCCGGGGGCCACGCCCAGCTCGGAGTCGAGCGTGACCCGTACGCGCTGCCAGGTGTCCAGGGCCTCCGCGCGCTGCCCGGTGGCCGCCAACGCCCGTACGAGCCGGGCCTGGAGGGACTCGTCGAGCGGGTGGTCGGCGGCGGTGCGGTGGAGCACGCCGAGCAGCTGACCGGAGGCCCCGGCCGCCCGTGTCACGTCGGCGGCCTCCTTCACCACCGTCAGGTACTCGCGTTCGAGCGCCTCGATCGCGGGATGCGAGCGGGCCTCGGCCGGAATCCCCGTGGCGACGGCCCCGGTTCGCAGCGCTAGTGCCTCAAGGAACAACGGAACGGCGGCAGTTGGTGAAGTGCCGCTGTTTTCCCGGCCCTTCGCTGCCGCCCGCGCCCGACGCACCAACTCCCGGAAGCGCAGCAGGTCCAGGCTGTCGGGCGACGCGTTGAGGCGGTAGCCGCCGATGTCCCGGACCAGCCAGTCGCCCGTCGCGCGCATCGCCAACTCCGGTTCCAACAACCGGCGCAGCACCCCGATGTGCCGGTACACGGCGTTGGCGGGCCGGCCCGGGGGCGACTCGCCCCACAGGGCCCGTACCGTCTCCTCCATGGTCACGGGCTGTCCCGCGTGCGCCATCAGCAGGGCGAGCAACAGCCGTTGCTGTGCGGCCCCCAACCGCACCTCCCCGCCGTCGCGCCACACCCGCACCGGTCCCAGCACAGCGAACCGCATAGTCACCGTCGTAACTCCCGCAATAGCCCCGCACGTACGCCCCCCGATTTGCCCCGCAGTCCGTACTGTCCTCAGACGGCGGGCAGTCCCTCTATCCAGCCCAGCACGAGCGCGTTGAACTCCGCCGGCCGCTCCTGGAAGAGCCAGTGTCCGACCCCCTCCAGCACCACGGAGGCGCTGTACGGATGCCCGTTCAGCTTCTCCTCCCAGTCCCCGTCGATCCCCTTGGCCTTCAGCGAGCCGGCGGCCGACAGCGACAGCACCGGGCAGGATCTGCGTGCCAGGAACGTCTCGACGCCGGGCCGGGAGGTCAGCGGGGCCGCCGCCTCGTCGAACAGGCCGTGGAAGACGTCCCGTACGGTCATCGGGTCCATGCCGAGGATCCGCCGACGGTGCCAGGATCGCAGGGACTCCGCCTCGGGGCCGGACGTGGTGTTGTTCTCCAGCCCGCCGATGACCGCCACGGCGGTGCCGACCGGGTCCGGGACGCGGAAGGCGGCGGCGAGCTGCGGCGCGAAGCCGTCCTCGAAGCCGTAGCCGGGGTCGACGGCGACCACGGCCCGTACCAGCGACGGGTGTTCGACCGCGAGCACCGAGGCGACGACCGCGCCCAGCGAGTGCCCGACCACGACGACCGGGCCGGAGTCGATGCTGTCGAGCAGCTCCGCGAGGTCGGCGGCGAAGTCGCGCGGGCGCTGCCCGCCGGTGAGCCCCGAGGAACGGCCGTGCCCCCGCAGGTCCGGCGTGATCACCCGGTGCCGGGCCGAGAAGGCGTCGATCTGCGCGGACCAGTCGTGCGAGTCGCAGGTCGCGCCGTGCACCAGCAGCAGCGTCTCGCCGCGCGCGTCGGCGCCGGGCCCCTCGTCGGTGTGGAACAGCCGGTTTCCGTTGATCATGGTGTACGTCATGGAACTTGCTCCCCGTGTACGGGTGTTGGCGATGTCGGCGGGAGCGTAGGCAGGGGGGAGTGGACGAAGTGTGCCTGCCTTGTGAGCGGGGGAGCGGGCCGCGCGGCAGGACCTCAGCACCTCGACACCTCAGTGATCATCGCTTCGACACACCTCACTCATCGATACTCATCGATCTTCCGCTGGACCTCGGCCGCCCATACGGGATCGAAGTCCTGCATGGCCTCCATCGCGGCCCGCCAGGTGCTCAGGGCCGCCGTCCGGTCGCCGGCCGCGAGGTGGGCGTCGCCGAGCCGGTCGAGCACACAGGCGATGTTGAACAGGTCGCCTGCCTCGCGGAACAGAGCCAGGGCACGTTGGTGACAGGTCACCGACCGCTGATGCTGGCCGAGCCGGGTGTGGACGTGGCCGAGGGTGTCCCAGGTGTAGCCCTCGGGGAGCCGGGCGCCGAGTTCCTGGAACAGGGCGAGCGCCTGGTGGGCGTGGACGAGGGCGTTGCGGCAGTCGCCGAGACAGGCCTCGCCCCAGGCGGTCGCGACCAGGACGTACGCCTGCCCCCGGCGATGGCCGGACGCCCGGTAGATGCCGAGGGCGGGCGCGAGTTCGTCGAGCCCTTCCTTGAACCGGTCCTGCCGGGTCAGCAGCAGCCACAGCGACAACTGGACCTGCGCCAGCCCGTGACCGTCCACGGCCTCCTCGAACACCCCCTGTGCACACCGCAGTTGGTCCTCCGCCTCGGCGTAGTGCCGCAGCATCACGCAGGCCCGGCCGAGCCCGCGATGGGCATGCCCCAGGGCGACCGGATCGCCCAGGCGGTGGGCGGCGGGCAGGGCGGCGCGTTGCAGGGCGAGGTACTCGTGCCAGTGCCCGAGCCGTTCGTGATACCGCTCCAGACACCAGGCCAGCTGCCAGACGTGGCCGTCGAGGCCGTGCTCCAGGGCTTGCCTGAACACCCCGAGCAGCAGGGGCCGTTCGGAGCGGAACCAGGAGCAGGCGGCGGCGTCGTCGCCGAGCGCCTGGGCTTGCACGGACCCTTGGGACGCCTCTTCCGGTGTGATGACGGCCGTCGGAGGGTCGTAGAGCAGCGCGGCGGCGTGGGCGGTGTGCAGACAGTGATCGAGTAACCGCCGCACAGCGCCCAGCCGTTCATCGTCGGTCTCGTCCGCGTGGACGAGTTCGGTGGCGTAGGCGTGCAGCAGGTCGTGGAAGACGTACCGGCCGGGGGCCCGCTCGGTGAGGAGATGGGCGTCGGCGAGTTCGGCGAGCAGCGGCCGGGTCCGTCCGACGGCCAGACCCGCGAGGGCCGCCGCGGTGTGGACGGTGAGATCGGGCCCGGGATGCAGGGCCAACAGCCGGAAGAGCCGGGCGGCCGCGGCCCCGAGCGCGTCGTACGACCACGAGAAGACGGCCCGTACGTCGGTCGCGGTGTCGGCGCCGACGTCGCGGAATCCGTCAAGTGACCTGTGCGCGCCCCGGAGTTGGTCGGCGAGTGCCGAGAGCGGGAAGGCGGGGTGGACGATGGCACGGGCGGCGACGACCGCCAGCGCGAGGGGCAGCCGTGCGGTGAGCGCGACGATCTCGGCCACGGCCTCGGGCTCGGCGGCCACCCGGTCGGCGCCGATCCGCGCGGCCAGCGCGTTGCGGGCGTCGTCGGACGTGACGAGATCCAGGGTGAGGGGCCGGGCGCCGTCGGCGGAGGCGAGCCCGCTGAGCCGGTTCCGACTGGTGACAAGGACCAGACACCCGGCGGCACCGGGCAGCAGGGGCCGCACCTGCGCGGCGTCACGGGCGTTGTCGAGCACCACCAGGATGCGGCGCCCCGCCAGCAGACTGCGGTACAGAGCGGCCTGCGCGTCCAGCGACTCGGGCACGCGCGCCGCCGGCACACCGAGGGCGTCCAGGAATCCCCGTACGGCGTTCTGCGGCGGCGTGGGCGACACCCCGGCGGCGAAGCCGCGCAGATCGACGTACAACTGCCCGTCCGGGAACCGGTCGGCGACCTCGTGCGCCAGATGCACGGCCAGCGCGGTCTTGCCGACACCGGCTGTGCCGCTGATCGTGCAGATCACGGGGGCGGAGGAGGGGCGCGGCCCGTCGGCGTCCTCCAGGAGGCCGCGCAGCCGCTCCAGTTCGATGTGCCGTCCGACGAAGGCGGGGAGAGCGGAGGGGAGTTGGGCGGGTGGGACGGGTGGGGTGGTGAGGGGAGAGGAAGTTGGGGAAGTTGGGGAAGTCGGGGAAGTCGGGGAAGTCGGGGAAGTCGAGGTCGGCCGGGCGGCGGTGAGTTCGGGCCCGGGATCGACGCCCAACTCGTCGGCGAGCCGGGCGGCGGTGGCGCGGAACACCGCGAGGGCACGGTCGGGGTGCCCGGTGGCGGCGAGGGCGCGTATGAGCAGGGCCTGGATCCCCTCGTCGAGCGGACACCGGGCCGCAATGGCGGAGAGAACGGGCAGCACACGGTCGGCCCGCCCACAGCTGAGCGCGAGTTCGGCGGCTTCACGCACGACGCAGTCGTACTCGCGCTCCAGTTCGACAAAGAGAGGGTGGGTGGAAGCGGAAGCGGAAGCCCCTGCGCCGTCCCCATCCCCATCCCCGCCTCGCAAGGAGAGCGCCTCGACGAAGAGGTCGACGGCACCCGCGGAATCACCGAACTCCCTGGCCTGCCCGACGAGTTGACGAAAGACAAGCAGGTCGACGGAGTCGGGCGGCACCGTGAGCCGATAGCCGCCGCCCCCGCGCAACAGCAGCCCGCCCTCGGCCCGCAGGGGCAGCCCCGGCTCCAACAGCCGCCGCAGCTCACCCACATGCCGGTGCACCATGTTCACGGCATGCCCGGGCGGCCGGTCCGCCCACAACGCGTCGACGATGTCCGGCAGTTGCACAGGAGAACCGGCACGCGCCAGCAGCAGCGCGAGCAGGATCCGACGCCCAGGAGGCCCCGGATCGACCTCGACCCCACCCCGCCAGACCCGTACCTCCCCAAGAACCCTGAACCGTAAAGGAACCGGCTCCTCTGGCACGCTTCACCTCCACCCCCGACCGGATTCTCATGCTAGGCATCGGCGGGGACGGTACTCACGGGGTGGGACATTTCGGGCGCGGCGCGATCGGGAGGGCCAGGGGGCGAGGCATGGCTCCCCGACGCTGCGCCTCTTTTTTAGAGTCCGATGATTCGAGACTGGCCCCGGGAGGGCGTGTGGCTGTTCCTGTGGCTCGGAGTCGGGTCCTACGCGTGATCCGCAGCGTGGGCTCGTCCCTGAAAGAACTACTGGAGGAGTTCATAGGCGAGGCAGTGCTGACGGTGGTCGCCTGCCTTGCTGTGCTGGGGCTGGCTCTGGCTCTGGTTCTGGCGTTTGTCTGGGGATGGGAGCGCAACCCACTCGTCACCGGGGGTGTGGGCGGAGCCTTGCTGGCCTTCCTCGGCTATGGCGGCTGGGAGTTGCTTCGTCCTGCCAGGCCAGGGCGGCGCGGACGACTGGCGGGCGCGGCGGCCACCACGTTTGCCGTGGCCGCACTGTTCGTCGCCCACGGCTGGTCCTGCGGTTGCTTCTGAACGATCAGACGGCACGACCGCTTGGACCCCGCTATCTCGTCGAGCTGACGTGATCTGAGCCGACCCTGCTTCGTCTCCGGATCGGTCTGAGATCCTGGAGACCGATCGAGAGGGGCCGCAGGTATGGAGTGGAAGACCCACGGCGAGCGGCAGATCTACACGAACAAGTGGGTGAATCTGTGTCTGGTCGACGTCCAGCAGCCTGACGGGGCCAGGTGGGAGTACCACGTCGTTCGCCTCAGGCACCTGGCTGTGGCCGCCGTGGTCAACGACCGCCAGGAGGTGCTGATGATGTGGCGGCACAGGTTCATCACCGACTCGTGGGCCTGGGAGTTGCCCATGGGCCTGGTCGAAGAGGGCGAGTCCCCGGAAGAGGCAGCGGCCCGCGAGGTCCTGGAGGAAACAGGCTGGCGCCCCGGCCCCATCAAGCCCCTGATCTACGCCGAGCCGGCCAACGGAATCACCGACTCCCAACACCACGTCTTCCGCGCGGACGGCGCGACGTACGACGGTCCGCCCACGGAGAAGAACGAGTCGGACCGCATCGAGTGGATCCCCCTCAGCGAGGTGCGCGGGATGATCGACCGCCGCGAGATCGTGAGCAGCGGATCCCTCGTCGGCCTCCTGTACGTGCTCATGGACGAAGCGATCCGCTGACCGGTGGGAGGAGTTCGCGAAGCCGTGCCTCGAAGGCCAGGGCTACGGGCTCCCGCCTGTGCGGGGCCAACTGCTCGTAGAACTCCCGTATGTGTGCTGCCTTCGCAGAGGCCCTCCCGTTCGCCGGACGGAAGCGCCCCTGACCTGGTACTTCTCCGTGCCCCCGGCACGATCCGAACCCGCGACTCCTGCCTCAGGAGAACGGGTGCCGCCGCCGAGAGCCCGACAAGTCACGACACCGCTTCCGCAGCCGCTCCCGTCTCCCCGGCCCCCGCCGCCTCCACCACCCCCGCAACAGCCCCCAACGCATCCCGCCCCTCGAACTCCCCCCGCAACTCCCCCGCCCGCTTCAGATACCCCGTCTCCCCCAGCACCGTAAGCACAGCCTTGCGGATATCCGCCGGCGCCGGGTCCCCGCTCCGCAGGTCGATGCCGGCGCCGCTCCACTCCACCCGCGTCGCGATCTCCGGCTTGTCCTCGCCGTCGCCGCCCACGACCAGCGGGACCCCGTGCTGGAGGGCCTGGTGGACGCCGCCGTAGCCGCCGTTCGTGACCAGGGCGGCGGCGTGGGGGAGGAGGAGGTCGAAGGGGACGTAGCCGGCCAGGCGGGCGTTGGGTGGGACCGGGCCCGCGGACTCGAGCTCGGCGGGGCCGTCGGGGCGGCCTGTTGCGGCGACGACCAGGACGTCCTCGTCGGCCAGGGCCTCCAGGGTGGGGCGGATCAGACGGCCGAGGTCGCGGTTGGCGAGTGAGCCCTGGGTGACCACGACGACCGGCCGCTCGGCGTTCTGGACGTCCGCCCACCACTCCGGCAGTTCCTCCGTGGTGCGGGGTGTGGAGGGCAGCGGTCCTACGAAGCGGAAGGACGACGGAGCGTCGCCGCGCGGGTACTCGAAGCCCGGGACGGTCAGCTGGAGGTAGTGGTCCGGCACGGTGATCATGCAGTCGAGGAAGAACCCGGGGAGCTTGACGCCGCTCTCGCCGAAGTTCTCCTCCATGTGCTGCTGGGTTCCGGCCATCATCTGTTTGACCTGCTCGTTCATCTCCCTGTGCCGTTCCCTCGCGTCCTCCCCGGTCAGCGGCTGCATACCGAGTCCGACGGGCGGGGCGTCGTCGCTGAGCAGGGTCGGCATCGTGAGGCCGAGGCTCACCGTGACCGGGCGGCGGCCGGGCGGGGCGGAGAGGGCCAGTGCCGCCGTTCCCAGGAACAGGGGGTCGCTGATGACGACCGATGCCGGGAAGCGGTCCAGGAGGTTCTTCAGTGCGCCGTACTGGGCCGCGGTCGGGTCGCCGAAGATGTACTTCATGTCGTAGTCGATCTGCGCCGGGCCCACCGGGACAGCGGCGCGCTCGGGGAAGTACAGCTCCAGTTTCCGGTCGTCGAAGTCCGCGGCGGACGGCAGCGACACGTGGCGGGCACCCACGGCCCGCACCTGCTCGGCGAAGCGGCTCCCCGTCAGTACGACGACCTCGTGCCCCCGCCGCACCAGGTCGGCGGCGACGGTGAGGACGGGCTGGACATGGCCGTGGAAGGGCGTTGCGGTGGCGATGACGAGTGTCACGGACGGCTCCCTGCGCGCTCGGTGGACGGTTGACCGTGGTCGGTGCCACGGGAGCGTAGGGATCATGTGTGCAGAAGCAGTGCGTTCCCGCCCTGCCCTCCTTGCCTGAGTTGTCCGCTGCGGTACGCGTGATTCTCAAGCTTCCTTAAGAAACGGCCCAGTTCATTCACAGCCAGGTTGCTCATGGTTAAACAATGAGCCAAGTCACCGTAAAGACTGGGTCGGGGAGCGCGTCGTGAACCAGTCGCTGCTCGTCGCCGTCGATCTCGTCGCCATCGCCGCCCTCACCTTCGGGGTCTACTTCCCGCGCCACCATCGCCGGGACCTGATCGCAGCCTTCCTCGGTGTGAACGTCGGGGTTCTTTCGGTTGCGATGACCCTCAGCTCCGCTTCGGTGGGGATCGGGCTGGGGATGGGGCTGTTCGGGGTTCTGTCGATCATCCGGCTGCGGTCGTACGAGATCGCCCAGCACGAGATCGCCTACTACTTCTCCGCTCTCGCTCTCGGTCTGCTCGCCGGGCTTCCTGCGAGCCTGAACGTTTTGACGGCCGCCCTGATGGGGCTGATCGTCCTCACGATGTACGTCGGCGACCACCCCCGGCTCTTCGGCCGGCACCGGCAGCTCAGCCTGCGACTCGACTCCGCGTACACGGACGACGAGGCCCTGCGGGCGCATCTGGAGGTGCTGCTCGGCGGGCGGGTGGTGAACATGTCGGTCAAGGGCGTCGACCTTGTCAACGACACCACCCAGGTTGACGTTAGGTACCTCGTCACCGAGGGGTCGCAGGCACCCCGGGAGGCCGGAACTTCCCCCGCACGGCAGGGAGTCGGGGCGTGACCGCGCCCCCCTCCTCCCTCGACCTCGGTCCCATGGTCGGCGTCCTGCGCCCGATCGGGCTCGACGAACTCGTCGAGCGAGCCTCGCTGTTGACCCGCCTGGACCGCAAGTACATGCTCCCGGTCAGTGAACTCCCGCTGTTCATCAGTGGGTTGGGTGGGGACGTACAGGTTCTGGAGATGGGTGGCGAGCGGGACTTCGGGTATCGGTCGGTCTACTTCGACACCCCGGACCTGGACGGCTATCTGCGGACCGCGCGCCGCCGCCGACGCCGGTACAAGTTGCGCGTCCGTACGTATCTCGACTCCGGCGACCACTACTTCGAGGTCAAGACGAGCGGGCCGCGCGGTACGACCGTCAAGCAGCGCATCCCGTACGACGGTGATCTGTGGCGTCTGTCCCCGGAGGCGCGGGCGTACGCCGACGACGTGCTCGCCGGGGCCGGGATCGACTCCGGCGGGTTCCGGTTCGTGCCCACACTGGTCACCTCGTACCGGCGTACGACCCTGTTCCTGTCCGCGAACGACAGCAGGGTGACCGTCGACACCGGGCTGACCTGGACGCTGCCCGACGGGACCGGACTGCGTACGCCGGAACGGGCCATCGTCGAGACCAAGTCGGGGCGGGCCGGGTCGGAGGCGGACCGGCTGCTGTGGTCGCTGAAGCACCGGCCCGTTCCGATCTCCAAGTACGGCACCGGGCTTGCCGCGCTGCGGCCCGGACTGCCCGCACACCGGTGGCTGCCCGTTCTGCGGCGCCACTTCCCCAACCTTCCGACCGATCCGACCGCACTTCACGGGAGCGCAGCATGAGCGCCTACAACAGGAGCGCGTACAACAGGAGCGCGTACAAACTGGCGGGTCTTCTCGTCTCGGTGGGACTCGCAGGCGCCGCGCTCGTCGGGTGCTCGTCGTCGTCCGGTGACAACTCCGGTTCCTCCGAGGCCAGTTCGGGTTCCTCGTCGGCCGCCGCTGCCGTCGACGGGTCCCAGAAGGCCGCCGCCGTGCTCGCCGACAACCAGGACGTCCACGCGGAGTCGGACGACACGGATACGGATACGGATACGGACGCGGACGCGTCCGGGGTCGTCGGTATCGAGTTGACGGGTGACTCCGCCTCCTCCGGCGGCGCCGGCGTCAAGGTCGACGGGGGCACCGTCACCATCACCGCCGAGGGCACCTACCGGCTCAGCGGGAGTCTCGACGACGGGCAGGTCGTGGTCACCGCCCCCGAGGCCAAGGTCACGCTGATCCTCGACGGCGCGAAGATCGCCAACTCCAAGGGCGCCGCGATCGACGTCACCGACGCCGACGAGGTCGTGGTCGTCCTCGCCGACGGCAGCGCCAACACGCTGAGCGACACGGACACTTACGCCGATGACGCCGAGGCCAACGCCGCCCTGCACAGCGCCGCCGACCTGACCATCGGCGGCAGCGGCTCGCTCACCGTCAAGGGCAACGGCAACGACGGGATCACCAGCACCGACGGTCTGGTGATCCAGGGCGGCACCCTCACCGTCGACGCCGCCGACGACGGTATCCGCGGCAAGGACTACGTGGTGGTGAACGGCGGCACGGTCACCGTCACCGCCAAGGGCGACGGGCTCAAGGCCGACAACACCGAGGACGCCGACCGGGGTTACATCGCCGTCGGCGGCGGCACCGTCAAGGTGACCAGCGCGGGCGACGGCGTCGACGCGGCCACCGACCTCGTCACCACCGGCGGGAAGGTCACCGTCACCAGCGAGGCCTCCGACGACTCGTCCGCACACGGGCTGAAGTCGGGCGTCATCACCGTCCTGGAGGGCGGCACCGTCGACGTCACGTCCTCCGCCGACGCCCTGCACGGCGATGGCGCCGTCCACCTCGGCGGCACCGCCGCCACGCTCGCCGCCGGTGACGACGGAGTGCACGCGGAGGGCGACCTCGTCATCAGCGCGGGCACGGTGAAGGTCACGCGGGCGAACGAGGGCCTGGAGGGCAAGGACATCCTCGTCAGCGGCGGTTCGACCGACGTCACGTCGAGTGACGACGGCGTCAACGCGTCGGGCAGCGAGGCCACTTCGAGTGAAGAAGGTGACCAGGGCGGCTTCGGGGGCGGCGGTCCCGGTGGCGGAGGCGGCGGTGAGGGCGTCGGCGACTTCATCGTCAAGGTGACCGGCGGCAGCCTGGTCATCGACTCCGAGGGCGACGGCTTCGACTCCAACGGCACCGCCGAGATCACCGGCGGGACGGTCGTCGTCAACGGGCCCGAGCGCAACGGCAACGGCGCGCTCGACGTCAACGGCAGCTTCACCGTCAGCGGCGGCACACTGCTCGCCGCCGGCAGCTCGGGCATGGTCGTCACCCCCGACAGCGAGTCCGAGCAGGGCTGGCTCTCGGCGACGCTCGACTCGGCCGTCGAGGCCGGCACGACCGTGCACATCGCCGACTCCGACGGCAAGGTCGTGGCGTCGTACGTCACCTCGAAGGCCGCCCAGAACATCGTGTACTCCGGAGCGGGCATCAAGAGCGGCGAGGAGTACACCGTCCACGCCGGTGGCAGTGCCTCGGGCACCGACACCGGCGGTCTGGCCGAGTCGGGTGAGCTGGGTTCCGCCGAGAAGATCGCCACGGTCACGGCGGGGGAGGCCCCGGAGGGCGGCGGAGGCTTCGGCGGAGGGGGTGGAGGCGGGGGCGGCCGCCCCTGACGCTGACGGCCGTTCCGCACACACAGCCCGGCGGGCGCCCGCCGGGAGAACCGTCAGGAGAACAGCAGACGCCAGGTCAGCGGCCCGGGCGTGCCGTCGGCGTCGCCGCGCAGCTGCTTCTGGGACTTCTGGAAGTCCCGTACGTTCAGCCGGTCCGACTCGCCCCAGGACTTGCTCGGGCCGACCTTGTAGTGGTCGCCGAAGCCGCGCTTGACCAGCTGCTTGCCGAGCTGGAGGACGTACGCGTTCGAGGCCCCGGCGACGAAGTACTTGCGCCCCGGGAACGCGGGGACCGCCGGCTTGGCCGGGGTGCTCGTCGCCGGGGTGTCGTCGTCCAGGTCCAGCTCGGCCTTCGCGTACTTGACGACCCTGGCGAAGTCGATCGCGCCGGGGTCGCCGTGGACGTTCTCGGGCACGTGCATGTGCCCGCAGACGCCCTTGAAGGCGTTCCACTGCGCGGCGGTCAGCCGCTGGCCGCCCGCGCCGTACGAAGTGGGGTACGCGGGCCACGACTTGGGGCCGGACAGCGGTACGCCGTGCTCCTCGTGCATCCAGGCCAGGAAGCGGGCGACGCCCTGGAGGGCCCAGTCGGGCGCGTCGGGCCAGTAGATGTGCGCCTTACCGGCCTTCTGCCACTTCGCGTGGGTCTTCGGGTCGCAGGTGCCGACCAGCTCGACCTGGCACACGTTGAGGGTGTTCGTCTCGACGCCGCCGCGCAGGTTGACCAGCGCTCTGGAGGACGTCTCTATGTCGAAGTGCTGGTACCACTTCAGCTTCTTGGCGGCCAGGTCGGGGACCACGGTCAGGTTCGGCGCGGAGGAGCCGCCGTCGTACCCGGGCAGGGTAGGACCCTCAGTGGTGTGCAGGACGACGACGTCGACCTGCATCGGGTCACCGCCGAAGTCGTCCTGGTACCAGTTCGCACGGCTCGCGCCGGGGAAGCGCTGGGGTCCCGTCTTCGTGCTCATCACAGACTCCTGAGTCGGTTGTTTCCTTGATCGGCCCGATCATTCTTGAAGAACGGGCTCCGCGGGACATCGACTCACCGCGTGATCCCAACATCGCTGTCTACAACCGGGGTTAGAGGTTCACTACGACCTCGGCCGGACGCCGACGGGGGGCCGCGGCCGGCCGCGCCCGTTCCGGATGTCTTCAATCGGCCGACGTGGGTACTCGGCGTCGTACGGAAGAAAAACCGCGAATGGCGTGAATGAGGAGGAAACCATGAGCACGGTCAAGGAAGCGGTGGACGTGGAGGTTCCCGTCCACACCGCCTACAACCAGTGGACGCAGTTCGAGGAGTTCCCGCGGTTCATGGAGGGCGTCGAGGAGGTGCGGCAGCTCGACGACCGGCACAACCACTGGACCACCAAGATCGGCGGGGTGCGGCGCGAGTTCGACACCGAGATCGTCGACCAGCTGCCGGACGACAGGATCACCTGGCGGTCCGTCGGCGGTGACACAGAGCAGCGCGGCTCGGTCCGATTCGAACGCCTGGACGACACGCATACCCGCGTGGAGCTGACCATGGACGTCGAGCCCAGCGGCATGGCCGAGAAGGGCGCGGACGCGCTCGGCATCATCGACCGCCGGGTCAAGGGGGACATGCGCCGCTTCAAGGACTACATCGAGGAGCGCGGCGGCGAGACGGGCGCCTGGCGCGGCCGCATCCGGCCCGGAGAGCCCGGCGACCCCGGTACGCCTGGTACGCCCGGCCCCTCCGGCAGCCCCGGCGGCACGCCTGGTACCCCTGGTCCTGGTACCCCTGGTCCCGGTACCCGCGGTCCCGGCACCCTCGGCGGCCCCGGTCCGATCCTCTGACAGCTGACCTCTGACAGTTGTGTCCGAGGCCTAAACCTCCACGCCGGTGGCGTCGTGCGCGGCGCCCACCGGCTTGGACTCGGGGGAACCCCGCTGGCGGAGGTAGACCGACAGCACCGCCATCGAGGCGACGGCCAGCAGCTCGGACTGCCAGTTCTGCAGCGTGCGGTTCCAGAAGTCCGCCGCGCCCAGGTAGTCCGCCCAGCTCAGCGGGGCCTGGAGCTGCCGCAGCCGCTCTTCGTTGTGGGCGGCCGTGCCGGTGATCGACTGGACCAGCCAGGACAGCAGGAAGACCGTCCCCATGACCAGCAGCAGGGAGTGCGAGTACACCGCGCGCCGCCAGCCGCCGGTCCTGGCCCACTTCGGGGAGTCCGCCCTGGCGTACTCCCCGACCAGCTGTTCCTCGTCGGACCCGGTGCCCGCCTTGTCCGGTTCCTTGGACTCCGGGGAACCGCGCTGCAGCAGCCAGACGGTCACACCGACGTAGAGGAAGAACTGCAGGTACTCCGACTGCCAGTTCTCCGACACGTCGACCGCGAAGTCGGACGTCGTCACGTACGTGCCGAGCGAGACCTGCTGGAGGCCGTCCACGGCCATCCGGTTGTTGAAGTCGGCGTGCCCGGCGACCGCCTGCCCGACCAGGGCCAGGACGAACGTGACCAGGAAGAACAGCCCGAGCCCGTTGTCCCGTACGAACTCCCGCACACGTGCCCGCCCGCTCATCGGTGCATCAGCCCCAGGGCCGCCAGATAGACGAGCCCGACCGAGATGATCCCGACGACGACCGTGAACATGACCCTCACACCTCACCCGCCCTTGATCCGGCACCGGTACGGCTGCCCCTGAGGCCTCGGTTCGCAGCCGGCGGCCACGACCTTCCAGCCGGAGGCGAAGCGGGACAGGAACAGGGTGTCCGAGGCGAGCACGGCCCGCGCCTGGTCGCCGTACACATCCGTCCGCCGTACGGCACCCCCCGGCCGCAGCGACTCCTCACCCACGGCCGTCGCGCAGGGGCCGCCGGCCGACTGCTCCAGTTCCTCCACGGTCGCGGGCGCGAGAACGGCGCACACACGGTCGTACGCACGTTCTGCGAGGGCCCGCTCGAACGCGGCCGTCGTGTCGCGTACGTCGTCCCGCCGCTCCGCGACCGTGCCGCACCCGCCGAGGGCGCCGGCGGCCAGCAGGACGGCGACCGTCACTCCGTACGCACGCCGGGGCATCCACCCACCTCCCACGGCAGTACACCGCGGCGAACCCCGCACGGGCGGCTACCGCGCCTCGGCCTTCCCCCGCCCGGCCGATACGTGAGTGAAGTCGCTCTCAGCGGGTGCAACCCGCCGCCGGCGTGGCACTTGCTGTGTCATGGAGTGGACGAGCAGGGCGACTTGGGCCGGCCGGCGCTGGGCCGGGTCCGCCGTGGCAGCGGTGCGGCGGGCGTGGGCCGGACCGGGCCGGGAGCGGGATCTGGCGGCTCAGGCCGTCAAGGCGGCGCTGGCCGCCTGGGTGGCGTGGGCGGTGGTGGGCTGGTGGCTCGCGGCTCCGATGGCGTTCGTGGCACCGTGGGTCGCGGTCGTGCTGGTGGAGTCGACGGTGTACCGGTCCCTCGCACACGCGCTCCAGCAGCTCGCGGCGATCGCGGTGGGTACGGCGGCGGCGACAGCGGTGGCGCTGCTGCTGGACAGCACGATGGCCGCCATGGCCCTGGTCCTGCCGGCGGTCCTGCTGCTGGAACAGTGGCGACGCCTGGGAAACCAGGGCGTCTACGCCGCCACCGGCGCGCTGTTCGTGCTGACCGGCGGTCAGGTGACCGTCGCCTCGTCGGCCGCCCGTCTCGCGGAGGCGGTCTTCGGCGCGGTGGTCGGCGTGGCGGTCAACGTGCTGATCCGGCCTCCGGTGTATCTGCGCGACGCCCGCTGCGCGCTTCAGGACGCGGCCGGTGAGGCACAGGAGATCCTGGACGCGGTGGCCGACGGACTGGCCACCGGTGAGTGGGACGGGCAGGCGGCCGAGGACTGGCACGAGCGCGCACTGCGCCTGGGCCGCCTGGTCGACCAGGCCGGGTCGGCGATCGGCTGGAGCCGGGAGAGCCTGCGCGGCAATCCGTGGGGGAGCCGTGAGCGGGATCTCGCCCCGGCCGGCAAGGCGTACGACGACGCGCTGGCCGTGCTCGACCACCTCGCCGTCCACACCGTGGAGGTGACCCGGGCGGTCGGGGAGATCTCAGGCGGCGGCAAGTCCTCCCGGCCGGCCGCGGGGATCACCCGTGCCTACGCGGACTTCCTACGGCAGACAGCGCGCGCCGTCCGGCTGTACGGCCTGGCCCGGTTCGCGCCGGACGGCCGTGACGAGGTCGCGGCGGAGGAACTGCGGGAGGTGGTGGGGGAGTTGCACCGCACGCTCGACGAGTTCCGCCGACTGCTCCCCGGGGCGGTGCCCGACGACCCGGACGCACTGGTGACATACGGAACGCTGCTGGCCCAGGCACATCGCCTGACTGGCCAACTCGTCCAGGACTGACCCCCTGCCGACGAGTCACGGACGCGCCTTTCGGCCCAGCCGTGGCCGTGGCGGCGATTCCGGCCGCGCCGGCTGCGGTGGCTGCGGGACGGTCGCTGGCCGTGCGGCGGCTTGTGGGGCGGCCTCGAGGCCGCAGCGGCTGCGGGACTGCGGCCGCGCGGCTTCCGAAGGGGCGGCTGTGCGGCGCGGCGTCGGAGATGCCGTGGGGGCCGTGGCCGGCGTCGTCCGTCGTTCGGTCTGCCGGGTGTCGACGTCGGTGCGCGGAAGGAGTCGAAGTGGGCGGCTCCGGTGGGAGCGCCCGTCGATGCCGCTCTGCGGCCCCTGGCTGCCGCCCCGGGCGGGGTGCGACGAGTTCCGTCGGCGAGCTGCGGAGGTTACTGGGAGGCCGCCTTGCCGTCCTTGGTCTCGCCCGGGTCGGGCGGGGTGCGGCGGCGGTGGCTGGTGTCGCACCAGGGGTAGGCGCGGCTGCGGCGGCAGGTGCAGACCGCCACCGTGAAGCGGTCCGAGACCGCCGACTTGCCGTCCTCGCCCACCACTTCGACCGGTCCCTCGATGAGCAGGGGCCCGTCGCGCTGCACGCGGACGCGGACACGGCGGGGGTGTTCAGGTGTGTTCGGCACGGATCACCACCAGCTCCTCCGTCGTCCCGTCGGCCGTCAGGCCCTGCTCACGCAGCCAGGCGAGCCGTGAACGCAGCACCCGGCCGAAGGGCAGCTCGGCCCGGTCCACGACCTTCGCGCGGAGCCCGGCCCGCTCCAGGCGGGTCAGCGTCGCGTCGATGCCGCACAGGTGGGAGTGCACGATCAGGAGCGCCCCCGTCGGCCGCAGGACCGCCGGCGCGGTGTCGCAGATACGGTCGATCAGCAGGCGGCCGTCCCGTCCGGCGTCCCAGGCCCTGGCGGGGCCCCTGGCCGGCGTGGGGCCCGGAGCGGGTACGTAGGGCGGGTTGGTGAGCACCAGGTCGAAGCGGCGGCCGGGTACGGCTGTCGCCAGGTCGCCGTGGCGCACCCGCAGGGTCTGCCCGTTCAGCAGGGCGTTCAGCCTGGTGGTGGCCAGCGCCCGCCAGGAGATGTCGACGGCCGTGACCCGGCCGCCGAGCCGGGCCGCCTCCACCGCGAGCATCCCGCTTCCGGTGGCCAGATCCAGTACGTCCGTCTCCGCAGTGATGCTCTCGCGGCCCATCGCCCGCCGGAGCAGCCGGGTGTCGGTCTGCGGGGCGTACACGCCCGGGGGGACCCAGCAGCGGAGGCCGGGGGCGGCGGTGAGGGCTTCGGTCGTCATGGTGTTGTCGTCCTCAGCCACGTGAGCCACGTACCCGCGACGGCGACGCGACCACCACGGCGGCCGGCGCCTGGGTGCGGGAGGGCTCGGGGGGTTTCCTGGGGTTGACGACGAGTGCTCGCACGTTCGCTCCGGTGTCGGGGGACGGGTGGCCCGCTGCACGGACACGAGCCGCGGCGGCACCTCCCGAGTACCCCCAGGCCGCAGGCGTAACGAGAGAAGGGTCACCGGCGCCCGGGTGGTGGCGGGCCGGCCGGGGTCACGGGAGGCCGCCCTCCTTGCACACCCGGTGGGCGACCTCGCGGAGCTTGACGTTGCTCACCTGTGAGGAGTGCCGCAGCATGTCGAACGCCTCCTTCTCGGTGACGTGGTCGCGGCCCATGAGAATGCCCATGGCCTCGCCGATGACGTGGCGGGTGGCGACGGCCTGTTCCAGCTGCGCGTGGGTGCGGGCACTGGAGAAGGCGACCGCGGCGTGCGAGGCCAGCAGCCATCCGACCAGCTCACTGGTCTCGGTGAACGCGCCGGGCTCGCGGGAGTAGAGGTTCAGCGCGCCCAGGTTCTCGTCCTCGGTGAACAGCAGGAAGCCCATCATGCTGCCCACACCGAGCGCGCGGGCCTGCGGGGCGTAGGCGGGCCAGCGCTGGTGCTCGCCGGTGAGGTCGGAGATGCGGAAGACCCGCTCCCCCTGCGAAGTACGGGCGGCATCGAAGCACGGCCCTTCGCTCAGCCGCTGTTGCAGCAGGTCACTGTCCACGACCAGCCGGTGCGTGGGAGCGAGGGTCTCCACCTTCGCGTCGCGCAGCATGAGAATGCCGGCCGCGTCGCATCCGTCCACCAGCTCGATGGCCGACGCGGTGATCCGCTCGAGCGTGGCTTCCACGGATTCCTGTGCCAGGAGGTCCCGTGCCATCGATGCCATCTGCTGCGCGAACCGACCCCAGTCCACGTCCACTGCGTCCTCCCGCGTTCCGCGCCACCTGGACACGTCTCCTACCCAGCTTTTCACGCGACGTGCACAACCGCGTCGGTGACTCGGCTCACCGCCCCGCCGCTATTTCCCGTGTGTGGAACCCCGGACGTAGGGCACTCGCAAAAAGGCGGTCACGGAAACCGCCGTGCACGACGTACGGAAAAGAACGTACGGAAAAGGATGTACGGAAAAAGGAGGAGCGGCGGGAATTCCCGCTGTCCTCTGTTTACCGGAGGAGTTGTTTTCGCGTGACCGGGAATATGTGGAACTACGGTGCGACCGCGGGCCATCAGGCGGGCGTCGACCTCATCGGATTCAAGGTCGAGGCCACGGACGGCAGCATCGGCAAGGTCGACAAGCACTCCGACGACGCCGATGCCGCGTACCTGGTGGTGGACACCGGTGTGTGGATCTTCGGCAAGGAGGTCCTGCTCCCGGCGAGCACGGTCGTGGGTATCGACCCGAACGAGCGGAAGATCTTCGTCGGTCTCACCAAGCAGGAGATCAAGGACGCTCCGGAGTTCGACCGCGAAAAGCACCTCGGCAACCAGGGCTACCACGACGAGCTGGGCACCCACTACGGCAAGGGCACGCCGTTCGGCGGCCCGCACGCCTGACCCGGAGCCCGCTCCGAGCATCGCGGCCCCGGGACTCGCAAGGAGTCCCGGGGCTCTCGCGTGCCCCCGCCGGCCTGGTCGGGATGGAAGCGGGGTGGCGGTCAGTCCACCGGATGACCAGGGGAGATGCCGTGCGCGTCCTTGAGGGACAGCAGAGTGGTCCGGCCGCCCACGACGTTCTCCGCCGCCTCCGGAGCCAGGAGGAAACCGACGTGGTCACCGCCGTCGATCCGGTTCTCCACGAGGCCCACGAACCAGACGGGGGCCTCGTCGAGGACCGGCGACCCGGCCGGTCCCGGATGCCATGCGACGCCGGTGAACTTGTCGGTGCGGTCGCCGGTCTCGCCGCCGAAGAGCCGGGCCAGCCGGTCCTGGTCGCGGCGGAGACCATGGACCGTGAGCCGCTCGGCGCGCAGGGCCACCCGGTACGTCCGGTTGGCCTTGGACAGCCAGACGACGAACCGGGCGGGCCGAATCGAACACTGCGAGGCGAAGCCGACCAGGCAGCCCGCCCTCTCACCGCCGGCCTCCACGGTCACGACGTACACCGGACAGTCGATCAGGTCGATGAACGGATCGAGATCGGTCACGCCCGCCGGGTTCCCCGAAAGAGCCTGCTCATGTCGCCGCCCGGCCCTCAGCGACGGCGCAGGTGAGCGGTCCGATCGTGGGTACTCGGTGCGCATGCGCCTCCCACCGAAAGAGCCGCCCCTGCCGTCCGCCCGAGGCCCTGTCTCGGCGGCGGTCGGCGAACACCTACAGAACAGCGGGCCGCTCCCGGAAGAAAAGACGGTTTTCGACGCCGACCCTTTCGGAGACGATCTGCAGCTGGCCCTTTACATCTGCTACGAGCTGCATTACCGGGGATTCGCGGACGTCGATGCCGACCGTGAATGGGACCCCGACCTGCTCAGAATCCGAGCCGTTGCCGAACAGCTTTTCCTCGGGGCCCTGCGCGACGCGGTGCCCGCGCGGGAACACGCCGACGAGGCATTGGCCGAACTGCTCGTCGAGCCCGTCGACGGCAGCGGCGTCAGCCACTTCCTGCGGCGTGAGGGCGAACTGTGGCAGGTGCGCGAGTACGCCGCCCAGCGGTCGCTCTACCACCTCAAGGAGGCCGACCCGCACGCCTGGGTGCTGCCCCGGCTGTGGGGGAGGGCGAAGGCGGGAATGGCGGCCGTGGAGTTCGACGAGTTCGGCGGAGGCCGCGCGGACCGCGTGCACGCCCGCCTGTTCGCCGACCTCATGGCCGACCTCGGCCTGGACACCTCGTACGGGCACTATCTCGACGCGACCGGCGCCGAAGCCCTCGCCACTGTGAACGTGATGTCCCTCTTCGGCCTGCACCGCGCCCTGCGAGGGGCCCTGGTGGGACACTTCGCCGCCGTCGAGATCACCTCGTCCCCCGGGTCACGGCGCCTGGCCGAGGCCATGCGGCGCACCGGCGCCGGACCGGCCGCCGAGCACTTCTACGACGAACACGTCGAGGCCGACGCCGTGCACGAACAGGTCGTCCGCCACGAGGTCGTCGCGGGCCTCCTGGAGGAGGAACCCCACCTGGACGCCGACATCGCCTTCGGGGCGGACACCACCACATACCTCGAGGACCGCCTGGCCGAGCGCCTCCTCGGCGCGTGGCGAACCGGGAAGCCATCGCTGCGCGCACCTCTCCCCGAAGCCCCATGACGGGAACCCCGCACAAGAACAAGGAGCAGAGCGGCATGGTTCAGATCGGGTACACGATGATGACCGAGCAGGCCGGACCGCGGGAGCTGGTCGGGCATGTGGTCGGTGCCGAGCGCGCCGGGTTCGACTTCTCCGTCACGTCCGACCACTACTTCCCCTGGCTGGAGTCCCAGGGACATGCCCCGTACGCGTGGAGCGTGCTCGGGGCCGCCGCGCAGGCCACCGAGCGCATTCCCCTGATGACGTACGTGACCTGCCCGACGACCCGCTATCACCCGGCGGTCGTCGCGCAGAAGGCCGCCACCCTGCAACTCCTCTCCCAGGGGCGCTTCCGCCTGGGACTCGGGTCCGGGGAGAACCTCAACGAGCATGTGGTGGGCGGCGGTTGGCCCGCCGCGCACATCCGGCTCGAGAGGCTGGAGGAGGCCGTGGGGATCATCCGCTCGCTCCTCGCGGGGGAGAACGTCAACCACCACGGCGTCCACTTCGACGTCGAGAACGCCAGGTTGTGGGATCTGCCCGACACGCCTGTGCCGATCGGTGTCGCCGTCTCCGGTGACCGCTCGTGCGAACTCGCGGGCCACCTCGCCGACTTGCTGATCGCCACCGAGCCCAGGCCGGAACTGGTCGCCGCGTTCGACCGGCATGGCGGCGCGGGCAAGCCCAAGGTCGGCCAGCTGCCGGTCAGTTACGACACCGACCGCGACGCCGCGATCGCCCGCGCACACGACCAGTTCCGCTGGTTCGGCGGCGGCTGGCCGGTCAACTCCGAACTGCCCGGGCCCGCCTCGTTCGCGGGCGCCACCCAGTTCGTACGGCCCGAGGACGTGGCCGGGTCCATCCCCTGCGGCGACGACGTGGAGGCGGTCGTGGAGGCCGTACGCCCGTACGTCGACGCGGGGTTCACCGAGGTCGCGCTCGTCCAGATCGGCGGCGCACAGCAGGAGCCGTACCTGGAGTGGGCCGAGCAGAAGCTGCTGCCCGCGCTCCGTGACCTGTGAGCGCGTATGTCGTCACCTGGTGGGAGACGTCCGGACCGGCCGGTCACCGCGTCCAGGGCGGGATCCGGCGCGGGCGCAGACCCGGAGACGGCTGGTGAGTGGATCCTCCGTATGCGCGAGGTCAGTCGGCGGTGAGTACGGAGTCGTGCCCGGGGCGGGCCCCGGGCAGCCGGTGCCGGGCGGCGACGAGGGCGGCCTCGATGTCCCGGGTGCCGGTCGACACGCACAGTGTGTAGGCGACGTCCGCCATCCGCTGCCGTACGGCGGGGCCGCCGTTCTCCGCGTGCAGGGCGTGCAGCGTCTCGTACTGCTCGATCAGGTCCTTCAACACCGCGGGGTGAGCCATCAGCACCAGGGGCCTCCATTCACGTGAACCTGTCATCCGCGAGGCGGGTACCCCCGGCCCACCCGCGCATGCGGCCGCGATCACAGGCCGTCGCACCGCCGCCCACCTCAGGGTCCGAGCCGGCGCCGGTCCTTCTCGTCCCACTTCCGGGTGTCACGCGGCTCGACGTACGGCTCGTCGTCGGCCGGACGGCCCCCGGCGACGGCGCGCTGGCGGACCAGCTCCGCGTCGAACTCCAGGCCGAGCAGGATCGCCAGGTTCGTGATCCACAGCCACACCAGGAACACGATCACGCCGGCGAGTGTCCCGTAGGTCTTGTTGTACGAGGCGAAGCTCGCCACGTACAGGGTGAACCCGGCGGAGGCGGCCATCCAGATCAGCAGGGCGAGGAAGCTGCCCGGAGTGATCCAGCGGAAACCGCGGACCTTGGCGTTCGGGGTGGCCCAGTACAGGACCGCGATCATCACCGTGACCAGGACCACCAGCACCGGCCACTTCGCGATCGACCACACGGTCAGCGCCGTGTCACCGACCCCGAGCGCCGTGCCGGCCTGCCGGGCCAGGCCGCCGGTGAACACCACGATCAGCGCGCTGGCCACGGCCATGACCATCAGCGCCACGGTCACGCCGACCCGTACCGGCAGCACCTTCCACACCGGACGGCCCTCGGGGACGTCGTAGACCGCGTTGGCACCGCGGATGAACGCGGCGACATAGCCGGGGCCGACCACACCGCCAGCACCAGACCCACGACCGCCATGACCGAGCCGATCCCGGCGTTGTCCCGCATCTGCCGCACCGCGTTGCGCAGAACGTCCTGAGCCGGGCCCGGAGCGATCTTCTGGATGTTGTCCAGGACCGCTCGCGTGGCCGACTCCCCGACGACCCCCAGCAGCGACACCAGTGCCAGCAGCGCGGGGAACAGCGCCAGGACCGAGTAGTAGGTCAGAGCCGCTGCCCGGTCGGTCAGCTCATCCCTCCTGAACTCCTTCACGGTGCCTTTCAGCGCCGCTCCCCAGGAGCGCGCGGGCAGGTCCGTCGGACTGTCCGGCGCCCGCCGTTCCACGTGCTCGTCCGGCGCGGCGGCGGCCGGGTCCCGTACGGTCCCGCCCTCGCGGTCGGCCGCGTCGCCTCTGCCGTGCCGTCCATGCCGTCTCGATGTCCGTACCATTCCCCACGAGTATCCGGCCCGGCCCCGCACACACGTGGATTCTCGACATGTCGGACTTTCCGAGGTGAGCGGCCCGCACCTGGTTGCCGCACACGACGGTCCTTCGCGGCTCAGTCCTCCGCGACGACCCGTACGGTGTTCAGCCGCCGGTCGGCGGCGTCCGGCAGGAACATGCCGGCCTCGACGCCGGTGACCAGGTACTTCAGTACCGGCTCGGTCAGGCGTTCGCCGGGCAGGACCACGGGGATGCCGGGCGGGTAGGGAGTGATCATCTCGGCGGCGATCCGGCCGGCCGCCTCGGCCACGGGGACCTTCGCGTGGCGCGCGAAATAGGCGTCCCGGGGCAGGCTGGCCTGGTCCGTCCGCAGCTCGGCCGGGGACGGGACGGCGACCTGAGGGGCGTCCCGCAGCGCGGGCAGTACGGCGGCGTGGTCGGCGAGGTCGCGCAGGGCCGTGAGGAGACGGGTGGCGGTCCGCTCGTCGTCGGCGTGGGTGAGCTGCGCGCTGACGCGCCGGTGGTCGAACAGGTGGACGTCGATGCGGTGGTGCGTGCGCAGCCAGTCGGCGGCGCGGTAGCCGCTGGTGCCGAGGCCGCCGATGTCCATGACGACCGGGAGCGGGTCGAAGTCGTGGGCGAGGCCGGGACCGCGGAAGTCCTCCGCGTCGTTGACGTGGAAGCCGTCGATCGCCTCGATGGCCGTGCGGGTACGTGCGGCCAGCTCCAGTGCCCTGCCGAGGAGTTCGTGGCCGTGCTGGACCATCTGCCGGCGCCAGGCGTCGATGCCGGCGTAGATGAGGACGTTGGGGCTGGTCGTGCCGAGGAGGTCGGCCCGGGAGGCGAGTTCGGCGGGGTCGACGAGGTCGCCCTGGAGGTGGAAGACGGAGCCCTGTTCCAGGCCGCTGCCCATCTTGTGGATGCTGGTGACGCAGATGTCGGCGCCCGCGTCCATGGCCCACGAGGGCAGGTCGTCGTGGAAGGGGAGGTGCGCTCCCCACGCCTCGTCCACGATGAGCGGCCTGCCGTGGCGGTGACAGACGTCGGCGACACCGGCGAGGTCGGCCGCGGCTCCGTACGGGGTCGGGCTGGTGACCAGGGCGCCGTCGGCGTCGGGATGCTCCAAGAACGCCTGGGCGAAGTCGGCCGCCGACGGAGGATGGGCGAGGTGCCGGGCGGTGTCCCACCGGGGCTCCACCCACACCGGCTCGACGCCCGACAGGATGAGCCCGGCGACCACCGACTTGTGCGCGTCACGCCCGACGAGGAGGCGGTGGCCGGGGCCGGTCACGGCCAGCATGGCGGCCTTGACCGACAGGGAGCTGCCGCACGTCGAGAAGAACGTGTGGTCGGCGTGGACGGCGTCGGCCATGAGCTGCTCGGCCCGCGTCAGCACACCGCGCCGGGCGAGGTGGTCGTCCAGGCCGCCGTTGGCCAGGACGTCCCCGAAGAAGACGGCGTCGCCCAGCACCGCACGCGCGCGTGGATCCGCCCCGCGTGCCTGTTTGTGGCCCGGGGGCGTGAACCCCAGCTCGTCCTCGTCCCCGTACCGGACGAGCGCGTCAAGAACCGGGGCCTCATCGTGATTCACACCCATGGCGACCGGGTTCCCGGAGCCCGGCCGCCCACACCCCGACCGGGATCAGCCGAGCCAGGCCTTCACCTTGTCCGGGTTGGCGTCGATCCACTTCTTCGCCGCCGCCTCCGGGGTCATCTTGTCCACCGCGATGTACTTGGCGACGGTGTTCTGGTCGGCGTTCGTCCACGTGAAGTTCTTGACCAGGTCGTACGCCGGGCTGCCCGACTTGGCGAAGCGGGTGCTGACGATCTTGTCGAGGTCGAAGGGCCGGTAGTCGCAGGCCACCTTCGCCGGGTCCTTGTCGCAACCCGCCGTGTACGCGGGCAGCTTGATGTGGACCAGCGGCACCTCCGACAGGAACCACTGGGGCTCGTAGAAGTAGCCGATCATCCACTTCTTGTTCTTCTCGGCCTCCCGGAAGCTCTGGATCAGCGCGGTCTCGCTGCCCGCGTACACCACCTTGAAGTCCAGCTTCAGGTTCTCCACCAGGGCCTCGTCGTTGGTCTGGTACGACGGGTCGCCGTCGAGGAGCTGGCCCTTGTCGCCCGACTCGGACGTCCTGAACTTCGCGGCGTACTTGTTGAGGTTCTTCCAGTCGGTGATGTCCGGGTACTTCTTCGCGATCCACGGCGGGATGTACCAGCCGATGATCCCCTTGTTGCCGGTCGCGCCGAGGTTCACGGCGGTCTTCTGCTCGTCGATGTACTTCTTCTTCAGGTCGTCGTGGCCCCAGTTCTCCAGGATGGCGTCGACCTCGCCCGTCTCGAACCCCTGCCAGCCGATCTCCGCCTTCAGGTCCTTGGTCTCCACCTCGCAGCCGAGTTCGTGCTCCGCGACATAGCCGACGACCGCCGCGTCCGCCTCGTAGCCCACCCACGGGTTGACCGCGATGTTGAACGTGCCGCACTCGCCCGAACTGCCGCCCGCCGCCGCGGGTTCGTCGCCCACCTTCGCCCCGCCGCACGCGGTCAGGGTGAGACCGAGTACGGCCACCCCCGCCGCGCCGGAACGCCACCGTCCTGCTTGCTCTCGTTGTGCCATGGGCCCTGCTCCTTACCGTGAAGTCATGAGGTCATGAAGTCATGAAGTGATGTCGTCCAGGGCGCACCGGAAACCCACGTTGCCGGTCGCCGAGTCCGGGAACAGGCCCTGCCGTGCCGCGACCCGGTAGCGGCGGCAGTAGGAGGCGTGGCAGAGGTAGGAGCCGCCCTTGGTGACGCGCTCCTGCCCGCCGGGGACGGGGGAGAACGGATCCTCACACCACTCCCACACGTTGCCCGTGGCGTTGTGGAGGCCGAAGCCGCCGGGGGCGAAGGCATCGACGGGGCAGGTGCCGTACCAGCCGTCGGCCGTGGGGTGGCGGTGCGGGAAGTCGCCCTGCCACACGTTCATCCGGGGGAGACCGCCCGGCTCCAGCTCGTCGCCCCAGGGGAACACCTTCGCGTGCAGGCCCCCTCGGGCGGCGCGTTCCCACTCCGCCTCGGTGGGCAGGCGTTTGCCGGCCCAGGCGCAGTAGGCCTGGGCGTCGTCCCAGTCGACGTGGACGACCGGGTGATCCGCCCGGTCCTCCCACGTGGAGTGCGGTCCGTCGGGCCGCCGCCAGTCGGCGCCCTCGACCTGACGCCACCAGGGGGCGCCCACCACACCCCGGGTCGGCGGGAAGTCGTCCGGGAGCAGCCCGGCGAAGACGAACGACCAGCCGATCCGCTCGGCGGAGGTGCGGTACCCGGTGTCGGCGGCGAACCGCGCGAACCGGGCGTTGGACACCGCGCAGGCGTCCATCCAGAACGCGTCGACGTGCACGGTCCGTACTGGCCCCTCCCCGTCGGCCGGGTAGGCGAGCCGGTCCTCGCTGCCCATGAGGAACTCCCCGGCGGGAACGGCCACCATGCCCTCGGTGACAGCGGGGGGCACGGCGGATCGCTGTGGCTCCGCTGCCCGCTCCACGGCCCGCCCGCCGCCGGACGGCGTACAGCAGCTCACTGCGCCCCCATGACGCGCCGGTGTAGTCCGCCGTCGTACTCGGACGGCTCCGCGCCCTCTGCCCCCAGGTCGATACGCACGGTGTGGATGGTCCCGGTGAACTCGTTGTCGAGGACGGGATAGTCGTCGGTCACCGGGGTGCTCAGGTCCACCCCGACGTCGAGGGTCTCGTCGAAGGAGAAGTAGTACGGGATGGTCCGCTCGACCCGCCCGGCCGCGTGCTGTTCGCCGTCCACCAGGAGTACGGCGGTGCCGCCCTTGCCGAGTCCGCCGCCGTCGTAGGCGAAGTCGAGCCGGATCTCGTGCCGCCCGGGGGAGAGGGGCTCGCCGCCTCGTACGGTGTACACGCTCATGCCGAAGTGGTTGTAGGCGTACGCCGGTCTGCCCCCGGCGAAGTACAGGGACCAGCCGCCGAACCGCCCGCCCTGGGCGATCACCACCCCCTCGCTCACTGCCCCCTCCGGCAGATCCACGTCGGCCGTGATGCTGTGCGAGCGGTTCTTGACGTTGAGGGTGGTCTCCTCGGTGAACCGGCGCATGCCCGCGCGGTAGGTGATGGACGTCCGGTCGCCCATCAGGTCGATACGGCCGGCCATGACCGGGTTCTCCCGCTCGGTGACCCGGTCGTCCAGCGGGAACACCTGGTGCTTCGCCGCCTCGATCAGGAACAGGTCCTGCAACTGCCGGAGTCTGTGGGGGTGTTGGGCGGCGAGGTCGTTGGCCTGGCTCCAGTCGCGGGTGATGTCGTACAGCTCCCAGACGTCGTCGGCGAACCTCCGGTCCTTGCCGTCGGGCACCATCTCCCAGGGGATGCCGTGCCGGGTGACCGCCATCCAGCCGTCGTGGTAGATACCCCGGTTGCCGCACATCTCGAAGTACTGGGTACGGCGATGCTCCGGCGCCCCGGGATCGGCGAGCGTCCGCCGCATGCTCGCGCCCTCGATGGGCTGCTGCGGCACGCCGTCCACACTGAACGGCGCCGGTACGCCCGCGCACTCCAGGATCGTCGGCAGTACGTCGATGACGTGCGCGAACTGGTGCCGCAGCCCGCCCGGTTCGGGTACGCCGCGCGGCCAGTGCAGGACCATGCCGTCGCGGATGCCGCCGAAGTGCGAGGCGACCTGCTTGGTCCACTGGTACGGGGTGTTGAGGGCCAGCGCCCAGCCCGCCGGGGCGATCGGGTAGCTGAGCGGGCCGCCGATCTCGTCGAGGTGGCCGATCATCTCGTCGGGGTCGTCCACGATGCCGTGTCCCAGGCGGTGTTCGACGATCGTGCCCTCGATGCCGCCCTCGCCCGAGGCGCCGTTGTCGCCCAGGATGTAGAGGACGATCGTGTCGTCCAGGACGCCGAGTTCCTCCAGGGCGTCGACGAACCTGCCGACCTGGGTGTCGGCGTGCTCGGTGAAGGCGGCGAACGTCTCCATGAAGCGGGCGGCCAACCGCCGCTGGTTGTCGGTGAGTTCGGCCCAGTGGGGAACTCCCTCGGCCCAGGGGGCGAGTTGGGCTTCCTTGGGTACGACGCCGAGCTTCTTCTGTCGTTCCAGGGTGAGTTCGCGCTGGCGGTCCCAGCCGTGGTCGAACCGGCCCCGATACTTCTCCTGCCACTCGGGGCCGACGTGCAGCGGGGCGTGTGCGGCGCCCAACGCGAGGTAGGTGAAGAACGGGCGATCCGGAGTCAGGGTGCGCTGGGTGCGTACCCAGTCGACGGCGTGGTCGACGAGGTCCTCGGAGAGGTGGTAGCCGTCCTCGGGGCGGCGGTCCGGCTCGACGGGGGTGGTGCCCTCGTACAGCAGCGGGTACCAGTGGTTCATCTCGGCGCCCATGAAGCCGTAGAACGTGTCGAAGCCCTCGCCGGTCGGCCAGCGGTCGAACGGGCCGACCGCGCTGATCTCCCGGGGCGGGGTCTGGTGCCACTTGCCGAAGGCGGCCGTGCTGTAGCCGTTGCCCTGGAGGATCTGGGCCATGGTCGCCGCGCTGCGCGGCCGGAAGCCGTTGTAGCCGGGGGCCGCCGTGGTCATCTCGGTGGTGCCGCCCATGCCGACCGAGTGGTGGTTGCGGCCGGTCAGCAGGGCCTGGCGGGTCGGTGAGCACAGGGCGGTGACGTGGAAGCGGGTGTAGCGCAGGCCGTTGTCCGCGAGCCGCTCGGCGGCCGGCATCTCGCACGGGCCGCCGAAGGCACTGGAGGTGCCGAAGCCGAGGTCGTCGACGAGGACGACCACCACGTTCGGCGCGCCCTCGGGCGGCGGGACCGGGCCGATCGGCGTGAACGGGGTCTCCTGGTCGTGGATGTCCAGTGCGGTCGTCAGGGGCCGACGGGTATCGGGGCGCGGAAGTACATGCCGTCCGGCATCGAACTCAGTCATTCGTTTCTCCGATTCGCTGCCCCGGAAAAGTCTCAGTTCCCGCCGAGGCCGGTCAATAACGGGCCTTGAATTCCCGCGAACCGGTTTTGAATGAGGGGCATAGAAAACTTCTATGACTACTGGAGATGACTACGGGAGATGCCTACTGGCCATTCCTACTTGGCGGACGCGAGGTCCACGAATGCCTGCGCGGCCGGGGACAGCGGGCCCGACCGCCAGACCAGTCGGCCGTGGCGGATCAGGCGCGGCCGGTGGGACAGCATCCTGGCGCCGCGCAGGGCGGCGTCCCGGGCCATGGAGGCGGGCAGCAGGGCGGCGCCGACGCCGGAGAGGACCAGCGGCACGATCATCGCGCGGTGCGCGGTCTCGACCGCGATCCGGGGTGCGACGCCCAGCGCCGTGCACACGTCGTCGACCGCCGCCCGGGTCTCGGTGCCCGGCGGGGTCACGATCAGGTCCAGGGCGACCAGTTCGCGCGAGGTGATGGTGTCGCCCGCCGGATGCGGGTGGTCGGCGGGCAGCACGACGTGCATCTCCTGCTCGGGCAGGTCGATCCCGCGCAGGTCGGTCGTGGGCACCGAGGCGTCCACCAGGCCGAGTTCGCACTGTCCGGCGGCGACCATCTGCGCCACGGCGGGCCCGCGCTCCGGGTCGACGACGCGTACGGAGACCTTCGGATGGGCGCGGTGGAAGCGCCCCAGCATCTCGGCGAGGGGGTCCACCGAGAGGGTCGTCTGCGAGACGATGTCCAGCCGGCCGCCGCTGAGCCCGAGCACCTCCCGGACCAGGGAACCCGCCGTGGACAGGTCCCGCAGGACCTGCTGGGCCGGCCGTACCAGCGCCTCGCCGGCGGCGGTCAGGGCGACGCCCTGCGGCAGCCGGTGGAACAACTGCCCGCCGAATTCCCGCTCCAGGGACCGGATCGCGTGCGACAGCGAGGGCTGGGCGACATGGAGTGCGACGGCCGCGGCGGTGAATCCGCCGTGCTCGACGACGGCGATGAAATACTCCAGCTGACGTCGTTCCATCGATTCTCCATTGTTTCTCTTCTGTTTCTTCAGGCCAGTCGGCGCAGATCCTCCAGATAACGCAGGACCGCCGCCACCCGCCGGTCCACCTGGTCGGTGGGGGACAGGTCGAGTTTGGCGAAGATGCTGCGGATGTGTTTGTGGACGGCGCCCTCGGTGACGACGAGCCGTTCGGCGATGGCGGTGTTGCCGAGGCCTTCGGCCATCAGGGCGAGTACGTCCCGTTCGCGCGGGCTGAGCCGGTCGAGGCGGGTGTCCTGGCGGGAGCGGGTGAACAGTTGGGCGACGACCTCGGGGTCGATGGCGGTACCGCCGGACGCCACCCGGTGCAGGGCGTCGAGGAACTCCTCGACCCGGCCCACGCGTTCCTTGAGCAGATAGCCGAGCCCGCCCACCCCGCCGCCCAACAGCTCGGTGGCGAAGCTCTGTTCGACGTACGCGGACAGCACGAGGACGGCCAGGTCGGGCCGTCGGCGCCGGGCCTCGACCGCCGCGACGATCCCCTCGTCGGTGTGGGTCGGCGGCATCCGTACGTCGAGGATGGCGACGTCCGGCTTGTGCGCGTCGATGGCGGCCAGCGCCTCGTCGGGGGTGCCCGCGGTGGCCACGACGTCGAGCCCCTCGGCGCGCAGGAGGAGGGCGAGGCCCTCGCGCAACAGGGCATCGTCCTCGGCGATCACGATGCGCGTGCCACCGGCATCCGTACGGTCATGCTCCACAGGGAAGATCCACCTTCAGGGTCGTCGGGCCGCCGGGTGGGCTGGCCAGGGAGAGGGTGCCGTCGTGCGCGGCGATCCGGCCGCGGATGCCGGTGAGCCCGGAGCCGCCGTCCTCGTCGGCGCCGCCCCGGCCGTCGTCCTCGACACACAGCAGGAGCCGGCCGCCACTGCTGCGTGCGGTGACGGTGGCTTGCTGGGCGCCACTGTGCTTGGCGATGTTGGTGAGGGCCTCGGCGACGACGAAGTAGGCGGTGGCCTCGACGGAGGCGGCGCAGCGTGCGGGCACGTCGACGTCGACCCGGCAGGGCACCGCGCAGTTCGCGGCGAGCCCGGAGAGCGCCCCGGCGAGACCGCGGTCGGCGAGCACCGGCGGCAGGATGCTCCGGGAGACGGTACGCAGCTCCGCCAGGGCCTGTTCGGCGGCGGACTGGGCGCGTTCGAGGAGTTCGTCGGCGCCCGCCGGATCGCGGGCCACCATCCGGCGGGCGGCGCCGAGCAGGACGGTCACGGAGACGATCCGGTTCTGTGTGCCGTCGTGCAACGACCGCTCGATCCGGCGCAGTTCGGTGGCGTGGGCGTCGAGGGCGGCGGCGCGGGTGGCGGTGAGTTCGACGATACGGAGGGACAGATCCGTCTCCGGCCCGGCCGCGAGGAGTTCACGCCCGGGCCGCGCCTGCAGCCGGGCCATACCCGGCCCGAGCCCGAGGATGATGAAGACCCACCCCAGACCCAGCATGGCCACGGCGAGGGCGTCGGGCCAGGAGTGCGCGTTGCCGTAACCGACGGACGTGGCCGTGGCGTTGCCGGGCATGAACGTCCAGTACGCCGGGAAGAGGGTGTCGCGCACGGCGACGACCGGCAACAGCACGCCGAGCACCCCAAGTCCCAGCCCCAGACTGGCGTGCCGCACCAGCCAGCGCAGCTCCCGCCGGGTGGTGGGATCGACGAGGGCGGCCCGCAGCCGCGTAGGCGGAGCCTCGGGCGCGACGACCTCGGGCCCGCACCGCCCCAACCGCGCACGCTCCCGCCCGGCGAGCCCGTGCAGGGCGCGCAGCAGCGCGGGCACCATGAGCAGCCCGACGCCGACCACGCTGGTCACGGCGGTGAGGGCGAGCCAGAGCAGCAGAAGCAGGGCGGGGAGAGCGGTACGGAGCCCGGAGGCAAGCTCCCCGATGGCGGCACGCGCGGCACGCAGACTCCGTACGACGGTCTCCTTGAGCCCCGAGTCCTTGAACTCCGCGCTCCGGTCATCGGCCGTGGTGTCTCGCGATACGGCCATGCGCCCTCCCTTCGTTGCGAAGGACCTTATGGCGTAGGCCCGTTGGCTGTCGGTTCAGGGGCCGGAAAGTACAGCCTGCTGTACCCCGAACCGGGCGGGCTGCGGGATCGGCCCGAGGGGGGTCCGGTCCATAGCGTCGGTGACGACAGCCGACCTCGGGAGGAACCCCATGACGAACACCGACCCCTACCCCCTTCACCAGCGGCGCGACACCGCCCCCACCCGTGCGGACATCGCCCGGAGCCTGCTCTGGATCCTGGTGGTGCTCAGTGCGGTCGCCAACATGGCGGCCTCGTTCAGTGGTGCGCACACCTGGGTGAACCTGTCCTGCGGTGCGGTCACCGTGCTCGCCGGCGGCACCCTCGTCGTACGCAGCCTGCGGGGCCGTCGATGAGCCCCGTGTTCGCCCGGACCCGCCGCCCCGCGGCCACCGGGTACGACGCGTCGGCGCCGGCCATCGTCCTGGACCGGGTCGGCAAGGAGTACGCGGGTGGCGTACGCGCCCTCGACGAGGTGTCGCTGACCGTGCGGCGCGGCACGTTCCTCGCGGTGATGGGCCCCTCGGGCTCCGGCAAGAGCACGCTGATGCACTGCGCCGCCGGGCTCGACTCCCCGACCTCGGGCAGCGTCCGGATCGACGGTCACGAGATCGCCGGCCTGAACGAGACCCGCCGTACCGAACTGCGCCGGGAGCGCGTCGGGTTCGTGTTCCAGGCGTACAACCTGATCCCCTCGCTCAGCATCGAGGACAACATCACGCTGCCGCTGCGTCTGGCGGGCCGTACCCCGGACCACGACTGGCTGCGGACGCTGGTGGAGCGGGTCGGGCTCGGCGACCGGCTCGCCCACCGCCCGGCCGAGCTGTCCGGGGGCCAGCAGCAACGGGCCGCCGTCGTACGGGCGTTGGTGGCGAGGCCGGCCGTCGTGTTCGCCGACGAGCCGACCGGTGCGCTGGATCTGCGCAGCGCGCACGAGGTGCTCGACCTGCTGCGGGACCTCGTCGACGACCTGCGCCAGACGGTCGTGATGGTCACCCACGACCCGGCCGCCGCCGCCCGCGCACACCACGTGCTGGTGATGGCCGACGGCCGTGTCGTCGAGGCCCTCGACTCACCGACCGCCCCCGAACTGGCCCGCCGCCTCGTCGAGTTGGGAGAGGTCTGACCCATGACTGCCATGACTGCCATGACTGCCATGACTTCCATGACTTCCACGACTTCCACGACTTCCATGTTTGGCCTAGCCGTACAGATGGTCCGGCGCCGGATCAGCGCGCTGATCGCCGTCGCCTGCGCGGTCCTCGGCGGCGCGGCCCTGATCACCGGCACCGGCGTCCTCGCCGAGTCCGGCCTGCGCTCCCACCTCCCCGCCGGCCGGCTCGCCGGCGCGGACGTGATCGTCGCCGCCGACCAGGAGTTCCATCCGCCCGGCGACCTGCCCCTGGTGCTCCCGGAACGCCGTACCGTCCCGGCCCAACTGGTCCGTGAACTGGCGGAGTTGCCGGGCGTCACCGACGCCGTCGGCGACCTCGGCTTCCCCGCCGCGCTCGTCGACGCCCAGGGCCGGGTCGTACCGGCCGGGGATCCCCGGGCCGCCGGGCACGGCTGGTCCTCGGTGAAGCTGCTGGGCGGTGCGAGGGTCGAGGGCAGCGGGCCGGACGGCGCCGACGAGATCGCCGTCGACAGCGCCACGGCCACGGCGGCGGACGTCGAGCTGGGAGACAGGGTCCAGGTGATGGCGAACGCCCGCCCGGCCGTCGTCTACCGCGTCTCGGCGATCGTCGACGCACCAGGCGTTGGGGTCCTCTTCGAGGACGCGACGGCTGTGCGACTGGCGGGGCGGGGCGGTGGGGGCAGTGGCAGCAGCGGGGGCAGCGGCGACACCGGCAACGGCAGCATCGGCGGCCAGGGCACTGGCGCCAGCAGCACCGGCAGCGGTACCACCGGCGCCAGCGACGGCGCTGGCTTCTCCCGTGCCGGAACGGGCGACACCGGCAGTAGTGGCGCCAGCGACGGCGCTGGCTTCTCCCGCGCCGGAACGGGCGACACCGGCAGTAGTGGCGCCAGCGACGGCGCCGGCATCTCCCGCGCCGGAACCGGCGACACCAGCAGCAGTGGCAACGCCAGCCAGCGCATCGGCGCCAACGGCGCTGGCAGCGGGGCCAGCATTACCGGCAGTGGCGGCGACACCACGAGCGCCAGCGGCGATACCACCAGCGCCAGCACCACAGGCGACGGCCCCCGCCCCGCCCCCAGCGACATCCCCAACACCAGCAACCCCCGCGCCGGAACCGTAGACCTGATCGCCCTCCGCACCACCCCCGGCGCCGAAGAGAAAGTCGCCGCCGAAGTCCGAACGAAGTTGAACGGCACCGGACTTGAAGTCGTCACCGGTGCCGATCGCGGGGACCTCGTGTCACCCGGCGCGGGTGCGTCCCGTTCCCTCCTGATCCTGCTCGCCGGGTCGCTCTCCGGGATCGTCCTGCTGATCACCGGGTTCGTGATGGCGAGTGCGCTGGCCGTGTCGATCGCCGGGCAGCGCCGCGATCTCGCGCTGATGCGGGCCGTGGGAGCAACTCCCCGGCAGATACGGCGACTTGCCGCCGCGCAGTCGAGCGTCGTCGCGGCCGTGGCCCTCGTACCCGGTGTGGCGCTCGGCTATCTGCTGGCCGGACAGTTCCGTGGACTGCTGGCGGACCGGGGCTTCATCCCCGCCGAACTCCCGCTCACCTTCAGCCCGTTGCCCGCCCTCGCGACGGTTCTCCTGCTGGGCCTGGTCGTGCAGGTCTCGGCCCGGGGATCGGCGTGGCGCACCTCGCGGATGCCGGCCACCGAGGCGGTCGCCGAGTCGCGCAGTGAACCGCGTGAGCCCTCGCGGATCCGGACGCGTATCGGCGTCCTCGTCATCGTCGCCGCGACGGCCATGTCGGTCCTGCCGCTCTTCTCCCGTACGGTCATCGGCGCCACCGCCACCTCCCTTGCGGGCATTTTCGGCGCGATCGGTCTGGCCATGGCCGGTCCGGCCCTCGTCCGGGGCATCGGCGGTACGGCGGCCCGGCTGACGCACACCGGGGCCTCCGCGCCGACCTGGCTGGCGATGGCCAACGTCCGCGCCTACGCCCTGCGCAACGCGGGGATCGTCAGCACGCTGGCCATGGCGGTCGTGTTCGTGCTGACGTACACCCTCACCCAGACCACCGTGCTGGCCGCCACCGCCGACGACACCCGCACCGGCACCCTCGCCCAACAGAGCCTGAGCGCACCGGGATTGGGCGGACTGCCCGGCGGCACACTCGCCGACGTACGCGGGACCAGCGGCGTACGGGCGGCCGCTCCCGTGAGCGACACCGGTGTCGTGTGGACGTACGAGCAGTTCGGCGAGCCGCAGGCCGAGTCCGGCTCCGCGATGATCCTCACGCCGGACGCGGCGGACGTCCTGGACCTCGGCGTACGGGACGGCAGTCTGAGCCGGCTCACCGGTGCGACCGTCGCCGTCAGCAGCGATGCCGCACGCTCGCGGGACGCGGCGGTGGGCCGGCGGGTGAGTCTCGTGCTCGGTGACGGCGTGAAGGCCGACGCCGAGGTGGTCGCCGTCTACGACCGGGGCCTCGGCTTCGGCGACGTGGTCCTCTCGCACGACCTGGTCGCCGGTCACACCACGACCGGGCTCGACCAGAACGTCCTGGTCCGTACGGACGGCACGGCGGACGCCCGGCAGGCCGTGGCCGCCTTCGCCGCGTCCCGCCCGGGGCTCGCGGTCGAGGACACGAACCCCACGTCTGCCGACGGTCTGAAGGACGCGCCGCCGGAGGTGTGGATCAACCTGGCCACGATCATCGTCCTGCTCGTCTATCTGCTGCTCAGCATCGCCAACAAGCTCGTCGCCGCGACCGCCCAGCGCCGGGTCGAACTGGGCGCCCTGCGTCTCAACGGCACGACGCCCCGCCAGATCCGCGCGATGATGCGCCGCGAGGCGGCGGTGACCGCGGCCACCGCACTCACCACGGCCCTGCTGCTGTCCGCCGTACCCCTCGCCCTCCTGGGCCAGGGCTTCCTCGGCCGCCCCTGGCCGGCGGGCCCGGTGTGGCTGCTGCCCGCCCTCGCCCTGACGGTCACCGCCACGGCGTTCCTCACCATCGAACTCCCCACCCGCCAGGCCCTGCGCACCCCGCCGGCGGACGCGCTCCGCGCACAGTGAGCGGGTCACCGTGGGTCGCGGGCCTGCGCGCGGCCCTCGTACAGGGCGCTTCCCGCCCCGAGGAAGACGACCGCCATGCCGAGGCTGGTCGCGATGCCCTTCGCGCTGTCGTCGATGAGCGGCGCCGTCACGGGAGACAGCCTTTCGGGGAGCGGTGGGTTCCCGGTGGGAGCCGCTGACCTGGTGGGATCGACGATCCCGGAAACGGCAGGCTCCACTCCCGCGCAGGACGCGGGACCCGGCGGCGCCTCCCTCGACCTCCCTCGGCCGCCCTACTCGTCCGACGTGTCCGGCGCGTCGAACCAGCCGCGCCGCTGCGCCTCCGCCCCTGCGGCGAAGCGGGTCTCGGCGGAGAGTTCGTCCATGAACTCGCTGATGCGGCGGCGCACGGTACGCGGGGTCAGTGCCAGCCTCCGGGCGATGGCCTCGTCCTTGAAGCCCTGCCGCATCAGCGCGACGATCTCGTGGCGCTGCCGTTCCCGGTCGCTGCCGCTGGGCGAGGGGGCGTTGGTCAGCGGGCGGGCCTCGCGCCACAGGAGCTCGAAGTAGTGGCGCAGCGCCTCCACGGCGACGGGCGAGGTCAGATGGAGGGCCACGCTCGACCCGGTGGGGGTGAGGGCCAGCAGGGCCTGCGAGCCGTCCGTGATCTTCAGTTTCATCGGCAGGCGCGGTAGGAGTCGTATCTCCTCACCGGCGGCCGCACAATGTTCGACGATCTCGGTGCCCACGGGGTCGGTCAGGAAGCCCGTCTCGTAGATGCTCCGGTGCCGTACGCCCCGCGCGATCGACGCGTCCGTCGGCGGCTGCGCCGAACTCGCCTTCAAGGGAAGGTCGTACTGGAAGGTCTCCAGTGTCAGATGCTCCTGGACGGCCGCCGTGCCGATCGTGTTGGACAGGGCGGCGATGTCGTCGGAGTCGGTGAGTACCTGCGCGAGCCGGTGCGAGGAGGTGTCCTGGGCCTGCTGGTCGGCGAGTTGGCGGATGCGCAGCACCTCGCGCTGGGCGCGGGCGACGACGTCGTACTGGGCGTCCAGCTCGTGCTTCTTGTGGACCAGGGCGGCCTCCACGGCCGGCACCGGAGCCGCCGCCCGCAGCAGCGGCGGATCGTGGGGCAGCACATGGGCGAGGCCCAGGGCCAGCAGCGGGGCCGAACTCCCGCCCCGGGCCTGGTGCGGGGCGTCGGCCTCCTGGAGCGGCGTGGGCCCGTCCGCCTCCGCGAGGGCGCGGTAGCTGTCGGCGATCTCGGCACTCGTCAGCGCCGCGAGCGTGTCGACGGCCCGGGTCAGCAGCTCCGAGGTCGTGCCGAGGGGTGTGGCTGAAATGTCGGCCGGAATGTCAATGGGTGCTGCGGCTGTCAATGGCCGGTTGTCCACTTTCTTCCTCCCCGTTCTGTGTTCGAGCGCCACACTCTCCCAAAGGTCCGTTACAACTCCCGTGAACTGACCGGAACTTGTGCGGAAAATTGCCGTCTTCGAGGTGTCGGCGCAGGTCGGATGGGTTGCTGAGGAGGCGCCTGGGGTGCCGTGGGCCGGGGGGACGGGGGAGGCCGCGACGCGGATCCGGGGGCGCGGAGCACGGGATTCTGGCCGCTTGTGTCCAGTCGGCCACAACTGCCCCTGGCAATCGGACCGGGCGCCAAGTGAACTCGGTGGTGGAGCGACTGCAGAGAGCTACGTGCGGCCATACGACGGGGGAGTCGGAGCATGACCAGCAGTTCTGCGCTTTTTCCAGTTCGAGGACCAGGTGTCGACGGCCGTGTGGACGAACGTGCTGACGAGGTCGCGCCACGCACCGGACGGTTACCGGTCGCGGCGCTCGTGCCCGCCGACTCCCCGCGTGCCGGGGACATCGATCTCGCCTACGCCAGATCACTGGCGGAGGTACGGGACCTGCCGCCGATCCTGGTGTGCCGGCGCACCCTGCGCGTCATCGACGGGATGCACCGGCTCACGGCGGCGACCCTGGCCGGCCGCGCGGACATCGACGTCCGCTACTTCGACGGCGACGAGAAGGAGGCGTTCGTCGAGGCCGTCCAGGCCAATCTGCACCGCGGGCGGCGGCTGAACCAGCGGGAGCGGCTCGCGGCGGCCCAGCGCATCCTGGCCACCTACCCGCGATGGTCCAACCGCGCGGTCGCCCAGGCCGCGGGGCTGTCCACGAAGACGGTGGCGGCCGTCAGACGGCGTGCAACCGGGGAGGAGCCCCAGTCGAACACCCGGGTGGGCCGCGACGGCCGGGCCCGCCCCGTGGACCCCACCGTCGGCCGCAGACGTGCCGCCGGCTATCTGCGCGAACACCCGGACGCCTCCCTGCGCCAGATCGCGGGCGCCGCCGGGATCTCCGTCGGGACCGCCCGCGACGTCCGGGCCCGGGTGCAGCGGGACGAGGATCCCGTCGGCCGCAGAGCCGCCTCCGAGGCCGCCGTACGGGACGAGCCCGTGGCGCTGACCGCGGTGGAACGGAACGGGCGCCTCCGGGAGCCTGTCCGGCCCCGTACCCCGACGGGTCCGGTCCCGGGCAAGGACCCGCTCGCCGTCCTGGCCCGTGACCCCACCCTGCGGTTCTCCGCGTCCGGGCGGCAACTGCTGCGCCTGCTCGACAACCGGGCCCTTCTGGGGGCCGGGGGCGACGCCCTGCTGGCGGCCGTTCCGCCGCACAGCCGGGCCGCTCTGACCCTCGCGGTCCACGAACACATCGACATCTGGCTGGCGTTCGTCAGCGTGCTCGACCGAACGGGCTGAACCTCCGCACCCCACAGGGGCGGCCGGCGTCCTCACGACGCCGGCCGCCCCTTTTTCTGTGTCTTCCCCGCGTCTCTTCCCGCCGTAATACGTCGGTCAAGAGGCCCCCACGCCCGCCGGATTCCGGTCTTGAACGCGAGGTTCCTCCGCCTACGTTCCCAGCAACATCAGGAGGTGGGTATGGCTCAGAACCAAGGGACTCAGAACCAAGAGAACGATCACGCTCTCTCACTGGTCGACGACAGGCCCGTACCGGCGGAGACCGCGGACTGGCTCGGGCGGGTCGACGACATCGCCCCGGTCATCGAGAAGTGGCGGGAGGAGGGCGAGCGGCAGCGGTTCTCCCCGGTGCCGGTGTTCGAGGCACTGCGGGACGCCGGCTTCCCCCGGATGCTGGTCTCCCACGACCTCGGTGGCTCCCAGATCACCCTGGAGACGGGGTCGCAGGCACTCCAGGCACTCTCCCGGCTCGACCCGGCGGTCGCCTGGCAGATGGGCGTGCAGGCCGCCATCGGCCGGCTGTCGGACTACCTTCCCGAGCCGGTCGCGCGTGAACTCTTCCGGGACCAGGACGGGTTGGTGATCGGCTCCGTCAACCCCACGGGGCTCGCCGAGGCCGTCGACGGCGGCTACCGCCTCTCCGGGCGCTGGGGCTTCGCCAGCGGATCGGCGCACGCCACCTGGCTGGTGTGCGCGGCCCGGATCACCGACGGCGGCACACCCCGGCTCACCGAGCAGGGCCCGGAGATCCGGATGCTGTTCGTGCCCCGGCACGCCGTACGGATGCTGGACAACTGGCGCACCCTCGGGCTGCGCGGCACCGGCAGCGAGGACTACGAGGTCGAGGACGTCTTCGTCGCCGACGCGTACACGGTCGCCCAGCGGGACATGTTCCTCGCCCCGCCCGCCCGTCCCTCGCGCGGATACGGCATCAGCTACTACGACTTCGGGCTGTTCGGCTCGTCCTCGACCGTGCTGGGCGCGGCCCGGGGCGCGCTGCAGGAGTTCCAGCGGCTCGCCGTCGCGAAGAAGCCGATGGCCGGCACGACCACCCTGGCCGCGAGCCACACCGTGCAGGAGCGGTACGCCCGCGCCGAGGCGCAGGTCCGGTCCTCCCGGCTGCTGCTGGCGGACGCCGCCTGGCACGCCGAACGGCTCGGCGAGGTCGGCGGGGACGCGCTCAGCGCCACCGTACGGCTGGCCGCGGCGACCGTGGCCGAGCAGTGCTGCCAGGCCATCGACAGCCTGTTCACCGTCGCCGGTACGTCCTCGCTGTACGCGAGCAGCCTGCTCGAACGCTACTTCCGTGACGCGCACTCGGCCGCGAAGCACATCACCCTGTCGCCGACCAACGTCGAGATGACGGGCCAGTACCTGCTCGGCGGCGGCCTGAGCATGCGCCGCTAGCTCCTCTGAACTCCCGTGACCGCAATCTGCCCGATCTGCCCGGAAGGACAACCATGCCGACCATGAAGGCCCTCCAGCTCATCGCCCCGCGCCAGACCCAGGTCGCGGAGGTGCCGCGTCCCTCGGCGCCGGCCGACGGCGTGCTGCTGCGCACCCGTTGCGTGTCGATCTGCTCGACGGACATCTCCTTCTTCGAAGGGCACCTGTTCCCCTCCGAGTACCCGATCGTCCTCGGCCACGAATACCTCGGCGAAGTCGTCGAGAAGGGGCCGGAGTTCACCCGCCCCGACATCGCGATCGGCGACCGGATCGTCTACTGGGGACAGACCGACTTCGGCGGCTTCGCCGAGTACCGCACGCTGCGCCCGATCTTCTCCGGGGAGGTCAAGGAGGACGTGTTCTGGGCCGACCGGAACTTCTCCGACGACCTGCGGGCCGCCGCCGTCAAGGTCCCCGGCGCCCTCGACGACCTTCAGGCGTCGTTCATCGAACCCACCACCGGCGCCCTGCGCTCGATCCTGGCCAACCCGCCGAAGATCGGCGACCGGGTCCTCATCATGGGCACCGGCCCGATCGGCATCATCGCGGGCAGCGTCATCAGGCGCATGTTCGCCCCCAACCAGGTGGTGTCCGTGGACGCCAACCCGGTGCGCAACCAGCATGCCGGGGAGCACTTCTCCGAGCGGGCGTATCTGCCGGAGGAGCTGATCGCCGAGGTCCCGGAGAACACGTTCGACTACGTCTTCGACGCGTTGCCGACCGTCAAGGTCGACGACGAGGAGAAGGATCCCCGGCGGGTTGCCATGCGGCGGCTGAAGCCCAAGGGGCGGTATGTGCTGTACGGGGCCTCGCAGGAGATGCAGAAGTTCGACACGTGGCTGATGCTCGCGAAGGGGATCAATATCAGTGCGTCGCCGTTCGATGTCACGGCGTTTCCGATGCATCACTCCGCCAATGTGATTCAGGCGGCGATGCAGATGTTGTTGTCGGGGGTTGTCGATGGGCGGCGGTTGCTGTCCACCGTGCATCGGTTTGAGGACTATGAGGGGCTCGTCGAGATCTTCAAGAACTATCGGAGCACGACGGATTTGAAGACCATCGTCGATTTCCGGGCCGCGTAGGTCGTTCTTCGTCTGCGGGTGCGTGGGGGCTGGTCGCGCAGTTCCCCCCGCCCCTTTGGGGCGCGACCAGTCCCCTCTTGAGAAGGGATGCAGGGAATGGAAACGGACGCCGATTTTGTCGTCGTCGCTAATCGTCTTCCCGTTCATCTGGAGTCGGGGGAATGGCGGCGCAGTCCCGGCGGGCTTGTCACCGGTCTGGAACCCGTGTTGCGGGACCGGCGGGGGGCCTGGGTGGGGTGGGCGGGGACTACCGGCAGTACGCCCGCCGCCTTTCGGCACGAGGGGGTGCGGTTGCATCCCGTGCCCCTCGACGCCGACGAACACCGGGATTACTACGAGGGGTTCTCCAACGCCACGTTGTGGCCGTTGTTCCATGACGCGGTGGCGGCGCCCGAGTTCGACCGGCGGTGGTGGCAGAACTATCACCGGGTCAACCGGCGGTTCGCCGAGTACACGGCGGGCATCGCCGGGCCCGGGGCCACCGTATGGGTCCAGGACTACCAACTGATGCTGGTCCCGGCCCTGTTGCGGGCCCTCCGGCCCGATCTGCGGATCGGCTTCTTCCTGCACATCCCCTTCCCGCCGCCCGAGCTCTTCCTCCAACTGCCCTGGCGCACCGAGATCGTGGAGGGCCTGCTCGGCGCGGACCTCGTGGGCTGCCAACTGCCCGGCGGCGCGCGGAACTTCCTGCGGCTGGTGCGGCGACTGCACGGCGTCGGCGACGTCGGGGGTCCGCACCGTACGCCGGTGGCGGGGACCGTACGGCTGCCCGAACGGGACGTACGTGTCGGCGCGTTCCCCATCTCGGTGGACGCGGCCGGCCTCGACACCCTGGCCCGCAGCGAGGCCGTACGGGAACGGGCCCGGCGGATCCGCCGTCAACTGGGCGACGGCAGAAGGATCATGCTGGGCGTCGACCGGCTCGACTACACCAAGGGCATCGAGCAGCGGCTGCGGGCCTTCGAGGGGCTCCTGGCCGAGGGCAGGGTCACCGCACGGGACGCCGTCCTCGTCCAGATCGCCACGCCCAGCCGGGAGCGCGTCGAGCACTACCGGCGTCAGCGTACGAGGATCGAGGCACAGGTCGGCCGTATCAACGGGACGTTCGGGACGGTCGGCCGGGTGCCGGTCCACTATCTGCACACCACCGTCGACCGTACCGAACTCGTGGCCCTCTACCGGGCCGCCGACGTGATGCTGGTGACGCCCCTGCGCGACGGGATGAACCTGGTCGCCAAGGAGTTCGTCGCCGCCCGCCCGGACCTCGGCGGGGCGCTGGTGCTCAGCGAGTTCGCCGGCGCCGCGCACGAACTGACCCGGGCGCTCCTGGTCAACCCGCACCATCTCGCCGGACTCCAGGACGCCATGGCCACGGCCCTGCACCTGGACGAGGCTCAACGCAGGCTCCGTATGGGGGAGTTGCTCCGGCACGTCCGCGAACGGGACGTCCACCACTGGGCCCGGTCCTTCCTCGACGTCCTGGCCGGTGCCGACTTCGGCAGCGGCGAACTGGCCGCATGACCAACCCCTTTGTTCCCGACCTCGTTCAAGGAGGCGCCGTATGCCTACCGACACCCGAGAGCTCGACTTCACCAGTGCCATGGCCCGTGTCCCGGGGCCCGTCGTCGTCACCACCACGGTCGACGAGGCCGGCTGCCGCTGGGGGTTCACCGCGAGTTCCTTCGTCTCCCTGTCCCTGGCCCCGCCGCTGGTGACGGTCAGCCTGGACAAGAAGGCGAGTACGCACTCCGCCTTCACCTCCGCCGGGCACTTCATGGTCAACGTGCTCGCCCATGACCAGTCCGACATCGCCCGGCGCTTCGCGACCTCCGGTGTCGACCGGTTCGCCGCCGGTGACACCGTCCCGCTCGAACGGGGGCTGCCCGGCATCCCCGAGGCGGCGGTCCGGCTCGTGTGCCGGCTGCACGACGTCGTCGACGGCGGCGACCACAGCATGCTCATCGGCCATGTGCTGGACTGCGTCACCGACGTGGAGAGGGATGCGCTGGTGTACGTCGACCGGGCCTTCGTCCGCCCGGGCCAGTGACGTACTACGTACTTACTGGGCCTTCGTACCCGTCACGTGCTTCGTCCGCCACGTCGTCTTCTTCGCCTGGTTCCCGCAGGCGTCCATCGAGCACCAGCGCCGGTTGCCCGGGCGTGACGTGTCGAGGAACCAGGCCGCGCAGGCCGGACCGGCGCAGGCGCGGACCCGCTCCAGCGCGGGGGACGTCGCCAGGGTGAGCGCGTCGCGGGCGATGTCGGAGAGCACCGCGCCGACCGGGTCGGCGGCGGTGTGGACGAGCCTGCCGTGGTCGTCGAGCACCGGCACCGGCGGTGCGGCGGAGGCCGCCCGGTTCAGCAGCGTACGGACCTCGGCAGGGCATCCGGCGGGGCCGCCGCCGTCGCGGGCCGTCGTCAGGAGCGTGTGGACGGCCTCCCGCACCTCCCGCGCCTGACGCAGCACGGCCCGCGACGGAACCGGGACGACGGTGTCCTCGGCGTACGGGCCCAGCTGGACCACCCAGGCGGTCAGCGCCTCGGGGGTGTCCAGTTCCTCGGTGACACCGTCCAGGCCGCGCAGCCTCAGGGTCCGCATGAAGTCCAGAGAGATCCGTCCGGAGCCGCTGCGGAAGCGGAACGTCTGCGGTGCGGGGGATGCGGTCATGGCAAACAGCCTACTGCGGAACCGGTATTACTGGTACGTTGATGGAACCGGTTAAAACGGTTCCCCGGGGTGGCGGTGCCACCCCTCTCATTTCTCCCTTCCTGGTCGAGGTGTGTCGTGGCTTCTGCCGTTCCCTCCCCTGCGCCGCCGGTGCTGAGCCGGCCGCTGATCCTGCTGCTCTCCGTCGCCTGCGGCGTCGCGGTGGCCAACATCTACTTCCCGCAGGCGATCAGTCCGCTGATCGCCGACGACCTGCACGTACGCCCCGCCTCCGCGGCCGTCGTCGTCACCTGCGCCCAACTCGGTTACGCGGTGGGCATCTTCCTGCTCGTCCCCCTCGGCGACCGGCTCCGCCACCGCGGCCTGGTCACGACCCTGCTGCTGGTGACCGGCGTGGGACTCGTCCTCGCCGGTACGGCCGACTCGCTGCCCGTCCTCGCCGTCGCCAGTGGCCTGGTCGGTCTGACCACGGTCGTACCGCAGATCCTCATCCCCATGGCGGCCGGTCTGACCGCCCCGGAACGCCGAGGCGCTGTCACCGGCACCCTGCTCTCCGGGCTGATCGGCGGGATCCTGCTGGCCCGCACCTTCTCCGGCACCCTCGGCGAATGGCTCGGCTGGCGCGCCCCCTACCTGGTCGCGGCGGGCATGGTCCTGATCCTCACCCTCGCGCTGGCCGCCGCCCTCCCGCACACCACGCCGAGCACCGACCAGCGGTACCCGGCCCTGATCGCGGCCTCCCTGCACCTGCTGCGCACCGAACCGCTGCTGCGCCGCTCCTGCCAGTACCAGGTCCTGGTGTTCGCCGCGTTCAGCGCCGCCTGGACCGCCCTCGCCCTCTACATCACCGGCCCGCACTACGACCTGGGCACCCCGGCCGTCGGCGTCCTCGCCCTGGTCGGCGCGGCCAGCATGTTCGCCACGCCCGTCGCGGGCCGGCGCGTCGACCGGCTCGGACCCGACCCCGTGAACCTGGTGTGCATGGTGGGCGCCATCGCCGCGGGGGCCGTGCTCCTCACCGGTCATCTGGGCGGCGCCGTCGGCCTGGTGGGCCTGGGCGCGGGGATGCTGCTGCTCGACGTGGCCATGCAGTCCGGTCAGGTCGCCAACCAGGCCCGTATCTTCGCGCTGCGCCCGGAGGCCCGCTCGCGCCTCAACACCGCGTACATGACCTGCGCGTTCCTGGGCGGCAGCGCCGGATCCTGGCTGGGCGTCCGGGCGTACTCCGCCTTCGGCTGGAACGGCGTGTGCGGCCTGGTGGCCCTGCTGGCGGGCCTCGCCCTGCTCCGCCACGTCCTGCGGGACCGGCACCCCGGGACCGCGCAGGTCCCGGCCCCGGCTCCCACCACCGGGGACGGCGTACCCGCGACCCGCTGAAGCACACGCGTACGCACACAGACAGTGAACACACGGCAAGGAATGGAGTCGTCATGACCGAGAACCGCCGCCTGAGGAGCACGACCTGGGGTGTGGCCTTCGACCGGAGCCGAGAGGCGGTCGCGAAGTGAGCGAAGTGAGCAGCGAGAGTCAGTGGGACTATGTGATCGTCGGCGCCGGCTCGGCCGGATGTGTGCTCGCCGACCGGCTCAGCGCGGACGGCACAACACAGGTGCTGCTCATCGAGGCCGGCACCGGAACGCCGGAGACCCGCCCCGAAGTGCGGGTGCCGATCCTGTTCCCCCGCCTCTTCGGGGGCGACCTGGACTGGGACTTCGCCACCGCACCGCAGCCCGGCCTGGCCGACCGGACCATACCGATCCCGCGCGGCAAGGCGGTCGGCGGCTCCTCGGTGATCAACGCACAGCTGTGGACCCGCGGCCACCGCGCGGACTACGACGGCTGGGCCGAAGCCGGCCTCGACGGCTGGGACCACGACACCCTCCAGCCCTACTTCGAGCGGGCCGAGCAGCGGATCAGTCTGGCGGGAATGCGCTACCCGCTGCCGGTGACCCCGGCGTTCACCAACGCGTGCGCCCGCCTCGGGTACGTCCCCGCCGCCGAGGTCCAGGAGGGCTACGCCCTGGCCCGCGCGACCCACCGCGACGGCCTGCGCCACAGCTCGGCCGACGCCTATCTCACCCCGGCCCGCGAACGCCCGAACCTCACCGTGCTGGCGGACACCCTGGTACGCCGGGTGGTGTTCGAGGGCACCCGGGCGATCGGCGTCGAGATCGAGGCCGGGGCCGGCGGACGGGCGGGCACCGAGATCATCCGTGCCCGGCGCGAGGTCGTCCTCTCCGCCGGATCCGTGGGCAGCCCCCACCTGTTGCTGCTGTCGGGTGTGGGCCCGGCCGGGGAACTGTCCCGGCACGGAGTTCCCGTCGTACGGGATCTCCCGTACGTCGGCCGGGACCTGACCGACCATCTGCTCGTCCCGCTGGCCTTCGAGGCGATGGGGTTCTGGTCGCCCGGCGAGGGGGCGTCGGCCGAGCAGATCGACCAGTATCTGCGCGACCGCCACGGCACCCTGGACTCGATCATCTCCGAGGCACTGCTGTTCCTGCGGACGCGCGAGGACCTCGACGCCCCGGACATCGAGGTCGTCCACCTGGTGCTCCCCCTGGGCGAGCACCAGCGGACCGCCGAACACGGCATGGCCCTGGGCGTGATCCTCCTGCGCCCGCGCAGCCGGGGCGCGATCACACTCCGCAGCGCCGATCCGCACGACGCCCCGGTCATCGACCCGCGCTATCTGTCGGACCCGGACGGCGCCGACCTGGCAACCCTGGTGGCGGGGGTCCGTGCCGCCCAACGCGTCCTGCGGCAGCCGGACTTCGCCGAGTGGCTCGGCAAGCCGCTCACCGACGGAGCGCTGTCCGAGGACTCCGACGACATCGCCGCCTACGTCCGCGCCACGGGCGGCAGCATCCACCACCTCGTCAGCACCTGCCGGATGGGCACGGACGAACAGTCGGTCGTCGACCCGACGTTCGCGGTCCGGGGCCTGACGGGCCTGCGGGTCGTGGACGCCTCGGCCATGCCGAGCATCGTACGAGCCCACACGCACGCCCCCGTGACGATGCTCGCGGAACGGGCGGCGGACGTCCTCCTCCAGCAAGGCTGACCGACAGGCGGGAACCCCGACGGGAACCCGGACGGCGATCTTTCCCTCTTCCTTTGCCGGAAGTCATGAACACCGAGCAACAGTCCGGCAAATCAGGGGGAAGCAGTCCATGCCGTCGCGAATACCCTTCTTCAGACCCTGGGCCATGGCGGCCGTGACGGTAGGCGGATTCCTCCTCGCACTGGAGATCGCCGCGCGGCGCCACGGCCTGCCGGGACCCCTCACCAACCAGGCGCGGGAGGTCGTGTACGCCCCCAGGTCGGGGCCCCTGCTCTACGCCGGCATGGCGCTGATGATGGTGGTGCTCACCCGGCGGCAGCGGTTCGTCGCGGCCGGTGCCGCGGTCGGCATCGACCTCGTCTTCGCGCTGGTGCGATGGGCGGCCGGGGCGGGCACGGGCGGCGGGCACTGCTTCGGCAACGGCGCGCTGTGGGCGATCCTCGGCTGCGCGGTCGTCGCCGTCACGCGCCGCACCGGCCGGGAACGGGTTCTGCTGCTCAAGGGCGTCGGGCTCGCCCTGCTGCTGGTGGCCGGGCGCAAGGCGGGCGACACCTGGCTGCTGATCACGGCGAAGACCCGCCCGTTCGTGCTCGACCAGTACGTGGCGACCGCCGATCACGCGCTGGGCGACCCGGCGTGGGTCGTGGGCCGGATCGTCCGGGCCGGCGGCCCCATCGGCGCCCATGTCCTCGACTGGGTCTACATCCAGCTCGCGGTGGCCGCGGTCCTCGTCGCGCTGTACCAGCTCCGCCATGTGGCGGCCGAGCGCCGGTTTCCCCGCCATCACGTGGTGCGCACGTTTCTCGCGATAGGCGTCCTCGGCCCCGGCATCTACATGATCTTCCCCGTGGTCGGCCCGGTCTTCGCCTACGGCACCGGCGCCTTCGGCACGGGCGGCGGGCACTGGGCGGTGGCCGACCTGTGGCCCGACACGCTCCCGCCGCACACCGTCCCGCAGCCGATGCCGTACGACGGGATCACGCCCCGCAACTGCATGCCGAGCCTGCACACGGCGTGGGCCACGGCGATCTTCATCCACTCCCGCAAGGGGCCGCGGTTCCTGCGCTTCGCGGGCACGTTCTGGCTGATCGCCACGCTCACCGCGACGCTGGGCTTCGGCTACCACTACGGCGCGGATCTCGTCGCCGGTGTGGTGTTCGCACTCACGGTCGAGGCGGCCCTGCGCGCGCACGCACGTGGCTGGGACCGATCCGGAATCCAACTGGTCGCCCACGGCACGGCGGTCTTCGCGCCGCTCCTGGTACGGAAGCCCGCGCCACCCCGGAAACCGGAACCGCAACCGGAATCGCGGCGCGACCGGGACCGGCGACTCGAACCGGTCTGAGCCACATCGCACCGCTTCCACACGTGGACACGATCTCTGTACGAATTCTGCACGATTTCGTGCACGAACAACTGTGCGCATGTCATCATCGCCGGGCAGGAAAAGTGATCACCCGGGGGGAACCATCCGATCTGTCCTGCCAGTTGGTGCTGCCCCGGGCCCGAGGAAGGATGCCGCCCCGCATGGGCAGACCCGTTCCCCCGCGTTCCCGTGTCCGGGCGCCGCACCGGCTGCTGTTGCCGGTCACCGCCGCCGGGGCCGCGCTCTTCGTCAGTACCGTGCAGCCCCCGACCGCGCCCCAGGCCGGACCGGACGCGGCGCCGGTCGCGGCCGTGAGCTGTGCCGCCGGGGTGTGGAAGGCGGACTACTACGCCAACACCACCCTCACCGGCACACCCCGCAAGTCCCTGTGCGACAAGGCCGTCAGCGAGAACTGGGGCAAGGGCCACCCGACCGGGATCTCCCTCCCCAACGACCGCTTCGGCGTGCGCTGGACGATGCGCAGGAACTTCGGCGGTGGCGGCCCCTTCCTGCTGAAGACCGCCGCCCAGGACGGCATCCGGGTCTGGATCGACGGCAAGCGGTACGTCAACCTGTGGCGCGACTACGCCTCCACGCAGCGCGCGAGCGTCAAGGTGACCGTGCCCGCCGGAACGCACACCGTGCGGGTCGACTACGTGGCCTACACGGGCTCGGCCAACGTCTCGGCCGGCCTCGCCCCGACC